>NZ_SDHY01000009.1 GCF_004118285.1 Aquirufa rosea | reverse complement strand
ACCATCACGGTCAGTCGCTTTTTCTGTGCTATCCAAAATACCATCGTTATCTGAATCTAAGTCTAAATAGTTTGGAATTCCGTCGCCGTCTGTGTCAATATTTTTTTCTATGCTATCTGGGATACCATCGTTATCTGAATCTGGATCCTGGAAGTTTGGAATTCCATCAGAGTCATAGTCCTGACAGCTTGGGCCACCCCAAGCACATTCTACACTATTTAAGATACCATCACCATCACAGTCATTGGATCCAAAAATAGTATAAGCTGAAGTTCCTAAGCTAGGAGGGTTTCCACCAGCACCACCCACGCAATAATTTAAAGGTTCTGAATCGGTTCCGTTGTTGGTGCCATCTCCATCGCAGTCCGTATTTCTCCATGCTGTAGATGTATTAGCAAAAATCTGGCTCGCTGGCTTATATGAACAGCCGTCGTTTGGATTAGTGCCATCTATGGCCTCTTGTGAATCGGAAACGCCATCACCATCTGAGTCTACAATTTCACTTACTGTAATGGTGAATGTGTTGGATGTAGTACTTCCAGATGAGTTAGTTGCCGTTACCGTAAAACTTGTTGTTGCAGTAACAACCGTTGGCGTACCCGTAATCTTACCTGTTGAAGTATTAAAAGTTAATCCAGTAGGAAGAGTTCCTGTTAAAGCATAGGATGTAACAGTTCCAGTCACGGAAGGATCAAGCGAATTAATAGCTATGTTAACGGTGTAAGAATTTGGAGTATTATATGTCAGAGAACTAGGAGGGGCAATTCGAACTTCAATAGTAAAAGTATTGGAAGTTGTACTACCTACATTGTTAGTTGCCGTTACGGTGAAACTAGCAGTTGTAGCAGCCGCAGTTGGCGTGCCCGTTATTTTACCTGTTGAGGTATCAAAAGATAAACCAGCAGGTAGTGTTCCTGTTAATGCATAGGAAACTACTGATCCATTGACTGTTGGATCAAGTGAACTTATTGTAGTGCCAACATAATATACATTCGGCGTATTATATGTTAGGCCACTTGGTGCCGCATCATTGTCTAAAATGGAAACTACTGTAGTATTAGTGACGATAGCCGCATTCGTGGCATTAGCAATGACAATATTGAATGTTTCTGTATTTTCACCGATTAAATCGTCAAGAATAGGTACTGTAATGGTCTTAGACGATTCACCAACAGCAAATGTTAAGGTTCCACTCGTATTGGTATAGTCAGAGCCGTTTGTGGCTGTTCCTCCTGAAGTAGAGTAATCTACTAAGGTGGTAACTGTAGCTGCGGAGCTTAAGGTAACCGTTGCGACGGCATTTGTACCACTTGGATTTTCTGTGACACTTAAGGTTGCAGTAATGTTTAATTTGGGTTGGGAATTTAAATACGCATTTAAATCTGTCAACATCGAAGAAACAGTAGCTGCATTTCCCGTTATAATTCCACCCGACATATTTAGGATTTGGCCATTGAAGGTCAAACCAATAGCTTTGGTGTCGTTTATGGTGTAACTTCCGGAATTTAGAGTAACCGTTTCTGAAGTACCAGGATTCGGTAAAAATACCATTGTTCTGATGGTACTACCACTGGTTTCACGCCAGTTCATTAAACCAGGAATGGAATGATAAACATTGTTTTTGTCGTAAAAAGTAACAAAACCTGGTAAATCATTTCCTTGCAACTGAAAGGTTGAGCCTGTTGAGTTTTGAGCAAAAGAAAATCGAGTGATTCCTGTGGTAGAAACTGCAACAGCATTTTGAGCTTTATTATTTCCGTTTTGGTCACCAATAAAACCTTCGTTGAAGGATACTGATACATAACCTGCAAGCGCAGGTGTAGCTGCCATAGAGAAAAATAAAGTTACTAACAAGAGCAGTCTAGGAAAAAAAGACTTCTTTTTAGATTCTTTAAAAAAGGGGTAGCTTTTTTGCATAAAATAAAATTTTTAGAACTATTTGGTTAAAAAAATAGTGAGGTTAACACAAAGAAAACCTTGAGCATGTGCTCACACATGGAATAATAACCAGTGGGAATTTTTCTGAAATAAAAATAGAAGTACGCCTGAAGGCTAAATGAATAAGAACAGGCTTAGTCTGACTATAAAAATAGAGGAGATAAGCCTTTGAATTAATATAAATTTAGAACAGGGAGTAACCCGATTTTAATCAAAAGAATTCCGTTTTGGGATTTCTTCCATGCAAAACTCACAAACTATGTTGCCATTTTAAAATGTCAGTATAGTAATTATGTTCTTTGTTTGAAATATAGGACAAAAAATATAAGCCTATTTAAGCTATGGCAAAACTTATGTGAGTCACCATCTGATTTCTGTTTTTTAGTAATTATTTAAAAATGTGTACTTTCAAGTTCATTCGTAAAGACAAGTAAAATTAACTAATTGTTAGATTTATTGTATTTTAAATAAATCTTTACAAGGTTATTTATTTGACAGTAAAGTGCTGATTTTTAAGTTTTTGTGAAATTTACTTTGTCAAGTAATTTTTAAATCGTTAATTTTTATTTAAAATTTTGACTTAATCTGATTAGCCTAAAATGGACAAGATTCATTTTGCCATTCATCCTAATTTAATGCCAATTTTATAGAATTTTAATTTGAAGATTTAGAATAATTCCTATATTGCGCAGAGTTCTATTTAATTCTAAACTTAAACCTATTTATCTTAACTTGAAAGTAAACTTCACTCAACTAACATTGAGGAGGTGGTTATTTTCCTTGTGCTTCATGTTGCTTGTTAGTCCCGTTCTTTGGGCGCAAACAACAATTGTTACTGGAAAAATCAGCTCCAAACAAGATGGTTCCGGTATTCCAGGTGCCAATGTCAGCATCAAAGGAACTTCTCGCGGAACTAGTTCCAATGAATCCGGAAACTACTCCATTGAAGTATCTGGTCCCAACACAGTTTTGGTATTCTCATCTGTCGGGTTTGAACCTACTGAAGTAAGAGTAGGTACTCAAAAGAAATTGGATATTTCCTTAAACCCTGGAACCTCCATGCTTAATGAAGTAGTTGTAACGGCATTGGGTATACGCAGAGAAGAAAAATCCTTAGGTTATTCTGTTGCCAAAGTAGATGGCAAAGAGATGAATCGGGTAGCTCAAGAGAACGTATTGAATGCCATGGCCGGAAAGATGGCGGGTGTAACTATTAGTTCTACAGGAGGTACTGGCTCCTCAGTCAGTATGGTTATACGTGGAGCTAATTCATTGAGTTCAGACAACCAACCATTATTTGTCATTGACGGTGTGCCTATCGCCAATACATTAAATAATATTAGTCAAGTTGGAAATGACAACCGCGCTGATTTTGGTAACTCCATATCAGGTTTAAATCCTGAGGATATTGAAAATGTCTCTGTCTTAAAAGGTCCTAGTGCCGCAGCCTTATATGGTTCACGTGCAGGTAATGGCGTGGTTTTAATTACGACCAAGTCAGGGGCGAAGTCTCGTAAATTGACGGTGAACATCACTTCTAATACGGTTTTTGATAATCCTTATAAATACCTCAAATGGCAAACTAAATTTGGCCCAGGCCAGTTTTCTGCCATTCCTGCCTCTATAACAGGAAATCCACTTTCCAATGCCTTTGGTAAATTAATTCAGGAAGAGGTAGGTGCTACCTATGGTGCTGAATTAGATAAGGGCTATTCGGAAGTGCAGTGGAACAGCCCCCTAGATGCGAATGGCAAGAAAATAGCTACACCATTAATCTCTCATAAGGACAATGTGGCCAAATTTGTTCAAACAGGTATTACTACTACAAACGGTATTTCCATTGCCAATAGTAACGATCAGTTTAATTATCGTTTGTCTTTTTCCAATATGCAGAATAGAGGTATCATTCCTAATTCTGATTTGTTTAGAAATACCTTAAATCTGAATACTTCCATCAAGGTCAACAAGAAATTGACGCTGAGTAATAACTTGGATATCAGTCGATCTTCTTCCAATAATCGCCCTGCAGGTAACCGTGGTACCAACCCATTGGAATGGGCATACAATGTCTCTCCTCATATTGATATCTTAGAATTAAAGAATTATTGGATGCCAGGGCAAGAGGGTTTGCAACAACGTACCCAATATAATACGGTGTATAATAACCCCTATTTCCTAGCTTATGAAGTGAATAATGGTTTTGTAAGAGATCGTTTATTTGGAAATATACGTTTGGACTACCAAATCAGTCCTGAATTTAGCTTGATGGGTAGGTATGCCTTAGATACCTATACGGAGCAGCGAGAAATGAAGATAGCCAATAGTTATACCAATGACCCGCGTGGCGCCTATGGAAATATAAATTTGGGCAATTTTGAAAGTAATGCGGATTTCTTAGCTACCTACAAAAAGGATGTGAGCGATTTCAGTTTATCCTTCTCCATTGGAGGCAATGCTCGTTATCAGCGTGGATCTAATATCACCAATGCAAGTAAAAGTGGTACAGGTTTAATCGTTCCAGGTGCATTTAATGTGCAAAATATTGCCCCAGCGAACTTAGATTATTATAGTACTTGGTTCCAAAGAGCCATTTATAGTGGATATGGTTTGGCCAATATTGGTTACAAAGACATGGTATTCCTGGATGTAACTGCCCGTAACGACTGGTCAAGTACTCTGCCAGCGGCGAATCGTTCCTATTTCTATCCTTCTGCCTCCTTGAGTGTTTTATTAAATGAAATGTTCAACATGCCAAACCAAGTGGATTTATTTAAATTTCGTGGTGGTGTAGCACAAGTGGGTAATGATGCCAATCCTTATCAATTATTGGGAACCTTGGGTAATGCAGGAACTTGGGATGGAATTCCTCGATTAAGTACTCCAAGTACATTATTGATTTCTGATTTGAAACCTGAAATTGTTACCTCCTATGAAACGGGTTTTGATTTGAGTTTGTACCGTAATCGACTACGTTTTTCTGGAACTTACTACCAAGTTGAAAATAGAAACCAGATCTTAAGTACCAAGTTGCCCCCTTCCTCTGGGTATTCCTTGAAAAATGTAAATGCAGGTTTATTGGTGAGCAAAGGCGTGGAATTAACCATGGGCTTTACTCCAGTTAAATCCAGTAATTGGAATTGGGATGTGAACTTGAACTGGACACGCAACAGAACTCGCATCGTAGAATTATCAGATGATTTACCTTACTATACCTTGTGGCAAGATGCTAAGGGAGGTGCATGGACTTACGTAGGAGAGGAGATTGGTGATATTTATGATGCGCAAATTGTCACTGTAAAAGATAAAGCTTCTCCTTATTATGGATATCCAATTTTGGATAAGACAGGTAAATGGCAGTCCATCGATGCCATCAATACCCGTAATAAGATAGGAAACTTTAATCCAGATTTTATCTTGGGTATGCAAACCTCCATTAGCTATAAACGCTTGAGCTTAAATATGTCATTTGACTGGAGAAGTGGAGGACAGTTTGTTTCTCAGACTTACCGCTATGGAGAGGAAAATGGTCGTTCCCAGTTGTTCCTTGATAAATTAATCAATCCAAATGGATTGTCTGGTGATGCCCTGAAAAACTATTTGGTAGCAAATCAGGAGCGTTTAATCAAGATTACGGGCAATTATTTCCCGTTGGTGGGAGGCCCTACCCCAGAATATGGACCTTATGGATTCAAGTATGGCCCGTATAATTTCCCTCATGGTGGGGTATTTATTCCAGGGGTAATAGCCACCGGCTATGATACTTCGGGTAATCCTACTGGATATATTGAGAACTTAGGAAACACAGGTACCACCACCTTACCTTTTGCAGGTTCAACGGCTTGGTCTTTTACTCGTGCTTTCTTGTATGATGCTGATTATGTGAAGTTGAGAGAGATTTCCCTTGGTATTGATTTGCCTCAGCAATGGTTGAAGAAAATAGGCGTTCAAAATGCTAATTTCTCTGTGTACAGTCGAAATATCATCCTTTGGACAAAAGCGAAAATTAACATAGATCCTGAAACTGCCTTCCAGCAAGAAGCTAGCGTTCAGGGAGGTGGCTCTCAATTCAAGCAAGGAATTGAGCGTTATAATGTAACCCCTTGGGTTATTCCTGTTGGTTTCAAATTAGGTTTAACTTTTTAATGGAATTTAGACAGCAAAAGATCATGAAAAATACATCATATAAAATATGGGCATTGGTTTTAGTTCTTTCGGGAAGTTTCTATTCCTGCAAGGATTTAACCGTGCTAAATCAAAATCCGAATGGCATCAATCCAGAAACGGCTAATCCTAATTTGGTGATGTCGACTGTCTTGACAGAGACTGGCAAGGCATTTGTGAACCTAGGCTATCAAGATATCGCTGGAGTGATGCAACACACCCAGAAGGATGGATGGTCAGGTGGGCATAATACTTATGAATGGGGAGGAAGCCAGTCTTGGGCTTCTTACTATGATATCCTACGAAATAACCAATATGTGTACAACCGTTCGGTGGCCTTGAATTTAGAATTGCACCAAGGAATCGCGCTAGTTACCAAGTGCATGATGTTTGGTTTAATTACGGATCTGTGGGGAGATGCACCATACACTGCTGCTTTGAAAGGAGCTGAGGGTGGAGCTAGCAATACTTTCCCGGCCTATGATACCCAGGAAACAATATATACGGGAATTTTGGCCGATTTAGAAACCGCCAATAATCTATTGTCAAAAGCTTCTTATCCAAGTACTCCAGGTAATGCTGATGTGATTTACCAGGGCAATGCCAGTAAATGGAGAAAGTTGGCAAATTCTTTGGCATTGAGATACTACATGCGCATTTCATCCAAGAAACCTGATGTAGCTAAAGCTGGTATCGAAAAATTAATGGCGAATGCTACACAATATCCTATTATCACGGCTATTGCTGATGATGCTGCTATGCCATTTGCAGGAAATAGCGATAGTGACTCTTGGCCGGCGAATGCGGTTTATGATGCTAGTGCTTCCAATTACAGACGTATCAAAATGGCGGCGACTTTCGTTAATAAATTATTGGATTTAAAAGATCCAAGAATTGGAGTTTGGGCAAATAAAGTGCAAATTCCTTTGGTAGTAGATCCTAATTTGCCAAAAGGTACAGACAAGATTGAAGGTGGAAAACGATATTTGTCGCTGGATAAAGTGGCTGGTAAAGAAGTAAATACCCATCCCGAATACGTAGGCTTACCTACGGGAATCATTGGTGGTGCATCCTACAATTTGAGTCCGACGGCCGAACAAGGTGCCAATAACCCACACGTATCTTGGTTAAACGATATTTATCGCCAAGCTAAGGGTCCTTTGTTGAAGTCTAGGATGATGTCTGCCGCTGAAGTGCGTTTCATTTTAGCTGAGGCAGCCTTGAAGGGCTGGGCTGTGGCTGGAACCGCAAAGGCTCATTATGAGGCGGGAGTTAAAGCTTCCTTGGATACTTGGGGGGTGGGTGGAACCTATGCTACTTATATTGCCAACCCAGGGGTGGCATTTGATGGAACTTTAAGTCAAATCATCGAACAAAAATGGATTTCTAGCTGGACTGCTGCTCAGGAGGCTTGGTTTGATTACCGCAGAACCGGCTTCCCAGTATTAACTGCTGGCCCTGCTGCCATTCGTAAGGTATTGCCTGTTCGTTTTTACTACATGCTTGACGAGAGAAACTTGAATAAAGTAAATACTGAAACGGCGATGGGTCGCTTGGAAACTACCACTTATTCAGAGGCAGATGGCAAAAATAGTCCATGGTCGAAGCCATGGGTAGCTCAAGGAACAGGAAAGCCTTGGTAAATCATTGTTAACATTTAAAAACTAAACCATGTATCAACGCGTAACATCTTTTTTTCTTCTATTCAGTGCTTATTGTTTATTGGCATTTCCAGGCTTTGCTCAAAAGGTAACTCCAGAAACTGCCTTAAAAAGCTATATGGCTAATGGGGATAAATCTTACCATTGGGAACTGAAAGATTCAGTTTCTTTGGGTACTTCTAAAGGATATAATGTACTTTTAACCTCACAAAAGTGGCAAAATATTACTTGGAAGCATCAATTGACTATCATCATTCCTGCCAAAGTAAAGTATGAGGGAGCCATGCTTTTCATTACGGGGGGTAGTAATAAGGATGAACAACCTAATTGGAGCAAAGAGGATAGAATGTGGACTTATTTGTCCATGGTAGCAGCCAAAAACAATGCCGTGGTGGCTCTCATTAAACAAGTTCCCAATCAACCGTTATATGGAGGAAAAACGGAAGATGAATTAATCTCCTATACCCTACATCAATACCGAGAGACGGGAGATATGACTTGGCCATTATTATTCCCGATGGTAAAATCTGCTGTCCGTGGAATGGATGCCATTCAGGAATTTGCTAGCAAAAAGTCCAATATTCAAATCAAGGATTTTGTAATTTCTGGAGCATCGAAGCGTGGCTGGACTACTTGGTTATCCAGTGCGATTGGCGATAAGAGGGTGAAGGCCATTGGACCTATGGTAATTGATATGTTGAATATGCCTGCTACCTTGAACTA
Organism: Aquirufa rosea; assembly: GCF_004118285.1. GTDB lineage: Bacteria > Bacteroidota > Bacteroidia > Cytophagales > Spirosomataceae > Aquirufa > Aquirufa rosea. Next base: position 81,897 of record NZ_SDHY01000009.1, on the reverse strand, counting down.
CCAAAAAGATACTTATGGTGAATATAGTGATCAGATTGAGGACTATGTGAAACTGGGTATTCCCCAAGGGACAGGAACTCCAATAGGTAAGGCTATTACCTCCATGATTGACCCATATTCCTATCGTGCCCATATGAGTGTGCCTAAAATCATCTTTATTGGTACCAATGACCCATATTGGACCGCAGATGCTATCAAGCATTATTTTGACCAAATTCCTGGTAAAAACTTGATTCATTATGTGCCCAATGCTGGTCATGATTTAGCTGGAGGCAAGCAAGCTATTGAGGCATTAAGCGCATTCTTTGGTTTATCTCTTCAAAATAAAGAGATACCAGTTCCAACATGGAATGTGGTGAAAGGCAAAGATGGTTTCGAATTAACGGTGAATGCCTATGCGGAAGGTTTGGAAGATGCTGCCATCTGGGGAACTACTTCCTCTGACCGTGATTTCAGAAATAATCTATGGTTGACTCGACGGGTGAAGCCAGAAGGAAATACCGTGAAGTATGTTATACCTTATGTAAAAAAAGGTTACCAGGCCTTTTATATGGATTTAAAATACAAAGATCCAAATGGAGGAAGCTATACCATCAGTACACGTATTTTCACTACCGATACGGATAAAGTATTGTAATTTGATTTCTTGCAAAAACACCCGATAGTTTCTGTCGGGTGTTTTTTTATTTTCTTTTGGATTCATATACATAATCTAATGGGAGCTCTTGCCCCATTCTAGATTCCGACATTTTACCAAAGACTTCAAGAGAATAGGGATCCAATAGAGTTCCATTACTTTCTATTAAAATAGTCTCCGACATGGGTTTTAGCTTAGAGGATTGTCTAGGAGAATCATAATCCACTTGTATCATTCTTTTTAATATGATGGCATAAAGATTAGGTTTGTTGGTTGTGTACAGTACCTCTTCCAATTTGAATGGCGGTGGATTGCTGAGTCTATTTTCTTTGTTATAAGTCACATAAAATCCCTCACTAGACAAATTTTGTTGAATCAAAGATTGGAGAAAGTGTCTCAGTGAGCCTTGAAAAGCATATTGCCTATTCTTTTCCCAATGTTTTTTTTCTTTGGTAGAACTGGGATTGAGCTCCTCAAAATAACCACTGGATTTAAAGTTTAATTGTCTGGGAGATTTTTCAAAACCCACTAAAAATCCATGGTATAAAAAGCCCAACTCCCTATTTTCAATCAGTAAAGGTTCTTTAGATTCCGCCTTTAGGGTTTTTGTACTGGGATCGTATTCGAAATTAATCACCTGCCGATTCAGAATTTTCACTAAATCTCGATCTATATTCCTTCCTAAATATTCATTTTCAAACTGCCTGATTTGCTTTTCCCAGACCTTGTCACGTTGCCCCTGAACCTTTATTTCTACCAAATTCTTCACATCCTCCACCAATTCGTAATGTAGGTTTTTCTGGTTTTGTTGCACAGAAATTTGGGTAGAAAGGGGTAGATATCCTACCATGGAGATAAGTAATAAGTAATTTCCAGCGGGGATATTGTTAAGCGTAAAATGCCCATTTTCATCTGCCTGAGTGCCAAATGAAGTGCCATTTAAGTAAATATGTGCGAAAGAAACCGCTTCATTTTTCTGTTTGTCGGCAATTTTGCCCGACAAGTTAAAACTATTTTGAGCTATTGCTTGTCCATAACAGATGATGCAGTATAATAAGGTTAACAAAGAAAGTTTGGGCTGCATGTATTTGCTAGGGATATGTATCGCTTCTAATTCAAAATTACTAACTTGTTGGAGATCACAAAACCTATATTAGCTGATGAAAAAAATACTTCTTCTTTGTTTTTTCTTGTGGGCATCTTTTGCTTTGGCACAGGATTTCAAACAATTAATCCCTTCAGCTAGACAGCATCCTCGCTTATTGTTTATGAGAGGAGAGGAAGTGGTCATTCAGCAAAACATTCAACGAGATACTTTGTGGGCAAGTTTACATAAAAAAATACTTGGTGAGGCGGAGGCAATGCTTGTAAAAGAGCCCTTAGTCAGGAAACAAATTGGTAGACGTTTGTTGGGTGTTTCGCGTGAAATGCTTCGCAGAACCTTGTTTTGGTCTTATGCTTACCGAATGACCCATGAATTGAAGTATGCCCAAAGAGCAGAAAAAGAGCTTATTCAAGTTTGTCAATTTACTGATTGGAACCCTTCCCATTTTTTGGATGTGGCTGAAATGACCAGCGCAGTGGCCATAGGTTATGATTGGCTGTTTGATGTACTTTCGAGCTCATCTAAGCAAATTATTCAACAGGCCATCATGGACAAGGGTATAACACCTTCCTATGATGCTCGTTATACTTCCTGGTTAAAAGCCAGCCATAATTGGAATCAAGTGTGTAATGCTGGAATCAGTCTTGGGATTTTGGCTATTCAAGAGGATTATCCACAGAAAGCACAGGAATTAATTCAAAGAGCCCAACAATCCATCGTCTTACCGATGAAGGATTATGGCCCTGATGGGGCCTATCCTGAGGGCTATGCATATTGGGGTTATGGTACTTCATTTCAAGTCTTGTACAATGATGCCATTGAAAAGGTCTATGGATCTGATTTTGGATTAAATCGATCACCTGGCTTTTATGATAGTGCCAAATACTTATTACACATGACGGGCCCTTCGGGTAAGAATTTCAACTATTCAGATTCTGGCGATGGGATAGGGTTTCATCCAGCTATGTTTTGGTTTGCAGATAAAACGAAGAATCCAAGTTTGTTGTTCACTGAAATTCAAACTTTGGTTCAATCAAAAAATTTAGTTTCGGACCGACTCCTACCTTTGGTGATGATTTGGGGAAAGGGAATCCGCAATTTGCAGCCTGTAAAACCTAAGGAATTAACTTATGTAGGGGCAGGTCCCAACCCTGTGGCGATGATGCGGAGTTCATGGACTGATTCCCAAACTATTTATGTGGGCTTGAAAGGTGGTTCTCCTTCGGTGAATCATGGCCACATGGACGTGGGTTCATTTGTGATGGATGCCTTGGGGAAACGTTGGTCCATGGATTTTGGCATGCAAGATTACGAGTCCTTGGAATCAAAGGGTGTAGCCATCTGGGGAAAAGAACAAAATGCTCAAAGATGGGATGTCTTTAGATATCATAATAAGTCACATAATACCTTGACATTAAATCAACAAGCTCAGGCAGTGAAGGGAAAAGCAGAAATTAAACCTTTGCTAGTCTCTAACCGAAAAATAGCATATGGCATGGATATAAGTAGTTTATACCCAGATCAGGCTCAGTCGGTACAGCGACAAGTGTCTTTGCTGAATCAACGAAAAGTTGAAATTAAGGACCTGCTAACATTTGTAGAAAAAGATGGGGAATTGATATGGACCATGGTGACTCCTGCCGAATTCCAAGCAGGGGCGAATGGGAAAGCTATTTTAAGCCAAGATGGAAAAAGGCTTAAGTTAAGTTTGAAAGGGGTCAAAGCAGAGTGGATTACTTGGTCAACGGTGCCTGGCCATGACTATGATGCCCCCAATCCAGGAACTCGTTTTGTTGGTTTTAAACTTTCCACCAAAGCTGGCCAGAAAATTCAATACCAAGTGACTTTAGAACCAGAATTTTAATTCGCTGTGCTAGGATAAACTTGATCTAACCAGGCTCCCAATTTTAAAAAGACACTAAATAAGCTCTTCTTCATTTCATGGGTTTCATTCGGATAAAGTTCCAGCTGGGTTTTGGCTCCCAATTGATTTAATTTGTCGTATAGATTTTTGGCTTGTTGCACGTGTACCACCTCGTCATTTTCCCCATGAAAAATAATGGTAGGAACAGCCGATTTCGTTGTTACACGATACAAGGGGCTAGCTTCACGTGCCAGTGGGGCATTAGGGTCTGCCACACCAAGGAAATTAGTAATGGTGCGATCGGCCTCTTCATTTTTTCCTCGAACCAGCGGATCAGTAAAATCGGTCGGGCCCACAATGTCAATCACCGTTTTGATTTCCTTTTTAGGGTCAGCCGTGTAAGCATACATCAAGGCCAAATAGGCCCCTGCACTAGCTCCCAGCAGTCCAAATTCTCCTTTTATATAACCTAGGCTATCCGCTTTCTGATTTAAAAATTGCAGCGCTTGGGTCAAATCCTCCAGTTGAACCGGATACCTATTCTGATCATTTTTAACGAGACGGTAATTGACGGAGGCAATTGCATAGCCTTTTTTACCTGCCAATAGCTGAATCAGTGCTTTGGGTAATTGATTTTTACTCCCTTTTGTCCAATATCCCCCATGAATAAAAACGAGCATCCTCGTTTGAGGATGAGGTTTATTGGGTAAAAATATATCTAGCAAATTTCTTTCTTCCGCGGCATTTCCATAAGACAAATTCAGTATAGATTTGTAGGAAGCGGAATCAAGTCCTGTATTTCCAAAGGAAGGAGAGCTGGTGAAAAACACCCATGCTATCAAGTAAAACAAAATCCTTATGTGGTTCTTTTTCATAGGTATACTGGATAGCATGGATCGGAATTAAAGATTCTTTTTCTTGAGCTCAGAAACCGCATAATTAGCTGCACGAGCAGTCAAAGCCATGTAGGTTAAAGATGGGTTTTGTGTAGAATTGGAAGTCATACAGGCACCGTCTGTCACAAAGACATTTTTACAGTGATGTAATTGATTCCACTTATTCAATTGGGAAGTTTTAGGGTCATTTCCCATGATAACACCACCCATTTCATGGATATCCAAACCAGGATTCCAAGTCTTTTTCGGATGTGCTTTGATGTTTTTGAAACCAGCCAAGGTCAGCATTTCTGTCATCTGAGTCTCGTAGTCTTTTTCCATTTTACGGTCATTATCATCAAAATCAACACTTAATCGTGCTAAAGGAACGCCCCAGTCGTCCTTACGTGTGGAGTCAAGCTTGACATAATTGGAATGTTTCGGAATAGTTTCTCCCATAAAGTGGGAACCAACAATCCAATTGCCGTATTTCTTTTGGAATAAATTATCTTTCAATTCCTGACCAATGCCTTCTTGATTGGTGATAATGGGTCTTCGGGCACTGAACCCTGCGGCATAACCACGTAGGAAATCCGTTTCTTGTTTGAAAACATTACGGAAACGTGGTATATAACTTCCATTAGGACGAATCCCCTCCGTTTTACTTTCTAACATACCTTCGTATTCGGCGGTCATGCCCGTGTGGAAGTTATGGAAATGTATGTAATGCCCCATCAATCCATTGTCATTTCCTAGTCCGTTAGGGAAGCGGCTTGACTTGGAATTGAGTAAGATAAGGTTGGTATTGATGGTAGCAGCGTTTAAGAAGATGATCTTGGCATAATAGAGAATCTCTTCTTTGGTTTTTGTATCGATAACCTTAACCCCAGATGCTTTGCCCGATTTCTCGTCATAAATGATGGAATGAACCACTGAGTTAGGCCTCAAGGTTAAGTTGCCCGTTTTTTCTGCCCAAGGTAGGGTAGAGGAATTACTAGAGAAATAACCACCGTACGGACATCCTCTTTGGCATAAATCACGCTGCTGACACTGGGCTCTTCCTTGTTGGAAATGGATTGGCTGTGGGTCAGTTAGGTGCGCACATCTACCAATAATCACCGGACGAGTTCCTTTATAATGCTTTTTCATCTCGGCAGAAAAATGTTTTTCTACACAAGATTGCTCGTGAGGACGTAAAAATTCACCATCGGGTAATTGCTCTAAGCCGTCTTTGTTTCCACTGATTCCAGCAAAGATTTCTACATGGCTATACCAAGGGGCTAAATCTTGGTAAGTGATAGGCCAGTGATTGTCGAACCCGTCTCTCGCTGGTCCTTCGAAATCGTATTTGGACCACCGTTGTGTACCACGAGCCCAAAGTAGGGATTTACCTCCTACCTGATATCCTCTAATCCAATCAAAAGGTTTTTCTTGAATGTATGGGTGCTCCTTATCTTTTACGAAAAAGTGGGAAGAATCCTCATTAAAGGCATAGCATTTAGTTGCAATGGGATTGGCATCTTTCATTTCCTTGGTCAATTGGCCTAAATGATCAAATTCCCAAGGTTCTTTTAAAGTAGTAGGATAGTCTACAATATGTTTAACGTCTCGGCCACGTTCCAGCACAAGAGTTTTCAATCCATTGTCGCACAGTTCTTTGGCTGCCCAGCCACCACTAATTCCTGATCCAACTACTATGGCATCAAAGGTTCTTTGTTTTTTAGAATCTATATTAAAATTTGACATATTCGAATGATCAAGGGGTTATTGAACAGGTACACAACCATGGAAAAATCCCGGAGCCATGGTATAATTTCTGTGCTTGGTTAAGAAATATTCTGAACTCAAGTAGGAGGCTAAGGTCAGACCTTTGAGGCGTTTGAAGAATTGACTATCCTCAGCAACGGTTGAGTTTTGTAATCCTGTCAAAATGCTCAACTGATCCTTTGTAGCTAATTTTCCAAAATCTTTTTGGAAGTTCTTTTTAGCCAAAACATTGATTTGTTGAATACCTTTTTGAAAAGCTTGTTGCTCTTCTATACCCATACAATCTTTGACCATTCGTTCAATGTATAAGTGTGCTCCAATGCTTTTTGCTCCTGGGCTATCGGTTTCTGGAATGATGGCATTGACGATGTCTCCTAATAATTCGGTATTAGGACCTTGATAAGTGGGTATCGATTGTTGATTCCATTGGTAAGCCCAATCAGGTATGGCGGTAGTTCCTAACACCAAACTCAGATTTTTTAAGGCGCTTCTTCTATTCATATTTCAATAGCTAGAGTAAAGTAAATTCTAGAACTAGAATTTTTTATGCAGGGGTAAAAATATTCAAATATTGGTCAATTGTCAACCTGATTTGTCGGCTTTTAGACCGGCATATTTTCCAGCAATAAATCCAGTAGTCCATGCTGCCTGAAAGTTAAATCCACCGGTGATTCCATCTATGTCCATGATTTCGCCAGCAAAAAATAAGCCAGGTATTTTTTTGCTTTCCATACGCTGAACCTCTATTTCAGCTAGGTCAACCCCCCCTGCGGTAACAAATTCTTCCTTGAAAGTCGTTTTACCTTTTACTTGGTATCGATCGTTCAACAAGGTATTCAGTAATTTATTGATATGCTTTAGATTTAGTTCATTCCAGCGAACGGTGCTCGAGATATGATTCTTTTCTAATAAATAGCTCCAAAGTCGAGAGGGGATTGGGAAGGGGCTAAAATTACTTAGCATCTTGCCTCCATGATTTTTTCTAGTTTGCTCCAGCATGTCTCTTAGTTGAGATTCTTTTGTGTCATCCAACCAATTGACTAAAATGGCAAACTCATAGTTCATGTCAGCTAAAATCCGAGCCCCCCAAGCAGATAGCTGTAAGATGGCGGGGCCAGACATACCCCAGTGGGTAATGAGCAACGGGCCCTTGCCTGTTAATTTGTGACCTTCAATTCGGACATTTGCCTTTTCCACTACTAATCCCATCAGATTTTTGATGGGTTCGTTGGGCATATTGAAGGTAAACAAGGAAGGAACCGGAGGAATGATGTGGTGTCCCATATTGGCCAACCATTGAAGCCCCGTTATTTTGGGTTGACCTCCCGTGGTGACGATCACTCGCTCACAAATTAGTGTTTTTTGAGTGGTTTGAAGATGAAATAATCCATGTGCATCTATTTCCATAGATTGAATACTTTCTTGGAGATGACAAGCTATTTCCAATTGTTGGGCTTCCCTTAGAAAACAATCGATGATGCTTTGGGAGCTATTTGACAAGGGAAAAACACATCCATCAGGGTATATTTTAAGTGCTACATTCCTCTCTTGAAACCAGCGCATGGTATCGGCTGCATCAAATTGTTCAAATGCTTTTTTAAGGAATTTTTCTCCCCTGGGATACCGTTCGGCTAATATTCTGTGGTTCGGTTCATCATGACACACATTGCAGCGTCCGCCACCAGATATTTTTACCTTGGATAAAAAATGTGTTGTCTTTTCGTAGATGCTAACCTCGGCTTCGGGATGGTGTTTTTTGGCCGAAAGGGCAGCGAAAAACCCCGCCGCTCCTCCTCCTATCACACTTATTCGGATTCCCTTCGATATGTCTTTATTTTCCAAGCTTCTGATAAATTCTGCAGATCACAGTTGATTTAGGTTAAAATTCCAAATGAGTGATACGCTCATTTTTGATTAATTGTGCAGCAATCAAATGATGAGATTTTTCCGAGCCTTGTGCTGTTAAATTAAAGGTGCAATCGGTCCCCGATTTGATTTTCTGTGAATAAAGCACTTTCATTTTAAGCTTTTTAAACTGTTGTTCTACCTGTTGGTAATCCAATGAATCTGAATATTGAAATTTCAACGTATATACACGCACGTGATTGAGTTTACTGATAAAGTTTTGCACCAAAATGAAGGCGCTTAAAACGATTATCACGATGGCGGAGATAAAGCAAGCTAATAATTCATAGCCGGCACCAATGGTCATTCCTAAGGCAGAAACTACCCAAATGGTGGTAGCCGTGGTAATACCGGTTACCCGATCTTTTTCCCTGAAAATCACTCCTGCACCCAAAAAGCCGATGCCTGTCAGTACATTAGCTGCGATGCGGTCTTGGCTATCAATTCCAATTTTAATGGACATCAAGGTAAAGATACAAGAGCCTACACAAACCAAAATCATGGTTCTTAAGCCAGCGGATTTAGATCGATATTCCCTTTCTAAGCCAATTATGGCACCAATTAAGATGGAAAGGAGAATTCTTTCTAGATCAATGTACATGTTGATTTGGGATTTTTTATGGAACGAAATTTAGTTCAATTTGTTGGAATAAGGTCTAGTAAAATAGAATATGTTTTACCTGTTTAAACAAATTTTACCTGTGTCAATGCTTGGAATTATTCTAATTGATCAATATTCTGCACATATGTTCTCTTTTTTAAACAATTTATTTAATGGTATTTGTATTATATAATCATTTTGATAAAATTGGGGAACTGTATTCTTTGTTATCTACTCCTTCACACATAAATATTTGTACAATGCACCAGGACTATGAAAACCACATTCGGTACTATCGGCTACATCATTTTATAATTATTCCCCTTTCTTTTTTCTTGTTTTTGTGGACGATTGAACTGACCTTGGAGAATCCAGTGGATAATTGGCTCTACATGCTAGTGGGTATTTTGTTTATATTAATTTCATTCGTCACTCGAATATATGCAAACAAAAATCAAGATCGAATTATTAGACTTGAAATGCGGCTGCGTTTTTATCAATTGACACAAGTGCCTTTTACTGAGAAGGAAAATTTATTAAGTATCAATCAAATTGTAGCTTTACGATTTGCCAGTGATGCTGAATTGTTACCTCTGATAGATCAAGCCATTAATAAGAATTTAAGTCCCAAAGAAATCAAGAGAACTATCCGTGATTGGCAAGGGGATTTTATGCGAGTTTAATTTAAAAAAGTGAACTGCACCTAAAGTTTAGACAACTTTTGAGTGCAGTTCTTTAATTGACCATTTTGTATATTACTTTTTTTGCTCAGATAGGAAAGTGATGAGTGAGGCAAACTCCTCATAAGAGAGTGCATTCGTCAGTCCATCAGGCATCATGGATGTTTCTAGTTCCTTTCTTGATCGGATATCTGCCGTACGTATGCTGGTGATTTGTCCAGTGATATCCCGCATGACAATTCGCTCAGGAGACTCTGCAGTGACAAAGCCCATGTATTCTTTTTTATCCTTGGTGGTCACTAAGACAGTCACAAATCCTTGTGAGATAGAAGCATTCGGTTTTAAAATGGACTCAGCAATTTGCTCCCGACTCATAATGGCTCCAATCTGTCCCATAAATGGGCCTTTCAAGGGCTCTCCGCTGCTAAGGCTATGGCAAACTACACATCCCTGCTGGGTAAATAGGGCTTTACCTTTGGCAGCATTTCCTTTGATTTGAGCCATGGCCAGCATGATGTCTTCGATGGAGGAATTTCCAATTTGACCCTTTTTATTTCTAATGGAAGCTAAATCAACCTTTGGTTCTTCTTTGATGGACGGATTAGCCGATGTCCCCAACTCAGCTATTTCCATTTGATTCTTTTCATTCAAATCCATGAAATATGATTTCTCTGAATCTGGAGTTTTTCGGAATTCAGTCAGTAGAAATTCTTTGATGACTGGACTTGATTCCCAGACCACATGCTTGTAATATGGGCCATGGCCGTCAGGTTTGGTGCTCCACCAATATTCTCCTTCGTAATCAGCTTCTTTTTTATAAATGCGGGCAAGATTCGCTAAAATTTCCTTTTTTAATACAGGATTGTTGGATTTCTTGTAAGCTTGAATTAATCCTTTTACTGCATTGGGATGGTGCATGTAACGCAAAGCCCATAGAGCAATGCTTGAATTAGGGCCATTGATGGCAGAAAGGCAGGCATTCAGGGCATTTAATTTAACTAATGATTGTACGGCAATATGGGCAGGAATGATTGCCGAATTTGGAGTTGCATGAGGACCTTCCTGATTTTTAGGAGGGGCTGCGAATGAAGTAGGAACTTTAACTTGTAAAAGGGCAGGAATTGCTTCTTTTTTGCCTAATCTACCCAAGGCAATAGCAGCACTTACCCGAACCCGAGGGGATGGATCCTTCAAAGCAGCTATGATTGGCTGAACCGGAACCAATTTGTTTTTGGTTGTTCTATCTGCCAAAGCACGAATGGCCAATTCCTTCACATCCTTGTCAGTCAACAATTGGGTTAATTGTAATATGCCTTGTTCATTGGTAGCTTGAGCGAATGTAAATATTCCTGCCGAGCGGGCATATAATGGAGCTTTTTTGTTGGCAGCGATTTTCCAAGCCAAAGAAGCCACTACTTTTGGATCTCTGTTTAATAATTCTTGTTGTGCGTTCAATCGAGTTACCGCGCTATTGGACTGCAATAGTTTTCCCAAGTCATCCGTCGACAAGGTACTAAGTTCAGGGAATGCTTGATATGTCCAACCTTTCGGAACTGCTCTAACCACAAATCCTTTGTTCGGGCTACCAGAGTAACCAGCACCATCCCAAGCGGCAAGGTACAAACGACCTGAACCATCCACATCTAAGTCGGTGATTTGCTTTAATTTAATGAATGTTTCATCTTTTTGCGTATAACTAGCACCGTCAGGTGTTACGCGGTGGATATATAACTGGCTATTACCCCAGTCTGCCATCATAGGAACCTGATTATATTTAGCTGGCCAAGTAGGTTCATCCATGAATAATGATCCGGTTCCAGAACCTCCACCCACATCCACTAAGGCAGGTAGTATCTCTTCTGTAAAGTGCTTAAATAACAAAGGATATCCATATTCTCCCGATTGAATATGATGGCTGAATCGGATATTCCAACCTCCTCCGTCATTTGTATTATCACGAGTAAAAATGTTCATGTAAGGGTCTATGGCCACATCGTAAATATTTCTGGTACCATGGGTGTAAACCTCCATTTCTGTACCATCTGGACGCACTCGCACGATTCCACCCCCAAGCATGGTGATTTTTTTGCCATTTCTGTCAGTGGCATTATGAAAACCAAAGTCGCCTGCAGCGATGTAAATCCAGCCATCAATACCCATTCTGATACCATTAGTAGCATGGTCGGTGCCTCGACTTTGTAAAAATTTGGGAGAACTTATGTGTTGAATTAAAGGTGTAGAAGGGCCATCAGCCACACCGTCTTTGTTTTTATCCTCATAGACCACTAGGTCCATGCCCGAGGCTTTTTTAGTTTCTGGAGAAAAAACGGTATGTAAAACATATAGTTTATCACCCAAAGAAATAATTCCACGAGGATTATCGACCATGGCAAACTTACTTTGCTTGTCCACTCGTCCATCGTTATTGCTGTCAGTTAATTTTAGTATATACCCTTTGCCTGGTGTTTTACCTAAAGAACCAATTTGGTCAATTCCTACATACACTTCTCCAGTCGCTGCCACAGCTAGACAGGCCGGACTTGGCGTCAAGTCGGCAGAGGCAAAATTGCTGATTTCAATATCTTTGCCAGGCCAGGCAGACGCATTGGCTAGGGTGTCTATCGGGATAAGGGATGATTCTTTGTGTGTAGAAAAAAAATTTTGATTCCAAGGGAATACCCAGAAGATTAAAAAGGAATAAATTAGTCCAAAGTAAAGTTTTAGCATAATTAATAGGTAGGTGGAATGGTTAATATGTCAGCAAATTAAAATTTTTCTGCGTATTACTTGGGTTTTCTTGTGGTGATTTATTGGTTTTTATTTTTCGGTTATGTGTATTCTCAGGTCTTAATTAATTTACTATTGATTGTCAAAATAGAAAATCATTTATCTTTCGGGAGTTTAGAACGATCCTCTATATATGTAATTCGTCAAGTATAGACCGATGTAAACTGATTTTTCCAGATAATTTTATCCACCATTCATCTAAATCACCTCTTATCAAATTTTAGATTGGCCAAATTTTTTTGATAATTATTAGGCAAAATCAAAAATCAAATTACCTTTGTAATTACCATTCTATAATTAAGTGTTTAGCTGTTCTATAATTACTATATCTCCGATTTTTTCAATCAAAGAGCGACAGAAGAATCATCTGACTTATCTCTCGGGGCTAGAGTTAGTTATATCCCAGCGAAATTAGTTTCCAACACGATGTAATGAATTAGTATGTTAATTTACATAGTCGCATTTAAACTCATTATATCGTTGGTTTTGGCCGTGTTTAACTTTCGAGTAAACAAGAATACCATTTATTTAACGGGTTTTTTGGTGGCAATTGCTTTGTCAGGATTATTACATTATTTCGCTTTCATGGGAGATGATGAAGAGCTAATGGCAGTGTTTAATTATCACATTACTCCTACTTATTATTTGTTTGGTCCCTTCTTGTTTTTTTACGTTCGAGGAACCCTGACAGATAGAAACAAGCTTTCCCAAAGAGATTATTGGCATTTCATGCCAGCGGTCATATCATTTTTGTCCATATTTCCATTTTACTTCAAGCCTTGGTCTTACAAATTGGAGGTGGCGAGAAAGATTATTGATAATCCGGAAGTGCTTAAAATATGGAATGAAGGGGTTATTTATCCGAGTTATTTCAATGTCTTAGGTAGGCCATTATTTTTCCTTATCTATTTAATTGCCACCGTGGCTTTATTTCTCAGATATAAACGTAGCCTGGATAAGTATACGCCCGTATCTGCCCAGAAGACGCTTATTATGCGTTGGTTGATTTGGCTAATCACCTTATCGTCATTAGCCTGCTTGAGCTATTTTACAGGGGCTATTTTATTTATTTTCTCGGATATCGTCAATAAAGAAATGGTGAATTCCTCGCCATTAGGATATTTGACTGGTATTTTCTTCTTGACCATTCCTTTATTAATTCTTGCATTTCCTCCTATTTTGTATGGTATACCTATCCATAAAAAGGGCAAAAGAAGGAATTTTCAACACAAAGTTGATGCTAGTGATGTCTATTCTTTTGTGGGAAAAACAGAAGATCCATTTCAGCAAGATGCCATTTTTATTTTGGACAATATTCACCAACATCAATGGTATCTTGACCCGGATTTTAATGTGGATTTTTTGGCCTTGAAGCTAGACATTCCTAAACACCACATTTATTATTGTTTCAACTACATCATCAAGTCCAAGTTTACCAAATTGAGAGCTCAGTTGCGCATTGCGCATGCCAAAAAACTTCTCGAAGAGCGAAAGACATCTTCCTTAGGTCAGGATGAAATGGAAGTGATAGCACAAGCTTCTGGTTTTGGTACTTTGTATCGGTTCATCAGTGCCTTCCAGGAGGAAGAGGGGACCACTCCCATGGAATATGTTAAGAAATGATAAATTATGAATTATAAATTATCATTTATAATTTAAATCAATATTCATCATTTATAATTCATCATTTATAATTTAATATGCGTTACCGTCGTCTAGGAAAAACAAATTTAGAAGTATCTATTTTAGGTTTTGGAGCTTCTCCTCTAGGAAATGTATTTGATGAATGCGATGAAAATGAGGGGATTGCAGCTGTGCATTATGCCATTGATCATGGGGTGAACTTTGTAGATGTAGCCCCCTTTTATGGAATCACCTTGGCGGAAACACGCTTAGGTAAGGCATTGAAAGGAAAAAGACATGAAGTGTATTTGGCCACCAAAGCCGGTAGATATGATTTACGCTCATTTGATTTTTCCTATAAAAAAATACTTACTAGCATAGATGACTCACTTAAAAGGTTACAAACAGATTATGTCGATTTGTATCAATTGCATGACATAGAATTTGGTTCTAAAGAACAAGTACTAAACGAGGCGGTACCAGCCATTCAAGAAGTGAAAAAATCTGGCAAAGCTAGGTTTGTGGGAATTACGGGTTTGCCGGTCAATTATTTGGCAGCCATAGCCCGAGAGGTAGAAGTGGACACTGTGTTGTCATGGGCACATTATAATTTACTTCAGGATGAAATTAACGCGGAGTTGGTTCCCTTGTCTAAAGAATTGGACTTTGGACTGATGAACGCGGCTCCCTTGATGCAGCGTATTTTATCAGATGCCACCTTACCCGTTTGGCATAATGCTTCGGCAGAAGTTAAGGCCCTACAACCCAAGCTTCTGGGAATTTGTCAAGAATATGGAGTTAGACTCAGTGATGTGGCGCTGCGTTTTGCCATGGATCACCCAGATATAGCTACAACTATAGTAGGCATGTGTGATATGAAGACCATTCAGGAGAATGTAGCGGCTGTTGACTTTGTAATACCAGAAGGCTTGCTCGGTCATTTAGAAGCGGTCATTGCTCCTTTCAAAAACCAGATGTGGTTTGAAGGGATGCCGGAAAATAATATACCAAGAAAGAATTAGACCTATTTATGTATTTATGAATGAATAAAATGAAAGCATTATTCTTAACGGCAGTAGGCCAAACTGAAATCAGGGAGGTTGAAAAACCAATTCCAACACCCGGGGAACTTTTACTTAGGATTGGTCGAGTGGGTTTTTGTGGAGGAGATTTAAATGGCTTCAAGGGACTATTTGAATTGCAGGAATATCCCAATATTTTGGGTCATGAAGTGGGGGCTACCATTGAGGAATTGACAGCGGGAGTACCTGAATATTTTCAAATAGGCCAACAGGTCACTATCTATCCTTATTTAAATTGTGGTCAATGCGTTTCTTGTCGGAAGGGACGCAGAAATGCCTGTCAAGATAATAAAACCATGGGTGTTCGGAGGCCAGGTGCGATGACCCGATACATCAGTATTCCATGGCAAGATGTATTTATCTCCCATACATTATCCTTACGTGAACTTGCCTTGGTGGAGCCATTAACAGTAGGTTTTCATGCAGTAGCTAGAGGACGGGTTAGTCAGCAGGATACGGTGGCTGTGATTGGTTGTGGCATTGTGGGTATGGGGGCATTGGCCTCAGCAGTTCATCGAGGAGCTCAAGTGATAGCTATTGATTTAGATGATACCAAGCTGGAAATAGCCAAGCAAATAGGGGTAAACTATACCATCAATTCCAGCAAGGAGGATATGCAGGAGGCTTTGCAAAGAATAACCCAAGGGGATGGGCCCGATGTGATCATTGAGGCAGTGGGGAGTCATATTACCTATCGTGCTGCCGTGGAGGCCGTGGCATATACCGGGAGAGTGGTATGTATTGGTTATGCGAAAAAGCCCGTGGAATTTAATACGGGGGTATTTGTAAGGAAGGAAATAGAGATTTTAGGCTCCAGAAATTGTACCGATGAGTTTCCTGAGGTAATTTCTTATTTAGAGGCCGGCAAGTTTCCTGTAGAAGCAGTAATTAGTAGGGAGGTCAATATAGATCAAGCTGGACAAGCGCTGGCAGATTGGGCAGAAGATGCCCATGGGATTGTTAAAATTATGGTCAATTTTGGGGATTAAAGGATGATACATTCATGTGTGACTATCGCCTTGGTTCCTCAAATTAAAACAGGACCTTGGATTTTTTGGAATGATTTAGAGAAAAGTATGGCTCAAGCTGCTTCATTGGGCTTTGATGCCATTGAGCTTTTTACAGCTGATGCCAAAAGTATCGATTTACATCATCTGGAGGACCTATTGAAGCTCTATTCCATGAAGCTTGCTGCTGTAGGAAGTGGTGCAGGTAAAGTCATTCAAGGTTTAACCTTGACTGATTCTAGGCCAGAAATACGGAATCAAGCCATAAGCTTTATTCAAGATATGATGGATTTTGGTGCCTATTTTGGTGCATATGCCATTATCGGATCCATGCAAGGCAACGCCTTACCCGATGCCAGAGAGGAGGCTTTGTCTCATCTTCAATTCGCACTAGAACACTTAGGTAAACATGCCGAAAAATCTGGCGTTCCTCTCATCTATGAGCCATTGAACCGATATGAAACCAATTTGTTCAATACTTTGAGTGCAGGAGGTGAGTTTTTAGATAGTCTAGAAACAAGGCATGTTAAATTATTGGCAGACCTTTTTCATATGAATATAGAGGAGACAGATATTGCTCAAAGTATTCGAGAAAATGCCCATTGGATAGGTCATGTACACTGGGCTGACTCTAACCGTAGACCCGTTGGTTTGGGGCATACCAGCATGCAAGAGATAGCCCATGCACTTAAGGAGATTCAATATCAAGGAGCCATTTCAGCGGAGGCATTCCCTTGGCCTGATCCATATGCGGCTGCCCAACAAACCATTTTGTCATATCAACAATACTTCAAGTCATAAATCCCAATTACTATGCAGCGTTTTTGTTTAGCCTTAGATTTAATCGATGATCCCCAATTAATTCAGGAATATGAGCAGTATCATGCTCCAGGAAGTGCTTGGCCACAAGTGACTCAACATGATATTGATGCCGGTATAAGCAACATTGAAATTTTTAGAACAGGCAATCGAATGTTTATGATTTTAGAAGCTAATGATGATTTTAGTTTTGAGAAAAAAGCTGCATTTGATGCGACCAACCCTAAAATAGCCGAATGGGAAGAGCTGATGTGGAAATTTCAAAAGCCCTTACCTTGGGCCAAACCCGGACAAAAATGGGTGCTCATGGAGCGTATTTTTAAATCATGAAATAAGGCCTGAATATGATTCAGGCCTTTTCTTAATTATGTTGGTGATGCTCGGCAGTCATATAATGTTCCTTCAATAAATCGGTTCCAAAGTCTCCCCTGAAATCTCTCCAAACAGTATGTATATGATTAGCATTGTCTTGAGTATTGTCAAATTCTACTAAAAAGGATTTCCCTTGAATACGGTAGTAATGCGCTTTTTTTCGTTCCGTACTTCCTGCCCAGGCAAACTTCACGGCATGGAAATCCTCTGCCGCGATGTGTTTCAAACGCATCTCGGCAATTTTTGAAGGCATAGCAGATAAATAATGCATGATAAGTTGGTTTAAACCAGCCTTTTGAGTAGGGTTCATGTCCTTCACCGAGATACCCTCATCGGCAAGTGGACCCACATGTACTGAGTTCGTGGTAAGAACTTCATTGAAGGTCGTTAAACTAAAAATGGCCTTATTTTTCTGTTTTTCATTGAAGGAATTAATTAAGTCCAAGGCCATATCTTCTTCCTCTTTCATCAAACGAGTA
Organism: Aquirufa rosea; assembly: GCF_004118285.1. Classification (GTDB taxonomy): domain Bacteria; phylum Bacteroidota; class Bacteroidia; order Cytophagales; family Spirosomataceae; genus Aquirufa; species Aquirufa rosea. Next base: position 64,294 of record NZ_SDHY01000009.1, on the reverse strand, counting down.
CCCTTTCTTTCTCCCGTTTCTGCTTCAGCCGGATACACCCCAAAGAAAAAAGGCGCGAAGGAAAGTTGATGATTGACCACGGTGAAGTTCAAGGCCAAATGATGACCTCCAAATTTCCAGCCCCAAACTTTGTCTTTACCCGGATCTCCATAAAATGCCACAAACTGGTTTTCTGGGATTCTACTTGGGTTTTTAGGTTGAATCTCTTTTAGATAATATTCATAGTCCATGATGTCACGGGTCTTTTTAAATCCCTTTGCACTTAAATAGACTTGCATGAAATCATATAATAATTGCTTTTGATTGGCATCCATATCTTTTACTACTGCTCCGTGTCGGGCCACCATGGTGGGAGGTAAAAAGTGCCAATTAAAACGGGTAACGGCTTCGAAAGGGAAAAGTGCTCGACTTTTTTGCGCCTCATTCAAGGATTGAATGAAAGCAAGGGCTTTTTGGGCTCCTTCGTTCTGTGCCCAAATGGGACTAGAAAGAAGGCAAAAAATGAATAAAATACAGATTCTTTTCATAGGTATCTTGTAGGTAAATAGGTTTTTGTTTTGAGTATTTTTAGCTTAAGCTTACTTTTTTACCCGTTTTGACCGCCTCAAAAATGGCTTCAATAATTTTCATATCTTTCAATCCCTCTTCACCATCTACGGGTATTTTGGGAACTTTGTTATCGTGAATGATGGCTGCAAATTCATCCATTTGTATAGTCTGATGCGTTACATGTGCGAAGGATAATTCCCCTTTATTTGTTTTGGCTTTGATGGGGCCATATCCGGTGGATGGCATCATCTCAGCAAAACCTTTGGTTCCATTTAAATAAAACTTATCTAAGTTATTTAAGGCATAAGTAGAAAGACAAGAAGCTACGGCTCCACTAGGAAATCCCATTTGAAATTGGATAGTTTCGTCTACCCCTTCTTTAAATTTGACAGGGTCGGTTTTCGTTTCTTGGGCTGTAACCCAAACCGGCTCTTCGCCCACCATGTATCGAGCCCCGTTGATGGAATAAATGCCAATATCCATCATGGAACCTCCACCCGCTAGGATTTTATTTAGGCGCCATTGTTTGGGATCACCAATGATAAATCCAGAAAGCCCCTGAAAAAACAAGATTTTGCCAAATTCGCCCGCTTCTCTTTTTTGAATGATTTCTAAGGTATTAGGTTCAAAATGCATGCGATAGCCAATCAACAATTTTACGCCGGCCTTTTTGCAGGCGTCTATCATTTTTTGTGCATCTTTTACATTAGTAGCCATGGGTTTCTCACTGATAACATGCTTGCCCAATTGTGCTACTTGAATGGCAAATTCGGGGTGACGACTGTTGGGCGTCATGATGTACACCGCATCTATGTCGGGGTTATTTTTGATTTTATGCAATTCATCGTAGGAGAAGCGCTGATTTTTAGGTACTTGGTATTTCTCCCCCCATTGTTCTAGTTTTTCTGGAGTACCACTAATTAATGCGGTGATCTTGGCTCTTTTGCATCCTTGCATAGCCCTAGCCACGATGTTGGCATAACCTCCTAAGCCTAATAACGCCACCTTTAATACGGGGCCATCTGCCAAAGGCTCATAAATCGGGTTGCTATTTTCTGCTTGGGAAATCAATGGCATGGCCAACAAGGGGGCAGCAACCATTTGAATGAAATTGCGACGAGAACTCATAGTAATTCTGAATGTGCTAAATGGATAAGATGATTATGGACTTAAATCTAAGTAAATTAAATCTAAAAATGATGCAATTTTTATTTATCTTGATTTGTACGCTTTCTAGGTAAATAAAGCCTATTTTTGTGCATTATTACTCGATAAACCTATAAAAAATGATGAAAATTACGTATGTCATAGGCATATTTCTTTGCCTGATAGTTTCCCCTATATTATCACAATCAAGTACTGCTTATTTTAAAAAAATTCAAAAGTCATATACCAATGCCCAGGAGCCTTTAGTCATGATTGCTGCACATCGGGGAGCTCATTTGGAGGAACCTGAAAATTCTTTGGCCGCTTTACAAAAGACTATTAGCCTAGGCGTGGATATTATGGAATTGGATGTGCGATTTACCAAGGACAGAAAAATGGTATTGATGCATGATAAGAAAGTGGATAGGACGACCAATGGCAAGGGACTGGTATCAGATTTTACTTTTGAGGAGATTAGAAAGTTGCGATTAAAGCATCTGGATCAAATTACTAATGAACAAATTCCTACATTGGAAGAAGTATTTCAGCTAGCTAAAGGGAAAGTTTTAATTGATTTAGATATTAAGGATGATGCGACGATTGATTCGATCATGGCCTTGGTAGACCGAATGAAAATGGAGAAAAATTGCTTCTTTTTTGTGTATGAGCCTGAGGAGATCAAGATGCTGCAAAAACGAAACAAAAATTATCAAATCATGATTCGTACGGAAAATGAGGAGGGGGTTAAAAAGCTAGTTGCCTCGGGTGCGAAACCGCAAGCAGTACACATTGATCCAAGTCATTACACGCCAGAGGTGGTTCAGGCTATTAAAAATATTCCGGCTAGAGTATGGATTAATGCTCTGGGGGCGGTAGATTTTAAGGCATCTCAACAGCCTGCTGCTTTTGAAGAAGTGTTAAAGTGGGGGGTCAATATGATTCAAACGGACCAACCAGCCAAACTAAAGGAATATCTGAAAGGACAGGGCAAGTATCGCTAATTTAAAAATTTGATTTTCCTTGAAAAGAAAACTATCGAGAAAGTAAAAATTGAGAAAGCGCAAGAAGTACAGGGTGGTAGATTCTTTTATTGGTCAATTCATTAAAATACATACTTTTGAACATTGACCAATCACTAATTTTCATACCATGAAACTTTATTTCGGAATTTTCGGATTGATTTTTTTCGTTTTTTCTTGTACCAAGGAAATAGTCACTACTCCTACGAGTAATACAAGTGCCGGCAATACTAATTCAAATACCTCAATTACTTATTCCAATTTATGGATTCCGCCCACTTTATCCGGTACCACTTTTAACCTCAGTTTAGATAAGTCGACCAAGCAATTTTTCTCAGGAAGCATCACCAATACCTATGCCTACAATGGGGCTAATTTTTGGGGTCCCACCTTGATTATGAATAAGGGAGATCAGGTACAAATCAATGTGAAGAATAATTTGAATGAGACAACCACAAGCCACTGGCATGGTTTCCATATACCTGCCGAAATGGATGGGGGGCCGCATCAGGAAATATTAGCCAGTACAACCTGGAGTCCCAATTTTAAAGTGATGAATAATGCGGCTACCTACTGGTATCATCCTCATTTACATGAATTAACAGCTAAGCAAGTTTCCATGGGAGCAGGTGGCTTAATCATTATAAAAGATCCTGAGGAGGCGGCTTTAGCTCTTCCAAGAACCTATGGAGTAGATGATATTCCAGTGGTATTAACTAGCAGAAAGTTTACTAGTACGAATGTGATCGATTTTTCCACGGCTTATGGAGATTATTTATTGACTAATGGCACTTTAAATGCACAAATATCTTTACCCAAACAAGTTGTCAGATTTAGGATATTAAATGCGGAAATTGAGCGGGGATATAATCTGGGTTTTTCGGATAATCGAACCTTTTATATCATAGCTAATGATGGGGGATTATTAGATAATCCTGTTCCCGTAACTCGAGTGCCCTTGGTGGTGGGTGAGCGTATCGAGATTTTGCTAGATTTAAGTAATGATGCCTTAGGAAGTTCCTTGGATTTTAAAGCCTACAATGCCAATTTACCTCAAGGTTTTGGGGGAAGTGAGCCGGCACAAAGTGGACAATTTGGTAGTTTACTGAATAATAAAGACTTCCCTGTATTACATATTAATGTAGCGGCAACTAATACAAGTCCCATGTTAGCTATTCCTTCCACTTTAGTGAAAAATACCACTTTAGCAGCAACAGATGCTACGAATAGTCGAATGCTCATGGTTACAGGCGGTCAACCCAATGGCCCTGCATTTTCATTTAATAATTCCACCTTCAACCATCAAACAATCAATCAAACGGTTAAGCTGAATGCGGTTGAAAAGTGGACCATCATGAATAACAATGTTTTTGGTCATTCCTTTCATATCCATGATGTTCAATTTAAAATTTTATCTCGAAGTTCTGGGAGTGTTGGCCTGCATGAATCAGGTTGGAAGGATACCGTATATTTGCCTGTTGGGCAGTCTGTTACAATCATTGCGAAGTTTGATGATTTCGCCTCAGATAAGTACCCATTTATGTACCACTGCCACTTCGCAAACCATGAAGATGGCGGTATGATGGGGCAGTTTTTGGTGGTTCCTTAAGAGGAAAGCTGTTGGGGAAAACTCCATGGTGGAAGTAGTTTTAATCAACACCACCATGGAGTTTATGTATTTAGGATATAACACCTAATTTTTTACCCACTTTAATAAATGCCGCAATGGCTTTATCTAAGTGGTGCTTATCATGAGCCGCCGATAATTGTACGCGAATTCTTGCTTTGCCTTGAGCCACTACCGGGTAGAAAAAGCCTACCACATATATTCCTTCATGTAACATTTCAGCAGCAAATGTTTGAGCTACTTTGGCGTCGTAAAGCATGACGGGTACTATGGGATGAAAACCAGGCTTAATATCAAATCCTGCCTCCGTCATTTTGGCTCGGAAATAGCTGGTGTTATCCGCTAGTTTATCTCGTAAGGCAGTAGATTCGGTTAATAAATCCAACACCTCAATGGATGCTGCGGTAATGGCAGGAGCTAGGGTATTGGAAAATAAATACGGTCTGGAGCGTTGGCGCAACATTTCAATAATTTCTTTTCTGCCAGATGTGAATCCACCAGAAGCCCCCCCTAAGGCCTTACCTAATGTTCCAGTGATGATGTCCACTCGGCCCATTACATTGAAATGTTCATGCGTTCCTCTCCCTGTTTTTCCTATAAAACCACTGGCATGGCATTCGTCTATCATCACCAAGGCCCGGTATTTATCTGCCAAATCACATATTTGATCCAAAGGAGCCACAGATCCATCCATGGAGAATGCCCCATCTGTCACAATAATTCTATGTCTACAAGACTGAGCCGCTATCAATTGTTTTTCTAAGTCCTCCATGTCGATGTTTTTGTAACGGAAGCGTTGTGCTTTACACAAACGCACCCCATCTATGATGGAAGCATGGTTAAGTTCATCCGAAATGATGGCATCTTCTGACGAAAACAAGGGTTCAAAAACACCCCCATTGGCATCAAATGCTGCAGCGTATAAAATGGTGTCCTCTGTGCCTAAGAACTCGGAGATTTTTCGCTCCAATTCTTTGTGAATATCCTGTGTACCACAAATAAAACGAACGGAGGAAAGGCCAAATCCATGGGATTCAATACCTTTTTTAGCGGCTTCAATAACTCGGGGATGGGAAGATAAACCCAAGTAATTGTTGGCACAGAAATTAATCACTTCTTGTCCAGTATTAAGCTGTATATCAGCCCCTTGTGGGCTGGTGATGATGCGTTCTTGTTTAAATAAACCAGCTTCTTTGATGGAAGCTAGTTCATCTAGTAGAGGTCCTTGTAGTGTTTGGTACATATTCTTTGATGTCTTATTTTCTAAGGTTATTAAGCATATCTTGGGTCATTTTACCTAAGTCAAAAGCGGGTTTCCATCCCCAATCTTGTCGAGCCACTTGATCGTCTATGGAAGCAGGCCAAGAATCAGCGATGGCTTGTCTTGGATCATGAGCGGCATATTTCAATTGAAAATTAGGAATATGCTTTTTGATTTCTTCCGCTAACATTTCTGGGGTAAAACTCATGCCTGCAAAATTATAGCTAGACCGAATGTGAATTTGATTAGCTGGAGCATCCATAAGTTCAATGGTCCCTCGGATGGCATCTTCCATGTACATCATGGGTAATTCTGTCCCTTCATTTAAAAATGAAGAGTAGGAGCCCTTTTTTAAGGCTTCATGGAAAATATGTACCGCATAGTCCGTTGTTCCGCCACCCGGCGCCGCTTTCCAAGAAATTAAACCTGGATAGCGAATACTTCTAACATCCAATTGATACTTTTGGAAATAATATTCGCACCAGCGTTCTCCTGCCAATTTACTAATTCCATACACTGTATTGGGGTCCATGGTACAGTATTGAGGCGTTTGATGCTTGGGTGAATTTGGTCCGAATACTGCGATAGAGCTTGGCCAATAAACCTTGGCGGTTTTGTAAGCTAAAGAAAAGTCCAAGACATTCAATAAGCCGTTCATGTTCAAATCCCAAGCAAGTTTGGGATTTTGCTCTCCTGTAGCAGATAGTAAAGCTGCCAATAAATATACCTGAGTAGGTTGGTATTTTTGGTAAATATATTTGAGCATATCCTTGTCTAGCACATTGACAAACTCGAAGGGTCCTGCATGCAGGGTTTCATAATCGGGTCTTCGGATATCGCAGGCCACCACATTGTCGTTGTGGTAGGCTTTTCTTAATGAATTGACAAGTTCTGTACCAATTTGACCATTGGAGCCAAGAACCAATATTTTTTCTGACATTGTTTGTTGGATGAGTAGTGGGGCAAAGGTAGAAAAATGTCCCTTTCATACCTTGAAATATGCCCAGAAAATTGGGGCGAAGTCATCCGTAAAATTTAAATTATTGCTAACTTCATTGAATTTCTAAACCTTATACTTTTCTCTATGTTACACGCAATTTGTCTAGCTACCTTGCTATTGGGCGGAGTTGAAAGTCCTCTGTTAATGCCCGAGGCTAAACAAAACACATCTAAACAATTCAAACCCAATCGACCTGCTTTGATTAAAAAAAATGCTTCTGCTACCTATGTCTTGGCCGCCTCAGCAGGAAAGGCCATCGGGCCAAACATTAAATATATGCCTGAGTACCAAGCCTTTGGTTGGTTTACTTCCAAAGACCGAGTGGAATGGGAGGTAGAGATTCAAAAAACAGGTAACTACCAAGTGGAAATAGATTATTCGGTGGATAATACGGAGGCAGGAAAAGAATTTATATTGTTGGCTAATGGTACTCAATTGGTAGGGAAAGTGCCCTCTAGTGGGAGTTGGGAGACCTACCGCGTCATTAAACCAGGTAAAATCAAATTACAAGCGGGAGTTCAAAAAATAGTCTTTAAATCCAAGACTTGGTTCAAGGATGGAGGAGCCATTTTGGATTTACGCGGTATTACCTTGAGATAATTCATAAAATATATTGAGTTGTTTTGGCTAAATTTCCATACTTACCCAATACATAATATGTTTAGACGGAATTCCTGTATTTTAAAGGACTAAGTCCCGTATTCTTTTTGAAAAAATGATTGAAGTAACTCACTTCATTGAACCCCAGCGCAAAGGCAATTTCCGAGATATTCCATTCGCTAAATTTGAGCATCACTTTGGCCTCTTGCATCAATCGGTCTGCAATGATCTGTGTGGTTGTTTTTTGTGTAGTTTCTTTGACGGCTCTATTGAGGTGATTCACGTGAACGGATAGTTGATTAGCAAATTCAGAAGCGTTTTTTATTTGGATAGTCGGGTGGTTTTCCTCAATCGGAAATTGCCGTTCCAATAGTTCCAAAAACAAAGTAGAAATACGTTGATTTGCGGTGTTGGGACTATGTTTACTAGCATTGGCAGGCTCTAATTTTAGAGCCGAGTGAATCATTTCAAATGTTAAATTTCTTAAGACATCATATTTGTGTATGTAATCAGATCCTATTTCTTCCAGCATTCTTTTAAATAAGGAAGTAAAATGAGCATAAGATTCATCCCTAAGTTCAAAAACGGCATTCCCATTGGGTTGGTAAATGGAATACTTGTTGATTTGTCCAAATTGTTCGAAAAAACCTTGATTGAAAATACAGAAATAGCCGCTGCTCAAATTTTCAAGGCTTTCCCATTTATATGGAATCATGGGATTAGAAAAGATGACAGCTTGTTTATTCACCTCTACCATTTTATTCGCATAATGTATGCGACCTTGACCTTTGACCAATGTGATTTTATAAAAGTCCCTTCTTCTATATGGAGTAGGTTTTGCTCGGGAACCGATGAATGGATCAAGTTCGAAGACATTAAAATGTCTCCATTCTTTCATAAGGTTTTCGGGTACCCAATTGAATTTATCTTGATAAAACTCCGCTAAGTTGTTAGTTTTTTCCATCGTTTGAATTCCTAATATGATTTAAATTTCTTTTGAAATTGATATACTAAAGCAATGTTCCAAACGAAGTCATTGCCGGGAATAGTGGAATTGATTTTTTGATTTATTATGGAACTTATTGATAAGGGCAAATTCTTTCTAGCTAAGGTCAAAGTTAAGGTGGCATAAGTACCTTTATTTTCATCCATGATTAAGTAAAATAGTTGTGGATTTATGCGCAAGTACGTGTTTTTTACCATTGGAATAGGTGAAAAACTAGCATTGACTGTCATAAAATGAGTATTGTTGGTTGCCCCTTCCGTCATGCCATGTGAATATAAATAATAAGCTCCTACACTTAGTTTTTTCGACAATAACCATGTTGGGGCAAATTCACTGGCCAAGTATTGATGTGGAGTTAATAATTCCTTAGAATTACCTAGCCGATCATATGAAACATAGTTTCTAAATGCCACTGATGGATGCATGCCCATGGTAAATCTGAATTTTGATGTATTAATTGCTTTGTATCGAAACCAAAATAGGAATGACCATGGTTTTCCTTCTAGGGAAAAACGTAATTGTGGTTCAAAAGCAAATTTTTCATTCCCAACGGACAAGTCAAATATGGTAGCGGGTTTTCCCAGTGTAAAAGTTGGAATAACGGAAATACCAGAATTCGTTACTAATGCACTTCCTACAATATGGTAAATGCTTTTGCTTGAATCACTAGTGCTAGTTTCGGCTTTAATCGAATGGGTAAAGCCTCCTACTAGTAGAACAAGCCATGCAAAGTTTAGAAATTTGAAGGAGAAATAATTCGTGGACATATGATTTATATCAAACATGATATTATTTTGAATTACAAATTTCCTTCGAAATTTGAACATATAGAGCATGTCAATCAAATAGAAAGTTATAAAAATCAAACAAATTGAAATTGCTTGATTAGGCTTTTTGTTTTTATTCCTAATTTTTGCCAAATTCCAACAATCAGAAATAATTACCTTTTATTCATTTCTGATAAACCTATTGAACTTAGACCCATGAAAAAGTTTTTATTTCTGTTTGCCTTTGTTTTATTACACAGTTCATTTGTATCTAAAGAAAAAACTTGGGTAGCCATTGGTGATTCTATTACCTATTTGAATGAACATCCTGATGAAACAGGTAATCGGATAAGCAAGGGCTATATGACCCGAGTGGTAGAGGATTTGCCACAATTTCGTTATATCAACAAAGGATTTAATGGTTGGACAGCTGTGAAGATTGCCACCGATTGGGATAAATTGAATATTCCTGTGGCGGATATCTATACAGTTTTTTTAGGGACCAATGATTGGTGGGGTTCTAAATCTTTAGGGACTTTTTCAGATTATCAGGGAAATACTGGCCCAGGAACGGTGAATGGTGCCTTTCGAGTGATTCTTGATCATTTAAAAAAACTCAATCCGCAGGCTAAATTAGTTTTGATTACGCCCATGCAACGGGTGGATTTTGTTTACATCAATAATTTTAAAAACAACGCTTATGGCTCATATAAGGAGAAAAATGGACAAAAGCTGGAGCAGTTTGCGGATGCCATTAAGGCAATAGCACAATTTGAAAATATCCCTTGTGTTGATTTATACCATAAAAAAGGGATGGATCATGCCCAATTGGTTCGTTTCAAGTATTTAAAGGATCCCAATTCTGGAAAATACAAGAAATTCAGTTATCCCGATTTTGTGGATGTTCCCTTTAATCCCGCTATTGATGAATATCCTTATCCTGTCAAAGCTTCTAAATTGACTTACGACGGCCTTCACCCTTCTGACAAAGGATATGTGTTAATTGCTGATGAACTTAAAAAGATTTTTAAAAGCTGGTGATTAAAAAAAATTGAAATTGCCATGAATAGCATATTGGCTTATCTCCCAAATGATTTGATTTCTCAATACATAAAATTTAACTTTCCTACCCTTTTCGCCGTATGACACGTCTAAACATTTTCTTGAAAAAAATAGCAGCTTTATTGATGCTGATATGGCTTGGTTCTGCTTTGCTGGCACATGCCCAAGGTCCCAAGGTCTTGGTGGTGACGGCTCATCCGGATGATGAGACGGGTTTCTCCGTTAGTTTATTTAAGATTACTCATGAATTGAAAGGTATCGTGGATATGGCTGTGATGACAGATGGGGGCGGAGGCTTTGCTGATTCACAATTAGGAGCTATGTATTATGGGCTGAATTTGACGGATTCTTTGGTGGCTCGAACGCATTTACCCATGATTAGAAAACAAGAGATTTTGGACGCCGCCAAGATCATGGGACTAAGAAATATCTATTTTATGGAGCAGCCAGATGATTGGTATACCTTAGATCCCCAACCTTATATTTCAGGTAAAAATTGGGATATCCCCTTTATTGAAAAGCGTTTGGACTTGATTTTATCAGAAAGAAAATATGATTTTATCATCACGATGTTACCTCATGCAGGACAGCATGGACATCATAAAACAGCGGTGTTGATGGCCCTTAGAGCAGTTCAGCGTTTTAAGGGGCCAAACAAGCCCATCATCATTGCAGGGAGTCCTATGGTGGCTAATTCAAAGCCTGTCGATTTTCAAATGTTGGAAGGTTTCCCTGAAACCAAAATTAAGCCCGGTTCTCTTTCCTTCTTCCTTAATCGGGCATTTAGATTTAAGGAAAATGATAAGGTAAGTTATAAAATAGTGGCTGACTGGGTGATTGCGGCTTATAAATCGCAAGGTGCCATCCAAGAAAATGGCATTCATAAAACAGATTTCGAATTGTATCGCTATTTTGATATCAACGATGACCAAGGTATTGCTCGAGTGAAGGACTTATTTGATCAATTGGCCAACAGCGGTTTCGCCGCTCCGAAGTAAAGGTTTTTTCGTTGGTCTTTCTTAGAAAGTCGAACAAATAGCATGGGAATAGAGATTCTTATGAGAAGTCTATTTCATACATTTCTTTACAAAAATTATCCTGTAAAAATAGGTCATTAGCCTGTTGCATTGCCGTTTATACCAATTTCTAAATATTTCACAGATAATTAGACAACTTGTCTCTTCTGGGATTCGTTTGAATAACTAAGGCTTCATTCCTTGTATCAATGTTGAAGCCTTACGACGAATTTTACTTTTTGGAATGTTCAAAATCTGTTAATATGGGAGTCTGGAATTATTTATTTGGAAAGGAAAAGTCAGAGCCAATCGAAGCCGCGGCACTTCAGGAACAGGCGGAACAATTGGATCAACGTTTACATGCTCATTCGGGAGTTAGAGCTCCACAGTCTGGAACTAGGTCTGAGTCAACTTGGCAAAGGGTTTTCGACCGCATCAGGCATGATTATGAGCAAGAAGGCTATCAAGATGCTTTGACAACAGCCGATAATAAATATCGGGATGACAATATAGCCATTATCAAATTGGATTTATTGGCGGATATTCATGAGGCTACCATTGCCATTCAAGAGTATTTGAAGGAGATTGAGTTTCATGTCAATTCTCGTAGAAAGGCTGAACTACACGATATAGTGGATGAGCTACTTACCCGGAGGGAAATATGTTTGGAACGTTTACGAGTGATGGATGAAATTAGGTCTGATATACAACAAGATTCAGGTACTTCTACTCGCATTATTTTGGCTTATAAACGTGGATTTAATAAAGGTTTGGCTGCTTTGTCGGTGGCAAATATCATTCAAAGAAATGTTTAAATAATGAAAAATTTCTTCTTAGCTTCGGATTGGTGGCTACGTTTTGGTTGTTTCCTTTCTGGCCATAATTATCAAATTTTATCAGAATGTTCAGAGGCCAGTAAAAGAGATCAGAAAAAGATCACTTCGGCCATGGTTATTATCACCATAATTTGGTCCATTATTGGGTATATTTTTTCGAACAAATACCTCAATTTTGGGCCTTGGTTTTCTATTTTTGGTTCCATATTTATGGCGGTATTAATTGTTCAAATTGAGCGACAAATTATTTTGTCTGCCAAACTGAATCATTGGGCAAAATTTTTTCGGGTATTATTGGGCATCATTGTGGCCATCATTGGGGCTAGTATCATAGATCAATATTTATTTGCCAATGATATTCAAAAAATTGCCCAAGCAAGTGTTGAATCCAAGGCCTTAAAGGAAAGTAATATTGCTAAAAATGCCTATCAAAGCGCTATAGGGCAGTTGGATAGTACGATCACCCTAGAGAAGATTAATTACCAAAAACTACAAACTCAAATATTAAGACTTCCTGCCACCTTGGCTGGTGGTGGGGGAGGGAAAAAATACGATGCCTCAGGAAATTTAATTAGTGAACAACAAAGCAGTCGGATTCCTAATCCTGAAATTGCCAATTTGAGAGCATTTCAATCTGCCATTCAATCAAAAATTAGTCTGTTAGAAAAGGAGAAAATACAAAAAGGAGAGGCTTATGCCTTGGAAGTCAAGAATAAGGCTCAAGAAATATTAAATCGTCAACCTGGTTTTTTGGATGAATTAAATGCTTTGATCAATTATTTGTTGGATTTTGATCCCTATCCTACAGCTTTGATCTTTTACCTCATTTGGTTTTTGTTTTTCTTGTTGATCGAATCCTTGGTATTAATTATTAAAAGTTCCCATCATGAAAATGATTATGAAAAAGTGTTGGATTACCAACAGAATATTCGAATTCGACGATTGATGGCTTTGGAGGATAAGCGAAATGCTGCACTCGGTTCTGATGCCATGATTAACTCATCATCCAGTTTATTAAATAAATTACCTAAATAGACCAATTGTATATATAAACAGGCCTCCCAATTATCGGGAGGCCTGTTTTATTTAATATCAATTCAATTATTTTTTGGGATCTAATGCTTTGTCAATTCGGGCTATTAAATCTAATATATGTAATTTGCTTAATCTGTCAGCTGTTCTGGCAGAGGCTTGCTTGAGGCTGTCTTTCAAACTCAATAATTGACCTCTGGCAATGGAAGGTAAATCTGTTTGATTCAAATTAACCACACGGGTTTTAAATCCATAGGTGACACCCACTGGAATGGATCTAACTTGCGCATTACCTGGATTTAATAAGGCAGCTACTTTATCAATGTACAGTTTTTGAAGATTTCTTCTGAATATATCCATGGAAACCTGGCTCTTTAATTCAGTAAAAATCCCTAATCGTAAATCAGTCAATAATTCATCTACTGAATAATTATTTTTGTTAATTGAGGAACCTTCCATTAATCTTACCATGCGGTCGCCTGCCAAGAGATTACTCAAGGTAGCATCTTGCATGGATTTAATAGATTCTACCCCATTTTCAGGATTGATTTTGGCTAGAATATTTTGATCTAATAACCAAGTGGGTGTATTGAATAATTGCTTATTCAAGAAGGAAATGGCATCTTTTTGTAGATTTTTTGGAACAACTTCAAATTGATTACCTGCCATGTCATAGGTTTTTGGGTTGTCATAGATTCCTCCTACATTTTTTGTCACATGGCCTAAATACCTTCTGAATTGACTAGTTACATTGGTATATAATTCATCCAATTCCGAATAACTTTCTCCATTTTCTTTTGTCCATTCAATCAGATTGGGAAGTATTCTCTGTAAGTTTTTAATACCGTAAGTTGAAGCTATCATGGCATTATCACCAATATCCTCTGTTTGGTAACGAGGGTCATACGGGCTAACCTCGGTTCCAAACCAGAGTCTACGGTTCTTGTAGGCCTCTTTAGTTAATTCGTTTAGAATTGCTTTTTCTTCTTTTTCATTCTTGGCATCATCAAAGTAAGAATAGCCCCATTTAATGGCCCATTTGTCATAATCTCCAATTTTAGGAAATAAATGAGTGACTCCATCTTCTGGTTGAGCGACGTAATTGAAACGCGCATAATCCATAATGGAAGAAGTGTGCCCATTTTTTTCTTGAAAGTCCTTATCTCTTAATTTTTCAACAGGCGTAGCTGAGCTGGCTCCCATATTATGACGTAAACCTAGGGTGTGACCCACTTCATGTGAGGAAACAAAACGAATCAATTCTCCCATTAAGGCATCATCAAATTGTTTTTTACGAGCATTAGGGTCCACGGCACCTGTTTGAACCATGTACCAGTTTCTCAAAAGTGACATGATGTTGTGGTACCAGCCGATATGACTTTCTAAGATTTCTCCTGTTCTAGGATCATGAACATTGGGGCCATAGGCATTCTGAATATCTGCTGCAAAATAGCGAACTACGGAGAATCTAGCATCCTCCAGACTCATACTTGGGTCATTTTCAGGCCAATATTCTCCACGAATGGCATTTTTCCAACCTGCATGTTCAAATGCCACTTGCCAATCATCTATACCTGCTTTGATGAATTTTTTCCATTTATCAGGTGTAGCAGGATCAATGTAATATACGATAGGTTTCGCAGGTTCAATCAATTGCCCCTTTTTCTGTTTTTCGGCATCCTCCTTAGACTTAGGTTCAAGCCTCCATCGAACCGCAAATACCTCAGTATCAGCTTTTTGAGATTCTTCTTCAAATACTCCATATTGATTAGCGAAATAACCTACTCGGGCATCAAAGCTCCTTTTGCGCATCGGTTTTTTCGGAAGTGCAATCATGGATGTGTTTAATTCTAATGTTAATAGACCCGCATCTACTCCAGCTGGTAAATTTGTACCAATTCGTGGAACGGGAGTCAGCGAAAGAAGGGTAGGGACAGTAGAATAAGTCTTTACCGTTCTAATTTCTGTATTAATAGGGAAACTACTGATCTTTTGAATGAATGATTTGTCCTTCTGAAATGCTTGGATACTCAGGGTTTGTTTTTTTACGGGATCTAAAGAAAATGTCTGTAAATCAGAATCAAAAGTGCTGGTCACATCTATTACATAAGATAACTCCTTTTTACCTGTTGAGTCCTTTTTGATTGCTAAAATATCATAAATGCCAATAATGGGGTTAGCTGAAGAATTTTTTACGGCTTGAGCCAAAGGTTTCCCTTCATCTGGCGACATGATAACATAGGTAATAGAACGAAGTAATAGGTTATTATTATTCCCTTTTTCGAATTGAATCACTTGTCGATTTACCTCTTCACCTCCAAAAATACCTCCTCCAGCAGGCGTCTTTGAAAAACGAGTGATGGTCATTATTTCCTGATCAATGAGGGACGCAGGGATTTCAAAAAGGTATTTTTGGTCCATTTTGTGAACATCAAACAAGCCTTTTTGAGTGATCGCGGTACTGTCAACTACTTTGTTATAAGGCTTAGGACCTTTTTTAGAATCTGGTTTAGATGCATCTGCACTAGGTGTAGAGGCTACAGGAGTTTTAGGTGGGTCAACTTTCTTATTGCCTTGGGCAATTGCTGAGGGAGTTTGAATCAATAATGCAACGGCTAGGAATACATTTAGTGAGATTTTTTTCATGTATTTAAAGTTTGTTTACAAGGAAAAATCGTCGGAAACGATCAATTCCTACATGGAAGTTAGACAGTAATTTACAATTTGGTTTGGGAACTTCCCAAACCGATTATCATATTTATTCGGAAAAATGAAACATTATAAACGAAAATTTATAAAAACAAAAAGCCTTCCCCAAGTGGGGAAGACTTCGCAAAACACGGAAATATCTTTACAGCAAGTATTAATAAAAGCCTGGAGCCCCTACATTTAATCGACCTCCCGTGATCGTTTTTCCAGATAGGGAAGAAGTGGAGACAGTATTATTAATGATTGCTTTTTTGATAATTTGAGATATAGTTTGTGTGGTACTATTCGGATAGTTTTTAGCCGCATACAAAGCCACCGCGCCAGTTACATGTGGAGTAGCCATAGAAGTACCACTGTAAGCAGCATAACCAACGCCATTAGGACCGGGAACTGTTGAGATAATATTGGCACCTGGGGCACCTAATGCTACTGTTTTGGATCCGTAATTTGACCAAGAAGTAAGTGATCCATTCACGTCAATCGCTGATACAGCAATGACATTCGCTACCACATAACTGGCAGGATATGATTTGGTTACATCTATATTGATACCGGAATTTCCTGCAGCAACCACAAATAAAATGCCCGCCTTATCTGCCCGCTGAATTGCGCTCAGTAATAATTTAGAATAGCTACCTCCTCCCCATGAATTATTGGAGGCTACAATATTAATTCCTTTACTCTTTTTTAAATTAGTCAAGTAATCCAGTGCTTTGATAGCATTAGAAGTGGAACCACCAGTTGTACCTAAAAATTTTGCTGGAATAATTTCAACATTCCAATTCATGCCAACTACACCTATTGAATTGTTTCCCATAGCTCCAATCGTACCTGAAACATGGGTTCCGTGTGCATCAATATTGTTGGTTGAAGTTCCATCGTATACAGAATTATCGTTGTTAGCAAAGTCCCAACCACGAATATCATCTACATATCCGTTATTGTCATTATCAATTCCATCAACTATTTCATTGGGATTTGACCAAATATTATTGACTAAATCAGGATGATTATACATGATTCCTTCGTCAATTACCCCTACATAAACCGTTGATTTCCCGGTGTTATTTTTTGACCAGGCTACATTTGCATTTGTGCCAAAGCTTCCATTTAATCCCCAAAGCTGACCTGTTCCATAAAAGTAGTCATCAGGTGTGGTGCTGGTTTGCTGATGAGTATAGGTTTCATTCAGCTCGACTACTTCAATAAGTGAATTACCCGCTGCCCGATTGATCGCCTCTAAGGCTTTCAGGTTGGTTTTGACTACATAGAACCCCTCATCTCCTGAATCTTTCATTTCTTGTGTGAGAATTTGCTCCTTGATGATTCCTGAGATTGCTTTAATAGCAGTCAGTTTACCTGACTCAGATACTCCGCTTTTAAATTTGATCAGAATTTCGTCAGAATTCCCTTGAGTAGTATTGGAAAAATTACTCAAGCTGGATGCATTGCCATTATTAGGATTAGGCGACAGCAATAACTCTTCGGATTGCATTTGGCAAGAGTAAATTAATACCGCCAAAAGCGCAATGGTTAATTTTGATTTCATTATTCGATTTTAAATGATTTTAAGTAGTTTTTAAAAATTAGAACACCTTATTATCTAAAATTCGAACACAGTTAATGCATTTTACGGCCGTTAATTTATAAAACAAATTCAATTAATCTTAATTATTTACCATTATTTTATTTCAAATGAACTAAAACTGTTGATTTTTGGGTCAGATTGATTCGAAAAGTACAATTCTTAAACTAATTTTGGTTGAATTTGATTTAGATTTATTACTAAATATCTAAGTGGATCCATTGCCTGTATTTAGGCTATTTGTAGGTGTAAAATTTTAGCAGGATTGTTTTTTACAAGAAAATGATATCCTTCAATTGGTGATTTAATGAAGGTTGTAAATTGTTATCATTTATTTTCCTTTTTTCTGGGCTGCCATCCATTCCATGATGCTTGCTGGCTTTCCATTTACTTTGACCAATGAACCATTCAGATCAGTTCTTGGTAGGTTTTCATGCAAATAGACCCAAGACCAGTGGCCATTGTATTGGTAACCTTGACCTCCATATTGATTGCTTATGTCATATACGTGATCATAAAATGTGAAATATACATTTTTAGCTCCAGCCGCTTTTAATCGATTGTACACAGGTACTACTGTTTGATCGGGTACTGTGGTGGGATCATCTTTAGAATGGACAAACCAAATAGGCACTCGCTTGATTTTTTGTATTTCCGCATCGCTGATGTAGGTAGAACGATAGGCCAAGGCACTAATGTAGCCTGCCGCAAAGTAATCAGGATATAATAAAATTAATTTCAAAGCCATGTACCCGCCATTAGAACAACCTCCCACGTAAATTCGATTAGGGTCAATGGATGGGTTTGATTTTACGTAATCTTTGACGAGGGCCATTAAGCCCTCATTGTATACATCATTTTCTTTTCCTTGAGTGCTTACTTTTTGAGCATTATGCATCCAAGCACCAGGACATTGCGGTGACAAAACATAGGCTCCTTCGAAGATGGATTGAATGCCTTCTGAGGCGTAATTGGCCGCTTTATTTCCTAATAATGGGATAGTAGGATCAAAGCCACCTTCGCCTCCTCCATGTAACCAAATTATTAATGGGGCTTTATCTTTCTTTATTTTAGGGCTGAAAGTGGCATAAGACATAGTTAATTGATCATTGTAACGATACTTTCCGGTAAGGTCAAACTGGTCAATCAATGGCATGATTTTACCTGTAGAATTATCCCAAACCTGTTGAGATTTGTGGTTCACGACCAAGATTTGATAATCTATCCAAACATTTCCTTTGCCTCGAAAATATTGAATTGGGGAACTAATGGGTAAATGTGGTCCAATAGCTAAATTCAGAGTGATGTATTTGCCTGTTTTTTGGCGTTTTCCATTTTCATCGGACACATAGGCACTCATTACCTCTCTTTTACCATGAGCATTTTCCTCAGTAATGGGACCATGATTGGATTTTCTGGAGGCAAAAACGGTGAATTCATGGCTAAGTGCCGAGGAGGTAGTGTCAGGTAAAGAAAGAATAACCTTATTAACTGCCGCGCCCCAGTCGAATCCTTCTACGACTATTTTGTAAGAGCCACCAGGTTTAGCTAAACCCACTAGGGTAAATATTAGCAATGGGAGAAGGAGTAAGTATCTGAGTTTTTTCATGTAAAAGGTATTTTTTCTCAAAGTAATGATAAATTGGAGATTATTGTGGCGGGACTATGTGGCAAATATGAGATTTTCGATCATATTTTATTGATTTACCGGAATGTAAATTAGTTATTTTGCTTTAAATCAATGACTTAATCTTTTAGTTATGAAAATTAAATACATACTTTTTAGCTTCATTTTTTGCCTATTGACTCATTTCAATTCATTAGGGCAAAGCTCCCCCGAAAGTCTTCAAAAACCTATTATTCAGTTTTTTGAGGGATTTTCTCAGTTGAGCGAGAAATTGATTCGGGAAAATACCACGGAAGATTTTGTACTGCTAGAAGATGGAATGTTATGGAACAATGATACCCTGGCGACTAAAATAAAGGGTGCAAAGTCGATGAATTTTGAACGTAAAAATACCTTTAAATTTATCCATTCAGAAGAAAGGGGTGATACAGCTTGGCTCACCTACTGGAATCAAGCTGACATCACCGTGGGAGGTAAAAATCGTGTCATTCGATGGCTTGAATCTGCGGTATTAGTAAGACAGGCTGATCGATGGAAAATACGCATGCTGCACTCAACCCCTTTGAAAAAAGCTCCATGAGTCAAATGGATATGCTTTTTATCTTTTAAAACTTTTAATGCTAAAACCTTTTCACCACCCCCTTGTTTATCAATTGTTTCAGTTGTTCGTATGAAAGGGGTTAAAAAACAGCATTTACCAAGCAAAATCTGCCCAGTTTGTTCGCGTCCCTTTATATGGAGAAAGAAATGGGAACGTGACTGGGATTTAATAGTGTATTGTAGTGAAAGATGTAGAAGAAATAAGTAAATTTTCCGTGGAGGAGATTGATCGAATTATTCAAATGGCTTGGGAAGATAGGACCCCCTTTGAGGCTATTGAGTTTCAGTTTGGACTGAAAGAAAAAGAAGTAATTCTGTTCATGCGAAAGTACAGTAAGCCCTCCAGTTTTCAAATGTGGCGGAAAAGAATGACTGGCAGAATTACCAAACATGTTCAGAAAAGAGTAGCCGTAGATCCACGATTTAAGTGCAATTTGCAAAGGAGCATCAGTTTAAATAAAATCAGTAAGCGTTAATGGACTTTCCAGCTAGCATAGAGGCGGTACATGAGCGGATAGATTTTTTTGATCCCATACTTTATGCTCTTACTAGAAATTTTTTGCACGGTGGAGTTTCCTATCTTTCTCCCTATCTATCTAGAGGATTTATAACTGTGCCTGAGGTTTATCAGCGATTGTTGCAACGCGGTTTTAGTTTTCCTGAGATGGAAAAGTTTGTTCAAGAGTTGGCTTGGCGAGAATATTATACCAGAACCTGGTTCCAATTGGGAGATGGAATTTTTGATGATATACGGCATCCGCAGGAAGGAGTTCAAAGTCAGGGTATTCCATTGGCCGTATTAGAGGCTAGAACGGGTATTCACGTCATCGATGAGCAATTAGCCCAATTTCCCCAACATGGCTACTTGCATAATCATGTTCGCATGTACCTAGCTTCGATCATGTGTAATGTGGCCCATTACCATTGGTCGAAACCGGCCGCTTGGATGTATTATCATTTGTTAGATGGGGACTTGGCAAGCAATGCTTTAAGTTGGCAATGGTGCGCGGGTACCTTTAGTCAAAAGCGCTATTTTGTTAACCAAGAAAATATCAATCATTATACAGGAACTGAACAAAGAGGTACATTTTTGGATTTTAGCTACGAAGAAATTCCACAGATGGCAACTCCTAAGCTGTTGAAAGAAAGAGGGGATTTTGTATCAGAGGAATGTCCAATGGCATTTAATGCGCTACACATTCAAGAGGACTTGCCTACGTTTATTTATACGCATTATACGATAGATCCCCATTTTCATCGGGGAGAATTGGGTAACCGAATATTGGTCTTGGAACCTTCTCATTTTCGGCGTTTTCCTGTTTCCCCCAAGGTCATGCAGTTTATCCTCGATTTAGCTTTTCAAATTCCAGAAATACAAATTTTTTATGGGGAATATGCCAACCTAGGTATTTCAGGGATTTTCAGGGATCATCCAATCAATGCCCATTTCCAGGGGAAAAGGGAATCTTATCCCTTCTTAGTTCCGGAATTGAATGGTCAATATCCTAGCTTTTTTGCGTATTGGAATCGCTTGAAGAAGTATTTGGAAAAAGTTTAGCCAAGTAAGTATTGGCATGTTGCAAATGCTTTTCTTTTTTTTCTAATGGCATTTTATCCCAAGTACTTATCAACATGGCCCAACGTGGATTTTTGGAGAAGGTCGCTCTTTGTTTATCTAAAAAGCGCCAAAATAAACCGTCCCAAATCTCCTGCCATGGCCCTTTTTTATAATTGCTCATCTTCAAAATATAATTAGACCCGCAGATATAGGGTTTGGTTGTCATGAGACCTCCATCGCTGAATTGCGACATTCCATATACGTTGGGAACCATCACCCAGTCGTAGGAATCAATGTACATTTCCATAAACCACTGGTATACCGCATCTGGTTTAATTTCACATAAGAGCATAAAATTTCCTAAAATCATAAGTCGCTCAATATGATGTGAATAGCCCGTTTTTATTAATTTATGAATGGTATTGTCGACCGGCTCTATCCCTGTGCTTCCAGTATAAAATGCCGCAGGCATTTCATGAGTAAATTTCCAGTAATTGGTGGTTCGTTGTTGAGTGCCAATTTTCTTATATAAAAGTTGAACAAATTCTCTCCAGCCAATAATTTGTCGGATAAACCCCTCCAAACTATTTAAGGGCAAAGCAAGATGCTGAATTTGGGATAAAATGTAGCTGGGTTGTAGAAGTCCCACATTAATTAAGGGACTAAGCACGCTGTGGAAAAGGGTGGACTCCTCCGCTACGATGGCATCTTCATAATCCCCAAAATGAGCTAATCTTTCCTGAATAAATCGCTGCAAGGCCTGTTTAGCTGCCTTATGTGTACAGGGGTAATAGGTCTGGAAGGGAGGATCACAATCTCCCGGATTATCTGGATAATTTTCTTTTACATAATCCCTGGCTTCCAGGATATAGGAATTGGCTTCTTCCTCCTGAAAGGCATTCGGTATCAAGGTGTTTTTGGGGATTCTTTTACGATTTTCCGTGTCAAATGACCATTGTCCACCCAAAGGCTCTTGACTCGAATCTAACAAAATTTGCCTTTGTTTTCTTTGTTTAATATAAAAAGCTGTTTGGAAATAAGGTTTTTTATGGCCCAATATATCCGGGTCATGTTGGAGAAAATTGGGACTGTTTAAAATTTGTCTGGGGACTTGGCAGACCCTTTGAATTCTTCTTTCCAACAAATAATCATGTGTATCATAATAATGCAGTTCTTGAAGACCTTCGGCTTGTCGGGCATTTAAGAATGTGATGATGTCTGATTCGGAACTTTGTGCTTCAATATAGACCGTATGAAATTGCTGTTTTTTAAGCCAATCTTCGAAATAGCGCATACTAGCCCTGTGAAAAAGCAGTTTTTGTTGGTGAAATGAGTATTGTTTGAAATAGAGGTCTGATTCAATGATGAAGTAGGTATAGTCACGAGGTAATGAATTTATTTCTTCAAATAGTTGATGTGGGAATATGAGAAAAGCCTTCATTTTGTTGCCAATAGAATGTTTTAATTTAACAAGTGAACAGACTATTGGGTTTTAAAGAAGATGCAAAAGCTGCAAATTTTAATTCCAACAGAGTATTTGGCAGGATTATTGGACTTTATCCAGAGTTTGAAAAAGTGCTTGATATGCAGGTTTTCTTAGATAGTTTTCATCGAATAATAAGGGGTATTCTTTGGGCCTTTTAAAATATCCCCGAAGCCAAGAATCTTGGTCTCCTACATTCCAAAAAGTAATACCGTAACGTTGGGCCATGGGTACTTTTTCAAAAGCTTGAAAGAGCAGCTCGTATTTTTGTATTTGTTCTTTTTTTGATGGTTCATCATACTGATAATCCGATATATTTTGCGGATTAACTGCTACATCCAACTCAGAAAAATGTATCTGAAGTCCTGTGGCAGTTGCCTGCTGAATCACCTCTTTTAATTGTTCATTCTTGGATAAAATGGAAATGTGCATTTGCAGACCTAATCCATGAATAGGGATTTGACGTCTTTTGAAATCTTCCACCACATGTAAAATGGCTTGCATTTTTTTTGGCTTACCATCTTGTCCATAATCATTGTAAAAAAGAAGTGCATCAGGATCGGCTTCATGTGCCCAAATAAAACTTTTGGCTAGATAATCAGGAATATGATCTGACCAAATGTTAGGCCTAAGGCTACCATCGTCTAAAAATGCCTCATTGACCACATCCCAGCCTTTTACCTTTCCTTTGAAATGTTTGACTACTGTTTGGATGTGGTTTTTTAGCATGTCTTCCCATGCCTTTTGATCACCTTGAAATTCCTTCATCCAGGTAGCAGTTTGATTATGCCAAACTAAGGTATGACCATGCATACGTTGTTGGTGTGCTTGGGCAAAGCTAACGATATCATCCGCCTGGCTAAAGTCAAACCGATTTGCTTCTGGATGAATCAATGCCATTTTCATGTGGTTTTCAGCGGTTAAACCTGTAAATTCGCTTGCCACAATTTTTCGGTAAGATTCGTTCTCGTGTAATAATCTGGGATTTACCGCTACGCCTAGTGGATAAGAAACTAAGTTTTTTAGGTTTTGAGTTGGATTAATCTGCTGCTGAGCCCAAGCCCAAGGGCTAAAACTCAGAAATGCAAAGGTTAAAAAAGTTTTCATAGATAGATTTTTCCTAATCTGGGTCAGAGTTTAAATCAATTTAAAGGTTGATTCTGCTGGGAATTTAATAGAATAATTTAATCTATGAATCTTTTTGAGGATTGTTGACATGCTTTTGCAAAATTCTTTTTCCCTCTTGTTTAGCTTCCTTACTTTTTTTGATGGCATAAATTTTTTCGGAGGCGGTTTTTCGGCTAGCTTCTACGTCTACGATGGGGAAGGGGTAGTCCGTGCCCAAAGTCACATGATACATTTCCTGCTCTAGTTCACTGAGTTTCCATGGCTCATGAATTAAGGTGGAGGGTACCTGTGCTAATTCGGGAATCCATTTTTTGATGAATTCCCCCTCTGGATCATGTGCGTAAGAGTTTTTGATAGGATTGTAAATGCGAATAGTATTCACTCCCGTCAAACCTGCCTGCATTTGTATTTGAGGATAATGTATGCCAGGTTCGTAGTCTAGAAATTGCCTAGCCAAAAAATGGGCTAAATCGCGCCAGTCTTGCCAAAGGTTAAATACAAAAAAGGAGACTATCATGGCACGCATTCGGAAATTGATATAACCTGTTGCCACCACACAACGCATGCAGGCATCTACCAATGGCACACCTGTTTTACCTTCCTGCCAAGCTTTTATCCATTTGGGATTAGGTTCTTTTTTCAAGGATTCAAATGCCCGATTGACGGCCTTGAATTCCATGCTGCATTCATCTTCAAATTTCTGAATGAAATGGCAATGCCAATGCAAGCGAGATATAAAATTGTTTAGTGCGCGTTTATTCGCCCCATTCGCTCGGTAGTGTTGTTTGGTAAATGTATAGACCATGCGCATACTCAAATTCCCGAAACTGAGATAGGGGGAGATGCGACTACAGGACCGTCGACTCGCCTCGGGTTTGCTGATGGACTGGCCATACCCTTGATGGCGTGTTTTTAAAAAGCTTTCTAGGTATTTCCAGCCCCAAGATTCTCCTCCTTCTTGAAATTGTGGATGACGTATTTTGAATTCAGCAGGAATTTCTTCTCCCCGAATACTATCAAAAAATTCAGGAGCTAATTTGAGTAAATTCCAATGGTCTTCTCGCACTAAAAAGGGCTTTTGGCTCATGGTTTTTTCCCAGCGTTTTGGCCAGTTTTTTCTGGAAGCTAAACGTCGGACGACACCATTATTGGGAGTTTCATGCCAATGAATGCCATTGGATTGACAAAAAATGCTCACATCTTTATCCCGTTGAAAACTAAGGGCATTTCCTGTTTCCTCATGAGAAAAAAGATGTTTGATGGAATATTTGGTTTGGAGTGCCTCAAAAACTGGTATGACCTCTCGATGGAAAATATACAATTGCCCATTTCTGTCCTCCAATCTACCTTGCATTTCGCAAAGCGATTCATAGATAAAACGCCCGTGACGGACATCCATATCAGGAAATTGCCAGAGGGATGGCTCAAAAAAATACAGCAATAAAGTAGGAATTTCTTGTTCCAAAGAGCGAAACAAGGGCTCGTGATCTGTGAATCTTAAATCGCGTTTGAACCAGACAATATTAATTCCAGGTTTATTCAATGTGATATTTTTTCATCTAACTGCCTAGCCTTCCAAATGGTTTTGTTGAATGAGGTATACGAAATAGTAGCTTTTATAAATGAGCCGGTTGATACTAACAGGACAGTCCTACTAGGGATGAGTATCTATTCAGAATAATTTCCTAACTTATTTCCGTTTCCCAATAACTCGATGGATGAAGAAAGTTTTAACCCTTCTAAGCCTAATTTGTATATATACTTCAAGTTTTGCTCAATCTAAGCTGCGACCTAATATTATCACTTTTTTAGTGGATGATATGGGTTGGACTGATTTTACGAATCCGAATTACCGTACACCTAATATGGCTTTATTGGCCAAGCAAGGGGTTAGATTTACTCAGGCCTATGCCACTCCTGTCTGTACCCCAACGAGGACTAGTATTTTGTCGGGGATGAATGCTGCTCATCATGGTGTAACAAACTGGACCTCTCCTGTGAAGGATAAGAATAGTGATGCGCCCGACCAGCAGTTTAGTGCGAGTGCTTGGAAAATTAATGGATTAGATCCCAAGGATTATACTCCTTACCCTCAATTATTAAAAGAAGCGGGATACTGGACTATTCATGTTGGAAAAGCGCATTGGGGGGCGGCAGGTACACCACAAGCTAGTCCATATAATATGGGATTTTTAGTAAATATTGCTGGTCATGCGGCTGGCCATCCGCAGAGTTATTATGGAAAAGATAATTTTGGAAATATACCTCAAAAGTGGTCAGTACAAGCGGTTCCGGATTTGCAGGAATACCATGGTTCCTCCATTTTTTTAACAGAGGCATTAACACTTGAGGCTTTCAAGGCATTGGAAGTGCCTATTAAGAAACAGCAGCCCTTTTATTTAAATTTATCGCATTATGCAGTACATACTCCCGTTTTGGCAGATGATCGCTTTTTTCAAGCCTACCTGAATGCGGGCTTGGATTCTACAGAGGCTAGGTATGCGAGTTTGGTAGAAGGAGTTGATAAAAGCTTAGGGGATTTGATGACATTTTTACGAGAGAAAAAGGTAGCAGAAAATACCATCATCTTGTTTTTAAGTGATAATGGGGGGCTAAGTTTAGCTCCCGCTAGAGGGAAAAAGCCACATGTGCAAAATTTGCCCTTAAGAGCAGGTAAGGGTTCTGTCTATGAAGGAGGTATCCGAATTCCTTTGGTGGTGAAATGGCCAAAGGTGGTTGAACCCAATCAAGTGACAGAACAATACGTGATGGCAGAAGATGTGTTTCCAACTGTATTGCAAATGGCCCAAATTTCCCTACCCAAAAAAATTCAGCAAGTGGATGGACAAAGTCTGTTGCCATATATGAAAGATACCAGTAAGAAAAATGAAAGCAGGGAATTGATTTGGCATTATCCTAATAAATGGATTGATCAGGATGGACCTGGGATAAATTATAAATCGGCTATTCGAAAAGGAAAATATAAGCTTGTGTATGATTTGCGTACAGGGCAGAAGGAGTTGTATGATTTGGAACATGATTTGGGGGAAGAGCATAATCTGGTGAACTCTTTGCCCGATAAAAGCGCTGAACTCAGCCAATCCTTAAAGTCTTATTTGATCAAATACAAGGCACCCATGCCTACAGATAAGAATACAGGCAAACAAGTGGAGATTAATTAGCGAGGCTATTTTTGTAGCGATTTAGATAAACTTCTAATCAACTTAATTAGACTTAATTTCTCCTAAGTCTCAGGCCTTAAATTGTTTGTTGAGTAAATGGAATTAGGTCAAGGATTCCATCCGTTTAAATTCAAGTTTTCCAGTATAAAAATTGCATTATTCATTGATTTTGAAACTTGATTTTTTTTAAATTTGCCAACTTTAGCGCAAAATAGATCGCTGTATTACTTATTATTTGTCTAACTAACTGATAATCAATAGTATGCTTTCTGTTAAAGAATTGGGCTTAAAATGGCTTTTCGCCTTATCTATCATTTCCCTAATTATCTTCTGGTTTTTGTTTAGTTTGGATGTCCCATGGTACGATGACGTCATGGTGCTTGCTTTTTGCAGGAATATGGATATTCAAGGAATTACCCTAGATACCCTCAGGCAATTATTTGTCAATTATAATGAACACATCATTGCCACGACCAAGTTACTATTTCTCTTAAATTCAAAACTTTTTGGCTACATCAATTTGTCTTATTTGGCACTTCAAGGCATTCTTATTTATCTGGCCTTTGTGCTCCTATTTATCAAGCACAGTACCCAGCACATATACCAGAATTTCATTGCCATTTTTTTGTTGTGCTCACTGATTTATGACGAAGGTTATTTGTGGGCCATGACCAGTATTCAGAATTTTGCCTCCTTATTATTGATTTTACTATCCATCATTTTTCTGAATAAAAATAGAGTAGGCTGGAGCTTCTTTTTTATATTTTGGGCTTTAATTTCCTCGGCACAAACCTTACTTTTTCTACCTATCTGGTGTTTGATCTTATGTTACTATACCAGAAAATTGGATCTTAAAATCTTACTTTTATGGGGCTTGGTTCTGTTTTTTTATTTTTCTCAATTTGAGGATACAGGAATTCGTCCGGAAATAAGCTCCATATTATCCTCTTTTACCAAGGAGAAAATATTAAATATCATTCAAAACTATGCGCCTCCCTTTGGTACTTTGGGAACTCGTTTTTCAATCATCTATTTTGTTTTTGAATTCAGCCTATTACTGTTCACATTTTATCGCCTCATCATCGATTATTGGAAAAAGGATTTAAGTCACACCAAAATTATCCTTGGGGCCTTGCTAATTTGGTCTACTCTCCTTTTATTTTTAACCTTCATTGTTCGGTCTAAGCTAGAGTCGCGCTACTTACTTTACCCAGCCATTAAAACGGCATGCCTATACCTGTATTTTTTGGAAATGAAATACCACAAAAATATAGCCAAAGGCATGTTAATTTTATCCTTATCCTTCTATGCGCTAAGCATGTTCCCTTCCCTAATAAAGGCAAAAAACACGTTGGTGGCTATGTCTGCTTTGAAGTTTAATATGCTGAATCATCAGGTGAATTATTTCTTTAGTACCGATGATGTGGATGCCCGACAGGTGAAACCTTATTACCGTGATTTGGCAGCTAATGAGCTGGTTGATATTCCTCATCGACTCAATGGCCGCGTTTTCAAGCATTTGTTACTGTTCAACCAGATATCAAATGAACAAATGAGGTCGTCCCAGTTTGATAGGAAAGAAGTTCTTTTGAAGAATTTGGATAGTACTCAAATGAAACTAATTTCGAAACAGGTGGTGGTTGATTCTTTGAGCCCTTTAGTAGTTTATCAACAGACCTTGAAGTCCAGTAATATGTGGGATGTGCCTATGATTTTATTGAAGTCGGGACAAAACATGTTTTTATTCCCCGCCAAAACTTCCGTTCCTTCCTTGCCTGGATGGATTAATACAAAAGCATGGGAGTGTCAAGTGGAAATCTATAAAAATACGCTGCCTTACGGACAGTACCAGATGTTTGAAATCCATAAACCCTTGTTTAATTGATTAACAATGGATTTATTCCACCCTTAATTTTCGGATGGCATTTCCCATTTGAATTATGTATAGACCAGGCGTCAGTGAAATCATTTGACTTAGGTTCAACTCATTTTGAGCATTGGGGATTTGTGGGATGACGGCACTGTAAACCAATCGTCCCAACAGATCTATGACACTAAGCTCTTGCTCTGATTGATTTCCGGCTTTCCAAGAAAGAAGGATGATGTCTTTGGCTGGATTGGGATAAACTTGAAAAGAGTTTTCCATTTCCATAGTGGTGCTTAAGATTTGGAAGGAAGGACTATCCCAAGGTACCAGATTTAGATTTTTATTATTCCACGCCTCATTGACAAAAAGATGAAACTCTCCACTCACTAGATTGATAGGTAAAGTTTTGTTGGTGACATCAAATGACTTTCCTGTAAAATAATCGTACCACTTTCCAGCCATTGGAAATGTAAATAGGATGGATTTACTTTCTGGCCCTGTATTGGCGATGAGAATCACTTGCGTATTGCCTTCACTCAAATTAATTTGCTTGACCTCATTGGCCACGTCCAACCTGAAATCCTCTGTTTGGAAGATGGATTTACTTAATTTCAGGTTGGCTAAATGTTGGTAGACACCCAATAACTTCACTCGATTAGCATCTTGTAAATAATTCCAAAGAAGGGGTTTAGCACCCGTTCGTCCGTTGGTATTGATGGAAACATCATAACCCCATTCTCCAAATTGCCAGATCATTTTGGGGCCAGGAATCAGGTAAAACAAGGCGGCCCCCAATTTCATTCGATCCAATTTCTCAGTGGCGCTGAATACCTTTCTGGCACCTGAACCTGACAGCTCCACCATCAAACGCTCTTCGTCATGGCTTTCTATGTAATTGACCAAATGTGCTTTCGGAAATCCTCTTGATTTGTATGATATCCAATCATAGGTATTGGTATATGCCTGCAATATTTTGGTCATATCAAATTTGGCATTGGCCCAAAGCATCATACCATTTTCAGCTAATTCTTTCTCCTCCAGATTTTCAGCAAAATGTTCCAATATCACATAAGCAGTTGGGTCATAGCTACGAATTTTATTGAATATTCGCTTCCAGATTTTGATTCTACTGGCATCGTATTTCCCCCATAGATCCGTATTGCTACCTGAATTAACCTGTGTGAATCCCTTAGACAAGTCGAATCGAAAGCCATCCACTTTGAATTCAGTCAGCCAGTATTGACAGACTCTATCCACCAACCATTGGGTATGTAAACTCTCGTGATTGAAATCGTAAAAAACGCTGAAAGGGTGGGTGGCAGTAACGTTGAAAAAGGGACTGTTGGCACTCGGTTTACTACCATCCCAATACATCCTGACATAGGGATTTTCATAGTCGGCCTGATTCAACACCATGTCCAAAATCACCGCTATGCCATTTTCATGGCATTTATCTATCAAATATTTTAAATCGTTTTTAGTTCCATAGGCCTTGTCTGGCGCATAATAGAAGATGGGATTGTAGCCCCAAGAATCGTTGCCACTAAATTCGATCACGGGCATTAATTCCAGTGCATTGATGCCTAATCTTTTTAAATAAGGCAAAGAATCTGCCACGGTGGCGTAGCGCTTATCCGCCACAAAATCGCGGATTAATAATTCGTAAATATGTAAATTATTTTGTTTGGGCCTAAGAAAATTCTTGATGGTCCATGGGTACTCCTTTTGACCACTTTCAAATACAGAAACGATTCCTGAAGCACCGCTAGGGTATTTTTTTAAATTAGGATAAGTCTTTGTGTTAATAAAAGGGTCATTGTTGGGATCTAGAATTTTATCTGATAGCGGATCGGCCAGCGTTAAAGTACCATCGATATAGTATTGATAAGCGATTTCTACTCCGGGCGGAAAAGCCCCTAGATCTATCCAAAACCGATTTTCATCCGTGCTACGGTACATCAGATATTTGGGGTCTATCTTCCAATTGGAAAATTCACCTACCACATAGACGAAGGTTTTCAAGGGGGCATATAGGGATAAATACACCTGGTCACCTACATAGGTGATGCCGTCTTGGATACCAGCTGGTCGTTCCTTGATGCTAACTTGTGGTTTGGTAAATAACTGGATGGTATCTTCTATGCTAACATTGCCTGATTCCAATTTTAGGATAAATGGATAGGATTTTCCTGCTTCCGACCCAATCGTATAATTTAAGAGCAGAGAATCTGTATTTGCCTGTGACCAAATAATCGTAGAGCCTTGTCGCAGTTCGGCTTTAGCTTTGCTAGAGAATTTGGCCCGAAATATCTGGGGACTATTGACTTCAGTAAGTGTGAATTTTTCGCTAGGACTGAGCCATTTGACTGCCAGAGGACCCGAATAGAGGTTTAATACAAAATCCTCAGTTTGGCTTTTTCCATCCCCATTTTTTACTAAAAGGCCAATTTTCGCAATTGGCGTTCCACTTGGAACGGAATAAAAAGATCTAGGGGTGAGTTTAATGGACCAAACATCGTTTCCTAAGGCATTCATTTTTCCTTTTTCAAAGGGAAGAGAAAAATTGCTTTGACCGCTAGGTTGGTATTGGAAAGCATTTCCGCCGAGGCTAGAACCTGCACCTGACCATAAATAGATGTCGGAGGATTTACCCAACAAACCAACAGCGCGTGAGTCCTTGGCCTTTTTTAGGTCAACGATAATGGTGATTTCATTTTCCCCATTTGGAAAAAGCTCTTGGGTCGTAACCTGACCAAGAGCTTTAACATTTAGGAATAATAAACTTAAAAAGATAATTAACTTGTTGAAATTCAATTTCATAGAACTTCTACAATTAATGCAGATTTAGGAGCCACCTTGATGGAATTACCTAAGTTAGAAATTTGTCCACTCATTACATCTTTCAATTTAGCTTGAGCCGGTAAAATTTCACGATACCAGGTAGGGTCAATCAGACTTTCATGGGCATTTTTGTTCACAATAACCATGACCTTGGATTTTTCAGTATATCTGAAATAGGTATAAATACCATTTTTTGGCGCGAAATGCATCATTTTACCCTGAGTAACCGCCTCATTTCCTTTTCTCCAATTCAGTAATTTGGCCAAATATTCTTGTGTATTTTTTTCTTGTGCCTTCAATTGTTTCCCAGACACGGCATCTTGCGCATCTCCTGGCCAACCTCCTAAGAAATCCTTTCTAATTTCCCCATGTTCATTGCTTTTGGGATTAGCGAAATTCAGCTCCGTTCCGTAATAAATTTGTGGAATACCTCTTAAAGTACAAATCAAAGAGAGCCCCATTTTAAATAGATCATTGTCCTCTTTTACTTGGGTGTAAAAACGACTCATGTCATGGTTGTCTAGGAAGATAACTAGATTATATGGGTCAGCATAAACGATATCACTAGAGATCACCGAATAAATCTTCATGAGTCCTTGATTCCAAGATTCTGGCTCGTTTAAAGCTTCCTGAATGGCATTTTGGAGGGGGAAGTCCATTAAACTGGGCAGGCCGGAGCGGTACCCGTCTGGATTAATTTTACCCTTTTGCCAATAGGAGGGGATGATGGGGTTTAATGACCATTCTTCGCCCACCATATTCATGTTGGGATACTCCTGTGCCACGGCCATCGTCCAGGCATTGGAGAATTTTTTTTCCGAATAGGGATAAGTGTCAATACGCAAACCGCCTAAACCAGCATATTCAATCCACCAAATCGTATTTTGGATGATGTATTTGGCCAAAAAGGGATTGTTTTGATTTAGATCTGGCATCGAAGGCACAAACCAGCCATCTACTTGACTTTTCAAATCTGCCTTAGACGAATGTGGGTCTTGTTGTGATTCTCTGCGATGGTTAGTAGATACGAATTGGGTACCGTGATTGATCCAATTTTTAAATGGTAAGTCTTTCATCCAATGATGACCGCTTCCAATATGGTTTAACACAATATCCGAGATGACTTTTATCCCTCTTTTTTTTGCTTCTTCACATAATTCTTTGAATTTCTCATTACTACCAAATCGGGGATCTATTTGGTAATGATTAGTGATGGAATAGCCATGGTAGCTTTGAACTTTTTGATCATTTTCTAATAATGGCATATTCCAAATGGCAGTGTAGCCCATTTTTTTAAGGTAATCCAAGCGGTCAATGATGCCTTGAATGTCACCCCCATGCCGGGAATAGATATTAGAGCGATTGATCTCTTTTTCCATCATGCTTGGGTGCACATCGTTGCTAGGGTCACCATTGGCAAATCTATCGGGTGTAATTAAATAAATCACATCTTTGGCGCTATAGCTTTCTCTGCTAGAGCTTCCCGGCTCACGAGCTTGTAAAGCATAGGAGATACTAGCTATTAATTTGCCATGTTGGAATAATTGAATTGGATAAATACCCACTTTAGCAGATTTTTCTATTCGTACATCCACAAATAAATAATTGGGACTATCTGCTTGGTGAACCTGAATGATGCTTAAGCCAGCCTTGGGCGACTTTACTTGGGCGGTTTTAATTTGATCTCCTTGTATTACCAATTGAAGATTGGGGTTTTTCATGCCCACCCACCAGTTCATGGGTTCTACTTTAATCGATTTATCTTGGGAAATTCCATTTAAACTTGTTAGTAGAAATAGGAAGAATAGTAAATTTTTCATGAATTGATTCATTTGTAAATAGGAGGTAAGTAGATATGAGTCTTTTTTAGAGTCAATAAAAGAGAGTTCAATTATTTAACGAATAATTGAATGATACTAAAAAAATAATTCCAGCGGCAGAAATTCATTGTATTAGGCAGATCTGAACTTTAGCACAGACCTACCTAATGAATGAATCAACCCAAGCGATGTATTGGAGTTAACAAGGCTAGATTGATTAGTTTTTAATCAAAGTATAAGTTGGCGCAGCAGGATTTCTAAAGTCCAGCTTCACGTTGTACACCCCAGCAGAACCAATAGCGATGTTTGCACCTCCTGATTCCAAGGAACCATTAGCGCCATCATCTCCATAGTTTACTCCCCAGTCATCGTTTAGTCTGAACTTGATTTCACCAACACTTAAAGAGATGTTATTTAGGTACCAAATACCTTCATTTCCAAAATCCGGCCTGAATTTAGTATCTGGACCACCCCAGCCACCAGCTGTAGCACTTCCTACAATACCCCAAACTTTGAAAGTTTCAATCTTCACTTTCAACTCCTTTTGGTTAAAGGTAATGAGATAGAAGCCGTCGGCTCCAATGGCGATGTTTGCACCACCTGCCTCTAAAGTTCCATTGGCACCATCATCTCCGTAGTTTAGCGACCAATCATTGTTGAAACGGATTTTAATCTCCCCTTTTACCAATTTTACGATGGCTCTCCACTGATCAGTAGCAGGATCGTACCAGAATGGTACATCTGGACCACCCCAACCGTTAGGTGCGCTAGAACCTACCACTCCCCATGAATATGGAATAATGGTGTAAGTGTTTTTCGTCAAGTCGAGGGTTATTTTGTAAGAGCCAGCGGTGTTGACTTTGATATTATCTCCATTCACCTTGATGGATCCTGATCCACCGTCTCCCACATTGTAATCCCATTTATTGTCAGTTCTGAATTTAATTTCACCCACCGCTAAATCTACATAAGCGACCAAAACATTCGCCACGTCTGTTTTGTAGAAAGGTAAATCTGGACCATTCCATCCGCCAGGTGTAGCACTTCCTACTACTCCCCAGTTAGTGCTTAAGTCAAGCTTATCCAAGAACGGCGTTACGGTAAAACTAGCCGCAGGGGATAGAAAAGAGGTGGTAGGTCCAATAACCGACTGTAATTTAAAATCCACTCCTGAGGCAACTCCTGCTTTTAGACCCAATTGCAATAAAATAGGATTTAATTCACCTACTTTGAAGGTTTTCTTTAAATCTCCACCCACAGATACAGCCACAGCCTTCGAAAAATCACCTCCTTTTTTATCAATCAAAATGGTGTAGCTAGCTGCTGCAGTAAAACCGTAGTCTGGCTTGGGCCAGCTGACAGTAAGAGCTTCATTGGCCACTTCTTCCTTTACTAAAACTGCCGTAGCCTTAGATAAAGTGATGCTAGGGCCTGTTGACGCCGTTAATACAGGCTGAATGAATTCTTTTTCACAGGATATTAAGCCAAGGCTGAATATGATAAGTGAAAATATTTTTAACATTGATTTTTTCATAATCTTATGATGTTTTCTAGTATTATCCTGATTAATACCCTGCATTTTGAACTAAATTCGGATTGGCTACGATATCAGAGGAAGGGATTGGGAATAATTTCAAATTTTCTGAAACGCCAGCGCCTGCTTTTGAGCCGCCTTTCCAAGCCCATACATAATTGGAACCAGTAAACATTTTGAAGCGAATCAAATCTGTTCTTCTGTGACACTCCCAATATAGCTCTCTTCCTCTTTCCTTGATGATTAAATCTAAATTTAAGGTACTTACATTACCCTGAGTACCATTGTAAGCACGGTTGCGCAAAGCATTCACATACTGCAAGGCAGTTGTTAAATCTCCACCTGCTCCTCCTCTTAATACTGCTTCTGCATACATCAAATACACGTCTGCCAAGCGGAACATCGGGAAGTCTGTATCAGGGAAATTACCTTCTGGATCAGAGCCTTTTACTCCGGTAGATGTTACGTTTTTGTATTTTGTAATGGCATATCCATCGGTAAAGGAAGAAATGTCCTCAACGTTTTTGTTTTGTCCATCCGTAAAGAACATTGCTCTTGTGTCTGTTTTGCCACTCTTATCATCGAAGTGATCCACAAATTGCTGTGTGGTTCTTAAACCTCCCCAGCCACCACCAATACCGAATTCGGCTGGATTCATTTTACCTCCAACAGGTGCATGCACTATAAAGGTCATACCCCCCCAGGTTTTAGTTCTTGTACCATCAAAGGCAATCGGGAAAATGATTTCGGCCGACTTATGGTTGTCTGCTAAAAATAGGTTTTGATATTTAGACTCTAAGGCATAACCTGCCCCTATGACCTTTTTAGCGGTCGTGATGGCTTCTGTATATTTACCAGCGTTGATATAAACTTCTGCATTCAGATAAAGCTTGGTTAACAAGGTCCAAGCAGCTGCTTTGTCAGCTCTAGCATATTCATTTTTTCTAGGCTCGGCTAAATCTGGCTCAATCGCCTTCAATTCTGATTCGATGTAATTGAATAAATCAGTTTTGGAAATTTGCTTAGGTAAGAAAGAACCTACAGCATCTTTTTCTGTCACGAAAGGAACCGATCCAAACATATCCAAGGCATGGTAATAACTCAAGGCTCTCAAAAATCTAGCCTCTGCACGGTACATTTTAATCTCGGGAGCATTAATGCCTCTTGAAGCTAATTTCTCATCGCTAGTTTCACGAATGTATTCATTACAAATTCCAATTTGGTAATAAATACGGTTGTACATCGCAGTGATGAATTCATTACCAGAAGTCCATGTCATGGTATGGTAACTTGGTAAGCTACCATCGTTCCAGCCAATCACTGCTTCGTCGGTAGGTAATTCTTGTGCTTTGAAATATTGACGTAAATAGGTAGAAAAACCCTCGTCAATCCCTGAAATATCCGGTTTTCCCGCTGGCCCTTGTTGGCCAGAAACAGCTAAACCTGCATATAATTTGGCCAATAATGGCTTGTAGTTGGCTGGGTCTTTAAAAACCGTAGCCGAAGTAACCTCGATGAATGGGACTCTGTTCAAATCTCCCGTACAGGAATATATAATACTTAAGAGGATACTTAAG
The DNA here is from genome assembly GCF_004118285.1 of Aquirufa rosea. GTDB lineage: Bacteria > Bacteroidota > Bacteroidia > Cytophagales > Spirosomataceae > Aquirufa > Aquirufa rosea. Next base: position 27,862 of record NZ_SDHY01000009.1, on the reverse strand, counting down.
CTTAATCCCTTTGCAATTGTTAAATATCTTGATTTCATTTTTGTACGATTTAACGATTAAAAATTCACTTGTAAGCCCAATGAAATAGTACGTGGTCTAGGATACATGTTATTGTCAATTCCACCACCTACTTCCGGATCTAAACCTTGGTATTTAGTCAGGATAAAGGCATTTTGAACATTCAAGGACAATTGTGCATTGTACTTTTTAGCCTTCAATAATCTGTTTAAATTGTATCCGAAGTTGATATTGTCTACACGTAAAAAAGAAGCGTTTTGGATGTAATAATCCGAGAAATACTGGGTATTATTAAATCCAGAGTCATATACATTTGGTACCAGGTTCGACAAGAAATTGTTACCATTGGTGGCAGCACGATATACTCCATTGTTGGAGTTGATGTTATTGTACATATAGTTACCTAGGTTAGCTCTCAAGACAAATCCAAAAGAGAAATCATCGATGCTTAAATTTGAAGAAGCACCAAGGAAATATTTGGAATTCGGAGACTGGTAGCGGTATCTGTCATCTGATGAAATTTTACCATCTCCATTTCTGTCTACATATAAACCTTCAATGGGTTTTCCGCTTTTGTCATATACTTGTTGATATACAAAGAAAGTATAAGGCGCATATCCCAATGAGTGGATTTGAATGGTATTACCCACACCGCCTGAAATTCCTCCTACTAAGATTCCTTGGTAGGTTGGGTCTTTCACTTTAGTTAAATTAGTGATGTTGCTCTCATTGTAAGTCGCATTTACTCCAAAGTCCCAATTAACTCGCGCGGTATGAATCGGGTTGAAGTTCAAGGAAATTTCCACCCCTTTGTTTTCTAAATTACCCACATTCGTTAAAATCTGGTTGGTTAAATTAGAACCAGCTGGTACTGGAATGACAGAAAGCAAATCCTTGGTTTCTTTTTGGTAAACATCAATGGATCCCGTAATACCAATTTTCTTGAAGCCAAAGTCCAAACCGATGTTTTTAGTCGTTGTTTGTTCCCATTTGATGTTGGCATCATAACCTTCTGGTCTCAAAGTATTAGAGAATGTACTTCCCAATTGATATTGAGCATTCGGTTCGGAAGTAGTATATCTGGCTAAATAGGGATAGTCGCTAAATACGTCTTGCTGACCAGTTACACCCCATCCCAAACGTAATTTTAAGTCGGAAATTACTTCTGAATTTTTGAATTCTTCGGAAATCTTCCAAGCAGCTGCCGCACTTGGGAATACCCCCCAACGGTTTTCTGGAGAGAAACGGGAAGAACCGTCATTACGTAAAGTAAAGGTTAACAAGTACTTATCGTTCAAGGTATAGTTGGCTCTACCATAGAAAGATACTAAGGTGTTTTGAGTTTTATAGAAAGTGTTGTTGAACACTGTACCCGCCACGTTTTTATCTAAATCCGTGTTTTCTCGCAAGAAATCTTGGTAGGAGTAACCTCCCATGATATCCACTTTGTGCATACCTATGTTCTTCACATAATTCAAGTAAAATTCAAAAGTCTTGTTATCCTTAGACTGAGAATAGGAACCATCTTTTCCTCCACGATCATAGGAGTTAGCTATGCCAGCAGGAATGTAAATAGAGCCTTCGGAAGAAGATTTGTCGATGGCAATGTTCGCATTGGCTCTCAATTCAGGTAAAAAAGGCATTTTGTAATCAAATACCGCATTGGCAATCGTTCTTTTAACGGTAGAATGATCATTTTGTAGGTTCAATAGGGCCACTGGGTTTTTCGGGCCCAATGAATTCGGCTTTTTGGTAGCGGGGTCTAGCCACTCAAAATAGCCACCAAACTCAGAACCTGTAACGGCTTGTGTAGGATCAAATCCCACGGCTGTGCCGATGGCTCCTTGGTTGGCAAAATGGTTGTTGATGATGGATGATTTTAAATTTAAATCTACTTTTAAGGAATTATTCAAGAAGCTTGGACTAACACCAATGGAAGTAGAAATACGATCCATATTGGATGTTTTCAAAATACCATTTTGATTTAAATAACCTACGGAAGCACGAACAGGCATGTTTTTAATGGAACCGGTGATGCTTACGTTATTGTCGATGGAGATCGCATTGCGATAGATTTCTCTTTGCCAATCAGTAGATGATTTTCCTAATAAAGCTTTTTGAGCAGCAGTTCCTTTCGAGTTTATGATGGAAGTAAAGTCCGCAGCGGATAAAACATCCACATAGGCTCTTGCTTGCGCTGAGGAGGCCACCGAACTCACAGAAACTTTGATGTCATCACCTTTTTTTCCTTTTTTGGTAGTGATTAAAATAACCCCATTGGAAGCTCTGGAACCATAAATGGCGGTAGCAGAGGCATCTTTTAGTACGTTAAACGACTCAATATCATTTGGGTTGATAAAAGATAAGGCATTAGCTGCCCCCGTGATTCCATTGTTATCAAGAGGTACGCCATCAATCACAATCAGCGGGTCATTGTTGGCATTCAAGGAAGAACCACTCCGGATACGGATGGTAGAACCCGCGCCTGGTGCACCTCCATTGGAAGTGATTTGAACCCCAGCCACTTTACCTGCCACTAATTGGTCCGGTGTAACGATATTTCCTTTTTGGAAATCTACCGAGGAGATGGATACTACGGCACCCGTCAAGTCTTTCTTTTTCTGGGATCCGTATCCAATCACCACAACCTCATTCAAGGACTGTGCATCAGTATCTAAGGTGATATTGAATACAGTTTGGTTGCCCACGGTAATTTCTTTGCTGGCATAACCAATGGATGAAATAACCAAGACATTGTTGGACGTGACATTGGAAATGGAAAACTGACCTTTTGAATCAGCAGCAACTCCTTTACTTGTACCTTTAATGGCAATAGAGGCACCTGGAATAGGGCCTTCTTTGGAACTAACAGAACCACTGATGGTCTGCTGGGCATTGACCGAAAAAACTGCCAAAAAAATCAAAGCAAAAGACAAGATTAGATTCTTTTCTTTCGCTTGTTTCAGTCCTTCGATCCAGCTAGTAAATTTAGCTTTCATAAGCATCGTTAAAAATTGTTAATTTTATTTTTTAAAAAGCTCAAAATTAAAGTGCCGAAATATTAGATTCGCCCCACTTTAATTCCCAATAAAAAATAGTGAATTAGTACAATTAATTGAAAATGAATATATTACAATAAATTATACGATTCATTTTATAAAGTGGAACAACAAAAAATCAGGTACTAGAGCAAATGATGTTGCTTTTGGCTCCCATTTTTTAAAATACATGAAGAGGCTTACGTTTTTGTTTATTTTATGGTTGGCTAGTATTGTTGCCCTTGGACAGCGCAAGTTGGAGTTGATAGCGCCCACCCAAAAATTACTGCCTAAAGGAGATTTTTATTTAGCGGCAGATTTCAATAATTGGGATCCTGGTGATCCCAGGTTGCAGTTTAAAAAAAAAGCAGATGGTAACTATGAATTGACAATTCCAGATAGTGTTCATGTCTTTGAATTTAAAATAACTCAAGGTACTTGGCATTTGGTGGAAGGGACGATGGATGGAAATGTCAGTGCCAACCGCCGATACGATGATAAAAATCTGGGGGCCTCTAAAAACTACATCATTCAGTTGTTAGGCTGGGAGAAAAAAGCCACTTATCGGATTATCGTCAATAAAATACCTGCCGCCACTCCATTTGATGCTAAACTGTATGTCACAGGGAATTTTAATAATTGGAATCCTAAGGATGAAAATTATCAGCTTATCCAACATACTGATGGCTCTTATCGGACCACTATTTTATCTGAATTGACCGAAATTCAATTTAAAATAACCCGTGGGAATTGGGCCTCAGTAGAATGCTATGGAAATGGGAAGGCTAGGCCTAATAGAAAAATAGACCGAACCGAAAAAGTGCAGTGGAATCCCCGAGATATTGAGCATAAAATCAATATCGATGTGGAAAATTGGGAAGATTTGACCGGTATTTTCAATTTCTTTGACCTCTATAGCCTCTTTCTTTTGTTCGCTAGTTTTAATGGAATCTTATTAATGATTGCCATTCCGACCATTCAAAATTCTAACTGGGCAGCTAATCGCTGGTTGATTCTTCTGATTGGTATTATATCTGTTATGCTACTCTTAAAGGTAATAGCCAGTGATCGTGGTATTGCGCAGACCTTTCCCAAGCTATTATTATTACCTGATTTTATCGTTTTTGCTTTTGCTCCATTGTATCATTTGTATATCGAGAAATTATTATTTAAATCGACTGATTTCAAGGTAAAATGGCGCTGGATTTATTTGCCAATCCTCTTACAGGTAATGGTTTACTTACCTTATTTTAATTTGGATTATGACACCTTTCGTTATTCCCAATTAAACAATGAGCTATCCTTTCAAATCTTATTTCTGGTTGTTGGTATTTCAGGTATCATTTGGAATTTTATTCAATGGAATAAGTTCAGAAAAATATTAGATATCTACTTGGAGAAAAGTAAAATAAGCTCCTCCTTTGAAGAAAATTTAAGTTACTTAAGTATTACCCAAATCATCTATTTGGCCTGCATCGTTTTGGGAATCATGGCCTTGCTGATTTATACCATGGGTTATGTCTTGGATGAAGATCTCACCCTGTTGAGCAGTCAGATCGTTGATTTTATTTGGATTGTATTTGCCTCCTCGCCTTTCTTTTTGGGCTATTATGCTATCCATCAGCCTGAGATTTTCAAAATATCTCAAAAGCATAATATTTTGGATTCTGAGATGGAGATCGACTTAAATATGCCTGTACAAAGTGGTGCTAACTATGGCTTGGAAACCAAGGAACATGTGAAGGATGAATTGGCGGAAAAAATCATGGAGATGATGGAGAAGGACAAACCCTATTTAAATCCCAAGTTGACATTAAATGATTTAGCGCATCAATTGAACGTTTCGCCACATGTGATGTCCAAAACCTTAAACGATTCCTTTCAAAAAAATTTCTTTGATTTCATTAATACCTATCGAACCAAGGAGTTTAAGGAGAAACTTGATGATCCCAAATTCCAAAACTATACTTTTTTGGCGGTGGCATATGAAGCTGGTTTTAATTCCAAGACAGCCTTTAATAGATCATTTAAGCGAGTAACGGGGCAGTCGCCCAGCGAATACCTGCAAAGTATTCAGCCTTCTGAGAATGTGATTTAGGTGTATTTTCGAAATGCCCACCATAGCTTGTTTAATTCTACAGCAATGATTCAAGAGGCTGTCCTGCCGACAGACTAAACTTGATATTTGTCAGTATTGCCTTTTTACATCGACTAATTTTCTAACTTGGCCAATAATATCTAATTGCCATGAAAACGATATTAGTATCTACTGATTTTTCTGAGGGCTCAGAAAATGCTATGCAACATGCTCAAATAATTGCCCGAGCATATGGATCTACTTTGATTTATTTTCACGCACATTTTCCCATGCTTCCTAATCAATTCATAGATCCCAATGGGATGAGTATTTCCATGCCTGTGGAAGATTTTCAAGAAAGCATGAAAAGTATTCATCAATCGCTGGAAAAATGGGTGAAAGAAGATGAAGTTCAAGGGCTAAACTCCAAGGTCATTGTCAAAGTAGGAGAAGTGAAGCCATGTCTACAAGAAGTATTGAGTGAAATTCTAATTGATTTGGTCATAATAGGTAAGACATCCTCACCAAGTTTTTTGGAGACTTTATTGGGAAGTACCACCAAAAGTCTCTTGCATGAACTGGAAGTACCTATGTTGGTTATTCCTGCGAATTTTACGGAAGATATATTCCAACAAACCTTATATGCTTCCCAATTGGAATTTGATGAAATTTCCTTCATTCAAGCCGCTAATCAATGGGCAAAGCATGGGAAGAAGTCCATGGTACTGGCACATTTGAATGAGGACTTTGAAACAGATTTGGTTCCCAATGATCAGTTTCTTAAGGAAATCAAAAGTGCAATGAAAAAAGAAGAGTTGGTCTATGTTCAAGCGGATGCTAAATCTTTCCAAACGGGATTATTGAAACTGATTAAAGAGCAAAAAGCCTCTTTGATTTGTATGACGACCCACAAAAGAAATATACTTAGTCAGTTAGTCACACCCAGTAAAACTCGTGCCGCAATCGAATTTATCCCCATTCCAACTTTAGTATATTATGCCAAAGATTAAGATCAGATACTTTTCTTTCCTACTAGGGCTCATATTTACGGGGTCTTCTTTTACCATATGGGCTCAGTCGGCCATGGAAATCATGAAGAGGGCGGATGAAATATTGATATTTGGGAATCAAATTATGGTGTGGTAATAACGGTATCATTTCGATCTATTAACACGTTGGCAATGGGCCGTATTCGATATAGTTTTTGAAAAATTCCATAAATGAGAATTTCATCAGTTATTGATGACAGAAAAGAATAAACCTCACCTAAAAGATGAGGTTTATTGTACTTACAACTATTTCAAATAATCCACTATTTTGATGAAAGATCAGGCTGTAAAGTCATGTAAACTGTTTCATTTTCTACAACATAATTTCGCATGATCGCAATGTCTTTTTCATAGGCACCCTTGCCATATACCTCATCGTAGGCATTTTTTAACTTCGGTGCTTCGTCAAGTTCTTTCCATCCATTAGGGAATCTTCGTGAAAAAATTAGTCGATTCAATCCAGAAGTTTGGTAGGTGGCTACCTTGATTCCTGCTTTATCCCAAGCTTTGGGTAATTTTTTGATAACATCCCAAAATTCCTGCGCTGGTACATAACGTAATGTTAAAATATTGGAACGGACTTTATTGGTACGATCTCCAAAATTGGCGTTACTATATTCAGCGTGATAAGTTATTATTTCTCCACCTGTTACCTCAGCAATGAAAGGAGAAACACGTAAATAAAAATCATTGGCAGCTTCCGTATTTGTAGGGATATTCCCCAATTCATCTCTTTCAGCCCATGAAAGTCCAATATTGGAAAGTGCCATTACCTCATTGTGATGACTTCCTCCCACTAGGTTAAAAACTGACCAAGCATAAGGTGTATTCGACTTCCTAAATTTAGCTACGTGGCTTTTTAAAGCTTCATTAAAGGCCGACCTTTGACCCGGTTTTATTTTATAGTATATAAAATTAGATGTTTTGGCTTGTGCCCAAATGAACTCACTAATAAATATTAGGACAAGGAGTAAGACTAGTTTTTTCATGATTTCGTGTTATTTTAAATTATTTTAAAAATTCCTCAATGGCTTTAGTATCATATATATCCCATTCTTCTACGATCTTTCCGTCTTTGATGGCACATACTTGATTCATGATGATATCACGGTTTTGTTTTCCATTGTTCAAATTCATTAATATGTAAGCAATTACATAGTTCTTCACACCTTTGGGACTTGCCTCATCATTAATAGTCTCCCAAAGGGCGCCATAATTCTTAATACTAATTTTAATATTGGCAGCTTTTAATTTGGAAATTGATTGAAGGTTTTCCGATACAGTCATATTCGTTAAATTATCATGAATGGTATCTTGGCGAGAAGAGTACATCGCACTAATGGCTGCTGTATCATACTGAATAGCCAATTCATTGAATTTTTTAACCAGGTCGATATTGGAAGATTTAGCTACCGTATAACCGTTTTGGTTGGCATCTTTTTTAGCTTCAGAAATACTAGCTTTTTCTTGGGTGCCGCAAGCAATAACCATTCCTGAGACAAGGATGAGTAAAAGGACATTTTTCATGTTTGTAAAATTTTTTGGTTTGAGCGCGAAAATTAAAAGCATTATTCTAGTCGAATAGAAAAATGCTCATTCATTTTGTCTTGTTTTTTCTCTTTTTTGTCCATATTTATGTTTCAATTTGTTTGATAATAGAAGCCAAGCTTTCATGTTCGACTTTGTGCCCTATTTTTCCTTCTTAACTAGTGGGATTGGATTGTTATTTATTGCCTATCTATTAATACGCTTCGGAGCTTACCCCAAGGTATATTGGTTGATTGCGATTATTTTTTCATTAGTTTTTTTGGAGTTTTACATTTATGCACTAACATCCAAGCATATTTACAGGATGCTTTTTTTGTTGAGAGTACCCAATATTGTTCGGGCATTTATTCCAGTATGTTTGTATTTCTATGTAAATCAAATGTTAAGCCCAGGGAAACCTATAAAAGGATGGCAATGGTTGCACTTTGTCTTTCCCATGGTCATTTTAATTGGCGTATCACCCGATTTGTTTTTATCGTCTGATGAAAAGCGGGCAATTTTAGATGGATATTATCAGAAGAATAATTATTTATTGATTAAACCAGCAGGATGGATTCCACCAGGAATAGTTCAACCTGTTTCAATATTGATGGGGATATTGTATGGTTGTATTTCTTGGATTCAAATTAATGCGACTCAGAAACGACTAGGACCTACTTTTTCATTTGTGAATAAACAATATTTGATATGGCTTAAGTTGGTTTCTGGGGTGCTTACTTGTTATTTTTTACTTCAATTTTATCAATATGCCACCTTATTGTTTGGCTTTTCTTTTGATCCTCCTTCCCAAATAATTAAATGTATTATAGCCATTTCTTTGTTCAGCTTTTTTATGAATAGCCCCAATATTCAAGAGAATATGGATGGATGTATTATTCCGATTGAGCAAAATCCTACAAAGATTTTCCCAAGTTTGGATTTGATAATTCCGAACTTAGTTTCTGAATTTCGGGAAGATTCAATGGCCATTCAGTTAGATCAAAAAATTAAAAATTCATATTGTTATTTAGATGCCTCTTGTGATTTGGCTTACATGGCAAAATTGGTGGATTTAACTCCACAAAAATTTTCTAAGTGGGTTAAAATGTGTTACGGGATTAGCTTTGTGGAGTTTCTGAATCGTTTAAAAATTCATTATTTCTTGGCTCATTTTGATCATTTTGATCAATATACGTTGGAAACGTATATATATAAGAGTGGGTTTACTAATCGGTCAACATTTTACGCGGCATTCAAAAAACATGTAGGAGTAAATCCTAGCTTTTATTTGAAAGAAATAAAGCATACATCTTTAATCATGTGATTTTTCATAGCACAATTTGAGAGGGTTAAAAATATTGCTTAAACCCCAATGCTTTCATGGCTAAAAAGAAGTTAGGAATGAAGCTCAAATTCGAATAAATTCCGTTTAATCATCATTTTGAGCTTTTTTGTCATAGAATTTGGGATTTTCAGCTCAATTTATATTTATTCCCATACGCATCCTTTATATTTCAACATGAATCAAAACTAATTAAATCAACCTTCCATGAAAACATCCCTATTATCAATGATTACCGCTTTTATGGTAATAATTTCCATTCAATGCTTTGCTCAAGAAGTGGGGCAAGTGGAACGACTAGTTTCCCCTGAGGTTTCCTCAACGAATGATGTTACCTTCCGATTAAAAGCACCCGCAGCGAGTTCGGTTAAATTATCAGGTAACTGGATGCCGATGGTTCCCAATGCTAACGGGCAAGGTGCCTCAAGGCAATTAGTGGACATGGTCAAAGGCGACAAAGGTGTTTGGACTGTCAAGGTATCCGCCTTGGAACCAGAATTGTATGGGTATACATTCATTGTGGATGGTGTAACTACTTTGGATCCCTCTAATTTAAAAGTTGCGAGAGATGGTACCTTCCGAACTGAGAGTTTATTGTATGTTCCAGGAAAAGCCTCTGAATTATATTGGGCTAAAACAGGTCCGAAGGGTACGGTTCGACAAATATGGTATGATTCTAAGTCATTGAATTTGACCCGACGTATGCAAGTCTATACACCTCCAGGATATGATGATTCCAAAGATTCTTATCCAGTTTTATATCTATTGCATGGCGGAGGAGGAGATGAGGAGGCTTGGCCAACCTTAGGGGTGGCTCCTAATATTTTAGACAATTTGATAAATTCAGGTAAGGCAAAACCCATGATTGTGGTAATGACCAATGGAAATCCTAATCAAGCAGCGGCCAATGTGGTGACCCCAGTGATTCCAGCCTCGGATTTGCCAGTAGGAGGGATGGGTAGTATGCTATTTGAAAAGAGTTTAGTAGCCGATGTGATTCCTTATATTGAAAATCATTTTCGAGTGAAGAAAAATAAGGAAAGTCGGGCCCTCACTGGACTAAGTATGGGTGGATTGCAGACCATTAATACCACTTTTGAAAACCCTAATTTGTTCAGTTACATTGGCGTAATGAGCATGGGATTTGCGGATATGAGTAGATTTGGAGTGAAATTGGATGTATCGAAAAGAGACCAACAAATCGAAGATTTAAAAAAGGCAAACCCTAAATTGTACTGGATTGCCTGTGGTAAAGATGACTTCCTGATAGAGAGTGTAGTGACTATGCGTAGCACATTGGATAAGCATGCCTTTAGGTATGTATATCGTGAGAGTCCGGGTGGACATACCTGGACCAACTGGCGTATTTATTTGTCGGAATTTGCTCAAATGATCTTTAAATAGGCTATTTCAGATTTTTTGGAGAAAAATAGATTGTTTATTACAATCAGCAAAACCACCTCTGAGAGGGTGGTTTTGTTTTTTATGTAAAGTGGACCAATATTTCAACAATCAAGTTTGTTATTTAGGTAATAAATTGATGGAATTCGGTTAAATAAGTCAGTCAATTTTTTCTTCTAGTAGTACTTTTTGGCCGTCCATTCAATGGATAGTTTGGAAAAATCAATTGTTAATTGGAAGTGAGGGAACATTTTTTAATCAATATTGAAAAAGTCGTTTTCCTGCTAATTACCGTTAAATAAATCATTAAGAATGTTGGAGTAACAATAAGATTTCTCTTCTACTAATGATTTTTAAATTCGATATTTAATAGTAAGGCCATTTGATAATTATTTTTAGGAAAAATTGTATTTAGTTTATATAATTGAACTTTACTTAATCTCTAAACAACCAGTCAAATGGTCAAACTATGCAAAAAAAAATACTCATGTCGTATCGACAAATGAGCCAGAAAGCTGCATTCCCCATTTTGGGAATGGCACTTACTTGCTTTAGTATGTTGCCTGCGCAAGGGGCTTCAGCAGAAAGAGCGGGTCGGCTAATCGAAACAAAAAATGTTAGGGTAGCAGATATTACTGTTACCGGTAAAGTAACTGATGAGACTAATTCAGGATTGCCTGGAGTAAACGTCATGGTCAAAGGAACGACCAAGGGAGTCATGACAGACGCCAATGGTAATTTTAAGATTGTGGTGGCTGATTCCAAATCGGTTTTGGTCTTTTCTGCAATTGGTTATAGTCAGCAAGAAATTGCGGTGGGAAATCAATCGACAATCAATATTAATTTGAAGCCAGATAATAAATATTTGGATGAGATTGTAGTGATTGGTTATGGTACGCAAAAGAAGTCAGATTTAACAGGTTCAGTAAGTTCCATTAAGACGGATCAATTGATGGAAAGACCAGCTACATCTTTGAACCAAGCACTTTCGGGCAGAATGGCGGGTGTTCAGGTAAGCACGAACTCAGGTCGTCCTGGAGGGCGTACCACTGTCCGTGTTCGTGGATTTAGCTCCATCAACTCTTCGAATAATCCATTGTATGTAGTGGATGGTGTGATGTTGCCTCAAGGAACCATGAATCAATTTAGTTCGGCAATAGATTATCTAAATCCCAATGATATCGTGTCGGTTGAAGTATTAAAAGATGCTTCATCCACAGCGATTTATGGTGCTAGAGGAGCTAATGGTGTTATCTTGGTTACTACTAAAAAAGGTAAATCAGGAGAAGGAAGCGTTACTTACAATGCTGATTTCAGTGTTAACGTAGCAGGACCTAATAAGCCACAGGTTTTAAATGCCAAACAATACATGGCAGTGGAGGATTTGGCTTGGGCAAATATGGCCAAATATGATCCAGCAGGCTGGGCTGCGGGACGTTGGGCTTATTTAAATCCAAAATTAAGAAGAACCGATCCTCGCGTTTTTGATGCCAATGGTAATCCAAAGTTTGATACGGATTGGTTTGAGGAAGCTACCCAAAATAAACTATCTCAAAATCATCAATTAGGTTTTAGTGGTGGCAATGATCGTACTCAATATTCCTTCTCCTTAGGATATCGTGATGATCAGGGTTTAATTAAAACTACTTATTTAAAGCGTTATTCAGGTCGATTTACGATTGATGATCAAATCAAAAAGTGGTTGAAAGTAGGAGGTACCCTAGCATATAACAACCAAACAGAAAACCTGTCAGATGTTAACGACGCCGTTTCTCGTCAGATTGTGGAGGATTTTCCTTTCTTGCCAGTGAAATACGAGGATGGCACTTATGCTAACAACCGTGATTTTCCATTTGCGGAAGGAACCATGAGTTCAGTTCACCGTTTAATGGGTCGTAAGTATATTTTAAATACCCAAACTACCACGGGAAGTATTTATTCAAATATTACTTTAATGAAAGGTTTAGAGATGAAGACGATTTTAGGGGCCAATATTATGACTCAAGAAAATAATCAGTCTCAGACCCGTACATTGAATATTGGTGGCCAAGGTAATGCATCTGCCACTAATCAGACCGAAACGTTTTGGTCTTTGGAGAACTTCTTAACCTATACCAAGGATTTTAATGAAAATCATTCATTGAATGCCTTATTGGGTATTTCTTGGCAGCAAACAGATTTCTTCAATATTGGCGCTAGTGTGAATGGTTTTGCTACCGATTATTTTGGTTTCAATAACTTAGGTGCTGGTGCTGTTAACCCAACAGTTGCTTCTGGTGCTTCGAGATTTGCCTTTAATTCTTATTTTGGACGTGCTAATTACACTTTCAAAAATAAATACTTAGCAACCGTTACTGCTCGTGCGGATGGTTCATCTAAGTTTGGCGAGAACTACAAGTTTGCGATTTTCCCATCAGGAGCCTTAGCTTGGAGAGTTTCGGAAGAAGATTTCTTGAAAGGGAATCCTACTATCTCTAATTTGAAAGTTAGAACTAGTTACGGTTTAACGGGTAACTCAGAAATTCCAGCTTATTCTTCTCTGTCATTATTAAGTTCCAATTATTCGGCAGTTTATAATGATGGTCGTGTATCCGGAACGGGTATATCTAGGTTAGCTAACCCAGACTTGAAATGGGAGAAAACGGCACAGACTGACTTCGGTATCGAATTAGGATTATGGGGTGGTCGTGTGAACATTGAGGCAGACTATTACTATCGTTTGACTACGGACATGTTATTAGATGCACCGGTACCACAAACCTCAGGATATGCCACGATTCGTAGAAATGTGGGATCTATGGAAAACCGTGGTTTTGAATTTTCTATCAATTCAACCAACATTAAATCGAAAGATTTCCAATGGAATACACAATTCAATATTTCCTTTAACAAAAATAAGGTATTAACATTAGCTACTCCATCTGATATCTTTAATGTAGGTGGTCCTAACTTTACTAACCCTACCAATATTATTCGTATCGGAGAGTCTGTGGGATCATTCTGGGGTTTAACTCGTTTAGGAATTTGGGGAACTGCTGAGGCTGAAGAAGCGGCAAAATGGACTTCATATCGTAATGGTTTAAAAATCTTACCAGGAGATATTAAGTACAAGGACTTCAATGGTGACCGTGCTATTACCGATGCTGACCGTTCAATTATCGGAAATGGAAATCCGGATTTCTGGGGAGCTATATCCAACTCTTTCAAATATAAGAGCTTTGATTTAACCTTAGAAATGCAATTTAACTACGGAAATGAGGTAATGTTGATGAACCTTCACCCAAGTGAGGACCGTCAAGCTTTAGCGAATAGTTATACTTCCGTATTAAATGCTTGGACACCTACCAATCAAAATACTATGATTGCAGAAATCCGTGATACACGTGCAGGTTATGTAACAAACGTAGATTCATGGTGGATTAAAGATGGTTCATTTTTACGTGGTAGAAACTTGATGCTAGGTTATAACGTTCCCAATAACGTGGCTAGTAAATTGAATTTGAGTCGTTTAAGAGTATATGCAACTGCACAAAACTTCTTCCTTTTAGTGAAAGATCCTATTGTAGGAGATCCTGAGGTAACTCCAACTAACCAAGGTGGTGGAAACTCAGCATTCTCACAAGGTATGATTTGGCACAACTACCCTAAGCCTACTATTTACATGTTAGGATTGCAAGTAGCATTTTAATGAAGGATATATTTAATAAGAAACGTAATATGAAAATCATAATAAATTCCAAAATAAAGAAAGTAGCTCTAGGAGGAGCACTTTTATTGGGGCAGTTTGGTTGTTCTGATTTCTTGGTGGAAAAAGCACCATCTAATCTAACGCCAGATGCTTTCTATCAAATTCCGGACCACGCGGAGGCGGCATTAGCATCCGTGTATGCTGATACTCGCTTTATGGGTGGGGGAGCAGGTATTTTCTCCTCTAACTGGCAATTGTTAGAAGCATTAACAGGAACTTCTACTACTGAAACCGCGCAGAACTCTGATTTAAATAATTTGTACGGTTTGGTTCATGATCCAAATACTATTCACGTCGTGAATTATTGGAATGGTCTGTATAAAGTGATTGCCCAGGCTAATCAAGTATTAGAGAAGGTGCCACCAATTACCCCAATGGACGAAAACCAAAAGAAGAAAATCTTAGGTGAAGCACGTTTTTTAAGGTCATGGGCATATTTTCAGGCTGTAAGATTATGGGGAGATATTCCTTTAATTACGAAACCTCAAACTGCAGGATCTGAAGATTTCTTACCTTCTCGGGCTTCTACTGAGAGTGTATATAAGTTAATCGTAGATGATTTATTGGAGGCAGAGAAAGCAGGTTTACCATGGATGGATGTAAGTGGACGTGTTTGTTTGGCGGCAGTTAAAGCCCAGTTAGGTAAAGTTTACTTAACTATGGCTGGCTTCCCTTTGAACAAAGGTGCGGCATATTATAAATTGTCAGCAGATAAATCTTTGGAGGTAATTACCTATGCCAATGCCAATCCAACAGTGATTAATTTGTTTCCAACCTATAAGGATGTACATACAGAAGGTTTGAAAAATAGATTGGAACACTTGTTTATGATACAGTGTAATACTCTGGTAGCAGGTAATTTTATGGGTAACTTCTTTCCTAACTTTAAGCCTGTGACCTATGCAGGACCTGGAGGAACAGGTAGTTCTGTTCCTACTATTGCATTTTATAATTCCTATGAAAAGGGGGATTTAAGAGCTAAGGATCAGGATGGTTATTTTTACACTACTTATTTTACCAATGGTAATGGTGCTCCATTTGATTTAGGTGCTCCTTATGTTTTTAAACATTTCAATCAGAAAGCCAATGGTTCCCAAGGTGTTGCTGGTACTCGATTAGATAACCTAAATGTTCCGCAAATTCGTTACGCTGAAGTATTGTTGAATTATGCTGAAGCTCAAAATGAAGTAGGAGGGCCAAATCAAGCAGCTTATGATGCCTTTAAACGAATTCGTGATCGCGCTACTTTACAAACTCCAGGATTAGGAAGCTACACGGCGGCCAGTTTCAGAGAAGCAGTTTGGGTTGAGCGTTGGCATGAATTATGTTATGAACAGATTACTTGGTTTGACATGGTTCGTTTGAGAAAAGTGTATAATGAAAAAACAGGCAAATTTGATAATTTCGTTGGTCACGTTAATTTAAGCTCAAACCAGCCATTACAAGAAAAACACTTACTGCTTCCATTAGGAAAGCAGGAAATGCTCAATAATCCAAATTTGAAACCTCAAAATCCAGGTTATCCAAATTAATCTAGTTAGATTTGAGTGAACGTAAAAAAGGAGGATGTTTCATCCTCCTTTTTATTTTTCATCCTGAAAACCTAAAAATAAAATTCCTAATTAGAATTTTGAATTTAAAACCAGCTATAATTTTCTGAGGATATTCAAGGCTATTTCAATTTTATCTTTGAATCGTTGCCATTTTAAAAATTAAAAGACTGCTATTGAAATGATGGCACTATGTCATTAAATCCTTTTAACAGAGTTATTTATAACTGTTTAAAGAAAAAAATACGTTCTAGCATCCAAAAACAAGCAATAAGAAACGATATAGCAGAAACCACTTTTCTAAAAAGAATATACTCCGATCTTTTAGATAACCAAAGAATCAATGGCAATACGACTGTCAAAAGCAATATTTGCATACATTCAATTCCCAAATTAAAGCCCAAGATACTCCATGCCAATGCACCTGCCGATAGGCGGATGTCCATAAGGATACTGGCAAATGCCATACCATGTACAAAGCCAAAACCAAGTGCGATCCAGCCTTCTTTTTTAGCAAAAAGTGGCCTATAGGCATGTATAGAAGATATCATGATGGAAAGGGCAATCCACACTTCTACCCACTGTTGTGGCAATCGTATCCACTGGAAAGCACCTACAAACAAAGTAATCGAATGACCCAAGGTAAATGCAGTGACAAGTTTTACCATATGCTTTATACCAAAAGAAGCACTCGCAAATGCCCCCCAATTTTGTCCATTGGGCACCAACATACATGGTAGCAAAAGCACTAATAAAAAAAGCAAATGGTCGGCACCTTCGGCAATGTGGTACATACCTAGGCTAACCATTGAACCAAAACCTTTCCACCAGCTACCGTTTTGTAATTTTACTACTAAAGGGAAATATTGTCCCTTAGGAATATTCAAGGCAATTTCACCCACCTGTACTTGGGAACCCAAAATACCACCCTGCCAGTCTTGCACCACATTAACCATAATTTTATGGGTAATTACTTGGTGAATAATGGCATCGTATTTGAAAGTAAAATCTCTAGTTGACGTTCTTTTTACCGGTGTGCAAATAAAATTCAGCAATAATTCTTGATATTCACGCACTATGGGGTCATTGCTATTAATGACACGAACCGATTCTATATGTGTTTGCCAAGGCTTTGCTTCAGTAATAATTTGAATATGGTTCAAAAAATAGCGTCGTAATTCTGGGCTATTTAAGTTGATACTTTCTTTAGGTACGCCAAAAGCAGTCGCAAAGTCATCGAGTGGCATTTTGGCAACTCCTGCAATCGATTGATCGTAAACGTAAAGATTAACCACCGAATTAGGCATTGGGTGCGCAGTAGATGAATGTGAAATCATCAGCCCCCAAAAACAGAATATGGCTAAAATGGAACTAGTTTTTGGTCGTACCATAGTCGTCAATACGATCTCGCCAAACCGAATGAAAATGAACGTTGTTTCTGAAAACAATTCCGTTTTGAACGGAAAATTCGATCCACACATTGGGTCCATCAATTCTAAAGTAATCGTTTCGAGTATTCATGGCATTTGTGCCGCTATGGAGTAGGTAGGTGTTGTCTATTTGAGAGACATATTTGCTTAGAATTTTTGCAGCGTTGTCGTCGTCAATATCATTTACGTAGGTTTTCAATGCATTTATCACCAATTGCTTTTGCGTGGCATTTAATGAATTACATTTTAATCCCGAAGACGTACTAGGAAATTGCCAATTGTTGTTTGGTCCTAAAAGTAAGTCGCTATATGTAGTGCTAACATGGGCCTGGGTAAATTGGTCAGATGTTAAATTGCTAAGAATATCGACAAAAGCTGCTTGTTCTTGATTTAGTGGTCCATAAGTATTAGCACCTGAAATCCAACTCAAAGGCTCTGTGGCTGCAAAATGGGGTGTGGCCGCAATTAATACTCCGTCTTTATAGGTATTGGCTACTGTTTTGTGGTGGCCTGTCATCATGATTTCGAATTGACCTTTGGAATCAGGTGTGCCGAAAAAAGCTAAATAGTAATTTCCGACCCCATAAGCACTACCACCACCGTTGGCACTTAAGTAATCATCTGCTAACCAAAGTTGTTGAACTTCGCTATATCCCTCGTTTATGACAGTTCCGCTCATTTGTTGTACAATTTCTTTGGCTGCGGCAAGTTGGCTTGCGTTTAAGGCACTAAATGGAATTCCAATCCGTGGAGACATGGAAGCAGGAAGGTTACTCCATGTTTTTATATTGGAAAAAGTGTAGGCCATCTGCAACGAAGCAAGTTGCGAGGAGCTTAATCTTGCTTTAAAATTATCACATAAACAAATCAACTTATCAACACCTAATTTGCCGCCACAATCAGCTACTTGAGTTGTGGTGGTAGTGCTTGAACTGTTGGAAGTACTTCCCGATGTACTGATTGGGTCTTCGGATTTGCTACAGGAAAGAATAAAAATGAATAGTAAGACTAGATTAATTAGTGGTTTTTTCATGGTATATAAATTGTATCTAACGTACGAATGTTTTTTTTAAAAAAGACAAAAACAAATAGAATCTAGCAATAGGCTTTTTTTGTAGACGATTAAGGATTTGTGGAAGATTTAAAATGGGATATCTGACCTATTTATCAGAATTAATTTCAGATTTGTGTTATTTATTGTCATTTCGAGTAAAAAGTATTTTAAAGCTTCTATCTGTCTTTCCTAGTTTCCAACTAAATCATGTTATTCAGTTATAGATATTGTTGTATAACTAGCATTTAAATAGGCAATGTTTTTGTTGTTCATTGCAATTGAATTTTGAAACTCATCTAGAGTATCCAAATACTTACGTTTTAATAAGTAAAAATGATAGGGCATATTCATTTTTTTGAACATAGTAGTGCCATAGAACAGAATTAGCTCTTGTATTCGTTAATTTTTTATAGGTAAATATCCTTTTGAAAAAAGAAGGTAATTAGTACTTGAGCATTCACTAATAAGCTCTTTCCTTAGGTGCATAACATCTGGAGAAAAGACATTTACCACCTCTTTATGAATGTTAACCTTTTTAATTACTAGGGTGAATTCTTTTTTATCTATATTAACATTTTTTACACTTTGCTTAACTAATTCTGTTGATCTAAGGTAGAATGGATAATTTAATATCAAAAAATCAATTACGTTTATGCAATTGCGTTCAAGAGATTTTGTTCCTGTGTTTTACCAACCTTTTCTATATTTTCTTTGGATGTATTGGTTGGCTAATGGGTAATTAGGGAATTTCATTTTTTTCGCATCCCATATCAACAATTGATCAGGTACGCGAATAGCCACCGTTCCCAATAATACTGCTTCAGTCATAGGTCCAGATTGAGCGAAATGGGACTCTGTTTTTTCTCCACCTAGACAAGCATCAACAAAATGATGGTAATGATTTCTATCGGGTTTGATTGGTGGAGTATAATTTTTGAATTTGGATTCCGGCAATAAAACGGGCATTTTTTGATGTGGTATGAGTAGGGCTCCTTCGGTTCCTATGATCATAGCCGACTCTGCTGGATAATCTGTCTCAGAGAATAATGCTCTAATTTCTTTGGGAGGGTAAAATTCCCCATCAAACCATTCAACTGTCAGTTGATCTGTTGCTGTTTTTTCATTTCCAGGAAAAGTCCAGGTGATGTGATTTCCTTGCGGCCAGGTATCAGCTCTTCTTTCAGGAGATTCCTGCCATGATTTTTGTACTTCTGCCACCACAGAAATCGGATTTTTCATGTCCAATCCTTTCCAAACGGCATCAAAGATGTGACAACCAATATCACCTGACCAGCCCGTACCAAAGTCCTGCCACGTTCTCCAAATAGCTTGATGATATATATTGGGTACATATGGGCGCATGGGTGCCGTTCCGATCCAGTTGTCCCAATGAAGGTGACTTGGTGGGTTTTCTATTCCTTCCGTTGGCCTTGGACCCACATGTCGGTATTTTGCAACTGCTCCAGGTCTATTTGAACATAAATAAGCGTGTTTTACTTTGCCAATGATTCCTGACTTTAAAATTTCTACACCTGTTCTGTCACCTGAAGTGGAGGCTACTTGTGTGCCTAATTGGGTGACCACACCTGCTTTGGTAGCTTCCAAGGTTAAAATTCTTACCTCGGCTACATCATGGCACATAGGCTTTTGACAATAAACATGTTTTCGTCTACGTATGGCTTCTACGGCTATAACAAAATGATTATGATCAGGAACAGAAACATTGACAGAATCTATTTTATCAGCTTCTTGTTTGAACATTTCCCTCCAGTCTGTGTAGGTTCTTGCGTTGGGTAATAGATCTGCAGCCTTTTTTAAGTTCTTTTCATCCACATCACATATCGCAACGATGTCCACTAAATTGTGTTTTTTAAATTGCTGTAAATCTCCCCAACCCATTCCACCCACGCCTATGCAAGCATGTTGTAAGCGACCATTGGGAGAAGCAGCTCTTAAAGGTTGTCCAAGTAAAACAGGAGCAGCCATAGCTGCAGTAGCAGCTTTGAGAAGAAAGCGCCTTCTTGAGTCAAATCGGAGTTTATTTTTCATGAGGATAGAGGTTTATAAATCTTGTAAGATATTTCTAATTATAGTAAAAAACTGGGAATAATTTATACTTTTTTCAGTAATTTTCATGTGAAAATTTATTTTAGGGTCATTCGATTCCGCTTGAAATGATTTTGGTATTTTTTTGATACATTAATTCAATTTCAGATTTTGACATAAAACATGGTTTAACAGCATACGACATGAAATTTACTTGAGAGATTGACTTAAGATGCGAATGTTAGATGAAATGATTAACTCATTTACTTACCTAAAATACTTTAAATCAAAGTAGATTTATTTATCTGAATTAATTACATGTTTAGATTATTATTCTTTTGATGTTTTATTACACCATTAATATGATTATTTTTCTTTTCAATATATTTTCTAAAATTGTTAAGACTTTTTCCATGTTTTTTCATTTTAGGGTTTCACTAAATCACAAACATTATACTCGTTTTTATATGAGGTTTAGAAATAGCTTTTGTTTTTTAATTGCCCTGCTGTGGGCCATTCCGTGTCTCGCCCAAAAAACAGCTGACCGCCCCAATGTCATTTTTATTTATGTGGATGATTTAGGCTATGGAGATTTGAGTTGCTATGGCGCCACCAAAATCAAAACACCTCATCTGGATAAGCTAGCCAATAGTGGAATACGGTTTACCAATGCTCATGCCACATCCGCAACTTGTACACCCTCAAGGTATGCCTTAATGACGGGGCAGTATCCATGGCGTAAATCGGGAACGGGTATTTTGCCTGGTGATGCAGCTTTAATCATCCCAACAGATAAGATAACTCTACCAGCATTATTTCAACAAAAAGGATACCGGACGGGATTGGTCGGCAAATGGCATCTAGGATTGGGCAATGCGGTGCAAAAGAACTGGAACCAAAAAATCACACCGGGGCCCAATGAAGTGGGTTTTAATTATTCCTTTATATTTCCAGCGACAGCAGATAGGGTACCAACAGTATTTGTGGAAAATAATTACGTGGTGGCACGCGACTCTACCGATCCGATTGAGGTAAACTACCAATCAAAAATTGGTACGGAACCTACCGGATTGGAGAATCCTGAATTACTCAAATTACAATCATCCCCCAATCATGGACATAACAATACCATTGTGAATGGAATTGGCAGAATTGGCTACATGAGTGGAGGGAAATTGGCACGCTGGACAGATGAAGAAATGCCACTTACTTTTTTAGCTAAGGCCAAGGAGTTTATCGAAAGTAATAAAGCCCATCCTTTCTTTTTATTTTATGCCTTAACCGAGCCACATGTGCCACGTATGCCTTCCACTATGTTTAGGGGAAAGAGCGGATTGGGTTTAAGGGGTGATGCTATTTTGCAGTTGGATTGGACTGTGGGTGAAATAGTGAGTCAATTACAAAATTTGGGGATTGCTGATAATACGATGATTATATTTTCGAGCGACAATGGTCCAGTATTGGATGATGGGTATCAGGATGGAGCTGTTTCACAGTTGAATGGACATAGACCTTGGTGGGAATTGCGGGGAGGAAAGTATAGTACATTTGAAGCTGGAACTAGAGTACCCATGCTGATTAGTTGGCCAGGAAAAATCAAAGCACAGGTGTCTGATGCCATGGTTTCTCAGATTGATTTCCTCGCTACTTTTGCTCAATTTTTTAATAAAAAATTACCAAGCAATGAGGCTCCAGACAGTGAGGATATGTGGAATCCATTATTGGGCAAAAGTACGGAAGGTAGAAAAGTATTGGTAAAACAAGGGATGAATTCATTGGCGATTGTGAAGGGAGAATGGAAATACATTGAACCCCATGCTGGACCAGCCGTCAACAAACTGGTGAATATCGAATTGGGCAACAGTTCATTGCCTCAGTTGTACAACCTTAAAACGGACATTAGTGAAAAAAATAATGTGGCTAATCAGCATCTTGAAGTGGTGAAAGAATTGTCGGAATTATTGCAGAGGATAAAGGATAAGAGAAATTAGATTGAAAATTGAATTAACATCGCCAAATTGGAGCCATATAATAGATGCCTACAATTGAATTAAGTGCCTAGTTACTTAAGCTATTAAAGTCTAATTATATTAAAATTACCCTCTATGGAAGAAAGTTTTTTGATTCTTAATTGGTGAATTTACTAGGCTCATAAAACTTAGTTCAGTGTGAAAAGGAGGTCAATATCCATACTTGAAATTTAGTTTGTGAATCCATCTTTAACTTTATTAGCATTTACCGGTTTACTTAACGGGTACAATCTTAATTCATATAATTCACAATGAAGCGATACCATCTAATATACTTGACCTTTTCCTTGTTTTTAGGAGCATGTTCTGCTTCTACCATTCCTGAAGGAGCCAAGGCCATACAGAATTTTGATAAGTCCAAATACCTAGGCAACTGGTATGAAGTGGCAAGGCTGGATTTCTATTTTGAGAGAAATCTTATCAACACAACGGCCAACTACTCGCTGAATGAAAATGGGACGATCAAGGTGGTGAATAGAGGATATGAGCCCAATAAAAAAATATGGAAAGAGTCTATAGGGAAAGCTAAGTTTGTGGGCAAGGAAAACGTCGGAATGTTAAAGGTGTCTTTTTTTGGCCCATTTTATGGTGGGTATAATATTGTGGCACTCGACTCCAATTATCAATATGCTTTGGTAGCAGGTGAGAAACTATCGTATTTATGGATTTTGTCCAGGAAAAAAACGATTCCAGAGGATGTGAAAAAAGATTACCTGCAAATAGCAGAAAAGATTGGCTATAAAACCAGCGATTTAATTTGGTTAGATAAATTGTAGAATCTAATTCATAATACTCAATAGGTAGGCATACTCAAATTCATATCTGGTTTCACATGATTCATTCAGGGAAGTGAAGTTGTTCCAATCTTTGAATTAAGCCATAGTAATAAAATTGTGAACCACCATTTCAGGTGGTTCACAATAACATCCTAACCATTATTCTCGGTTAACCTTCTTGATGAATGAAATAACGCCATTCATATAGATTTTTTGGTCGTCCCACATCGCCAGGTGGCTACCCTTAGGACAATACAAATAGGAACCATTTTGAACCATTTTACTTTGTTCTTCCATAGCTTTAGGATCCATGGTATCATATTTCGCACCAATCATCAAGGTCGGTACATAAATCTCTTTTAAACGATTTTTGATATCCCAAGTAGCCAACAGTCCACTTATTCCAAATTCACTGGGTCCTTGCATTTGGACATAGATGGAATTATTCGCGTGCTTCAATGAGCGATTTAAGGCATCAGGCCATTCTTTTAAGCGACAAATATGCTCATGATAGAAGTTGGGTATCAGCAGTTCCATGTAACGTGGATTATTGAAATCCTTCTTCGCCTCTAGCGCTCTAATTTCAGCCAACACCTTCGGATCCATTTGTTTGGCTAAAACAGTTTCTGCATATTTTCCATATTCAGGGGCACTGGCCACCATATTGGAGATCAACAGACCCTTGAGATTTTTTTGGTATTTCAAGGCATATTCCATACCTAGAATGCCACCCCAGGAATTCCCAAGTATATAGAAGTTCGATTGATCTGCGCCGATGGCCTTGCGTACTTGCTCTACCTCCTCCACAAAACGTTCCGTTTTCCAAAGTGTCGAATCACTAGGTTGATCGCTGTAATAGGAGCCTAGTTGGTCATACTCGTAAAACTCAAATCCCTCTCTTTGAAAAAATGTTTGAAAGCATTCCATATACTCGTGTGTCATGGCAGGACCGCCATGCAAGAGGAGAATTTTAATCTTGGGGTTATTGCCAAATCGTTTTGTCCATACCTTAAAATTGCCTTTTGGAGTAGAAATGGGTATCATTTTCACGCCGGCAGCTTCCAGGCTATCGGGATAAGTAAAGTAATGGCTTAGGTTTTCAGAGGATTGGGAACAAGAAAATAGAGCCCAACATGAGAGGATAAATGAAAGTGACTTGATCATAATAGGATAGATGTAGGGTAGTAAATGTTAAATTCGAATGGGTCCTCCGAAATGGAGGTTTATTTGTGATAACTAAATGTAGACAAAATTATTTATGTCCAAGTTATTATTAGCTCTCAATTTTCCATAACTCCGGAGCCACCTTGCTCGCTGTCAATGGATTAATGCCCATCAAACCCGGCTTGCAAACAATTCATCTCGGCATTGGTTTTGACTCCATGAGGTTTTGGATTATTCTTTTCTTATTTGGAATAGGCTTCTCATGTCGGAAATCCATGGAGGCAGAAATGGGTTTGTCAAAGCCTTTGGATGCCCCTAAAGATTCAGTCGCTATTTCCTGGTTGGCCTTGGGAGACTCGTATACGATCGGACAAGGAGTTAATGCTCAGGATCGATTTCCCTTTCAGGCACTCGAATTATTAAAAGGCAAACTTGTTCAATCCAGGCGATTGACTTATTTGGCGAAAACGGGTTGGACAAGTGCCGATTTGATTCGGTCGATGGGGGAACAAAATTTAGAAGGACATAATTTTATTTCGCTGCTGATCGGGGTAAATGATCAATATCAAGGAGTGGATACCGCTACCTATCGGGAAAATTTCACCAAGATTTTGAATCGGTCTATTGAATTGGCTGGTGGTGATCAACGAAGAGTTTGGGTTCTTTCTATACCGGATTATAGTTTAACGCCTGTAGGTCGACAATTGGACACAGGAAAGATAAGTCAAGAAATAGATGGGTTCAATGCCATCAATAAGAGGATTGCACTTCAACGTAAATGTATTTATGTAGATATCACCGAATTAGGTCGAGCTTCCAAAAATAACCCTGCCTGGGTGTGTCAAGATGGGCTGCATCCCTCGGCCTTGGCTTACAGTAAATGGGCAGAATTGATTTATGCTAATTTTTTGAGTTTTTAATGAAGCTATTCGACATTTTCTGAAAGGGCATTTCGGAAGCTACATATATCTTATTGTTGAATCTTAGCAACAGTTAGATGATATGATAGGACTGCCTGATTGATTTCTTGAGTTGGTGAGTCATGCTATATTTTAAATAACCATAAAGAGTAATATTCTAGATGGAAAACAGCTCTTGACTTACAAATAGGTTTTGAAGATTGAGGTCCCAAAGAAAACACGGAGCCGACTTAAAAGTGCCTTAATCGAATCAAAACTTAACCAGTTTAATTAAAACGAGTAATTTCATAATATTGATTCTATTAAATGTGGATGAAATCAGTAGGTTGTGTTATCTTATTTGTTGCTCCAATAAAAATGAATTTGAAATTTCATTAAATTGTTTAAGAATCGTATTTGAAAATAAGTTCAACTTTCAAAAGAATTAGATAAGTAGTTTAACTACAATTGCATTCAGGGCGTTAGGTCATTTGATATTCATCTATAAATGTTTTCACACAGTAAATCTTATGTTCATATGTGTATTTGATTTTATTGACATAAAAAATACCCAATTAGTTATTCAATTTTTTGGAGCTAGCTCATACTTCGCATCTATTTTTATTAGTTCAATGTAACATGATGTTTTTGAAATGGTTATGGCATTACGGTCTATTTCTTAATTAGGAAATTTAGATTGATGGCTTTATTTTTAGGTAACTATTCAGTTCTGAAAATATTTTACATGCAGTTATTACACTTCCTTTACTTGAAAGTGCGTTTAATTTCTTTTTTAGGTAAAACACTATTTTTACTTTTATTTTTTCTAATTTATTTTCAAAGTCATGCACAAATAAACTGGACTTCTCAAACATCAGCAGCAGATAATAATTGGAATAGTGTAACTTATGGAAATGCGTTATTTGTTGCTGTTTCTACTGATGGAGGATCAAATCGAGCTATGACTAGTCCAGATGGTATAACTTGGACCACTAGAACTTTAGATGTTGGGAGATGTGTTACATATGGAAATGGAGTATTCGTATCTGTTGGACAAAACAAAGTTAGTACGAGCCCAGATGGAATTACCTGGACCTCTCAAACTCCGGCTTCAAATAATGTTTGGCAAAGTGTAGCGTATGGAAATGGGTTATTTGTTGCCGTTTCCTCAACAGGAACAGGAAATCGAGTAATGACCAGCCCCGATGGAATTACTTGGACTGCTCGCATTTCTCCTGCAGATAATGCTTGGTATGGCGTTACGTATGGAAATGGTTTATTTGTTGCGGTTGCTATTACAGGTACTGGAAATCGAGTAATGACTAGCCCCGATGGGGTTACTTGGACATCTAGAACAACACCAATAGATAATGAATGGAGAAGTGTAATTTATGAAAATGGGTTATTTGTTGCCGTTTCCTCAACAGGAACAGGAAATCGAGTAATGACCAGCCCCGATGGAATTACTTGGACTGCTCGCATTTCTCCTGCAGATAATGCTTGGTATGGTGTTACCTATGGTAATGGTTTATTTGTTGCCGTTTCCTCAACAGGAACAGGAAATCGAGTGATGACCAGCTCTAATGGGATTACTTGGTCTACTCGGACATCCGTGACAGATAATGATTGGAGTAGCGTTACTTATGGTAATGGTATATTTGTAGCTGTATCTAGAAGTGGAGTTGGAAATAGAGTAATGACTTCTGGCTCTGCCGTTAGTAGGCTGACAATTGACGCAATTGAAAATCAATATTACACAGGAGCAGCTTTGACGCCTTCGATTGTAGTCAAGGACGGACCAACAACTTTGACGCTTGGTAGTGATTATTCTGTAGCCTATGCCGATAATACGAATGTAGGAACTGCATCTGTTACCCTCACAGGATTGGGTTATTATAATGGCACAAAAAGTCAATCTTTTACTATTGTAGCTACTACTCCCTCTGCCCCCACCAGCGTCATCGCGACCTTAAATTCTAATTCGATTGACGTAGCTTTTTCAGCACCTGCAAACAATGGCGGATCTCCAATTACGAGCTATACGGTAACTTCATCTCCAGCGGGCTTAATAGGCACGGGAACTTCAAGTCCGATCACGATCCAAGGCCCACCAGATAATAAGAACTTTTTTTATAATACGAATTATACTTTTACGGTCACGGCGACTAATTCCCAAGGAACGAGTCCTACTAGTTCGGCATCAAATACGATTGTGATAAGCGACTCAGATGGCGATGGTGTTTCAGATGAACAAGAGGCCATGGATGGTACTAATCCAAATGATGGTTGTTCATACAAGCCAGCGAGCCAGATTTTTGCTAATACATCTACAGCATGGAGAAATACAGACTGCGATGGCGATGGAACAAATAATGGATCAGATTCGCAACCTTTAAATTATTGCGTGGGCGGTGCTGGTGGAAACCCTCCTAGCTTAGGAACTTCAGCTTATACTATTTTTGGATCCAATGACTGTGATGGTGATGGTATCTTAAATAGTGTAGAATGTGCTTGGGGTGGTCCAAGCTGCCAAGACTATGACTCTGATGGTATTCCTAACTTCCAGGATCCAGATTCAGATAACGATGGTATCCCAGATAGCATAGAAAAGAATATAGACACAGACGGCGACGGAATTCCAAACTATTTAGACTTAGATTCTGATAACGATGGTATTTTGGATAGCACAGAAAAAGCGACTGACCGTGATGGC
>NZ_SDHY01000008.1 GCF_004118285.1 Aquirufa rosea | reverse complement strand
AAGAGGTTACTAGGTATTTGGTAGCAGTACCAGCCACCGTAGTGATGGTAGGAGAAGTACCTGTAATACTTGAAGTAGTGGCCGTGACAGTGGTAGCAGTACCAGCAACTGTATGGGTAGTTAAAACAACCGTGGCAATACCACTGGCATTGGTGGTTGTAGAAGCAGATGCGAAGCTACCGTTAGCATCAGACTTGGTCCAATTGACGGTTTGTCCATTGGTACTGACAGGGTTGTTGTTGGCGTCCGCTAATTGAGCAGAGATGGTTACTGTAGCTCCAGCGACAGGCGAATATCCAGAAGAGGTTACTAGGTATTTGGTAGCAGTACCAGCCACTACATTAAATGCATTGGAATCTCCGGTTTTGCCCGATACATTACCACTGCCAGATCCTGTGGCAGTTAATACAACACCACTTTCTGCTTTTGTATAAGTTACACCTGAAATAGTAACTGAACTGGTTCCTGAAGTAATAGTTCCTGTTAGTGTACCTCCAAGTGTACCAGTACCAGTTTTAAGTGTTAATGTGACGGTTCCATCCGCAGTTGCATTAACGGCATTACCATTGTCATCTGTTAATGTAACCGTAACCGCAAAACTGCTACCAGCGGTTTGTTGTGAAATTGAGGTGATGACTAATTTTGAAGCAGGAGCTGTAATGTAATTTACTGTGGATTGTGTTTGTGAACCTGTGCCATTATTTACAGATGAACCACCCAAAGTAGCTACAAAAACTCCAGATCCAACTACAATAGGAGAAGTAACCGTAGCAGTGTATGTACCATTATTGTTATCTGTAACCGAACTTATAGTTCCAGAACCTGAGGATTTTGTGATAGTTACAGTTGAACCACCAGATGAGATACTATTACCGAAGGCGTCTTTCGCAGTTACGGTTAATACTTGCGTAGAGGTTCCATTTGCTACAATACTTGCGGAAGTAGGCGTTAAGGTTGACATACCAGCATTTGCAGCGCCTGAATTTACCACTGTACTGGATCCTGTATTAGCAGTTAAGGTTGCTGCTTGGTCAGTGGCTGTAATCGTTTGATTACCAGTAGTTTTGAACGTCAAAGCAAACTGTTTTGTTCCACTTGATAGGGCTGAGCTACTTGGAAGAGTGGCTTGCGCATCCGATGAAGTGATTACCGCCGTAGGAGTGGCTGATGAAACCACGTTCCAATATGGGTCTACTGCATTAACCGTGAAATTTAGTGAAGTACCAGCCGTTTGCGCAGTTGGTGTACCTGTTTTTCCTGAGGCAGTCCCAGGTGCAGCTGTTTCACCTGGCATGAGCACTTGTAATTTGTTAACAGTGCCTGCTGTTACTAAAGTATTTGATCCGGTATTGGCTGTTAAGGGTGAAGAACCTGCTTGATCTGTAGCTGTCACAGTCTGAGTTCCAGCTGTTCTAAATGAAAGTGTAAATGTACCTGTTCCAGCTGTTAACGCAGCATTTGAAGGACGAACAGCATTGGCGTCGCTGGTAGTTATGGCAACCGTTGGAGTGGATGTATTTACTTTGTTCCACCAATCATCTACGGCATTTACCGTCACGGTAACATTGCTACCTGCCACCTGATCAGTGGGTGTTCCCGTTTTACCTGTAGCCGAACCCGGGTCAGCGGTCTCTCCTGGCATTAATACTTGTAATTTTGAAACAGGGCCAGTAACAAAGCCTATGGAGGCTGAATTGGATAAAATGGTCTCAAAACCCGAGGCTACTACGGTAGCCTGATAATACGTTGTGTGCGGGGCAATAGTACTGGTAATAGTAAATGTTGCTACGCCATTGGCATCTGTAGTGGTACTGGCTGGGCTAATGGTAGTTCTAGTCGTAGGTACTAATAAGCCTGAATCAGAAAATTGATTTAATGTAACTGTTGCTCCAGCGATAGCAACATTGCTGGAGTTTTTGGCCGTTACAGTGATGGTAGAAGAGTTTGTATTATTCGCAATTACTCCCGTGGTGGGACTTGCTGAAATAACGGAGTTTCCTGTGGTGGGTGTATTTGAAACAGCAAAAGCATCCAAAGCAGAACCAACAGGACCGCTGTTTCCACTAATTTGAGTAGTTGAAGTGTAAGCATTGGTGGTCGCGTTAACTAATAAAACAACCACATAACCTGAATTTGATACAGTACTTCCTGTACTATATTGATTAAAAAATACTGAATTGGGATTGCTACTTTGGTCTCGCCATGATAATTCACCTCTAACGGCGGTAGTGATAGTTCCCCCAGTAGTTTTGTAAGTGAAGTCGACTACGGTATTATTACCTCCACCAGATGTACCAGCAAAGGTACAATTGGTTCCTCCTCCCGTACATACCGTTTCAAAACGAAAATTACTTCCAGCGGTTTTTGAACCATTTATGGTTACTTTGTTTGAACTGATGGTTGCTGGCCAAATGGTTTGTACTACCAGGGCAGCTTCTTCCACTTCTATCTCTTTACCATATACGTAAATGCGGTTTTGGTCATCTCGAATTTTTGCGCCATCAATATCTATCTGAGACAATTCAAAACCCATCTCTTTGGCAGCAAATAATGCGCCTTCGTCACCCGGAGTATCATTATCCCCGTTTAGATAAAAATCAATCGCATGACCATATTCTTGTAATAAGAGTCCTACTATTTGGCGATCATTGGCCTCTGGGAAGATAAACGAGGCCTTGCCAGCTACATAGTCTTCATTGAAATAAATAACAGGACTGCCTGTTGGGCCATGTGCTGAAAATGCGGCCATGGCACTGTTGATAATCTGCCAATTGAGCAATTGAACTGGAACATGGAAGCCATGGTTTAATATGGCCTCACGAAGCTGTATGGCCTTAGCATCAAATTCAGCATCAATGGCTGTGCGTTTTCCCGGAAAGTAGCTAAACAACAAATCCCTGTAATTTGATCTTTGAAAAAATTGATTCAACTTTTCTCTGACCAATTTATTAGCCTGTATGATACGTAATTCCTCAGGAGTTTTTGGTGCTGCAGGATCTTTATCCAAAAAGACTAATTCTTCTCCCGCTGCTTGGTAAGACACAGGACTCAATTGTATGTTAAATGAGGTGTTAGTGCTTGTTTTTGGGTAACTTAAAATACCCGCATTTTCAGAACCCAAGGCTTTGAATGTTATAGCAATAGCAAGGGTAAAAATTACCTTAGGTAGAACACACGAATAGAACGAATAAAATCGTTTCAACTGCTTAAAGCATGTAGCTTTCAATACTTTCATATAATTTTCTGAACACAGATTGTACTAAATTTTTAACAGAAGTTTTTAAAACAGAAAATAAATTTCTGATACAAGGATCTTATGAATCCCAATTCATGGAACTAGTACATGTATTTATAAATAATAGGGAACAAACGCCCAGCAGACTTGATCGTCTTGGAAGGAAATTTTTCATATAATTTAGAAACAGGTACTAACCGCTTTAAAATTTTAGATTCTTTTAGAGTCTATAATTCAAACAAATGTAAATAGATATTTATGTTTGTTGAAATAATCTGAATTGACTTTTGTACTAAATTTAAAATTTCGAACAAATTAAATCCCATAGATTATTTATAACCGCTTTTTTGAAAAACACGAAACTTGACCAAAAATGAAAAATCTTTGAAAAATTCAATTTTAATCTCCGACTCAAAAATATGATTTATTTGAATTTGGAAACATGATGAGGGTCATATTTTAGAAAATTGAACAGCTAATAGAAGAATTTTTAGCTGAAATTCGACATGAAACGGCAGTTATGTACTTTAAGTTTGATAATACTTTACATTAAATGGATTACAAAAAGGGGCCTAATGGCGTTTGAATTTGACCATTTTGAAATGTAATCTACTCCTTTAATAGTTGAAAAGATGCAAAAAAATGTAGACTTATTCGGGCTTTTTAATGGGGAATTTTAAGGTGTCTATAGGCCATTTCCCTTCCCATCCTTGATCAATCATGAGCTTAGGTAAAGATTTTTGTAAATCCTTTATACCCTTTTCACTTACTTTAGTTTGCCACAAGTAAACTTTTCTTAAGGTTTTGATTTTGGATAAGGCTTTCATACCCACATCACTGGCAGATGTCCCTACCAGGTTGATGGTTTCTAAATGAGGCATAGTGCCAAGGTACTCAATACCTTTATCACTTATTCGAGTATGGTCTAATTGTAATTGAATGATTCTTGGATAATTACTGATTTGGTCTAAAAAAGCATCAGTCAATTGGGTGTTTCCAAGCTTTAGGGAAACTACTTGATTTTTTACCCCTTCTACATCTCGTAATTCTTTATCTCCAATTTTGGGAGCGTTGATAGCGTTGATTTCCAAGAAGGGTTTTTCTGATGAAAGTGTAATGACTACTAGTTGATGTTTCCTTAGTTTTTCTATATCACTTTCACTTGCGGCTGGGATGTCTCCCAGTAAAACAGGCGAAACATATTTTTCAGAGTTTTTGTTTCCATCCGTATAGCGGCTCAATATATTTTTGATTTGATTGTCTTGGGGTATTTCTGCAATTTTCTTATTAAAATGGGCACCCTCTTTCACCCACCATTGCAGGAGCTTGATTTCATCCTCCGTTAGACTAATTTTACCTTTGGGTGGCATATGGTCTTCATGGGAAGCTTCCAATAAGACCCTTTTGATCATTTCACTTTCTAAGGGATTTCCTGCTAGAAAAACAGGTCCATTGGCTCCTCCCTTGAGGAGGTTTTCTGGACTATCCATTCGGAGTTTACCTTTTTGCTTTTCCGCATTGTGACAAGACCAGCATTTTTGTTCCAAGGTGGGCTGTATCAAATCTTGATATACCAATGCCTCTTTCAAGTTTTTAATTTTGATGATTTTGGCTCCCACTTCATTCGTTCTTTTTTCTTTGGGAGCTATTCCAATCCATGACCTCCAAGGCTGAGGAAGGTATGTGCTCAAATAATCCGAGCCATGGGTCATGTTTCCTCCTAAATGGCCAGTGACCAGTAGCAACAAAAAGCTAAGAAAAAATAATGGTTTGAAAAAGCGCCGCATCAAGCTGTCCTTGGACCAATGCTTTGCCATATAAGCCAATGCCAAAGAGCTAATGGTCACACTAATTCCTAACCATTGATGTAAAAAGAGCGTATTTTCTTCATATTCTCCTGTCTGAGATAAGCCCCATCCCATGGTACAAGAAATGATACCTGTAATTCCAGTGCTCCATAAGATGGGGACTATTTGGTGTTGTCTTTGCGTTTCTTCCTTTTTAGAAAAGACATAAAGAATGCATCCCATGATGAACATGCCGATGGGTAAATGTACCAGCATGGGATGAAAATGCCCCCAAAAAATTATCCAATCAGGAATTTGCTCCGACTCCCCTCCTATCATATTATCCGATGCGCTCTAATTTGATAGGGTAGGTTTTTTGTGAGGCCCATTGCGCCACATACAGATTATGGTCCGAGTCAGCATAAACATCATGAGGATGAATGAATACCTTGTTCTCATCATCTTTATGCTGGCGTTGTAAAACTCCATCTTTGTAAATCGGTTCGGAACCGCCAGGGGTTGAAACCACCTTCATGTCCTTGTCCAAAATTTGTACGTAACCAGAACCAGGCCAGTTCCCATCTCCACTTCGGAAACATGCTGCTACGATGTGGTCGCCATGTAAATTTGGCCGACAAACAAATGAGCCAGGAAGGTGGTAGCGCTTGATGAATTTGCCGTCTAAAGTAAAGCGTTTTAAACTATTGTTAACACGGTCTGTCACTAGGAGTGTCCAATTCTTTGGATCGCGGGTATCCACTAAAACCCCATGACAGCAGTTAAATAAATTATCATCATAGTCATTGGTTTTGCCCCCAAAGTGACGGATGTACCTTCCTTTGGAATCGTATTGAATGATGTAATTAGCCCCATATCCGTCAGCCACATAGATATCCCCATTTTTAGGATTTACCGCCGTTTCAGTCGGAACGAACTGATGAGGATGATCATAAACTCCCGTTTCCTTAGGGTATTCAATTTTGAATATTTCTTTTCCTTTTAAATCTGTCTTAATAACCTGGTGGCGTGTATTATCACAAATCAATAAAAATTGCTCTCCTCCCTCATTTAAAATAGTTAAACCGTGAGCCCCCGGGTAGGTGTGTCCCCAAGAATCTAACAACTTACCTGATTTATCATATATCAATACGTTGTTTTTGGTTTCGTTGGTCAAGAGGAATAAACGCCCTTTGGCATCTTCAACCATTTCGTGGCAATCGTTCACCGGGTTTTTACCAGCATCCAAAATACCCCAATTAGGGATCACTTTAAATTTGAAATTGTTGTGACCTATTACAATTTCACCAGGTTTGGGGGCAATTTTTTTCATAGTATTTGAGGTGGATAAAAGACTTCCGCCAACTAAAACGGAGCTTGTTTTTAAAAATTCTCTTCGTTGAATGGACTTTTTCATAGGATGGTTAAAAGAGGTTATAAATAAATTTACGGTTTATTAACGGTTTCATCGAGGTTAAATAATACATTGCTTACCAGTGTCCTAGCGATTAAATTCGGTGCAGCAGCTGGTAAAGTATTATCTGGACAAAGCTGTAAAAATTCTCTACATTTTTGTTGATTTTTTTGGTAAATCGGTAGCACTTGTCGGTAGAAGTTGAGCAGTGATTTCTTTTTAGTGGAGCTTATTTCCTTGCCAAATAATTGAAAATAGGCTTTTTCAATGAATACATCTTCTTTATCAAGGGGATATTTTCTTGCGAAAAATTGGGCGCACTCTAAAAATACGGGATCATTTAAGGTATTCAGCGCTTGCATGGGGGTATTGGTCCTAATCCTTCTGGATAGACAAATATCACGAGTTCCAGCATCAAAAGTTACCTGGGTGGGATAAGGACTGCTTCTTCGCCAATAGGTATATAATGACCTCCGCCACTGGTCTTCTCCATCACTCTTGTTCCATTTCATGCCACTGTATGGGGCATTCCAAATCCCCTCGGGTTGCTCTGGCATCACACTTGGGCCCCCTACTTTGCTGGATAACAAACCCGACCAGCGTAAGGCTTGGTCTCGGATTTGCTCAGGACTCAGTCTTACCCTGGGGCCATGACTTAAATAGCGGTTATTAGGGTCTTTTTCCTTGGATTCCTGAGTATACTCAGAACTTTGTTGGTACGTAGCAGACATCACCACGTATTTGATAAAATCCTTGGGTTTAAAGTCAAACTTAAATTGAAATTGATAGGCAAGATAATCCAATAATTCTTGGTGACTTGGACTTAATCCCTGACTTCCTAAATCTTCTAAAGTCTCTACCAATCCTGTTCCAAATAGTTGTTCCCAAATGCGATTGACCGCTACTCGGGAGGTTAATGGATTTTGTGGACTACCCATCCATTGGGCTAATTGCAATCGGTTGCGAATGGGCTTATTATAATATTTGGCAAATAATTGCGGGATGGATCGGTCAACTTGCTTCCCTGGGTTTAACCAACTTCCTCTCTCAAAAAGTGGAGTAGCTCTTTCAAATTCTGAAGGATTTTCCAATAAAATAGGTGTTGTCCCTTCTGGTTGTGTACTGATTAATCGTTTGGCGACTGAAAGGAAGGATGAACTTTGCAAGGGTTTAGGAACATTGGGCAATAGCATCCAATATCCAATTACCGCCGTATTTTGCTCAGGTTGGCAGCTTTTGTTTTGAAAGGACCAAAATAAATCTTGTTTCCCTGCTAGGGCAGGAATGCGGTAAAAAGCATAAGTCCAGCCATGTGCCCAATTCCCTTTTTTAATACCCTCTTTTTCAGGCAAGGTGGTATCTAACTTTATTTGAGCAACTATCTTCCCCTGCAAGGAGCCTTGGCGAATGATTAGTTGAGTGGGGCTGTCGTTGGTGTTTTTATACGCAATTAACATTTCGGTTTTTCCATTCATGGGTACTGCCTTAAATCTGACGGAACCCCCTGGACGGACAGCTAAATATTTATTGTCTTGTAAAGCCCCATTCACAAATTCATCTGCCCAGTGTGGATGTATTTTAGGTTCCACAAATTGTATGCTGTTTTTCCAATGCTGATAATCTTGTGGATAGGTAGTTTTAATAACATTCAATAAGGAATCGACTCTTGCCTGATCAGTGGATTTAAAATGTCGATAGTAAGGCGATTCATCCGGTACATCTTCATCACGGGTATTATTAAAATAGGCCATGTACCTGTAATACTCTTCATGGCGGATCGGGTCATAGGGGTGTGAGTGGCATTGAACGCAGGAAAAACTAGTTCCTTGGAGGGTTTCCCAAGTCGTGTTTACCCGATCTATGATGGCTGCCACCCGAAATTCCTCATCTTCTGTTCCCCCTTCATCATTATTAGCCGTGTTCCGATGAAAGGCTGTGGCAATGTACTGGCTTTCATTGGGGTTTGGCAAAAGATCACCGGCTAGCTGCTCGGTAATGAATTGGTCATAGGGTTTATTTTGATTGAATGAAGCAATCACATAATCACGATATCGCCAAATACTTCGCTTGTCATCTTTTTCGTAACCCTTGGTATCGGCATATCGGGCTAAATCCATCCACATGCTAGCCCATTTTTCGCCAAATTGTGGAGATTGTAATAATTCATCCACTTTTTTCTCGTAAGCATTATCTGAATGATCTGATTCAAAAGCTTTGTACTCAGCTTCCGTAGGACTTAGGCCTGTTAAATCCAAGTAAAGTCGACGAAGTAAATCAGCATTTTTAGCTTTCGATTGATGCCCTAAGCCCATTTCAGCTTGTTTGGCTGCAACAAAGTGATCAATTTCATTTTGTTCCCAACCGATGGGCAGGCCAAGCCATGAAAAGGCTTTTTTCCACCAAGAACTGTAAGGAACATTTACTTTTTTCAAGGGTTGATAGGCCCAATGTTCACCCCAAACGGCACCCTCTTTGACCCACTGACTTAGAATTTGGATTTCTTTTTGACTGAGTGGGGGCCTTTTATAAGGCATTTTTTCCTCTGGATCTTGTAATGTCAAACGCTGAATAAAGCTTGACTTTTCAGGATGACCCGGTACGATGGCGGCCTTATTGAACTTTGTTTTGCCTAAAGCTTCTTCACGGAACAAGAGGCTAAATCCTCCTTGTTTTTTTACCCCTCCATGGCAGCTAATACAGTTTTTATTTAAAATAGGTTTTACCTGTGTATTGAAATCAATGCGTTTTTCCTCTGGCCAAAATTGTTTTCCTACAAAAAACACAGCCAAACCAAGAAGCGTGAATACAATCAGGTTTTTCATGCCAAAATCGGGTCAATAACTTGGCCAAATACATCTGTTAGTCGAAAGTTTCTACCTTGGAATGGATAGGTAAACTCTTCGTGATTGAATCCTAAGCATTGCAAAATCGTTGCTTGAAGGTCATACACAGAGGTTTTGCCTGAAATGGTAGAATAACCCAAATCATCAGTTTCTCCGTGAGAAATGCCAGGCTTGATTCCTCCTCCGGCTAACCACATGGTAAAGGCTTCTGTATGATGGTCTCTTCCAAAATAGGCAAGTTTTTTGCCCTCCCTATTTTCTTGCATCGGTGTTCTTCCGAATTCTCCTCCCCAAACTACCAAAGTTTCGTCCAATAGACCTCTTTGTTCTAAATCAACCAATAAAGCAGTGGTTGCCTGGTCTATTTGTCTACATTTTTGATGTAAACCATAATCTACGGAACCATCCAAGCCCGTTCCATGCGTATCCCAGCCCCAGTCGAAAAGCTGAACAAATCTAACCCCTTTTTCCACTAATTTTCTGGCCAATAAACAGTTGTTGGCAAAAGATTCTTTCCCTGGTTCCGTACCATACATTTCATGGATATAAGCAGGTTCTTTGTTGATGTCCATGACCTCGGGAACAGAGCTCTGCATTTTGTAGGCCATTTCGTATTGGGCAATGCGGGCTACTGTTTCTGGGTCACCTATTTCCTCGTATGTCTCTTGGTTGATTTTATTGATGGCCTCAATACTTGCCTTTCGGATATCTGTGCTCATCCCTTTTGGGTTTTGGATAAACAGGATGGGTTCTCCTTCGGACCTACATTGTACACCTTGGTATATAGAGGGCAAGAAGCCACTTCCCCAGGCAGACTTCCCTGCATCTGGGTTTTTACCTCCGGATGCTAGTACCACAAAACCTGGTAGGTTTTGATTTTCAGTCCCTAAACCATAGCTCACCCAGGATCCCATGCTCGGTCGGCCTAAGCGGGCAGAACCTGTGTGCATTAATAATTGTGCCGGAGCATGATTGAACTGGTCAGTGTACATCCCTTTCAAAAAACTTACACGATCTGCCTGACTGGCTAGATGAGGTAGATAATCGGAAATCCAGTGCCCTGACTGTCCTCTTTGCTTGAAGTTGGCCTTAGGTCCTAGCAAATTAGGGACTCCACGGATGAAGGCAAACTTTTTACCTGCCAACAATTCTTGGGGGCATTCTTTGCCATCAAACTTGGCTAAGCTAGGCTTATAATCAAAAAGCTCCAATTGGGAAGGAGCTCCTGCCATGTGAAGAAAAATAACGGATTTTGCTTTTCTTAGCTTGGGAGAACTTTTAGCCGCCAAAGGGGATTCAAATGATACGGAATCCTTAGAACTGCAATTACTCAAAAAGCTACCTAAGGCCAGCGAGCCAATTCCTGTCCCTAGACTACTTAGAAAGTGTCTTCTTGTGGCCAGTTGGGCTTCCCTTTGGATAGCTTCTTCTAAGAGTTTATTCATTTCATTAATCCATTATAGCACGACCTTTGGTTTCTGGTAAATAAACAGTACCTACTAGGACTGTGATAGCTGCTAGGGTAATGGGATAAAATATACCGGAAAAATTAGAATGAGTAATGGCACCTAACCAGGTAGCCACAAAAGGGGCACATCCCCCAAATACCCCATTAGCAAAATGGTAAGGGATAGATAAGGAGGTATATCGAATTTTAGTTGGGAAAAGTTCAACTAAAAATGCGGCAATTGGCCCATAGGCCATGGCTGCAAAAGTGACTAAAAGTATGCAAATGAAAGCTAATTTTATGGTGCCAATTTGAGTTAAGTGATAAGCTCCATCTACTAAAGTTCCCTCTTGGCTAACAATATCAGACATCCAGGCAAACAAGGGATAATATAAAATGGAGGCCAATGCCATTCCTCCTAACATGATTTTTTTCCGTCCAATACGGTCAGATAAACTTCCAAATACCACAAATAGTGGAGTGCCTACGACCAAAGAAGCTGCAATGATTAAGTTGGTCGTGGTAAAATCCACCATCAGAATCTTATTGATGAAGATTTGAGCGTAAAATTGACCGGTATGCCACACCACACCCTGTCCTACGATGGCCCCAAACATAGCAATGAGCATTAATCGACGATTTGCTTTGCTAGCAAAAGCTTCTTTTAAAGGATTTTCAGATAATCTTCCTTCTTTTTTCAACCGGGCAAAAAGGGGAGATTCATGCATATTTCTACGAATGAAATAGGAGACAACGACCAATAAACCAGATAGTGCAAAGGGAATTCTCCATCCCCAGACCTTAAATTCAGAATCGCCCATGATTTTTTGACAAATCAATATGACGATGATGGAAACAAAAAAACCAAGCGTGGCGGTGGTCTGAATATAGGCAGTATATTTTCCTCGATGAGCATCAGGAGCATATTCTGCCACGTAGGTTGCTGCACCTCCATATTCGCCGCCCAATGCCAGGCCTTGAATGATACGTAATAGTAACAATATGGAAGGCGCTATTAATCCGATTTCAGAATAGCTGGGTATAAATGCAATGGCAAAGGTAGATCCCCCCATCAAGATCAGTGTCAAAAGGAAAGTATATTTTCGGCCTATTCGGTCTCCTAAGCGACCAAAAATGATACCACCAAAAGGACGGGCAACAAATCCTGCTCCAAATGCCGCTAGGGTTGAAATGAATGCTGCTGTGGGGTCATCTTTTGGGAAAAAGGAAAGGGAAATGATGGCTGATAGGCTACCAAAAATATAGAAATCATACCATTCAATGACGGTTCCAACAGAGGAAGCAATGATGACTTGCCAAAGTTTTTTAACGGGGATTTTATTGTTATCGAATTCTACATTCGAAGTAGTCATATAATTATAGGTTTATAAAATATGAAATTAACAATATTGCCTTGAATATCCTAATTTGAAAAATGAATAGGGCTCTTGTACGAACTTGATTTAAGGGCTTGTATATCTCTTGAATTCATTCGGAACTTGAATGAAAAAAATGATATATTTGAAGTGATTACCAATATAATTGATCGTTGAATAATTCTGTTTCTATAAAGGATATTGCAAAAAAATTTAAATGTGCGCCCTCCACTATCTCGCGCGCATTGAATGATCATCCTGCTATCAATATTGAAACCCGTAAAACGATACAGGAGTATGCCCTAAAAGTAGGCTATCAAAAAAACACGCTTTCCCTAAGTTTGTTGAACAATTGTTCCATGACATTGGGGTTAATTTTGCCTTCCATCACCCATTTTCATGAATCTTCCATGTTAGAAGGGCTGGAAGATATCCTCTTGAAATCTGGCTACTTATTAAATATATGTGTGAGCAATGAGTCACATACGATAGAAAAGGAATACATAGATAGGTTGCTGGCGAACCGCGTGGATGGTTTGTTCATTTCCATGGCCCAAGAAAGTTATGATCAACAATTAGGTGAGCACATAGATCGGGTAATCCAGCGGTCTTTACCTGTGATTTTTATTGATCGTCCGAATCATGGTGTAGCTTCTGACCGAGTAGTAACGGATGATTACCAAGGGGCCTACATGGCTACTAAGCATTTAATTGATATGGGTTGTCTACGAATCGCTCATTTACATGGCCCTTCTGGTATTAGTGTTTCCAAGCAACGTTTTTTGGGATATCAAGATTGTTTATTGGCTCATGGAAGGAAGGTAGAGGAAAAATGGATTCAATATGTTCACTTTTCCGCTGAAAGTGCCATTGCGGCAACACGAAATCTGATGCAATTGGATCAGAAACCGGATGGGATATTTGGAGTGAATGATGAAGTTTGCCTGGCCGCTATGCATGTACTGAGAGATTTGGGCATTTCAATTCCTCAGGATGTTGCTATAGTTGGTTTTGATGATATTCCTTTGGCTAGTTTTGGATATCCTCCTTTAAGTTCTGTATCAAGACAAAGTAGGAGAATTGGGGAGGAGGCGGCTAAATTGTTTTTGTCTAAAAAGACTCACAATAAAAGTCCTATTACCATTTCCTTAGATCCTAAATTGATGATCCGGGATTCCTCTCTTCGTGTTATGATGAATTAACAATAGCTTAATACGGTAAAACATGGCGATGTCAATGCTCAAGTCTACCTTTGCGCGATTGTAATCACAACTTGACCTCAAATGCAAACGTTTGCGTAAAATTTTGTGAAGAAATTACAATTAATAATAGGTAAATTTCAAAAATTTTAAATCCCAAAAGTTACCATTTCAAAAAATCAATTCATGAAAAAACACTTACACGATCCATTGGGATGTGCTTGGTTTCGGAATGTAGGTACTAGAATAGTACTATTTTTCGTTGCTAGCATATTCATGCTTGGAGCATTCGAGGTGAATGCGCAAGCGGGTAAACAAATTAAAGGTCGATTGATTGATGCTACCACCAAGGAAGCACTCATCGGCGGAAACGTGATTCTAAAAGGTACTTCCAAAGGAGTTAGCACGGATGTAAATGGAGCATTTACCATTTCTGTTCCGAATGATAACTCTGTTTTAGTGGTTCGTTATCTTGGCTACGCCTCACAGGAAGTAACTGTTGGGGGAAGAACTTCCATAGAAATTGCTATGGTAGCCAATGCTGCTGATTTAGCACAGGTGGTGGTTGTAGGTTACGGTACTCAAAATAAGCGTGACGTAACAGGTTCTGTGAAGTCAGTACAGAGCGCAGCGTTTAATAAAGGTATCATCAACTCACCTGAGCAATTGCTTCAAGGTAAAGTGGCAGGTGTAAACGTAACATCCGCTACAGGAGAGCCAGGAGGTAATCAAGGTATTACCATCCGTGGACCTGGAGGTATTCGTACGGGAAGTACACCCTTATTTGTAATTGATGGTTTAGCCTTAGATAATTCAAGTACTGGAGGAGGAAACCCTTTGAACTTCCTAAATCCTCAAGATATCGAGACCATTGACGTGTTGAAAGACGCTTCGGCAACAGCTATTTATGGTGCTCGTGGGGCTAACGGGGTAGTATTAATTACTACTAAAAAAGGTAAAGCTGGCGTTTCGACGTTGAATTTTAACTCAAGTTTAGGTATTTCCAACATTGCCAGAGCATTACCTGTTTTATCTCCATCTGAATTCCGTAAGCAAGTAGTTGCCAATG
Organism: Aquirufa rosea; assembly: GCF_004118285.1. Taxonomy (GTDB): domain Bacteria; phylum Bacteroidota; class Bacteroidia; order Cytophagales; family Spirosomataceae; genus Aquirufa; species Aquirufa rosea. The sequence continues at coordinate 110,333 of NZ_SDHY01000008.1, read as the reverse complement.
GAGGTAATTTGGAAGATTTTGGAGGAAATACAGATTGGCAAAAAGAAGTTACTCGTGAAGCCATTACACAGAACTATAACCTTAGTTTAGGTGGAGGAGCCAATAAGCTTTCTTACTATGCTTCTTTTGGAGCTCAAGCTCAACAGGGTATTTTGAAAAACAATCAATTGGATCGTTATACAGGTCGTATCAATGTAACTCAGAAGTTTTGGGATGACCGTTTGGTAGTAGATGCTAACATCAACGTAACTAATACAAACAACGAGCGTCCATCGATTGAAGGTTTATTAGGAACTGCAATTTCCAATAACCCTACGCTTCCAGCTTATGCAGCAGACGGTTCTTTGGCTCGTTATGCCACGGCATCTAACCCATTGTTAGGATTGACTTTATTTAAAGATAATACGACGATTAATCGTACTTTGGCCAGTATTTCACCATCCTTGAAAATCGTAAAAGGTTTAGTGTATCGTTTAAACTTTGGTTTAGATAATTCTACTTCTAACCGTGACGTGGTTTCATTAGGTAGTAATATTCCAAAACAAGATGGTCGTTTAGACTCTTATTTGGCTAGTAATAATAACCGATTGATTGAGAATTATTTAACTTATACCTACGATCAAGGGGATCATAATTTCTCTGCATTGATTGGTCATTCTTACCAAAAGATTAAGGTTCAATACCGTAACTGGAGTATTAACAAATTCCCAGCTGATTTGCCTATTGATCCAATTTATAATCCAGGGGTAGGTCAAGAATTAACCATGGCGACAAATAAGCCAGGAGGTTCTGCCTTTATCAATGAGTTACAGTCTTATTTTGGACGTTTCAACTACCAATATAAAGACAAGTACTTAGTAACAGCTACAGTACGTGCTGACGGGTCCTCTAAATTTGGAGCAAATAACAAATACGGTATTTTCCCATCATTTTCTTTGGGATGGAGATTGTCCGAGGAGGCTTTCTTGAAGAATACGAGCATCAGCAACTTGAAATTACGTGCTGGTTGGGGACAAACGGGTAACCAAGAGATTCCATCTAAGATTACTCAACCATTGTTTACTTCGACAATCTCTGGAACTACTTCATATCCTTTGGATGCAACTTCCACCTTCCCATCAGGTATTACTTACTCTCGTTTAGCTAACCCTGATATACAGTGGGAGGTTTCTACACAGAGTAACGTAGGTTTGGATTTTGCTTTCGGTAACGGAGCATTCTCTGGATCAATTGACTACTTCAATAAAGTGTCTAACAATATGTTATTGGAGGTAATTCCTGCAGACCCAGTTCAACCAGCTTCTTCTGTTTGGGCTAACGTGAAGGATATGAAGATCAATAACAGCGGGGTTGAATTAGATTTAGAGTACAAGGGTACTACAGAAACAGGTTGGAAATATAGCTTAGGAGGTAACTTAACTTTAATCAAAAATGAAGTTGTAGGTTCTCCTTATACAGTAATTCCTTCGGGTTCTGCCTCTGGATCTGGTTTGACATCTGCTACTATCAACGGCTATATCAATGGTCAGCCTATCGGTACATTCTTCTTGAAAGAATTTATTGGATTTGATGATAAAGGAATGAGCGTTTATCGTGATGTAGATGGTGACGGTGTAGTTACTGACAAGGATCGTATTGCTGCTGGGACGGCATTGCCTACCACACAATATAACTTCTTTGGTAATTTAGCTTACAAAGGATTTGATTTATCCTTACAGTTCAACGGAGTGGCTGGAAATAAAATTTATGACAATACAGCTAACTCAGCATTCTATAAGTTGAAAATTGCCAAAAACTCCAATACAACGCCTGCTGCATTTGCAGATTCCAAAGAATCTAACAGTAATGCCGCTCCTGTATCTACTCGTTTCTTGAAGGACGGAGCTTTCTTACGACTGAACAATGCTACTTTAGGATACACATTTGACACGCAGAAATTGGGTATTAGCAAATGGATTTCATCTTTACGCTTATCCGTAACTGGACAAAACTTGTGGATTGCTACCAAGTACGATGGATATGATCCAGAAGTTAACAAGGATAGCTCTATGAACGGTGTATTATCTTATGGAATTGACTACTTAAGTTATCCTAAGGCAAAATCGATCATCTTCGGCTTAAATCTTACATTTTAATTCTTAAACAAAAATGAAAAAGATAGGAAAAATAACCATAGTTCTTTTTGGTATGATGGCTTTTTATAGCTGTACCAATTTGAATGAGATTATATTGGACGAGTACAATGCCACTACCGTGACGGATAAACAAGCGGCAGATGGAATTTTGGCTCCAGCATATGCTTTATTGCCTAGTATTTACCAGCATACCAATTTGTTTGCCTTGTCAGAAATTTCGACCGATGAGGCCATTCTTCCTTACCGTGGAGGAACTGACTGGGGTGATAATGGTATCTATTTGTCATTACATCGTCACCAGACGACAAGTACAGACCCTAACGTGCGTAATACGTGGAACTTATTATTGCAGGGGATTTCTCGTTCGGTAACGGCTATTAACTCTTTGAAAGTGAATAAAGACCCATCGGCTACTTTGTACATTGCTGAGGCACGTGGAATGCGTGCATTCTACAATATGTTGATGTTGGATTTATTCGGTATTGCTTTTCAAAAAGAAGATTTAGGAGACGTTTCTACTATTTTGAGAACCGACAAGGCAGTAGAATATATTCGTACTGAATTACTTGCCATCGAGCCTATCGTAGAAACTACCACTGGTCCAGGTCGTATTAGCAAAGGCGCTGTTTGGGGTCTATTAGCCAAACTACATTTGAATGCTGCGGCTTATCGTGATCCGTATGGAGCGACCTTAAACCATACTGCCGCGGATATGGATAAGGTAATCGAGTACACAGGAAAGATCATTAGCTCGGGCCAATATGCCCTTTCTCCAGATTACTTTGCTATTTTCGGAAATGATAACCATGGTAACAAAGAGTTAATCTTTGCAGTAGATCAGCGTGCAGAATTGAATGGTCATAACCGTATGGCATACTTTTCCCTAGCGAATGACCAACGTCCATTGCCTGCTTACCCAGCAGCTAACGGAACAGATGGTCCTGCCATCACTCCAGATTTCTATCGTTCATGGACTAGTGCTTATGGAAATGTAGATCCAGCTGATGCTGATCCTCGTTTTTACAGAAGAAATGTGGATCCAAGTGTAGAATGTGTGGATGGTAACTCCTACAACATTGACCGCGGTATTTTAAGAGGCCAACAGTACGGTTTAGTTTACCAAAGTGGGGCATTCGTGAAGTGTCCAGATGGTAAATTTAAAGTTGGACCACTTTACAATACTCGTGGTAAGGCACCTTATCCTTTGGTTATCCATACCTTGGATGTGAACTTCACTACGGCAGGTAGCGATTACAGTACGGGTTATCGTGTGGAAAAATATGAGTTCTCTAAGAAATCGTCTTCAGGACGTAATTTTGGTGAAGCTGATATCGTAATCATTCGTTTGGCTGATGCTTATTTAATGCGTGCAGAGGCTAAATTACGTAAATCAGACGCAGCAGGTGCTTTAGCTGATGTAAATGCCGTTCGTGCCGCTCGTACTAAACCGGCTCCGGCATTGACTAGCATCGACTTGAACACCTTGCTTCGTGAGCGTGGATTTGAGTTTTACTGGGAGAATCAACGCAGAACGGATTTAATTCGTTTTGGTAAATATGAGGATTCTTGGACAGAGAAGGATAACAAGGATAAAAACATGCGCTTGTTCCCAATCCCTCAAACTGCGATAGATGGTGCATCTAACTTAACAGGCTATTTGAAACAAAATCCTGGATATTAAGATCTGTTTTTTGCCTAACGCTGTCAAGGATTAAAACCTTGACAGCGTTGGTGAAAATCACGAAAAAAATCTTCTAAACCTATTCAGTTTCCTGTTAATCGGCTTAGGTTAATACTTTAATTTTTTCAAAAGGGGCTGAGTTTACTCAGCCCCTTTTTTTTGCATTATTTCTTGTAAAATGAATATTCTGATTAATTTTGTTTTTTATCGAATACATTGAGTAAACGGAATTTTACAAGAACATATTAATCCATAAAATTATGCTTACAAGAAGAGATGCCATCTCCCAAATAGCCTTAATGTTAGGAGGTGCCATAACTGGACCGACTTTGATGGCTATGGAAGCGAAACAAAGTGGTCAAGCAAGTCTAGCTGAGTCATTTAGTTTGTCAGATACCCAAAGGAAAATTGTTGCTGCTGTGGCAGAACATATTATTCCAAAGACTTCAACACCAGGGGCCATTGATGCAGGAGTTCCTGCCTTTATTGAATTAATGCTGAATGACTGCTACAAATTACCTGAGCAGAGAAGCTTTTTAAAGGGTGTTTCTGATTTAGAAAAGGCTGGATTTTTAAATCAAAATGCAAGCGGTCAAGTGGCTATGTTGACTTTATTAGAAAGCAATACTAAGCAATTGATGAGTTCATTCCGCTTGAAACAACAGAAAGTTGGGGATAATGTGGACAAAGAAACATTGGAAGGTAACAATGGCGTGCCTTTCTGGAGATTGATGAAGGAATTAACCTTGTTGGGCTATTTTACTTCTGAAAAAGGAATCAATGCTTCTTTCGAATATGTAACTGTACCTGGTAAATTTGAACCAATCAAATTGAAGCCAGGACAAAAGGCTTATCAATATTAATTTGACCAATTATCATTACTTATATGAATCTTAATATAGACGCAATTAAAAGTCAGACATTCGATGCCATTGTTATCGGATCTGGTATATCAGGTGGCTGGGCTGCTAAAGAATTAACAGAAAAAGGTTTAAAAGTGGCCGTCTTAGAACGTGGTCGTGAAATCAAGCACGTAGAAGGATATGAAACGGCATTGAAAGATCCTTGGGATCTTCCACATCGTGGCCGTCCGACTAATATGGCTGCGGAGGAGTATTGGGCTGGAATGCGTACGGGCTATACTGCTAATGAAGAGCACCGTTACTTGTTTGAAAATGATAAACAAAATCCTTACATCGAGAAAAGAGGAGGATTTGATTGGATTCGTGCCTACCATACTGGGGGTAAATCCTTGCTTTGGGGCCGTCAATCTTATCGTTGGAACAAAGAAGATTTTGAGGCTAATGCCAAAGATGGTATTGGAACTGATTGGCCTATTCGTTATGAGGATTTAGCTCCGTGGTACTCATATGTGGAGAAATTTGCAGGAATTTCAGGACAAAAAGAAGGATGGGATGTGTTGCCTGATTCGGAGTTTTTGCCTGCTATGGCCATGACTGCTCCTGAAGTTTATTTTAAGGATCAAGTAAATAAGAAATTAGGACGTCCTGTTACGATTGGACGTGTGGCGCACTTAACTCAACCTGGCGCACATCATACTGCTTTAGGTAGAGGATCTTGCCAATACCGTAACAAATGTATGCGCGGCTGTCCATATGGCGGTTATTTTAGTTCGCTTTCGGCTACTTTACCTGCCGCTATGCGCACTAAACGTTTAACCATGATTCACAATGCCATTGTTTCGGAAATCATTTATGATGAGGCATCGCAAAAGGCCAAAGGTGTACGTGTGATCGATCAAAATACCTTAGCTGTTACAGAATATTTTGCTAAGATTATTTTCGTCAACGCCGGGGCCATTGGTTCTACTTCCATTTTGATGAATTCAAAATCTAGTCGTTTTACCAACGGCTTAGGTAATGACAGCGATCAGTTAGGACGTAACATCATGGACCACCACCTAGGCGTAGGAGCTTCTGCCCAAATTGAAGGATTCAACGATGATTACATGTTCGGAAGTCGTCCTAATGGATTATACATTCCTCGCTTCCGTAACTGGGGCAAAGATAAACGTAGTTATATCCGTGGATTTGGATATCAAGGTGGAGCTAGCCGAGCTGGTTGGGGCCGTGGTACTAACATGGATGGCTTCGGTGCCCAGTTTAAGGAGAGCTTGACTCAACCAGGTACTTGGAGTATTGGATTTGGAGGTTTCGGTGAAATATTGCCTAATCCAAATAACCGTTTTGTTTTAAGTCAAACTCAGAAAGATAAATGGGGCTTACCTGTGTTAGAATTTGAAGCAGAATTTGGAGAAAACGAAATCAGAATGCGTCAAGATATGATGAATGATGCCGCAGAAATGTTAGAAGCTGCAGGCTTCAAAAACATCAATGCTTACAATAACTCCAATACGCACATCGGTTTAGGTATTCATGAGATGGGAACAGCTCGCATGGGCCGTGATCCAAAAACATCTGTATTGAATAAGCATAATCAAATTCACAATGTGAAAAACGTGTTTGTGACGGATGGTGCTGCCATGGCTTCTGCTTCTTGCGTTAATCCATCATTAACCTATATGGCATTAACGGCTCGCGCGGCAGATTTTGCTGTTAGTGAACTGAAGAAACGTAATCTGTAATCAGATTTTTGTAAATAGGAAAGGGACTCATTGTGAGTCCCTTTTTTTGTAGTCCAATTTACACTAAGGAATTTTTACTACTTTCAGGATTATCTCAGCGGGCCAATGCACTGCTTTAACTTGAACAAAATAAATTCCTTCCGGGTATTTGGCTAATGAAAATCTTAAGGTATTTTGCTCAGCCAGAGGCCATTCCTCCAATCGTCGGCCATCCATATTAGTCAAGGTAGCAAAGCCTGAAATCATTTCACCCAATTCCACCGTTACATTACTTTTGCTTGGATTCGGAAAAATTCGAATCTTCTCCTTACTCTCCTCCTCGGTACTTAGGGTAATCTCTGCTCGGGCCTTTAAATAGCTTGTCTGTGAAATCCCATCCTCAGTAAAATACTGCATTTTATAAACATAGCTTATCCCAGGACTGACGTTTTTGTCCTCATACTGTAAATCAGTGCCTTGAAGAATTGGCTTAAATGTTTCACCCGGCGCTTGTCTTGATAAAACATATTTTACCGCATCATTTACCTTGGGCCAGCTTAATGGAATACTTAATTTTTCTTGCTTGACCAAGCTGATTGGGATGCTTTTTAATGAATCTGGAAGATTAATTTGAAGCAAAGTGGGGTCTGACTCAGTAGAATCATTTATCGCGATCAACTGATATTGATAGTTCAGGTTGAGCGACTTGGGGATTTCGGTATAAGATGTGGTGGACGGACCAAATTGCCCCAACAAATTGAAATTCGATTCGTTCGGCAATTTTCTCCATAAGTTGTAGGAAGATGCACTAGGGAGTTTTTCCCATTGAAAGCTGATGGCATTCCATTTCTTTTCTTTTACCGTTATTGGAATTGCTTTCATAGCTTTTTGAACCTTTACCTGATAAAATGAAAAGGCATTTTTCCCTTTTGAATTCTGGATATATGGTCCTAGGTATGGGTAGAAATAATAGTCGCTGGTAACAAATGACGGCAAATAGGAAATGGAGCTTCTGGATTTATCTGACACCAGTTCCAATTCTAATTTATGATCACGAGCCTTGGCATTTTGGATTTGAAAGGTAAAGTTATCCAAGCTGATAAATTCGTTTAAATCAAGTTTTTTACCAGATGGGTGAATAAATGTCTGAGGGTATTGGATGTTTTGACCCTCTTCAAAAACTAGGGTTAATTTATTGGGATTTGATTGTGATTGAATTACTTTTTTTAAGTTCGGGGAGGCATTTTCTACCTCTGTATTTCCCTGATTAAAGAACAGTCGTAGGATTAATTCAGCTATTTCTTTCCCATTATTTTGGTAGCCCTCTTTTGAATATATGCTACCAGTAAATCCTTTGGTTCCTAGGGTACTAAATGGAATGATATGAGAGTAATTTTCAGATATATTCCTTTGAAACTCTCTTAAAATTGCGGCACTTTCAGTGGGGTAATTACCAATATCATTTTGGCAGAAAATAAAAGCGCCTAAGTCAGGAAAATCAGTTTTCAGCCCTTGGATTAATTGTTTTACAAAGGAAATGGTTGGTTGAATCAATTTATCTGAATCAATTTCACCATGTCGAAAGATATAAGAACGGATTTGATTTTTTAAACCAGCTTTTTCTATTCGATAAAGCATTTTACCATAATTGCTACGGAGAAGCATAGGGTCCATGGTAGATTTTAATAAACTTTCCGAGGTCGAGTGATGGTCGCTGATATTTAATAAAGCAATGGGGATTTGAAGGGCATCTGAAAGTGTTTTTTGAATGGCAAAACCAAATGCACCTACATTGTTAGCATAGCCTTCAGAGTTGGCAATGGACCATAAAGTATCTGCGCGGGAATATTCAATTTTATTATTATCCATTGAATTTCTACCAAAGGTTCTAGAAAAATCGTCGGTTTCTGTTTCATTGAATGAGGCACTTGCATTGATTCCTCCACTAACTATGATGGCATCTCCAGCCACTAAATGAGTTCTAGTTGCAATTTTTACGGAATCATTTGCGGATTTGATGAGGTAAATCTCTAAAGTATGATTCGTTTTTTCTGCATTAATGGGTAAATCGAAGGACCATTCTGCTACCGTATTCTGGTACTTCAAATTCTTTTTTTGATATACTTTAACGGAGGTATTTGTTTTCAAAATAGTAGAAATAGCCATGAATAGGCCACTTTGCTCATTTCCTTTAATCAGGATTTTCCCCTGATTGGTTTTTTTGTCTCGAGGGAACAATTGATAATTTTGTGGGATAATTTGAAAGCGGGAAATATGAGCTAATGTATCAAAAAGCTCGATTCCTTTTATTTCGATATTTTCAAAACTAAAGGCTCGCATACCTCCTTTATTTTTCAAAAATGGGCCAGGGAACTGGTTGAAAACATCCTTGGGGAAATAGGTTGGTATATATGATATGATCTCTTCTTTGGGAGCTCGATCAAGCTTTAGAACTACTTTATTTCCATAAGCCTTAATAGACTTTATCTCATCAAATTTGAGTTGGGGAAGGGATACACTTGTCAAGTAAAAATTCTCTCTGATATTTCTCAATAGTTGTTGTCCTAGCTTGGTCAACAAGGTAGTATCCTGTTGTACGACCATTTCTTGATTTTCCTCAAATTCCAATACAATCAGCTTCTTATCTGCCGCACCAAAATATGCCCTTTGTAAATTAGGACTTTCAAAAGCGGGATTGATTTTTTTACTGTAGAAATCCCGATCCAGCAAACGATACATTTCCCAAGCACTTTGGAAATAACCTTCAGGTGTGTAGTGAATGCCATCATATCCCGTGGTGCCTAAGGTAGCAAATCCCTGGATAAATGGCCCCTCTTGTAAGATTCTTCTTTGGTCATTTCGTAATAGACCCTGCATGGCATAATTACCATCTACCACATTGATTTGTGGTAGATAAATTTTTTGTATACTGGGATATTCTTTTTTGAGGATTTCAGCGTGTTTTCTGAAGTTCTGAAGCCATCCTAAAGCATTTCCATTGGAATCGTTTTCTCCTTGTCGATATATAAATGCCCTAACTGACTGTAATAAGCCAGCCTTCATCACTTTGTAATATAATCTTCCACTGGATTGGGTTAAATCTGCAGGATTCGTTCCTCTTGCCAAATTGTACTCCATAGATGAACCCCCTGAACCACCATTGATGATACAGACAGGAATTTTCTGTTCTTCAATGATGTATTTTTGAATTTGAGATGCCCAGAGTCCTACATCGGCAGGGTTATTAGAAATGGACCACAGGGTATCCGCTGGGTTGTAATTTTCCGTGTTGGTGTAGTTGGGATATTTTCCAAAACTCCTGGCATATTCTCCTTGATACACCTTCTTGATCTCTTTCCCATTGTAAGAATTGGATTGACCACTAACTAAAAAAACATCCCCAGCCACCAAGTTTTTCTTACTCGTTACTAGTACCGAATCCTTGCCCTTGATGGCATATATATGTAGTTCATACTCGGCTAATTCGGCTTCAATACTTACCTGAGAATGGAAATAGCCTCTATTTTGACGATAAATAATAGGGACTTGGGTATATGAAAATCGACTAGTATTCCTGAATACCAGGATGGAAATAGCGTTCCACTGATTCGAATCTGATGAGCCTGTAATGGAAATTAGCCCTTTATTCTGCTCATTTCGAGGATACAATTGGTAGTCTTGAGGTAATTTATCAAACAAAAATCCATTGATTTGTTGGGCTTTTGTTGGAATAAGTACTGCAAAAAATAACAGAACAGGTAAGAGAAAGGAAGCAGAATGACGATGTAACACAAGGAGACAATAAGCACAAACTTACATATTTTATTCTTAATTTTGATAGTATATGTCGGCCTCCCAAACTTTTAGATTAAGTATTTTTGATTCCATAGATGACGGTCATCACGCTGATTATCTGGCATATCTCATTCATCAATTCAGTCAAAAGCAGGAAGTTGAACTCTTGGTTATAGTGCCTGAAAGCTTTATTGAAAGTTTTAAATGTAATCGACTAAACTGGGGATTTGACTTGGGGGAAAATATTCATTTCCATGCCTTGGATGCCGCAACTATTCAACAATTACATGGCCAATCCATTTACAAAAGGTCTATTGCTGAGTGGAATTTATATGTCGAAATTAGTGAGGCGTGGAATGTGACCCATGGTCTGCTGATGTATTTTGATTATTTTCAATTGGGCATTTTACTGGGTAAAAAGGCTCATTTTAAACTTGGGGGCATCTATTTTAGGCCCAATTTTTATTACCGAAAAACCTCTTGGTCTTCAGCTCTTTTGAAGAAAAAGATGTTGGCTTGGTCTACCTTACGTTCATCCATGAAAGTACTTTTCAGTTTAGACCATAAGGCGGTAAAACATATTCAACCTTTGGTAGGAAAAACTCAGGTAATGCGCATATCAGATCCAGTGAGGGCTTATGAGATAAGTGAAGAGGAACTTCTGACTTTTAAAATGAAATGGAATATTCCTTCGGATAAAAAGGTTTGCCTAATTTTTGGGTATTTAGATCCTAGAAAAGGAATAGAGGCATTTTTAAATTCTACCAAGCATCTAATTCCGGAGGAAATAGATCAACTGTGTTTATTGGTGGCAGGGGCAATCAGTCCTACGTATCGAGCCCATTTGGAGGAGCTATTTTCTCAATTCCCTACTTTACAAATCAGCCCTATTTTTCAGGAAATAAAGGGTAAGGATATCCAATTATGCTTTGAGGCTTCTGATGTAGTGTTGATGTTATACCAAAATCATGTGGGAATGAGCTCGGTGTTAGTGCGAGCCAGTATTTCGAAGAAAGTGGTCATTGGGACAAACTTTGGTTTATTAGGTAAGTTGATTTCTAGTATGAATTTAGGCTTGGTGGTAGATGCTAAATCGCCCAAAGAAATTTCGGAGCAGTTGGAGCAATACTTAAACCTAGGCATAGGTTATTCTAAAGAGCAAATGGAAAAAATGGCCAGGGAAAATTCAGAGCAGGCATTTGCGGAGACAATATACCAAGGACTCTTTTTATAAACTGATGTAATTGATTTCGCCAGCTAGGTTTTTTAGTAGAGATTTGGTCCGCTCGGGACGAGCATCTGTGATGAATACCTGCCCAAAGTGATCTTCGGCCATCATTTGAACCAATCGCTGAATTCTACGGTCATCTAATTTATCAAAAATATCATCTAGCAATAAAAGAGGTTTTCTGGGGTGCTCTTGTGCCAATGTGTCAAACTGCGCTAATTTTAATGCAACTACAAAGCTTTTTTGTTGGCCTTGGGAGCCAAATTTTTTGAGCGGGAATCCGTTTATTTCAAAAATAAAATCATCCTTATGAATACCCAGAGTGCTTCTTTGAGCGGCAAGGTCCTGGGCCTCCGCTTTTCTTAGCGAGGCATCAAGGTCGCCTAATGGAAAGGTGTTATCCATTTGGATGTTTACCTGCTCACGATCATCGGAGAGTTTCGCATAATGCAATTGGAAATTAGGAAGGTATTTAAGCAGGAAATCTACCCGGGCTTGGGCAATTTTTTCTCCCAAATGCACCATAGGTTCATGGTAGCTTTCCAATTGAATTCGGTCGATTGAACCTCTTTCGGCGAATTGTTTCAAAAGGCTGTTTCTTTGTTGGACAATTCGATTATACCGCAATAAATTATCCAAAAAGCCACGGTCCATTTGCGCCATCATCCCATCAAAAAACCTACGGCGATCTTCACTTCCCTCTCGAATTAGATCGGTATCATAAGGGTCCATGAGTACTACGGGAAATTGACCAATATGATCGGCTAATCTAGGATAGGCTTTTTGGTCACGTAGAAATGATTTTTTTTGACCTCGCTGGTAGGCACAAGTGACTTGCGTTTCACTTGCAGGCAATTTTGAGGCCTCGTTTTTTTGATACACAAAATTTCCCTGAATCATGAAAAATTCCTCACCATGCTGGATGCATAGAGGGTCAGCAATACTTCGGGCGCTTTTGGTCATGGAAAGAAAGTGAATGGCATCCAACAAATTGGTTTTGCCAATTCCATTTTCACCTACAATGCAATTGATGTTGGAGATAAAATCAAATTGAGCCTCCGCATAGGACTTAAATTGTTTGACCTGTAATGATTTAAGGTACATGCGGGCTTAGAAATAAGGCTTGAACCGTAAAAATAACGAATATTCGTGGATTTTGAGGATTGATTTGGGCTAAATCCATTCATTTTTTGGCAGCTTAATGCTTTTGTTATAATTTCGTGGCTGATTGAGTTGGTGGGTATATTCCCATCCGGCTAACCAAATGAATTTTTGAATAGAATCATGGCAAAGAAAGAAACAAAAGCTCCTAAGTATTCGAAAGAAACCTATCGTTACTGGTACGAATCGATGCAATTGCAACGTAAGTTTGAGGAAAAGTGCGGCCAGTTGTATGGAATGCAAAAAATCAAAGGCTTTTGCCATTTATATATTGGGCAAGAGGCTTGTTCTTCAGGTTCAAAATCGGCATTGATTGAAGGAGATAAATACATTACAGCTTACCGTGATCACGGTATTCCTTTGGCTTTAGGGACTTCACCTAACGCCATCATGGCTGAATTATATGGCAAAATCACAGGAGCATCCAAAGGTAAAGGGGGGTCTATGCACATTTTTGATAAAAGTGTAGGTTTTGTAGGGGGACATGGTATCGTTGGAGCTCAGATTCCTTTAGGAGCGGGATTGGGTTTTGCTGAAAAATATAATAAAACGGGCAATTTGGCCATTTGCTATTTTGGTGATGGTGCGGTTCGCCAAGGTGCTTTGCATGAGACGTTTAACATTGCGATGACTTGGAAAATCCCAGTGATTTTTGTGGTGGAGAACAATGGTTATGCCATGGGAACTTCTGTAGCAAGAACTTCTAACGTAACTGATTTATATACCATTGGCGAAGCCTACGATATGCCATCTGAGCCTGTAGATGCGATGGATGTAGAGGCAGTACATGAAGCTGTATCAAGAGCTGCGGCTAGAGCTCGTGCGGGAGAAGGACCTACTTTCTTAGAGTTTAGAACTTATCGGTACCGTGGCCATTCTATGTCGGATCCACAGAAATACCGTTCTAAGGAAGAGGTAGAAGCTTACAAAGAGCGTGATCCAATTGAGCAAGTAAAGAAGACCATTTTGGAATACAACATCTTAACTCAAGCCGAGTTAGACGAGATTGATGCTAAAATCAAAGTTCAAGTTCAGGAGTCGGTTGATTTTGCAGAAAACTCGCCTTTCCCTCCGAAAGAAGAGGCTTACAAGGACGTATATGTTCAGGAAGATTATCCTTTCATTGAGGAGTAATCTAGAACTTGATAATATGTAAAATGCCCGATTATCGGGCATTTTTTTTGACTAATCTTTTCTATTTTTCTTCGACCAGTTTTTCTATCGCGAGTAATTCATCTCGGAATTTAGCGGCTAATGGGAAATCCATTTCTTTGGCGGCCTTCTCCATCTCTTTTTTGATTTGATCTCTTTGTTTGATGAGGTCCCCTTTTGACATATAAGCTAACAATGGATCAGCTGCCATGGCAGGTTTGTCCGCTTGGATTTGGTAATTTTTGCTAGGCTTGGCCATACGGTCCGCAATAGACGTTTGTTCCAATATTTCATCTTGGCTTCTCCAGATGGTTTTAGGAGTAATGCCATTTGCCTCATTATACTCCATTTGAATTTTCCTTCTACGATTAGTTTCGGAGATGGCTTTTTCCATGGAACCTGTAATACGGTCGGCATACATTAACACTTTCCCATTTTCATTTCTTGCGGCTCTACCAATAGTCTGAATGAGGGAACGGATATCTCGTAAGAATCCTTCCTTGTCTGCGTCCATGATGGCGACTAAGGATACTTCTGGCAGGTCTAATCCTTCCCGTAATAAGTTGACTCCCACCAACACGTCAAATTCCCCCAAACGAAGCTCTCTCAGGATTTCTACTCGTTCCAAAGATTTCACTTCCGAGTGAATATATCGTCCTTTCACCCCAACTCGATCCAAGTATTTAGATAGTTCTTCTGCCATTCTCTTGGTTAGGGTGGTGATGAGCACCCTTTCTTTCTTTTTCACCCGATCATAAATTTCATCCAATAAATCATCTATTTGATTTTTGGTTGGTCGTACTTCTATTTGAGGATCTAATAGTCCAGTTGGGCGTATGATTTGCTCCACGACTACTCCCTCGGATCTTCTTAATTCATAGTCAGAGGGAGTTGCAGAGACAAAAATGGTTTGACCAATGATATCTTCAAACTCTTGAAAAGTTAGAGGACGATTATCCAAGGCAGAAGGTAATCTAAATCCATATTCTACCAAGGATTCTTTTCTAGAACGGTCACCTCCCCACATAGCTCTGATTTGCGGCATGGTGACATGGCTTTCATCTACCACCATTAGGAAATCATCCGGGAAAAAATCGAGGAGGCAGAAGGGTCTTTGCCCAGCTTTTCTTTGATCAAAATAGCGAGAATAATTCTCTATGCCCGAGCAATATCCCAGTTCCCGCATCATTTCCATGTCAAATTCGGTTCTTTGTTTGATTCGCTCGGCTTCTACCAGCCTACCTTCGGATTCAAAGTGTTTAATTTGTGCAACGAGGTCGGCTTGAATAAAGGAAATGGCTTGATTGAGGGTTTCTCTTCCTGTTACAAATAAATTAGCGGGGAAAATGGCAACCATTCGCTCAGAGGAGATTTTTTTACCTGTCCATGGATCTATGCGATGAATTTCTTCTATTTCATCCCCCAAAAACAGGAATCTATAACCGAAGTCAGCATATGCTAAGAAAATATCCACGGTATCTCCCTTTACCCGAAAGGTACCACGCTGAAATTCCCCCTCTGTTCGGGCATACAATATTTCCACTAATCGGAATAGAAATTGATTCCGAGAAATTGTTTCTCCTACTCCAATCCGTAAAATCGAGTTTCGATATTCATCGGGGTTTCCCATACCGTATATGCAAGAAACTGAAGCGACCACAATAATATCTCTTCTTCCAGACATCAATGACGAGGTAGTAGCTAAGCGTAATTTTTCTATTTCTTGATTGATGGATAGATCTTTTTCTATGTAAGTGCCAGTGGTTGGTATAAATGCCTCGGGTTGATAATAGTCGTAATAGGATATAAAATATTCAACGGCGTTTTCAGGAAAGAAGGATTTGAACTCTCCGTAAAGTTGAGCTGCTAATGTTTTGTTATGACTCAGGATAAGGGTCGGTCGGTTTATTTCTTGGATCACATTGGCGATGGTAAATGTTTTTCCAGAGCCTGTTACGCCTAGCAAGGTTTGGGCTAGTTCCTGCCTATGAACCCCTTCAACTAATTGTTTAATGGCTGTTGGTTGGTCACCAGTGGGTTGATAGGAAGATACTAATTTGAAATCCATAGCTTGGCGGGTAAAATGGCTAATTAAATTAGGAATTTTGAGCTGATTCTCCTTAATTTTATTTTAAAATAGTTAAAAATGAAAAAGAGAATTTTCTTATTTGGAGGCCTTGTTTTGCTTATTTTTTTAGCCTGTAAACAAAGTTCTGATCTACCTGAACCTCTCGATATTCAATCTATACAAACTCAAGCCCCTAAAGAGTATACTTTTACTAGCAATCCAGTTTGGGCAGACGAGTTTGAACAGGCGGGCTTACCTAATGATAAAATATGGTCTTATGATGTAGGAGGTTCGGGTTGGGGGAATAATGAATTACAATACTACACTAAAGCCGATTTGGACAATGCTCATGTGGAGAATGGAATGTTGACCATCGAAGCAAAAAAGGAAAGTTTTGGGGGCAAAAATTTCACCTCTGCCAGACTAGTGACAAAGGGGAAACAAGATTTCATGTATGGACGAGTTGAGGTAAGGGCAAAATTGCCAGCTGGATTGGGAACTTGGCCTGCTATTTGGACTTTAGCAAGTCAGTCAGACTACGGTAATGCTTATTGGCCGGATAATGGGGAAATAGATATCATGGAGCACGTAGGTTATGACCCAGGTGTGGTACATGCCACGGTGCACACCAAAGCCTTTAATCATGTCATCAATACCCAAAAAGCGAATACCACCGTGGTGCCTGATTTTGATAAGGTTTTTCATGTATATCAAATCGACTGGACTCCGGAATACATTAAAACGTATATTGATGGGAAGCCGTACTTTACTTTTCAAAATACGAAGAAAGGCTGGGAGGAATGGCCATTTGATAAGAAACAACATCTTTTGCTGAATATCGCAGTAGGGGGAAATTGGGGAGGTCAAAAAGGGGTGGATGAGTCAATATTCCCGGCCAAGATGTTGATAGATTACGTGAGGGTGTATGGATTGAAGAATTGATTTTTTCCACAACGCTGTCAAGGTTTTAAACCTTGACAGCGTTAGCTTAACAACGTTTTTTCATCTAATATAATTGCACCTTTTTCATCAAGTTCTTGATTTTAATTTTTGATGTACAGGTAAGGAATTATTCAAATGATTGAAAATAATTTTTGAATTTTATGTTCAAAATAATTTAGAGAGTTAGTGGTATGGAGTGAATAAATTGATGAAATGTTAAAGCATCTAAAATTTGGCCATTTTTCCAAAAGATGTATTTGTTGATGATTATAGCCGAAGGAGGAAGTTGGGGAGGATTAGAAGGGGTGGATGACAGGGTTTTCTCTTTCAAAAATGAAGTAGAGTATGCACGATTTTATGCTTATAGAGCACCATAAAAAATGATGAGATACCCAGAAGCTGCCCAGGCATTTGACCGTTTATTGTGTATTATGGACGATTTGAGGGAGAAATGTCCTTGGGATAAAAAACAAACCCTTGAAAGTTTGAGGCATTTGACCATTGAGGAAACCTATGAACTATCAGATGCTATTTTGGAGGGGGATTTGAACGAGGTTAAGAAGGAAATAGGGGATTTGTTTTTACACTTGGTGTTTTACAGTAAAATTGGATTTGAGAGTAAGGCTTTTGATGTGAAAGATGTGCTGGATGGCATAGCTGAAAAATTGATCTCAAGGCATCCACATATTTATGGAGATGTTCAAGCGAATACCGAGGAAGAGGTCAAGGCCAATTGGGAAGCTCTAAAATTAAAAGAAGGAAATGAATCTGTTTTGTCAGGAGTTCCTGGCTCTTTGCCTGCTTTAGTAAAAGCCATGCGTATTCAAGAAAAAGCCCGAGGAGCGGGTTTTGACTGGGATGAGAAAAATCAAGTTTGGGCTAAGGTAGAGGAAGAATTAGGCGAATTTAAGGAAACGTTTGTAGGTAAGGAATTGACAGAGGAAGAGAAAAAGTCGGCTGAGGGGGAATTGGGCGATTTGATTTTCAGCTTGGTTAATTTTGCACGATTTATTGACATTAATCCAGAGACAGCAGTGGAGCGGACAAACCGTAAATTTATTTATCGTTTTCAGTATTTGGAAAAGAGAGCCAAAGAAGTGGGTAAAAACCTCTCAGATATGAGCTTAGCTGAAATGGATATTTTTTGGGAAGAGGCTAAAAAAAGCAACGCTGTCAAGGTTTAGAACCTTGACAGCGTTAAGTTACAATTCAGCTTTAATATTTTCACTCATTTATTCATGAGCAAATTGATAAATTGTTTTGCTGGAATAAGTTTGACCTGGTCGTAACACGGTACTTGGGAAATTTGGGTGATTCGGGGAATCTGGGAAATGTTCTGTTTCCAAGCAAAAGCCCATTCTTTTGGTATAACTCACTCCATACTTACCTTGGTAAGTTCCATTTAAAAAGTTGCCCGTATAAAATTGAGTGGCAGGTTCGGAAGTTGATAATTCTAAGCTTCTACCAGAAACAGGATCAACTACCTTGCCCACTTTGGCAAATACTCCAGGGGCTTTATCAAACACAACGCAGTGGTCGTATCCACCGCCACGCTTAATTTGTATATCATCTGCATCAATTCTTTCAGATATTACATGTGGTTGAAGGAAATCAAATGGGCCACCTTTCACGTCCACCAGTTCACCTGTTGGAATTAAAGTCTCATCCACCGCCACCAATTTGTTGGCTTTTAATTGAACTTGATGGCCCGTGATATCTCTTTTGGCGTTTCCGGATAGATTGAAATAGGTGTGGTTACTTAAATTCAATACGGTGGCTTTATCTGTGGTAGCTTTGTATTCTATCCCCAGTTCATTGGCAGGGCTCAAGGTATAAGTTACTTGAACTTGCAAATTGCCCGGGTATCCTTCCTCTCCATCTTTGGAAAGGTAAGAAAGTACCAATTTGGAACCGGTGTCGTCACCTTCCGCGACTAACACTTTCCAAACCACTTTATCGAAGCCCACTTTCCCTCCGTGCAGGTGGTTTCCCATATTCTGGGTATATAATTCGTAGTTTTTACCATCTAGACTAAATTTCCCTTTAGCAATACGGTTACCATAACGACCGATAATCGCTCCAAAATAGGGAGAGCCTTTTTCATATTCTGCCAGGGTTTCGTAGCCCAAGACAATATCTTCGATTTTGTTGTATTTGTCAGGGCATAAAATCTTCGTGATGATACCTCCATAATTCATGATCTGAACTTCCATGCCAGATTTATTTTTGAGGGTATACAGGGTAACAGCTTCTCCGGCTTGTGTTTTACCGAATGGTTTGGATGTAAGGGACATAGGGCCTTTAATAGGTTTTGCTAGTAATGAAATGGATAAAAATGTGGTACAAAGTAAGGCAATTGGCAGCCAATTGGTAATTTTTTTCATGTTATCATGGTCTTGAGACTTCTAATTTAAGGATTTCAGTTGAATATGAAATTTTTTTATGTATCTTTGCACCCCATTTAAAAATTAATTATTAATCTAAATTTCAGCATGTTAGCCCAGCGTGTTGATGTACTCAGGGCAAAAAATATGTCTAATAAACAAAAAGATTTCGACTGGGATCAGGTCGATGGTAAAGGTTTCGGTGGTAATTACTCTGCTGAACAAAAGAAACAAATGGAAGCAGCCATTGAGGCTACTTTGAATTCGGTTACTGAGAAGGAAGTGGTGAAAGGTATCGTGGTGAGCAAAACAGACCGTGAAGTTATTGTAAACATTGGATTCAAATCTGATGGTTTGGTATCTGCTTCAGAATTCCGTGATATGCCAGATTTGAAGGCAGGCGACGAAGTAGAAGTGTATATTGAAAACCAAGAGGACTCAAATGGCCAATTGATTCTTTCCCGTAAGCTTGCGAAAGTAATGGGAGCATGGATCAACATTGAGCGTGCTTTAGAAGAAGATACCATTATCAATGGTTTCGTGAAGCGTCGTACAAAAGGTGGTTTGATCGTCGATATTTTTGGAATCGAGGCTTTCTTGCCAGGTTCTCAAATTGATGTTAAGCCTATCCGTGATTTCGACATTTTTGTTGGAAAGAACATGGAGGTTAAGGTAGTTAAGATTAACCATACCAACGACAACGTGGTTGTTTCTCATAAAGTATTGATCGAGAAAGATCTAGAGGAGCAGCGTCAATTAATCTTGAACAACTTAGACAAGGGTCAAGTATTAGAAGGTGTGATCAAGAACATGACTAATTTCGGTGTGTTCATCGACTTAGGTGGTGTAGATGGTCTATTACATATCACAGATATCTCATGGGGTCGTATCAACCACCCACAAGAGGTGTTGAAATTGGATCAGAAGATTCAAGTGGTTGTGTTAGATTTCGATGAGAACAAGAAGCGTATTTCTTTAGGTATGAAGCAATTACAAGCTCATCCTTGGGAAGCATTAGCTGCTGACGTGGAAGTTGGATCTAAGGTAAAGGGTAAGATTGTTAACGTAGCAGATTACGGTGCATTTTTAGAAGTTTTACCAGGTGTTGAAGGTTTAATCCACGTGTCAGAAATGTCATGGTCTCAGCACTTACGTAACCCACAAGATTTCTTGAAAGTAGGTGACGAAATGGAAGCTGTCGTGTTGACATTAGATCGTGCTGAGCGCAAGATGTCTTTAGGTATCAAGCAATTGACTGAAGATCCTTGGACAAAAACTGATTTATTGTCTAAATATGCAGTAGGTACTAAGCATAAAGGAACGGTTCGTAACTTAACTAACTTTGGATTATTCCTTGAGTTAGAAGAAGGTATCGATGGCCTAGTTCACGTATCTGATTTATCTTGGACTAAGAAAATCAAGCATCCATCTGAGTTTGTTAAAGTTGGAGATTCATTAGACGTAATCGTAATCGAATTAGATGCAGATAACCGTCGTTTGGCTCTTGGACACAAGCAATTAGAAGAGAATCCTTGGGATACATTTGAAAGTGTATTTACGGTAGGTTCTTCTCACAAGGCTACTATCATTTCTAAAAATGATAAGATGGCCGTATTGGAGTTGCCATATGGTATTGAAGGTTTAGCTCCATTGAAGCAGTTGGTGAAAGCTGACGAGTCAGTGGCTGAGGTAGGCGAGGCATTGGATTTCATCGTTACTGAATTCCAAAAAGATGATCGTAAGATTATTCTTTCTCACACACGCACTTTCACTGCTCCAACTGCAGAGGAAGTAGCTGCTGCCAAGCCAGAAAAGAAAAAGGCTGCTGCGAAGTCTTCTGACAAGACAACCGTTACAGCTGAAAAATCTACCATGGGTGATATCGGTGCTTTATCTGCATTGAAAGAGCAGATGGAAGGTGCTGAGCGTGCTCAAGCGATTAAAAAATTGGAGAAAAAATCCAAGAAAGCTGAATAAGTAAATTAAGGTTTGCTGGAAGGGGTTTGCGAGAGCAAGCCCCTTTTTTTATGCCCAATAAAATGGCGACCTGTTCTCGTGCCAGAGAGAGAGCTATTGATGTAGTAAAATTTCAAGAAATAGATTTGTCTTTTAAAGTTTTTTTGAGAATTTTACTTTGCTAAATGAAGAATTGTCATCATACTCAATGTGGCAATTCTTTGATAATTAATAACCTTTAAAACTAGCAAACAATATGAGTAATCATTCTAGACGAAATTTTTTAAAAAATGCGTCTGTCGCAGCTGCGTCGTTTTACATTGTTCCTCGTCACGTACTTGGTAAAGGATATCAAGCACCTTCGGATAAATTAAATATCATGGGTATTGGTGGAGGAGGAAAAGGGTATAGTGATATCATGAATTCTTACAACAAGGGGGCTGAAAACATCGTCGCGATTGTAGATGTAGATGATCGTCAGGTTGCTAGAATAAAGAAAGACTTACCTAAAGCCAATTATTATAAAGATTTCCGTGCAGCATTAGATAAAGAAGGAAACAACGTAGATGCAGTAATCGTGTCTACTCCTGACCATACTCATGCTACTATTGCCATGGAAGCTATGCGCCGTAAGAAGCACGTCTATGTTCAAAAGCCTTTAGCTCACGATATTTATGAGGCTCGTGTTATTGCCGAGAAAGCCAGAGAAATGCAAGTGGTTACCCAAATGGGAAATCAAGGTTCATCCGGAGACGGTGTAAGAACCATGATTGAGTGGTTTGATGGGGGTGTTATTGGGAAAGTACATACAGTTCAAGTTTGGACTAACCGCCCAGTTTGGCCACAAGGAATTAAATATCCATCTGCAGGCTTTGAAGTACCTAAAGAACTAGATTGGGATTTATGGTTGGGGCCTGCTAAATACCGTGAATACAACCCTGCCTTGTTACCATTCAAATGGAGAGGATGGTGGGATTATGGTACTGGAGCTTTGGGAGATATGGGTTGTCACTTATTAGACCCTCCTTTTAAAGTATTAGGTATTCGTGATGCCATCGATGTAGAATGTTCTGTGGGATCTGTATTCTTAAATGACTGGGTACCTGAGTGGATTCCAGAAGGATGTCCTCCATCTTCCATGGTTACCTTGCACTACGGAGCTACTAAGCGCAATCCATCCCCTGTAACTTTAACTTGGTATGATGGTGGTTTACGTGCACCACATCCAGACGGAATCCCTACTTCTGAGGTGATTGGTGATCCAGATGGTTCTAATGGGGTAATTTTGATTGGTACTAAAGGAATCATGACTTGTGGAACCTACGGTATGTATCCAAAAGTATTTAAAAATGGAAAGCAAGTTCCTGCAGAGGAGCTTCCAAAAGCCAAATTGCCTCGCGTAGCTGGGGGTGATAGCGGACATAATACACAGTGGGTTGAAGCTTGTAAAGCTGGCTTCGGTAAAATGGAAGTGAGTTCTCCATTTGATTATGCGGGTCCATTCACAGAGTCTGTATTAATGGGTAACTTAGCCATTCGTTCCTATATGCTTCGTGAAGGCGATGGTAGAAATGCCAAGTACATCGGTCGCCAGAAGCTAACTTGGGATGCGGCTAACATGCGTATTACGAATTTTGATCCAGCTAACCAATTCGTGAGAAGAGAGTATCGCGCGGGCTGGACTTTATAAAAACTATCAAGCTTAAATGGATGAAAGGACGGGTAATATGCCCGTCCTTTCTTATTTTTGCTAAAATATCATGTATGAAACTGGACAGTAAGCTACCTAAATTGACAATTCTTCAAGAAGTAGAATCCTATATTAAAGAAGCGGGGTATCACATCATTGATCAAGATTTTAGCCGACCCTGGGGAGGTTTTTTTGTGCTTGATGAGACTCAGGTGGCTAAGTTTATCGCTCAATATTTTCCTCAATTAAGTATTGATGACATCCAGATTACTCAAAAGTTAAGTCCTAAATTTTTAGTGGTGGCCCCTCATCAGCGTCTTTCTTGGCAGTACCATTTCCGTCGAGCAGAGATTTGGACAGTAGTACATGGGCCCATAGCCGTAGCCATTTCAGCCACTGACGAGCAAGGCGAATATCAAACTTATCAAGCCCAAGAGGTGATTGAATTACCCACTGGCACCAGACATCGCTTGATTGGATTGGATCAATGGGGCTTAGTGGCAGAAATTTGGCAACATACTGATGTTTCCAATCCATCGGATGAATCGGATATTGTTCGCTTACAGGACGATTTTGGTCGGTAAATCAAGAACCACTTATCCGACGCTAAAACCGATAATCTAAAAATAATACAAAAAACTTTGTAGTACTTGAAAGTTTCCTTAGTTTTGTGCTCTTAATTTTTTAGAAATTTAGAAGCATGAAATGTAGAATACTTGAAAAAGGGGCAGAATTGTTCTTCCGTTTCGGAGTTAGATCCGTGACAATGGACACTATTGCCACTGAATTAGGCATTTCTAAAAAAACGATTTATCAACATTTTCCTGATAAAGATGCCATGGTGTACCAAGTACTGGAGTCATTCATACAAAATGACCAGTGCAAATGGGAAGAGTTGAACAAAACTTCTAAGGATGTTATTCATAAAACACTGCAGTCGCTGGAAATTATGAAGACTACCTTAACGGAAATGAATCCGCGCTTACTCTTTGAAGTAAAGAAGTATTTTCCCAAAGCTTATGAAATGTTTAATAAGTACAAGGAGGATTGCATCATGAACTCATTGAAGTCGGATTTGAAAATCGGTATTGAGCAGGGTTACTTCCGTCCGGAAATTGAAGTGGAACTTTTTGCTCGATTAAGAATGGGAGAAGTGGATTTGTCCTTTGACCCAAATTTTTACTCTCATTCCAAATTGTCATTATTTGACACACAGCAAATTTTACTGGATCATTTTATGCGAGGAATACTCACAGAAAAGGGTCTATCTCTCTATTTATCATATCAAAAAAACAACTAAACATGATTCGCCAAAAACTACAATTTATCGGGCTATTTTGTTTCTTGTCTTTGACGGGTATGGCACAAACCTTCAGTCTCAAGGAGGCGGTTGATTATGCGATTCTCCATCATGCACAAGTGAAAAATAGTCAATTGGACTTGCAAAACGCAGGTGCCAAAATTAATGAAATTAAAGCTATTGGTTTGCCACAGGTAAATGGTGGTGTGACTTACACCAATAATTTAATCATTCAAAGAATGTTCATTCCTGCGAAAACCTTCAACCCAAGTGCCGCAGAAGGGGAAATCGTAGCTGCTGAATTCGGAGTTAAAAATTCAGGTATGGCCAATTTCGGACTAAGCCAACTGGTATTTGATGGGACTTATTTGTTAGGTTTAAAGGCCTCAGAAGTATATAAGGAACTTTCAACTAAGAATTTGGTACAAACCAAGCAACAAGTGGCGGAGGCAGTAATGAAGGCCTATTATGGCGTATTAGTGAATGAAAAGCGTTTACAGATTTTACAAGCCAATGTAGGTCGTTTAGATTCCTTATTGAAAGAGACGAAAGCCCTTAATAAGCAGGGTTTTGTAGAGCGAATCGACGTTCAACGCTTGGAAGTTCAATCTAACAATTTAAAAACGGAATTGGAGAATGTCATTCGTATTCAGGATTTGGGTTATTCTTTGTTGAAATTTCAGATGGGGTACCCGATGGAGGAGCCGATTCGTTTGTCCTTAACTTTAGAGCAAGTAGATTTTAAGTTTAATCCATTGGATGAAAATATTCCATTCAATTATGGAAATCGTATTGAATATTCCATCTTAAAGACGCAAGAAGGTTTAGCTGAATTGGATGTTCGTAGCCAGAAGGCAGGTTATTTGCCTCGATTATTGTTCAATTTGAACTATGGTTTTACTAACGGTCGTAAAACATTTGGTGATTTGATTAGCCAATCATGGTTTGATAACTCGACCTTGGGTTTTACCCTTCAAATCCCGATTTTTGATGGATTCTCTAAGAAATATAAAACCATCCAGGCTCAAAATAACCTTCAAAAGGTGCGTCAGAGCTATGATTTAGTAAAGTCGTCCATTGATTTACAGCGCAGTCAATCCATCATTACTTTGAAGAATTCATTAGAATCATTGAAGGAGCAAAAAGCGAATTTGGATTTGGCCAATGAAATATCACGCGTTACTCGAGTGAAATACCAGCAAGGGGTAGGTTCCAATTTGGAAGTATTGAATGCAGAAACTTCTATCAAGGAATCCCAAGCCAATTATTTTACTTCATTATACAATGCCTTAATCGCCAAGGTTGAATTAGAAAAGGCCAACGGTACTTTATACACAGAATAAAACACGATTTTAACAAATATCATATGAAAAATCTTACCATTTTAATCGCCGCCTTAGTACTTGCTGCCTCATGCTCCAAGTCAGTTGATAAAAAACAAGAGTTAGCTGATTTAAAGAAACAAGCTCAAGAAATTAATGCAAAAATCGCTGCCATCGAAAAAGAGATTGGCAAGGAGAGTCCTAAAGTAGCTGAAAAGGTAGTAGCGGTGAGTGTTAGCCCTATTCAAGCGCAAACTTTTAACCACTTTGTGGAAGCGCAAGGAGCTGTGTTAGCAGAAAATACCGTTTTGGTTAGTCCACAAACAGCCGGTGCTATTGTTACTTTACCAGTAGTAGCAGGTCAAGCAGTTAAAAAGGGGCAATTAATTGCCACTTTGGATAATAATATTTTGAAGGAGTCTATGGAAGAGGTGAAACATCAATTGTCCTTAGCTAAAATTTTATTTGACAAGCAAAAATCTTTGTGGGATCAGCAAATTGGTACAGAAGTACAATACTTAAGTGCCAAGTCCAATAAGGAATCTTTAGAAAAGAGATTAGTTACTTTGCAAGCGCAATTAGCCATGTCTAAGGTAGTAGCTCCAATCTCCGGAACAATTGAAATTGTACGTCAGAAGGCAGGGGAAATGGCTTCTCCAGGTTTACCGATTGTGCAGATTGTGAATTTAGGAAACCTGAAAGTTGCCGCTAAAATTTCAGATACATACTTAGGCTCCGTGAAAGTTGGAGATCCTATCGTTATTAAGTTCCCAGATATCAATAAAGAAATCAAGGCTAAAATTTCCCATGTTTCACAGTTGGTTAATCCATTGTCTAGAACTTTTGACATCGAAGCTCATATTCCTAATGTAGGAAACGAGTTGAAGCCGAATCAATTGGCTGTGATCAATATCAATGATATTTCTAAAAACAACGCCATTGTATTAGATGAAAATCTAGTTCAAAAAACGGAGAAGGGAAATTTGATTTATGTGGCAGTAGATGAGTCAGGAAAAAAAGTAGCTCGTGCTCGCCAAGTGACCATCGGATTGTCTTATAACGGGCAAGCTGAAATTATTTCAGGAATTAAGGTAGGTGACCAAGTGATTACTCAAGGTTACCAAGATTTGGTAGATGGTCAAGCAATTTCATTCTAATCTGAATTAACCACATCATGGAAAAAAATATTAAAAACGAGCAGTTGCCCGAAGGGAAAGGACTAATCTATAATATGATTGGTTGGTTGGGGCAAAATCGTACAACCATCTACATCTTTACCTTCATCATTTTTATCGCAGGACTAGGTATATATAAGCAGTTGCCTAAAGAGCAATTCCCCGATATAGTTGTTCCTCAGATGGTTGTGCAGACAGTTTATGCAGGAACCACACCTACGGATATTGAAAATGTAATCAATAAGCCTATTGAGAAGCAGCTCAAGGCAGTTACAGGGGTAAAAAGTGTAAAATCCAATGCATTACAAGATGTATCAGTCATCATTGTTGAATTTAACACGGATGTCGCGGTGCCAGTGGCTAAGCAAAGGGTACAAGATGCGGTAGATAAATCCATTGCTGATTTGCCAAAAGATTTGACCAGACAGCCCTCTGTGGCAGAGGTCAACTTTTCGGAGTTCCCCATTATGAATATCAATATCGCTGGGGATTATCCTTTGGATAAATTAAAAAAATACGCAGAGGATCTACAAGATGAGATTGAAGGGATGCCCGAAATCAATCGTGTGGATATCATTGGAGCCCTAAAGCGTGAAATTCAAATCAATTTGGACTTAGCTAAAATGCAAAGTTATGGTTTGACTTTCTACGACATTCAGTCAGTCGTTCAAGGAGAAAACGTGAATATTTCAGGTGGAGAGTTGCCCGTTAATGGAGTAAGACGTTCTTTGCGTGTGACGGGTGAGTTCAAGAGCATGGAGCAATTGTCCAATATCATCATTCGTTCTAGTACAGGAGCAGTAGTTCGTTTAAAAGATGTAGCTCAAGTGAAAGATAGTTTTGAGGAGAAGCAAGATTTTGCTCGCTTGAATAATAAGTCGGTTATTACCTTGAACGTAATCAAGCGTGCAGGTGCCAACTTGATTGATGCCGCCGACCGCATTGAAAGTACCATTGAAGAATACAAAGAATCTCGTTTCCCAAGTGGATTAACCGTTTCTATTACAGCAGACCAATCGGAAAGAACGCGTGGAGACTTAGCCGATTTAATTAATACGGTTATTCTAGGTTTCGTTTTCGTGGTGATCGTATTAATGTTCTTCATGGGTGTGCGTGATGCCGCTTTTGTGGGATTGTCTGTACCCTTATCGGCCTTGCTGACTTTCTTATTCATGCCAGGGTTTGATTTTACTTTAAATACCATTGTCCTTTTTGCCTTTTTATTGAGTTTAGGTATCGTGGTGGATGACGCTATTGTGGTGATTGAAAACGCACACCGATTGTTCAATAACTTTAAGAAATTGACTATCGTGGAGGCTGTAAAATTGGCTGCATCAGAAGTTTTTGTGCCAGTTTTATCGGGTACCTTAACCACAATCTCTCCATTCTTGCCATTGTTGTTTTGGCCGGGTATTGTGGGTGAATTCATGAAGTTTTTACCTATCACTTTGATCATTACCTTGTTTGCCTCTTTGTTTGTGGCCTATGTTATGAATCCGGTATTTGCCATGTCATTTATGAAAAGACATGATGAAGAGGTGAATGATGTAAAGAATCCTAAGTTTGCTGACATTCGCAAAACAGTGTTTGTATTGTTGAGTCTAAGCATAGGAGGTTATGTCTTGGGCTTTAAATTGGGACATTTTGGATTTGGTAATTTCTTCGTATTTGCCTTGATTATTTATGTGTTTAACCACTTTGTTGTCACTCCGAAATGGATTGTTCCTTTCCAAGATAAAACCCTACCTGCCTTTAAAAATGCTTATCGTAGAGCAATTTCTTGGGTATTAGAAGGTAGAAGGTCGGTTTATGCAGTAATATCTGCCTTTGGATTATTGATATTTTCATTTATTCTTTTTGGCATAGTAAAACCTAAAGTAATCTTCTTCCCTTCAGGAGATCCAGATTATGTGTACTTGTACGCTAAAATGCCCATTGGTACAGATGCTGTAGTGACTGATTCCATGACCAAGGTGATTGAAGGAAGAGTATTTACTTTCTTGAAGAAAGAAAAAGCCATGGGAATCGTGAATTCAGTAATCTCTAATGTGGGTAAAAACGCAGGGGATCCTATGAATCCCGATCGAAGTGCTACCCCACACAAGAGCAAGGTAACTGTGGCTTTTGAAAAGGTTCAAATGAGAGGGGGTATTTCCACGCAAGATTTGTTGACCAAATTGCAAAATTCATTCAAAGCGAATCCAATTCCTGGCGTGGAAATGGCGATTGAAAGAGAAAGAAATGGTCCGCCAACCGGTAAGCCTATTTCCATTGAAATCGCTGGAGATGATTTTGGGGTCTTATTGGATTTAGAGAAGAAGGTAATTGCCTCGATTCAAAAAGCTGGAATCCAAGGAATTCAGGAATTGAAATCGGATTTGGTGACTAATAAACCGGAGATCATCGTAGATGTTAACCGGGAGAAAGCTAGTCGCGAGGGAATTTCATCTGCCCAAGTGGCCATGGCAATTCGTGGAGCCTTGTTCGGAGTGGAAATTTCTAAGTACCGCGACGTGAAAGACGAGTATCCAATCCAACTGCGCTTGAAGGGAGATGCTAGAAATCAAATTGAAAAATTACTCTCAATGAATATAACCTACCGAGATATGAACTCAGGAGGTATGTTACGCCAAGTACCATTGAGCTCAGTAGCTGATATTCGTTATGCTTCTTCGTTTAGCCAGATTAACCGTAAAAATCAAGAGCGCGTAGTAACGCTAGGTTCGGATGTGATTGAAGGCTATAATGCTAATGAGATTGTAGCGGAATTGAACGGTCTGTTTGAGACGATGGATATCCCGCAAGGCTATAAAATAAGAATGGGAGGCGAGCAAGAGCAGCAGCAAGAAACAGGGGCATTTTTAAGCGTAGCCTTTATTGCGGCTTTGATTTTAATCTATTTAATCTTGGTAACCCAGTTCAACTCTGCCGTGAAACCTTTGATTATTTTCGCTACCATTTTATTGTCCTTAGTAGGTGTGATATTAGGATTTTTGGCTTTTGGAATGACTTTCTCTGTCTTGATGTCTGGAGTAGGTATAATTGCCTTGGCTGGTATCGTGGTGAAAAACGGTATTTTATTGATTGAGTTTATTGAGGAGCTTCGCTTCCAAAGAGGATATGACTTAAAAGAGGCTATTATTGAAGGAGGGGGAATTCGATTGACTCCAGTATTATTGACTGCTTCTGCTGCCGTTTTGGGTTTAATACCTTTGGCATTAGGATTAAGTATCGACTTCGCAACCATGTTTACCGAGTTGGATCCACATATTTTCTTTGGATCTGATTCTGCGGTATTCTGGGGAATCTTAGCCTGGACAATCATTTTTGGTTTGACATTCTCTACAGCCTTGACCTTGATCATTGTTCCATGTATGTATTATTTGTCGGAGCGTATCAAACAAAAATTGCGTAAAACGGCATAGTTATTCATGATAAAATTATTTTGGGGATTAATGCAAATACCTCGGACACTGTCCGAGGTATTTTATTTTTATAGCCATGATAGGCGATTGCAAAGAGGTATATGTCCTTTAATCTTAAGTACGCTACCAATACTTATTCATAACATTTTATCGGTCAAGCTTGTTTTACATGGTTAAGTGTGCTTAAGCGGTTATCACGCATAAAAAATCGAATTAATCTCATTAAATTGAAAATCAAAATAATCTAAATTCATGAAAAAGCTTCTATTACTATTACTCTTTCCTTGGAGTCTTTTTGCTCAAGATAGACCTTATGGTAAATTGTGGGCTACACGTTCCGAGGTAATTGCCCAAAACGGTATGGCTGCCACTTCTCACCCTTTGTCTACCCAAGCCGCCTTAGATGTACTCAAAGCAGGCGGAAATGCCATAGACGCGGCCATTGCTGCCAATGCCATGGAAGGAGTAGTGGAGCCTCATGTGAATGGAATTGGTGGAGATTTATTTGCCATCGTTTGGGATGCTAAAACCAAGAAATTGTATGGATTGAATGGTTCAGGGAGATCGCCTAAATCCCTGACTTTGGCAGAATTAAAAAAGAGAGGATTAAAGCATATCCCTAGTGTAGGCCCGCTTCCTGTCAGTGTACCCGGTTGCGTAGACGCATGGTTTGAATTACACAAGAAATTCGGCTCCATGCCCATGAATAAAATTTTAGAGAAGTCGGTGTATTATGCCAGAAACGGATTTCCTGTTCACGGGGAGCTGGCCTCGGCTTTACAGCGAGTGGAGGCGAATTATGGAAAATTTCCCAATGTAGCTCAGCATTATTACCCTCAGGGTAAGGCGCCACAATTGGGAGATGTGTTCAAAAATCCTAATTTGGCCACAACGCTAGAGAGAATTGGCAAGGAAGGCCGAGATGTATTTTATAAGGGCGATATGGCAAGAACCATGGATGCTTTCATGAAGAAAAATGGAGGATTCTTAAGCTATGAAGATTTAGCTACCCATACTTCGACTTGGATAGATCCTGTTTCAACTAATTACCGGGGTTATGATGTTTGGGAATTGCCACCGAATGGTCAGGGAATTGCTGCCTTACAGATGTTGAATATTTTAGAAGGCTATGACTTCTCCAAAATTAAACATGGTAGCGCAGAGCACATCCACTTGTTTACGGAGGCAAAAAAGTTGGTTTTTGAGGATCGTGCCAAATACTATGCCGATCCTGAATTCGCTAAAATTCCAGTTTCCAGCCTTATTTCTAAATCCTACGCTGCTGAAAGAAGGAAATTGATTCAAATGAATCGAGCCTCGAGACATTATGATGCTGGAAACCCAGCATTAAAAGATGGGGATACTATTTACTTGACGGTTGCGGATAAAGATGGTAACATGGTTTCTTTGATTCAAAGTAATTATCGGGGTTTTGGTTCTGGCATGATGCCAGATGGATTAGGCTTCATGTTTCAAGATAGAGGGGAGATGTACAGCTTAAAAGAGGGAGAAAATAATACCTATGCTCCAGGCAAAAGGCCTTTTCATACCATTATCCCTGCATTTGTTACCAAAGATGGACAGCCGTTTTTAAGTTTTGGTGTGATGGGTGGGGCATTTCAGCCGATGGGCCACGTGCAGATTGTCATGAATGTAGTTGATTTTGGTATGAACATTCAAGAAGCTGGAGATGCCCCACGATTAAATCATGAGGGTTCATCCGAGCCAACAGGAGAGGCGATGGAATTGACAGGTGGTACGATCACCTTAGAAAGTGGATATCCTTATGAAGTCATTCGGGAATTGTTGCAGAAGGGACATCAGGTGGGTTATATGAATGGAATTTATGGAGGATACCAAGCCATTCGCTGGGATCCTATAAGAAAGGTATATTTTGGCGCGTCCGAATCTAGAAAAGATGGGCAAGCCGCAGGTTATTAATTTGAATGCATGGTCATTTTAGCTAAACGTATTTTTACAGGATATGAATGGTTGGTGGATCAACAAATCCTTGTACACCAAGGTCGCATCCATCAAATAAAACCCGTAGAGGGAGAGCTTGAGGGGAGCGGTTTCATTTGTGCTGGTTTCATCGACTTACAAGTCTATGGTGGTTGTGAGCGCTTATTTTCCAATCATCCCACCGTGGATTCCATTGAGAAGACTTTTGATGAGCATCACAAAACTGGAACGACACAATTCCAAATTACCTTAAATTGCTCTCCTAAGGAAACGATGTGGAAGGCTATTGATGCCTGTAAATCATATTTGTCTCGGGGGGGTAAGGGGCTTGTTGGCTTGCATCTGGAAGGCCCATTTTTCAATCCCATTCGAAAAGGTGCGCATAAGGAGGAGTTTGTCCAAGCTCCCTCTGTGGAGTTTATTAAGGAAATTGTGGATCGAGCCGGGGATTTACCTATCTACATGACCATTGCTCCTGAAATGTTCTCAGAGGAGGCCTTGGATTATATTTTAAAGAGCCCCATCATGGTTTCCTTGGGCCATTCTGATGCAAGCATTGAGCAGGCCAATTTGGCATTGTCCAAAGGAGCTAAACGTATTACACACCTCTTTAATGCGATGTCACAATGGCAAAGTAGAGCTCTGGGTTTAG
Source organism: Aquirufa rosea (assembly GCF_004118285.1). Lineage (GTDB taxonomy): Bacteria > Bacteroidota > Bacteroidia > Cytophagales > Spirosomataceae > Aquirufa > Aquirufa rosea. Next base: position 77,721 of record NZ_SDHY01000008.1, on the reverse strand, counting down.
TTGGAGCTAGCTTCTCGAGCGATGCCTGGACCAGTATCATTGTGGATGGTTTGCATTGCGATTTTCGTTCGGTGAAATTAGCCAAGGAATTGAAAAAGCATCGATTGTTTTTGATTACCGATGCTGTAACGCACGATATTTCTGGTCCGTATTTATTTGACAAGAAGGATGGAAAGTTTACCAATGAGTCGGGGACCTTATCAGGTTCTGCCTTGACTATGGAGCAGGCCGTTCAAAATTGCGTTAATGAGGTGGGGATAGATGTGGAAGAGGCAATTCGTATGGCGACTCTTTATCCAGCGCAAGTGGCTGATTTGGATCAAGATTTAGGAACGGTAGAAGAAGGGAAAAGAGCTTGTCTCTTATATATGAGTGATGATTTAAAAGTTCAACAAGTATGGTTGGACGGTGAACCCCTGATGGATTAACATGATTCAATTTCCCTCTAAACAAGCACAAGTTCAGACCACCATTTTTACTAAAATGTCGGCCCTGGCCACTGAGTATGGGGCTTTGAATTTATCACAGGGTTTTCCAGGGTTTGATTGTTCTGAAGAGCTGCAGGCTCTATTGGCATTCTATTCCAAAGGTCATAATCAGTATGCCCCGATGGCTGGAGTACCTGTTTTTAAACAGAGTATAGCCGATAAAACTAAGTTGTTTTATGGCATTGAAATGGATGCTCAAAAGGAGGTAACTGTCGTTTCAGGTGCCACAGAGGCATTATTTTGCGCCATTCATTGTTGTGTTTTTCCTGGTGACGAAGTCATCATGTTTGACCCAAGTTACGATGCCTATGATCCCGCAGTTCGTTTGGCTGGGGGAATTCCCATTCATCTAGCTATGGATGCTCAAAAGGGTTTTCAGATTGATTGGGAATTACTAGCGAGGACTATTAGTCCTAAGACAAGGGCCATTATGGTCAATACCCCACATAATCCTACGGGTGCCATATGGTCGGAAGAGGATTTAAATGCTTTGGCGGAGATAGTTAAGGGGACCAATATTTTGATTATTTCAGATGAGGTGTATGAGCATATTGTTTTTGATGGAAAGAAACATTATTCGGTATTGCTTCATCCAGAATTAAGAAAAAGAAGTTTCGTATGTGGCTCATTTGGAAAGACTTACCACATTACGGGTTGGAAAATTGGCTATTGTTTGGCGCCAGAATATCTGACTAGGGAATTCCAAAAGCTCCATCAATGGGTTACCTTTTCCAGCGCGACTCCCTTACAATATGCTCTATCAGACTATTTAAAAGAGCCCAAACACTACCTGGGCTTAGCTGATTTTTATCAGCGGAAAAGGGATTTGTTTGCTGCTGCCTTTGCGGGTAGTCGCTGGAAGCTTTTACCCAGTCATGGTAGTTTTTTCCAATGCATAGACTATAGTGAAATAAGTGATGAACTAGATGTAGATCTAGCTGTGCGATTGACCAAAGAAATTCAAGTGGCATCCATTCCCATATCGGTATTTTATCAAAAGCCCCCGAGCGACAAAATCCTGCGCTTTTGTTTTGCTAAAAACGATGATATTTTGCTAGAAGCGGCGAGCCGACTGGTACAATTATAAGGGCAATTTTTCGCCAATCCTTTCTAAGTGCTTGGCTGCTTGATGGATGGCCTCTTCTAAAGTAATCGGAGGTGCCAAAATGGGAAATACTGGGATGTCTTTCATGCTAGGAGGAATCAATTCCTGATCTTGTAAGCCCCCGCATACCAATATGATAGGCTTTTCAAATCGTTTGCTGTGCTCAATAACGGTGGAAATCAGTTTCCCTTTCCAAGATTGCACGTCTATTTTGCCTTCTCCACTGATAATGATATCGGCCTGTTGGGCAAATTGATCAAATGCCACCATGTCCAAGATCCATTCAGAAGCTAAGTGAATACTAGCCCCTAAAAAGAACATGGCACCGGCACCTAATCCTCCTGCCGCACCAGCGCCAGGAGCATCTGCGATTTTTTTATCATTAAAAAATGATGCCAAATTCACTAAGCCCCGGTCCAAGTCCTTGATCATAGCATCATTAGCCCCTTTTTGTCTGGCAAAAACATGAGCCGCCCCCATCGGACCATATAATACATGGCGTACGTCAGTGGAAACTTGGAATTGAACTTGTTTAAATTGGGCAAGAAATTGACTCGGTATGATGCGATGAATATGGATTAAATTGGCTCCGATGGGCTTCAACTCTTTTTCCTCCTCATCCAAAAATTTGAAGCCTAAAGCGGTCGCCATACCCATACCAGCATCGTTGGTAGCAGATCCTCCTACCGTTAAAGTAATTTTTTTAGCGCCAAGTTCTAAGGCCGATCGAATGAGCTCGCCTGTTCCGAAGGTGCTAGTTATTGCCGGATTCCGCTCTTCTTTTTTCAGTAATTCAATGCCAGAAGCACGAGACATTTCAATGAAGGCATGTTGCTTATCTTCTAACCAAAGAAAAGGGGCTTCAATCAGTTTAAAAAGAGGATTGTTGACTTTGATTTTAACCCATTGCCCTCCTAAAGTTTCTTGAATGACTTGTAAGGTGCCTTCTCCTCCATCAGCCAGGGGCAAAGATTGAATCTCTGCTTCAGGATGAGTCTTTTTTATGCCTTTACTAAGGGCATGACAGACTTCCGCAGCGGTCAATGAATCTTTAAATTTATCTGGACAAAGTAAAATGCGCATCACCTGAATTTGAAATGAAATTAATCAGAATTTACTAATTCCGCGAATTTATTTGCAAGGGCTTTTTCGGGGGAAATCCATTCTGTACTTTTGTGTTTTCAAAAGCTAAATGATGTTTTCCATGCTTAGAATCTGTGCGAGTTTTTTACTTTTAGGAATGATGCTTTCCTGTACCAAGCAGCCAGATTTAGCAGGTTTCGACTTGGAAAAATTTGTTCAAGATGAAGCAGGCTGTCAGGATATGCGCAAAGAGCAAGTGGCTTGGTTAAAAGCGCACAAAGAAAATTTGAAGGGAGTTAGCTCCAACGATATTGAAGATTTATTCGGGAAGCCTGATATTCAGCAGTTGGCCGATCGTAATCAAGAATATTACATCTATTTCTTAGAAAAAGGGCCACATTGTGAGAAAATCACCAATCCATCCCAATCCTATTCCATGGCATTTAGATTTAGTGCCATTGGTTTAGCTACGGAAATTACCTTTCAAAATGGCTTACCTTGATTATTTGGTAAACCAGCCTACTACGGTACTTGAAAATCCTACTACAAAACTAAAGATGAGTGGAGCCACAAATCCACTGACTTGAAATCCAGGTACATATAGCTCAGTCAGGTAGACTATTCCCACATTGATAACCAAAGAAAATAATCCCAGGGTCATGAAGGTAATAGGGAAACTAATGATTTGTAAGAAAGGCTTGACAAATGAGTTTAAGAATCCCATGACCAAAGCTACCAAAAGGGCAGTAGTGAAACCATCCACCACGATACCTTTTAAGTAGCGCGGAATGATTAAAATAATCCCTGCAATGATGATGTAACGAACGATGAATCCAATCATATGCTGTTATTTGTTGTGTCTTTCTTTAAGTAAGGCTACAATTTTTTCTAAGCCTATTCCGCGATCTTCTAACAAGACCAATAGATGGAAAATTAAATCTGCCGCTTCACCTTTGAATAATTCATCGTTATTGGACATTGCCTCAATCACGAGTTCTACAGCCTCTTCGCCCACTTTTTGAGCTACTTTATTAGTGCCTTTTTGGAATAATGAAGCCGTGTAAGACGTATCTGCCGAAGCGCCTTTTCTAGAACGGATGATATGCTTTAAGTAATCTAGCCAAGCTGCATTATCTTGATTGGAGGTATTAAAACAAGTATCGGCACCCGTATGACAGGCTGGTCCCACAGGGTTAACCTGAATTAAGAGCGTATCATTGTCACAGTCTAGAAGTATATTTTTAACATGAAGGAAATTGCCTGATGTTTCACCTTTTGTCCATAAGCGCTCTTTGGAACGAGAGTAAAATGTAACGATTTGATCCGCCTGAGTTTTTAGGTAGGCTTCTTCATTCATGTACCCCAGCATTAATACTTGTAATGTAGAGGCATCCTGAATCACGGCAGGGATTAATCCTTTAGAAAAGTCGGGGCTTAAGCTCATTTTATTAAATAATCAGTGAATTTATTAAATACGCATGGGAATTCCTTTGCTGGAAAGGTAATTCTTTAAATCGCCTATGCTTATTTCTTTGAAATGGAAAATACTAGCTGCTAAGCCGGCGTCGGCTTTTCCATCGGTAAAAACTTCATAAAAATGCTCCATACTTCCTGCGCCGCCAGAGGCGATGATGGGAATAGAGGCATGAGTAGATATATGAGCCGTCAAAGCATTGGCAAATCCAGCTTTTGTACCATCGGCATCCATGCTGGTTAATAAAATTTCTCCAGCACCTCGATTCTCCACCTCCTTGGCCCATGGAATGGTTTGAATTTCAGTTATTTTTCTTCCTCCATGGGTATGCACCCAGTCTTTCCCATCCACCAATCTAGTATCGATGGCTACGATGATGCATTGAGAGCCAAATTGCAAGGCTAATTCATCAATCAAATCCGGATTTCTAACAGCGGAGGAATTGATAGACACTTTATCCGCGCCGGCATTTAACAAAGCCGAAACATCTTGAATGGAAGAAATACCTCCACCCACCGTGAAAGGGATATTGACATGGCGGGCTACTTCACGCACTAAATTAACTAAGGTTTTTCGGTCGTCTACCGTAGCGGTAATATCTAAAAATACCAATTCATCCGCTCCTTCCTGAGCATATAAAGCCCCTAGTTCTACCGGGTCCCCAGCATCACGCAAATCCACAAAATTGGTCCCTTTGACGGTTCTGCCGTCCTTAATATCTAAGCAAGGAATGATTCTTTTGGTTAACATGCTGATTCTTTAGAAAAGGTGGCTAATTCAGCTAAACTAATACGGCCTTCATAAAAGGCCTTTCCCACAATAACCCCAAAGATATTCATATCACGTAGTCGATATAAATCGTCTAGGCAGGACACTCCCCCACTGGCAATTAGATTCAATTGGGGTTCTTGGGCTTGAATTTTTTCATATAAATTAAAACTTGGCCCCTGCAACAATCCGTCCTTGGCAACATCTGTGGAAATGACATATTGTACACCTGCTTGACAATAATCTCTTAGAAAATCATAGATAGAAATATGGGAGTTTTCTTGCCAACCAGATACAGCAATTTGCTCATTTTGCGCATCTGCCCCCAAAATGATTTTATCTGCTCCGTATTTTTTTAACCAATTCCTGACCAATTCGGGCTTTTTGACGGCAATACTTCCTGCTGTGATTTGTTTGGCTCCTGCAGAAAAAGCCATATCAATCATTTCATCTGATTGAACCCCACCTCCAAAATCAATATGTAAATTGGTTTGGGAGGCTATTCTTTCTAGTACCTGAACATTGACAATTTTTTTTGCTTTTGCACCATCTAAATCGACTAAGTGTAATTGTTGAATGCCTGCTCCTTCAAACTCTTTCGCAATTTCTAAGGGGTCAGCATGATACACTTTTTTCTGGGCATAATCGCCCTGGGTTAAGCGAACACATTGGCCTCCTATAATATCAATAGCGGGAATTACCTGGAACATAAATTATATGGCAAGAAAGTTTTCAATAATTCGTTGGCCTGCCATTCCGCTAATTTCAGCGTGGAATTGGGCGGCATAAAAATTGTCTCGGTGTAACATGGCAGAGAATGGCTGTACATAATTACATTCCGCGGTGGTGAAGGGATTCACTGGAACATAATAGGAGTGCACAAAATAGACAAACTCTTCAGGTTTCAAGCCTTCCATCAAGGGATTATCTTGAATAGCTCGGATGGAATTCCAGCCCACATGTGGGATTTTCAAGTCGGAAGATTGAAATCGCTTAACTTCCACATCAAAAACACCCATACAAGTCGTGTCGTTTTCTTCTGAGTGCTTACAAAGCAGTTGCATACCAATGCAAGTAGCCAAAACGGGTTGTTTTAATTGAGGAATTAATTGATCTAATCCCTTTTCTTTCAAATGCGCCATGGCTGTGCTAGCTTCGCCTACTCCTGGAAATATGACTTTATCAGCTTGTTGTAAAATTGAGGTATCGTCAGTCCACTGATATTTTACTCCAATTCGGTCCAAAGCGTACATGACGGAGGCAACATTTCCAGCATTGTATTTGACGATAGCAATATCCATAGAGGCTTTCTTCTTGGTAAATAGCCACGCAAGTTAGGCAAATAGGGCTGGATTATGAAATTCCCCTATCTTTGTTGTCCTATCAAATAATGCATGCGTTTCCGCAGAAAACTCTTTTTTGAAATTGGCTACCTAGTTTGGATGGGACTTTTCCCCTTTATCTCCAGCCTTGCCTTGGGCATTGTAGCTATTTCCAATCCGAGTTTTTTTATCAATTTAGATCTAGGCCAACAGATACTTTTCTGGCTCGCCACTGTTTTTGTAATGGGGCTGGCGCTTTGTCCAACCACTTTTTTGGCATTATTTGTAGGCTATATTTGGGGCTTCCAAGGCATTTGGCCCTTGATTGCAGCTTATAGTTTAGCTTCTATGTTAGGCTTTGGAATTGCAAAACTTTGGAAAGGTCAGGCTATGATTCGTTGGATTAAAAGAACGAAACGTGGGGCCACTTTTTTATCTAATGTTCAGGCGCAATCTTTCTCATGGGTATTTTTAGCTCGATTATCCCCAATATTTCCATTTGCCATTACTAATGCCCTGATGGCCTTTGTGGGAGTAAGCTTTTTGGATTTTTGTTTGGCGGGTATGATCGGGATGTTGCCAAGAACAGCCTTGGCAGTTTGGTCAGGGACTCAAGCCAAGAGTTGGGAATATCTAGTGAATCATCCAGAATCCTTTTCCTGGCAAGATGGAGCAAGTTTGGGACTCTTATTGGTATCGGGTCTGGGGATGTATATTTTGGCCAAAAAACAGGTTTCTTCCTAATTATTGGCTATTGGCTTGAATACCAATATATTCAGATATAAGCTGTAAATTTGTGCATCCTTTAAATCTACTGAAAAAAGGAATCATATTTTAAACGAATTATTTTGACATTTAAAGAATTAGGTCTGGCAGACAGCCTTTTGGCAGGAATAGATTCCATGGGCTATAAGACCGCCACTCCCGTACAATCCCAGGTGATTAAGCCGATTTTGGAGGGGAGAGATATTATTGCCTCTGCGCAAACGGGCACCGGTAAAACCGCAGCATTTTTATTGCCAGTGGTTAACAAATTGATTACTGAGCCACATTCCGAAAATCACATCAATGCACTCATCATTGTCCCTACGCGAGAATTGGCTATTCAGATAGCTGATAATATGGAGGGGCTTGGATATTTTACTAATGTCTCTTGTATAGCAGTCTATGGAGGTGGAGACGGACAGTCCTTTACAACCGAAAAGACAGCCCTAACAAGTGGATGCGATATTGTAGTATGTACACCAGGAAGAATGATTGCCCACTTGAATATGGGTTATGTCAATCTAAAAGAAGTTAAATACTTGATTTTGGATGAGGCTGATCGTATGTTGGACATGGGTTTTCAGGATGATTTAATAAAAATCACCTCTTATTTGAGTCCCAACAGACAAAACTTACTTTTCTCTGCTACCATGCCTCATAAGATGCGAGAGCTAGCCAGAAAATTGCTTAAGAATCCTGTCGAAATTAACATTGCGGTTTCCAAACCCCCAGAGCAAATAGTTCAAGAGGCGTTTGTGGTGTATGAGCAGCAAAAGCTTCCTTTGGTTAAGCACTTATTGCACTTGAAGGATTATAGTCGGGTTATCGTATTTTGTTCTCGAAAGCAACATGTGAAAACCTTAACTTCTGAATTAAAAAGAGCCAAATTTAAGGTAGATGAAATCCATTCTGATTTGGAGCAGGATATTCGGGAGCAAGTCTTGCAAGATTTTAGGAACAAGAAAACGACCATCTTGGTGGCTACCGATATTTTAAGTCGCGGTATAGACATTGATGAAATTGAATTGGTCATCAACTTTGATGTCCCTCACGATGGGGAAGATTATGTTCACCGAATTGGCCGTACGGCTCGTGCAGAAAGTCAAGGGACTGCTTATACCTTGATTAGTCCGACTGAACAAAGAAAATTTGCGAGAATAGAAGAATTATTAGGTCAGGAGGTGAAAAAGTCTCCAATACCTGAAGCCTTGGGCGAAGCGCCCGCCTATGAGCCAGCCTTGCAAAAGGCTAGCCATAAGGGGAGCAAATCCTCGGGTTCTAAAAAAGGAGGTAAAAAGTTTTGGAGGAAAAAGAAGTAGCACCTAAGTACCTACTTCTGAGCCTTGACGCCCGTATTTCCACCTTGAGCTAAGCTAATGTCCACCGGTTTATTGGTTTTCCAACTTCCCCGAGTGAAATCAGGAACGTCCATGGATTTGGATCTATTCTTTACCGATATTTCGCTTAATGGTCCGACGGAGCTCCAAGTTGCCGCATCATATACATCTTGGTCTAATGGAAGACCATTTCTTAGGCAATCAATAAGGCGCCAATCCATCATGAAGTCCATACCACCGTGGCCACCAATTTGCTTGGCTAGCTCGCCAATTTTAGCGACAATCGGAGGGGAATATTTTTTCTCCAATTCCGCCATATCAGCAGCTGAAATCCAATTGTGGTGGTGGTCGGAAACTTTTGGATCGGGATATTTGACAGCCATGCCTTTGGTACCGCTCACCAGGTGAATGCGGGAATAAGGACGAGGGGTAGATACATCATGCTGCACCATCATCGTTTTTCCTTTCACCGTACGAATGGTCGTGGTATTCATATTTCCTCGGAAACTTTTGTTGACAAATTGTTGATAGAAAGGATCTTTGGCAGCTAATTCCACGGCACGTGGGTGCATAGAAAAATCATTGCTGGAAGTAGAAACTAGGTAATCCATTTGGTCGCCTCGATTGATATCCAGCAATTGGCAGATAGGTCCTAGTCCATGAGTAGGGTAAAGATTTCCATTTCTTAGATTTTCTTTTAATCTCCAGCTTTGATAATAGGTGCTTTGGGTAAAATTATGATCTAATAAATCATGCAAATAGGCGCCTTCTGTATGAATAATTTCACCAAAATAGCCTTGGCGAGCCATATTTAAAGTCAACAATTCGAAGAAGTCATAGCAGCAGTTTTCCAGCATCATGCAATGCTTTTTGGTCTTTTCAGAGGTTTCTACCAATTGCCAACATTCCTCTAAAGTAGTGGCAGCGGGAACTTCTACGGCTACATGTTTGCCTTGTTTCATGGCATAAACGGCCATGGGAGTATGTAAATGCCAAGGGGTAGCAATGTAAATTAAATCGATATCCGGACGGTCACACATGGCTTTCCAGGCTTCCTCTTTTTCTGTGTATACTTCGGGCTGAATACCCATTTTAGCTAGTGCCTTTAATCCGGCATCTGCTTTTTCTTTGCGAATATCACAAATGGCGATGGTTTTGACACCGTCAATACGATTGACCCGTGTTATGGCTCCAGAGCCACGGTTACCTAGTCCAATAAAACCAATGCGAACGGTTTCGATTTTGGGGGCAGCATAGCCTGACATATTGAAAACTTGTTTGCCTTTTTCAATGTGCATGCTAGTGGCCAAGTCTTTGATTTCCCATTTGGTAGAACCGCCTAATGCCGCCAGTCCACTTAGTTTTAAGAAATCTCTTCTGTTATTGCTCATGATTAAATAGGTTTAGCTTAAATTATATGGCTTGGGAGTCAATCACTTGAACCTTACCCCACAAATGCTTGTTATCGTCAATGAATTTTTTGTGCAATGGATGGTATAAATATTCTTTCTCCTTTTCTGCATTGGCAAATGTTAAAACCACAGAAAAAGTATAACTTCCTTCCGTAACAGGTTTATCAAATTCGGTCACAATAGGTTTTCCTACATGAGCCGATTGGATCATTGGAAGGGTTCCCAATGCTTTAAGAGCTTTGAATAATTGGGTTTTTTCTGCTTCGTTGTTGGGGTTTTTAGCCCAAAATAATACGTGGTGGATGAAATTCATAGGAGGAGTAGCTGCTGAACCAGTTAATGCCGAACCTGCGGCTAACAGACCAGATTGTTGTAAAAATTCACGACGGTTGTTCATTTGTTTTTTAATTTAAACTTGTATTAAAATTATTCAATTCTACTATGAATTACGCAAAAATCAAAGTAATTGTAACAGGGGTTACCGGCATGGTAGGAGAAGGGGTTATGCACGAATGCTTACTTTCGCCTCATGTGGAGGAGGTTTTGGTGATAAGTCGTCGTCCTACTGGTAAAACGGATCCAAAGTTAAAGGAGATAATTTTGCAGGATTTTTATTCTCCTGCTGCATTAGAGGAAAAGGTACAAGGTTATGATGCTTGTTATTTTTGTTTGGGGGTGACTTCCATTGGGAAAAATGAAGCGGAATATACTCATTTGACCTATGATCTAACTTTGGGATTTGCCAAGGCTATTGAAAAACATAACCCAGATATGACTTTTGTGTATGTTTCTGGAAAAGGCACAGATTCTTCAGAGAAGGGGAGTTTGATGTGGGCTAGGGTGAAGGGCAAGACAGAGAATGATCTAATGAAATTGAATTTTAAAGCGGTATTTGCTTTTAGACCAAGCATGCTTCATCCAACACCAGGTTTGCAACATACATTGTCATTTTACAAATATATCAATTGGATGTATCCGTTTTTAAGGAAGTTTGCCCCTCAAATGGTTTGTACATTGAGGGAATTGGGTCAGTCAATGATTGCCGTTACCTTAAAGGGATATGACAAAAGTGTCATTGAAGTAGCGGATATTGTTCATCTATCTAAAGTTCTACCCAAGTAAAAGCCAATTTTTTCAGTGATTTTGGCTAATTTTATAGGAAATAAACGAAATACAGTGAATAAGAGAGTTGTCCTAATGATATTGGATGGATGGGGAATTGCCACCAATCCTAAAGTTTCGGCTATTGACGCCGCTAATACCCCCTTTATTAATTCTTTATATACTCAATATCCTCATTCTAAATTAGAGGCTTCTGGTTTGGCTGTTGGTTTGCCAGAGGGTCAAATGGGTAATTCGGAAGTGGGTCATATGAATTTAGGAGCTGGGCGAATTGTGTATCAGAATTTGGTACGTATTAACAAAGCCGTTACTGAAAATACCTTAGGTCAAGAGCCAGCATTGGCAAAGGCATTTGAATATGCTAAGAAGGAGGGTAAAGCCGTTCATTTCATGGGATTAGTATCCGATGGCGGTGTGCATGCACATATTGAACATCTTAAATCATTATTGAGTACAGCACAAGCAGCACAATTGGCTCAAGTTTATGTTCATGCCTTCACTGATGGTAGAGATACCGATCCAAAATCAGGTTTGAAGTTTATGACAGACCTGGTTCAGCATTGTGAAAAAACAGGCGCTCAAGTTGCGTCGGTCACAGGACGTTATTATGCCATGGATCGTGATAACCGTTGGGAGCGTGTGGCTTTGGCCTACCATGCTATGGTAAATGCGGAGGGGCATTTGACCCAAGACGTTATTCAGGCCATTAAAGATAGTTATGCCGCGGATGTGACAGACGAGTTTATTAAACCAATCATTGCTACTGATGCACATGGAGCCCCTTTGGCAAAGATTAAAGAAGGAGATGTAGTGATTTGTTTTAATTTCCGTACAGATCGTGGACGTGAGATTACACAAGCTTTGACTCAAAAAGATTTTCATGAGGAAAATATGCATCGTTTGAATTTATATTATTTGACGATGACGGAATACGACAAGGAGTTCAATAATGTGCATGTCATTTTCAACGATTCCAATTTACCTATGACTCTGGGGGAAGTATTGGAAGGAGCAGGTAAAAAACAGATTCGAATTGCGGAAACTGAAAAATATCCACACGTGACATTCTTTTTCTCAGGAGGAAGGGAGACCCCATTTGTAGGTCAAACTAATATTCTGAGAAATTCTCCTAAGGTAGCAACCTATGATTTGCAGCCAGAAATGTCTGCAGCGGAATTGCGTGATGCTTTGATTCCTGAATTAGAAAAAGAGGAAGTGGATTTTGTTTGTTTGAATTTTGCTAATCCAGATATGGTAGGCCATACAGGGGTGTTTTCTGCGGTAGTTAAAGCAGTTGAAACGGTAGATCAGTGCGCTGAGGCGGTGGTGAAAGCAGGATTATCTCATGGATATAGCTTTATCATTATTGCGGATCATGGAAATGCGGATGTTATGATAAATGAGGATGGTTCACCTAACACAGCTCACTCGACGAATTTAGTGCCATGTATTTTGGTAGATGCTCAAGATCATCCAACATTGTCAAACGGAAAATTAGGAGACATTGCCCCTACAATATTAAAATTAATGGGAGTAGAACAACCTAAAGAAATGACAGGAGTTGCTTTATTTTAAAAATCTGTCACATGTATATTTAGTGTTTGAATCATTGGATCGATTGAATTTATGGGAAAAGTTATCATTTTTGGAAATACACAGACAGCCGAGTTAGCTTTATATTATTTGCAGAACGATAGTGAACATGAGGTGGCTGGATTTACGGTAGAATCGCAATATATTCATGAGCCAGAGTTTCATGGTTTTCCATTGGTTCCTTTTGAAACGGTTGAACAACAATTCCCTCCTTTAGAATATTTGTTTTTTGCTCCAATGACAGCTGCGGGCATGAACCAAGTGCGTGCAAGGGTTTATGAGCAAGGTTTAGCTAAGGGATATCAATACATTTCTTATATTAGCTCACATGCTACGGTGTTAACTGATAAAATTGGGGAGAATTGTTTTATACTGGAGGATAATACCATACAGCCTTATGTGCAGATTGGAAACAATTGTGTGCTATGGTCAGGAAATCATATTGGCCATCACAGTCGAATTGGGAATCACGTATTTTTTACTTCTCAAGTAGTTCTTTCTGGCAATTGCCAAGTGAATGATTATTGCTTTTTTGGAGTGAATGCTACTATCCGTGATAGTTCAGTAATTGGAGAAGGAACCTTTGTCAGCATGGGCGCTTCGGTCATGAAACAAAGAACAGAGCCATGGAGTGTGTGGAAGGGAAGTGCGGCAGAGAAATCAACGATTTCAAGTAAAGACCTAAAATTTTAGTTTTTTCCCTAACGCTGCCAAGGTTCAAAACTTTAACAGCGTTGTGAAAACGATTCTGGTTTCAAAGATATTGTTCAATTTGTTGATATTGAATTTACAATAGTGTATAAAAAAAGCTCCCTGATGATGGGAGCTTTTTTGTTAGGGTTCCAAGGGTTTATTTTCCTCATCCACGATGACAAAAATATCCTCATTGGGTCGTTTCATTAGATACTTTTCTCTAGCGTATTTTTCCAACAAAGCTGGATTTCCAACCACCATACGGCGTTCTTTTTCCAGTTCTTTTAATTTTTGTTGGTAAAAGGCTTTTTCATTTTTCATTACCCTAAGTTCGTTCCAAAGCCGATATTGTACTCGAAGGTCATTCGTGTCTAAAAAGAACATCCAAACCAACATAATGCAGGTTGAGATTACGAAGAAGCGATATTTCCCAAGAAAAAGCCCTTTTACTCGATCCATGATTCTAGAATTTCAAACCTGGGAAATAAGCATTAGCACCTAATTCCTCTTCAATACGAAGCAATTGGTTGTACTTAGCCATACGATCAGAACGAGAAGCAGAACCAGTTTTGATTTGACCTGTATTTAAAGCTACAGCTAAATCAGCGATGGTGGCATCTTCTGTTTCTCCAGAACGGTGCGACATGATGTTTTTGTATGAATTGCGTTTTGCTAAGTTAACCGTATCGATGGTTTCAGTCAATGAACCAATTTGGTTAACTTTAACCAACACTGCATTGGCTACTCCTTTTTCAATACCTTCTTGTAAACGCTTCACGTTGGTTACGAATAAATCATCACCTACTAATTGACATTTCGAACCGATCAATTTAGTTTGCTCAGCCCAGCCTGCCCAATCATCTTCGGCCATGCCATCTTCAATAGAAATGATAGGGTATTTGTTTACCCAAGTCTGCCAATAAGCAGCCATTTCCATGTTATTTAATTGCTTACCATCTGATTTTTTGAAAGTATACAATCCTGTTTTCTCATCAAAAAACTCAGAAGAAGCAGCATCCATAGCGATGAAAATTTCCTCACCTGGCTTGTAACCAGCTTTTTCGATAGATTGTAATACAATTTCAATGGCTTCTTCATTGGATTTGATGTTAGGAGCAAACCCCCCTTCATCACCTACGTTAGTAGAATATCCTTTACTTTTCAATACGCCTTTCAAAGCATGAAAAACCTCTGTTCCCATACGTAAAGCATGTGAGAAACTTTCGGCTTTTGCTGGCATTACCATAAACTCTTGGAAATCAATGCTGTTATCTGCATGCGAACCCCCGTTTAGGATATTCATCATGGGTACAGGTAATGTATTGGCATTAACGCCGCCGATGTAACGGTATAAAGAAAGTCCGGCTTCTTGAGCGGCTGCTTTCGCTACTGCCATAGAAACACCTAAAATAGCATTAGCTCCTAATTTACCTTTATTATGCGTTCCGTCTAATTCGATCATTAAACGGTCAATCATGTTCTGCTCAGAAACTTCCAAACCCCATAATTCTTCTGCGATAGTTGTGTTTACGTTTTCTACGGCCTTTAAAACTCCTTTTCCTACATAAACAGATTTGTCATTGTCGCGTAATTCCACCGCTTCGTGGATACCCGTTGAAGCTCCAGAAGGAACCGCTGCACGACCGAAAGCACCATCTTCTGTTTTGATGTCTACTTCGATTGTGGGATTTCCACGTGAATCTAAAATTTGTCTTGCGTGAACGTACTGTATTGCACTCATCGTATAATTATTATTGTGAATAAATGGATTACGTAGTAATTGATTAAATTGCTTTGCAAAATAACGTATTTTTTGGACAAAATCACTGATTTACCGAAAAGCAGCTGTCTAAATGGCTGATAATTAATCAAATAATAATGAAAGCTAAAATTGTTTTTTACTCATTTTTGATTTTTTCTCTTTTTTTCTCCTTTCAAACTATAGCTCAATCTGTGGAAGTTGAAGTTTTTGAGAAAAAAATTCAAGAGAACCCTAATGCCATATTATTGGATGTAAGAACTTCTGGGGAATTTGGTGGAGGCCATTTGCCTAAGGCCACGAATATAGATTTTCGGTCAGCAGATTTTGCGGAGCAAATAAGAAAATTACCTAAAGAAAAGCCTGTATTAATTTACTGCCTTTCTGGGGGTCGTTCGGCTCAAGCGGCTGAATTGATGAGAAAAGAAGGATTTCAAGTAACAGAATTAAAGGGGGGCTATTTAAAATGGACTACCAAGCTAAAACCTTTGGAAGGTGTTCCTGCTGTTGCGCATGATAAAGCTTGGGATATGGCAGATTTCACCAAGAAAGTTCAAGGTCAAAAGGCGGTTGTTGTTGATTTTTATGCCAAATGGTGTGCTCCCTGCCTAAAGATGATGCCTATTGTCGACAAATTAAGTCAAGAATATACAGGTAAAGTAACTGTTTTAAAGGTTGAGGCTGATGGCAATCAAGCTATTTTGCAATCTTTTGGTATAGATGAAATCCCGAGTTTTTTGGTTTTTCAAGGGGGAAAACTTTTGCAAAAAACTTCGGGATTTCGTGAAGAGGCTCAATTAAAAGAGCTGTTTGATCAATCTATTGGGACCACTCGGTAGGTTGTCTTTCCCATCGATGCTGTTTAAGCTCATTTACTAGGCTTTCCTCTAATCCTTTTCCGTCTGAGGTAGCAATATTGCTTTTCACATGTTTAATTTTTCTCATACCTGGTATAATTGTACCTACATTGGGATTTGATAAAATGAAACGTAAAGCCATTTCAGGCATATCCATATTAGCAGGTACCAATGGTTTCAAGGCATTGGCATGATCAACGCTTGAAATTAAATTTTCAGGTACAAAATAGGTGGAGCGCCAATCATTGGCAGGGAAGGTGGTATTGTAGTCTAATAGTCCCGTTAAGCTACCTTCATCTAAGGGAACACGAGCAATGATTCCAATGTCCAATTTTTCACAAAGAGGGAACAATTGGTCTTCTGGATTCTGGTCAAAAATATTATAAATCACTTGTACGGAAGAAAACAAGTTTGTTTCTAAGGAGCGGAGGCAATTATTGGGTTCCCAACGGTTAACGGAAATCCCCCAATGTTTTACTTTGCCAGCTTGAGTAAGTTTCTGTACGGCCTCTTTCCAATCATCATTTTCAACCCAATGATCTTCCCACACATGAAATTGTTGTAGGTCAATTTGTTCTACTCCCAAGTTTTTTAAGCTTTTTTCTGTGTATTCAATGATATGATCCGCAGGGAAGCAATCTTTTAATTCAAAGTGAGATTTGGAAGGCCAAGTAAAATTTTTCGGCGGAATTTTAGTGGCAGCATACAAAGTCTTGTCAGCATGCTTTTTTAATAGAGACCCTAAGATTTGTTCAGATAGGCCTTCTCCATATCCCCATGCTGTATCAAAGAAATTGCAACCTAACTCTACCGATAAATCTAGGGCTTTTTGAACCTCATTCTCATCAGATCCAGTCCAGCCAGCTAAGCCCCACATTCCGTAGCCTATTTCACTTATTTGCCAATTAGTTTTACCAAAACGTCTGTATTCCATGTTAAATTTTTTCTTAAAGGTAATAAATTTCCATTGGGACTTTAACCTTTAAATAGGTATTTGGGCTTATTTACTGATACATATAACTTAAGCTTTAGCGCATAAATCTTGACATTTGTGTTGTAACATAAATAATTTAACGCCAAAAATTATGAATAAAAACGCCATTTAAGGTCTAAAAAAGCGTTAATAACACAAATAACGTGAATTAGGGCTTTTTTTTTGAGAACATTCTCTAGCTTTACATCATCAAAGTATTCCTTGTGTTAGCTAATCTACTTTAGATTTATGAAAAACTTGAAACCTATTTCCTCTGAAGAAAAACTATTAATCAATCTCGGTACCTTCAAAGTCTGTCCTGCTAGTATCTTGTTCATTCGTGGTGAAGGGAATTATTCCAAGATTTTTTTAAAGGACGGTCGCAAAGTGCTTTCTTGTCGCACCTTGAAATTTTTTGAAATTTTATTGCAGGATTATGGCTTTATTCGGCCTTCCAAATCCGCATTGGTAAATCCAGATGGGATATCATCAGTCGATTTGAAATATGATAAAGTAATTAAGTTGACGAATGATGTGAATATCTCTATATCTCGTCGGCAGGTAAGACCATTGCGTGAGTTTCTCAATAGTCAGGAACTAGTAGGTTTATCCTAAGGCTTAAACTTTTTGGAGTTGTTGTCTAATTGGAAGATGTTGAATTTCTCTCACTAGCCATTTCAGTTTGGTTTTTATTAGCATTTCTCTTCCTTTTCAGTTAAGGAGACTAAGCCTGAATTTCTTAGCTTTTGTTATTACCAATTATTTTCTTGGGTATTTTTATAAATAGCTCCTTTATTTAAAACTAATTCCTTAATTCATTTCATTTATTTCTGCGAATAGTTAAATTCGCAATCATCTATTTTATCAAAATAATACAATGGAAAGAAGAATATTTTTAAAAGGCCTCGCCTTAGGAGTTTCAGGTTTATATGCGCACTCCAGCTTAGCATCCAACCCATATATTGGACCATTGGGTGTTCAATTGTACACAGTTCGTGATGCAGTTTCTAAAGACTTAGAAGGCTCCTTAGAGAAATTGGTAACTTTGGGATATAAAAACCTAGAGATATATGGTTATAATGGGACTTTTTTTGGAAAAACAGCTCATGAATTTAAAGGCATTTTAGACCGAGTTGGTTTAAAAGTGGTTAGTTCACATCACACCTCTGGTATTGCTATCAAATCAAAAGGAACTTTAGCTGACGGATGGCAAAAGGCTGTTGAAGATTTACACCATGTAGGCGCTGAGTTTATGGTTTGCGCCTTTTTATTCCCTAATGAGCGCAGTAATGAGCAGTATAAGGCTTTACCTAGTTTATTGAATAGTTCTGGTGAAACCACAAAAAAGGCAGGAATTCAATTTGCATATCATAACCATGATTTTGAATTTGTTAAGTCGGGAGATTTTATTCCCTATGATTTCATTTTACAAAATACTTCTGTCGACCTGGTAAAAATGGAAGCAGATTTATATTGGTTTGGTCGTGCAGGGGTAGATCCTGTAGCCTATTTTGATAAACACCCAGGTAGATTCCCATTATGGCATGTAAAAGACATGGAGGCTGGCACTAAGGTTTTTACTGAGGTAGGAAATGGAACGATTGATTTTGATCGGATTTTTGCTGCCAGAAAAGCAGCAGGATTGAAATACTGGTTCGTAGAGCAAGATGTCAGCAAACGTGATCCTTTTGAAAGCTTGAAGATCAGTCGGGATTATTTGGCTAAAAAGAATTTCTAGTTTTCTTTGTTATCCATATAAGGCTTCCAAAAACTAGGGTTGTATCTTTCCCAGGCATGGCAACCAAAAGGTAATTTTCCCCCATTAATTTGGAGGCTGATTTTTGGGTTTTGCTCAAATGCAAAGGCCAACGCTTCTTTCCAGCTAGGTAATTTGAGTAAAAATCTCAGTGGAAAGGCCCGTTTATGGTAGACAGAAAAAAGTGAATCTTCATTGGCTGGCCAAGTGCCAAATAGCCTATGGTACCAATTCAAAAATCTAATAATGGGGGCAACTTTTCGTAGGGAAAGACCCCCATTCATCATAATAGGGTCAAGTACAGGCCATTGGATGGTATTTTCATTTTCCCAATGTTTCTTCTTTAATTTGGGTGCACCAATATAATCATAGCCTTTTTGGCACCATTCTTTTAATTCATCCCTAAAAACATAAGCGTCTAATTGATAGATCAATATAAATTCATGGGAGGTAAATTGTTCATAGAATGTTGGATCTATCAATAGGTGATTGTATGACTGTGTGCTTGTAAAAAATTGGGCTGGAAAATAATTACGTTGTGCAGTTGGGAAGTGTTCTTCAATATAAGTCGCCTTCAATCCTTCAGGAAGCACAAAATGAATGGGATAGTTCCCAAGCACTTTTTTGCATTGGAGCAAGGATTTCTGTTCCAGTTCTGAAAGACTTTCTTTGTAAATTGGGATGACAATTCCCACTAATGTTTGCATGTTATTCAAGGATATCGCCTATAACGGGATGCCACCATTTGCCTCCATCATGTAATTTATAACCTCCAGTCAAAACTCCTTTCAAAACAGGCCAAATTCTTAACAAACGGTTATTAGCTAGCCCTGCACGCATTTGATAATGGGCGGCTCGGTGAGCCACTTTGTTCAGCGCCTCTTCTGGGGTATTGTTCTGACTTTTTAAGTAATGAAATAGGGCTGTGGCGTCAGATGCTTTTTTCTCTATTTGAATTAATTTAGCATTTCGAGGACGTTTAATGCGGTCCAAAAGAGACACAGCTTTTTTCTCGCTTTTAAGGCCAACCTGTTGGCTAGCATGTTCTCTATATTGAATTAGCGCTTCCTTAACAAATGCAATCCGATTAGTCATAGATAAATACAAGGCAATCCATCCATCATGAATTAATTCAGGAATAATATGTGGCGTGGGGAATACTTCGTGCTTAATTCTCGAACGAATGGCTAAAGTTGCCCCTGTTACCACATAGCCTTTTAACAAAATGTCGAAGGAATGTCCTGCCTTCCAAAAGTCTTGCAAGGGCTCAATAAATTCAATTTGTTCAAAACTAGTTTTTCCAGTGGGCTTACCTGATTGGTCAATCATGATGGCATTGGAAAAAACCGCATCAATGTCTGGGTACTGCTCAAAGTATCGAACCAGCGTTTCCACTTTGTGAGGCATCCAAAGATCATCTTGGTCACAAAAGAAGATAATATCACCTTGACAGACTTGAACACACATTTCAAAGTTTTTGCTACTACCAACATTCTTTTCATTTTGATGAATACGAACGCTGAACGGCACTTTTCCCTTGAATTCTTCTAAAATAGCTAGACTTTTGTCTCCAGATCCATCATCAAAAACTACAAGTTCATGAATGGCTTGAGTTTGAGAAGCAATACTTTCCAGTTGAAGGGGAAGGTATTTTTCACCGTTATATGTACAAAGTGCAACTGAAATCTGGGGCATTCAAAAATAAAAATATAATTTAGGTAATATACGTTTACATCGGTACGTAAACTACTTTTTTCGTTTCAAAAAATTCTTCATGAAAAATTTCACCTAGCTCAAAAATTTTGTGCTTTTTACCAAATTCGGCTAATTCATCCTGTAAATCGCCCCCTTTTAAGTAAAGAATTCCATTTCTTTGTGTGTGAAAGTGGTTGGGGCTAATTTTATTTTTTACCCAATAATAAAAGGGGCTCAATCGGGTAACGGCCCTGCTTACCACAAATTCAAAGTCTTGGTCCAGATCCTCAGCACGGCTATGCAGGGCGGTGACATTTTCTAGGCCTAGGGCAGAAGCGATCCCTTCTACTACCTTAATTTTTTTACCTATACTATCTACCAAGGTAAAGGAACATTGAGGAAACAAAATAGCCAAAGGAATACCCGGGAAGCCACCTCCTGTGCCAACATCTAGGATTTCTGTACCTGGTCTAAAGTTGATAATTTTTGCAATGCCCAGTGAGTGAAGAACATGATGCAACATTAAGTTGTCAATGTCCTTTCTAGATATCACATTGATTTTCTCATTCCATTCTTGATACAAAGGATAGAGCTTTTCAAACTGCTCTAATTGTTTAGAGCTTATTTCAGGAAAGTAATGTTGAATAATCTGGGCTTTCATTTCTTTTTCAAATACAAAGATAGGCAAATGCCTTCTTTAAAAGAATGTTTCTATATTGGATATAGCCAGATTTACTTGAAGTATATTATTTAATTCGACATTATTTTTAGCGACGTTGTTAAAGCGGAATACGCTTTGTTGCATATAGCCCATTTCCACGGTCAGATGTTGGTTGATTCGGTAACCTAAACCAATCAAGACACGGTTTTGATCGAAAATATTCAAGTTGGGGACGTTCTCGCCCATATTGATCATCAGTTCATTGTATGCCTGTAAATACCAGGTTTTGTCTTCCATCTTTTCTTTACCCAAAGGCATGCTTCCTTTGATTTGATAGCGGAATCTTTTTTTAAATAAGCTATTAGAGAAATCACCTCCATAGAGGAAGCTTTTACTGTCTATTGGTTCGTTTGCCCCTAACCAACGAAATTCATAGCGCAATCGATGATCTATCCGTAGGCGGTTCAGTTGTTGGCTCAAAATGACTTGAGGAGAAACCCTTAATTCAGGAAAGAAGGCGGCCACTTCCCCGTTGACAAATCGATTAGTTCCTATCCATCCCAATGGCATCAGTGAAAAACGAACCAAGGGGCTCATTTGATAATGGATGTACGGCCTAAATATATGTTGATTTAGATTATGGTAAGGATTGCCGGTCGTGGTAGCGGGATTATAATCTCCTTGCTGATCTTGTCTACGATGTTGGTTTTCCAATTGCCAACTAAACTTTCCCGC
Source organism: Aquirufa rosea (assembly GCF_004118285.1). Lineage (GTDB taxonomy): Bacteria > Bacteroidota > Bacteroidia > Cytophagales > Spirosomataceae > Aquirufa > Aquirufa rosea. The sequence continues at coordinate 56,123 of NZ_SDHY01000008.1, read as the reverse complement.
AATTTTTCCAGAAATATTGAGATCGGTCCATCCATTTGCGATGTGGTAATATTGCCGAGGGGATTGAGCAAGGATTTCTAGACAACACAAAAATACTACTGGTAGAGCCAGTAGACGTAAATATTTCATGGATTATATTGGTATAAAAAAGGGAAGCCATCGGCTTCCCTCAAAATTAATACCTTTATCCCGTAATCCAACGGAAAAATACGAATAAGCCAGCTGCGAGTACGATGGTCACAGGTAGGGTAAGTACCCAAGCCATGACGATATTTTTGACCGTTCCCCCTTGTAAGTTCTTGATTCCTTTAGAGGCAACCATGGTACCAGCAATTCCTGAGCTAAGTACATGGGTTGTACTTACAGGCCATTTATAGGCAGTGGCTAAGCCAATGGTTAATGAGGCAATAAGTTCGGCAGAAGCTCCTTGTGCATAGGTTAAATGATGTTTGCCAATCTTTTCACCAATGGTTACAACGATACGCTTCCATCCAACCATAGTCCCTAATCCTAGGGATAAGGCAACCATCCACATCACCCAATTGGGAGCAAAGTCAGTGACTGCGGCAATACCTGTACCTGAAGTGGCACCCAAGGCGAAAAATGGAGCTTTATCTCCAGCTGTAGCTTTTTTAAATGTTTTTTTGTCGGCTTCCGATAAGGCTACCGATTCACTTTCTAACAATTTTTTAGCGTGCTTATTGATATTTAAGGCAGCCTTTCTGATTTCGAACTTTTGTTTTGTCGTTAGATTACTGGTTTGGATGTTTTTTGTTAAAAGTAGTTCGTGCAATGCTTTGGAAGACTTTATGACAGTGCTGTAGCTTTCTTGTTCTTTGACAGATAAGGAACTTGTGTCAATTTTGGCGGTAATGATTTCTACTTGATTTAAATCTTTTTGTAGGCGGTGAAGGTCTAAGGTAGAATTGATGGCAAAATAACCAGGCAAAAAAGCAATTAGGATTACCATAACCAAACCAATACCTTTTTGTCCGTCATTTCTTCCGTGGAAGAAGGAAACTAATGTACAAGTAGTGATAAGGATTGCTCTAATCCAAAGTGGTGGAGGAGAGTTTTTCTTAGGTTCTTTAAAAATATCTTTATTTTTGATAGTCTTTTTTAAGATGTACATCAATACGATAGCTAATGCAAAACCAAATAGAGGAGATAATAAAAGAGCTTGACCAATTTCCGAAGCTTTGTCCCAATTGACTGCATTCACGCCGGTTTGATTTTCGGGTAATATGGCGTGTCCTACACCAATACCAATGATAGATCCAATCAAGGTATGTGAGCTAGAGGCGGGAATTCCAAAATACCAAGTACCTAAGTTCCATAAAATTGCAGAGAAGAGTAAAGAAAGCGCCATGGCCATGGAATGATACACATTGGTATCGATGAGCAGTTCGGTGGGTAATAGTCCGATGATACTCATGGTGACCCCTACTCCACCTGTTAATAGGCCCACGAAATTCATGAAGCCAGACCAAACTACAGCTTGAGTTGGTTTTAATGAATGGGTATAGATAACTGTTGCTACGGCATTGGCAGTGTCGTGAAATCCATTGACGAACTCAAACGCACAAGCTGCGAAAAGGCAGAAAAACAGCAGGAAAAATAAGGTAGGATCTAACCCAAACATACGATATAATTTTTAGAATATTGGTGCAAATATGCTCGCAAAATTAGGTCATGCAATATACGTGAATATTAAGGAATTATTAAATTCTTTATTTCTTCTTTCTTCTTGCCTTTTTGGCCTCTGAAAGCAGTTTTTTAGCCTCCGTATATTGGCTGGTTTTTTTATCTGCCTTATCCATGACCTCTTTGCAGTGGTCAACTGCTGCATCATAATCTCCTTCTTGGAAGGAAATCCGTGCTAAACCTAGCACAGATGCCCAATAATATCCTGATTCTAATGATCCTGTCTGAACAGAGAAATCCATGCATTTTTTGAAATAGATTTTAGCCTCAGCAGGATTTCTAAAGATGTATAATTGATAGTATCCTAAAATATAACTGGCATATCGACCAGATACGCCTTCATAGCCCACTTGATGCTTGTCGATTTTGTCTAAAATGCTTTTGGAGATTTGCATGGCCTCATCCAGTTTGCCAAGCATGAAGGCAGCCCTTGCATGATATCGCTCAAAAAATGGATTTTCCGGAAAATTTTGATGTGTGTATTTGGCTAATTCATAGCTTTTTTCCGTCATGTTTTCCATGGCATAAATTTGCAGTAGAAAATAACGGGCTTCTGTACGGGTATAAAATGCTTGATAGCTTACTTTTTCTAATTGTTCAATGCCTTGTTGCTTGTTGGCCTTCGGGAACAACCATAAAACGGGTCTTAGTAATTTGAAATTTTGTTTGATGAAGTGGTAGTAGTAATTGTATAGGCCATCGCCAAACATTAATTCGGGGCTAAAATCTGCGAATTCGCGTGAATATTCTAGGTATTTTAATGCACTTTTGGCGGCAAGTGTGGCTCTGGCCCAATGTTTTCTTTCAGCATGTAATCTACCTTTAAAACCATAGGCGGCAGCCATAAAAAAGGCCGCCTCGGGATTTTCGGTATCATCCCAAATTTTCTCAGCTTTGGATATACTGCGATCCATGTATTCAATCAATCGCTCGTCATACACCTCATTTTGTGTATTTGGAACGATTTTCCACCATTGCACGAGTCCCAACAGGAAGTCGGGAAGTGGATGGTCTGGATGTTTAACTTTAAGGTAGTTGAATTCCCTTTCAGCTTCTGGGAATTGGAAGTTGTACATTTGATTGATGGCATTAGTCGCTTCAATCTGCACTTCGGATGTAAGTAAAAGCATTCCTTTGGAACGCTCTTTTTCTGCCTCTTCGGTTTTCTTCCACCATTGTCCTACGCTGAGGAATGAAAGTGAAAGAAAACTTAGAAGTAGCAGGTAAAATCTAAGACGATATCTCGATCTCATCTCCATTATGGTTCAAAAACTTAAAGTCAGTAATACCTAGAGAAGAATCCTCCGTAATGTGAATCCAGGACTTAAACGTCATGAACCATTTCATTCGTATAGAAGGAAAACCTTTAGTAAAGTAAGCACTTAAGAAAGGATGAACCAATAAGGTGAGTTTTTTCTCATTTTGCTTGGTCAGCAAATGTTCCACATGCTGGGCAATGATATCTGAAACCGCAATGCTGGCCGTGATGGTTCCAGTACCACCACAACTTGGACAAGTTTCATGGGTGGCCACATTCATTTCAGGGCGTACACGCTGACGGGTGATTTGCATCAAACCGAACTTCGTCAGAGGCAATATGGTGTATTTGGAGCGGTCCGTTTTCATTTCATCACGCATGATGTCTTGAATCAATTTCCGGTTTTCCGCCTTTTTCATGTCGATAAAATCGATCACGATGATTCCTCCCATATCTCTCAAACGCAATTGGCGAGCAATCTCCTTGGCTGCTTCACGGTTTACACTGAGTGCAGTAGCTTCTTGATCTTCCTCGGAATTTGACTTATTACCTGAGTTGACATCAATTACGTGCAATGCTTCCGTATGTTCAATGATCAAATAACCACCCGCGGGTAATGAAACAGATCTACCAAAAAGCATTTTTAGTTGCTTTTCGATACCTACTTGTTCGAACAATTTAGTTTTACCCGTGTGTAATTTGACAATCTTTTCCTTTTCAGGGGCTACTTGGTGTACATAGCCTTTGGCCTCATTGTACAAATCTTGATTATCAACAATTACATTATCAAAATCATTGTTCAATAAGTCGCGAAGCATGGAAGTGGCACGACTCATCTCTCCGATGACCCGGTCTCTCGGTTTGGCATCCACTAATTTGGCCATACCTTCCTCCCACTTCGAAATGGAATCACGCAAGTCGCGTTCCATTTCCTCCACCGCTTTACCTTCTGCCACTGTTCGGACGATGACCCCAAAGTTTTTGGGTTTGATGGATGACATCAATTTCATCAATCGATTTCTTTCTGCTTTGGAGGTGATTTTCTTAGAAATATTGACACCGTTTGCAAAAGGAACCAGAACTAGAAAACGCCCGGCGATGGAAATATCACAAGATAGACGAGGGCCTTTGGTGGAAATGGGTTCTTTAACTACCTGAACCAAGATGGGCTGATTGCGGGTTAAAACCTTGTCGATTTTACCCAATTTATCAATTTCTTCTTCTATTTTGAAGTTCTCCAACTTGATGTTTTTACCCTTTTTATTCATGACATCTCGAGAGAATTTCTGCAGAGAGTTCAAGTTAGGGCCTAGGTCATGGTAATGCAGAAAGGCATCTTTTTCATAACCTATATCAATGAAGGCAGCATTAAGTCCAGAAACTAATTTTTTGACGGTCCCCAGATAGATATCACCTACGGTGAATTGAGGTTCCGACTGTTCAATATGGTATTCAACGATCCTTTTGTCTTGCAAAAGGGCTATTCTATCCCCTTTGGGGGTAGAATTGATAATTAATTCATTACTCACAATATATTACGAGAAGAATGTTAGATGGGACAGACTTATCCCTATGCTAATATATATAACAAACACCAAAAACAGGCCATTTATAATGGTCTGTTTTTGGGTTAACCAATTACGTCCAAACAAGGAGGTAATTATACTAACTATTTCTTCTTGTGACGATTCTTACGAAGACGTTTCTTTCTTTTGTGTGTAGAGATCTTATGACGTTTTCTTTTCTTTCCGCAAGGCATACCTTTTAGCGTTTAAATTTTGAATAATGTAGGAAGTTGATTTTCAACCTCAATGTTTTTGCATTTCTGCGAGCAACTCTTGGGCAGCTTTGGTTTCTTCAGGATCTTTACTTTTTTCAAGAACCATACGAAGAACCTTCTTTGCCTCGTCTAATTTATCTAACTGGGCTAAACAAAAACCGAGGTTTAATGCGGCTTTATAATTGTTTGGTTCCAGCTTCAATATCTGGGTGAATCGTTCTTGACCTTTGCCAAATTGATTCGATTTAATGGATAAAATCCCAAGATTGAAAAGTGCTGGCACGAAGGTCGGCTCTTGTTCAATCACTTCTCTCAGTAAGGTGATACCTTTCATCGGGGTAGGCGTATCCACGTAAGTCATCGCTAAATTCGTTTTCACCAATAGGTTGGACGGATCTTTTGATAAAACTTGTTCAAAATACACTCGCGCTTTCTCTCCCATGGCTTTACCCTTAGTCGGGTTTAGTGCATAAGTTTGGGCCTCAAAATACAATTGGCCAGCACGAAGGAGGTTATTCAAAACCGGATGCTTATCAGCGAATTGTCCTGCATAGTAAGCAGCACTATCGTAATGATTAGCTCCCACAAATGTGTTAATCATTTTGTCTAACACATTGGATTGAGAAACTTCCGTTTTGGCTTGACTAAATTCAGATTTCAGTTTGGCAATGGTCGCTTGCTGAGCTTTAGTCAGCGGGGCGGCATGCATTTCCTCTGATTTAGAAGAGCCTTCTTCTTTATGTTCATCCTGATGGTCGTCACTTTTCGCATCTCGATTAGCTCCACCAGCAGGTGCATTACTCGTTGTATTACTCACATTTCCCTTGGGTAATTGAAATATGAGGGCTGTTAACCCTAGGCCAATAACAAGAACAATCACGTAGGATTTCTTCATTTTTCTAGACCTGAGGTATTATACCTTATTTAGCAGGGTCAGTGCTCGTTTTAACTTGTTCGATAAACACTTTGGCAGGCTTAAAGCTTGGTACATAATGCTCGTCAATCGTAATTGCTGTGTTTTTAGAAATATTTCTAGCAATTTTTTTAGCTCTCTTTTTGTTGATAAAGCTTCCAAAGCCACGAACATAAATATTCTCTTGTTTGGATAAATTATCTTTTACTACTTCGAAGAACTTTTCTAACGTTTCAGAAACATCTTTTTTGTCAATCCCTGTTTTGCTGGATATTTCAGCAATTACATCTGCCTTGGTCACGGTAATTAATGCTTTAAATTATCAATTTTGTTTTAATTGCTTTCCCTCTCTTTAAAAGGGACACAAAAGTAATGTTTTTCTTCTAGATAAGAAATGCTTGACAACGAATTAATTGATTTTTTTAACAAATACCTGTGAAATAGCCTCCGCCTTTCTTTGTATCTTTGGCTCAAATCATGCAATCAACTCACGACCATCCTTTCACTTCAGGCCTTATAAGCTGGTATCGGCAACATGCAAGGGAATTACCTTGGCGACATACCCAGGATCCCTATGCCATTTGGTTGTCAGAGATAATTCTTCAGCAAACGCGAGTGGCACAAGGGCTACCTTATTATCGCAAGTTATTGGAGGTATTTCCTACAGTAAAGGACTTAGCGAAGTCAGATGAATCAGTCTTATTTCGACATTGGCAAGGATTGGGTTATTATTCTAGAGCAAGAAACCTTCACAAGGCAGCAAAAATTATCGTGAATCAATTTGGTGGGAAATTTCCTACCACATACGATGAATGGATCAAACTTCCCGGGGTGGGACCATATACTGCTGCTGCCATTGCTTCATTTGCCTTTGGGGAGGTTAAGCCCGTGGTAGATGGGAATGTGTTTCGGATATTAGCGCGTTATTTTGGGATTAGAACTGATATTCTGCATAATAGTGCCAGAAAAGAATTTACTTCGCTGGCGCAAGAATTAATTCCAAAGGATCAAGCTGCGGAATTCAATCAGGCTATCATGGATTTCGGATCTATCCAATGTAGTCCGGCTCCCAATTGTTCATCTTGTCCACTGAGTACGGCTTGTTATGCATTTCAAAACAAACAAGTTAACCAGCTACCGGTAAAACAAAAGAAAACTAAACAGCGGGATCGGTATTTTAATTATTTCATTTTCGAGCAGGGCAATAAACTATTGGTTAGAGAGAGAAAGGCAAAGGATATTTGGTCGGGTTTATGGGAATTTTATTTAATAGAATCAGATCAAAAGGAGGACTTGTCTGATTTATTAGAAAAGAACGGTTTCTTGGCGACTTATCTTCAAGGGGCCTTAGTTCAGCCAATGATATCTCCTAAAGTTCATATTCTCAGTCATCAAAAGATCCATTGCCAAGCTTGGTATATCCAAGTTCCTGATAATCTTGAATTTAGCAAAATTGCCCCTTATCAATGGATACAGCCTGAGGACTTTGAAAAGTTGGGAAAATCTGTCTTGCTTTTGAATCTGATAACTGATAATTTGCATCTAGGGATTTTTAATGATTCAGTGCCGAGATAATTTTGTTTAGGCAAAGGGTTTGCCGAGAATCACTTAAAACAAAAAACAATGGCAGGAGTAAACAAAGTTATTTTATTGGGCAATTTGGGGGGAGACCCAGAAGTTAGAGCCCTACCTAGCGGAATGAAGGTGGCTAATATAAACATAGCTACTTCCGAATCTTACCCAGGTAAGGATGGACAGCGAGTGGAACAGACGGAATGGCACCGGGTGGAATTATGGGACAATTTGGCCAATATCGCAGAGCAATATTTGCGTAAGGGGAATCAAGTGTATATCGAAGGCAAGATTCGTTCTGAAGAATGGCAAGATAAAAATGGGGCTACCGTTCGTGGTTATCGAATTCGTGCTACTGCCATCAATCTGATTGGAGGAAGAAATGAGGGTTCCAATTCTAGCGCCGCTCAGCCAAGACCTCGTCCGGAGGCATTACCTACTTCCAATAATAGCGCAGCACCCACTACTCCAGGTTTCGCCAATGATGCTGATTCAGAAGAGGATGATCTCCCGTTTTAATATTCAAGACCTAAGGGGGTAGTATACAAAAGCTATTCCCTTTTTTATAAATTTGTGTAAATTTTTTTGACCCTATGGAGGCCGACCCCATTTCGAATATCTTATTGATTGCTTTTGAGCCAAATATAAGTGCGCCCTCCATCTTTTTTATCAGTCTAATTTTATTGGTATTGATTTTGCTTTCAGCCCTGCTTTCAGGTTCTGAGGTCGCATTTTTTTCCTTGAATGCGGAGCAGCGAATTGCGTTGAAAGAAAGTGTGCTTAAAAGGGAAAAAACGTTGAGTAAGCTCTTGGGTCAACCACAGCTATTATTGGCTACCTTATTAATTTCCATCAATTTTGTCAATATCATCTTTATTACCTTGGCTAATTACCTCACTCAATTATTGATTGGGGAAGAATCAGTTAATTCGTTGGTAATCACCTTGTTTCTATTATTTGGGGTTACTTTTATCATCGCCTTTTTTGGGGAGTTGATACCTAAAGTATGGGCTCAACAAAACAACCTGATTTTTGCTAGGTACACAGCACCTCTGATTGATTTTTTTACCTTGGTTTTTAAACCATTATCAAAAGTCCTTCTAGGAATTTCAAATTTGATAGAAAATCGGATTGAAAAGAAGTCTTACACTTTGACTACCCACGAACTGAATCAAGCCTTGGAGATTACAACCGACGAAAATACCACGGAGCGGGAAAAGGATATATTACGGGGTATTTTGAATTTTGGTAATACATCGGTGAAGGGAGTTATGAAGGCTAGAAGGGATATTGTGGCTTTCGATACCGAAATGGATTTCCATGAATTGATGGATAAGATTAATAAAAATGGGTATTCGCGAGTACCTGTTTTTTCAGAAACTATTGATAAAATAGAAGGCATTCTTTACATCAAAGATTTATTGGAGCATATCGATCATGATGAAAATTTCAATTGGGTTTCTTTATTGCATCAACCATTTTTTGTTCCAGAGAATAAGAAAATTGATGATCTATTATATGACTTCCAAGAGAAACGAGTTCACATGGCCATAGTGGTCAATGAATATGGGGAGACTGAAGGCCTAGTGACTATGGAAGATATAATCGAGGAAATTGTAGGGGATATCAATGATGAGTTTGATGAGGAAGAATTGGATTACAAACAATTGGATGAGTCTACCTATATATTTGAGGCAAAAATTTCATTGAACGACTTTTGTAGGGTTTTTGATGTAGATATTTCTATTTTTGAAAAAGTGAAGGGGGAAAGTGAAACCCTAGCAGGTTTATGTATTGAACTTTTCTCGCGTATTCCTCATGCTGGAGAGGAGGTCGTTTGTGAACCATTTGTATTTAAAATTCAATCGGTAGATACGCGCCGAATCAAAAAAATAAAAGTTAGCTTACACACCACTCCGCCTAGCCCAGAAACAAATGAAAATATCGTTTAGACCCTATCAGCATTTTCTGTATTTACTAGCCTTAAGTTTTTTACTGACGGCATGTCCGGGTCCAGCCCCCACTCCGAATCCAGCTACAACAGAATCCAATTATGAGGATGGGTTAGATCGGGGGATCATCGAAAATCCAGAATTGGATGAAGCTTCTGGGATAGTAGCGAGTAAAAAAAATGATGGGTTTTTATGGGCTCATAATGATTCGGGCGACAGTAATAGACTTTTTCTCATTGACACCTTTGGGAAAGGGATGAAGCAGTTTGTCATCCAAGGCGCAGAAAATCGAGATTGGGAAGATATTGCTTTGGTTTCAGATAGCAATGGTAGTGCCGTAGTATACATAGCTGATTTTGGAGATAATTTAGGCAATCTGGATTCCTATGCCATCTATTGGTTTAATGAGCCCAATGTTTCATCCATCAATAATGCCACCATTACGGGTGTTCAGAAGTTAACCTTTACCCTTCCGGATGGTTCTAGGGATATGGAATGTCTATTGGTGGATCAAAAGACAAGAGATGTTTATATTGTTTCTAAGAGAGAAACTAGAAAACGATTGTATAAAATTGCTGCAGGTAGTTTTACCAACCAAGCCATAGTCAAGGCGGAATTTGTTCAAGAATTGAATTTTTCAGTACCCTTTTCAACGGTTGATAAAATCGTAACAGCCTATTATATTACCGCTGGTGATGTTTCTCCGGACAATACGGAAATTTTGATAAAGAATTATATTGAATGTTATTATTGGAAGCGTGGTGTCAATGAAACCATTCCTCAAGCATTGGCAAGAACCCCCAAATTAGTACCCTATGTAGGTAATCCTACAGAATACCAAGGGGAAGCTATTGCATTCGCTGCAGATGGGGGAGGTTATTATACCCTTTCAGAAAAAGGTCCAAGTCCCGTTCGTCTTTATTTTTACAAGCGCAAGTGAAATTAGCTCACTGGTTTCGACTGGGAATTCTCGCATTGATAGTTTGGGCTTGCCAGTCGCTGTACATCATTGATGCCCAAATGGCTAAAACCAATTTTTCTGCCACGGTAGATGAAGGGGTTTTAGAAAATATTGAAATCGATGAGGCTTCGGGTATGGTAGCGAGTCGACTGAACCCCGAGTTGTTCTGGGTGGTGAATGATTCCCAAGATTTAAATCGTATTTTCTTGATTGACAGATATGGAATTGGTAAAGTAGAATTCCTATTGCAAGGAGCACAGAATCGAGATTGGGAGGATTTAGCCTATTGGTATAAGAGTCCCCAAGAATCCTATGTATATGTAGCGGATATTGGTGATAATAGGCAAGAATATGGATCTTATTTTATCTATCGATTTAAGGAATTTGACATAAGCTCTACGGATATGGTGACTAGAATTATCAAACAGGTGGAGAAAGTGGAAATTGTTTTACCAGATGGTTCCAAGGACATGGAGTGCATGTTGGTAGACCAGCTTAATGGGGATATTTATTTAATCAGTAAGCGGGATGATAAAAAAAGATTGTATAGAATTAAAAATGAGCAGTTTAAGAGCAAAAGTCCTGTTGAGGCAGAGTTTGTTCGCAAGCTGAATTTTTCACAGCCCAGTTCTGAATTAGCTGTTTTGAAGCAACTATATAATATTACAGCTGGTGACGTTGCCTCCAATAATCAAGAAATCATCATCCGAAACTATTTGGAAGTGTATTACTGGAAAAAGGGTAAGCACGAAAGTATAGCTGAGACTTTAAAGCGCCCACCCAAAATCGTACCTAGTAAATTAGAACCCCAGGGTGAGGCCATTGCTTTTTCCTATATCTCTGATGGATTTTACACCATTTCTGAAGTGGCCTCTTCGCCCGGGCCAGTACACATGTATTTTACGCCTAAAAAATAGTTTAGTTCTTAATCATTAATTTGGCAAAGCTAAGCAGCAAGGTTTTTTCTCCAACACCCTGTTTAAAATCGATGATGGCTTTTCTCTCGGCGCCATTTATTTCAATTTTCTTGATTATGCCGAATCCAAATTTTTGATGTTCGACTTCCTGACCTGCTTGCAATTGCAATGGGTCAGAGGGTACAAAATTGCTGGATACCACATGTTGGTAGGCAGTGTTTTGTTTAGGTTTCTGAATTAATTGAGTCGCAGATGGGCTAGTTGAGCTAGAGACAAAACCGGTCTTTTGGACAGGTCTAAAAGCTTGAACCTCTTTTTTAGTGGCGCTTTTTGCCATTTTTAGATAGGAGCTGTCTATTTCGTCTAAGAATCGACTTGGCTCGCAGGATTTTAATCGGCCGAATTGATAACGGGATTCCGCATAGGAAATCATGAGTTTCTTTTCTGCCCGGGTGATGGCCACGTAAAATAACCTACGCTCCTCCTCTAAGTCGGCCTGGCTTTGTAGCATCATTTGGCTAGGGAATAGGTCCTCTTCCAATCCAACTAAAAAGACATGTTTGAACTCCAAACCTTTGGCCGAGTGAACGGTCATCAAGGTAACTTTATCTCGATCATTGGGATCCTCCTGGGTGTCAGCATTGGTTAAAAGAGAGACAGACTGTAAAAAGGTAGCCAATGTTTTATCCTCGTTTTCTGGATCGTCCACAAATTGCTTGATGGCATTCAGCAACTCTTGTAAGTTTTGGTAGCGCGCTAATCCTTCAACCGTTTTATCTTCATACAATTCTCGGAGTAATCCTGAAGCTTTGGCCACCTGGTTGGCTATCTCATAAGCATCCTTTTGTTCCACCTCAGCCATTAGTTTGAATGACTTGATCAAGTCGGCAAAACCTTCAATAGCCGCTGTTCCTCTATTTCCTTGGAAGGTCTGAATATTGGAAATTACCTCCCAAATGGAGCAATTGTTTTCCGCTGCTGTAACTGCAATTTTAGCGATGGTCGTATCTCCAATCCCTCTTTTAGGTAGGTTGATAATTCGTTTAAAGGCTTCTTCATCATTCTGGTTGACGACAAAACGTAAATAAGCTAAAACGTCTTTGATTTCCTTTCTCTGGTAGAAAGACAATCCGCCAATGATTCGATATGAAATATTTAAGCGTCTTAATGATTCCTCGAATGAGCGGGATTGGGCATTGGTTCGGTATAAAATGGCAAAATCTGACCAGCTTAATCCTTCCCTTTGTTTGGTTTCAAAGATGGTGGAGGCAATCATTCTCCCTTCCTCATTATCGCTACCAGCACGAATAATTTCAATCAGATCACCTACTTCATTGGAGGTAAAAACATTTTTCTCCAATTGGTTTTTATTGCGTAAAATGATGGAATTAGCTACAGCGACAATGTTCTTAGTGGATCGGTAATTCTCTTCTAATTTGATGGTAGTTAGGTCAGAATAATCTCTTTCAAAATTCAAGATATTTTGAATATCGGCTCCACGGAAGGCATAGATACTTTGAGCATCATCTCCTACTACACAGATATTTCGATGTACAGCTGCTAGTTTTTTAGTTAGCAAATATTGTGACACGTTGGTATCTTGAAACTCATCCACCATCACATGTTTGAATTTGTGTTGGTACTTGTTCAATACATCCAAATGGTCTCTAAACAAAATATTGGTTTGGTATAATAAATCATCAAAGTCCATGGCATTTGCCTGAAAGCAACGGGTACAATAGCTTTGATAAATTTCGCCCATTCGAGGAATGCGGGCCATTCGATCTTCTTCTGCCAGCAGCGAGCTATTTTGATATTGTGCGGGGCTTATCAATCTGTTTTTGGCTCCGGAAATTCGGTTTAATACCAAATTCACTTTGTAGACCTTATCATCTAGATTTTGTTCTTTCAGGATAGTTCGAATCAAGGACTTGGAGTCATCCGTATCATAAATGGAGAAATTGGAAGTATAGCCCAGTTTTTCTCCTTCAAAACGTAAAATTTTTGCGAAGATAGAGTGAAAGGTTCCCATCCAAATGTTTTTCGCGTCCTTTCCAATAACACTTTCAATACGATGCCGCATCTCACCAGCAGCCTTGTTGGTAAAGGTTAATAGGAGAATTTGAAAGGGATCTACCCCCTGCTGAATGAGATGAGCTGTACGATAGGTTAACACGCGGGTCTTGCCAGAGCCGGCTCCAGCGATAATCATAAGTGGGCCTTCTGTGTGTAAAACAGCCTGTCGTTGGGGCTCATTCAAGCCAGCCAAATAATCCATATGTGGGAAATTAATTGATGGGAAAAATAGAATTAAAATTACAAAATTTTTGGGCAGGGAATGGGGTGTTTTGCTTGATATTTTATGCTAAAATTTTTGTCTTGGGCAAAAAAAAGGCGCCTAAAGCGCCTTTTGAAAATTCTGATTATTTACTGAATGGCAATCAAATCTCTTTTAGTTTCAGTTAAGATATTGAAGGTCTTGGATTTAATTACATTCTTACGAGAATCTAAGATCAACATTTTGTATTGACCATCATTTAGATTGGAGAAATTAAACAATTTCTTGTTGCTCAGTAACTCGCGCGTAATTTGATTGTTGTCTTCATCGTATATAACGACATACATAGGAGCTGAGGTTTCTGCGCTTACCAAGAATTTCATTTTTCCTACTTGATCAATGGAAACGGGAAGGGATAAATCTGCTGCATTGGCAGAACTGACAGACAGGCTAGCGGCTAATACAATAGCGGCTATCGCATTTTTGGTGATGAAATTTTTCATAATGTTGTTTTAATAAATGCTTGATTAATAATTATTTAGGCGGAATACTTCCGTTTTCTGATTCAAAACTAGAATTTTCATGTTAACTCCAAATTAATTGCGTAAAAAATTTCACTTTTTTAAGAATATTCCTCTTTAAAAAATTATATTTCTTCAAATAATTCTATTTTCAATTCAATGTTACGAAATGGTTAAATTTTTATCCGATTATTTAACATTTAGAAAACATATAGATAATAGCGTGTTAACCATCAGGCCAGTGATTGCCGGTAATTTTGTGCCGTAATCAATATAAGCACAGATGAATACACACCAATTAGTTAGAAATTTTGTAATCGTTTTAGTATCGTTGGCGTCGTTTGGTCATACTTTTGGCCAGGTGGGTAAAATTAAAGGAACTATAACAGATCCTGTATCAAAAGAAGCAGTTATCGGGGCAACCATTCGTTTAGAGGGTTTAACTATCGGTGCTAGCACAGGCATTGAGGGGAATTTTGAATTAGCATCTGTCCCAGCAGGTATTTATAAGTTGGTGGTTAGTTCGGTTGGGTATCAAACGCAACAAATTCCTAATCTTCGGGTGGAATCAGGTAAAGAAACCATCATCACCATTTCACTTTTAGAAGATAACAAGACCTTAGCTAACGTAGTAGTTAAGGCTCAAAAAATTACCACTTCCGAGGTGGCCGTTTTAACAGAAACAAGACAGTTACAGCAGATTGCAGTAGGTATTTCGGGCCAACAAATCCAAAAAACACAAGATCGTGATGCATCAGCAGTGGTTAGAAGAATTCCAGGGGTGTCAATTTTTGATGAGCGATTCGTCGTTGTTAGGGGCCTCAATGAGCGTTACAATACGGTTTTGGTCAATGATATTATCACACCATCTACGGAAGTTGATTCTAAAGCATTCTCATTTGATTTAATTCCAAGTTCCATTATCGATCGTATGTTGATTTTTAAGTCTGCCTCTTCTGACTTACCGGGAGATTTGGGGGGTGGTGCTATTAAAATATATACTAAGACAGTACCGGATGGGAATACTTTTTCTGCTAGCTTTTCTACTAGTTACCGTTCTGGAACTACGGCTCAAAAAGCTATGTCTTATGTAGGTGGAAAGACAGATTGGTTAGGCTTTGATGATGGGGGCCGTCAGCTGCCAACGGGTTTTCCTTCTAGAAATAGTATTGCCACGGCAGGAAATACTGAGGCGGTGATCTCCCATTTCAGAAATTTGCCGGCATTTTATCAAGTAGAAGATAAAAATGTGTTACCTGATTTTAGAGGGAATTTAAACTTTGCTCACCGTTGGTTTTTAGGAGACAAGGAGCTTACTAACTTCTCTTATGTGAATTATTCGAATACCAACCAGTCTTTTCAAATGCAGCAAAGAAGGTTCACCTTCTTAGGAGATACCGAGAAATATTACCAAGATCAATCTTTATCTCAAAATGTGCGTATTGGAATGATGTCTAACTGGGCATTAATTCTTAATCCAAGTAACAAATTGGAATTCAGGAATTTGTTCAATCAAATTGGTATCAAGGAAACGGTTTTTCGTAATGGATATAATGAAAATGTGGATTTGAATAATGCATCATTCCGTTATGAGCAGCGTTCAATTTACTCTGGTCAGTTTAGTGGAACACACGAATTGTCCCCTGTTAGCAAATTGAAATGGGTTACTGGCTTGGGGTATACCTTCCGATCAGAACCAGATTATAGAAGATATACAAGAAGTAGAGAAAGAAATTCTAATGGCCCATTTACCTTTGATTTACAGCAGTCAGATAGTCCTACCTTGCAGCAGTCTGCCCGTTCATTCTCCCATGTAGAAGAGTTTATTTATACCACTAGAGCGGATTTTGACCATATTTTAAAGGAAAATGAAGATGAAAAGTTAAGGACAACCTTTCGAGTAGGAATCTACACGGAATATAAGGAGAGGGCGTTCTCAAATCGTTGGTACGGTATCACGAACCCAAACCGATTATCCTCTGATAACTCATTGTTGAAGCAAGATCCTGCTAGCTTTTTCAATCCGAATAATTTAAGTGGAAACACGATTTATTATGGGGTGGGAACCAATTTTGAGGATAAGTATACCGCACAGAATACGTTTGGTGCAGCCTATGCTCAATTGTATCTTCCGATTGGTGACAAATTAAATGCCACAATTGGTTTACGTGGGGAATATAATAATCAGGAATTACAAAGTAAGGAAAGAGGTTCAGGTGTGCCAATTAAAGTATCAAATCCAGTTTTTAGCCCATTACCGTCCCTGAATTTGGCCTATAATTTTACGACTAAGAATTTGTTGAGATTTGCTTACAGTTCGACCGTTAACCGTCCAGAGTTCCGTGAGTTAGCACCATTTACTTATTATGACTTCGTATATGATGTGACTCGCACGGGTTTTATTCCAAGAGCGGATAAACAGAAATTATTAAATGCGACCATTAATAATTTTGATTTGAGGTATGAATTATATCCTTCCAAATCGGAGTTGATTTCAGTTGCTGTATTCTACAAGAAGTTCTTGAACCCAATTGAATCCAAAGTCTTTTATAATGGAAGTACGGTTGCCTTTACGGTGGATAATGCAACAGAGGCGACAAGTGCTGGAGTGGAATTGGAAATTAGAAAGCAATTAGCTCCTAATTGGGTGGCATTATTTAATGCGGCTTTGATCAATAGTAATGTGCGTGCAGGTCAGTCAGATAATATGTTGAACCGTAATCTTCAAGGGCAATCACCTTATTTAGTGAATGCTGGAATATTCTATGAGAATGCGGATAAAGGATGGCAGGCCAACATATTATACAATGTAATTGGTAAGAGAATCTTCGTGATAGGAGATAGCCAATTGTCCGCAGATATATATGAAATGCCAAGAAACGTAGTAGATATCAATATCACTAAGGCTATCACCAAAAAGATTGATTTCAAATTAGCCATTCAAGATTTATTAAACCAGAAGTTTTCTTTAGTGCAGGACACCAATCGTGATGGAAAAATCACCGATCAAGATGGAGTATATCAGGAGTACCACCGTGGAAGTTATTATACCATGGGAATTACGATGAAGTTCTAGTGTTGGCATAAAGAAAAATGATAAGTAGTAACAATTAAAAACATATAAAAAAACAAATTCATGCAACAATTACGTGTCATTTTCGCTTGTTTGCTTACGGCTGCCATAGGTTTGTCAGCCTGTACTAAAAACGATTCAGAGGTAGAAATTACGGTACCTGCACCTTCCAATCGTAAGGTGGTGGAAGTTTCTGGTAAGATTACGGCCAACACGACTTGGAAAGAGTCTGAGAAGTATTTATTGAAGGGATTCGTCTATGTAGAATCTGGAGCAACCTTAACCGTGGAGCCTGGAACTATCATATTAGGGGATAAAATCACCAAGGGAACTTTGATTGTGAAACCAGGTGGTAAAATTATTGCCAGAGGTACAGCAGCAAAACCGATTGTTTTTACTTCAGCTCAGGCAAAGGGGTCTAGAAATTATGGGGATTGGGGTGGTTTGATTTTGTTGGGTAATGCGCGTGTGAATAAATCACCGGCGACTATTGAAGGAGAAAATGTTTCGACTTTCGGTGGTTCAAATGATTCAGATAACTCTGGAGTATTGAAATACGTTCGTATTGAATTTGCGGGTATAGCCTTTGAAACAGATAAGGAAATCAACGGATTAACTCTAGGGGGAGTAGGAGCCGGAACGGAGATCGATTATGTACAGGTATCTTACAATGGCGACGATGCTTTTGAGTGGTTTGGAGGAAATGTGAATGCCAAGCACTTAGTTTCTTATAGAAATTTAGATGATGATTTTGATACGGATTGGGGTTATAGCGGAAACGTTCAGTATGCTTTGTCGATCCGTGATCCACAAGTGGCAGATCAGTGTTCTTGTTCAGACAGCAATGCTTTTGAATCAGATAATGATGCTGCTGGTTCTGATGCTACGCCACAAACAAGCGCTAAGTTTGCCAATGTGAGTGCCTTTATTGCGGATGGTACAGTAGACAAAAAATACCGTTCAGCTATGCGTATTAGAAGAAATTCGGCCATTTCTGTTATCAACAGCTTATTTGTGGGTGGCTGGGTAGCTAAAGGTGGATTGGAATTAGAAGGAACAGCCTCTCAAAATAATTTTGTGGCAGGTAAAAATATTTTAGCGGGTTTGGTAGTAACAGGTATGTTAAATCCAATAGTTACTGGAGACCAAACTATGTTGAAAGATGCATCCCGTAAAAACCAGTTTGGTGTGGCAGCTGAGACATTAGGTTTAACTGCGGGGTATAATCGCTTGCAAGGAAAGCCAAGTTTAGTTTTGACGAGTTCGTCTAAATTATTAGGTGCGGGAGTTAGTTTACCTACAGGTTTTGAAGCTAACACCAATATTGGTGCTTTCGGAACGACGGACTGGACAGAGGGTTGGACTAACTGGGATCCACAAAATACTGATTACTAAGATTTTATATTGGTGTAATTCAGAAAATGCCGAAAGGTTTCCTTTCGGCATTTCTTTTATTTGCGGTAGTCTCTTCTACAAAAAATCATAATCAATCCATACAAGTTAAGTTGGATTGTCAGACGAATGTTTTGGTACTTATTTTATTTTCTGGAGAGGTTTATCCGATTAGATCATCCAAATAGTTTTTTAGCATGTCATAATGTAGTCAATCATTTTGGGGCAGTTATACTTGAAAATTATTCCCAGATTAAAGGGTCGTCTGATATGGAAGAAATGATGGATGTGATTACAAGTTCATGGGTAGAAAGCCCTCCCAGTATGCCCGAAGGTTCCCCAATGAAATCTTGAGAGGTAGATATCATTCATTTATGGATTATGTAAGGGGTGATAAATTATTGAAGAAGGCTTAAGTAAAATAAGGCATTTTCCATGCCGATGTGGAGGAAGTGGTTTTTAGGATAATTTTTTTAAAAAATACAGGATGCTTAGTATTCCAATGATAATGCCCGCGAAACCCAAAAGATTGACCCAATCAAAGAATATGGTGACTAAGTTCCAATTTGGAAAAAGGATGGCACTGCATAAAAGTAAGATGTTATAGCCTAAATAACCCGTAGAATCTACTATGTACATAAGAAAACCCATGTTGGCCCTATGTTTACTGATAGCAATCATTCGTTCAAAAACGGAGGTTGTGATAGTCAAATAGGGTAAATAAATCCCGAGCCCCAACAAAACCACTAACCAAAAACTGGAGAGGTAGGTCTGCCCCCAAAAACCACAACAAATAAGTAAGAAAAAGCCTATCAGGATTATACCTAAACTAATGTAAAAGGCATGGGCATTGTTTTTGACCCAAACCAAACTTCCATTGATAATCAATATGGCGACCGTTACCCAGATTTCAGTTTGGGTGTACATGGAGGCAGTTCCTTGAATGCCCAAGTAATCCCAGACTTCAGGTGCAAAGTCAGATCTTATTCCTCTTAAAAGAGAGGAAAATAAGTACAGTAAACAAATTCCCAAGATGCCAGGGCCCAGTGATTTGATTAAATGAAGTCTATCTTGTGCAGACATAGGAATTCGTTCTGAACGATGCGCAATGTCAGTTGCTGAGGGCTTGGGGATTTGTTGTAGCATCCAAACGAAAAAGAGAAATGGTAGGGTGAACAACAAACCAGCTACGAAGGGCATCCAGTTTTCAGTAATGCCCGCGTTTAGTAATATTTTACCTACAGACTTGGAAACCCCATCAG
The DNA here is from genome assembly GCF_004118285.1 of Aquirufa rosea. Lineage (GTDB taxonomy): Bacteria > Bacteroidota > Bacteroidia > Cytophagales > Spirosomataceae > Aquirufa > Aquirufa rosea. The sequence goes on along the minus strand of NZ_SDHY01000008.1, from coordinate 36,540 downwards.
CTAAGATGAAACTAGCGCCTAAGCTAGCAATGAATAATTCTGTATTTTTTTTGCCTTCCAAAAAACCTTGGATGTATCCAAAAATCATCCCTAAGGGGAGGCCATTGATAAATAAAAAAACAAGACTCCACGGTTTTGGAGCATACCCAAATCCCAATAAGGCAATTTCAGCAATTAGTACACTCCATAAAATCGCGCGAATTCTCTTTTCCCAGGAAATGGAAGAAACAAAAAATATACCGCCACATTTGGATAACATATATCCGGCAATTTGGGATGAAATTAATATGGATTTCCAAGGTATCCCTAGCCAATGTTGCTCTTCATAAAGCCCAGCTGTAAAGGGTTTTCTATAACCATAAACACAAAAATAACAACCGAATGCGGCAATCATGGACCAAAGTGGGTGGCTAAACCATGCGCGAAAGGAAGAGGAACCTTTAGCTCTATAATGTGATTGAATGATCATAAGGAGACCTCCTCCAATATGTCCAAATAATAGGCAAGTGGTAGAACTTGTAACCCGGGAATTTTAGCCGTGTCATCATATTTTCTAAGTTCAATGGCCGATTGAAAATATGGGTTTTGTTCAAAGGCTTGACACTCTTCTTCCTTCATGGCTCCACCTTGTAATTGTAGGCTAATTAAAGAAGGCTCACTTAGCAAATCTTGGTAGCCAGTTTCACGTGTACATAAATAGCGTTTTGCATCTACATGTAAACGGATTGGCTCGGTGACATTTTCATGGAAGTAAGTAGTTAGAAAGTCATGTGCCAGATTTTCATGTTGATCATCAATTCCCATATCTGGTGCGTCGTCAGGTAGAGCATGTAAAATATGACCTACATCATGCAATAAACACGCAATGATAAGTGCGGATGAGGCACCATGATCTTTTGCTAATTGGGCACATTGTAAGGCATGTTCTAATTGGCTTACTGATTCACCACCATATTGAGAATTCCCCAATTCGGCAAACATGATTTGGACTTTTTGAGTAATCTCTTTCATCTGCTATTTCAAGTATTTTATGTAATTTAAGCCCATTGAAAAGCGTAAAAAATACCCTAGAAGCGATTTAAAATAGATTTCATATTGCCATAATATATCCGTAAAATGAACCCAGGTTTCTCCATTAGAAGAGCTAAATTAGAAGATGAAAATGCTGTCCTACAATTAGTGAATGAGCTCGAAAATAGGACATCCGATCCAAGGGTTTTCCATCTGATCTGGAAGGAGTACATTAGTCATGCACATACGTTTGTTTGGGTTGTTGAAAGCCAGGAAAATCAATTAGTAGGTTTTTTGAGTGTTATCGGTCAAAACCTATTACACCATGAAGGAATGGTGTATGAAATTCAAGAATTGATTGTCACTGCCGCTTGCCAAGGAAATGGATTAGGAAGGAAGTTAATAGAAACACTCCGAGCTGAACTGAAAGAAAAGGACGTGAAATCGATTGAAGTGACGTCGAATAAACGAAGAAAAGAAGCCCATGCTTTTTATGAAGCAATGGGCTTTACTAATTCACATGAAAAGTTTACGATCTATTTTTGAGATAGTCGAAGTGCAGCTTTCATTTTATCAAAAATGGCGGTATTGGGATAAATTCCCTGAAAGGCTTCAGAACCTGGACCAAAAGCAAACACAGGTACCATTTGTCCCGTATGTCCTTTCGTAATAAACGAGGCTTTTATCTCTCCTTTAGCCATATCACCCCCTAGTAGAGCCATACCTCCTGTTTCATGGTCTGCGGTAATAACTACCAAGGTTTCTTTATCTTTTTCAGCAAAATTTAAAGCGGCTTCTATAGTCTTGTTAAAATCTACCATTTCTGTGGCAGCATAGTTGGCATCATTGGCATGTCCACCCCAATCAATCTGTCCCCCTTCAATCATGACAAAAAATCCTTTTTTGTTTTTGGAGAGTATTTCAAAAGATTTTTTGGAAGCGTCCAACAGCACATCTCCTCTTCCCTCTATAATTTTCTTAGGATCGCCAGGGGCATATAGATACACGAATTTACCTTGTTTGATGGAATTCATTTCGGCATCTGATTCAACTACTTGGTATTTTTTAGCGCGTAATGAATCCAATAAATTTTGACCATCTTTCCTTTGGTCAAAGCTTTTTCTGCCACCCCCTACTACGATGTCTACATCTGTTTTTAGGAAATCTTTGGCAATTTCATCGTGCATATTACGCTTAATTTGGTGAGCAATAAATGCTGCGGGAGTGGCATCCGTAATGTCTGCGGTGCTCACCAGTCCAGTAGCTAGGCCCTTTTTCTCAGCCATTTCCAAAAGAGTGGGATGAGCCATTTGCGTAGCATCTACACCAATGGCTCCATTATAGGTTTTTTGACCGATGGAAAAGGCTGTAGCTCCGGCTGCAGAGTCGGTTACATAATTATCAGAAGATTGATTTTTATGAAAGCCAATATGGCGAATTCTCTCCAAGGCTAACTCACCTTTATTGAGAGTGAGTCCAGCATATATCTGACTGACGCCCATGCCATCACCGATGAGAAAGATGATGTTTTTGGGAAATTTTTTTTGAGAGCTTTGGCCAAAGTTATTAAAGGCAACAAATAATAGTAGGCTAAATGAAAGTAGTTTTTTCATGAAGGTTTAATATAGTTTATGAATATAATCAGCAGTAAATCCAGGGCTTGTCGTCATACCCTTCCCACCGATTCCAGTAATTATATGGATGACGTCATCCAACATTTTGGTAAATATATCGGATTTATTTGCTTGTAAGTAAAACCCTGCCCAAGTAGATTCTACCTCCCAGCTTTCCAATTCAAGTATTTTTTTGGCTTCAAGGAGCATCATTTCATTGATTTCAGTAGAAATTTCAAATCCCAATTGGGCTTGTTGATGAACGGGAGCATAGCTATGAGAGTCACCCAAAATGATTGATCCATCATCAGCTTGTTTGAATAAAATGTGAATTCCTTGATCTTGAAGTTTTTGCTGTTCTGCATTCGCTTGTATTCGAGCATAAGAAGGACAAAAATGGAAACTTTCATATCTGCGAATACTGAGACCAGTTAAAATATTTGCCTTTAATGTTCTTTTTTGAGACTTTAGTCGCATCATCTGAAGTTTACAGATTTTTAGTTCAGCTTGCGTATAGACTTCTGGAAATAAGAATTGAGTGTCCCTGCCATTTGCTATAATGATCTTATCGGCCCAAAAAACTTGCCCATTAGCACTTTGAATTTTAGCTATGCCACGTTTTTTTTCTACTGATATCACGGAATAAAGAGGGAGATAATGCAAACCCATATATTGAATTAAGTACTCTCTTACTCGATGTACCATTACTAAAGGATTAAGTGAAGCTTCATCTGGAAAATATAAACCTCCTTTCACATATTCTTTTTTAAGCATTGGGTTCTCCATCAAGCAAGCTTCGGCAGAAAAAAGTTTATTGGGATAATCTCTTTCAATAAATAATTGGTGCATTTCTTCTAACAAAGTCATTTCTTGATCATCAGAAGCATAGTACCAGCTACCATTTTTGACCATGGAAATGTCGGTATAGTCTTGTATATCTCTGTAAATTTTTAGGGATTTTCGGCCATAATCAAACCAATGGTTTAAGGATTGACCAGAAGGAACTGCTTGTCCAAAATTTCTGAAACTGGCTTCAAAGGGTTGACTATCTTTTTCTAATAGGAGTACTGACTTGCCTTTTTTTAAGGCATGATAGGCACAAAAAGTGCCGATGATTCCAGCACCTACTATGATCAAATCATACTTTTTCATGATTTATTTTTTCTATAATTGGGATTAATTCAGCGATGTTATTTAATAAGCCGTCGTTGGGAAATGGAGCTAATTGCTCGTAAGTATGAGTTCCATTGCAAACAGCCAGTGCCAATCGGATACCCGCGTTTTTGCCAAATGCTAAATCTACGGGAGTGTCTCCCACGTTGATAACCTTACTTTTATCTGAAATACCTAATCTGGACATAGCAAATTCAATCATGTCGGGGGACGGTCTCCCAACACCTCGAACTTCATCTGGGCAGATCGAAAGGTGAATACCAGCATTATTGTGAATATTCATATAATTATGGTCGAGTGATTGCCCCCAACCTATTTTAGCTAAAATGATATTGGCCACTTTGCGGTAAAAGCCAGTTGTCAAGGCAATGTAAATACCTTGATGATGTAAGTATTCAAACAGTTGTAAACAACCTTCTGTTGGCCTCACATCGTGGTGTTGATAATGGTTTTCAAGAATTTCTTTAAAATCTTGGTATGAATCATCTGCTTTTGGGAGGATATTAGGGTGATTCTCACCTAAATGTTCTTCCCAAAGAGTTTGAAATACTTGCAATTTGGCATAGCCTTGCATGGAGAGAATTCGGGCATCACTAGCTTTTAGTCCATTTTTTTTGGCAGCCAATTTGAAGCAATGTTCTACTTCGTGTTCATCTATAATGGTAGTACCAGCCATATCCAATACGACTAACTCAATATTTTTTGATAACATACTTTGTTGGGAATGAATACGAATTTCCTGAAAGTAGATTAGCTACTTGTTAGCTGGATTTAAAATAATTGTAAAGATAAATTAGGTCTTATCTTCTTTGGCTAGAGCCTAATAAGTCGACCTAATAATGGCTTAATAGCTGGATAATAGTTTATTAATCTGACTCTAAATTTCTTAACAATTCCTTATCCCTTGGCACATATTGAGCTTATCTGAGCCCCATACTTTTGTGGGAAAATTCGAGGAGGAGAATTCCAATGAATGAAAAGGTATTTTAACAGGGGATTACAGATAGGTATTGATAAGTCGACAATGGCTAAAGGTTATTTAGAACTTATAAGCCGCGTAGCACTTCATGAAGACCATTTAGTCTGAGAAAGCCATCCAGAAGTACTTGTCTTTTTTGGATTTAATTCCTGGAATGATTATGACACATTTCTTTAAAATTTAAAATCTTTATGAAGAACTATTTACAAAAATTGTCTCGAGAAAAGATGGCTCAGAAGTCAGTATGGCTAATGCTTATCTTTTTCCAATTGACAGCCATGTTGGCATTGGGCCAATCTAGAAGTATTAGTGGTCGAGTAATTGCCAAAGAGGACAATTCCGGGATTCCAGGAGTATCTGTCCAAATTAAAGGTACAAAACTAGGTACTAATACAAATGTAGAAGGACATTTTAGTCTATCTGTTAATCCCAATGCAGTATTGCAAATTTCTATGGTGGGATATCAAAAACAAGAGGTGTCGGTAGGTTCACAAACAGAATTGACTATTGTGCTTTCAAGTGATGAAAAACAATTACAAGAGGTGGTAGTGACCGCTTTGGGTATTAAAAAAGAAGTTAGGAAAATTGGTGTTTCCATTCAATCATTAGACGGAGCCTCAGTAGTAAAAGCACGTGAACCTAATGCTATAAATGCATTGGCAGGAAAGGTAGCTGGTTTGACAGTGGGTGCACAGCCAGAGCTCTTACGAAAGCCTACTATTTCATTAAGGGGTAACTCTACCGTGTTATATGTGGTAGATGGGGTCCCTATCAACTCAGATACATGGAATATTTCTCCAGATGATATTGAAACGTATTCGGTTTTGAAAGGAGCTTCAGCTTCGGCATTATATGGTTTTCGTGGAAAGAATGGAGCAATCTTAATTACGACCAAGCGTGGGTCAAAAGACAAAAGAGGATTCTCTGTTGAGGCAAATTCATCTACTATGATGGAGAATGGATTTTATGCGATTCCTGTAGTTCAGGATGAGTATGGCCCAGGTGATCACGGTCGTTATGCCTTTGTGGATGGTAAAGGAGGCGGATTAAATGATGGAGATTATGATGGGGGTTGGGGTCCAAAATTCAATGGTCAGTTGATTCCTCAATATGACTCTCCAGTAGATCCAATTACAGGAGTACGTGCGGGGACACCTTGGATTAATCGAGGTAAAGATAACTTGAAGCGTTTTTTAGAGGTAGGAATCCTATCTACCAATAACGTGTCAGTTTCAGCCACTGGCGATAAATACAATTTGCGTTTTTCTACTTCTCACATTTATCAAAAAGGTATTGTTCCAAATACCAAAATGAACATTACCAATTTCAATATTGTGGCAGATTACAAATTCTCAGATCGATTAAAATTTGAGTCAAATTTGCAGTATAACCGTCAATATACTCCCAATATCCCAGACGTTAATTATGGACCTAACTCCATTATTTACAATATGGTGTACTGGGCTGGTGCGGATTGGAACGTAGAAGATATGCGTAACTATTGGCAAAAAGGTAAGGAAGGCATACAGCAGATTTATGCGGAGTATCAGCGGTATAATAACCCATATTTTATGTCATATGAATGGTTGAGAGGCCATTATAAAAATGACGTTATTGGACAGGCCGCTCTTCGTTACCAATTAGCAGATGGCTTGGAAGTTTTAGGACGTACGCAAGTAACTACTTGGGATATGTTAAGAACGGAGAAATTCCCTTACTCAGCTGGATCTTATGGCCGTGATGAGCGCCGCGGTGATTACCGCGAAGATCGTCGTTCTTTGTTTGAGAATAATACGGAATTATTGGTTTCGTATGACAAAGATATTACGCGGGGATTAAACACGAAGATTACAGCAGGGGGGAGTATGAGAACTTTCCAATATAAATCCATGTACGGAACTACTGATTATTTAAATGTACCAGGTTTATACAATTTTGCCAACTCCTCTAATCCAGTGAAGGTATTTAACTTCGGTTCTGAAATGCGCGTTTTGTCAGCATATTATTCAGCGGATTTTTCATATAAGAATTTCATCACGGTATCTACCACGGGTCGTTTAGATAAATTATCTACTTTACCAGCAGGTAATAATGCTTTTTTCTACCCATCGGTTTCGGCTTCAACAGTAATATCTGATTACATAAAATTACCTGAGGTAATTTCCTTCTTCAAATTGAGAGCATCCTATGCGAATGTAAAAGATGGTTTAACTGCCTCCACGATAGGTACGACACCTTCCATAGGAAGTGGTAATCCAATAGGTTACGGAGAACAGTACCAGGCACCTTATGATGGCCCTGCCTATACTAATGCTGCTGTTTACTCTACTTTCCCATTGTACAACAATCAGACTGCGGCATCTTACACTAATACGTTGAATAATCCCAATTTGAATCCTAGTACGACCACTCAAAAGGAGATTGGATTGGATTTTCGTGTGATGAAGAATCGCTTAGGTTTTGATGTTACTTATTGGAATTCGTTGGATGGACCTTCTATTTTCTCCTTGCCTATTTCCACTACTTCTGGATATAGTGCAGCTTTGGTAAATGGTATCAAAACAGAGAAAAATGGTTTTGATATTGCCATTACGGGAACCCCCGTTAAAACAGAAAGTGGTTTCATTTGGGATGTGGTAGCTAATTACGGTTCCTACATTGAAACATTAAAAGAGATTTATCCTGGGGTTAATAGCTTAAATACATTCTTAAAAGTAGGTGATCGTTTGGACAAAATGTATGGCCGAGCTTTTGTACGTACTCCTGATGGAAAAATCATCAATGATGCTTCTGGTCGTCCTATATACAACCCGGTTGCCCAATATTTAGGAAATACTAATTCGGATTTTGTGTATGGTATCAATAACAAATTCACGTATAAAAATGTGAGTTTAAGTTTTCAGTTTGATGGTCGTGTAGGAGGAGTTATTTCTAACTATACACAGAAGCAAACCTACCGTGGTGGACGTCACATTGGTACAACTACCGGAATATTCGCAGAGGCCCGTCCACAGGATTTCTTGGGCGTAAAGGCTTTTGTAGGAGAAGGAGTTCAAATTAGCAATGGAGTGGCGATAGCTTATGATGTGGACGGTAAGGTTACTAATTATTCGGCTCTACAATACACGCCCAATACCACTAAGCAATTTGTGCAAGATTATGTTTCTAGATACTATAATACGGAGGAAGGAAATTTAATGAGCAGAACATTCAGTATGCTTCGTGAAGTGAATTTGACTTTCAATTTGCCAGCAGCTTGGTTCGGCAAATTTGTACATCAGGCCAATGTTTCTTTAGTAGGACGTAATCTATTCTATTTTGCCGAAAAGACAGATATTGACTTAAATCAGTATGTTTTTGGTAATGAATCAGGTCCGCAGACACCTTCGGTTCGTCGATATGGCGTGAACTTCAACATTACTTTTTAATCCTTTAAAATGATAAAGAAAATGAAAATGAAACAATATATCATTGCTTTTTTAGGCCTGGTAATGGTCACATTGAGTAGTTGTGAAAAACCTTTTGATCAGTTGGAGTTGGATACCAACAGACCTGTACATGTTCCTGCTTCTTTGGTATTCCAGGGAGTTGCTTATAGTATGTTCAATGATAACGGTCGACCATTCAGTGCGGAGATGCGATGGAACCAGTTTTATTGTTCCAACTATAATTATTATGCGACTAATGAATATACCTTTGGTCAAATGCCAAATCAATTCACAACGCTTAAAAACGTTGTTAAAATGGAGGAAGAAGCTAAGCGTGCTGGTTTAGCTGACTTAAATGCTTATTCTGCTTTAGGTAAGTTTTTTAGAGCCTATTTTTATGATCAAATGTCAAAACGCGTAGGAGATTTGCCTTTGACTGAAGCTTTGAATGGTATCAATGGAATAGCTCCTAAATATGATTCACAGAAAGCCATTTACATACAGATTTTAAAGTGGTTAGATGATGCCAATTCAGATTTAGCTAGTTTAATAACGAAAGGAGAATCTATTTCAGGTGATGTTTATTATAATGGGGATTTGAAGAAATGGCAAAAGGCCGTAAATGCGTATCGTTTACGTGTGTTGATTACACTTTCAAAGAAAGAGTTGGATGCAGATTTAGGAGTAAAGGCTAAATTTGCCGAGATGATAAGTAATCCTAGTAAATACCCTTTGATGACTTCCATGGCGGATAATTTGGAATTTAAGTGGAATAACTTCAATAAATATCCTTCAAATCCAGATAATTTTGGTTTTGATGCTACACGTCAAAATATGGCAGCCGCATATGTTAATTTGCTATCACGTTTGAGAGATCCTCGTGTTATGGTTACTTGTGAGCCTGCAGGATTTGAATTGAAATCGGGTAAATTACCTTCGGATTATTCTGCTTACGTAGGAGCTAGTTCTGCGGAAGATTTAGCTGATATGTCGGATAAAGCAGGAGTAAATAATGGAGCAGGTTTTGCACCTGGTAAATACTCTTTTCAAAACAGAAATCGCTACTACAAAAACTATACAGCAGAAAATACTTTTATCGCTGGATATCCTGAATTATGCTTTAATATCGCGGAAGGTATCGCTAGAGGTTGGGCTACTGGATCAGCTGAAGATTGGTATAAAAAAGGGATTCAAGCTTCTCAAGGATTTTACGGAATCAAGGATGGGGCAATTACCATGACTTATTCTAAAACAGGATCTATGGCTGCCGCAGATCAGGTAAATTATGTAATTGATTATTCTTTTGCCGATTATTATGCTCAAGCTAGCGTAAAATTTGATGCTAGTAAAGCGATTGAGCAGATAGTTTCACAGAAATATTTGGCCTTTTTTATGAACTCAGGAATGGAAGCTTATTTCAACTGGAGGAGAACGGGATTCCCTAAGTTTGATGTGGGAGTGGGTAATGGTAATTCAGGTAGAATAGCGGTTAGATGGATTTACCCCACTACAGAAAGAACGACAAACGCGACTAATTATAAAGCGGCTATTCAAAGTCAATTTAATGGCACAGATGATATTAATGACATTATGTGGTTGATGAAGTAGAATATATTTAAAATTGTCATCATAAAAGGCCGAGTTTTACTCGGTCTTTTTGTTTGATTAGCTTGCCGCAAATTTCTTTAAACCGATGATGCCAATGACGATAAGACTCATAAAAAATACTTCAACTAAATTGGTAGGGGTTTTGAAATAAAGCACATCAAAAAGTTTGACCAAAATGAGGGAACAAGCTGTCCAAACAGCCAAAGCAGTAGCGGTAGGTATATCTTTGAAGGCTACAGATAAACAATAAATATTGGCCACTCCAAAAAATATATAGCCCAACAAAGGAATGAATTCAGCACTAAATTCTTTAGAAATAAGGGAATATTGCTGAAAAGCATCTTTTAACCTTCCAAAGCTCATGAACTTTAAAGAAAATGTCCATCCAGTTTCAAAAATGGAGGCAATAAACAGATAGATCCAGGGCTTAATCATGCAATGAATTGATGAGAGCACAAAGTTCTTAAAATAGAATGCGAATAGCTAGTAATCGCTTATAATTTGAAATAGAATAAGTGAAAAGCGCGGAATTATACTTTTGGCATGGATAATCTACCATTGTTTTTTGGCCAGGCGATATGGATTCTTTTCGTAAGAAATGATTTCCAGCTATTCTTTCTATGGGGCTTCGGTTCAATCAAATCCCTCAAGTGAAAGTCCATGAGTTTGGCAGATTCTTGTATCCAATCTTGATAATGCGTATAATCTGTGACGTGTTGCTCTTGATAGGCCTTAAATATTTGAAGGTCAAAGCTATTAGCGGCAATTCCTGCACCTGCACGAGAGGCATCAAAAGCATTAATCATTTGTTCAATGTGATTAGGTACTGGCACCATCATGGCGGGCTTTCCTAGAAACATTACTTCAGCAATGGATTCAAAACCAGCTGTGGAAATGAGCCCTGTACATTGGGCCATTTTCTCTAAATACTTTTCTGCATTTATAGGATGAAAAGTTAGATTGTCTGAATGTATAAAAATATCCTTATGTGTTGGGTGATCCCAAAAACAATCCAATTGAACATCGGGGTTTTTTTCAGACCAGGCCATGATATCTTCCGCTAAACGGAAATGAGTCAAATAGGCTAACCAACGTTGACCGGAATAGGCTTTCAAGTCTTTTACTTCCTTTCGTAACAAAGGAGGAACCACCTCAATATTTCTGGCCAAGTCATTTTCTAAGGGTAAGAAGGAGAGCCCTAATTTTTTCTTCGAGCCTATACTGGTTATTTGGGTGTTCAGATTTAGGAAGAATTGGTCTATTTTCTTCTCTGGAATACTTTCAAAGTGTCGATTCAATAATAAATATTGATGACCAATAGAAAGGCAGGGTATTTTCGCTCCCGTTCTCCATTGGTGTAGCCCTGTTATGGATTCATAAAAATTGATGATGCCATCAGGAGTATATTCTTCTATAAACTTAGCTAGTTCAGAAGCACTATTCCAATAAGTCTTAAACTTGGTAAATGCTTGTAATGCCGTTTTACCCACTTGCACAGCCTTCCCATTCCCATAACAAATAGAAGGGCTTTCATATTGGATCAACGGTTTGTCACCAATGAATTCGGTAAAAAAGCTTGGTATTTTCCGATTTTGGGTGGATCCTACGGCATATCCAACTATTTCATGGCCAGCCTCTTGGGCGATTTGACTGAGTGAGATGGCTTGGGTCAAATGCCCCCTGCCTTCTCCTTGAACGGTAAATATAAATTTTCCCATGTTAGAGGCTTAAAGGCTCGCTTAAGATTTCTTTTAATTCAGATTTGAGATCAAAATCAGGATACTGAACGATTTGCCATTCCCCTTGATGGGTTTCTACCAGGGCAGTTAATGATTCTACCCAATCCCCCGAATTCATGTAGGCTATGCCATTAATTTGTTTGATTTCTGCCTTATGTATGTGTCCGCAAATAATGCCATCTGCTTCTTGGGCGATGGCTAGTTCAACGAGCTTTTCTTCAAAGTCAGATATGAAATTAACGGCCGCTTTAACTTTTTGCTTGATGGTTTGCGACAAGGAATAATAGGGCTTTCCTTGTCTTTCTCGATGGTAATTGTACCATTTGTTGACCCACAATAAAAATGTGTATCCCATATCCCCTAAATACGCTAACCATTTCATTTGGCTAGTGATGCTATCAAAGATATCACCGTGGGTAATCAGGTATTTTTTTCCAAAGGTTTTTAAGGTATAGTCTCTTCGGACGGAAAACTGCCTACCGATTTTTAAGGGAATGATTTGATCTAAGAAATCATCATGATTACCTCTCAGGTAAATGACCTCTGTATCCCAGCGATCCATCATTTTTAGTACTGTTCGGAAGAAGCTAGTATGCTTTTTTTTCCATTCGCCTCCTTTTTTTAATTGCCAACCATCGATGATATCGCCATTTAGTATGAGTTGGTGGCAGGAATAGGCTTTTAGAAATTCATTGACCTCTTTGGCTTTCGCGCCTTTACTTCCTAAATGTAAGTCGGAAATAACGATGGTCTTATAAGTGGGTTGGTGGTTAACGCTCATGTTGCGTAGTTTTTCAGTTTCAAAACTACGTTGATTTTCAGAGGCTTATATTAGGGGGCTGTTAAACTATGATTAAATCTTATCATAACGTTGTCAAGGTTTTAAACCTTGACAACGTTGGTAAATTTGCGATTTTTAATTTCTCAAGCCAATCGACTTGTTGGTATTTTTCGGTGAAAATAAATCAGTTGATAATTTTGAAATTCTATCAGTATTTTGATGAGTTTTGTATGTCAAATGAGGTAGATTTGCTTAACGCTGTCAAGGTTTAAAACCTTAACAGCGTTGAGATGAGAGCCACGGAATTAAGACTTTACATTTAGCTTAGCCAATGCATATAAACCTTTCCAAATCAAATGGGGCTCATATTGAACGGCACATTCTTTTAACTTATCCAGAAAATAGGGGGCATCTCCTCCGCATATCAATATAGAAATTGAGGGGTCTTTTTCTCGAATTTCATTGATATATCCTTTGATTTCTAAAAGCATGCCATGCATGGTGCCGGCTAACAGATTACTTGGAGTATCTTGTCCCAAATTAGGGAAATCTAATTGAGGAGTAATTAGGGGTAAATGTGCGGTATAGTTATTCATGGACTTAGTGCGCAACATTAGTCCTGGGCTAATAGCGCCAGCCTTAAACTTACCATCTTTTACCCAGTTATATGTAATACAAGTGCCTAAGCAGATACTGAAATGGTTATTTCCTGGGTATAGTAATTCCGCTCCTTCCACCAGCGCAATTCTATCTACGCCTAATGTGGATTTGTCATATAAAGGATAATCAATTCGTGTATTGGATTGGGTGCTTAGTAAATGGAGTGGAGCCCATTTATTTAATGCCCGAATGATTTCCTCGGACACATGAATCACAGAACTTAATATGATGGAATCGATTTCATGTCTCTTGCAAATTTTAGTCACTGATTGGAGATTCAAGTTTTCTATTGTTCCACCTTCAAGAAACCTTGCCTCGTCTAGCCAGGCATATTTCATTAATGAGTTACCGAAATCCAAGCAAAGTACCATCATTCATTAGATTTGTTAACAAAGTTAAGCTATTCTTTTTCGTAAATTTGTGCACTCTCAAAAACCATTACTGTGTATCAAATTCAAATTTTAAAATCCAAAGTTCATCGCGCCACGGTTACGGAAGCCAATATTGATTATGTGGGAAGTCTTACCATGGACGCCGATTTAATGGATGCCGCCAACATGCTTGAACATGAAAAAATTCAAGTAGTCAATGTCAATAACGGTGAACGTATAGAAACTTATTTAATTAAAGGAGAACGAGGCTCAGGCATCATTTGCCTAAATGGTCCTGCCGCAAGAAAAGCTGTTGTTGGAGATATTGTCATCATTATTTCTTACGCCTTAATGGACTTTGAAATGGCCAAGACATTTAAGCCGACTGTCATTTTCCCCAACGCAAACAATCGTTTGGCTTAATACGATTCTGACTCATTCGGGAAATCTTGATTTTTCACATCAGCTACGTAGTTCTTTACAGCTTGAGGAATTAATTCTCCTAAATTGAGATAACGACGAAGAAATCTAGGTGTAAATTCCGTGTTTATACCTAACATGTCGTGCATGACCAAAACTTGCCCATCGCAATCTTTGCCAGCACCTATTCCAATGCTAGGGATATGTAGGCTTTGGCTTACTCTTTTGGCTAATTCCGCAGGTATTTTTTCCAATACTATTCCAAAACAACCCGCTTCCTCCAACATTTTTGCTTCATCTAATAGCAAATTGGCTTCAGTCTCTTCTTTTGCTCTAACACCATAAGAGCCAAATTGGTAGATACTTTGAGGAGTTAAACCCAAGTGCCCCATCACCGGTATCCCGGCCCTAACAATTTTCTTTATACTATCTATTACTTCATGTCCACCTTCCAATTTAATGGCATGAGCCCCTGTTTCTTTCATGATACGAATGGCCGAGGATAGGGCTATTTCACTGTTTGACTGATAGGAACCGAAAGGTAAGTCTACCAACACCAAAGCTCTATCCGTTCCTCTAACCACACATTGGGCATGGTATATCATTTGGTCCAGTGTTATTGGAAGGGTGGTTTCATGACCTGCCATGACATTGCTGGCACTATCTCCCACCAAAAGAACATCAACCCCGGCTTGATCTAAAAGCCTAGCCATGGAATAATCGTAGCAGGTTAGCATGGAGATTTTTTCCCCTTGCTTTTTCATGATTTGTAAACTTTGAGTCGTGATTTTTTTAAACTCCTTTAGGTAGCTCATGATAAAATAGTTGATTGTCGATTAATCTAACGCCTCCTATAAAGGCCGCAACTAATACAACAAAGGTTTGAGAGAGATCAGAGATAGGTTCTAGGCTTTCAGGGTCCGCAAAGGCAATGTAATCCACGGATTCAAAGCCCGCATCCAATAATTGTTGAGCAAATTGTCGCTCTAATTCTTTTGTACTGCAAGTTATTTGTTCTTGTATGGCTTTTTGAATCTTATCAAAACCATGATAAATAGCCAAGGCTTGGATCTTTTGTTCAGGGCTAAGTCGAACATTTCTACTACTCATCGCTAAACCACTCGTCTCACGAACGGTTTCACATGAGATTAATTCTATGGTTGGTTTAAATGAATATTGAGCTAATAATTGTCGAATGACCGCTACCTGCTGAAAATCTTTACTTCCCATAAATAGCAAATCTGGTCGAACAGCTTCCAACAGACGATGCACAATCACACAGACACCTTGAAAATGTCCTGGACGATGTGCCCCCTCCCAAAGCTCCTCCAATCTACCCAAGGGATAATGTGGTAATTGATGCATTCCTTCAGGATACATTTCTGAAACGGGTGGAAGAAAGACGGCCTCACAGCCAGCTAATTCTAGTTTTTGTAAGTCCTCTTTGATTGTTTTCGGATACTTTTCAAAATCCTTGGGGTCATTGAATTGGGTGGGATTGATGAATATACTACAAACTGTAACGGCACTTTGTTCCTTAGACTTCTCTATGAGTGATAAATGACCTTCATGCAAAGCACCCATGGTTGGCACAAATCCAATAAGGTCATTTTTCGACCGATGTTCATCGATGAAATCTTGCAATGCCTGTTTTGTTTCAAATATCTTCATGGTCGAATTTAGGCCTAAAATTACCTTATTTTGTGCAAATTTCGTTACTTGCCGACCTTTTCCAATGCTATGTTACAGGGTAAAAAAATCATTGTCGGAATTAGTGCTAGTATTGCTGCCTATAAGGCCATACTTTTGGTTCGATTACTTAAAAAAAATGGGGCTGAAGTCCGTGTCGTTATGACCAATGCAGCCAAAGACTTTGTTTCTCCTTTAGTACTCTCCACCTTTTCCAATCATCCTGTTTGGATTGATTTTCATGAAAACAATACTTGGAATAACCATGTGGAATTAGGTCTTTGGGCAGATGCCTTTGTCATTGCGCCAGCAACTTGTAATACTTTGAGTAAAATGGTTAATGGCCAATGTGATAACATGGTTATAGCCACCTATTTGTCTGCTCGCTGTCCTGTGTTGATAGCCCCTGCCATGGACGAGGATATGTATAAACATCCATCTACGCAGCAGAATTTACGCAGTTTGCAAGCTTATGGAAATCATGTCATTTCAGTGAATTCTGGTTTTTTGGCTAGTGGTTTGGAAGGCGAAGGACGTATGGCTGAACCGGAGGAAATATTAATGAAGCTAACGGAGCTAGTTGGTAGGGACAAGGGTTGGCAAGGGAAAAAAGTCCTGATAAGTGCTGGTCCAACCCAAGAAGCCATTGATCCCGTTCGCTATATTTCCAATTATTCTTCTGGTAAAATGGGTATTTCCTTAGCTGAAGCATGTTATATGCTAGGGGCTGATGTGAGCCTAGTTTTAGGGCCGACGGCATTGAAACCGAAGTTTTCTGGGATAAAATGTATACCAGTTCTATCGGCGTATGAAATGGAACAAGCTTGTCATCAAGAATTTTTGGATGCGGATCTGACCATTATGGCGGCAGCTGTTGCTGATTATAGACCTTGGCAAATCGCTCCTGAAAAAATTAAAAAGAAGGAGGAGGAATGGGTAATTCATTTGGAGAAGACGAATGATATTTTGGCTAGTTTGGGAAAACAAAAAAAATCCAATCAGTATGTAGTAGGTTTTGCTTTAGAGACAGAAAATGAGGAGGCCCATGCCTTGGAAAAACTTCAAAATAAACACTTAGACGCGATTGTTTTAAATTCCTTGAAAGTTCCTGGAGCTGGTTTCGGAACATCTACCAATCAGGTACAGGTCTATTCTGCCAAAGGAGAGCGTCATTTGTTGTCCTTAAAATCTAAATCGCAGATAGCGGAGGAGTTGGTTGATTTACTTCAAAAATGGATATAAAAAAAGCGTGCTAACTGAGTTAACACGCTTGCAAATAGTAGAAATCAATCTAATCGATTTTGGCCGTTTCCAATTTGGGGGCTAGGGTATAGATAATTAACCATGCCAGCACATAAGCACTTCCACATAATAGGAAGATGATATTATAGCCATCATTGATATTCCCTAAAAGTTTGTACTTATCTAATAAGGCTCCCACAATCATGGGGAAGAAAATTCCACCTACAGAGCCAGCCATACCCCCGATTCCAATCACGGAGCTAACAGCTTTTTTAGGGAACATGTCTGTCGCAATGGAGTAAATGTTGGCACTCCAAGCTTGATGCGAAGCGGCAGCGAGGGAAATTAATGCCACCGCTTGCCAAATATTATCGCAATATCGGGCTAGCATGATAGGAACTACCGCAAGGGCAAAACTTAACATGGTTATTTTTCTAGCACGAAAAGAAGGCCAACCTAAATTGATAAGCTTACCTGATAACCATCCTCCTCCAATACTCCCCACGGTAGTAGCTGTATAAACGATGATCAATTCCAAACTTGGTTTTTTAAGGTCTAGCTGGAAACGCTCAGAGAAATAGGATGGTAACCAGAATAAGAAAAACCACCAGATAGGATCTGTTAACATTTTACCAAAAACAAATGCCCAAGTTTGACGAAAGCCAAATAATTTAGCCCATTTTACTGGATCTTGATTCTCATCTTTTTCCTCCTTATCGGCATGAATATAATCAAACTCGGCTTGGGACAATTCTTTGTGTTTAGAAGGTACTTCATAATAAAGCCACCAGAAAATTAGCCAAATAAAACCGATGGCTCCTGTGGCAACAAATGCCATTTCCCATCCATAAACACCTAAAATCCAAGGTACTAAGATAGGAGCGGCCACCGCACCAATATTAGCTCCTGAATTAAAAATTCCGGTAGCCAAGGCTCTTTCATTTTTAGGGAACCATTCAGCTACTGTTTTAATGGCTGCCGGAAAATTCCCCGCTTCTCCCAAACCTAATAATCCCCGCATGAAGGCAAAACTCATGGTTCCTGTAGCCATTGCATGCAACATGGCAGCAATACTCCAAACCACGATGGATATGGAATAACCTAATTTAGTTCCTATGCGGTCAATGATGCCACCAAAACCCAGTAAACTTATGGCATAGGCGGCTTGGAAAGTGATTACAATATTGGAATAATCTGTTTCGGACCAGTTGAATTCATCTTCTAAAACAGGTTTTAGTAGGCCTATCACTTGCCTGTCTAGGTAATTAATGGTGGTTGCGAAAAAGAGCAGTGCGCAAATTTTCCAACGGTATTTTCCAATTTCCTTCATAATGCGGTTTTGTTTGGGTTACAGTTCTCGGTAAGTTTTTATTAATTGAGCAATCATTTGTTCAATAGCCACATAATCTTTTTTTGCAATTAAGTCGGCAGGGAATAATTGTGATCCCATACCTACTGCCGCCGCACCCGCCTTAAACCAGGTACTTAAACTTTCTTTATTCGGTTCTACACCTCCAGTAACCATAATTTGGGTATTCGGCATAGGACCTTTCAGTGCCTTGACGAATGCTGGCCCCACCACATTTCCTGGAAAAATCTTAACGATTTTAGCTCCCCAAATTTCCGCTTGACGGATCTCTGTTAAGGTCATTGCACCGGGCATCCAAGGAATATCATATTTCCCACAAACTTCACCGACAGCTTCGGTGGTAAAAGGCTGCAACATAAAGTCTGCCCCCATTTGAATGAATTCATGAGCTTGTTTGGCATCATAAATAGTTCCAATACCTAATACCAAATCAGGACATTCCTTCTCTACGTATTCCATGGCTTTGGCAAATATAAATGGAGCTTCTTTCCCGCGATTGGTAAATTCAAAAACACGTATACCTCCATCATAGCAAGCTTTTAAAACGCTAGTTGCAACGGAAAGGTCAGCATTGAAAAATAGGGGAACTATCGGGGTTTCTTGGATACGTTGATATACAACTTCGGAAGAATTTCTGGCCATAATTATCGTTTTAATCGTCCTGACAGGTCTCCCTTCATGACGGTTTCTATTTCTTCAAGGGTGGCTAAATTGATATCACCTTCAATGGTATGTTTTAATGCAGAAGCGGCTACCGCAAAGGACAAGGACTTTGCCTCATCTTTCAAAATTAAATTTCCGTAGATGTAGCCTGCCATAAAAGCATCTCCGCCTCCAATTCTATCCACGATTTGAGTAATTTCTACCGTTTCGGATTTTAATACTTGTTTTCCATTGTACGAAGCTGCCGATAAGGTATTTTGTGAGGCAGAAATTTGCCCTCTTTTGGTATTAATGATTTTTTTAATGCGAGGAAATCTAGCCATGATTTGACGGCATATGGACTCCCATCCACTTTTAACACTGCCATCCGGAACTATATTCAATATGTCTTCTGCATCTCCCTTGCCACAAACAATGATATCACAACCGGCAATTAAATCTGGCATAACCTCTTGAACAGATTTTCCGTATTGCCATAAGTTTTTCCGGTAATTCACGTCGGCAGAAACAGTAATACCCAAATCGTTTGCGACTTTAATGGCCTCACGGCAAGCCTGAGCGGCTGATTCAGAAATGGCTGGACTAATGCCAGTCCAATGGAACCATTGGGCATCTTTTAAGATTTCTTTCCAATTAAATTCCTTCGGGTCTAAATGTGCAAATGAAGAATCGGCTCGATCATACACGACTTTACTTGGACGCATGGCTGCTCCAAATTCCGTAAAATATAAGCCTAGACGATTACCACCATATTGAACATACTGCATATCGACGCCCACTTTTCTAAAATAGGAAGTAGCAGCATGACCCATTTCATGATCTGGAAATTTAGTGACATGTGCAGCAGGAATTCCCAGATGGGCTAATGCTGCAGATACGTTCGCCTCACCACCACCAAAAGTTAAATTGAGTGATTGGGCTTGAATAATTCTCCCGTATCCTGGAGGGCTAAGTCGCCCCATAATTTCTCCAAATGTAACTACTTTTTTCATGCCTTATTCAAAATTAAAAAATTGGGATGCGTTCTTATAGGAAATGTCCTGAACCAGCTTTCCTAACCATGGCATGTCGGCAGGTAATTCGCCATTTTCCACATCTTGGCCAATCAAATTACAAAGTATTCTTCTAAAATACTCATGCCTAGGGAAGGACAAAAAGCTGCGGGAATCGGTCAACATACCTACAAAATGACTTAAAACCCCCATGTTTGACAAGGCATTGATTTGTTTTTCCATGCCGTCTTTTTGGTCTAAAAACCACCAGCCAGATCCGAACTGAATTTTACCTACGATGGTCCCATCTTGAAAATTACCCGTCATAGTCGCGAACAATTCATTGTCTCTAGGATTCAAATTGTATAGAATCGTTTTGGCAAGTTGGTTCGTACTATCCAAGGTATTTAAAAATTTGGATAGGGATTTAGCCTGTTCAAAGTCGCCAATGGAATCAAAACCAGTATCGGGTCCCAAACTGCTTAAAAGTCGGTTGTTATTGTTTCTCAAGGCTCCCAAATGGAATTGCTGAGTCCAACCTTTAGAATGATCCAAATGCGCAAAATAGACCAGCATAGCAGATTTAAATTGCCATTTTTCGTTTTTATTGACCATTTTTCCACTCAGTAATCGAGAGAAAATATGAGCAATTTCTTCTTCAGTATAATCTTCGGCATATATATGTTCTAATCCATGATCACTTAGACGGCAACCCACCGAGTGGAAGAAATCGTGCCGATCTTTGATGGCATCTTTGAAGTCTTGTAAGTTTTGGATGGTTTTACCATTCACATCACTAAGAGCATTGACATATTCGATAAAACTCAACTCATCGTCTACCGCCATGGCCTTATCTGGTCTGAAAGTAGGTAAAACTTTGATTTCAAATCCGCTGGCCGCAATGGCTTGATGATACGCTAAATTATCAATCGGGTCATCTGTTGTACAAAGAACGCGGACATTCATTTTTCTCAACAAGTTACGAACGGAGTATTCTTTGGTTTTTAACAAGGCAGAGCAATGGTCGTAAATTCGTTTGCCAGATTCTGCATTGAGCAATTCAGTTACACCAAAATACCGTTGCAATTCTAGGTGAGTCCAATGGTACAGTGGGTTACGCATGGTATATGGAACTGTTTCTGCCCATTTCATGAACTTCTCCTCATCGGAAGCATTACCCGTGATGTATTTTTCATCGACACCATGAGCTCGCATAGCTCGCCATTTATAATGGTCACCATATAGCCAGATTTGCGTGATATTCTCAAACTGTTTGTCCTCAGCAATCTGTTTTGGTACCAAGTGGTTATGGTAGTCAATGATGGGCATGGAAGCCGCATATTGATGATATAAAGCCTGAGCGGTGCCCGACTGCAATAAAAAATCTTCGTTTAAAAAAGCTTTCATCTTGTTTTAATTGATGTAGAATGAAGAAAGTAGCGTTTTGGGGGGCTTTGCTATTTAGGAAGCATTGCTCTAGAAATCCAAGTGAATGCCCTTATCCCACTTATTCTAATTCTTAATTCTACATTTTTCATTCTTCATTTCTTTATAAATATTTCTTCACCGCATCTTCAAAGCCTGGTAAAGCACTTAAATCATGTCCCCAAAGTTTTTCGTCTGCCAATATTTTAGTTAAGTTTAAATCTTTCCAAGCTTCATAAAAATAGGAAGCAAAGTCACATTGAATAGGATAAAACTCTCCATTACATTCTCCAAAGTATTTGCCATCTTCTACTTTCACGGCATGCATGAACTGTAAATATGCGGCGAAACCCATTGCAAAAAGCTCGGGTGCTTTGCCAAAAATCCGGTAATAATTGACCAACAAGGGAATATTACGCATCCTCATCTTGGTAGTGTATTGCACCGTAATGTCAATCAGCTTATGATTAATGAATGGATTTTTAAACCGATCTAAAACCGAGCGCCCAAATCGATCGGCAATTTTAAAGTCCATTTTAAAGGGGATGGAGTGGGCTAATTCGGTCAGCATCAGGTTCATCACCAATTTGCTTAAATAGGAATTGCTCATCACATCTTTCACTAAACGGAAACCTAACAGGTAAGACATACCACACATGAGGGTATGTGTTCCGTTCAACAAGCGTAATTTTAGTTCACGGTATATTTCAATATCTTCAGCAATAACTACTCCGGTATCTGCCGAGGCAAATCCTAAGATTTTTTTCACCTCAGTTCCTCCTTGAATGGCCCATAAGCGATATACCTCGGAGATGATGACTAAGGAATCTTGATAGCCTAATTGCTCGCAAATAGCTGCGCTGGTAGCGGCATCAGGAGCCCCTGGAACGATACGGTCAACCAAGGAATTACAGAAATGGTTGGCAGATTGTACCCATTGAATGAAGTCGGCCGATAACTGATGGTCATGGGCTAATTTTAATACGATGTCTTTCAATACATCCCCATTGTTGATGATTAACTCCGTCGGTATCACTACCATGCCAGATTCTTTAGAACCTCCGAAATGCTGCCAACGGGCATGCAAAAAGGCAACTAATTTAGCAGGGAAGGAGCTAGGACAAGCACTTGAAATAGCATCGTTTGCTACATATTGTATACCAACTTCCGTCGTATTGGAAATGATAATTTGCATGTCGGGATTGGTAGCGCAGGCTAAGATCGAATCCCATTCTTTGGAAGCGGTTAAAGTTCTTGAAATGGAGGAATTAACAATGTATTCTTCTACCTCCTTTCCTTCGTCTATCCCTTTGATACAATGGGTATATAAGCCATCTTGAGCTTCAAAAGCATCAGCTCCGCCCTTAGAAGTGGATTTTACTAAGACTATTCGGCCTTTAAATTTACCTAGTCGGTTGGCCTTATCCACAAAGTAATCACATAGGCCTCTTAGAAGGACACCAGTTCCAAATTGAAGTATTTTTTCAGGATAGTTAAATACTTCCGGACTTGGATATTGTAGTGGAAGCAGGCTTTTAATAGCAGCTTCTTGGATAAGTTTTTGGTTGAGAATGGGCATGGCCATTGTAATGAAAAAGGTTAATATACCTTTCTAAAGAAGAAAAGTAAGGGTATTTACCCAATGAATTAATAAATTTTTGGACCTATTTTAATCAGATGAAAATGCAAACGTTTACGCTTCGCCTATGGGGCCATTATAGTTCATCGGAAATTGAAAACCGGGGTTATCTATATCTTTGGCAATGGGCCCAAAAGCCTCTTCATAACGCTGAATGTTTTCCTGAAGAGCCATCAATAATCGTTGAGCGTGGTCAGGAGTCATGACGATGCGCGACTTGACCTTTCCTTTAGGAATACCGGGCAAAATTCGAATAAAGTCCATGACGAATTCAGAGGGAGAATGGGCTATTAGCGCGAGGTTAACATAAGCACCTTCTGCAATCTCTTCTGGCAATTCAATGTTTAACTGGTTTTCTTCTGGATTGGGATTTTTCATAGTAAAAAAATAGGATAATAAATTTAAAGAATTCTGGGGAATAATAGGTGTTTATTGTTGGATTATGCGGGAAATGGCAAGTGGAATAATTAATAATGAGGAATGAATGCGCACGTTCAATCAGGCTAGCATAACTCTGAAGTTAATTTATTGCGTTTTCGCAAGACATAAAAAAATCTATTTGTTCATTTTTGCCACAGCTTCCCATTTTTTACCCGCGAAAAGGAGCGACCAATCCTGTCATCTAACCACTATTTATATGAAAAATTTCGTCGGTAAAGTGCTATTCTTAGCATTCGTTTGTATGGCTATTTTGATCGCCTTTAAGTATAAGGAAATCAAAAAGGAATTTCTTCAAAGTAAAGTTCATGCATATTCCAATACTAAAAAATGAATAAGCTATCCTCTATTAGTTTGGACACCATTATGGTCAGTTTAGCCATATTTTTGTATTTTTCTTATACATCGCCTGTCAGAAAGTTGCTTGTACCTAGTCCGATTCCCAAATTGAAAATCAATAAAAGATTTCAAGGAGTGGATGTAAGGAATCCGATATTGCATCACTCTGGATACTTGATTATTGATAAAAAGTCAAACAAGGCTAAGTTGTATCAGCGAAAGAGATTCGGCGAACCGCTTTCTTCTATTCCTCCAGAATTATGAAAATGAATCTAAAAGAGATATAAAAAATTTACTATCCTTTTGTTGGGCTACTTGGTACTACATTTTTCCCGAGCATAGACTTCATTCATCATACCCACGGGGGATTTTATCAGAACTTTAGATTGGGTCCTCTTTGCTTATTTTATATTAGATACCCTTTATGTTGCTTGCTTTGGCTATTCTAAGTTTGTATTAAATGGGTATTATTTGGGAGGCAACAGACCGTTACCCTTTAATATTTCAAGAATCACGTTGGGCTACGGCCGCGATAATTTTGTGTAGGATATATCTATGGATGGATAGGCCTTTGGGGCTTGGGGGGAGTACTAATGTGATGGTTTACATTGAATTAGAGGCGAATGTAGTAAATTTTTATTGATAGATTTTGAACGGAAATATATTTGCAATAATCAATTCAGATCCCAAAAAAATCCCCTCCAGTTTCCTGAAGGGGATCTAATATTAAGCTAATTGAAGACTAGTTTTCAACTGAAACTTTAACAGAAACTTCCGATTCGGAAGCGGCTGCTTTGGCCTCTAATTGTTTTAACTCATCTACTGGAGTCACGATATAATTCTTGTACTTACGGACTCCTGTTCCTGCTGGAATCAAGTGACCTACGATTACATTCTCTTTCAAGCCATCTAAGGTATCTTGCTTAGCGCGAATTGACGCTTCTGACAATACCTTGGTTGTTTCTTGGAAGGATGCCGCCGAGATGAATGATTCAGTACCCAAGGATGCCTGAGTAATACCCTGCAAGTTTGCAGAAGATACCGCTGCATGTGCATCACGTACTTTCATCAATTTCATATCTCTACGCTTCAAGGATGAGTTTTCATCACGTAAAGCACGTGCAGAGATAATCATACCTGGCTTATACTTGTCAGAATCACCTGCATCCGTAATCACCTTCTTATCCATGATCTGATCATTCTCTTCACGGAAAGCAAAACGATCTACGTTTTGACCTTGTAAGAATTGTGTATCACCTGGATCCAAGATCTCTACTTTTTGCATCATTTGACGTACGATACACTCAATGTGCTTATCGTTGATTTTTACCCCTTGTAAGCGGTATACATCTTGGATTTCGTTCACTAAGTATTCTTGTACCGCGGTAGGTCCTTTGATAGCTAATATATCAGATGGCGTAATAGCTCCATCAGAAAGTGGCGTACCAGCACGCACGAAGTCATTGTTTTGTACTAAAATAAATTTAGTCAATGGTACTAAGTACTTGCGCTCAGCTCCCTCTTTCGGAGTTACAATAATCTCACGGTTACCACGCTTGATGATACCATAAGAAATTACTCCATCAATCTCCGAAACAACTGCTGGGTTCGATGGATTACGTGCTTCAAATAACTCTGTTACACGTGGAAGACCTCCCGTAATGTCACGAGTCTTACCCGCAGCACGTGGAATCTTCGCGATAATCTGACCAGCTTTGATCTTATCTCCCTCATCTACGGCCAAACGAGCACCCACTGGAACGTTATAAACTAAATCTTCTTTGCCTTTAGCTACAACAATCACTGATGGGTTCTTAGTCTTATCTTTTGATTCGATAATCACCTTCTCACGTAAGCCTGTTTGCTCATCCGCTTCTTCTTTGTAAGTATTATTTTCTTCAATGGATTCAAATACTACTTTACCTTCTGCTTCAGATAAAATCACGGCATTGTAAGGATCCCAAGCACAGATTTCCTCGCCTTTTTTAATGGTCTGGCCTTCTTTCACACGGATCACAGAACCGTAAGGGATGTTACTTGAAATCAACAACTGCTTGTTGGCTGGGTTGATGATTTGAACCTCACCCGAACGACCCATAACGATCTCTACTGGATTACCTTCAGCATCTGTAGAACTTACCGTACGAATTTCTTCAAAATTAATTACCCCATCAAACTTCGCTTTTACACTAGCATCTAAGGAAACGTTTTGAGCTGTACCACCGACGTGGAAAGTACGTAAAGTTAACTGAGTACCTGGCTCACCAATCGACTGAGAAGCAATAACACCAACGGCTTCTCCTTGTCCTACCATTTGACCAGTAGCAAGGTTACGGCCATAACACTTAGCACATACTCCATTTCTAGTTTCGCAAGTTAATACGGAACGAATCTCAACCGATTCAATGGCAGTATCATCAATTTTATTGGCAGCTAATTCAGTGATTTCATCACCTGAAGCAACAATTAACTCATTGGTAATCGGATCATAAACATCATGTACAGATACTCGACCTAAGATACGCTCTGACAATGGCTCAATGATTTCCTCATTGTCTTTCAATGGAAATACTTGAATACCACGTAAAGTACCGCAATCTTCTTCATTTACAATCACGTCTTGTGCTACGTCATGTAAACGACGAGTCAAGTAACCCGCATCGGCTGTTTTCAAGGCTGTATCTGCCAAACCTTTACGAGCACCGTGTGTAGAAATAAAGTACTCTAATACGTCTAGGCCTTCTTTAAAGTTAGATAAAATTGGGTTTTCGATGATTTCACCTACCGAACCTTGTAAGTTCTTCTGTGGCTTAGCCATCAAACCACGCATACCACCCAACTGACGGATTTGCTCACGAGAACCACGGGCTCCAGAGTGCATCATCATATAGATGGCATTGAATCCTTGGTTATCCTCTTCCATCTGCTTCATCAAGGTCTCTGTAATCTTAGAGTTTACTTTAGTCCAGATGTCAATAACTGCGTTATAACGCTCATTATCTGTGATTAAACCCATCAAATAGTTGTCCCAAACTGCTTGTACATCTTCCTGAGCTTTCTTCACTAAAGAAGCTTTCTCTTCTGGAATTTGAACGTCGCCAATACCCATCGACAATCCGCCGTGGAAGGCTTGTTGGAATCCTAAATCTTTGATATCATCTAAGAATTGCGCTGTACGAGCCATTCCACAAATCTTGTGAACTTGAGAAATGATTTGCTGCAATTTCTTTTTAGTCAATAACTCATTGATATAACCTACTTGCTCTGGTACGCAAAGGTTGAATAAAACACGACCTGCAACAGTCTCAACCATTTCGCTTACTAAAGAACCATCTTCCTTACGTACATTCGCTTTTACCACGATGTTCGCATGCTTAGATAATTTCTTTTCGTTCAAAGCAATCACAACTTCTTCAAAACCATAGAAGCGACGGCCTTCACCAGCTACTTTATGTGTTTCAGTTGATTTTCTTCCTTTGGTTACATAATATAAACCAAGAACCATGTCTTGTGAAGGTACCGTAATAGGTGCTCCGTTGGCAGGGTTAAGGATATTATGAGAAGCTAACATTAATAAAGAGGCTTCCAAAATGGCTTCATGTCCTAGAGGAACGTGAACTGCCATCTGGTCACCGTCAAAGTCAGCGTTAAATGCCGTACAAGTTAATGGGTGCAATTGGATCGCTTTTCCCTCGATTAACTTAGGTTGGAATGCTTGGATACCCAAACGGTGCAACGTAGGAGCACGGTTTAATAATACCGGGTGTCCTTTCATGACATTTTCCAAAATATCCCAAACTACCGGATCTTTACGATCAACGATTTTCTTCGCCGATTTAACGGTTTTTACTATTCCGCGCTCAATCAACTTACGAATAACAAACGGTTTGAAAAGCTCAGCAGCCATGTCTTTTGGAAGACCACACTCATGCATTTTTAATTCTGGTCCAACCACAATTACCGAACGACCTGAGTAGTCAACACGCTTTCCTAATAAGTTTTGACGGAAACGTCCTTGCTTTCCTTTCAACATATCAGAAAGAGATTTCAAGGCACGGTTACCCTCAGAACGAACCGCATTTACCTTGCGAGAGTTGTCGAACAATGAGTCAACAGCCTCTTGTAACATACGTTTCTCATTACGTAAAATAACCTCTGGAGCTTTGATTTCGATCAAACGCTTCAAACGGTTATTACGGATAATCACACGACGATACAAATCGTTCAAGTCAGATGTTGCGAAACGACCTCCATCCAATGGCACTAATGGACGCAATTCCGGTGGAATTACTGGTACCATTTTGATAATCATCCACTCTGGACGGTTATCAATTCGACCTACGGATTCACGGAAAGCTTCAACTACCTTCAAACGCTTTAAAGCTTCTGCTTTACGTTGTTGCGAAGATTCGGTATCTGCTGAGTGACGTAAGTCGGCGGATAATTCGTCAAGGTTGATACGAGACAACAACATGTTTAATGCATCAGCACCCATCTTAGCGATGAATTTCTGAGGATCTTCATCCGGCAAATGTTGGTTCTCACGAGGTAATTTATCCAAGATATCCAAGTACTCGTCTTCCGTTAAGAAATCTAGGTATTGTGAACCTATTTTCCCTTCTTCCGCATACATACCAGGTTGTACTACCACATATCGCTCGTAGTAAATTACTTGGTCTAATTTCTTGGTAGATAATCCGAGCATGTAACCAATTTTATTGGGTAAGCTACGGAAGTACCAAATATGCGCAACAGGAACCACCAATTCTATGTGGCCCATACGCTCACGACGTACTTTTTTCTCGGTTACTTCTACACCACAGCGGTCGCAAATGATGCCTTTGTAACGAATACGCTTATATTTTCCACAGTGACATTCCCAATCTTTGGTTGGTCCAAAGATTCTCTCACAGAATAAACCTCCCATCTCTGGTTTGTATGTTCTATAGTTAATGGTTTCCGGTTGGGTTACTTCACCATTTGAACCTTCTAAGATCGACTCAGGTGAGGCCAATGAAATGGTCACCTTTTGGAAGTCGCTGTTCAGCTTTCTAGTCTTTTTAAATGACATTTTCGTTTAATTTTTTTGGAAAATGATGTTAATAAAGGGCCGTTGCCAGCCCTATGTATGTTTACTCTAGGGTGATTTCTAATGCTAAACCACGTAATTCATGAATCAATACATTGAATGATTCTGGAATGTTTGGTTTTGGCATATTTTCACCTTTTACGATGGCTTCGTATGCTTTAGCACGGCCAATAACGTCATCGGATTTAACCGTCAAGATCTCTTGCAAGATATTGGCTGCACCGAAGGCTTCTAATGCCCATACCTCCATCTCTCCGAAACGCTGACCTCCAAATTGAGCTTTACCTCCCAATGGCTGTTGAGTTATCAAAGAGTATGGTCCAATCGAACGAGCGTGCATCTTATCATCCACTAAGTGGCCCAATTTCAGCATGTAGATAATACCTACTGTTACTGGTTGATCAAATTTATCACCCGTTAAACCATTGTATAAATACGTACGACCCCAATCTGGTAAACCAGCTAGAGCTAACTCAGCAGCTACTTCCGCCTCAGTTCCACCGTCGAAAATCGGAGTAGCATAACGCTTACCTAATTTTTGTCCAGCCCATCCTAATACAGTTTCGTAAATCTGACCTAAGTTCATACGAGAAGGTACCCCTAGTGGATTCAATACGATATCTACTGGTGTTCCATCTTCCAAGAATGGCATATCTTCTTCACGTACAATACGGGCTACAACCCCTTTGTTACCGTGACGACCCGCCATTTTATCACCTACTTTCAACTTACGCTTCTTAGCAACATATACTTTGGCTAATTTCACGATACCTGCTGGTAATTCATCACCAACTTCAAGCACAAAGCGCTCACGCTTGAAACGACCTGCGATTTCGTTACGACGAATATTGTAGTTTTTGATCAATTGCATGAAGCGAGCATTTAAATCTGCATCCGCAGTAGCTTCCTCTACAATTAAATCAGAAAGTAAATTCGCTTCTTCTGGTACCGAATAAGTACTTTCATCACGGTACAAATTTTTCTCTGGGAACAATAGCTCTTCAATGTTTTTAGCATTGAATTTCACGCCTTTTTCCACGATTACCGTTCCAAACTTATGCTTGATGCCGTTAGAAGTTTTGCCGTTAAGTAAAGCAACTGTCTTGTCAATCATGATTCGACGAATATCCAACAAGTCTTTGCTGTATTGCTTCATTAACTTTTTCAACTCCGCTTTCGACTTCTCACGCTCTTCTTTGTCCTTTTTAGGACGAGAGAATAATTTGGTATCGATTACTACACCTTTTAATGATGGTGGCGCTTTCTTAGAGGCATCCTTCACATCACCTGCTTTATCACCAAAGATGGCACGTAATAATTTCTCTTCTGGAGTTGGGTCTGACTCACCTTTAGGAGTGATTTTACCAATTAAGATATCTCCTTCTTTTACTTCAGATCCTACACGTACTACCCCGTTTTCATCCAAATTACGAACAGTCTCTTCAGATACGTTCGGGATTTCAGAAGTCAATTCCTCTTCTCCACGTTTTGTATCACGTACTTCTAATTCGAATTCTTCAATGTGGATAGAGGTGAAAATATCATCACGAACTACTTTCTCCGAGATTACAATCGCATCCTCAAAGTTGTAACCTTGCCATGGCATGAAGGCCACTTTCATGTTACGTCCTAGGGCTAATTCGCCACCTTGAGTCGCATATCCTTCACATAGTGCCTGACCTTTAGTTACACGATCACCTTTGAATACGATAGGCTTCAAGTTAATCGTGGTATCTTGGTTAGTTCTACGGAACTTAATCAATTTGTAAGTCTTAGAAGAACCATCGAAGCTAATTAGTTTCTCGTCTTCTGTTTGATCATAGTTTACTACAATCTTCAAGGCATCTACATACTCAATCACACCATCCCCTTCAGCTACTACTAAAGTTCTGGAGTCAATCGCTACACGGTGCTCTAGACCAGTTCCTACGATTGGTGCTTCTGGTCTTAATAATGGTACCGCTTGACGCTGCATGTTAGATCCCATCAAGGCACGGTTAGCATCATCATGCTCCAAGAAAGGAATCATAGAAGCCGCTACCGAAACGATTTGGTTAGGAGCAACGTCCATGTATTGTGCTTCTGATGGATTAACCAATGGGAAGTCACCTTCAAAACGAGCCTTTACACGGTCAGATAAGAATTGACCAGATTTAGTATCTATTGGAGCGTTGGCTTGAACAATGTTCTTTCCATCTTCCTCTTCAGCCGTCAAATATTGAACATTACTGCTTACGTCTACTTTACCTCCTTCGATTACTCGGTAAGGCGTTTCGATGAATCCCATCGAGTTTACTTTGGCATGCACACAAAGGGAAGAAATCAAACCGATGTTTGGTCCCTCAGGAGTTTCAATCGTACACAAACGCCCGTAGTGCGTATAGTGAACGTCACGTACCTCGAAACCAGCTCTTTCGCGAGAAAGACCACCTGGCCCTAGGGCAGACATACGTCTTTTGTGTGTAATCTCTGCTAATGGATTTGTTTGATCCATGAACTGAGAAAGCTGATTGGTTCCAAAGAAGGAGTTGATTACTGAAGATAAGGTACGCGCATTGATCAAATCAACTGGCTTGAAATCTTCGTTATCACGAACGTTCATACGCTCTTTGATGGTACGCGCCATACGCGCTAAACCTACACCAAACTGAGCATATAATTGTTCACCTACTGTACGTACACGACGGTTAGATAAGTGGTCAATATCATCCACTACCGCACGAGAGTTGATCAATCCGATCAAATACTTCACGATAGAAATGATATCTTCCTTCGTTAATACCTTCACATCCATAGGGATGTCATGGCCTAACTTTTTATTGATACGGTAACGACCAACCTCTCCCAAATCATAACGCTTGTCTGAGAAGAATAGGTTTTGGATAATGTCACGAGCAGTCTGCTCATCAGGTGCATCCGTGTTACGTAATTGCTTATAAATAACTTCAACAGCCTCTTTCTCTGAGTTGGAAGTATCTTTTTGTAAAGTATTATAAATGATGTTGTAGTCAGAAACGTTTACATCATCTTTGTGAAGAATCACGGTAGATGAACCCGATTCTAAAATGGTCTCTACTTCATTCTCGGTAATAACCGTATCACGCTCAATTAAGATCTCGTTACGGTCGATAGAAACTACCTCACCCGTATCTTCATCTACGAAGTCTTCCTGCCAGGTTTTTAAAACCCTAGCGGCTAAACGACGCCCTACGATACCTTTGATTACTTTTTTGTCTACTTTGATTTCTTCAGCTAAACCGAACAAATCCAAAATGTCCTTATCATTACCGTAACCGATAGCACGAAGCAATACAGTTACAGGGAATTTTTTCTTACGATCAATGTACGCGTACATGACATTATTTACGTCAGTAGCAAACTCAATCCAAGATCCTTTGAAAGGAATGATACGAGCCGAATACAATTTAGTACCATTCGTGTGTTTAGATTGTGCAAAGAACACACCTGGTGAACGGTGCAATTGGGAAACGATTACACGCTCAGCACCGTTGATCACAAAAGATCCACGCTCAGTCATGTAAGGAATATTTCCTAAGAATACTTCCTGTTCAATGGTTTGGAAATCTTCATTGTCTGTATCATTACAGATCAAACGCAACTTGGCTTTTAAAGGCACTGAATACGTTAATCCACGGTCAATACACTCATCTACCGAATATTTCGGAGGATCTACTGAGTAGTCAACAAAGGAAAGAACGAAATTTTCACGCGAATCCGCGATAGGAAAATTTTCAGCAAATACTTTAAATAAACCTTCGTCCGTACGATTTTCCGCTGCTGTTTCTAGCTGGAAGAAATCTTGGAAGGATTGGATTTGGATATCCAGAAAATCTGGATAATTGATCACACTCTGCGTTTTCGCAAAGCTGTGTCTTCCGGTGGCAGTGATGTTACTCAAGGCTTTATACGTTTTAATTAATGTGAATAATGGCCCTAGGGGCACAAATTCTCCTCCATTTGGAAGAGATTAATCAAGCTGAACGCCTCGTAGATGAAAAGAAGTGGTGTCCCTTGACCATTTCCCTACGAAAAGAAAAGTTGTTTCGGAACCACTCTCCGGATTAGCCACAAGGGCAATAATCCTAAAATAGCCTGCAAAATTACTGATAATTTTCTAATAAACAATAGCTTAGCTAGAGGTATCTATAAAAAATTACTATTCTTGCTATGAGTAAGGATGATCTCATGTGGAAAAATAAAGTGCACTATTATCTACGATTTATTTTGGGAATGACACGCTCTGAAATGCTGGGCATGTTAAGCCTATTTATTTTTTTGCTGATGGCAGATATTATTTCTCGATGGATGGAATATCAAAGTAGCCAACATGAAATAGACAGCTTTCAACCTACTTATTGGTCTAAGGTCTTAGTTGAGATGGAAAGCTCGAAGAAGTTCGTTAAAGGAAATTCCCCAAGCAGGTCTTTTTCATTTCACCGAAATGATGCTAACTATTCATCCAATTTCCATTCTGTTGGCTTCAAACGAGAAAGAAAACAAGATTGGCAAATTGATATTAATCAAGCAGATTCCACTGCTTGGGTAGCTTTGCCGGGTATTGGCCCTGCATTTGCCAAGAGAATTATAGCTTACAGGGAAAAATTGGGAGGTTTTTATCAGGCTGGCCAACTGAAAGAAGTTTTCGGTTTAGATTCAGTTTGGGTTAATGAACATATTCAGCAGTTTTCGGTGGGAAAAGGGATATTTCGCCAACTGTATATTAATAGAGCAGAATGGAAAGAATTTAGGCATCCATATTTGCCTTATCGACAAGCCAATTTAGTGTTGAATTATCGAAAACATCATGGATCATTCCAAAACTGGGAGGATTTGAAAAAAGTACAGCAGCTGGATGAATCAATATGGATGAAGCTCAGGCCCTATGTGTCATTTGAACCTTAAGAAATATGCTTACTTTTGTAAAATATACACACTTCATTAAATAATTCAGGATATGTCAACCGGATTTTTCAAGGTACCCCAGCCAAGCAATGAGCCAATTTATTCCTATGCCCCAGGAAGCTCGGAGCGTCAATTATTACAAGATACTATTCAAGCTTTACGTGCGAAACAGGTAGAGGTTAGTATGAGGATTAGAGGTAATTCCGTGAAGGGTTCGAAAAAAGTAGCGATGAGCTGTCCACATGATCACCAACATATTTTAGGTTATTATTATGAAGGTGGCAAGAAAGATGTATTGGATGCGATCGATGCAGCTTTGTCTGCCAAAGCGGCATGGGCGGCATTGACTTGGCAAGAACGCGTATCGATCTTTTTAAAAGCGGCAGATTTATCGGCTAATAAATATCGTATGGAGCTGAATGCCAGAACGATGTTAGGCCAATCCAAAAATGCTTATCAAGCGGAGATTGATTCAGCCTGTGAATGGGTAGATTTTCTGCGCTTTAATGCGCATTATGCTGCGCAGATTTATGCGGATCAACCGATTTCTTCTCCTGGTGTTTGGAATCGTTTGGAATACAGACCTTTGGAAGGATTTGTTTATGCTTTAACACCATTCAATTTTACAGCCATTGCAGGTAATTTACCAGCTGCTCCAGCTATGATGGGGAATACCGTAGTTTGGAAGCCCGCCCCTCAGCAGATTTACTCTGCTGCTTTATTGATGCAGATATTAGAAGAAGCAGGTTTGCCAGCAGGGGTAATTAATTTGGTTTTTGCCGATGGCCCTGAGGCAGGAGAGGTGGTTTTTGGACATCGGGAATTCGCGGGAATCCACTTTACGGGTTCCACGAAGGTATTTCAAACCATTTGGCAGAATATTGGAAACAACATTGCCAACTATAAGTCGTACCCTCGAATAGTAGGAGAGACAGGTGGAAAGGATTTTGTTATTGCACATCCATCGGCTGATGTCAAGGCATTAGTGACAGGTTTAATTAGAGGGGCTTTTGAATATCAGGGCCAAAAATGTTCGGCAGCGTCCAGAGCTTATGTGCCAGCTTCTTTATGGCCTGCAGTGAAAAGTGAATTGCAATCTGAACTAGGTCAAATTAAAATAGGTGGGACGGAGGATTTCGGCAATTTTGTGAATGCGGTCATAGATCAAAAAGCATTCGATAAAATTACATCCTATATAATAGAGGCTAAAAAATCTCCTGAAGTAGAAGTGATTGCTGGTGGAGACTTTGATGCGAGTAGGGGATATTTTGTGGAACCAACGGTTTTATTGACTACAAATCCGCATTACCGTACCATGGAGGAGGAGATTTTTGGTCCAGTTTTAACGATTTATGTGTATCCAGATCAAGATTGGGCAGCAACCCTGCAATTAGTGGATCAAACTTCAGCCTATGCGCTGACAGGAGCTATTTTCTCTCAAGATGCTTATGCCTTGTCGGAAGCAGCGAAAGTATTGGAGAATGCTGCCGGTAATTTATACTTAAATGATAAGTGTACGGGAGCGGTGGTTGGCCAGCAACCATTTGGAGGGGCTAGAGCTTCTGGTACGAATGATAAGGCAGGATCTTATTTGAACCTATTGCGTTGGGTTTCTCCGCGTACGGTGAAAGAAGTGTTTTCTTCCCCAACGGATTTTAGGTATCCGTTTTTGGGTTAATTTTCTATTTTATTCATCATCTACAGATATACGAATCATGGGACCAATGAGCCCTTCCTGAAAAGAATCAAAAATAATCCATTCATTCTGGCTTGTTGGACGGAAAATGAATCGTCTCTTGGTGGAATATTTACCCATTGCTATTCGATCGGTTTCTCCCGTATAGACATTAGATTTATTAAAAAAATTGACTACAACCGCTACACCATCTTTTGGAATACAAATTTCTTTGGCCTGAATGGTAAATTTATTCCAGCCTTCATGATTGACAGAGAATACAAGTTCACCTTTATTTAATAATGTGGACGGAAGAGAGTCCTTCCCAATTGCAAATAACAGAATCTGAAAAATATAATTTGGGGTATATTTTTTGTCGAAGTAAATGGAAATGTAGTTTAGCTTTTTCCCAATTATTTCTTTTTCATCAAAAATCATTCCTATTTGATGAGGAGATTTTGTTAAAAATGAATAATGTCTTTTACGGGAAGGTTTTTCAGTTTGAAAATCACTTATTTTTTTAGAAATTATTATGACCTCTTTCAAAAGAGCTGATTTTGTTGAGTCGGAGGCTGATTTATTTTTTTCTAGATTTTGATTAGCGAATACAGTTAAATTGCTCGAAAAAGTAAAAGACAATAATATAACAAAATGAAGTATGTTGATTTTCATTGTCTACTGAATAGTTAGTTTAATAGAATTTTCATTTATTGTTATATTATCAATCTATGCAATTTCCTTCTACTGTCCTAATCCTAGTTTCGATTTTAAAGCCAAAGAAATATTTTACATCTACAAAATAATAGACACATCTTTTAGGATCAGGTAAGTGTGAATGACCTACTCCCTGAGATCCTCCATCTAAACCACAATTTGAATAACTCCAACCAAAAAATTTCCAATCAGGTTCACATGGATTCGGAGCTTCATAACCAATTGCAATCAAAGGGATACTGACAGCAGCCAAAATAGCAAATAGTCTTTTATATTTTTTCACAAATAGTATTACAAAATTTCCCATTTTTCAAATCACTAAAAATTCCCCCTACTCTTTATTGGTTTTTCGGGATTCACCAAGCTTGGCCAACTTGATGTAAAGCTCATGGATATTTAAGCTCTTTTTGTAGGGAAAGAAGTCCTATTTTTCTCCTATTTTTCTCCTATTTTTGATGAGTTTCTGTTTTTTATAGGTAGAGATTTACTTATGATGTATTTAAATTTTAAAATTTCGAATGAATCTTCTGAATTCTTTTTTTCCATGACTGCCAATCTTT
>NZ_SDHY01000007.1 GCF_004118285.1 Aquirufa rosea | reverse complement strand
GTCCTTCTTTCATCCCACAAGGTATCTCGCCTAATGGTGATGGCAAAAATGACAAGTTAATCATCCCAGGCATTTTGGGCACAAAGAATACCTTAACCATATTCAACCGTTGGGGTGAGGTAGTATTTGAAACCAAAGACTATAAAAACAATTGGGGTGGTGAATATAATTCAACAATTCTACCGGATGGTGTATACTATTATAATGTTGATTTTTATGAGGTTAAGCCGAATATTTCAGCTTTCTTAATTATAAATAGATTAAATCTCAAATAACGTATAACATAATTAAAGGAGTCAATATGAAATTTAATTGAAACATATTTAGACATTTTGTTGGTCTAAGTACTACTAATTAACTGCCAGTTTAAAATTAAATCATTTTTATTTGAATTAAACTCTCGTGCTTCCACCAAGGTTAAGTTGGTTTAGATAATTAGTTTAAATTGATCAGAAGCACTTTTTAAATATTGATTCTTTCTTCAATTTGTGGGGCATTGGGATTTATTTGAACGGTATTCAAAGAATATAAATTGGCAAAACCAACTGAGTCTATGTTTTTCACAATTGCCCCGAATTTTACATTCCATGCTTCAATTTCTTTTTTGCTTGAATCAATAGAAAAGGCTACTTTTTGTCGTGTTACTCTAAAAGGAAGAATTAATGTCCCCAACAATATGGAGATTTGTTGTCTTTTTATTTTTATATAATTTAGATTTTTGGAATATTAACCAAATAAAATCATACGAAAAATGAAATAATAAAATTTAAAAATGAGGCCTTGTAATTCCACTTTTTAAATATCAGGGAATAAAATTTTCATTATGACGGAAATTTAGATTCATTTGAAATTTAAATCTTTGATTATACCTAATATACATCCCTTTAAAAACATAAATAATCAATTACCTGACACGTTTTAAAAGTTGTATTTACAAAAAGAATAGATTCTAATTTAAATATAATTTAAAGGTGTAAGACCAATCTAATGGATGTTTTTTTGAACTGAGTAGATTTTTATTCAAGAAAAATTAATGGTAAGTAAATCTTTGTAAAGTGTGGTTTTATAAGCCTTTAGGTTTCCAAAATTTGTGTTTGAATTACAATTAGCTATTTGTCCCGTATTAATTCCGAAGGAATTCCCATGGTTGGCACATGTAAATTTGGACGATTTGTAAGACCATTGGTCACGACTTCCTAAATGTGGGCAGCAATTGTCGAATGCCAAAATGGTAGATGCATCTTTTCGAAGTATTAAAATTCCATTTATTTGATCATTAACGAAATTGTTCACAGTGGATAATGGGTAATAGGTATCGTGTTTCATATTGATATATACATTTGCTTGTTCCTGTAAATACCCTTTTGTTCCAATATCTTTCAATCGAGTTAAATACTCACTTTCCTCTTTTGAGATAGGTTCTTCTGTAATGGAATCTTGACAACTTATCATCATTTCTGCTGTGGCTAAAATGCTTAAAACCATTATGGGGCATGACTTTTTTAAGAACTCTTCTCGTTTCATTAATTTGACCGTTTAATTAATTAAATTTTTTTTCGAAAAATAAACAATTAATTTTATTTGAACCTAACACCTATGAAAAACCCTATTTCGGTAGATTTAGTATCCCAATTCTACAAAGAAAACGTTGATTTAAGCAAAATTGAACAATCGAGGGCCTCGAGGACGGTTGTTAATTTGGGGCTTGAACCTTACACCGGCACTTGGGGAGTGGCACAAAAAAAGCATCTATTGAATCGTGTTTTAACGGGGTATTCAAATAGGCATCTGATGGATATCAGTTCATTAAATCTAAGCGATTCTCTGGATTTGATTTTTAAGAAAGATAAAATACCAAGCGTGCCTATCAATGATTACGATTATGAGATAAGTAAAGAAGAAACTGAAAAGCAAGGTCATTATTACATTGAACCTGGAAAGGAATATATTTTTGCTCCAGAACCCAATGGTTCACCTTGGCCTAGACATCAATCTCACGATGCATGGTTATTTAAAAATATGATAGAACAAAACACTTCCATTCATTGGCGTATGGTTTTTTTTCTTCATAATTTATTGGCATGTGGAAAGGGTAGTGTTAAAATGATGTATCAACATTACAAAATGCTTTTTGATTCGTCTTTTGAAAGCTATAAATCCATAATTTATAAAGTTACCATCGACCCGATGATGTTAGATTATTTAAATCTACAACAAAGTCAAAAATTTAATCCAGACGAAAATTATGCTAGAGAGATTCAAGAATTATTTACAGTAGGAAAAGGAGTCAATTCTAAATTTACGGAGGAAGATGTTTCTGAAATGGCTCGCTTGTTAGTTGGCTGGCAATATTTTGTTCCAAGCAAAAATGAAAAATTTGGACCAATTACGAATATCTTTAATGCTTGGAATCATGATACAGGCGATAAACATTTCTCTGCATTTTACGGAAATCGAGTAATTAAAGGTCGGCAAGGTTCTGACGGAATGAAAGAATTGGATGACGCGATTGATATGATTTTTGATACGGAGGAATGCGCTCTTTAT
Organism: Aquirufa rosea; assembly: GCF_004118285.1. Taxonomy (GTDB): domain Bacteria; phylum Bacteroidota; class Bacteroidia; order Cytophagales; family Spirosomataceae; genus Aquirufa; species Aquirufa rosea. The sequence continues at coordinate 154,120 of NZ_SDHY01000007.1, read as the reverse complement.
CTGTCTCGGCGTTTATATCAATTTTTCTGCTATCCCTTGATCAATGATACTATTGAAAAAAATATCATTAGTCCGATGGCTGATTTGCTAAGGAAAAATAATTTTGAATTAATGGTTCCTTTAAAAGCTTTACTTGGTAGTGCACATTTTTTTGACAATTCTTTTTACAATGCAATGATCAAATCGCCCTTAGAGTTTGGGTTTGGTATTATAAAAGAATTTGAATTTAATTATATCAATTATGAATTGAAATCTGATATTCCTCTACGCTATACCTCTTCACCCACGAAAGATTTTTATAAATATCGTTCTTTACAGTGGGATTTAAGTAATATAGGGTTAAATTTTACAGACCCACCAAGCGTGTCGGGTTGGTCTGCTTATTACCAAGCACCTGTATATGATTTATTTTGGATTAATTCAGATACAGTAGCCAAAAGAGCAAATTGGGGCAATGGTTTAGGTAGGTGGGGTAAATGGATTGGAAATGGTGACACCAAAGGAGGTGTGCATATGCAAATCGATTTTAGTAAGTTTCTTACCACATTAAAAAACCCTAGCAATATTGATGATGTAATTAGTGAAACGATAGATCGTCTCATGAGTGTTCCTATTTCCTCTGCGGCAAGACTTCGAATTAGAAGTAAAGTTCTTGAAGGAGTATCATCAACATATTATACACAGATGTATCAAAATCATCTAATCAGTCCTACGGATGAAACACGGTCAACGATATCTAATCGAATGACCAATTTATTAGGTTCACTTTTCCAAATGGGCGAAATCCATTTGTTTTAATATGAAAAGAAGACAGTTTATACATCAATTAGCGCACGCATCAGCGATGCCAGCGCTGTTTTCTTCTTTTCCATTTGAAGCATTAACTCATCAAGCCAATTCTTTACTGTCTACTACTGCTTCAGAAGGAAATATCTTAATTATTATTGTTTTAAATGGGGGGAATGATGGATTAAATACGGTTATTCCATTAACAATGTTATCTGAATTAAATAAAATTCGCTCTACGGTAATGTTGCCTGAAAATAAAATATTACATCTAAAGGGCACTGATTTAGGATTACATCCTTCGCTTGTAGGACTACAAGGGCTTCATTCGGAAAATCGATTGAAAGTGATACAATCAGTTGGCTATCCCAATCAGAACTATTCACACTTTAGGTCGATGGATATTTGGAATTCCGGTTCAGATGCACTAAAATATATCAATAGCGGATGGGCTGCACGTTATCTTGAAGAAAAACACCCTAATTTCCCGGATGCATATCCAACAGAACTTTTCCCACACCCATTAGCAGTAGAAATTGGATGGAATTCTTCATTACTTTTTACTGGTAACCGATCATTCACAAGTGTAGTATCTTCTAATCCATCTGATTTTTATGAAATAATCAATGAATTTGATAATACTTATCCATCTACTCCCCAAGGTGAAAAATTGAAATACTTACAGTTAATGGCAAAACAAGCCAATGCTTATGGTAAGGTTTTAAAAGAAACATTTGGGAAAGGAAAAGATTTTACTTTTCCAAGATATGGATTAGCTGATCAATTGAAAATTGTTAGCAAATTGATTTCCGGGGGATTAAATACTCGAATTTATAAAGTTGATATAGGGGGGTTCGATACACATGGTAATCAAGTTGATTCCGCTGACAAGACAAAAGGAACTCATGCTAACTTATTGAAAGAATTAGACGAATCCATCACTGCTTTCATGAAAAGTTTAGATTCAATAAATAAATCAGATAGGGTTCTTGGTATGTGTATTTCAGAATTCGGTCGCACAGTACATTCTAATGGTACCAATGGGACGGATCATGGATCTGTATCACCTATGATACTTTTTGGAAATAAGTTAGATACAAGTGTTGGAGGCAAAAATCCGATTATTCCATCGAATACAAATTATCAGTATGAAATGGATATGCAATTTGATTTCAGACAGGTTTATGGGTCTATCATTAATCAATGGATGGGAGGAGGAAAGAATTTCGTGAAAGAGATTCTTTTTAATGATTTCGATAATTTGCAAATTATTAAATCTGATTTCGTTGATTCAGATGAAGACGGGGTGCCCAATTTGGTTGATTTATGTCCTGATACCCCCATTGGGGCTATTGTTGACATAAATGGTTGTGAAATTTTTAATCTTCCATCGAATAACTTTAAAGTAGAAGTTGTAGCAACTACCTGTATTGGTACAGCCAATGGATCAATAAAAGTTCAAGTGGTAAACACGAATTTTACCTATTCGATTCGACTTATTGGACCTAATAAGTTTGAAAAGAATTCGACTATTCCAAAAGGTACAAATACTTCTACGATAGCGGGTTTAATCCTTGGAGAATATTCTCTGGTTATCACTATAGAAGGGATTAAAAATTATCAACAAGTTTTTGAATTAAAAATTTCAGAACCTTCAACACTAGTTGTAAAATCCACAATTAATTATGTTAGTCAAACAATCCAATTAATCTTATCAGGTGCTAATCAATATCAAGTTGAGGTTAACGAGGCTTCTTATAGGGTCAATGGACAACAATGGATAGGAACTTTGCCTACTGGTGCTGTTAAAATTCAAGTAAAAACTGATTTACCATGTCAAGGGGCCTACTTGGAGGAATTTTTTCAATCAGAAGAAGTTAAAGCTTATCCTAATCCTACCTCAGGACCCTTGCAAGTACAAATAAAGGGGAGGGATTATGAAGTTAACATTATCGTAATGAATTTACTAGGCAACCGTATTTTTAGCGGCAATTATCTTGTCGATGGCGACCGAGAAGTGAAAATGAATCTAGAAGAATTTCCAGAAGGGACTTATTTGTTAAGGGTATTGGGTAATACGGTCGACCAAACTATAAAAGTAGTTAAAATATGAAAAAGCTATTTTGTATTTTCGGATTAAGTATCTTTTATTTAGAATGTTCATCTGGTGGGGAAAATATAGTACCTGTTGTTGAATCTCCACCTCCTTTTTCAGCTATTCTTTCAATACCAGTAAATGGTTCAGTATGTGTTGAAGGTCAAAGTTCAAGTTCAACTATGGCAGATGTCGATTTTGCTTGGACACTTTCAAAGGACACTGATTTTTATGAAATTATTGTAACTAATCTGTTAAATCTCACCAATATCTCGAAAACTGTCAAGGGAGATAAAACTACGATATCATTGAGTAAAGGTATTCCTTACAGTTGGCAGATAATCTCGAAATCAGATAAAGTCAAGCAAACAGCAAGCAGTGCTTTATGGAAGTTTTATTTAGCAGGTGATGGTATCTCCACTTATGCGCCATTTCCCGCCACAGCCACAAGTCCGACACCAGGTTCTTCAATTACCGCAATAGCTGGTAAGGTGAATTTAGCCTGGATAGGCTCTGACCCAGATAGTAAAATTCTGAGTTATGAGATTTTTATTGATATGGATGTCAATAAAGTATACAATCATAATATGACCCCTCTGAAATCTTCCAATCCTAATCTTCTCGTAAATGTATCATCTGGCATGACCTATTATTGGTCTATTAAAACGAGTGATGGAGCCCAAAGTTCTTTTTCTGTCGTATATAGTTTTAGAGTGAATTGAGAGGATACTATTTTAATAATTTGATTCGATAGCATTTATCAATTTATCACAATTTCAAGTCTTATAATTTTAATCAAAGCATTCTTGAGTTAAAATGACTCAGGTGCTACCCACTTTGCTACCACTGCCGTAAAATAAAAAAACCACCCCGTATGAGGTGGTTTCTGTGGTCCCACTAGGATTCGAACCTAGGACCCCCTGCTTGTAAGGCAGGTGCTCTGAACCAGCTGAGCTATAAGACCCTTTTCGTTGAATTGGTTTGCAAATATCCGTGTTTTTTCTGCTTTTTGCAAGAGCTGCCCCAAAAAAAATCTGGAAAAATGTAGGCTAATTTTATAATTGTTGCCTATCTCGCAGAAAGCCAGCATCTTTGCATGCATAAAAATATTTACATGGATCACCTTTTTTCTATCAACGGTCTACTTAGCTTATTAACCCTGACTTTTTTAGAAGTCGTTCTGGGTATTGACAACATCATATTTATCTCCCTAACTGCCCATAAATTGCCCGCGGAGCAACAAGCCAAAGCCAGAAACCTAGGACTCATTCTAGCCATGGCCTTTCGGGTGTCTCTCTTGCTTGGCCTTTCCTACCTAATTTCCCTACAAAAACCCTTCTGGCATTATAGCTCGGATTGGTTGACCATTGCCCCTACCGGACAAGCCATCATTCTTTTTGTGGGAGGTTTGTTCCTGCTTTACAAAGCCACCAATGAGATCTTCCAAAAATTGGAAGGAGAGGAGCATCACACAGGTAGTGGTGGAAAAAGTGTTAAAGCCAAATTCGCCCAGGTGGTGACGCAAATTGCCCTGATTGACCTAGTCTTTTCCATTGACTCGGTATTAACCGCCATCGGTTTAACTAACGAGATTCTGATCATGATAACCGCCGTCATCATCTCCATCATTATCATGATGGGCTTCTCAGGACCCGTTGGGCGTTTCGTGAATCAACACCCTTCCTTGCAAGTGCTCGGACTATCTTTCCTTATTATGATTGGTTTTATGCTGGTAGCTGAGGCAAGCCATGATTCGGAATTAATTATCCTAGGCAACAGCATTGGGCAAATCCCTAAAGGCTACTTGTATTTTGCTATCGCTTTCTCTCTATTCGTAGAATTCATCAATATCAAAATGCGTAAGAAATCCACCAAGGCCGTGGAAATTAGAGATGTGAAGAATGAAGCGGGGGAGAAGGGGATTATATAGGAAATGGTAAATGATGAATTTTAAAGTATAAATGATGGTGGAATCCAAATCCCTGATAAAAAACGGTTAATCCCGACGAAAGATGGGAACGAAGCATGAGCGAATCGGCAGGCGTATTTTTGACTCCGTGCGTAGGACATAAGCTTAGCGTCAAAAATTAAAGCCGTATGCGGAGTGGACATCGGTTCCGCAACGCGGAATTCGTATTGGATTAACCGAATTGACATAAGTTTTTTGTTTCTTTTTTTCAAAAAAAGAAATACCTAAATAAGAGCTTTAAAGTGATGTTAGGCTAAAACAATAAGTCATTTGTTGGAATTACAAATTCCAATTATCTGTCATTCGACATGACCCTTCGGAACATGTCGATTTTTTCAATTAGTTTGACATCCTGTGGCTAGAGCTGATTTCAGATTAGATAAAGCAACTCAATCAACCTATATTTTTTATGCTTGGATATTCTATACCAACGGTTAATCCCGACGAAAGATGGGAACGAAGCATGAGCGAATCGGCAGGCGTATTTTTGACTCCGAGCGTAGGACATAAGCTTAGCGTCAAAAATTAAAGCCGTATGCGGAGTGGACATCGGTTCCGCAACGCGGAATTCGTGTTGGATTAACCGAATTTAAATATAGTTTTTTTTGTTTCTTTTTTCTCAAAAAAAGAAATACCATAGAAAGAGCTTTGAAGTGATGTTAGATTAAAATGATAAATTATTTTATATAATAAAAAAGGCCATTAATCTCATCGATTAACAGCCTTTAAACATATCTAAAATTCTATTATTTCACTGATTTCGCCACAGTCAATAACTCCTTAGCACCTCCTCTGGGTAAACCCAAGACCTTCTTTTTTACTTTACCCGAAGCATCCATGAACATCAAGGTTGGATAACCTTCTACTGGATACATATTAGCCAATTGTGGGCCCTCACCAGCTTCCATGTCTACCCCAATGGAGATGAATTTGGCATTCATGTATTCACCCAATTCTTTGTCTGGAAATACCTTGGTCTTCAAAACCTTGCAAGGTCCACACCAAGATGTATAGGCATCAAAGAAAATCAATTTATTTTCTTTCTTCGCCTTCGCTAAGGCCTGCTTGAAAGAACCATGGAAAAACTCAATGCCTTCCCCTTCTCCATTATTGGCAAAAGAAGCAAGGGAAATAAATAACAAACCAGTTAATAATATATTCTTCATGGTTATTAATTAAAATGTTGAATTCTAAACGAAATGGTTTAGCTAAAATTATCTAAATACAAATCCCTAGTTATATGAGTTTAACATCACTGGCATCACCAACAACAAGATATCTTCATTCTCATCTTGGTCAGAAGGAATAATTAAACCCGCTTTGTTAGGTTCACTCAATTTGATATCCACATATTTGGCACTTAGATTGCCCAATAATTCCGAAATCAATTTGGCATTAAATCCAATCTCCATGTTCTTGCCGGAATATTCACATGCCAACACCTCATTGGCCTCATTGGAGTAGTCTAAATCCTCCGCTGACAGCGTTAATTTGTTGGAAGTTAATTTCAAACGAATCTGGTGAGTTGTCTTGTTGGAATAAATAGAGATACGTTTCACCGAACTCAAAAACTCCATGCGGTTAATTGTCAAAATCTCATTGTTCTCCTTTGGAATAGCATTCTCATATTCTGGGAAACGCTCGTCGATGATCCGACAAATCAAAGAGAAACTTTGGAAGGTAAAGAAAGCGTTCGACTGACTAAATTCAACTTTCACGGTGGTGTCGTCCATCGGAAGAGTAGATTTCAATAGCGACAAGGCCTTCTTCGGTAAAATCAAGCTACTATGCGATTCTGGCTGAATATCCAGACGACGGTAACGTACCAAACGATGCCCATCCGTAGCCACAAAATTGGTATGATCTCCCATCATTTGAATCAAAACCCCTGTCATGGCAGGACGCATATCATCGTTAGAAACCGCCAATAATGTATTAGCAATGGCTTCACCTAATATGGAGGAAGAAAGACTGATGGATTGGTTTTTGGCCACTTCTGGAATCCGTGGGAAATCAATTGGGTTTTCGCCACTTAATTTAAAACGACCGTTTTGAGTAGAAATTTCTGCACCAAATGTTCCTTGATCTGCCGAGATCGTAACTGGCTGCTCAGGTAAGCTGCGCAAAGTTTCCAACAACAATCGGGCTGGCAAAGCAATGGATCCATTTTCCGCGCCTTCTACTTCCAAGGTGGTAGTCATCACCGTCTGCAAATCAGAGGCCGTCAAGGTCAATTGGTTGCCCTCCAATTCCACTAAAATATTCTCAAGAATAGGGATGATTGGATTGCTCGCCACAACCCCATTGATGGCTGAGATTTGTTTGAGAAGAACACTAGAAGCGACTAGAAATTTCATGTATAGGATGTTTTTAAGAATATTTGTGATAAAGAAACCCCTCGGGTATTCAAACCTTGAAGTTAAAATAATTTAGGTATTATACCAAAGGTTTCAGGCATTGTATTTTTTCTTTCGGTAAAGGATAACCAATAGGCTGATGATTCCGGCAAAACTGATCGGAACTAGCAGATTGATTCCCTGCCAAAAGCTTTTATCTTCCTTCACTTTGGCTTTGTCTAATGGCCTTAAACGCACATTTTTATTTCTAGCCAACAGGGCATTTTGATCATCCAACAAATAATGAAAAGCATTCAAAATAAAATCTTTGTTGGCAAAAGTATGTTTGGCAAAAGTATCAAATCCCAATGGCAGCGGTCCCTTCGTAGTAGGGTCAATGCCATTCAAAGCGATATCTCCATCGGCCACTACAATCAGGCTACCTGCTTGATTGGTTTGTGCTTGGAATGGTTTGGCTAATTTTTCACTAGGTAAAATTCGGTTGGTAAAGGCGGAACGGAATTTTCCTTCTACCAGATAGGCAACCACCTGTGAACCTCCTTGGTATTTGGCCGGGTCAAATTCCTTACCTGAAGCTGAAAAAGGTAAAGTAGCTGGCGTTTTTTGTACTTGGGTATATGGGCTGGTCTTTAACAAGGCCGTTTTGCTTAATTGCTGGCCGCTCTGAATCGTATCCAAACTAGACACAAAGCGCCCATAGACGGCATCCAGATTTTTAGTGATAACCGAATTTGGATTGGCGATCAACAGCGGGAAAGCTGGCCATGGCATTAATTCCAAATTTGCCCGATTGCCAAAGTTACCCACCGCCAAAGGTATGGCGCCACAAAGCTGTGCGTCTTTCACCAAATTGGCATTGAGACGGATACCATATTGAAAGAGTAAATTTTGTAGACCCAAGTCCTGAGGCGTCAGGACCAATCCTTGTTTTTCCAATGTGTCTACTCGAATACCATCTACAAAGAATATGCCTTTACCTCCCTGAACTAAAAATTGATCAATTTTATAGAGGTCTTCCGAGTTAAACTTGATGGTAGGTTGAATGACGCAAATAGCATCCAATCCATCCAAAGTCTGAGATTGGGAAAGGTCTACAGGATATAAGTCATAGGATTTTTTTAGTTGGGCTATGAGATCCAACTGCATAATAGCCGGAACTTGACTATGATCTAAAAAGAAACCAATTTTCTTGCGTTCTTGGTTGTCCTGAACCTGTCTGATTCCCTGCATCAACTCATATTCAAGGCCTTCGATGGATTGGTTCAAGACCTCCTGGGAGCTACTCAGCTTATTACCTTTCAACAATAAAACTGCAGCTTGTCGCTCGGATTTTTCAATGATAATCCCCGGAAAAATTAATTGCTGTACCTGATGCCCATCTTCTTGATTCACTACGTTGGTAGGAGGGATACCCAAGGAGTCTAGGTAAAAAATCAGGGCCTGTCTTTCCTTTTCCTTGGGATAAGTTTTATAAACATCTATTTGCTCGATATCGATGCGCTGAGGGCTTTGCGCACGAACATCATCCAAGAGCTCCAAGAGCGCTTTTTCTAGCCTTCTGAAACCGCCTGGAAGATTTCTACCACCGAGGTACACTTTAATGGAAATAGGACCATCCAAGCTTTGCAATACTTGTAAAGAGGACTCACTGAGGGTAAACTTTTTTTCCTCGCTTAAATCCCAGCGAAAACGTAATTGGGGGCTTATGGCAATTAGGAAAATACCCAGACCGATTAAGATCAACCACCACCCATTTTTTGTTTGCTTCATAGGATTATCATTCGTTTCAAACAAGAAAAGCATCCTTTACAGAATGCTTTTCAAAGATACTAAAGGATATGTGTTTTAGTAGAATTTGTAGCGTTTATCTACAATTTTCGCATTTTCCTTGATGGCTTCATTAATGAAATAAGAAGCACGTTGAATACCCATGGATTGGATTTGATTCTTGTAAGTGCTGTAATCTGCTAATGCTGGAGCAGCTACTGCCGCAGTCTTCTCTGCTATGAATACACCATTATCTCCTACAAATACACTGCTTCTCTTTCCTATCTTTAATCCTGCTATTTTACCTAATGCAATAGCATCTGGACCCGCGGTGTTCAACATACCTGTAGAAAGCGTCACATCACTCACGTTCTCTACCAAAGCACCTGCTCCGTATTTCTGAGCGATTTGCTCTAAGCTTCCTTTGATAACACTTAATTTAGCAGCGATTTTCTCGCCTTTTAATTCTGCACGAACCAAGTTGGTGATGGCATCACGGTAGTCGTCCACCTTAACATTATCTTTATCAGTTTTACCTGTTAAATATGCCACGATGTATTGGTTATCTTGCTCAAATACTTTTTTAGAACCATCACCTACGGAAGTGTTCTCATCAAATGCCCAACGAACGATCTCACGTGCATTGGTCAGGTTGTTAATGCTAGTCGCATTTTCCAACAAACGATCGGCACGCATCATGATGATGTTTTTGTCTTTCTTCAAAGCAGCTTCAAAAGCACCCAAAGTACCGTTCGCATTCGCAAAAGCATCTGCTTGCGTATACACGCGGTCTAAAGTAGCCTGTGAAGGGGCAATGGTCTTATTGATGGCCGCTAAGCGGTAAGCTGTATTAGTTTTAGGATCCGTAATCTTCACGATGTGATATCCAAACTCTGTTTCAACTACTGCTGGCATTAAACCTGTACCATTGAAACCAAAGATGGCTTTTTCAAATGATTTAGTCATAGAACCATTGTTCTTGAAATAACCTAAATCACCACCGTTCTGCGCAGTACCGTCCATTCCATTCAGTTGAGCCAATGTCTCAAAACTAGCTCCGCCCTTGATTTGATTCAAGATACCTTCTGCTCTTTGCTTAGCTTGTGCTTTGGCTGAATCCGATTTGTTGGCTGGTGCAATTAAGATATGGCTGGCACGAACGGTAAATAAGCTATCCTTTTTGATTCCACCGTATTTGTAAATGGAATAGGTTAGGCCGTTTTTGAATGGTCCATAAATACCTCCTACCTGGAAAGTTCCTAATTGAGATTTAACTGCCTCAGGAATTTCAGAATAAGCTAATAAATATGGAGTACGCACATCTGAATTCAACATGGCAAATGCTGAATCATTAGGTGCTACGGCTAAATCTTTCGCTAATTTCTTGATTTGATTGTAGAATTCAACGGTATCTTGGGCCGTTGGAACTACTGGGAAAGTAGCATATTGGATAGAACGAGAGTTCACCCCTTTGAAACGATCTTTATGCTTCGCTAAATATTCTTCCAACTGAGCATCGCTCACTTTGATGGTAGAGTCAGGTACCGAGAAGAAAGGCACATATAAGAAACGAGCAGAAAATTTAGCATTTTGAGCTTGGTATTCTTTTTGCGCTTCAGCTGTATTCACATAAGTAGACAAGCGAATCAAGTTCTCATACTTAGCACGAATACGATCTTGTGCGATGGACTTCTCAAAATTAGCCCAACCTTGTTGCTGTTGAGCAGGCATAGTTTTTAAGTTTTTCAAAAACTGAATAACAAAAGTTTTGTCGAACTGACCAGTTTGAGGATTGGTGAATTGCTGACGAACCGAAGGGTGAATGTTATTTCCTTGAACCATGTCAATCAATTCATCTGCTGAAACTTTTAGTCCCAAAGCATCAAACTCCTTTTTATACGCAATATCCAAGATGTATTGATTCCAAACTTGATCACGAATCATAGTTGCCTCTTGTTCCCCTGGTCCTTTACCTGTTTGAGCCGTGTAATTGGCTGTAGCTTCTTCTACTTTCTTCTGGAATTCAGGTAAAAGGATGCTTTCTCCTGCGATTACACCCACTTCTTGGTTATTAGAACCAAACAAAGAGGATCTTCCTTGGAAAATATCACTACCGATGAGGAATAAAATTAAACTGATGGCGATTGCTGCTGCCGCGATTCCCGATTTCTCTCTAATTTTTGTAATTAATGCCATTGATAATGTATAGTATGTTGTTTAATGTCCTTTTTTAAGCCTTAGCTGTTCACAAAAGAAACGCAAAATAATCACATTTCTAATGAAAAAGCAAACCTTTATCTCAATGAGCTCCTGAAATTTAAGCTTTCAAGACCTGATCTAAACTTTCTAAAAAATGATCAGCCACTTTTTGGTCGATGGCCAAACTTGGTAATAAGCGCAAGGTATGCTTGCCTGCATAGCCACAGAAAATATGATGTGTAAAGAGCAAGGCATCGCGGATAGGCCCAACTGGCTGTTCAAACTCGATACCAATCATTAATCCTTTGCCTCTTACTTCTTTAACACCTGAGAACTGATTCAATTGTTCCACTAGGTACTGACCAATTTTAGCGGCATTTTCAATCAAATTTTCTTCTTTTATCACATCTAGGACGGCATTTCCAGCCGCGCAGGCTAAATGATTTCCTCCAAAAGTGGTACCTAATAGACCATAGCTAGCTTTGATATGGGGGGCAATCAGAACTCCTCCCATAGGAAAACCGTTACCCATGCCTTTGGCAGTGGTCATCATGTCTGGCTGTACGCCCGAATACTGATGCGAGAAAAATTTACCCGAACGACCATAGCCACATTGCACCGAATCCAAAATTAATTGTGCCCCAGTAACATCACATTGCTTTCTCAAAGCCTGTAAAAATTCCGTACTGGCCACTTGAATACCACCCACTCCTTGAATACCTTCCACAATCACTGCAGCTGTTTCCACGGTAATGACACTATCTAAACCTTCCACCTGATTAAATGGGTGGAAAGTCACATGAGAAGTATCATTGATGGGGGCAACAATACTCGGATTATCAGTCACCGCCACAGCACCTGCAGTACGTCCATGGAAGGCACTAGTAAAAGCCACCACTTTTTTACGACCTGTATGAAAGGATGCCAATTTTAGGGCATTTTCATTGGATTCAGCTCCTGAATTAGTCAGGAATAACTGATAGTCTGGATAGCCAGAGATTTTACCAAGTTTTTCAGCTAATTCCTCTTGGCCAGAAATGATGACAGAATTGGAATAAAAACCAATTTTCTGTAATTGTTCGGTCATCTTTTCCAAGTAATATGGATGTGAATGACCAATAGATATAACGGCATGTCCACCGTACAAATCGGTGTAACTTTGCCCTTTTTTATCCCATAGAGTTACCCCTTGAGCTTTTACTAGCTCAATAGGATACAGTGGGTATACGTCGAATAGTTTCATGATAATACGTCAAATTTTGAATGAAAATCCAGGTATAATGCCCTAAAAACCAATGGCCTTTAAGCGTAAACCTTCGTCTTCTTTCCATCCCAACATGATATTCATGTTTTGCACGGCTTGTCCAGAGGCACCTTTGATGAGATTATCAATGATGGAGGTAATCAATAACTGGCCCTGGTGGATTTCAAGATGCAATAAGCATTTATTGGTGTTGACCACCTGCTTTAGGTCAATGCTGGTATTGGACACAAAGACGAATGGAGAGGATTCGTAATAGTCTTGGTATAATTCCTTGGCTTCTTCAATCGAACCTGAATAAGGAGTGTATACATTGGCCATAATTCCTCTCGAGAAATTACCTCGATATGGGATGAAATGGATCAAAGGTGCTTTTTTTCCAAAAGCCAGCGTTTGACCAATTTCTGCCAGGTGTTGATGGGTGAATGCTTTATAAATACTGATGTTGTTGTTTCTCCAGGAAAAGTGACTAGTATTGGAGAGTGATTGTCCAGCACCGGTGCTACCCGTGATGGCTGAAATATGGACATCTGCCGTAATTTTACCGGCCGCAGCCAGGGGCAATAAGGCTAATTCAATGGAAGTAGCGAAACAACCCGGATTAGCAATTTTTTGGGCAGTTTGAATTTTAGCTTTTTGGAATTCAGGAAGGCCATATATAAAACCATCGGATTCATCCCGATAATCCGTACTAAGATCAATGATTTTGGTATGCCAAGGAATCTCATTGGCTTCCAAGAATTTTTTGGATTCACCATGTCCGGAGCATAGGAACAAGACATCTACGGGCTTTAAGGTATCCGTGAATTTGGCATAAGTGCTTCCTAATAAATCAGTATGCACGTCAGAAACCAATTTCCCTGCTTGTGATTTGGACAAAATGCATGTCAATTCCACGTCGGGGTGATTGACTAAAATCCGTAATAATTCCCCTCCAGTGTATCCTGCTGCGCCAACTATTCCAATTTTTGCCATACTATTTTTCGTTTACCTTCCGGTGTATCATCGTTTGGTTGGAAACGATTTTCGAGAATCCTCTAACATCATCGCCTGTCCAAGCCTTGTTCATTTCTCCATAGGCACCAAATGCCGAGGACATCAAATCATATGTTGACTCAATTCCAATGATGTGGAATTGATAAGGGTTTAATTGCACATGCACTTTACCCGTTACATTGCTTTGGGTATCAGCTAGGAAGGTCTCAAAGTTCCGCATCACTGGCTCTAAAAACTGTCCTTCATGCAAAAGCGTACCATACATATCTCCAATGTTTTGTTTCCAATACAATTGGTGCTTGGTCAACACATGTTTTTCCAAACTGTGGTGTGCTTTGATGATGATCAAAGGGGCAGGAGCTTCAAATCCTACACGACCTTTAATACCAATGATGGTATCCCCCACGTGAATATCTCGTCCGATGGCAAATGCCCCAGCTATTTCGGTTAATTCTCTGATGGCAGCCACTTTAGAGGCCGATTTTTTACCATTGATTCCTACTAGTTCTCCCTGTTCGAACTCCAAAGTGATTTTCTCTGGACTAGTTTTGGTCAATTGGGTTGGCCAAGCCTCCTCTGGTAAATATCCATCAGAAGTTAAGGTTTCCTTTCCTCCTACGGAAGTTCCCCAAAGTCCTTTGTTGATGGAATAAGCTGCTTTATGCCATTCTTGTACCACCCCTTTGGATTTTAGGAATTCGATTTCCGCTTCACGAGAAAGTTGTAAATCACGGATAGGAGTAATAACATCACATTCAGGAGCTAAGATGCGAAATACCACATCAAAACGCACTTGGTCATTTCCTGCACCTGTACTACCATGAGCAATGGCTTTGGCACCTAATTTTTCCGCATATTTCGCCACGGCAGTAGCTTGAAATACTCGTTCCGCTGAAACGGAAAGAGGGTAGGTGTTATTTTTCAATACATTACCATAAACCAGATAGCGCAAGCAATCTTGGTAATAAGAATCTACCACATCCAAGGTAACGTGCGAGCTAACTCCCAGGGCGTAAGCTTTCGCTTCAATGGCTTTTAATTCTTCAGGAGAAAAACCACCCGTATCCACGAGAGCCGAGTGTACCTCCATACCACGCTCTTCAGCTAAATATTTCACACAAAATGAGGTATCTAAACCTCCACTAAAGGCTAAAATTACTTTCGGCTTGCTCATTGTTTATTTGGATTTTCCCTTTTTCTTGAAGGGCATTAATAATTTTTCTTTTATCTTTTTTAATTTGCTGAAATCAGCAATATTCTTCAGGAACAACCATTTTTCTTCAGCATCTCCCACGGATTTCTTCGCAGCATTGGCATCATAAATCATCCCTGTGCACAAGCAGATTTTTCTTTCGGTACGGGTCAAAATATCGTAGTTCACACAAGATTCACATCCCTTCCAGAAATTATCATCGACAGGTAATTCGGAAAAAGTCGTAGGTTCATAACCCAAGTCCGAATTGATTTTCATGACGGCCAATGAGGTGGTAATTCCAATGATTTTAGCGTCTGGATATCGGGTTCTCGATAATTCAAAAGCCTTGGCTTTCACGGCTTTGGCTACGCCATATTGACGATACGACGGATTGACGATCAATCCAGAGTTGGCAACAAATTTACCGTGCTGCCAGGTTTCTATATAACAAAAACCCACAAATTCACCCGTAACGTCATCCGTAGCGATGATCGCTTTTCCTTCGGACATTTTTTCTTGCAGATACTCTGGGGTTCTTTTAGCAATACCCGTGCCACGAGCTTTGGCTGATTCAGCCATTTCATGACAAATAGACTCTGCTAGGCCAAAATGGGCTTGACTAGCAACTTGAACAGTATAAGGATTCATTTATTAACGACGAAAATAATTAAACAATAACATTCCAAGGGTCCCTAAGGATCATACCCTAAAGATGTATCGTCGCCTTCGTCGGATAGGAGAAGTAAGATGTACGAATAATAATTTTATCTTCATTCTTTTTGTAAACCAGGATGCTCGTCCTAAGTTTGTCCTAATTAGCTTGCAATTTCGGAAATTCAACGGGGAAATGCGAATAATCTACCAATTATTTCATGCAAGAGGATAAACTATTATCAGTAGAACAATTAATTTTCGCCTATGCCAAAGGTATTTTTCCCATGGCAGATGGTGATGAAATCTATTGGTACAGTCCCAATCCCAGGGCCATTATTCCCATAGATACATATAAACCTGCCCAATCTCTTCGTTCCATCATCAATAAACGTTTGTTTGAGATACGCTTGGATACGCAATTTGAGTCAGTGATTCGACTTTGTGCTGCCCCCCGAGCTACCGATAAAGAAACATGGATTTCTGAGGAAATCATTCAAGCATATACTGAATTGCATAAAAAGGGTTTTGCGCATTCAGTGGAGGCGTATTTGGAAGGTAAATTGGTCGGTGGGCTCTATGGCGTCAAGCTTGGCAGTGCCTTTTTTGGCGAATCCATGTTTAGTTCGGTGCCAAATTCCTCCAAAGTGGCTTTTCATTATCTGATGGTGTTGCTTCGTGAACAGGGCTTTAGCCTGTTGGATACACAGTTTATGAACGACAATGTGCTCCGCTATGGAGCTATTGAAATTAGTAGAAGAGAATATAAAAGTCGACTAACTAAAGCTTTAAAGGAGACTTGTCAATTTATCTTACCAGGAAAGGATTATTAAAAGCTTCATTTTCATTCTACATGCTACATTTCAACAATGGATTCAATTGTTTAAATTGCAGAGATATCCATTGATTATGTCTAAACCGATACTTGTTATAAAATTTGGTTCTTCCTCCATCACCCATGCGAATGGAGAAGTGAATGAACAAACCTTAGAGAAAATAGCCTCTCAAGTGGCTCAATTACAGCCCAATCACCACATCGTATTGGTATCTAGTGGTGCGGTGGCAGCAGGTAAATCTGTGATTAAAAATTACAAAGGTAGCCTGTCAGAGCGCAAGGCAGCCGCTGCCGTGGGTAATCCTATTTTGATAGCCAAATACAACCATTATTTCCAGAAATACGGAATTTCTATTGCCCAAAGCTTATGTGAGCGCCATCACTTTTCTCAGAGAGGGCAATTTTTACAATTGAAAGAGACCTATCAAGAACTTTGGAAAAATGGCGTGATTCCCATTGCCAATGAGAATGATGTGGTAAGCAATGTGGAGTTGAAGTTTTCGGATAATGATGAATTAGCCACCTTAATCGCTACGGGTTTTGGAGCCTCCAAATTATTGATATCTACTTCGGTAGGTGGTTTGTTGGACAGTCAAGGAGCCATCATTCGTCAAGTGAAGGAGATTAATTCAGAAGTATTAAGTGTGGTAAGCACGGATAAGTCGAGCGTAGGTTTAGGGGGTATGATTTCCAAATTAACCTTTACCCGAATGGCTACCCGACTGGGTATTAAGGTCGTTATTTTTGGATTAGATCAAGGGGATGGAATTGTAGATGCCTTGAATGAAAAGATAGGTACCGTCTTTGAGGCGCAAGAAGCGAGCCTGAACTCAAGACAAAAATGGTTAGCCACGGGTTCATTAATCCGTGGAAAAGCAGTTCTGGACAAGGGAGCTGCTAAGGCTATTGCCCAAAGGAAAAGCTTACTTTCTGTGGGAGTAGTAGAATATTTAGGGGATTTCGAAAAAGGGGAGGTGATTGAATTGCTGGATAGTCAAAAAGTACCTGTAGCTATCGCGAGGGCCCGATGCTCTAAGGCGGAATTACAGTCTAGCACAATGAGTCTGGAAGTAGCTCATGCCGATGATATCGTGCTCTGGTAGTGGATGCCACTTTAATCTTTGACTCTTCTTTTGATTTTGTATCGAAAATCACAACGGTCGGCTCCGAGGGCAATGGAGCTTTGTCGAATCATTTCTAATCCAGCCAAATTGGTTGTGATATAATCCACTTCACATAAAATGGAAGTGAATTTATCATAACCATGCCGATGAAATTGATTACAAATTCCACACTCCAAGATATCAATGCCATAACCCAAACCGGAGGTTTTGGCAGGGTCAGTTAGAATCTTCATTACAAAACCATCGGGATGTCCTGGTTTCTCCGCCACCTTTTGTAGGTTTCGAATCAACCGTTTCCCTAACCAAGTATGAATAAGTTTGGAAGGCCAAGTTTGAATGAGCTTTTGAAAGGTATTTTTGGGCTGAACAAAATCGGTTGCTACCTCTAAACATACCCGTCGAATCTGCTCATAATTTTCTCCTTTTTCATTTAAACATTGTATCATGGATAGAAAATAAGCACTAAAAGACAATCTTTTATCGATGGGATTGGAAGAGCTGGCTAAGCTAGGATCGTATATGTCGATATACAACTGATCCATTTGGGAAATTACCTCCTGAGCTTCCTGTGGGTAGTATTGTGCTAAGGTGGGAAGAAAGTACGGATGAAAGGATTTCATAGGACCAAATTTATCCAATCAAGACGGTGGGTAATCCTAACACAATGGTGCCACCATGCAGGGTGGTATCACCCATTCGGGCAGCCGCTTTGCCGCCAATGAATACGGTTTGGCTACCGCTGATGATGGTGTCAGGTTCGCCAATACATACCAACATGTCTCCCACGCAGGCGGCAGGTAAATTCCCAATTAATACCGTAGGACAACCCGGCCCTATGATGGGTCCTCCTACATGTGGAATCGGGGAGATTCCTGGTGTTTTCTTAGGGCAGGTGTGCATATCAGTAATTCTTGCGGCTGGGGGCATATATTTAGTTGATATTAACAATGGCACCTTTAACGGTGGTTTGTATTGATGACGAAAGTTCGGCACTAGCACTACCCTGTGCTTTAAATTGGGAAAAGGCGGCTTGATTGATATTCAGGGCTTCTGAATTGATATCGTTGGAGGCTTTTAAATCTAAATTGGTTTGGGCATCCAGTTTTATTTCTATACCAGAAATATGTACATTTTTGGAACTATGTATTTGTATGCCCTCACTGTTTAAACTAATACTATTGTTGTACACGTCACTTAGCTTGACGCATTTTAATGAATCATTGAGTTCAATACTATTCCCGCAAGGTGTACTAATGATAATACTATTGCTGGCTTCATCAAATGTAATTTTTAATTGATTTTCAGTGACTATGTCGTGTGGATTCATACAGGTTTATTGGGTTCAATGGAATAAATTGGCCATAGGGAATTTGACCATCTCATGATTTGAAAGTAAGGGAATGATACAACTTTCGCAGCATATTTCTGAGTCTTCTACTGCTAGGATAGTGACGGTTGGGACTTAGGTTATTGAAAACCAAAGCGGCAATTAATAAGGTAATGGCTCCCGTAAGCACAGGGAAAACCACAAAACCGTAACCCAAAGCCTTTATTTTGGCCGATCCCGTTACTGCAATCAAGGCCGTAGCACCCCCAGGAGGATGTAGTGTTTTGGTTACTTGCATGCAAACGATGGATAATGCCACGGCCAAAGGCCCCGTGATCCAAATGATGTCTGGGAAAAGTTTATAGATACTTACTCCCAAAATGGCTGAAATGAAGTGTCCACCGACAAGATTTCTAGGCTGAGCCAATGGACTTTGTATAGCCCCGAAAATCAAAACACTAGAGGCAGCAAATGAGCCAATTAGAAAGACGTTTTCATTTTCATTGAGTATTTGCTTTTGGTAAAATGCAATAATTCCAATCCCTAAAAATGTGCCTAAAAAGGATAAGAAGTTTTCTCTTCGATCAACTAAGGTTTCTTTGTAAATCACATAGCGAGAAATTCGAATTCCTCGCTTAATTTTTTTTCTGACTACGGTAGGCATAAATTATGATTCTTCAAATGGCTGTTGAGTTTTTGGTTCAACATAGTAATATAAACAATTAACTTGGCTTACTATTCATCAATATGCATATCTAATGCCTGATTCACTTCTTTCTGAAGTCGAGAATTAAGATCAAATTTGGCATTTTTTAATACGTAAATGGAAATTTTAGCTTCTCTTGCCATGTGATTTTTCCTAACTGCTGCCATATAAACCTGTTCAAAAAAGGCTTTTTCAATGCTTCTCTCTGGATCATCATCATCTTGTTCCTTCACCAGAATGACATGTTTAATGGTTTTATCCAATGGAATCCAACGGGCATAATCGGCATTCATGGAATATGCTTTCAAAGATTTCGACTTGGAATAATAATTGATGGCACCCGCTTGTCCATAATTATCACAGAGTAAAATGGTGCTATCCAGATTGCTTGGACTAAGTGTGCTGCTTATTGAATCAAGCTTTTGTGCCAGTTCTTTCCATCCCAACATATCGGCAAAATCTTGGGGAATGTGATGTTCTTTTCCATCTTCCCAGCGCAAAAAACCTAATTTTTGATATACTTCCTTTTCTGCCAACATACTGGTAGCAGGTTTATTTGGAAACACATAGGAATAAAGGGGGACAAACATCAGGCAGGGTATGGCCAAGGCTAGTAGTTGCAAGTATTTTTTCCATCCATCTTGTAATAAATGTGCTATATACACGGAACCGAAGGCCAAATAAATGGGGTAGAGGCCTACAGCATAGTAATCTTTGGCTTTGAAATAGAGAAAGATGGCTAAGGTGAAAACTAAATTCCAAAAAAGGAATTGGAATTTTTTAAATGGAGGGTAAACCAATAATGCCCAACATGCGGCTAGGAGTACAAAGAAGGATCCGATAAAGAACAGAACTTGATTCTTTAAAAAATCTAGGCGGTCCACATGCACCAATTGAATTTTGGTCAACAGTTTCATGTGGTAAATCACTGGAAAATCATGTTGAAACTGCCAAATAAGGTTGGGCAAAATGATCAATAAGCTTATTCCTGCTGCGATATACACTTGCTTTTGTAAGAATATCTTGCGCTGCTCGGATACCAATAGGGCAGGGATTAGTCCTAAAATCAAAAAGGCAATATTGTATTTGTTTAAAAATCCAAATCCCCAAACCACGGCTAGGTAGATCAGCCATTTGGATTGTTGACTTTGTATGAATCGAATCAGGAGATAGTAACAAGTGGTCCAGGCAAAAACATCAAAGGAGTTTGGCTGAAATAGGGTGTTAATTCGAAGAATGGCTGACAACAATACCGATAAGGCACCTAGGTATAATGCAAAGCGATTTCCACCCAATGATTCTATGGTTTTCCAAACTACTAATAAGGTTAAAGCTCCGAAAAAGCATGGAAAGAAATGCACCCAAAAGATTCCATTACCCAATTGTAAAATGATCCAAGATATCCATGAAGTAAATGGTGGCACGGAAATATATCCCCAAGCTAAGTGATGTGCCTGGTCAAGGTGAAGGTATTCATCTCTTTGTAAGTCATAGCTTGGATCAATCAGCGAATATTGAAGGACAAACTTGAGTAGTATAAATAGATAGAGGCTGTATTTCATAGGATGAATTCCTAGAACGAATTAATTGATTAGAGTTTTGGTTCGACTAATATAAGTCAAATTTTTAAACCATTTGGACTAAAGCCTTGATAATCATGCAATTTTGTGGATTATTGGGGCCTTAGATGAGTCGAAAAATGGTTTGAATTGGATTATCAAAAAGCTGGACAATTTTTGAATTTTTTCCGCGTTAACGCAACGCTGTCAAGGTTTTGAACCTTAACAGCGTTAAAGATGCGTTAAAAATTATTTATCCATGCCGCAGTATTCGGCATAAAGCGCTTTAACTCCAAAAAGCTTGGCAATGGGACCCACCAGATTCATTAAGAAATTTTGTAAGGAAATAGGTATGCCCGCCACATAGCTTTTGCTATCGATGTATTTGGAGGTCACTAATTGTTGAACCAATCCAAATTTTCCTCCCTTAACTTGATGATCTATCGTGTAATTAATCAGATTTTCGATGAAATAGTCAAAGTCTAATGCCGGGCTGACGGTCTGAATAAATTCCACGGGCTCATCGTCCATATTGAAATGGTTATGTGCTTTATTCTTGGGTAAGGTGATGCTTTCTCCTGCTTTTAAGACTTGAGTTTTTCCCTCGTATTGAATTGTCAGCTTTCCACTCAAAACAGTAAAATGCTCATCTTGAAGTACATGCAAGTGCATCGGAACTAATTGTCCCTTGGTTTTAACAGTCATTTTAATGCTTACTTGTTTTCCTTGATTATCTTGAGCTGTTTCTAAAAACTCATATACATCCCCTTTGATGGGATCTTTTAATACTTGATTTTTGAATGGCATATAGGTAGCTTAGAGATTATAGTTAGAAATTTATTTAAATGTTTAATATATACTATCTTCCAATGTACTGATAAAAAAATGGTTAGTTATTAAGCATATTTCCACGCTAACAACTAACCATTGTAATAAAGCTTATCAGCTTTGGTTTAAGCAATTACCACTGCATCGCCACTTTCTACATCCTGCTCAACCGTTTTGTATTTTACATTTTCCTTGATAGATCCATCACGGTACTGAACCGTAACGCGTTGGTTTCGGTCTGCAATTTTGATAGCCTGTCTCGGTGCTATACGCTCTTCACTGCGTACACTTGGATCATGATATTCTGATGCTTCTTCGGTTTGTCCACCCGCTAAACCACCAATCAAGGAGGAAATTGCCTCATCCTTACTCAATTGTAATTTGGGTGCTTTGGCTTTCGGTGCTTGTTGGGATTGGTTAGTCTGTTGGACCTCAGGGATTTCTGCCTTCAAAACGAAACTAATCGTGTCCACATTAACACGAGAAACAAAGCGTTGGAATAAATTAACCGCTTCAAATTTGTAAATCAATAATGGATCCTTCTGTTCGAATACTGCATTTTGAACGGACTGTTTTAAGTCATCCATTTCACGCAAATGCTCTTTCCACTCCTGATCAATCAAGGTAAGGGTGATGAATTTCTCCATTTCTTTCACCACTTCTTTTCCCTGACTATCCAAGGTTTTTTGTGCGTCTACCACCACACCAGTTACCCAGTGACCATTACTAATTGGCACCTGAATACCCGAATATCCTTGGCGCAAGGCCTCTTGAGCTACTTGAATAACTTGCTGTGCAATACGCTCATTTTTACTCTTGTAATGATCTTCCGCTGCCAGGAACAAACGTTCAATTTTCACTTCATTACCTAGTCGATTGAAATCTTCCTCAGCAAATGGCGGTTCAATCCCCAATACCTCAATCACTTTTAATTCCAGCTCTCCATAAGAACTATATTGGCTTACTAAATCTTGGCATACATCAAACATCGTGTTGATGATATCCAGAGATAATCTTTCTCCCAATAAGGCATTCTGACGACGCTTGTAAATGGCATTTCTTTGGTAGTTCATGACGTCATCGTATTCCAACAAGCGTTTACGAATGCCAAAGTTGTTTTCCTCTACCTTCTTCTGTGCACGTTCAATGGAGGAGGTAATCATGGAATGTTGAATCACTTCGCCCTCTTCCATGCCTAAACGGTCCATCACTTTGGCAATACGGTCAGAGCCAAATAAACGCATTAAATTATCTTCAAGGGAAACAAAGAATTGAGATGAACCCACATCACCTTGTCGACCCGCACGACCACGCAATTGGCGGTCTACACGTCTAGATTCGTGTCTTTCCGTACCAATGATTGCCAAACCACCTGCGGCTTTGGACTCCGGACTCAACTTAATATCTGTACCACGACCCGCCATGTTGGTGGCAATGGTCACCTTTCCGGATTGTCCTGCTTCAGCTACAATTTCCGCCTCGCGAGCATGCTGCTTGGCATTCAAAACATTGTGAGGAATTTTGCGGATAGTTAATAGTCGACTGATCAATTCGGAGTTTTCAACAGAAGTGGTACCTACCAAGACCGGACGGCCTTGATTCACTAATCCTTGAATTTCTTCTGCGACAGCATTGTACTTTTCACGAACGGTTCGGTAAACCTTGTCTTCGGCATCTTTACGTTGAATTGGACGGTTGGTTGGAATAGAAACCACATCCAATTTGTAAATTGTCCAAAATTCGCCCGCTTCAGTTTCTGCCGTACCCGTCATACCTCCTAATTTGTGGTACATACGGAAGTAATTTTGCAAGGTAATAGTGGCGTAAGTCTGTGAAGCATCTTCCACATTAACTCCTTCTTTTGCTTCAATGGCTTGGTGCAAGCCATCTGAATAACGGCGACCCTCCATCACACGACCTGTTTGCTCATCTACAATTTTAACCTTGCCATCCACAATGATGTATTCGGTATCTTTTTCAAACAAAGCATAGGCTTTGAGTAATTGGTTCACCGTATGAATACGGCTAGCTTTATCATTGTATTCACGAATCAATTGTTCCTTCAATGACAATCTTTCTGCATCAGCTAAATCCTTGTTTTTCTCTATTTTGTTTAGGTCAATGGATAAGTCAGGTAGCACGAAGAAATTAGGATCTTCCGTATTACCACTCATAAATTCAAGTCCTTTTTCTGTTAATTCAACTTGATTGTTTTTCTCTTCAATCGTGAACAGCAAAGGAGCATCCGCTTGAGGCATCAGTTTTTGATTCTCTGCCAAATAGATGGATTCTGTTTCCTGAAGAATTTGTTTGATACCTGATTCCGACAAAAACTTAATCAAAGGTTTCGACTTAGGTAAACCTCTGAATGCACGGAAAAGGGCCAATCCTCCTTCTTTTTTGTCGCCGGCTTGGATGAGTTTTTTAGCATCTACCAAAAAGTTTTGTACAATCTGCTTCTGGGCCTCAACCAATTTATGTACCCTGGGATTAAACGTATCAAACTCTTGTTCATCTCCTTTGGGAATGGGACCAGAAATAATCAATGGAGTACGGGCATCATCGATTAACACGGAGTCCACCTCATCGACCATGGCAAAATGATGTGGTCTTTGAACCTGATCCTCCAAACTCCTTGCCATGTTATCCCGCAAATAATCAAAGCCAAATTCATTGTTGGTTCCGTAAGTAATATCGGCTGCATAAGCATTTCTACGCTCCTCGGTATTTGGCTCATGTTTATCAATGCAATCTACCCGCAATCCATGGAATTCAAACAATGGGGCATTCCATTCCGAGTCACGTTTTGCCAAATAATCATTCACCGTAACAATATGAACACCGCGTCCAGCCAAAGCATTTAAATAAGTAGGAAGGGTAGAAACCAATGTTTTACCTTCACCTGTACCCATTTCAGAAATCTTTCCTTGATGCAATACGATACCACCAATCAACTGTACATCGTAATGAATCATGTCCCATGTAATGTTATTACCGGCAGCCGTCCATTGGTTCAACCAAATGGCTTTATCTCCCTCAATCTGTACATTGGACTTCTTGGAAGCAATGAATTTATCTTCCACCGTGGCCTTAACGACCAATTGTTTGTTTTCAGTGAATCGACGAGCTGTTTCTTTTACTACCGCAAAAGCTTCAGGTAAAATCTCGTTTAATATGACTTCTAATTGCTTATTACGCTCTAGATTTAATTTGTCTATCTCTTGGAAAAATTTCTCTTTGGCATCAATATCTTCTGTGGCTTGTCCTTCGGTATGTAGGGAATTGATTTTAGCATCAATTTCGGCTAAAAACGCTTGAATTCTTGCCTTGAAATCATAGGATTTTTGTCTTAACTCGTCATCGGAAATATGACTCAACCGAGCATATTCTTCTTTGATTTTATCGACAATCGGCATCAAGGCTTTGATGTCTCTTTCCGACTTGGTTCCAAATATTTTGGTGACTGTTTTGCTGAAGATGGATAACATTGTATGTAATGTGTGCCTACCTAGGCCATTTTAAAATTGAAGATGCAATTTACCAATTAATCTCTAAAAAACGCTAAAATTAGGCCATCGCTGTGTTAGCCGAACTGCCTAAATATTCACATTAGACTCTTTTAGATCTATCGATCTATTAATCAGGGAAAAATTTAAGAGTTAAAGTGGTGTCTGGTTTGGAAAAACGGGTTACTTGAACATCCAGTGATCCTGCCTTTTTTTTGAGTCGCTGAGGAACGGCTACCTGATCAAAAAATATAGGATCTGCTTGGTAGAGATCTAATTTTCTGCGAGTGCCGTCTTTTTGTTTGACAATCAAAATATAATGAATCTCGTTAGGATTAGTGGCATCGGTATATTTCTTGCGTAAAGATCCATCCAATTCAAGATCTTTTAATTCACTAGGGGTATCGTACATTTTTTCAGCAAACAAATTCGGTAAAAACATTTGTGCCAATAATCCTAGGGTACCCACAATGAATATCAATTTAGTGAAATCTTTGCCTCCCCAATCCACGTTGCCATCTCCGCTTGATTTGCCGCTTCCTAAATCGCCAAATAAGGGCATTTTCAACTTTTTTCTTGGTGCTCTTCTCGGTGGAATGTATGCTTGCGACATAAGTTTGTGCTAATTAATCACGCAAATCAAGTGATTTTTTTTCATTTCTGGGAGAATTTATACACCTATGAAATAGAAAATGGAGATATGCGACAGCTCTAACAACCTTGAGAGTGGCTAAATAGTTCCTAATATTAATTTATTGTAAATAATTCAGTTAAATTATCATTTAATTGATAAATTTCTTGAAAATAAGTATCATTACCCACAACTTTAATCAGATGTTTAATTCTTGTGTTTCTTGGTCTTGCCTTAACACAACAAAACAGGCACCTCATGTTAGTTTGGAATAAGACGAATGTTTCACATTTGCTTTCCCGAGTTTTGTTTGGCTATTCTCGCGCAGATTTGGAAAGGGCAATGGGTTATGGAAATTTTAATGATCTGCTCGATTTAGCCATTTTAAAAGATTTGGCTATGCCAGCACCTCCGGATACTTGGGTAGATTTAACTCCAGAGCAAAGTCAATTGGATAGAAATATGGCAGGGCCTTGGTTTCTTCAACTGACTAAATGGTGGTACAGTCGGATGTTTCAAGAATCCTTATCCATGCGTGAAAAAATGGTGTTGTTTTTGCATAATCATTTTTCAAACGAGCGACAAAAAGTCAATTATCCCCAATACGTTTACAAACAAAATCAATTGTTGCGAAAATACGCTTTTGGTGATTTCAAACAATTGGTGAAAGACATCAGTATTGATCCTTCTATGTTGATTTATTTAGATGGAAACAACAGTCGAGGTACAGGTCCCAATGAAAATTACGCCCGCGAGGTAATGGAATTGTTTACCTTGGGCATCGGTAATTATTCGGAAACAGACATTAAACAAGCCGCAAAAGTATTTTCAGGTTGGCAAGTAAAAGGTTTAACGGCCGTTTTTGATGCTACTCGTTGGTACAAAGAGGCCAATGTCACAGTTTTGGGTAAGACTGCCAAGTTCGATAATAATAGTCTGATTGATCATATTTTTACGCAAACTGCTGCGGCCGAGTTTATTTGTCGGAAGATTTACAAGGAATTTGTCTATTACAAGCCCAATGAGGCTTTTATTAAGAAAATGGCCGAAGTTTTGAAGCAAAATAATTTTGTTTTAAAGCCTCTTTTGAAGTTTTTATTTACCTCTGAAGAGTTTTATAAGCCGGAAATTCAAGCCGCTAAAATTAAAAGTCCAACGGAATTGATTGTAGGTGCTTCTAAGCAGTTGGAATTGAAAAATCCCGATTTGCAAAATTGGTATGACATGGCCATTATTCTTCAAATGCAGCTTTTTCAGCCTCCCAACGTAGCAGGTTGGGAAGGGCAAAGGGAGTGGATAAGCTCTACGACCTATTCGTATCGAGCAGGTTTTACAGATTCCCTTTTGTCGGGAAAAAGGTATAACGGTACAAATGTCAGTGGAAAGCTAGACCCTATTGCCTTTGCTCGGACATCTTCCAACGCCGAAAAACCCAAAGAGTTCGTGGAAGAAATGGTTCAATTGTTTGTGCGTTTTCCTTTGACAGAATCGAGGAAAGCTTTTTTATTGGAGGTATTATTGGATGGTACCATTGCAGCCAATTGGTCAACTTACACCCCCAATGCGGATGCTCGAATCAATAAGTTTTTAAAAGCACTCATGCGGTTACCTGAATATCAATTGGCATAACATGAAAAAAGAAATAAATCGCCAAACCTTTCTACGTCAGATGGCCATATTATCCGGTGGAGTCACTTGGGGTATGGGTTCATTTTCGGGAAGAGCTTTTGGGGCCACACCATTCGCAGTCAAGACTAGGGGAAATGTTTTGGTCATTATTCAATTGAATGGAGGAAATGACGGTTTGAATACTATTATTCCGGCGGAGGATGATAATTATTTTTCGAAACGACCAGATATTTCCATTAAAAAGGCAGATGCTCTTCCGCTAGCCAATGGCATGTACATGAATCCCGCCATGACTAGTATGAAATCCTTGTATGACCAAGGACAAGTGGCTATTACGCAGAGTGTAGGCTATGCCAATCCCAATCGATCGCATTTCAGGGCCACAGATATTTGGAATACAGGTTCTGACTCGGCCACGGTTTGGGATGAAGGCTGGGCAGGTCGCTTTTTGGAAATGCAATATCCTGATTACCCAGTCAAATTGCCTAAAGACCCGATGGCCATTCAGTTGGGCTCGGTGGAGTCGTTATTATTTCAAACGGATGTCGGAAGAGTAGGTACTGTGTTTGAAGACCCTAATTTATTCTATCAATTGGTATCGGGTAGCCTAGCAGATACGGAATTGCCTCCGGCTACTTTGGCAGGAGATGAATTGGCATTTTTGAAACAAATAGCTAGTTCATCCATCCAGTATTCCTCAGTTATTAGGGATGCAGCCAATAAAGCCAAAAACACCTATACCTATCCAAACACCAATTTGGCTAAGCAAATGAGCATCATAGCTCGTTTGATTGCCGGTGGATTGGAGACTCCAGTCTATTTGGCTAATATTGGAGGATTTGATACGCATGCTAATCAGAAAACCCAACATGCCAATTTGTGGAAAACCATTTCTGAGGCGGTATCTGCTTTTCAAAACGATATTAAAAACCAAGGTTTAGCTGATTCCGTTACTATCATGACATTTTCTGAATTTGGAAGAAGAGTGAATCAGAATGGAACACAAGGGACCGACCACGGTACAGCAGCTCCTATGTTGTTTATTGGAAATACCGTTCGAGGTGGACTGATTGGTGCCAATCCCAGCTTAACCAATTTGGATAGCAATGGTGATCTGAGGTATAATTTTGATTATAGACAGGTGTATAGTACGGTGTTGAGAGATCATTTGGGCTTGGATGCCTATAAAACCCAAAGCCTCTTTAAACAAACCTTTGAGCGATTACCTATCTTCCGCACTTCACCGGATGTACTTCCTGATGTGGTGGGAATGGAGCTTAATCCACCTATGCCTAATCCTGTTTCAGATTTAGCCATAGTTCAATATGTGATTTATAAACCAGTCTTGGATATAAAAATTAGCGTGCATGATCTGCAAGGTCAAGCCATGCGCGAAGTTTACCAAGGTACACGTTCGCAGGGAACATACCAGCTGAACCTAAGTGTGTTAGGTTTATCTCGAGGTACCTATATTGTACGGATGGCTAGTAGTTCCGGATTGTCCCAGCACCAAAGATTAATTGTGCAATAATCGGCTTAATTTTAATACGAAGCATAATTTTGTATATTCGTGCCGACTTATACTACAACATTTTAGGAAGTATCTACGTTTTATGATCTAACCAGCAGACACATCCATGATCAGATTCTTCAGTTTATGTATTGCCATTTCTCTTTTTGTTACGTCCACTTTGTCGGCCCAGTTTTGGTTTCTGGGACAAAAAGGGAAGAAGGCGGCTCCTAAAAGTCCATTTAAAGCACATTCTTCCTTTGGATTTGGGGCGGGGTCTTCGACTTATTTGGGGGATATTTCACCAGCCATGACCCTGATGGATGTGGGAGGGAAGTCATTACGGTGGAATGCTGGGATTCAATATACCCGTCACTGGAAGAAACATTTGAGCATTCAAGGAAGCTTTTCCTATATCCGTATAGCTGGAGATGATAACTACTTTGATCCTGCCGGGAGATTTGAGCCTAGTTATGGTAGGAATTTACACTTTAGAACTGATATGCAGGAATTGTCCTTGGTTGGTATCTATGAAATCCTGGGGAATGAAGAGAATTTGCCCAAAAGAAGAACTTTTTCCCCTTACTTATATTTAGGGCTTTCTGGGCTTTACTTTAATCCAACTGCAAGAGCAAAGGCTGTTTATGACCTTGATCCTACTAGTACTGTTCCTCCTGTTCAGCAAGGATGGATTGACTTAAAGGAAAAGCAAACGGAAGGGGTAGATTATTCCAAAATTACAGGTGCTGTTCCTTTTGGTTTTGGATTTCGATTTAAAATCAACAAATCATTTGATGTAGGTTTTGATTTTGGTTATCGTATTGCATTTTCGGATTATTTGGACGATGTTTCCGATAATCGTGAAAATGTTCCGGTAGTTACTTCTTTAATTACCAATAGGTCATCAGAATGGTATGCGGCAAATACCTTGGCGGATAGACGACCGTATTTATTGCTAGCACTGGGAGGTGGTACCTCTGGCAATCCACCGCTAATTGCGAAGGGATCAGATAATTACTTTACCACGCAAATTAGATTGATTTATCATTTAAAAAATAAGATTGATTGTCCTCCATTGCCACGATAAAACCCTTTTCATTTCTTAAGGTCAGTTTACTCTGTCTTCTAGGCTTATTTTTTGCCAATTCATCACCTGTTCTCGCTCAAAGGTGGGCTTGGGGGGCGGGCTTTGGGGCTACGGGCTACAAAGGAGAATTGGCAGAATGGGTAATTTTACCCAATCGGGCTGAGTTAAAAGAAACCCTACCGGCATTAAATGTATTTGTTTCTTACCAGCAGCGCCATGCTTTTACCTACCGTTTTCAAATGATGGTCAGTAGGATTCAGGGAAATATTGCCAACCGACCTAGTCCTTTATTCCCAGTTGGAACCGCTGTAAATGTCATTACTCCCAATGGGAAGGTGGCTGATGCTTCCATCTTTGCTACTTCCATTACAGAATTTTCAGGCTTGGTGGATTATAATTTCCTAGATTATGAGGTGGACCCTAGACATTTTAATTGGACACCTTATTTTTATGGAGGAGTAGCTGCTGTTTTCGCTAGTCCCAATAAAATTGATGCATTTTTGACTCCAGCCATTCCTTATGGTATAGGAGTGAAGTTTCAAATGAATAAATTTTGGGGATTCAGAGGGGAATTGGGTAGTAGAAAAGTGTTTTCAGATAAAATAGACCAAGTAGCCACCTATGGTGGTAATATGGATAGTTTCACGCTGAGTGGTGGCGATCAATACCTGCATTTGGGTTTTTCTATCACCTACACGATTCAATCTGTGTTTTGCCCGAAAATTTACTGATTTCAGCAGTATTTTGAATAGGAGCTCAAAATAGCTATCTTTACCAATTGTTTTATTAGATTAAATTATTTCCCTATTTGTGAAAGAATCAATTGACCTTAACAATCTACCTGCCCATATTTCCGTTATCATGGATGGTAATGGTCGATGGGCGAAACAAAAGGGTTTCACGGATCGGATATTTGGTCATAGGAATGCTATTCAGGCGGTAAGAGAAACCATTGAGGGCTGTGGAGAATTAGGGGTAAAGTACTTGACCTTGTATGCTTTTTCTACGGAAAATTGGAATAGGCCTAAGGCAGAAGTGATGGCCTTGATGAGTTTGTTGGTAAGTACGATCAATGACGAATTGCCCTCGATGATGAAGAATCAAGTGCGCTTGAAAGCCATCGGTCATATCGAATCCCTCCCCAGTAAATCTCAACAAGAATTATTGGCAGCTATTGATAAAACAGCAAACAATACGGGTTTGACCTTGGTATTAGCTTTGTCATATTCGGGTAAATGGGATATAGTGCAAGCGGCTCAAAAACTGGCTGATAAGGTAGAGAAAGGGGAGCTAAAGTCCACGGATATCAATGATGAAGTGATGAGTAATCACTTGTCAACGGCGGGTATTCCCGACCCAGATTTAATGATTAGAACCGGTGGAGATCACCGTATTAGTAATTTTATGTTATGGCAATTGGCTTATGCCGAATTGTATATTTTCGAAGATTTATTTTGGCCAGATTTTAGAAAATTACATCTACATCAGGCCATAGTTGATTTCCAAATGCGGGAAAGACGTTTTGGAAAAACGAGTGAACAAGTAAAAAGTGAAGGCTAAGGCTTCGTATGAAAAAAAAATATTTAATGAATCGAGTAACCGCGTACCAATTACCATGGAAGTCATTGGGCTTATTTTTCAGTTTGATGATTTTATTGTGTCAGGGGATGCAGGCTCAAGTCTTGGGTGGACGTTTATTTTCTACCACTCCAAGTAGTACTGAACCTAGCTTTTCTTATGCCGTTCCCCAAGAATATACCATCGGAGGTATTACTATATCTGGATCCCAATTCTATGATGGGAATTCCATGGTAAACATTTCTGGTTTGCAAGTGGGGGATAAAATTAAGGTTCCGGGTGACGCTATTGCTTCTGCCATTAAAAAAATCATGGATCAAGGTATTCTAGAAGATGTTGAAATATTTGCCGAGAAAGTAGAAGGAGAGAAAATCTGGTTGCGCATTAATTTGAAAGAAAGACCTCGTTTGTTTGCTATCAATTATGTCGGAATCAAAAAAGGGGAAAGAGAGACCCTGAACGAGAAAGTAAAGACTTACAAGGGGAAAATCATTACAGAAACTTTACGTAAAAATTTAGAGCTGGTTATTCGTAAATATTACCAAGAAAAAGGTCGATTGAATATCACCACGAAATCGGTGATCAAAACAGATACCACCAAAGGCAATAATGCAACGCTGGTAGTTACCATCAACAAAGGAGATAAGGTGAAAGTGAAGCAAATCATTTTGGATGGGATAGATCCTTCCCAGCGTTCATTGATTTTGCGTAAGATTAAAAATACCAAACAAATGCGTTTTGGTCGTATTTTCAAGCCATCCAAATTTGTTCCCAAGAAATGGGAAGAAGATAAAGAAAAGCTTTTGGGAGCAATGAATAAATTAGGTTTCCGGGATTTCCAAGTGGTAGCCGACTCGGTATATCGCTATGACAATGCCTCTGTCAACTTGAAGGTGAAATTGATACAAGGCCACAAATATTATTACAGGAATATTTTCTTTGAAGGAAATTACATTTATCCTGATTCGGTGTTAAAGGATGTGTTGGGTGTTAAGAAAGGGGATGTTTACAATACAGAGGAATTAGATAAGAAAATGGGCGGTAACCCAGGTGAAGACCTGAGTTCAGTTTACATGGACAATGGTTATTTATATTACAATGCTGAACCTGTTGAAACGGCTATCGTTGGAGACTCTATTGACTTAACTATTCGTATTTCAGAAGGTAAGCAAGCGACCATCAATAAGGTTATTTTGAATGGTAATACGAAGACTTCTGACCACGTGGTGATGCGTGAGATACGTACTTTGCCAGGTCAAAAATTCAACAAATCTGCGATTATTCGTACGGTACGTGAATTATCTCAAATTGGGTATTTTAACCCAGAGAAAATTTCACCCAATCCTCAGCCAAGACCCGACGGTACTGTGGATATTGAATACAACGTAGAAGAAAAACCTTCTGACCAAATTGAGCTATCAGGAGGTTGGGGTGGTTATGTTGGATTTGTGGGAACTCTTGGGGTTGTATTTAATAATTTTTCGGCCAAAAATTTAACTAATTGGGCGGCATGGCGCCCATTACCAGCTGGAGATGGACAGAAATTGGCAGTACGTTTCCAAGCGAATGGGGCAGCATTCCAAAATTACAGTTTGACTTTCACGGAGCCTTGGTTGGGGGGTAAAAAGCCAAACTCATTCTCCATTTCATTGAACAGAAGTATTTCCTATCCATACCAATTCAGAACCACAGGCTATGGTGGTTACGGTGGTGGTTATGGCGGAGGCTACGGTGGCCTTGGGGGTGGCTATGGTTTAGGAGGTTTAGGTGGCTACGGAGGATACGGTGGTTATGGTGGTTATGGTGGTTATGGTGGTTATGGTGGATACCAAAGCTATTCAGTACCAGATTCCTTGTTGTCTGCTCACTTCAACGTCAACAGTATTACATTCAGTTTGGGTAAGCGTTTAAAATGGCCAGATGACTATTTCTCCTTGAGCCATTCCTTGTCTTTTTCTCAATATGATGTAGACCGTTATTATACTTGGGCATACCCGCAAGGTATTTCTACCTCTGTGACATTCATGACGAATTTCTCACGAAACAGTATTGATAACCCAACCTTTGCCCGATCTGGTTCTAGTTTCTCATTGACCGCTTCTCTAACGCCTCCATATTCCTTATTGGGAGGTAATAAATCGGGTCAATTGATTGAGTACCATAAATGGATGTTGGATGCTAGTTGGTTTAGTCCCTTGGCAGGAAAATTCGTCTTGCATACACGTGCACACTTAGGTTTCTTAGGCTCCTACGGTGGTAAAGAAACTACCAGATTTGAACGTTTTGACCTGGGTGGTTCTGGTATGGTACAGGGATTCTCATTTAACCGTGATATCGTCGGATTAAGAGGGTATAAAGACCGTATCATTGGACCTTCGGGTTCTTATGGTAATGGGGGTGTAGCTTACAATAAATTTGTTATGGAGGTAAGGTATCCAGTATCTTTAAATCCATCGGCTACTATTTTTGTCTTAGGATTTGCTGAGGGAGGAAACAACTTCTCATCTCTGTCGGATTATAATCCGTTTAATCTTTATAAATCAGCTGGTGTGGGTGCGCGTATTTTTATGCCAGCCTTTGGTATGATTGGTATCGATTACGGATTTGGATTTGACAAGCCTAGACCGGGAGACAGTGATTTTGGCCGACAAGCCTTTACCTTCTCTATTGGTCAGCAGATTCGATAGTGATTTAAAAGCATACAATGAAAAAGTCGATTTTTTTCTTAATTTTGATGCTTACTGTGCTAGGGCAAAGGTCCTTCGCTCAGAAATTTGGCTATATCGATACCGAGTTCATTACTTCTAAAATGCCGGAATACAAACAAGTCCAAGGTAAGATAGATCAAATGACTCAGCAGTGGATTCAAGAGATTTCTAACAAGAATGAGGAGGTAGCAAAATTAGAGCGCGATTTTAAATTGGAAGAACTACTCCTAACGGAGGACTTGCGTCAACAAAGGCTGAATGCGATTCGTCAGAAAGACCTTGAGGCTAAATCCTTCCAGAACAGGATTTTTGGTACTGAGGGTGAATTGTTTAAATTTAAACAAGCCGCCCTAAAGCCTATTTTGGATGAAATCTCCAAAGCAGTAGAAAAGGTTGTTCGTCAAAAGCGATTAGACTTCCTTTTTGATAAAGCAAACGATGGATTGGCTATGATTTATACCAATCCAGTACACGACTATTCTGATTATGTGTTGGAAGAATTAGGATTGGAATTGGATCCTAACTTGGTCGATAAATCAACTGATAAAAGTAAACCAGTAAAAGAAAAATAATTAATCAATTAAACTTACGTATGAAAACCAAATTTTTGTTGGCCATGGGCCTAGTGTTCGGAATGGCTGTTATGCCTCTTAAGGCGCAGATTAAGATCGGATTTATCAATGCAGATTACATATTAAGTCAAATGCCCGAAGCTAAACAAGTGGAAGAGGATTTGAAAAATACGCAAAAGCAATATGAAACCTTATATCAAGGTAAGGTGAAAGATTTTCAAGATAAATTGGCTGTATTCGAAAAATTACCTGCCAATACTGCGGATATTATCAAACAAGACAGAGAGAAAGAGTTACAGAACTTGCAAACCTCGATTCAAGAGTTTCAGCAAAATTCTCAATCATCTTTACAAAAGAAACAAGCTCAATTATTGCAACCTTTGTTGAAGAAAATCGAAGAAAATATGCATGCAGTAGCGAATGAAAATGCTTATACTTATGTATTCAATTATGATGCAGGTATGGGAACGGCTCCTATTTTATTGCACTACCCTGCAGATGCTAGTATTTCTGATTTAGTGTTGAAGAAAATGGGGATCACTCCGAAGCCAGTAACTGCTACTCCAGCTCCAGCTAATAATGCTGCTCCTGCGACAAAGCAGGCTACTCCAGCTCCGAAAAAGTAAATTTTTCAAATAGAATACATAAAAAGAGGGTGCATATCAATATGCGCCCTCTTTTCTGTTTATATAATACTTGATAGAATTATCCTTGCATGAATAATTATCAAATAATTTGATTTTTGTGGTGGTATATTGTATTGAGATGATTAAAAATTAAGATTTGTCAACTTTTTAAAAGTTGACAAATCTATAATTCAATTCACATAACATCTCCATCACACTCCTTGCCAATTCAATGGAACAATTCCAGTAATTAACTTAATGATGACTAAGCCTTTCCTCCTTGGAATTTATTTTTTTTCCATCCCATGTAAGGACCGCTTCTTTTTTTCTCTACTACGGCATTACCATGAGCATCTACCTTAATAGGGGCAGAAGATTTACGATTGGTGGTTTTTTGAGATTCCCTAGTTGGCCTTTGAGGCTTAGCAGCTTT
Source organism: Aquirufa rosea (assembly GCF_004118285.1). Taxonomy (GTDB): domain Bacteria; phylum Bacteroidota; class Bacteroidia; order Cytophagales; family Spirosomataceae; genus Aquirufa; species Aquirufa rosea. Next base: position 118,185 of record NZ_SDHY01000007.1, on the reverse strand, counting down.
TTTAACGATGGTATGATTCCTCAAAGGATAAGCATGGTCTTCAACCACAGGAATAGTTTTTCCAATTAACTTTTGAATATCACGCAAATATTCCTTTTCCTCGGCCTCGCAAAAGCCAATGGCTATACCACTAGCACCCGCTCTTCCTGTTCTTCCAATACGATGAACATAGGATTCTGGAATGTTGGGTAATTCATAGTTAAATACATGACTTAATTCATCAATGTCAATCCCACGCGCCGCAATATCTGTTGCAACTAAGACTCTGGTCTGCTTGGTTTTGAAGTTATTCAATGCCGTCTGTCTGGCATTTTGAGATTTATTTCCATGAATAGCCTGAGAATGTATACCCGCCTTGGTTAAATCTTTTGCCACCCGGTCTGCTCCATGTTTGGTCCTCGTAAAGACTAAAGCTCTTTCAATGGATTTATCCTGAAGTAGGTCAATCAAAAGTCTTCGCTTATTTTCTTTATCAACAAAATATATAACCTGATTGATGGTATTAGCCGTGGATGAAACTGGGCTTACCTCAACTTTGGCTGGTTCGAGTAAAATGCTATTTGCTAAGGCCACTATTGCCGGTGGCATGGTGGCAGAGAAGAACAAGGATTGCCTGCGTTGAGGCAGTCGGGAAATGATCTTTTTTACATCATGCACAAATCCCATGTCCAACATACGATCGGCTTCATCCAATACAAATATCTCTATTTGATGTAGGCTGATGATTTTTTGATTCATCAAATCCAATAATCTTCCCGGTGTGGCAATTAATACATCCACTCCAGCACGCAAAGCATTGACTTGGCTGAACTGACTGACCCCACCAAATATAACTTGATAACGCAAAGGTGTGTTTTTACCATAACTCTCGAAACTCTCCCCAATTTGTAAGGCTAGTTCTCTTGTAGGAGTTAGAATTAAGCTTCTAATCCGCCTTTTTGCCGTAGACAAATGTTTGTCTTGACTCAATAGCTGAATGATAGGAATAGCAAATGCCGCCGTTTTTCCCGTACCCGTTTGTGCACATCCCAATAAATCCTTTCTTTCTAATATTAATGGAATGGATTGTTCCTGAATAGGAGTGGGGTTGGTGTAACCCTCTGATTTCAAAGCCTTTAAAATGGGCTCTACTAATTGTAATGATTCAAATGTACTCATACCTTTTATTTTACCGACCGAATTATGTTGATTTCTTAATCTCCGGCCGGACGAAAAGGAACTCTGTGTCTGACAATAGACAAAATTTAAGCTATTTTTTAAGAAATGCAGCGAACATCCAAATGGATTTTTCTTGCTCTCTAATGTAATCACTCATCAGAGCATTGGTACCCTCATCTTGGGCCTCAGTAGCCAAATTGAGCAATTCTCTTTCTAATAATATTAATGCTTGAAAACTACTTAAAATGTGGCTTAGGGCTTCTTTACCATCCGACACATCTTTCACTTCTTTGATGCTAGCTGTAGCCACATAATCTGAAAAAGAATGCAAAGGTGTAAATCCTAAGGTTAGAATTCGCTCTGCGATTTCATCAATTTTTAATAAAGCATCATTATAAATCTCTTCAAATTTCAAGTGTAACTCGAAAAATTTTTCTCCCGCGATATTCCAATGAAACCCTCTGGCATTGATGTACAATATTTGATAGTCAGCCAACAAAATATTCAATTTGGCAGCTAATTCCTTTGATTTCTGACTGTCAAGTCCGATCAGATTGGTGTTGGTCATTTGATGAATTTCTATGATGATATTTTCTTAACGCCTAATAAAAGGCAATGGTTCCCTCGTTGATTAGGAAGAATAGTTGAATTATAGGGCAATTTCGATATAAATCCCTTAGGAAACGTCATTTTAGTATAAAATACTGATATTAATTAATGCCTTAATCTTTAAAATAATGAATAGTTTGTATCACTGTGGTAATGATGATTACAGATAACACAATGTAACGAAAGGCCTTTTCTGAGATTTTAGTCAGAACCACCTTGCCTAAATAGGTACCTAAAATGCTGATTACTATCAAAAAGGGAATAAGAACCAGGTGCTCTTGGTGAAAGTATCCTTGGGATATGTAGACTACGGCCCGACTTAAGTCCACCCCAAAGTCAATGACGGCAGAGGTAGCAATAAAGACATCTTTTTCTAATTGAAATGCGGCTAAGGTAATTCCTCGAATAGCCCCACCTGTTCCGATAAGTCCAGCTAAAAAACCAGATATAGCACCACCTGTATACAAATTGCGATTGTTTTTTTGAATACGACTACTGGCTCCCGATATGAGGTAAATGGATAAAGCTAGGATGATTAGATTCATCCCCAACTCAATCTTTTTTTGAGGAATGTAATGCGTAAGTAATGCGCCTAAAATCACAAATAAAACAGCAGGTATGCCGAGTTTTACCACTATGTTTTTGTCAATACCTTTTCTAAATAATAGTATTTTGGAAGTATTACTAAAGACATGAAAGACAGCCGTGATGCCTAATACAATCTTAAAATCCAAGATTAGTGAGGCCAATGGAACAAAAAGAATGGAGGAGCCAAAACCACTAACCGTTCCAATCATTTCGGCTAAAAGAGCAAGGAAAAAGAAGAGGGTATAGGTTTCCATACTACAAGATACGATAAATCCCTCTTAATTCTTAATCGAAGTTTTCTTCCTCTTCTGTTGCCTTTGACAATTCGGCCGGGGAACTACTAGCTAATTTATCGTCGTTTTTTTCCAAAAACTTATTTTGGAAAATAAGGAAAATAACTACACCGCAGAAGATGGCTGCATCAGCAAAATTAAATATGGGTGTAGAATAATAACTTCCTCCCCAAATAGGAACCCAGTTGGGCAGAATTCCTTCCCAAATATCAAAGAAGAACATATCAATCACCTGACCATGAAACCAGGTCATTGGAGCATTAGGAGGGGCGTTGTTGAACCACACTCCATAAAATATGGAATCAATTAAATTACCAATTGCACCTCCTAAAATTAATCCCATACAAGTTAAAAGGCCCGCATGCATTTGCTTTTTAGTAAAGCTAAACAGATAATACCCGATGCCAAACATGGCTATTATACGGAAAGTCGTGAGCATCAATTTACCATATATGGTGCCTAATTGTATACCAAAGGCCATACCTGGATTTAAGGTATAATGTAATTTGAAATAACTACCAATGATTTCTATTTGACCAAAATAACCCGGTTCCATAAAGAAATGGACAGATAATTTGATAGCTTGGTCAATAAGAATGATAGCAAGGCTGACCAAAAAATAGCGGTAATTTTTCAAATTCATAGATTTTTTCTTCGGCTCACTTCTTTTTGTAATAAGGCAAACTCACGAGAAGTTTGTCCTGCGATGGAGCTATTTTCCTCAGCTCGGCGGAATAAATATGGCATCACAGCAGACACGGGACCATAGGGTACATATTTGGCCACATTATAACCTGATGACGCTAAGTTGTACGATATATTGTCTGACATGCCCAATAATTGTGCAAAATAGATGTTGGGATGATCTTGTGGGATACTTTTTTCCTCCATCCATTGACAAAGAAGTTGACAACTTTGCTCATTATGTGTACCCACACAAAAATGCACGTGGTCTAGATTTTCTAAGCATGCCTGAATACCAAAATTGAAGTCTCGGTCGGTGGCTTCTTTCTCCTTGTGCAATGGTTCGGAATACTCCTCTTCGTGTGCACGAAGACGTTCTTTTTCTAAGTATGCACCACGAACTAATTTAACACCTAAAAAATAACGTTTATCTTTAGCCACTTGGATGGCCTGTTGAAGGTTGGCCAACATATCTACTCGATACATTTGGAAGGTATTAAAAATGATGGCAGTATCTTTATTGTATTTTGACATCATTTCATAGCAAAGTTCATCGATACTATTTTGAATCCAACTTTCCTCCGCATCTATAAATAATCTAACCTGCTGCTTGTAAGCTTCCTCACAAATTTCAATGAGATAATCCTTGCTTTTCAAGAAGTTAACTTCCTCTTCCTCATCTAGCCCCTTTTCGGTTTGGTATTTTTCTAATAACTCTGAATTGAAAATCCCAGTCATTTTGAAAACAGCATAGGGAATAGCTGGGCTATCATGCGACTCGGCTATAGTTTTAAGGATTTCATTTTTAGTGATTTGGAAAGATTTGTCGTTTTCTTCCCCCTCTACCGAATAATCGAGGATTGTCCCAATGTGAGCTTTGTCGAGTTGATCAATAGTACTTTGGCACTCTTGAATAGTTTCTCCTCCGCAAAATTGACCGAAAAGAGTAGTTTTTATTATTTTTTTAACAGGTAAATGCAAGAAAAGGAACAATTTGATGAAAAAAGTCCCTAACTTTACCAGCCAATTTTGGTTCATTATCGCAAATATCCAGTAGGACTTGCGGAGTTGGAAGTCGCTTTTAGAAGCAAAGGCGATTTGGGTGTCCTCAAAAGATAGCTTTTTCAAGTTTTTCGAAGATATTTGGTGGGTCATTTTTTTTAAATTGCCTGCAAATATAAGGGAATAAAATTTAACGGAATCTGTAACACAATAATATTAATATAATACTAAAACAGTTTTGAGCTTTGGCTCTTTAATCAATTTAATTTATGAATGCCAATTTAGAAGTAGTGCCGATGCAGGAATGGATTCAGACAGATGGCAAACCGCTTATTATTGCGGGACCATGTTCTGCTGAAACGGAGGAACAAGTATTAGAAACAGCCCGTCGCATCAAGGCGGAAGGTTATGCGCATATCATGCGTGCTGGTGTTTGGAAACCTCGTACACGTCCAGGAAGCTTTGAAGGCATGGGAGAACCAGCGTTGAAATGGTTGGTTGAGGCAAAGAAAGAGACGGGATTACCATTAGCTATTGAAGTTGCCACACCAGAGCATATTGAATTAGCGCTGAAATATGGTGTAGATGTATTGTGGATTGGTGCTCGTACCACCGTAAATCCTTTTAATGTACAAGATTTAGCAGACGCCTTGAAGGGTGTAGATGTACCAGTATTAGTGAAAAACCCGGTGAACCCAGATCTTGCACTTTGGGTAGGAGCATTTGAGCGTTTACAGGGTTCAGGTATTAAGAAATTAGGTGCTATCCACCGAGGTTTCTCTAATGCTCAAGAAACTAAATATCGCAATTCTCCCATGTGGGCTATGGCCGTTGAATTGAAGCGTTTATTTCCTCAAATGCCAATCATTGGAGATCCATCACACATGGCAGGTAAGCGTGCTTTGTTGATGGAATTATCACAACGCATCTTAGACTTGAACTACGATGGTATGATCATTGAAACTCACCGTGATCCAGATGCTGCTTGGTCTGATGCTTCTCAGCAAGTTACTCCAGAGAAGTTGGGAGAGATGTTGCGTGAATTAGAAGTAAGAAAAGCTAGCTATGGTGCAGATTTCTCTGATGAGTTGGCTGCTTTGCGTGAAAAGATTGACAATATTGACCGTGAATTATTAGAAGTTTTGACGGCTCGTATGTCTGTTGTAGAGAAGTTAGGGGAATACAAGCGTGATAACAATGTTGCCGTATTGCAATTAGATCGTTGGAAGCAATTACACGGTGACCGTGCTAATCAAGCCAAAGGTTTAGGATTGTACCCTGAGTTTGTAGAAGAATTATTCAAGTTGATTCACTTAGAATCTATCCGTAAGCAAACGGAAGTCATGAATTCAGCGACAGCTTAATCAATCAATATCTTGATTAAATAGCTTAAGAGGCTAGCTAATGATATCATTAGCTAGCCTCTTTTCGTTAACCTTGACAGCGTTAAAAACGCTGTCAAGGTTTAGGAGAGGGGCTTATTTTTTGGATATTTGATAACTTCCTATCAGTACTAGGGCCATTCCTATTAATACCACGAAATTGGGCAGTCCATGTCCAAGGATGATCTCAATCATGATAGAGAATAACACAGCGCTATTACCCACGGCTCCTACCACACTGGTTTTTTCAAAACGGAGGGCTTGGGTAGTAAAACTTTGAACGCCTAAGGCCAACAGCCCCAAGATGAGTATTTCAATGTATTCCTTACCTTCGGGTTGCACCCATTGACCTGACCAAAAACTATTGGGGTAATTTCCCCAAGTACCTATTAACAAAGAGATGCAAGAGGCGCTAAATCCGGCTGCCATAAATGAAAAAATTACCCAACGGGAATCATAATATTTTTGAGCTTCTTTGATGGCCATGTAGCCTAAAGCCGTACCTATAGCATACAATAGCCCAACACTATGATTGGCCCAATTTTTGTCAGCAGATGGCTGGAATATGAGCAAAATACCCATGAAACCTATCAGTAGAAACAACACTTGCTTGCTATTTAAACTTTCATTGGGAATCCAAAGGAAGGTGAAAATGGCGATGAATAATGGAAAGGCTTGACCATAGGTATTAGTCAGGGATAAACCCAGATGTTCCAAGGCGAAAAACAAGCAATACAATGTAAATGCTCCTAAAAGACCACGAAAAATCAGGAAGCCCAATTTACCTCCTTTTTGAACGGCAGGCTTTTGCCAAAGACTCAACATTAAAAAGGGAAGTCCTACCGCATTACGAAATAATACCAATTCAACAGAGGGGAATCTTCGACTCATTATTTGTGCCACAGCAGACATCAGCGCAAAGCATAAAGAGGATAAAAGCATGAAGCCAATTCCTTTGTTTTTGTGAATGAATGTTTGAACTCTAGGCAGCATAATTTAAGTAGAAAGCAAGTTGGAGATTCAGATAATCCTTTTTTTTGGTAACTTGCGTTTCTTTTTTCAAAGGTATGACAAAAAAAATAATTTTATCAGAATCAGCTCCTGCAGCGATTGGCCCCTATTCTCAGGCGGTTGCCATTAACGGTGCATTATATGTGTCTGGTCAGATTGCTATTTCTGTTTTAGAGGCCGGAGGAGATATTGAAGCAGAGACCCATCAAGTATTGAAAAATATTGGCTACATATTACAAGAAGCTGGTTATGACTATGCTGATGTGGTAAAATGTTCCATTTTTGTCAAAGACATGAATCATTTTGCCGAAATTAATCAAGTTTACGCTCAATATTTTTCTGTAAATCCGCCAGCCAGAGAAACGGTAGAGGTAGCTCGATTACCCAAAGATGTACGTGTCGAAATTTCTTGTATCGCTCATAAATAATATCATATGCCTAATTCAGTACGTGTTCGTTTTGCCCCTAGTCCCACCGGTCCCTTGCACATAGGAGGCGTGCGAACAGCCTTATATAATTTTCTGTTGGCTCGTAAATTAGGAGGTACTTTTATTTTACGAATTGAAGACACCGACCAAGCACGATTTGTGCCAGGTGCTGAAGACTATATATTGGAAAGTTTAGCTTGGTTGGGCATATCACCAGATGAAGGAATTGGGATAGGAGGGCCACATGAACCCTATCGTCAAAGCGAAAGAAAAGAAATTTATAAATCATATGCCCAGAAATTGATTGAATCGGGTAAAGCTTATTATGCATTTGATACTTCAGAAGAATTAGATGCTATGCGAGCATTATTTGAAAGTAAAGGTTCTGCTTTTCAATACAATGCCGTTACTCGCGTTAAATTGAGAAATTCTCTTGCCTTACCTAAGAAGGAGGTGGAGCAATTATTAGCCAATAATACTCCATATGTGATTCGCTTGAAAGTTCCTGCCAAAGGTGAAATTCGATTTCAAGATGTGATTCGTGATTGGGTGCATGTACATACTTCGAGTATTGATGATAAAGTATTGATGAAGTCAGATGGTATGCCTACTTACCATTTAGCTAATGTGGTAGACGATCATATCATGCAAATTAGCCATGTGATTCGTGGGGAGGAATGGTTGCCTTCTGCCCCTTTGCATATTTTGTTGTACCAAGCTTTCGGATGGACTCCACCGCAATTTGCTCATTTACCACTTTTGTTGAAACCAGAAGGAAATGGTAAATTATCCAAAAGAGATGCTGATTTAGGAGGATTTCCCGTTTTCCCTTTGGAATGGAAAGATCCCCAAACAGGTGCCATCTCCAAAGGATTTAAGCAAGAGGGGTATTTGCCAGAGGCCACCGTAAATTTTTTGGCATTTCTGGGTTGGAATCCAGGGACAGAGCAAGAACTCTTTTCTTTGAAAGATTTGATAGAGGCTTTTTCACTGGAAAGAATCAACAAGGCTGGAGCAAAGTTTGATGTAAAGAAAGCTCAATGGTTTAATCAGCAATATCTTAAACAGCATGGCGCCAAAGAATTAGCGGCGACGTATTTGCCTAGTTTGGAAGCAGAAAAAGGGGAAGCCTATGTCCATTTGTTTTTAGACCGTATTACATTTCCTCAAGATTTACTTAGTATGGTAGAAGATTTCTTAGCTATACCAGATAGCTATGATGCAGATGTATTAGCTTCTAAATGGAACTCGGAAACCAAGAGAGCATTGGAGCTTTTATTGGAAATTTTACCTTCTTGCACCTCATGGCATGCAGATGATATCAAACAAACCATTCAGCAACGCTTGGAAACAGCAGGAATCAAAATGGGTAAAGTGATGCAGCTTTTCCGTGTCGCATTGAGTGGTAAGGGAGCTGGCCCCGATTTGATGATTTCCTTGGAACTATGGGGTAAAGATCAGGTGTTAGCAAGATTGAGACAGGCATTAGACAAATTCCCAACCTTATCTTAATGAAAGAGAAAGCTAAAAAGACGAAAGAAAAGTCGCCTAAAGTTCATCCAGATTTAGCTGGATTCGAAATGAACATAGATTCATTTGGACAAATTACCTCTACTTTGAATAGAGATACTATCAATGCATTTTTGGATAAAGAGATGCCCGATGATAAGAAATTAAATCCCAAGAACGATGAAAGTAAATAAGGAGGATGTGATCAAAATCGCTCATTTGGCTCGTTTGGAGTTAAAGGAAGAAAAAATTCAGGAAATGCAAGATTCCATCAACAAGGTATTGGATTGGATGGAAGCTTTAAATGCTGTGGATACCTCTGCTGTTGAACCTTTGGTTCACATGACTCCTGCCTTGAATCATTTTAGGGAAGATCAGGCCAAAGGTATGTTGGAGCGTGAAAGGGCCTTGGCCTTGGGACCAGAGACCAATGATAGTTATTTTAAAGTTCCCCAAGTTATTGAGTAATTACCCAATGTAATATTGAAGAGCTTTTTTCATTTCCGCTTTACTCACTGGAATATCGTATCCGCAATCTCCAATTCCTGTCAATAGAGAAAACCGAACCTCTCCTCCTAAATTCTTTTTATCCTGCAAGGTTAATGCGATGATTTCCCCAATCTCGCTTTCATCTATATGAACCTTACCGTAAGTGGCAAATAAATAAACCTCAATTTCCTCCAATTCTTCTAGGCTGATTAAGTCCCTTTGATGTGCAATGAAGGCCTCGGTAATCATTCCCACGGCTACGGCCTCACCATGTAAAATTTTCCTTTTACCTTGATTTAACAAAAAAGTTTCTACGGCATGACCTAAGGTATGTCCCCAATTTAATATTTTTCTGATTCCTGCTTCTTTAGGATCCTCTTCTACTACCGCCTGTTTAATTGCTACAGAATGTGCCACTAATGAAGAAAAATTATTGTCTTGCCAGTCAATTAGACGGACTTCATTCCATTTTTCCACATCTCGAATCATGCAGTGCTTGATGACTTCGGCAAAGCCTGATCTCTTTTCCTTTTCTGAAAGTGTATCTATGAAAGCTGGATCAATTAAAACGGCTTTGGGTAATTGAAATACACCTAAATGGTTTTTCAAGCCTTGGAAATCTATGCCCAATTTTCCTCCAACGCTAGCATCCACCTGAGCCAAGAGGGTAGTGGGAACTTGAATAAAATCTATTCCCCTTTTATAGGTAGAAGCACAAAATCCACCCATATCACCGATGACCCCTCCTCCTAAATTAATCATCAGCGCATGTCGGTCTAGGTTATGGCGAGTCATGACATCCCAGATTTTAATGCAAGTATCCAGGTTTTTTTGTGACTCTCCTGATTTGATGAGCACCTTCACAAATTGGCTAGGTAATAGGCTTTGTATCTTAGGTAGGCAATATTTGTTGGTCTGTTCATCTACCAAAACCAGCACTTTCGAGTAGTTTTTAGAGCTAAGAAATGTAGGTAAGGAAGTGGAAATCGGAGCAATTTGAACAGACATGGCTTAATAAATTCGAATGAAAGTTTAAAAATACCATGAATTTATCAAATCGGGCAATTTGAGAACCTAATTTTGGTTTTGCGGTATGCTTTTTCTTGCCTAATTTTGCGCGGTTATGTTTTTTCATACACCTTAAAATCATATGAGAGAGATTCAATTCAGAGAAGCCCTGCGTGAGGCAATGCAAGAAGAGATGCGACGTGATGCATCCGTTTTTTTAATGGGTGAGGAGGTAGCTGAGTACAATGGTGCCTACAAGGTTTCCCAAGGGATGTTGGATGAGTTTGGGCCAGATAGAGTGATTGATACGCCTATTGCTGAGTTAGGATTTGGGGGTATTGGAGTAGGAGCTGCTGCTAATGGATTACGTCCTATCGTGGAGTTTATGACCTTCAACTTTTCATTGGTTGCCATTGATCAAGTCATCAATTCGGCTTCTAAAATGATGTCCATGTCGGGTGGTCAATATTCTTGTCCTATCGTGTTCCGTGGACCTACGGGAAATGCTGGACAATTGTCTTCCCAACATTCATCTAATTTTGAAAATTGGTATGCCAATACTCCAGGTTTAAAAGTGGTGGTTCCTTCCAATCCAGCAGATGCCAAGGGATTATTAAAAGCTTCCATTCGTGATAATGATCCTGTTATTTTCATGGAGTCGGAATTGATGTATGGTGATAAAGGACTAGTGCCAGATGGAGAATATTTAATTCCGATAGGTAAAGCCAATGTAGTGAAGTCAGGTAAGGATGTGACCATCGTTACTTTTGGAAAAATGCTTTCACGTGTGGTGATGCCAGCGGTGGAAGAATTGGCTAAATTAGGTATTGATGCAGAGGTGGTGGACTTACGTAGTGTACGTCCAATTGATTATTTAACAGTGGTAGAATCAGTTAAGAAAACCAATCGTTGTGTGGTGGTGGAAGAGGCTAATCCATTAGCGGCTATTTCCTCTGAAATAACCTATCACTTACAACGCTGGGCATTTGATTATTTAGATGCTCCAGTAGTTCGAGTGAATTCACGTGATTTACCGCTACCGTATGCTCCAACCTTGATTGAAGAGATTTTACCAAGTGTGGAACGTACAGTTCAAGCTGTTAAAACTGTTACTTACAAGAAATAAGTATATCACCCAATGATATGAAAGAGCCAAGGAGAACCTTGGCTCTTTTTTTGTGTCAAGCAATTAGATTTAAAATCAATATTTTGGACAATTATTATATTTTCAAAATCGTTATGAACGCTCAACGCTGTCAAGGTTTTAAACCTTAACAGCGTTTGGAAAAAGCGTTCAAAAACAAAAATCCCTCGAACTCCGAGGGATTTTAAAATGGTCAATACATTACTTATTGGAATCTTCTATAAGACGTAAATAAATCGAGAGCCATCTACATCTATTCCTTCAAGTTTAATTCGCCCTTTTCTTGCTTCTAATAACTCTACAGCTTCTTTGGGATCATTGACTACTTTGTCATTTATTTTGGTAATGATGGATCCTTTAGATAAACCATACATTTCTAAGCGGCCATCGGCTAAAACTTCAATGATTTTCACTCCACTGCTCACTTTGAATTTCTCTTTATCTGAACTACTTAGGCTACCAAATTTTGCTCCTAAGAATTCTGATTTGCTTGATTCTCCTACATCTCCTTTGACAATGGACGTATTTCCATCTTTATTTTTCAAGGTCACCTTGAATTCTTTGGTTTGACCATCTCGATTAACTGTCACCAAGATACTTTCACCTGGACGTTTTCTTCCTACAATCTCCATTAATTTGGCAGTAGACTTGGTATCCGAACCATCAATTTTTGTGATGACATCATTAATTTTGATACCAGCATCTTTAGCTGCAGAATTCTCAGAGAATCCACCTACATAGACACCATCTTTCGATTTTAGGTCTTTTTCTTCTGCCAATTTGGCATTTACCTCCATGATGCTAACTCCCAAAAAACCTCTTTGTACGTTACCATACTTGATTAAATCAGAGGACACTTTTTTCACAATACTCACTGGAACTGCGAATGAATAACCTGCGAATTGACCCGTTCTGGAATAAATAGCAGTATTAATACCCACCAATTCTCCCTTTAAATTAACCAAGGCGCCACCTGAGTTTCCTGGGTTTACCGCGGCATCTGTTTGTATGAATGATTCCAATGGATTGGTATCTCCATCTCGGTCGATGATATTTTGACGCCCCTTGGCTGAAACAATACCCGCTGTTACGGTTGATTCTAAATTAAATGGATTACCCACGGCTAAGACCCATTCGCCTACACGTAAAGCATCTGAATCTCCAAAGGTTAAGAAAGGTAGATTTTCAGCCTTGATTTGAATAACCGCCAAATCAGATGATGGGTCAGTAGAAATGACTTTGGCTTTGAATTCACGCTTGTCATTCAAGATTACACTTACCTCCTGAGCCTCTTGTACCACGTGATTGTTTGTCACGATGTAGCCATCAGAACTGATGATCACACCAGAACCAGATGCTTCTTGAGTTTGTGGTGCTTGCTGACGACGTCCGCCAAATGGATCACCAAATCCAAAGAAATCATCAAATGGTGAGGACTGGCGACTTGGTCGAGCGGTCATTTTGGTTTTAATATGTACAACTGCCGGTGTTGTTTTTTCGGCTGCAAAAGTGAATTCACCAGGATTGCCTGGTACATTTTGAATGTTGGAAACAGAACTTGTAAATGCAGAAGGTGCATCACCTATGGTGTGTGTGGAGCCCATGTTCAATAATGAGTAGGCGCCAAGGGTGATTCCGCTCGAAAGTAAGGCGATAATCACATACGTTTTAAGGTGGTTTTTGATTTCCATAATGTTAAAAATGCTTTTGATTTTGATATGCGAATTTAACGCAAAATCTGTGCCATTGTTTTGACTGTCAATATTTATTAACAAGATTTAAGAATTGGCAGATTATGTTGCATTTGTGTCAGATTTTCAGGAATCTATACGGTGTTTATCAGTGGGTATACTGTCAGTTTTTATCTTGTCATTCGCTTGCGCACTTGATAAAAACCTCGTTTATATATTTGATTTCCGACTTCAATGGGTTGAAATTAATACTCCTGAGGTTGAATATTCCATTTTTTAATCGGCTCATAATTAATTATTTTTGCAATTCATTTTTAGAAATAAGCAAATATTCCATGGTTTTAAGTGAGCAAGAACAATTAAGAAGACAAAAAAGATTGGATTTAATGGCGATGGGCATTGATCCGTATCCTGCGGCAGCCTATCCAGTGAATGTTTATGCCAAGGAAATTTTGTCTAATTATTCAACTGAATCTGCCAATTACCAAGATGTGGTATTGGCTGGTCGTTTGATGGGATTCCGAATCATGGGAAATGCTTCCTTCGCCGAGTTGCAAGACGCTTCTGGTCGTATTCAATTATACTTTCGTCGGGATGATTTATGCCCAGAGGATGACAAAACTTTATACAATACCGTATTTAAAAAACTTTTGGATATCGGTGATATCATTGGTGTAAAGGGTTATGTTTTTACCACTCAAATGGGAGAAATATCAGTACATGTTCGTGAATTCACCTTATTGTCCAAAGCCTTACGCCCTTTGCCGGTAGTCAAGGAGGCAGAGGGACAAACTTTTGATGCTTTTTCAGACCCTGAATTAAGGTATCGCCAGCGTTATGTGGATTTGATAGTTAATCCTTCAGTGAAGGATATTTTTATCAAACGTGCCAAAATCATTTCTACCATGCGAGCCATGTTTGATGAACGCGGATGGTTGGAAGTGGAAACACCTGTTTTGCAAGCTATTCATGGGGGAGCCTCTGCTCGTCCTTTCAAAACGCATCACAATACTTTGGACATGCCGCTTTATTTGCGCATTGCTAATGAGTTGTATTTAAAAAGATTGATAGTTGGAGGATTTGACGGAGTATATGAGTTTGGTAAAATGTTCCGCAATGAGGGCATGGACCGCACGCATAATCCAGAATTCACTTCCTTGGAATTTTATGTAGCCTACAAAGATTACCACTGGATGATGGATCTTACTGAAAAGATTTTTGAAACTGTGGCGACTACTTTACATCAAAAGTCTCAAGTGCAAGTAGGTGAACATACCATTGAATTTGCAGGGCCATATCCTAAATTATCTATTTCGGAAGCTATTTTAAAGTATTCTGGTGTGGATGTAGATGCCTTGTCTGAAGATGAGTTAAGAGCTAAGTGCCTGGATTTTGGAATGGAGGTAGATGAGCAAATGGGTAAAGGTAAATTGATCGATGAGCTATTTGGTGAAAAAGTGGAGGCGAATTTGATTCAACCTACTTTTATCATCGATTATCCTGTCGAAATGTCTCCATTGACAAAAAAACATCGTAGTAAGGATGGGCTTGTGGAAAGATTTGAATTGTTTGTAAATGGTAAAGAAATTGCGAATGCTTATTCGGAATTAAATGACCCGATTGACCAAAAAGAACGATTTGAGGATCAGCTTCGATTGGCGGAGAAGGGTGATGATGAGGCGATGGCCATGGATTATGATTTTATTCGCTCTTTGGAATATGCCATGCCTCCTACCTCAGGAATTGGAATTGGTATTGACCGTTTGACGATGTTGATGACCAATCAATCTTCTATTCAAGAAGTATTGTTTTTCCCTCAAATGCGTCCTGAGATTGTCAAAGAAGTGTCATCCGATGCTGATTTTGTACAAGCAGGTGTGGCGGAACATTGGATTCCTGCCCTTCAAAAAATGGGGATATTAACCCTTGAAAACCTGAAGTCAGCCAATCCCAACAAAGTGTTTAATGATTTAGGAGGTATGCGTAAAAAGCTGAAAATAGAAGCAGCCATGCCAAGTAAAGAAGAGGTTATTTCCTGGATTGAGTCCTAAGAATCCTTAGAAACCATATATCAAAAAAGCCATCCCAAAGGATGGCTTTTTGTTTTCTCTTTATTAGAGATCAATGTTGCAATTTTAATAGGATAACCTAATATATATTGGGAAATACTGATTGGCTCTAATCAAGGACATGTAAGAAAATTAGATTTTCTTTACATTGATGGCATTGGCACCACGCTTTCCGTCAGTTACTTCGTAGGAAACGCTGTCATTTTCGCGGATCGTAATTCCAGCTAAGCCAGTTACGTGTACAAAAATGTCTTCACCTGTTTGATCGTCAACGATGAATCCGAAACCTTTCGTCTCGTTGAAAAATTTTACTTTACCAGTTTGCATAAAAAATAAATGTTAAAAAATTAAGTCTTAAGAATTTTAGACGCATGAATTTTTAGACTGGACAAACTTATAGAATCGAAGAAGGTGGAAATACCGAGAAGATACTAGGAGAGAGATGAAGTCGGGAATTTTGCGAAATAAAACTTTTAAGTACTCAAATGTATATAAAATTCAATTGCATGCAAGCTTTTTCCAATTAAATATTAAAAATTATCATTTATTTTAAATATATTTTGCAATATTTGTATAAATATTTGAACTATTCGTATTTTATTCCGGAAATAAGAGGATAAATTAATATTTTTGTAGGTGTTAAATTTAGCTACATGGAAAAAGTAAAGTATTTTGTTGAAAATCAGGCTTTTGGCGTTTGTACTAGATTAGGCGAGAAGTTTAAAATATCTACTTCCAGCATCCGATTGTATTTTATTTACACTTCTTTTATCACGATGGGGTCGCCCATTATTATTTATTTGATCTTAGCCTTTTGGATGAATATTCGTAGGTATTTGCGTCAAAGAAATAATCCCACTGTTTGGGAGTTTTAGTTACTCAGTTCACTGTATTTTTTCTTTTTACCTACGAAGTATTGCCAAACTATGGATTGGGGATAACTTTTGATGGATGAATGATTAATTAAATTTTTTGATAAGTTTTGCTTCGGATGATGTCCAATTAGATAATAATAAAAAGCAAAATGTGCTTTTAAAATAGCGATAGTCAAAGCTATATCTCCCGCCAGAAGAAATTTTATACCAGCTAATCCGTCAGCTATCATGCGGAAAAGTATAACAAAAAATTTCTGCCAACCTGTTAGATTTTTATACAATAGGATGAGATTGTTCCTAAAATTGAGAAAGGTCTTGAAAGGATTTCCTTGCTCAAGTGTTCCTCCACCCACATGTTTTACCTGACTTTCAGCAACAGCAGCTACTTGAAAACCAGCTCTTTGTATTCTCCAGCATAAATCAATTTCTTCCATATGTGCGAAGAAATACTCATCAAGTCCTCCTACCTTCCAATAAACATCAGCTCTCACCATCAAGCAAGCTCCCGTAGCCCAATTGACCAGCGCCGTCTCATATTGATTTTCATTTTTTTCAATGGAATCAAATAGTCTTCCCCGACAAAAAGGAAAGCCCAAATTATCCCAATAACCTCCTGCTGCTCCCGCATATTCAAAATAGGCTGGGTTTTTATAGTCCAAAATAAATGGCTGAACGGCTGCTACCTGAGGATGGTTATTCATATAATTCAGCAGGGGATTCAGCCAATTCTCATTTGGCTCAATGTCGGAATTCATTAAAACATAGTAGTCTGCCTCAATGGACTTCAATGCTCGATTGTAGCCGCCAGCATATCCCAAGTTGTCTTTACCAATGATAAGTTTAACAGAGGGGAAATGTTGTTGAACATATTCCAGCGAATCGTCTGTTGAGCCATTGTCTGCCACATACACACTGTCAGACGGACTATGAGCTAGAACCGTCGGTAAGAATTTTTCTAAAAAATGCTTCCCGTTAAAATTTAGAATGACAATGGCGACTGACATAGGATTACTTTCCTGCAAAGGTAAGTAAAAGCAT
The DNA here is from genome assembly GCF_004118285.1 of Aquirufa rosea. Taxonomy (GTDB): domain Bacteria; phylum Bacteroidota; class Bacteroidia; order Cytophagales; family Spirosomataceae; genus Aquirufa; species Aquirufa rosea. Next base: position 101,207 of record NZ_SDHY01000007.1, on the reverse strand, counting down.
CAAATTAGAATTTGTTTGGGAAAGATGTATTTTTGCTAAACTTTACGACACATCAACCTCATTAAATCCATGAATTCCTCCTTTTTTAGAAAAAAATCCATAGATAAAATAGTTGCTGATCAAATTGAGATCGAAAAGCTGGAAGGTGGGTCCATGGTTCGAAATTTAGGTGTTCGAGATCTGACTTTTTTAGGGGTGGCGGCCATCATCGGTGCCAGTATTTTTTCTGCCATAGGTCAAGCATCCGCAAATGGTGGACCTGCAGTTTCCTTATTATTTGTATTTACTGCAGTTGCCTGTATGTTTACGGCCTTCTGCTATGCGCGTTTTGCGGCTACAGTGCCCATCAGTGGAAGCGCTTATACTTATGCTTATACCAGCCTTGGTGAAATTGTAGCTTGGATTTTGGGCTGGAATCTTTTATTGGAATACGCCATTTCTAATGTAGCGGTAGCCATTTCTTGGTCAAAGTATTTTGTCGATTTGGTGGAGGGTTTAGGATACCATATTCCTGATTATTTGACCATGGATTTTTTGTCGGCCAAGAGAGCTTATCAAGAGGCCCAAACGGCTTTTGCTCAGGGAATTGATTTTAAAACCTTATCGGTTAATGTTCGTGAAGGTTTTACGGCTTATGATACGGCTCCAGTTATTTTAGGGTGGCATTTCGTAGCAAATATTCCAGCTTTAATCATTACAGCGGCTATCACCTATTTGGTGTATATTGGAATTCGTGAAACCAAGAATATGAATAATATCCTGGTTGTACTAAAACTATTAGTAATTTTAATCGTAGTAGGTGTAGGCGCATTTTATGTACAAGTGGAGAATTGGTCTCCATTTGCACCTAATGGCATTAGCGGTGTGCTGAAGAGTGTGGCAGCTGTTTGTTTTGCTTACATTGGTTTTGATTCCATTTCCACCACGGCTGAAGAATGTAAAAATCCTCAAAGAGATATTCCCAAGGCCATGATGTGGGCCTTAATAATTTGCACGGTTTTATATGTCTTGGTAACACTGGTCCTAACTGGAATAGTACCCTCTGCCTCCTTGGCGGGTATCGAGGATCCATTGGCCTATATGTTTACTGAAGTAGGTTTACATGGCGTAGCGGGAGTAGTTGCCGCCAGTGCTGTCATTGCTTTGACTAGTGCATTGTTAGTATATCAATTGGGCCAGCCACGCATTTGGATGACGATGTCAAGGGATGGATTATTGCCTAAAGCCTTTTCCAGAATTCATCCACGTTATCGAACACCTTCATTCTCCACCATCATGACAGGAGTATTGGTAGGAATACCTGCCTTGTTTGCCAATCTGGAAGAAGTAATCAATTTAAGTAGTATAGGAACATTATTTGCCTTTGTTTTGGTATGTGGAGGGGTACTTATTCTTGATTTAGATCCAGAAAATCAACAGAAATCCAAATTTAAAATTCCTTATATTAATTCGAGTTATTGGGTAGGACTAGCCTTGATTTTTTCTTTATACTTGTATTTGCCATCCTCAGCAGCTTGGTTAAGTTATTGGAACGCACATTGGTCAGGTGGGGCTAGAGCTGATCATTTTTTGATGTCCGCATTTTTCCTCATTTGGTTGTTTATCGCATATTTTAGTATCACCAAGCGTTTGTCCTTGATACCTGTTTTAGGCTTATTAGTCAATTTGTATTTGATGACGCAAATGGGTGCCACTAATTGGGAGAGATTCATGTATTGGTGTATTGCTGGATTTATAATTTACTTTAGTTACAGCTATCGGAAGAGCAAACTTCAAGCATAAAAAAGGGGCCAATTTAATTGGCCCCTTTTTTTTAGTCGTTACTTCTTCGACCTCCCAGTAAGTTTATATAGTAAAGTAATTGAGCCAACATGGCCAATGCTGCTACTACATAAGTCATAGCTGCCCACCAAAGTGCATCTTTTGACATTTCATATTCTTTGGGGGTAACAATTTGATTATTCTTTATCCAGGCTAAGGCACGGTTGGAAGCGTCGAATTCCACGGGTAAGGTGACAAAGCTGAATAGGGTAGCCAAGGCAAATAAGGCTACACCAATGCTGAGCAAAGTAGGGTTTCCTGTCGAATACAAAATCATCATACCTATCATTAATAAAATAGGCATGAAGCCATTAGCGATATTTAACAGGGGAACCATAGCACTTCTAAACTGCAAAAATGCATAGGCCTGAGCATGCTGTACTGCGTGACCGCATTCGTGAGCAGCAACAGCTGCAGCTGCGGCATTTCTTCCGTGGAAGACATCCGCACTAAGGTTTACTGTTTTATCAGTTGGGTTATAATGGTCAGTCAATTGACCGTCCACCGATATTACTTTTACATCATATATTCCGTGATCACGAAGCATTTTTTCGGCAATTTCTTGGCCGGAATGATTACTCTGTAATGGAACTTCTGAATATTGTTTGAATTTAGATTTTAATCTCCAAGAAATCATCATTCCGATAACCCCAAATAGGAGTGTTAATACATATATTCCTGTCATTGGTTTATTTTTTAAGTTTGTTTATAATTCCTGTGGTTGAATAATTGGGTACTAAATCAATGGTGCTCACTTCACCACCGGCTGCCAGAACTTCTTTTGAACCCACGATGGTATCAATCGTATAATCATTTCCTTTGATTAAAACATCGGGCAAAAGCGTTTTGATCAATTCAAGCGGTGTTTCTTCGTCAAAAATAATCACCATGGATACAAATCCTAAAGCGGCAATCAATCGGGCACGTGCATATTCTGAGTTCACCGGTCTTTCCGGACCTTTCAGTTCTCTAACAGATCGGTCAGAATTCACGGCTACAATCATTTTATCACCTGCTTGGCTAGATTTTTCCAGGTAATCCACATGTCCCAAATGTAAGATGTCAAAACAGCCATTGGTGAAAACAACCTTTTGATGATCATTTTTCCATTTTTGTCTAATCTCTAACGCTTCACTTAGGTTATGTATTTTATGTTCACTAAGAATTGACACGATTAATTTTTTTAGGTAAGAAAAGAGTTAAAATAAAGCTAATACCCCCAAATAACAAGATGGTTGCCATTTGAGTTCCATGAAAAAATGTAGCTAGGGCGGTCGCTTCTTTGATGTCGATTTGGTACAATACTAAGGTAGAAGCCACTAAGCTGTGATAGGCTCCAATCCCACCTTGGGTAGGTGTAGCCATACCGAAAGTCCCCATGACCAAAATACTGAGGCCTGCTGCCAAGCCTAAGTTTTCCGTACTGTTAAAAGCTAAAAGCAAGGTGTAGGCATTTAAAAAATAAGCTAACCAGATGGCTGCTGTGTATAGGAGGAAAAGTCCAGGTTTCTTTACACCCTTGATGCTGATGATCCCGTCAATCCAACCAGAAAGTATTTGGCCAACTTTAGAACTTTTTGAAAGAACTTCCCATTTAGCCAAGATAAAATCTTTGGTAAACCATAAGGTAATGAGTCCGATCAAAGCTATCACAATGAGCCCCGCTATGAGGCTCAAGGGCGGTGTTTCTGTGTGCGGGAATAGAAAGGCTTGAATGGGCTTCCATTCAACCAGAAAGGTGATTCCGACTATTCCTACGAGGCCCAATAAATCAATAATTCGTTCGGTAATGACTGTTCCAAAAGACTTTTCAAATGGGATATCAGCCGTTTTCTGTAGAGAACCACAGCGGGAAACTTCTCCCATGCGGGGAACAATAAAGTTGGCAAAATAGCCTATCAAGACTGCTGATAAAGTTCTCAATTGCCCCGGCTGATACGATAAACTTTCAAGAAGTTGTTCCCAGCGAAGAGCTCTTAGCCAATGAGAAAGGAGGGAAATGATGATGGCCACAGATACCCATCGGTAATTTGCCTGCAAGAAAGTCCGGTAAATATCCTCCCACTCCAAATGACTTGCGGCAAAAGCCCAGTATAATAGCGATGCAGCAAGTAGAGTGGAAAATAAATACTTAAGAACGGATTTTAACATGCTTTATGGATAGATTTAGGGAATCAAAAGGCAAAATAAAGAGCTTTGCCTAAATTATATAGCGGGATTCCGATTATTTTTTTATATTTTTGCAAAGTTTTTTTGGGATAATTTTCCCCTAAATCAATTTAGAATGTCCAAATTACGTATTCTTTACGTTTCGAGTGAGGTTGATCCTTTCCTTAACACCTCCAGAATTGCAGACTTCGTTCGTAACCTTCCTACTGCCATGCAAGAGAGGGGAATGGAGATTCGAATCTTGGTACCAAGATTTGGTTCTATCAATGAGCGCAAAAACAGATTACATGAAGTCGTTCGTTTATCTGGTATTACTATTCCCATGGGTGAAGAGGAAAAGCCTTTAACCATCAAAGTGGCTAGTATTCCAGCAGCGAAATTGCAGGTGTATTTTATTGATAATGAAGATTATTTCCAGCGTAAATTCGTTTTAACGGATAAAGAGGGCGATTTTTATGAGGACAATCATGAGCGCGCAGCATTCTTTTGCAAAGGTGCTCTAGAAACCGTGGTTAAATTAGGATGGTCACCAGATGTAGTACATTGCAATGATTGGATGTCTAGTTTAGTACCCTTGTATATTTCCACGCATTACAAAAATCATCCGATTTTTAAGGACTCAAAAACTATTTTCTCTCCTCACAATTCTGAATTTGATTTTACGTTTTCTAACGAAGATTTATTAGAGAAAGTTAAATTAGGGGAAATTGAAGACGATAATTTAAGCAGTTTAGCAAATTCAGATTATTCTGCCTTCATTAAAATAGGGGCTGAATATGCCGATAAAGTAGTATCATTAGAAAATGCGGAAAATAACCGTATTCAATCCATCATTGATGAATTTAAATCAAAAACCTATCAAAATATTGCCGAAAATGATCTCGATTTCTTCGAAAAATTGTATTTGGAATTGGCCGGCAATTAAATGGGTAGGGATTCTTTCCCTTTTCCTTTCTTCATGTGATTTACCCAAAGAAATTGGGTCTGATTTATTTAGTGTGGAGGTAGGTCTGAATTACACAGATTCATTGAGTATTCAGTCTTCGACGGTCTTAATCGATTCTATTTATACGAATCAAACAAATACTTTCCAAATTGGGTCATATCAAAATCCTATTTTAGGAACAGTTTCGGCATCGGCATTTACTCAAATAGCCAATGTGGATACCCTGAAGAGTAAGGAAACATCTATTTTGGATTCTTTGAAGATGCAGTTGGTATATGCTTCTTATGTTGGTGATACCACGAAAATGCAGACTATTTCTGTTTATCGCCTGAAAGATAGTGTGAGCCGATTTGTAGATTATTTTAATCATTCTAGTGTAGGATATGACCCTACACCGATTGGAACACATTCATTTTATCCGCGTCCCGTAAAAGCTAAAACAGCCAATGGTGACTCTTTAAAATTTGATACTTTAAGATTTAAAATGAATCCCGCTTTTGGGCGTGAATTATTGAGTAAATACACAGATAAAACCATTGCAGCGGGTGGACCAGGTTTTAGGGAGTTTTTCAAGGGCATGCATTTTCGGACCACTTCAGATGCCCGAGCAGCTTTAATAGGAATTAATCCTATTTATTCGGTAATGACTTTACATTACCATAACCCAAATGATACCTTGAAGTATGCGGTGAATTATTATTTTAGCTTATCTACTGCCTTAGTGTCTGAAGTCCATGGAAGATTTAATCAAATAAATATTACCCGTGCAGGTGCTTTGGCTAATCTGAAAAAACCGGGAGATCGAGTACCTGCTACCCAGACTAATATGCTCACTTATGTTCAGTCAGGAACTGGATTAGCTACTAAAATTGAAATACCCTATTTGCTAAACTTAAAAGGCAAAGGAAATGTAGCTATCAACAAAGCAGAATTAGTTATTCCTGCCGCCGATAGTTATGAATTAGATAAAGTGCTTGGATCTTTATCTTTGGTTGAGACGGATGCTTCGAATAGGACCTTAAGAAATTCATATGGTTTACGATATTTGTTGACCGAAGGAGGAACAGGCGCTCAGACCTCTACTTTTAATTTTTCGAACAAAACCTATAGCTTCAATATTACGACAGCTATTCAGAATATTATTTCGAATAACCGTAAGAATTTTGCTATTTTGGTAACAAGTCCACTTACAACTAATTCCTCAGGGTTTAGTCGAATCATCGGCGAGAATGTTCGTTATGTGCCATTGGATGCCAGTAAGATTAAACTAAAAGTGTATTACACTTACGTAGCCAAATAAAATTGCTTGATCATGGTTTCCCCGAATCTAGATTTGAGGGTGAGTATGGCGCAGGTTCCTATCATTTGGGATAAGCCTGTAGCTAATTGTGCCATATTGGAAGAGCGATTACAAGCATTACAAGGTAGGACAGATGTGGTAGTTTTACCTGAAATGTTTCTTACTGGATTTAGTATGAGTCCAGAAGGCGCCGATTTTCCCAAAGGTGTTCAGGTGCAATGGATGCAAATGATGGCTAATCGGCTCGATGTCCTATTGATCGGAAGTCTTAAAATCAAAGAAAATAATCACTTCTATAATCGTTTGCTGGCCGTTTTTCCTGATGGAAAAATTCAGACCTACAACAAGCGCCATTTGTTCCGAATGGGAAATGAGCATAAGTTTTATACCTCAGGTGAAAAGCAAGTTATTATTTCCTATAAATCTTGGAACATTGCTTTATATGTTTGCTATGATTTGCGTTTCCCTGTTTGGTCTAGAAATGTAGGAATGGCTTATGATTTGGCTATTTATGTGGCTAATTGGCCTGCAGCTAGAGCGCACGCTTGGTCAACCTTATTGAAAGCGAGAGCTATAGAAAATTTGGCATATGTAATGGGAGTTAATCGAGTAGGGAAAGATGGTAATGACTTGATTTATCAAGGAGATTCATCTTTGGTTTCATTCAAAGGTGAGGAAATAGCCCATTTGCCAGATCAAGCAGCTATTCACACACTAAGTATTTCTAAATCTGACTTGTTGGATTTCAGAGAAAAGTTCCCGGCGTATTTGGATGCCGATTCATTTAGTCTGCATTAAGCTGTTTTATCTTTAAAGAAGGCGGCCAACCCTCCCGGATAGTTTTTTGCCTCACTTAAGGTACAATCAGCCACTAAATTTCCTTGACTTATCAATAAGATTCTGTGGCAAATGGATTCTACTTCAGTCAGCAGGTGACTGGAAAATAAGATGATCTTTCCAGGGCTTAAGGATTGAATTAATGTTCTGATTTCTGCCATTTGATTAGGATCAAGACCACTGGTTGGCTCGTCTAAAATCAGCACTGAAGGATCATGAAAAATGGATTGAGCTATTCCCACACGTTGTTGGTATCCCTTGGACAACTCCCCAATTTTCTTTTTTCTTTCTTGTCTCAAGCCCACTAATTCAATGACCTCTTCGATTCTTTTCTTTCTTTTATCAGCGGGAAATCCATGAATTTTACCAATGAAGTCTAAAAACTCCTGCACATACATATCTGGGTATAGCGGATTGTTTTCTGCTAAATAACCTATTTTGCTGGCTAATTCTAAGGAATGTTCTGCGATGGATAATCCTAGTATTTTGGCATGGCCTGAGCTAGGTTTAATAAGACCTACTAGCATTTTAAGGGTACTGGATTTTCCGGCACCATTGGGTCCTAAAAAACCAATGATTTGACCTTCAGATGCTTGAAATGAAACAGAATTTACAGCAATTTGATTGCCATAGATTTTAGAAAGTGAAACAACTTCAATCGACATGCCTGATGCGGGATAGATTATCTGACAAAGGTAGTAAAATGGGAACTAAATCTGTTTACCTTTGTGTTTTGGTTCATAAAGCTAACACACATGCAGGAAGATTCCATTCGCTTGGATCGTATTGAAGATGCGATAGAAGACATTCGACAAGGTAAGATTATCATTGTCGCTGATGATGAGGACCGGGAAAATGAGGGTGATATGATATGCGCTTCGGAAGCTATTACTCCTGAATTGGTCAACTTCATGATTAAAGAAGGACGAGGTTTGATGTGCGTATCTTTAACAGACGACCGTTGTAGTGCTTTAGGTCTTGAAATGATGGTGGATAATAATACCACCTCACATGAAACCCCTTTTACCGTATCTGTGGATTTATTGGGCAACGGTTGCACGACTGGAATTTCAGCCTCAGATAGGGCGAAAACCATTCAGGCATTGGTAGATCCTATGACTAAACCTAGTGATTTAGGAAGACCTGGGCATATTTTTCCGTTGAAAAGTAAGTCGGAAGGGGTATTGCGCAGAACAGGGCATACAGAAGCCTCCATGGATTTTGCTCGATTAGCAGGATTCCAGCCATCGGGTGTTTTGATTGAAGTATTGAATGAGGATGGTAGTATGGCACGATTGCCTGATCTTCGTCGGATCGCAGATAAATTTGATTTAAAATTAGTGACCATCAAAGATTTGATCGAATATCGTTTGGATAAGGAGTCTTTAATTCAAAGAGAGATTGGTGTGGATATGCCTACCCAATGGGGGAATTTTGATTTAATTGCATTTAAGCAAAAAAATACCGGAGATACACATTTGGCTTTAGTAAAAGGAACATGGGAGAAAGATGAGGAGGTAATGGTGCGTGTTCATAGCTCTTGTGTCACAGGTGATATTTTTGGTTCTTGTCGCTGCGATTGTGGCCCTCAATTACACAAGGCCATGGAGATGGTAGAAAAAGAAGGAAAAGGTGTAGTCTTGTATATGTTTCAAGAGGGTAGAGGTATCGGATTATTGAATAAGCTGAAAGCCTACAAATTGCAAGAAATGGGTAGGGATACCGTGGAGGCTAATTTGGAATTAGGTTTTGCGATGGATGAACGAGATTATGGGGTAGGAGCTCAGATTTTGAGGAATTTAGGAGTAAAGAAATTGCGATTGATCTCCAACAATCCTAAAAAGAGAGCAGGTTTGTTAGGCTATGGATTAGAAATTGTGGAATGTATTCCCATTGAGATAAATCCTAATCCGCACAATAAACAGTATTTACTAACGAAACGAGATAAAATGGGTCATTCTATTCTTCGAAAATAATGAGAAAGCGCCTAAATGATAGGTGCTTTTTTTTATTTCTATGGATCAAATGGCAGGCAATTTAGATTAGTAATTAGCTAAAAAATATTGCAGGTTAAAGCACTGTTCTTTCTTCATTATTGGCAAAATATAGCTAATTTTGGTTATGATTGAAATCAAAAACATACACAAAGAGTTTGATGGAAAGGTCGTGCTGGATGGGGTAGATGGCTGCTTCCAGAAAGGCAAAATCAATATGGTGATTGGGGGAAGTGGAACAGGGAAAAGTGTGTTGTTGAAGTGTATGATTGGGATATTGAAACCAGAGGCAGGTCAAGTGTTATATGATGGAAGGGATTTTGTTACTGCTCCCAATGATACTATTAAATCGATTCGTCGGGAAATGGGTGTCTTATTTCAGGGAGGAGCTTTGTTTGACTCTAAAACGGTATTGGAGAATGTTCGATTTCCTTTGGATATTTTGACACACCAAAGTATGGAGGAAAAAAATGAGAGAGCCTTTAAGTGTTTGCAGCGAGTCGGTTTGGAAGCGGCAGCTAGTCAGATGCCTTCGGATATTTCGGGAGGTATGAAAAAGCGTGTGGGGATAGCTCGAGCCATTGTGATGAATCCTAAGTACTTATTCTGTGATGAACCTAATTCAGGTTTAGATCCCTTGACTGCAGTAAAAATTGATTTATTAATTCAAGAAATCACCAAAGAATTTGATATCACCACGGTGGTTATTTCACATGATATGAATTCAGTCCTAAGGATGGGAGAATATGTTATGTTCCTTAAAAACGGTAAAAAACTTTGGGAAGGAAGTAACAAGACACTCATGAGTACGGATGAGCCTTCTTTGCAAGAATTTTTATCTACTAAATTGCATTAGTATGCCTTCACCTATTGCCCTTCCCAGGGTATTTGAAAATTATTCTCTTCAAGCACTGAATACTTTTGGTATTGATGTGAAGGCAAGGTATTTCGTAGAAATTCAATCGATTGAGCAATACCTTAGCCTATTAAATTCGGGTCTGTATGCGCATGTACCACATGTTTTTTGGGGTGGAGGTAGTAATGTGCTTTTGACCCAAGATTTGGATGCTTTGGTTGTTAAAATTGCTATCTATGGCATTGAAGTCATCAAAGAAGATGATCAATACGTGTGGGTTAGGGCAGGAGCAGGCGTAGTTTGGCATGATTTTGTACTATATACTGTGGCTCACCATTGGTCGGGCATTGAAAATTTATCTTTAATTCCTGGTACTGTTGGAGCAGCACCAATGCAGAATATTGGCGCTTATGGGGTAGAAATAAAAGATAGCTTTGATCATTTGCTGGCTTTTCATCTTCATACACATGTCCTTCAAACCTTTGATGCAGCTACTTGTGAGTTTGGCTATCGTGAAAGTTTTTTTAAGCATGATGGAAAGGGTCAATACCTAATTGCTTATGTATGTTTTAAGCTAAGCAAAGAGGCGCAAATTCAAACATCATACGGAGCCATCAAGGATGTTTTACAAGCTAAAAACATTCTTGAGCCTAGCATCCAGGATGTTTCTCAAGCGGTGATTGAAATTAGACAAAGCAAATTGCCAGATCCAAAGGAAATAGGAAACTCGGGTAGCTTTTTTAAAAACCCAACTTTGCCACAAAATCAGGCTGAAGTTTTAATGAAAGCATACCCTCAAATCCCTCATTATCCTGTGGCCGGAAGTACCGATATTAAATTTCCTGCAGGCTGGTTGATTGAACAAGCTGGCTGGAAAGGATTTAGGGATGGAGATGCCGGTGTACATGCCAAGCAAGCCTTGGTATTGGTGAATTATGGAAAGGCAACAGGCCAAGAAATTCTACGTTTATCAGAAAAGATTAAGTCCTCCATATTGACGAAGTTCGGAATATCGTTAGAGACAGAAGTAAATATTTTATAATGATGAAATTACCCTACACGACCCATCAAGATAAGGCGCCATTTTTTCTCATGGCAGGTAGTTGTGCCATTGAGAATAGAGATTTAGCTTTTGAAATTGCGGAGCGTATCAAAACTATCACGGATACATTGGGTATTCCATTCATTTTTAAAGGGTCTTATCGTAAGGCCAATCGTACGAAGATTGACTCTTTTACCGGTATCGGGGACATAGTAGCTTTGGAAATACTTCATGAAGTGGGGCAGCATTTTCAGGTACCAACAGTGACAGACATACATGAAAGTGGGGAGGCAGCCATGGCAGCTCCTTATGTGGATGTCCTGCAAATTCCGGCATTTTTATGTCGCCAAACTGATTTATTGGCCGCAGCTGCTCAAACAGGTAAAGCAGTAAATATCAAGAAGGGCCAGTTTATGTCGGGCGCCTCCATGAAATTTGCAGTGGAAAAGGTGAAGCATGAAAATCCGGATGCTTTGGTGTATTTGACGGATCGGGGAAATTCATTTGGATATGGGGATTTAGTGGTGGATTTTAGAAATATTCCTGAAATGGCTGCTTTTCAAGTGCCCGTGATCATGGACTGTACCCATTCCTTACAGCGGCCTAACCAAGGCTCCGGTGTGACTGGTGGGCAACCTGCTTTAATTGAAACGATTGCCAAAGCAGCCATAGCAGTAGGAACGGATGGCTTGTTCATTGAGACACATCCAAATCCAAGTGTAGCTAAGTCAGACGGTGCCAATATGCTGCCACTAAATCAATTGGAAGGGCTATTGGAGAAATTAGTAAAAATTAGAGAGGCTATTTTATAAATTGTTCCAAACAATCTGTAAGCTGATATCTGTTTTATGAGATGTACTAATTAGATCTAGTCCACTGCCTATTTCCTCTCGATCAAAATAATTCATTCTACCCATTTTACCCGATATGCTCACGTGTTGCCATGCTTGGAATGTCATAACTAAGCAGGACCTAATTCCTTGTCCATAATAAGCGGGTAGGGAAAAGCTATAAGACATGCTAGGTTCATAAGCATATAATCGACTTTCATAATCACTGCTATGTATATAAGCGATTCTAGTTTTTAATGCCCATTTGCGCCACGAAATATTACAATCGTTGATCAGTAGTCATCCCCAATCTTTTTGTACAGGAGAAAGGATATAAGTGCCCATTAATCGGACATGCCAATCCCAATAACGATTCATTGATTTTTTGAAGTCGGCACTCAGTTGCCATTGATGTTTTCGGATTAACTGCTCTTTTAGAAAGGTATTATCTTCCTGCTTGGATGTCCATTTAGCTTGAAGGAATAATTGAAATTGCGATTTTTTCTCTAATTGGTATCTGCTTAATGCTTCCCAGCCCCAGGAATTTGATTGATTCACTTGGAATTTGGGCGCAGGAAATAGGAAGAAATCCAAATATGAGGATAATCTTTTTCTTTTTGACCAATGATACTGGTTACCCAGAAAGAGCCCCAATTCATTGTTGACCTCGGAACTTTCACCTAGTGCTTGCGCTTGAGGACTGAAATAGCCTGCAGAGTGATACCGAATGACATAGGAGAAATCAATGGCTTTAGATTTGGCCCAAGCTGCACCTTGCATGAGGGCAAAAGCATGAGAATTAGAGAATGCAAATTCTGCCATCCATAGAGCCCTCTTCCAAGAAAAATGGCTTGAAATGGATGTATTCAGTAAATTATTTCCTTGCCAATCATCCATTTGATAATTCTTATTTCCATTTTTTTTGGGAAGCGACCATCGGCTCCATGTCATATTGGCTTGCACACCGATGGCATGTTGAGGGGATTGCCAATTAAGCGAATTTCCCCAGCTCCATTCCTGAACTTGATTTATTTTGCTTATTTCCGTGGAAGTCCTGTGTAATCCGGTATTTATGAGTGAAGTGTAATAGCTTTGGCTGATACTATCCTTTTGAATAGTAGCATCCCAATACCGATGAGAATAAAAGCTTTCCATTCGCCAAGCATTTTTTTGTAATCCCAGCGAGATTCCTCGATAAAAACCAGATTCCACACTGGAACTGTAGGGTATTGCGCCTAAGTGGAATTTTTGGGTGGATATAATACTTTCATAACTTTTACCTAGACTAAATCCACCAGCCTGTACTAATCCTTGACCCCATTGTTGGACAAAATCACCTATGATTACCTTATAAAGAAAATTTTGGGGTTTAATCCATTGGAGGTAGGCACTGCTGAAATCGTTGATTTCACTTTCTCCCGCATCCTTTTGGAGTAGAAAACCCATACTTAAGCTAGGACTGATTTGTCCCTTGTAACGGTGTAGCTCGGCATAGGGGCTATTTTGGTAGCGTACTTTACTACGATTATCGGGTGGACTAAAGCCTTTTTTTTCTTCCAATGTAAATTCAATTCGATGGATCCAAAGATGATGAGTTGATTCTAAACCCCATTTTTGGAAAGGTACTTGACAGGTGATAAATGGTTGGATTTTGCGCAAAGTAGAAATGTCCCAAAGAGGGATGGCTTGTAATTCCCATATACTGTAAAAGGAGCCTGTTAATGTTTTGAATTCAAGGAATGAGTCAATTTGGCCCTTGCTGAGTAAACCCAATTGATGCCAATCAGCTGCTGTGGCCTGATTGATGTCCAGTGGATTCTGGAGGAAATGTTGATAGGTATTTTGACCGGCTTCCCATTCTTCCCAGCTAGGAGAATGCTTTTCTTGCGCATGTAAGGGGAAACTGAAAAAGAGTATGATGGTCCAATATTTCACTTTTTTTAAGTGAAATTAGGGAGGCACATCTAACCTTCTGATAAGTTAATTGATATTGAAAATCAATTAATTGAATTTTCTGCGAATCATTTCCAATAATTCCTCCCAAGCCTCTTCATTATCTGCTCGTTGGAAATGGGAATAGCGCTGTTCAATGGTTGCCTGCCAGGAAGCACCACTTGCTTCTTGGTCGATATATTCAATCAATTGGTTTAAATGATGTCCTTCTCCATCAAAAATGGACTGTATAAATTTAATTTTTTGATTTAAGCTGATGCTATTAGCCAATGTCTCCGTCATTTTAGTTTCCACCAAGGACTTCAATGAACTATCAGTTCCTTGTAGCTTTTCATAAACTTTTTCTGAGGAAGAATCTGCAATGACTTCAATAATTTTCTTAGGACTAACCTTAGCCTCAGTATTTTCTTCTTGGAAAAAGTTGTCTGCTGATGGGGTTTTGATCGAAGTTTGAACATTTTCAATCACAATACCCGCCGCTGGTTGAATATGGTTTAGATTGGCTTCAGGCTCTTTCTTAGCCTCTGTTATTGGCTCAGGAATGATTTTTTCTTCAATAACAGTTGCTTTTACTTCAGGAGTAGGAATGATTATTTCCTCCACCACGATTTTCTCTGGCTCAGGTTCAATTGGGCTTTCTTCTGGTAAGTCCTCTAGGGTATTGTTAGTTTCAAAATATACTTCTGCCGTTAGGATATTTTCTGGCGTAATTTCTTGATTTTCAGATCCTAATACTTGAAATAAGTAATCCTTTGCCGAACTATTCTCTTGAATTTCCTGTATCCATTGCTCCCAAATGAAATTGGGTAGACTTACTTGCAATAATAAGGAACGAACGATATTATCCCATTTTTCTTGGAAACGAGTGTTATCCCAATCGAAGCATGGTAAGTGCTGTTGGACGGTTTGGCTCTGTAACTGATTCATTAATTCAGCCTGAATGACTTCCAAGACTTGGGAGGGGAGTTCTTGCTGTAAAATATCTTGAAAGGTACTGTTTTGACCTTTTTCAGTCCAGTAATGAAGCAAAATATTGGGCGTCGACATCTTTAATTATTTATATCCAATTCTTCACAAGCTTTCATAGCAGCTGTTTGTTCGGCTTTTTTCTTTGAATAGCCCTTTCCTTCGGCTATTTTTAGATTATCTACCAAAACGATAGCTGTAAATTCTTTATTGTGGTGTTGGCCTTCTTCATCTAGGGCGAAAACCACTTTTTTCCCTTCTTTTTGGGCCCATTCTATCAGGATGGACTTAAAGTTAGGATTATTTTGTACCACAGTTTCTAAATCGAAATACTGCGTTAAAATCTTTTTTGTGATAAATTTCTGTGTGAAGGCAAAACCTTTGTCCAAGTAAATGGCACCGATGAATGCTTCTAAAGCATCCCCGTACATGCTAGACCTGGAAAGTATGGTTTTCTTTTGATTCTCATATTCAATGACCTCATCCAAACCTAATTTTCTTCCAAGCACGTTCAAGGATTCTCTACTCACCATTCGGGAGCGAATTTCAGTGAGAAAGCCTTCATCTTTAAAGGGGAATTTTTGAAATAAATAGGTAGCGGTAATCATGCCTAATACTGAATCACCTAGAAATTCCAAACGTTCATTGGATTCTTTAAATGATTTTGCGATACTGTCCTTGGAGGCAGAGGCATGCAAAAAAGCCAGTCGATACAAGGAAAGATTGGAGGGGCTTTCTCCAATGAGATGGGTTACAGATTTCTTTAGAAATTTCTCTCTTTCATTTAGACGGATAGGATTCAACCAGTTTAACACCGAGAGAATTTTCATAAGCCTATACTTTTCGGAAAATGACGGTAGCGTTGTGTCCACCAAAACCAAATCCATTGCTTAAGGCAACGTCTATTTTTCTTGCTTTTCCTTTGTTCAAGGTCAAGTCTAGATTTTGGTCAATCGCTGGGTCTAAATCCTGGCAATTGATGGTAGGAGGAACAAATTGATGTTGGATAGCCAATATGGAAGCCACCGCTTCTACAGCTCCAGCACCACCCAACAAGTGGCCAGTCATGGATTTGGTAGAAGAAATGCTCATTTTATAAGCATGCTCACCAAAACAATCCAGGATCGCCTTTAATTCTTGAGGGTCACCGATTGGTGTGGAGGTACCGTGGGTATTGATGTAATCAACCTCTTCAGGCTTGATTTGCGCATCTTCCAAAGCATCCAACATAGATAATAAGGCACCATATCCCTCTGGATGTGGGGCCGTAATATGATAAGCATCTGAGGAGAATCCACCACCAATCAATTCGGCATAGATTTTAGCCCCTCTGGCTTTTGCATGTTCGTATTCTTCTAAAACTAAGGCACCTGCACCCTCACCCACCACAAAACCGTCACGGTTTACATCATAAGGTCTCGAAGCCGTTGCAGGATCATCGTTTCTTTCTGACATGGCTCTCATGGCAGTAAAACCTCCAACAGAAGCAATGGTGACAGGGGCTTCTGAACCACCCGTTACACAAATGTTGATACGTCCAGTTCGAATGTAATTAAAGGCATCTATGATGGCATTATTAGCAGAAGAACAAGCCGATACGGTTACGTAGTTTGGACCACGGAAACCATTTCTGATGGAGATTTGTCCCGAACTAGAGTCAGCAATCATTTTTGGGATGAAGAAGGGATTGATTTTGGGAGTACCATCACCTTTTCCGAAATAAATCATTTCGTCTTCAAAAGTTTTAAGTCCACCGATACCTGATCCCCAGATAACTCCCACTTTGTTTTTATTGATGGCATCCATATCAAATCCCGCATCTTTGATGGCTTCATCTGAAGCCACAATAGCATATTGGGTGAATGGATCCATTTTGCGAGCCTCTTGACGCGGAATAAAATCTTCTACGTTGAAGTTTTTTATCTCACAAGCAAAACGAGTTCTGAATTTTTCAGCATCGAACTTGGTGATAGGGCCACATCCACTTTTACCGGTGGATAAACCTTCCCAATATTCACTTACTGTATTTCCAATAGGGGTAAGGGCACCTAAGCCCGTTACAACAACTCGTTTTAACTCCATATGTATCCTCTAATTTTAGGTTTGAAAAATAAAAAATGTCAATTCGTAAGGGTGATTTTTCAAGAAACTAAGTTCTTGATTCATTACCAATTACCAATTGACATCATTATTATTTCGTTACAATTACTTTGCGTTCTCTTCCAAGTAGGTGATGGCTTGTCCTACCGTTTGGATATTCTCTGCTTGATCATCTGGAATAGATACGTTAAATTCTTTTTCAAATTCCATGATCAACTCAACTGTGTCTAAGGAATCAGCTCCTAAATCGTTTGTAAAAGATGCCTCTGGAGTAACCTCAGATGCTTCTACTCCTAATTTCTCAACGATGATGCTTTTTACTTTTTCTGCAATATCTGCCATTTCTAAAATATTTTGGGGTTCAAAAACGATGCAAAGATTAGAATTAAAACTTAGATTATCAAACAAATTTTAAGCCTAATTGCACTATTAAAATAATTAATTAGATAAAAATAATTCTTTTTTTTGAATTGTGTAAAATTCTCACATTTGATTTACATCAATGCCTTAAAAACACAGGGATGCTGCACCTAATAGACCTGCATCATTTCCTAGAAGTGCCTTTTTGATACTTAGTTTTTTCAAATAAGCTGGAGTCAACCAATAGTTCAACTGTTTCTCCATGCTAGGTAAAATGAAGTCGAAAGAGGCAGAAAGTCCACCACCGATAAAAATGTTCTTAATATCCAAGATACGTATTAAAGATACAATCATGTCTCCTAACATTTCTCCAACTTCATTCCAAATAGCTAAGGCTAGTTCATCTCCTTCTTCTGCTGCAACTACTAGGGCAGTGGTAGAAATAGATCCATCTGCCGCTAAAACCGTTTTTCCTTTGTAATTGGCACGCATGGCATTAGCCATTTGTAGTAATTCCTTCTTTCCTATATTTCTTTCCAATACCTTTCCGTTTCTAGATGGTACGTGTCCTGGTTCCATGGCATTTCCATCTCCACCTAAGAAAATCTTACGATCGATGATGGCCGCACCTCCAATACCTGTTCCTAATGTCAAGAAAATGAAATCTTCGGGCATACTTTCTTTTTCAGGAGAGAAGTAAAACTCTCCTAAAGCGGCCGCATTCGCATCATTTTCCATGAAGAACTGATGATCAGGAAATCTTTTTTCCAGCATGGAAATCAAATGTGCTCCGTCAATCTCAGGTATCGCCGTAATCTCAATCAATGTTTTACGATTTTTGGTTAAAATACCTGGTAGACCAATACCCACCTTGTGCACATGCTTGTGCTGAAATAATTGTAGGGCAATAGCATCAGCTAAACGATCTAAGAAATGATTGGATTCTCTCCAGGTGGCGGTATCATAACTTTGAAAATTACTGATATGCCCTGTTTCTGGATGGACAATGCCCATTTTCACTCCAGTTCCTCCAACATCAATTCCTAAATATTCTGCTGCTTCCATGCGGTTTTTTGGTTTAATTTGTTGCGAATTTCTTTAAAAATACGCGCAATTTCAAATATTCTAATAGGCAAATTTCCTAATGATAAATTCTTTCCAGTTTTTCCATGATTTGGGAAACGGCCGGACAAATAAGTGTGTTGGTTTGGGTTAATTTTAGGATGCCTAACATGTTTTTACGGTCTGTATGTGGGTATTCTCTACAGGCCTTAGGTCTTTGCTCATAAATATCGCAAGCATTATCCTCTAAAAGGAAAGGGCAGGGGCTGGCAGGATAGACCCAATCACCATCCGCATCTTTTACTAAATAAGCATCTAGAAAATCAGCCACCTTCATTTTTAGGTGTTTGGCCACCCGCTGTATATCGGTTTCGTTCCACATGGGACTGGTAGTTTTACAACAATTTCCACAGCTGAGGCATTCCACTTGTTTAAAAACTTCCTCGTGGGCCTTGCTAAACTGCATATCCAAATCTTTCGGTTTTTTGGCACGAATCCTTTGGAATAATTTATTGAAACTAGGGTCTTTGGGCATTCCTTTACACGTGGGTAAAACAGGTTCTGCAAAGAGCTTCATAGCTATCTGCTTCACCTAACATCACGGTTTCTTGTTGCTGAACAATTCGATGTGAATAATGTGCCACGCCTCCACATTTTACGCAAACTGCATGTACTTTAGTGATGTATTCTGCGATGGCCATAAGTCTTGGCATGGGTCCAAATGGGATACCTTTAAAATCCATATCTAAACCTGCTACAATCACTCTTTTACCTTGATTGGCTAGGGTATTGCAAACTTCCACGATATGCTCATCAAAGAATTGTGTTTCATCTAGACCGACTACATCGCAGCTTCCTGCCAAGAGTAAAATTTCACTGGAGCTATGTACGGGAGTGGAACGAATGGAATTGTGGTTATGAGAAACAATATCCTCGTCGTGGTAGCGGGTATCAGCAGCGGGCTTGAAAATCTCTACTTGTAGCTGCGCGATTTTGGCTCTTTTAAGTCGACGAATGAGCTCTTCTGTTTTGCCTGAAAACATGGAGCCACAAATCACCTCCACCCAACCACTGGGATTGGAGTTTTGGGATGATTTCGAATGATTGGGCTCTAAAAACAAGGCATGAAAAAAAGCCCCTTGAATTCAAGGGGCTTGGGTTAAGTTCAATATTATTTTGACGTAAATACCGCAGAGAAATATTCCCGGTTCATACGTGCAATATTCTCCAAAGAAATACCTTTTGGACATTCTGCTTCACAAGCACCCGTATTGGAGCAAGCTCCAAATCCTTCTTCATCCATTTGTGCTACCATAGCTTCAGCACGTTTGGCACGTTCAGCTTGTCCTTGAGGTAATAAGGCCAATTGCGAGATTTTAGCCGAAGTAAATAACATGGCAGATGCATTTTTACAGGCAGCTACGCAGGCACCACAACCAATACATGCAGCAGCAGCAAAGGCATCATCAGCATGATCTTTCGGAATAGGTAAGCTATTAGCATCTTGAGCATTTCCTGTATTCACGGAGATAAATCCACCGGCAGCAATGATACGATCAAAAGCCGAGCGATTGACCACTAAATCTTTGATAACAGGGAAAGCTTCTGCTCTCCATGGCTCGATGGTGATGGTTTGACCATCCTGGAAGCTACGCATGTGCAATTGACAAGTAGTAACTCCTTTATTAGGCCCATGCGGGCGACCATTGATGTACATGGAGCACATACCACAAATACCTTCGCGGCAGTCGTGATCGAATGCTACAGGATCATCCCCTTCTTCGATAAGACGGTTATTGAGCACGTCAATCATTTCCAAAAAGGACATATCCTCCGAAATACCGCTTACTTGGTATGTTTCGAACTTACCCGCAGTTTGAGCATTTTTTTGTCTCCAGATTTTTAGCGTCAGGTTTAAATTTCCTTCCATGTTATCGAATTATTTATAGGATCTTTGAGCAATTTTAATGTTTTCGAATTTCAACTCTTCTTTGTGTAATTCGAATTTTGATTCACTAAGGTATTCCCAAGCGGCTACATATGCGAAATTTTCATCATCACGTAGTGCTTCTCCGTCCTCAGTTTGGTATTCTTCACGGAAGTGACCTCCGCAACTTTCATTTCTTTCCAAGGCGTCTTTACACATCAATTCACCTAATTCCAAGAAGTCGGCCACACGACCTGCCTTCTCTAATTCTGGATTTAAGTTGTTGGCTTCACCTGGGATACGAACATCACTCCAGAACTCTTTACGCAGTTCTTGGATTTCAGCAATCGCCATTTTGAGGCCTTCCTCATTACGAGCCATACCGCATTTATTCCACATAATTAGACCTAGTTTTTTGTGGAAATAATCCACAGACTTCGTTCCTTTTATGCTCATAAGTTTGTCAATCTGCTCTTGTACGGCTTTCTCTGCATTCACAAAGGCCTCACTGTCAGTAGACAAAGCTGGTGTTCTGATTTCAGAAGCTAAGTAAGCACCGATCGTGTAAGGAATAACAAAATAACCATCTGCTAAGCCTTGCATCAAGGCAGAAGCACCTAAACGGTTAGCTCCGTGATCTGAGAAGTTAGCCTCTCCTAAAGCATATAAGCCAGGAACGGTTGTCATTAAGTTGTAATCCACCCAAAGTCCACCCATGGTATAGTGGACTGCAGGGTAAATACGCATAGGCTGCTCATAAGGATCTTCTCCAGTGATTTGCTTATACATATCAAATAGGTTACCATACTTCTCTTTTACAACTTCTTTTCCCAAGGCTTGAATTTCTTCATCACTTACCTGGTGTAAATTTCTTTTATTGGCTTCGGCTTTACCATAACGAATAATAGCGGCAGCGAAATCTAAATAAACAGCCATTTTTGAAGCACCTACTCCATATCCAGCATCGCAACGCTCTTTGGCAGCACGAGAAGCGATATCACGTGGAACCAAGTTGCCGAATGCAGGATAACGACGCTCTAAGTAGTAGTCACGCTCATCTTCTGGAATCTCATTCGCTTTGCGAGGATCATCTTTCTTTTTGGGAACCCAAATACGTCCGTCGTTACGTAAGGACTCCGACATCAAGGTTAATTTCGATTGGTGATCACCGGAAACAGGGATACAAGTTGGGTGAATTTGTGTGTAACAAGGATTAGCGAAAAACGCTCCTTTTTTGTGTGCTTTCCAAGCCGCTGTTACGTTAGAGCCCATGGCGTTGGTAGATAAGTAGAATACGTTTCCGTAACCACCTGTACATAACAACACGGCATGTCCGAAGTGACGCTCTAATTCACCCGAAACCAAGTTACGAGCAATGATACCGCGGGCTTTTCCATCTACTACTACCACATCTAGCATTTCGTGGCGAGCGTACAATTGTACATTTCCCATGCCCACTTGACGTTGCAAAGCAGAATAAGCACCTAATAATAATTGTTGTCCCGTTTGTCCGGCTGCATAAAAGGTACGCTGTACTTGCGTTCCACCAAAGGAACGGTTGGAAAGTAATCCACCGTATTCACGAGCGAATGGTACACCTTGCGCTACACATTGGTCAATGATATTACCAGATACCTCTGCTAAGCGGTGAACGTTGGCCTCGCGAGCACGGTAGTCACCTCCTTTGATGGTATCATAAAATAAGCGGAAAATAGAGTCACCATCATTTTGATAGTTCTTCGCGGCATTAATACCTCCTTGAGCTGCAATCGAGTGCGCACGACGAGGGGAATCTTGAAAACAGAAAACTTTTACTTTATATCCTAACTCAGCCAAAGAGGCGGCTGCAGAAGCACCTGCTAATCCTGACCCTACGATGACTACTTCCAAATTACGTTTGTTGGCAGGATTTACTAAGGAAACACTGGAACGATATTTGGTCCATTTTTCGGCTAAAGAACCTTCTGGAATTTTTGCGTCTAATTTTGTCATAACAATCGTATCGGCTGAGGTATTAATGAATCAAATTTAAATGGAAGGCAATGGGCATAGCGGCAAAAATAATCGAAATGATGATTGAGTAGGCTGCACCAATGCACTTAATGGTTGGGGTATATTTAGGATGATTCCAACCTAAGGTTTGGAATGCACTCTGAAATCCATGTAATAAGTGGTAGGCTAAAGAGATACAACCTAAGACGTAAATGACTACTACCACAGGGCTTGCAAAAATGGCTTGCATTTCATGGAATAAAGTATGCTCTTCTGTTAAGTTGTCTGTTAAACGAGAGAAATACCAAAAATGCTTCAGGTGTATGATGATAAATAATAAAAGTAAAGTTCCTAAGAGTCCCATAGAACGAGAATACCACTTACTATTGGCAGCCCCATCTACTACAGCATAAGCTACAGGGCGTTTCTTTTTGTTGTCTATCCATAAACGTAAACCGTCTAAAATATGGAGCAATAAACCTCCAAATAAAACGATTTCCATGGTACGAATAAAGGGATTCTTAGCCATGAACTCGGCTCCTTTGTTAAAAGTTTCGCCACCGTCATTGAAAAATACCGTTGCATTTAATCCGCAGTGAACTACCAAGAAACTGACCAAAAATAGGCCGGTAATAGCCATTAGGAGCTTTTTTCCCAGAGATGAATTTAGTGATTTTGATAACCAAGCCATAAATAAAATTTATTTTGATTTAATTAAATAGTCGCTCATATTTAACCACAAGTGAAAATTTAGGACATAAAACTACAATTGATTCGTGGGTCTTTCAAATATTCGATTAAAAAAACCTTTTTTTTTATTTTTTTCGAATTGCTTAATTAACTTTCCATATTACAAATATGTTTTATGTCCGCTAAAAATTATTCTAAATACTTTCTTGCCTTTTTGCTTAGTTTTTTAGGAGTGGTTTTTCAAGCTCATTCGACCCACTTAAAGGGGGGAGAAATTACCGTGAAGCGGATTTCCAATGTCAGTCTTACCTATGAATTTACCTTAACCACTTATACTGAGGACAATCGAGCTAATCAAGATCAGACGGATGTGAATTTTTGTTTTGGTGATGGTTCAGGAATTTTTAAAGCCAAGCGTCTTTTGCCTATTGTCAACTTGGGTAATGGAACCTTGAAAAACACCTATAAAATTGAATATACCTATCCTGCCCCTGCTTTATTTTACAAAGTATCGGTGGCTATTCCCAATAGAAATGATGGGGTTAGAAATATTACACGTTCCGTAGAGGTTCCTTTTTATGTGGAAACCATCTTTTCCATTAACTCGGGTTTAGGCCAAAATTCCACCCCTTTATTGTTGAATCCAGCGGTAGATTTAACGGCTGTCGTGGGGCAGCCTTTTATTCACAATCCGAATGCCGTAGATGCGGAAGGAGATAGTTTGGCTTATCGTTTAACCGTATCTCGTTACGGAGATTATGAAACCTGTAATCCCAATAGTCGAGGAATTACCGCACCTAATTTTAGACAACCGAATGAGGTTTCTACCACGGCATCTTCCTTCACCATCAATTCCTTAAATGGAGATTTGATTTGGGATTCTCCGCAGGAATTGGGACTGTACAATTGTGCCTTTATTGTAGAAGAATGGAGAAATGGTGTCAAGATTTCGGAGACGGTGCGTGATATGCAAATTGAAGTAAAGGATTTGGATAATAAAGGCCCTAAAATAAATGTGCCAGCCGACGTATGCGTGCAAGCCGGAGCCTTGATTCGGGAGACGATCACGGCCACCGATGCGCCTTCCAAGACGGGTAGATTAGATCCTGTAACCATCACCAGTTTGGGTAATGTGTACCCAATAGATACCACATATGCGGTTAAACAGCCTTTTGCTACTTTTATATCAAGTCCAAGGCAAACGGGCACTGCCACAGGTACCTTTACTTGGCAAACAGCCTGTCAGCATATTCGAAAGGAAACCTACGACATATTCTTTAAAGCAGAAGACAATCCTCCGATCACTGTAGGAGGAGGGGTGAAATTGGTCGATAGTAAAATATGGAAGATTAAAATCATTGCTCCTTCCATTAAAAATCTGGTGGCCAGAATTCAGCCTACCAAAGGTTCCGCCTTATTGACCTGGAGCCCTTATGCCTGTTCATTGCCAGGGGCTAAAATCATCGTTTTTCGTAAACAAGCAGCCTGTGCACCTGTCGTGAATAAATCTTGTGAAACGGGTATGCAATTGCCTGGATTTACGGAAATTGCTCGTTTAAATGCCAGTGAGGTACAGTATGAGGATACCAATAAAGGCGCGGGTCTCATGAAGAATGCTAATTATATTTATGTTTTGGTGGTGGTGTTCACGAACTCCAGCGGACAAACGGATTACAGTCCCATGTCTAATTCTAGTTGTGCCTTCATTCCATCATCCGCCCCATTAATGACTAATGTCTCCATTCAAAAAACAGATGCCGTTGGTGGCGAAATATTAGTTCGTTGGACACGTCCATTGAATCTTGATACGAGTTTGTATAAGGGGCCATATCAATACCAAGTAATGCGGGCAGAGGGGAATGGCTCCACCAATTTTGTGGCAGTCGGAAATCCAATTCCTGCCTCTGTAATAGTTGCAAGAAATGACACATCTTATGTAGATAAAGGTATTGCAACGGATTCAAAAGTGTACCGTTATCGTACTGATTTTTATTATACCGTAAATGGTCAATTCAGGTTGTTGGATTCACCTAGTCCTGCCGCTCAAGTACAGTTATTTGCGCAGCCTACCGTGAGGGCTAACCGCTTGGCTTGGTCAGCGGATGTACCTTGGTTAAATGATTTTCAGGTACATCGGGTGTATCGAGAGACTTCTCGTGGATCGGGTAAGTTTAACCAGATTTCAGAAGTCTCTGTAGGTGGGCCTACTACCTATACTTTTACGGATCAAGGAACCGATTTCTTCACCAGAGATGGAAAGTTTGATGTCACCCTTTCTCCAGATTCTACCTATTGTTATTATGTTGAAACCTTAGGCTCTTACGGAGAGGGTTTCCCAGCAATGACCTTAATAAATGCGTCTAAGATCGTCTGCTTGAAACCACAATCGGATGTGAATCCTTGTGCACCCAAACTAACTTTATCTGCACCGGATTGTGCGGCTTTGGATGGCTCTTTGAACTGTAATTTTACCAGCTTCACTAATCAATTAACTTGGCAGCCCACTTTAACGGGAACTTGTGATCAGAGTATTGCTTCTTACCGAATTTACTATGCGGCAAGTCCCGCGGGTCCATTTACTCGAATTGCGGAGGTGAATGATTTAAAGTATA
The DNA here is from genome assembly GCF_004118285.1 of Aquirufa rosea. Lineage (GTDB taxonomy): Bacteria > Bacteroidota > Bacteroidia > Cytophagales > Spirosomataceae > Aquirufa > Aquirufa rosea. The sequence continues at coordinate 75,750 of NZ_SDHY01000007.1, read as the reverse complement.
TGCATCAAAAAAGGGATTCATTTATTGGTAGCTATTATGTCACGGCAGTTAGTCAGTTAGGTAAAGAAAGTCCGAAGAGCGAAACGCTGAACCAGGACAATTGCCCTTCTTTTGAATTACCCAACCTGTTCAGTCCTAATGGGGATTTAAAGAATGATGTTTGGTTGCCGCTGCGATGCCCTCGCTTTGTGAAAACTGTAGTATGTAAGATAGTGGATCGTTATGGTCAACTGGTATATGAATATAATGGCACAGGGGCAGATTTTGGCTGGAATGGCAAGGATGCTTCCGGAAAAGACATGGCCGTGGGAACTTATTTTTATACAGTGGATGTTAGTTTCGATGTGAATGATCCAAGTTTGAAAACTAAAAGTTTAAAGGGTTGGGTTGAATTAGTTCGCTAATGAAGACAGCTGTTTTTATTGATGGGAATTGCCGATTTTGTCGTTTTTGCGCCAAAATTTTAGCAGGTATGTGTGGCGAAAAGATACAGATTGATTTTCAAGGTTCCCCACATTTTCTGGATAGTATAGAAAAACATCCTCATGCAAATTGGGTGGTCGATAGTATCAAAGTGCTTTGGAATGATCAGGTATTTATCAAATCCCGAGCCATTGAAATATTGGTGCACCTGGCACCTTGGTATTATCAAGGCTTGCGTATATTCTTTTTTTTGCCCTATGCTTTCCTAGACAGAGCCTATGATTTTGTCGCTAAAAATCGATTGATTTGGGGGAGTTCGGTCGATGCCTGTGAGCTTTAGCGACTTCGCAATACGGGATTCATTTGAGTGAATAATTTGGGTTCAAATATAATATCCCATTTTCTAGCTGCTTCCTCTAAGCCTGCATAGTTAAAATGGGTTCCATCCCAACGAAATCCTGGCCCTACCACCGTTTGCAAATTAGCTCCCTCATAGACATAAGGTAATATTTTAATGATGATGTTTTGGGCCTCTTGTACGTGTTGATCCTCTACTTTGTTGAGTCCTCTATTACTTCTGGCAACCACAAAACTCAAATCTTTACTCTTGAGAAGTTCACGGGTAAACTTCATGTAGGCATCTGTATAAGTGACGATATTGTCGATGGATAGTGTGACATCGTTTTCACCATGAAGTACCAATACGGCTCTTAAACCACTTTTAGGCACATCATTCAAAATTCTATTTTCGAAGAAGGAATAAGGATATCTCTTTTTCCAATCAAATAAACCACTCGTAAATTCTAATCCCAGGGCAGATTTACCCCATTGTTCTGAAGTAGACCCACCGATTCCCGTGCTGTAAATTCTGATGGGAACTAAATATCTATTCTTTAACATATTGGCGAGTCTTCCCCAGAAACCTACCACATTACTATCGGAGTATTTGACGATTTCGCACCACTCTTTGTCATAATCTGTCAATTCATAGGGGGCTTGTCCCTCGGCCAATGAATGCCCAATAACCGCAAATACTTCTCCTACTTTAAATGGTGTTTTACTCAAAACGGTATCAGTCAAAACCTTCGTGTCTTGTAATAATTTGACCTCGGGATAATATCCTCCTCCTTGTAAAATAAACTCTCCTTTGAAGTTAGAACCCTCCTTGCTAAGGGTGAGCCAATCGGTCTCTTTCCCACCCATCACATTCTTAAACTTCACTTGGGCAGAACTAAAGTTTTGACTGCTCTTTCCCACCAGCACTATTTTGCCCTGATTACTTAAATCTCTCTGCACAAAAGTTCGGCTATTGGCCTCGTCGATTTGTACTATACCCTGGGAGCTCACTGCGGGAACGGCTTCTTCTGTTTTACAGGACGAAAAAGCAGCTAGGCTTGCGATAATACAGAGGAAAGTATTGAACCGAGATAACATATTAATTAGATATTGAAGGTTTCAGATAGCCAGAAGATTAATTTATCTTTGTCAAAGATTGTTAATCTTACATCAAAAATATAATAAAACACAAAAAAAATGAAGGCATATGTATTTCCCGGTCAAGGATCTCAGTTCCCAGGTATGGCCAAAGATTTATATGAGAACTTTACAGCAGCGAAAGAAATCGTAAATGAGGCGGATCAAATATTGGGTTTTAGCTTGTCCAAGGTCATGTTTGAAGGAACCGAAGAGGATTTGAAGCAAACCAAAGTGACTCAGCCGGCTATTTATTTACATTCCGTGCTGGTGGCTAAGCTGGGAAAAGATTTTGCACCCGACATGGTGGCAGGTCATTCGCTCGGGGAATTTTCTGCCTTAGTAGCGGCAGGGGCATTGTCGTGGCAAGATGGATTACGTCTAGTTTATCAAAGGGCTTTAGCGATGCAAAAAGCCTGTGAATTGGTGCCTAGCACCATGGCAGCTGTTTTGGGTTTAGCTGATGCTGATATAGAAAGAATTTGTGGAGAAACAAACGGTGAAGTAGTTGCTGCTAACTATAATTGTCCAGGTCAAGTGGTTATTTCTGGAAGTGTAGCAGGTATCGAAAAAGTGGCGGAATTATTAAAAGCTGCTGGTGCTAAACGGGTATTGACCTTACCTGTAGGAGGAGCTTTTCATTCTCCTTTTATGGAGCCAGCTCGCGTGGAGTTGGCGGCAGCAATTGAAGCCACGACCATAGAGCGACCAATTTGCCCGATATTTCAAAATGTGACAGCCAAAGCTTCGCAAGATCCTGCCGAGATTAAACAAAATTTAATAGCTCAATTGACAGGAGCGGTTCGTTGGACGCAATCAGTGGAGGCAATGGTCGCTGCAGGAGCCACCGAATTTATTGAGTGCGGTCCTGGTAAGGTTTTACAAGGTTTAGTGAAGAAAATCAGTGCGGATGTACAAGTAGCCTCCATGGAACTAGCCTAATAGCTTTGTCAAGTACAAATTAATTGCTTGATCTAGAGTATTCAAGCTGATTTCATATGAAATAATTCAATTTTTTTTGAAGCACATTTGATAATTCGCTTGGGAGCACTTATTTTTGCATTCGATTTGGAATTGACCTATGGTGTAATGGTAACACATCTGATTTTGGTTCAGTCGTTCTAGGTTCGAATCCTAGTAGGTCAACCACCTTTTCCCTCACTGATTTTTCGGTGGGGGATTTTTTTTGTGAAGGAATAAACGAAAGAAAAAAAAGAATTTGTCATGAGTTATTTCCTAATTACATATACCTACATGCACCATTTCTGGAAATGCTTCATGGTGCTTTGTTTGATGGTGTTTAGTTCTTGTTCGAGTTACGTACATTATCAAAGTGGTATTACAAAATTTTCTAAAAACGATTATATAGGCGCTAATGAAGATTTTAGCGAGGCTTTGAATAAGGAAAAGCGCAATGATGAAATCTATTTTGCTCGAGCAGCTAGTCGGGGTTTAGCAGGTTATTATTCTTTGGCTATTGCTGATATGAATAAAGCCATCAACTTGAATGAAACTCGAGCGGATTATTATTTCTATCGAGCCTATTTCAAATCTCAATTAGCTTATCACAAAAGTGCTATCAAGGATTATTCCATTAGCCTTAGCAAAGCCCCTGAATACGTGGAGGTTTACAAGCATCGTGCCAACTCTTTTATTGCTATCGGCGATTTGACAGAGGCCTGCCTTGACTTGGAAGAAGCTGTAGCTGCAGGTGATACCTCGGCGAGGAGTATTCGAGCCAAATATTGCTATAATATTAAGTAATTTGACACATTGGGAATCTTCCATGTTTCTGAATAGTGTCATTTTCCATATTCTTTTTTTAAAACAATTATCTTTAAAATTTAATGATCTTGGATAAAGATTCTGTTTAACATTTCTTAGTTTTAGGCACTTTTAAAAAATATGATTCCCAATATTCCTCATTTAATTCGTCAGTTGAATGATTTAATTGCTAGGTTGACGCACAATCAAAAAGGTGTAATTGTTGTTTGTTTTGCTCTGTTTATTGGATTTTCCATATTGTATTTTCCTCAGGTATTTCAAAAGAAAATACATACCTCATGGACTAATAATGAGCGTTTTATGATTGATTTTGTGAATCGTAAAATTGAACACCCATTTACACCCATTATTATACAAAATTCCCGAGAGCATTATGCTAAAAGAGAAGTTAGGATTGCACCCTATGTGATAGGAAAAGTTTTTCATCTAAATGCCATTCGACTCTTTTATTTACAAGTATTTTTGTTGCCATTTTTCTTAGTTATGTTTTTTAATTTGGTTAAAAAATTATCTAACGGAGATTCTCCTCTCGCCTTTTGGGCAACAGTCTGTATATTATTCACTTATGTGGGTCATTCATTTGTTTATGATACGCTCTTTTATGATTCTTTTGCATATGTGTTTTTATTGATTGCTTGTTTGTATTATGACCGTAAATGGTCTATAATTCCCTTAGTATTTGCATTTTTTGTAGATGAACGAAGTCTATTTCCCGCATTAATTTTTCCATTATTATACCTATTTAAATCTGAATTATATTCTGGTAATGTACGTAGTATATTAAATGACTTTTTATGGAAAAATAAGTCTACACATTCTTTACTATTGAGTTATTCCCTTTACATCATCATACGATATTATTTGTACAAGCAATTTCAATTGGAAACTCCAGTTGGTCAGCAAGCGGCAGTTCAAATCGGCTTTGCATTTTTGCACGGCTACAAACTTCCTTATGCTCTTTTTTCTGCTTTAAAATGGGCGAATTTATTGCTATTACTTACTTTGATTTATTTAGTAAAGAAAAAGATGTGGACGGTGGCTCTATATTACTTCGGAATATTTTTGGCTTGTTTTTTAGTTGCTACAGCAGTGGATGATGTAACTAGAAGTTTGACATATTGCTTTCCACTTGTATTCTTGTTTTTTCAAATTATCCAATATTCGAAAGAGCAAGTTATGGCAGTTTACCTTCTGGGCTTAATTTTTTTAGCAAACTTCTTGACACCAACTTACACCTTACTTATGCATTTGTTACGTATATCGCCTCTTGATTGGTTATTTTAAGTTTTTTAAAGATCTAATCTTCAAGTCTTAATTAAATTATTTCCCAGAGCCAACCCAATTTATTAATTTAATATTTTATTTCTTAGTTATCATCCGTCAAAACACCACCTATGAAATACTTGCTTTTGTGTTTTTCAGTGTTTGTATCTATACTGGTAAATGGTCAAGTATCCCTTGTATATCCACACAACAGACAGGTTTTCCAACGAGATGCCAATAATCAAGCGCTTATTTCTGTGTTGGGCAATTGTCCTCAAAATGTAAGTTTGGTAAAGTATAGATTAGAGCCTGTAAAAGCAGGGCAAGGTACCTTGATTGATTGGACTAATATGCCATTCAAGCCTGTTTCGGGGTTTTTTCAAGATAAAATCGTGGCTAAGGGAGGGTGGTATACTTTAAAAATTCGGACTTATCAAGGCACCAAGCTGGTTGATTCTACCCAATTGGACCGAGTAGGAGTAGGTGAAAATTTTATTATTTCAGGTCAATCCAATGCACAGGGAGGCAATAAACGCAGGGAGGTGGAGAGTTCATCCAAGGATGATCGAGTGAATGTTGCCAATATTTACAATTACTTCAAAGACTATAATAATTCTCCTAATTATCGCTATTTGGGACGATTAAATACGGATTTTACCTTTACGGATTTCAAACATTTGGATTCTTTGTCAACGATTGGCCCGATGGGGATTTCCAATTATTATTGGGCAAGATTGGGTGATCGATTGGCTGAAACCTACAATGTTCCCATCTGTTTTATCAATACAGCCTGGTTAGCCACCGTGATGCGAAATTGGTATGAGTCATCCCTACCAGATGCGAAACCATCCGCCAACCCATTTGACCCAACGATTTTCTTCGATGCGGGATTTCCATTCAAAAATCTGAAAAGGGCTGTTGAGCTATTTGGAAAGAAAAATGGAGTGAGGGCCATTCTTTGGCATCAAGGAGAGACGGATTCTTTTGGTTATCGATTTGACTCCTATGAACTTAGAAATCTGAAAACGGATATTTATCAGCAGAATTTTAAGGATATGATTAAAAACTTGCGAACTCAAACGGGGATTAATGTTCCTTGGTTGGTTTCTCAGGTATCTTACGCTGCGGGTCTGGTGGACGGAGCCTGTACAGTCTCTTACGTGGATGATTTATTACTAAAGAAGCAGGGTGATATGGTAACCGAGGTAAGTGGTATTCCTGAGATTTATTCAGGGCCATATACCGATATTGTAGAAATCCCTAGAAAGATGGATATCTTTTCTGCATGCGTACATTTTTCTCCAGATGCCTATGAGGAGGTTGCTTATTTGTGGTGGGTTAAAATTTCCGAAGCCATTTCCAAAAATGCCAAGGCTATTAGCCCCAAGCCATTACCAAGCTTTTCAGTCATTTGCGATAATTCCAATGCTACAAATTTGACTATTAACACCTCAGATGCTATACGGGTGCTGGAGAATGATTCCTTAATAGTGAGCACTTCTCCGAATGTAAATAAGGCAAAATCGGCTAATTATTCAGTTCGTTTACAAGATGAAGTAGGAAATGAATATTCCGTACCATCGTTTCAATTTAAGACATTAATAAGCCCAGGCGCTCCTACTGTTTTAGTCAAAGGAGATACCTTGTTCTGTCAAGGTGGCTCGGTGGAATTACAGGTGGCCAATCCTGAATTGTCTTATGTGTGGAACACAGGTGCTAAAAGTTCTGTCATTACTGTCAAGGAGAAGGGCTTTTATCAGGTTAAGGGTACAGACTCTTATAATTGTAGTAGTGTCTATTCTATGCCCATTAGCACTCAAGTATTTGATAATCCCGTGGCACCTACGATCAGTCAAGAAAGCCCTTATTTCTTGAAAACATCGGTGCTAAAAGCCTCCGATACGAATTTATTTTGGGAGTACAATCAAAGTCCTTTAAGTGAAAAAGGTACCATCCTTCAGGTAAAGGATTCGGGAATTTATTCTTTGTATGTGAGCAAAAAATACACGCCAGGGCCAACCTGTTTCTCCTCTAAAACTACCTATAACTATTCGTTACCTAGTGAATTGGGGGTAGTCGTTTTTCCTAATCCAGTAGTGAATACTTTATACTTACAAGCTAGAACCACCTTGGCAGGAGCCATGGTGAAAATATACACCATGGATGGTCGCTTAGTGATGGACTCTTTAATTCCACAGGATGGAGCCGGACAACTGAACGTACAGCATCTAGCCGAAGGTTTGTATAAAATTTGGGTGAAAACCAGTGATCAGATTGTCTATGTGAACAATATCTTGGTGAGTCATTAATTAAAATCTCGCTCTAAGAATTTCTTGAGTTTGATTTTATCCTCCGACTTATTGAAATCACCAGCTGCTTTCCCCCAAGTCCAAAGGGTATATGATAATTCCAAATCTCTAGGAAGATCAGTTGTGATACCTGAGCTGACCCCACCTTTCTTGGTTTTGATCAAAACAACCCCATTGGCTCCTCTTACACCATAAATAGCAGTAAGAGATGGGTCTTTTAGTACCTGAACTGATTCTATGTCGTTAGGATTGATGCTATTTAAATTACCTGTTACGGGAACATCATCCACTACATATAAAGGACTATTGGAGTTGATGGAGCCGTATCCACGAATGCGAACCATGGTTGCTCCCCCAGGTGAATTATCATTGCCAACGGTAACTCCAGCCACTTGACCAATCAATTTTTGATTGACACTTGCTGCATTGACATTGGCCAAATTTTTATCAGAGATGACTGCAGGAGCACCATTATCTTTGGATTTTTCTTTGCTAGGTATGCCAGTGAAACTTTTTTGAATAAATTCAATGCCAATGCCTAGTTGACCAGCATTGTTTCTGGATTTCTGAATTTTAATTTGCTGAATTTGTTGGATAGGAATGACGGTCGTGTCATAAAATGGACCTTTGGTGAATACGTCCATCGGATCATATAAAAACACGAACAAACTATCTCTTCGTATACTAAATGTTCGACTAGCCTCCAGTGCTTGACTTTTACCATTCAAAGCACTGGAAGAGGTCGTTTTGCTGAAATACCTATTTAAAATCTGAATAATTTCTTGAGGAGAAGAGGCTGTTTGGCCTGACATGGAAACACTCGCAAAAACAAATAGAGATAAGAATAGGTATTTCATGGCTTTAATTAGAGTTAGCTAAGACCTTAGCTGCTTCGCCTAATTTTTCATAGGACAAAATCATCGATCTTACGTTATGGTAGTTAATTTTCCATGAGTGGGACATATGTCTCCAGATAGGTTCGCCTTCTCTGGTCATCAACGGCCACCACTCACCCGTACTAAAATTAATCATTTTATCGAAAACAAAACGATGTACTTGGCGATAAGCTTTTAAGAAATCTTGATCTTTGGTTAAGAGGTAGGCATCAGCCATACCAATCAGCATTTCAGCCTGTTGCCAAAATTCCTTTTCCTTATCGTAAACCTGTCCATCGTGAGATCCTTCCACAAATACTCCACCAAATTCCCAGTCGATGCCATGCTCCATGGAGTGATAAAAAGCTTTCTTCAAGTTTTCCATGTAATCAGCTACAGGGAATCCACCCACTTTCAAGGCATGCATGAGTAGCCAGCCGAATTCTGAATTGTGCCCATAGGAAGTGTTATCCACCGCTGAGGCTTTTTGTCCACCTTCAGCAAAGCGATCCCATCCCCAAACTATGTCAAATTTGATCTGCGGAGCTACCGTCCAATCTGCCCAGAATTGTGGAACGCCTGTTCCGTAAATCGGGTGCATGATTTTTTGAATTAAAATATCGATGGACTCTTTTAATTTTCTGCGGTGAACTTCTTTACCGCTAGCTTCATATAAAGTAGTAAATGCCTCCATCAAGTGCATGTGCACATCTAGGGTTTTACGGTCTCCACCCGGTGAGCCAGGTCCCATTAATTCCCACTCCTCTGAGAAAAATTCCCAGTAACCACCTAAATTGGTATCTACGGCATATTTCTGCAATAGGTCAAAGGTCTTTTCTGCGTATTCCAATCCAATTGGGTCACCCGTGGCTAAGGTGTATTCGCTTAAACTATAAATCACAAAACTGTGTCCGTATCCAATTTTTTGCTTATTGGTAGGATTGCCTTGGCGGTCCATCATCCAATAAAAGCCTCCATTTTTCTTATCCCACATTTTCTCAAGGAGGTATTTTACTCCATGTTCAGCCATTTCTTTCATGATAGGGCCTCCAAAACCATGGCGATAGGCTTGTGAATAAGTAAAAACGGAACGAGTTTGGGCAATTAGTGACTTTTCGTCGGTACCTGAATCATTTCCAAATTCATCAAAATGGGTTAAATACCCTCCATATTCTTTATCGACAGTTCTTTTGGACCAAAAAGGCAATAAATGCGTTTCGGTATAGTCTTTGATTTCTTTTCTTAGGGCTTCAATTTCTTGAACATTCATGGTTATTTTTGGTTTAGATCTAAAATTTCTTGTGGAGTGGCGGCACCTGTTTCGCCGAGTTTATGGATGGAAATATGGGCACAAAGGGTAGCAAATTCACAGGCTTCCTCTATACTTGCGCCAGCAGCTCTAGCAGCAGAGAATCCTGCCACTACCATATCTCCGGCACCTACTGTGTCGATAGGCCCACGAACAGGGATACCTGGCTGCCAATGGAATTGCGTTTTATCTGCATAAATCAATCCTCTGTCGCCTAGTGTTACCAAGGCTCCTTGCTGACGCTCATTGACCCAGTTTTGTACAATGCCCGGAACGAGTTCATTCTTTTCCAATAGCTTTGGATCGATATTTAGTACGTGGGCCAATTCGGACTCATTGACTTTCAGTAATACATTGTTGGCCCATTTACCAAGGCTTCTTAGGTCGGCTAATCCTGTTTTTTGTTTTTCCTCCATGGCTTTTTGAAGCTTTTCCAAGAGGTTTTGATTCAATAGAGGATAACGAAATTGCTCATTGATGATGACCCAATCGTAAGTGCTTAGTTGCTGGATGAGAGTTTCAACTAAATCTTGACTGGCTTGAACGATATCTTTTTCTTGTGTACCAAAGTCGATCCGATTAAGTTCAACTAGCCCAGCCATGGGTTTGGAGTAGGTAGGAGTGTCCATGCCTGGCGTTTTCCGAAGGTTTTCTGCTTGGATGGCAAGGTTTTGACAGTGATAATCCATGTCTCTGCCAAAGATATCGGAACCGATTAACCCGTAGGCGCAAGTGGGAACTCCTAGGGTGGCTAAATTTTTAGCCACATTTCCTGCGCCACCTAGACTAGTTTGAGGCGCTTGGGCCCAATGAACTTCTTTGTTTGTTTCCACCGAGAAGTCGCCAGTTTGTTCTTTCTTTTGAAAGTAAAAATCAATAGCAAAATCACCAATAACGGCAATTTTCAAGGATTGAATGCGCGTCAGGATGTGCCTTAATATATCGGGGGACATGCGTAATGGGTATAGATTGAATCAATAGGTTTAATATCCTGTAAAGCTAAATAAAAATAGTGAAAAGAGCGGAGGGATTAAATGCTAAATTGTGATAGACTGCTTGAGAGGGACGTCCAGGTCTTTATATTTGATCGCTTTTCGACCTACTTATGCAAGAGTATGTTGAACTAAAGATAATTGTTCAATACTAATTATTTTTTCATTTGGGATTCATAACATTGAATCCAATCCTCCACACTGATTTTACGAACAAGTTCTTCAATTAATGGGTAAGGGATATCATCTAATTTCTTAAAACGAATGCAGCTTTTTCCCATATCTAATCTTGTATTTGTGTATTTGGGATATTCATGTTGAAACCATTGGAGTAAGCTTTCATCGGAATAAAGACCCATGTGGTAAATAGCAATGAAGTTTTTCTGAGAAGCAATACTCAAAAAGGGGAGTGGTTCATTTTTCTTGCAATGGTAACCCGAAGGATAAATGGATAATGGAACTACGTAAGCTATCATTCCATAGCTCATGGTTTCCTCAAATCCTTTGGGTATATTTTCCAATAGGCATTGACGAAGTTTAGCTATCACAATTTGACGCTCTGGGCTTAATTGATTTTGGTACTCATCTGGGTTATTGGCGAAAATGGACATGAGCTTATGAAATTAAAATGTGCTGTCCAATATACGAACTGCTGACCAATTTCAGGTTTCTTTTCTGCTAGCAAATTTGTAATTTCACAAATCCAATTCACCTTTAAAATATTTGCATTTTGGCATTAATTAAATCTATCTCTGGAATTCGTGGTACAATTGGCGGAAAACCTGGAGAGGGGCTTAGTCCAATCGATATAGTGACCTTTGCGGCAGCCTATGGTGCTTGGCTTCGCATGAAAAATCACCCTTCCAATTCCATTGTTTTAGGACGAGATGCTCGTATTTCTGGTGAGATGGTTTCGTCTTTGGTGGCTAATACTTTAGTAGGTTTAGGTTGGGATGTATTGGATATAGGTTTATCGACCACCCCGACTGTCGAACTAGCGGTGCCTTGGAAAAAGGCAGCGGGAGGAATCATCATCACGGCCAGTCATAATCCAGCCCAATGGAACGCACTCAAACTGTTGAACTCAGATGGTGAATTTATATCAGATGCAGATGGAAAAGCGTTGTTGCAGATTGCAGATCAACAAGACTTTCTTTTTGCGGAAGTAGGAAAACTGGGTAAAATTACTCAGGATGATTCCTTTTTGGACCAACATATTCAACATGTGCTAGATCTACCTTGGGTAGATGTTAATGCGATTGTTTCTTCTAAATTTCGAATCTTGGTGGATGCGGTTAATTCCACAGGAGGAATCGTAGTACCTCAATTATTAAAAGCTTTGGGAGCTGCCCATGTGGATGTAATTTTTGGTGAACCAACAGGCCATTTTGCCCACAACCCTGAACCACTTCCAGAAAATCTGACAGAAATGATAGGTCAAATGAAGTCGGGAAAATATGATTTGGGTATCGTAGTGGATCCGGATGTGGACCGATTATGTTTTATCAATGAAGATGGAACTCCTTTTGGAGAAGAATATACCTTAGTAGCGGTGGCAGATTATGTCTTGTCTAAGCAAGTGGGTAATACCGTTTCCAATTTGTCATCTACACGCGCTTTACGTGATGTGACGGAGTCCAAAGGTGGAAAGTATTTTGCAGCAGCTGTGGGTGAAGTCAATGTAGTGAACCAAATGAAGGCACAAAATGCCATTATTGGGGGAGAGGGTAACGGAGGCGTGATTTTCCCGGAGTCACACTATGGTCGTGATGCCTTAGTGGGTATCGGTTTGTTTTTGACGCATTTAGCTAACTCAGGCAAAAAGATTTCTGAATTAAGGGCCTCTTATCCCGCTTATACCATTTCAAAAAATAAGATAGAGCTTTCGGCTAATTTAAATGTGGATTTAATTCTTGAAACCATTGCCAAGGACTATCAGGAATTTCAGGTTAACACGATAGATGGGGTTAAAATTGATTTTCCTGAAGGATGGGTGCATTTGCGGAAATCTAATACTGAACCTATTATTCGGATATATGCGGAAGCTTCCTCGGAAGAACAAGCCAACACTTTTGCTCAACAAATTATCAATGCGATTGAGAAAATCGCGCAGTCTTAAAACTTATGTCTAATTCAGTGACGCCCATCTATTTGGATAATGCGGCAACTACGCCTATTGATCCTGTGGTATGGCAAGAAATGCAGCCCTATTTTGAGAATTTTACGGCCAATCCTTCCTCCATTCACTCTCATGGTCGACAGGCCAAAGTAGCGATTGAAAAAGCCAGAAAAACCATTGCTACCTTGTTGAATGCATCACCTTCAGAGATTTTTTTTACTTCTGGTGGAACTGAGGCAGATAATACGGTGATTCAATCGGCTGTTTTACATGACGGTGTGAAAACGATTATCACGTCTCCTTTGGAGCACCATGCGGTTCTTCATACAGCGGAGGCTTGGCATAAACTAGGGTTGGTAGATTTGAAATTAGTGCAAATTCTTCCCGATGGAAGTATTGATTTAGCCGATCTGGAGCGACTCTTACAGGAGAATCCTTCTGCGCTAGTGAGCTTAATGCATGGTAATAATGAAATTGGTAATTTGTTGGATTTAGAGGCTGCGGGTGCTTTATGCGAAAAGTATGGGGCTGTTTTTCACTCAGATACGGTTCAAACTATGGGACATTATCGCCATGACATGTCGAAACTACCCGTACATTTCATTGTAGGAGCCGCCCATAAATTTCATGGACCCAAAGGTATTGGTTTTTTATATGCCAAATCAGGTTCTAGGTTTCATCCTTTATTGCATGGAGGTGCTCAGGAGCGTAATCAGCGGGGTGGAACGGAAAATGTTTATGGAGCTGTTGGTATAGCCAAGGCCTTATCCATTGCCTATGAGGAAATGGATGCACATGAAGCCTATATCAAAGGTTTGAAATCCTATTTTATTGAAGGATTAAAAAAGGCTTTTCCCAACGTAGAGTTTAATGGGAAGTCTGGAGATGTGGAAAATAGCCTTTATACCGTATTAAATGTTCGATTCCCTCAGGTGGCTGATGGCGATATGTTATTGTTTCAATTGGATATTGAGAAAATTTCAGCCTCAGGTGGCAGTGCTTGTTCTAGTGGTACTTCAGTAGGTTCCCATGTATTGTCAGCCTTAAATCCACAAGCTACGGGTGCGGCTATTCGTTTTTCATTCTCAAAAAACAATACCCAATCGGAGATCGATCGGGTATTGGAAGTATTAAAGAAGTTAATTCCTGCGGCTTAGTAAGCGCGGGCAAAAATAACACGTTGTTTCGATGGATTCCCTGTAAGAATGCACTTTCCTGCTTCTTCTGGGGAATCCAACGGAATGCAGCGAATGGTGGCTTTGGTTAATTCCTTGATTTTTTCTTCTGTTTCTGGACTTCCATCCCAATGAGCCGAAAGGAATCCACCTTCTTCTATTTTCACTAAAAATTCATCCCAAGTATTAACTTCAAAGGTGTTATCTGCTCTAAATGCTAAAGCCTTTTGGTAGATGTTTTGTTGGATGTCATCCAAGGTGTCTACAATAACCTGCTCAATGCCTTCAAACGGCAAACTGGTTTTTACTCGGGTATCTCTACGGGCCAATTCGATCGTTCCGTTTTCAATATCACGATTTCCCATAGCTAGACGAACCGGCACACCTTTTAATTCATATTCAGCAAATTTGAAGCCCGGACTTTGATTATCGGAAGAATCAAATTTAACGGAGATACCTCTCTTCTTCAAATTTGCAACTAAAGGATCGATCTTTGCCTTTATATTGCCTAATTGTTCTTCTCCCTTGTAAATCGGAACAATAACCACCTGAATAGGAGCTAATTTAGGTGGCAATACCAAACCTTGGTCATCCGAATGTGCCATAATCAGCGCCCCCATCAAACGGGTAGAAACACCCCAAGAGGTTCCCCAAACGTATTCTTGTTGGTTAGCCTTATTCAAAAATTTCACATCAAAAGCCTTAGCAAAATTTTGTCCTAAAAAGTGCGAGGTGCCTGCTTGCAAGGCTTTTCCGTCCTGCATCATTGCCTCAATGCAATACGTATCTTCAGCCCCAGCAAAACGCTCGTTGGCAGTTTTTCGGCCCTTGATCACAGGCATAGCCATGTAAGACTCAGCAAATTCGGCATAAATGTTCAACATTTGTTCCGTTTCCTCTACGGCTTCCTCTTTTGTCGCATGAGCTGTATGACCCTCTTGCCAAAGAAACTCCGCGGTGCGTAAAAACAAACGGGTACGCATTTCCCAACGCATCACGTTGGCCCATTGATTCATTAATATGGGTAGGTCGCGATAGGACTGGACCCAGTTTTTATAGGTGGACCAAATGACCGTTTCTGAAGTAGGGCGAATGATTAATTCCTCCTCCAATTTAGCCTCTGGATCTACGATGACTCCATGTCCATTCGGATCGTTTTTTAGTCGGTAGTGTGTAACCACCGCACATTCTTTCGCAAATCCTTCCACATGGGAAGCTTCTTTGGAAAGGAATGATTTGGGTATTAATAGGGGGAAATAAGCATTGACATGGCCTGTTTCTTTGAACATATCATCCAAGGCTCTTTGCATTTTTTCCCAAATGGAATATCCATAAGGTTTGATAATCATACAGCCTCTCACGGCTGAGTTTTCAGCTAGGTCTGCCCGCTTAACTAGCTCATTGTACCACTCGGAATAATTTTCTGCTCTGCTGGGTAAGGATTTACTCATAAAAATAGCTTGTCGCGTAATTAATTAGATATTTATTCGTTTTATTTGTGTTAAATTGTTAAGTCAACGAACATTTAGCGACAAAGATACGTTATTGTCCTTAGTTAAGCTTATAAATTATACCTAAGACCATGAAAAATCAACTTATTGTCTTGTCTTTAGTGGGTATAGCGGCTTTTTTTCAAGCCTGTGTAACCATTCAGGTGAGCCCATCCAGTGAGCTTGCCAAGCGTCAATTTGCTTCTGATGATTTGTATGATACACCTCAGCGTGCCGTGGCATCTACTAAAAAGGTAAGATCAGATTATTTGAATTTTGATGATAATACTGTGGTTATCGAGGAAGAGGAAGGGATAGCGCAGCAGTCAACATATTTAAATTCTCGCAGTGTATACAATTATAACAATAGTGTCAACCCAAATACATATAATCGAGCTTACAGCAACGGTTATGTGGATGGCTTTAGTTCTGCTTCTACCTGGAACAATTGGTACGTAAATCCATTTATCACCTTTGGTTATGGATTTGGATCTCGCTGGTACTCTCCATTGAGTTCCTATAATTTGATGATGAACCCTTTTTATTCTGCATATGGTATGATGTATGATCCTTTTTATTATGGATCCTCCTTTGGTTTCGGTTCTGTATATGGGTTTAATTCATATCGTTATTATGATCCTTTTTATAATCCATGGTCCTTCTACAACCCTTATCGCAATTTTGGTGGGGTAGTCTACAATAATTACAACTATTATAATTCTTTAGGTTCTAATGGCTATAATTACAATAACACGACGGTGGATCCACCTCGTAAAGTTTATTATGGTCCAAGGGAGACAGGTACTTCGAATCGTGCGGCATACGGAGATTCTTTCTCCAATACGCCAAGAAGTGGAAACAATTATTACAATAATCAAGGATCTAATCAGCCAAGTAATTATTCGAACCGTTCCGTTGGCACGCAAAGCTATGAGCGTTCAGCTGCTCCAAGAAGAAATTCTAACGTAGAATATCGTTATGCAGAGCCATCTTCTTCTCGTCAATATGAATCTTTCTCAAGACCATCTTATAATTCTGGAGGTGGAGGAGGTTCCTACGGTGGTGGTGGAAGCAGCGGCGGTGGTGGCGGTGGAAGTTCCCGTGGTCCTAGGTAATATCTGAATGTATGAAAAAGTATTTTTTAACAATCGCGGTAGGATTGTGCTTACCTAGCTTTGTCTTTGGGCAAATTTATAGTTATTCCAATTTGGCTAAATACTTTTCGAGCACTTATTCCTCAGGAACAGCTCGTATGCAAGCCTTAGGAGGAAATTACAGTGTCCTCGGTGCGGATGTCACTTCCATAGCTTCTAATCCTGCGGGACTAGGATTTTACAATCGCTCGGAGGTGCATTTGAGTATGGCTCAACAAAATTCTTCTACCTCGTCTAATTACTTAGGTTCAAACGCCAAGCAAACGGATGCATTATTTCATTTGCCTACGCTAGGTTTAGTGCTGGCTGGTGATCCTAATATTCGCAGTAAATGGCATGGAGCCTTTGGCATTAGTTTTGTTCGTCATGTGGTTTTTACTCAACCCGTTTATGTTTCTGGGGTTAATAATCGGAGTTCCTTGTTAGATTCATTCATTGAAAAAGCCAACGATAAAAAAGCTACGGGAGCAAGTTTGGATGAAGAATACAGTCCAGCCAGTAATTATGCAGATAGTCCTGAGGCAGCTGCTTACCAAGCTTATTTAATTGATCCCAATCCCAGCACTGGTGGAGTGCCATTTACTAGGTATGAGTCTAATTTACCTACCTCACAAGTAGGTGAGGTGGTCAATTCAGGAGCCATGAGCAGTTGGAATTTTGGCTACGGGGCCTCCTACTTGGATAAATTGTATATTGGAGCGGGTTTGCAGTTTTCTAAAATTTCTTCATCTACTACTAGCAATTGGACCGAGGAATATATTGGAGGGAAATATGTAGCTGGTATGAATTACCGAGAAACATTAGTAACTAATGGTTCGGGTATTTCCTTGTCATTGGGTATGATTTATAAATGGAATAGCAACCTTAGGGTAGCCTTGAATTTCCAAAGTCCTACATATTTTGATCAAATGAATGAGCGTTATGATGCACGCATTAGTCCCAATGTGAACGGTATTCCATCTTTTGATTCCAATGGAACTCCAATCATCATTACCCGAGTAAGACCGGTGTATGTAACTCCCAATGAATTTACCTACCAAATGACAAGCCCAATGACCTTATCTGGCGGCTTGGCTTATTTCTTTGGAAAGAGGGCATTTTTGAGCATGGATGTGGCCTATATTAATTATCCTGGAATGAGAGTTTCATCAGCTGAATTATCTTCCTCAGCCAATCGCCAATTTCAGGATAAACATAATGGACAGATTAAGAGAGATTTTGATTCAGCCTTGAATGTGAAGATAGGTACTGAGGTGCGTGTAACGACAAATTGGAGTGTACGTGCTGGAGTGGCTCAATTTGGAGGAGGTTATTCCACTACCTACGATAGCATGGATCGAAATAGTTTACAACTTTCGGGAGGAATTGGGTACCGTAGTTCGTCTTTCTATTTGGATTTGACGGTGGTTCAACGTAGCGCTAAGGATGGATATACCCCATATAGCTTAAAAAATGCTGCAGATTATTCTTCTGCCATGTTGACGAAAAATAACCTGCAGCTAATGTTAGGAGCGGGAATTTTATTCTAATTATTGAACTGGAACATACGATTCAATCAACCATAATAATTGGTTGACACTTATTTCACCATCCACCTGAATATCGGCTTGTTTGTAAAAAGGTAATCTTTCCTCAAAAGTCTTTTTGATGGTGGCAATCACCGCTTCTTCGCTTTGACTTTTATCTAATAAAGGACGATTATTGCCTTGGGCTTTATATAATCTTTTGGCTAAGTCATCTAGTTCTACATTGAGAAAAATACTGATGCCATTTTTCTTCATGTAATCCATATTATCAAAAAAACAGGGAACGCCACCTCCTGTTGCAATTACCATGGATTGATCCGGCTGGAAACCATGTAAAGTCTTACGTTCTAATTCACGGAAATGAGCTTCACCATAGGTTGAAAAAATTTCTGAAATAGTTTTTTGCTCTCTGGTTTCAATCAGCTTATCCATATCTGTAAAACTAAAACCTAGGCTCCTGGCTAATTCTTTTCCGAGGGTACTTTTACCCGAGGAGGGCATTCCTATTAAATAAATATTTTTCATTCTTAATCTAGTGTTAATAAACTTTGATCAATTTCATCGATACTAGGCAAGTGGTAGGCAGACCATTTACCACGAACAGTTCCTTGGTTGAGTACCCAAAGACCTGGGCTGGATCGAATCATGGTTTTTAAAACTTTGCTATCAGCCGATAAGGCGGGAAAATTTAATTGGTATTCATGTCGGATGGCATTCACTTCATCATCCGAGGAGGCACTTAGTAACCAGACAATAATACCTTTTTTGTTGGCCTCATGGGCTAACTGGGAGATATCTTTCAGCGCTTCCAGATGGGAGTGATGCACATTGGGAATAATCACCAGTAGTTTTTTCCCCTTAAAACTCTCAGCGGTATAGTCGGTAGTATCATTATCCACCCAAATTCGGTAATCAGTAATCAATGGCCGAGCCTCCTTTTCATTTAAAGCTTGCATGGATACGAAAACCGCTTGGGAATCTGTAGGCATTTCAGTCAAAGTCACTTCCTTACCTTGTATTTTGTAAACGTAAGAAAAGCGTAGGGCCTCTCTGGATTTCATATTTTGGGGGATATTTTCTCCTACTGCATAAGGAAGTCCGTCGTGAATTGGTAAATAAAAATAGGTATATACGCCTAACAATATACTTAGTAGGGCACTGATACCTACAGGTAACATACGCGTATTAAATTCTTTTATTTTATCGGTAAATAATAGACTCAGCGCTAAAAGGAATAAAAATACATCCTTAAAAAAGGAGGTCCATGGCGTTAATTTAATCGTTTCTCCGAAACATCCACAATCAGTTACTTTATTAAAGTAGGCTGAATAAAATGTTAGGAAACCAAAGAAGGTGAGTAGGCCTAAAAATGTCCAAAGTACCTGTTGGGTTCGGTAGTTGGTCCACAGGGCTATTCCTAAAACCACCTCCAGACTACTTAATAAGATGGAAAGAGGTAGGGCATAAGGAATCCAGAATTTCCAAAAGCCTTCCATGGCAGGAAAGTCTTGTGAAAATACATCGAAATATTCTTCCAATTTTAACTGAGTTCCAATCGGGTCATTCAGTTTGATTAGCCCGGAGAAAAGGAAGATAAAAACCAATAAAAAGGTAGCGATTTTGCTATATTGCCTCATCATTATTGGTAAATTATTGTTGTTGAATTTGCATTTGTTCTTCCTTGATTTTAATCAAACAGAAGACAGCATAATTGAGCATATCTTGGTAATTAGCCTCAACTCCTTCCGAAACAAGGGTAATACCTTGGTTATTTTCAATTTGTTTGGTTCGGAATATCTTCATTAAAATCAGATCTGTCATACTACTCACGCGCATATCGCGCCAAGCTTCACCATAATCATGGTTTTTGTTACGTAAAAGCTCTAAAGTGATATCTACTTGATGGTCGTAAAACAGGCTGAGTTCTTCTGCACTGAATTCCATTTGGTCTGAATTTTCTAAAGACTTTTGAATGAGTGCAATGATGCAATAATTGATGATTCCAATGAATTCACCTTCAATACCATCTTGTATTTTCTGCTCTCCTTTTTCTTGAATGCTGCGAATGCGCTGCGCTTTAATGAAAATTTGATCCGTTAAACTGGGCAATCGTAAAATTCGCCAAGAAGTACCATAATCTTTGTTTTTTTTATCAAACAAGGCTTTGCAGTGTGAAATTACTTGTCGATATTCGATTTCAGTTTGGGAAGGCGCATTGTCCCTGTTCATAGGAGAGGATTAGTTTACAAATCTCTTTATTTTTTCAGACTACAAAATTATTTAAATTATCTAAATTTCAGCTCATTTGGAAGGTCTTTTTCCATCTTTTCAGACAATTCGATATCAGGCAGGTTTGATTCATCTTCAAACTCCTCAAATCATGGCCATTATTAATGCTACTCCTGATTCTTTTTTTTCGGGAAGCAGAGTTAATCAGGTAGATACCTGTATGGAAATGGCTGCCCAAATGCTAGAGGAAGGTGCAAGCATACTGGATATTGGCGGACACTCTACACGTCCTGACGCTCAGGAAGTTAGTGCGCAAGAAGAGCAAGATCGAGTGTTGCCCATTGTGGAGGCATTGAGAAAAGCCTTTCCTCAGGTTTGTATATCCGTAGATACGTATCGCTTGTCTGTTGCTCAAGCAGCCATTCAGGCAGGAGCAGATTGGTTCAATGACGTAGGTGGCGGTCAAATGGATGAAGGGATTTTTCCTTGGGTAGCTGAAAATCAAGTCCCTTATATTTTAACTCATAGTGTGGGTGCATTTTCCCAAGTGCATCAAGTGCCAAATTATCAGGATGTCGTAGAAGATGTTTGGCTAGATATGGCAAAAAAGTTACAAGAACTACGAGCCTTGGGAGCCAAAGATGTCATCCTTGACCCTGGATTTGGTTTTTCGAAGTCGCTGGACCAAAATTATCAACTATTGGCAGGTTTGAACCAACTGATGACCTTGGGTGTACCTGTTTTGGTGGGTGTGTCCAGAAAATCCATGATTCAAAAAGTGCTGGGAGTTAATTCGGAAAATGCTTTAAATGGGACTTCTGTTTTACATACGGTTGCTTTGCTACAAGGGGCCCATATTTTACGTGTACATGATGTGAAAGAAGCCCATGAGGTACTTTGTTTAGTTCAGAAATTACAAGAAAATGGTTTATCCAATTTATCATAATCACGACTGGTTAGATCCAGATCAAGTGAAAGTAAGTATTCAAGATGTAGGTTTTTTACGGGGATATGGTATTTTCGATTTTTTTCGAATCATGCATGGAAGCCCTGTTTTTTTATCAGATCATCTAGATCGTTTTTTAGCTTCTGCGCAAAAAATGGGTATTCCGCATTCCTACACGAAGGAACAATTGGCAGGTCTCATTCATGAAATTGCAAGCAGGTCTGAAGTTGAATGCTTGGGAGTTAAAATGATATTATCGGGTGGAGATTCCATGAATGGTTTTGAGCCATTGGGTAAAAGTCAGCTATTCATTATTCCCAATGAATTTCAATTCATGGATCCTCATCGGGGGGTGGCTTTGGCAAGCAGAGATTTTGTTCGTGAAATGGCAGATATTAAAACCTTAAATTATTCTTTTGCAGTGCGAAATTGGCCTATTATCAAATCTCAAGGCTTTGATGATTTTATATATTTTAGCCGCGAAACGGGTGTTTCTGAATCTTCCAGGAGTAATTTGTTTTGTGTTAAATCGGGTGTCTTGTACACTCCAGCTCAACATATATTAGAGGGCATCACTCGAAAACATGTGATTGATTTGGCTGCAAACATCATGGAGGTAAGGGTGCAGGATGTCAGTTTGGAGGAGTTTATGCTAGCTGATGAGGTTTTCACCACGGGTAGTACCAAGCGTGTAGTTCCCGTGAACCGTATAGATGATACCTGGATTGGAAGTGGTAAAAAAGGAATCTATACCCGGCAATTGTATGACTTGCTAGTCCAGCACGAAAATTAATTGGAAGGAGGTCTGAATGCCTTCATGTTGCTTTCATTGCAAACCAAATAAGGACCACCAATCAAATCAATACAATAGGGGATGGCAGGAAATACGGCTTCCAAGCATTGACGGATAGCCTTGGGCTTACCGGGTAAGTTGACAATCAAGGATTTACCTCGTATGCCTGCCGTTTGACGACTTAAGATAGCTGTCGGTACATATTGTAAACTTACTTGCCGCATTAATTCTCCGAAACCAGGCATCATCTTTTGACAAACAGCTTCTGTGGCTTCTGGAGTAACATCTCGCAGGGCTGGTCCGGTGCCTCCAGTGGTGACAATTAGACAGGCGCCTTGCTCATCTGCCATTTGGCACATGGCCTTTTCCAACAAAGGCTGCTCATCTGGAATCACGGCATAAATTACTTCAAATTCTGAGATTAAATATTCTTTTAACAATTCAACCACCGCTTTGCCAGGAATATCCTCGTAAATGCCGGCACTGGCTCTATCTGACACATTGATTACCCCTATTTTAATCATTTCTTTTGCTTATTTTTTTGTTCCATTCGAATAAAAGCTTTAAGCTTTTTTTCCATAGGAATAGGTTCATTCAATAAATCTCGAATAACTACCGACGCGCAAACGCCCCCAAAGGCGGCTGGTAAATAGGAAATGGTTCCATAAGCTGATTTTTTAAAGTTAGAACCATCCGTTAAAATAAGGGAATCATCCTTCACTTTTTCTTGAGAATAAACTGCCTTGATACCTCTGCCGACTCCCATTTTACGGATTCTTTTTCTAACCAAAGAAGCTAAGTAACATTCCCTAGTATCAAGTAAATCAGCAGTTCGTAATTTGGTAGGGTCAAGCTTACCTCCCGCACCCATGGAACTGACTATTTTTAGTCCTAGGTCATAAGCTGTCTTCAATAAAGTCAGTTTCGGAGTAACTGAATCGATGCAATCCATGACATAATCGTACTTCGTTTTTTCAAGAATTTCTTTAGCTGCCTCTGGGCTCAAAAATGTTTCGTGCTCATGCAATGCTAAATCCGGATTGATGGCTTTTAAACGCTCCGCCATGATTTTTACCTTGGCTACACCGTGATTAGTAGCTAATGCAGGTAACTGTCGATTTCTGTTGGTCGGGTCCACTACATCACCATCTACAATGGTCATGGTTCCCACGCCGGCTCTGGCAATAAACTCGGCTGCGAAGGAGCCTACTCCTCCTAATCCAACGATTAAGACATGGGAATTTTGTAATTGCTCAATGCCATGTTCCCCAATGAGAAGTTCAGAGCGACTAAGCCAACGAAGGTCTTTTGTACTCATAGATTAGGATAATTCTTCCTTGATTTGATAATCAGTAGTTTTGTCGGAATTCGTTACCATTAGTTCTCCAATAAATCCTGCTAGAAATAACTGAACCCCTAAGATGATAGCCACTAGTGCTAAAAAGAACAAGGGGTTATCGGTAACGTTGCGGTATTTTAGGTGCTGGGTAATGTTGTAAAGTTTTTCTCCAATCAGCCATAAGGTAATGATGCTTCCAGAAAAGAAAGACAATATACCTAGGCTACCAAAGAGGTGCATGGGTCTTTTACCAAAGGTCTGAACAAAGGTGATGGAGAGTAAGTCCAAAAAACCATATAAAAATCGTTCCAGACCAAATTTAGTGACACCATATTTTCTAGCTTGGTGTTGTACCACTTTTTCTCCAATCTTGGAAAATCCATTCCATTTGGCTTGTACGGGGATATATCGGTGCATTTCACCATATAATCGAATGGTCTTAATAACCTCTTTTCTATAGGCTTTTAATCCACAATTGAAATCATGCAAATAGACACCGGAAAGGGCACGAGTAGCTGCATTGTACAATTTCGTAGGGATGGTTTTGGATAAAGGATCAAAACGCTTTTGCTTCCAACCTGACACTAAATCGTATCCTTCTTCGCTAATCATTTGATATAATGCGGGAATCTCGTCTGGAGAATCCTGTAAGTCTGCATCCATGGTTATGACTACGTCTCCTTGTGCTTTGGAAAATCCTTCATGCAAAGCGGCAGATTTACCGTAATTGCGGGCAAAAGAACTCGCTTTGAGGCTAGGGTATTGCACCGATAAGGATTTCAAAACCTCCCAAGATTCATCTCGACTTCCATCATTCACAAAAATCATTTCATAAGTAAAATGATTGGCTCTCATGACGCGGTCAATCCAAGCACATAACTCTGGGAGAGATTCGGCCTCATTGAAGAGAGGAACGACGATGGAAATTTGTAGCGTGGAATCTTGCATGTTGACAAAAATACAAAAACCTGCGTTATTATTTTAAGGGAAGATTAAATAGTAAGGTCTTAATAATTCTTGAAAGTCAGGATGATACTTGCCTTGCGCATCTCGAATATGGATTTGTTCCAGCTTTACTTCCGTTTTTTGTCGGGCTCCCACCAGCATTTTTCGCAATACTTTAGCCCCTGGCTTGGGTATCATTTCTGCTAGTCTTTGAGCAAAAAGGCCTCTTTTTTTGGCGATTTCTATAAATAAAGCCATTTCATAGGGGGGATACAAAACGGCAAATTTTCCTTCCTCTGATAGATGTCGATCAATGGCATCTACTAATGCTTCCGCACTCAGATGATCAGCATGAATGGCCATTTGTTTCGATGGATCAGTAGCTGCTAAGTGCTGAGTAAAAAAGGGAGGATTGCAGATGACCAAATCATATGTTTGATTGGGATTCCATTCCTTGATATCTCCCTGAAAAATATGGATACGTTCTTTGAACGGGCTTTGATTGACATTTTCTTGAGCCAATGCAGCCACTTCCGGATGAATTTCTAAGGCATCTATATGAAGTTCGGTCGACTTTTGACAAATCATATGCGCCAATAATCCCGAGCCTGTACCTATGTCTAAGGCATGATGTGCGTTGGCGGTGGGAATCCAAGCACCCAAAAGACAAGCTTCCGTACTGATTTTAAGTCCAGGATTTCCGTGGGCTAATTGAAATTGTTTAAACTGAAAGAGGGATCTACTTTCTGCCATAATCCGCTGGATTTTCACCCCAATGCTCAGTCTCCCACTTTAGAATTTGGGTTTGGTAAAAATTACTTTTTAACCAAGCCAATGCCTTGTCTACTCGTTCAAATAGTTCTTCCGTTTGGGCATTTCTTTCCAAATTGGTCTTGATGGCTTTATTTCTGACCCAAGCTATGGCCGTTCTAGAATCCGAGTACAATGGATAGGGGCTATCAATTTTTTTGAGGTAGGCTAATCCGTGAACGATGGCTAGAAATTCTCCCAAATTTACCGTGCCTACGGGATATGGACCTTGTGCAAAAAGAACTTCTTTTGTTGCGGTATTGACCCCTTGGTATTCCAACACTCCGGGGTTTCCTGAGCAGGCAGCATCTACAGAAATACTGGGAATGATGATATTTTGATTTTGAAGGGGCTTTTTGGGACTGGAATTTTTGCTTGAATTGACACTTGCCCAATAATTTTTTTTGTAGGCATCTTCGGCTGCCGCCTGACTTTCAAAGGATTTATACTGTGCCCCAGGAAAATTTTTAATCAGTTTTTCCACTTTGGCCCAAGAGTCAAAAATGCCAGTCTCATGTCCCGCCCAAATGACATAATATTTTTGTTTTTTACTCATGCCTAAAATAGACGGGTTTTAATGATTTTTATGGCGATGGCAATTAGAATTACTCCAAATACCTTTCGTAAAATTTGCGTGCCCACATTACCTAATTTCTTTTCTATCCAAACACTGCTACGAAGGACTAAATAGATAAAGATGAGGTTAATAAGTATGCTGATGATGATGTTTTCCTCCTCAAACTGTGATTTCAGAGAAATCAAGGTGGTCATAGTACCTGCACCAGCGATGACCGGAAAAGCCAAGGGAACTATGGAGTGGGTTCCTCCTTGCATTTCTTCCGCCTTGAAAATATTTCTGCCAAGAGTCATTTCTAGGCCTATAAGAAATATGATTAAAGCACCGGCTACAGCGAATGAGTTGGTGTCAACACCCAAGAGATGTAGTATAAATTTACCTGCAAAAAAGAAACCTATCATGATGGCCCCAGAGACTAAAGTGGCTTGCTCCGCATGAATACTGCCATTTTTCTTTCTCAGATCGATGATGATGGGAATAGATCCCAAGATATCAATCACGGAAAAGAGTATGAGGCTTGATGATATAATTTCTTTTAGGTCGAAGTGCATGTTAAGCTTGTATGATTTGAATCAAAGAATGGATATCTTCTAGCGTATGACTTGGGAAATTGGCAATTCGAAAGGTATTTTCCTTCCAAACTCCATAACCTTTTCCTAAGTCCACGTGGTTTTGTTCCGCTAGTCGTAAAATTCGATGAACTTCCGACGCTTCTCCTTGTAGGGCTAAGACAGTAGGTAAGCGAAGTTCTTTTTTATCGATTAAAAAATCAAATTGGAATTGTGATTGATGTTGCCAAAAATCCTCCCAGATCGCCATTTTTTCCAAGGTGCTTTGTTGAATCTCTTGGATAGATGGCAACGTTTGACTCAAACGGTTTAAAAGGTAAATGCCCAGCACATTGGGCGTATAGTGCGTTTGGAACAATTTTCGATTTTGTTCCATCAACAAAATGCTGTTATAATGTCCTTTATGTTGTAATTTCTCTGCACGTGCTAAAGCTTTTGGGGAACAAATGAGTACACCCAATCCTGCTGGAATACCCATGCATTTTTGGCAGGAGGCCAACCATACATCTGCTTCAGACCAAGGTAATTGGATGCCCCCCATGGAGGAAGTGGCATCTACAGCAATCAGGCAATCATCCGAAAAACCTAAGTCCTTTCGATTGATTACTTGTCCAGTGCCATTGGAGGTTTCGCTTTGTACCAGACAAAGGGTGTCAATGGATGATTTTTGTTGCGGAGTAATAGACTCGGCACATTCAACCAAGGATTCATTTAAAGCAAATTCTTTACTTTGGGCCTGTGGAATGATTTGCGCCACATAATGGCTCCATTTTTTACCAAAAGCACCATTATAGAGGTGCATACTTTTTTGTTCTATTAATGACTCTGCGACTATTTCCCAAGCTTCTGTGGCAGAGGAAATAAAATAAATGGTGTATTCACTGGGAATATCCCATTTCTGGTGCAGATTTTCTAAAGTTTCTTTTAAAAGTCTCTCAAAGCGGGCACTCCGATGGTTAATGCTTACAATACCTTGCTCATACGCTTCTTGGATGAAGCCCAAAGTTTGAGGATAGACTTTGGATGGACCAGGGTAAAAAGAAAGCATGTTAAATAAAGGAATACAGGCCTAAATCATAACTTCTCAATCCAAAACCGATGATGGTTCCTTTGCATTTTGGACTTAAGTAAGAATGTGCACGGAAAGATTCCCGGGCATGCACATTAGAAATATGGACTTCAATGACTGGAGTAGAAATGGCGGAAACGGCATCAGCTATGGCAATGGAAGTATGGGTATATCCGCCTGCATTTAATAAAATACCGTCATAGGAAAAGCCAACCTCATGTAATTTGCTGATTATGGCACCCTCGCTGTTGGATTGGAAATATTCCAAATCCAATTCCTTTTCGAATTTGTCTTTTAAAACCTCTAAGTATTGTTCAAAGGTCTGATGACCATAAATTTCAGGTTCTCTCGTACCTAATAAATTTAAATTGGGGCCATTGAGAATTAATATTTTTTTTCTGACCATAAAAACGGGATTTACTTAACTTTCAAGGAGTTTAAAACGTTCGTCAAGGTTTAAAATTACGTATTTCTTCTAAATTTACATGTTAGTTTTAATAAAAAGGCCATGTGGGAAAAGGAAATCCAATCCTTTGGGAATTATTTAAAGATAGAACGAGGTTTATCTGGGCACTCGCATGAGGCCTATTTGCGGGATGTGAGGAAGCTGGCCGCTTACCTAGCACCAATCCTAGGAGAGAAGTGGCCTTTGACGGATTTGAAGGAAGAGCATATTTTATCATTTTTGAAAGATCTGCATAGCCTGGGTATTGAAGCCAGTACTCAGGCTCGGTGTCTTTCGGGTTTGCGTTCCTTTTTTCATTACCTCACTTTTGATGGACATATTGAACAGGATCCTACTTGGCATATCAAGAGTCCTCAACAAGGACGTAAACTTCCAGACACGCTTTCATTGGATGAAATCAATCAAATCTTGGAGCAAAATGATATGTCAACTCCCGAAGGCGTGCGCAATCGGGCTATGTTGGAAATGTTGTATGGCGCAGGAATGCGAGTTTCAGAATTAACACAATTGAAATTGACGGATGTATATGAAGATATTGGTTTCTTGAAAGTACGTGGAAAAGGGGATAAGGAAAGGCTAGTTCCTGCCGGGAAGGATGCTTTTCGTTATCTGAAAATATACTTAGAATCAGTTCGGTCACAAATACCTGTGAAGAAGGAAGCTTTGAATTATGTGTTCTTAAACAGGAGAGGAGGCTCCTTGAGTCGGGTCATGGTTTTTATTATTTGCAAAGACTTAGCCGCAAAAGCCGGGATAACCAAATCAATTAGTCCACATACATTTCGACATTCTTTTGCCACGCATTTGATAGAGGGAGGAGCAGATTTACGGGCTGTTCAGGAGATGCTTGGGCATGAATCCATTTTAACCACTGAAATTTATACCCACCTTGATCGGGCCTACTTGAGTCAGATGGTACGGGATTTTCATCCGCTGAATAAGAGGATGTAGAATGTCTTGTCCTGATAGTAGGTTGATTCATCCTGAATGGAATTTGAAATAAATTCTACATTCCTAATTCTACCTTCTACCTTAATTACATTTCCTCCGGAAAGGGGATAAACACAAAATTGGTAAACTGTCCATCGACCACGAAAAGGCAAGCAAATTCCTCAATGTCCTTGTAGTTTTGAATAAATAACTCTTTGTTCTCTTCAGCCACTAAACCACGCTGTAAAAACTCTTCCAAGGTGGAGGCATGGTAATTCCATTTGTTGCCATTCATTTCATTGACCCCAATCAGTTTTTGACCGATTTCAACAGGTCTTTGGGACGTAACAAAAAGAGGGTAGTCAGAAAATCCTCTTTTCTTGATCTGATAGGAAGCTTCTTTTAATAGTTCTGAAACCAAGATAAAATCACTGGAAATGAGTCCCAAGTATTTACCATTCAGGTCTGGGGAATTGGGAGCGTTGGAAAGGGCTTGATAATCTTCAATCATAGTATTAACTCTTACTTAGTAGTAGCAACTGAATATCTTTGACAGATTTGTGAAATAACTTTCCGATCATCGGATGAGTGATATAGCCTTTGTAAGCGTAAACTCCTTTCATAAAGGATTTTCCCTGCCACAGCATTTCTTCTACTCCTCCTGTTTTACCGGCTTTTAGTAAAAAGGAGGTTATCAAATTACTAATGGCCAAGCTGGCTGTTTGTCCCACCTGTGAAGGTATATTGGGGACACAATAGTGAATAATCCCATATTTAATGAAAGTAGGATTACCTAAATGGGTAGTGGAGGATGTCTCAAAGCAACCACCTTGGTCGATGCAAACATCCATGATGAGGGTTCCTTCCTTTAATTTGCTCACCATTTCTTCTGTCACAATGCAAGGAGTAATGCCGCTATCCGAGCGTAATGCACCTACAATGACTTGGGCTTCTTGTAGTGCTTTAGGTAAGTTTTCCGAATCTATCACTTGCGTGATGAGAGGGAAGCCTAAACTTTGTTTTAAGCGCTGAAGTTTATAAATGTCTTTATCGAAAACCTGCACTTGAATTCCTGCATGCCAAGCGGCCCTGGCAGCCTGCTCTACCACATGACCTGCCCCCAACAAGACCATTTTACTAGGAGGCACTCCCGTCACATTACCCAAAAAAATACCTGGCTGATGCTCTTTTCGTAAAATCTCCGATGCGATCGGTAGGATGAGTTGACCTGCTATTTCTGCCATGATTTTTACGAAAGGAAATCCTCCACCATTATCTTCTGCATATTCTAAGCCGATAGCCAGAATTTTCTTTTGAATGAGTTTATCAATTATCTCCACACTTAGGTGATGGTAAGAGGCACAGGAAATCAGGCAATTTCCCACTTTCATTAATTCTACTTCCTTTTCACTGGGAGGATTAATTTTAATGACCAGGGGTGATTGCCAAACTTGGGAAATATCCTCAGTGATTGAAGCCCCTGCTAATAAATAATCGGCGTCTAAGAATCCTGAGCGTTCACCAGCTGATTTTTCAACTAGAATTTCATGGCCATTGGCAACTAATAATTGAACTGCATGTGGACTCAGTGCCACGCGGTTTTCGAATTTGGAATGTTCTTTGGGTATTCCAATCAGAATGCTACGGGCATTTTGTTTGGTCCAGGCCATCGCCTCCATGGGCATGATGCCTTGTTGGGCTAATAATTCTTGAAAAGGGTTTGTTTCCATCATCATGCTTGCCAATTCACTGTAAGATGCCGCTGCCCATCTTCTTGGGTGCTAATATTGAACTCTAGGTGGGGAAAATCCCATAGCTCCTCTGCTTGCTCCGGCCATTCTATGAAACAAAGATGCCCAGAATCTAGGTATTCTTCAATACCAATGTCCAATGCTTCCTGAACATTTTTAAGTCGGTATAGGTCAAAATGGTAAATGATATCTCCATCCTTTGTTTGATATTCGTTCACCAAAGAGAAAGTAGGGCTTTGCACAGATTGCATCACACCAGCTTGCTTCCCCCATTCTTTAATGAATGTCGTTTTTCCAGCCCCCATTTGTCCTCGGAATAGGTACACATGTGGAAGATTTTGACTGGCGGTCCAGCATTGCTTCACAACACTTGGTAGCTCCTCGAGGGCATAGGTCGCGCTAAAAACTTCTTTCATTAGTCTAAATCTATATCTCCTAATTGGGGACGAATTAATATCTCTTCTAATACAGTAGATGGTGCCATTTGGTAAGCGGCCCAAATAGTGGAAGCGATGTCTTCAGCGGGGATAAATCGACTGGCAGGTAAGTTGACACCATCCCAGGAAGGTGTAAGCGTTGCCCCTGGAAGCACGGCCGTTACTTTGATACCTTGGGTTTTTAATTCTTCACGAAGTACTTTAGTAAATCCCAATAAGGCATATTTACTAATACAATATGAGCCACCTTGCGTGTATGCAGTGATAGAGGCAGTAGAGCAAATCGTAAAAATATGCCCTGCTTTTCTGGCTTGGAAACTGGGCAAAAGGGCTCTTGTCAAATGATAAGCTGAATAAACATTGGTTTCGATTTGACGTTCCAATACCTGATCTTCCTCGTTTTGTATTTGACCTGGCAAGAAAAAACCTGCATTGTTGATTAAAACGTCAATTTGTTGAGTATGCCCCAGAACGAATTCTGCAAAGGCTTTTGTTTGTTCTTTTTGGCTCAAATCTGCCACGAAGGTATGGAGCAATGAGTTATTTATTTCCTCCTGTAAAGCGGCTAGATTGCCTGCCTTTCTGGAGCAGGTGAAGGTATTGAATCCTTCCGAAATGAATTTTTTCACCAAAGCTTTGCCAATTCCCTGACTTCCCCCACTGATTACTACCGTTTTGTTCATTATATTTGAGTCTTATTGCGCACCATCATTCCTACGCATGTCAAAATTAGGTAAATATTTAATCTTCCTAGGTAAGCTTTTTACAAATCCTGAGAAATTTAGGGTATATGTGTCCTTGGTTTTTCAGGAGTGCATGGATATTGGTATCAATTCTTTGTTGATTGTGACCATCGTGGCCTCCTTCTTGGGGGCAGTGACTTGCGTACAAACGGCAGCCAACATGGATAATCCTTTTGTACCGCAGTATATCATTAGTTTGATTGTTCGTGATTCCACACTGTTGGAGTTAGGACCTACCATTACCTGTGTGGTATTGAGTGGTAAAGTGGGTTCGAGTATAGCAGGACAATTAGGTACCATGCGTATCACGGAGCAGATTGATGCTTTGGAAGTGATGGGAATAAATTCTCAATCCTATTTGGTATTGCCTAAAATTTTGGCTTCCATCATCACCTTTCCGATGTTGGTAACCTTAGCATGTTTCCTAGGTATTTATGGCGGTTACATTGCAGGTTGGCTAACAGGTGCTATCTCACCGCAAGAGTACATTCATGGAATCCAATTTCAGTTTAAAGGGAATTATATGTTCTTTGCCCTCGTGAAATCGGTGGTCTTTGCCTTTTTAATTGCTTCTATTGCCTCTTTTCAAGGTTTTTATACCAAAGGAGGAGCTTATGAGGTGGGAAAGGCTAGCACAGCTGCCGTAACAAATTCCTGTATCGCAGTGCTCATAGCTGATTATTTATTAGCCCAATTATTGGTAGGTTAAATTCGCTCAATTTTCACATCCGTGCTCAAATTTGACAAGGCAATACCGCGGTATGTGCCATAAACTGGTGTGATTTCCTCAGGTAAGCAAGAAGCCGCCAAAGGTATGTGATTCCCAGATACTACCTCATGCTGGGTAGGGTCATAGCCACGCCAACCACCTCCCGGTAAATAAACTTCCACCCAAGCATGCAAATGGTGCGTTTGATTGGGCATATCTACGGGAGCTGGTCCAATGTAATAACCTGATACAAAGCGCGTAGCTAAGCCCATGGCTCGACAGATTGCCGCAAAAAGTACAGCATAATCTCTGCAAGAACCTTTTCTTTGCGAAAGGGTAATTTCAGGACTGTGAGGCGCCCCTTCTTCACGGATTTCATATTCGAAATTTTGGAAAATGAATTCATTTAAGGAGGCTAAAAAAGTGGGGGTGTCTGACTGGGCTTCTTGTGCCAATTGCTGGGCAAAAGTATAAATAGTAGGGTGAACAGTTTCTTGAGATAAATAAGGACTTAAGGTTCTCTGGTAGCTAGGAGTATATTGTAGGGGAAGTTTTTGACTTTCAAATGGGAAATAGACAAAATCGAACGGATTAAATTCTGTGGTTTCCACTACCGCTTCCATGTAAATGTCCAAATGCCGAGTAGGTTCTTTGAAAAACAGGATATTTTGAATGTTTCCCTCAGGGTCCAAATTCTTCGAAATCTGCACAGGCCAAGGCTGAATTTCCAAGCTGAAGGAATTGATTGTCAACATGGAACTCTTTCTAGGATGCAAGTACAAAGTGTGCGGATCCAGCGTGACAAAATCACTGTATTGGTATGACAAGCGATGCAGTATATGTGCGATCATGCCTCGGAAGAATTAAGCGATATAAGACTTTCCATCCATTTTTCATCGATTCCCTCCAATGATTTGCGTAAGGCTAGATTCCAATCATCTGAAATATTTTGCATATCTGCTTTCGTCAGTCTGATCTCTTTGGCATGAAAGCTGTTCTTTTCATAAACAACCACGTCAATGGGATAATCCACGTCATTTGAACTAACTTGAGTAGCGTCAAAGGATAGAAAGCCCATTTTGAGTGCATCTTTTAAGGAAGTTTCTGCCGTCAAGTTTCGATTTAGTAGAGGTTTACCGTAATTCGAATTACCAATGATTTGATATTTTAATCCTTCATTTATTTCAATCCAATTGCCTTCTGGGAAAATTAAGAACAATTTATGTTCAGGGTCTTTGGACATTTGTCCGCCAACTAATGCATGTAAGTTGAAATGGTATCCTTCTTTTTCCAAGTTATCTCGGTCCTCTGCTGCTACTTTCTTTAGCATATTGCCAAAGGCCGTAGCTGCTTCAAACATAAAATCATAATTGGCTTCCTCTTTTTCAATAGCTTGGTTAAAATAGGTTACAGCTTTATCACGTACGGAGCGCAATCCCGCAGTCATGATGAAAAGACTATGATTTTGAACTTCGTGGATGGATATTTTCTTATTGGAATAAACTTCGTTTCCAGCTGTTATCCGGGTATCAGCGATGGCCACCAAGCCTTCTTTCACTTTTATTCCTAGGCAAAATGTCATGAGATGCAAATCAAAAATGTGCGCAAAAATACAAATTTTAAATCAAGCCTGGGCTTAGCTAACTGGTTTTAGGTCGAAATAGGTATTGAATATGGCTTCACCTACCTGATTATTTCTAATTTGAAAATTATCTAGGTATTGATGTAAACCTGTACTGAGAATATCATCTATTTCTGTGAATTCTACCTCTGAGAGCAGTTTGGATAGTTTTTTCTCGGCCAAATTGGAGAATCCATTTTCAGAAGATGTGCCTGAAATAGCGTATAGGGATGCTTGAGCTTCTTTCAGGCAATGCACAACGGACCTTGGAAAGTTTTTATCCAAAATCAAAAATTCAACGATATGAGTTGGGTTCACCACCTTGTATTGCTGACGGAACATATTATAGGCTGAGACTGATTTTAATACGGCAGACCAAAGCAATAGGTCTAAGGGAGAACCTATTTCATTGACATCGGGAAGTAAGGTGAAGTATTTAACGTCTAGAAATCGAGTGGTTTTGTCTGCCCTTTCTAATAGTTTACCCAACTGTCCGAAGTGCCAAGCCTCTCCTCGCGTAATGGTTGAGTCCACAATACCATAAAACAATTGGCTACCAGATTTGATTTCTTCCAGAAAGCCTTGATAGCGAGAAATTTCCCAATTTTTACTTCCTTCTACTTTGTCTTTGACCTTCCAATAAATTTGGTTGACATATTCCCACATCTCTTTGGAAATACTTTCACGAATGGTTCGGGCATTTTCCCGAGCACAATAGAGGCAAGAAATGATGGAATTTGGATTTTTAATATCAAAAGTCATGTAGTGCAATACGTTCTCTCGATTGGCCTCCGAATAATGTTCAAAGAAATTAAAGTGGTCGGCAGTAGCCACTATGAGAGGCTCCCATTGTTCTGGAACATTGGGAGGAAGGTCCAGCGCAAGGTTGAAATTGACTGAAATAAAGCGAGCGTAATTGTCTGCCCTCTCTATATATCGATTCATCCAGTAAATGGAATTGGCTACACGACTTAACATAGGCTATTTGATTTTAAATGCTTGATTGTGGGAATGATATTAAATTTAAGTTTTTTTTGGAAGTATGCATCGTCCCAAGCTGAAAATTGTAACAAAAATCAAATTGGGATTAAAGCCCAAATGCATTCCGCTATCTAGTTCAATTTTTGTATTTTTGCCTGAAATTCTTCTTCTATGCTATACCAATACATCCTTAAACCTCTGTTGTTTTTAATGAGCCCGGAAAAAGCTCACTATTGGGTAGCCGACAGCTTACGTTTTTTGATGAAGATTCCTGGTGTCAAATCCTTGGTTCGCTCTTGGTATCAGGTGGAAGATCCTCGTTTGTCGAGGACCGTATTTGGTATTCAATTTCCCAATCCAGTAGGTCTAGCAGCAGGCTTTGATAAAAATGCCTCCATGGTGGATGAATTGGCTAATCTGGGTTTTGGATTCATAGAAGTGGGGACAGTTACACCCAAGCCACAGGATGGTAATCCGAAACCCAGGCTATTTCGTTTGCCAGCAGATCATGCATTAATCAACCGTATGGGTTTTAATAATGAAGGATTGGAAGCGATGAAAGCTCGATTGCAGCGACGTACTTCAAAGGTGATTATCGGAGGGAATTTAGGAAAGAACAAACTTACCCCCAATGAGTTAGCGGAGGAGGATTATTGCTTGGGTTTTGAGGCGCTATTTGATGTGGTGGATTACTTTGTGGTTAATGTAAGTTCTCCCAATACTCCCAATTTGCGTGATTTGCAGGAGAAAGAACCTCTGAAAAAATTACTGAGTCGCTTGCAGGATTTGAATGCTGCCAAGTCCATACCTAAGCCAATATTGTTGAAAATTGCACCCGATTTGACCAATGAGCAATTAGACGATGTATTGGAAATCGTTCAGGAGACACATTTGGCAGGTATCATTGCCACCAATACTACACTTTCAAGGGAAGGGTTGAGTTCCATCGAGAGTTTGAAACAAGAAGCAGGAGGTTTAAGTGGAAAGCCATTGACCCAGCGTTCTACGGAGGTAATTGCTTATTTACATCAACATTCCGACGGGAAAATACCCATCATTGGAGTAGGAGGAATACACTCGGCAGAGGATGCATTGGACAAGCTCAAGGCCGGCGCTAGTTTGGTTCAGGTATATACGGGTTTCATCTATGAAGGCCCTGGTTTGATTAAGGAAATCAATCAAAGGATCATTCATTCAGGACTATAAAAATGATTTTGTAAATCGAATCAAAAAAGCGAAATTTACGTAAAGCAATCATTCCACACCTCTATGGCCAAAAAGATTACTAGTCCTAGCAATACTCTACAACTGAACTTTGAAAAAGATAGCCACAAAGAGTCTGTTAAGAGAGGAGAATTGACAGCTAGAATTCGTTTAATCTTGGCTCTTTTTTTAGTTTTAACGGGTTTGTTATTACTGATATCATTTGCTTCTAGTTTTTTTGTAGGTGTAGCGGATCAAAGTGAAGTAGAGCGAAACGCCTTGGAAGTGATTGACGGATCAGATATACCTGTTAAAAATTTGGCAGGACTTTTAGGCGCCAAAATCGCCCATTTCTTTTTGTTTAGGACATTTGGATGGTCATCCGTTTTATTAGTTCCTCTATTTTTATTGTCTGCCTTAAAAGTGGGTTTTAGAAAGGAAATTTATTCGGTGGACCGACTGTCCTGGCAGGTGCTTTTTTATGTGATTTGGGGAAGTTTAGTTTTAGGATTTCTATCCTATCAGTTAGATTTACCTCATTCTTTAGGTGGTGGCGTTGGTTATTTTCTGAATGAAAAGCTACATCAGTTGATTGGCTACATGTCAATTTTTGTCATCCTATTCGTAGGCTTAGTTTTCATTATTTTATTCTATCAATTAAATCCTAAACCAAAGGTTCAGGCTGTAAAGGAAGTGCTTCCTGGTACAGAAGCGCCAGTGGAAGGAGCCACAGCTGCTGCTGAGGATGCTTTGTTTGAGGAAGATTTATTTGATGAGGAACCAAGTATTCATGTGGATAATGATGATTTAGAGGAGTTTAGGCCCATCGTGCCACCTTTGAAGTCGAGCGTCGCTACTGAAGAAATTGACATAGATGAGGAGCTATCGAATCATGAGATACCTGAAGCTCCGGTAGAAGACGATTTGACCTTTACCTATAAAGTGGCAGAGGTAGAGCCTAATGCCCCAGTGGATGAGCAAGAGGAGACTACTACTGAAACGAAGGCGAATGATTTGGTAGCTCAATTTGGATTGTATGACCCAACGGCCGATTTACCTAAATACCAATACCCAACCTTGGATTTATTGAAGGAGTATGATGTAAAAAATCAAACAACTCAAGTGACCATGGATGAGTTGAAGGAAAATAAAGAGAAGATTGTTGAGACGCTTCAATATTACGGCATTGGTATTTCTAAGATTGAAGCGACCATTGGTCCAACGGTAACTTTATATGAAATTGTTCCAAAGGCTGGAGTCCGAGTAAGTAAAATTACTTCCCTTGAGGATGATTTATCGCTTTCCCTTGCGGCTATGGGAGTTCGTATTATTGGTCAAATGCCAGGTAAAAATACCATAGGTATTGAGGTAGCGAATAAGAATCGGGAGATGGTGCCAGTTAGGGCGGTGATAGGTTCGGAGAAATTCCAAAAGTCTAACTTTGATTTACCGGTTACTTTAGGCAAAACCATCTCTAATGAGATTTTTGTAGCAGATTTAGCCAAGATGCCACACTTGTTGATGGCTGGTGCTACGGGTCAAGGGAAGTCGGTAGGTCTCAATATGCTCCTGACTTCATTGATTTATAAAAAGCATCCAGCTACTTTAAAGTTTGTTTTGGTAGATCCGAAGAAGGTCGAGTTATCTTTGTTCAATAAGTTGGAAAGGCACTTTTTAGCTTGTTTGCCAGACTCAGAGGAGGCGATTATTACAGACACCAAAAAGGTGGTGAATACGTTGAATTCCTTGTGTAAGGAAATGGATTTGCGTTATGATAAGTTGAAAGACGCGGGTTGTAGAAATATCAAAGAGTACAATCAAAAATTCATTAATCGTCGTTTGAATCCCAATGAGCACGATTTCATGCCCTACATTGTCTTGGTGATTGACGAGTTGGCCGATTTGATGTTGACTGCTGGTAAAGAGGTTGAACACCCAATTGCCCGATTGGCTCAATTAGCACGTGCTATTGGTATTCACTTGGTGGTGGCAACGCAAAGACCATCTGTGAATGTCATTACGGGTACTATTAAAGCAAACTTCCCAGCTCGATTGTCTTTCAAAGTTATGTCGAAGATTGACTCTCGAACTATTTTAGATGCGGGAGGAGCGGATCAGTTGGTGGGTCAAGGAGACATGTTATTGTCCCTAGGTTCTGAGGTGATTCGTTTACAATGTGCTTTTGTGGATACACCAGAGGTGGAGGAAATATGTGAATTTATTGGCAATCAGCAAGGATATGCATCGGCGTACTTACTGCCAGAGCCAGATTCGGAGGAGACGGGTGGACAGGAGCGTGGAGATCTGGATTTGAGTAATCGTGATTCCTTTTTTGATGAAGCAGCCCGATTAGTGGTGATGCATCAGCAGGGATCTACGTCCTTAATTCAGCGTAAATTAAAATTAGGATATAATCGGGCTGGAAGATTAATAGATCAGTTAGAGGCGGCCGGAATTGTAGGTTCTTTTGGAGGATCCAAGGCTCGAGATGTATTAGTAAAGAGTGAAACAGAATTAGAAGAGATTTTGAAAAATTTATCATAAAACCATGAAGAAAATTATAGCCATTATTGCCTTAGTATGTTGTAATACATTTATTTATGCACAATCTGCTAAAGCAGTAGGATACATTGATGCGATGCAAAAGAAATACAAAGCTATGTCATCCTTTGCTGCTAGTTTCAGTTATGCGACGGAAGGAGCGGCTCCTATGAATGGATCTATTTCGGTCAAAGGAACTAAGTTTCGATTAAAGACCGCTGGACAGGAGATATTCAATAATGGGAAGGAAGTAGCCACTTATATCAAGGAAATCAATGAGGTTAACGTTTCTGCCTTTGATCCTGCTGAAAATGATTTGAATCCGGCAAAGATTTATTCGTTCGACAAAAAAGCGTATAAGATTAATTTGGCTGGGGAGGAAGGCTCAACTGCCACGGTAGAATTGGTACCCAACTCCAAGAATTCCCAAATGCAGAAGATAAGCATTAAAATCAATAAGGCGGATCATGCCGTGAAAGAATGGACTATTATCAACAAAGCAGGTAAGAAACAAAACTTTAAAGTGCTTAAAATCGAATCTAAATCCTTGGATGATAAATTCTTCACTTTTGATAAGAAACAATATCCTGGGGTAGAGGTGAATGATTTGAGATAGGGATTTGAATGAATTGTAAATTATGAATTATAAATAATTTTGGTTTGAAGTATATTCTTCTCTTCATTATAAAAGTTAAAAGCCCTGAATTTCAGGGCTTTTAACTTTTATAATCTATAATTTATAATCTAAAGCACCAATTGCTTCAAAATTTCCAAACCATCAGTATTAGATAAATCTGGATCCGCAGCGCGTTCTGGGTGAGGCATCATACCGATCACATTACGACCTGCATTGCAAATACCAGCGATGTTGAACAAACTGCCATTTGGGTTGGAAGCATCGTTTATCTGGCCGTTTTCATCGCAGTAATAAAATAAAATCTGGTCATTGGATTTTAATTCGTCTAATGTCTTTTCATCTGCGAAATACCTTCCTTCTGCATGTGCAATTGGGATTTTATAAGCTTTGTTTAAGTCCAAAGATTGTGTGATCAGGGACTGATTGGTAGCAGCTTTTAAATAAACATTCTTGGAAATGAATTTTTGGGAATTGTTTCTCAATAAAACTCCAGGCAATAAATGCGCCTCCACCAATACCTGAAATCCATTGCAAATACCCATCAAATATCCCCCCTCTTGTGCATGTTTAATCACATTATCCATGATGGGTGAAAAACGGGCAATAGCACCTGAACGTAAATAATCTCCATATGAGAAACCACCAGGTAGAATAATGAAATCAGAATTTTCAAGACTGGTTTCTTTATGCCAAAGTTTAACGGCTTGATGACCTAAACTTTCAATAACCCCAACGGTATCATCGTCACAATTAGAACCAGGGAATACTACTACGCCAAATTTCATAAGATGCTATTAAATTTCAAGTGCAAAAATAGCGGTTTTTGTTCAGAATTTTCTGATTAATTCTGCTTTTCTACTTGGAATAAAAAATGTTCAAAGTCCCATTGAGGTGCCTCGGTCAACCTTATTTGCTGCCAGGTGTCTGTTGGATGTATACGTTCCCCAAGCCCTTGATCATGCTTAATTTCAATGGGTAGGTCTATGTCTCCTGGTACATTTTTCCATTTGTAGCGAAGGTTATATCCTCCATTGACCTCTCTTAATTGATACACTAAGGTTGGGATTTCAGCATGGTTCAAGTAAAAACTCATGATGGCCTTCACATTTCTTTTGAGCTTCTTTTCAAAGAAATTCAACACTTCCTCGGCATTGGTATTTTTATGGTAAAAACTCAAACAAAAGTCTTTGATGGTGCTAAACCAAAGTTTATCGTCTGCCACGATGGAGCGCAAGGTATGGAACATCCATGTCCCCTTAAAATACATATCAGAGTCTGGACTTTGATAGTTTACGCCATAAGGTCCAATAATGGGGAAGCGGTTACGGATATTGTTTTTTTGCCCATTCAAATACAATTGTGCTGCTTCCTTACCCGACTTCTCCTCCAAATAAATAGCTTCCGCATAAGTACCCAAGGCCTCATGAATCCAGAGGTCGGCATGGTCAGTACAAGAAATGGAATTGCCGAACCACTCATGGGCCGACTCATGCACGATGATGAAATCAAAACCAAAAGCATTGTTTTTGTAATGGTTGCCATAAGCCACAGCACTTTGATGCTCCATACCCCAATAATCCGTCTCTACCAAAGCATAACCATCTTTAGGAAAAGGGTAGGGGCCAAAGTATTTTTCAAAAATTCGTAGCATTTCCTGACTCTGCTGAAAATGTTTTTTTGCTACTTCCTCGTTATTTTTCAATACATAAAAATCCAAATCCAAGGGCTTTCCGTTCAATTGGACCATTTTTTCAGACCAATGTGCATAGTCAGCAATGTTGATGGAGACATTGTACGTATTAATGGGGTACTGCACTTTCCAATGGTATTCTGTACCAAAGGTGGTAGGTGTAGAGCTAATCAAATTGCCATTGGAAACAGCCATAAGTCCTTTGGGTGCTTCAATCCTAATATCCATGGACTCAGGTTCATCACCCGGATGATCTTTACATGGCCACCATACTGAGGCTCCCAGACCTTCACAGGAAACAGTTATCCATGGCTTACCCGATGGGTCTTTAGTCCAGGAGAAACCGCCATCCCAAGGTGGCCTGACGGCTTTCCGCGGTTGACCTTGGTAGGATATTTGAACTTGATGTTTTTGTTTAACTGATAAAACCCTCGGAAAATCAATAAAAATGGCATTTCCATCGCGATGGTACTTCAAGGCTTTGTTTTCAAAAAGTATTTGGTCGATGGCCAAGTTTTGGAATAAGTCAACCTGTATTTGACTAGTTTTTTCTTTTACTAGGAATTGAATGGTATTGGAGCCCGTGATGTACGTTTTTTCCGGGTCTACCTTGACTTTCAAATCATAATGCCATACATCGTAGGAGGTACGAGCAGGCCTTAAACTCCCTCTCAAGCTATCGGCATGAGTGAACGTTTTTTGGGATAAGAGCATGTTTGAGCTAACCAAAAAGACTATTAGCCATGCATACCTCTGAAAATTGAATAAATTTCGGAATTGTAAATAAAGTGTATGGTTCATCAAAATGATTGATTCATGAATTTGAATTTAAAATTACGCCTTTATTTAAAACCTAAAGAAAATTCTTTTCATGAATAAATATACATGGGTTGAAAGCCGTTCCTTTATGAAGCTCAAGGCATAAAAAAGCCATCCTCTTTCGAAGATGGCTTGGTCATTTTGTCTAAAAAAGACTAGTAACGGTAATGCTCTGGCTTGAATGGACCATTTTGTGGTACACCAATGTATTCCGCCTGATCTTTTTCTAATTTCTCTAATTTAGCACCAATGTGCGCTAAGTGTAAGAAGGCTACTTTCTCATCCAAATGCTTTGGAAGGATGTATACTTTGTTCTCATAATTCGCTGAATTAGCCCAAAGCTCCAACTGAGCTAAAGTTTGATTACAGAATGAGTTCGACATCACGAAGGATGGGTGACCCATAGCGCACCCTAAGTTCACTAAACGGCCTTCTGCCAATACGATAATGTTTTTCCCATCGATGGTGTACATATCCACTTGAGGCTTGATTTGGTTTTTCGTTGAACCGTAGTTTTCGTTCAACCAAGCCATGTCTATTTCATTGTCGAAGTGTCCAATGTTACATACAATCGCCTTGTCTTTCATGGCTTTGAAATGACGGTCACGGATGATTTTTACATTTCCTGTTGCCGTTACAAAGATGTTTGCTCGGGTAGCAGCCTCATCCATCGTGACTACTTCATAGCCATCCATGGCTGCTTGTAAAGCACAAATTGGGTCTATTTCAGTAACCAAAACGCGGCAGCCTGCTCCACGCAATGATTCTGCACTACCTTTTCCTACATCACCATATCCTGCGACTACGGCTACTTTACCGGCTAACATTAAGTCGGTAGCACGACGAATCGCATCTACCAAAGACTCTTTACAACCATATTTGTTGTCAAACTTCGATTTAGTTACCGAATCGTTCACGTTGATAGCTGGCAAGAACAAAGTGCCATTTTTCATGCGCTCATATAGGCGGTGAACTCCCGTGGTAGTTTCTTCAGAAAGACCTTTGATACCTGGAATTAACTCTGGATACTCATCAAATACCATGTTGGTTAAGTCTCCACCATCATCCAAAATCATATTTAATGGTTGTCTTTCTTCCCCAAAAAATAATGTTTGTTCTATACACCAGTTGAACTCTTCCTCGTTCATACCTTTCCAAGCATAAACTGGGATTCCTGCTGCTGCGATGGCCGCTGCTGCGTGATCCTGTGTGGAGAAAATATTACATGAAGACCAAGTTACCTCTGCTCCTAAAGCCGTTAATGTTTCAATCAAAACGGCTGTTTGAATCGTCATGTGCAAACAACCTGCAATGCGCGCTCCTTTCAAGGGTTGGGCTTTACCAAACTCTGCACGTAATGCCATTAAGCCAGGCATTTCGGCTTCTGCTAATTGAATTTCTTTACGACCCCAGTCGGCCAATGCAATGTCTTTAACTTTAAATGGTACATAGGTACCTGAATGTGATGCCATTGTGTATGTTGTTGAATTGAATTTCTAAATAAAGTGCAAAATTAGTTCTTTTTTGGCTAAAGAGAAAATGTCTTTTTTTAAATGATTTGTACGTCCAAATGCACAAAAACTTTGAATTTGAAAGGATTAATTCTGTAAGGATAAATCATCCAAATATGGATCGGCCTTGTGCCCTTATGGTCTATTCCAAAAATGGAAGTACACTTTCCAAGGAAATCCCCCTGGAACCTTTTACTAATAAATAACTATCTCGAATAGGATGATCTTGCAGCCAAACGTGAAGGCCAAATTTATCCGGGAAATAAAAGGCTCTAGGTAAATGTGCTAGTGCATGCTGCATGTGTTTGCCCACTAACAGCACTTTTTCAAAACCCAGTTGAGCAATCAAAGCACCCAAGGAAGCATGTTCCTCCGCCGAAGCATCTCCCAATTCAAACATATCTCCCAATATCACAATTTTTGGATTGTTTTCAGTCTCAGCAAAATGCTGAATAGCTGCAGCCATGGAGGAAGGATTGGCATTGTATGCATCCATCAGCACCTGATTACTTCCGATATGGATAAATTGGGAACGATGATTATTGGGTACATATGACCTGATTCCCTCATGACATTGTTCATCAGATAATCCAAAATACTTACCTACGGCCAAAGCCATCTGAATGTTTTCAAAATTGTAAATACCTGGCAAATGAGATTTCACTTCTTCTCCTAACTGGGTGCGATAAACGACAGTCGGCTTAGCTTCTACCAATTCGGTATATAAAGCTTCATTGGCTATGACCGTATGCAAGAATTTCCTAGCTGCATGCATCTCATGTACCACATTTTTATCTTTAGGTAAAAAAACTGTTCCCTGATGATGGGATAGGAAGTCGAATAGCTCTCCTTTTCCTTTCTTGATACCTTCGATTCCTCCAAAACCCTCTAAATGAGCTTTCCCGATATTGGTGATTAATCCATGGGTGGGTAAGGCTATCTCTACTAATTCTTTTATATCCCCCTGTTTATTAGCCCCCATTTCAATCACGGCTATTTCGTGCTGGGCTTGGATGGATAAAATGGAAAGTGGTACACCAATGTGGTTGTTTAAATTCCCACTAGTCGCAAAGCAGTGAAATTTTTGCGACAAGACGGAAAATAATAATTC
Source organism: Aquirufa rosea (assembly GCF_004118285.1). Classification (GTDB taxonomy): domain Bacteria; phylum Bacteroidota; class Bacteroidia; order Cytophagales; family Spirosomataceae; genus Aquirufa; species Aquirufa rosea. The sequence goes on along the minus strand of NZ_SDHY01000007.1, from coordinate 31,430 downwards.
TTTAGTTGTCGTTTTGCCATTGGATCCAGTCAAGCCTATAATCGGTATCTGTAAGCTTTGTCGGTACAGCCTGGCTAAATCCTGCAAGGCTTTCAAACCATCTTCCACCAGAAGAGTTTTAGGTATGTGGGCGTAAGCCTCATCGTCAATGACGGCGTAGGCTGCACCTTTAGCTAGTGCCTCCTCTGCCAAGGAATTGGCATTGAAATTAGGACCTTTTAATGCAAAGAAAAGATTCCCCAGAACTATCTTACGTGTGTCGGTAGATATACCCGTGCTTTGTAAAAATCTTTCTAAAAGTGTTACATTAGAGGTCTTCATCATTTGCAAAAATAAAAGGGCTATTGGACTACAAATATCGAATGAAATTTTTACTATTCTTATTTTTTGGATTTCTAAGCTCAGAAATTATCGCACAGGTTCCCTCTTGGAAAGTAAATTCATCCATTCCTGTAAAGTCAAACCAAAGTATTTTATCAAATCCATGGGCAGGAGGTTTTAATTCAGTGCAAGTTGGCAGTATGGATTTAAACTTAGACGGAATAGAGGATTGGGTGGTTTTTGATCGAAGTACCCAAAAGCTGAGTACCTTTTTACGTCAAAAGAAATCAGATGGAACATCGGGGAATATCTATGCTCCTGAATATGAATCACAATTTCCTAAAATAGAGAACTGGTTTCATTTGGTGGATTATAACCGTGATGGGAAAAAGGATTTGTTTTGTTCTGCCCCTGCGGGTATGAAAATTTACCAAAACACCTCGGTGGACAAACTGAGCTTTCGAATAATAGCTGATCCCGTCTTTTCCGAGGGATTTTCGGGAAAAATTAATTTATACGTGGCCGCAGCGGATATTCCGGCCATTGGAGATATCGATGGGGATGGAGATGTGGATGTTTTGGCTTTTGAGCCAGCAGGACATTATGTGGAGTTTCATGAAAATGTGGCATTGCCGGGTTCTGGACAAATTCAATTTAGGAAAACAGTAGATTGTTGGGGTGATTTTATTCACAATGACTGTGAGGATGTATTATTGGGTACATCATGTAGCTCTAGCTATGTGCCTTTTCAGGTGAAAGGTCCCAATAAAGTCTTACACTCAGGAAACAGCTTGGCCTTATTGCCCAATGCCAATGGAACTTTTGATCTTTTATTTGGTCATGTGACTTGTCAGAATTTGATTCATTTGATCAATACAGGTAGTCCTGGCCGACCGCGGTTTTCTCAATTGAATTATAAATTCCCCACTGCTAATCCAGTTCAAGTAGGGGCTTTTGCCTCTGCCTTTACCACGGATGTGAACTTGGATGGGAAGTTGGATGTTTTGGTATCCAGTAATACCTATGATAATGTCCTGTTTACCCAAGATTATCAACAATCATTGGCTTATTACAAAAAGGAAGGAGATGCCTGGCTTTTACAGACTTCTGCCTATTTGCAAGATCAAATGCTGGATGTAGGAGAAAATGCAGCTCCAGTTTGGTGGGATTTCGATGGAGATGGGGATTTGGATTTATTGATTGGAAATGCAGGCATTCGGGGGGCTTTGGGAGTTCGAGCTAGCTTGACTTTGTATGAAAATGTGGGGAGCGCCCAGCAACCCACTTTGCAATTAAAAACTAAAGATTGGGCAGATTTCAGTGTGAAAATTCAAGCAACTGAATTGATTCCTCAAGTGCTGGATTGGGATGGAGATGGCAAAAAAGAGCTGATTGTCAGTTATCAGACATTTCTAGGGACCAAAGTTTCGCGCTTAAGTGCTGAGCAACAATGGCAAGAAATTTCAGTACCTCCCTTACAAGCTAGTGAAATTCCACTATGGGTAGATTGGAACCAAGATGGAAGGTTGGATTTGTTGATTGTCGAGAAGTCGGGTAAGGTTCGTTCTTATCAATACTCTAAAGACCTGAGTCTTCAAATAGAAAATGTCAATTGGGCTAATTTGAGTAGGGATATTGATTATGTACCCAAGAGCTTAAGTTTTTTGGATGTGGATGGAGATGGTCAATGGGAATGTGTCGTATTTGATCGACAAGGTAAAGCGATGTTGGTTTCCTATTCCCATGATGGTAAAAGTTCAACCATGAGTCCAGCATTTACCTGGACTGCCAATTATGGGGAGAGGGTATGGCCACATGCTGCTGATTGGAATGGTGATGGAAGGCTAGACCTAAGTTTGGGCTTGGGCGCAGGTGGAGTACAATTGTTGGAAAATATTCATCAATCGTCCAGATTGAATGCTTTAGATGTGGAAGGTTTACAAGTTTGGCCTAATCCTAGCAAAGGACCATGGTATGTTATGACGGAGGAAGCCGGTGAAATTAGTTTAGTGGATATGCAAGGAAAGCTTATGTCTGCATCCAGAAACATTCAAGCCAAAGAAATGCTTCAGATTCAACCGCCTGTTAATTATCAAGGAAGTTTGTTCATCCGATGGCAATCAAAGGCAGGGCAAATGAAGATAAAGCGATTGCTAATAGATTAAAAGAATTTGTCAGCACCCATAATAATCTGACGTAGACTGACGATGATAATCACCATTCCCACCAAAATCATCATCGTTTTAACAGGAAGTTTATTCGCTAAACGTGCAGCTATTGGGGCAGCAATGACACCTCCTAAAATAAGGCCAATGATTACCTGCCAGTAACCTAATCCAATTACTGTAAAGAAGGTCAAAGAAGAAGCTAGAGATACAAAAAACTCGGTTAAATTTACACTACCAATGGTGTATTTGGGATGTCTACCCGAGGCAATTAAGGTCGAGGAAACAATGGGTCCCCAGCCACCTCCACCAATCGAGTCCAAGTATCCCCCCAAAAGAGCTAAAAGTCCCACTTTTTTCAATTGGCGCTTTTCCTGTCTTTTAATCAAAGCCTTTTTAATGATGATGGCTCCTAAGAAAAGGGTATAAATGGAAACAATCGGTTTGATGTAACCCGCATAATTCTCTAGACTAGATAACACATAAGCTCCTAAAATAGCGCCAATGATTCCTGGGATGACTAAGGTTTTAAACAGTTTGGAATTGACATTGCCAAATTTCAAGTGCATATAGCCTGAAACTCCAGAGGTAAATACCTCCGATGCATGTACACTGGCAGAGGCCGCAGCAGGAGAAATCCCTACCGATAGTAAAAAGGTGGTAGCCGTTACGCCATATGCCATGCCTAGGGCACCATCAATCATTTGGGCAATAAAACCACCCAAAACATAATAGAGAATTTCCGAATTAACTGCCGAGAAGCCTGCTTGGATTTTTTCAATGGTCAGGTAAGTAAACAGTAAATGTCCCACTATCATCAAGGCCAAGGCATTGCTGATGTGAATTATCACTTCCGTGATACTTCTTTCCCTTTTCCAAATGGTTTGTACCGCATGAAAGATGCTGGGGAATTTTCTATTGGTTTCTGGACTCGAGGGAGTATTTGAAGACATATAAACTTACTCTAAGGTAATATGCCTACAAAAATAGTAGACTTCATCTAATCTACCAACAAAGTAGAGTAAATATTTTTTCATAAAAAAGCCGTAATTTGCATTCCTTTTTTAAAATGCTTATAAAATATGCGTACAGAGTATCAGTTCCGAGAGATTGAAAAGCAGTGGCAGTCTTTTTGGGAGGCTAATCATACCTTCAAGGCCCAAATAAATCCGAACAAGCCTAAATATTATGTCCTAGACATGTTTCCTTATCCTTCTGGGGCGGGCTTGCACGTAGGTCATCCACTAGGTTATATCGCTTCTGACATCATCTCACGCTATAAGCGTTTGCAAGGTTTTGAGGTCTTGCACCCTATGGGATTTGATTCGTTTGGATTGCCTGCTGAGCAGTATGCCATACAAACGGGCCAGCACCCAGCCATTACTACGGAACAAAATATCAATCGCTACATTGAGCAATTGAAAAATATGGGTTTTTCTTTTGACTGGACGCGAGAGGTAAGAACTTCTGATCCAGCCTATTATAAGTGGACTCAGTGGATATTCATGCAATTGTTTAATTCCTGGTACAACCAGGTTTCGGATAAAGCAGAACCTATCGAGACTTTGATAGAAATCTTGAATCAATCGGGTTCTATTGGACTACAGGCTGTTTGTGATGAGGAAGTTAAGCGTATTTCAGCCTTGGAATGGCAATCTTATTCAGAGGAAGAAAAATATGCCTACTTATTATCTTTCCGCTTAGCATTTTTGGATGATTCTGTGGTGAACTGGTGTCCAGCTTTGGGTACTGTTTTGGCGAATGATGAGGTTAAAGATGGGGTGTCTGAACGAGGTGGATTTCCTGTAGAGCAAAAGAAAATGCGTCAATGGTCCATGCGCATTACTGCCTATGCTGACCGACTATTACGTGGATTGGATGAGGTGGATTGGTCAGATTCATTGAAGGAGCAACAACGAAATTGGATAGGTAAATCCATAGGTGCGGAAGTAGATTTTGAGATCGATAATCCTGCTTTGGCACATAAAAAAATCAAAGTATTTACTACTCGTGTGGATACCATTTATGGGGTTTCCTTTATGGTATTGGCACCAGAACATGAATGGGTAGGAGAGTTGACAACACCAGATCAACAAGAAGCGGTAGATGCTTATGTGACTTGGGCTAAATCCCGCTCAGAGCTGGATCGCATGTCGGAAGTGAAGCAAGTGAGTGGTGTATTTACTGGCTCCTATGTTATCAATCCATTCAATGGTGTGCGTGTGCCTATTTACTTAGCAGATTATGTATTGGCGGGTTATGGTACCGGAGCGGTGATGGGTGTGCCTTCGGGTGATCAGCGCGATTGGAACTTTGCCAAGCATTTTAATCTTCCTATTATTCCGATTTTGGATGCCCAAAAAGATATTGATAAGCAGGCTGATGCAACCAAGGAGGGACATTATATCAATTCCGAGTTGATTAATGGAAAGACTTATAAAGAAGCGGTTTCTATCCTAACGACTTGGTTGGAGGAAAGGGGTATCGGTAAGGCTAAAATACAGTATCGCATGCGCAATGCAGTATTCTCTCGTCAACGATATTGGGGAGAACCCGTACCAGTATATTTCAAGCCGAATTCCAAAGGAGAGCTGTTACCTTATTTAATTGAGGAAAGCGAATTGCCTTTAGAGCTCCCTAAAATAGATAAATATCTACCTACAGAAACAGGTGAGCCACCATTAGGTCGTGCGGCTGATGCTTGGAAATACCAAGGAAAATACGATTATGAATGGTCAACCATGCCAGGTTGGGCAGGTTCCTCTTGGTACTGGTACCGTTATATGGATGCGCAAAACGAGCAGGAATTTGCTTCCAAAGAAGCGGTCGACTATTGGAAGGCGGTAGATTTATACATTGGAGGCTCTGAGCATGCGACAGGACACTTGTTGTATTCTCGTTTTTGGAATAAATTCTTGAAAGATTTAGGCTATGTGCAGGAAGAGGAATTTGCCAAAAAATTGATTAATCAAGGAATGATTCAAGGTCGTTCCAACTTTGTTTACCGGGTGAAAAATGTTAGTCCTGCCACATTTGTCTCTCATGGATTAAAGGATCAATACGATGTTGCGGCCCTGCATGTAGATGTAAACATTGTTGAGAATGATATTTTAAACTTGGAGGCATTTAAATCATCACGAAACGATGTGCCAGAAGATGCTGTATTTGTGTTAGAAGATGGTAAATACCTGTGCGGATGGGAAGTAGAAAAAATGTCCAAATCCAAGTACAATGTGGTCAATCCGGATGATTTGATTGCCAAATTTGGTGCAGATACTTTGCGCGTGTATGAAATGTTCTTGGGTCCATTGGAGCAGTTTAAACCATGGAATACCAACAGTATTTCAGGTTCTCATAATTTTTTGCGCAAGGTTTGGCGTTTGTTCTTTGATGAAACTAGCCAAAAAGTGAAATTGGAAGACAGTCCTGCTAAACCAGAGGAATTGAAAGTTTTACATACGGCCATTCGTAAAGTTCAAGAGGATTTAGAGCGTTATTCTTTCAATACAGTAGTTTCTACATTAATGATTTGTGTGAATGATTTGACACAATTGAAATGCCATAAAAAAGCCATTTTGAAGGATTTAGTTATTTTACTTTCTCCTTATGCACCACACATGGCGGAAGAGCTTTGGGTAGCTTTGGGCGAGGAGGCAGGAAGTATTTCCACGGCAGCTTTCCCAGTATTTAATCCTGCCTATTTGGTAGAAGATGAATTTAATTACCCCATCTCTTTCAATGGTAAAGTGAAGTTGACTTTATCTTTCTCGGCGACGGCTACTCCAGCTGAAGTAGAAGTTGGTGTATTAGCCAATATGCAGGTTCAAAAGGTATTGGATGGTCAAACACCAAGTAAGATTATTGTGGTACCTAAGCGAATTGTGAATATCGTATTGGGGAAATAAGGAGGTTTAATGTAGAATGTAGAATGAAGATTTTTTTAGGAGCTAGTTTTCCTGGAACCCAACTTCATTCTACATGCTTCATTCTCTCCAACAGCTCCTTCATCTCCCTGACCTTATCAGGATATTTTTCAAATAGATTTTCAGATTCATTAGGGTCTATTTTCAGGTTAAATAATTGCCCAGTGATGTGATTGCTAGCTTTCACATTTCTAGGATCAGTAAATCCACCAGATCCCAAACCATCTACCCATTTCCAATCGCCCTGACGGACAACCAAATACCCTATGGATGTGGTGAAAATTAATGCTTCTTGCTCAGGGATGCTTTGACTTTTTTGTGTCAACAAAGGATAAATGCTATAACTGTCGTTTTTACTGGTTTCTTGACCTAAGATTTGTTGGCAGGTGGCCAATAAGCTTGTCTGGGAAATTAAAGCATTGGATGTGCTTTTTGCTTTTACTTTCTTCGGCCAGCGAACAATAAATGGTACCCGATGTCCTGCCTCGAATGCATCTCCTTTCATTCCCCTCCATTCTCCAGCGGCTTGATGCTGAAATTCTTTGACAAAATTTTCTCGCCAATATGGGCCATTATCACTTGTGAAGATGACGATGGTATTTTCTTTTAAACCTAGGCTATCCAAAGTTTTCATGAGTTGACCCACGGATGCATCCACCTGTTGAACAAAATCACCATATTCACCAGCTTTTGAACTTCCCTTGAATTGATTTTGAGGTACCCAAGGTGTATGTGGTCCCGAGAAAGGGATGTACAAGAAGAAGGGTTTGTTGGGCTTTTGCCGACTCAAGAACTCCTTGGATTTATCGATAAAGCGCGGCATGACTCCATAGAAGTCAAAATTAGGAGCCATTTTTCCTTCTCTCCAAAAAGGACCTGTATAGCCTGAAGTCAATTTATTTCCATCTGTATAGCCGGTTGGTTTTTCTACCAAATGCTGATTTTCCAAATAGCAATAGGGTGGCATGTCCAAGGAAGCAGGTAAAATATAGGAATAATCGAAGCCCACTGCGGCAGGTCCTCCTTGGGGGTCTTGGTCAAAATCAATATGCTCTGGCTTCATTTCTTCCTGGATACCATAATTCACTTGCGTTAAATTCCCCTCAAATCCAGCTTTGACGGCCCAATCCAAGCCCAAATGCCATTTGCCCACCACTCCCGTTTGGTAACCCTGGCTTTTTAAAAAAGAGGCAACAGTCACTCGATCTTTTTCAATCAAACTTCTACTATATCCCCTCAAAACTCCTACGGGTAATTTACTCCGAAAAGGGTATTGTCCCGTCATAATGGCATAACGTGATGGAGTACAAACTCCTGAGGCCGAATGGGCATCTAGAAATCGCATGCCTTCTTTGGCCAATTGATCTATATAAGGGGTGGCAATTTTATCTCCTTTGGGATTGTAAATTGAAATATCCCCGTAGCCTAAATCATCAGCTAAAATGTAGATGATGTTGGGTTTTACCTGTTTGTTTTTTTGCGCTAGGCCTGGGTATGCCACCCAAACAAGGAGCCAAAGGAGAAGTAATATTCGGCTTTTCATGTGATTACTTTAGTGAGTTTATCCAATCCTGAATGAGTTTGATACCTTCAGTATGCTTCATTTTTCGGCCTAATTCGGGCATCATGACACCTGGGTCAACGGAATCAATACGGTATGCCAAAATACTTTCCTTCGCTTTGCCTGGAACTATATCGTATTTCAAATTGCCCGATCCTCTACCTGCTGCCACGGGAGTTTTCATAATTCCATAGGCTGTTTGATCTTTTGAATCCCAGTTGAGATATAAGCCCGAAGACCGCGCTGGTCCGGTTGGATTGTGGCAATGGGCACAATTAATATCCAAATAGGCCAAGGCCCTATCTTGTAATGGCTTACTTTCATCATTATAATCTACCAGACTAGGAATAGTTTTCAGATCTGGAAGGCCGCTGAGTACACCCACTTGAGCCCAATGAACCAATTGATTTTGTTTGCCGGTGGTGTAGGGAAAATCGCCGTTTAATTGTCGGGCCGAAGGACCAATGGGCGTCATTTTACCACTGCGTTCATGACAGCCTTTGCATTGGTTCATGTTGGGAACCTGATAATTCACTTGTTTTAGGATGCCTTGTTTGTCTTTCCAACTAACAGGAGATGAACCGCCTGCAACTTCCAAGGTGGCTTCGGTTTGAGCTTCATCCCAAATGTAGGGTAGGGCCACCCACGACTTCTCTTGACGAATCAACACCCGTGTCTCCATAATCCTTCTACCAGCCGTAGGATTGGCTTCTTCTTTGGGATAATAAAAGGTCTTGATGATGGCCGTGCCTACAGGAAATTGTAAAACAGAATCAGCATTATAGGCTACTTGTGTTCCCTGTGGAATACGAATAAAGCGCAGTTTCTGGGCATAATCTGAAAATAAAGGGGCATTTAATTGGTAAGGAATCACACCCTCCTGCGGGATTTGATCCTTGATATCACCTAGGAAAAAGCCATAGTCTGACAATTTCATGACGTAGCCAGAAGCATTTTTTTGAACGCTGCTGGCATTGACAAAACTCAAAAATACGAATAGGACCAAGCTCAATCGAACAAACTTACTCATGCCTAACGAAGCGTTTTAAATTCTTGTAAATGACAATCATACAGACTCACGTCGCGCTTGACATTTTTGAAATCATGTTCCGCATCCAAGTTGGCGAAACTTTGATTGGTATTGTTGCGGATACAAATCCGATAAGAAGGGAAATATTCACCACTCGAATCTAGGCGTTTAGCGTCTAAAATACCATCGTAAATGATGTTAGGGACCTTTCTGCCAAACTTCAATTTAAAGCGATACATCTGTCCAAATCGTCCTTGAGCAGGTACTCGACCGGGCTTTCTTTGGAAATCATTATCTCTAATTTCAATGGCCGTAGGGTAGGGATCATATTCGGCATCATTAATTTTATTTTCCGTCATGTGGTAAGAAATAATGCCTACCCCCATGGTTCTATTTTGATGAATCTTATTGTTGAAAATTTCGACTTGACTAGTCGCCAAGACTAGCATCCCCGTACCTTTGGGCACACGCGCTACGATATTTCCCTTGGGGGCAAAATTAGATAAATTGTTTTCAATGACTTCATTCTGGTAAACTTTCACATGGCCTCCTTTTTTCTGCACTAAATCAGGTAAGTCAAAAACCAATATGCCGCCTGTATTGCCATGGGCCTTATTGTGATGTACTTCGGCATATTGAGAGTTTTCAATCTCAATGCCTGCCACGTTTTGAAAGGCGGTACAATTTTTCACTTCAATGTATTTGGATTGACCCACATAAATACCCGCATCTGATGCTCCGATCGCCGTGCAGTTATCGATGATGACATTTTCACAAAGTACCGGATACAAGGCATAGCTGCCATTGGTAGGCGAGGGTTTACCTGTCCATTCGGCTTTGATTCTGCGGAAGGTAATCCCTTTGACATGCATGGTTTTGATTAAATCTCCTTTGGAATCTTGTACCGTCATGTCCTCCAATATGATGTTTTCACAATTGGTGATTTTAATCCCTTCCGCACCTCCTGCCTGATTTTTAAATGAAAGGATGGTTTTATCGATTCCTTTACCCCGAATGATCATGTTCTTTTTACCATCCATCGACAGACTTTGCGATATTTGGAAGGTACCTTCTTCTAATTGTATGGTACTTCCATCTTCCGCTAAAATCAAATCCGTTTGGATTTTCTTTTCAATCGCTTGTTGCCCTACAACCTGTGCAACAATAGCTATCTGTAAGATTACTAGGTAAAGAAAACGCTGGGTCATATTATTTTAAATTCGATAAATAGGTTCTGCTTTGTCGGGTCTGAACAGGATATCTTGAACTTTCATCTTCCAAATAATAGTGTTGAATCTTGGCTTTTTTAGCCGCCTTCATGATTTCTGGAATGTTCAACTGTCCAGTTCCTAAAGCTACATCATTTTCTACAGAAGTGCCACCCGACATATTTCCTTGTACCCCTTTTTTCAAATCTTTCAGGTGCATGAGCTTAAATCGGCTTCCGTATTTATTGAGTAAGGCAGCTGGATTTTGACCAGGAAAGAATGTCCAAAGTATATCCATTTCAAAGCTCACATATTTAGGGTCGGTATTTTGAACGATGTAATCAAACAAATTACCATTTTCATAAGGTTCAAATTCAAAACCATGGTTATGGTAGCAAAAAGTAAGGTTGTATTTTTCCTTCAAAGCCTTACCAATTTGATTAAATTCTTGCACGGTCTTTTGGGCTAATTCTAGGGTAAATGGTCCATTGTGAGGAATCCAGGCTACACGGACAAAGGAAGCACCTAGCGTTTTCGCATTTTCTCCCACTTGATCGGTTTTATTGAGAGCATCTCCCATGCTTACTCCGAATGATGAACATTTCATACCTCTTTCATCCAACAAAGTACGAATTTCTTGGGCCGTTTTACTGAATAAACTGGAGAATTCCATGTCGGTAATGCCTTGATTTTTCAAGGTATCCAAGGTCTTAGCCATGTCTTTGGAGAAACTGTTGCGATAGGTATAAGACACCATGCCAATGTCTTTACCATTGATTTTCATGGGTTTCTGGGCTTGGGCCAATAGGGGTAATAATAGAAGGAGTAATATTGCTTTCATGTTATGGTAAAAATATGGTTTTGTGTGTTTTTGCAGATTCAGTAGCAGCAGATAATATTTCTACTACAATTTCATTAATGGGCAAGGAGGATAAATCCTTTTGTGGATCTATTTTGCCTTGTACTACGGCCGCCAAATAGGCAAATACATTGGCTCTTTCTGGGGCTAATGGGGGTAGAGAAATCATACTTTCTTTACCATATCGACCGTCGGAAACATAGCGCATTTGCTTGGATTTATTGGCTACTAAAATACCTTTGCTGGCATATAATTCCGTGTCTTTACGGTCAAATGGCCAATTCCATGAACCTTGAATGATGGCTTGACAGCTTGGGTAGTTTAAAATAATGGTGGTTTCATCATCTACTTTAGGATAGATGTGTGGTTTCAAATGTTGACTGACTGCTGTAACAGAAATAGGCTTTTGGCCTTCCATGAGCCAAGTCATGATGTTGGCTCCGTAGCACCCAAAATCTATCAATGCTCCACCGCCATTCATTTTTGGATCAGTGAGCCAGGATAAAAATTCTTGGGAACAACCAATTTCGACGGGGCCATTGTGTCCATCCATGATGACTACCTTGCGTAAATCTCCCAATGATTTTTCTACTTTCAACATGTCCCACATTTTCGCATGAGAAGGGTACCAAGTGGTTTCAAAATTGGTTAGTAGGGCGATGGGATGTTTTTTGACCAAAGCTTTCATTTGCTTCAAATGGTCCATATTCACAGCCAAAGGTTTTTCTACCATCACATGGATTCCCTTGGGGGCACAAGTTTGAACTACTTCCAAATGTTCATAAATGCTATTAAAAGCACATATAGCTTCTGGTTTAGTTTTGGAAATGAGAGTTTCTAAATCTGGGAACCAAAGGGATTCTGGTAATTGGTATTGTTTTAGTAATCGCAGGGCGAGGTCTTTGTTTTTCTCCGCAAAACCCACAATTTGCACATCCGTATTTTTTTTTGCAGCTTCCAATGCCTGTCCTACATGGTCATGGGTCATGCCCGCTATGCCTACTCGAACTGGATTAGCAGATAAAAAGATAGGGCTGATGAAAATCAGCCCCATTAAGAAAAATAATTTCGTTTTCATGGCGAAATGAAGCCTTGATTAGTTTCGAGGTCCACCCTGACGCATTTGACTTTGCATCGTTTTATATTTCTCCAATTGCTCTGGAGTTAAAATGGCTTTCAATGATTCCAATTGGCTATCATTGATTTTCTTCATTTCAGCCATCATTTGCTCACGCTCCATACCTGCCTGACGGAACTCCATCATTTTTTGCATGCGAGCCGTGATGATCGGTTCTAGTTTTTTAACCTGATCTTTGTTTAGGCTTAATTCCGTAGAAATACGGTCAAGTTGACGCTGAACCATCGCTTGTGGATCAAAGTCTTGTGCAGTAGCTTGGGTACTCAGGCCAAGGAACAACGCCATCATGGCGCAAAGGGCAAATAACTTTTTCATGGTAAAGTATTTTATTGATTTAATGGCTAAATATAGTGCAAATTTTTCTAATTAAATTTTTATTGAAAAATACTTTTCCAAATTAAATCATATACTTCAGGTGCCTCTACTTGATTAGGAAGCTCTTTTTGATCCGAAATGTACACTGGGTAATAGTCGGGCTCGCAAAAAATACCCCCATGTGAACCTTTGATTAAGGTCGCATCCAATGGAATCACATCCATTAAATAACGGAATCCACTCAGTTTTCTGGCTAATTTATAGGCTGCTCTTAGTTTAATGAAAGGGTTTTTAGGGTCCATGAACATCTCTACCGGGTCATACCCTGGCTTACGATGAATATCGACCAAACGCGCATAATCAGGAGCTTTGGCATCATCCATCCAGAAATAATAGACAAACCAGGCTTGTGGCTCAGCAATTAATACCAATTCCCCACTGCGAGCATGGTCTATGTGGTAGGCTTTTTGTTCTTCCCTATTTAATACCTTGGCTATGCCTGGAACTTTTTCTAAATCTGCCTTCAATGCGGCTATTTTATTCGCATCTTGAATGTAGACATGGGCAATCTGATGATCTGCCGTAGCAAATGCCGCACTAGCTCCTGCATCTAAGAGTTCTAAGCCTCTTTCTACCCGCACACTAATCAAACCCTTCTCGCGTAAAATGCGATTGATGTAAATCGGCTGATTCACTTCATTGATGCCGTATTCCGACAAAAGAATGACCTTAGCCCCCGTACTTTCAAAATGGGTCACCAAGTCTTTGACTACCTCATCGATTTCCTGCAATTCCTTCGCAATCTTGGGAAGATCTGGGCCAAATTTTTGTAGGCAATAGTCCAAATGAGGTAAATAAATCAGATTCAGCGTAGGATTATATTTCTTATCTACCCAAATGGAAGCATCGGCTATCCAGCGGGTCGATTTAATATTGGCATTGGGTCCCCAAAAATTAAACAAAGGAAATGTGCCTAATTCCGCCTGCAATTCATCTCGAAGAGATGCGGGATGAGAATAACAATCGGGTGCTTTGACACCATCGGCATGGTACTGCGGGCGAGGCGTTACCGAATAATCTGCTGTGGAATACATGTTGTACCACCAGAACATTTTAGCGCAAGTGAAATTCGGATTTTCTCTTTTAGCCGCATCCCAAATTTTCTCTCCTTGTACCAAATGATTGGACTGTTTCCAATACTTCACTTCGGCATCTTCTCGGTCATACCAGCCATTGCCCACTATGCCGTTTTCGTTCGGGTATTTTCCGGTGACATAACAACTTTGAGAAGTGGTCGTTACCGCTGGCAAAACGGGCTTAATAAGGCTCAATTGCCTCGCAGCAATGAATTGATTAAAAAAAGGAGTATGCTCGCAAAGCACGCTTTGACTTAAACCGACTACATCAATGACAACCGTTTTTTGCATAATATTAGGCGTTTAATTGTTCTTGTACCCATTGAATCTCCCGAATGATGGATTCATGAATAGGAATTTGATGTTCCTCAGGTAATACTCCCCAAGTATAGGTTTCTATTTCCATTTGTCCCGTAAAGGCTTTTTGCTTTTGGATAGCCAAGGTTTCTCTGATTTCTTTTTGTGTAGAGCCCAATAAACCATAAGACTCTAAGAATAGAGGCACATGATAATGAATGCGCCATTCCAAAAAGGCTCCGGACTCATAGGCGGCAAATGCCTGATCCAAATCTGGGTATTGGATGTAACTGCCATCTGCTTTTTTGGCTTTTACTTGATGCAAATACACCGGCTCTTGGTATTTCTTGAGCAAGGCTAATTTTTCTTCCGCATCCTGACGGAAATCCAATCGCAAGGCAGAACTTACCTGAATTTTTCCAACACCAATTCCTTTGCTTTCTAACTCGGCAATGCAGGTAGCTGGATGATCATAGCTTACCCCAAAATGACAAATGTCAAAGCAGATTTGGATATGTCGACGAATCAACTCTTCTGCTTTTTCTGCTGTGTACCCTTTGGCTTGTAAATGTGCTTTACCCAAAGGCAATAGGCATTGATCAAACCAATCGACAAATTCCCGATGATTCTCTAGAATACCATCTGGCTCTGGTTCTATGTCGATGTGTATATTTTTACCTGTCGTTTTTTCTATCTGTGCCAATTGATCTACCAAGTTCACTAAGGCGATGGTACCTTTTTCAGTGGCTTCTTGCAATGCCTCAGGGCTTTTCCACCAAAAACGGTAGGAGAGTGGCGAGGTGGATATTCCACCTGAAGTTTGATCTTTGGGCAATAATTTTACTAATATATGCGCCAAGCGTAGCGTGTATTCATATCGCTCAGGTGTAGTCCAGTCGGGCGTATGCACATCATCTTTCACCACTACCCCATGGAAGCCCCCGAAAGGAAATCCATTCAAGGTAAACACATATAAGTCTTCGGCTTTCAACCAATCCACCAAGGCTTTCCAAGTTTGTTCATCCTGTAAATCCTTGCTTGCCAAATCCGCTATTCGCAGACCCAAGCCCATGGGAGCATCAGGACTTACCGCGGCTTTCACGGCTGGGATGTTTTTTTGTAGGTTAGCAAAATGCTCCGACCAGATTTCACCGGGATGAATATTGGAACAATAACTTAAAAGTCCGTGTGCTGTTTTCATATGGATCTAGCCTAATTGAGCCAAGAAATCAACCGATTTTTTTATCAAATCGAAATTCATTTCATGCACTTCTTTTCCTTTTCCTAATTTTTCCAATAGGGTGATGCAAAGCTGTCCCCCCAAATGTTCTTGGAATTCTTGCAAGCCTTTAAACAAATTGGCTTTATCATTTTCTGCCAATGCAGGATGGTAAGTATCAAAACCTAAAGCTCGGATGACCCCAATAACACGGTCTCTTTCCTCTGCTGTTAAATAGCCTATTTCATGGGAATAAGCCGTATCCAAAGCAATGCCAATGGCCACTGCTTCTCCGTGACGAATCTCGAAATTGCTTAAATATTCCAATTTATGCGCTGCCCAGTGACCGAAGTCCAAAGGCCTAGCTGAACCTAATTCAAAAGGATCTCCGCTGGAAATATGCTGCATATGTAATTCGGCACAACGGTAAATTTGCTCAATCATGACCGCTTCATTACGCTCATTCATGGCTTGAGCATTGGCTTCCAACCATTGGAAGAAAGTCAAATCCTTGATTAAAGCCACTTTGATGGCTTCAGCTATACCTGATCTCCAATCACGATCATGTAGAGTAGCTAAAAGATCCACGTCATTGAATACCGCAACGGGCGGAGCGAATGTGCCTAAAAAGTTTTTTTTGCCCTGATAATTCACCCCGTTCTTTACACCTACTCCCGAATCATTTTGAGATAAAACGGTACTGGGAATACGGATGAATTTCACTCCTCGGTGCGAAATGGCTGCGGCATAACCGCTCATATCCAAAAATGCTCCACCACCAATACAAGCTACAAAGGAATGACGATCAATGCGGTGCTCATCTATAGCGCGAACTACCTCTTCGTAATACCGAGGGTCATTTTTACATACTTCACCCCCTGGCAAAATTAGTATTTCAGGGGCTAAATCGGCCACGGGATACTTGTCAAAATACTGGACGATTTGCTTGGTGAGCTTCGGATGTGCATCAGCTACTCCTTTGTCGATGACAAACACAATTCTCTTTCTAAAATCAGCCAATCCAAAGTTCAATATGAAATCCTTAAAAACGGGATTATCGGCATGAAATAAGCCTTTGGAAAAAATGACTTGATAGCGGAAGGGTACCTGAAAATATTGTTCTAATGACTGCATGCTATAAAATTACGTAACGGCAAAGAATTTCCCTACCCGTATGGAAATGGGCAAGAGGGCCAATACTGCCAAAGCGATCATCCATTGTCCACTCAGGCTCACCCAAGCAGCGTTCATCACAATGAGTGATAAGACTCCTGCTTTCACGGTTTTTCCGATATTAGGACCAATGGGGTTTTGATACGCTCGTATTAAAGGTTTAAATATAAGAGTGATATGTAAGATAATGAAAGGTATGGCAATCCATTGTTCCGATTTTATCGCAATGGAAAGTTGGGCCGCATGAATAATTAAAAAGAAAAAGGCTGCTGCGGCAATGGGCCAGGGGGTGCTTCCATGCACTTCACCCCGACTCACCATGGTGATGGCCGCAATGTAAATCAAGGGAAGTATCATCCATTGACCTTGTTCTATGAGACCAAATTCGTAGACTGACATGCCTAAGAGAAGGTTAAAGGCCCGACAAAGCCCCATGTTGATGGGACCGAAATAAGTCATGTGTTTTCCTTTCCAATCGTAGAAAAGAGCCAATAGCGTGATGATGATAGCCACGTAGCCACTCAATAAACTTTGTTTGAAGGCTAAGAAAATGCCTAGGGTTAAAAGCAATAAGCCACCGGTTACGGCAGCTGTCAAGGAAATTCGTCCACTGGGCAAGGCTCTTTCTGGTCGTTCTACGCTGTCCAACTCACGATCAAAGACATCATTGAACACCACTCCACCCGCATACAGACACATGGTTGACAAACCTAATAAAACCAAGGGCTGAATGGAATAATCCTTCCAGACAAAGAGGAAGCCCACGATGGCCATGCCTGCCATCACATCCGTCAAAGCGGTGATGACATTGGCCGGTCGGGTTAATTCCAAAAATGCCCTAATCTGACTCATTAGCTAATGATCAAAGAGTTTTTGTTGACTCTTGGAGCTTGTCCACCACGTAAAACGGTGTTGCCATTGAACTTCAAGGACTGGTCAATTTCCATGCCATGAATGAAGTCTGACTCCTTAATTTGTCCACTTTGTGCAAAAGCATCCAAAGCATTTTGATAGGTGACTAAACGAATATCTTCATCCGAAATGCCTTTCATTTTCATCAAAGCCGCTGTTTTAGGAATTGCTAAGGGATCGGAGATACCCCAATCGGCAGCGGAATTAATCATGATCATGGATGGTCCATATTGTTTTACAATTTCCACCATGCGCTCATTGCCCATTTTCGTGAATGGATAAATGGTAAAGGCCGCGTAGAATCCTTGGTCTAACACAGACTTAACGGTTTCTTCATTGTTATGATCTATGATGACCATTTTCGGGTCTAAACCATGTTCCAATGCAATGGCCATACTTCTTTCCGTTCCTTTTTTCTTGTCGCGGTGGGGCGTATGAACTTGCACAGGTAAATTCATTTCTTTGGCCAATTCCAATTGGGCACGGTAGTATTTTTCTTCGAGAGCCGTTTGGTCATCAAAACCAATTTCCCCAACACCTACTACGCCTTCTTTTTGTAAGAACAAAGGTAAAATCTCCATAACTTCCTCCGCCAAAGCTTCGTTATTGGCCTCACGGGAGTTCAATCCAATAGTACAATAATGCTTAATGCCAAACTGCGAAGAACGAAAACGCTCCCAACCGACCAAGGTGGCAAAATAGTCTTTAAAGGACGATAAGCCTGTTCTCGGTTGACCTAGCCAAAAGGCCGGTTCAATGATCGCCACGACACCTGCATCAGCTAAAGCTTGGTAATCATCCGTGGTTCTGGCCGTCATGTGCACATGAGGATCAAAAAACTTCATGCCTTGGATATACTGCTCAAAGCTTTGTTCTACCGTACTCGCCGTCATGGCTTCTTCAGCAGAACCTTGAAAATGGGATGGGTTCGATTGGTGTGGATTCTGGCACATAATCTTAGGCTGGTTGGTAAATGGGTTCTGGTTTCTCTAAGGCTCCCCAAGATTCCGCAGGAACAGCAGGAAGCTGATTTTTATATTTTTCTGCCAAGGCCTTGGCCTCAGCTAAATGACTTTGGTCAAGCACTAAGCTGGCAGCTATACGATCCGATTCTTTGTCGGACTGAATCAATTTCTCGATATCGCTCAACATAGCTACAGTTAAATATGGCACCAACAAACGCCAAACTTGAGAAGGTACACGGCGGTTCGCTGCCCAACGCTCATGGGCGAAATCAACCAAAGTAGCAATTAAAGCCTCGTTATTTCTGGCTTCCAATCCTTCAATCTGGTGAATGGGCTTATCGTTGAAAATACATTTCAAGACCAATTGGTTCCAAGCTAATTCCGAGAAATGATTTTTAGGGTAGGGATTACCAAAGGCAATAGCATCAAAGATGAGTCCTACATTGGAACGCACGGCATCCGTGGCACGGTTCATCCATGCTTCGGGATAGGCCAAAATGGGCATGGCAGAGTACAGGGCTACGGCTTCATTCATTTCCGCCGTATCAAAAAGTAGATTGATTTTTTTGATGTAAGCCTCCTGATCTAATCCACGCTCTTGGCATAAACTCAGTAAATAGACCCTTGCCAAACGGTCCAAAGTCCAGCCATCCCAGTTCCAGTCAGGTAGGATCTTGGCAGTATCGTCCAATACACTCTTTTCTAGCTCTTGTTTTTCAATAAAACGAGGAACCATGACAAAGCTGAGCGACAAGGAATTGGCGTCTTTCGATGATTTGTCCTTCAACCAATCCAATTCTTTGGGTTGGCATTGCTTCGATAAGGCTTGAAATAATTGCTCCGAGATATTCAAAATTTACTATTTTTGGGTGTTATTAGGCTAAAAACGAATTTACTACATAATCCTTAGATTGGTGACATGAATTGTGCATGATATTTATCAGCAATGCCAATTATTGTATATTTTCTGCGGCTTTTATCTGGTAGGATTTCTTCTGTAAAAAAACAGTCTGCCAAAAGTATCGAAACAGCATCCGAGTTTTCTGCGTGAAAAGTACCTGATTTTCGGTATTGTGCTTCCAATGCCTCATTTTCAGCAGGTTCAATAGAATCTTCCAAGTCCAAAATAAGGGCACGATAGCCGCATAGTTCAATAAAATCAAGAAATAGGCTCCCAGTCCATAACTTTTCCGAATCCAGAGCAAATTGGATACCTGGATTTGTACCGAAAAACGATTGACCCAGGAGGTTTTCGCCCTTCGGAAGGGATTATGGCCCAATAAATGGGTCACTCGGATATCCTCAAAATAGACCAATTTACCCGCTTTAATCAATCGAGTGCACCATTCGGCATCTTCGGCATACATGAAAAAATCCTCATCCCAAGCACCTACTTTCCGAATTACCTCTTTACTCGTCATCAAGAAAAAGCCAACCAAATTATTGGTTTCATAGCTTTGTTCAGGGACAAATTTGGGAAAACAATTATACACGAATCGTTTCCAAGTTGGGATATTGGGCAAAATGTATAAATCAATGCGGATGTCGTTTAGTGTCCGATAATAGGGGATAGGTTTACCTGTCGAATCCACTTGAATAGCTCCCACTGCGGCTAAATCTGGCTTTTCGATGAGGTATTGGTAGGCCTTGCCAATGGCATTGTCGGTAACCAGGGTGTCTGCATTCATGAATAAGACATGAGGTGCTTTTGCTGCGGCTAAACCTGCATTATTGGCTTTGGAAAATCCGGCATTATAGCCCAAGTCAATCCATTGAGTAGCTGGAAATTCTTGGAGAATGGCCTCATTGGCCCCAGCTTGATACTTATTATCCACCACAATGCATTCAAAGTCAAGCCCAGTGGTGTACTGGTAAATGCTTCGGAAGCAATTCAGTAAAAGATCTTCACTTTGGTAGTTGACAAAAATGATGGAAAGCTGCATATCTTACAAAAATAGGATAGATTGGGAAATAATCATCCTTAAATTTCATAAGGATAGTGGATGTCAATTCTGTCCCTGCTGTTCGACATGTTCTGCAGGGTCATGTCGAATGACAGATAAAGGAATTTGTTATTTCATCAAATTACTTATTGTTTTAGACTAACATCACTTCAAATCTCTTCTTTAGGCATTTCTTTTTTTGGAGAAAAAGAAACAAAAAAACGTGCTGTTCGACATGTTCCGCAGGGTCATGTCGAATGACAGATATTGAGAATTTGTAATTCCATCAAATGATTTATTGTTTTTAGGCTAACATCACTTCAAAGTTATTCTTATGGCATTTCTTTTTTTGGAGAAAAAAAGAAACAAAAAAACTTTATTTAAATTCGGTTAATCCAACACGAATTCCGCGTTGCGGAAGCGATGTTCACTCCACATACGGCTTTAATTTTTGACGCTTGGCTAAGTCCAGCGCACAGGTCAAAAATACGCCTGCCGCTTCGCTCATGCTCCGTTCCCATCTTTCGTCGGGATTAACCGTTGGTCATGCTACCTTTCGAGCCAATAAAGTTTAAATATTTCTAGCTAAAGCATGTTAAATTGTTCTAAAAAACGGCGTCGTTCAGCAACAGCGAAAGGTAATGAACGCAGCGGTAGACGGGGTTTTGACCTTAGCAATGGCTATGTGTGCCAGCGTCAAAACTATAGGCGCGAGCGGAGTGAATCCCGGTTCTGCGCAGCAGAATTCGCCTTTGCTGGACGACAGAAACCATTTTTTTGTTTCTTTTTTTCTAAAAAAGAAAATCCTAGATATTGGATAAAAAGAAATGTTGGAGGGATTAGATTTTAATTATCCGGAGTAATTAACTCCTATGGCATTTCTTTTTTTGAAAAAAAAGAAAATCCTAGGTTATGGATGAAAAGAAAAGTTGGAGGGATAAAAATTTAATTTTTCTGATTAATTAACTCATTAGGCATTTCTTTTTTTGGAGAAAAAAAGAAACAAAAAAACTTTATTTAAATTCGGTTAATCTAACACGAATTCCGCGTTGCGGAACCGATGTTCACTCCACATACGGCTTTAATTTTTGACGCTTATCTAAGTCTAGCGCACAGGTCAAAAATGCGCCTACCGCTTCGCTCATGCTCCGTTCCCATCTTTCGTCGGGATTAACCTGTTTAGGGATTGGTTATTAGTGTTTAGTTATAAGGCTGGTAAATTGAAGCTAAATCCATTTATACTTTATCATTTATAATTTATTTTCATGCTTCGTTCCCATCTTTCGTTCGGGATTAACCGTTTTTTATTTGGTATTAGGATTCCACCATCATTTATAATTTATAATTCACCATTCACCATTTACCATTCTACATTCTACCATTCCACTTTAACCAAACTAGGTAAACCAAGCAAATTCAATTAATTTTGTAGAATGGAAGAAAGACCGATCACCGACTGGTTACCCTTGACAAAAAAAGAAGTGGAAAAACGCGGCTGGGACGAGCTAGATGTTATTTTAATATCAGGCGATGCCTACGTAGACCATCCCTCTTTTGGCACGGCAGTGATTGGTAGAATCATGGAAAGTGAGGGCTTGAAGGTGGGAATTGTGGCGCAGCCCAATTGGCAAGATGATTTGCGGGATTTTAAGAAATTGGGGAAACCCAAGTATTTCTTTGGGGTGACAGCCGGTTGTATGGATTCCATGGTGAATCATTATACGGCCAATCGTCGTTTGCGTTCCAATGATTCCTATACCCCAGGTGGCGAAGCGGGTTTTAGACCCGATTATGCCACGACGGTCTATTCCAAGATACTCAAAGAAATTTATCCCGATGTGCCTGTCTTGATTGGCGGCATTGAGGCTTCTTTGCGCCGAGTGACGCATTATGATTACTGGGCAGATAAATTATTCCCCTCCATTTTGGTGGATTCACAAGCCGACATGCTGGTCTATGGCATGGGTGAACAGCCTTTACGCGAAATTATTCGTGGGGTGAAAAGTGGAATTCCGTTCAAAGATTTGACGCATATCAAACAGGTGGCTTTTTTGCAGCCCGCGACTCAGGCATTACCGAATATCGAAGATTGGGAGACAGTGGAGCTGAGCAGTCATGAGGATTGTTTACAAGATAAAATCAAATACGCGGCCAACTTCAAGATTGTAGAAGTTGAGTCCAATAAATGGCAGGCAAACCGCATTACACAGCGAGTAGGGGATCAAACTTTGGTAATTAATCCACCCTTCAAAACCATGGATGAGGTGGAAATGGACCGATCTTTTGATTTGCCATATACTCGTTTACCGCATCCTAAATACAAGAAGAGAGGACCTATTCCTGCTTTTGAGATGATTAAATTCTCGGTCAACATGCACCGAGGTTGTTTTGGAGGTTGCAGTTTTTGTACCATATCGGCCCACCAAGGGAAATTCATCGCTTCTCGGAGTGAGAAATCCATCATGAAGGAGGTAGATCAAATCACGAAATCACCGGATTTTAAGGGGTATATCTCGGATTTGGGCGGTCCCTCGGCCAACATGTACCGCATGAAGGGCAAAGACGAGTCAATTTGCGCGCGTTGTTCTAGTCCAAGCTGCATTCATCCGGTGATTTGTTCCAATTTGGATACTTCCCACAAGCCATTGACGGAGATTTACCGCAAGGTAGATGCGCATCCGGGCGTTAAAAAAGCTTTTGTGGGTTCAGGGGTTCGTTATGATTTGTTGGTGGATGATTTCAATAAGAACAATGCCGACATGAACCACGATGAATACATGGAGCAATTGATTACGCGCCATGTGTCGGGTCGTTTGAAGGTTGCACCTGAACATACTTCAGATGCCACCTTACGCGTTATGCGCAAGCCATCTTTCAAATACTTCCGGAAGTTCAAAGAGAAATACGATGCCATTTCGGCCAAGCATGGCTTAAAGCAGCCCTTGATTCCTTATTTCATTTCTTCTCACCCAGGATGTGAGGAAGTGGATATGGCTAATTTAGCGGCAGAAACTAAGGATTTAGGCTTTCAATTGGAGCAAGTGCAGGATTTCACTCCGACGCCCATGACGGTAGCGGAGGTGATTTACTATACCGGCGTGCACCCATACACCCTACAACCCATTTATACGGCCAAAACCAAGGAAGAGAAACAAAATCAAAATAAGTATTTCTTTTGGTACAAAGCCGAGTTCAAGGATTGGATTCGGAACCGTTTGACCAAATTACAGCGGCCCGACTTAGCGCAGCGCTTATTGGGCTTTAGAAATAGGAACCAAAAATATTAATCAAATTATAGCACATGGAAGTTAAAGACAGCAACGGTAATTTATTGAACGACGGAGATTCAGTAACAGTCATCAAAGATTTAAAAGTACGTGGATCATCTGGCGTGATCAAACGCGGAACCATGGTGCGCAACATCCGCTTAACCGATTTTGAAGGCGAAGTAGAAGGCAAAGTTGAAAAAACAATGATGGTCTTGAAGACGGAGTTTTTGAAGAAAGCGTAGCTTACAATTTTACGCTTACTTGTTTAGCCGGCTTTTTAGGCTGCGGTTTCGAACCAAGCAACTCAACGTTGAAATTTATTTTAGCGTTGAGTGCCTTAAATACCTTGAGGATCGTTTCAAATCTGGCATCAGTTAGACTATTTTCTAATTTAGAAATTTGAGCTTTTTTTACACCTACTAATCGTCCTAGTTCTTCTTGTGTCCAATTGCGTTGCAATCTAGCTTCTCGAATAGCTTCTCCTAATAAATCCATTCGCAATTCTTGTTCAAAAGCATCTCTCTTGGGTGTACCCTTTTTGCCAATATGTTTGTCGGTTATGTGTTCTAGGCTATAAGTTTTCATTTCTTGGTCATTTTTGGTGATTTTAGCTCAAAATATGCAGCCTTTAATTTCTCTGCTTTGTCCAAATCAGCTTTAGGTGTTTTGCCTGTTTTCTTAATTAATCCATGGGTTGAAATGATGATGGTATTGTTTTTCTCTGATTTGTCCCAAAATGCAAAAAGTCGGTAATGAGTTTTGTTATATAGTGTCCTAAACTCCCAAATTTCGTCAGTCAATTTTTTGAAAAGCTCTTTATCGCTGGAAAATCTTGATTTATTGATGTTGTAAATGATTTTATCTCTGACTTTTTCATCAAGAGTCTCCAGGAACTTGGCCGCATCTTCTAAAAATTCTACTTCGAATTTTGCTTTCTGCACGTGACTAACGTTTCGACAAAGATGAAAGTTTCTTTATTAGGAAACAAATAATTGGGTTGTGAAATTTATGAGCAAACTGATATTGTTTGGTAGCTAATGAAAGTGGTGATGTCTATGTACTCGACCTGAGTTTGTCGAAGGGCTAAACTGTCTGCAACAATATAACTTGATACGATCATAAAGCTTAATTTAACCACTGAACCTCCAATTTCTTGTGTGTGCTGTTAGTCCCAGTTAATATTTTCATATCAGTTCAAGGATTCGTTCTTTTTCTGTCCATTTAATCGGTTCCCTTGTGGTTTTTTCGTTGAGAATCTCAAAAATATATGATGATTTTTCTGGTAAATATCCTTCTGATTTGTCATTAACTATTGTAACTCTTTCTTTGATGTTGTCGCGATACTTTGACTTTACCGCTATTTCAAAATTGACAATGGATTTACGTAAGTCATTTTCAAAATATGTCTGTGTCGAGCCTGTAACATATGTAAGTATAAAAAGATCAGCACCTTTATTTACTATGGCATTAAACTTAATTCCTTTGAAGTCGTCAAGTGCATAACGTAATCTTACATTATTAGCATAATTTACCTTTAAAAAATCGTTAGCATCTTTTCTGAAAGTTTCTCTTTCTTTTTCTTCTTTCTCGTCTTTGTATTGAATGCAATATGAATTAACAACCCCAACTATAAAGTTAGCAAGGTCAAAAACGGCACTAGGAATTTGTTCAATATTTTCACAGGTTTTGTAGTAAAACTCGATGCCTGAATTATCTAATGTTGATTTAACATTGAAAGAATTTTTGAAAGTGGAAATTATTCTTCTCACAATATCTTCAGAATCGTCATTTAGAGGTGTCTCGTAATAGTTTTGGTCTATCCACCCACTGTCTGTAAGAACAATTTTGTTATTTGTAAATGTAATAAACACAGAAACAAATTTGTTATTAATTGTCGAGTAAGCAGTTATTACTTCTAATGCATTTTGTCTGACTTTAAAATTGGTCAGACTACAAAATGAAGATTTTATTCTTTCTATGATTTGATTATTATCCATTGCTACTCAAAAGTAATGTTGTCAAAGTTAATATTTTGAATTTGATTAAATTCTAACTCAGGTGCAATATCAACAATAGCTGGAAATTCACCATTGGACAACTTTGAGTTTGTTTCCATACAAAAAAGAGAGACTCCGAAATTTATGTCTTCAACAATTATTTTTGCTTCACCTTCTTTTCTTAAAGTTTCATTCTTATATGCGATTTGCATTCCGTCTTCCTTGTATGAATTGAAGTGAGGAGTTGTCACAGACTGTTCTTCAAGTGGAATGTTAGGGAAATTATTTCTATGAGCTGGCCCATCAGAGTCGAATCGGAAAAAGGGTTCATTTGTAAATGAAGGGCAACGAAGTTTTATGCCATATTTTGAATCCCGTTTGCTTCTTTCAACGAAGAAAAAAATATCGTCAGTTATAGTTTGATGTTGAACATTGCTTTGTCCAGTTAACCATTTTACATTACTCTTTTTCGGTTCAAGTTGAATCGTCTTGGCTAAAACAATTTTGTCTGCAGAAACTAATTCTGTAAAGAAGTCAAATTGGTCTTTTATATCTTTGTTTGTTCTATTCATAGTTTTCGTTTTGCAATTGGTGCTTTTGGACTCAGAAATGGTCATAATTTCCTTATAGAGTTTACTTCTGAAGGAAATGCGAACACATCTTTTGTAGCTACCCGAAGAGCGAGATTTTAAACACTAAACTTATTCCGGAAAACTGAACTTTCTGTTATCTCAAATGTATCTGCGGAGCAAGAAACCCTGCCTTTTGGGTAGGTGCTGTTAGCATAGTTTTTTTCTTTTAGTTTAGAATGGTAAATCAACATTGTCAAATAAACTTTCGTCAGTGTCATCAAAGTAACTTACCCTTGGTGTTCTTTTGTTTTTTACTCCTGTAAATTGTATTCCAATTTCTTTATCTTGTTGGTTAAGAAAGTAGTCATGATTAAATGAATAAATCTCAATTTTGTCGTCTAAGATTACATGAAGATGGTTTTCGTAATTCATAGACCTTGGATAAACTCGCCAACGTGTTATTGGTCCAGGTATTGTCAAATATTGTCCGTCACTTTGGATTACAACTAAGGCATTTTCGCATTCAACTATATTTCCAAAATATGCAGTCCCACCATTTATTACTTTGCCTTTCCAAGCGTGTAGGTCAACAGTTTTTAGACGTGTAAATGTTTCTTCACCCTTTTCTTTGTTCGCATAATTGTTATACTTGATAACTTCAAATCCACCTTCAGTCGCTTTGTATAATTTGTCTTCAATTCCCCAACTTATAAAGTGTTGCTTGTTTTTGACATTGAATATTTGTTGATCGTTAATGTTTGTATCGAAATCTCTTAATGGTTTGTCTCTTTGATTATTATCTTTTGTAATATTCCACTTGAACATTGCTAAGAAAGAATTTTCAATTAAAGAAGTATTATAAATATTCAAATAAGAGTAGTTTGAGAATGAAGAATGACTTTTACTAATCTGAAAAATTGGGCTTCTTTGTTCAACCCTTTCAAGATTGCTTGGCAGACTTGTTGCCATATTTAATTCGAACAAACCTTCGTTGCCACCTGACAAAGCTAATTGAGGATACTTGTTGGCTTTAATTGAAAGTAAATTACAGTCCCAAAGTTTTGAAGGACGGGAACTAACTGGAAACTTGTCAGATTTGGCTCGGTGAGCAGGGCCAGAAAAAAGTCCCTGTTCATGAATGAAGTATAATTTGTTACTGTAAATTTCTGTGTCAGTTGGCAAAATTCCTGTTGGTGTTTCTTGCTGTCCGAAAAGAAATTTTTCTAATTGCTTTTCTGTTAATAGAAAAACTGGTTTCTCTATTTTTATGAATTTGGCAAGTAGTAACTTTTTAAAATCTACATCCTTGAATAATTCAACCAATGATGATTTATACAAATAGTTTCCGTCCAAGAAACAAAAAGTCATTGCAATTTTATCAGTATCCTTTTTGATAAAGGATTGAACAATGTCATTCCAGTTATAAACTTTTAAATCTCCGTCAAAAGTCCATAGGTATAACCTGCCACGGTAAATTTGACAGTCATAGTAGTCGCCTTTTATTGTGATTTTTACAGGTTGCATGATTGTCCAAGTCTAATTTTACTCATTTTTGCTTTTGTTAAGAAGCCATTATCTACCCAAACTTTTAGAATATTTGTTGCAGGTCTATCTTGTGCTTTGCTCATATAGTCAGCAGGGTAACCATGCCAAACATTTGTATTAGTTCCGTCAACGAATTTAGCTAATTTCAATTCTTGTCTGTTATTGTTTAATCCAACCACTTGAAGGATGTCGCCAATAACTTTAACGCCCCATGCTTCTTTTCCTATTTTCCAGTCGCCATTAAGTGCTTGAATAAAGCAATTAACTTCTTCATCAAATGTTATCGTCCAAATACTTTTATTAGGGTTTCCCTTTTTTCTATGCTGAGATGCAATAATATAGCTCCCTGTAGTCTGGGCTGTCAAGTCAATTTCTGTGTCTGCTTTATATGGCATATTTTATTGCTAGTCTGTGTCGTTCGTAAAATCTTTGCTAAATTTCAAATATACGCAACTCAAATAAATACTTTTGTTTCCCTAGAAACCTACATTCTTAATTTATGGGCTGTTTAGTGCCAAAAAATAATCACAACACATAACGCATTTCATGTTTTGACGAGTTGGAACGGAATAGTTTTTAATGTAAAATATGTTTTCAATTTATAAATAATCTGTCTCTTGGCTATTTTATAAAGTACAAATGACCTACTTAGTTGTAAAGACAAATTGAAATTTTTGTGGAAAATGAACCATAGAAATTGAGAACATGCCGTTTAATTCATTATTGGAACGAAAATGGAGGTATTTTGGCTAAAATGGAGTAAGAAAATAGCTAAGAGAAAGTATTCAACCGTTTGTGTAAAATACCTCTTAATGTAGAATGTAAAATGAAGAATTTAGAATTTTTAATAAAAAACCTCGTCTACTTCTTCATTCTACATTGAACGGTTAATCTTACGAAAGATGGGAACGAAGCATGAGCGAAGCGGCAGGCGGATATTTGACCTTTCGCATAGGCTATGTGCGTTGGCGTCAAAGATTAAAGCCGTATGCGGAGTGAACATCGGTTCCGCGCATGCGGAATTCGTTTTGGATTAACCGTATTTCCTCTGTTTTTTTTGTTTCTTTTTTTATGAAAAAAAAGAAATACCATGTGAATTAAATCTTCGGTAAAGCTATTTTGTGAGACTTTTCATGTTGTTTCAAAATAACAATACGATTCAGCATATACTTGGGATTTTCTTTTTTTTCATAAAAAAAGAAACAAAAAAAATCTTTTTTGTCGTTCAGCCAAGGCGAATTCCGCTTCGCGGAACCGTGATTCATTCCGCTATCGCCTATACTTTTGACGCCGACGCACATAGCCTATGCTGAGGTCAAAACCTCGTCTACCGCTTCTTTCATCACATTTCGCAGGGCTGCACGACGGTGTCTCATATCAAAAATTCTACTTTCTTCATTCAAAATGAATCATTTACCATTCACCACTTACCATTTACAGTTCCTCTTCTTCGTCAGAATCCTCCTCCTGAATCAGCCCTTGGTTGAGTTTTTTGGTAGATTTGATGCCTAGTTTGTGGAGTTTCTCCGCACGGGTAACCAGGTTACCTTTTCCGGTGCTAAGCTTATTAACGGCATTGGCATGGGCATCTTCGGCCTTTTTGATGTGCTTACCTACGTCTTCCATGTCTTGGGTAAAGCTGACAAATTTGTCGTAGAGATCTCCGGCTTGTCGGGCTATCTCCAAGGCATTACGAGTTTGGTATTCCGTTTTCCAAACGGAAGCAATCGTCCGTAGCGTGGCCAATAGGGTAGAAGGGGAGACCAACACAATCTTTCTTTCCCAGGCAAAGTTGAACAAGGTCGTGTCTTGAGAGATGGTCGCCACAAACCCGGATTCAATCGGGATGAAAAGCAAGACAAAATCCGGGCTATTCAAGTTGAGACCCGTGTGGTAATCTTTAGCAGATAATTCTTTGATGTGGTTCTTGAGGGATTCAATATGGGCTTTCAGTGCCAAATCCTTCTCCATACTGCCTTCCTCGGCACTGGTATAGCGTTCATAAGCCACCAAAGATACTTTGCTATCAATGATTAGATTTTTGTTGTCAGGCAAGAAAATCACCGCATCCGGTTTGATGCTTTCGTTCATTTGATTTCTGGTCACGAATTGGGTCTCGTATTCAGAGCCTTTTTTGAGGCCAGAGCTTTCCAATACGCGTTCAAGAATCATTTCACCCCAGTTTCCTTGGGTTTTATTGGAGCCTTTGAGCGCATTGGTCAAATCTTCTGTTTTTTGGGTAACGGTTTGGTTGAGGCTGGTGAGGTTTTTGATTTGCTCCATCAAGGCGCTATTTTGCTCAATGCTGCTCTTTTGTCCCAGGTTGACTTTCTCTTCAAACTCTTTTAGCTTTTCTTTGAGTGGATTGAGTACGTCGTTGAGTTTCACTTGTTGTTGTTCACTGAGTACTTTCCCTTGTCGGAGTACGGATTCATTACTGATATCCACCAGCATTTTCCGCATTTTTTCTTCGTCGGCCTTCTGGCTATCGAGGGATTCCCGCAGGCTAGAGTTTTGTCCTTCTAATAAAGATACTTTCCCAAATAGGGCTTTGTTTTCTTGTTCTAAGTCTTGGATTTTCTTTTTGTTCTCCTCTTCTGTGCCAGTCCATTTAACTTGTTCTTGTTGGAGTATGGCCAGTTGGTTAGCCAATATGTTGATTTTACCTTGGAGTAGGAGGTAGGTGATACCAGCTCCTGCCAAAATGCCGAGAAGAATGTAGAGGATTATCATGCTTGCAAAGATAGGGAAAATGTGGAATGGTAAATGTTCCATTATAAATGATGAATTATAAAGTATAATTGAAACTTGCTGATCGACATATTCTGAAGGGTATGGCGGTTGTAAGATAAATGGAATTTGTAATTCCTTACGATTTTCGAAGGTTTTAGTCATGCACTTTTCTTAATTCCATTTCACATGGCATTTCTTTTTTTGAGAAAAAAAGAAACAAAAAAACTTTATTTCAATTCGGTTAATCCAATACGAATTCCGCTTTGCGGAACCGATGTCCACTCCGCATACGGCTTTAATTTTTGACGCTTAGCTATAACCCTAGCACTGGGTCAAAAATGCGCCTGCCGCTTTGCTCATGCTGCGTTTCCATCTTTCGTCGGGATTAACCGCTGGTTAGGCTATTTTCAAGCCAATAAATTTTAAATTTATTTCTAGCTATTGGACGACAGAAACCATTTTTTTGTTTCTTTTTTTCTAAAAAAAGAAAATCCTAGGTAATTGATGAAAAGAATTGTTGGAGGGATAAAAATTTAATTTTTCTGATTAATTAACTCTTTAGGCATTTCTTTTTTTAGAAAAAAAGAAACAAAAAAACTTTATTTCAATTCGGTTAATCCAATACGAATTCCGCGTTGCGGAACCGATGTCCACTCCGCATACGGCTTTAATTTTTGACGCTTAGCTATAACCCTAGCACTGGGTCAAAAATGCGCCTGCCGCTTTGCTCATGCTGCGTTTCCATCTTTCGTCGGGATTAACCGCTGGTTAGGCTATTTTCAAGCCAATAAATTTTAAATTTATTTCTAGCTATGAGGTTTCAAACTATTCTGAAAAACGGTGTCGTTCAGCTACAGCGAAAGGGAATGAACGCAGCGGTAGACGGGGTTTTGACCTTAGCGAGGGCTATGTGCGCCAGTGTCAAAACTATAGGCGCGAGCGGAGTGAATCCCGGTTCTGCGCAGCATAATTCGCCTTTGCTGGACGACAAAAAACATTTTTTTGTTTCTTTTTTTCTCCCCAAAAAGAAATACCTAAAGAAGAGCTATGAAGTGATGTTATTCTAAAATAATAACTCATTTAATGGAATTACAAATTCCAATTATCTGTCATTCGACATGACCCTACGGAACATGTCCAACAGCAGAT
>NZ_SDHY01000006.1 GCF_004118285.1 Aquirufa rosea | reverse complement strand
CTGAGCCAGGATCAAACTCTCCATTGTAAATATTCTTTGGATGTTTGACTTGCTCTTATATATAATAAGAATTGTCTTTATCCTTGTCTTGAATGCTATTCTTTACTCTTCATAACTAACTTAAATAGTTATGAACTTTTTCCTTTTATCAACACGTCAAAGAACTCTTTTAAACTTGACTTGCCTGATTGACACAATAGTGCCTCACATACTCGTTTCGTTTATTGCGCTGGCTCGTTAGCTAGCGATTGGGAGTGCAAAGATGCACGGTTTATTTATTTTGTGCAAATATTGGCGAATAATTTTTTTAATATTTTTTGAATTTATTCGCCAGTAATCTCACAACTACTTGATTGCCAATATGTAGTTTTTTTGTTTCCCGTTTCCGATCAACAAATATTTTTGGCGCAATAACGGAAAATCAATATTTGCCTGTGGATTATTTACCTTCACTTTATTCACACTAATGGCATTTCCTTGGATGGCTTTTCGAGCTTCCCCCTTCGAAGAACAGATTAAATTATTACAGCCCACGCTGATTAAATCCGTCAGATTTTGGCATTCTGCCATCGCCTCTGAACTAACCTGATAAATAGGTAATTGCTGAAAAACACTTTCTGATGCTGCTTCCAATTGCTCAATGGCATCTTTCGCAAATAAGATACCCGAAGCTTCTATGACCTCCTCGCAAATTTGGGCGCCATGTACTCTCGTCGTTACTTCTTTTCCTAAGGCTTTTTGTAATATACGTAAATGAGGGGCCTCCGCATGCTCTGCCTCCATCGCCTCAATTTCCGTTTGACTAAATAAGGTGAACACTCTTAGCAACCTAGGTACGTCGGCATCTGCCGTATTTAACCAGAATTGATAAAACTCATAAGGACTTGTTTTACTAGCATCTAACCACACATTGCCCGACTCCGACTTACCAAATTTGGTTCCGTCGGCCTTAGTGACTAGGGGGGTAGTCAACGCAAATGCTCGATCCGTTTCATCTTCTCCTGCGCCTTCTTTCCTACGGATCATTTCGGTACCTGTGGTAATGTTACCCCATTGATCAGATCCTCCCATTTGTAATCGTACGTTCTTTGTTTTGTACAAATGGTAGAAATCATAACCCTGTAACAATTGATAGGAGAACTCCGTAAAGGATAGTCCCGTTTCCAAGCGGTTTTTCACCGAATCCTTGGACATCATATAATTAACAGTCAAGAATTTCCCTGCCTCCCGTAAAAATCCTAGGAAACTAAATTCTTTAAACCAATCATAATTATTAACAACTTCTGCTGAATTAGCTCCTGAGTGAAAATCTAGAAACTTCTCCAATTGCTTCTGGATACCCACTTGATTATCGCGCAAGGTTTGCTCCGACAAAAATTCCCTTTCCGCATTTTTACCGGATGGGTCACCGATCATTCCCGTAGCTCCTCCCACCAAAGCGATGGGCTTGTGTCCCGCTAATTGAAAGTGCTTCAGCAACATGATGGCCGCCAAATTACCTATGTGCAAACTAGGTGCTGTAGGGTCAAAGCCAATATAGGCCGTGGTCATTTCTTTGGCTAGTTGCTCTTCTAAACCTGGGATCATGTCATGCAACATGCCTCTCCATCTCAATTCCTCGATAAAATTACCTTGCATTTTTTTGGGTCTGATAAATAAAATGGTCGCAAAAATACAAATATTTGCTTGAAATCACTTATTTTTTGAACAACAATGATGAATCACCGTAACTTAAAAATCGATAGCCTTCTTCTAGAGCCACCTCATATACTTTTCGCCAATGCTCTCCAATTAAAGCCGCTATTAACACCAAAAGGGTGGACTTTGGTTGATGGAAATTGGTAATCAGCGCATCACACAAGTGTAAGGGATAACCCGGCATAATTAGGAGCTCAGTTTCAGCTACCCATTGTTCCAAACGATGGGTACGTAAATAGTCCAAAACCTTTTTCAAGGATTCCTGTACAGAATAGTTTTTGGCATGCACCTGATAGGCAAATTCTTTCGGCAATACGAATCCCTCTGCTGGTATAGGCTTCCCTTCCATTAAATAAACACCTGACCAATATAAGCTCTCCAATGCTCTCAAGGCGGTAGTACCTACTGGAACCATAGGTCCCTGATGTTGCAATAAGGTCTCAATCATGGGAATGGAGAATATCAATTGCTCCCTGTGCATGGGATGGTGGGCGACATTGTCCTCTTTGACTGGAAGAAACGTGCCTGCTCCCACGTGCAAGGTAATAAAGGTACTTTGATGCCCTTTGGCAGGAATTTGTTCAATAATCTGTTCCGTAAAATGTAGGCTAGCCGTAGGGGCAGCTACCGCGCCTAATTCCTTGGAAAATATGGTTTGGTATCTTTCTTGGTCGGCCTCATCCAAATCTCTTCCCAAATAAGGAGGGAGCGGAATCTGTCCCAAAGCATTTAAAATCTCGGCGAATAAATGGGCACTATCCCAAGTGATTTTGACCCAATTGTTTTCACGATCTATCCAATCCAATCGTAAGGAAACGCTCTCTTCGCCCATTTGGACGGCCTGCTCCAAGGATTCACCTTCCTTCCAGCGCTTTTTATTGCCCACCAAACATTCCCAATCCACTTCATGCTGAGATTCCATGGTGATTTGGGTGGCAACAGTAGCCGTTAAAGGCTTTAGTAAAAACAGCTCAATGGTGGCTCCTGTAGCTTTCTTTAAATGAATTCTGGCAGGAATAACACGGGTATTGTTGAATATCAATAGGCTATTGGCAGGTAATAAATCCAATAGATTGTAGAATCGATGATGCGAAATCTCTCCATTTTTGCTGACTAACAATCGCGAGGCATCCCGAACTGGACTAGGATGCTGCGCTATGCTAGTCTCAGGGAGGGGATAATCATAATCGTGTATCGAAACAGAAGGTAACTCAATTTTCATTAGTTTTCAGATTCATCTGCTAAGGAGAACAAACGAACAGGCAAATAAATAAGCCAAAGGAGTAATAAGACGATTCCTAAGCTTGGATAGTAGGAAAAATCTTGGTTATAAGTTCTTTCATCGTTCAATAAAAGCAAGGCTCTTAATACCAAAATCATATAAGTGTTGATCAGGGCGGGCAACATGTGTAACCAATGTCCGACAATGGCTTTTATATTTTCTGGTCCTTTTTTCTGAAAAGCTGAAAACAAAGAAAGGAATTGAGCAGCAGGTATTTTTTGGATGTTTTTAATCAACAATAAGGCTAGCATATTGATCAAGGTAATGATCCCGGCCGTCAGATAAAACACTTCTTCTTTCGGTAAAAATCCATCTCCACGACCCGTTTCGCCAAAATGCACGGCAGTTGGATCGGGTAGGCCACGGTAGATAAATAAGAGAGAGACACCAAAACCGACTAGGGAAATGATTCTCCATACTCGAGAGAAAAAATGATCGATCGACATATGTTGATTAAAATGTGCACAAAATTAGGTCTGAAAATCTATCTGACCTAATCTTTATTTTCTTTCACCGTTGAAAATGATAATTATGCCTCATTCTTGTTATTCAGGCTCGAAAAAAGTAGATTTGTGTCTTATACTACATTGCCATGGCGATCTACACAAAAAACGGAGATAAAGGCTTTACGCGCTTAGCTGACGGGAATGGCGTCTCAAAATCAGATTTGAGAATTGATGCCATGGGAGATATAGATGAGTTAAATGCTCATTTAGGATTATTGAACACCCGTCTTTCGGATCCATTACATGCCAAAGTCCTAGGAATTCAGGCTAGTTTATTTGTTCTTGGAGCACATGTGGCCTGTGATTCTACGGATTTTTTGGGTAATATGAAGCTTCTAGAGCTTCACGATATTGTGGCTTTGGAAGGTTTAATTGATGAAATGGATGATGTCTTGACACCCATGCGAGTCTTTATTCTGCCCGGCGGTCATGAAACAATTGCATTAGCTCAAGTTTGTAGAACCGTATGTCGCCGTGCAGAACGCAGCCTTATCCGATGGGTACAAGCCGAAGAGAAGGAAGAAGCTTTTCAGATATCCATCGCATTTTTAAACAGATTATCCGATTATTTATTTATGATGTGCCGCTATTTACATCATTTATTGGGGATCCCAGAGATTCCTTGGAATTCAGGTAGATAGCCATATATATTCAATAAGATGCAAATAGAAATAAAACCCATAGCCCAATCTCGAATCTCAGAGGTTGATTTTGATCATTTAGTTTTCGGTCGCAGTTTTGCTGACCATATGTTAGTAGCGGATTATGCCGATGGTGCTTGGCAAAAGGTGACCATCCAGCCTTATGGGCCATTGACCTATCAACCTGCCATGATGTCTTTGCATTATGGTCAGGCTATATTTGAAGGAATGAAAGCCTATCGTTCCAAGCAAGATGAGATTTTGGTATTTCGTCCAGAAGAAAACTTCAAGCGTTTTAATAAGTCGGCCGTGCGCATGTGCATGCCAGAGGTACCTGAGGAGATATTTTTAGGTGGATTGCGTCAGTTATTACAAATGGACAAAGCTTGGGTTCCTGCCAAAGAAGGTTGCTCTTTGTACATTCGTCCTTTTATGTTCTCTACGGATGAATATGTGGGTGTTTCGCCATCTACGACTTATAAGTTTATTATTTTCCTTTGCCCAGTGGGTTCTTACTATGCCAAGCCATTGCGTGTACGTGTAGAGACAAAATATATCCGTGCTGCCAAAGGGGGAGTAGGATTTTCTAAAAATGCAGGAAATTACGGTGGCTCATTATTTCCAACTCAAGAAGCCAACAAGGCAGGTTATGATCAGATTATCTGGACGGACGCTGCCACCCACCAATATGTGGAGGAAGCCGGTACGATGAACTTGATGTTTGTGGTGAATGGGGCTCTAGTGACAGCACCTACGGGAGATACAATTTTAGACGGAGTGACTCGCAAGTCGGTCTTACAAATAGCCAAAGACTGGGGAATGAAAGTGGAGGAAAGGCCTCTTTCTGTAAAGGAGTTGGTAGAAGGTATTCAATCGGGTGCGGTAACTGAAGCATTCGGTGCAGGT
Organism: Aquirufa rosea; assembly: GCF_004118285.1. Taxonomy (GTDB): domain Bacteria; phylum Bacteroidota; class Bacteroidia; order Cytophagales; family Spirosomataceae; genus Aquirufa; species Aquirufa rosea. Next base: position 219,538 of record NZ_SDHY01000006.1, on the reverse strand, counting down.
ACTGCCGCAGTAATTGCTCCTATACAGGTGATTGCTTTTGAAGGTAAAGATTATGAATTACCTGCTAGAAAAGAAAGCGATTTCTCATCCAAAGTATTCCATGAAATCAATCAGATTCGCCTAGGCGAGGTAGCAGATACCCGTCAGTGGATTTGGAAGGTCTAATTGATTTTCGAATAAGTTACTTGAATACCTGGGTCTTTGGGAGTACCTACATCCTCTAAAATGACCTGGGTATTTTCATTTTTCCAAATGATCTTTTTGGCATTTCCTCGGCCATTGCCATAGATGTTACTCAGGTATTGTTTGAAGTCATTGGTTAGGTCTAGAACTTCGTCCTGCTCTTCAAGGAAAATATTCAACATGATACTCTTTACCTTATTGTTTTCATCGGGTATGTAGGTGATGTCCACGAAGTTTAAATCCGTATCATCGAAAAACTGGGTATACGATTTACCCATGCTGGGTTGGGTTTCTGATAATTCTACTTTTTCGCCTAATTGCGCTATATCCTGTCCCCAAAAAACATTTCTGACAACCCCTTCTGTGCCCAAGGTGATTCGCTTTAATAGGGGAGTGCTGGCATCCCAGGCTTTTAGTTTAGCTTCTTTTTGAGGATTGCTGCTAGTCTGATTGGCTTCTTGTTTATCTGTGCTTGTCTGACAGGCATGGCTAATTATCAATAAACTGATAATCGTAATAAATGCCTTAAATATTCTAAAAAAGCCTGTTTTGTGATGCATTAGGTAGGAATTCTAGGGTGATAAATTTACCGATGGATAAAATTAAAAAAAATCAAATTTGATATATTCAATTTTTAGAAAAATAGTGTTATTTTTGTACAACGATTTTTAAGTTTGATAAGTCAAACTAGCAATATTTAAGATTATTAGTGGTTAGGTATTTTAAAAAGAAGCCGGTCTTTGACTGGCTTTTTTTTTAGAACTCACGTCCAAGTCCAACTACGAAACCGTACTTCCCTCCATTATTAAACGGTAAGGCCATCTTTAATACAAAATTGTAATAGGTCACCACGTCTAACCCCAGTCCATAACCAAACAACCATTTGTTGGCGAAAACACTTTTCGTCTCCATGCGATTCTCCTGGTTAACATAAGCAAAATCAAAAAAAGCGGTTGGATAGATGGATAGGGGCATTTGATTGAACTGTTTATATGGGATAAAGCTCAGGGGAATGATCTGTTTAAATAGTTGGTATTTCAAGGTATTCCTAGAAAGGAAATAATCAGTCCCATCGATTACCTTGAGCTCAAATCCACGGACTACCTCATTGCGGTAACCCAATCCTCGTTGATTGGCATAGGGTACTGTAGCACCTTCTTGAGTGATTTTTCCTTTGAATTGACTACTGAAATAAACCTTTTTACCTAGATCGAAAAAATAGGATAAGCCAGCCGTCATCTCCCAAAAATTGATTTCATCCTGAGCTAACACACCATATTTTTGGAAGCTGATGTCAATCTTTTTTCCGATCAAAGGATAGACGACAAAATCCCTGAAATCATAAGAGAAAGTGTAACCAATCTGCATGAAATTCTGCTCGTTTGACTTACCCTGGAAGTAAACAGGATTTAGGCGCGTAATGGTATCTGCCACTACATTATGGGTGTATTTGATTTCTAAAATTTGGAAATCGTAAAAGCGAAAACGCTTCCTGAAACTGAGACCTCCGCTCCATTTTTCCCTTAATATATTATCTGAGCCCAAATAGACCAGGGTGTCCGCTTGTGTCTTGTAGGCAATGTTTTTGCTAGTGGTATAATCTACGTTAAAACCTACTCCAAGGGTCTTTTTTCGGTCTACATAGGGATTGCTATAAGAAAATTCTATGCGTTGGGTAAAGCCAGTTTCTGCCTTGAGCATTAGTTTTTCGGCTCTGCCCCGGAAATTGCTATGCAAAAAATGGATTCCATAAATGGCTCTGTCCAGTGGATGACCGCGTGCCCACCATTCATTTAAATTCCTGTCGGCCAATTGAAATACTGGATACCCCAATAAATACAATTGCTCCAAAAGGTCAAAATGGATGATTAATTTACCTGCGGGAGAAAGGTGGTATTCTGAACGAACCCAAATGAATAAATTGGTATTCATGAGTTTTCGTCGACTCAACTCCAGTTTTTGATCGATCTCATTAAGGTCCAATACATCGCCAACTTTAAAATCTAATTCTCTGGTGAGGATGCTTCTTTTAGTTCGCTCATTACCTTTAAAATGGATGCTATCAATCGGCACCATCTGCGCCCAAAGGGATGTTTTGGAGCCTATGCCTAGGAATAGGAACAAGCTGATCATGACAACATTAGGCGGAACTAGGCGTCTCATGCAACTAATTTAGTCAAAAAGACCAGCTATTAATTTAGGGTCCAATAAATTATTCAAAAAGAATGGTGGAAGGATGTTGGTGCCAATGCTCTAATTGATCCTGAAACTTTTTCTCAATGGCGTGTCGACGAATTTTCAAGGTTGGCGTAATGCATTGGTTTTCAATGGTCCAGTCTTCCTTGAGGACAATCATTTTGGCCAGATGCTCGTATTTCTTAAAATGTGGTTGTAGATTACTTCTGATACCATCTAGGGTCAATTCAAGGGCCGTTTTATCCGCTTTTTTCCCTTCAGAGTTTAACACAATGAGGGCGACCGGCTGGGGTAAATTGCTACCTACCACGCAGACCTGCTCAATCCACTCATGTGATAGAATCATGTTTTCGATAGGAGCGGGAACCACGTATTGACCTTTGCTGGTCTTGAAATTATCTTTTACTCGACCTATGATGGAAATATAGCCCTCCTCATCTAATTCTGCCATATCACCCGTTTTGAGCCAAGGTCCATCAAAAAGATCGGCCGTTAATTGGGGTTCTTTATAATATCCTGAAGTATTGTAGTCGGCCTTCATGAGTAATTCATTCGAATCTGGGTCAAGGCGCACCTCACAGGTTGGCCAAGGTCTTCCCACAGTTCCCAAGCGCATTTGATCTCGAGGCATTAGGGAATTAAATCCCATGTTTTCTGTCATGCCATATGCCTCTTGAATGACGATGTCCAGTTTTTGAAACCAAATTAATAATTCGGTGGGCATGGGTGCTGCTCCTGTAACATTCAATTTGGTTTGGTCTAGCCCTAGTCCTTTTTGGATTTTCTTTTGAATGAGGTTTCGAACAATGGGTATAGACAAGAGTAAATCCAATCGTTTTTGGCCACCTATTTTTTGTAGGATTCCCTCCCGAAATTTGGCCCATATCCTTGGAACAGCTAAAAAATGCGTAGGCCTACAGGATACTAAATTATCTTTGAAGCTGTCGAGTGATTCCACAAAATAGATAGTACCTCCTGAAGCCGTACCCGCAAATTCAACAAAGTTTCTCTCTGCTATATGGCAAAGAGGCAAATAGGAAATGAAGCGATTATTCTCAGACTGCAGATAGGCTGCTTTCTTGGCCAAATTAATGGCTTGAATAATGCCCTTGTGGTGGAGCATCACCCCCTTGGGAGAACCAGTGGTACCAGAAGTGTATACAATGGTACTTAGCTCATCTCCATTAGCTTCATGAATAGGATGTATGATGTCGTTCTGGGCGACGATACTCATCCAATGTTCTTCTGAAATTAGATTGCTATGTTCAGGAGTAAAAATTAGTTGGATATGGGAAGGAATACCTTCTTTTAGGCTATCCCAGAGATCTAGTTTTCCTACAAAAAGGATTTGGCAGTCGGAATGCACCAAAACCTGATTCAACTGTTCTGCGCTTAGGGTAGGATAAAATGGAACAGAAATAGCGCCCGCGGCTGCAATGGCCAAATCAGCCATAATCCAATGGGCACAATTTTTGGATAAAATACCCACATGTTGGGGCTTTTGAACATCCAGCTGTTGCTTTAAATGATTGGCTACACGCAATATTTGGTCGGCTACTTCCCCATAGGTATAATCCAGATAGGATTTGCCAACAGGTTGTTTCAAATAAACTTTATGTGGGCAATGTTCTGCCCAATACAGAAAATTGTCAAGGTTACTGCGGTAGTGGTCAATCATGGACAAAGTAATGGCTAAGCTTAGTCCTTAAAAATAAAACTTAATTCCTTGATTTCATAGGCTTGTTCTCCACTGGATTTCTCCATGATTAATAGCCCTTGATCGTTGACCCTTAGAATTTTACCAGTAAATATGTGATTTTTGTCTTGATAGCTATGCCATTCTTGGAATCTAAATAATTGACTATGATAAATTTCGTCCAATAAATAGAATTTTTTCTCTAAAAAATGTAAGTATTTTTGTTCTATACCCATTGAAATATGCTGGTAAATGTCTAGCAGGTCGAAGGGTTGAGGTGACTTCATCCAAGATTTCAAGGAGCAAGCTCGCAGGTCGGCGAAGTTAGTTTGATTGATATTTAAACCAATGCCTATGATGGAAAAGGTCCATTGGCCTGCTTGAAAATTATTTTCTATCAGGATGCCTCCCAGTTTTTTGCCTTCTAAGTAAATGTCATTAGGCCACTTAATGGACAAGGGTAATTTTTCGCCAAAATGGATTTTGGCCCAATCTTGTAATCCATGGATGATACCAAGTGCCACGGCCTTGCTCAGAAAGAACTGATTTTCCAGTAAATGATGGGGTGGTTTTAGTAAATAGGACAGTAATAAATTTTGGTCAGGTTCTGCTTGCCAAGTGTTACCTCTTTGTCCTCTCCCAGCTGTTTGATGTCCTGCTACCCAGGCATATCCTTCGGGTAGAAGCATGTCCAAGGATTCCTGAAAAGCCAGGGAATTGGTGGATGGACAACTAGCGAGGTATTTCGCCGTTTTGCCTACGAACTGGGTAGGAGCGTGGTAATTGTTCAAATTTATTTGTAATTTTAGGTTTGATAGAACAAAATTAAATTTTTAATCGTTAAGATAGTTCTCTACAACATTTAGATCAAAACATTATATGCGTAAAAGTTCCATTAAGTCCCCTAAACAAGATATATCTGAAGAAATTGTGAGCTGGGTTATCAAGGGGATGCAAGAAAAGAAAGCACAGGAGATTATGGTACTTGACTTACGTGGTGTTCACAATGCCTTCACCGATTTCTTTGTTATTTGCTCAGGTACTTCCGATACGCAAATTGATGCGATTGCTGATTCCGTGGACAAGGAGATTTGGGAAGCAGGTAAATTACATGCTCATGCCATTGAAGGTAAGGCCAATAGAGAGTGGATTTTGATGGATTATTACGATGTAATTGTACATGTGTTTTTAAAGGAGAAGCGCGCATTTTTTAAATTAGAAGAGTTGTGGGGAGATGCGAAATTTACACTTGTCCCGGATCTATAAGAGTTCATTTGTAGATTTTTTAACCCAAAAGAAACTTATTCATTCCCTTAGGTTGTTACAAGCCCAAATAGATAGCAATGGCAAAACAATTAAACAATTCAAAGAATACTAAGAGGTCAGGAATTCCTCCTCGATTACCTAAAAAACCCGTTGGAGGCATGCAAAGTTGGATGGTCATCGGTCTGATGATCGCGGTGGTGAGCATGTTCTTCTTTACCAAACAAAGAACACTTCAGGAAATTTCTCAAAAGCAATTCGAGTCAATGTTGATTCAAAAAGAGGTAGAAAGTGTGACAATCGTCAATGATAAATTGGTGGAAGTAAGCTTGAAGCCCACTTTTGTGAATAAATATTTTAAAAACTCTCCGCAAGGTCTAATTACCGTGAAACAAGGGCCTCATTTTGAGTTTCAAATCATCTCCAAGGAGGGTTTTGAGCGCTTTTTGGAAGATAGACAGAAAACTTTCCCTCGCAATGAGCAGATTATGGCTAAGCCAGAAACGCGTACAGGACCGTTAGATTGGCTGGGTACATGGGGCTTTTTCATCTTGATGGGATTAAGTTTTTATTTCCTTTTCTTCCGAATGGGAGCAGGGGGTGGTGCCGGTGGACAAATCTTCAATATTGGCCGTAGTAAGGCGACTTTGATTGAAGGTGAGTCTAAAGTACGTATCACCTTTAATGATGTTGCAGGATTGGATGAGGCTAAAGAGGAGATTCAAGAGATAGTTGAGTTTCTAAGACATCCAAAAAAATTCACGGATCTAGGAGGTAAAATACCGAAAGGAGCCTTGTTAGTAGGCCCTCCGGGAACTGGTAAAACCTTATTAGCGAAAGCCGTGGCTGGAGAGGCAGGGGTGCCATTTTTCTCCCTTTCTGGTTCCGATTTTGTGGAGATGTTTGTGGGGGTAGGAGCTGCCCGAGTACGTGATTTGTTTAAGCAAGCCAAAGAAAAAGCACCTTGTATTATTTTCATTGATGAGATTGATGCCGTAGGTCGTTCCAGAGGTAGGGGTTCCATGCCAGGTGCTAATGATGAGCGCGAGAATACATTGAACTCTTTATTGGTAGAGATGGATGGATTTGCGACTGATTCTGGTATCATCATCATGGCGGCTACTAACCGTCCAGATGTATTGGATTCTGCCTTGTTAAGACCAGGGCGTTTTGACCGTACGATTAGCATTGATAAACCCGATATCATTGGTCGCGAGGCTATTTTCAAGGTACATATCAAGCCATTAAAATTAGCCAATGGAGTAGATGTAAAAGAACTTGCAGCTCAAACCCCGGGTTTTGCAGGTGCAGAGATTGCCAACGTTTGTAATGAGGCAGCTTTGATTGCAGCCAGAAGAAACAAAGCTGCCGTGGAGATGACTGATTTTCAAGAGGCGATGGACCGAGTGATTGGTGGATTGGAGAAGAAAAACAAATTGATTTCTCCCGAAGAAAAGAATATTGTGGCCCACCATGAGGCGGGGCATGCCATAGCGGGTTGGTTCTTAGAGCACGCCAATCCACTGGTAAAGGTATCTATTGTTCCTCGTGGAGTGGCAGCCTTAGGTTATGCTCAATACTTGCCAAAAGAGCAGTTTTTGTATCGAACAGAGCAATTAATGGATGAGATGTGTGTGACATTAGGGGGGCGTGCTGCTGAAGAGATTATTTTTGGAAAGGTATCTACTGGTGCACAAAACGATTTGGAGAGAATTACCAAATTGGCCTATTCCATGGTGACGGTTTACGGTATGAATGATAAGTTGGGTAATATTTCTTACTACGATTCCAAAGGAACGGAATACCAATTTAATAAGCCGTACTCTGAAACTACAGCCAGAGAAATCGACGAGGAAGTGCGCAAGATTATTGCAGAGGCCTACAAGAGAACTTTAGCTTTGTTACGTTCGAAGAAGTCCAAATTGATTATTCTAGCTGAGCAATTATTGAAAAAAGAAGTGCTCTTTCAAAGTGATTTGGAAGCATTAGTGGGGCCTCGTCCTTTTGCGCAGTTGACTTCCTACCAAGAGTACATCAATGGAGAAACCGAGAAAAAGCGTAAGGAAGCTAAAGATGAACGAGATATAGCAGAGAAAGCTGATCAAGTTCCGGAGACTCCAGATGTGAAAAAAGTAGTCAGAAAAACTAAGCCTAAAGCTGCGAAGAAAGAAGAGCCAAGTGGCTCGGATGATGCTTCCAGTGAATCGGCCGTATAACTATTTGGGGTGGTTAGTCCACCCCTTTTTTTATGAAACAACTTCACGTAGCTAAGGGTAAAAAAGTTTATTTCGCCTCCGACTTTCATTTGGGGTTTCCTAATGAAACTGAAAGTAGGGAGCGAGAAGCTGCTTTATTGGATTGGCTTCAAAATGCCCAGCAAGATGCGCAAGCTATTTTTCTACTCGGGGATTTGTTTGATTTTTGGTTTGAGTACAAAAAGGCTGTTCCCAAAGGTTTTGTTCGTTTTTTAGGCAAATTAGCAGAATTAACGGATGCTGGCATTGAGCTCCATATTTTTGTTGGAAACCATGATTTGTGGATGTATGATTATTTCCAAGAGGAATTGTGTGCTAAAATCTACCGTGAACCAGAACGCTTTATCTTATCTTTTGAGGAAGGCCAACAGAAGTCGATCTGGGTGGGACACGGAGACGGTTTAGGTCCGGGTGATTATGGGTATAAAGCGCTGAAAAAAGTGTTTACCAATTCATTGGCTCAGTTCTTATTTCGCTGGTTACATCCTGATTTGGGTATACGTTTAGCACATGCCTGGTCGAATACCCGTAAGTCCAATGCCATTACTCAAGGTTTGGTTCCTTTCAATCCTGAAACGGATTACATTCTTCAATATGTTCATGAGAAATACCACCAAGATTTAGCTTCCCAAGAGGTATCTTGTTGTTATGTTTTCGGTCATCGACATCACCCTATTGCCTATGAATTGGGCAAAGAGGTCTTTTATTATAATTTAGGAGATTGGTTTAGTCCTGCTTTAGCCAATGCTTACATTTTAAGAATCGATGAACATGAAAATACATTTCAAAAATATACTGCTGGCTAGCCTATTTCAGGTAGCATTTTTATTAATTTCTCAGGCTCAAACTGCCACTGATGCATGGCGTCCTTTGGTGCATTTTTCGCCCCAAAAGAATTGGACAAATGATCCCAATGGCTTAATCTATTTCAAAGGCTATTATCATATATTCTTTCAGCATAATCCTATAGCCAATGAATGGGGGAATATGAGTTGGGGGCATGCTCGTAGTAAAGATTTATTGCATTGGGAAGAATTGCCCTTGGCCATTCCACATGGGGAGGAGTATATATTTTCAGGCTGTGTGGTTTGGGATAAAGAACACGTTTCCGGTCTGGGAGACCCCCAAAAAGAGCTTTTAGTGGCGATCTATACCGCAGATTATCCGAACAAAAAACAAGAACAACATTTGGCCTATTCAAATGATGATGGCTTGACTTGGACGAAGTATCTCCATAATCCCATATTGGATATTAATCTGTTGAATTTCAGGGATCCTAGCGTCATTTGGCATAACAGTAGCAAGCAATTTGTGATGTCTGTAGCTAAACCTACGGAACGCTCTGTTCAATTCTATGGATCCAAGAATTTATTGAATTGGGAATTGTTGAGTGAATTTAGTAATCAAGGAGAACTTGATATGATCTGGGAATGCCCTTCCTTGGCTGAATTACTTGTCGAAGGCAGTGAGAAAGAAACGAAATGGGTCTTATTTAACTCCACCCAAGGAGTACAGAAAGGTTTTGTGGGTATGCAGTATTTTGTGGGGGAATTTAATGGTAAGACATTCACGAATGCTAATCCCCCAGAAACCAAACTCTTTGTGGATTATGGCAAAGATTTTTATGCAGCTATTCCCTTTTATAATGCACCCAATCAAGAAGTATTGTGGTTGGGTTGGGCATTGAGTTGGCAATATGCCAAAGAGCAGCCTACCTTTCCCTGGAAAGGACAGATGTCATCTATTAGAAAGTTGAGCTTGATTAATAGTCCTGATGGCTTGCGACTGAAGCAGGAATTTCGGCCAAACTTTTCGGAAGTAGAGCCGACTTTTCAGATTAAGGATGTGAGCATTACTAAATCCAAAGTTTTGAGTGGGATAAAACTGTTGCAAAATAAGTCTTACATCATTGAATTAGATGTAGAAGGTACTACATCTGACCGATGGGGCTTAAAATGGCAGTCGGCTGATAATCTCCAAGAATTCACGGTGGTAGGATTTGATGAAATAAAAAAACAATGGTTTATAGATCGTTCCAAATCAGGAAAGATTTTGAGTCCTGGGTTTTTCAAAATTGACTCCGCTCCTTGGCATGAAGGGGAGTCTCGTCAATTACGGGTGTGGGTGGATCACTCCATGTTGGAATTACTGGCACAAGATGGAATCGTAGCCATAAGCTCCTTGCGCTTTCCTTTGGGAAAGAAAGAAAATCTGAGCGTATTTTCAGATAAAGGCAAATTAGACTTAAAACAAATAAGGATTTGGGAATTGAAATAAGGATATGAAGCAATATTTATTTTTGTATATTCGTTTAAAATTATCCAAATAAACTAATCTATATATCATGTCTCAATTTGCTACTCGTGTGGAGGTAATGTCTGAACTTTCCAAAAACATGGATGCTTATGTGAAAGAATATTTGAATCCAATTGAAACCAATTGGCAGCCATCAGATTTGTTACCTGATTCTACTAAAGAGGATTTTTTGATGGAAGTCAAATTATTGCAAGAGGCGGCGAAGGAGTTACCTTATGATTATTGGGCGGTATTGATTGGGGATACCATTACTGAGGAGGCATTGCCGACCTATGAGTCTTGGCTGATGGCCATGGAATCAGTGAATCAAGACACAAAACAGGGGCAAGGTTGGGTACAATGGATTCGTAGTTGGACAGCGGAGGAGAACCGTCATGGAAATTTATTGAGTACCTATTTATACTTGTCTGGTAAAGTAGATATGCGTGCTATGGCCGTTTCAACTCAATATTTAATTGCTGATGGATTTGACATTGGTACTTCATCAGACCCATACAGAAATTTTGTGTATACATCATTTCAAGAGATGGCGACCAATATTTCACACAGAAGAACAGCTTCTTTGGCTAAACAGCATGGTAACCCACAGCTGTCTCGTATGTGCGCTCAAATTGCCGCTGATGAATTAAGGCATGCCAAGGCCTACCGTCGATTCGTGACTGAAATTTTCAAATTAGATCCTTCGGAAATGATGTTGGCTTTTGCTGATATGATGAAGAAGAAAATTGTGATGCCAGCGCATTTCTTGAGAGAAATCAACGGCCAAAAGAGTTCTTTGTTCGAGCATTTCTCTGATGCTGCACAGCGCATAGGTGTATATACTACACAAGATTATACCACCATTATGCGTGGTTTGATTCAGGATTGGGAGGTGGAAAAAATCACAGGATTAAATGATGCGGCTGAAAAAGCGAGAGATTATGTGGCGGCTTTGCCTGCCCGTTTGGAGCGCTTAGCCGAACGTATCAAAATTCCTGAATTGGCCTATCCATTCAGCTGGATTGCCTAATTGATCACAAGGTTTTATGATGAAGAAATTATCCATGGACGAGCTGAATAGGCTCGATATACCATCATTCAAGGCATTAGATAAATTTCCTTATGTGTTGGTGATGGATGATATTCGTTCCATGAACAACATCGGCTCAGCCTTCCGTACCGCAGATGCCTTTCGATGTGAGAAAATTTATCTCTGTGGTATCAGTGCCCAACCTCCGCATCGAGAAATCACAAAAACAGCTTTGGGAGCGGATGAATCCGTTGATTGGGAATATTTTACTCAAGCCAAGGATTGTATCACTAGTTTGAAAGAGCAAGGATTTACGATTGTTTCGGTAGAACAGGTAAGTAATTCTCAATTGCTTCAAGATTTTAGTCCAGTGCGTGATGTAAAATATGCTTTTGTTTTTGGAAATGAGGTGTTTGGGGTTCAAGAATCTTGGATTGAGGCCAGTGATATTTGCCTAGAGATTCCCCAATTTGGTACGAAACATTCTTTAAATGTATCTGTAAGTCTTGGGATTGTGGTATGGGATTTCGTCTCCAAATCACAGTTTAAATAAGAATATGTCTTAATTGTTTATTTGTTTAAAAACTTAACACAAATAAATTTTTATTCCTGTAAAACTTTTCTAGATTTAGGCCAATAGTTTAAAAACATATGAGCAAAGCAGACAAATCATTGATAGAACAATTATCCTTATCCATCTTGCCAAAATTAAGTGGTTTAAATGATAAGAATGCTAAAAAAATGGTCAATACGACCAATAAGGCCATCGAATTAATCGCCAAGAAATTCCAGAAGTTAAAAGACGAACAAGCGAAAGCATTGGCTGATTTGAAAGAAAAAGAAGCCAAAAAAGCTAAAAAATTGTTGGAAAAAGAGGCGAAAAGAAAGAGCAAATTAGCCAAAAAAGAAGCGAAAAATAAGCAGTTAGCGATGTTGACTAAAGGCTCAAGTCCTGCTAAAATAGACGCTAAACCAGTGGCAAGTACGGCATCAAAAAAAACAGTCTCCAAGACTAAGGTAAATACACCTAGTACCCCAAGAAAAAGAAGAACGGTAGTAGCTAAATAAAGCCTTCTCGTTCATCCTTATAATTTTGCGCTCATCCTTTTTTATAGTCAAGGGATGGGCGCATTTTTTATTTTCGGGCAAATTATAACATACCCTAAAATGATTCTATCCATTCAAGACGTTGTCAAAAGTTATTCCAACCATGTTGCCTTAGATCACGTATCACTTGATATTCCCAAGGGTAAGATTTTTGGACTCTTAGGGCCCAACGGTGCAGGAAAAACTTCCTTGATTCGTATCATTACCCAAATTACGGCTCCTGATGAAGGGCAAATTTTATTTGATGGAGAAAAGCTTTCTCCTAAGCATGTGGAGCAAATCGGTTATTTACCCGAGGAGCGTGGTTTATATAAAAAGATGAAGGTGGGGGAGCAATTAATCTATTTAGCCCAATTGAAGGGTTTGCCTCATTCTGAAGCCATTTCTCGTTTGAAGCAATGGTTTATTAGACTAGATATCAAGGAATGGTGGGATAAACAAGTAGATGATTTATCAAAGGGCATGCAACAAAAGACCCAATTTATCTCTACTGTCGTGCATGAGCCTAAGTTATTAATATTGGATGAACCATTTTCGGGTTTTGACCCTATCAATGCTAATATGCTGAAAGATGAAATTTTAGCATTGAAAGCAAAAGGCACAAGTATCTTGTTTTCAACCCATAGAATGGAATCGGTGGAAGAATTATGTGATTCAATTGCATTGATTAATCATTCACAAGTGGTGTTGACAGGAGAGAAGAATGAGGTTCGGAATCGATTCAAATCGCATCAGTATGAGGTGCTATTTGAAGGAGATTTGAAACAAGACTTACAGGGTGTTGATTTGGTTAGCTTGGAAATGCAGGGAAACCAAGCATGGAAAAAAGCTATATTTAAACTGCAGGAATCGGTCAGTCCAAATCAATTGTTGGGCCAATTGATTCCACAGGTATCAATACATAAATTTCAAGAGCTTATACCTTCTTTTAATGAAATCTTTATTCAAGTAGTCAAATCGAGCAATAATCAATAGAAGATCATGGACAAGATATTTTTAGTCATCAAAAGAGAGTATTTGACCCGCGTAAGCAAGAAGTCTTTTTGGATTGCCTCCATCGTGGCTCCTATGTTATTAACAGCTATTTATGCCGTACCTATTTGGTTAGCTACCCGTGATAAGGAGGTCAAACATATAGCCATTTGGGATGGAAGTGGATTATTTACTCAACAAGGTTTAGCCCATAAAGAGATTGCTTTTCAATTGTTGAAGGGGGATGTCAATCAAATCAAGAAGGATTTTAGTAAGCGAGGTTTTGATGCGTTTGCCGCTATTCCAGCTAATATTTTATCGAACCCAGAGGGCTTGAAGATTTATTCAGAGAAGAATTTGAGCCTTTCCTTGAAGAACAATATTGAACGAACTGTACAAGATAAAGTTCGTGAAATTTTATTGCGAAAGGCGGGTATTTCTACTTTAAAATACCAAGAAACCCAAGTGGATATTTCCAGTGATACCATTACTTTATCTAAACAAGGTGACGAGACCACTTCCAGTTCTGGCGGTGCTATGATTTTGGCTGCTATTTTAGGCTTTTTGCTGTATTTGACTTTGTTGTTATATGGTTCACAAGTTATGAATGGGGTGATAGAGGAAAAAAGTAATCGCATCATAGAGGTGATCATTTCTTCTATCAAACCATACCAATTGATGTTGGGTAAGATTTTGGGGGTGGGTATGGTTGGTTTGACACAATTTTTATTGTGGATTGTCCTAACCATTGGTTTATCAACGGCCACCAGTAAATTGTACCAAGCCCCAGCCCGCATGGCTTCGATGACGCAGGCTAGCCAATCAGATGAGTTAAAGAAAAACATTGCCAAAGCGGAGTCCAGTGCACAACCTATGGAAGAATTAAATAAGGTGATAGAAAGCACTAATATTCCTCTGATTTTAGGGTCTTTTTTCTTTTATTTCTTATTTGGTTATTTGCTTTATAGTTCCTTATTTGCTGCGATTGGTTCGGCAGTAGAAAGTGCTGCTGAGGCTCAGCAGTTCACCTTTCCAGTCATGATTCCAATTATTTTGGCCTTCATTCTTGCCCAGTTTACCATGCAAGATCCAGATAGTAATATTGCATTTTGGGCTTCCATTATTCCATTTACGTCGCCTATTAATATGATGGTTCGACTCCCCTATGGAGTTCCTGCTTGGGAAATTGGTCTCTCCATGATTTTGTTGGTTGGAGGATTTTTAGCTTGCAGTTGGTTATCTGCTCGTATTTACCGAGTGGGTATTTTGATGTATGGAAAGAAATTGACCTGGAAGGAAATCAGCAAATGGGTTTTTTATAAGGGATAACCAGGGGAATTTACTTCATTGGATTAATTTTATTTAACCGTTTAATAAATAATAAGGACAGGGATAATTCTTGTCCTTTTTGTTTTATTGGAAAATTTCAATGACTTAAGGGCTGAAGACTATTAAATGAACTTTTGGTGAAAGAGTTCTACACTGATCTGTATTTTTTATATTCTTGTTTATTGTAAAAAATACCCTAAATTTCAGTCGTAAACACCTGTTATTCAGAAGCATATGGTTTTGTAACTATTGAATATACCGGTATTTCTACACAATCCCTATTTACCAGGGCGGGAATGCTGAAAACCGATAAGAGTAGGCTTCAAGTTCTATTAGGTATATCCATGGCTACTTATTTAATTGAAAGAGAAATTCCTGGAGCAGGAAATCTTACATCTGACCAACTCAAATCCATTTCCCAAACTTCTTGTGAGGTGCTAAATCAGTTAGGCCCTAGCATTAAATGGTTGCAAAGCTATATTACCAATGACAAGATCTATTGTATTTACAGTGCACCCAATCCAGAAATTATCTTGGAGCATGCCAAGCAAGGAGGCTTCCCTGCCAATTTGGTTAGTGAAGTTTTTACGATCATTGATCCAACTACTGCGGATTAAGGATACTATTGTATTCCCAAGAAATATTTCGGAGAGAAAATGGGGTGCGGTAATAATTATCGATTCACTACCTTTTTCCAAGAAAGAGGTGTAATTTGAAGTCTGAATCCTTCAATGGCATAATTGATATTTATTGGAAACGTATTTTACTAATTTAATTGATTTCATTGGCACATTTGCCTTTGCTATAAGTGGTATCCGCTTGGCATCAGGTAAGCAAATCGATTGGTTTGGAGCCTATATCATAGGCTTGGTGACTGCTATTGGAGGAGGTACCGTGCGAGATTTATTGTTGGGAATTCGTCCTTTTTGGATGTTGGATGGACGTTATTTCTTGACCACAGGTATAGCATTGATAGCCATGCTTCTGTTGAAGGAGCGACTAGTTAAATGGTGGAATATGTTGTTTTTGTTTGATGCCATTGGATTAGGTTTGGTGACTATCGTGGGAATCAGTAAATCCATGGATGCCCAATTACCTTTTTGGGTATGCATTGTCATGGGTACCATCACGGGTTCTGTGGGAGGATTATTGAGAGATGTCCTCTTAAATGAGGTGCCATTATTATTACGAAAGGATATTTATGCGCTGGCTTGCATAGGCGGAGGGCTTGTTTATTTCCTTTGTCGCTATGTTCCACTTTCTACTTCCATGACAGAGCTTATTGCAGCCAGTGTAGTGATTAGCCTTCGTATTTTGGCATTTCGTTATCATTTACATTTGCCCGTTCTTAATTCTATACAAAGTCAATCAAAGGATACTGATTCCAAAGAGTAGGTTTGCCTAGCCCCATTAAATTAAGAAAGGTAAACATAAGCCTAGAACTCTTCTATTTAAATTATTGGTTATCAGCTTGATATAGGCCTATAAATTTAAGGATTTATCCAGTTGCTAATTTTTTCTTCGTCAAATCCAGCGAATAGTTTATCTCCTTTTTGTAGGATGGGACGTTTGATGGCGGATGTTTTTTGCTGAAGAAATTCAAAAAGTTTTTCTGGGTTTTCTAGTTCTTTTTTGCTGTCTTCATCAAGTTGCTTGTAGGTACTCCCTTGTTTATTCAATACGATGTTCGGTCCTAATTGATTCAAAAACAAGCGAAGCGTTTCAGGGCTAATTCCTCTCTTTTTGTAATCGTGAAATTCATAGTCGATACCTTGATTCTTCAAAAATTCAAAGGTCTTTTTCATGGTATTACAAGCGGGTATTCCGTAAATGCTGATCATGGATGCTATTTATTTTAAAAAGGTGTGCTACTTGTTTGTTTTGGTGGTATTTTTGTTTTTTCCTTACAAATTTAACACAAAGCTATCTTATGGAGTACAGAATAGAAAAAGATACGATGGGTCAGGTGAAAGTACCTGCGCACGTGTATTGGGGGGCGCAAACTCAACGTTCCATTGAGAATTTTCCCATAGCTCAGGACATCAATAAAATGCCAAAAGAGATTATTCGTGCCTTTGCTTATTTAAAAAAGGCGGCAGCCATCACAAATTTCGAGGCAGGAGTTTTGGATGCTTCGAAAAAGGACTTGATTGCTCGGGTTTGTGATGAAATTTTGGCGGGCCAACTGGCAGACCAATTTCCCTTGGTTGTGTGGCAAACGGGTTCAGGAACTCAATCGAACATGAATTGCAATGAAGTGATTGCTTACAGGGCACATGTGCTTCAAGGAGGCTCTTTGTTAGACGAGAAAAAAGTGGTTCATCCTAATGATGATGTGAACAAATCGCAGTCATCCAATGATACTTTTCCTACGGCTATGCACATTGCGGCCTACCAGATTTTAATGGAAACCACTATTCCTGGCATCACTAAGTTACGCGATACCTTGGCGGCAAAGGCTAAAGCTTTCAAGAATGTGGTGAAGATTGGACGTACCCACTTCATGGATGCGACTCCATTGACCTTGGGACAGGAGTTTTCAGGTTATGTATCTCAATTGGATCATGGTTTAAAAGCAATTAAAAACACCTTAGATCACCTAAGTGAATTGGCTTTAGGGGGTACGGCAGTAGGAACGGGAATCAATACACCAGTGGGTTATTCAGAAAATGTAGCGAAGCACATCGCTACACTGACAGGATTGCCATTTAGGACGGCTGAAAATAAGTTTGAGGCATTGGCTGCGCATGATGCCATTGTGGAGGCTCACGGGGCTTTAAAAACAGTCGCAGTGAGTTTAATGAAAATAGGGAATGATATTCGTATGCTTTCCTCTGGTCCTCGTTCAGGAATTGGAGAGATTTACATTCCAGACAATGAGCCAGGTTCATCCATCATGCCAGGTAAGGTAAATCCAACTCAATGTGAGGCTATGACGATGGTGGCAGCGCAGGTGTTGGGGAATGATGTGGCTATTAACATCGGTGGGGCAACAGGCCATTTTGAATTAAATGTGTTTAAGCCTGTGATGATTTATAATTTCTTGCATTCGGCTCGTCTGATCGGAGATGTTTGCGTGGCATTTAATGATAAGTGTGCCGTGGGCATTGAACCATTGAAAGAGAATATTCAAAAGCACGTGAATAACTCCTTGATGTTAGTGACAGCCTTAAATACGAAGATCGGATATTATAAAGCCGCTGAAATAGCTCAAACGGCCCATAAAAATGGCTCTACCTTGAAAGAAACGGCTATTTCATTGGGATATTTAACGGCTGAAGAGTTTGATGAGTGGGTTCGCCCTGAGAATATGGTAGGAGAAATTAATCTGTAATGAGCTTCTAAATACGCGATTCTCAGCGATTTACGTAAAAAATGCCCTATATGTTATGTATAGGGCATTTTTTATGTGTATTAAGCCATTTCTCTAAGTTCAATGCTATAAAATGGGTTGACAAATGGAAAACTGGAGGCAATGCGTTCGGCTTCTTCCCAATCTGGTAAAATTAACGTGACGATCTGTGAAATCTCTCCACCGTCAATCTGATTAATCCATTTGGAATCTAATTTTCCACTGGCAGTTAGGTGGACTTGTTGACCCGAAAACTTTTGATATAACATGTCTTGATAGCTAGATTTTATCCCCTTCAACCACGTTCTAATTTGTTCCAATTCTTCCTCTGTGGCCAAGGAATTTTCACCTGAAATTCCAGCTACTGGCCCCCGAATAATGATGACAAAACGTTTCATTTAAATGGTATTATTCTAATATTAAAATTCGCTTTGAAATTTTTCAAAGGGATTAGTTTCAACTTTCACTTTGGGTTTTGAGCTTCGTTCTTTGGGAGTAGCTTTTGGCTTTTCTGCGGCTATGCCCAGCAGGGGAGCGAGCCAATTATAGATTACTTCCAAGGCTTGCTTTTCCAAAGAATAATAGATGAACACACCATTGCGCCGTGTATTAACAATCCCAGCTTCTTTCAATACAGAAAGGTGCCTGGAAATAGTAGGAGCGGCATAGTTAAATTGCTCAAATATAGTACTTGCAGGTAGTTCTCCGTCTTTTAATAACTCCACAATCTTTCTCCTGGATTCATCCCCTAATGCTTTTGCTATAGACTCAACTTGCATAAAAAATTACCTATTTAGCTAATTTACTGTATTTAGTTCAATTATCCAAAAAGCCTCATTTAAGCTAATATGAATATATAATTAGTCATTCAAACAATTGATTAGCTGTATTGATAAATATAATTATTCATTTTGCTAAATAATTAGTTGAATTACAAAATATATTAGCTTTTTAGCTAATTAATATTGTTGATATAATAATTCGGTTCTATTAAGTTTACTTGATTGGGTTTATGGTTAGTTGAATATTTGAAGTAAAAAAGTAGCCACATGTTAACTTGCTCGAAATGTATTTTAAAAAAAAATACCCCAGAAAACATTCTGAGGTATGATGGAATTTTGATTAAAATAGATTTGCCTTTACCTTTTCTTTTGCTAGCTAAATTAGTTTTTTACATAGACTCTTTTAACTCTTTCACTGATGTTGGTCATCAGTTCATATGGGATCGTTTTAGCTTGATGAGCTAATTCTGTTAATTGTATTTTTCCGCCAAAGGCAATGGCCTCGTCTCCCTCCTTAACTAGGGGTACATGGCTAATATCTACCATGCACATGTCCATACAAATGGCTCCTACGGTTGGACATAAATAGCCGTTAATTTCGAATAATCCTTTGCCCATTCCGAGGCTTCTGGCATAGCCATCTGCATAGCCTAAAGCTAGTGTAGCTATGCGTCCGTTTGTTTTTAATTTGCCTTTTCTACCATAGCCGATGGTTTCATTTTTCTTAATTTCTTTGATTTGAGAAATATAGGTTTTTAAGGTCAATACATTTTCGAGTGATTTTTTTTCTTCTTTATTTCCTGAAATTCCATATAAACTGATACCCAAACGGACCATTTCGTACCTAGAATTCGGGTAGTTTTTGATGGCTGCTGAGTTGGCTATATGCCTAAGAGGAGTGTATCCCAATGTTTGAATGATTTTTTGAGTCATTTTATCAAACAATTGGATTTGTTTTTCCGTGAATTTTTGATGTTTTATGGATTCAGAGGCTACTAAATGACTTAATATACTGGCTACCCATACTTGAGGCATACTTGCTATTTTATGAGTTAATTCTTTGCATTGATCGGGACTAAATCCCAATCTTTTCATACCGGTATCTAATTTGATATGTATTTTGATGCTTTTATTGTGTGCATGACAATACTCATCTATGGCCTCTAACATGGCCATCGAGTATACTTCTGGTTCTAGTGCGTAATTACTCAAAGTATCTAGTTCTCCTATTTGTGGATTCATCACCATGATAGGACTGTAAATCCCATTTTTTCGCAATTGTACGCCTTCATCAGTATAAGCTACCGTCAAGTAATCAATGCCTTGTTGTTGTAATACTTGAGCTATTTCAATCGCCCCTGTACCATAGGCAAATGCTTTAACCATAACCATAAGTTTGGTGTTTTGGCCAATGGTTTCCTTATAATAGGTTAAGTTGCTCTGCAAAGCATCTAAATTGACTTCTAATTTAGTGCAATGGGTCTTTGTCTCTAGGGCTTGTGTAATTAGTTCAAAATTGAATTTTCGGGCTCCTTTGAGCAATATGACCGCATCGCTCAATTGATTTAATATTCCACTGTTCAATAAATCTTCTGTATGGTAAAATACCTCAATGGATTGAAATGCTTGTTGATATTTCGTAAGCTGATCTCCAACGCCAATTAATTGGTCTATTTTTTGTGATTGGACCAAGCTGGCTATTTTGGGGTATAGTTCTACAGCGGGAATTCCAGTTTCTATGAAATCACTGATGATAAGAACCCGCTTTTTATGTTCATATTTTTTCAGCAGGGGCAAGGCCAATTGAAGTCCATCTAAATCATTGTTGTAAGAATCATCAATGATTTGATTGTTTCTGAGGCCTTCTTTAATCTCTAAACGCATGGAGATAGGTCGTACCCATTTTGTTCTTTCCTGTATCTCTTCTGTCGATAAACCGGCCACATGTGCCATAATGAGGCAATGACAGAGGTTTTCAAGATAGGCTTCATCGGTTAGCTCCGTTCTAACGTCAAGAAAGGCCTCGCTTTGTGCTGGTTTTTTGATTCGAATATGTGTTTCATGCGCTCCAATTTTCCAATACACAAATAATGATTGGGGTAAATCTTCTGTACTCCATGAAATAAGTTCAGCTTGCGGGTTTATGGCTTGCATCCCCTCTTTAATAGGGTCATGCTGAGCATTTTTTCTTCGATAAACTAATTTTTCTACCTGTGTAAATAATTGCAGTTTCTCCTGTAGTTTTTGTTGATCTGATTCAAAATTTTGACCATGCGCCTCCCCAAAATGGGTGAATATTCCCCACGTAGGTTGAATAACTCTTTCAATCTTTTTCATTTCACCTACTTTGGATATTCCGGCTTCGAAAATGGCCAACTGATGTTGGGATTTTATTCCCCAAACCGATAGGGGGACGCCTATTTGTGAGTTAAAGCTTTTAGGGCTTTTTATCACAGAAAATTTACTTTGTAACAAGGTCGCTAGCCACTCTTTACATGTAGTTTTACCGTTGGATCCTGTGATTCCAATGACTGGAATGGAAAAGGATTTGCGATGAATACGGGCAATGTCTTGTAGGCTTTCAATACTACTCTCTACCACCCAAAAATCAGCGGTATTCCATTTTTTGGCTTTTTCTGCCAAGATACCAGACCAAGCAGCTTTCTCAACGATGAATTCTCTGACTCCCAAATGATACAAGGGCTCTATATATTGATGGCCATCATGGTGTACCCCTCTAACCGCAAAAAAGGCTGTTTGTTGGGGTAAATATATCTGACGACTATCTAGACTTAAAATGCTTGAACGTAGTTGTGAGGGCGAGGAATGATGAATCATGTGGTTTGCTAGTTGGCAATTAGCTAAAATACAAAAAGGCAAGGAAACTATTCCTTGCCTTTCATGCTATTTTTAATATTTTTTGGCTTTTTAAGCTTCCAATGCAGCTACACCTGGTAATACTTTACCTTCCATGTATTCTAGCAAAGCTCCTCCACCAGTGGATACATAGCTTACACGGTCACCATAACCTGCATTATTGATAGCAGAAGCTGAATCTCCTCCTCCAATCAATGAAAATGCTCCATTATCTTCTGTGGCTTTCACTACGGCATCTGCAATGGCATTGGTGCCTTTCGCAAAATTAGGAAACTCAAATACTCCCATAGGGCCATTCCAAAGGATAGTTTTAGAGTTAGCAATAACCTCCTGGAATAATTCAATGGATTTAGGTCCTATGTCCAATCCCTCCCAGCCATCAGGAATCTCTCCTCTATTTACCGTTTGTTGGTTCGCAGAATTACTGAAATCATCAGCTACTACATTATCCACTGGCATGTACAATTTTACGCCTTTAGCCTTGGCTTTTTCTAACAGACTTTTAGCTAAATCTACTTTATCAGGTTCTGAGATCGATTTACCAATTTTTCCACCTTCCGCTAAAGAGAAGGTATAAGTCATTCCACCACCGATGATTAGATTATCTACCTTATCCAATAATTGCTCAATGATTAATATTTTATCAGAGATCTTAGAACCACCCATGATGGCCGTAAATGGTCTGTCGGCATATTCTAAGATTTTTTTAGCATTATCAATTTCTGCTTGCATTACGTATCCACTTACTCGGTCTTGCAAGAATTTACCCATAACAGCCGTAGAGGCGTGTGCACGGTGCGCTGTTCCAAATGCATCATTTACCCAAACATTTCCTAAGCTGGCTAATTTCTGAGCAAATGCCTCGTCGCCTTTTTCTTCTTCTTTGTAAAAACGTAGGTTTTCAAGAAGTAGAATTTCACCTGCTTGTAGATCACTGGCTAATTTAACGGCCTCTTCACCAATACAATCTGGGGCAAATTTTACTTTGATTCCAAATACGATGGAAAGAGGGGTAACCAAATGTTTCAATGAATACTTTTCAGTTGGGCCATCTTTCGGTCTACCTAAGTGGGACATGAGAATAACGGAACCACCATCTTTCAGAATTTTCTGAATAGTGGGTATCGTGGCTTTTATACGTGTATCGTCGGTAATTTCGAACCTTTCGTTCAAAGGAACATTAAAATCAACACGAACCAGAGCTTTTTTACCAGCGAAATTGAAATTGGCGACTGTTTGCATACTATTTTTGTTTCAAATTGTAAGTGGAGATGTATGCCTCAGATAAGGCAGGCAAATATACCCAAGTTTTATTAATTGTTGAAAAAATCTAATTTTCTATTGAAAATTTTGAAATTTTTAGTCAAATAGTACAATTTCGACTAATTGATTAGCCCTACTCCATGGATACTAGCCAACAGGTACCTTTGTCGCCCACCTATTATTGGTATTATTTCCAATACATACTTCGCTATGTGGCCAAGCATTATACACATATTTTGGATGAACATGAACAGGTTTTTATCCGTGATTTTGAGTCGGCCTCCTTTTTTGCTCAATGTTTGTATTTACGCTTAGCTAGCAGAAGATCGACGTGGTTTCAGGAAGATCAATTGAATTATCCAGAAATTGAATCCATGGAGGCTGTTATTGTGGAATTGATGCATTTAAATTTTTTGGAAAAAATTGAACAATCGGAAAATGAAGTCATTTTTTCTTGTCTGGGAAATTTAACCAAGTCAATCTGCCTAGAAATTTTACATAAGCCAGGAGATAAAAACCCTCTGCCTAAATCAGTCTCCAAGCCTGTCGTGGTGCAATATATTCAGGAGAATTTGACCGAGCGGGATTTTATTTCTCGATTGCAAGAACTAGGGATTTCATTAATTCGACCTTTGCGTACTACGTATTTTCAATTTATTCAGTTTTTGTTTTTTGGTAGTAGACATCACGATTTGACGGATTTCGTGGTGCGTGATTTAGGACACCGGCAATTCATCAACATCCAGGAGGAAGATTTAGTACCTTATTTTTCTAGCCGAGAGGAAGCAGTTCAAAAATGGAGAATCAGTATTTGGAGAGAATGGTTTTTCGAAAAATCGAAGGAAGAAAAGTCGGTGGAGAAAATTTTGAATAGTTGGCGTTCACACATGTGGCCTTTGCTGCCTGAATTAGTAGAACTTTGTTTAGGTAGTTTTGAAAGAACCTTGTTTCATGTGGCACGTTGGTTGGAAAGGAAAGGTGAATTGGAATCAGCCTTGTCAATGTATGAAGAAAGCCTAGCTGGAGCATCTCTGGAACGAAGGGTTCGACTTTTGGCCAAGTTGAAACGCTTGGATGAAGCTAAAATGTGGGCTCGCACGGGGCTGGAACTGATTGCAAATCCTAAGGAGAGGCATTTTTTTGAGGATTTTCTGTTGAAACAAGAATCTAAAAAGCAAATTAAGCAAGTGACCTCCAGCTTGAAGGAGGCTGAAAAATTAGCCATTTCCAGCGAATGGAAGGAAAATGTCGAGGAAGGAGTAGCCGAATATTTTAGATCAAAAGGTTATTATGCGGCCTTTACGGAGAATAGGGTTTGGAAGAATCTGCTCGGACTTTGGTTTTGGGAATTGATTTTTAGACCTCAGGGGACTGGTTTTCATCATCCTTTTCAATATGCGCCAAGCCATTATGCCCAAGAAAACTTTATCATGGCTTTGTCAAATGAATTTCAGAACTTATTGCAATTACTGGAGAGTGAGCATCAATTAATGGGGCTATTAAAGCAAAATGCGTCTAAATATCAGGGTCAAATGAATCCCTTGGTCGATTGGCAAAGATTAGATTTTGATGTAATTGAACGCATCTTGCAAGTGATTCCCAGAGCGGCTTTAAAGGAGGTGATATCTTATATGTGGCAGCACTTGGGTACTCATGCCAAAGGTTTTCCAGATTTATTTATTCAAAAGGGAGTAGACTATGCCTTTGTGGAGGTTAAATCTCCCAATGACCATTTGTCTGCTATCCAATATTTTTGGCATGATTTTTTTAAGCAGCAACAGATTTCCATGAGGTTGATTCGGGTAGAGTGGATGTAATAATTTGGATATGAAATGATTTTATTTGGGTTCCATTTTAGCCCCCCAAAATACTTTTCTTCTTGTCTAAAAATTCTGCTAAAAATGCTTGACATCTTTTTGAAAATATTCTACATTTCCCATGAATCTAGAACGTTCTTTATGTTGTAGGCTTTGTTGGATTCCCAAAGCAATATTTCACCTTTAAATTTCAAGCTTATGAAAGTGCAAGTTCATGCCATCCACTTCACAGCGGATCGTAAATTAGTCGAGAGTATCCAAGCTAAGTTGAACAAATTAGAAACCTTTTATGATCGAATAACCAGCGGAGAGGTATTTCTTAAATTAGAACAAGGGGAGGGGAAAGTAAAAGAAAAATTACTTGAAATTAAAATTGCTGTACCTGGTGCTGTCTTATTCGTAAAAGAGAAGGCTAGGTCTTTTGAAGAAGCCTTAGATTTAGCATTGAATGCTATTGCTGAGCAAATTAAACGCTTTAAAGCTAAATTAAATCAAGTTAAAGCATCTAAAACGGCTCTGGATTTACCAGAATAGTTGTTTCACCATAAGACACAAAAAAGGGGACATTCGTCCCCTTTTTTGCTATATAAAGGCCTTAGACTATAATTGGAATGCTGATTTAACCGCATCTACATAATCCAATTTCTCCCATGTGAATAATTCCACTTCTAGATTTTTTGTACCATTAGGTCCAACAAATTTCTTAGTTACTACTTCGTTTTTACGGCCCATATGTCCGTAAGCCGCAGTTTCCGAATAGATTGGATTTCTTAACTTCAGGCGTTGTTCAATGAAATAAGGACGCATATCAAAGATTTCTTCTACTTTTCTAGCGATTTCTCCATCTGTTAAATTAACCTTAGCAGTTCCATAAGTATCGATGAATAAACCACAAGGTTTAGCTACTCCGATAGCATAGGATACTTGAACCAATACTTGGTCACAAAGTCCGGCTGCCACTAAGTTTTTGGCAATATGCCGTGTAGCATAAGCTGCCGAACGGTCTACTTTGGATGGATCTTTCCCTGAAAAAGCACCTCCACCATGCGCACCTTTTCCTCCATAAGTATCCACAATAATCTTACGACCTGTTAAACCTGTATCTCCGTGAGGTCCACCAATCACAAATTTACCCGTTGGGTTGATGTGGTAAGTGATTTTATCTGTAAATAAAGCCTGTAACTCAGGTTTTAATTTAGCTTTTACACGAGGAATAACGATCTCAATGATGTCTTTTTTGATTTTGGCTAACATGTTAGGCTCAGTATCAAAATCATCGTGCTGAGTAGAAACCACGATAGTATCAATGCGTTGAGGTATATGATCATCTGAGTATTCTATCGTCACTTGAGATTTAGCATCTGGACGCAAATAATGGATGATTGGATTCTCTTGATTACGTATTTCGGAAAGTTCTTTGAGGATTTTGTGGGCTAAGTCTAAAGCCAATGGCATGTAATTCTCAGTCTCTTTTGTCGCATAACCAAACATCATTCCTTGGTCACCTGCACCTTGTTCCTCAGGCTTTCCACGATCTACACCTTGATTGATATCTGCTGATTGTTCGTGAATAGCTGACAAAATACCGCATGAATTAGCTTCAAACATGTATTCTGCTTTGGTATATCCAATTTTTCGAATTACCTCACGAGTAATGGACTGTACGTCTAGGTAGATATTAGAATTAACCTCTCCAGCTAAAATAACTTGACCTGTCGTAACAAGAGTTTCACAAGCGACTTTCGATTTTGGGTCAAAAGCCATGAAGTGGTCAATTAAAGCATCTGAGATTTGGTCGGCTACTTTATCAGGGTGCCCTTCAGATACCGATTCAGATGTAAATAAATATGCCATTGGCGGAACGGTTTATTTAGTGTGATTAATCTTACAAAAGTACCAATTATCTTACATAGCTACAAGTGCAGTAGGAAGAATTAGTCATCTATTACTTTCTTAAAAATAAATGGTAAACAGCCCGAATAAATGGCATGCGAGGAACGGTGGTCATGAGTATTAAATCTTCCCAGATACTGGTTTTTTCATCCAAGAAGCGCAGCATTTTACTCCCCTTATTCCTCATAAATAAAGCTTCAAAAACTTTACTTCCTGGAATAGATTTTTCTAATAAAACCTGCAAAAATACTCGGTCAAGCCAGTTTTTAAAGGAATTGCTCGGCAAGATAGACTGGTTGGAGGACTCTTTTTCTAGTTCCTTGACTAGGGCTTTAGTGATTCGCTGTGTTCTTAAAAAGCTATATCCCGTAGAGGCTTTGATAAAGCCACCTGAAGTACCAATTCGAATAATTTTATCGGCTAGACTTTGCCTTGGTCGATTATCTAAGCACATGGGAATAATCCCTTTTTCCTCTTCTTTAATTTGGTAGTCTTCATCTCCCAGGCCATAATATGCCTGTAAATAGGATTTAATTTTTTCTCGATAGAATTTGGCTTCTCTCACCTCGGCAGAGAAAAAGGTATATTCAAACAAGGATTTTTTAGAGGAGATTGGTAGCTGGTACATGAATTCACATTCGGAGCCGTGGGCCACCCTGAAATCGAATAAGTGTGCCGCATCTGCTTTAAAAATCGGGAAATGACTTTCTACCTCCCAGCCCAAAAAATGCTGCTTGATGTGTTGAGGGTTTTGTATTTCACAAGGGAAAGTACTGTAGGAATCAAAAACTTTATCGTTGGCCCAGAAATCTCCTTGCGTGCTAATAACTTTTATTCCTTTTTTCTCTGGGCATATTTGAATTACTTCCGCCTCTAGAAAGTGGATGTTAGGAAACAGGCTTAAGTGTTTTCTAATATATGGAAACCAATCTGCACTCCTGATTTTAACATATTGAAATGGTTGGATGTCCAAGGCAATGCTATTTCCTTGAGATCCATGGAACCATAATTTTTTCCATGTTTTTTGCGCTATTCCATCAAATTCTTCCGCTTGATCTGACCAATAACACCAGGTTTTATCTTGAGCCTTCTCGAGTGAAGGATTTATGATCAACATGGGTTCTTGAGCTCTTTTACTTTGGCTTAAGTAGTAAACCAAGGAAAGGGCAGACATGCCTCCCCCAGCAAATATGTACCGATAAGAAGTATCACTGGGGGCTAGAAGACTCATGTGGCATTAGATATGGCGTTCGGCATGATAGCTGGAACGCACCAATGCGCCCGCCTCCACATAGGCTAAACCTCTTTTTAAACCTTCTTCCTTATACATCGCGAATGTATCAGGATGAATCCACTCGATCACCTCATGGTGCATTTTGGTAGGTTGTAAGTATTGACCCAAGGTTAATACATCTAATCCATGAGCGACTAAATCATCCATGGCTTGAAATACTTCTTCTTTCGTTTCTCCTAGGCCAAGCATAATGCCTGATTTCGTTCTTTTGCCAAAATTTTTCGTGCGTTGAATTTGCTCTAAACTGCGCTCATATTTGGCCTGTGGACGAACGTATCGGTAAAGCCTAGCGACTGTTTCCATGTTATGGGAAACCACTTCTTGGCCTGCCTCAATCATTCGGATTAAGGCATCCCAATTTCCTTTTGTATCGGGAATTAAGGTCTCAATGGTAGTTTGTGGAGTACTTTCTTTGACTGCACGTACGGTTTGATACCAAATTTCAGCTCCCTTATCTTTCAGCTCATCACGATTTACGGAGGTAATCACGGCATGCTTTACTTTCATCAAACGAATTGCCTCGGCCACACGTCTTGGCTCATCTTCATCATATTCTGGAGGTCTACCTGTGGCTACGGCACAAAAAGTACAAGAACGCGTGCAGACATTACCCAAAATCATAAAGGTGGCAGTTCCCTCTCCCCAGCATTCTCCCATATTAGGACAATTTCCCGACTGGCAGATGGTATGCAATTTATATTCGTCTACGATCTTTCTGACGTTAGTATATTTTTCCCCAATAGGCAATTTGACACGTAACCAATCTGGTTTACGGGTATTGGCTACGGGATTTATTTGCGGTAATTCAATCATGATATATCAATAAGTTCTTCCAAAGAAGAAAGTTAAGTAACCCGTCGTATAAACTGCCCTAGGGGTAGTTTGGTTAAGTATTTCCACTGGATTTTGAAAAACATCCACGATAAAACCTACTTCCAGGCTTAAATAATTATGCTTAATGGTGTTTAGTTCAATATCGAAGCCTGATTTGATATGCCAACCAGGTGCCAGCTTCGCATTGCCACTTCCTGCAAAATAACCGCCTTCACCTATGATGACAGATCTACTTGGACTGCTATTAATGGCCTCCGTGTAAGGAATAGATTTAATAATTGTTCTACCACTATTAGGATCTAGATATGACACATCCACGTAGTAGGGAATTTTAAATCCTAAACTAGGCCCTGTAGCTAATATACCTTTTAAGGCTGCACCGCCTTCGCTGGATTTTTTAAATAACATCCATTGCATACCAAATTCGGGTCTGGCAATGAGTAAATTATTCAATTTGCCTTCCGTGTAGCTTCTGCCGTTGTATGAAAAGGGAGAGGTGAATTCACGGTAATCCTTTAAATTGACTAGGTCTAAACCTATGATGGGCTGTCTATTAGGATTTTTATTCCAGGATTTTCTAAAATTAAGTCCACCAAAAATTCCCGAATTTGTGGTGGTCGTTAAACCTATGGCCCATGTACCTCTTTCACTGATCTGAGTAGCGGGTGTCGTGCTGCTATTAGCTCTTGTAGTATTTTGATTGGTCATTTTAGGGGTACTGGGAGTACCGCTACGTTGCGCCCATAGGAATGTGGGTGTTAGCATTAGAACCAATATATACTTAGGTAAAGCCTTGAACATGTTACTGGCTAATATATGGTTTCAATTCATCCATGGAGATATCCCAATGCGATGCATGATAACTGCATTTGCCTTGATCAATGACCAAAACCTGCGGTGATTGATGCTCCACCTGAAATGTATCAGCAATTTGATTAGAAATTGTTCGAAAAGCAATTAAATCTAATAAATATGCTGGAGTATTGTCTACATTCCAAGCTCTTTCTAATCGATTCAGCGAGGTGGCTGAAATGGAGCAGCGGGTACTATGTTTAAAAACAACGATGGGCTGTTTTTTCGAATCTTCAATGATTTGATCAATTTGCGATAATTCGTTTAAGTTATTCCAATTCATAAGAATGATGCAGGTTTTCTGCTTATTTCGTAATTTTAAAGATTCAACATCAAATTTAAGAAAAACTTGAGAGTTTGGCTGTATTCTTTTGCCTTGTTTTTGTATCGTCAAACCCTTGAAGGATTGTCTAAGTTCCATCCCAAAGCAAAACTTTGGGTGCAGGGACAAGAAGATGTTTGGCAACAGCTTGAAAAGGTTTTTACAGTTCAAGAAAGAAAGGTTGTCTGGTTTCATACGGCTTCCCTGGGTGAGTTTGAACAAGGAAGACCTGTCATGGAAGCTTACCGCTTAGAATATCCTGAACATTTTATTTTGGTAACTTTCTTTTCTCCCTCAGGATATCAAGTTAGAAAGAATTTTGCAGGTGTGGATTTTGTATCCTATCTACCTTTTGATGGCGCAAAATCGAGCCAGAGATTTCTAGACCTAGTCAAGCCCCAATTAGCCATATTTGTCAAATATGAATTTTGGCATTTTTATCTAACCGGATTAGCCCAACGACAGGTGCCTACTTTGTTGGTGTCAGCCATATTTCGACCTAAGCAAGTTTTCTTTGCTTGGTACGGAGGCTTTTACAGGAATTTATTAAGACAATTTAGCCGGATATTCGTTCAAGATCAGGCCTCCAAGGATTTACTTGAAGGCATCCAAATTCAATCGGTTCAGGTCGCAGGAGATACTAGGTTTGATCGAGTGTATGCGCAGTCCCGGCAGGTTAATTCATGGGATTTGTTGACGGAATTTTTACAGGGAGAAGCATTTGCTGTATTGGGATCTGTATGGCAGGCAGATATGGATCGAATTATCCCTTTGATAAATAAGCAGACTTTACCCATTAAGTGGGTCATAGTTCCCCATGAAATTAAGGAGGAGGAGTTGGCGAAATGGGAGAAGGAAATTCTATTAGCATGTATTTATTCACATTCCGAGAAATCCACGCCGCTTGCTAATGCCCAAGTTTTATTGGTCAATGAAATGGGTCGTTTATCTTCTTTATACCAAGGAGCAAGTTTTGCCTTTATTGGTGGAGCTTTTGGGGCAGGCTTACATAATACCTTGGAAGCAGCCGTATTTGGACCAGCCATTGCATTTGGTAACCTTAATTATCTTAAATTTAGAGAAGCATGTGCTTTGATTGAGGAGGGTATAGCTCGGGTAATTTCATCGAGTGCTGATTTAGAGAAATGTTGGGTTGACTTATGGAATAATCCTCTACGAAGGGAAAAAATAAAAACAAAATCCCAAGCTTATATTGCCAATAATATGGGAGCCACGGAAGCCATCATGCACCATGTAAGAACCATTCAATATGCTTGAAACTAGAAAAAAAGGATTAATTATTCGCTCCACGGGTTCCTGGTATGAAATCCGATCGGAAGAAGGTTTAGTCTATTCAGGTCGATTGAAGGGAAAATTTAAATTAAAAGGTCCTCAAACTTCCAATCCCATTGCTGTGGGTGATTGGGTTATATTTGAAATGGAGGATGAAGTACATCAAACGGTGCTGATCGTGGAGATTTTGCCACGTCAAAATTACTTGATTCGAAAATCGGTTCACAAAACGGGGCAAGGACAATTGTTAGCCGCCAATATTGATCAAGCTATATTCATTATGACTTATAAATTGCCCAAGACATCATTGGGTTTTTTAGATCGTTTTTTAGTGACTGCAGAGGCATTTCGTATACCTGTACAAATCGTTTTCAACAAAATGGATTTGTTGAATGAGGAGGAGCAAGACCAGGTTTTTGAATGGGCGGGCTTATATCAATCTTTAGGCTACGGAATTTTATTTACTTCCATTCCTCAAAACCAGGGGGTAGAGGAATTTAAAGCCATATTTCAAGGAAAGGTATCCCTTTTGTCTGGACATTCCGGTGTTGGTAAATCTAGCCTAACCAATGTAGTGGCCCCAGATCTGCACATCAAAACCAAGGAGGTGTCTGATTTTGCCCAAAAAGGGGTTCATACCACGACTTACGCCACCATGTGGGAACTTGGGCCTGATACCTATTTGATTGACAGTCCGGGAATAAAAGAATTGGGGATTTTAGAAATAGAGAAAGAAGAGCTGGCGCATTACTTTCCGGAGATGCGAGAGATGCTCGGAAGTTGTAAATTTAACAATTGCATGCATTTGTCGGAGCCTGGCTGTGCGGTGAGGGCTGCCTTGGAAGAAGGAGATATTGCGGAGTCCAGATATTTCAGTTATTTGAGTATGCTTGAAAACAATGATAATAGACGCTAAACCTAAAAAAGATGAAACAAGAATTATTATGGGGTATTGATTTGGGAGGAACCAAAATTGAATGTGCTGTTTTGGATAAGCAAAACCCGAGCAAGGTCGTGGTGAGAGAACGTATAGATACGGAATCAACCAAAGGTTACCAGCACATTGTGTCTCAAATTAAAGTATTGGTAGACCGGGTTAGTGGTATTTTGGGAGAAAAACCGACGGCCATTGGTTTTGCCACGCCTGGGGTATTGAATCCATTAACCAATACTATGAAAAATTGCAATACGGTATGTTTGAACGGACAGCCTTTGGCAACGGACCTGACCAATACCTTGAATTGTGAAGTTAAGCTAGCTAATGACGCCAATTGCTTCGCCTTAGCAGAAACCCTGTTGGGGGCAGTACAAGATGTGAATCCGAAGGCCGAAGTGGTTTTTGGAGTGATTATGGGAACAGGTGTTGGTGGAGGATTGGTAGTTCATGGAAAAATCATCGAAGGATTACACGGAATAGGAGGAGAGTGGGGGCATAATATTTTAGAAGAGGGGGGAGAAGCTTGTTACTGTGGTAAGTCGGGCTGCGTAGAGACAGTTATTTCAGGGACGGCATTAGAAAGATATTATGAGAAAAACTCGGGGACTAAAATGAAATTGAAGGATATATTACTAGCAGCCCAATCTTCCCAAGATGCGGTGGCGGAGGCTACTGTAGAGCGATTAGTGGATTATTTTGGTCGAGGAATGTCTACGCTGATCAATGTTATTGATCCTGATGTGATTGTGATTGGTGGTGGGGTTGGAAATGTTGACCTCTTATACACGGAGGGATATGAACGAATCAAAAGGTATATTTTTAATTCGGGCGAGGTGCATACTCCGGTGGTTAAGCCTAAATTGGGGGATAGTGCGGGGGTATTTGGAGCGGCTATGTTATTTAGTTAGTGGCTATCATAAAAATAAAAAAGCTCATTAGGCATTCTAATGAGCTTTTTTTATGGCTATTCCTTTGGGTTCTATACTTTTAAGAACCATTTTTTTCGATAGAAAACATAGCAAATAGACCAGCAAACAAGTACAAAGCAAATAGCATAGGCTAGCGACCCATTGTATTTTCCTAGCGTAGGTTCAAAAATATGCCAATACATCCAATTGCTGGCAGAGGTTTGTCCATCGCCTTCTGCTATTTGCCATTTGTTCAATTGGATGGCCAAAAGTTCTGAAATACCATATGCTAAGATGGAATTTGTCCCAAAAACTAAAAAGAAGGTATTAGCCAATTTCTTTTCTTTGATTTCAATCCAACAATAAATTAGGGCAATCAATACGAAGTCGATGCCGGCACATAGAAGCACAAAGGAACTTGACCACAATTTTTTGTTGATGGGGAAAGCTAGATCCCAAATGAGTGCAAGAACTACTAAGCCCAAACCTGCACTCACTAAAGGGAAGGTCACTTCCTTGCCATCTATTTTTCTTTTGTCTAAGAAGAGGCTCACTTGATAACCGAAAAGACAAGTGGACAAGGCAGGTAAGGTACTCAACAAACCTTCTGGATCAAAAGCGATTCCATCACCATGGTAAAGATGCGAAGGTCCAAAAAGGAATAGGTCCAGTTTTCTTACCGCATTGGTGCTCAAGTCAAATGCAGCCCCATGGTCGCCAAATAGTAGCATAATAATCCAATAGAGCAATAAAATACCCGCATTGATGCCTGTGAGCCATTTTTCGGAAACCTGAAGAACAATAAAGGAAATAGCACAATAGGATAAAGCTATCCTGGGCAATACATTTAAAAAACGCATATTTTCCCAAGAGAAGTCAAGAAAGGGAAAGTAAAAAATGATATAATTGATGAGGAAAAGAAGAAATGTGCGCTTGATAATTTTATTTCTTAGACTAGGTGTCAATTGAAATTGAAATGATTTAAAAGCAAATCGCATGGCCACACCCACCATAAATAAGAAGGAAGGGAATACCAGGTCTGTCGGTGTAAATCCATGCCAATTGGCATGTTTCAAGGGGGCATAAGTAAATTCACCGTTACCCGAGGTATTTACTAAGATCATCATAGCCAAGGTGATACCTCGAAAAATATCTAAGGAAAGAAAGCGTGTTTTCATGAAGGTTTAGTTTGAAAAGTAAAATGGAATCACCTCTTGAGTGATTTTATCTGTAAATCTAAAATAATATTTCCCTGAAACGAGAGGAGGCGGGTAAAAATCTTGTTGTTGGCCTGTCCAGCTAAAGGTATAGATGACCGAACCTAGGTTGTTAATTAATTCCACCGTGATCTCTTCAAAGGTATCTCGTTTCAAATGCACAGGATCTCCCAATTGAATAACATTGGGATAAACTTGAATGCGTTTTTTTTCTACTGTTGAGATGGCTAATAAGGGATTCAGTAATTTTTGTATTTGGTTAAAATTGGGTACACCATAACCTAAAGAATTATCAGGCTTAGTGCTTTGATTACCAGATTGTTTGATGGCCTGCATGATTTGCCAAGGGGATTTGTTGGGATTAGCTTGTAAAGTCCCAGCCACCAAACCTGCTATCAGCGGAGCGGCAAAAGAAGTGCCATTGGAAGTACTGATGGTCCCTGAATATGTGCCTATCACCGTTGCCTGTCCCATGGCAGCCACATCTGGTTTGATTCTTCCATCGGCGCTGGGCCCCCAAGAACTAAAGCTAGCTCTCAGCAAAGACTTATCGACTGCTGCTACGGCCAATATGGAATCTGCATCGGCAGGAGAAGAAATATATTTCCATGAGGAGGCGCCGTCATTACCCGCAGATATGGTGCAAATAATGCCCCTTTGTGCCGCCCAAGCTGCGGCCAAACTGCTGAGAGCGGTTTTACCATTCATATCTGAGTAACTGTGATTACTTAATTTAAGATCAAAAACGGTATAGCCCAAAGAGGAACTGATGATATCCGTTCCTAGACTATCCGCCCATTCAGCTCCACGGAGCCAATTAACTTCTTCTACTATTTTTTCTGTGTTACCTTCCTCAGTTTGGGCCAAGGCGAATTGAGCCTGAAAAGCAGTACCCATCAATTTGCCGGGAGAGAACCCTGCTATGGTACTTAATACGTGGGTACCATGAGATCCCTGAATATATACATCCTTGAGTCCTGGAGTTGTGGTAAGTGTAGCTAAAATTCTTTTTTCCGTGAAAGCTTTTTGTAGAAAGGAAGCATTATTCGCATTTAAAAATCCTTCATCCAGTAGGGTAATAAGTATTCCTTCCCCTCGAAATCCTTTGGCATGCATGGTGTTCACTCCTAGTTGAGAGATTTGTGTAGTCGAATTACCATAATCCAGGCTATCACTTAGTGTTTGATATGCCTCTGGAAGCTCAGGGAGTTTAGGGCTTTTTTTCTTTATTTGGAAAGAACCACTGGAATCGATGGGATAAGAATAATATAGGCCTTTTACACCCTCTTGGCTCAAGGTATTAGCTAAATCTTTGGGTTTTTGTTGGATTAAAGCTCCGTTAATCCATTTGAGTGGAAATAAAACTTGGGCACCACTTTTTTGAACGTTTTGTAAATATTTGGGGTTAACAGGTAGGTCTTGCTCTTTCAGTGTAATTTGATATTTTCTTCGGCGTTCGATGGAACGAGCACTTAGAAACTTGTCCGGTTGGGAAAGGGAATAAGGTGAATTGGTCTTGTCTTTGAATAAAATAAGGTATCTATAGCTGTCATTTTGGCCCCAAACGGGGTGATAAATGAATAGCAAAATGATAAAAGCTATGTAGTAAGGTGTTTTAAAACAAGACATTAGGCTAAATATATTTAATTAATATGTAAATTTGAGTGTTTCAAATTGATTTTGATGAAAAGCATAGCAAAGCGGTTTTTCTTGGTGTTCTTGTCTGCATGGCTTTTAATAGGGCATGTTGGCTTGTCATATCAAGTTTCCGACTGTTTGATAACGGGCAAAAAGAAGTTTAGTTGGTCTTTGCCAGTTAAAAACAATTCATCAAGTTCAGATAAAACAAGTATCTCTCGAGCAGCATGTTACGAGTATGCTCATATTCAAGTCAAATTCAGTTTTGATCAGCAAATAAAGAAGACTCAGCTAAATGCTGAAGTGCTGGCCTCAGATTCAGAATTTTTAGTTCTTTGCCTTGATTCATTGAGCCCTTTATTGGTTCATGAGTCCAAGGTCTATACATTCGATTCCTCTCCTTATTTTCGGCCATTAACTGAACGATTGGCCTTTATTCAGCGATACAATATTTGATCAAACAAAAATTCTATCTGAATTTTTCTAATCAAATATTGTATTCATATGCTAATTCAACGAATCTTATATTGGGGATTATTTTTCGGCTTGATACTCGAAATAAGCCCAGCTGTTTATGGACAAGTGGTCCAGGGACGTGTTATGAGCCTAGATGCTCAGGGGAACATGGAGGATATACTAGGTGCCTCCGTGTATTTTAAGCCTATCAAAAAAGGTACATTAACGGATACCAAAGGTGCATTTTCATTGGATGTACAAGGTAAAACGGGTTGGATGATATTTAGTGCAACTGGTTTTAAAAATGATTCTGTTTTTGTGGACAAGAATCAATTTTTGCATGTACACTTACAGCCTTCTAATAAAGAGTTGACGGAGGTTCGTGTGGTGGCCACACCTGGAAATATGGACAATGTGTCCACCTTACATACCGAAATTCTTACGATGAAAACGCTGGCAAAAGCTGCCTGCTGTAATTTATCTGAGAGTTTTGAGACTAATGCCTCGGTATCAGTAAGTTTTGCGGATGCGGTTACAGGAGCGAAACAGATTCAATTATTGGGTTTATCAGGCACCTATGTCCAAACTAATATGGAAAATATTCCTTCCATTCGGGGTTTAAAAACAACCTATGGATTAAATTATTTGCCGGGTACATGGATTAAATCCATTGATTTAGCCAAGGGGCAAAGTTCGGTAGTCAATGGATATGAGTCCATTACGGGAGGGATTAATGTCGAGTTAGCCAAACCTGATACGTCTGAAAAGTATTTTTTAAACGTCTATGGCAATTCCCAGGGGCGTTTTGAAATCAACCAGCAAGGGGCGCATCGGTTCAATCAAAAATTATCTACCGGATTATTTACTCATTATTCTAAGCAAGCAGCCCGCTTGGATGGAAATGGTGATGGATTTATGGATTTGCCAATATTTGATTTGTATAATGTGTTAAATCGCTGGAAGTATTCAACGGATCGCTGGATGCTTCAATGGGGAGCATCCTATTTGTACGAAAACCGTTTGGCAGGTCAAAATAACTTTGATGCAGAGAATTCTAATCGCTTTTTGATTTATGGATTTGGTAGTAAAACTTCCCGTTTTGAGACATTTGCAAAGATAGCTAGATTGTTTCCTGACAAACCGTATCAAGGTTTGGGCCTTATCTTGAATAGTGCACAGCACCAGAATGATTCTTATTTTGCCTTCAAGAATTATTTGGGAAGGGAACAAAGTGTCTATGCCAATTTGATTTATCAGTCTATTTTTGATAATACGAATCACAGCTGGAAAGCTGGAGCTAGCTTTTTGTACGATTCTTATCAAGAACGTTATATAGATTCTACCTTTGCTAGGACGGAAATTGTGCCTGGAGCTTTCTTTGAGTATACGTGGACCGTTCCTAATCAATTAACCATGGTGGTAGGGAATCGGGTAGATTGGCACAATCAATTAGGATTACAATGGGTTCCTAGATGGCATTTAAAATGGGATGCAGCTGAAGATTTGATTCTACGTTTATCAGCGGGAAAAGGCTGGCGTCGAGTGAATCCTTTGGCAGAAAATATGGGTTTTCTTGCCAATGGAAGAAGATTGGTGCTTTTGGGCGATTTGAATCCGATGGAGAAAGCTTGGAATTTTGGGGCGACTTTAACTAAGAATTTTCAGATTGGAACGAGAAAGGGAAGTTTGGTGATCGATGCTTTTCGGACCGAATTTGAAAAGCAGTGGATGGTGGATATGGAAAATGGGGGAGAACTAAGGATGTACAGCAGTCCGGGAGTTTCCTTTGCCAACAGCTGGCAGGTAGAAATGAATTACAGTCCATGGAAGCGATTAGAGATAAAAGCCGCCTATCGTTATCAGGATGTACAAGCGGATTATTTAACAGTTCAAGGGACCTTGAGCCGATTGCCAAAAGCCTATTTGAATAAAGATCGGGTCTTGGTGAATATTGCCTATGCTACGCCTTATGAAAAATGGAAGTACGATTTAACATGGCAATGGAATGGTAGCAGAAGAATTCCGAATGGGAGTTTGGCGCATGTGCATGATGGAGTAAGTCCATCGCTAACGGCTCCAGCCTTCTCTACGGTATATGCCCAAGTTACCCGCCAATTCAAAAAGTGGGAAATGTATGTAGGAGCTGAAAATCTTTTTAATTTTACTCAGTCAAACCCCATCATGTCTGCCAAGGATCCTTTCAGTCGAGGCTTTGATGCGACCATGGTTTGGGGGCCAATTGTTGGCAGGATGATTTACACAGGAATGCGTTATAAAATTCAATAAACAGAAAAACAATGAAAAATGTAATCATGATGGCAGGTCTTATGTTGGGAACATACGGCTTGATGGCACAAGAAAAACAAGAGCATAAGCATGAGGCTAGCAAAACCTCAACGGATAAAAAAGAAGTATATCAATGTCCAATGAAATGTGAAGGCAATAAGACCTATACCAAAAAAGGTAAATGTCCAGCCTGTACGATGGAATTAAAAGCAGTTAAAAAAGCAGCCTAATGAAAAAGATCATCCTTGCAGCCTTATTGGCTATCCCTGGTTTAGCTTGGGCGGGGCCTAAGCAGACCGTAAAAATTAAAACCTCAGCTATTTGTGAGATGTGCAAAGAGCGGATTGAGAAGAATTTGGCTTTGAGCAAAGGCATCAGTAAGTCAGATTTAGATCTCAAGGATAAGACCATCTTGGTGGAGTATAATCCTAAAAAAACTGATGTGGCAGCGATTAAGCGAGCCATTGCAGAAGTAGGATATGATGCCGATGAGGTAGTAGCAGATGGCAAGAGCTACGAAAAGCTGCCTTCTTGTTGCAAGAAAGGCGCTGCAGCGACAGCTCATTAATTAGCTAATCAAAGGAAAAATCAACGCTCATTTTTTAACGCTGTTAAGGTTTAAAACCTTGACAGCGTTGAGCGTTGTAACGTTTTTCATTAACAATATGTTGTCCAGCTTTCTGATAAAGAAGTTTAACGAGCTTTCATGCTCAGGGCAATTCGTTTACGAGCTTCATCCACTTCGGTAACGGTGACCATCACTTTTTGCTGTACTTTGACAATTTCATTGGGGTCTTTGACAAATTT
Organism: Aquirufa rosea; assembly: GCF_004118285.1. Taxonomy (GTDB): domain Bacteria; phylum Bacteroidota; class Bacteroidia; order Cytophagales; family Spirosomataceae; genus Aquirufa; species Aquirufa rosea. Next base: position 180,384 of record NZ_SDHY01000006.1, on the reverse strand, counting down.
ATCGGCTAATTGACTCACATGTACTAGTCCATCTTGGTGTACTCCTATATCTACAAAGGCACCAAAATTGGTGATATTCGTGACGATTCCTGCCAATTTCATACCTACGCGTAAATCCTTGATGGAGTTTATTCCTTCCATAAATTCAAAAGCCTCAAACTGTTCTCTCGGGTCGCGTCCGGGTTTGGCTAATTCTTGAATGATATCCGTCAGCGTTGGGATTCCCACCTCTGAATTAACATACCGGTTGATTTGAATTTGCTTTCTGAGGCTTTCATTTTGAAGTAAATCACTTACTTGGCATTTCAAATCCTTGGCCATTTGTTCCACAATGGGATAACGTTCCGGATGAACAGCGCTGGCATCGAGTGGATTAGCCGATTTTCTGATGCGCAAAAAGGCAGCAGCTTGCTCAAAAGCTTTTTCGCCAAGTCGTGGAACTTTCTTTAAATCCGATCGACGAAGAAAAGGGCCATTTTTCTGACGATAGTCGATAATATTTTGTGCCAATTGGGGGCCTAGGCCAGAAATGTAGGACAAAATTTGCTTCGAGGCCGTATTCAATTCCACCCCAACCGAGTTAACACAAGACATGACGGTATCATCCAAGGAGGCTTGCAATTTCTTTTGATCTACATCATGTTGGTACTGACCCACACCGATGGATTTAGGATCTATTTTGACTAATTCTGCCAAAGGGTCCATCAGTCGGCGGCCAATGGAAACCGCTCCACGCACCGTAATGTCTTTATCAGGAAACTCCTCTCTGGCCACTTCGGAGGCCGAGTAAATGGAGGCTCCACTTTCATTGACCATGATGACGCTGATTCCTTCCAGTCGGAGGTTTTTTACAAAACTTTCACTCTCTCTACCTGCCGTGCCATTACCAATCGCAATGGCTTGTATTTGATATTTTTTTACCCAGGAACGTATGATTTGCTCTGCTTCCTGAGCTTGTCCAGGGCCTGTATGTGGGTAAATGGTGGTGTTTTCTATGAGATTACCTTGTTCATCTAGGTAGACTAATTTACAACCTGTACGGAAACCTGGGTCTAGGGAAAGCATACGTTTTTGTCCCAGCGGAGCAGCTAATAGCAATTGACGGACATTTTCTGCAAACACCCGAATTGCTTCTTCATCGGCTCTTTTCTTTGCTTCGGCACGCATTTCTGTTTCCATGGCAGGAAGTAGTAGGCGTTTATATCCATCCTGAATGGCTAGTGCTACCTGGTCAGCACAGGCATTGCGTCCCGTGATAAATCGGCGTTCCAGGCGTTCCAGCACTTGATCATCAGGCCCTTCTAGAGATAAGCTCAAAATACCCTCGTTTTCACCACGAAATAGGGCTAGTATGCGGTGTGATGGAGCTTGAGATAGAGGTTCGGTCCAATCAAAGTAATCTTTGTACTTGATGCCAGCTTCTTGTTTGCCTTTACTGACTTTCGAACTGAGTTGGGTTTTTCGAGCAAATAATTGACGAGCATCTTCTCGGGCTTCTGCTTTTTCCATCATTTCTTCTGCCAAAATATCCCTGGCACCCGCTAAAGCTACCTCTATGGAAGAAAGCCCCTTTTCTTCGTCTAAGAATTTCTCAGCAAGGTCTTCTGGGGAGAGGTTTCTTTGTTGAAATAAAGCATGGGCCAATTCCTGTAAGCCCTTTTCCCGGGCAGCCATGGCACGCGTTTTGCGTTTGGGTTTATAGGGCAAATACAGGTCTTCCAGCTTAGCCAACGTTTCAGCCCCTCGGATCGCTTTTTCTAGCTGAGGGCTTAGTTTATCCAGTTCTTTCAGTGATTTTAAAATGGCTTCTCTGCGCTTTTCAAGTTCGATGGATAGCTCCATGGCATCCCTTATGTCGCGGATTTGAACTTCATCTAAACTACCCGTCATCTCTTTTCTATAACGAGCGATGAAGGGGATCGTAGCCCCTTCTTCTAATAGGGCAATGGTTTTACGAACAGCATTTTCGCTTAGCCCGAGGCTAGCAGCTATTTTTTGAAAAGGAATGGACATACATGAAATGAAAAATGAGGCCTGACTTATTCGTTTGTTTCGGGGAATTCATTGTAGAAGTATCCCGCGAACTTCCAGATTTCTTGAATTTCAGTACCTAAAATCGGGTAAGGGTCGTATAGTTTGTTGGTCGACTTTAATATTAAGACATTTTTTTCTTGCAGGTGGTTGATCACCTTTTTTAGCACAACGCCGTCTTCACGAGTCACCACAATGCAGATGGTGCCGTCTTTGATGTCTTTCCAATCTTCCACGTACTCGGCGAAAACTAGTGAGCCTGATTGGAGAGGTAACATCGAATCACCTTTGATAGGGAATACGCGGTATTTACGGTCTTTGGATAAAAAGGGGACCTGAAAGGTGGGTAGTTCTTTGATGAATTCGAGGTCATCATAGGCGGTGGTATAACCAGCCAATGCTTTCACCGGGACCATTTCGATATTTTCTTCGTTGTCCTGATTAACCGTCGTAGCTAAAATTCGTAGCTTGGGTTTATTGGACAAGCCTGGAATTCTTTTAGAAAGATCTTCCTTGAGTAATTCATCGATTTCAACTCCAAAAAAATTCGCTAAAATGATTAAATCGGCATATTTTGGCTCCGCTCTTCCTGACTCGTAAGAGCCTAAAGTAGGTTTTTTTATTTGTAAAATTTCAGCCAGTTTTTCTTGGGAAGTTTTCTTAGGCATTTTACTGCGTAAGAATCGTAAATTCTGACTAAAAAAAGTGCTCATGTATATTGCTTATTAAAGTAAAATGAATAAAATTCGTATCCAAAATAAAGTGATACTTGTTCCTAAATTACAAAAGGTATTCAGAATACCCAAATATCTATCAATTTTATGCAAGAGCGTGCTATTGTTCATATGGACTTAGATAGTTTCTTCGTCTCTGTCGAGCGGCTACGAGATAGTGCTTTGGTCGGTAAGCCCGTGATTGTGGGGGGCTTATCAGACCGAGGGGTCGTAGCAGCCTGCAGTTATGAAACAAGGGCTTTTGGGGTTAGGTCGGCCATGCCTATGCGGGTAGCGATGCGACTTTGCCCGGACGCGATTGTCTTACGTGGTGATATGGAGGCTTATGGACAGTATTCAGATGCGGTAACTTCCTTGATCATGGAACGGGCTCCTTTGGTAGAGAAGGCTTCCATCGACGAGTTTTATTTAGATATGACGGGCATGGAGCGTTTTTTTGGCAGCTTTCGCTTTGCTACGGATCTGCGAGATCGTATTCAGAAGGAGACGGGCTTACAAATTTCTTTTGGTTTGTCGGTCAATAAAACGGTATCCAAAGTGGCCACGAATTATGTTAAGCCTCAAGGCCAATACCAAGTCTTGGCTGGTCAGGAAAAGGCTTTTTTAGCACCTATGCCAGTTGGTAAAATCCCGATGATCGGGGCGGTGACCGCTCAGACATTGCGTAACATGGGTATTGTTCATGTCGGTACCTTGAGTCAAATGCCTTTGAAGGTTTTGGAGCGGAGTTTTGGGAAGTCGGGCGTGATGCTTTGGGAGCGAGCCAATGGCATCGATTTACGTCCTGTGGTGCCTTATTCAGAACAAAAATCCTTGTCCAAAGAAATCACTTTTGAGCAGGATAGTACGGATGTGTCTTTATTAAAGCGAATATTAGGCTCTTTAACGGAGCAGCTCGCCCATGATTTACGGAATTTAGGCCAATGTACCTCTTGCGTTGCGGTGAAGTTGCGCTATTCTAATTTTGATACGCATACTCGTCAAGTTACCCTGCCTGCTACGGCCAGTGACCATCGTTTGATTCCTGCCGTATTGGAATTGTTCGAGAAATTGTATGATCGCCGTTTGCTGATTCGATTGATTGGGGTACGCTTTTCTAAATTATTGCAGGGGCAAGAGCAATTGAGCTTATTTGATGAGGGCGCTCGTTTAGCCCCTCTTTACCATGCGCTGGATGAATTGAAAAACCGATATGGGGAATTTTCTGTGGTGCGAGCTAGTGGTTTGATGAGCCGTCATGAGCGTAGGAATAGATTACCTGAATCGAAGTAGCTATGTACCTCAATTGTCATTCATATTATAGTTTGCGCTATGGTACGCTCTCGCCAGAAGCTTTGGTCGCGGCTGCGGCTGCCCGAGGTATCAAGGCTTTGGCATTAACGGATATACATCGCGTATCAGGTATATACGATTTTTTTCAGGCTTGTCAGGTGGCAGGTATCAAACCCGTGGTGGGGATGGAGTTTCGACAAGGAAATGCATGTTATTATATCTGTTTGGCAAAAAACGCGGCTGGTTTGGCTCAGATTAACGCATTTGCCTCGCAGTATTTATTGGAGTCGAAGCCTTGGCCACTGAGGCCTCCTAGTTCCGCGGATGTATGGACTATTTTTCCTTTGGCGCGTCGAGAGCAGTTGAAGACCCTAGGTCCTCAGGAGCGTTGGGGAGTACGAGCCAGTGATCGAAATAAGCTATGGAAAGAGCAGGATTGGTCTTCTTTGGTTTGGTGTCAGCCTGTTACATTTTTGGATAAACAGACTTTTTCTATGCATCGTTTGTTGCGGGCCATTGATCACAATGCCTTATTGAGTAAGCTTCCTCAAGAGGCGCAAGCGCAGGCTGACGAACGGCTTTATAGTCCTGAGGAGCAGGAAAAAGCCTGTGCAGATTTTCCCAGCTTATTGGAGCAAGCCAATAAGATATTGGAGAGCTGTGAATTTTCTTTTGATTTTAAGTTGCCTAAAAACCGGCGGTTGTTTGGTAGTAGCCGGGAAGACGATCAAGCTTTATTGGCGAAGTTAGCCTATGAAGGGGTTTTGTATCGTTATCCATATCGGACCAAAGAGGCTAATGAGCGTGTTAAAAAAGAGCTTCAGGTGATTTTTCAATTGGCATTTGAAGCATATTTTCTAATTACTTGGGATATTATTCGCTATGCTCAATCAAGGGGATATTTTCATGTAGGGCGGGGTAGTGGGGCTAATTCCATCGTGGCCTATTGTTTAGGCATCACAGATGTAGATCCTATAGAGTTGGATTTATATTTTGAGCGTTTCATCAATCCTTATCGAACGAGCCCTCCAGATTTTGATATTGATTTTTCTTGGGATGAGCGTAATGAGATCATCGATTATATCTTTAAGCGCTATGGTACGCAATATGTATGCCTGTTGGCCACCTATGTAACTTTTCGAGATAGATCTATTTATCGAGAATTGGCTAAGGTATTCGGTTTGCCCAAGGCGGAAATTGACGAATGGATCAGTCCATCGGCGGAGTTAAGGCAGTCGAGTTCCCAGATTCATCAATGGATTATGAAGTACGGGAGTTTATTGATTGATTTTCCCAATTACCTGAGTATACATGCCGGCGGAATATTGATTTCGGATCAGCCTTTGTCTGCATACACCGCCTTAGAGCCCATGCCGAAGGGTTTCCCGATTTGTCAATTTGACATGTATGTAGCTGAGGAAATAGGTTTTGCGAAGTTTGATATTTTATCTCAAAGGGGTTTAGGGCATATCAAAGAGGCGGTGGATATTATTCGTCAAAACCGAGGTGTTTATGTGGACATACATCGGGTTCATGATTTTATGAAGGATGAGCGAATCAAGATGCAGCTGGAAAGTCATGAAACGATGGGCTGTTTTTACGTAGAATCTCCAGCCATGCGTCAGTTGATCAAGAAGTTACAGTGTTCTGATTATTTGACCTTGGTGGCGGCTAGCTCCATCATTCGTCCTGGAGTGGCTAGTTCGGGTATGATGAAGGCCTATATTGAAAGGCACCATGCTCCTGAAGCTTATCAGCCTGTTCATCCATTGATGGGAGAATTGATGCGGGAAACATACGGGGTGATGGTATATCAGGAAGATGTGATTAAGGTGGCGCATTATTTTGCGGGTTTGAGTTTGGCGGAAGCCGATGTATTACGGCGAGGGATGTCGGGTAAATACCGCTCTCGAGGCGAATTTGAACGTATTCGGGAGCAGTTTTTTCTGAATTGTGCTGAGAAAGGCTATGAGGAGGCGGTGAGTAAGGAGGTTTGGCGACAAATGGAGAGTTTTAGTGGTTATTCGTTCAGCAAGGCACATTCAGCGAGTTTTGCTGTGGAGAGCTATCAAAGTTTATACCTGAAGACTTATTTCCCTTTGGAGTTTATGGTGGCTGTGATTAATAATTTTGGAGGTTTTTATCGGACGGAGTTTTATGTGCACGAGGCTCGCCGGGCAGGCGGACAAGTGGAAGCTCCCGAAATCAATGAAAGTGATTATTTGACTCGTTTAGATGGTCAAGTGCTGTATTTGGGTTGGGTACATGTCAAAGGTTTGGAAAAAGAATTGATCCATGATTTGTTGGCTGCCAGAAGTCGGGGACCATTTTTGTCCTGGGATGATTTTGTACATCGGGTGAGCATCAGCCTCAATCAGGTCATTATTTTAATTCGTGTGGGGGCATTTCGACGGCTAGGAATGGGTAAAAAGAATTTGATGTGGGATGCTCATGCACGTTTTCAGGGTAAAGTATCGGAAGTGGTTGCGCTGGAAATGTTTGAGGATAGATCGGAGATTGGGCTTTTACCCACGCTGGTGCATGATCCTTTGGAAGATGCTTTTGATGAGTGGGAATTGCTAGGTTTTCCGCTTTGTTCACCTTTTGACTTATTAGCAGAATGGCCTAATTGCAGCTTGGATGCCCGTTTATTAGCTGGCCGTGGAGATATTTTGGGCTATTTAGTAACCTTGAAACCTACTCGGACAAAGAAGGGTGAGCGGATGTATTTTGGCTATTTTTTAGATGAGCGAGGAGCTTTTTTTGATACGGTACATTTTCCTTCCGATTTAAAGAATTATGCTTTTCAGGGTAGTGGAGTTTATTGGATGAAAGGCCAGGTGATGGAAGAATTTGGTCACCGCTCTTTGCGGGTCTTGCAGATGCGTAAATTGCCGTGGAAAACAGACCCTAGGTATGAAGGAATGTAGAATTTGGAATGTAGGGAGGGAATCCTTAATCAACAAGTCCCTTAGGAATATATGGAACAAGGGTTATTTTATTCGTGATACGATGGGTGGCTGTTTAACTATGGGGAGGATATATTAAGCTAAAAATTAAATAGTAAGTGACCGAGATAAGAATGGAGCATAAATTGCCAATTAAAAAATAGTCATTAGCGATGATATTGTCTTTGGAAGAAAGTCTCGTTCCAATTTTTAATGCTCCAAATACCGTTAAAATAGGTAGAATATTATTTAATAAGCAGATTGAGATGATAAATCGCTCCAATATACCTTTGAAAGTAGCCATGGGTAGATAGAAAATTTTCTTATCTCGGATCGTGGTACCTTGGGGTTCATCAGAAGAGAAATATTTTTTTAGGTAATTCATTAAAGTAAGGTTGAAAAATATTTCTCCCGTGGAGAAAAGCAGCAAGAAGGCGATTGTTTTATCTAAAATCATGCAATTTGCACAGGTTAAGGATGATGTTTTTGCTCGTTCGATACTCGTCTATCAGCAAGCTTTTTTTTCTTCTCCAAGTAGTTGATTTATTCAAATTTAATTGAGAGGCAATCTTTTTGTAATCTTCATTCATTAAGAACTGATGTACCAAGGGATAATCCTTTACTTTCCATGAATCAATAAAGTGCTGGTATAGTTTGAATGAATCATTTAATGTTGTTAGCATAATATGGTCAGCTGTACTGCTGGTAAGTAAAAATCGTGCTTCTTTATTTTTTAAGTTATTCAATTGCTTTCTAGCATGGGTTAATCCTTCCCCCATCATCTCATGAGCATTTTTTGTATTGATGGGCGTCTCTATTTGTCCTTGTGCCAAAATATAGCGCAGTTTGAAATCAAACGCATTGGCTAAGATAAATTCCTCCATGGCCAAAATGAGTAAAACTCCCGAGGATACGCTAGTGCTTATGCCCTGAAATTCATCTCCTAAAGTAATGGTTAGGGGAGAAATAATGGTATCAGCAAACTGATTATTTATAGCCTTAACTGTTAGCTTAAATTGATCCAGTAATTGAGCTGCATCTTTTTTATGGCTACTGATAACGTCGGCCATGAGGATGGAATGAAGCATATTGTTGCGTTTTTTATGCAAAATTATAAAAATTGCATAATTTATGCAACATTATTAATTATTGCAAATTTTGTGCAACAATTAGCTTGTGCAATTTTTTACTTCAAAATCAGCATTTAAGCCATAAAAAAACACCCAGAAGAAAGTTAAAGACATCTTCTGGGTGTTTTGATTCTACGGCTATTTTTATTTGAGTTTATACGCCACTACCGATTTTTTGAAAAATGTAGGCACATAAACCATGCGATCCTTTGGATTATAACCGATGTCAGCGGAGTTGTATTTTATACCTCGAGTATCTAGCATGGTGGTCAATTGACCTGACTTGTCCATATAGTAAATGATACCTGGCCAACAAGTAACTACGAAATCTCCTTGACCAACTGGCTCGATTCCATCTCCACCCACCTCAGTGGTGGCTACAGATACGAGTTTTTTATCAGCACCTGCTTTGAAAATAACATTGGCTGTCAGCATATACAACTCATTGTCTACCGCCTTCAGTCCATTCACGCCCTTCAAATCACTTAAATAGAGGCTAGCTTTGCCCTTTTCTATGCGGTGCACGTTTCCGAGTTTGGAGTCTGAAACATAAACAATGCCATTTTTATCTACGGTAATATCATTTAATCCGGTTGCACCTTCCACAGGTATTTTGCGGATGATTTTACCACTTGATGTATGTATCACCACGACCTCTGAAACGTCGGCCACATATAATTCTTGTTTCCATATACCCATGCCTTTCGGGGCATTTAGTCCTGTTACCCAAGTAGCATTTATGATTTTACCGTTTTTATCCATTTTGCCAATCTCTCCTTTGCCATCCACGTCCCATGGTTGCCCATTGATCAAGGCAACATAAAGTCCACCTGCATGATATAAAACCGATTCAGGTATGGCGAGAGTCGTATCGCTTTCCCAAACCTTCACTAAGCTATGTTGTGCTTGTGCTGTCAAAGAAATAGCCCAAAACAGGCCTAATAGTAGTTTTTTCATAGTTAAGAAGATAAGTAGATTGGAAAAATATATTTTTGAACGATTAATATACAAACTTTTAAATGGGCTTTACATCATAATTCATTCTTATCAGGGCAGAGCCTCCCCAAAGGTCAATAAATTATTATCTGGATCGAGTAAAGCGAATTCTTTCTGTCCCCAGGGTTTAATCTCTAATTTTCCGTTGGGGTGAATAGCTACTTGATTGTCTAAAAAGGCTTGGTAAACGGACTCAATGTGCTGTGTTCGGATATACACTTGTCCGTCATTTTCTTCTGGAATCAAGTTTTTATGTTCAAAGAAATGTATTTGAATTTGATCTTTTTGTATCATCAAATACCCCTCATAGTCCTCACGACCTATATCTTGAAATCCTAACTGTTGGATGTAATAATCCCTAGTGATGGATTTATTTCGCATGGGTAATTTGGGGTGAATTTCGCAAAGCATAGAATCTAATTTTTAAAGTACAATTTCAGTGGACTTAGATTAAAGCAAAAATAGAAAATGATTGGATTTGAAACATTAGGCAAATAGCTGGGTTTGTTCTCCTCCTTTATGGACCTTCTCTGCTTTCATGGCAGAGCTTTTAAATGGCTTAAAAAAGGATTTAATCTCCTCTGTGGAAATTGGAGCCAGCCAGTTTCTCTCTTGTTCTTCCGAAAGAATCAAAGGCATTCTCTTTTTGGTATTATGTATTTCTTCCATTAATTCATTTGCAGGAGTGGTAATGATGGAAAAGGAGGGTTCCCACTGTAAATTTCTAGGATTTTTCCAGATGGCATATATGCCTGCCAATGCAAAGGGGCCGTCTTCCTTCAACTGAATAAGGTATTCTATTTTTTCTTTGCCTACTTGTTGCCATTCATAAAAACCATCTACTAGCACCAGACAGCGCTGTTTCAACATGGATGGCTCAAAAGAAGCCTTTTCAAAAAGGCTCTCTGATCTGGCATTCAGGGTAAGTTGGGGTAATTCTTGAGCTTGCTGTTCAGAGGCCCAAGCAGGAATCAGACCCCAAGGAATTAATTGAATTAGACTAGGTTTGGCTTGTGTGATGACTGGTAATGCAGCTCGAGTAAATCCCGAAATCTTACCTTTTTGAGCCATAGTTTCATCATATTTAGCTTGTGCTTTGAATCTTTTCTCTAGAGCTTTATTGGAGCTTACCTGGTCAGTATAATAGCACATGGAAATTACAGATTATAAAGTACAAATTATTTTGATTTCGAGATCAATGAGATCCATTTGGTTAAGAACTCGTGGTTGATTACAATTTTATTGGTACTACTAAATTTATCATTTATAATCTAAAAAAGGACATTTCCTTTTTTAAAACAATCTCCTTTTTTTCTCGTTATTTGATAAAAAAAAGAATTATGAAATCATTCTTTATTTCTTGTATTGTTTTTTTATGTTTTCAAGCTTGTGGTCAACGACCTAAAGAAGCTGCTCAAGCGAATATACCTATGAAAGATTTACCTAAGTCAGAGGCTGAATGGAAAGCCCGATTAACCCCCGATGAATATTATATTTTGCGTCAAAAAGGTACGGAGAGACCCTTTACTGGAAAGTTTTTGATGCATAATGAAAAGGGAATTTATACTTGTCGGGGCTGTGGAGCTCATTTATTTACCTCTGATTCAAAATTTGATGCGCATTGTGGCTGGCCAAGTTTTGACAAGGAAATAAAGAAGGGTGTGATCAAAGAAACAGTAGATAATTCACTGGGTATGCGACGAATCGAAATTACTTGTGGAAAGTGTGGTGGACACCTTGGGCATGTTTTTGATGATGGCCCTACGGAAACAGGTTTACGCTACTGTGTGAATTCCGTCTCTTTGAGTTTTGAGCCTGCTAGTAAATAATCACAAAATCATGGTTAGTCTATCTGAAATCTTCCGATCGACTAACCATGATGTAATTTTATAATTTATCTAGTTCCGATCGTCCGATTAATCCTACGTTTTTCCAAGTTAGTTTGCCATCCTGGTATAATTCTAAGTAGGGGATAGCTTCAATGTTTTTGGCTTTGGCTAATTCTGGATTCTCATCTACGTCAATTTTAATGAGTTCTACGGCACCGTTTTGATCCTTCACATAGGCCTCTAAAATGGGACTAAGTTGCTTACAAGGTCCGCACCAGGTAGCATTGTAATCAATAATAACCTTTTTCTTGCCTTTAATTTTAGATTCAAAGGCGGCTAAGCTTAGGCCAGCTTGAGGAGCTAGAGCGCCTGCTTCCATCGACAAGGGTAAGCTGGCCGCATTCCAAGCCAAGATTCCCCCACCTAAATTTTTCACGTCGCTAAAGCCCATGTCAACTAATTGCTTAGCTGCCTGGCTGGATCTGCCACCTGATAAACAGTACACATATACCGGTTTGGTTTTGTCTAATGCTTCAGCAGCCTTTTGGAATGCCTCAGAACTAATATCAGCAGAAATAGCCCCTGCAATATGTCCACCTGCATATTCATCGGGTGTTCTAACATCTAAAATTTGAGCAGTACTTTGGCTTTTTATGCCCTGATTAAAATCATTGGCACTGATATCCTCTAATCCTTTTCCAGCGGGTTGGGAACAGGAAAACAGAGTTAAAGAAATAAATAGGGAGAATAGGAGTGATTTCATGGGAATGTAGAAGTTAGAATTGGGTATGTAGAATGTAGAATAAAGCATTTGGCCTGTTTAGGAAAGAAGTATAACTAACTTTTTTAACCCAATTCTACATTCCTAATTCTACTTTAATTTAGCTGTATTGTTGTATAATTCCTACCAAAGTATTGGCAGGTAAAACACCTGATTGTCTCCAAACGGATTTACCATTTTTGAATAAGATTAAGGTAGGAACTGATCTAATCTGAAATTTCTCGGCTGTTTTACGGTTTTTATCTACATCTACCTTGATGATTTTGGCAGAGTCACCTATTTTGGCCTTTACTTGCTCTAAAATAGGCTTCAATTGCTTACATGGACCACACCATTCGGCAGAAAAGTCTACCAACACTGGTTGTTCTGATTTCAATAATTCTGAAAAGTTACTCATGACAATGTTTTTGCTTTTAAACTATTGTAAAGACATCCAAGTTCCCCCATTGTGCACATTTTCAAAACCATGGGATTTTAATACCCTTTTAGCTGCGCCGCTTCGCATTCCTGAGGCACAACATGTGATAATTGTATCCTCTTTCTTCAATTTACTCAATTGGCTTGATATGGTCTGAAGAGGGATGTTGATTGAACCTTTTACATGTCCTTGTCGATACTCGGCCGGAGTGCGCACGTCCACTACTTTAGCACCCGATTTTATGAGTGCTTTAACATCTACTTTTGGCCCTAGGCCCAATAAATTTTTAATAAATCCCAACATACAATCTTGATTTTATGTCACAAAGATAAGAGACCGATATTTTGCCGTGCGTGACAATAGTCTCTCTCTGCTTAGTTTATAAAGGATTGGTAGCTAGTAGGTTAACGACGATAGCGTTGCCTTGATGTAAGGGGCCTTCATCCAATATCTTTTTCTTCTCTTTGAGGCTAAGGATGTTTAATCCTTGAAAATCTAGCTTTAGTTCATCCTGATCAAATAGCATGTTCAAATCTTTGGGTCCTCCAGAGCTAAACCCCAATTGTTTTTTATGAAATCCTTCTAATATTAATTGGCCACCTGGCTTAAGCCATTTGACGCATCGTTGATGAAAGGCTTGTCGCTCTTCTGGGGGTAGATGGAAGAATACTAGAGCTATGGCATCAAAGGATTCCAAAGGAAATCGTACTTGATGAGCATCGATGCAATCATAATGTAGGTTCACCGATTTTTCACTTGCCAATTTTATCGCTTTGCTTTGAGCGGTATCGCTGCTGTCAAAGGCATAGACTTCCCAGCCTAACTGGGCTGCAAAGACTGCATCACGACCTTCTCCTGCCGCAGGAATTAAAATCCGTCCGGGAGGTAGTTTTAGTAGTTCTTTTTTGAAAAATTGATTGGGTTCTGTTCCGTATTGATATTCTTTTGAATCATATCGGGCATTCCATATGGCTTTCATGTGTAGATTGCTTACTTTAGAAAAAAAATATTTACTATGAAAAAATTTGTCTTGTTCACAGCCTTGGTGCTATTGACCAGCTGGCAACTTCTTGCTCAATCTCCTGCTCATAAAATTGTGATTCAGGTTAATACTTCGGACACCACCGCTTGGCATGGTGTTATACGCAATATTGGTAATCTTCAAACGGCACTTGGACCTAATACGAGCATTGAAGTGGTAGCTCATGGATCAGGTATTGGCTTATTAATTGATTCCAAAACCACACAAAAGGCGAAAATTGCTGAATTATCAGCCAAAGGTGTGTCTTTTGTGGCTTGTGAAAATACCATCCGAATGAATAAAATAGATAAAGCTACCATTTTACCTCAATCGGGCTTTGTTCCTTCCGGAGTGGCAGAAGTAGTTCTCAAACAAGAGGCAGGTTGGTCCTATATTAAGCCTTAACTAGTCTGTATATTCAAAGAGCTGGGGCATTCCAAAGAGGGCCCTAGCTCTTTTACATTTTACCCGGTAATATTTCATTCCAGTACAGCCAAGGCAATATTTTTGTCTTGAGTTGATACATGGACCAACGTTCTTTGGATTGGTCAAACGGAAAGGTTTCTCTGGGAATATTATCGTAATCAAATTCTGCTAATATCAATTTGCCATACCCCGTTACGATAGGGCAGGAGGAATATCCGTTGTAGTATGCTTTCATTTCTTCACCTTTCATATAAGAGATTAAGTTAGCAACTAACACGGGAGCTTGTTTACGTATAGCGGCTCCCGTTCTTGAAACGGGTAGGCCAGCAGCATCGCCACAAGAGAATACATTAGGGAAACGGGTATGCTGTAAACTATGCTTATCCACCTCTACCCAGCCAGCTGCATTGGCTAAACTACTATTGCGGATAAAATCAGGTGCTGATTGCGGAGGGGTAACATGAATCATATCATATTCCACCCAGTATTCCTGATCTTTATTGGATTCTCCAATGCCCACAAACTTGGCTTTTTTGCTTGCACCGTCTATTTCATCTAAACGAACAAAGAATTGCGTTTGAATGCCGTAACGTTGAATGACTTTTTTCAGTGTTTTTTCGTATTTCTCCACGCCAAACACACGAGTTCCTCCGCTCCAAAATTCCACTTTAGCCCCCTTATGGTGCTTTTTGAAATAGTCGGATGATAAATACATGACCTTTTGAGGTGCTCCACCACATTTTACGGGAGTAGGAGGGTTGGTAAAAATGGCTTTTCCACCCTTGGGTAAGGATTGTACACATTTCCAAGTATACGGAGCCGTTTCAAAGCTGTAATTGGAGCAAACCCCATTTTTACCTAAACTTTCTTTCAGGCCTTTAATGGCTGACCAATTCAGTTGAATACCCGGACTAACCACCAGATAATCATAGTAAATGGATTGCCCATTACTTAATTCCAATTTGTTTTTTTCAGCTTGTACTTCCGTTACCATGGCTTGAATCCATCGTACTTTATCAGGCATGACGGACGCTTCATCGCGAACGGTTTTTTGAATATCAAATTCTCCGCCACCCACTAATGTCCAAGCAGGCTGATAATAATGCTTTTCTGCAGCATCAATCAAGGCAATATCTAAGCTAGAATCTTTACGTAACAATTGGCTAGCAACGGAAATTCCTGCATTTCCTCCACCAATGATGATGATTTGATGATGAATTCTCATGTGGTTTTTGTTTTAATTCTATGTAATATTATGGCTTTCAATATTAGTCTGACGTGATATTTGTCACTCTATGTCGGTCAGGGAGCAGCTAATTTTGAATACAAATACATCGATTACCACCTATGAAATACTCATCATCTCGCCCCAATAGCCTTGATACCTTGATTCGTTTTTTATATGGAATAGCCTTCCTTTTACTAGGTTTCATGCTTTATTTGGTCGCTGGGCCATATTTTCTTGAGAGTTCAATAAGTAACATAGAGACTGACTCCACGAAATTATGGAAAGCACCCAATCCTAAATTTGTTCATGTTTGGACGGCACCGTCCGACTGGCGGATGATGTATTTGTCGGATCAAGAAAAGGAATTAGTGAAATACGGTCGTGAATTGATTGCCCATACCTCGGATTATTTAGGGCCTAAAGGTTCGGTGAGAGCTATGTCCAATGGAATGAATTGTCAGAATTGTCATCTGAATGCGGGTACACAGCCTTGGGGGAATAATTATTTTGCTGTTCAGTCAACCTATCCCAAATTCAGAGCGCGTTCGGGAACGATAGAGAACCAAGTGAAGCGCGTGAATGACTGTTTTGAACGTAGTTTAAATGGGAAGAAATTAGATTCTACTAGTATGGAAATGCGGTCAATTTTAGCCTACATTGCCTGGTTAGGGCAAGATGTTCCCAAGGATTCTATCCCTAAGGGTGCTGGTATATTTAAGTTGAAATATTTAAAAAGAGCCACCGATCCAGTTCAGGGTAAGCAAGTTTATGAAGCCAAATGTCAATCTTGTCACCAGTTGAACGGTGAGGGTGTCTTAGCCGAAGGAGGTAAATCTTATACCTATCCTCCACTTTGGGGGGCACATAGCTATAATCAAGGAGCGGGATTGTTTCGGATCTCCAATTTGGCAGGATATGTCAAATACAATATGCCCTTAGGTACCACTTATGAAAAACCTCAATTAAGCGATGAGGAAGCTTGGGATGTGGCTGCTTACATCAATTCGATGCCGCGACCTAGCATGGATGTAAGCAAAGATTGGCCGAATATCGCTAAAAAGCCATTTGATCATCCCTTTGGTCCCTATGCGGATCCATATTCGGAAACGAGGCATAAGTATGGGCCGTATTTATCGACTAAGAAATAATTTAGTATTAGGCTTTTATGCCTTGTAACGGTAATGAATGAAAAGCACTAGGCTAATCACACTAAAAAAGGTGAGTTTTTGCATATGAGGTAAAATCTCGTGGGGGCCTGCCCCATAAATGAATAGGGTAGCGTAGAATATCAACAGGCAGATGACACAGAGAATTTTTAATAAATGCTGCTTTAACTTGAATATATACACGGTGAGATAAAATAGGCTGATCAAAAAACAAATGCTGGAGACTACGACCATTGGGTCATGGTATGGAGTTACAATTAAAAAGTTGAAAAACATACCAGCGGAGCCTAGGTAACGAACTATTTTCTGGGAGCCAGGATGAGGTAATTGGCTGGATATTTGAATAAAGAAATAGCTTAAACTGACGGAAAATACCAGTATGGCAGCATTGGCCCAGATTCTAGATGGGTTCCCCATTGATCGCTTTTTCTGCGAATAAATTTGAAATAAAATTATTTTTCCAATCAAAGACAGGGGCATTTTTGTCGAAAATAGAGCCACCTGGATATTGTTTAATGGCAATTACAAATAGCAAGCAAGCCGCAATAATTCCGATTAAAAGATAGGTGTTTTTTTAGCATACCAAGATTTGTAATTTGTTTTTAGGTGGCCAATTATTAAAGACTAGTAATCAGCTTGTTGGAACTATTTTAGACAGGTTGTGTTTCCAAAACTGCTTTTTCATAGCTTAAGTTAATGGATTTGTCTAATTTATTCCCCAAACCCAAATGTGTTTGATTGGAGTGCACAAAAAAAGACCACCACCTCTCGGTAATGGTCTTTCGACAATCTAAAATCAAAGTATTATTAATGGGGTAATTTTTCGCGTAAATATCCGTAGGTCCAAGTACCTGCAATGGCACTTAAAATCACGACGGAGATGGATAATACTCCCGTACCCAATTGAGCAAAGAGTGGTCCTGGACAGGCTCCTGTGATGGCCCAGCCGAAGCCAAACATCAATCCACCATAAATCTGTCCCTTATTGAATTTTTTATCGGTAAAGGTGATTTCCTCGCCGTGGATGGTTTTCACTTTAAACTTCTTGATCAAATAGACGGAAATGGCTCCAACTACTACGGCAGTGCCAATAACTCCATACATGTGGAAGCTCTGCAAACGAAACATCTCCTGAATTCTAAACCAAGAGATAATCTCCGCTTTGACAAACACCACTCCAAATACTAAGCCTACGGCCAAATATTTGAAATTATACCACCAAGGGTGCTTTAATTCAGACTCATTGATGCACATGGCATCTAATGATCTTACTTCAAAATCAACTGGGTTGCTATGTATTACTGTTTTATTTTCCATGGATATTAAAGGCTAAGAATGTAAGGTAAAATGAAATTGGCCATGATGAAACCTCCGATCATGAAGCAGATGGTGGCTACCAAAGAAGGCCACTGAAGGTTACTCAAACCCATAATGGCATGTCCAGAGGTACAGCCACCCGCATAACGAGTGCCAAATCCTACTAAAAATCCGCCTCCAATCATCATGATCAATCCTTTGGCTGTGAATAAAGATTCAAAAGAGAATAATTGCACGGGAACTAAGCCAGAAAAATCAGTTACTCCATAGCTGGCTAATTCTTTGGCTAAGTCTGGATGTACTTGTATCGGTTCACTGGACCCTAAATATTGTGCGGACAAGAAGCCTCCTATCAGGATACCCCCTACAAAAAATAAATTCCAAGATTCTTTCTTCCAGTCGTATGTAAAGAAGGGAATATTGCTTGGAAAACAAGCCGCACAGATGTGTCGTAAGTTGGAAGATATTCCGAAATGTTTATTGCCTAAAAGTAATAAGGCGGGTACTATTAAGCCGATTAAGGCCCCTGCCACGTACCATGGCCAAGGTTGAGTTATTGTTTCTATCATGTTGTTTATGGTAAGCTTATTTTAGTTATTAGTGTTTAATTTTTCTTTCAATTATAAACTAATCTCTATTCACTGTTTGTTTTTTGTTGTTAAAAAATCCACTAAAAATATACCCTAAAAAAGCAAAATACAAGGTACTATTTAAGGGTTGGGAAGTCAGTGGACAAGTACCTGTGCTGCATCCTATTTCTTTCCAGTAAAAATATCCTGCCATGGCACCAGCCAGTGTGAAGATGATACTTAATTTATGGTTTTGAATGAACTTCTTCATAGCTTGTTTCTTCTGGTGTAGTAGAAGACATTTTTTTCTGATGGAAGGGAACATTACAGCCCTGAGCCCCACATCCCCAATTAAACCACGCTTGGAGCAATAAAATTCCCGCCAAGAGGCCTAAAAATAATTCTTGGGTGCTGATGGCCTCATACATGGCATAGCCGCCCATTAAAAGGCGAGCTATGCGCATGAGATCCCATGGTTGTTTCAAGGTATTCCACATAAGATTAATTTTCTGAATAGACCAACATATCGTGTAAGCCGCCTCCATTGTATACTTCTGGTATACCCATTTGCTTTAAAATGTTTTGAGCCATTCCGGAGCGATTGCCACTTCGACAATACACAATGATGGGGCCTTCCATGGATTTAAACTTGTCAATTTGATTGGGGATAGTACCCAAAGGGATGTTGATGGCTCCTTCGTAATGCCCTTGCATATATTCTCCCACTTCACGTACATCTACGACGCTGGTTTTTGGGTTATTGATTAATTCTTGCATGTTCATTTTTATAAAAGTGTTGATGGACAAACGTAGTCCGTAATTTGAAATTTATTGGATTCTTTGATGGCTTTGAAACCTCCGTTCACGTCAATCAAATTATGGTATCCACGAGCTCTAAGCGTGGAGTTGAAAATCATAGAACGATAACCACCCGCACAGTGTACAAAGTAGGTCTTGTTCTTGTCAATTTTCAACATACTCTCATTGATGAAATCCAAAGGAGCATTTTCAGCTTCTATTACATGCTCGCTCAAATACTCTGAGTTTTTGCGTACATCAAGAATTTCTCCTTCACCGGCAGCCACTCGCGCAGCTACCTCATCAGCCGAAATGGATTCAATGCTATCTACCTCTTTACCCGCTGCTTTCCAAGCGGCAAAACCTCCTTTTAAATAACCAATGGTAAAGTCATATCCTACACGAGCCAAACGAGTGATAACCTCTTCTTCACGGCCTTCCTCTGTAATCAACAAGATTTCTTGCTTGATATCTGGAATCATAGCGCCCACCCATGGAGCAAATGACCCATCGATACCGATATTGATGGAATTAGGTACGAAACCTTTGGTAAAGCTTTGTGGATCACGTGTATCCAATATCAAGGCCCCTGTTTCATTGGCTGCAGCTTCAAATCCTTCCGGTGAAAGTGCGTGCTGACCTCTTTCTAGTACTTTGTCAATGCTGTCATACCCTTGAATATTCATCAACACGTTCAATGGGAAATAGGATGGAGGAGCCACTAGACCTGTTAATACTTCTTTTTTGAACTCTTCTTTCGTTAGGTTAGGGTTCAAAGCATAATTGGTTTTCTTTTGGTTGCCCAAAGTATCCGTAGTTTCTTTGCTCATGTTTTTACCACAAGCAGAACCTGCCCCGTGCGCTGGATATACGATGATATCATCGGCTAATGGCATGATTTTGTTACGAAGTGAATCATACAGATGTCCTGCCAAAATATCCTCCGTCAAGTCGGCCTTTACTTTTTGTGCTAAATCTGGACGACCTACATCACCGATGAATAAGGTATCACCTGAGAATAAACTGGTTTCTTTTCCCGTTGAATCAATTAAAAGAAAACACGTACTTTCCATGGTGTGGCCAGGCGTGTGAATCACCCGAATTTTGGCATCGCCTAAAGGGAATTCTTGACCATCCTCAGCTGAAATACAATCAAATGCACAAGCGGCATTGGGTCCGTAGACGATAGGAGCACCTGTTTTAGCAGATAAATCAATGTGTCCAGAAACGAAGTCCGCATGAAAGTGTGTTTCGAATACATACTTGATTTTAGCCCCATTACGTTCTGCTTTCTGAATGTATGGCTCTACTTCACGCAATGGATCTATGATAGCGGCTTCACCGTTGTTCTCAATGTAATAAGCACCTTGTGCTAAACATCCTGTATAAATTTGTTCTACTTTCATTTTCTTGTTGATTCTAATTTGTAAATATGGTGTTTTTAATGTGTTGTATCTATGCTTTATTTCAAAGGAAAGGCTAATTGCTGTATTAGAATATACACTCCCATCACTAGCACAAACCATCCAAATCCTCTTTTTAGTTTATCGCTGTCGACATTTTTACTGAATTTATCCCCAACGAAAATTCCAGCGATGGCCAAACCTGTGATAGTTAATAACAATGGCCAGTCGATCACCTGATGCCCTAAATCGCCCGTGAAACCAATCAATGATTTCATTGCGATAATCAGGAGTGAGGTTCCTACCGCCTGTTTCATAGGCAACTTGGATAAGACTACTAGTGCGGGAATAATCAAGAATCCACCGCCTGCACCCACCAATCCAGTCAATAATCCAACAACCAGACCTTCCAGGATAATGATGGGATAATTAAATGATTGTTCTTTGGGTTCTGTCTCTTCAGCATTTTCTTTTCCACAGTTTTCGCAATTACCTCGAATCATGGAGATGGAGGCTGCTACCATGAGTATAGCAAACAAGACCATCATTAAAATGGATTTAGTTACTACTAAGCCACCCAATTCTAAAATTTCAGAGGGGATTAATGGAACAATGTATTTACGAGTAGCATACACCGAAATGATGGAAGGTATACCAAAAATGATGGCTGTCCTTAGGTTAACCAGTCCTTGTTGGTATTTGGGAAATGCACCAACTAAACTACTCGCTCCCACAATGAATAGGGAATAGGCCGTAGCTAACACAGGATTGATGCCGAATAAATATACTAATACTGGAACAGTCAAGATAGATCCACCGCCCCCTATGAGTCCTAATGAGATTCCAATCAGCAAAGAGGCTAAGTATCCGATAATTTCCATATTGTTGTTTTCTGTTATGATGATACAAATGTCAAGCATTTATTTGTTCCAATTCGTGATTTTTATCACAAGTCAAAAAAATCTTAGATTGGGCTTATTGCTTTAACTTGATAATTTGGTAAGCTAAAATGAAATGCTTAATTTATTGTATTTCAATGTTTTGCAAGCTACCAAGTGTAATTTATCACAAAATTAATTTGCTTCATGTTGACCTTGTTGATGGTATACTTATCTTCAATTAGAGCAGAATCAATAGCATTTTTTAAGACCCAAATTAAGGAGAGTGAGATACCTTTCCATTTTCCTTTGGGCTCATAGTTCAAATCTATGTTGGTCTGTGCATAGGAGGGCATGGCATATTTATTTAAAGCCACTTGATTGACCGCTGGCAAATAAAATAATCCATGTGAAATCTGAGTTTTTAAGGGTAGTTTAGGCCAAAGGTAAGCGACTCTAGCTACATAGGCATTGACACCTCCAAATCCTTCATTTCTTTCACGAGGCATAAAGGTGTAAAATGGGTCTTTACCCCATTCTCGGGGCATCAAATACCGTCCTTCGCCCGTAATCCTATTGAAGTTTAAGGATGTTTTCCATTGCTTATTTTCCCAACCTAATTTTGCTCCCCAAGTTCTGGACATCGCTCCGGGATTCATGTACTGTTTGGAAGGGTTGATATTATGGCTCGTCAAAGAATGTTGTTCCATGTATTGTAGTCCTGTAACCCACTGGCTACGTTTATTGGCCGCCCATTGGGCATCTGCCTGCAACATCCACGTATACATGACCTGGTCTACATACATATTCCAAATTTGGAATTGAACTGGTTTTATTTGTTTAAAGGTAATCCCTAAAAGACCTATGCCTTGTGATGGGACGTTCCCTAGATAATTGGATTTGCTGCCATCAGGATTAAAGCCCTGAGGATAAATGCCTATGGATTCTCCGATACCGTACCAATGGGTGGTGCTTCTTGGCGAAATGGCCTGCAAGTATCCAGCTTCAATTTTAGTTGCGGGTATTTGATTCCAATCCAACCAAATTCCCGACACGGCAGTAGGTCGTAATCTTCCGTCTTGAGGGTTGATAAAAGGTGTATTGATGACTTGTCGGCCCAGCTTGATCGATGATTTTCGATATGAATAATGGAGGTAAAGTTTTTCCAAGCGGCCTAAAACCGCTGAGGAGCTAGGATTTGTCAGATCAAATAATCCCATCTCATAGCGGTTGAGTATGGTTGATTGGGGCGTAGTAGAGAAGGAACTAGATCCTAAGTTATACATCCATTGGCCACTAATACCAGCACTAATACCTTTCCAGGGATGCGTTTCATAGGATATTCCCCAGCCTAGTCCGTTGGCATAAGCATCGTAATTATCGCCTGAATTATCAGTATTCATGTAGAAATAGCGGATATTGGGGTGCAATTTTCCGCCAAACAGGGCTTTTCCTACCGACTTCAATTGACTCGAATCAATGTATGCCCATTCGGCGAATGAGCTGTTGAAGAGCCCAAAGAATAGAAATAAAAATAGCAGTATATGTGGGTAAGCTTTTGGCATAAATGATTGATTTATGCCAACAAATTTCTCTTGATTATCTCGTAAGGGGCGTGATTTACGTCACAGGAGGGGGGCGGGGATCTACATTTTTAGATTCAGAATCTCAATTTCATTTTTATGTAATTTGATGTGCCCTTTCTCTGCCAATTTTTTCATGAGGCGTGAAATAACTTCTCTGGAAGAGTTTAATTCCAAAGCAATGTCAGTGAATGAGGCTTTGATAAAATTACTTTTCAAGCTTTTTTGATGCTGCTTAAGGTACCAAAGAAGTCTTTCATCTAAATTACGGAAGGCAATATGGTCCAGCGTATCTAGTAATTCTTCAAATCGGGAACGGTAGGTCTCCAAGACAAATTGGTACCAAGAGCGATATTTCAAAGCCCATTCATCCATGAGTTCTACAGGAATGACCAATACCTCTGAATCCACCAAGGCTTTTGCCATAATTTGACTGGATAATTGTCTGGTAGCGCAGGTCATGGAAATGGCGCAGGCCTCTCCTGGGTGAAGGTTGTACATGAAGACCTCATTGCCCTCATCATCTTCCCTAAATACTTTAATGACACCTTCCAAGACCAGCACGGCTGAGCGTATTTGTTGGCCCGTCTGCATTAAAAAATCTTCCGCTTTGAATTTACGAATGACGCCTACTTGCTGTACTTTTTTCAGCAATTCCGGTTCAAATTGTTGGAATAATTGTTGGGTGGTGGAAGAGCTTGCCATAAAATTAACCTAATGTAATAATCGCTTGTTGACGGTGACTTTCGTAGGCTGCATCCACGATGCGCATGCTACGAATACCATCCTCAACAGAAACGGCAGGCTTTTCGTTCCCAAGTAATGTTTGATACACATTCTCAAAGAAGGCCATGTAATTGCCTGCTTCTGAAGGAACGGCTCTCGGGCTTTCTTCACCATCGATCCAAATTTGGCCATATTCTTTTTCCTCATCCTCACCCCAATGAGGAGTATTTGGGAGCTTAGCTAATTGTAAATCAGCCTCTTGTCTGTCAGATCTGGTTTTTAAGAAGCTACCTTGTTTACCGTGCAGTTGAAAAGAAGGAACGGGCAATTTCACAAAATAACCTGCCTTTAGTCGAACCCTTAAATCAGGATAATACAAAAGAATTTCAAAATAATCGTCTACCTGCGTATTTTTCCTTGTTTTACGTAAATCTGCAAATACTCGCTCTGGCATGCCAAACAAAGTGATGGCTTGGTCTATGATATGCGGCCCTAGGTCGGTGACTACCCCCACGCCAACACCGGCCGTTTCTTTATGAGCTTTGTATGATAGGTTACCATCAAAACGGTCGTAGTGGAATTCTGCCTCTACCAATTCTCCCAAAATGCCAGACTCTTTTATTTTTTTGACGGTTAAAAAATCGGAATCCCACCTACGGTTTTGGAAGACGAATAGATGTTTCCCTGCTTTTTCCACCGCTGCTTTCAGTAGGATGGCCTCTTCAGCCGTTCGGGTAAAGCATTTTTCCACCAAAACATGTTTGCCTGCTTCTAAGCATTTTAAGGTATAATCAAAATGCGTGGCAATGGGAGTGTTGACTACGACTAAATCAATAGAATCATTGGCTAAAATTTCCTCCAATGAATCGTAGCTTTTAACCTCTGGATACCTAGATTGAATGTTTTTCTGAGATCTTTCCCAGCATCCATCTAAGTGGAATCCTGGATGAGTAGCTAGGAAAGGGGCATGAAAAACACGGCCAGACATTCCGTAAGAAAGTATGGCCGTGTGAAATATGTTGGATTGCATGTGATAGGTTTACGTTATATTAGGTAAAAATAAGCAATTTATTTTTTACCTGAATCTTGATCTAAAAATTCATAACGCGCGTCTTTTTCTCCGCGAATGACCTTAGATTCTACGTCTAGCAACATAAGTTCTGGTTTAGCTTCATTTTTGGCAGCAGGCCAATTAGCTAAATTAGCTCCATTGGGATTCCAGTTTTTGATGAAATTGGCGAAGTACTCTTGCATTACCTGAGATACTTTGTAATCTTCTGGAGTCCAGGCATAGGTTAAATTAGTGGATAAATTACCCAAAGCATATTCAATCTCAGCTGAGTGAACGGCACCTTTTGGTTTCGGGGCTTTCGGTGCATTCGGATCTCTTTTTACTACTCCTCCTGCTAAAGCTGCCTCTACGTCTTTTTGGACCATATCTGGTCTAGGACGCGCGAAATAGTAGCGATAAACCGGTTGTTGGCTATGCTTACGGTGTAGGTCGAACCATTTCCAAGTGGAAAAGCCCAAGAATCTATCACCAGCCAAATCGGTGGCTGATTGCTCAGCTTCCTCAGCCGTTTTTCCTGGGTACAATTGCATGATTTGGTCGGCTTTGTCTTTGTAAAGTTCTTTAACTACTTCGGCATACAATTCCGGTGTTACCGTTTTACCTTTGGTAATAGCACGATAGCTCATTTCTTCTGAGTTCCAGCCTACTAGCAAAGGTACTTGCGATTGCTCTCCTGCTTCAAAAATTTCACGTACGGTTTTTGGCATGAAATAACCGTCAATATTTCCTGGGAAACTTAGTGTTTTGGAGTCGACCATTTTTTGGTATAAATCATAGGTTGACATTGCTCTTAATTCTTTTAATGAGCTGGCACCGATTTTTTTAGCCCATTCTTCACCAAATTTCTCCGAATCTTTTAAGCTCATAGGAGCTAAGGTATTACTTAACCAACCACCACTTTCTCCAATGGCACCTTGGAACAATCCTTTGGCTAATGGAGAGGCCATTTGAGCAGAAACGGCAATAGAACCCGCAGATTCTCCTGCGATGGTTACGTGATTGGGATCACCTCCAAACTGAGCAATATTCGCTTTCACCCATTTCAAGGCGGCTACCATATCCATATACCCATAATTTCCGGATGCCTTATTAGGTGATTCCTTGGTTAATTCAGGATGAGAGAAAAACCCGAACAAATTCAAACGGTAGTTGATGGTCACTGAAACGATGCCCTTTTTAGCCATCGATTCTCCATCGTAACGAGGTTCTGAACCATCGCCTGCCATAAATCCTCCCCCATAAAAATAGACTAATACGGGAAGTTTTGCCTCAGTCGATGGCTTAGGTGTCCAAACATTAAGATATAAACAGTCTTCGCTCATACCATTACTACGGAAGCCCATATCGCCAAAGATGGGTGTTTGGACTGCTTTAGGTCCAAATTGCTTGGCTTGTAATACACCTGACCATGGTTTGGGGTCTTGAGGGGCTTTCCAGCGTAAATCTCCTACTGGAGGCTGCGCAAAGGGAACGCCTTTAAAACTTACGATTTTTGAACGAGTATCCAATTCTCCTTCCACAGTTCCGTTTTTGGTTTTAACTTGTACGTCAATACCATTTGAGTTTTTGGGGCCTTGTGCATGCATAGTCAACAGGGATAGGCTGAAAAGACAGCCTGCAGCTAGTTGTAAGATTTTTTTCATGTGAGTATAAAGCTTTATTGTATCCTTTTGTTACAATAGTAATCCTCGATCACTAGAATTGCAAATTTGGGCATAAATTTTATTTTTTTACGATAAAATAGCATAAAATGGTCATGATTTTACAGGAAGATTGGGTGCAAAGTCACCGCAAATGGAGAGCCTCCGATGGCCATAAAAGAAGTTTTGGCCATGTCTGGGTTATGGCAGGAAGTGAAGGCAAAATAGGGGCTTGTATATTAGCTTCCCGGGCTGCCTTACGCTCGGGTTGTGGTTTAGTGACTGCTATTCTACCACCTGGGGGAGTATATCCCTTGTTAGCTTCCAATCCTGAATTGATGTATGAGATTAATTCGGGTAAATCTTTGCTGGAACGTTTGCCTATTCATGAAGAACACACTGCCATTGTTTTTGGTCCGGGAATTGGTTTGAGTGAAGCTTCAGCGGAGGCATTGTTGTTTTTATTAACACATTATAAGGGTCCCTTGGTGATAGATGCGGATGGATTGACACTATTGTCCAAACATCCCGAATGGTATGCTTTGTTACACGAAAATCATATCTTAACCCCGCATTTAGGAGAGTTAAGTCGATTAGTAGGTAAACCTGTCCAATCTGAAACTGCTTTAGAAGAAGCCCGGAAATTTGTGGGAAATTATCCTGTTCAATTAGTCATCAAGGGAAAAAATTCTCAAGTACTTACTTCGGATGGTCGGCATTTCGTCAATAGTACTGGGAATGATGGCATGGCTACGGCAGGAAGTGGCGACGTTCTATCTGGAATGATTGCTTCTTTAGCAGCTCAAGGTTACCCTGCTTGGCTTGCTACTTGCCTAGCGGTTTATTATCATGGTTTGGCGGGGGATATGTATGCCGTGGCAAATTCCCATTCTAGCTTGATTGCTAGTGATTTGGTGGATATGCTAAAACAAATTGAGATCTAAGATTTATATTTTCTCACAGCAAAAAAATGGGTGAAAAAGCTAAACTTTTCCACCCATTTATGTTTGTATGATTTCAGGTAATTTTTTACCTATTTCTTATCCCAATAAGATAGCTTTAGCATAAGCCACACATTTATTCACCTCTGCTACGGGATCTGAACCCGCTGGGATATCATATTCCAACTCGATGGTAGCTGGGAATTTGTATTTTTTCTCCTTCATCAAGGTTAAGATTTCTTTTAAAGGAGTGTTGCCTTGTCCCCAAACTTGGTTTTGGCCACCATTTTCCTTGTTTTTTCTGTCCTTGATGTGCATAGAAGTGATACGGTCCGCTTTTGCTTCAATCAACTTCAACAAGCTAGCAGGAGTATTATTTCCACCTGCCGCGATGTAGTGACCGCAATCCAAGTTCATGGAATTGTATGGCGACTGTGCCAATGCTACATCCCAAGCTGTATCAGTAGCAGTAGTGTGTAGGTGATAGCCAATGTAGACTTTGTGCTTAGCTCCTAAATCGCCCAAGCGCTGAGATTGCGCTGGATCAGTAGGTAATTCTATGGTTACGGATTTCGCTCCTAAAGCTTTGGCAGCTTTTAATGCATATTCCACCTCTGCATCTGTATTGTTTGGTCCTAATGCATTTGGTTTAAATGCATAGATACTAATGCCAGCCTTATCAAACATTTGCTTAACCTCTTTGAACTTGTCCATGGAAGCATTGGCTCGCCACTCCGCTACTTCTTTTTGATAGGCGGCCATTTTAGCTCTTTGTTCATCCGTCATGGGTGCACGTTGCGCACCTGGAGCAGGAGGACCCATGGGTCTTGGATTTGGATTTTTAGGTTTGCCTGCATAGTCCTCAGCGGCATCTCCCATTAATTCTATGGCAGAAATATTACTATCAATACAATATTGTAAGATTTGCTCAATACTTCCAGGTAAACTACGGTAGGAATATGTAATGGCTCCAATTTGTACACCAGCAAATTTAGAATTTGGCTTGGCAGCTAACAATAAGGAAGAAGCATTTGCTTTTCCTGCGAGGAATAAGCCCATAGTGGCCAACGATCCCGAAAGTAAAAACTGACGACGAGATGTGTTTTGAGGTAAATGAGTTGACATAGATTTTTGATTTAAATGTAATCTGAATATTGCACAAGCGTGCAATTGTACAATGTTAGAAAAAGTTTTTAATATTCTTATACGGCATTCTCTATTTTGCGACGAGTAGGGGATTAGATGGGTTAAAGTTTTACATTACCGCTTACTTTGATGGTGTTTAGTCGATCAAAGGAGTTTTTGATTTCCATCTGTAGCTGACCATTTTCCCAATGGGCCGTCCAAATCCAATGGTGTGGACTTTCATAAAATCGCAAAGTTATTTCCAAAGTATTATTGGCTAGCCATCGGTAACTAGAGGCTACTTTAAAGGGAGATTGGCCCTCCAAATTGGCTTTGGCTGCTCTTAATAAGTAGGGGCCAGGCAAATCCGTGCTAGTCATTACCCATTTGCCATGTCCAGCGGGAATCTGATGCGTTTTTTGTTGTTGGTCGACCAAAACTAAATTCAATTGATCTCCCTTCCTTTGGAATCCTATTTCTGACAAATTAAGCGCATTTTTATCTAAGCTAGCCTTATGCTTAGACCAAGTGCTAGCTTGATAGTTGCTTTCTTGTACGGGGGCAGGTAAGGTTAGTCTGCTCAAATAATTTTTCAAGGAAATAGAAGCTTGTGGGTTAGGGCTAATGGCTTTGTTCTGAAATGCGGGTAATAAATATTTCCAGACCATGTTTAAATCGTCCTGCAATTCATGAGATTCTGAGGTAATGACTACTACGGCATCTTGTTCCGGCATGACCACAATGTATTGTCCATAAGCTCCATCAGCCCGAAATGCTCCGTTTCTACAACGCCAAAATTGATAGCCATATCCTTGAAGCCAATCTGAATTGGCCTTTTTTTCTGCGCTAGCGTTAGGATCCTGATCGATGTGTTTTTGAGTAGCTTCATTAATCCACGAAGCCGGAAGGATTTGTTGGCCGTTCCATTTTCCTTGTTGAAGATATAGCTGCCCCAGTTTGGCCATATCTTCTGTTTTTACTCGGATACCCCAGCCACCCGTATTAATTCCTTTGGGGTCTACTTCCCAATCTACGCCTTGTATTCCCAGTGGTTTAAATAATCGAGGAGTGAGATAATCGACTACTTTTTGGCCAGTCACTTTTTGAATGATGGCAGAAAGCATGTAAGTCGCTAAGGTATTGTACAAGAACTTACTACCTGGCTGATAAGCGATGGGCGCGGATAAAAAGCCTCTTACCCAATCATTTTGGGTAGCAACCACAGCCCGAAGTGGCTCTACTTCATGACCAACGGACATGGTCAAGAGGTGTTGGACGGTCAAATCGGCCAAATAAGGCTTATTAGCTAAATCAGAGTGTTCTGGGAAAAATGAAATGACTTTGTCACTGACTTGTAGTTTTTTTTCAGCCACAGCAAAGCCAATGGCCGTAGAGGTCCAGCTTTTGGAAACGGAATACATGCTATGCTTCAAATTAGCCGCATAGGGTTTCCACCATCCCTCGGCAATCACTTTTCCATGTCTTATAATCATGACTGAATGTAATTCATGTTTTTTAGCATCGAAGGATTGAATGAACTCCTGAATAGCTGCTGAAGAAATACCTTCGGCCTCAGGATTACTTCTTGTAAGATTTTGAGCCAAATTTTGTCCCATGCTGAGGCAAATGACCCCAATGAGATAAATGAGGGTTAATAGTTTTTTCATGTCTGAGTCAGGATTATTCTAAAATTTTATCATTCTTATTGTTTAAAGATTTCTAAAAATAGTGAAATTATCAGTAATTTAGACCCCTGTGTCAATTGGGAGCTGGTTGAGTATAAGAAAGCACATGAAGAAACCTATCAAAACAACTATGTCATCAAATTTATCCAGCGAGGCTTTCGATGAAAAGAAGTTGCGCAAAGTCATCGCCGCCTCGTCGGTGGGTACATTAATAGAGTGGTACGATTTTTACATTTTCGGAAGTTTATCTGTAGTCATAGCCACCAAGTTTTTCCCTTCTGACAATCCTACGGCTGCCTTTTTATCTACACTTGCCACCTTTGCGGCAGGATTCGTGGTAAGGCCCTTTGGTGCCTTGTTTTTTGGTCGTTTGGGTGATTTATTGGGTAGGAAATACACTTTTTTGGTGACGCTCTTGATTATGGGTTTTTCCACCTTTGCCATTGGTTTGATTCCCTCTTATTCCAGTATCGGATTTTTGGCGCCCATCTTGGTCTTGACATTGCGTTTATTGCAAGGTTTAGCGTTGGGTGGGGAATACGGAGGAGCTGCTACCTATGTGGCTGAACATGCTGAACCCAATAAAAGAGGATTGAGGACGGCCTGGATTCAGACCACGGCTTCGCTAGGATTGTTTATTTCTTTATTGGTTATTTTAGCCACCAAGAAGTCCATGAGCTTGGAGGCCTTCAATGATTGGGGCTGGCGTATTCCTTTTTTAATTTCGATTGTAATGGTAGGTATTTCCTATTTTATTAGGAAAAATATGGAGGAGTCGCCCTTGTTCGCACAAGCGAAAAGCGAGGGTAAAATAGTGGCAAATCCCTTGAAGGAATCCTTCGGGAAGAAACTCAATTTTAAATATGTTTTATTAGCCTTATTTGGTGCGACGATGGGTCAAGGGGTAGTTTGGTATACGGGACAGTTTTATGCCTTGTCATTTCTTCAAAAAGTAGCCAATATTGAGTTTGAGCAGAGTAATTACATTATAGCCTTGGCATTGGCAGCTGGAACGGGATTCTTTATTTTCTTTGGTTGGCTTTCAGATAAAATAGGTAGAAAAGGAATCATGTTGACCGGTATGCTGATTGCCATACTTACTTATCGTCCTATTTATCAGGCGATGTATGAACAGGCAGATGTAAAATTAAAAACGGAGAAGCCTAATTCTAGGCAAATTAGGACAGATTACCACATGATAGATGGTAGCGTCACACTAAATAAGGTAACAAGGACGATTTACAGTTATACGGATGGTTCGCAGTTATTGGAAGAGACAACAGAAAAAGTTTCGCATATTCCATCCATTCAAAAGGAAAAACCGCTAATAAAAAAGACGGTTCATGTAGGCCAGCAGTCATTTATTTGGTTGGTATTAATGGTGTTTATACAAGTGCTATACGTTACCATGGTTTATGGTCCTATTGCCGCATTTTTAGTTGAAATGTTCCCAACGGCCATTCGTTATACATCTATGTCATTACCTTACCATATTGGTAATGGAATTTTTGGGGGTTTATTACCAGCAGTGGCAACCTATTTGGCGGCTAAAGCAAATTCTGCCAATGAGTTGGCCCAAGCGGCTGGCCAAGTATTACCTTATAGCAA
Organism: Aquirufa rosea; assembly: GCF_004118285.1. Lineage (GTDB taxonomy): Bacteria > Bacteroidota > Bacteroidia > Cytophagales > Spirosomataceae > Aquirufa > Aquirufa rosea. The sequence continues at coordinate 149,059 of NZ_SDHY01000006.1, read as the reverse complement.
GCCCTATTTAGAGGGTTTATGGTATCCCATCATTATTGGGGGAGTCTGTTTTGTGATTGGTTTATTATACATTAATGGAAAAGATCGTGAGATCAACGATTAGTATGAATTACATTCGACGTTTTGCTGGGGCTATTTGGATACTTTTAGGAGTAGCTGCAGCCTATTTTTTGATTGTGGAACAAGCTATTCCTTTGTTTACTAAAGGCGATATGGAAAGCTTGGTACCTGCCATTATTTATACCTTTATATTGGCTCCCATTATTACGGGAGGGATGTGTGTGTTTGGAATATATGCCTTACAAAATGAATATGAATTATAGATTAAAACAATATCCGCATGAAACTACAAGTAGATGATTTTGAAGAATACCAACAAGCCTACCAATACAGCGTGGAAAACCCAGAAGGGTTTTGGGGTGATATAGCTGAGAATTTTGTTTGGAAGAAAAAATGGGATAAGGTTCTGGATTGGAATTTTAAGGACCCCAAAATAGCCTGGTATCAAGGCGCCACGTTAAATATTACAGAAAACTGTTTGGATCGTCATTTGGTAGACAAAGCCGACCAGGCAGCCATTGTTTGGGAATCCAATGATCCAGAGGAAGCTAACAGAACATATACTTATCGAGAATTGCATCGAGAGGTTTGCACATTTGCCAATGTATTAAAACAAAATGGTGCGAAAAAAGGCGACAGGATTTGTTTATACATGCCCATGGTGCCTGAATTGGCCATTGCGGTCTTAGCCTGTGCGCGTATTGGAGCTATTCACTCCGTAGTTTTTGGTGGTTTTTCTGCTCAATCCATTGCTGACCGAATTCAAGATGCTCAGTGTTCCTTGGTGGTTACTGCTGACGGTACCCATCGTGGAAATAAGGAGATATTTTTAAAGCACATCATGGATGAGGCTATATTGACCTGTCCTTGTGTTAAAAAGGTTATTGTATTGGAGCGCTCCAAATCAGCTGTCAGTATGATTAAGGGAAGAGATGTGTTTTGGGCATCAGAAATGGATCGTATGAGAAGTTTAGGCTTGACGGATTGTCCGGCTGAGGAGATGGAGGCAGAAGACCCATTATTTATTTTATATACCTCGGGTTCAACGGGTAAACCCAAGGGAGTGGTTCATACATGTGGAGGCTATATGGTATTTACGGCCTACACCTTTCAAAATATTTTCCAATATCGTCCAGGAGAAATGTATTTCTGTACGGCAGATATCGGTTGGATTACAGGGCATTCTTACATTGTATACGGCCCATTGATCCAAGGTGCCACTAGCTTGATTTTTGAGGGAATACCTACTTTTCCCGATGCAGGTCGTTTTTGGGATATTGTAGATAAGCATCAAGTGAATATTTTGTATACGGCACCTACGGCCATTCGTTCCTTAATGCAATTTGGGTTGGATTATGTGAAAGACAAGAATTTGAGCAGTTTACGAGTGCTCGGTTCGGTAGGGGAGCCTATTAATGAGGAGGCTTGGAATTGGTATAATGAGCATATTGGTAAGGGAAAATGCCCTATTGTGGATACTTGGTGGCAAACAGAAACAGGAGGTATTTTGATTTCGCCTTTGGCACATATAACTCCTACTAAACCATGTTATGCGACGCTTCCATTACCAGGAGTTCAACCGATTTTGGTGGATGAAAAAGGTGATGAAATCAGGGGTAATGGAGTATCAGGTAATTTGTGCATCAAGTTTCCATGGCCTGGCATTTTAAGAACTACCTATGGTGACCATGAGCGATGCCGAACCAACTATTTTGCGACCTATGAAAATCTTTATTTCACTGGTGATGGATGTATGCGGGATGCGGATGGGTATTATCGAATTACGGGTCGTGTAGATGATGTGATGAATATATCTGGTCATCGAATTGGTACTGCTGAGGTAGAAAATGCCATTAATATGTTCACGGATGTGATTGAGTCGGCGGTTGTTGGTTATCCACATGATATTAAGGGGCAGGGAATTTATGCTTATGTTATCATGGCATCGACTCCCAAAGATCCTGCTTTGACGCGTAAAGATATAGCTGCTACGGTGAGTCAAATCATTGGGGCTATTGCCAGACCTGATAAAATACAATTTGTGACAGGTCTACCTAAAACTCGTTCGGGAAAAATCATGCGTCGAATTTTGCGCAAAATTGCCGAGGGAGATATCAATAATCTAGGAGATACGTCCACACTATTGGATCCATCGGTGGTAGACAAGATCAAAGAGGAAAGATTATAATATGCCAGAAATAATAGCCGACGTGCAGCATTTGAGTGCTTCTTATGGAAGTGCTCAGGTGTTGGACGATATTTCTTTTCAGATATTGGAAGGGCAAAATTGGGCTATTATTGGCCCTATGGGTTCCGGCAAAACGACTTTGGCAAAGGCTTTAACGGGCAGATTATTTCGAAAAGGTACAGCCGTATTTTTCAAAGCAAGTAAATCTACTCATCATGTTTATTGGATAGAGCAGCAGCATCGATTTAAGAATCGAAGCAATGTGAATGATTTTTATTTGCAGCAGCGTTTTAATTCTCAGGATTCAGCTGATGCCTATACTATTTTGGAAGAGCTGGCAGACGAAAACCCTGAGGAAATGGCCAAGTGGTTAGAGGTTTTTCATTTAGATTCATTAGTGCAAAAACCATTAATACAATTGTCCAATGGTGAAAATAAGCGATTACAATTAGTTAAGGCTCTTTTGCGACATCCTGATTGGTTGATTTTGGATAATCCGTTTTTGGGCTTGGATGTGTCAGGAAGGGAAATTTTGAATCGATGTTTGAATCATTTAGCATCTTTGGGTATTCATTTCATTTTAATTAGTTCCGCAATGGAATTACCCGATTCCATCAGTCATGTGATGGTTTTAGAAGGGGGCAAATCAGTTTGGAAGGGTTATATATCGGAATATCGAAATCGTCAATCCAATAAGTTCAGCCGGAGCCAAGAGGATTGGAAAGAAAAGTTGAAAGGTTTAATCGCTAGCAAAGAATCATTTCCCGCATTTGAATGGGCTATACAGATGAAAAATGTGCAGGTGAAGTATGGTGATAAAGTAATTTTGTCTGATTTCAATTGGGAGGTGAAACATCAAGATAAATATTTGATTTATGGCCCCAATGGCGCTGGGAAATCTACTATGTTAAGTTTAATCTCTGCAGATAACCCTCAGGCTTATGCTCAAAATCTGGTATTGTTTGATAGGCGACGGGGAACTGGAGAAAGTATTTGGGATATTAAAAAGAGAATAGGCTATGTGAGTCCGGAATTACATGTCTATTTTAGGGCATCTGGATCAGTTAGAGAAGTAGTTTCTTCTGGGCTGTTTGATATCATGGGGCTAGGTAAGAGAATGAGTGTAGATCAAAGTGGTAGGGTAGATAGCTGGTTGGAAATCATGGGATTGTCCCATTTATCGGAAAGGAATTTTCAACAAATATCGACAGGGGAGCAGCGCTTAGTTTTATTGACAAGGGCATTAGTGAAAAATCCTCCTTTATTAATTCTGGATGAACCTTGTCAGGGTTTGGACGAGGAGCAGGTAAGGCACGTAAAAAATGTGTTGGATTATATGGCTTCTCATGACGCATTTACATTGCTGTATGTATCTCATTATGAGCATGATGTGCCTACTTGTGTTACCCTCAGAAAAAGTATGATTTAGCTTTTTATCAGTTTATTGATTCCAATTATCAAGAAGTTGAATGTGGATTTGCTGGCTTGGGTTTAACTTAAGTTTAAGTTTAGTTTTGATTTAGGTTTTTAGGTTTAGATTTGACAACTTTTTAAAAGTTGTCAAATCTAAACCCTGAGCCAAATTAATGTGTTTTTTTAGTAATTAGAAGATTGTTTAATTATTGAAATGGCTGATCAATGGATGGGCTAGGTTGAGAAAACCAGCGAGGACCATTAGCTGTCATGTAGACGCAATCTTCTAGTCGTATACCGAATTCTCCCGGTATGGCGATGGTCGGTTCAATGCTAAAGCACATGCCCTCTTGAAGGGGTTCCTTGTTACCCTTCACCATATTTCCCCATTCATGTCCATTCATCCCTATGCCATGACCAGTTCGGTGGGGAAGTCCAGGAAGTCGATATCCTGGCCCAAAGCCGGCATCTTCCAAAACCTTTCTGGAGGCAAAATCCACTGACTCACAGGTCCGACCCAATTGAGCCGCTTGAAATCCTGCTGCTTGAGATTTTTTTTCTAAATCCCAGATTTTTTTCTGTTTGTCGCTTGCTTTACCAAACACAATGGTACGAGTGATGTCTGAACTATATCCAGCCACTACACAGCCTACATCTAAAAGAACGATGTCGCCTGATTTCAACACTTGATTTTTGGAACTTCCATGCGGGAATGAACTTGCTACACCCATGTTAACCAAGGCAAAATCATGCATGGCGCCTTGGCTACGGTGCACTTGGGCAATTTTGGCAGATACTTCGGCAGGTGTCATACCTTCTGCCAAAACGGATATTCCGGCTTTGATGGCTTCCACCGTGATATCGGTGGCTCTTTGCATCAAAGCTATTTCAGCTGGCGATTTAATCATTCGGCATGGAATGCTAATGGGGTCACCACTGACTAAATTAAAGGATGGTCCTGCTTTTCTAAGTCCATCGAAAATAAAGAAACGAGTTCTCTCCTCAATCCCTAATTTTCCAGAACGTATTCCTAGGTCTCTTAAAAGTTGAATTGTAAGGGCGAATGGGTTTTCGTGTTCTTCCCATATTCGAATATTTTTACTTAATAAATTATTCTCTCGGAACCTATCTTCTTCAAAAGCAGGACAAATGAAGCTAAGTTCTCCTGAATCAGGAATGATGGCCAACAATGATCTTTCACTAGGATACCATTTAACACCCGTAAAATATTCCATACCCGTACCCGCATCTAAAATTAGGGCTCGAATATGATTTTTTTTCAATAAGCTTTGTGCTTTGGCGATGCGTTGCATTCTTTCTTCTGTACTTATGGGCGAAATGGCAGGTGCCACTACGGAAGCATTGTTGGATAGGAAAGATGGTGCTAATAAGGCTAGGGAAGTGGATTGAAGGAATTGGCGTCGATGAATCATTTTAGGAAAATAGATCAATAAATATAAGATTTAAATTTCTCTCTTTTTTTCTAGAATTCGGAATTTGAGAACAAATTTCCCAGTAGGCATCAGGACAGTCCCGCTTTAAAATAGCCAAGCAGGAAATTTTCAAAATTATGTGCTTAAAGTACTATTTAAAGCGATTTTAAATACCATTAAATACATGAAATAGGACTTTTTTGATGAAATCTAGAAATTTTTTATTTTTTTCATAAGGATAGATAAGGACGGTTAGGGTAGTGCTATATTCTAAATTTCGACAGTTATTAATTACGTTGCTTTAAAACTCAGCTTCTGAATTAATCCAAATCACACATTTTTTAACCTTTAATTTTTTCTCTATGAAAAACAAATTTTACGACCTACGAATGGGGAATCGGGCTGGAGGCATGCTTCTAGCACTGATTTTCTTTTTGTCCTCGGTAGCAATGGCCCAGGCCCAGAATCTACGAGGTAAAGTAAGTGGTTCCGACGGGGAGCCTTTGATTGGTGCTGCAGTTACGATTGTAGGAACCACTCGTGGTGCATCCACTGATGGATCGGGTAATTTCGCCATCGATGTGAAAAATAATGAAACATTGCGTTTTAGTTCGGTAGGTTTTATTTCTAAGGATGTAGTTTACACAGGTCAAAAGACTTTGAATGTAACTTTAGCTGCAGATAACAAAACTTTGAACGAGATCGTAGTAGTGGGTTACGGTAGCCAGGTGAAGAAAGAAATCACGGGTGCTGTACAAACTATTGGTTATAAGGAATTGAAAGATTTACCTGTAACTCAAATCGGTCAAAAATTACAAGGTCAATTAGCCGGTGTCCAAATTAACCAAACTACGGGTCAGCCTGGTAAAGGTATGAACGTACGTATTCGTGGTCAATTGTCAGTTTCGGCTGGTTCTGATCCATTGTACGTAGTAGATGGTTTCCCTATCACGGGTACCATTGGTGCTATGAATCCAGATGAAATTGAAGATATCTCTGTATTGAAAGATGCGGCTTCTACTTCATTATATGGATCTCGTGCTGCCAATGGTGTGGTTTTGATTACTACTAAGAAAGGAAAAGGAAGCGGTACTAATGTAAGCTTTAATGTGTACACAGGTATTCAACAAGTTCCGATGAAAGGTCGTGTTGATATGATGGATGCAGTTGAATTTGCTCAATTTAAAAAAGAGTCTTACGAAGATGCGAAACAACCAGTGCCTGTAGAATTCCAAAATCCTTCTCAGTATGAGGGAAAGAACAATGATTGGTATGATGCGTTAATTCAAAAGAATGCTCCTATTACCAGTTATAACTTGTCCATTACCTCCAACAAAGAAAAATCTAGAACTTCTTTGGTGGCGGGTATCTTGGATCAAAAGGGTGTAGTTTTAAATACCGATTATAAGCGTTATTCATTGCGTTTAAACTCTGCTTATGATATTTCTGATAAAGTTACTATCGGTTTCAATGTGGCTCCACAGTTGACATACGATAATACACCTAGAACAGACGGAGACCGTGGAACTGGTATTTTGTTCAACGCATTGCATACTTGGCCAATCATGCCAATTTATGAAGCTGATGGAAAGACATTAACTAAATTCAATCGTTTCCCTGCCAGTACAGGTAACATCTTTGCGTATCCTAACTGGGTTAGATCTGCGCAAGAGTTAATTAATGAAACTACGACAACTAACTTATTGACTAACGCATATATTGAGTTTGAACCAATCAAAGGTTTGAAATTCAAATCTAGTATGAACGGTGAGATTTTAAGAACGAAATTCTTCTTTTTCAATCCATCGACAGCAACATCAGCGATTAACGTAGCTATTCCTACAACAGCAGTTTCTATTCGTCAAAATATTGAAAACTTGTCCTGGTTGAATGAAAATACAGTTACTTATACCAAGACTTTATTAGAAGATCATAAGTTTGAAATTTTAGGAGGTTATACAAGTCAGTATTTCCGTCAAGAATCTAGCCAAATTCAAGCAGATACTTATGCGGATGATCGTCTTCCAACAATTCAAGGTGGTATCAATATCAACCGTGGTGCTACTGTTTCAGGAGTACAAGAGTGGGGATTGATTTCTTATTTAGCGCGCTTAAACTACAACTATAAAGGTAAGTATCTATTAAATGCAGCAATTCGAAGTGATGGTTCCTCTCGTTTCGGAGCTAACAACCGTTGGGGTATATTTCCATCAATTGGTGCGGGTTGGGTTGTGTCTGATGAAGCATTCATGCAAGACATTCCAGCAGTTTCATTCATGAAAATCCGTGCTAGTTTAGGAGAAATTGGTAATAATAATATCGGTAACTACACACACTATGCCTTGATCAACAACACAGTTAACGGTGTATTCGGAAACACAGTCGCTCCTGGTGCTTCGGTAAGTTCATTAGCTAACCCTAATTTAGGATGGGAAAAAACTCGTCAATTTGATTTAGGATTAGATTTGAACCTTTGGAATGATCGTGTAAACTTTACTTACGATTATTATTTGAAAAATACCACAAACTTATTGTATTCTGTACAAATTGCTCAGGCATCTGGTTTTGGTAACTTTAATGATAATATTGGTGAGATTAAGTTCTGGGGACATGAATTTGCTGTAAATACAAAAAATACAACAGGTGCTGTGAAATGGACTACCAATGCGAATATTTCCTTCAACCGTAACGTAGTAGTGGCTTTAGCTCCAGGTATTGATCGTGTGTATGGAACATTCCATATCACCAAAGTAGGTCAGCCATTTGGACAGTTTTATGGTGTAATTGCGGATGGTGTTTACAAAAATGCTGCTGATTTAGCTAATAATCCGCAAGTACCTGGTCGTTCAACCGTTGGAAGTATTAAGATTAAGGACTTGAATGGAAATGGTATTATTGACTATGGTGGAAACAATGATGACAGAACGATAATGGGTAATCCATTCCCTGATTTCGTTTATGGTATTACCAATAATGTAACTTATAAAAACTGGGATTTCAACATCATTGGATCTGGTTCTTATGGAAACCAATTGTTAGTACGTCACATTTATTCGACAGCTAACTTAGACGGTGTATTTAACATGGTGGATGGAGCTAAATATCGTTTCCGTTCAGAGGCAAACCCAGGTTTAGGTATGTACGGAACAACCGTAGGTGGTGGTAACGTAACTGGTATTGAGCGTGACTGGATGAATAGTCGTTTCGTAGCTGATGCTTCTTATTTCACTATCCGTAACATCACCTTGGGTTATACATTCACCAAACCTTCTAAAGTGTATAAGTCGCTTCGTGTTTATGCTTCATGTCAACAAGCCTATGTTTTCACCAATTATTGGGGAGGACCAAATCCTGAAACATCTGCTCAAGGAAACGGTCAGGGTGATGGAGGTAACTTGAGCCCAGGTGTGGATTTATCTAACTATCCTGTTCCGCGTACTTTTACAATTGGTGCGAACTTTAACTTTTAATTAGGACGACGATATTCATATCATATATTTAGATAGACAAAATGAAAAATAAAATCATATTAAGCTGTATGCTAGCCCTGGGTTTGACGGGCTGCTCAGAGAGTTTCTTGGAAATCGCTCCTGAAACCAATTTAAGTTCGGTGACCTTCTTTAAAACCCAAGCGGATTTTGAGCAAGCTGTCAATGCATGTTATGTTCCATTGAGAACCATTTATAATGATCGTTCATGGTTATTGTCTGAAATGCATTCTGATAATACGTACTATTACAGAAATACAGCATTTGGAGCAACCGAGCAACAAGAGGACTTGGCAGATTTCTCCATTCCAGTATCGAATGGTTTGACAACAAATACTCACGTATTGAATCAGTATCGTCAAGATTATTTGATTATTGCACGTGCCAACCAGGTACTTGCTTTAATTGATAAAGCGGATTTTGATGCTGCAGCTAAAGCTAATTTAAAAGGGCAGGCACAATTTTTAAGAGCATTTGCTTATTTTGAGATATACAGATATTTCAATAAGGGACCTTTGCATTTGACTCCTATTACTACTAGAGAAGAGGCTGCTGCCAAGTTGGGTACTGCGGCAGATTTAGAGAAAATCATCATCGATGATTTAACTGGAGCTATTGCTTCGTTGAAGCCAAAGTCGACTCAGGAGCCAGGTAGAGCAACTTCTGGTGCTGCGAAAACCTTGTTAGCGAATTTGCATATTATCAAAAAAGAGTGGGCTGCTGCCGAGAAACTTTGTAAAGAGGTAATTGCAGAAGGGAACTATTCATTGATTCCAGATTATAACAATGTTTTCTCAACTTCAACAGGAAATAAGAATAATGCTGAAAGCGTGTTTGAAGTTCAGTTTCAAGAAGGTTCAAATGGATACAATGGTACATTTATGTACAACTTCTTGCCTCGTCCAATGACGGCAGATGAGTTGAAAACTTTATCTGGTACCTCTAATCCACAACCGCAAACTGGTGAGGGTAATAACGCTCCTACACCTAATATTATCGCGGCATATGAGCCAGGAGATTTGCGCAAGGATGCTTCAATCGGATATATTACTTGCTCAACTACTTTGTGGGAAGGTAAAACATATCCTATCATTAAGAAGTACATGAAGCCTCATTCATTGAATGGAAACCATGGTATGAATTGGCCTGTATATCGTTATGCTGAAGTAATATTATTCTTAGCGGAGGCTTTGAATGAGCAAGGAAAAACGGCTGAAGCAGCTACTTATATGAATATGATCCGTAAGCGTGCTGGTTTACCAAATACAGAAGCTACTACTCAAGCTGATTTCCGTACTGCTTTGATGAAAGAGCGTCGTGTAGAATTAGCCTTTGAAAACAAGCGTTGGCATGACTTAGTTCGTACAGATACCTATAAGCAAGTGATTACTGCTTATGGTGCTGAAATAAAGGCAAATCCATTTGCTTATTATTATCAAAAAGGATATACGCTTCGTAGTAACTCTTTTACGGTTATTGAGAAGTACTATCCAATGCCTGCCGATGAAGCAGCTTTAAATCCAAATATTAAGTAATTAATATGTTTATAAATAGCTGTCCTAGATTAGCAGGGCAGCTATTTTTTTCTCCTCTACTCATGAAAAACCTGTCCATTCTTCCTAAAGCCTTGGTTATTTCTTGTCTGTTTTTTGGGCAAGCTAATGCATCAGTGCATGTTCCAGAATTTACGAAAGTAGTACTCAGTTCTACCTTTCTTTCTGAAGGAGTATGTGTAGGGGACGTGAATCATGATGGAAAGAAAGATGTCTTGGCTGGCGCTTATTGGTTTGAAGCACCTAAATGGACCAAGCATGTCATCAGTGATGATGATATTCGATACGATAAATCGTTGAAAGCATTCCCCAAAGATCACGTATTTAAAGTGGATGAGGGTTATAGTAATTCATTTTTAAACTTTGCCCAAGATGTTAATCATGACGGATGGGTAGATTTAATTAAAGTAGGATTGCCAGGTGAGGCAGTTTATTGGTTTGAGAATCCCAAAAACAAGCCTTTACTTTGGAAAAGACATTTTTTATATGCCTCTATTGGAAATGAATCACCATTATTTGAAGATGTTAATGGTGATGGACTAAAAGATATTATTGGCAATGATTCCAAATCTAAACAAATGATTTGGTTAGAAGCTCCCAAAGCTAAACAAGATAGCACTTGGAAAGTCCATTTGATTTCATCGAATCCTAGCTTGGGAACACATAAATACACTCATGGCTTAGGGCATGGAGATATGAATGGAGATGGTAGAAAAGATATCATTTTCAAAGAAGGATGGTGGGAGTGTCCTGCCGATGTGATGGCCAATGAATGGACATTTCATCCTTTGCCTTTAAAATTTGATAGCGCACACATCATGGTCTTGGATTTGGATGGCGATGGACTAGTTGACCTGCTCAATTCCTCTGCTCATGATTATGGTATCTGGTGGCATAAGCGTAGTACACTTGGAGTAGAAACTCAAGTCATTCAAAAAGATCTTTCTCAAACACATGCCATGGCCATGGCCGATTTCAATGGTGACAAGCATCCAGATTTTGTGGTAGGAAAAAGGTTTATGGCACACAATGGAAAGGATCCTGGAGAATTTGAAAAAGCGCTCCTTCGTTGGTATGAATTTAAGCCAGGTAAAAATCCAACCTGGATTAGCCATGACATTGACGAGGACTCAGGTGCTGGTATTCACATAGTTATCGAAGATATGAATCGTGATGGGCTAAAAGATATTGTTATTTCTAATAAGAAAGGAGTTTTTGTCTTTTTTCATTACAAGAAGAAAAAGGCCTAAAACCATATAAAACATTATATAATTGATAATTTTTTCACTAATTTTTACATAAATCTATATTACCTATGAAAAAACAATTACTGTATCTGGGCCTTGTTGGGCTGATGCTACCATTTTTTGCGTTTCGCAATTCCTCGGAGGGGCCTCAGAGCAAGCCTAATGAAAAAGGGTTCAAACAAATTTTTGACGGTAAGTCGCTGAAAGGATGGGAGGGAGATCCTGCTTACTGGCGTGTGGAAAATGGAAGTATCGTGGGTGAAATTACCCCAGAAACTTCTTTGAAGAGAAATCACTTTTTAATCTGGAGAGGTGGTCAACCGGCTGATTTTGAATTTAAAGCTGATGTTAAAATTACTAAAACGGGTAATACTGGTGTTAATTATCGTTCGGAGGAGTTACTTCCCGATTTGCCATTTGCATTGAAAGGATATCAAGCTGATATTGATGGCAATAATCGTTACACGGGACAAAACTATGAGGAGCGTGCGCGTACAACCTTGGCCTACCGTGGAGAAATTTCTGTAATTAATGAGCAAACTGATCCTGAATTGAAAAATAATTTGAAGACATATTCTCAGAGAAATAACTGGACTGCTCGTCAGGTAAAAGGTTCTTTAGGTCATACGGATTCATTAAAAACCAAAATTCATTCAGAAGATTGGAATGAAATTCACATTGTAGCTAAAGGAAACCACTTATTACATTACGTGAATGGTATTTTGATGAGTGATGTTACTGACTTAGACAAGGTGAATGGTAAATCATCTGGCTGGTTAGGCATGCAAGTACACGTAGGTCCACCAATGAAGGTGGAATATAAAAACGTTCGATTAAAAATTCTTAAATAAACAATGCTAATTATATGAAAATGAGACCTCTAGTTAAATTTGGATTGGTGTTTGCCGCCATGATTGCCCTAGGCAGTTTTGGCTACAATTCACTCCACAAAGTGCAACCTGCCCTCACTGAGGGGGGAAATCCAAAAACGGATAAAATTCGTTTGCAGCCTGGATTTAAAGTTGAACATTTATTTAGTCCATCCGATGCCAAAATGGGATCTTGGGTAGCTATGTGTTTTGATGACAAAGGTAGAATGATTGCCTCTGATCAATACGGTGGACTATTCAGATTGACTATCCCAGCCATTGGTTCCAAAGACAATACTCCGAAAATTGAGAAATTGAAATTTGGAAAAGGAGCAGATACTTTAGGCATTGGAAATGCGCACGGTTTGCTTTATGCCTTCAATAGTTTATATGTGATGGTGAATGCTCGTGTAGCTCCAGCAAACCCTCCTGCTGCAAATCCTAATCGTAATCCTAATTTTGCGCCTTCATATGCACCCCGTGGTAGTGGTTTATATCGCATTCAGGACTTAGATGGTGATGATCATTTCGACAAAATCACTTTGATGAAAGAATTCAAAGGAGAGGGAGAGCATGGTCCACACTCGATTATTTTATCTCCAGATAAGAAATCCATTTATTTAATCAATGGTAACCATACGGACGTTCCTCCAATGGATGCTTATCGTTTGCCAAAGAACTGGCATGAGGATAACTTATTCCCATTGATTAAAGACCCAAGAGGACATGCGAACGATCGTTATGCTCCAGGTGGATATGTTGTTAATATCGATCCAGATGGAAAGAAATGGGAATTAGTAAGTGCTGGTTACAGAAATGCTTTTGATATTGCTTTCAATGAAGTAGGTGATTTATTTGCTTATGATGCAGATATGGAGTGGGATTTTGGTTTACCTTGGTACCGTCCAACCCGTATCAACCACGTGACTTCTGGTTCTGAGCATGGATGGAGAACAGGTAATAGTAAATGGTCACCTTCTTTACCAGACAACTTACCTCCAGTATTGAATATTGGTCAAGGTTCCCCAACCAGTTTATTGTCTTTACGTGATGCTAAGTTCCCTGCTAAATACAAGAAATCATTATTGGCTTTTGACTGGACTTTCGGTATTGCTCACTTGATTAAATTGAAACCACAAGGTTCATCTTATACAGCTGAGCGTGAAGAGTTCTTGTCTGGTATTCCACTTCCTTTAACGGATGGTCAAATTGGTCCAGATGGTGCATTGTATTTCTTAATCGGTGGTCGTCGTTTAGAGTCTGATTTGTACCGTGTATATTATGCTGGTCCGGAAGAAGCTAACACCAAACCAGTAGTTTCTCAAATCAATCCATTGAATGAATTACGTCGTAAATTGGAGGTATTCCACAATGGTCCAAACCCAGCGGCAGTTGCTACTGTTTGGCCACATTTGAATAGCCCAGATCGTTTCATTCGTTATGCGGCTCGTATTGCTTTGGAGCACAATCCTGCGGATTCTTGGAAGGATAAGGCTTTAAATGAGAAAGATCCAGTGGCAGCTATCAATGCTTTGATTGGATTAATCCGTATGGATAAGCCAGAGAATAAAAATGCGATCAATGCAGCTTTATTGAAGATTGATAACAAAGGATTCAATGAGGCATTGCAGATTGATTACATTCGTGCATTTGAGTTAAATATCTTACGTAATGGAATGCCAGATGCTGCTCAATCCGCTGCAATTGTGGCTAAGTTTGATGCGATGTATCCAGCTAAACAAATGAACTTAACTCGTTCTTTGAGCCGTATCTTGGTTACTTTGGAAGCACCGAACATCATTCCACGTACCTTAAAATTGTTAGAAACTAAGGATACTGCTTCTGTGGCAGCTTACCGCGCAGAAACAGCTACTTCTTCAGCGGATTTAATTATGCGTAACCCTCAATATGGTACAGATATCGCTCGTATGTTGGAGAAAATTCCACCAGCCCAGCAAACGTATTTAGCTACCATGTTAAGTGCTGCTAAGAATAACTGGACTCCAGAATTATATGATCGTTATTTCACTTGGTTCCGTAAAGGATTTGAGTACCAAGGTGGACGTAGTTATATCGGTTTCATTGATCGTGCTCGTAAGTTGGCCTTGAAAAATGTGCCAGAAAATCAGCGTGCTAAGTACGATAAAATGTCTGGAGCTGATTTATTGACATCTAGTGGTAATGATTTAGTAAAAGTAAATGCACCTAAAGGTCCAGGTAGAAACTGGAAAGTGGATGAGGCATTAGCTTTATTAGATGCACCATTAACTAACCGTGATTTCCAAAATGGTAAATCGATGTTCGCGGCTACTACTTGTAGAAACTGTCATGCCGTAGGTGCTGATGGAGGCGGAAACATTGGTCCAGATTTAACTAACTTAGGAACTCGTTTCTCTAAGAAAGATATCTTGGAAGCTATCATTGAGCCCAACAAGACGGTTTCAGATCAATATGCCGCCTCTCAATTGATGTTAAGAAACGGAACTTCTGTAGTAGGACGTATCACTAACCAAGATAAGGTAGCATTTTATGTATCTCAAAATCCATATGCTCCAGATCAAATTGAAAAAGTATTGAAGAAAAATGTAACTTCCGTGAAATACTCGGGTGTTTCTCCAATGCTAGCTGGTTTGGTGAATAGCTTGAACCCAGAAGAATTGAAAGATTTGATGGCTTATTTGATGTCAGGCGGTAGCGAGGCGAATGCAATGTTTGCTAAACCTGCGGCTAAATAATTTAAGAAAAATGACGTATCCTTGGAAAGATAAAATATCCAATCACAAGCAACTCGGAGGCATAGAAACCTCCACTCTTGATAATGGTGCAGGTAGAGGCGTTCGAATTGCTTGGATGGATACGGGAGCGGGATTTCGCTACAAAATAGTCCTAGACCGAGGCATGGATATTGCCGAGGCTTTTTACCAAGAAAAAAGTTTAGCATGGATTTCCCATGCTGGCATTACCAGTCCACAGCCCCTGTCTGACCAGGGGCTGCACTGGTTACGCACATTTGGAGGTGGATTGATGACCACCTGTGGTTTAGACCATGTGGGTGGACCAGAACAAGATGAATATGGTAGTCGGGGGATCCATGGAAAAATCAGCAATCAAATGGCTGAGATTACTTCCATCGTACAACCAGATATTCATGCTGGAAAATTAGATATGAGTATTTCGGGCATAGTTCGTCAGCATGTGATTTTTGGTCCTTGCTTGACGTTAAAAAGAACCATATCAGGCAGACTAGGCGAAGCATTTTTAAAAATTGAGGATGAAGTCATCAATGAGGGCAATATGGAAGCTCCTTTGATGATATTATATCATTTCAATTTTGGATGGCCTTTAGTGGATGAGGGAACTCGAATCATTGCTCCAGGAAAATGGAAATATCGTTTTGAAGGAATTCAAGAGCCGCTTATTTTTAAGGAAAGCAACGACTACAAAACTTGTCCAGCACCTTTGGATATTCATTCAGGTGGAGGAGAGGAAGTGGCTTTCATTGATGCCGCAACGGATGCTCAACATCAGGTAGCTTGTGGTTTATACAATGAGAAGCTAGGATTAGGAGTAAAGATGTCCTACGATAAAAGAGAATTACCTCAATTAACGAATTGGCAACATTGGGGAAAAGATGAGTATGTAACGGGAATTGAACCTGGAACGCATCCACCCATTGGACAAAAAGCGGCTAGAGAGGATGGTTCATTAATCTTTTTAGCACCGAGGGCAAGTAAACGTTTTTCCGTAACATTAGAAGTTTTGGATCAACAAAAACAATCAGAGAAATTAACTAAATTTATACTATAAAGATTGCCTATTCTTATGAAAAATAAAGCAGAAAAAGCCCTAGAACAAGGAAAGGGTATATTGCGTTTAGCACCTACCTGGGTACCTAGATCATTTTGCGTACCAGGTCGACGTATTAAATTGCATCCAGATGATTATTATGTACTCGGTGGAGTAAGAGGTGGAATTGATGAGCGTTGGTTATCATCTACAACCCCTGCTAAAAATGGTCCATTGACTGGGGAAAACGAAGGCTTGAGTGCCGTAGTTTATACAGATGGTGGCAAAGAGGAGCAAATCCTATTAAAGGATGTGATTGAAGAATTAGGTGCTCAAATTATTGGGGATCGTATATGGAATGAGTACAAATCTTGGCCTATGTATTCCAAGTTTTTTGATAACATGGGACCATTGCCACACCATATTCACCATAACGACGAACACGCGGCGAAAATTGGTCAATTGGGTAAGCCTGAAGCTTATTATTTTCCGCCTCAATTAAATAACCACGGAGGCGATTTTCCTTATACGTTCTTTGGTATCGCTCCAGGTACTACTAAGGAGCAAATCAAAGAGTGTTTACAGAATTTCACCAAAGGTGATAATAAAATCACCATGTTCTCTCAAGCATTTCCATTGATTCCTGGAACTGGATGGGATGTTCCTCCAGGGATGTTGCATGCACCAGGTAGCCTTTGTACTTATGAGCCACAAAAAGCTTCTGACGTATTTGCTATGTATCAATCCTTAGTAAATGAAGCTATCATTCCAGAAGAATTATTATGGAATGGTACTCCGAAGGATCAGATTGGTAATTATGACCAATTAATGGAAGTGATTGATTGGGAATTAAATACCAACCCTAATTTATTGGAAACTCGTTTTATGGCTCCAATTCCGGTGAAGGATGAGGCTGAAATGGCAAAAGAAGGTTATTCTGAGAAGTGGGTATGCTATCGTTCTGAGGCATTTTCTGCCAAAGAATTAACTATCTTCCCAGGTCAAACTGTCACCATTAAAGATGCCGCTGCCTATGGCTTAATTATGATGCAAGGACATGGTAAAATGGGTGTTTGGGACATTGAAACCCCAGCTATGATTCGCTACGGTCAGTTGACCAATGATGAGTTTTTTGTGACGGAGAAGGCGGCGCAAGAAGGAGTGGTGATTACTAACCATTCTTCTACTGACCCAATCGTGATGTTGAAGCACTTCGGTCCAAATAATCCTGATTTAAAATTGTAATCGATAAAACCGTTTGAACAAATGACACAAATAAATAAGTATCCAAAATTACACAATGCCACTTGGCCGGGTATTGTGGGAAAAGGTCCTGATTCAGAACCAGTTATTTCCTTAGATCAAATGCTTGAAATGACAGCTGCTGCTGAAGTGGATGGTGTAAAATTTGATGGAGTTGATGTGGGTTTATTTGATCCTCATTTTGACATTAACTCGGGTAAAGAAGGAGCTAAGAGATTAGCCGACAAAGTAGCAGCACATGGTTTAGAGATTGGTAGTTTGGTGGCTCCCATTTGGGGAGGTCCGGCTATTGGTTCTAAAGCTGACCAAGATACCTTCGTGGATATGGTCAAAAAATCTTGTGAAATTGGCCAAACCTTACGTGAAATGGGTATTCGTCCGAATGGCATCGTGCGTATTGACTCGGCTAGTGGGGTTTCTGATTGGGCTAAGGATCCAGTAGGAAATTCAAAAAAGATTGTGGAGACTTTCCAACGTGCTTGTGATGTAGCGGCCGACTACGGTGAGCGTTTAGCGGCTGAAGGTGAAATCTGTTGGGGTGGTATGCATTCATGGCGTCATATGGTGGCTACTTTGGAGGCTGTTGATCGTAAAAACATTGGTTTTCAGGCTGATATGTCGCATACTTTATTATACACCATGGGATATAACTCCCCAGAAGACCGTATTTTACCTGAAGGTTATGATTGGTCTGACCGTGAAGTTTTGAAAGATGCTCTTCGTAAAATTACGGCGGCATTACGTCCATGGACTATCGATTTCCACGTGGCTCAAAATGATGGGACTGTTCACGGAACAGGAAGTCATGACAAAACGGGTAGACACTGTCAAGCCACAGATCCCAATGGTAAATTATCTGTAGCAGAAGATGCAGGTTTCTGGCTTCGTGATGAAAAAGGTGAATTAACCAAAGCATTCAAGCATATCTGTTGGGATGGTTGTATGTTTAGCAATGAAGTGATGTTACAACAAAAAACATGGAATGATATTTTAGCAACCATGATTAAGGTGCGTAATGCGCATGGTTGGTCTTAATATTTTGAAAATTTGAACTATGGAAAAGAAAAAATTAAGAATAGGATTGATAGGAACGGGATTCATGGGAAGAACCCACTCCAATGGTTTTAACCGCATTACTAACTTTTTCCCTAATTTGGCTTATGAGCCTGTTTTACAGGCAGTTTGCTCTCGTAATGAGGAGAAAGTAAAAGCATTTGCTGAGCAATGGGGCTATGCTTCTTACGAAACAGATTGGCGTAAAATAATAGCACGTGATGATATCGATGCCGTGGATATTTGTACACCCAATGATACCCACGCTGAAATTGCTATCGCTGCTGCTAAAGCGGGCAAGATGATTTTATGCGAGAAGCCTTTGTCTAGAACTTTGGCTGAAGGGGAAGAAATGGTAGCTGCTATTGAGGCGGCAGGTGTGAAAAATACAGTTTGGTACAACTACCGACGTTTGCCAGCTGTTACCTTGGCTAAGCAGATCGTAGATTCAGGTAAACTAGGTCGTATTTTCCATTACCGCGCTAACTTTCTACAAGATTGGACCATTAGTCCAGATTTGCCACAAGGTGGAGCAGGTACTTGGCGTTTGGATGTAGAAGCAGCTGGTTCAGGAGTTACAGGTGATTTATTAGCGCATTGTATTGATACAGCATTGTGGATCAATGGTGGTATTACGGATGTTTCTGCCATGACTGAAACCTTTATCAAGGAGCGTGTTCATACTGATTCTGGTCAAGTACAGAAAGTAGGTATAGATGATGCTTGTTTATTCCATTGTCATTTCCAAAATGGTTCCTTAGGTTTATTTGAGTCTACTCGTTATGCGCGTGGGCACAAGGCCTTATATACTTTTGAAATCAATGGGGAGCATGCATCTTTACGTTGGGATCTACATGATTTGAACCGTTTAGAGATGTATGATCATGCCGATGCCTCTATCGTTCGTGGATGGAAATCTATCCTAGTAACGGATGGAGATCAGCCTTACATGGACAAATGGTGGGTTCCAGGTTTATCCATTGGTTATGAGCATAGCTTTGTGCACCAAGCAGCTGACTTCCTTAAGTCATTGGAAACAGGAGAGCCTTGTTCTCCAACCTTCCGTGAGTCTTTACAAACACAGAAAGTTTGTGAGGCAGTCATTGATTCAGCTAAGCAAAAACAATGGAAAGATACTCACGTAGAGTGGCCATGTTAATTTAATCCATGGAAGGTAGGGTAGTAAAGGTGGAACCAGTTCTAGAACTCAAACATGTTTCTAAGGCTTATTCAGGAACTCCCGTTCTACATTCCATTGATTTAGCTTTGTTTCCTGGAGAAATCCACGCTTTAGTGGGTGAGAATGGAGCAGGCAAATCAACCTTAATGAAGATTATTTTGGGAATCACCTCTCCTGATCGTGGAGAGGTGATTTTTTTTGGCCAAAAGCGCCTCCATGAAAATGTGAAGCAAATCATGGATGCAGGAATTTCCATGATTCATCAGGAATTGATGATGATTCCTGAGCTGAGCGTAGAGGAAAATATATTTTTAGGTAGAGAGCATGAATTGGGATTTTGGCCTTGGGAAAGGAAAAAAAATGCCCGATTGAAAACCTTGGACTTGTTGAAAGAAAATGATATTCTTCTTAACCCAAGTACTTTATTAAAGGATTTATCTATCGCAGAACAACAATTAGTTGAGATATTACGAGCAATATCTCAACGCGCTCACCTTATTTTAATGGATGAGCCAACCTCTTCCTTATCTGAAAAGGAGATTGCCTTGTTCAGGCGACTGTTATATAAATTAAAAAATGAGGGAGTAAGTGTCTTGTTTACTTCACATAAAATGGAAGAAATTTTTGGGTTGTCGGACCGAATATCCGTCTTACGTGATGGTCACTTGATTTCCTCCAAAGCAACCCAGGATTGCACTGAATGGGAAGTGGTGCAGGAAATGGTCGGTAGGGAAATGAATCAATTTTTTCCTGCTAGAGCTTACCAGCCTGGAAAAGTTAGCTTACAAGTGAGGGGCTTGGGACATTCCAAATTATTTCAACACATCGAATTTGACCTGCATGAAGGGGAGATTTTGGGTTTTGGGGGTTTGGTAGGAGCGGGTAGGACTGAAATTGGTAAAGCCCTTGCTGGATTGTTGTCACCACAACAGGGAGAAATCATTTGGAAAAATCAATTGATGAAGTTTAAAAGTCCTCAGGATGCCATTAAGCAAGGTATAGGTTATGTGAGTGAAGACAGAAAGGAAATGGGATTTATTCCTGAATTTTCCGTTCAACAAAATTTGACTCTTTCCTCCTTGATAGAATTTCAGCGCTTGGGTCTTTTAAATAGAAAAATGGAAGAGTCCGTTGCTCTGGGGCATATTGAACGACTAAAGATTAAAACGAATGGACCAGAGCAAAAGGTCATGAACTTGAGCGGTGGTAATCAGCAGAAAGTTGTTTTTGGTCGCGTCTTACAACATTTACCTGATGTATTAATTTTAGATGAGCCCACGAGAGGTATCGATGTACAAGCAAAATTTGAAATATATACCTTGATGGTTGAGTTGAGTCGACAAGGGAAATCCATCATTTTGATTTCCTCCGATTTGCCGGAATTGATGCACATGAGTGATCGCATTTTGGTCGTGTCAAAAGGAAAGCAAACTGCTATTTTGAATAAGGATGAAACGAATCCAGCAGAGATTATGTCTTTCGCTATGAAATAAGAATATATGAACTGGAAAAAAATATTTATGGGTAGTCAATCTGGTGGGATTTTCATTGCCTTGATTGCCGTGTGCGTTCTCATTACCAGCTTAACCCCTCGGTTTTTAACGGAGACAAATTTGCTGGTGATTCTTAACCAGGTTTCAGTGAATGCCATTTTAGCATTTGGAGTCACTTTTGTGATTATTTCAGGGGGTATAGATTTATCTCTGGGCTCCATGTTGGCCGTGGCCGGCGTAGTGGCTGCATTATTTGCCAAATCTATCAATGGAAATGTCTATTTAGCCTTAATAATGGCTTTAGGAGTCGGTGCTTTGATGGGGGCGCTCAATGGACTAACTGTGATACTTTCTAAAGTTCCACCATTTATAGTGACCTTGGGAACCATGACTATCGCAAGGGGAGTAGCATTAATTATTTCTTCTGGTCGTCCTGTTTCAGATTTATTGGATAGCTTTAATTATTTGGGGAATGGTGATGTTTTAGGTATTCCTATTCCCATTGGTTTTTTGATACTATCTTATTTGATTTGCCATTTTGTACTAACTCAAACTGTCTTTGGACGATATGTGACGGCCATTGGTGGAAATGAAACGGCTGCTTGGGTGGCAGGAATTCCCGTTGCCAAAGTGAAATGGATAGTGTACACCCTGAGTGGGATATTTGCCGCTTTGGGGGGTATTTTATTGTCGGCTCGTATCAATACGGGCCAACCCAATGCGGGCTTAGGGTTCGAGTTAGATGCCATAGCTGCGGTGATAATAGGAGGAACAAGTACTCGAGGAGGTAAAGGTAGCATGACTGGAACATTACTAGGTGTATTGTTTATTGGTGTCATCAATAATGGTCTCGATTTATTGAATGTTTCTGCGTACTGGCAGCAAGTGGTGATGGGGGGAATTATTATATTAGCAGTTATATTGGACAGTGTTTATCAAAAAATAAAACGTTAACATGAAATTAGGAATACGCAGTTTACTCTCTTTTTTATTCGTGGCTCTTCTATTGGCTTGTGGATCTAAGGAATCCTCGGGTGAAAAGAAGAAAATAGTCATAGGTGTGTCCATGTTAAGTTTGCAAAATGAGTTTATTCAACAAGTAAGCGCTTCTTTGGAAAAGCATGCCAAAGATGCTGATGTTGAGCTTATTGTGGTAGATGCCGAGCGCTCTGCTTTGAAGCAAGTGGAACAAGTAGAGAATTTTATTAGTCAACAAGTTGATGCCATCATCCTGAATCCAGCAGAGTTTGAGGCTAGTTCACCTGCCATTTTACGAGCAAGAAAAGCAGGAATTCCTATCGTCAATGTTAATTCTTCTACCAAGGAAAAACCAGATGCCTGGGTGGGCTCAGATGATGCTGAGTCCGCCAAAATGGCCATTGATTTTTTAGCTAAAAAACTCAATGGAAAAGGAAATATTTTAATGATTCAGGGATATATGGGTCAAGCAGCTCAAATAGATCGGGAGCGAGGTGCTATGGAAGCATTAAAGGCCTATCCACAGATTAAATTATTAGCTACTCAAACAGGAGAATGGGATAGAGCTAAATCCATGGCACTCATGGAAAACTGGATTCAGTCCTATGGAGACCAAATTCAGGGAGTATTTGCCCATAATGATGAAATGGGATTGGGAGCCATGCAGGCCTTGATGGATGCAAAGAAAAAGGATAAGGTAGTGGTGGTAAGTGTAGATGGTATTGGCGATGCATTAAAGGCGGTTCAGGCGGGTAATTTAGATGCCACTATTTTGCAAAATGCAGAACAACAAGGTGCGCAAGCCATTGCTATGGCTTTGGATTTAATTAATAAGAAGCCTATCAAAGAATCTCAGGTTTTGATACCATTCCAGGTTAAGACCCAATAGTATTCATTTGATTTTAAATCGCAATTCCATGAAAAGATTTATTCTCTTATTTTGTTTTTTAAATACGACCATTATGGCTCAGCAAAAACCCTTTGTAGCCAATTACGATGAAAGTAAGGTAGGCGCATTTACTTTGCCCGATCCTTTAGTAATGGGTTCAAAAAAAATCACGACAAAAG
The DNA here is from genome assembly GCF_004118285.1 of Aquirufa rosea. Lineage (GTDB taxonomy): Bacteria > Bacteroidota > Bacteroidia > Cytophagales > Spirosomataceae > Aquirufa > Aquirufa rosea. The sequence goes on along the minus strand of NZ_SDHY01000006.1, from coordinate 125,987 downwards.
CTGAATGGGAAAAGAATCGTGGCTATTGGTTAGATTTGTTTGCATCTCATATGTATGGTAAACTACCCAAAAAGAAGCTCAAGCAAGTCAATACCTTGATTTCCAAGAAGGAGATTCTGGGGGGTAAAGCGATTCAGTCGATTTGGAAAATGGATTTTGAAGGTAAAGTTCAGGCCACAGTAGTGGTAATTTTGCCAACAGCTGTCAAGAAAGCTCCTGTATTTTTGGGATTAAATTTTTGTGGTAATCAGACGATTAGTACCGATGAGTCTATTCCTATGTTCGACAAATATGTGGTATGTAATAATGCACCTGATTTTGTGAACTATGTTTCTCAACCAAGTTCTAGAGGCGTTTGGGCGACTCGTTGGCAAATAGAGAAAGTGATTGATGCTGGCTTTGGGACTATTACAGCGGCATGCGGTGATTTTGAAGAAGACCATGCCAATGGCTATAAAAACGGAGTTCGTACTCGTTTAGCCTCTGCATTGGGATTGAAACCAGAGGAATGGACAGCCATGGGTGCTTGGGCTTGGGGTCTAAGTCGTATCATGGATTTGGCTCAGAATATCCAGCAAATAGATCCCAATAAAGTCATTGTTCATGGTCATTCGCGTTTAGGAAAAGCTGCCATGTGGGCTGGAGCTAATGATCAGCGATTTGCTGCCATCATTTCTAATGAGTCAGGAGAAGGTGGGGCGGCATTGAGTAGAAGAATTTATGGTGAGACCATTTGGCGTATCACCAATAGTTTCCCGCATTGGTTTTTACCCAAATATGCCACTTATTCAGATCGAGAAAATGAATTGCCTTTTGATCAACATATTTTATTGAGTTTACTGTCGCCTCGACCAGTCTATGTGGCTTCGGCATTTGGAGATCAATGGTCTGATCCGAAAGGGGAATTTTTGAGTACACGCGAAATGGAGAAAGTGTACGCTTTATATGGTAAAAAAGGCTTGGGAAACATAGAAATGCCAGGCTTAAATCAACCAGTAGGTCAATTGATTCGATACCATATTCGAGAAGGGAAACACGATATCAATGAATACGATTGGGAGCAATACATCAAGTTTGGAAAAGAAGAGCTTAATTAATGCCCTTTTTCATGTTAAAACGAAAGCTACTTTTCTTTCTTATCCTGCTGCCTTTTCTATCTTATTCTCAACAGGGGAAACCCAAAAAGCCTCTGAAAGAAAAGAAGAATTCCCATTTGCCTTATGCTTGTATTTTTGAGGATGGGACCTATCCGGCTACGGTGATTCAAAAGAATAAGTTTACGAAAGATTCCACCTATTTTGCTCGAATTTCTATTAGCATTGAAGGCTGCTTTGTGATGGCCATTCATTTTCCGGAGGATTCACGATTTATTCATGAGGCACTCAAAATCAATGATATAGATGATATAGGTAATTCCATCATCGAGGGGGAAAAGGGAAATTATTTTATCATTCAAGCCAAGTATGAACCATTGTGATATTTCTCTAGGGATGTATTTTATTCGTCCTTCTAAAGAATATAGGCCCTAGAATTACCCACTATAAATCATTTAATTTAAATTTATACTTCTTAAATTTTCCTATGAAGTTTCAACAAGTAGATGTAGCCGTTAATGTATATGGTAAACCTTATCAAACGGCCGTGAGTATTTGGTCTCTGATGAAAAATTCAGGACAACATATTCAACGCATCTATGTCACTTTGGAGAAAAGTCAACCCGAGGGATTTGACGAAGAATTGTTAAAGTCACTTTTGGATGGACTACCAATTACCTATTTTAAACCTAAGTTTTTCTTTGGCTGGTGGGAAGGAAGAAGAAAAGGACTGCTAAATAAAATTCTGCTTTATTTTAAAGACTACCGCTATTCGATTCGTAGTCAGTATCCTTGGGAAAATTGTCAGTCTAAGTATTTATTTATGATGCACAACGATATGCTTTTTAATGGCGATTTAATTGGGCATTATTTGAGTAAAATCGGTGATTCAGTAGGAATTGGTCAAGTTGGGCAGTGTTGGAACTGTCCTGCATTTGTGGGACATTGTGATGGTGATCGTTACTGGGATTTTCGTCCAACTATGGCGGAATTAAAGAAACTATACGAATCTAAACCCGATGGTAGGGCGGTGATGCATGGATTGGTGGAGGAGGGAAAAATGAGCTGGCCATTGCCTGAGTGCCGTTTGAATGAGCATGCGGCTTTAATTAATTTGGATATAGCCAGACCTGTGACTAGTCCACGTGGACCTGTGGCCCCCATTGGTTTGAAAAATAGTTTAGACAATGGAATCCCTTGGTTTCAAGGGATGACTTTGAAGGGTTTTAAAATGGTCAATGAGTCATACATGCCTTTTGCTAAGCATGCATGGACTAATGATACGGATTGTGGTCATGCTTCCTTATTTGATCGGAATTTATACGATAGGGAGGAAAAAATGGCTGAATTTGAATTGGCTAAATGGAGAAATAATTAATGATATGGTTATGAGAACGTTATTTTTGATCACCCTAGCTTTGCTTCATTTTAGCATGCTGGCTCAAGAAGCCGAAAAGCGAAAAGTAATTCAGAAAATTCAGCATAGAGAAAATCAGTATGGACAATTAGCCAATCAAATTTGGCGATTGGCTGAGGTCGGTTACAAGGAAAAACAAAGTTCAGCCTTACTGCAAGAAACTTTGCGTAAGGCTGGATTCTCCATTGAACCAGGTGTGGCGGATATTCCAACGGCTTTTGTAGCAACTTTTGGTCAAGGGAAGCCTGTCATTGGTATCATGGCTGAATATGATGCCTTACCGGGTATGTCCCAAGATTCTATCCCTATTAAAAGAAGCCTAAGTGGTTCAGCTGGCCATGCCTGTGGTCATCATTTATTTGGGGCGGGCTCTGTAGCCGCTGCCATTGCAGTCAAAGAATGGATGCAAGAAACAGGTCAAAAAGGAACAATTAAATTATATGGTTGTCCGGCAGAGGAGGGTGGTTCTGGTAAAGTGTATATGGTGCGCGCTGGATTGTTTTCTACGGCGGATGTGATGTTACATTGGCATCCCAACAACCAGAATGTAATTTCCATGAGTAATTCACTAGCCAACAAAGCAGGTAAATTTAGATTTTATGGATTGTCATCCCATGCAGCAGCTTCTCCTGAGAGAGGCAGGTCAGCTTTGGATGCGGTGGAAGCAATGAATTACATGGCCAACATGATGCGGGAGCACATTCCCTCTACCACCCGAATGCATTATGTAATTACGAATGGAGGAAAGGCACCCAATATAGTTCCGGATTTTGCGGAAGTTTATTATTATGTTCGTTCTCCTCAGCGAGATGTGGTGATGGATGTATGGGATCGTTTGGAAAATGCAGCTAAAGGCGCTGCCTTGGGAACCGGAACCAAATATGAAGCGGAGATTATTGGAGGGGTATATGAAATGTTACCCAATGACCGACTGGCCAGTTTGATGCATTCCAATTTAAGTTGGGTCGGTGGTTATCAATTGTCCCCGAGTGAATTAGCCTTCGCTAAGCAAATCCAACAATCGGAAGGAATGCCTTTGGTAGAATTATCAAGTACGAATCAAGTTAAAGGATTAAAGGATGCAGATAATTTGGCTACAGGTTCTACTGATGTAGCAGATGTGAGCTGGATGGTACCTACAATAGGCTTAGGGACGGCTACTTGGGTACCAGGAACCAGTGCGCATAGCTGGCAAGCAGTGGCAGCAGGAGGAATGTCCATCGGTCGAAAAGGTATGATGGTTGCTGCAAAAACGCTTGCTTTAACTACTATGGATTTGTTTAAACATCCTGAGTGGATTCAAGAGGCGAAGGCTGAATTCGATCAAAGAAGAGGATCTAATTTTGTCTATAAATCCTTGTTGGGAGACCGCCAGCCTGCCTTGAACTATCGGGATTAGCTTATTGCGATGAAGTTTTTGCTTTCTTTCTTGTGTATATTTAGTACAAGTCCTCTGATTCAAGCTCAAAACCAAACAGGTTTACCCTTAGCTACTGATGATTATTCCACCTATATTGTTCCTAATCTAGCCACGGGTATTAAGTTGTTAGAGGCGGATGAGGAGCTTTTTAAAGGCTGGATGAAGCAATATCAATATCAACGCTACCAGAGAGGATATGAACTAGAGTATTTGGCACCTACTACTCGGACGAACCAAATGCGCTTAATTAGAAAGGAAAACCATCAAGTAGTTTTTGCATTAAGTCCGGTCAAATTGGAATTAGTAAAGCAATTAGAACAAGAATTAATCAATTTAAAACCACAAATTAATCGGGATCAGCTTGGAATTACTTGGTATCAAAACCCAAATTTTCAGGATAATAAAAATAATAATTACAAAGTCGGCATTAAAGTTGAATCCGATACCGAAGATCGGGTTGGGAGGACCTGGTCCATCTGGTCTGTCCAAATCATTTTTCAAAAGTAGAACCAATAAAAAAGCTCTTATTCAGTGAATAAGAGCTTTTTGCATTCCTGTGTTCTATAATTGTCTTTAAATAACTTAAATGGTAGGTATTTTGTTTTGAGAAAATTAAGTTATACTCTAATAATGTATCAAAATTATACAATGAATTGTTAATAAAAAAATTATTTTTTATTTTTACGTGAAAATTATAATTTATTCATGAATATATACCAAAGAAAAGGAGAGAGGAGTCGTGAGAATATAATTTTACAAGCTTCTGATGTGTTAAATACTTATGGTTCATCCATTACGCTAGACGAGATAGCTAAGTATACTGAAATTAGCAAGAGTAAAATCACCAATCATTTTTCTACCAAGGAGAATTTATTTATTGCCATTACGGAATTATATATTAAGGATATCCAAAATTATTTTGATTCTATTACTTTTTCAAATCACTTCACATGGAAGGAATATATTTCGATTTTATCGGATATCATGGATCTCCAATTCAAATATAGAAGTGCCATTATGTTCATTTGGACAGCTTCTTTTAAATATGAAGCTTTTATGAATGAGCTTAATGAATCATTCAAGATTCGAAAAAAGAGCATGATTGCTTTGTTTGAGAAATTAATAGAAGAGTTTTATTTATCTCCTGCTGTTATGGAAGAAAAGAATTTTAAGATTTTTTACCATCAACATGCAGTTTTAGGGGTACATTGGATAAATACCTATTTAGTATTTGATTATGCTCAAAATTACTACGATGTAAAACCAACTTATTTGGCCGGTACTACGGCTATCTACAAACCATATTTAACAGAAAAAGGTCTTCGAGAGTTTGAAGCACTTAATTTGGAAAAATATTTAAAGGAGTTGAGAAAATAATTTTACTCCCATTCATCCATTTTATTTGCCGCGATTTTTATAAAATAAAAATCTCCTATTCATGGAATAGGAGATTTAGGCATTCCTGTGTTCTATAATTAATTTTTTTATTCGGATTAGGTATTTTCAATGTTACGAGAAAAATTATCTGCAACTGATTGTTGGACAAAATTATCTATTTAATAAAAATAAAAAAATATTTTTTTATTTTTATTAAAATAATATAATTTTTATGATTGTAATCACAAAAAAATCATAATAAAGATGAATTAGGGGATTTTAATGATTTATAAAGGAATACATATATTTTAGTAGCAATCCATTCCAATGGGTGCTCCGTCGGGTATAGGAGGACCAAAGCTAGCTTTCCATTCCGAAGGATTATCCAATGATTTTTGTATGTATTGCTGCATATACTGAGCAAAAGCACTAGTACTAGCTGTTTTTTGGTAAAATAATTGCCAATTTTTAATAATACTATGTAATTCTACTTTGGCCAATGGTGCCAGCTCAGGAGCATGATAAGATTGGATGAGCACATCACATACTTTAAAATTGATGGTTTCCTGAGCAGCTTGAAAATAGCTATCCTTCCAAGTTTTTTCAAGCGTCATTTTACTTACATATTGAAGCATTTCTCTCAATCCTAGATTGTCAGACTGAATGTCGTGGTTCTGTTGTATTCTCGAAATCCGATCAGGGTGGAAGAGGAATTTCAACGTAAATTCTGCTGCAGTTTCTACAGCTCCCAGGGCATCAAATGTTAGACCGGTCTTACTTTTAAAAGATTCTCTTGTTCTTGGGAATCCAAAAGCCCTGGGAGGAAATAAGCTCAATTTTTCCTTAGGTATTACTAATTCATCGGCTTGCAGGGTTCGCATTAATTGGGATAATGCCTCCAATTGCAATTTTTTAGAGGCAGGTTTGAGGATTAACTCTTTACCTCCTTTTACAGCATAATTGTATTCGTATCCTCCTACTATCTTGCTAGTAGCTTCTGTTTGATAGCGATGCATCAAATAGAGTGGAACAAACATGTCTTCCAATTTGGTATATGTTTCTCCTGTTCGAATATTATCCTTGGAAAATTGCTGAATAGCTTGTTTCCTAATTTCCATGATACGATTCAATTCATCCACAATTGTATGCCCATTATCCCATAAATGAGCATATATATGAGCGCCGCCCGGATTACGTGCATCAAAATCCGTAATAAAACGCATACCTTTTTCATAGGCAGCATCTAAAATCTTAGGTAAGTCCTCCTTCTTATGTTCCCCATAAGCATAGTCTAGGGCTACTTTGTCCCATTCTCCAATTTTACTATCATAGGCATTACTTAAATTAATCTCTTTCCCTTTAAAAGCGACCCACGGATGAGGATAGTCCATGACACTGGAATTTTCTCTAGCGCTGGCCGCATAATTATGTGCAAATCCAAGGGTATGACCTATTTCATGAGCAGATAATTGCTTGATACGTGCCAAGGCCATATCTAACATGGCTTGATTATTTTGATCGCTTTGGGCATAAGGGGCATTCATTAGTGCTTGGGCAATCATAAAATCTTGTCGGATGCGTAGACTTCCTAAGCTCACATGCCCTTTGATGATTTCTCCTGTTCTGGGATCTGAAATGCTGGCCCCATAACTCCAACCACGAGTAGAGCGGTGCACCCATTGTATGACATGATACCGCACATCCATAGGATCTACGTCGTTAGGTAAAATTTTCACCTGAAAGGCATTTTTATAACCTATGGCCTCAAAGGCCTGATTCCACCAATTTCCTCCTTCTAATAAAGCTGAACGAATGGGCTCTGGTGTGCCATTGTCTAAATAATAAATAATGGGTTTAACAGCTTCACTAAGAGCTTCTTGGGGATTTTTCTTTTCCAATCTATGCCGTGTAATCCATTTTTTTTCAATTGACTCTGTTACAGGTGTGGAATAATCATAGAAACTGATGGCATTTGATCCAGATCTTGGATCATATATTCTAGGTTGATATGAATTGTCTGGGAGTTCTATGAAGGAATGATGTTCTACTACAGTCACATAATCGGGGTTGGGGGTAACGGAGCTAATTTCAGCACCTGTGGCATGGCCAGAAAAGGTTAACCTAGCTTCAAATTCAGTATTTTTAGGGAAGGATTTAGTTCGCTCCATGAAAAGAGAACTTCTCGATTTATCCAATTGAAATGTGCCTTGCTTGTTTCTGGTTAAGGTTTTTAATACGCCATGAGCATCTTGTAATAAAAAGTCGGTAACGTCAATGAGGTAAGTGTTTTGTACTTGTCCTTCAATTTTAAACCCAAAAAGGATGGATTTGGCAAAGGCTTGTTGGACGGAGGCTTTTTCTTGAGGATTATCACTTGTCGCTCTGAACCGGTAATTGGGTTGAATTAAAAATAATTTGTTGCCTTGTTTTTCAAAATAAACCACCTGCTCATTACCCAATTGTCCACGATCAAGGCCTAAATCATTATTTCCGACACCTTGACTCAGCGAATAAACATATAAAAATTCTTGATTGAGCTTATCCACTGACAAGTAGATCTTATCGACACTTTCATCGTAGTAAAAATCGAAAAATCCCTGAAATGCTTTCATGGATCTTATTTTTTCTGTGATTTGGGCGGAGGATGAAAAACTAAAGAGCGACAAGAGAATCCATAGTTTATATGCTTTCATAAGGATGATGAAGATATTGAATAAGTAAAAACGTGGGGAATATAAAAATAAAAATTGGTTGTAATGATGTTTCAAGCCATCATTTTTATCGAAGCTTTTATGGGATATATGACCTCATTTATGGATATATCCTTGAAAATCTTTTATTGAACTAAATGGGTGAAATTTTTAAAATTTCAATTTCATTGGAAATGTAATTGACTCAATATAAATGATAGACTCTTTCTGAAATTTCAATGAATTGATATTAAAATTTTATCAAATCGACTTATTGTATTTCTTTACAAATCAGCTAACCTAGTTTTGATAAAGGGCAGATTAGGTTAATTTACATGGGTATAACTATGATTATTCAATTTAGTCCCAAGGGGATTAAGAAACCTCTAGTATTTTTTTTTCTTCCAATTGGCTTATAAAGTTTAGTCCACAGCCTATTATGAAATAACTAATTTGTGCTGTAACGCCAAGTGAATAATAACCATCTTGTGGACTTGGACCAAACATGTGATAAGGAGCCAGGATGAGGTAAAGGGTGATGCCAGATAAAAGAAGGATTATACCCACCATCCACCAACGGTATTTTGTCATAAAAGCCATACCGGCTAGGGTTTTCACGATTCCTTCGGTGGCATAAAATACAATCCAAACCAGCACTAAAGACAGCATTAAAGATTTAAGCAATTTGATGTTCATGATTTCTTATTTTTAATACCCAAAGGTCTATTTGTAGTCCGCCAAAAATTGGCGACTTTCCACATTTTTATATCTTTGAATAAATAATTTCGATGAATGGTTCAGCCTCGGTTTGATTGTAGGTGTGGCTTGTTCGTTTAGTCATTCAAATTTTAATATTATATAAGCCAGGTAATCACATGTTAGCACCTTCTGAAAGGCTTAAGGAAATCAATAATTTGTTTTTGCGAAAGGCATTTGCTGTTAACTACCTTTCGGTGAAACAGTATCTGTCAGAATATTTTGACGTATCCAACTACTCGGAGCGTAGTTTTAGTCGGGATTTGAATGCGCTACGGGAATTAGTAGGCTTGCGCTATCCCAGTTTGGAGGAGGAATCTGGGGACTTGATTCGCTACTCCCGTGCTAGGAATTGTTTTTATTACATTCGACAGGATATTTCAGCTTTTCCTTCTTTTTCTGAAAAAGAGCTAAATCAATTGGCCTCGGTGATTGATTTGAACCAGCATTTATTTACTGATGGGGCAGGGCAGGGGATTGTTAATAAATTGCGAGCCATTAGTTTAGAAAATAGTTTGTCGGCCCACCAGCAAGTAAATCACTGGCCAATCATTCAATTAATAAAAGATGGAGAACGATCAGGTTCTGAAAATATCAAGCCTTTATTAGAGGCAATTGCTGCTAAAAATGTTATTGAGTTTGATTATCAAAGCTTGTCAAAAAGTGCGCAAAGCAAGCCATATATGGGAATTCCATTACTGATTAAGGAGTATAACAATGGCTGGTATACGGGTTGGTATGTTTTGTTACAAGAAATAAATCCAATGGAAAAAATTCATCAAACTCATATCAATTCGCTTCGCTTATTTGCTTTGGATAGAATGAAGGAATTGCATGTATCCAAACACAGTTGCCGATTACGTTTTGCTCCTGAATTTAATCCATCCGATTATTTTAAGCATACCCTAGGCATACTTCGTAATAATTTGTTGGTGCCAGAACTGAAGCCAGCACATGTTTCCGTGGAAATTCATCAGGATAATTGGATTTTGGAATATCTCAGTCAATACCCTTTGCATTTTTCTCAAAAGATGATGAATCATCCCTCCAAAAAGGAGTATGTGTTGATTTCTTGGAAATTGGAATTAAATGTAGAGCTGGAGAGTTTTTTGATGCAATATGCTGCTGAACTCAAGGTGTTGTCGCCTAGTTCCTTGCAAAGTTCTATTCAGCTTAAATTAAGGGAAGCAATGGAGCGGTATGAATCGTGAGTGAGCGAGTTTTTAAATGAGAGTTTTTTGTCTGTGAATGGTGATTTTTGGGTTACAGGTCAACACCTAATGAAGCATAAATCTACTGTGAATGCGGTGTTAAAAATACAGATGACAACAAAAAAGCCCAACATTTCTGTTGAGCTTTTAAGAGCCTCCTATCGGGATCGAACCAATGACCTACTGATTACAAGTCAGTTGCTCTACCAGCTGAGCTAAGGAGGCTGAAATTGGGTATGCAAAAGTAAGCATCATGGCTTAAATTGGCAAGTGTTGCCCCAAAAAAATCGTAATATTTTTTATTCTTTTTTCAGTCGGTCTAATTCCTTTTGAGCCTGTGCAATCTTCTTTTCTACCTCTCCACGCAATTTATCTGCCCCTTTCGATTTAGCAAAAAACTCTAAGTTATTGGTTAATACAGCGATATCGTTTTCCAATGTCTGAATTCTCTTACGATTATCAGCTGATGGTATACGGCGCTCCTCAGAATGCCCTCCGTGGTCTGTAGACATGGATTTTAATTCAAATCCCCAAGCAGCTAGTTGTTCTTTCGGCTGAGTTCTAGCTAAATCAATTAAGGCATTCCATGTGGACCTGAATTTCTCTTGGATTTCTTTGACGTTTTTGCGTGGCACATAACCAATGGCATCCCAAGCCTCTTTTTTAGCTTTTAGATTGGCTAACAAAATCGGGTCTTTTAACATAGCTTCCAATTCAGCTAGTATAGCTTGTTTTGCCCCTAAATTGGCAGCAAATTCTTCATCCTGTGCTCCTTTACCCTTGCTGCGCTTTAGGTTAAAATATGCATCACAAGCCGCTTTGAATTTGGTGTAAATTTGATCCTTTAGTTTTTCTGGAACATGACCAATCTCCTTCCACTTTTTCTGTAAATCAATCACTTGCTGAGTGATTTCAGGCGTTTCTGTACCCACGGATACAATGCCTTCTACTTGCTCAATTAACTGCAATTTAGCAGCTAAATTGGCTTTTCTTTCCGCATCAATCTTGGCAAAAAACTCACTTTTATGCTTGAAGAATAACTTTAAATCAGACCAGAACTGATGGCTCACTTCCTTGCCTGATTCCCTTGGCAATCCGCCTTTTAGTTTTCCCCATTGCTCCTGCAGGGCTAAAACCGACTTCGAGGCTTGATTCCATTCTGCAATACTAGAAGATTGGAAGGTAGCATGGTGGTGCATTAAATCAGCTAATTCTTTTTTAATCTTTAGGTTTTCTTCAAAAACTGCCTTTTGAGCTTCATTGACTTGTCGCTTCTGCTCAAATAACACATCCAAAGATTTTTTAACTCGTTGCCAAAGGGCTTCATTTTCCTCACGATGAGCCGGACCAATGTGCTTATATTCATCAAACAACTCCTCAGCATCTTTCATTATTTTTTGCAAAGGAGCATTCTTTTGAACCAATTCAGCCAAGCTTTCTAATTTGACAGCAATGGTTTCTTTAGCTTGAAAATTCTTTTTTCTATCTAATTCCAACAACTCAAAAAAGATACTTCGGTTGCTGTAAAAGCGATCCACCAGTGCATGGTAGCTTTGCCAAAGTGTCTGATTCATAGGTCCCTGTACGCTACCTAAGCTTTTCCATTCTTCTTGTATTTTCTTAAATGCCTTGAAGCTAGCATTGACATGTGCTGGATCTGAATTATCATCAGCATCTACCAGGGTGCGCAATTCATTGATCAATCGAGTTTTGCCTTCCAGTGCTTTTTCTCTAACCTTTTCCAATTGCTGGAAAAATTCTTGACGCATCTTTTTAATCAGATGAATGGCTGAATCAATTTCCTGTGATAAGTCATCTACCTTAAAAGTAAATCCTTCTTCAGAGCCTTCATTAGCCTCTTTAAATTTGTCTAAGGCTGCTTGACGTTCCGCTTGTTTGATTTGATCCCAAGATTCTTTAGCTTCTTTGATTAACTCATCTACCTTTTTATATACTGCCGCACCAGCATGATGTACCACGATGTCTTTCAACTTACCAAAAAACTGATGTATATGCTCTTTGGAATGTCTATCTTCAAGGATAGGATATTCCACGGCTTTGTCATCTGCTTGGAAAATGGTTTCTGTCGGACTGCTTAAATCCATTGCTTCAGGACTTTCTTCCACCTTAGCTGTCCCTTCAGGTGATTGGGTAGTGGTGTTGACTATTTCCGTCTCTTCAGCTTTTGGTTTGGATGTCTCTTCGGTCATCATACTCATCGTTGTTTGCGTGTTTAAACCAATAATTTTTCAAAAATACGCTCCATCGATACAGCATAGCCTAATTTTTCTTTTAGGTCTGCTATAGAAATGCGCTCCTGACTCATTGTATTTCGATCACGTACTGTCACCGTGTTGTCTTCCATGGTTTGGTAGTCGACCACCACACAATAAGGGGTTCCTATTAAATCCTGACGTGTGTAACGCTTACCTATAGCGCCACCTTCATCGTAGGTTGTATTAAAGGCAAATTTCAGTGAACGGTTGATTTCCTGAGCTTTTTCAGCGAGACCATCTTTTTTCACTAAAGGCAATACCGCTACCTTGATAGGGGCTATTGCAGGATGTAAATTAAGGTAAATTCTTTGTTTTTGTTGATCTCCTTCACCAACTATTTCTTCCGTGTAAGCATTGCAAAGAACTGCTAAGAACAAACGGTCGGCACCTACCGAGGTTTCAATGACATAAGGAATGTAATTTTCATTGATCTCCGGATCAAAATACTGTTGCTTTTTCCTAGATAATTCTTGATGCGCCTTTAAATCAAAATCAGTTCTGGAGTGAATTCCTTCCATTTCTTTGTATCCAAATGGGAATTCATATTCAATATCCACTGCTGCATTCGCATAATGCGCCAATTTTTCGTGATCATGGAATTTTAATTTAGAAGCAGGTAAACCAATGGCCTGGTGGAATTTCATGCGAGTTTCTTTCCAAGTGGAGTACCATTCCATTTCACTTCCTGGACGCACAAAAAATTGCATTTCCATTTGTTCGAATTCACGCATACGGAAAATGAAATTTCTCGCGACAATCTCATTTCTAAAAGCTTTTCCAATTTGAGCTATTCCAAATGGAATCTTCATCCTGCCCGTTTTTTGAACGTTTAGAAAATTTACAAAGATTCCTTGTGCCGTCTCTGGACGTAAATAGATCAAACTGGCATCTTCTGATACAGCACCTACTTGGGTAGAGAACATCAAATTAAACTGACGAACTTCAGTCCAATTGGCCGTATTAGAAATAGGACAAGTGATGTTTTCGTCAATAATGATTTGTCTAACTGCTTCCAAGTCATTGGCATCCAAGGATTTCGCCATTTTTTGTAACAATGCCTTTCCTTTTTCTGGCTGACCTTCAGCTTCATATTGTGCTGCCCGCTCTTCTAATAAGGTATCTGCGCGATAACGCTTTTTGGAATCCTTGTTGTCGATCATAGGATCATTGAATGAATCCACGTGACCCGAGGCTTTCCATGTCAACGGATGCATGAAAATAGAGGCATCTATTCCTACGACATTATCATTAAGCATGGTCATGGCTTTCCACCAGACCATTTTTAAATTATTTTTAATTTCAACACCATTTTGGCCATAATCATATACAGCCTGTAAACCATCGTAAATTTCTGAAGAAGGAAATATGAAGCCGTATTCTTTGGCATGTGAAATAATATCCTTTAGAGCAGAGGCGGTGTCTTGTTTTTTATTTTCCATTAAAGCAATCAAATTAGTGCGCAATTTACCGAAAAGTATGAAAGTATGAGGCTTGCCCGTCGATTTTTCTTAATTTTAAAGGCTATTTGCGACCAATGAACAAAATTCTCTGCATTCGTTTTTCTTCTTTGGGAGATATCGTTTTGACAACGCCCATTATTCGGACTTTGAAAACGCGTTATCCGAATGCGCAAATCCATGTAGCTACCAAGCAATCTTACGCCAATTTGTGGCAAGGCAATCCATATGTTCATCAGGTACACTGCTATCAGGACAATTTGTGGAAGTTAGCTTCTGAACTCAGAAATGAAGGTTTTGATGCAGTCATCGATTTACATAAAAATATTAGGTCTCATCTTTTATGTTTCCTGTTAGGTAAAATCCCTTATCAGATTGATAAGTTTACTCGCGAGCGTAAATTATTGGTCAAAAAGAAAATTAATTATCTACCCAAGAAACACTTGGTAGATAGGTATTTTGATTCTTTAAAAAAGTTAGATATTCGGTCAGATGGTCAGGGGCTCGATTTTTTTATTCCGAAAGGACAAGAGTTAAATCCCAAAGAATGGGGAATTGAGGGTAAATACATCGTTTATGCCATTGGGGCTCAATATACCACCAAGGTCTTGTCGTACCCCAAAATGATTGAATTATGTGATCGCATTCAGGGGAAATTAGTTTTGATTGGAGATGCCTGGGATGAACACTTTGCCTATAGGTTACAAACTCTATTCCCAGAAAAGGTAATCAATATGTGTAACAGAACCTCTGTGGCGGGTTCTGCCTCTTTAATGAAACAAGCGGAGTTTGTGATTGCACACGATTCTAGCATGATGCATATTGCCGCTGCATTGAAAAAGAAATTATTTGTTTTATGGGGAGCTACCCACTCGGATTTTGGTTTTTATCCTTATCAAACCGAGTATACTTCCGTAGAAATGAGCTCCTTGGATTGTAGACCCTGCTCCACCCAGGGTACTAATTATTGTCCTTTAGGTCATTTTGACTGTTTAAATAAAGTATCTTTAGAACCCATCATTAGCGCTTCTCAACATATATGAAAAACGTTTCTTTTGCTCTCATTCAATTATCCGTATCAGAAAAGGTAGAGGAAAACTGGTCCAAAACCGTACAAGCTATTCGGGAAGCTGCCGCTAAAGGGGCACAGGTTATTTGTTTACAGGAATTATTCAAATCCATTTATTTCTGTTACGAGGAAGATCTTCGCCATTTTGAATTAGCTGAATCCATCCCGGGCCCTTGCACAGATGAATTGGCTTCTTTAGCCAAAGAATTGAAAGTAGTAATCATTGCTTCTCTTTTTGAAAAAAGAGCGGCTGGTTTATTTCATAATACCACCGCGGTTTTGGATGCCGATGGTACTTATTTGGGGAAATACAGGAAAATGCATATTCCGGATGATCCGGGCTATTATGAGAAATATTACTTTACTCCAGGAGATTTAGGCTATCAGGTATTCAAGACCCAATATGCCAACATTGGCGTGTTGATTTGTTGGGATCAATGGTATCCTGAGGCGGCACGGATTACGGCTTTACAAGGCGCTGAGGTCTTGGTGTATCCAACTGCCATAGGTTGGGATTTAGAAGAAAAAAATGGGGAGATTAATCGGGAACAATACCAGGCCTGGCAAACCATTCAGCGAAGTCATGCCGTGGCCAATGGAATTCCGGTAGTTTCCGTGAATCGAGTAGGTGTAGAACATGGACAACAGTTTTGGGGTGGTAGTTTTGTAGCTAATGCCTTTGGACGTGTCATGTACCAAGCTCCGCATGATCAAGAGGAGATAGCCGTTATTCCGGTGGACGTAGCATCTAGTGAATATTACCGTAAAACTTGGCCTTTTTTACGCGATCGTCGTATTGACTCCTATGAGAATATAGTGAAGAGGTTTGTAGATTAGGGCTTTGGTGGGAAAAATCTGAAGCGTAAAATTGGGAATGTAGGGGAAATGATTTAATAAATGATTTCAATAATCAACCTCAATTCAACCTAATTCAGGACAAGATATCCTACATTTTAATGGTACACTCGTCATTCCAACAAATCTCCTAAAAACATCAAGTAAGGAGCTAGTGGTTCTGAATCCATGTCCTTAAAACGGTGGTAGTAACCACTTAATAAGTTCAACAAAGTAGGTTTTAGTCGTTTCCAACGTGTCTCAGGCAGATGAGCTCTTCTATCCAAGTATTCTATTTTGGTATGTAATGCTTCCAAAGAAAGTTTTGGGTTGGTGTCTAACATTGCCTCTCTCACTTGACATAGGAAGTTCCAGGTTTTTAGGTAAGGAGCAACCTTTTCAGCATGTGGTCTGCTAATTCGATCAACTAGGGTAGGAGGTTTTCCAGCTATTCCTTTGACTCCAACTTGTTGTTCTGAATGTAAACGGTAGTGTACATAGGTAGCAGGAATGAAGTCGATCTTGTTTTCCGCCGCTGCCATAATTCCTAACCAGGCATCATGTAAAAAGGAAGAAGGTAATGAATCAGGGAAAGGACTTACTCGTTCAAAATAGGATTTTCGAATACCCATGGTGCAACCGGTTACTCGATTGCCGTCCAATAGTATCTCCAACGATTTTCCTTTTTTCCAGTCCTCTTGCTGCTTTTGTCTAAACCGAAATGATTCCCATAATTTTTTGCCGGAAGTTTGTCCAAACTCGTCAACAAGTAAGGCATCGGTAAAAATTGCATCTATCTCTGGATGAAGCTTAAAATAGGTATAAACCCGCTCTAGCTTTTGGGGAACCCAATAATCGTCTTGGTCAGCAGGGAAAATGATGTCACCATGGCACAATGAAATGGCTTTTTCGAAATTTCGGTAGGTGCCTAACTGCTGGGGATTTTTATAAATTTTAAGGGGTAATTTTTCAGCGAATTGTTCAAGAATAGATAATGTTTGATCTGTGGAGCCCTCATCGCAAACGATAATTTCATCTGCTTGTAAGGTCTGATCTACGAAGCTACTCAATTGAGTCCGTAAAAATTTTTCCCCGTTACGGGTACACAAGGCAATTGATATCTTCACAATTTACTTTTTAATGGGCTTCTAACCAGTTGGCACCCACTCCGATACCCGTTTCAATAACCACGCCCAAATCCAGTGCAGAACACATGATTTTGTCTATTCTTTCACGAAGGTAGCCAATTTCATCCATATGAGCATCAAATACTAATTCATCGTGTACGGTCAGAATCATTTTTGATTTAAGGTTTTCTTTCCAGAGAAAATCTTGAATCTGAATCATGGCCACTTTAATCATGTCTGCAGCAGAACCTTGAATGGGAGCATTGATGGCATTTCGCTCGGCAAAACCCCGCTCATTTATGTTGGCAGAAAGAATATCTTTTAAATACCTTCTTCTACCTAATACAGTTTCCACATAGCCAAAATCACGAGCTTTAGCTATGCTTTGGTCCATATATGCTTTGACTTTAGGGAATTCAATGAAATATTGGTCAATTATTTCTTTTGCCTCGGTCCGAGAAATGCCTATTTGTGCCGCAAGCCCAAAGGCAGATACGCCATAAATGATACCAAAATTGACGGTCTTAGCTTTTCTCCTCATATCGGCACTCACTTCTTCTAAAGGCACTTGGAAAACTTTGGAGGCGGTCGCCTTATGTACGTCTAAACCCTTATTGAACGCTTCGCACATAGATTCATCTTGCGAGAATGCTGCCATGATGCGTAATTCTATCTGAGAATAATCGGCCGATAATATTTGGTAATCCTCATTTCTAGGAATAAAGGCTTTTCTAATTTCTCTTCCCCTCACAGTCCGAATAGGAATGTTTTGCAAATTGGGATCTTTGGAGGACAGTCGACCTGTTGCTGTAACTGCCTGCATAAAGGAAGTATGGATTCGACCTGTTTTAGGAGAAATCAGTTGAGGTAAAGCATCCACATAAGTCGATTTCAGTTTTTGTAATTCTCTAAAATCTAATATCAGGGAAGCGATTTTATGTTCCGATTCTAATTTGGATAAAACCTCTTCTCCCGTCATGTATTGACCAGTTTTGGTCTTTTTTGCTTTGGGGTCTAGTCTTAATTTTTCAAATAAAACTTCACCTAGTTGCTTCGGGGATGCGATATTGAATGATTCACCCGCCAGCTCAAATATTTGTTTTTGAACCTCCGTGGAGTCTTTTTCCAAGGTGTTCGACATTTCCTTTAAAAATGGAATATCCAATAATACCCCTTCTCGCTCAATGTTAGATAAAACTCTTGCTAAGGGCATTTCCACTTCTTTGAAGAGTTGTAGTGTTTTATCATTCTTAGCCATCAATTGATCCAAATGAGGTTTGATTTGCCAAGTGATATCAGCATCCTCTGCGGCATATTCTTTGATTAGTTCCAGAGGAACCTCACGCATATTTCCCTGTTTGGCTCCTTTTTTGCCAATCAGCTTTTCGATGGACATGGGTTCATAATGCAAGTAAGTCATGGATAAAGCATCCATGTTATGCCGTTTTTCTGGCTCGATTAAGTAATGAGCTAACATGGTATCGTAGGTTTCACCTTGGATCTCTATGCCATAATTAGCCAGCACACTCATATCATATTTGATATTTTGTGCAATTTTTTGAATGTTTTCATTCGCAAAAAGCTCCTTGAACAAATCGATTTGTTGTTGACAAGCAGCCCCGTTCTCGGGAAATGGAATATAAAAAGCTTCTCCCTTTCGGTAGGAAAAAGACATACCCACTAATTCAGCATCAATGGCATTGATGTTGGTAGTCTCGGTATCAAAACAGAAGGAAGATTGTCTAGATAAATAACTGATTAACCCTTTGATTGCGGCTTCACCTTGAACCAAATGGTATTGATGTGGAGTATTTTCCAAGTTGGCAAATGATGTAAATGCTTCAGATTCATCCTCATCTCCGTTAGATTCTGTAGTAAATGAGGCTTCGGAAGGACTAGGACTTCCAAACATATCCATCTGGTTAGAGGCTACCTTGGGTCCGGATTTTGTTTTAGTGGCTGCTGGTTCTGGAGTAGCTTCTTCTCCCAAAATTCTTTTTCTTAAAGTTCTAAATTCTAATTCTTCTAAAAGAGGTTCAAGCAATGATTTATTGGGAGGGGTATAACGCAACTTTTCCTCCTCATATTCGATAGGTACTTCGCAAAGAATTCGTGCCAAATGCTTAGAAAGTAAACCTTGTTCTTTGAAATTCACTAAATTCTCTTGTAGTTTTCCTTTGAGTTGGTCAGTGTTTTCAAGTAAGTTTTCCAAGCTTCCAAATTGTTCAATCAGTTTTTGAGCGGTTTTTTCACCTACTCCAGGAATACCAGGGATATTATCTACGGCATCACCCATGAGGCCTAACATGTCTATGACTTGGTCCACATGTTGAATGTTCCAACGGGCACATACTTCTTCAGGACCTAAAATTTCTACTCCCTTGCCCATAAAGGCGGGTTTATACATTTTGATTCGCTCCTCAACCAATTGACCATAATCTTTGTCGGGCGTCATCATATACACCACGATTTCGGGATTTTTCTTAACGGCCTTTTTTGCTATGGTGCCAATAATGTCATCAGCCTCATAGCCATCCATGATGAGTAGGGGAATATCCATGGCCTCTACCAAACGTTTAACATACGGAATGGCAATGGTGATATCTTCTGGTTGCACCTGTCGCTGCGCTTTATATGGCGTATATTCTACATGTCGAAAGGTAGGAGCAGAAGTATCAAACGCTACCCCTAAATAGTTAGGTTTTTCTTTTTGAATGACTTCTAAAATAGTATTGGTAAATCCAAAAACTGCACTCGTATTGATTCCTTTTGATGAAATTCTTGGGGTTTTAGCAAAGGCAAAATGGGCACGATAAATCAACGCCATTGCATCAAAAAGGAATAATTTTTTCATATATTTAATCTTTAGTAATTGGGCATATCAGCCTAAACAAAGATAAGGAATAAATACGCGAATTATGAATTTAGCTGCCTTAAGAGAAAATTATCAAAAAGGTGAATTAGTAGAAAGTACGGTACATCCCAATCCATTGGAGCAATTTAAAATTTGGTTTAAAGAGGCACAAAATGCTGAATTGCCAGAGCCTAATGCTATGTTTTTAAGTACTTTGGGGAAAGACATGCGTCCATCGGGCAGGATAGTTTTGTTGAAATATGTCGATCGAGGATTTTCGTTTTTCACCAATTATTTTTCTAGGAAAGGTGGGGATTTAGCGCATCACCCGCAAGCTTCCATCACTTTTTTTTGGGGAGAATTAGAGCGTCAAGTTCGCATCGAAGGACATGTCGAAAAGGTAGATGAAAAACTTTCAAAAGATTATTTTCAATCTAGACCCAGGGCCTCTCAGATTGGTGCTTGGGTTTCAGAGCAAAGTACGAAAATTCCGAATAGAGAATTTTTAGAAGAGAGATATCAGGCTTTAGAAAAACAATTTGAAGGAAAAGATATCCCCAAGCCTGAACATTGGGGAGGTTATGAATTAATTCCTCATTACATGGAATTTTGGCAGGGTAGACCTTCTCGATTACACGACCGCGTCGTATATGAATTGATTGACGGTCAGTGGGATAGGTATCGGATAGCTCCTTGATTGTTTACAGATTATAGATTAAGGATTATAGATTAAGGATTATGGATTATAGATTAAACATTATGACACCAATTCACCACAATGATTTACAATCCATAATTTATAACTTATAATTTACCATCTACCATTTACCATTCACCATTTACAATTCGCCATTTACAATTCTCCATTCACTCAAATCAGCCCCTCAAATCCCTGTAAGCCAATGGTCCTTTGACTTTGGTACCCTTCTCCGTATTTCACGCCGATTTTGTGGCCCATTTCCATGGAACGAGCCCGGATAAATTCTAAGAAATCGGGAGAAGAAATGTAGGAGGCCGGTTCGGTGGAGTTAGGGTCAAAAAATTGACTTTTGAAAGCCCGAATAGACTGTTCTTTGATTTCCCAGTAAGCGCTGATATCGATCACAAAATCTGGCTCTAAATATCGATCTTGTATATAGTGGAACAATTGTTTAGGTCGCCAAGCGGCCTGACTATTTCCATCAGCATCCTTGGTCTCAATTTTTCGTAATCCTGATAAAAAACAAGCATCTATGGCTAATTGAGCACCTTTTCCGTGGTCAGGGTGTCTGTCTTCCAAAGCGTTTGCTAACACAATGTCCGGTTGATATTTTCTTATAACTTGAATTAATTTCAGTTGAGACTCCTCATCATTTCGGAAGAAGCCATCTCTAATACCTAAATTTTCACGGGCATGTAAACCAAGGATAGCGGTGGCAGCGGCAGATTCAGCCAAACGAATCTCGGGTGTTCCTCGTGTTCCTAATTCACCTCGCGTAAAATCCACGATTCCTACTTTTTTCCCTTGCTGAATAAGGGAAAAAATGGTTCCAGAACAAGCTAGCTCGGCATCATCCGGATGCGCGGCCATTACTAAAATATCTAGTTTCATTTCTTAATGAATGCGTAATCTTCTTCCTGCTCGAATGGTTGAGCTTAATTTTAAGCCATTCAATCTGGCTAGCTTTGTCACTGAAATACCAGCTCTTTGCGCGATGGAGTATAAAGAATCTCCCGATCGGACCCTTGTCCATGCGGTTCTTCTAGAACGAATCTTTTCTCCTGCGCTTCCATATTCATTTCTTAGGGATAATGAACGTCTATCAAATGTTCTGGCCGTAATTAATAAATGATCAGAAAGCGGTTCTCCCGTGCTCAAATTGTAGACATTGTTGGGATTGAAAGGATTTCCCTCATATCGCGTTTCAAAATGTAAGTGTGAACCAGTACTTCTACCAGTGTTACCACCCAGACCAATTTCATCTCCAGCTTTAACAAGGGTTCCTGGTTCAAAATTTCTTTTAGAAAGGTGACCATAAAGTGTTTCCAGGCCATTATAATGCCTAACTACGACATAATTACCGTATCCAGAATAATCAAATCCGGATATTCGAACAATTCCATCAAATGCCGACATGACGGGATATCCCGTTTCCAAATCTAAATCTACTCCTGCATGTAAACGGCCCCAGCGAGGACCAAATGGACTGGTTTGTTTGACCACATTTAAAGGTGGGGACCAATTTCTTCCTGAGGCTACATTGTACAATTCAATGTCCACTGGTTCATCAAAATCCTTAATGTCAATGTCGTATGGGTCTATGCTTTTGGTATCCCAAATAGCAAAATAGGAGGCTACAGTAACAAAATCTTCGCTTCCAACTGGGGCGTTTTCCTCTTCGATTTCTACTACCAAGGCTTCACCTTCATCGATGGAAGTGGTGTCGAAGTTACTGATGGTGGGATTTAATATCTTGATGGGTTCGTATTTACGCTCTTGCAACTCAGAACCTGCTACCATACCGCTAGTCTCCGTCTCATTTCTGAACTGTAGGGGAGGTAAATCATCAATTTCTTCTTTTTTCTCCTTAGTATTTGGATTTGATTTGGTTTCAATCTTAGTACTCTTTTTGAATAGATTTCTCTCCTGTGCCTGCGTATTTAGGGCACAAAAAGTAAAAGTCAGAAATAAAATCAGGTGTTTTACTGACATAAAGATTTGTTAATGTAAATGATTGGCAGCTAACCATCTCTCGGCATCTAAAGCAGCCATACAACCACTTCCTGCGGCCGTTACAGCTTGGCGATAAATGGAATCTTGCACATCACCGCAGGCAAATACGCCAGGGATATTGGTTCTTGAACTACCTTTTTCTGTGATTAAGTATTCTTGTGCATCCATGTCCAATTGACCTTTAAAAATGGATGTATTGGGTTGATGCCCTATGGCCACAAAAAAGCCTGTCAAAGCTATTTCTTCTGTTTCACCCGAGACATTATTTTTAATTCTAATTCCAGTTACTCCATTGGTATCACCTAATATTTCTTCTGTTTCTGAGTTCCAATGAATATGAATCTTGGGATTATTTTTAACTCGTTCCTGCATGATTAAGGAGGCACGCATCTCATTTCTTCGAACGATCATGTGAACCTCTGTACACAAATTAGCTAGATAACTAGCTTCTTCCGCAGCAGTATCTCCTGCTCCCACTACAGCCACTACTTGGTTTTTGTAAAAAAATCCGTCGCAAACTGCACAGGCTGATACTCCCAAACCATTAAATGTTTTCTCTCCCTCTAAACCTAACCATTTGGCAGAGGCACCAGTGGCGATAATTACTGCATCCGCTTCTAATTCAATTTGATCATCAATCCACACTTTTTTGGGTTGAGCATTAAAATCAACTCGGGTAGCCATTCCGAAGCGCACATCTGTACCAAAACGCTTAGCTTGGTTTTCTAGATCTTGCATCATGGCTGGACCTTCCACCCCATTCGGATATCCCGGAAAATTATCTACCTCGGTCGTGGTGGTTAATTGTCCACCTGGTTGTCCTCCTTGATACATGACAGGCTGTAAACCTGCTCTAGATGCGTAAATTGCTGCGGTATAACCTGCCGGCCCTGAGCCGATAATCAAACATTTAATTTTCTCTGCCATAATTTTGTTAACACCTTGATGAGCTCAAAAGGTTCATGAAGGTGCAAAATTCGATAAATAAGCGCAGAATCCCAAACGAGGATAATTTACTATTAATCCTTACATTTGTTCTTCTTCTGCATACAAACGAATGACTAAAAAGAAAATTACACACAACCTTACATTCTGGGTTTTACTTTCCATTTTTTTAGGCGTTTTGCTCGGTCACTTTAAGCCAGATTTGGCTTTACTTCCAGTCATGGATAAGAAATTCACCTATTCATTTTTAGGAGCAGAGTTGAGTATGGGGCCTAGCATCAGTGAACTATTGAGTGGTCTTTTTATCAGTTTGGTGAAGTTATTTATCAACCCAATTATTTTTCTAACTATCAGCTTAGGAATTGTTAATATGGGTAATTTAAAAAAGGTAGGTCGAGTAGGGGGAAAGGCATTGTTATATTTTGAAGTCATTACCACCGTGGCGTTGGTCATCGGTTTATTAGTCTCCCACCTATTGGTTCCAGGAGAAGGAGTGATTCGTTCTGATGTGGCCGGGGGTGATATTAGTAAGTATACCTCTAAAGCAGCCTCATTTTCTTGGCTTCTGTTTTTGAAAGAAAACTTTACCGTGCAGGTGCTATTTTTTTCCATTTTTTTTGGAATTTTTCTTAACTCCGTAAGAGGAAAAGTTCGAATGATTTCTGGTATGGAACAAGCTTCTAACTGGGTTTTCAAAGCTTTGCATGCGGTGATGTATTTGGCACCTATCGGTGCCATGGGGGGGATGGCTTACACCATTGGTAAATTCGGAATTCATTCTTTGGTGCCTTTAGCCAAATTGATGGCTTCAGTCTATATCACCATGGGGCTGTTTATATTCATTGTTCTAGCTTTGGTGATGCGCTCTTGCGGGGAAAGAATAGGCTCCTTTTTAAGCTATATCAAAGCCGAGTTACTTATTGTTTTAGGGACTTCTTCTTCAGAAGCAGCCTTGCCTTCTTTGATGCAAAAATTGGAAAAAATGGGTTGCTCTAAATCCGTGGTAGGTTTAGTAGTCCCTGCTGGTTATTCGTTCAATTTGGATGGAACAAGTATTTATTTATCTATGGCAACGCTCTTTTTGGCACAGGTTTATGGTATTCAATTAAATTGGGAGCAATTACTGACCGTCATTGGGGTGCTGATGGTAACTTCCAAAGGTGCAGCCGGAGTCACGGGTAGTGGTTTTGTGGTTTTGGCATCAACTTTGTCGGCCTTGCAAGTAATTCCATTGGAAGGCTTGGCGCTTTTGTTAGGAGTAGATCGTTTTATGTCGGAAGCAAGAGCTATTACTAATTTTATTGGCAACGGAGTAGCCACCATTTGGTTGGCCAAGCATGAAGGAGAATTTCAGGCTCCCGTATCAGAATAACATTCATCAACATATTTTATGTCTATATCATCTATTTTAAAACAAGATGCCTTAGCTTACCATTCAGAGGGCAAGCCTGGGAAGATTGAAGTAAAGCCGACTAAATCTACGGCTACCCAAAGAGACCTGTCGCTGGCTTATTCCCCTGGAGTAGCGGAACCTTGCTTGGAGATTGCTAATAATGCCGAAAAAGTATATCAATATACAGCTAAGGGAAATTTAGTAGGAGTAATCTCCAATGGAACTGCTGTCTTGGGTTTAGGAAATATTGGTCCAGAAGCTAGTAAGCCAGTAATGGAAGGGAAAGGAGTCTTATTCAAGATATTTGCTGATATCGATGTATTTGATTTGGAATTGAATTGCTTAGATCCTGATCAATTTGTGGAGACGGTCATTCGACTAGAACCTACCTTTGGAGGAATTAACTTGGAGGATATCAAATCACCTGAGTGTTTTGAGATTGAAGAAAAGCTTAAAAAAAGCCTTAAGATTCCCATCATGCACGATGATCAGCATGGTACGGCGATTATTTCCTCTGCAGCCTTAATTAATGCCTTGGAAATAGTAGGAAAAAAGATTGAAGAGGCTCGTTTTGTGGTTTCTGGCGCTGGGGCAGCTGCCATTTCTTGTGTGAAGTTGTACCTACAATTGGGTGCCAAAATTGAGAATTTCCTCATCTTTGATAAAGATGGACTAGTCTCTAAGTCGAGAACCGACCTGAATCCTTACGTGAGTCCACTTGCTTGCAAGGCAGAAGAGAA
The DNA here is from genome assembly GCF_004118285.1 of Aquirufa rosea. Taxonomy (GTDB): domain Bacteria; phylum Bacteroidota; class Bacteroidia; order Cytophagales; family Spirosomataceae; genus Aquirufa; species Aquirufa rosea. The sequence continues at coordinate 100,614 of NZ_SDHY01000006.1, read as the reverse complement.
CCGTACTTTGGCTGAAGCTATGAAAGGGGCAGATGTGTTTTTAGGATTGTCGGTAGGTAATATTTTAAGTCCAGCCATGATTGCCTCTATGGCCAAGGATCCAATTGTTTTCGCTATGGCAAATCCTACGCCTGAAATTGGCTATGAAGAAGCGAAGGCTGTACGAGAAGACTTGATTATGGCCACCGGAAGGTCAGATTATCCTAATCAGGTGAATAATGTATTGGGTTTCCCATTCATATTCAGGGGAGCGCTAGATGTTAGAGCGTCTGAGATCAACGATGATATGAAATTGGCTGCAGCAAAGGCTTTAGCATGTTTGGCTAAAAAACCAGTGCCTGATATCGTCAATTTGGCCTATAACGAAAAGAGCATCAGCTTTGGTCCTGAATACATCATTCCTAAACCTGTGGATCCTCGATTGATTACTACTGTTTCTATGGCAGTTGCCAAAGCAGCCATGGAATCAGGTGTGGCCACCGTACAAATCAAAAATTGGGATGAGTATGAGCATCAATTGGCTAAACGACTTGGATTAGATAATCAGGTCATGAAGTTTATTTTGAAACGTGCCAAAAGTAATCCCAAGCGTATTGTTTTTGCAGATGCCCAAAATTTGAAAGTGCTTAAAGCTGTAAGAGAAGTCTTAGATGAAGGTATAGCCCAACCGATCTTATTAGGCAATCAAGCTGCCATAGAGGCTATTTGTGAAGAACATCATATCGACCTACAAGGAACAGAAATTTTGGATTTTAAACATCCAGATTCTGAGCCTTTATTAAAGGAATTCGCGGATTTGTTTTATGAGAAGCGTAAAAGAAGGGGATACACCCGATGGGAGGCTGAGAAACAAGTTCGTAAGAGTAATTATTTCGCTGCCATGATGCTAGAAACGCATCGTGCTGATGGAGTTATTTCTGGATTAACTAAAAACTACCCAGATGCCATTCGTCCCGCTTTACAAATCATAGGTAAGAAGCCGGGTGTGAAAAAAGTAGCGGGTATGTACCTGTTATTGAGTAAAAAAGGGCCCTTATTCTTTTCTGATACCACGATTAATTTTCAACCCAATGTAGAGGATATTGTTGAGATTACCCGTCTAACAGGTGAGGCCGTGGAGCGTTTCAATTTACAACCCAGGATAGCCTTATTGAGTTATTCCAATTTTGGTTCTGCAGATGGAGAAGATGCCATTAAAATGAGGGAGGCCACGCATATTTTACAAGAAAAATTTCCTCAATGGGCCATCGAAGGTGAAATGCAGGCGCACTTGGCTTTTGATAAGGAATTACGTCAACAAAATTATCCTTTTGCCAACTTAGGAAACGAAACTGCCAATACGTTGATATTTCCTAATTTATCAGCTGCCAATATTGCTTATAATCTCCTAAAAGAGGCCGCAGAGATTGAGTATATCGGCCCCATTCTTTTGGGATTACGCAAGCCTGTGCATGTTTTACAGCTAGGGGCTAGTGTTCGGGAAATTGTCAATATGGTGGCAATAACAGTAGTGGAGGCACAAACTACGGAATAGAGTTCATCCACTGCTCACGCAATTTCAATTGGGCATCGCTCGGCTTCTTTTGGGGTACAAAAGTTCTGGGAGCGTTGCCCATACTTGTTTGAAAGGGTGCTTTCAGTCGAATGGTCTCGTAGTTTCCGTTGCCCGTTGGACGTGCTATTTCAAGTTCCACGATATCACCTAATTGTATGTCTTTAAGTACTTTAGCTACATTGGTGCTGAAACTGTCTATACTTAGAGAAAGTTGGTTCACCATCAATAATTCATCTTTGGCTTTTAGTCCCAGCATTTTCCCAAATTCATGGATACCCTCTTCTGAATTGATTACTGCTCTATGAGTTTCTGAATTGATATTGAGGGCTTGAAAATCGAAGCCTAGGGATTTAATGTCTCTGGCATCAAATTCTTGAATTTCATAACCTATGCTATGAAGCCAATCGGCCACGGGAATTTCTTCCTTTCCTTCCACATATTTTTGGAAAAAGCTTTTTAACTCAGGTTGAGCCGTAATTTTAACCAATTGATCAAAAAGCTCATTATCCTTGAAGGATTGGTGAGGGCCATAGAATTTGGCTAAATCCCGCATCATTTCCTGCGTGCCATATTTTCCTTGGCTGAGTTTTCTGAGGGTTAAATCTAAGCCAAAACCTAACCAAGCTCCTTTTTGGTATACATTGCCATATTCATCTTTGTATTTATCCAATACCTTTTCGCTCATGGTTGTAAAGGGTAAATTTCTGTCAAATTGGACATTCATGACATCCCATTTATTTTCGAAGGTCGACATGAATTTCTTTAAGTCGGTCAATTGGTATTTTAACTGAACATGATGGGCAGCATATTCCGTTAATCCCTCGTAAAGCCATAGGTGCTTAGACATTTTAGGCTGAAGAAAATTGAAGTTCCCTATTTCCTCGGAATGAATATTCAAGGGGGTGACAATATGGAAAAATTCATGGGCACATACTTCTCGGATTGTTTCTGCCAATGTTTGAATGTTTCCTTCCGGTAAATAATAAAAAGAGGATTGAGCATGCTCTAGAGCACCATAACTTCCATTTTTGATATTATCTGACAATACAATGATGAAGGCGTATTTGTTCACTGGTAACTGTCCCCCCAAATATTTTTTCTGTGCTTCCAATAAGGGTTTAATCTGTTCAGCTACCTGCGAAGCACTGCACATCTTATTAGGAGAGTAAACTGAAATTAAAATTTGAGCATTAGCTAAGGGGAAACTGACGGTATCAGGCGCTGAATACATCAAGGGGGCATCAATTAAATCCTGGTAATTTTGGGCAAGAAAAATATCGGTTTTGCTAAGACTGGTATTTTGTAAGGAACTGCCCCCATAAAATGGTTGAGGTTTATTGATACTTAATTCAACTGCCACCTTCTCATGCCCGATAAAATAACCCAGCATGGCATGGGTATTTAGAGCAAACAAACTGTCAGCTTGAAAAGAAGTTCCAGCAGGTTCAAATACATAATCTCCCGCTATTTCAGGACTATCCCAAGTATCATCTACCCAATAACGGATTTCTGCCAATGAGGAGGCTTGTGAGATTTGATAAGTATTAGGGCCTGTTTTTTTAAATTTTAGTGCTTTCCCGTTTTTGTCAATGGCCTGGAAGTCTTGTACAAATCGACCGAAGTCATAGTTAGCATAGGTTCCAGGCACAATTTTTGGTAAAGCATATACCACTTCTTTTTGTTTGAATGTGGGAGTTTTTACCTTTATTTCCAAGCGATCTTTAACTAGCTTGTTTAAGTCGATATAGTATGAAACTTTATCTTGCCCCCAAGCAAGGCTCGAAATAAAGAGCCCAATAAACAAAAGGAATTTTTTCATAATTAATGTTTGTATTGAAGTGCCTCCTGGGCTTGAATTTTTTTAATAAACAAGGTAGGCAAAGTGATGATGATAGCTACCAATAAACTAGTGCCAACATTGACCCATAACCAGGTAGACATGGACCATACAATGGGTACGGCATCCATGTAATAGCTTTCTGGGTCCAAAGGAATCAGTTGATATTCGGATTGTATATAGCAAAAAATAACAGCCAATAGATTACCAATAATCAAACCTCGCAATAAAATAAAGAAACCATTCCACCAGAAAATGGTCCGAATTTGTCGGTGGTTCGCTCCTAAAGCCTTTAATAAACCCACCATGGGAATTCTTTCCATGATTAGAACCCAAAGGGTGGCTATGAGATTGAAGCAGGCCACAATCAATAATAGAGAAATAAAGATGACAATGTTTCGATCCAGCATCATCATCCAATCAAAGAGGGCAGGATACAATTCTGTGACGGTTTGTAAACGCCATTCGGTAGGCATCTTAGATTCTATTCGGTCGGCACTGTAATACAAATCAGCTGTCTTTTTTAAAAACACCTCATAGGTGCCTATGGAATCTGCCGACCAGCCGTTCATTTTCTGCACCCAGGAAAGATCAGCTAAAATGTACATTTTGTCCAATTCCTCCAAACCTGTTTCATAAATTCCAGTTATTGTCACCTTTCTAGGCCTCTCTGGGTTACTCAGAAAGTAAAGTATGAGGTGATTGTGTAAGCCTACTTTAAGCTCTTTGGCTAAGGTTTTACTTATAATAATGTCCTGAGGATGTTTGAGTTGAGCTTTCCCCAAGCGCATACTTTTGCTGATTTGATTGGCTGGCATATCAGTGCCAATTCCCTTGATTATCACCCCAGAAAGTCCTGCATCACCCACCAAAATACCTGGCTTTTGAATATGCGCTTGGATATGATCCACCTCAGGGTTTTGCTGCATTCCTTTTTCCCAAGTTAAATTACGTTTCAGAGGACTGTCAGATAGGGAATGGTTACCCGTAATAGGCCCCACATGAATATTACCTGTAAAACTGGTCAGCTTGTCTACAATCGATTCCTTAAAACCGAATAGAATAGAAAAGGCAACTAGGATAATGCAAACCCCAATAGAAACGGTTCCAATTCCCACATAGGTAACCGTTTTAGAAAAGGAAGTTTCATGCGTATTTCGAATCCGACGTGCAACAAAAAGTGGAAAATTCATTCAGTCGATTTACATTAATTATCCTAAAATTTATCTGATATTTGAATAAAATAAATTTTAAACCGCAAAGAAAATAGGAATGCATCGATTCTACAAGCTATTCATTTTATCGTTGGTCATTTCCCTTGGCTGGTGCTCTACTGATGCTGAGGCGCAAAATAGCAAGGCTATTCCTGGAGATCAACAAATTGATACTTACTTGCCTTTGATTTTTGATAAACGAGTGGCCTTAGTTGTCAATCATACCTCAGTTTTGAACAAAACTCATTTAGCGGATACCTTATTGTCTTTAAAAGTGCCCATCAAAAAGATATTTGCTCCTGAGCATGGATTTAGAGGAACTGCAGATGCTGGTGCTCACATAGATAATGGCAAAGATGAAAAAACAGGTTTGCCCATCATTTCCTTGTACGGTTCTCATAAAAAGCCCACAAAAGCTGATTTGGATGGAATCGATGTGGTTATTTTTGATATACAAGATGTAGGAACCCGTTTTTATACCTATAGTTCCACTTTGCATTATGTGATGGAGGCTTGTGCTGAGAATAGTGTTAAGTTAATTATTTTGGATCGTCCTAATCCCAATGGTCATTATGTGGATGGACCCATTTTGGAAAAAGAATTTGCCTCATTTGTGGGTTTAAATCCTACTCCTGTGGTACATGGCTGTACTTTGGGAGAATTAGCGAAAATGATGAACGGAGAGGCTTGGTTAGACCGTGGTATTCAATGTGATTTGACCGTAATACCGGTTAAAAAATACAAGCATTCAGATAAGGTTCATATTAGTATCGCACCATCTCCCAATTTACCCAATGATCAGGCCATAGGTTTATATCCGTCCTTGTGTTTATTTGAAGGAACCAATGTTAGTATTGGAAGAGGAACCAACAAGCAATTTCAGGTGGTAGGCACGAATGTAGAAGGTTTGGGGGATTTCAGTTTCACACCAGAGCCTAAACCGGGAGCTATGGATCCACCCTTGAAAGGTAAGCCATGCTATGGATTTGATTTGACTCAAATTGATACTCGTCAGTTAGGCTTTAGCTTAAAATATTTGTTTTATTTCTTTGAAAAGACAGGAAAAAAAGAATCGTTTTTTACTAGTCCAAGTTTCTTTGATAAGTTAGCTGGTACAGACGAATTGAGGAAGATGATGTTGGAGGGAAAATCGGAAAAGGAGATTCGGGATACTTGGAAGGAGGGGCTCAGGGAATATAGAAAGATCAGGGAAAAGTATCTAATCTATCGATAGAAATTAAGCATTTATATGCGTTTTTTCGGTTAAAATTGCGACCTTTGCCGTTTATTTTTATTTAACGAAGCTATGGCGGAAAAAATTATTATTCTGGACTTTGGTTCTCAAGTAACTCAACTGATTGCAAGAAGAGTACGTGAACTTCAAGTTTACTGCGAAATTCACCCTTATAACCATATACCAGCCATTGATGCCAGTGTCAAAGGAATCATTTTATCGGGTAGTCCATGTTCGGTGCGCGATGAAGATTCTCCACGGGTAGATTTAGGCCTATTTGAAGGATTACCGGTTTTGGGAATTTGTTATGGTGCCCAATTATTGGCTCATCAAGGAGGTGGTTCCGTTCAAGCTTCTCAACATCGGGAATATGGCCGTGCTCATTTGTCGGCTTCCAAGGATTCCATTTTATGGGACGATATTTCCAGTCATAGTCAAGTATGGATGTCGCACGGTGATACCATCATGGAATTGCCTAATTCTTACGAAATCATTGGATCTACCGAGACAGTTAAGGTAGCAGCCTTTGCTCATGTTGCCAAACCTATTTTTGGTATTCAATTTCATCCAGAAGTAACTCACAGTACGGAAGGTAGCATCATCTTGCGAAATTTCGTGGTGAAGGTATGTGATTGTGCGCAAGATTGGACATCTGATTCTTTTGTAGAAACTACAGTAGCTAATTTGAAAGATAAATTAGGGTCTGACAAAGTGGTACTTGGTTTATCAGGTGGGGTTGATAGTTCTGTTGCGGCAGTGTTATTACACCGTGCAATTGGTAAAAATTTGTATTGTATTTTCGTGGATAATGGTCTGTTGCGCAAGGATGAATTCGATCAAGTACTGGAGTCATATCAATCCCTGGGCTTGAATGTGAAAGGCGTTGATGCTAAGCAGCGTTTTTATGATGCTTTAGCGGGTTTAAGCGATCCTGAGCAAAAGAGAAAGGCCATTGGCAAGACCTTCATTGATGTGTTTGACCATGAGGCTCATGCCATTGAAGGAGTAGCATGGTTGGGTCAAGGAACCATTTATCCTGATGTAATTGAATCGGTATCTGTGAAAGGGCCATCAGCAACCATTAAATCTCACCATAATGTGGGAGGATTGCCCGATTTCATGAAGTTAAAAGTGGTGGAGCCTTTGAATACCTTATTTAAGGATGAAGTTAGAAAAGTGGGTAAGACCTTAGGTATTCCACAAGATATTTTAGGTAGACACCCATTCCCAGGACCAGGATTAGCCATTCGTATTTTAGGAGATATCACTCCGGAAAAAGTAAGTATTTTACAGAAAGTTGATGCTATCTTCATTAATGGCCTTAAATCGGAGGGATTATACGATCAAGTTTGGCAAGCGGGTGCCATTTTATTGCCTATTCATTCAGTAGGAGTGATGGGGGATGAGCGAACCTACGAACAAGTGGTTGCTTTGCGTGCAGTGAGTAGTTTAGATGGTATGACGGCTGATTGGTGTCATCTGCCTTATGAATTTTTAGGAAAAATTTCCAATGAAATTATAAATCAGGTAAAAGGGGTGAATCGCGTAGTATACGATATTTCGTCTAAGCCGCCTGCTACGATTGAGTGGGAATAATCAAGAAATTGGACAACAAATAAAAAGAAAAAAACGTTGTCGCTCCGTAACGCTGTCAGCGTTTTAAACGCTAACAGCGTTGGGAAAAACGGAGCGAAATGAACAGTTTAAATCAGAAAAGGGGACTTAGGTCCCCTTTTCTGCGTAAATACTGGCCAAGTGAACGATGGTTTCAGTGGCCTTTTGCATATCCTGCACACTGACCCATTCTTGCTTACTATGGAAAGCATGTTCACCCGCAAAAATATTGGGACAAGGTAAACCCATGAAGGTCAGTCGAGAGCCATCAGTTCCCCCGCGAATGCTTTGCATTTCAGGCTGCAGGCCAGCTCTTCTCATGGCTTCCATAGCATTTTCCAAGCATTTCGGATGATGAACCAATACCTCATGCATATTACGGTATTGTTCTGTTTGTTCAAACTCAACTTTAGAATTAGGGTAAGATTGGAGCACTTCTGACGTCCAGCTTTGTAATAATTCACCAAATGTTGACAATTTTTCCGTCTTAAAATCCCTCAGAATGAATTCAATTTCAGCATATTCTACACTTCCTGTTATGCCAACGGGATGGATAAAGCCTTCTAGTTTTTCCGTACTTTCTGGGCTCAAATGATCTTTGGGTAGTTTGGCAATAATTTCAGAGGCAATTTTGATAGCACTTTCCATGCGACCTTTGGCAAATCCCGGATGTTGCGATACGCCACTAATTTTAATTTTAAATCCATCAGCAGAAAATGTTTCATTCTCCAAATGTCCTCTTTTCTCTCCGTCTATCGTATAGCCAAATTGGGCATTTACTTTATTTAAATCTACGTGGTCGGTACCTCTACCCACTTCTTCGTCAGGAGTAAAGAGAATGGAAATAGGGCCATGGGGCACGTCAGGATGTTGTAGCCAAAACTGTACAGCATCCATGATTTCGGCAACTCCGGCTTTATTATCTGCTCCTAGCAGGGTGGTTCCGCTGGCGGTAATGATATCATGGCCTATTTGTTCTGCCAAATCAGGATGCTCTGTGAGTCGAATTACAACCGACGGATCATCTGGTAAAACGATGTCTTGTCCTTGGTAATTAGGGTGCACAATAGGTTTAACCCCTTTACCAGAACAATCGGGAGAGGTATCCATGTGCGCGCAGAAACAGATAGATGGGACTTTTTGGAAAACATTGGATGGAAGATGTGCATACACATATCCATACTCATCCAAATGGGCGGATTCTACGCCTAATTGTTTTAATTCCTCGACTAAAACTTTTCCTAAATCTTTTTGTTTCTCTGTTGTCGGACTACTAGAAGAATTGGGATCTGACTGAGTGTCAATTTGGACATAAGTAAGAAAACGCTGGGTCGAAGAGAAGGAGTAGTTTTTGAATTTTTGTAAGATACTGGTCATGTAAACCGATTATTTTAGAAATATAGTAAGAAAAAATTGTGATAATTAAATTTATTTTTTTTGGATTCATAAAGGTAATTAACCTTTCAAAATTACGTATTATCTTAGAGGCTTGAATTTTGCCTGAAGCAGACAAGCTTCTTCAAATTTTAAAAACCAACCAAGTTAAGCTTATAAACATTATGTCTCAACCTGCTACTATTAACCTCGAAGGGAAATCCTTTGATTTACCTACTCTGGAGGGTACAGAGAACGAAAAGGCCATTGATATCGCCAAATTACGTGATTTGACTGGCTATATTACGTTTGATCCAGGCTTTAAAAATACTGGAGTAACGAAAAGCTCAATTACTTATTTGGATGGAGAAGAAGGAATTCTACGTTACAGAGGTTACAGTATTGAAGAACTAGCGGACAAAGCTTCCTTTTTGGAAGTAGCTTATTTGCTGATTCATGAAGAATTACCTACTCAAGCTCAACTAGATGCTTTCTCAGCAGAAATCCAATCCTACATGATTTTGAACAAGGATTTGTTTAAAATTTCAGAAGGATTCCCGGTTAGTTCACACCCGATGTGCAATATTGCTGCCTTGGTAGGAGCTATGTCGGCATTCTATTCTACGGATGAGCCAGGAGATGATGAGAAGAGTGTATTGAGATTAATGGCTCAATTACCTGTGATGGCAACTTGGTCTTACAAGAAATCATTAGGTGAGGGTGTAGTGGAACCGGATACTTCTGTTGACTACTGTTCTACTTTCTTGCAAATGATGTTTGCTAAGCCAGGTGAAGCTTATACTGCCAATGACATCGTTTCCAAGGCATTGAATAAATTATTGATTTTACATGCAGACCATGAGCAAAACTGCTCTACTTCTACCGTTCGTTTGGTAGGATCCTCTCATGCTAATTTATATGCATCTATTTCAGCAGGTATCAACGCTTTATGGGGCCCTCTTCATGGTGGTGCTAACCAAGAGGTGATTGAAATGTTGGAAGCTATTAAAGCAGATGGTGGTGATACAGATAAGTACATTGCCATGGCAAAAGATAAAAACTCTGGATTCCGTTTAATGGGATTTGGTCACCGTGTGTACAAAAACTTTGACCCTCGCGCCAAAATCATTAAGAAAGCGGCAGATGATGTATTGAAAGCTCTAGGAGTAAATGATCCAGTATTAGCTATTGCCTCCCGTCTGGAGGCAGCGGCTTTAAGTGATGAGTATTTTGTAGCGAGAAAGCTTTATCCTAATGTGGATTTTTATTCAGGAATCATTTACCGTGCCTTAGGTATCCCAACCAATATGTTTACTGTGATGTTTGCGATTGGTCGTTTACCAGGTTGGATTGCTCAGTGGAAGGAAATGCGTGCCAATAAAGAGCCGATCGGTCGTCCGAGACAAATTTACACGGGCGCCACAAGCCGTCCATTTGTTGATATCAACCAGAGATAATGGTTTATTAAACATTGATTTTAAAATCCAAAAGCCCTTCCTCAAAAGGGCTTTTTTGGTTTAATGCAGTAATAGGACTAGCTTTGCAGGCCAAAATGGAATGCATGACATTACAAATTAAGCGCTTTCTACTTCTTATTTTCCTAGTATGGGGATTATCTAGCCCAAGAGGTGATGCGCAGATTCAACAAGGTAAAGCCTCTTATTATCACAAAAACTTAAGTGGTAAAAAGACTTATAGCGGAGAACGTTATAATTCTTACTTATACACGGCTGCCCATAAAAAATTTCCAATGGGTACTTGGCTGGAAGTTACCAATATACAATCAGGAGTAAAATCTTACGTACGCGTAAATGATCGTGGACCACATCAAAAGCGATTGTTGATTGATGTTTCTTATAGCGCTGCCAAAGATTTAGGTATCGTAGGTGCAGGTATTGCTCCTGTTCAAGTTAGAGCCTTAGAAGCAGGGGAATTAGCAGATACACTTTTGACTTTTTTGCAGAGAAGGGATAGTTTGATTTTAAAGGAACATCCCTATATCATTCACGTCAAAAAGGCAAAAAAGAAGAAAAAGCGGAAAAAGAGAAAATAAGCTTTATTCGATCAGTATTATCTCAATCCTTCGGTTAAATTTTCTGGCTTCTGCTTGATTCCTGGCCACTTTGGGTCTTAAAAAGCTCATACCTTTTGTCTGAATTCTGGAGCTACTTATACCTTGTTGGATTAGATAGGTTTTTATGGCATTGGCTCTTTTTTCTGATAATAGTTGATTGGATTTGGCTAGTCCAATTTCATCCGTATGCCCTCTGATTTCAATTTTTTGATTCGGATTTTCTTGTAAATAATGGATGAGTTTTTCCAAGCTTTGGGGTATAGGCATGGGGATCTTCCATTGGTTATTGGCAAATTGGATATCATCAAAGCTTACTTCTTGAAATTGGATTTTAACGGGCTTGATTTCCTGAACTACTAAGTCAATCTTGGGAGGATTAATTTTTGCCAACCAATAACTTGGTGGAATAAGGATCCGATGAATAGCTTCTTCTATGGAATTCCCTGGTTGATTTCTCGAAATAAAAAATTCATTAGGATGAATGCCCCGGCAAATTCCAGCTTCATTGGTGGCAGAGTTTACTTCAGACAAATTTTTAGCTTCCACCCATTGGCCATTTTCTAAGCGACTTTGATAAAAATCCAATCCTCCTTTACCCCCTTTTTTATCACTGGAAAAAATCAATATTTCATTTTCATCGTACCAATAGGGCCCTTGTTCATCCGATGAACTGTTTATCTTTGTCCCAAGATTTTGGGCAATTTTCCATCTACCTTGTTCATCTTTTTCACTCATCCAAATATCCCTTTTTCCTGCCCCCCCAGGTCTATCAGAAGTAAAGTACAGTTTCATTCCATCTGCACTTAAAGAGGGTTGCCCTTCCCAATCATGTGAATTGATTTGTATTCCTAAGTTTCTAGGCTTAGTCCAGGCACCATTGACCCATTGGCTTTCATACAAATCACAAGCTCCAAAACTATTACGGTAATCACAGCCAGAAAAGATGAGGGTATTCCCATCTGCGGAAAGACAGGCTGTGCCATCATTACTTTCTTGGTTGATACTGCTGAGTGATTGAATGGAAGTGAATTGATTTCCATCCCAGGTGGCAACATGAAGTTCTTCGTCTGAGTTAATAGACGTTCGACCAGTGAAATACAATTCTTTTCTAGCAGCTGAATAAAATGGGAAATATTGAGCCTTTTGCTGGTTTATTTCAGGAATGGGACTTGAGGTCAAACTATCTACTGATAGTGTCAAGGTGCTAATTGATAGTAACCAAGCAGCTAGCATGATTATGGGATTTGCAGGAATTTATGAGTCTGTACGGATATTTGCCAACGTGGAGATTGTTTGACAAAATCTACGATCAAGGGGTTCATGTCCAGCTGCTTAGACCATTCTGGCTGCATAAGCCAAAGGCTATTTTCTGGCAAATGTGTTGTCCAAGTTTGTGCCCAAGATAAGTCGGAAGGATGATAAATGATAACTTTTAATTCATTTACCAATGGGAAAATGTCCGAATTGGGTTCTTTAAATTTTTTAGGAGAAAAGCAAACCCAGTCCCAAACACCTGTAATTTCTTTTGCCACCCCTGATGTTTCTATATGAGTTCTAAATCCAGCTTCATGTAGAGCTTCAGTTAGTGGATTTAAGTCATGCATGAGAGGTTCACCACCAGTAATAACGACAATTTTTCCGGGCTGAGCTGAGGCTTCTTCTACTAACTCTTTGACAGTCTTAATCGGATGAGTGTCAATAGGCCAAGATTCTTTCACATCACACCAATGGCAGCCTACATCGCAACCGCCTAAACGGATAAAATAGGCGGCATGGCCCTGAAATTTGCCTTCACCTTGGATGGTATAAAAAGATTCCATGACTGGGTAGGTAAATTCATCTCTTTTTAGAACCGATTTTATATCTTTGGTGTTTGATTGCATGTCAGGCTAAATTTCCGAGTAAAATTACGCTTTGATTTGTAATTTAACTAATAAGAAATCGTTCTTAGAAAAGGTTCGATTTTTTATTTATCTCCAAAAATGATCAAAACTCAAACATTCCGTTTTATTTGGATGTTCGTATTAGGCTCTACCTTATTGCTTGGGGTAAGTTCCTGTTGGTCTGCCCGTTGCCCAAGAGAGACTTGTCGGGTGAGGGTAGAACATCGTCATGGAGAAAGTTATTATCGACCTAGAGAGGCATTTTCTTGGATGTGGACTCCGCGTTATAAACACGTGAGAACTTCCAACTACGCGACAATAGGTCCCAACAAACCGACAAAGAAGAGAGCATGGTATCAATTCTTTAAACCGGCTGATCGTGTTAGTTCCCAGAAACCTCGTTAATATATATGCCTAAAACAGTTCTTGCAGCCGGGGTTCTCAATCAAACACCCCTCGATTGGAGTGGTAACTTGCAACGAATCAATGATTTGATTCAGCAAGCCCTGCAAGAGCGGGTATCTATTTTATGTCTTCCTGAGCTTTGTTTGACGGGTTATGGGTGTGAAGATCAATTTTTGAGTCCATATACCCGGGAAAAAGCCTGGGATTCCTTATTGCAAGTATTGCCCCATACCCAAAATATTATGGTTTGGCTGGGTTTACCCTTCTATTTTGAAGGAAAATTGTACAATGTGGCTGCTTGTATCGCCCATGGTAAATTGGTCGCTTTAGTTCCTAAACAGCATTTAGCGAATGATGGTGTTCACTATGAACCCCGTTGGTTTAGCCCTTGGCCAGCCGATAAACGTACACATATTTCCACTAGTCTAGGGAATATTCCCATAGGTGACTACCGAATTCAAGCCAATGGTATACATATTGGGGTTGAAATTTGTCAAGATGCTTGGGAAGGTAAGAGGCGCCCTGCCCATTCATTGGCCAAACGTGGAGTTTCTGTTATTTGTAGCCCTACGGCTTCTCATTTTGCTATTGGAAAATCTAAGATAAGGAAAGAATTAGCCATATCAGGTTCCCAAATCATTGGTGGCGCTTATGTTTTTGCCAATGTACTAGGAAATGAATCAGGTAGAACCATTTTTGATGGGGATGCATATATTGTTCAAAATGGAACCCTAATTGCGGAATCTTCTCGATTCAGCTTTCAAGACAGTCAGATGATTGTGGCCGCCGTGGAATTGAAAGCCTGGGAGGAGTCATCAGAAGATATTATTCGGGCAGATATGCCTCAATTGGACGCCAATCCCGCATATAAATTATTTGATAAGTCTTCTTGGGAGCTTTCTGAACATATTAAGGAAGAGGAATTTGCCCGTGCGGTGAGTTTAGCCCTTTGGGATTATTTAAGAAAATCCAAATCATATGGTTGGGTAATTTCCTTGTCTGGAGGTGCTGATTCTTCCGCTATATCTTCGCTGTGTTATTTGGCTATTTCCTTGGCCATGAAAGAATTATCCTGGAAAGGTGTACAAGAGAAATTTGCCTATATTCCTTGGGTGAGAGATGTAATAACTGAAAAGGAATTTTTTGCTAGAATTTTGACTACAGCTTATCAGGGAACGGAGAATTCCTCCGACAATACTAGAAAATCGGCCATGGCTTTGGCTGACTGTATCGGTTCTACCCATTATGATTGGAACATAGATGTATTGGTGAAGGAATATCGGGCTATCATTGAAAAAGCCATCGGTAGAAGTCTTACTTGGGAACAGGATGATGTTACTTTACAAAACGTTCAGGCTCGCTTAAGAAGTCCAAGTGTCTGGATGTTGGCTAATATCAATAATGCACTTTTGTTGGCCACATCTAACCGCTCTGAGGCCTCTGTTGGTTATGCCACCATGGACGGAGATACCTCGGGGTCTATCTCTCCCATTGCAGGTATAGACAAATCCTTTATTCGTCAATGGCTTATTTGGTTAGAAAAAGTAGGTTTAGAGGGTGATTTGCGGGTAGTTGGATTAGCTCATGTGAATCAATTGGAACCAAGTGCAGAATTAAGACCTCTAAGTTCCAAGCAAGTAGACGAGGAAGACCTCATGCCTTATCCTATTTTGAATGCGATTGAGCGCTGGGCGTTTTATGATAAAAAATCGCCAAAGGAGTGTTTAAAGATGTTGAAAGCGGAATATGGTTCACGTTTTACAGAAGAACAATTGCTGGCCTTTTGTCAACGCTTCTTTAGATTATGGGCCAGAAATCAATGGAAAAGGGAGCGTTATGCCCCTGGTTTTCATGTGGATGATTATAGCCTAGATCCAAAGACTTGGCTCCGCTTCCCGATTTTATCGGCAGGATTAGAAAAAGATATTATAAACTAGCGCATGCTTTTAGTCGTAGATATTGGAAATACAGACATCGTCTTTGGATTTTATTCGGAAGAGGAATGGAAATTGATTTTAAGGACACCTACTCACCAACCTTGGACGACGCTCCGTATGGAAAATTGGATTAGGCAAGCCTGGTTGGAAAAAAATATTGGTTCGCTAAAACCACAAAAACTCATCATTTCCTCGGTGGTACCCTCCGTTTCTTTTCATGTGCAGAAGGGATTGGAGAATTGGTTAGGTATTTCTGCCAAAATCATGTCTCCTAAACTTTACCAAAATTTTCCCATTGAAATTATCTCTCCTGAGGAAATTGGGTCAGATTTAGTAGCCAACACCGTTTATGCACATCATGCCTATCATTCGGACGTGTTGATCGTGGATTTTGGTACAGCCCTTACTTTTACATTAGTCAATGCACAGGGTAAAATGGAAGGTGTTTCCATAGCTCCTGGACTAAAAACAGCGGTGAAATCTTTGTTTTCTCAAACTGCCCAATTACCTGAAGTACCCTTAGAAATGCCTCATTCTGCCTTGGGTTTTGATACCGTCAGTGCCATTCAATCCGGTATTTTGTGGGGTTATGTGGGTATGGTAAAAGAGATGATTCATCGGGTGAAGGCAGAGAAAGGACTACAAGTGAAAGTGCTAGCCACCGGTGGCTTATCCTCCATTTTAACTCCTTTGGAATCCTATTTTGATGAAGTGAACAAGCTTATCACCTTAGAAGGGTTACGGCTGATTTCTGAAAATTACCTTGATTAATTATGCTATTAACACCTAAAGAAAGAGGGTATTTTTTCCCAGCTGAATGGCATCCCCATGAAGCTACTTGGATTACTTTTCCGCACAATGATCATTCATGGCAAGGGGATAAGTTGCATCATATGTATCCTGAATATTTTGCCTTAATCAAAGCTATATCTCAAGGAGAGAAAGTGAGGATTAATGTCAATAATATAGAGTTAAGAGATTTTATATTAGGAGAATTGTCCTCTTATCAAATAGATCCCAATCAAATTGAATTGTTTATTCGTCCTACCAATGATGCTTGGTGCCGTGATCATGGACCTGCTTTTTTAATAAAAAACAATAATCGTGATCGACTACTTCTAGATTGGGTATATAATGCCTGGGGAGGGAAATATCCACCATTTGACGACGATGACCGTATTCCTAAGTCCATTGCTCAAGACCTTCGATTGGAATGTATAAGTCCAGGAATAATCATGGAAGGAGGTTCTGTAGAGTTTAATGGCAAAGGTACAGTATTGACCAGTCGATCTTGTTTGTTAAATCCCAATCGGAATCCGCACCTTAATCAGGCACAAATTGAAACCTATTTGAAGGATTTTTATGGTGTTGAGCAAGTATTGTGGGTAAGCGATGGTATCGTGGGAGATGATACGGATGGACATATCGATGATACAGTTCGTTTTGTGAATGAGGATACGGTAATTACGATGGTGGAACCTAAGGTTGATGATGATAACCATCAAGTGTTGGCTCAAAATTTGAGCGAACTAAAGGAAATGAGGTTATTGGATGGCCGTCCTTTGAATATCATCGAAATACCTATGCCAGATCCCGTGGTCATTGATGAATTTAGAGCTCCTGGCTCTTATGCCAATTTTTACATTTGTAATGCTGCCGTCATTGTTCCTATATTCCAATGCCCTCAGGATGCCATTGCCTTGGATATCTTAGGTAAGTTATTTACGGATAGACCCGTCATTGGGCTGTCAGCCAGGGAGATTATTTGGGGACAAGGCAGTTTTCATTGCCTAACACAACAAGAGCCCAAGTCTGCTTTATGATGAGGTACCGCTTAGGATTTTTGGGGATTTTATGCCTTTTGATGACTTCTTGTCGTAAGGATTTGCAGACTTCCTCCAGTAATTCAGTAGTAGCGAAAGAAGTTATTAAAGAAAAAAAGGTGGAATTCCGCTGGAATCAATTAATAGCTAAGAATATTCAAGAAAACCTTACTCAGGCCGACGAGCTTTTATTGATTTATTCGTTAGTAGCTATAGAAAAAGACCAAATTGTCCAAATTCAGCCAGCATCACATTATGTAGGAAAGGTTAAACAAGGCAGTGTACTTGAATTACAAAAGATTCCAACTTTATTGATGGCCTTGAAACCGGGGCAGTCTTTAGGTATTCAAGTTTCCCTCTGGGAAGTAGATGATTATCAGCAAGTTCAACAGGTTTTACGACAAGTGAATCAATGGGGAGGTGTACTTCAAGTACCCATTTCCATGATGGAATTTTCTTCTATCACCAATCCCTTTGGTTGGTTTATGTGGGGATTGCGAGCCAGTGGCTTAGCGGTGGAACTTTTAAATAAATGGGATGGCAATGATCGATTGGGGATTTCTGAAATGCAAATTTCATGGGAAAAGCTAGAAAGTTTTCAGAAAAAGGGCTCATGGAAAAGTGGTCCTAAGATGCTGAATGACTATCACTATGATTTCTCTTATCAAATTCAGGTTAGGGACTGAGTATTTACGGGTTTATTTAGGTATTATTCGTAATTTTATAGGCTTGTTGTCGTTTAACACCCATTGGACAAGCAAAATAGTTTGATTATGCGCTTTCGTTTTTACTTTTTAGTATTCATATATTTTCTTTTTGCTTCTTCTTTGACTTGGGCACAAGAGGCTACCCCTATTCAAATTGGCCCTAAAAAGATTAGTGCGTCTCAGTTTTCTTCTATTTACCGTAGATTGATTGAGAGTGACAGTATCAAGCCTGATAATAAGAATAAGTTTCTGTCGGATTATTTAGACTTTTCTCTGAAGCTAGTGGCGGCTGAAGATGAAAAATTAGCTGAAAGTCCCGGATTCCAAGAGGAATATGCCAGTTTTCGTAAAGAATTAGCGAGTCCTTATTTAGTAGACAATGAAAAGGTAAATGCCTTAGTCAAAGAAGCCTATCAAAGGTTGAAGGATGAAAAACAAGTGTCTCATATTTTGGTGAAACTTCCAGCAAATCCTAGTCCTGGAGATACCTTAATTGCCTATCAAAAGATTGAAAATTTGTATAAGAAATTAAAAGCTGGCGAAGATTTTGCTTCTTTAGCCCAACGTTTCTCTGATGATGAATTATCTGCCAAGAAAGGGGGTAATTTGGGTTACATTACCAGTTTGCAAACGCAGTATGCCTTTGAAAATCAATTATATGCTCTTGCCCTTGGTGAATATTCCAAGCCCATTAGAACATCCAGTGGTTATCATATTATTAAGCTAAACAAGCAACGTCCTAATTCGGGAAAAATACGTTTAGCACATATTTTAATTTCCATTCCCGTAGACGCGGCAACGAACTTTCAAGTTGAAGCAAAGAAGAAAATAGAGCAAGTGGAAGCCTATTTGAAAAAAGGGGAATCTTATGAGGATGTGTGTAAAAATTATTCCGAAGACCCTTATTCCAGAGGTAGAGGAGGGGAGTTGCGTCGATGGTATTATTCTTCCGATTTAAGTGAGGAACTACAAGATAAACTATTCGGCTTGCAACGGCTGGGAGATATTTCTGAGCCAATAAGAACTAATTTAGGTTGGCAGATTTTTAAATTACTAGATAAAAAGCCATTGCTTTCTTATGAAGAAATGGCTGAATATTTACGTCAAAAGGTAGTAACTGATCCTGAGCGGAGTGCTTTGATTCGTCAATCTTTCATGAAGCGAGTTCGAGTGGAAAATCGTGTAGCCATTTTAGAGGAATCTAAGAAAATGGCCTTGGAGCGTTTCGCTAGAGATCGGGTAGGTGATGAGCCTTGGTTGCAATTCCCCTTGTTTAAAGTATTGGACAAGACTTTTACTATTCAGGAGTTCTATCAGTTCATTGGAGCTCAACAAAAAAGAAAAATTAAAGAATTAGGATATTTACCTACCATTTCTGAATCGGTTTGGTTGGAGGAGTTCATTGATGCCCAAACTTTAAAAGCTGAGGAGCAGCATTTGGAAGCCAAGTATCCTGCTTTTAAAGAGCAAATGGCTGAGTTTTTGGAAGGTAGTTTGTTGAGTAAGATTACGGATAAGGAAATTTTTGAAAAATCCTTGGACTCTTTACGTCAGATGAATTATTACCAACAAAACTTATCCATGTTTACGATGCCTGTAAGAGCAGAAGTAAAAATGATATCTTCTGATAATGTCAAGACTTTAGCTGATGCCATGGAATTGCTTAAATCAGCTCCATATCCCATGAACAAGCGTTATCCTGATATACTCTTTAAATTGGGACATTCAGAATTGAATGAAAATGCCAAGAAAGTACTTCAAGAACTAGGACTTTTGTTAAGTAAAAATAGAGACTATGTGGTGGAAGTGACAGGACATATTGACGCCTCGGAACATGATACTTTATCAGAAGGGCGTGTCAATCAGGTAGTTAGGTTTTTGTCAAGTAAAGGAATTAATGCGCTACGTGTCATAGAAAAAGACGAAGGAAAATTGGTTTTTGCTTCGAAGACTGATAAAACCAAAAATGCTCGCGTGAGTTTCCGCTTATTTTCCCAGTCGATGGATGACGTAGTAAAACGTTTTAATGCAATTAAGCCTAAGAGTTTAGAAGCTACTGAAGGATTCTTCAAAAAAGGGGAATTACCCATTTTAGATGCTCAAACTTGGCAAGTAGGTAAAAAGAATTTGGAATATGAAGGCCGCTATGTTTATCTTGAGATAAAAAAGGTAGAGGAACAGCGAGTTAAATCTTTTGATGAATGTCGTAGTAGCATTATCCGTGATTTACAAAATCAGTTGGATAAGGAGTGGATCCAAAAATTAAGGAATAAATACCCGATTGTGATCAATCAGGAAGAATTACAAAAATTAATGCAATAATAGATTTATGAAATTGACCCCGTGGATTTTTAGTGGAGCAATGGTGTTACTTTCTTGGGCCTCATGGGCGCAAGAAGCCACTAAAGGCACTTTATTGGACAAAATTATTGTCAAAGTAGACAATCACTACATTTTAAAATCAGATGTAGAACAGCAATATCAACAGTATTTAGCCAGTGGACAGGCCAATACGCCTACTCGTTGCCAACTTTTAGAAGGTTTGGTCGTCAACAAATTGATGTTAGCCAAAGCTGAGATTGACTCCGTGATTGTAGAAGACAAGCGAGTAGAAATGGAATTGAATTCCAGAATGGACCAAATGGAAACTCAATATGGTTCTGCCAAAAACATTGTTGAAGCCTTTGGTAAATCCATTGTCAACCTTAAAGAGGATTTACGTACTTCTTTGAAAGAACAATTGACTGGGCGTAAAATGCAAGACAAGATTACTAATGATGTGAAAATTACGCCTAAGGAAGTTGCGGCATTTTTCGCAGGTATTCCGGCAGATTCCTTACCTTATTTACCTTCTGAAGTTGAGGTAGGGCATATTGTTCGTTTAGCTCAGCCCAATAAGAATCAAAAGGAAGAATTGATGTCCAAGTTATTGGACTATCGTAGACGTGTAGAAAAAGGAGAGAGTTTTGAGGAATTAGCTAAATTATACTCCGAAGATTTAGGTAGTGGTAAACGCGGTGGCGATTTAGGTTTTTCTAAGCGTGGACAGATGGTGGCGCCGTTTGAGGCTGCTGCATTGAAATTGAAACCAGGGGCTATGTCGGACGTGGTGGAGTCGGAGTTTGGTTTCCATTTGATCCAGTTGTTGGAGACCAGAGGTCAAGAATACCATGCTAGACATATTTTATTGCGTCCTGATTATCAAAAACTTGATTTAACGGAACCTACTCGCTTTTTAGATAGTATCCGGGTGTTAATCCAACGCGACTCTTTGAAATTTGACAAGGCAGCTCGTGAATTTTCAGAAGATAAACCCACCCAAGATGCAGGTGGAATGTTGATTGATCCAGGTACCAGAACTACTCGTATGCCTTTTGATAGTGGTATGGAGCCTGGTTTATATTTTTCATTGGATTCCATGAAAGTAGGAACCATTTCTACACCGATTCCTTATCGAACAGAAGATGGTAGAAGTGCTGTTAGAATCTTGTATTTCAAGGCTAAACATCCACCTCATTTTGCCAATTTGAAGGATGATTACCAGAAAATTGCGGCTATTGCCTTATCTCGGAAAAAGAATCAAGCCATTGAAAAATGGTTTATGAAAGCTAAGGACGATGTATTTATTTACATCGATGATGAATATAAGGATTGTAATATATTGGCAGGTAGTGTCACAGGAGAATGATGAACGACGTACAATTAGCAGAATCTTTTGTAAGCGATTTTAAGCGGATTAAATCAGCCATAGCTGAACGAATTGTTGGTCAAGATGAGATCATCGATTTGTTATTGATTTCTTTGTTTTGTGAAGGCCATTGCTTGTTGGTAGGTGTTCCCGGATTAGCCAAGACTCGCTTGGTTCATACGGTCGCAGCCTTAACGGATTTAGAGTTTCGACGTATTCAATTTACACCAGATTTGATGCCTTCCGATATCATTGGAGCCGAAGTGATGGATGCCCAAAGGAATTTTGTGTTCAATCGCGGACCAATTTTTTCCAATATTGTCTTGGCTGATGAGATTAATCGCACACCTCCTAAAACGCAATCTGCTTTATTGGAGGCTATGCAAGAGGAAACAGTTTCCGTAGGTGGAGAGAGTTATCCTTTACCTAAACCGTTTTTTGTATTGGCGACTCAAAACCCGATTGAACAGGAGGGGACTTATCCGCTTCCTGAAGCCCAGTTAGACCGATTTTTGTTCATGTTAGTCTTGGATTATCCGAGTTACGAGGAAGAGGTGGCTGTGGTAAGAATGTCAGAAAAATCCAACGTGGAAACTTTACCAGCTTCCATTTTAAATGCACATACCTTATTAGAATACCAGCAATTGGTGAAACGAGTACCAGTACCGGATCATGTGGTAGAAACAGCGGTTAAATGGGTTCATCAAACTAGACCTAACTCGGCATTAGCCACCGAAATCACGCAATCATACATTTCTTGGGGAGCCGGTCCTCGTGCCTCTCAAAGTTTAATATTAGCAGCAAAATGCCGTGCTTTGTTGCAAGGTAGATTTTCTCCTAATGTAGAGGATGTCAGAGCTGTAGCTGTTCCAGTTCTACAACATCGCATTATCATCAATTACAAAGCGGAGTCGCAAAGTTTAACCGCTGCGGAGGTGGTGAGGAAGATTATAATCTAGAAGGTAGAATTGTTTTTAGCTAAATAGTTTTAGTACAAGACAATTTTATTATGAATTAATAATAGACCTAAAATCAACCTATATCAGGACAAGAAATTCTACATTCTTCATTTAAACTGCCACTGGTGCCTTAATTCCTGGATGTGGGTCATAATTTTCCAAGGTAAAATCCTCGAAAGTAAATTCGAAAATATCCTTAATCGCGGGATTGATTTTCATCTGAGGTAATGGTCTAGGCTCTCTAGATAATTGCTTTTCCACCTGTTCCATGTGATTGGAATATAAATGGGTATCTCCACCGGTCCAAATGAAATCACCTAAGCCTAAATCACATACTTGGGCTATCATCATAGTTAATAAGGCATAGCTCGCAATGTTAAAAGGCACACCTAAAAATACGTCGGCAGATCTTTGGTATAGCTGACAAGACAATTTGCCATCAGCTACATAAAATTGGAATAGCGCATGACAAGGCATCAATGCCATTTTGGGTAAATCAGCTACATTCCACGCAGAAACAATGATTCTTCTGGAATCTGGATTCGTTTTAAGGGTATGAATTACTTCTTTAATCTGATCAATTACTTGTCCATTTGATCCCTCCCAAGAACGCCATTGTTTTCCATAGACAGGACCTAAGTCTCCCTTTGAATCAGCCCATTCATCCCAAATAGACACATCATGATCTTTTAAGTACTTAATATTGGTTTCACCTTTCAAGAACCAAAGCAATTCGTGAATGATGGATTTGGTATGTAATTTCTTAGTAGTCACCATGGGAAAGCCTTCCGCTAAATTGAAGCGCATTTGATATCCAAAAACGCTCAAAGTTCCTGTACCTGTACGGTCAGATTTCTTAGTACCATGTTCTTTAATATGACGTAAAAGATCTAAATATGCTTTCATGAATTATTGTTCAAATACGTTTCCGTTTAACAAAAGCGAGTGAGTGATGGTCGAACTAGGCTCCAGTTGGGCTGTAGCAGAGCAATACTTATCCATGGACATTTGAATGGCTTTTAATGCCTTTCCTCCATCAATATTTCCTTTCAATTCAAATTGGATATTTATAACTCTAAATGGAGTTTTCTCTGTTCCTTCAATTTTTTCTCGTGTCCCCGATATCCTAATTTGGAAATCATCCACTACTTGTCTTTGTTTTTTAAGTATCAAAATGACATCTATGGCTGTGCAACCACCTAAGCCCATGAGCAACAACTCCATGGGTCTTGCGCCAGCATTATGACCACCAATGTTCTCAGCGGCATCAATGTGAACAGGCACCGATGAACTACCTCTGGCCTCAAAATGAAAATCTTGATCTACTCGATGTAATACTACTTCCATGTTATTTTAACTGACTAGACGTGATACGTTGTTTCCACAATTCTTTACCCTCAGCATTCACTAAATTAATCTCTAATATACGATCTTTTAATGGACCACTCACCGTTATATAAGCAAAAGACCTTTCTTTAGTTACTGTACCCGGTACTAACATGGAGTTTAAATCCTGTGGAGCGGGAATTGCCGTTCCTGCGGTTAAAGGGGAAACGGTTAAATCATATAAAGGATAAGTGCCTGGGCGTTCCATTTTCCAAAAACTTGACCAGTGTCTATCACCCGATATAAATAATACACCGGGAATATTTCTATTTTTAATCTCTTTCAATAGCTGTGTATGCTCTTGTTCATAATTAGCCATATTTTCAAAAACCTTGGCTGGATTAATCACTTGTCCACCATTGACAACAATTTTAAAACTAGCTCTACTGGTTGTTAACGCATCCAGCAACCATTGTAACTGCTTTTGTCCAAAATAATCCTTGGAAGGATTCTTCTCATCATTAGGGGCTTTAAACCATCGGTCATCCATCATGAAAAACTCGACATCGGCCCATTGGAACATTCCTGTAACGGCTTCATTGGGGAAAATGAAATTAGGATTACCCCAGTACAATTTAAATAACTCCAAGGAAGTATGCTTCAGTGCAAATGACCTATCAGCATCATTAGGACCATAGTCATGGTCATCCCAAATGGCATAGTGGTGGGTACTGGCCAGCAAGGGTTGCATGGATTTTTGTCCACGTGTATGGTCATTCCGGTGGATCATACCCGTTCTTGTATTCCAATCCGCTTCACGGTAATAGAAATTATCTCCTCCCCAAATCATAAAATCAGGTTTTTTCTGATAAATCGCCTGATAAATTTCATCGGCACCTCCATAGGGTCTGCCAGGTCTGTCGGTGGCTTCCTCATTGATATAATTGCAGGAACCAACCGCGAAACTAAAGGAAGGAGGATCGCTACGGTATTGCCAAAGCGCTTGGGTTTGAAATTCTAGTGGATAGTCAAAGTTCACTTTTTTACGATCCACCCATACTTCATACGAGTATTTTTTTCCCATGCTCATCTCATCGGCAATAATTTTTGCAATGTTGGCTTGCGCTTTTTGGGTGTTAAAAGATGTACTTAGGTGGGCAGTTTTACTAGGATCAGTTCCTTTCTCCCAATATTTTATTTGAACTTCTGATGGTTTTTGTGTTTGTACCCATATCAAAACTTCTTTCATCTCTGAATAGCCTAGCATAGGGCCACTTTTCACTTGAGCCCAAGTAGAAAATTGGGAAATAAAACCTAGGAGTAGGTAAAGGAGGATTTGTCTTATTTTGTTTGTTGACTGCATAGATAAGAAGATTAGCACTATCTTTGTGGCTTAATTTATGTATAATGGCCTATTATTCCATTCAAGGTATTCCTTTGACAAATCTTGCCAAGCAATTTGGTACACCTCTTTACGTATATAATGCCGACAAAATTAGAGAAAAAATTTCGGTTCTGAGAAGTGCATTTGATGATATATCCTTATCCATTAAGTACGCGTGTAAGGCCAACACCAATATCTCCATTTTAAAGTTAATGTTAGCGGAAGGGGTAGATTTGGATGTGGTTTCTCCTCAGGAATTAGAATTAGGTTTATTGGCAGGTTACCAAGGTAGCCAAATTACATTTACACCAAGTGGAGTCGATTTTTCTGAGATTGAATGGGCTGTTTCCAAAGGTGCCATTGTCAACCTTGATAACTTGTCGGTTTTAGAGAAGTTTGGTCAAAAATATGGGCAGACAATTCCTTGTTTGCTTCGGATTAAACCGCATGTTTTCGGAGGAGGAAATGCTAAAATCATGACCGCTCATCCAGAATCTAAATTTGGTATTTCTATTCATCAGAAAAAGGAAATTTTGGATTTGGTCAACCAATATCAAATTAGGGTAATTGGTTTACATCAACATACCGGTTCAGATATCAAAGACGGGAAGACCTTTGAAATGGCGGCATCGGCTTTATTTGAATTTGCTCAAGATTTTCCAGATTTAGAATTGATGGATTTGGGGGGAGGGTTTAAGGTGCCTTATTCACCCGAAGATCCGGGGGTAAATATGCAGGAGATAGGTCAAATCATGGGCAATGCTTTCTTGAAATTTTGCGCTCATTATGGCAAAGAATTGAAGCTTTGGGTGGAGCCAGGTAAATTTTTGGTTTCAGAAGCAGGGACCTTATTGACCCAAGCCACCGTAGTAAAGCGTGATCCTGTTAAGACCTTTTTGGGGATCAACTCAGGATTAAATCATTTGATTCGCCCGATGATGTATGGTTCATACCACTACATTTTCAACGCCTCCAATGAATCTGATGCGCAACAAGAGGCTTATCGAGTGGTGGGGAATATTTGTGAAACAGATACTTTCTCTTTTGATTTTGAAGGCAATCAAAATGAAAGAATTTTAAACGAGGTACATGAAGGTGATATCATTGCTTTTGCGAATGCAGGAGCCTATGGTTTTACCATGGCTTCTCATTATAATTCTCGTTTCCTGCCAGCGGAAGTCTTGGTGGATCAATCTGAAGCCAAACTTATTAGGAAAAGAGATACTTTGGAGGATTTGGTGAGAAACCAGATATTTTAATGGTAAATGGTTAGCGGTAAATTAACTAAGATAATTTGTCAGAAACTCTAAATCATCTACCATTTACCAATTATCACTAACCATTTACCATTCACCATTTACCA
This sequence comes from Aquirufa rosea, assembly GCF_004118285.1. Lineage (GTDB taxonomy): Bacteria > Bacteroidota > Bacteroidia > Cytophagales > Spirosomataceae > Aquirufa > Aquirufa rosea. The sequence goes on along the minus strand of NZ_SDHY01000006.1, from coordinate 74,237 downwards.
TTTACCATTTACCATTTACAATTCACCATTAATAAAGCACCCACGTATCCTTTGAGCCACCGCCTTGAGAGGAATTGACTACCAAGGAGCCTTTGCGTAATGCTACGCGAGTTAAACCTCCTGGGATTACTTTTACCTCATTGCCATAAAGAATATATGGTCTCAAATCCACATGTCGGCCTTCTGCATGATCTTCAATCAAACAAGGTACTCGGGATAGGGAGATAGTAGGTTGGGCAATGTAATTTCTGGGATTAGCCAAAATGTATTGCTTAAACCTTTCCTGCTCTGCTTTCGTGGATTTTGGTCCAATCAACATACCATATCCTCCTGCTTCATTTGCTTCTTTTACCACCAGTTTATTGATATTTTCCAAAACATACTTTCGATCTGTTTCTTCACCACAGATATAAGTTTCTACATTGGGTAATATCGGGTCTTCCCCCAAATAGTATTTGATGATCTTAGGTACATAGGCATAAATCACTTTATCATCTGCTACACCTGTACCTGGGGCATTGGCTAAAGCCACACGACCATTTTTATAGACATCAAAAATACCTGGTATTCCTATCAATGAATCGGGGTTAAAGGTCTTAGGATCTAAAAAAGTATCGTCTATTCGTCGGTAAATCACATCCACAACCTTGAAACCCTTGGTAGTCCGCATTTTCACATAGCCTTCATGCACCACCAAATCTCGGGCATCCACCAATTCCACGCCCATTTGTTGCGCCAAATAAGAATGCTCAAAATAGGCTGAATTATAAATTCCTGGGGTTAAAACCACCACGGTAGGCTCCGGACGGTCGCTGATGAAGCGCAACATCTCCAATAATTTATGCGGGTAGTCAGAGATAGTTCTAATTTGGGTTTTGGCCACCACCTCCGGAAAGGTTTGTTTGAATAACTCACGGTTTTCTAGCATATAGGATACGCCTGAGGGACAACGCAGGTTATCTTCCAATACCATAAACTCTCCCTGATCCCCACGGATCAAGTCTGTACCAGTGATATGAATCCAGATGTTTTTGGGAGGCTTAATACCCATGCATGGGACCAAATAATTCTTGGAAGAGTATATAACTTCTTTTGGAATAATGCCGTCTTTGATGATTTGTTGATCCGAATAGATATCGGACAAAAACAAATTCAAAGCAGTAATACGCTGCACTAAACCCTTTTCCACATTCGCCCAATCGCTGGCATTCACAATTCTGGGAATAATGTCTACAGGCATGATTCGCTCTGTACCTTCATTTTCCGAGTAGACATTAAAGGTGATCCCCATGGCCATCAAAGCCCTCTCTGCCGATTGCTGTCTTCGTAAAAACTCTTCCTTGCTTAATTGTTCTACACGCTCTTTGAATGGTTCATATCCCTCACGAAGCTCTCCTTCTGGGCTGAACATTTCGTCGTAAAAACCCTCTGTTTGATAATCTTTAAATGAGAAATTCATAGGCCTATATTTTGTCTGAATGCTTGATTAACAATTAATTTAGGATTTTATTTCTGGAAAAAAAAGAGACGATTAATTATAAATTATGGATTATGAATGGTGAGGCTCAATTGAACTATGACCATGCCTTCATTCAAAAGAATCTGTTTCAGTTATCCTAGAATTAGTTTAATTTTAAAAATATAGATTCTGATTTTTGGTCGAACACTTGATTTCTAATGAAATTTTTTTCCAAAAACTGTCTACTTACCTCAAGACAAATCACCTGACATTTATAATTTATAACTTATATCATGTTTTTCTACCATTCGCCCATTGGCTTTATTCAGGTAAATCTATCTCCCAAAGGATTAACTTCTTTGCAATTTGTGGAACAGGCTGAGAATGACCTTATGGACCCATCTTTGATGAGTATGCAAGAAGAAGTTATTCGTAACCTAGATGGATATTTCGAAAATGCACGTTGGAAATGGACCAGTCCTTTGGATACTTCAAAAGCTACGCCATTTCAACAAAAAGTATGGTCCACTCTCATGGAAATACCTGTCTCAGAAGTATCAAGCTATCAAGAGATTGCAGAGCTTATTGATCAGCCCAAAGCGGCGCAGGCAGTAGGAAATGCTAATGCTCAAAATCCCATTTTATTACTTATACCATGTCATCGGGTAATTGGCTCCGATGGCTCCCTGGTGGGCTACCGAGGGGAACTTTGGAGAAAGGAGTGGTTATTAAAACATGAAGGTTATCCAGGTCTAAGTCATCAATTGAAACTATTTTAGAATTATCTTTGGGAATGGGAAATGATGAAATTGTTGATGCATTAGAATTATTGGTGAAACTATGGGATGTACATGGCATCAATGAGTTTAAAAGTAAAAATTTAGCCTTCGCGGCTCGTGGCTTGGATAAATACCCAGGCAATATATCTTCCTTATCAGAATCTGAATTATTGCAAATTCCCGGAGTAGGGAAGTCTATTGTTAAAATCATTTTGGATTTGGTTCAGCTCAATAGCAGTCCTGAGCTGGAAGCTATGTTGGAACAAACCCCACCTGGTATTTTAAATCTGTTGAAAATCAAGGGGCTAGGCCCTAAAAAGGTTGGTTTGATTTGGAAAGAATTAGGCATTACTGACTTAGATGATTTGGCTACCGCCTGTGAGGAGAATAAGCTAGAAACGTTGAAGGGCTTTGGTAAGGCGGTACAAGAGAATGTGCTCGTGTATATTCAGTTTTTAAAACAAAATTCCAGAAAACTACGCCTGGATAAGGCTACGCAGGTGGCTCAAATCCTAGAGGATAGTTTGCGACAGCATTTTGAAAATGTGGCTATTGCTGGAGATTTGTCCAGAAATTGTGAGGTGATATCTGAGCTCGTATTTTTAGTTCAGTCATCTGAAATTTTTGGGGCAGGAGCTTTGATAAATTCCATCGAAGGCATGGAGGAGGATTTTCAAGAGTCATCTCCTTTTACTTGGCGAGGAAAATTTCAAAGTCATTTACTGGACATACATATACATATTATTGCTCCTGAGCAATGGGAAAGTTCCTTTTTCCAACATACGGCCCATCCAAAGCATTTAAGTGCTATACAGTATTATAAGCATTTTCAATCCAAATTAATTAGCTCAGATACCGAAGTTTACGAAGTTCTTTCTTTGCCCTATATCGTCCCAGAAATGCGGGAAGGGTTTAAAGAATTTGAATGGTCTAAACATTTTACTCCCAAGGATTTAATACAGTATGCAGATTTGAAAGGTTGTTTGCACAATCATTCCACCTATTCTGATGGTAAAAATACCTTGTTAGAAATGGCGGAAGCCTGTCGAGCCTTGGGCTTACAATATTTTGGTATAGCAGACCATTCACAATATGCTGCCTATGCCAATGGTCTAAAGGAGGACAGGATAATAGCTCAACACGAGGAAATAGATCAATTAAATGCCCAATGGACTGATTTTGCCATCCTCAAAGGTATAGAAGCCGATATTTTACCAGATGGTTCCTTGGACTATGATTCGGGAATATTATCTCGCTTTGATTATGTAGTAGCTTCTGTTCATGCGCAGTTAGCCATGGATTTGGACCGTTCCATGCCTCGTGTCATTAAGGCCATTGAAAACCCATATACTTCTATTTTAGGGCATCCCACAGGTCGTTTATTGCTTACTAGGGCAGGATTCCCTTTGCAAATGAATAAAATTCTAGATGCCTGTATGGCCAATGGGGTTAGTATTGAGTTGAATGCTAGTCCTTATCGATTGGATTTGGATTGGCGCTATATCTATGAGGCTATGGATAAAGGAATTTATGTGTCCATCAACCCCGATGCCCATCAAATAGAGGGCATCAAGGATATGGAATATGGGGTAAAAGTGGGTAGAAAAGGTGGACTTTTACGTTCACTAACTTTAAACGCGTTGGATTTACCTGAATTGAAAACTTTTTTTAAGAAAATTAGAAGTTAGGTTTCAATAGGTATTTGGCATAGAATTCATCGATGACTCTTACTGCCTCCGTAGGGGTGTCCACCAAGGAAAATAAATCCAAATCTTCCTCATTGATGTTCCCTTGCAAGATCATGGTGTTTTTAATCCAATCGATTAATCCCTTCCAATAGTCGGTACCCACCAATACCACGGGGAACCTACCAATTTTATGCGTCTGAATCAGTGTCAAAGATTCAAACATTTCATCCAGAGTACCAAAGCCCCCAGGCATGATGATGAAACCCTGAGAGTACTTCACAAACATCACTTTTCGAACGAAAAAGAAATCGAAATTGATGTTTTTGTCATGGTCAATATAAGGGTTAGCAAATTGCTCAAAAGGTAATTCAATATTTAAACCTACAGATCTCCCTCCCTCCGAATTGGCGCCCTTATTACCAGCTTCCATGATGCCTGGTCCACCACCCGTAATGACGCCATAACCATGTCTGACTAGTTTAGCAGCTATTTCCTCTGCCACCTGATAATACGGATTGTCTGGTTTGGTTCTGGCAGAACCAAAAATGGAAACGCATGGACCAATTTTCGATAATTTGTCAATGCCCTCCACAAACTCACTCATGATTTTAAATATCCTCCAGGATTCTTCAGATTTGATTTGAGCCCAGGTTTTATCCCCAAAGGCTTTTTTGATTTTTTCTTCTTCGTGCTGCCGATCGTTCTCCAACATAAATTTATTCTTTTGTACTTCGCAAATGTAGGATTTATCCGCTTACCTTTGTCAAGAAATAAGAACTAAAATACGATACAATGAGCTTAACTTTTGCTGTTGGCGGTGATCACGCTGGATTTGATTATAAAAATGATTTAATTGATTTTTTGTCAGAGAGAGGCATAACAGTGAAAGATTATGGTACATTTTCGGCAGATTCAGTAGATTATCCAGATTTTGCCCATCCGGTGGCAACGGCGGTGGAAAAAGGAGAACAACGTTTTGGACTATTGCTTTGTGGCAGTGCCAACGGAGTAGCCATCACTGCTAATAAACACCAAGGAATTAGGGCAGGATTAGCTTGGAATGTTGAAGTAGCCAAGCTGATTCGTCAGCACAATGACGCCAATATCATCTGTTTACCCGTTCGATTCATCTCTTTAGAAGAGGCTAAAGCATGTTTAGCGGCTTTTATTGAAACACCATTTGAGGGTGGACGTCATCAGGGACGTGTGGGTAAGATTGCCTGCGGTTATTGATTTCTTTGGTACAATTTGGGTTCAACTTGACGATAGGATTTCTTTAAATTAGGTAAATAAACACCAAGTTTTTTGATGTTATCTTCTGCATCATAGATGTAGTCAGGAGCATCTTTTTCAAAATATTCGTGCAGAAGTACCACATTTTTGTATTGGTCCAAGTTGGAAAATAATGGTTTGGCTAAATCCCAATTGACAAATGGACCGACCATCTGATTGCCCAAATATTCTTGTATTTGTGGACCAAGGATCATTAGCCGCTGATTCTTCAAGGATAATGTAGCTGGAGGAATGCGCTCCTGATCTTTGTTTTTCAGTTCTTTTTGGACATTAAACCAAGTACCCGCTATCAATAACCAAATGGCTAATTCTTTTAATAGCGAGTTGCTACTTAGGTGAAAAATATTCAGACCAAAATAGGCCAAAGCTGGTAAAAAGAAAAGTAAATTAATACGAATTAATGAGGGTACCGTTAAAGTAGCAAAAACGGCCGTAATAATCCAAATAAGGTTGGTTTGTTGCCCTTTTTGTGCATTAGATCGAATCCTTCGGCTTCTTAAAATCAACCAAAATCCCCAAATTCCAATCAAAAGTGCAGGAGCAAAAACACCGGCAATTTGAGTTATTTCCAGTTTTTCGGGAACTTGGAATTGAAAAGCAGAGCGCTTAAATACCTGAATCATAAAAGTTAAATTTCCATTGAACAGGAAGAATAAAATATTCAAAGAAATAACCATTAGAAATCCAATAATCATTAGTACAATTTGCCTCAGGCTAATACCCGAATAAAAAAGTAAACTGAGTAAGGCCCAAAGGAAGAAAAGAGAATAACTTAGATAAAATAAACTTGCAATGGCCATATATATTCCAATCAAAATGACCCGATCATTCACTTGTAATGTTCTTTGTTGGTAAATAATTTCTCTCCAAGCCAATAACAAAAAGGTTAATCCGATCAAGGCAGGGCCAGGGGCTAAAAACTCCAAGGACAAATGAAAGATAATGGCATACATCAAAAAGGGTAAATACCCGATTTGTGGCATTAACTCGTAGCGTTGTATGGTTTGTTGGAAAATATAACTTTGGTAAATGACAATGATGGATGAAATGTAAATATTCCAATCTACGGGTATAGAGAACCATTGAATAATTTGGTAAAATAGTGCCGCTAGTGGTGCGGTGTTGTCTCGGATGTCTTCATAAATCAAAAAACCTTGATTTAATTTTTGTCCCAAAAGATAGTTTTTTATTTCCCATGGAAAAGGGGCAACTCCCCACTGGTGAATATAAACTAAACTTATGAGCCATATGGTCACGAGTAAAAGAGTAGGTAATACGGAATCAGATTTGAAGATTTGGAACATATTTTTCGAACACTGGCTCTAAATTACGTTTAATCCAATTATTATTCTGAAATTTGCAAGAATTTTAGGTAAAGAATGGAGAATTATGGAAAGTAAGCGTCAACAAAAATTTGGTCGTCTCATACAAAAGGATTTGAGTGATATCTTTCAGAAGGAATTTAAAGAGGTATTCGGCAAGGGGATGGTTACTATTACAGACGTAAAGATGAGTCCTGATTTATCAGCTGCTCGATGCTATTTGAGTTTTTTATTAGTAGAAAATCCACAAGCCATGGTGGATACGCTCAGTGAAAAAAACAAAGCTATACGTAATGCCTTGGCTACCCGAATTCGTCATCAGGCAAGAATTATACCTCATTTATCGTTTTACTTGGACGATACTGCTGCATATGCCGCTAAAATCGAAGCATTGTTTGAAGGATTAGTGATTCCTCCGGCTACTGAAGAGGAAGAAAATTAAAAATTTATTGACCCTTGAATCTACCCTTATTTGTTGCAAAAAGGTATTTTTTCACCAAGTCTAAGGCGAGTTTTATCACCTTCATTTCCCGTATTTCCATGTTGGGGGTGGGAGTGGAGGTTATGGCATTGGTGCTAATTCTTTCAGTATTTAATGGTTTAGAAGAATTTCAAAAAGGATTATTTAAAACCTATGATCCAGATTTGAAAATTGTCTCCACTCAAGGCACTCGATTTACCTTATCTCCTGCCCAATTTAATCAAGTGAAATCCATTCCTGGTATTCGCTTCATGAATCCCATTTTGGAAGATCAGGCTTTAATAAAGTATAAGAATAAACAATTAGTTGTTCGCTTTAAAGGGGTCGATTCTACCTTTTTAGCTGCGGAAAGATTGAAGAAACAAGTAGTGGAAGGAGATTATTTTGTTCAAAATGGAGATCATGCCTTTGCCATTGTGGGAATTGGGGTATTCTTGAACATGGGTATGAGTTTCGAGGATGTATTTACGCCAATAGAGGCTTGGTATCCAGATCATCAGGCGCTCAAGCGTTTTGCCATTAGTGAACAGTCCATTCGCAATAATCAGTTCTTTCCTGCAGGAGTTATGGAAGTAGAACAATCTTTTGACAATCAGATGATTTTGGTTCCGCTAACTTGGATGGAAGATTTATTAGGTGTGGAAAATCAAATCTCGGCAATGGAGATCATGCTAGAAGATAATGTACAGATGACTGAAATCAAGAAAGCTATATCTGAAACCTTGGGTGAAAAATTCCAAGTGCAGACACGAGATGAACAGCATGCTTCATTGTTAAAAGCTATCAAGATTGAAAAATTCTTTGTCTTTTTAATTATGGCTTTTGTGATGGGAATCGCCTCATTTACGTTATTTTATGCCCTTTCATTATTGGTAATTGAAAAGAAAAAAGACTTGATGACCCTCTTGGCCATGGGATATAGTAAGAAACAGATGTTTCAAACCTTTCTTTTGGTGGGTGTTTTAATCAGTTTTTCAGGAGCGATCTTGGGGATGCTACTTGGATTTGTTTTGGGATATCTCCAGCAAACCTTCGGGATTATCTCTTTGGGTATTCCCAATTCTTTGATTGATGCTTACCCAATAGAAATGAGGCTGGGTGACTTCCTTCAAACGGCAATACTTGTCATTATTATCACCCTCTTAGCGTCCGTTTTCCCAGCTAAAAAGGCCGTTGAAATGACCTTTAAGCGTTCGTAGAAGGATTAAATTCCCCTTCCCATTTGGATACCACGCAAGTGGCCACTCCATTTCCAGCTACTGAAGTAACTGTTCTCCCCATATCCAAGAATGGATCAACTCCCAATAACAAGGCTATTCCTTCTGCTGGTAAATTAAACATGGTAAGTGTGCCGGCAATAATTACCAATGAGGCCCTTGGTACACCTGCTATTCCTTTGGAAGTAATCATTAAGGTCAATAACATGGTGATTTGTTGTTCCAAACTTAAATGAACTCCATATGCCTGTGCAATAAAGCCTGTGGCAAAGGTCATATATAACATGGATCCATCCAAGTTAAAACTATATCCTAAAGGCAAAACAAATCCTACAATTCTACGACTGCAACCAAAGCGCTCCAAGGCGGCGATGGTTTGAGGGAAGGAGGCTTCTGAGCTAGCTGTGGAGAAGGAAATCAATAAGGCTTCTTTTAATTCTTTGAGAAGCGACCAATATGGGATTTTATTGACAAGACAGATAAGCCATAAAACCACCACCGTGAAGAATAATAAGCCTCCAATAAAGCATATCATCAAATATCCGTAGCTAATTAATATCGATAATCCCTTATTAGCAACCACCGAAGTCATAGCGGCAAAAACCGCGTATGGAGCTACTTCCATGACGTAATTCACCATTTTGAAAACGACCTCAGCCAAATTTTCAAATACATGAATCAGCTTTTTCCCAGTTTCTCCAATGGAACCTAAGGCTACTCCAAAGAACAAGGAGAAAATGACAATTTGTAAAATTTCATTCTCGGCTAATGCCTTAAAAAAACTATCCGGAAATATGTGCAAGATAAAGTCGCTCAATGTTTTAACTTTGGAGGCATCAATGCCGGTTGATGTTCCTGCGGCTGGCTTTGGCCAAGACTGTAAGCTGCCTGGCTGGGTGATGTTAACAACTACTAAACCTGTTACCAAAGACAAAATGGTGGCAAAATAGAAATATCCGATCGTTTTTAGTCCAATTCGTCCAACTGCCTTAAAATCACCTAATTTGGCAATTCCGACCACTAAAGTACAGAAGACCAAAGGTCCTACAATCATTTTGATGAGTCGCAGGAAAATCTTGGAAATAACTTGAATGCGTTGAGCCCACTCATGACTTTCTTCTGGAGAAAATGTGAGGAAGAAGTATTCGCCCAGAGCGAGTCCTAAAATAAATCCTAGGACGATTTTGTGAGTAAGGCTTAATTTCATTTGATTAAGGAAGTGACAAAATGGATTGATATAATGGCTTTCGATAGATAATCATTCCCCAAAGTAAGGGATAAAGTAGAATATCTAAAAATTTGGAACGAGTGGAGTAGTTAATATGATCTATTATCCAAGTTTCTCTTGAGTCAATTTTCTCTAATATATGTTGATGTTTCCAAAAGGTAATGCCCAATGGAATGCGTCTTCCTTCATCAATGAAATAGATTTTATTTTCACTTTCAAAGTCATCGGTAATTTCTGAATCCCAAATTAATCGGGTAAAGCCTAATTTAATTTCAAGCTGTACTAAGTCGCCCCTGCGACAGCCATCAAATCGGTTAATCTTTATCGGCGGAAAGGGAGGGGATAAACGAGCTAATAGGTTTTGATCAAATAAACTCCAAATATGGAGAATGGGCGCTTTGATTTTTGTTTTTACCCTAAATGAAGGCATTGTGATGAGGCTTACTTAAGTAGGAAGTTGATCAAATTCATTAAGGTAGTGAAAGCATACTTTACACCCAATAAAACGTATTTTGACCAATGTGTTCCTTCCTCTTGGGTGTTAGCATCTTGGGAATTTTGTTCTTGCTCACGCGCAGCTATTTTTGCTAAGTCTTTTTTCTCATTAACCAACAACGCCTGTTTGGCTTGCCTAGTGCTATCTGTACCCACCCAATAAGTCTGAGGCCTCATGGCTGAATATTCCACCAAGCCAAAACCACTTGTACAAATGAAGATGATACAAACTCCCAAAAAATAAATGAATTTTTTCATGGGTTAATTAGTCTTTGATTTTCTTTTTAGCTGCTTCTACTGCTTGATTTTGCAAAATTAGTGCATCCTCAGTAGCTTTTTGATCCAATTTATTTTGCTCTTGATTGGCCAATAATTTTTCCCTTTCTAGTTTAGCTTCCTCTAATCTTTTAGTCAACAATTCAGTTTGCTTCTTATTGGCTTCAATTTCTCTCATCAATCGCTCCGCCATTTTGGTGTTTTTAACCTTTTGGCTGTTTAGATTGAGTAATTTTTGTTCTTCCTTACGCACGCCTTCTTCCAAATTAACTTGTTGAATAAAATCCTCCAACCATTCACTCGCCTCTTTGAACTGAGCATGTCCGGTCTGAATATAATCATCCGGACCTAAAGAAATGGAAACAAACAATTTAGTCTTATTGTTTTCTTCTGTAATTTTCGACAGCAGAGTAAATGAGTTTTTAGAAATGGATGAAATACGGGTATCATAACTATTGATGGCTCCACCTTTGCCATTTTCAACCCTTCCAAATTTCTTTAAATACCTTTTCCAGCTTTCTGTGGCGTATTTTTCTTCAGTTCCAATGTACGTGTAGAATCCTTCTTTTTGAGCACGCTCAATTTCTGTCATACCCGAAAATATTTGGGAATGACCTGTAACAGAAGCAAAAACCAATAGGGCTAGGAAAAAATACTTAGTCATGGTCTTAATTTGTTGAATATAAAGAACAAAGGTAATTTTTTTGACGAAAATACGAAATCAATTAGGATCACATTTTTCGCAAAGGGCTACGAGTTTTTTTTGATGCATATCCTGAAAGGCAAAAAGTGTTTTGGGGCCTCCTTCTTTTATTTTCCATTTTTTTCTAATCTCTTCTGGACTAAGAGGGAAATTTCGGGTACTAATATTAGCTTTACCCTCCGTAAGATGCTCAGAGAGCCACTTTTTGTCTAAGCTGCCTTGTGCTAACACCTTGAATTTTCTTCCAGGGAAATGACTGATTTTTTCATGAGAAGCATACAAATGCGTATGTAATGCCAATTTATGAGCTGTTCCAGCAATCATTTTAAAAAAGCCTGCTTTCAAAATTCCTGCATGTGGTTCATATAAGTATTGGTCCAAATGCCCTAAGGTCGCCGTAGCTTCTCGCTCTTCACCTAGCCTTGCTTGAAATAGTAGGCTAGGATTATCACTTAGTTCATGGACTTCAATCAAAGGATCTCGATTGGAGTTGATGGATTTGAGGAACAATAATTCCTTGACTTCATTTTTTACGCAAATGATCCACACTTTATCTACTCCTTGTAAACTTTCAATGGCCCTACTGATATCCAGCAGTGGACTAGTTTTTATTAGGATTTGAGTCTTTTTATTAATTCTATCCAAAAGTTCAGTGACATTGGGCTCACAATCTTCTAATAGAATGACTTTCTCTCCTTTAGAACCTCTTCTAGCAGGATCTATATACACATAGTCCCAATCTTCTGGATGTTTTTGGAGGTATTCTCTACCATCTCCGCAGATATGATTGATGTTGTTCAATCCTAAAACCTGATGATTATAGCTACTCACTTGCGTCAATTGGGGGTCTCTTTCTATATAGGTTACCGAAGAGCAAGTTTGAGCAAAGGCCCATACATCAATACCCATTCCTCCAGTTAAGTCAAGTAAATTACCTTTCACTAATTGAGCCTTGAATAGTGCGGTATCTTGAGAAGAAGCCTGTTCCAAATGAAGTTGGGAAGGGAAAAAAATAGCAGGATTATTTACCCAGCTGGGTAATTTATGTGCCAATTTTTGACGGGCTTGAATTTGGAGAACCAATTTAGGTAGGGACAGTTTGTTGTCCCTATTTTTCATAAGACTTAACCGGTAGGGGTCTTCCTCCAAATGTTCTTGGATAAATTGTATTTCCTCTATTTTAAGCATGCTGCAATTTAATCATGTCAGTATTAAATTTTCTACATTAGACGAAAGGAATTTGATTTTATTGTAATTTCATAGTTCAATTGAAAATTTAAACTATGGGTAAGTATAGCATCAAATTGAATGGGAAGAAACATCTGGTCGATGTGGCTTCTGATACCCCTCTGTTATGGGTGATACGCGATGAAATTGGCATGACCGGTACCAAATTTGGTTGCGGTATGGGACTTTGCGGAGCTTGTACTATTTTGTTAAATGGTAAGCCAATTCGTTCTTGCTCGACTCCGATATCAACAATTAAGCCAGAAGATAAATTGGTCAGTATTGAAGGTATTTCTAGCAATACTAGTCATCCTGTTCAATTAGCATGGATCCAGGAGCAAGTTCCACAATGTGGTTATTGTCAATCTGGACAAATATTAGCTGTGGCTTCATTGTTAGAATCAAATCCAAATCCTACAGATGCCGATATTGATACGGCTTTAGCTGGAAATATTTGTCGATGCGGTACTTACCAAGAAATGCGTAAAGCTATTCATTCGGCTGCTAAATCGATGCAAGTTAATCCTAAAACGAAATCCAAATGAGCTCTCTAGATATGAAACAATCCTCTCGTAGAGATTTTATCAAGATAAGTGCCCAGGCGGCGGCTTTTCTTGCCATAGGCTTTGATAGTTTGGCCAATGGAACGGGAGTTAAGGTGAAAAAAATGCCCCATGAACCGCATATTGGGGTTGAAATTAATCCCTATGTTTTAATTAATGAGTCTGGCAAAGTTACTTTGTTTAATGCTAGGCCAGATATGGGTCAGGGTACTTCCCAATCTATCCCTATGCTCATTGCGGAGGAGTTGGAAGTGCGTTTAGATCAAGTTGAAATTGTTACTTCTGATGGTTCAGATAAATTTGGTTCTCAGATGTCCGGCGGTTCTTCCTCCGTAAGTACTCGATATCTACCAATGCGTACCGTAGGGGCTGCCGTAAAAGAGATGTTGATTCAAGCAGCTGCCAATCAATGGAAAGTTCCCGTTAGTGCTTGTTATGCCAAAGAGGGAAGAGTATATCAAAAAAATAAATCGATTAGTCTTGGATATGGGGAGTTAGTGGCCTCAGCTGCTAAATTGCCCGTTCCTAAAAATCCTACTTTAAAAAATCCAGCAGATTTCACTCAAATTGGCAAGTCGATTCCAAGGCCTGAAGTTCCATCCAAGGTCAACGGTACTGCCATTTTTGGAATGGATGTGGTCATTCCAGGGATGTTGTATGCTAGTGTTGCCCACGCACCAAGTATTCATGCCAAGGTGAAAAGCTATCAAGGAGAGAAGGCGATTGCTAGTCCGGGTGTTAAATTTGTATTAAAAACGGAACGTAAAATGCCTCATGCCAGTACAGAGGCAGTAGCTGTTTTGGCTGATTCCTATTATTCGGCATTGAAAGGTAAGCGCTTATTGGATATTCAGTGGGAAAGTGCTGAAGCTGAAACCATGAATACAGATAAATACTTTAACCAACTACATGAAGCAGGAAAATCCTCAGGATTTGAATACAAGGAATCATTAAAAGGAGATGTTGAACAAGCCTTTTCTTCCGCAAAACAAGTATTGGAAGCTTCTTATCAAACGCCTTTCTTAGCGCATGCTGCCATGGAGCCTGAAAATGCGACAGTTTATGTGCAGGATGGCAAAGTGGAGGTTTGGGCTCCTGTGCAAGGTCCAGATTCTTTAGTGACCGAATTAGCCGCTTACCTAGGATTAAAGAAAGAACAGGTTAAAATCAATGTGACCTTTTTAGGAGGAGCATTTGGTAGAAAAGCCTATTATGACTATGTCTTAGAAGCCGCTCATCTTTCCAAACAAATTAATGCCCCAGTCAAAGTAGTTTGGACTAGAGAGGATGATATTCAACAAGGGCCTTTCCGTCCAGGAATGCTTTCGGTGTTAAAAGGTTCTTTGGATGCTCAAGGTATAGTCACAGGTTTTGAACATAAAATGAATGGAGCTTCCATTTTAAACCAAGTATTTAAAGTTCCCCTTGGAAATGCACCTGACCCATGGGCGGAAGAAGGCATTAATTTGCATGATAGTCCATATGCTTTCCCAAACAGAAGAAACTCTTTTTCTTTGATAAGCACTCAAATCCCTATTTTATGGTGGAGATCAGTATATGCCTCCAATAATCTATTCGGGCAAGAGTCATTTATTGACGAGCTAGCTCATGCCGCCAAGAAAGATCCACTGGAGTTTAGATTGGAATTGTTGAAGGATTCTCCGCGTTTTGTGGCAGTGTTAAAGAAATTGGGAGAGTTGTCCCATTATCAGCAACTGAAAGCGCAGGGCAAATCGATAGGTATTGCTATCGCTCGTTCCTTTTCATCTATTTGTGCTCATGCGATTTTGGTAGAAAAGCAAGGGGCTGGAGTAACAATTAAAAAAGTTTATTCCGTTATCGACTGCGGAGTTGCGATTAATCCAAGAAACATTAAAGCTCAGGTACAGAGTAATATTACTATGGGATTGACTGCCGCCATTAAGAATGAAATTACGGTAGTGAATGGACAAACTCAACAGAGTAATTTTCATGATTATGCTGTGCTTCGGCAAGGTGAAATACCTGAAATGGAAATTTTTGTAATGATGAACAATGAAGCACCAGGCGGTGTGGGTGAGCCAGGACTTCCTCCAGTAGCACCTGCTTTATGTAATGCGGTCTTTTTAGCTACAGGAAAGCGGGTTCGAAAACTACCTTTTGACATTAGCCAAGTGTCATGATAGGTTTACTCTTAGCTGCAGGATCCTCCTCTCGATTAGGAGAACCCAAGGCATTGTTAACATTAGGTCAAAAGACCTTGGTAGAAAGAAGCTTGCAAGTCTTGCAAGCTTCTTCTCTTGAAGTAGTATTAGTTTTAGGTGCTGAAATAAATAGCATCAAAGCCATTATTCCCTCTGATTCAGTGGAGATATTTGAAAGCGAGGATTGGCAAATGGGTCAAGGTAGTACCTTATCGGAATGTTTACGATTTCTAGCTCCCAGAAAGCAGGACATCTTGGTGATGTTAGTGGATACTCCCTTTGTTCAAAACAAGCATATACTAGCTATTCTTCAAGCACATCATGATTCTCCTAATCAAGTCATCATATCTTCTTTTCATGGGCAGTCTTCGCCTCCCGTTTTGATTCCTTATCAACATCAAGAAAAATTGTATGATTGGAAAGGAGATAAGGGATTTGGTCCATTTTGGAAATCACATCCAAGTATTTGTCAATGGATATCTTTTGAGGATGAATATAGAGATTTGGATACTCCAGAAGATAAAATCTATTGGCAAGAAAAATGCGCTACATAGCTGGGTTTAATTGGAATATTCCCTATTAAATCATTTTCCTGCTGGTAAAAATGATTACCTTTGTGCTCAATTATAGGCTTCTGTGCCAAATGTTAAATTAAATATTGTATTGTGGAATCCAACGAAAGCTTACCCACCCTCGAGACTGCCAAAAAATTAGGTTTATTACCCGAAGAGTATGATCGTATTCAAGAGATTTTAGGAAGAAAACCGAACTTCACTGAATTGTCTATTTTTTCTGTCATGTGGTCAGAGCACTGTAGTTATAAAAACTCCATTGTTTGGTTAAAAACTTTGCCTAAAGACTCACCAAGAATGTTGGCTAAGGCGGGAGAAGAGAATGCGGGTTTGGTGGATTTAGGAGATGGTTTGGGTTGTGCTTTTAAAATTGAATCTCATAATCACCCTTCCGCATTAGAGCCATATCAAGGTGCAGCTACAGGTGTAGGTGGTATCAATCGTGATATTTTCACCATGGGTGCTCGTCCCATAGCACAGTTGAACTCATTGCGTTTTGGAAATATTGAATTAGCGAAGACGAAATGGTTAGTAAAAGGAGTAGTCAAAGGTATCGGTGATTATGGAAATGCCTTTGGTATTCCCACGGTAGGTGGTGAGGTTTTCTTTGATGATTGTTATTCGACTAATCCTTTAGTAAATGCTTTTTCTGCCGGTATTTTACAAGTAGGGAAACAAGCTTCAGCGATTTCTTATGGTGTAGGTAATCCCGTATTTATTGTAGGTTCTGCCACGGGTAAAGATGGTATTGGAGGGGCAAGTTTTGCATCAGAAGATATAACTGAGAAATCATCAGAAAAATTACCTGCAGTGCAAGTAGGAGATCCTTTCCAAGAGAAATTACTCTTAGAAGCGACTTTAGAAATCATTGAAGCTGGTTGCGTGATTGGTATACAAGATATGGGTGCGGCCGGTATTATCTGCTCTACTTCTGAAATGTCTGCCAAGGGCGAGCATGGTATGATCATCGATTTATCTAAGGTACCTACTCGTCAACTGAACATGAAGCCATTCGAGATTTTGTTATCAGAATCGCAAGAGCGTATGTTGATTGTTGTTCAAAAAGGTAGAGAAGAGGAAGCTAAAAAGATTTTTGATAAGTGGGATCTCAATTGTGAGCAAATTGGTGTAGTTACTGACACCAAACGTCTTGAGTTCTACCAAGATGGAAAATTAGTAGCGGATGTGCCTGCTGATGATTTAGTTTTGGGTGGAGGTGCTCCTATTTACCATCGTGAATACCGTGAGCCTGCATATTATCAAGAATTTAAGAAATTCAAGATTGATTCAGTGCCTGATTTAGCTCCAGGTGAGATTAGTAAGGCTTTTGATTTCCTAATGAATCACCCTAACATCGCCTCTAAAAAATGGGTAGCTGAACAATATGATTCGTCCATCGGTCGTGCCAATCGAAATACCAATGCTCCTTCGGATGCGGCGGTAGTCAAGGTGCATGGTTCTAATAAGTCCATTGTCATTACGGTGGATTGTAATTCCAGGTATGTGAATGCGGATCCAGAAGAGGGTTGCGCCATAGCCGTAGCGGAGGCTGCACGCAATATTGTATGTTCAGGTGGTGTTCCAGTGGCCATTACCAATTGCTTAAATTTTGGTAATCCATATGTACCTGAAGTATATTGGCAGTTTGTGGGTGCCATTAAAGGAATGAGAAAAGCTTGTCTGGCCTTTGAAACGCCTGTGACTGGTGGAAACGTTAGTTTTTACAATCAATCTTCAGATGAAGGCCCAGTATTCCCAACTCCAACCATTGGTATGTTAGGAATCTTAGAGGAGGCAAGTAAAAAAATGACCTTAGATTTCAAAGAGGAAGGTGATTTGATATATTTGGTAGGGGAGAGTGTGAATGACATCGCTTCTTCTGAATACTTATATTCTTATAAAGGTGTGAAAGCTAGTCCGGCTCCTCACTTTAATTTGGAAACAGAACAAAATATTCAGGGAGCTATAGCTAGTTTAATTCAACAAACTTTAATCCAATCTGCGCATGATCTATCAGATGGTGGATTGTTAGTGGCTTTAGCTGAATCATCTTTCCCACGTAAGAAAGGGTTTTCAATCAATTGTGATACAAACATTCGTCAAGATGCCTTCTTGTTTGGAGAGGCGCAAAGTCGTGTATTAGTATCAGTTTCACCTGCTAAGCAGGCAGATTTTGAATCTACTTTGAAAAATCAAGGAATAGTATTCAGTGCATTGGGTAATGTGACAGGTAGTGATTTTGTGGTGGATGGACAAGTTATTTCTTCTCAATCCAAGGCTTCGGAATCCTTCCATACTGCTTTAGAGAAAGCATTGAACTAACAATTTTTTTAGATTGATATGAGCCGTTATCTACTACAATTTTCGTACGATGGCGGCTTTTTTCATGGGTTTCAGATCCAGGAAAATGCGATTACGGTTCAAGAGGAGTTGGAAAAAGCCTTGACAAAAGTAGCAGGTGTAAAGGTAGATTTGGTGGGAAGTAGTAGAACCGATGCTGGAGTACATGCGAAGCAGCAGTTTGCCCATTTTGATTTACCAGAGCATTCAAAGCCAGTAAACCTAGATTGGTTATATCGATTAAATCGCATCCTTCCGGACACCTTAGCTGTTCAAGCAATTTATCAAGTTCATAAAGACTTCCATGCGAGATTTGAGGCTACTTCTCGTACTTATGAGTACCATATTAGTCAAGTCAAAAATCCATATTTAAAGGATTACGCCTATTGGTTTGAGCTTCACTTGGATTTGCAGGCTATGAATCAAGCAGCGGCTATTTTGTTGAATCACAGAGATTTTCAAAGTTTTTCTAAAGTTAAAACCGATGTGAATACCTTTGACTGCCATATTTTTCGTGCCGAGTGGAGGCAAGAAGGGAATCAATTAATTTTTACCATTCAAGCTAATCGCTTTTTGAGAGGTATGGTACGGGCTATAGTGGGAACCTTATTAGAGATAGGTGCTGGCAAATGGACTCAGGATGATCTCATACGAATTTTAGAAGCCAAGGATCGGAAACAAGCTGGTAGAGCTGTTCCAGCCCATGGACTTCATTTAGTGCAAGTAGCTTATCCTGAGGCTACCTTTGCTTCCAAATGTTCATCATAACCTCCATCCAAGTACTAGCAAGTTTCACTTGAATGTTTTTGGCTCGGTAATTGATGCTTTTTTGATTGTACTTACTGATCCAAATCTCTTTAAAACCCAGTTTTTCAGCCTCGGCTATTCGCTGATCGATGCGGGTTACTGCACGAAGTTCACCTCCAAGTCCAACTTCAGACGCAAAGCAAATATTGGAATCTATGATTTTATCCTCATAGGAAGATAAAATAGACATACAGGCGGCTAAATCCAGAGCAGGGTCATCTACCCGAATACCACCGGTGATGTTAAGGAATACATCTTGCGTTCCCAATCGAAATCCCCCTCTTTTTTCTAATACGGCAAGCAACATATTTAGGCGCTTGGCATCATATCCTGTGGCAGTTCTTTGAGCAGTAGCATAAGATGTTTGGGTTACCAAAGATTGTATTTCAATCAACAAAGGTCTATTTCCTTCTAAAATAGTTCCTATGGCAATGCCTGAGGCGGGCTCATCTCTTGAGGAAAGTAAAATTTCTGAAGGATTACTAACAGGCCTAAGTCCATTTCCTAACATTTCATAAATACCTAATTCTGAGGTACTCCCAAATCGATTTTTAGTAGTTCGTAAAATTCGGTAAATCATATTTCTATCCCCCTCAAATTGTAAAACGGTATCTACCAAATGCTCTAAGACCTTCGGGCCAGCTATAGCACCCTCTTTGGTGATATGGCCCACCAGGAAAATGGGTGTGCCACTATCTTTGGCAAATCTCATAAGTTCCAAAGCACATTCCCTGATTTGAGATACCGATCCTGGCCCCGATTCTATTTGATCGGAGTAAAGGGTTTGAATAGAATCTATGATGATAAGGTCTGATTCTATATCAATCAGGTGCTTGAAAATTTGCTGGGTATTTGTCTCTGTGAGGATATACAAATTATTAGATAGAGTACCTAACCTATCGGCTCTCAACTTAATCTGTTGTTCCGATTCCTCCCCAGTTACATACAATATTTTTGGTCCTTGTAATGATAAGGCCACTTGAAGCAAAAGTGTTGATTTGCCTATTCCAGGCTCTCCACCAATTAATACGAGGCTACCAGGTACAATTCCTCCTCCTAAAACCCGGTTGAATTCTGGATCGGAACATTGTAGTTTGGGACTACTTTCAAAGCTGATTTCTTGCAATAATTTAGGCTTGGGAGCCGTTTTATGAGTGCTTTTGTTTTTCCAAACTTCGGCAGGGTGAATAGGTGTTTCTAGGAGCTCTTCCACAAAGGTGTTCCACTCACTGCAAGAAGGACATTTCCCTAACCATTTCGGTGAGGATTGTCCACAAGACTGACAAATAAAAGTAGTTTTGGCTTTTGCCACGTAAATAAATTAAGTACTCAAAATTACGCTTTGATTTGGTTTTTCCTTTTTTTTCGGTAAAAAAGGATAATTTTACAAGCTAATTGAATTAAACCGCCCAAACATGAAAAATTTATTGAAATTAACATTAATTATTTTGTTTGCCTTTGGGATTATGGGGCATTCAAACGCGCAATTTGGCGCCCGAAAAGCAACAGGAAGTTTTTTTAGGTTGGGAATTAAAGGAGGATTAACATTTTCTTCAATCAACGTGAAAAGTGCTTCATTTAAAGGAAGTTCCATTGATGTTCAAAGTCTAATTGATCAAAATTTAGCTTTAAAATCAGGCTATGTGGGAGGTATTTATGCTCGTGTGGGGCGTAAATTATTTTTAGAGCCTGAGATTTTACTTTCGGCAAAAAATGCCTCAATTAATATCACCGGATTAAATAAAATGGTAGATGTTTCTTACACTAGTTTGGATGTTCCATTGCTTTTGGGGTATAAATTAGGACCATTACATGTCATGGCTGGCCCTGTTGCTTCCTATAATTTAAATTCAGACAATACTATCGCACAAACTATTACGTCTGTCACTAGTTCAGCTACCGTTCGTGATGCCATATCTAAGGCGTATTTTTCCTATGCCGTAGGTGGAGGAATTGATTTATTAGGTCTGACTTTGGATATCCGATATGATGGTAATTTGACAGATTTATCGCGTACTATTCCTGTGCCAGCGGACGTGAATATATCACAAAAGGCTAGTGTTTGGAATCTTACACTGGGTATAAAAATATTATAATTAAATTTTTATTGAATGAATGAACAAATAAAGGTAATTCAGGATGAAATTGAGGGTTTTGTCATTTCAAATGAATCTGATGTCGAGCAATTCCGAATTCAGTTTGTAGGTCGTAAAAGTCGTTTGGCCAGTTTATTTGATGGGCTAAAAGATGTACCTGCAGAAAATAGGAGAGAGGTAGGGCAAGCATTAAATCAATTAAAGAATTTAGCAGAAAATAAGTTTAATACGGCCCAAGAGGCTTTTGCGAATTCAAAAGCCCATTTTGAGATTCCTTCCGATTTGACCTTGTCGAATCCTATTCAACAAGGAACCTTACATCCGCTTAGTTTAGTACGTAGTCGAATTCTTGAAATTTTTAATCGCATGGGTTTTTCTGTTTCGGATGGCCCAGAAATAGAAACTGATTTTTATAATTTTACCGCATTGAATTTTCCAGCAAATCATCCCGCAAGAGAAATGCAGGATACTTTTTTCATTGAGAAAGGAGCTGGGGATATTCAAGATGATGTCTTATTAAGAACGCATACCTCTAATGTTCAGATTCGTTTAATGCAGCATCAAAAACCCCCTATTCGGTCAGTTATGCCAGGAAGAGTTTATCGTAACGAGGCTATTTCTGCGCGCGCGCACTGTTTGTTCCATCAGGTGGAGGGCTTATATGTAGATGAAAAAGTTAGTTTTAAAGATCTAAAGGATACTCTATACCATTTTGCCAAGGAAATGTTTGGTAAAGATACTCGGGTACGTTTTAGACCTTCCTATTTTCCATTTACTGAACCCAGTGCTGAAATGGATATTACCTGTTTATTGTGCAAAGGCGAAGGCTGCAATGTATGCAAACAAGCTGGATGGGTAGAGATTGCAGGTGCTGGTATGGTAGATCCCAATGTGTTGGAAAATGTGGGTATTGATTCAAAGAAATATAATGGCTTTGCCTTTGGAATGGGCATTGAGCGTATCACGATGTTGAAATACCAAATCAAGGATTTACGCCTTTTCACGGAAAATGATGTTCGCTTTTTAAGGCAATTCAATTAACAACTCTTAACAAGAAGCTTTTTTTTGACAGGTTCAATCCCTGTACATTTGAATTTAATTTGTAAAATATGATGAATTTTAAACGCTTGAATAACGTAACTGGCTGGGCTGTTTTTGTTATTGCTTTGATTACGTACACTCTCACCGTAGAACCAACAGCATCATTTTGGGACTGTGGTGAATTCATCGCCTGCTCATATAAATTACAGGTTCCACATCCTCCAGGAGCCCCTTTGTTTTTGTTGTTAGGTCGAATGTTCTCCTTGTTCGCCTTGGGAGACGTGAGTAGGGTAGCCTTTTGGGTCAACATGCTTTCGGTGGTCAGCAGTGCCCTGACTATTTTATTTATGCATTGGACTATCGTCATGATTGGTCGTAAGGTTATCAATAAACCTTTTGAGGAGCTGTCTAAGACAGAGGCTTATACTTTGTTGTTTTCAGGTGTTGTTGGCTCTTTGGTTTATACTTTTTCCGACACATTTTGGTTCTCTGCCGTTGAGGCCGAGGTTTATGCCATGTCCTCATTTTTTACAGCTATCGTTGTTTGGGCTGCATTTCGTTGGGAATTGGTGGAGGATAAAGCGGAAGCCAACCGTTGGATTTTGTTTATTGCTTATTTGATTGGTTTGTCCATCGGTGTTCACTTATTAAATTTGGTGACTTTACCAGCCTTGGCCTTATTATACTATTTCAAACGTGAGGCTAAACCTAGCTACAAAGGAGGTTTCATATCTATATTTATTGGACTCTTTATTTTAGGTATTATCAATTCGGGTATTATTCCGGGATTGCCTTCCATTGCGTTTAAGTTTGAATTATTTTTTGTGAATTCCTTAGGATTTGGAAACGGAAGTGGTGCTTTATTTTTCCTATTCCTATTGGTAGCTGCTGTAGTGATTGGAATTAGGTATTCCTTTGCCAAGGGAAAAGAGGTATTGAATGTGGCCTTATTCTCTTTTGTATTTTTAATGATCGGCTATTCTACCTATACTGTGGCGTTGGTACGTTCGGGCTATAATCCGCCCATCAATGAAAATGATCCAAGTAATATTTTAAATTTCTTAAAATACTTGAAACGGGAGCAATATGGGGAAAGATCATTACTGTATGGACCTATCTATACGGCTGAAATTGAGGAATTTAAGCAAGGGGAGCCTGTTTACAAATTGAAAGATGGTAAATATGAAGTGTACACCTATAAGCCAGAGTATGTCTATCAAAAAGACCAGCAAATGCTATTGCCAAGGGTTTATAGTAATTCTCCTCAACACGTAGCGCTGTATCAAGAAATGCTGGGCATTCCAGCGGGACAGAAACCTACTTTTGGAGATAATTTAAAGTTCTTGTTTACGCATCAAATTGGACATATGTACATGCGATATCTGCTCTGGAATTTTTTAGGTAGAGAGAGTGATTATCAAGATGCCTGGGCTATTAATCCGTTTCAGGATTCTAGCAATCTTCCAGATAATTTGGTTAATAATAAGGCTAGAAATAACTATTTCTTCCTGCCATTAATCTTGGTTTTCCTTGGTTTTTATTTGTTATATAGTAAAAACGAGAAGGATTTTTTGGTAACCATATTGATGTTTGTACTAAGTGGGGTGGCTTTGGTGGTCTACTTAAATTCGCCACCTGTGGAGCCTCGCGAACGTGATTACATTTATGTGGGGTCCTTCTATTTCATGGCCATTTGGGCAGGTTTAGGGGTGATGCAACTAGGAGATTGGCTGGGAAAAATAGTGCGGAATAATAATTTAAAATGGGCTTTATTGGTAATTTTTGGTTTATCTGCTCCGATTATCATGGCGCAACAAAACTGGGATGATCACGATCGTAGTGGTAGATACCATCAAATAGACTTTGCTAAGAACCTATTGAATAGTTGTGCACCAAATGCCATTTTGTTTACGGGTGGTGATAATGATACTTTCCCATTATGGTATGTACAAGAAGTGGAAGGTTTCCGTACAGATGTTCGTGTTTGTAATTTATCCTTATTAGGAACAGATTGGTACATTGATCAAATGAAGCGTCAAACTTATCAATCTGCACCACTTCCTATTGAATTGACCAAAGATCAGTTCTTGGAGGGAGTTAATGATCAGGTAATGTACAATGGAAATCCGAACATCAAGGGTATGTCTTTGCCAGATTATTTAGACTTATTACATAAGAATGATCCAAGAATTCAAGCCCAAACACAGTCGGGTGATATGATTAACACTTTTCCTTCGGATTCATTGGTTATCCCTGTAAATCCAACAGAGATTGCGGCAAGCAAGTGGTTCCCTAAGGAATTTGTACCATTTTTAAGCAATAGCATAGGTTGGAAGCTTCCAGGTAAAAATATCTTCAAAGGAGAGTTGATTCAATTGGAGGTTATCGCCAATAATGCCAAAACAGGTTGGAAGCGTCCTATTTATTTTGCTTCTACCTTGCCGAATGACCAGTATTTAGGTTTGAAGGAAAGCATGCAATTGGAGGGATATGCTTATCGTTTGATGCCATTTAAAATTCCGGGTGCTAAAGATGGCTTTGTGAATACCAAAATCATGGCAGACAATTTCTTGAATAAGATGTATTGGAGAGGTTTGGATGATGAAAAGGTGTATTACCATGGAGATTTCTATTTAGGAATCCCAAGCGTAACTGCTCGATTAGGCGTTTACCGTTTAGCAGATCAATTAATTCGTGAAGGAAATTTACCTAAGGCTAAGCAAGTGCTTGATCATCTGGAGAAAGTAATGCCTGATAAGGTTATTCCATACGATCAATTCTCTGCGAGCATGGTCGGATTGTATTTAGAGGTAGGGGATGAGGCAAAAGCTATAGCTATGGCCAACAAGATAGTGAAACGTAATTCTAAGGCAATTGATTATTATTTCTCTGAGGATAATGTTCGTTCACATGACAGAGATATACAAATCGCATTTTACGAAATGAATTTGATTGTATCAGCTCTAAAAGAGTCCAAAGTATCACCTGCCAAATACAAAGAATTGGAAGATATTTTTAATAAGCAGATTGCGAGAATTAATGGATAAAGTTTAATTGAATTCCATTTAAAAAGAAAGGGCTTGATCAAATCAAGCCCTTTCTTTTTTATGTACCTAATCCCAAATTAACTAAACATATCTCTAACCTTGTGGAAGAATCCTTTATCAGATTTACCTGGCTGTGGAGCAAAGTTCTCCGAACTTCTGAGTTTCTCCAATATGGCTGTTTCTTCTTTACTTAATTGTTTCGGAGTCCAGATATTCACGTGAACTAATTGGTCGCCTACATGGTATCCATTTAATTCCTTGATACCTTTTCCTTTCAATCGTAAGATTTTGCCACTTTGTGTTCCTGCTTCCAAATTGATTTTGGCCTTCCCGCCTATGGTAGGTACTTCTACGGATGTACCTAGGGCAGCGTCTACGAAGCTAACATATAAATCATAAATAATGTTGTTACCATCACGGTGAAGCACTTCATGCGGCTCTTCCTCGATGACAATTAATAGATCACCCGCCACACCTCCTCTTGGGGGTACATTTCCTTTGCCATTCATGGACAACTGCATGTCGTTAGAAACACCTGCAGGTATTTTGATAGGGATAATTTCCTCCTCTAATACTCTACCTTCTCCAAAACACACTTCGCATTTTGCACCAATACTTTTTCCTTCTCCGCTACAGGTTGGACAGGTAGAGGATGTAACCATTTGTCCCAACATGGTTTGCTGTACTCGACGGACTTGCCCTGAACCTTGGCAGGTTTGGCAGGTTTTTAAATCTGTACCATTTTTAGAACCATTACCCGAACAAGTCTTACAAGCTACATGGCGTTTAACTTTAATTTTTTTCTCCACTCCATTAGCAATCTCCTCTAAATTCAACTTCAATTTGATGCGAAGATCGGAACCTTTACGCTGACGTCTTCCTCCACCTCCTCGACCACCGGAGAAAAAGCTTCCAAATGGACTTTCATCTCCAAATATGTCGCCAAACTGGGAGAAAATATCCTCCATGTTCATACTTCCACCACCAAATCCGCCACCAGCTGCACCGCCCATTCCCGCATGTCCAAAACGGTCATATTGAGCTTTTTTCTGTGCATTGCTTAAGACTTCGTAGGCTTCAGCCGCCTCTTTGAACTTTTCCTCTGCTTCCTTGTTGTCTGGGTTTTTGTCGGGATGGTACTTGATAGCCAATTTTCGATAGGCTTTCTTTATTTCTTCTTCAGTAGCGGTTTTCGACACCCCAAGAACCTCGTAATAATCTCTTTTTTGAGCCATTTTATAATTAGTTACCAACCACCACTTTTGCGAAGCGGATGACCTTGTCGTGTAATGTATATCCTTTTTCGATTACCTCAATTACTTTGCCTTTATCAGTTTCGGTGGGCGCTGCGAACTGTGTAATGCAATCGTGTATTTCAGCATCAAACACCTCACCTTTAGCGGGTAATTCTTTAAGGCCTTTTGACTGCAATACGGATTGTATTTTAGAAAAGATTAATTGAATTCCCTCTGAAATTTCTCCCTCTGGAGCATTTGCTAGGGCGCGTTCATAATCATCAATCACGGGAAGTAAATCAATGATTAATCCAGCGGATGCCGTCTGAATTAATTCAACCTTTTCTTTAGCAGTACGTTTTCTGAAATTTTCAAAATCAGAATACAAGCGAAGGTATTTTTCCTTCATTTCTGCCAATTCATCTGTTGTTGAAGCTTGCTCATCAGATCCTTCATTCTCTGTCAAATTTTCCTGATTTTCTGCTTGGATGTTCTCTTCCTCTAAATTACTCTCTTGTTCTTTCTTTTTCATAAGGCAAAATTAATACAATACCCATTTACACAAATCACAAGCCAAAAAGTATTGTCTGACAGTTTGGCAGAGATAAGTCATCTTCGTAATTTTAGGTTGTATGACACGCAGTCCCCATCAAGTTTCAACCATCATCAAATCAAAAGCCATAGAGGCTGGATTTTCCTTTTGTGGAATTTCAAAAGCTGATTTTCTGGAGGAAGAAGCCCCTCGTTTGGAGTCTTGGTTAAATCAGGGTTTGCATGGAGAAATGGCATATATGGCGAATCATTTTGATAAGCGTCTGGATCCTAGGAAATTAGTAGAGGGATGTCAGACAGTCGTATCCTTGGTTTTTAACTATTTTCCAAGTCCATCCCATATTCCCCTGAATCACCATTTTAAGGTGTCTAAATATGCTTATGGGGAGGATTATCATCGTGTAGTCAAGGATAAAATGCAAATCCTTTGGGATTCCTTACAAGATGACTTAGGAGAAATATCGGGCCGTATGTTTGTAGATTCTGCACCGGTATTGGAAAAGGCCTGGGCCAAGAAGGCAGGCCTAGGTTGGATTGGTAAAAATGCTAATTTAATCATTCCGAAGAAGGGGAGTTTTTATTTCTTGGCAGAGCTATTGATTGATATTCCTGCTGAGCCAGATGGCCCCATCAAAGATTTTTGTGGTACTTGTACGCGCTGCATTGACGCTTGTCCTACGGATGCACTTAGTCCATATTGGATAGATGGTTCCAAATGTATTTCCTATTTTACAATTGAACTGAAAGAAGGTATTCCAGCTTCTATGAAATCTGATTTTGAAGACTGGATTTTTGGTTGTGATATTTGTCAGGACGTTTGTCCCTGGAATCGTTTCTCTAAAGCTCACCAAGAGCCACGATTGGAGCCTTCGGCTACTTTTTTGGATATGAAAAAGGAGGATTGGGAGAACCTTTCAGAAGTGGTATTCAAAGAATTATTTCATTATTCAGCCATCAAGCGAACCAAGATTTCAGGTTTACAGCGAAATATTCTTTATGTCAATAAAAAAAACGAGTCATGAATTCATGACCCGTTTCCACAAAATTAAACCCTAAAGTGATAGTCTTACGATCAATTGTAGATCAATTTCTTCGGTAGTCTTGATGCTTTCACCAATTAGTGCGGCCGCTTTTTTACCAATTTTTTCAGGTTGATTGGACAACACCGTGATTCCACCTGCTAATATTTCTTTATATCCTTGGTCATGATAGGATATGATACCGATATCTTTACCTAATTTCCAGTTCTTAGCATCTGCGTATTTGATGGCCTGAATGAGATCAGTATCGTCCAAAGTGAAATACAATTCACCTTCGTTCAATTCTTCTCCTTCCAGACCATCCAATACTTTAAAATCCATTTGAATGGATTCACAGAAATCTCCACAGCCATTGATGAATTCTGCATCGAAGTATTCTTCTTCTGTCAATACAAGATTCAAACAACGGTATTTTTTGAACAGGTTTGTATGGTTACTAAATTCTTGAATGATTTGTGATTTGGGATGACATACGATGCTCGCATGTGTATTTTGTATGCTTTTAAACTCATGGTCCAAAAGTATCAAACGATCTCCCGCAATTTTCTTTAGGCATTTAATGTTTTCCTCTTCCTCTTCAATTAAATGAGGCATGATCACATAATAGTGGTAATTGCCCAACTGTTGACCTAGAATTTCTTGGAACTGGCGTGTCTTATATTGATAAGTAAAAATATCTACCATGACATTTTTACCCACTGCTTCATTAAATGAGTTGAAAATTGCTTTGTTGGTATCGGTAATTTTACCCACCAAAAACATGACCTTGGTTTTCAACTTGTGAGATGAATTGGAGATGAAATAGCCCTTTCTGAAAATGGAAGTGATGGCGCCCATTTTATGTAATTCAGTATAAGCTCTTTCTACTGTATCTCGGGATAAATAACATTCTTCTGATGCCTCATTGATAGATGGTAAACGCTCACCGGGCTTTAATTCCCCCATCTCAATATCTTGAAGAAGTGAATTAATTAATTGCTGGTATTTCGGCAACTTATTGTCAAAATTTTTGCCAGAAAACGAAACAAATGATTTATTCATAAACGATTAAGATAATACAGGCTTTAAAATCAGTTATAGGATAAAAACTAAATTATTTTGTCTTTAAACTTGTTCAAAATTAAGTTTGAATGCTTGTTTACATTAGGACAAATCTTTCATATATATGGATATATCTTGCAAATGAGACATTTTGCAAGAATTAGAAGGTAAATACTTTCCATTTTATCATCTTAATGTATGCCCTCTAAGCAGTCGGAACGTATAACAAGGACAAATCAGCTCAAGAATCAGGAATATTTTTCTAATTTTAAGTTTATATTTTTTGAATCCGTTGAAGCGTTTTTTTTATCTCTTATTTTGTTTGTTTACCTCTGTCTCCCAATATTTGTGGGCTCAGAAAAGTCAGCGCTATGAGCGATTGACAACGGCTTCAGGATTATCCCAAAGTACCATCTCTAAAATCATTCAGGATAAAAAAGGCTTCCTATGGTTTGCTACATCGGATGGATTAAATCGGTATGATGGTAATAATTTTTTGGTATTTAGAAGTGATCCTTCGGACTCCACTACCTTAAGTGGTAGTGATATTTTTACAATGTGCGAGGATGATGAAGGTAATATGTGGGCTGGGACCAGAAATGCAGGTTTAAATAAAATTGATTTATCTACAGGGAAAGTTTACCGATTCAGTCAGGGGCCCAATGGGGAAGATTTTTCCTCCATGACGGTTTCCTCTATTTTGAATTTAGGGAATCACCGTGTTATGGTTTCTGCCACAGGATTAGGTCTATTGGTATATGATACTCGTGAAAATAAATTGATCGCGAAGGAGACGGATGTGAAAAATCCAATGATGGCTGATGTGGTTCGCATTTTTAAACATTCCAAAGGCTCTATCTGGTTAGGAACTCGTACTGGCCTTTTGATTTCAAGGTTGGGTCCTAAATCCTATTTGCCCTTTAAATTAGCAGAAAATAACAATACTCCGGATTTTAGGGTAAGGGTGATTAATGAAGCAGCAAATGGTGATATCTTAGTAGGAACTGAAGGGCAAGGGTTATTTCGCTTTAACTCTCAAAATCAGCATTTCACCAGGGTTTTCTATCATGCGCAAAATCCTTTAAGTCGTCAAAACATTGTTACTAGCTTAACCAAAGATGCCTACAGGAATTTGTGGATAGGAACTGATAATGGCGTCTATGTAATGAATAAGGAAGATTTTTCTTCTTATTATCAAATCTCCTCCAATCCTGATCCAGATTTAGGTATCAGTTCTTTTTCTGTCACCAGTTTGTTTACAGACTCTAACCTCAATACTTGGGTAGGTACTTGGGAGGCAGGTTTGAATATAGCATTTTATCAAAAACCTAGGTTCTCCATTTTAAGGTATAAACCTAATACCTTGCAAGGCCTCCTAAGTAATAAGGTCACGGCTATTGCTGCTAGTAAAACTGATCCTGATGGAGTTTGGATTGGCTTAAATGTGGGGCTTTCTTACTTTAATTACAAGACAGGAAAAATTGATCATATCGTCAATAATGCAGGAGTAAATAAACTGAATTCCTTAGCTGATTTTGATGTCACCCTCATGCAATCGGATAAAAAGGGAAATCTTTGGATTGGGGTTTGGGGACATGGACTCATTAATTTGACTCCCCAGAGAAAGCAAATGGCTTATCCATATCTCATGGGAAATCGAGCTGCCAATTTAACAGCCATGAATCTTATGGGAGATAAGTTGTTGTTGGGTACAGCTGGTTTAGGAGTCATAGAGTTTGATATTCCAAGCAAAAAATACCGGGTTCCTTATCCAATGTTGGGCCCAAGAAATTTCAGTGCAAAAAATATTTCAAGTCTGTTAGTAGAGGCTAATAAACGGATTTGGATAGGAACCACAGGTTTTGGATTATACATCTACCATCTTGATAAGCATGAATTGACACATATTGATAAAAATGGTACATCCAATGGTATTCGATATAACAATATCTCAAAGATTTTCCAAGATAGAAATAAGCGAATCTGGGTGCTGAGCAATGGTGGGGGGTTACATTTATACCTCGGGGAAGGAAAGGGTTTCAGAAATTTTACCGTGGCTGATGGTTTAGCTTCCAATACGCTTAGAAGTATGATGGAGGATAAGCAAGGAAATCTATGGATCAGTACCAATGGAGGAATATCTAAAATGAATCCTAAGACTTTTAAATTCGTGAATTTCGATGAATTGGATGGCTTGCAAGGGAAAGAGTTTCTAGCCAATGCCTATAGTCAAAACGATAAAGATTGGTTGTTTTTCGGTGGTGCCAATGGCTTAAATTTCATTAAAGCGGATAGCTTGAGGATGAAAATGGACATACCTCCCATTTATTTAACAGGTTTGAAGATATTTAATAAGCCAGTGAAGGTAGGTGAGCCTAATTCACCTTTGGAGAAGGATATTTTGCAAACCAAACATTTGGTGCTACAGCCTGACCAAACTGTATTTAGTTTGGATTTTGTGGCCTTAGAATACCAAAGACCCAAAAACAATCGCTATGCATATATTCTGGAGGGTTTTGATAAAGATTGGAATGAAGTGGGTACTCAAAGGACAGCCACCTATACCAACTTAAATCCGGGTGATTATATCTTTAAAGTTAAAGCAACAAATTCAGATGGGGTATGGGGAGAAAAACCTTTTGAATTGAAAATAACGGTACTTCCTCCTTGGTATCGAACCTGGTGGGCTTACGGACTTTATGCCATGCTATTCTTTGGAACGGTGTTTGGATTTATGCGGGAAGTACGAATTCGGGAGGCTTTTAAGACCGATTTACGAATGAAGGAAATTGAAAAAGAGCGTATCAGGGAGCTAGAGCAAGTAAAAACACACTTTTTTACTAATATTTCACATGAGCTTCGTACTCCATTGACCTTGATTATCAGTCCTTTAGAAAAGTATTTTCTCAATAATCCACAGGCCAATAAGGAACAGAAATCTAGGATTTTAGCTATATATCAAAATGCTCAAAAGTTACTGCATTTGATTAATCAATTGCTGGATTTGTCTAAAATAGAAGCAGGTAAACACCAGCCTGTAATAGCTCAGCATGATTTGATTTTGCAAATGAATGGTATTATTCATGGCTTTGAAGCTTATGCCCTACAAAAGCAGATCAAATTGAAATGGCTGAGCCCTGTAGAATCTCTGTTTGTGTATTATGATGCTGACATCATTGAAAAATGTATCACGAATTTATTGTCCAATGCCTTTAAGCATACACCTGAGGATGGAACCATTGCTGTTAAAATGGAATTGATTAAGCAATTTTCCAATAAGTCGGAGGAGATACAAATGGTCAAAATTCATGTTATGGATACTGGCAAAGGCATCGATAAAAATCATTTGCCGCATATTTTTAATCGATTTTATCAAGTACCAGATTCGATTGGGCGAGTGGGAACAGGAGTGGGTTTATCCTTGTGTAAGGAGTTAATGGATTTGCATTTAGGTAAAATTCAAGTCAATAGTGAATTAGGAAAAGGGAGTGATTTCAATATCGAATTCCCTGTTAATATCCATCATTATGATGCTTCATGGATACAGACATCAGTGAATGTATCCTACCCTGAACCAAGCTTATTGAAGAAATCGGATGAAATGGAGATTGAGCAGGAAAAGCAAATTTTAATGGTGGTGGATGACCATGCAGAAATGCGTCTATTCATTTCAGATATTTTCAAGAATCGATTTCAAATAATTGAAGCGGAAAGGGGAGAAGAAGCTCTTGAAATGGCTTTGAAATTTATCCCTGACGTGGTCATTACTGATTGGATGATGCCGGGCATGAGCGGCGTTAATCTTTGTAGAGCCTTGCGACAAAACCCTAAAACAAATCATATTCCTCTATTAATTTTAACGTCAAAGAGTTCACATGAAAGTCAAATCGAAGGTATGCAAGCAGGTGCTGATGATTTTGTTTCCAAGCCATTTAATGCAGATATATTAGAGATTCGAGTGAATAAATTGTTGGAAACCAAAGAGCGGATGCGCAAAAATTGGCAAAAACAAATGATTCAACAAAGCTTGTCTGAGGGTAAAGCTCCAATTTATGAGGATCCTTTCTTGCAAAAAGCTACACAGTTAGTGATTGATAATCTTTCCGATGCCGAATTTGAAGTAGATGATTTAGAAAAAGGATTAGATATGAGCAAAATGCAATTGTACCGTAAATTGAAAAATTTGACCTCTTTGGCTGGAAATGAATTTATCCGATCTATCCGATTGCAACAAGCCAAATTGTTGTTGGAAAATTCTGCTTATAATATTTCAGAGATTGCTTATCAAGTAGGTTTCAATGATCCCGCTTATTTTACACGTGCATTTAAAAAACAATACGGAAAATCCCCTAAATCATTTATTCAACAAATGCAAGATGAAAAATCCTAAATACCTCGTTTTATTACTTTTTGTTCCTGTAAGCATTTTACTTTCTTCTTGGGGATTTTTAGCACACAAGACATTGCAACAAGTATCTATATATGCTTTGCCAGAGGCATTGGGAGTTTATTTTTATGCCCATCAAGATTATTTGGTCAATCAATCTGTGCGGCCTGATGTTCGTCGAAATGAAGATAAATCAGAAGAAGCCAAACATTATTTAGATATGGATGCTGATTTATTTGGGGTTAATTACAAAACGAGTATCCCACATGAATATACCGCTGCGGTGGCAAAATATGGAATTGACTCTTTGCGTAAGGAAGGTTTAGTACCATGGGAAGTTGTTCGTGTATATGGTCGCTTGGTGAATGCCTTCAAAAAGGAGATGAAAGACTCAGTACTGTTTTATGCAGCTGATTTAGGTCATTATGTGGCAGATGCACATGTGCCCTTGCATACGACTAAAAATCACGATGGGCAATTGACAGGTCAAAAAGGATTGCATGCACTTTGGGAGAGTTTAGTTCCTGAGGAGCAAGTAGTTCAGTATAATTTGGCTCAATATCAATCAAAGCCATTGGATTATATCAAAAACCCGCAAGATTTTATTTTTGAAATATTATTGGAATCGCATGCCATGCTTCCTGAATTATTTCAAGTGGAAAAAGAGGTAACTGCTGCCTTGGGAGCAGATAAAAAGCACATGCAAGTGATTCGCAATGGAAGAACCTTAAATTACTATACCAAGGAATTTATTCAGGCCTATGCGGCTAAATTGGGTAACAAGGTCCAAGATCGTATGTTAGTTTCTGCCCATCGCGTAGCCTCATTCTGGTATTCAGCCTATCGTGATGCTGGCTCTCCGGCTTGGGTAAAATCTGAGATACAGGTAAATGCAGATTTAATGTCAGCTTTTCGTAAGGAAAAGAGTGCCTGGCAGGCAAATACCTTGGTAAGTGATAAATTGTTGATTTCCATTAAGAATAGAAAAGCGGAATAAGCCGTGAAGAAAATCCTCATCCTTTCAGATACGCATTCTTTTTTAGATCCAAGATTAGAGCCACATTTACAAGCTTGTGACCAGATTTGGCATGCGGGAGATTGGGGGGCTGTCCAATTGGCTGATCAATTAATTTCTTACCAAAAGCCTATTGCTGGTGTCTATGGTAATATTGACGATCGGACTATTCGGAATATGTATCCTAAAATCATGAGATTCAAATGTGAGGAAGTTAATATTGCGATGACACATATTGCAGGCGCACCTTCTTCTTACAAGCCCGATGCGTATGAAGCCTTCTCACAGGGAATACCCCAAATTTTTGTGTGTGGTCATTCGCATATATTGCAAGTGAAGCGGGATATCAAGCGTAATAATATGTTATTCATTAATCCTGGAGCAGCAGGTCAACATGGTTTTCATCCCATTCAAACAGCCATACAATTAAAGATTGATGGGTCTAGAATTTTTGATTTGGAGGTGATACATATGGAAAGAAATCGGAAGGTGCCTAAAGAAATGTTGGAGGGTAAAATGTAAACCAAGCTAAGGAAAAAAAAAAGGTGTAAACGATAAACTGTTTACACCTCATTATATGAACACAGGATTTGGTAATTAAAAGGCGGAATAAATATTTTTAAAAAAACCTTATTTCAAGTCCCAGAAGCAAATCACTCTGCTTTTCTTGAAACAAAATTGAATAAAATATACTAGTAGCAAAAGGTTAATTTATGCCA
The DNA here is from genome assembly GCF_004118285.1 of Aquirufa rosea. Taxonomy (GTDB): domain Bacteria; phylum Bacteroidota; class Bacteroidia; order Cytophagales; family Spirosomataceae; genus Aquirufa; species Aquirufa rosea. Next base: position 39,431 of record NZ_SDHY01000006.1, on the reverse strand, counting down.
GATGATGGTAAATATTGAACCTTATTTAATGGCAGCTCTAAATTCTAAGGGAGTTATTCCAGTCGCTTTTTTAAAATACTTGACAAAATTAGTGGGTTCATCGAACCCGGTTTCAAAGCAAATTTCTTTGACAGATAAGCTCGTTGAGCTTAGTTTACGCTTTATTTCCAAAATGATGTAATCATCCAAGAATTCTTTAGCTGTTCTATTCGTAAAGCGCTTAGATATTTCGTTTAAATGTTTGTAGGAGATGTTCATTTGATCCGCATAGTCATTGACATTACGGCTTTTATTGTACTCCTCCTCAATCAGATTTTTAAACTTTTCGAACAAATCAAATCCTTGTTTTAAATTTTGGTTCGACTGAATTAAGAGGTTTCTGTTGTTGAGTTTATATAAAATAATAGAGAATAGTGAGGAGATAATTTGGTTTTTAAGTATATAAGGGCTGTAAATATATTCTGAGGCTACCCTTCCTGCATAGTCCATCATACATTCATCTAACTGATATACAGGATGAAACATGTGGTAATTAAACAATTGAGAAATATGAAAGAAAGTGCTTGGGGTGAAGTAGTTAAGTAAATATTCTTTGGTGAAGAGAAAGAAATGCCCATGGTATTCTGATTCACTGTTTAAAGCATGAATTTGATTGGGAGAAATAATCAAACATTCGTTTTCATTTACAAGGTATTCTTTTAAGTCGACCTTGTGCCTTACTGAACCTTTCGTGATAATTAATAAAACGTAAAATTCTAATTTATGGGGGAAATAGGGAGATTTAGGTTCGTATTTAGACCAATCTCTGGAGCAAAATTCTTGCAAATCTATGCTCTCAAATCCTTCTATTTTTAGATCTTCTTTAAAGGGTAATTTGGGTATAAATTTCAAGGATTTAATAGGTTTAATTATTCTATAACGAGTCTTTCAACAACAAATTATTATGGTAATTTATTAACACCCATCAATTTAATTTATTTTACGGTTAATCGTAAAATTTTGAGAAATTTATTCAATTATTTTTTTATATGTCGACTGAAAATAGTTTGACCATTCTCATCAATTAAATGAAATTCCAAGGTTTTGGCTTGCACAAAAAAGGCAGCAAAACCATTGGTGGATTTAGCAAATTTGGCTTTATTCTGAGATTTTAAAGGAGTAATCTTACTGCCAGCCCCTGAAATAATATGATGCAGTGAAGGCCCAAGTTGATTATATTCCAAATGATGCTCGTGTCCAGCTAGGTAAAAATCTATTCCTAGGTCATTCAATAAAGACTTCCATGAATTAGCTACATGATTGACACGATCCATTCGCGGTCCCGAAGTTTCTAAGGGGTGATGTCCAACAGCAATTTTCCAACGGGCCTTGGATTTAGACATTAATTCCGTAAACCATTTCTTTTGAGCCAAAGTATCTTGAGAAATGACATTCTTTCTAAAAGGTTCATCGTCATCTTTGAAATAGCTTAATTCAAAAGGAGATGTATCCAAAAAAGCTATTAATAATTCACTTCCATCAGACAATTTAAATGATTGGGAATAATACCTAGCGGGCATATTCCATCTTCGGCTGATTTGTGAATACTCTATTTCTGCCTGCGGATTACCCGCATAATCATGATTTCCTAAAACTGGATACCAATTGACATGTAAACTATGTCCAGTGTAAATATCTTCAAAACTACTTTTCCAAATAGGATCCAAGGCGCTCGCCACGCCTTTGGGATATATATTGTCTCCCGTGGTGATGATAAAGTCTATATCTGCCTCTGTACCTGTGATGGCCATCTGCTTAGCTACTTCTTTTTGATGGTATTCACCTTGTCTACCAAAGTCACCTAACACTAAAAAGCTGATATCTGCCTTAGGATAAGTTCTGGTCTGTTGGGCAAAATTTACTTGACCAAACAACCCAATTAATAATAGCAGTAATACAAATCGTTTCATACCGTGAATGATTGAATATGTTCAAATACGCTACCTTTTTGAAAGGATTTTAATATCCAACCACCTCCAATGACATCATCTCCTTCATAAAATACCGCCGCTTGGCCGGGAGCAATGCCCGATACCTCATCGTGAAATTCCACTTTAATTTTGTCACCTAACTGCACGATATGCCCCTCTGTTCCAGGGTCTTTATAACGTACTTTGGTGATGGTTTCTATGCCCCTTTCTGGTATTTGGGCATATTTTTGTAGGTTCAATTGGCCTACATACATCCCAGTTCTATTCAAATCTTCCAGTTTACCAATGACCACCTCATTCGTTTCTTTCCTGATTTCAGTGACAAAAGCAGGAAATCCGAAGGCTTTACCTAGTCCTTTTCTTTGACCTATGGTATAAAATGGATAACCCTCGTGCTTTCCAATGATTTTTCCCGATTGGTCTACAAAATTTCCCCCTTTTACGGATTCCTCCAGATCAGGAAGACGCCTCTTTAAAAACCCTCGATAGTCATTGTCGGGCACAAAGCAAATCTCGTAGCTTTCCGATTTATTAACTAAATCCACAAAACCCCTTTCAGTAGCCATTTCTCGAATCCGACTTTTGGTCAAATGTCCTAATGGCAAAATGGTTCTGGCCAAACTTTCCTGGGATACTCCCCAAAGCACATAACTTTGATCTTTCAGATTGTCTACTCCTTTAGAAATGACATACCTGCCATTTTCATGTCGAATTTGGGCATAATGTCCAGTTGCAATAAAATCACATCCTAATTGATCTGCTCTTCGTAATAAAGCATCCCATTTAATGTGGGTATTACACATGACACATGGGTTGGGAGTTCTACCTTCCACATATTCCTGGGTGAAATAATCAATCACAGAATCTCCAAATTCTTCACGGATATCCAATATATAATGAGGGAATCCCAATGAAACAGCGATGTGCCGAGCATCATTGATGGAATCCAGAGAACAGCAGCCCGTTTCCTTTTTGGTTCCACCAGAACTGGCATAATCCCATGTTTTCATGGTCATACCAATTACCTCATAACCTTCTTCATGTAGTAAAACAGCTGCGACCGAGCTGTCAATGCCGCCACTCATAGCGACGAGAACGCGTCCTTTTGTTGTCATATTCAATTCAGGTTCAAAGCCTGCAGAAATTTTTTGCAATTTAGCGATTTATTTCTCCAATAAGTCATTTTTATTTGTAATTCAATGGCTAAACAGTAGTTTTGCCATCTGTTTTAGATTTACGTATGATGTTAAAAACAAGGGTTAAGGTATCCTCAATTGATAACCTCTCTGATGCACGCTATTGTGCAGGTATGGGGGTAGATTGGTTAGGTTTTGCCTTAGATCAAATGCCACTAGAAAAGTACAAGGAAATTAGAAACTGGTTAAGCGGAGTTGAGATTGTGGCCGAGCTTTCTGGCCTCAGTATAGACCAAATCAAAGAAATCCTAGTTTCTTATGCTCCTGATTGGATAGAAATTGATTCAAGTATTCCTTTACCTCACTTATTGGAATTTAACATTCCGAAAATGATGCGAGTGAACATAGATTCGGACAATTTACCTGCCTTATTTGCCACAGCAGCACCTTATGTAAGCTATTTTGTTTTAGTAGCTGATTCTCCAGAATCTTTACAAGGAATGGAAGATCAGATTCAGACATGGGCTGCGCAATATCCAGTTATTTTAGGGATAGAGCTGCCAGAAGAGGATTTGGATGAATGGGTGGAACAGACTTCCATACAGGGGATAGGTCTCGTGGCTGGACAAGAAGATAGGCCTGGCTTTAGGGATTTTTCGGATTTAATGAGTATCTTAGAAAAATTAGAAACGGAATAATTCAATCCATTATGCTCCAACGTATTCGCATGACTGTTCAACAGATAAAAGGCCAAATATGGGAGGGATTGGAACGTTTATCGACTTTTCTTCTGGCTTTAATAGCGCGTCTTTTAGGTGAAAAAAAATATTCGTGGTTGGTAGGACAAATTGCCATGACGAGTTTTTTCTTACGAACCAAATGGCGTTTGATTGAAGCGTTTTATGAAGAAAGAGTAGATAAAAATTCACTTTATTATAAGCCCATCGTCACGATGTGGAAAGTGGCTGCAAAGGTGCTTTTGTATGTGCTGATCTATTTGTTTGTCATTGAAACTAACATATTCTGGTTGACAGGTGAAATGCCTGGGGTGGACGAACTTCAAAATCCAAAGCTTTCACAGGCTTCTGAAATTTATTCTGCCGATGGAGTGCTTTTGGGAAAGTATTTTGCAGAAAATAGAACTCCTATTCGGGATTATAAATTAATTTCTCCCTATTTAGTACAGGCGTTGGTGGCAACAGAGGATGCTCGTTTTTATGAGCATACGGGTATCGACTTTCAAGCGTGGATAGGTGTGGCTGTAGGTTTAGTGAAAGGGGGAGACCGTGGAGGAGGAAGTACTATTTCTCAGCAATTGGCTAAGAATTTATTTAAAACTCGAACAAAAAAAGGTTTTACCAAAACGGGTATTTTAGGTTATATTCCTGGTTTAAATAAATTAATTTATAAGTCGAAGGAATGGGTCACAGCCATTAAATTGGAACGTTTTTATACCAAGGATGAGATTATTCTGTGGTATTTGAATACGGTGGATTATGGAAATAATGCCTATGGAATTAAAGTGGCTTCCAAAACGTATTTTAATACTTCCCCAGATTCTTTAAATATTCAAGAAGCAGCCATTTTGGTGGGACTTCAGAAAGCCACTACTACGTACAACCCTAAACGTTATGAGGGTAAGCCTTTGGAGGAAAATAAAGCTTGGAAACGTAGAAACGTAGTTTTGTCTCAAATGGTCAAGGCAGGTTATTTGAAGAAAACAGCCTATGATTCTTTGGCGAAATTACCTATTGAACTTCATACTAACGAGGAATCTCCCTATGATGGAACGGGTAATTATTTCAAAGTCGCCATTGCTAAGTATTTGACTGAGTGGGCAAAAGCCAATGATATGGAAATTGACTTATATCGGGATGGCTTGAAAATTTACACTACAATTGATTCCAGGATGCAAATTCATGCTGAACAGGCTGTAGAGGCAGGCATGCGCTCCATTCAAAAGACTTTTGATAATCACTGGGCAGGGCAAAACCCTTGGGTGGATGAACATGGTAAGGAAATTCCTGGATTTATAGATACAGTGGCTAAAAGAACAGAATATTATAAGGCTTTAGTCCATAAATATCCCAACAACCCTGATTCGGTGATGCATTATATGAAAAATGTGAAGCGCAAGATGTGGGTATATTCCCGTACTTCTTTGGGAGAGGAACAGATGACCATGAGTGCTTATGATTCTATTCAATACTATAAGCGCTTTTTACAATCGGGAATGATGACGTTAGATCCTTACACGGGTCATATCAAAGCCTGGGTAGGTGGATTGGACTTTAAATATTTCAAGTATGACCACGTAAAGCAGTCGAAACGTCAGCCGGGATCTACATTTAAGCCTTTTGTTTATACTGCTGCCATCGATGGGCCTAGGGATTTGTCGCCATGTTACATGATGACTGACGAGCCATTTGAATTGGAAGTAGAGGAGAATGGGGAGAAGAAAATTTGGCGTCCATCCAATGCCGACGGTACTTTTTCTTATTCGACTATGCCTTTAAGAAGGGCTTTAGCTAAGTCAATTAACTCCATTACTGCTCGTTTAACCAATGAAGTAGGGGCTGATACAGTTATGTATTATGCACAAAAAATGGGGATTAAAAGCCCATTAAAGGCAGTTCCTTCTATAGGTTTAGGTTCGTTTGATGTATCCTTGTATGAAATGATAGGTGCTTATTCGGCTTTTGTCAACGAAGGTATCCATGTGGAACCTATGATTGTTCAAGAAATCAAGGACCAAAATGGTAAAGTTTTACAACATTTTGACCCTGTTTCTTATCGAGTGATTAAAAAGGAGTCGGCACAATTAGTTCGTTCCATGCTAGAAGGTGTGGTGTATGAAGGAGGAACGGGAAGTTCCTTATTGTGGAATGAAGGGGAAGTATTATTGCCTGCCAACAATCGTTATGCGCCTGCTTTTGCTGCTAAAACGGGAACCACATCGAATCACTCTGATGGTTGGTTCATTGGTATGACCCATAACCTGATTTCGGGTGTTTGGGTAGGAGGAGATGACCGATCTATTCACTTTAGAACAGGCGCACTAGGTGAGGGCTCTAAAACCGCCTTACCTATCTATAAACGCTTCATGATTAAGGTGGTCAACGATCCTTTGTTAGCGAATTATAAACCTGTTCCATTTGATAAATTGGATAAGAGGGTAGTTAAAAAGGATTTTAATTGTCAAAGTTCATATAGTTCTTTGCCTGATTCACTTCAAGTGAGTGATTCTGAATTAGATTCATTGAATTCATTGTTAGGTAACCCAAGTGAGCCAAGCGATACTAGTCAACATTCTCCCCAATAAGCATGAGAAAGGAAGTTATAGCGGATTATTTTAAAAGTTTACAAGATTCGATTTGCAAAGGAATCGAGGTGGTTGATGGTGGCAGTCGATTTAAGGAGGATACTTGGAAGCGAAAAGAAGGTGGTGGAGGAAGGTCTAGAGTGATTACCAATGGAAATATCTTAGAAAAAGCTGGTGTAAATTTTTCAGCGGTTTTTGGGCCATTGCATCCCCAAATGGTCAAAAGCATGGATATAAAAGAGGAAGTGGATTTTTTTGCCTCTGGGGTATCCATTGTCATGCATCCCATTAATCCTTGGGTTCCCATCATACACATGAACGTTCGATATTTCGAATTGGGCAATGGGGAACATTGGTTTGGTGGAGGAATAGATTTGACTCCCCATATCATCATTCCAGAGCAAGCCAAATGGTTTCATGAGCAGATCAAGACCGTTTGCGACCGATTTGATGCAAAATATTATCCTAAGTATAAAACCTGGGCGGATGATTATTTCTACAATTCCCACCGAGAAGAAACCCGTGGCATAGGAGGTATCTTCTTTGATCATATTAAGGCAAAAAATTTGGAAGAAAAGTTGGCCAATTTTGAATTTGTTAAAGCAGTAGGTGAAGCTTTTGTTCCAATTTATAGTCATTTGATGCAGGAAAATGCCATTAGGCCTTTTGGGGAGCAGGAGAAAGCTTTTCAATTATTGCGCAGAGGAAGATACGTGGAATTTAATCTAGTGCATGATCGAGGAACTAAGTTTGGTTTAGAGACTAATGGTAGAACGGAATCCATTTTAATGAGCTTACCACCTTTGGCAAGTTGGGATTATATGCATGATTATTCTAATTATCCCTTGGGATTGGAAACGCAGAAGTTATTAGTAAAGGGGGTAAATTGGGTATAAGTATTATAGGACAAAAAGAAAGCCGTTTGAATTTCAAACGGCTTTCTTTTTATATGAAATGAATGTCTTAGTTTAACTTTCTTTTTCCCAAACTACATTAATACCATTAGGTGTCATTAAAAGTATGCGGGTGGGAGAAGGCAATAATACCAAACGAGCGCCAACCGCAGGATTTTCTATCCATTCGACCTCAACGCCCTCTTTTTTGCCGATTTCAATTTCTCCATCAGCCGTCTCAACAAATTTCTTAGCCAAATAGGCAGTTGGTAACAATACATCCGATTCTGGGCAATGCTTGATATGAACTTTCTCTAATATCTCTTCCAATTGTTCGCCATATTTCTCATTGAAATCATCTTCTAAATCATGTAGTATTTCTTCTACATCATCATAAGTTTCGTCTGAGTAGTTCAATTTAGAAAGTTCTAATCTTTTCTCTAAGATGGCAATCATTGCCTCATCAATCGTATTCATGAAGTATATTTCTATTTTTTTGTAAAGATAGGTCTTAAAATGTATTTCCTACACATATCATTCATGAAAAGGATTGACACGTTTAAAATTAGGGTCAAAAAATAATTGTCCTTTTTGGATGGACATTCCTGCTGCAAAGTTATTGTGATAAAGAGCTCCAGTACCTAGTCCTTGTGGAATACTAGGTTCTAAAGATGCGGTAAATTGAGCTATAGCCTGTAATCCGATATTTGACTCCAAGGCAGAAGTAATCCACCATCCCATTCGTCGTTTTTGAGCTTCTTCGATCCAATCCCAACTGGCCGCAAAGCCTCCTAACAGACTTGGTTTAATAATTAAATAGTCTGCCGGAACCTCTTCTAATAATTGCTTTTGCTGTTCAGGATGTTCCAATCCGATTAATTCTTCATCTAGCGCAATGGGCATGATTTGTTCTCGACAGAGTGCTGCCATGGCCTTCCACTGTCCTGAACGAATGGGTTGTTCAATACTATGAATTTCCAATTTGGCCAATTGCTCTAATTTTGAGGCAGCCTCGGAATGACTAAATGCTCCATTGGCATCGACACGGATGGTTAATTTTTCTTTTGGGTATTGACTTCGGAGATTGGAAAGTATGGCTAATTCCTCTTTAAAATGAATAGCACCAATCTTTAATTTCAAGCAGGTATAACCTTGGGTTATTTTTTCTGCAATTTGATCCTCCATGAAATCAGTATTGCCCATCCAGATTAGTCCATTGATGGGGATAGATGATTTTCCTTGACTAAAAGCATTGTCAAAATAAAGCCCATTTTTCCCGATCAAATAATCATAAACAGCCATTTCAATGGCGAATTTATAGGAGGGATAACCTAAGGGTAGCTTAGAAACAAAGAGTGGTAACTCTTCCAAACTTTCAGGAAAAAGCTCCCAATTGGCACTCTTGATGTATTTTTCAAAATCTGCCAATGCTTCTTCTTCTTCAAACTCAGGACTCAGGCCCCTCAAGGGACCGGCTTCTCCTAAACCCACTTGAAGGGGATTTTTCTTGTTTTTGATTTGAATGAAATAAGAATTCTTCTCAGTTAGGACACCTCGAGATGTTCCAGCTTCAAAGCGAAACTTCAAGGGATGTTTTTGGTAGGAAACGGAAATATCAAACATAATTGCAAGTTATTATTTTATTGGCTGTTTTGCCGCCTCATTGATTCTTTTTAGCTTTAAACTTGATATGAAAAAACTCCTCACATTTTTCCCAGCCTTACTTTATGGGATCGTTATTTCTATTCGGAATGCATTTTATGACCGAGGATGGTTTGCTTCACATCATTTTGATCAAGTCAAAACCATTGTAGTAGGGAATCTGGCAGTTGGGGGAACTGGGAAAAGTCCTTTGGTTAATTATTTGATTAAACAATTTCTAGGAAAAACCACGCTGGGGACTCTTAGTCGCGGTTATGGACGAAAAAGTCAAGGTTTTAAATGGGTTATATCTGATTCTATGGCAGATGAGGTGGGGGATGAGCCTTTAACCTATAAGACAAATTTTCCTGATTTAGCCGTGGCAGTCTGTGAAAGTAGGGTAGCGGGAATTCAAGACATGTTGAATGATCAGCCGGAATTGAAGACAATCATTTTAGATGATGCCTTTCAACATAGGGCTTTGAAAGCTGATGTGCAGATTGTTTGTACCACTTTTGATCAACCTTATTTTGAAGATCATCTGATGCCCATGGGACGTTTGCGAGAATGGCGCGAGGGGATACAGCGAGCAGATATGGTGTTGGTGACTCGTTGTCCTGCCAGTATGACAGAGAAACAAAAATCAAAATTTAGAACTCACATCCCCCAACCAGTCTTTTTCGCCTCGATTCGCTATGCTTCGGTACAAGGTAATTCTAGTGCTAGAGGTATTAAAATTTGGCATGCACTGGCTGGCATTGCTGATCCTAGTCTTTTTTTCGACCAGGTTAAGAGGTTAGGGAATTTGGCAAGTATGCAATCTTTTCCAGACCATCATCGTTTTTCGACCATTGAATTAAAGGAATTGGAATTGAAAGCTTCAACCATGTCAAGCCAAGAGGCATTCATTACTACCCAGAAGGATTATATTCGTTTGCAGGCTGCTTTTGATGATTATCCTAGGATGGCGAATAAGATGATGTTTTTGCCCATGGAAATGTATTTTTTAGAAGATGAAGCAGAATTTTGGGCAAGCTTGAACAAAGCCTTGTCAAGATAAATTCCTTATTTTAAGCTACCTTTGTGCGGATGAAACGTCGGAATCTTTTTCTTTTTACCTTGTTACTTTTTTTACCTGTAATCACCTGGGCGCAAATTAATACTCCAGGTTCAGCTACGGGATTTCCAGGTACACAGAATCCGAATGACAGAAATTCTTTCCCAAATCCCAATACTCAGAATAATAAAACCTCTAATATAGGTCCTCAAAAGAGCGGTCGTGCGGCTTTGGATGATTCAACTAAACAAGTATATGGACCCAGTACCATGTATTATTTGTATGAATCCGACGTTCTCAATTCCAAAGATGTAAAACGTAGGATTGATACTACACTTACTTTATTTCAACGATATTTATTTCAAGAGAAGAGTGGCTTTTTGATAGCTAATTTAGGGAATGATGGTACGGCTGTCCGACAAGTCTTTGTGCAGTCGCCGAACAGTTTAGGTACCCAATTGGGCTATTCTGTTTATTCTCCTTATGCTTTTCAAAGTGATCAGGTACGATATATCAATTCTAAATCGCCTTATTCAGAGGTGGAATATAATTTGGGTGGCGGTGGCCAGACTCGATTAAATTTCAATTTTGCCCGCAATGTTGATTCCTTGTGGAATATAGGTATTTCCATACAAAGGATGGTGGCTGATAAGGTATTGACGGATGCCGCTTTTAAATCTGGTGAACAGAGTTTATTGGGTCAATGGGGACTTTTGTTGCATACCAACTACCAATCAAAGACGAGGAAATATAGACTTTTGGGACATATTAACTATTTTGATCAAGGAACAAATGACCAAGGCGGGGTAAAATTATCCAAGTCTTTTACGGCAGATGAGGCATTGAAATATACCGACAACACAGCCATTTTATCTAGTTCCTCTTCACAGTCGAACGATAAATTCATCAAATTTCACATCTATCACGAGTACATTGGTTGGAAAGGCTTGCAGTTATTTCAAGCTTTAGACGTTGAAAGTCGCACTGTTAAATACCGCGACAAGGCATTTCAACAATCATTAGCAGATGGTTTTTATCCTCGTACCTATATTCAATACATTCAGGCTCCGACTGAGGATTCTTTGTATAATGAAAATCAATGGTCTTCTTATAGTCACCAGACTGGTTTAAAGGGTATTTACAAACAATTTGTATATCGTACTTATTTAAAGCAACGTTATTGGACTGTCTATAATCCATTGAATCAAAGTAAATTAGATCGTTTTGAAAATTATATAGGCCTTTGGTTAAATCAGGCTTTTACTAAAAATATTGATTTTACTGCTGAGGGGGAATATTTATTAGGTTCAGATTATAGATTGAAGGCAAGTTTTCAATCGCCCTTTTTTCAGGTCACAGCTCAGCGGATTTCTTATAGTCCAAATGTGGCTCAAAATTGGGTCTATAATACGTCTTATCGCTGGAAAAATGATTTTGCTAATATTTCCATGGATGAAATTTATGGAGGTATTAGTTTGAATGCTAAGTCGATTTACTTTAAACCTGGTTTGACTATTCAGCGTATTTCTGATTGGGTATATTTTGATTCTTTGGCTACGTCTCGTCAAAGCAAAGAAGATATTGGTGTCTTTAGAACATCGGTGGATGTTGGAGGGCGATGGAATAAATTCTCGTGGTTTACTAAGGTCTATGCCAATACCCAAAGTGGGCCAGATCTGATTCGAATGCCTAATTTATTGGTGGATGCCAATTTGGCTTTGGATGTTCAATACAAGAAGTTGTTATATGTTCAATTTGGATTTGATATTCACCACCAATCCGGCTACTATGCGGACGCTTACCAGCCAGCTTTGCAGCAATATCATTTACAAGATGTCTACCGGGTGCCTGCTTTTGTGCAAGTGGACCCTTATGTTACTCTCCGTATTAATCGAGTAAGGTTATTCTTTAAAATGTCGCATGCTAACTACGGTTTGTTGACGAATAATTACTATACGGCTTATTTACATCCTGCCATGTCTCGGGTATTTGGTTATGGGGTGAAGTGGCTGTTGTTTGATTAGAGCCACCGAGAGAGAGTAGAAGCCCTGCTTCGACCCCGGGGAGACCAGCAGCTGAGTCTGACCAGCTGAGTCTGACCAGCTGAGTCGAAGCATTGCTTCGACTTTGGGGAGTCAGGAGATCTTAGTCTGTCTTGCTGAGTCGGTTCTGCTGAGTCGAAGCACTGCTTCGACTTTGGGGAGTCAGGAGATCTGAGTCTGTCTTGCTGAGTCGGTTTTGCTGAGTCGAAGCACTGCTTCGACTTTATCTTGTTATTGATATTCTTTCCTTCAGTTTTTTATTGAGGATTTATCGTATGTTATTTGGTGTCGCTATCGATTTATGATAATTGATTACAAAAAAATATACCTAATCCACCCATGAAACCAAGAAAATTCCGTAATAAATACCGAGTTGATTCAACCCGAAAACCTAATTGGGATTATCGAAGGCCAGGAGCATATTACATCACTCTGGTTACCAAAAATAGAGTTCGCTTTTTTGGTTCAATCGTTAAAAGAAAGCCAAATTCAGAGAATGAAATGCGTTTAAGTGAATTAGGTAAATTGGCCGAAAAATTTTGGCAAGAAATACCCTTGCATTTCCCCTTTGTTGAGTTAGGTAATTTTGTCATTATGCCAGATCATATGCATGGTATGTTGATAATAAAAAGTATTCCAGAAATAAACTTGAACACAATCTCACCAAGAGAGCTAGAAACTTCACCAGATTTGCTTGTAAATGATCGAAAATTTGAGGTAAATAATGATTCAAACCTAAGAGCCAACGCAAACACCATAAGAGAAAAGATGGCCTCTATTTCGCCTAAATATGGTTCCATATCAACGGTTGTTCGATCATTTAAATCGGCTGTATCAAAATTTGCACATAGGATAAATCCTGATTTTAAATGGCATACCAATTATCACGATTACGTGGTTTTAACTAAAAATGTATATCAAAACATGCAGAGATATACACTCAACAATCCCAAGAATTGGGGTAAGAAATGAAATGATCTACAGCGATGACCACATCAAACATTTCAATTTTCCTTTTACTCACATTTTCAGCATAACAAGCTCCCGATTTTTCATTAGATTTACTTTGTTTAAATTCAACTAGTAATGACAACGATTTCACGAAGAGATTGGGTAAAAGGAGTTACCCTGGCAACCCTTGGAACAGTGGCTTTTTATGACTTGAAGGCACAAAACCCGTCGCCTCCTTCAGCTATTAAAAATATTCCTTGGACGAATAAACAAGAAAAAATATTGAATGATTGGATTGGAGTAATTATTCCTGAATCCTCCATTCCTGGTGCCCTAAGTTTAGGTGTGCCAGTTTTTGTTAAAACCATGCTCGATGATTGCTATGATGCATTCTCGCAGGAAACCTTTCGGAAGGTTTTGGATAGCTTCCCAAATTTGTTTGAAACGGCCACCAAAAAGGCATGGTCACAAGGTAGTCAATCAGAGAAGGAACAGTTTCTTTTTTCCATGGCCAAAGGAAATTTTGGTGCAGATGCACAAAAGGCGATGGCTACCCTAAAGGGCCTAACGATTCAAGGATATACCTCGTCCGAGGAAATCATGGTTAAATATTACAATTATGTCATGGCGCCAGGTTTTTTCAATGGCTGCGCTCCAGTAAAAAAATCCTAATATCAATTCAATGAATTATTTATCAAACGCAGAGAAGCGCACCTATGGTGCCATTGTGATAGGTTCAGGTATGGCAGGTGGTTGGGCTGCCAAGGAATTATGTGAGAAGGGAATTAAAACCCTCGTGTTGGAACGTGGTAGAAAAGTTACACACAATGAAGATTATCCCACCACCTTAATGTCACCTTGGGAATTCCCACATCGGGGTCGGTTGACCGAGGAAGAAATTGCCGCTAATCCGATCGCGTCCAAATGCTATGCTTTTAGAGAAGACGCTAAGCATTTTTTTGTGAAAGATAAGGAACATCCCTACGTTCAGGATAAACCTTTTGATTGGATTCGAGGCTATCAAGTAGGAGGAAAATCCCTTCTTTGGGCTAGGCAAACCCAGCGATGGTCTCAGTTGGATTTCGATGGGCCGGCTAGGGATGGATTTGCAGTACCTTGGCCAATTACCTACAATGAATTGGCACCTTGGTACTCACACGTAGAGAAATTTGCAGGTATTTCAGGAAATAAGGACGGTTTGGATTCTTTGCCCGATGGTGAATTTTTACCACCTCATGAATTAACTTGTGTCGAGAAACATTTTCAAAAGGAGGTTAAAAGACTTTATCAAGACCGGCATGTGATTATTGGCCGATGTGCCCATCTAACACAGCCGCAAGATATTCATTATCAGCAAGGTAGGGCACAATGTTTAGGTAGGAATTTATGTCAGCGTGGTTGCCCTTATGGCGGCTATTTCTCCGCCAATGCCTCTACTTTACCTTGGGCAGCTAAAACCGGTAACATGACCTTGCGTCCAGATTCTGTGGTACATTCCATTATTTATGATGAGAAAAAACAAAAGGCCGTAGGAGTGAGGGTTGTGGATGCGCATACCAAAGAAATGGTCGAGTATTATGCTAAAGTGATTTTTGTCACCGCGGCAGCACTCAATTCCAATTTGATTTTATTGAATTCCACTTCCCATCGTTTCCCGAATGGCCTAGGAAATGACTCAGGATTGTTAGGTACCCATATTGCCTTCCATAATTATAGAGCTTCCATTTCAGCAGAATATGAAGGCTATTTAGATTATAAAACGGAAGGTGGTCGCCCTAATTCAGGTTATATTCCTCGTTTCAGAAATTTATATAAGCAGGAAACCAATTTTTTAAGAGGTTATGCCGCTGGAATGAATGCAGGTAGAGGTTCCTATTCAGACAGAGAGGGACTAGGAGAAAGCTTGAAAATCTCCCTTTTAAATCCTAAAATGAATCAAATGTGGTATGCTGGTTCACATATGATGGGTGAAACTATTCCAAAACAAAGCAATCGAGTGACTTTGGATCAGTTGAAAAAGGATGAATACGGTATGCCAATTCTCCATGTAGATGTAGCCTATGATGATAATGACGATAAAATGGTTCAGGATTTCATCGAGCAATTTACTGAAATGTATACCAAAGCCGGATTTAAGAATATTCGTCATAGAGATACCAAGCAAGCTCCAGGACTAGATATCCATGAAATGGGCGGAGTTCGTATGGGAGCAGATCCTAAAACTTCTCTGTTGAATAAGTGGAATCAAATGCATCATGTGAAAAACGTATTTGTGACCGATGGTGCTTCTATGACCTCTACTTCCACCCAAAATCCATCTTTAACCTATATGGCATTTACGGCCAGAGCGGTGGATTATGCGGTAAAGGAAATGAAAAAAGGAAATTTATAATCGGCATGAAATCATTTTTAAGGAAGAGTGCTGAACACCTGATTGCTCAACATGGATTTGAACAATTACGAGAAGTGGCGGTGGTCATGCCCTCTCAAAGGTCTGCACTCTACCTTAAAACACAATTAGCTCAATTAGCCGATAAACCCTTTATTTCTCCCAGAATATATACCATTGAGGAATTTACCCTGGAAATGACAAATTCCGAATTGATTGACCCCATTTCCTTGTTGATGGAGGCTTTTGCCATTTTCCAACAAGTAAATGATAAAGTTGATTTTGATCGTTTTGTATCCTGGGGACAGCTCATGCTGAAGGATTTTGATACGCTAGATCTTTACCTGGTTGATCCTGTCCAATTGTTTTCTTTTCTTTCTGAGGCTAAATCCTTGGAGCGTTGGGGGGAGGAATATGGCGAGGATCAGCCAGAAAAATTTTTGACCGAAAATACCAAAGCCTATTTCCAGCTGTATGACCATTTGTTGGAAGTATATTTCCGTTTAAAAAATAGGTTGGAATCACTGGGTGTCGTGTATCGAGGTATGGCATATCGTCAACTTGTGGAAAATTTGGAGAAGGGTATCCCACTACCCAAGAAATTAAAAAAGGTCTATTTTATTGGATTTAATGCCCTTTCTAAAGGAGAGGAGCAAATGATTCGACATTTAATCAAGGAGGGATTAGCTACCACTCTTTGGGATGCGGATGAGTATTATATAAAAAATAGATACCATCGAGCTGGAAATTGGTTAAAACACTATGCTAATCCCCAGTCAAATTCCTATTTATCCGATGGTTCTTTTCTTTGGATGGGAAAGCATTTGCTGGAGGATCCCAAAAAAGTTCAGCTGCTTGGCTTATCCAATCCTTCGGCGCAGGTCTATGTTGCCTTGGAGAAAATTCGAGAATGGGCACAAACGTATGGGGAGCATGAACAAATAGCTTTGGTTTTGGGAGATGAGTCCTTACTAGATCAATTGACTCAATACATAGGCGAGTTTAAAGAGCGATTAAATATCACCATGGGTTTTTCTATTAAGAAAACTCAGGTTTTTTCTCTGGTGAAATTGTGGTGGGATTTGATTCAACGATCCCAAAATGATAAGTTGCCAAGCTCATATTTCCGAAAATTATGGAATCATCCTTTGATGCAAATTTATCTTCGGAATGGATCGAAAAACCAAGCGCAAGAATTCTTTGACTGGCATAAATCGAAGCTTGATGGGGATGCATTGTATATTTCATTTGAGGCCATTCGCAGTAGTAAAATACCTGTTTTACAACATGTGCTGGTGGATGTATCGGCTGAATTTTTAGGTATTTTAACTCATATAAAAAGTTTCCTCCATTTCATTATTCAAGCCTATCCCAACAATGAATGGGATGAGGAAGCTCAGGCATTGCAACAAGCATTTGATGTCTGTGAAACTTTGGAAAAGGCTCTATCTGACAAATCTAGTATTTCACTAAAGAGTGGTAAACTGTTGTTGATGCAATTGTTACAACAACAAAAACTGACCTTTGAAGGGCCAGATCATAGCTCTAGAACATTACATGTGATGGGTTTGTTGGAAACCCGTACCTTGGACTTTGATCGTGTAATCATTTTGTCTTTGAATGAAGGTTCTTTACCTGGAACCAGAAAAAGGGAAAGTTTAATTCCAACGGATATCGCCAATTTGAATCATTTTGAGCTTCCTACTTTTACCCAGGCAGATGCAGTCACTTCCTACCACTTTTATCGTTTGCTCCAAAGAGCCAAGGAAGTGGTGCTTTGTTATGTCTTGCCCTCTGAGAAATCAAGTGTGAAGGAGATGAGTCGCTTTATCAAGCAAATTCAATTTGATTGGCCGAGAAAGAATCCTAATTTAATCTTGGAAGAACCTTTGCTGACATTTAGTCATAATAAAAAGGAGGGCAAAGCTTTGGATTTTCGCATTGAAAAAACGGAGTCCATTCGACAAAAAATCAAGGATACCTTGGAGAATAGAGGTTTGTCGGCCTCGGCAATATCCATGTTGGTTACATGTTCCATGAAGTATTATTTTTCTCAAATTTTAGGTTTGCGAGATGATAAATCGGCGGATGAGGATATGGGAGCGGATGTATTTGGAACCTGGGTGCATAAGGTATTGGAATTGTTAGACAAAGAAATTTTGGAAAAGCATTCTGGTCAACTAAATCAGGTAGATTGGTCGCTTCAAGTGCAAGAGTTGGAGCAGTATTTGATGCAAGGAATTCTCGAAATTGAGAAAGAAAAAGGTGTTTTTGAAGTGGATAAGGGATTCAATTATGTCTTGAAAGAAGTGGCTAAGACATTATTGGAAAACTATATAGAAGTTTCACAAAATTGGGAAAAAGAGCCTATCCAACTGTTGGAGGTGGAGGGTTCACTTCATACTCAGGTAGAAATTCCAATGGACGGGGAGAACTGGAAGGTGAAAATAAAAGGAAGGATCGACCGTATGGACCGGGTGGGTGCAACTATCATACGCATCATCGACTATAAAACTGGAAAAGTAGAGTCTAAAGATCTGAAAATTGAGCTCGACTTAATGTCGGAATTATCCTCAGATAATTTGAAAGAAAAGCTATTTCAGCTCTGGTTATATAAGTTTTTATTAGTCAAAGAGCTTTCAAAGATCCCGGAGGAAAGAAAGGAATATTTGCAATCCATTGATGCAAATCAGGTTCAAATTCAACCGGGTATCATTTCGTTTAGAAATTTACCAGGCAAGGTATTGACGGAAAATATCGAGTTTAGAGCAAACCAGCCATTAGCCGATTTTTTACAAGAATCAGAGAAATTAATCGCTCACTGGGTGAAGCGATTAGCCGATCCTACTCAGTCATTTGAAAAAACGGATAATTTGGAAGCTTGTCAATATTGCGACTTCAAGGGTATTTGTCATCGAGAGCTGTAGTTTTTCATTTCTTTGGAACTAAAAAAACGTAATTTTACTTTTTCATACAACAATCAAATTAAATATATGACATTTCAAGACATCAACGACCGTATTGCCAGCATGGCAGCTCAAAAAGGAGGATTAGGCGTATCTTTTAAATTTGCTTTTCCTGAAGGAATCATTGTCGTAAAAAATGATGGATCGGTAACGAATGAAAATGAGGATGCGGACTGCACCATTTCTGCTACGGTAGAAAATTTTGCCAAAGTGATGTCGGGAGATTTAAATCCCATGATGGCTGTCATGACTGGAAAGATTAAAATTTCCGGAGATATGTCGGTAGCCATGAAATTGCAGAACTTACTATAATGGATTTTAAGGATACGATCATTGCCTTGGCTACTCCCTTGGGGGTAGGAGCTATTGGGGTTATTCGACTGTCGGGTGATCAGGCTATAGCTTGGGTGAATGAGGTATTCCCTACGAAAGATTTAAGTCAACAGGCCCCACATACCCTGCATTATGGGCGGATAGAATCTGCTGGAAGGGTATATGATGAGGTAGTAGTGAGTTTATACAAGGCGCCCAAATCTTACACCAAAGAAGATGTGATTGAAATCTCATGTCATGGTTCGCCTTATATTCAAGAGAGTATTATTCAATTATTTGTGGAGAAAGGGGCTCGCTTAGCTAGGCCAGGTGAGTTCACTCAGCGAGCTTTTTTAAATGGAGCCTTTGATTTGGCCCAAGCCGAAGCCGTGGCAGACGTCATAGCGGCAGATTCGGAGGCGGCTAGTAATGCTGCTTTGCATCAATTGCGAGGAGGATTTTCCAAAGAATTGGCCGCATTACGAGAAGAATTGATACATTTTGCCTCCTTGATCGAGTTAGAATTAGATTTTGGAGAGGAGGATGTGGAGTTTGCGGACCGACAAGATTTGGAGGATTTGGTCAATAAGTTATTGGATAAATTAAGACCATTGGTAGCTAGTTTTAAGGCAGGTAATGCCATTAAAAACGGGGTAGCGACGGTCATTGTGGGTAAGCCTAATGCGGGCAAGTCTACTTTATTGAATGCCTTATTGAAAGAGGAGAGGGCTATTGTATCTGATATCGCGGGAACTACCCGAGATAGTTTGGAAGACGAGTGGGTATTGGGAGGTATACGTTTCCGACTAGTGGATACGGCAGGTTTGCGGGATACCACGGATGTTATTGAGGCGCAGGGAGTACAAAGAACACAGGCTTGGGTAAAAAAAGCTCAGGTGATTTTGTATGTGGTGGATGTGAATCAAGATAGTCCTGAGAGCCTTCAAGCTACTTTGAAGGAAATGGCTGAACTGGAAATTCCATTGATGTTGATATTGAATAAGGTAGACGAAAGCATGCCCAACATCAGTGCATGGGAAGCTTTAGGATTCCCTACGGTGGCTATTTCCGCCAAATTCGGACAAGGATTAGAAGAATTTGAACAAAAATTAATCGACTTGGTGGGGCTACACCAAGTATCCAATACAGGTACACTGGTGACTAATTTACGTCATTACGAAAAGCTAAAACAAACACAAGAAACTTTGGAAGAGGTTCTAGCGGCCCTGAAATCTAATTTAACGGGCGATTTAATTGCCCAAGATTTGCGCTATGCCTTACATCATTTAGGCGAGATCACTGGCGCCATTTCTAACGATGACCTTTTGAAGAATATTTTTGGGAAGTTTTGTATTGGGAAGTAAGGTATTTTTAGGATTCACAACAATTTTGTGCCATTTCAATCCCCGTTTTATGTAAATTCCCATCCTTAAATTACAACCATGCCTCGAGTTTGTACTTATGTGAATTTTCCTGGAACGGCAGAAGAGGCCTTTCTATTTTATCAGTCGATTTTCAAGACGGAGTTTATTGGTGGAATTCAGCGATTTCATGAAATGCCAGTTGACCCTAATATGCCTCCATTGCCTGAAACGGTCAATGATCAAGTTCTTCACATTGAATTACCATTATTGGGAAATCATATTCTCATGGCGAGTGATGCACCGGCTGATTTGGGCTTTTCGCTTAGCCAGGGGAATAATATGCACATTTGCGTAAATCCAGATAGCAGAGAAGAAGCCCAACGTATTTTTGATGGCTTGTCGGAAGGAGCAAATATCAACACCCCTATTCAAGATATGTATTGGGGGGCTTTTTATGGTACCATGACGGACCGCTTCGGGATCAACTGGATGATTAGCTACCAAGTCCAATAATTTTTATGTCAGCCCAACAGTTTATCGCCGTTCGTTTTGTTCATTTCAATGGCTTGGCCGCTAGATTTAAGGCTTTTGCCCTCATGGGAGAATTGCGATCGGAGCCTTGGAAAGCTACTGGTTTGATTTTCTCTAAGCATCTGGGAACAGGCGGCGGAAATGGTTTTTCTATTTGGCCAGACTGGAAAACCTATGCTTTTTTGGGACTTTGGGAAAAGGAAGAGGATGCTCAAAAATTTTTTCAACAAGATGCCAGGTGGTTACGATTTATCGAATTATCTGATTCTATTCAGGGTTGGGATGCGCTACCATGGAAAGGACATGGAACTTGGAACCACCAACAGCCTTTTGAGTTTGCTGAAAATGCCGTCCCATGGGAAGGTCCTGTCGCGGTAATTACACGTGCTAGTATAAAACGCTCCCAAGCACTCAAATTTTGGATGAATGTGCCTTCTTCCAGTCGAGGCATACAAAAACAAGCAGGTTTAATCTTCGCTAAAGGGGTAGGGGAACTGCCCATTTTGGAACAAGCTACCTTTAGTTTATGGGAAAATACGGCTGCCTTGGATGTCTTCGCCTACCGTTCTAGAGCTCATGCTCCTATGATCAAGAAAACCCGACAATTCCAATGGTATTCGGAGGAAATGTTTGTCCGCATGAAAGTGATTCAAATCCATGGTTTTAAATCTTCACTTTCTATCGGATAATACCCATAAACGATGATATCCAATAAAAAAATTGCTACCTAAATTTGAGTCTACTAGCCAAATCTAAAAAATTGGTTTTTTATCTCATTTAGCTTTAGCTTTGAATTTATTTGTTCATGCTGGAATGTCAATCCAATCTTTGGTGTGAATAATCTTTTTGAATGAACCTAATGACCATCTTTAAAACGAAAATTGTACACCCAAATCCAAATCTATTTAATATCATGTTGAAAAAAAGAGTCCTATTGTTGGCGGTTTTGTTACTGCAAGGAATACATTTCATGGCCGATGCCCAACAAGCCCCTTTAATTCCCATTCCAGTAAAGGCCGAGTATCCTCAAGGTTTTTATACTTTACCTTCTCGAGTGGTCATTGCGGCACCTAAAATTCCCAATTTGCAAGTTGCTATTAAAAATCTATCCAATCGCTTGGAAAACACTGCCATGCGGAAAATACAGATGCTTTGGGATGCTAGTTCTCAAGCAGATTTAGCTCAAATTAGATTAGTGTTAAATACTCAGCCTCAGGCAAATTTGGGAAATGAAGGCTATACCTTGCGTGTGAATGCTAAAGGTATCGTCATCACGGCCAATCAACCTTCAGGTATTTTTTATGGTATTCAAAGCTTATTGCAATTGATGCCTAAGGAAATTGAAGCTAAGCAAACAGTGGTTAAACAAGCCTGGAAAATACCTTTTGCCCAAATCACGGATTATCCGCGTTTTGCTTGGCGTGGATTGATGTTGGACGTGGCTAGACACTTCTTCAATAAAGAGCAAGTGAAGCAATTCATCGATGAAATGGTGGCCTATAAATACAATATTCTTCATTTCCATTTGACGGATGATGAAGGTTGGCGCGTTGAAATTAAGTCATTCCCTAACCTGACCAAAAAAGGGGCTTGGAATGTGCCTAAAATAGGTCGCTTTACCGAGTTTTCTAAACCGGAACCCAATGAGCCTCGTACCCAAGGTGGATTTTTTACCAAGGAAGATATTCAGGAAATTGTAGCCTATGCCAAAGATCGTTTTGTTAATGTGATGCCAGAAATCGATGTGCCAGGTCACTCTATGGCGGCTATTGCTTCTTATCCAGAACTTTCCTGCACACCTGAGGCGGTGAATTACCAAGTTATTTCGGGTGAGCCTTTCATTGATTGGTCTCACGGACATGCAGTAGCTTTACAAGATAATACCCTTTGTCCTGCCAATGAAAAGGTGTATACCTTCCTAGATAAGGTATTTGCTGAGGTAGCCGAGATGTTTCCTTTTGAATACATTCACATGGGGGGAGATGAATGCCCAAAAAATTACTGGGAGAAGAACCCTCAGATTTTGGCATTGATGCAAAAAGAAAATTTAAAAACGCCTCAAGAGGTTCAGGCCTATTTTACTCGTCGTTTGGAAAAAATCATTACCTCGAAAGGGAAAAAAATGATGGGTTGGGATGAAATCTTAGAAGGCGGTGGACTTCCCAAAAATACGGCGGTGATGTCATGGCGAGGTATTGCAGGTGGAGTTCAGGCGGCTAAAGATGGACATGAGGTGGTGATGACCCCCAATAACCATGTATATGTGGATTTGATGCAGGGGGATGCAGCTATTGAACCTCCCGTTTATGAAACGGTTCGATTGAAAGATTCCTATGCCTTTAATCCTGTTCCTGAAGGTGTAGATGCCAAATTGATAAAAGGTGGACAGGCCAATTTATGGTCTGAGCAATTATTTACGTATCGTCACTTGCAATATATGTTATTCCCAAGAGCTTGGGCGGTTTCTGAAGCACTTTGGTCGCCACAAGAAAACAGAAATTGGGATAATTTTGTAGGTCGTGTGGAGCATCATTTTGCTCGTTTTGATCAAGCAGAAAGAAAATATGCGCCAAGCATGTATGATCCGATTATTCAAGTAGGGAAGAATGAACAAGGTCAATTGTGGGTGGAATTAAGCACCGAGGTTAATCCATTATCTGTACATTATAGCTTTGATTATTCTTATCCAGACAATTTCTATCCAGTTGCCCATGGTAAAATCATCGTACCCAAAGATGCGCTATTGATGCGAATGATTTCCTATCGTGGAAAAGAAAAAGTAGGTCGAATGATGTCTATATCCATCGAAGATTTGAAAAAACGTGTTAAAAAATAGTCAAATATGAAAAAGCTATTATTTGTTTTGTTCGCCTTGAGTTTTAGCCTGACTGCTTTTTCTCAAGCCAAATTTGAAAAGAAGGTCTTGGAGTTTGGACCTGATCAATCCCTGCCTTACCAAATCATGTATCCTGAGAATATGGTAAAGGGTAAGAAATATCCTGTGCTATTGTTTTTGCATGGGGCTGGAGAAAGAGGAAATGATAACGAAAAGCAGTTGACTCATGGGTCTAAATTATTTGTAGATCCTGCTTTTCAGGCCAAGTATCAGGCGATTGTTATTTTTCCGCAGTGTCCGGCAAATTCCTATTGGTCGACGGTTAAAATTGATCGCAATACCAAACCAACGACCTTTGTTTTTGAATATCCTAAAGAGCCCAATTGGCCTTTGGCGGCAGCCGTTAGTTTAGTGAAGACTTTGGTTAAAGAAAAGGTGGCGGACAAAAAACGTTTGTACATCATGGGCTTATCTATGGGAGGCATGGGTACCTTTGAAGCCATTTCACGTAATCCTAAATTATTTGCCGTTGCAGCACCTATTTGTGGCGGAGCGGATTTGCATTTTGTGAAAAAATATGCCAAAAAACTTCCTTTATGGGTTTTCCATGGAGATGTGGATGCCGTGGTTCCGGTAAAACATTCGCGTGAGGCAGTCGCGGCTTTGAAGGAAGCAGGTGCTCAGCCGATATACACGGAATATCCGGGTGTTAATCATAATTCTTGGGACAATGCCTTCAAAGAGCCAGAATTATTACCTTGGATTTTCTCGCATAAGAAATAGGCTGCATCTATGCTGATAAGTATTTTATTCTACCTCCAGGTTGCTTTATTACCTGGAGGTATTTTTAATATTTCAGGGGCTTCTACGGCTTCTACGACGAATTACCTGCATATCAAAAAGGGGTATGTTATGTCCTACGATGGGGTACAAGGAAAGGCGAATTGGGTAGCTTGGACTTTAACGGCCTCCGACATGGGTAATGTGCCTAGGTCTAATCGTTTTCGACAAGATGATGATTTGCCAAGATCATTCAAGAAAATTGAGGCAGACGATTATAAATATAGCGGCTATGACCGTGGACATCTCTGCAATTCCGAGGATCGCTCCTCTAGTTTTTATTTAAATGCAGAGACATTTTTGATGTCCAACATGATTCCGCAAACCCCAGAACTGAACAGAGGGCCTTGGGAAAGATTGGAAGCATATTGTCGGAAACTAGCCTTAAGAGGGCAGAATCTGACCATTTATGCCGGAGGCTTGGGAATTTTAGATAAAATTGGGAATGAGGTAATCATCCCCAAATATTGTTGGAAAGTGGTCATCGGGCCTGAAAAATCCTGGTACTTGTTGTTCCCTAACCAGCGTGACCTTCACCCCAACTGGCAGACCTTTGCAGTTCCTAAAGCTACCTTGGAAAAAATGACGGGTTTACGATTTCCTTAGGGTTTTAAAGCCCATTCTATCAGTTTTTTGGCAGCAGGGAAGTTCTCATATTCCAATGGTATCCTCCGATTATTAGTGTACTCATTGTAAATCCATGGATCGCCTAAGGCAAACACCTTTCCCTTACCGACTTTGGTCATAGACATCACGCAGTGGCCCTCTAAGCTTTCTAGACATTGTGCCGTACCTGATAGTTTAATGGTAGAGATTTCTTTGATGTAAATCTTCTTTAAGCCTTTGAAAATTGGGTTGTTAGCGGAAATTTGTAAGGTACCTTGATGCCAATTTTTACCCTGAACCATATTCAAATTAGGTCCCATAAATTCCATGCCAAAACGTTTGGCTAGGGTGTTGAATTTTGGAATCTCACAATTCGTAGTATCGTTGGCCAATAGAATCAAAGTTCCACCGGCCTTCACCCATTTCTCTATTTCATCGGCATCCTGAGCACGCATGTAATTTGGTTTGCTGGTTTCTTTTGGACTATCGGGATCTACGATGATATACACATTAGCATTGGCTAAGTTTTTAAGTGTAGGTGCTTGATCTAGGCTATCTATTCGAGCGCCTAATTGTTCAATTTGGGTGCCTAACAATTGAAAGCCAGAATCTTTTCTATCCTCCCAGGTATAATGGAAACGCTCCATTTTACCTTGTTTGTTTTTTCTGTATTCGTGGTTGAAATAATAATCCAAAACGACTTTCTTTCCTTTACCAATTCCCAATTCTTTCGCTATTTCCATTTCAATGGAAGCCATGATGAACGGACCAGTTCCTTTCAAATCGTCGGTTTTCAATGGCTCTGACATATAATAGGCAAAGCTACCATCTCGGTAGGGACTTCCGCCTAAGCCACCTACGCTCACGGTTTTTTCTAGATGTATATATCCCTGTGTGTCTTTACTGATGAATTTATCTAAGATAGCCTGATAAGATTGTTGCGCTAATGAAGAAAAAGAGGAGGGAAGATAGCCTTTGCGAACCCCCTTCATAAAGGCATATACGAACATATTGGCACAAGATGCCTCTAAGTAATTCCCTTTTTGGCTGCCCAAAGTGGGTAATTGGTACCAAAGTCCTGAAGATGAGTCCCTAACCTTCAATAATGCCCTTGAAAGTTGATTCAATTGTGTAATCAATACCGCTCTTTTGGGATGATTTTGTGGAAAATAATCTAACACATCGACCAAGGCCATCACATACCAACCCAAAGATCTTCCCCAAAAATTAGGCGAATGTCCATTTTGTTTGTTGGCCCAACCTTGTTTGCGCTCATGGTCATAGGCATGGAATAATAAGCCCGTAGCTGGATCCAATGCATTTTTATACATGAGTTCAAATTGTAGAGCAATATCATTCCAATTGTTTTCATGGAAAACTTGACTGTATTCAGCATAAAATGGCTCAAGCATGTATAAACCATCTAACCACATTTGATCTGGATAACGATCTTTATGCCAAAAACCTCCTTCTTTGGTTCTAGGTTGTTGCTTGATTTGTGAACGTAACAAATCCGCCGCTAACTTATATTTTTCATCTCCCAATTCTTGGTACAGGGAAAGCAATAAACGACCAGTGGTGATATTGTCTGAGTTAAATTCATGGAATTTATAGGTTCTTATCTCGCCTTTTTCATTCACGAAGCTTTGCATATTTTTCAAGATGTATTGAAAATAGCGCGCATCGCCGGTTCTCCAGTGAAGATTTTCCAAGGCTTTTAAGTATAATCCCTGTTCATAATCCCAAGTGGCAGGTTTACCAATTTTCACTTGAATGGAATCCGCATGCGTTTGCATCAGTGATTCTGCCATTTGAACAGAATATGGAATGTTTTGGGCCCAAGAGGAGAATAAGATTCCGCAGCAAAAAATACTTAAAAGTGTCTTTTTCATATTATCTGAGTTCAGAAATTTCACTAAAATCCATGTCGGTATAATCCTTGTTTTCTCCTGCCATGCCCCAAATAAAAGAATAGTTCTGTGTCCCAGCTCCGCTGTGGATGGACCAAGGGGGAGAAATCACTGCTTGGTGATTTTTAACCCAAATATGTTTAGTTTCTTGGGGTTCTCCCATAAGGTGTAGAACCGCCTGTCCAGGTTTTACATCGAAGTACAAATAAACTTCCATGCGACGGTCATGCACATGAGCGGGCATGGTATTCCAAACAGAACCCGGTTCTAATATGGTTAGTCCCATAACCAATTGACAAGACTGAATTCCTTCCTGATGAATGTACTTATAAATGGTTCGGTGGTTGGAGTTCTCTAATGAACCTACCGTGACAGTTACTACATTTTCTCGATCCAATTTCTCATTGGGATGTGTAGCATGGGCAGGGGAGGATAATAAGTAGAATAAAGCTGGATTATCTGCTGAGACGGAACTAAAGCTTACTTGCTGCGTTCCTTTACCCAGGTAAACGGCACTCAATTTAGATATTTCATAGTTTTGGCCATCTGCTTTCACCACACCAGGTCCACCCACATTGATAATGCCCAACTCTCTACGCTCCAAGAAATAATTAGCTTTTAACTTTTCGGGATTCGGTAAATTTATTTCGCCTAGAACAGGCATTGCTCCTCCTACAATCATACGATCATAAGCAGAATAACAAAGGTGTATTTGGTTAGATTCAAATAGTTGCTCTACCAAAAATTGTTCTCTAAGTTCTTGATTGGTAAAGGTGGAAACTTCTTTTCTGCTCGCCTCAAATCGATAGTTCATGTGATTAATTTTTAGATTAGAAAGTGTATTTAGGACTAATTCTACTCAAATAGCCTCTATCTTTACATGCAATTTCAAACTGCATGGCGGTAAATCCTACTAATTTCTTTGACGATCTGTCCTTATTTTTTAAGGAAATTGAGTTATCGGTGGAATATCGAGAAGAATTATTTGGACGAACCTATTTTCTTCCTTCATTAGCCATTCAAATGCATGCGATTAGCTTGTCAGCCTTTCAAGGGATGAAACAGGAATTGGATGAGATAGCATGGCAAGAATTGATGTGGAGCGTTTGGGATAAGTCCAATGAGCGGATTTGTTTGTGGGAGGATATATGGGTTAAACGTCAAGACTGGGTTAAGACTTATTTTCTGCATAGAAAGCAAGGTATCAAATCCATATTTGCTCGTGACTTACGAGTAATTCCTCTAAAGAAGGATCAAGTCAATAATTTTTTAGACCAAGAGCATCTGTTGGGAGCGATAAAAGCTAAGTACTACTTGGGTTTGGTTGTTCCCTTGCATCGTCAGTTCAGAAACATTACGAGTGATTATGTGATTGAAGGGCAAAAATTAGTGGGTGTGGCAGCTTTTTCAAAACCAATTATCATGAATGAGGCTGGACTAGAGGGTCAAAGATCTGGCGAATTAATCAGGTATTGTTCCATACAAGGGAGTAGAATTGTTGGAGGACTGAGTAAAGTGATTCAATCCTATTTGACTCTAGAAAAGGTGGATAATTTGATGACATATATTGATTTGGAATGGAATAGGGGAAATGGATACCAGTCGATCGGATTCCAACAAGTTCAAATTACTCCTCCGATTTTATTTCAATTGGATGCCAAGGCTAATCGTGCGATCACATCATCTTGGGATTCTGCCGATGTTTGTACTTTGGGTAATTTAAAGCTGAGGAAGTATTTCTCTTAAATTTTTTCTTCCTGCGCTTAACTGTATTTTTGTGTATGAGCCATCCTTTGATAACCCTATTAGGTCCTACTGCCAGCGGAAAAACTGCTTTGGCTGTTGAATTAGCCAGAAAAATCAAGGGTGAAATTATCTCTGCCGATTCTAGGCAATTGTACCGTCGATTGGATATTGGAACAGGAAAGGATTTGGAAGAATATGGTTCAGGGGAACAGGCGGTGCCGTATCATCTGATTGATATTATTGATGTTGGCGAACCATATTCCGTGGCTCATTTTCAAAAGGATGCCTTTGAGGCGATGAGGAAAATTGATCAAGCGGGGCATTTTCCAATACTTTGTGGAGGAACAGGCTTGTATATTGATGCAGTATTATCGAGTTACCAGTTTTCTAAATTACCGCCATTTTTAGATTCACCCTTAGAATTGAATCGGCCATTCATCATATTTGGTGCCAATCCCTCCTGGAACAAGCGAAGAGAAAATTGTTCTCTTAGACTATTTCAGCGCTTGCAAAATGGCATGATTGAGGAGGTTGTTCAATTGTTGCAAGGGGATATAGAGGCAGATGATTTACGTTGGTTGGGTTTGGAATATAAATGGTTAGCCGATTTTGTCGAAAGAAGGATTAATCGGGAGCAATTGGAAAAAGGACTCGAGGTAGCCATTCACCAATTTGCTAAAAGGCAAATGACATTTTTCCGTAAAATGGAAAGGTCAGGAATCGAGATACATTGGATTCCAGAGGATTTAAAGCGGTCAGAAGCAGTAGATTGGATGATTTCCGAATTAATTTTTAGGGATTTTTTACCAAAGGATTTGCTTAACAGCTAAAAAAGGGCTTAATTTGCATTCTCAAAATGAGACAGAGGGTTGTCAGAGTGGTCGATTGAGGCAGTCTTGAAAACTGTTGACTGTAACAGGTCCGGGGGTTCGAATCCCTCACCCTCTACCAAAAGCGCAAATTAATTTGCGCTTTTTTTGTTTTAAGGCCTTTCCCATTTATCATATTATTATCGTATTTTCATTGCATGAAATTATACCTTATACCCACGCCTATTGGTAATCTGGAAGACATCACCTTGAGAGCTATTCGGGTATTAGGTGAAGTGGACGCTATTTTGGCTGAGGATACCCGTAACACGGGTCAATTACTAAAGCATCTTCAAATCAATAAGCCCTTGATGGCGCATCATGCGCACAACGAGCATGCGGGTGTGGCAGGTGTTATAAAATTATTACAGGCAGGTAAAAACATAGCCTTAGTTTCCGATGCGGGTACTCCTGGTATTTCTGATCCTGGTTTTTTGTTAGTAAAAGCATGTGTAGAACAAGGCATTGAAGTGGAGACCTTACCAGGTGCCACAGCCTTTGTTCCGGCCTTAGTGAATTCGGGATTCCCTTGTGACCGTTTTGTATTTGAAGGATTTTTGCCTCATAAGAAGGGCAGACAAACCCGTTGGAAAGCTTTGGCGGAGGAAGAAAAAACGATTGTTTTATATGAATCGCCTCATAGAATCCTTAGAACCTTAGAACAGGCGGTGGAGTTTTTAGGAGAGGAAAGACAAGTGATGTTGGCAAGAGAATTATCTAAACTGCATGAACAATTGATACGTGGCAGCGCCGCAGAAGTATTGACCTATTTACACCAGCATCCTGATAAAGTTAGAGGTGAGATGGTCTTGGTTATTGCTCCCAAATAAGATTTATGAAATACGTTTTTATCCTATTATTCAGCTGTTTTAGCTTCATATCTTTTAGTCAAAATAAGTTAAGTGCACAATCTAGGGTTTCTCTAGTCACCATCGCACCAGGAACAGAGCTATATTCTTTTTTTGGCCATACCTTAATTCGTGTTTATGACCCAGATACGGGCTTGGATCGTGCCTATAGTTATGGAACCTTTGATTTTCAAACAGAAAATTTTTATTGGAAGTTTTTAAAAGGAACATTGCCTTATTCTTTGTCCTACAATCAAATGTCCGACGTCTTAAATTATTACGCACAATACGAGAACAGGACCTTAAGGGAGCAGGTATTAGCATTGAATGAGCAACAAAGAAATCAAGTTTTTCAGTTATTAGAAACGAATTATCTACCTGAAAATCGCTATTATCAGTATAAGTTTTTTTATGATAATTGCGCCACTCGGATTCGTGATATTTTTGAGAAAACTGCTCCAGGAGTATATCCATGGGAGAAATTGCAACAATTGAAAGGCCTTTCTTATCGCGATTGGATGAATCGTTATTTGCCGGAAAATTCTTGGGTAACTTTTGGAATGAATTTGGCCTTGGGCTTTCCCTCGGATGTGAAGGCGTCGGCCTCGCAGGCCTGCTATTTGCCGGATAATTTAGAAATAGCAACAGCGCAGGGAACATTTCAAAATAAGAAAATAGTAGAAGCATCTTTGACTTTGTTTGAGGCTCAGCCCAATAGTCCCGTTGGATTTGACCCTTTGGGCCCAGTACCTGTCTTGATGGTGATTTCAGGGTTGTTACTACTTTTATCTACCCGATTTTCGCATGAAAAAGCCTTATTGTATGGGCTAGATATAGCGCTATTCTTTATTTATGGGCTTTTGGGTATGCTGATTTTCTTTTTGGCCACCGCTACAGACCATGAGGTGATGGCCTACAATATCAGTTGCCTTTTCCTTTGGCCCATTAATTTTCCTTTGGTTTTTTGGTTTGCTAAAAATCCCAATCAATCATTGTGGAAAAAATATATTCGAATAGCCTTTTGGGTGGCGATAATAGCCGCCTTGATAGCTGCATACTTTTATTGGGGCTTGTTTTTAATTGCCTTACCACTCATTATTCGTTTCTTCTTTTTGTCTCAATTTTATTCTAAATAGTTCATATGAAGTTCATAGAATTACGAAGTGATACATTTACGTTGCCTACTCCTGGCATGAAGGAGGCCATGTTTTCAGCACCTTTGGGAGATGATGTTTTTGGCGAGGACCCCACAGTGTTGGCCTTGGAAAATAAAGTAGCGGCCATGTTTCAAAAGGAAGCTGCCATCTTTTGTACTTCGGGAACGATGAGTAATCAAATGGCTATTACCGCGACTGTCTCTCAGGGCCAGGAGGTGATTTGTGACGAATTATCTCATATTTACTTATATGAAGGCGGGGGAATTATGGCTAATGCTGGTGCATCAGTGAAATTATTGAAGGGCGATTTAGGTAGATTAAGCAAAGCCCAGATAGAGGCGGCTATTTCTCCAGACGATATCCATGCCTGTGAAAGCACTATGGTAAGTTTAGAAAATACGGTAAACAAAGGGGGGGGAAGTGTTTATTCAAGTGAAAGTTTAGAAGAAATTTCAAGTTTTTGTCGATCCAGAAACTTACACTTACATCTAGATGGTGCTCGTATTTTCAATGCGATGGCGGTTACAGGACAAAAGCCCTCGCAATTCGGAGCATGGTTTGATTCTATTTCCGTTTGCTTATCCAAAGGCCTGGGCGCACCCATTGGATCCGTGTTGGTAGGAGATGCCCCATTTATCAAGAAGGTTAAAAGAATTAGAAAACGCATGGGCGGAGGATGGAGGCAAGCGGGGATGTTGGCCGCTGCGGGTATTTATGCCTTAGATTATCAAGTGGAACGTTTGCAAGAGGACCATCGAAGAGCGAAGGATATTGCTCAGATATGCTCCCAACTCTCATGGGTAGAAAGTATCCTGCCTGTGGTAACCAATATAGTTATTATAAAAATACAAGAGGGATTACACTCGACGGTTAAGGTGGCAGAATTGGCTCAGAAAGGTATTAAATGTGCTCCATTTGGTGCAGAATACATTCGTTTTGTGACTCATTTAGGCTTTGATGATTCAGATTTACAACTTTTTGAGGAATACATTCAATCATAAGAATTAAAGTGTCATGCATCACAAGGATGGAAATTGAGTAGAATAGTCTTATACTTGACTCTTTTATGTAGAAATATCCCTTTAGCTATGCAGAGAAAAGCGCTTAAAATGTTCCTTCATCCTGGGAAAGAGGCGGAGTACAAGAAAAGACATGATGAAATTTGGCCAGAATTGGCTAGTCTTCTTACATCCACAGGAGTTCAAAATTATTCCATTTTTTTAGATGAAGAAACGCATATTCTTTTTGCTTATTTGGAAGCAGAAGATTTGACTAAGTTAGATGATTTGCCCAATCATCCCATTATGCAAAATTGGTGGGCTTATATGGCTGATATCATGGAAAGTAACCCAGATAATTCGCCCAAATCAGTAGAAATTCCTTCTGTATTTTATTTAGCTTAATTTTCTTTAGGATGCGCAATAATCTTGTTTTTACCCTATTTCTGGTTCTTGGTATTTCTTTCTTGGGAATTTCTAAGCCCAACAAAAAACAAATTTTAGCTCAAATGCATTTGGCTAACCAATATTTTCAGCAAAAATGGCCTGATGTGGGTAAGGTGATTGTAAGTCCAGACCGAACCCGCCCATCCAATATTTGGACTCGGGCAGTTTATTATGAGGGATTGATGGAATTATACAAATTAGATCCTCAGGAGAAGGATTTAAAATACATGACAGATTGGGGTAATTTTCATCACTGGGGTTTGAGAGATGGTCTTTCAACAAGGAATGCAGATAATCAAGCATGTGGGCAAGTTTATTTGGACTTGTTTGATATTCAGGCAGATTCAGCTCGAATAAAACCTATCAAAACCAACATTGATAACATGTTGGCAACAGATAAATCAGATGATTGGTCATGGGTGGATTGTTTACAAATGAGTATGCCCGTTTTTGCTAGATTAGGCACTCGCTTTCATGATAGCCGATATTTTGAAAAAATGTATGATTTGTACGTATTTACCAAATACAAACATGGAGGTAAAGGTCTTTATAATCCTACGGAACATTTATGGTGGCGAGATAAAGATTTTGTACCTCCCTATAAAGAGCCCAATGGGGAAAATTGTTATTGGTCAAGGGGAAATGCTTGGGTATATGCTGCCCTGGTACGTACCTTAGAAAGTATGCCGAACAATGCTCCGCATCGGGATGAATATATTCAAGACTTTAAGGATATGTCGGCTGCCTTATTACCCTTGCAACGGAAGGATGGATTTTGGAATGTGAGTTTGAAAGATGAAAGTCATTTTGGTGGGCCAGAATTAACAGGTACGGCTTTGTTTGTGTATGGTATGAAATGGGCCTTGAGAAATGGAATTTTGAAGGATAAGAAATATCAAAAAGCTGTGGATAAAGCCTGGGAAGCAATGAGTACCTGTGTGCATGCCAATGGTTTTTTAGGTTATGTGCAGGGGACAGGAAAGGAGCCCAAAGATTCTCAGCCTGTCAGTTTTAATTCTATTCCTAACTTTGAAGATTTTGGGCTAGGATGTTTCCTTTTGGCCGGTTCTGAGATGTTAAAATCGAATTAGTTCTATTTTTTATTAAATTTTTCTAATTTCGAATTGTACTAAATTATATAAAATGAAAAAATCTATCATTAGTGCCATTGTAGGAGGATTGATTATCTTCTTCTGGCAAGCTGCCTCCCATGTGGCATTCAACTTACATGAGCCCTCGCAAATGTATACTTCTAATCAGGATAGTATATTGACAACATTGAATCAACATTTAAAGAAAGAAGGTGGTTACATTTTGCCAAGAATGGAAAATGAGCAAGACATGGCACAGGCTGAGGCTTTTGCTAAATCGGTAACAGGTAAGCCTTGGGCACGTATTCAATATTATACCAATTATCAAATATCCATGCAGGATAATATGATACGAGGTCTATTGGTAGATATTTTCTTGGTCTTTTTGGTGATTTATCTCATTAAGCAATTGAAGGTCGCTCGAATGCGAGATATTCTAAGTTTATGTCTAATTGTAGCTATTATTGTGTTTACTAATGGAGCTTATACAGAGCATATTTGGTATCCAATATTTGATTTGAGAGCTCAATTAATTGATTTAATTGTGGCTTGGGGCTTATGTGGTATTTGGTTAGGATGGTATATGCCCAAGAAATCAGCGTAATAAGATGAATTAGAAAAAATGTAGAATGTAGAAATGATTAACTCTACATTCTACATTCTACATGCTACAATTATTTTGCTGGAGTTAAGATTAAATTTCTATACTCTACTGGGCCATGGTCTCCTTGAATCATAATAGGACCAGGTTCACCTTCGTTGCTATCTAAAGCTCCACCAGTGATACCAGGAATTTCGGCTTTGTAGATTACTGTTTTCCCATTTAAGGTGACAGTTATATTTCTTCCAACTAATTCAATATCATAGGTTTGCCATTCTCCTGCTTCTTTGGCTACATTTTCTAATGGAGCAATAAATCCATAAACAGCACCTAATTGATCTTTCGCAGGTTCTAAACCTTTGCTGTCTGCCACTTGAATTTCATAACGTCCACGAAGGTAGATACCACTGTTACTTTCCTTTGGAACTCTAAACTCAGCATGTAATTTAAAATCACCGAATGTTTGTACTGTACGTATATTTGCCCCCGTTCTCGGACTTTTCATCACACCATTTTCTGCCACCCATTGATTGTCTGGTCCTAATGTTTGCCATCCATCCATGTTTTTTCCATTGAATAAACTGATAGATGTGCCCCATACAGGTGCCTTTTCTCTCCATAATTTGGGTGCTCTAACACCTAAAATTCTGAACTTCTCACCAAGTGGAGTAGTAATGGTTCCTATCAACTTATCATCTTTTAATTCTGCCTCTAAGCTTAAATCTCTTTCAGAATTTTCCCATTGTGGTGGAATACTAAAGGATAGTACATTGTTGGCAAAATTTACTTTAGAAATAGGACGTGAACTCCCGCCATCTCCTACAAAATGCCCTGTAAGCGTTTTTAAACCTGAATGGGTTACCTCAAGCCAAGCGGGCGTAGTAACATTTCTTTTAGTAATGGTAATATCCCATCTTCCTTCAACCACAGAATGACCAGCTGGTACCTGTGCCAATGTATGAAAAGAGAAGCTAAGAACCCATAGAATCATTGAAAGCTTACTTAATAGAATAAATCTTTGTTTCATAGTAAAATTGAGTATTGTTTGAATTTTGAAATTACAATTTTTTGCTGGTTTTCATTTCTAAACTTCATAAAATTGAATAATAGTAAGGTCTTTACTGATTTATCAATCGCTCTTTGGGTTTCTTCTTTAATAATTAGGTTTGGAGATTAGAGTGAAGTGTTACTTGGTCGTCGGAATAGTATATTTTATCTATTTATACTCAATTAAATCTATCCACCTGATTATTTACTGATGATAAAATTTTAGATTTACCCACATTATTACCGTGTTTAATGGATCAAGATAAATATACCAGATATCAATTTTTGAAATCTATTGGTTTCAAAGGCTCAGCCTTAGTGGCTATTTTGGCGGCTTGTACCAAAAAGGAAGACGCTATTTTAGAGCCATTAATTCTAAATAAAAATGGACAAAAAGTAGCCTCTTTGGATAGTACCAATGCAAGTCAAGTAGTGAGTTCTGCCTCCAATTCAGGTAGTAGTTCAGGAAGTAGCTCTAGTTCAGGAAATACCGGAGGTAATGTGTCTGCCTCTGCAAATTTAGTTGGTAAGGTTACCACTGACGAATTGAATTCTATTAAAAATTACTTGGTTAAATTAGATTTAACTAGCAGTGCTACTAATGCCTTAAAGACAGCGGGTGGCTATATCATCACGAACGGTACTGTGGTGGCTTGTTCATCGGTAGGCGAATATGTGGCAGCACAAAATCTTTGTACGCATCAACCTCGTCAACGGATTGTATTTAATCGGACAGAATATTATTGTACAGACCACGGAGCTCGTTTTTCTTTGAGTGGCCAAGGATTAAATTCCTTGGGTAGCCGTGGACTTACAGTCTATAAAACAGCCAATGACGGCAAGAATCTTGTAATTTATCTTTAATCATATGACCTTATTGATTTCATTATTTTTGAATGTATTGATTTGGGGAACAGATTTTTCCGCA
The DNA here is from genome assembly GCF_004118285.1 of Aquirufa rosea. Classification (GTDB taxonomy): domain Bacteria; phylum Bacteroidota; class Bacteroidia; order Cytophagales; family Spirosomataceae; genus Aquirufa; species Aquirufa rosea. Next base: position 2,933 of record NZ_SDHY01000006.1, on the reverse strand, counting down.
GCACAAACCAATGCCCAACAACAGCATCATTTAATATTGTTAAATTTTTCAGGTTCAGACTGGTGTGGACCTTGTATCAAATTAAAGAAAGATGTATTTGAGTCGAAAGAATTCACGGCCTTTGCTGAAATGAATTTAGAACTAATTCGTGCTGACTTTCCGAGGTTAAAAAAGAACCAATTGTCCAAAGAGCAGCAACTAAAAAACGATGCTTTAGCGGAGAAGTACAATGGTGCAGGTAAATTCCCATTGACCCTATTGTTAGATGAGCACGGTAAAATCTTGAAAGAATGGGAAGGCTATCAGCCTTCGGTTGCTAAATTCATTGCCGAAATAAAACAATACAGATAGCTCCATGCCTCTTTTTTCATGCACTGATTTATTGATGGGTAACCGATTTGATTTAGCTGTGGTTGGATCAAATGAAAGGGAGGCCAAGAGGGCTTTGGATAGTGCAGTGAAAGAAATTCAGCGAATTGAGAATCTATTAAGTACCTATAAAGATGATTCTCAAACCAATCAAATCAATAAGCAAGCTGGGATAGCTCCCGTGAAAGTAGATCAAGAGGTATTTGATTTAATTCAACGGGCACAAAGAATCTCTGATTTAAGTCAAGGAGCCTTTGATTTATCTTATGGTTCCATCGACAAGCGCCTTTGGAATTTTGATCAAGAAATGAAGGAATTGCCTTCTAGAGAACAGGCTCAAAAATCTGTGCAATTGATTAATTATCAGCATATTGAATTAGATGATTCAAATCTTACTGTTTTCTTGAAAAAAAAGGGTATGCGCATTGGATTTGGAGGAATAGGGAAGGGGTTTGCCGCGGATAAAGCGAAGGCCTTGTTGCTTTCAATGGGTTTTAGTAATGGCCTAGTCAATGCATCAGGGGATATGTGTGCTTGGGGGAAAAATGAACATGACCAAGATTGGTCAATCGGCATTGCTAATCCGGATAATCCTAAGCAAATGATTGCTGAGTTTACCTTGAGTAATTCTTCTGTTGCTACCTCAGGCAATTATGAAAAATTTGTCATGATTGGAGGCAAAAAGTACTCGCATACCATTGATCCACACACTGGATATCCTATTCAAGGGGTAAAGAGTGTTTCTGTTTTTGCGCCTTTTGCTGAATTAGCTGACGCCTTAACCACTCCCTTGGCTGTGATGGGAGTTTCGGTGGGCATCGATTTAATCAATCAAATCCCTGGTTTGTCCTGCATTATGATTGACGACGATAATTGCGTATTTTTTTCTGAAAGTATCAGAAAACAACCCTCTAAATTGTCTTATTAACCCTACCATATGAAACGTTATTATTACTTGGCATGTATGTTGGGCTTGTTATCGCAAGCATGTACCTCAGTCAAGGAATTTCAAAAAAGTCGAATCAATGATTCTGAAATGGAATTGTCGGCCAGAAAGTCTGAGAAATTTGAACAAAGCTTTTATCTCTACAGAGAAGGGGCATCGGGTGCCAATGGGGGTAAAAGTGGAGGAGGATGTGGTTGTAATTAAACTAGAATCATGAAGAAGATCATCATAGGTATAGGACTTTATTGTTCGTTATTACATGGAGTAAGGTCGCAAGAGTATTTATCTTTTCGCAAGAATGGAAGTGCTCAAACTACAACGGATAGTACGGGTCCTTATGTAAAACGAACGTTAAAATTTGAAGAAGCTAATTTGGTTAGTGGTTATTATTTTCAAAACGGAAATAATTCCGCCATTACGGGAGGAATAGGAACAGAACGATTAACGGATTTTGCGAATTCCATGGAATTGCGCTTTTCGAAGCTTGATCGATTTAATCGCTTGCATAATTTCACATTTGATGCGAATGTAGATTTTTATACTTCTGCCTCTTCAGACAAAATAGATCCTCTCACAGTTTCATCTGCTTCTAGGAAAGATACCCATTTTTATCCTAGTTTATCTTGGTCTGTAAAAGATGATGGGATTAGAACAACGCAGGGCTTAAGTTATTCTTTCTCTACCGAATACGATTATAAATCGCATGGTTTGAATGCCTTTTTTACGAAACTTTCTAAAGATAAAAATCGTGAATTTTCCATTAAAGGAGGAGCCTTCTTTGATACTTATATGGCTATACTTCCAGCAGAATTGAGACCTATTACTTATCCATCAGGTGCGGAAGATGATAAAAGGGGAATAGCTTACAAACCTAGAAATTCATATAATGCCTCATTTTCCTTGTCACAGGTTATCAATCAGCGTTTACAAGTCATGGCCATGATTGAACCCAGTTATCAAGAGGGATTATTAAGTACTCCCTTTCACCGAGTTTATTTTACCAATGGAAATGAAACGGTGGAAAAATTACCAGGAACTAGGTTTAAGTTGCCAGTAGGTTTTAGATTAAGTTATTTTTCAGGCGATAGAGCCGTTATTCGTGCCTTTTATCGAGCTTATGTCGACGATTGGGGTATGACGGCGCACACTACCAACTTGGAGATTCCGTATAAAATAACCCCATTTTTCTCCATCAGCCCCTTTTGGAGATTTAATAGCCAATCTGCCGTAAAGTATTTTAAAGCCTATGCTCAGCATGTGCCATCAGAGCTATATTATACCTCCGATTATGATATTTCAAGCTTTACAAGTCATTTTGTGGGAATGGGCATCCGTTTAGCACCTCCAGGAGGTATTGCAGGATTGTTGAATTGGAGTTCATTGGAAATCAGGTATGGCTATTATTCTCGTTCTAATGGTATGTATGGACATTCTATTTCAGCACATATCAAGATTAAATAAAAAAATCTCCCTGAATGGGAGATTTTTTTTGTGGAGGCTACGACCTATCGAACCGATAGAATCTAAGCCATTTATTTCTAACACTTTAACTTATTTACGAATATACTCAATTCCCCTTTTAAGCACCAATTTATCACCACTTACATCAAAGATCGAT
>NZ_SDHY01000005.1 GCF_004118285.1 Aquirufa rosea | reverse complement strand
TAGCGGTAAATTCTGTACCATTGGTGATGCCATTGTTCCAAGCGTAGGAAGAAGCACCTGAACCTGATAAAGTTACTTTAGCACCTGCACAAACGGTTTGGTTTTGAGTGGCAGTAACGGTAGGTAATAAATGAACGGTAACAGTGGCTGATGCTGTATTTGAACACCCATTGGCATCAGTTCCTGTGACCGTATAGCTGGAAGTAGTGGTTGGTGATACATTGATAGTAGATCCTGATTGTGAATTGGACCATGCATAAGTGGTTGCTCCAGATGCGGTTAAGTTGCTTGAGCCCCCAATGCATATGCTCGGACTATTAACTGAAATGGTAGGCAGTTTATAGACAGTTACTGTTCCTGAGGCAGTATTTTGGCAACCGTTGGCATCGGTCCCAGTAACAGTATACGTGGTTGTAGAGCTCGGGGAAACGGTGATGCTAGCGCTGGTGGCAGCATTTGACCAAGAATAGCTAGACGCACCACTAGCTGTTAAAGTGCCATTAGCACTTGGACAAATTGATGTATTAGTCACACTTAAAGTAGGAAGATCTCTTACTTGCAAAGTAAATAATTCAATACTTCTACAATTGCTGGCATCATAAATAACTTGATATTCACCACCAGTTGAAGCAGAAATACTTGAGCTTACATCAGTAAGAGAAGATCCATTTAATGTCCACTTGTAGTTTGAACCTGTTCTAGCAGAAAGGGTGGTAGAGCTATTTTGACAAACATATACAGTCTGTTTGTTGACTACGGGTGTAGGTACCTGCACGGCAACTTTTGCACAGGTTACTGTTCCTGAGGTTCCACCCCATCGTAAAATACTTTGACCATCTGTCGGTATAAAATGACCTTTTATTGTCAGGCGATAATAGTTTGTTCGTCCACCTCCATTGTAGTTGAATTTTAGCAGCGAGCCAAATCCGTCTTGACATTCAGTGGTACTTCCATCACTGGTATTCATTTTATCGGCAGAAATGGTTTCCCATTCACTGCTTCCGTTGGGGGAGTTTTCTCCTTTGATGTTGGTTTCTCCAGTTGGCAAACAAAAATTTTGAATAATGAAATGGCTTAGGCCTGTTAGTTGACTTTCTTTTTGTGTGATTTTGTACAAGAAAGTGGATTTGTTCGTAGCGCTATTGTAGGAGCTGCTTTCAAGTGAAACGTTGAATCCGACATCTGCAGGTCTATTGGCAGCCATCGAATTTCTCGATGCTGCCAATGAAACTAGAACAGATAGAACAAACAGGTAAGCATAATGACTACACTTATTTTTCATGGTAAGAAATATTTAGTAACACAGATTAATTAAATACCTCTCTCAGGCGGCCTTTAGGCAGCATGAGTGATTTTTAAAAATTTTACAATCAGTTGTAGCTAGTTTTTGAAGGGAAGTCCAGGCCGCAAATCACAAGATTTTGCGACAAAGAGATAGACTTATGATGCCTTACTCCAGCATGGCTTGATTATAATTTAAAACACATTTTTTTTAATGAGAACATAAATTAGTTGAACTATTCATTCAAATAATCTAGAATTTCATTTCTTTTGGTATGAAATGATCCTAAAACGTGAAGTTGTTAGAATAGCTGACAACTGTTGCGTTTATTTCTCAGGGATGCAAATATACAAGCCCTAATAATTTTTAAAATAGGCTGTAATGCAAAGAAGATTATCTTGTTTTTAATTAAGGAATTTTCAATAGAAAATCGAGAACATTTTTAAAGAATTTTTTAATTAAAAATTCTCTTTAAGTCAATGATTATCAATTTTTAGACATGAATTGACCACTGATTTTTTTTGATTTGATTTTGAAATTCAGAACAAATTTTAATTTAAGGGAATGTGTTTATCAGTTTTTTGCCCCATTATTAAAGCAGAAGTTGGTCCAATTTTTTGAATTATATTCAGCTATTTTTTAGCTGTTACGGAGGTACTCACTCCTCATTTTACTGAGAAATTCTGGAGTTACACCTATGTAAGCTGCAATTAGTTTTTGTGGGATATCATGAATTAAGCTTGGAAATGTTTGACAAAAATTTGCATATCGCTGTTTAGCGCTTAAACTTAAATTATCAATGAGCCTTTGACGGTAAGCCACTAAAGAGTTTTCGGTTAATATTCTGAAATACCTTTCCAGCGCAGGAACTTTGTCAAATAACATCAACTGGTCTTTTCTACTTAGTAAAACTACCTCTGAATCCATGATGGCTTGAACACTTAAATCTCCCGGCTTTTGGGATATAAAACTATACATATCAGTTATCCACCAATTAGATGGTGCAAACTGCATGATATGTTCAAATCCATTTTCATCAATGGAAAAGGAACGTAAGCATCCAGAAAGAACTAATGCCGCATCTTTTGTGATCTCACCTCTTTCGAATAAGTAGTCTTTTTTACTGAGTTTTATTAAGCGCCAAGTTTGGTCAATCAAGGCACATTCTGCCTCTGTTAAAGCAATATGTTTTTTGATATTATCAAGGGCAGATTGTCTGGACATATCATTATGACATTTTAAGGTAGTCGATTTCTTGGAAATCCGCTACCGATGGTATCCAAACGTTCTCTACAAACCAAACATGCAGTGGATGATTGGTATATGCTTGATATATATCCTTATTCTCAAATTGCATGATTAAACCATATTGGAAATTATTTTTTGGACTAATTTCTCGAAGGCATTCAAATTCTTGCACTCCAGGAATCTGGGCTAGCTTCATGGCCTCGGCAAAGAAATGATCTTGTTGAAAGCCACTTAAATCAGGCTTAAACGTCAAAAAAACAGAATGGTAAATCATATTCAATGTTGTTTTCCTAGGTAAAAATAGCAGGAATATATCAGTTCAAATCTTGATTGCGTACTATTTTTATTTTTATGCTTCCAATCATATTTGGTTCAAATTGAGAAAGCCAAAAACATGTATTTAATTTTTTTTTGAAATTATTGCACTATTTCATTCTGTTTATTTAACGGTGCCCTCCCGTAAAATCACTGTTTAATCGTTTCTTCCTGATTATCAAAAAGATACAATAGATTTTTTGCTGATTTCATAAGGATAGTTAAGGATGGTTAAAAAGGGTCTAATGAGTTAGTTGTGTCTGATAATTGTATTATTTCTTTAAATAGTACAATCCATAGTCAATGATTAAACAACCCTTTTAACCCAACTCAAACCTTTTATTATGAAAAGACTATCATTACTAATTTTTTGTATGCTCCTGGTTTACCAGGGACTTGCTCAGAGTGTGCAAGTCCGAGGTAAGGTAAGCACTGCCGGGGGAGTCGGAGTTCCTGGTACTTCGGTATTGGAGAAAGGAACTACCAATGGAGCCGTAACAAATGCCAACGGCGAATATTCCATTCGGGTAAGTTCTAAAAATGCGGTTCTAAATTTTACTTCAGTCGGACTTTTGCCTAAGTCTGAAGTTGTTCAAGGAAGAACGGTCATTGATGTGATTTTGGAAGAAAATCAAAAAGAGCTGACCGAGGTTGTTGTCGTAGGTTATGGCTCTCAAAGAAAGCAAGATATTACTTCTGCCGTTTCCGTGATTGGCATGAAGGATATTGGAGAGCAGCCTGCTAATAACATGAATCAGTTGCTTCAAGGAAGAGCCTCTGGTGTAGTGGTGAAACAAAAAGCTGGTACTCCAGGTGGGGCTTTTGAGGTTCGAGTTCGGGGAATAGGTTCATTGGGTGCTGGAAGTGACCCATTATATGTAATTGATGGTTTTGTGGTAGGTACTTCGGTAGGGGCTAATTTTAACCCGAATGACATCGAGAGTATTTCTGTATTAAAAGATGCGGCATCTACTGCGATTTATGGTGCGAGAGGTTCAAACGGGGTAGTGCTGATAACTACTAAAAATGCACAAGAGGGTAAGGTAAATGTTAATTTCTCGATGGATTATGGATTGAATACCATACCAGACTCTCGCCGAGTTAAAATGTTGAATGGGCCTGAATTTGCTCAATTTAAGAAAGATGTTTTCATGGATGCCATTCGTATTTTACAGAAAAGAGAGCCATCCATTGAAGAAGTTCCTTTAAATTATCGCTACCCGGAGCAAACTAAATATTCTACTGACTGGTTTGCTGCCATTTTGAATAAGAATTCCGCTTATCAAGATGCTAATTTGACAATTACTTCTGGTAAGGGGCCTATCAAATCCATGTTTTCTGTTGGATACTACAAGGAAGATGGAGCTATCATGAATACGGATTATGACCGTATTTCTATTCGTTCAAATAATAGCGGTGCGGTAAGTAAATTTTTAACCGTTGGCTTGAATGTGAATGGTAGTTTGACTCGTCAAAATGTGGCCAATACGGATGGTAGAAGCGCTTTGGTGGGTGGAGCTTTATTGATGGATCCACGTGAACCCATTTATAATCCTGATGGAAGTATTCGCCCGTATATTGGTGGGCTAGATGGAGTGTTTGGATTCCCCAATCCAGTGTTCCTACTTCAGAACGTAATTCGTAAAAGAAATATTTCGGACGTATTGGCCAATGCATTTGCTGAATTCACCATCATGGACGGTTTGAAATTCAGAAGTTCGGTTAACGGTAAAATGAATTACAACCGCTTCAAGGAATATGTGCCTTCAACTATCGGATCTTCTGTAGCATCGGGTACTTCTGGTGCACCTCCTCGTATTGCTACGGCACGTGATATTTCTGAGCAATTGCAAAACGTGTCATTTGATGAATTATTGACCTATTCTCCTAAAATTGGTGAGGACCAAAAATTAGATGCCATGGTGGGTTTCACTTCCCAGCAAGAACAAGTATATGGTATTGACGGTACCGCTAATACCTTTCCAGATGATTTAGTGCCCTATTTAGGAGCAGGTTCTATCCGTTCTTCAAACTCCTATGAATACAGCTGGTCATTATTGGCTTATTTTGCTCGCGTGAACTATGCTCTTAAAGACAAGTACTTATTCTCTGCTTCATTCCGAAGAGAAGGAAGTTCACGTTTCGGAGAAAACAATAAATATGGAGACTTCCCTGCTGCTTCAGTAGGTTGGAGAATATCTGAGGAGCCTTTCATGAAGGATATAAGTTTTATCAACGACATGAAAATCCGTGCTAGCTGGGGTGTGACAGGAAATAATAATATCGGTAACTACCCAAGTTTAGCGTTTGTTGGAGCGAACAACTACATCTTAGGAAACAGCTTTGCTCCTGGTAAGGTAATCAGCAATTTCGCTAACTCTTCTTTGAAATGGGAGAAATCCGATCAGTTAGACATTGGTTTAGATTTAGCAACATTCAATAACAAGTTGACCTTCACTTTTGAGTATTATAAAAAAGTAACCAACGACATGTTATTGCCAGTTTCTATTCCAGCGGTTTCAGGTTTTACCACCAGTTTGGATAACATAGGTCAAGTACAAAATACCGGGGTAGAATTAAGTGCCGATTACCGTACTAGTTTTGGTCCTGTAAACTTTAGAACCAATATGAATATTACTGCCAACCAAAGTAAAATTTTGGCTATCAAAGGTGCTAATGATATGCTCTGGTATGGAAGTTTTTACGGTGGATACAACGTTATGAAAGTAGGTCGTCCGATCGGTATGATTTACGGATATAGAAAAGAAGGTATCTTCAATACCCAAGCAGAGATTGATGCTTGGGCTAAGCAAGACGGTGTAATTCCTGGAGGTATGAAATTCAAAGACATGAATGGCGATGGAGTCATTTCTTATGATACCCAAGATATGACAGAAATTGGAAACCCCAATCCAGCCTTTACTTGGGCTTGGACATTAGCGGCAGATTATCGCCAATGGGATGTGAATGTCTTATTTGTGGGTGCTCAAGATTTTGATATCTATCGTAACATTGAGGCCTCAACCATGAATATGGATGGGGTGTTTAACGTCTTGGATAAGGCGAAGGATCGTTGGAGATCGGCTACCAACCCTGGAACAAATCCAAACGATAAAAACTCTCAAGGTGGAACAAGCTATTTTAAATGGTCGCGTGAAAGTAGTGAACGATATGTTTATGATGGAAGCTACGTATGGTTGAAGGCTGTGACATTAGGGTATAAACTACCTAAGATGAAGAATATATTCAGTGAGTCTCGACTATTCTTTACAGCTAACAATTTATTCTTGTTTACTAATTACCCAGGAAATAACCCAGATGCGGGTGTTAGAGGTGGTACGGAATTGAACAATGACGATGAGTCATATCCAGTTCCAAGAACTTTGGCCCTAGGTCTTAAATTAAACTTCTAATTCTAACAGAAATGAAAAAAATAACAGCTTCTATATTATTATCTTTTTGCTTCATTCAGTTTTCTTGTCAAGAGGACTTTTTGAAGACAACAGATCCCACCCGGATTGGTCGAGATTTATTTTACCAAAATGAAACTCAATTCAATCAAGCTTTGAATGGAATTTATGGCCAATTGCAAACTATTACCAACACGGCCTACATTCAACAGGAATTTATGTCTGACAATACTACCCTAGATTTTAATCCATTGGATCGAGGTGGGGCCGCTGGTTGGGAGGCATTTGAATTTTCAACAGTCAACCAAGGAAATGGTGAAATTTCCACACTGTGGAATAACCATTATTCCACTATGTATAATATCAATTATGCTTTGGAAAAGCTTGCAAGCTCTACTTCAGTAGAAGCAACCGCCAAAGCTGCCATTGAAGGACAGTTAAAGTTCTTGCGTGCGTATCACTATTTTAACCTAACGCGTTATTTTGGTGATGTGGTATTAGCTACCAAAACCTTGTCTAATCCTAATGAATCATTTGATTTAGTTCGCTCGCCTCAAGCAGAGGTTTACAAGCAAATTGAAACTGATTTAACGGATGCGGTGAAACTTTTACCAGCTAGCTATCCAGCTTCTGGAAGAGGAAAAGTGACCAAAGGTGCAGCGGTAGCTTTATTGGGGAAAGTCTATTTAACTAGAAAAAACTTTACTGCCGCAGCTACTACCTTGAAGGATATTTTAAGTCTAGGATATTCGTTGAATGCTAACTACAAAGACAACTTTGATCCAGCTAAGAAAAATGGACCTGAGTCCATATTTGAAGTTCAATATCAAGGGGGAAACGACTTAGGAGAGCAAAGTAACTTTGTGTACGTTTTTGCTCCACGTTTATCACAAGGAGCAGTAACGGGTTATGCCAATACGACACCTAGTGGAAGAAATATTCCAACTCGAGACATGATCAATGCCTATGAGCCAGGTGATTTAAGGAAGGATATCTCTTTAAAAACAGGTTACACCTTAAATGGCAATTTCGTGGCAATTCCATACGTGGCTAAATACCAGTATCCTCATACTATTTCTGGTCGTTCGGATAACAACTGGCCTGTATTACGTTATTCAGACGCTTTATTGATGTTGGCTGAGGCTATCAATGAAACAGCTGGTCCAACAGCCGAGGCTTATGGCTATATCAATGCAGTGAGAAAAAGGGCAGGTTTAGCTGATTTAGCTGGATTGTCCAAAGAGGGATTGAGAGCAGCTATTATGCAAGAGCGTCGTGTGGAATTGGCGTTTGAAAATCACCGTTGGTTTGATTTACAAAGAACAATGACACCAACTGAATTGGCCGCATTCATGAATGCACATGGAGCTAGAGAAAAGGCTAACCCAACTGTTGGCAGAGGAGGAATTGCCTTCAACGCCTTGGATTATGTGTATTCTGATTTTGAATACTATTTACCTATTCCAGCCCCTCAAATCTTGATTAACAGTAAATTAACCCAGAACCCAGGGTATAACTAAGGGATTTTTTATTTAGATTAATCTTTGTAAAATTGCCGAGTGTACGAACTTGCTCATCGTACCTCGGCAATACAAAGAAATAAACCTATTATAACCTACATTTTTCTGTGCAAACTAGTACTGAACTTATTACCTTTTTTGGTCGATTACACCCCCTAATCGTCCATTTTCCCCTAAGCTTATTATGGGTTATATTATTACTAGAGGCTATTTCTTGGAAGCAGTCAACTAATCCTTACCATCCTGCTATTCGTTTGATGCTTTGGGTAGTTAGTATCTCTGCCTTTTTGGCTGTAGCCTTCGGACTTATATTAGCCAATCAAGATGAATATTCAGGCACCACCGTGGCATGGCATCAATGGTCGGGAATTGCGACCTTTGTTTTGGCTTCATTAGCCCTATTGGCATTTCAATATAATGAAACCAAATCCTACCGCGCTTTATTATTGTTGACGGTATTGGGTGTCACCTTTGCTGGACATTATGGAGCTATGTTGACCCATGGAGATGACTATTTAAGTTCCGTTTGGAATCCAGCAACCCCGAAAGATACCCTATCTCAAACGCCTAAAATAGATATTAAAAAATTACAAGGAAATATCAATGTAGATGAGAAAGAGGCTTTAGCTATTGAAGCTAGAAGCATTTTGACCAAGTATTGTACCAACTGTCATGGTACCAAAAAAGTGAAAGGAAAACTTCGTTTAGACGAATTAAAATATGTCATGAAAGGTGGCGAAAATGGGAAAGCTTTGATCATTGGTCATCCAGAGAAAAGCGATATCATCCGTCGAGTAAAACTTCCAGCCAGCGATGATGACGCCATGCCTACCAAGGGTAAACGCCTAAGTAAAGCAGAAATAGAGGTTTTAGAAACTTGGATTAAGCAAGGGGCTCCTTGGCCAAATTCACCAAATACGACACGCGCATTGGCCTTATCTGAAGAAAAAGCGGTCTCCCAATATAACGAATTGCCCACTGGACCAAGTCAAACGGCCCTCCAAGAACAAGAAAGTCCTGTGATAAGTCCTGCCGTACAGGTCTTAAATGACAGTCAAATTGATGAATTAAATATTAAGGTTCGTACCGTTTTAGCACACAATTGTTACAGCTGTCATAATGCGACCAAAACCAAAGGAAAACTTCGCTTAGATAAGAAAGAGTTTTTATTTAGAGGAGGTGAAAGTGGTCCTATTTTAGTAGCAGGCTATCCTGAAAAGAGTGATATTATCCGTCGAGTGAAATTACCTGAAGGGCATGATGATGCCATGCCTACCAAAGGGAAGCGATTGACCAAGGAAGATATTGCTTTGCTGGAATTTTGGATTAAACAAGGAGCTCCATGGCCAACTGGACCAGAAAAAAGCTTATACCGAGTGGCAGCTTTAGAGCCAAGATTACCTAAATTACCTCAAGCCAATGCCCAGGCTCAACAGCCCATTGATTTATTTGTGGATCAATATTTCAAGAAAAATAAGATTGCTTGGAAAAAGCCTGTTGATGACGCCACCTACATTCGTCGGGTTTATTTAGATGTGCAAGGTTTGCTCCCTAGTCCGCAGGCTATTCAAAATTTTATGGCGGATAAAAGAGCCAACAAAAGGGAGTTATTGGTTCAATCTTTACTGAATGACAATTCTGCCTATGCCCAGCATTGGTTTAGTTTCTGGAATGATGCTTTGAGAAATGACTACACGGGTACTGGATATATTACCGGAGGTCGATTCGCCATCTCCAAATGGTTGTATGGCTCCTTGAAAAACAATAAGCCTTATGACCAATTTGTAAAGGAGTTAATTAGCCCAACGAAAGAATCTGAGGGATTTATCAAAGGAATTAAGTGGAGAGGAACTATTAATTCCAGTCAAAGCACGGAGATGCAGGCGGCACAAAATGTGGCACAAGTTTTCTTGGGCTTAAACTTGAAATGTGCTTCTTGCCATGATAGCTTTATCAGTGATTGGAAATTGGATGATGCTTATGCTTTTGCTAATGTTTTTGCGGATGAAACCCTAGAGATTCATAAATGTGACCTTCCTACTGGTCGGAAGGCTGGTCGTGGAGTTTTGTACAATTCTCTCGGAAAAATTAAAGAAACGCCGATCACCGCTGATCGTTTGGTACAATTGGCGGATATTTTGGTTCAAAAGAAAAACGGTCGACTATACAGAACCTTGGTGAATAGGGTATGGGCGCAATTAATGGGAAGGGGAATCGTTGAACCCGTGGATATGATGGATAATGAGCCTTGGAGTCAGGATTTGTTAGACTACTTGGCTTATGATTTTGCCAATAATGGGACCGATATGAAACGTTTGATGTATCAAATTTTAACGTCTAAAACCTATCAATTACCATCGGTTGGCTTCAAAGAAGTTTCCATGTTGACCGCCAATAATTATGTGTTTAAAGGAATGGCGAAGCGCCGATTAACGGCGGAACAATTTGCAGATGCGGTTAGTCAGTCTTTCTATCCACTGTATTCTGACTCAGCTTTGGTCGTAAAAATGTTACCAACTGATATCAAAAAAGAAATACCTTTTGCTAGGGCAGCCTTGGTGAAGAATGATCCTTTCTTAACTGCTTTGGGAAGACCTAACAGGGAAACTGTTTCTACTAGCCGTACTTCTCAGGCTAATTTATTGCAGGCTTTGGAATTAACCAATGGAGTTAAATTCAATTATACCTTGAATACAGGCGCTAAGATTTGGGTGGCTAAATACGCAAGTAGTGATGCTTTGGTGAATGCGCTATATCGTCAGTCTTTGGGTAGAAACCCGAGCAGTCGAGAGATGGAATTGGCCATTCGCTTCCTGGGTAAAAAACCTACGGTAGAAGGAGTTCAGGATTTTGTTTGGGCAATCACTTTACTTCCTGAATTTCAATTGATTATCTAAGTTCAACCATGTAAATCATGTATTTTTGTATATGAAGACGAAATATAATAGAAGGGAATTTTTACAGAATACGAGTATGGCTACATTGGCCGCGCTGGGAATGAATTCACCGGTGGCCAGTGTGCTAGGTGGCTTCAATAATCCTGTGGCACAAAGGGCAGCCACGGCTGATACGGTGATCTTACTATGGATGGCTGGTGGAATGGCTCATACGGAGACTTTTGACCCGAAACGGTATACTCCGTACGAGAAGGGAATGGAGGGCAATCGGGTACTAAGTACTTTCAAGTCTGTACCTACCAAACTGGATGGTATTCATTTTTCAGAAGGCTTGGAGGGGATAGGAAGTGTGATGGATAAAGGGACTTTGATTCGTTCTTATGTGGCGGCCGACTTAGGCCATATTTTACATACTCGTCATCAATACAATTGGCATACTTGTTACGAGCCTCCTCAAACAGTTGCGGCCCCTCACATGGGGGCTTGGATTGCCAAGGAATTGGGACCAAAAAATCCAGTAATACCTGCCTTTATTGATATTGGACAGCGTTTCACGGTAGGTGAAGGTGAAGAATTAAAAGCTTTCCATTCTGCCGGATTTTTAGGAAATGAATTTGGCCCCTTCTTCATTCCAGATCCGAGTCAAGGCTTAGATAGTGTTCGTCCACCAGTTGGTATGAACATGAAGCGATTTGAGAGTCGGAATAAATTATACAATGATTTAATCAGTCGTAGTCCGTTCGGAGATTTTGGAAGTGATTACCAAAAAGAATCACTTCGCCGTTCCATGGAGCAGGCCTATATCTTGTTGAATTCACCCGAATCTAAGGCCTTTAATTTAAGCTCTGAGCCGAAAGAAAGTTACGATATATATAACACGGGTCGATTTGGCTTGGGCTGTTTGCTAGCCAAAAGATTGACCGAACAAGGGGCGCGATTTATTTCTGTTACTACCGAATATGAACCATTCTATGGTTTTGATACCCATGAAAATGGTCATACTCGTATGGTTGGTATGAAAAAGCAAATTGACGGCCCTGTCTCTCAATTGATCAAGGATTTGGATAAATCGGGACACCTAGACAGAACTTTGGTGATTCTAGCTTCCGAGTTTAGTCGGGATATGATGGTGGAAGGAAGACCAGACCAAACGGTAAAAGAGCAGGTAAATCAGCCGGAGATTCTGAACGATATGAAGTTTTATGGTATGCACAGGCATTTCACCGATGGTTGCTCCATTTTAATGTTTGGAGGAGGAATCAAACGTGGGCATGTCTATGGAAAGACGGCGGATGAAAGACCTTGTAAAACCATCGAAAATCCAGTGAAAATTGCAGGTATTCACCAAACGATGTATCATACATTAGGCATTAAGCCAGATACCCAATACGAAATAGAGAAAAGGCCATTCTACACCACACCAGATGGGAAAGGACAAGTTGTCAAAGATTTATTGATTAAAGCCTAATGCAGAGAATTCATCCACTTTTTTTATGGATATGTGCCCTTGGGTTCACCCTTGGTTTGAATGCTTGTTCCTCATCAAATGGCACCCAAATTCAGGAAGAGCCTATCCCTGATTTGGTTAGTTATAATTTTGACATAAGACCAATTTTGTCGGATAAATGTGCCGCATGTCATGGTCCAGATGCGAATAAGCGAGAGGCGGGTTTACGTTTGGATGACTCTATCAGCGTGTTTAAAGCATTGAAAGAACATCCCAATGCCTATGCTTTAGTTCCAGGTAAGCCAGAATTGTCTGAGGTATTTTTACGTATCAGCACAGATGATACTACGAAGATGATGCCGCCCAAGGCTTCTCATTTGAAGCTGACAGCGCGGGAAATAGATTTGATTGAAAAATGGATTAAGCAGGGCGCTAAATACGAAAAACATTGGGCTTTTGTAGCACCCAAGAAGCCGTCAATTCCAGATGTTGATAAGAAGGATTGGGTAAAAAATGAGATTGATTATTTTGTTCTGCATAAAATGGAACAAAAAAACTTAAGTCCTAATGAGGAGGCGGATAAGGAAAGGTTATTAAAGCGAGTGTCTTTAGACCTTAATGGTCTTACTCCCAGCTTGAGTCAAATGGATCGCTTCATGGCAGATAATTCACCTCGTGCCTATGAAAAAATGGTCGATGAGCTCTTGAAAAACCCTAGCTACGGGGAGAAAATGGCGGTTTTTTGGTTAGACTTGGCGCGCTATGCGGATTCGCATGGCTACCAAGATGATGGATACAGAACGCAATGGCCTTGGAGGGATTGGGTGATTCATGCCTTAAATAAAAATATGCCTTATAGCCAGTTTGTCAGTTGGCAATTGGCTGGCGATTTAATTCCTACCACTAATCCGGCACAGACTAAAGAACAATTATTGGCTACGGGATTTAACCGTAATCACAAGATAACCGAGGAAGGCGGTGTTATTCAAGAAGAATACCGGGTAAGTTATGTAGCTGATCGAAGCGATCTTTTGGGGAAGGCATTTTTAGGAATTACTTTGGAATGTGCTCGCTGCCATGATCATAAGTATGACCCTATTACTCAAAAAGATTATTATCAGGCTTTCGCCTTTTTTAATAATGTGAAGGAAGTGGGGATTGAGTCTGTCATTGGAGGCCCTGAGACTTACGCGAAAAAGCCTTTGATGGAAATTAGCAATGAAGATGTGAAAGGGATTTTAAAGTTCATTAATAAAAAAGATACCTCACGTCTCATTGTCTCTGTCATGAGTGATTTGGATACACCTCGTGTCAGTACCATATTGAAAAGAGGGAATTATGATGCTCCAGGCGATGTGGTTCAGCCGGCTATGCCTACTGTCATTTTACCTTTTTCATCCAATTTGCCAAAAAACAGATTGGGATTAGTGAAATGGTTGTTTGATAAAAAGAATCCATTAACCGCCCGTGTATTTGTGAATCAAATGTGGCAAGAGTTTTTTGGTAAAGGAATTGTCAAGACCACGGGCGACTTTGGTATGCAAGGAGAGTTACCTACTAACCCAGCCTTATTGGATTGGCTAGCGGTAGATTTCATGGATCATGGCTGGAATATTAAACGTTTGGTGAAGCAGATGGTGATGTCAGCAACTTACAGACAGTCTGCTAAAATCACCCCAGATAAACTTGCCAAGGACCCTGAAAACGTGTATTTATCTCGCTCTTCACGCTCCAGAATCAATGCAGAATTTGTCCGAGATGTGGTATTATCCAGTAGTGGCCTTTTGGTTCCGCAAATTGGTGGTCCAAGTGTAAAACCCTATCAGCCACCGGGCCTATGGGAAGGTGCTACCTCCGGCCGTGGTTTATTGTCTATGTATGTGCAAGATCATGGAGCCAGTTTGTATAGGAGAGGGATGTACACTTTGATTAAGAGAACTGTTCCGCCGCCTACTATGAGCATTTTTGATGCCAGTAATCGAGATGTATGTGAAGTAAGACGATTGAAAACCAATACCCCTTTGCAAGCTTTGGTGATGATGAATGACCCTACTGTTTTAGAAGCATCTCGTGTGTTGGCTGCTAAATTATTACAAGAAAAAAATCAGGTCAGTGATAAAATTAACAAAGCTTTTAGAATGATCGTTTGCAGAAAGCCGTCTGAAAAAGAGATGGGGATTTTGACCACTTATTACCAAAATGAATTGAAGAAAATCAATGCTAAAAAGGCAGAAAAAATGTTGTCTGTTGGGGAGTATCCTATTCCCAAAGAGGTGGACAAACAGTTGTTGGCGGCATTGATGCGGGTAGTTAATACCATTTATAATTTGGAGGAAACCATTACTAGAACCTAAGCGAATGTTAGAAAAAGAAATACTGGAGCATGGGCTAAGCTTTAATAGAAGGAGATTTTTATCCACCATGAGTTTAGGTTTGGGTAGTGTAGCCCTAGGTTCCTTGTTGGTGCCAGGATTATTGAATGGTGGCGACCAAGATGGGGCAGAATTTACCCCGGGCATACCCCATTTTGCACCTAAAGCCAAGCGGGTTATTTATTTATTTCAAAATGGGGCTCCTTCTCAATTAGAAACCTTTGATTATAAGCCGAAGCTTTGTGACATGATGGGTTTGGACCTTCCAGCTTCCGTTCGTGGAACACAGCGATTAACTGGAATGACGGCCAATCAAGCCACTTTTCCGCTGGCGCCATCTTTTACTAATTTCAAGCAATACGGTCAATCAGGGGCATGGATAAGTGATATCATGCCCTATACCTCCAAGATTGTAGATGATATCTGCATCATTCGATCCATGTATACGGAGGCCATTAATCATGATCCAGCCTTAACATTTTTTCAGACAGGCTCTCAACAAGGCAATCGTCCAAGTATGGGTTCTTGGTTGAGCTATGGTTTGGGAAATGAGAATAAGAATTTACCAGATTTTACGGTCTTATTGTCACGAGGTATTGGAAATGGTCAAGGAGTGTATTCCAAATTGTGGTCCAATGGCTTTTTGGATTCCATTCATCAAGGGGTTCAATTTAGCAAAGGGGAAGACCCTGTTTTATATCTGAGAGATCCTGAGGGGATGGACCGCAAGGAACGTAGGGAGATGCTAGACCATTTAGCGGAGTTGAATGATTTGTCGTACCAAGAATTTGGTGACCCCGAAATTTCAGCCAAAGTAAAACAGTATGAAATGGCGTATCGCATGCAGACGGCCGTTCCGGAGGTGATGGATTTGTCCAAGGAATCCGACGATATCATTAAGTTGTATGGCCCAGATTGTTTGGTTCCTGGGACCTTTGCCGCCAACTGCCTTTTGGCTAGAAAGCTTTCGGAAAATGGGGTAAGATTTGTTCAACTGTACCACCAGGGTTGGGATCAGCATGGTAATTTACCCTTTGAGATTCAGAGTCAGGCGAAAGATACAGATCAAGCATCTGCTGCTTTGGTGATGGACTTAAAGCAAAGAGGCTTATTAGATGAAACTTTGGTGATTTGGGGTGGGGAGTTTGGTAGAACATGTTATAGTCAAGGTAAACTAACCATCGATAATTATGGCAGGGATCATCACCCGCGTTGTTTCAGTATTTGGATGGCTGGTGGTGGCATCAAACCGGGAATGGTCTATGGTGAAACAGATGAACTAGGTTATAATGTCCAAAAGAATCCAGTGCATGTCCATGATTTTCAGGCCACTGTACTGAATCAATTAGGCTTAGATCATGAAAAATTAGTTTATAAACATATGGGTCGTAGGTTCCGTTTAACTGATGTATCAGGAAAAGTGGTTCGAGATATCATTAGTTAATAGCTTCACATGAAGAAATTTCAGCTTATCCGAATACTCGAACAGATTTTAATCGCCTCCTTTTTCTTTGTAGGGTTTTTATTTCTGTTTGAAGATTCTCTTCAAATCCCCCTTTATTTGCAGCCTATCGGTAGACTTCATACTGTATTACTTCATTTCCCTATTGTTTTGCTTTTTATTGGCATGTTGATGGAATATTTCAGATTCCATCCTACTTGGGAAGAAAACGATTTTTATCAACAATTCAGCCAAGGAATTCTTTTGACCGGAGCATTGAGCTCTGCAATCACAGTCATTATGGGAATTTTTTTAGCCAGAGAACCGGGTTATGGTGGTGCAGATTTATGGTGGCATCGTTATTTGGGTTTGGCTACTTACCTATTAGCTTCAGGGATTTATTTGTTCAGAAATAAGGATTGGTATAGCCCAGGAATGGTGAAGGCCAGTTCATTGGGTATGGTGATTTTGCTGATTATGGTAGGCCATTTTGGCGGAAATTTGACTCACGGAGGAAATTTTGTGTTGGAGCCCTTGATAAAAAATAAAACAGTGCCATTGGAAGAAGCCCTGGTTTTCCAGGATGTAGTTCAGCCGATCTTGGAAAAGAAATGTGTTGCCTGCCACAATCCAGATAAAATAAAGGGAGAGTTATTGTTGACAGATGCTAAGGCCATTGCCAAAGGAGGTAAAACGGGACCCTTATTGGTAGCAGGTAAGCCAGAATTGAGTTTGTTGATTCAGCGCGCTCATTTGTCCATAGACGACAAAAAGCACATGCCTCCCATCGGAAGACCTCAATTGACAGATGATGAGCTGCAATTATTGTCATGGTGGGTGAAACGCCAGGCTACTTTTACACAAAAAGTACTAGATTTTGAATCAAGTGATTCTTTGCGGATTTTATCTAGTAAATTGTTGGCGACTTCCACTTCTCCAGTGGAGAGTTTTGATTTTTCTGAGGCTGATGAAAAGACCATTCAAAAGCTTTCCAATGAATATCGGACTATTTTACTATTTGCGAAGGATTCACCTGCTTTATCAGTCAATTTCTTTAATAAGGCACAATATCAGGCTAAAAAATTGGAAGAATTAAAGGAGATTAAGGAACAAATCGTTTCATTAAGTCTAGCTAAAATGCCTGTTCAAAATGCGGATTTGGAGCATATTAAGCCTTTTGAGCATTTGCATACGCTCAACTTGAATTTTACGGATGTTACAGAAGTGGGTTTGAAAGAATTGGCTGGATTGAAAGAATTGATGTTGTTATCCTTAACCGGAACTCATTTAAAAGCACCAGGTTTAGGCAATGCGCTGAAAGCTATCCCTAATTTGAAAAAGGTATTTGTCTGGGATACGGGTTTAAGTCTAGCAGAAATTCAGGCACTTCAAAAGCAATTGAAAGGCATACAAGTGATTGGAGGTTTTCATGATGATGGGACTAATCCACTCAAATTAAATCCACCTCTAGTTAAGAATTCATCGACGATTTTTGATCAATTTATCCTAGCTCAATTAGGACATCCTATTAAGGGAGTTGAGATTCGATATACCTTGGATGGCTCTAGGCCAGATAGTGCCATTGCTCCTTTGTTTACCGGAAGTTTGCGCTTAGATAAAAATACCTCCATTCATGCAAGAGCCTTCAAACCAGGTTGGATAGGCAGTGATGAAGCTATTTTTGATTTTTACCGTGGGCATTTTAAACCAGATAGTTCCGTGCTATTAACACCTTTAAACCGGGTTCACCAAGCTGCTGGAGCGAAGACTTTTTTTGATGGCCGTTTAGGCACCTTTAATGCAAACAGTCCAGCATGGGCGAATAACTGGGCAGGTGTAAGAAATAATGACTTAGTATTGGTTTCTATGTTTAAAGAGCCAATTGCATTGTCATCAGTGGAGTTGAGAATTATGGTGGAAACTCAAACGGGGATATTCCCACCAGAACTCGTGGAAGTCTGGGGTGCCACGGTTGAAAATCAATGGAAGTTATTGTCGAAATTTAAACCCGAGATTCCAAAGGAAAATTTCCCGCATACGCTACCTTTGATAGGGACAAAGTTCAAGACTAGTAAGGTGAAGTACATTAAAATAGTGGCCAAACCTTTAGAGAAAATTCCGGGCTGGCACCCAGCTAAAGATAAGCGTGCCTTGTTTTTAGTGGATGAAATGTTTTTTAATTAGGGGATTATTTCATCTTAGAAATTTCGCTTTTTATCGCTTAGTTCCTGAACTTCATGAAAGTATGGCTATCCGTTAAATAATCCTTTTTATATTTGCCGCCATGAAAAATGGCCAATTCTTTTTGTTTGGAATTTTATTCCTATTATCTACGACTACTTATTCTCAGCAAGCATTGACAGCCCCTCCAGCACCCATACCTGCTGAGGTGATGTTTGGTGACAAGCGAACGAATTTTCAGCTGATTCTTTCCAAACCGATAGATGCTCGAGGGAAATTTTCCTTTTTTAATGTGACCAATGGGGCCGTAGATTATAAAAATAAAGCAGATGAAACAGAAATAGTGGTGGTGAATAATGTTTTGTACGATCTTGGCCATAACCTTAAGGCTTCTGCGGGCGCTCAGTGGCATTTTAAACTGGGCTTAGTTCCTTTAATGGGACTTCAATTTTTCAAAGCAAATCCTACTTGGCTTATCATCGTTTCTCCGAGTATTTGTTTATTACCTGGCACCAATATGGAAACCGTTAGTATTTTGGAGTATAAACCTAGTTTAGGACAAAAAACTCGATTATATACTCGGGCACAAGTTTTATACAATCAATCGATAGAAGATGGATTGCATGCCCGAAGTGGATATACCTTTAGAGCAGGCATTACCCATAAGAAATTCACCTATGGTGTAGGTATGAACTTTGATTATTATGGTCCTTCTAAATTTGAAAAGTTAAATTCAGGCCTCTTTGTCAGAGTGTCATTATAGGCTAATTTTTAGGGACATTCATTGTTAAAATAAAGACATCCTTTTTTAATATCCAATCCCCTCTGAACTCTGAAAAAACTCGGTTTATTTCTTAGACTTTCTTATCTATATTGTTCCATCATAAAATTGGTTGAGCAATATCGACTTATGAAAGCTCACCACACACAGGTTTAAGCAAGGCTTGTAAGACTAGGTAATGAACATCTCATATGAAATGACCATCATTAACTCGGGGGTGAAATATCAAATATCTCACAGTTCTTGGAGATTAACCAAGGCTTAAAAAGCCATTTTTTAAGCCATATCCAAAGCCCTCAATTGCAACTTTCTGTTTCCTCTAAATTCATTGACCTCTACATGGTACACTAAAGAAATAGGCTTCTGATTCAAATAGGCATCCATTAAACCTTCATAGAAGTCGGCACGAAGGTTGAACGCAATGACCTCCATGGTTGGATTTTCGGGACGGTCTTGAACAAATAATTTCAAGTGTGCCTCTTTCAAAATGGTAGGAGGAGCTGTTTGAAAGAGTTGCTTACTTAGAAATAGCGGAATCATATTTCCTGGCCCGAAAGGAGAAAGTCGAATCAATAATTTATCATGAAATGCCAAATTAAGAGCAGATAGTGGAATTTCAAGATCAATCAGCAGCTCTGCAGGCGGGGGATTTTCGCTCAAGCCTTTTTTCACCAGTTCGTCGAATCGCGAGATAAATGCAGCTAAGTTTTCCGGATGCAAATGTAAACCAGCCGCATGGGTATGTCCCCCGAATTGGATTAATAAATCAGCACAAGATTCCAGTGCGGCATGAATGTCAAAGCCTTTGACAGAACGAGCAGAGCCTACCAGCTGGCCGTTGGATTCGGTTAATATAATGGTAGGTCGATAATAATGTTCCTGAATCTTACTAGCGACAATCCCCACCACTCCCTTGTGCCATGAGGGGTGAAATAACACAGTAGAGAAAGCCGTGGGTAAAAAGGAATCTTTATGAAAAATCTCGAGGGCTTGTTGGACAATTTCTTTTTCTACTTCTTTTCTACTTTGATTTTGCTTTAAAACGGCCTCGGCTAACTGACTTGCCTCTAACATATCAGCTGCCAACAATAGTTTCACTGCCCCATGAGCATGATCCATTCTTCCTGCAGCGTTGATGACAGGAGATATGGAGAAGACAATATCCGTTACTTGAATGGGAGCCGTTTTACCAGCAGTTTGAAGCAAATAAGCTATACCAGGCAAGGCGTTTTTTCCTAGTTTTTCCAACCCAAAATAAGTGAAAATCCTATTTTCTCCCGTGATGGGAACCATGTCCGCGGCAATACTACAAGCCAATAAATCAATCTTATCCCACAGGGGTTCAGGCTCCAGGAAATTGGCTTCTATGAAGGCTTGGAGGAGCTTAAATCCTACACCGCAGCCTGTTAATTCCTTAAATGGGTATTGGCAATCTTTTCTTTTGGGGTCTAGCACGGCGATGGCTTCCGGTAGCTCATCATCAGGTAAATGGTGGTCACAAACGATGAAATCAATGCCCTGTTGATTACACCAAGCTACTCTTTCATGGGCTTTGATTCCACAATCCAACGAGATAATTAAACTGTAGCCATTGTCCTTTGCAAATTCAACTCCCGCTTGAGAGACGCCGTAACCTTCTGTATATCGGTCAGGGATGTAGTAATCACAATCTGCACCAAGTACTTCCAATAGATAACCATAAACCAAGGCCACTGAGGTAGTTCCATCCACATCATAATCTCCATAAATCAGGATTTTTTCTCCGTTTTCTAAGGCTTGACCTAAACGTGCCACAGCCTTATCCATGTCCTTCATCAGAAAGGGATCATGTATGGACTGCATCTCAGGAAGCATAAATGCTTTCGCCTCATTGAAATTTTTAATTCCTCGGGAAAGTAGTAATTGAAGGAAATATGGGTTTTTAACTGTATTTAATTCTAAGGATAATTGTTCAAGAGCTTCTTTATCAGGCGGAGGCAATACAGTCCATTTTTTTTTGGGCAACATATAGGGTTGGCTAGTGGGAGATTTTTCGTTCTTATAATAAGGGCAAAATCGGGGAAATGGCTATTTCAAGGAGTCTTCTTTTCCATCCATTTTTACAGAATAAATCTCCATAAATTAGCTCGCATTAAAAATACTAATTTCAAAATATCAATAAGTTTAATCTCCTAAATTCTTAATTCTACATTTTCAATTCTTCATTCCTAATGCACCACCCCATCCCGCTTGACCACCTTCCAAGCCGTCAGGCAAATGATTTTTAAGTCAAAAAGGAAAGATTGATGTTGCAGGTATTCGGCGTCATAGGCCACTTTTTGTTCATTGGGGATTTCATCGCGTCCATTGACCTGAGCCCAACCGGTGAGTCCGGGAACTAGCAGATGAATGTTGGCTTGAGTCCTAGCGGTATTGAGATCTGTTTGGCTGGGTAGCGAGGGTCTGGGACCCACGAAGGACATATCCCCTTTTAAAATACACCAGAGTTGAGGGATTTCGTCTAGGCTAGATTTTCTCAAAAACGAACCGATGGGTGTTAGAAATTGATCTGGATTGTTCAAAAGATGTGTGGGCACTACGGGAGTATGGGTTAACATGGTCCTAAACTTGGGCATGGGAAAGGGGATGTTATTTTTCCCAACTCGAGTGGACCAGTAAATGATAGGTCCGGGGGAAGTTAAGCGAACTAAAAGGGCAATCAAGATAGCTGGAACAGCTAAGAGTGAACATAATATGACGGCCAGAAATAGATCAAATAATCGCTTCATCGTTCTGATAATTTACAAATATAGGGAATTTAAAGCCCAGAGGCCGGATTTATTATTAAGCGGACCACATAATAAATATTATTTCCACTTTTGAACCAAAAACTTTATTTTTGTTACTCAATTTTGTATCAGCCTACTTAGTCAATATGTGACTCAGGTGGCGAAGCCGTGGAAAGACTTTCCCTACACGTTGAAATTAGATTCTATTTTTTCTGGTAAAATACGCGTCAAACTATTGACTAAACTACTGCTAAATCCTGCCAGCAAGGTCTATTTGCGTGGTTTGGAGCGAGAGCTTGGTGTGAGTAGCAATACCGTTCGCTTGGAGCTTAATAAATTGAACGACATGCATTTAATCCAAGTGCAGTCGGACCCTGATAACTCCAAAGTGAAGCATTATTCCGTGAATATTCAGCATCCCATGTTCTCATCCTTGCGGAGTATCATCATGCAATTTGTGGGCTTGGATCAGATTATTGAGCAGGTGATTGACAAATTGGGGAATGTAGAAAAAGTGTATTTGACGGGGGATTTAGCGGAGGGGAAAGATTCCCCTTTTGTGGACTTAGTGCTCATAGGGGATGTCGATAAAAATTATTTATATCAATTAATACAAAAAGCGGAAGAGCTTATTCCAAAAAAAATTCGGGTGGCGGTTTATTCGAAAGAAGAGCAACATTCCTTTTTAGAGAATTTCAGTGGGCCGTATTTTCATTTGTTGAATTAGTGTGGCTCAGACCGCCTATTCCTATATTCAAATAATTGTAAATCATTAATTCATTGATTTACAGCGTTAAATAGTTTTGTTTAAAATTTCAGATTAACTCAAAACATCAAAAATAAATGAGTTTGGTGCGCAGTTTGGTGCGTAATTAAATTAAAATTATAATGTATGAATATTAAAGACAAAAAAATTGCAATTATTGGTTTAGGTTATGTTGGCCTTCCATTGGCTATAGAATTTGGTAAAAAATATAAGGTATTAGGATTCGATATAAACAAAGATCGAATCGAAGAGCTGACTTTTGGTAGAGACCGAACAAATGAAGCAGACCTAGCCGGATTATCACATGCCATGAGTTTGTCTAATAATGGCAATGTAGGATTAAGCTTTTCGCACAAAGTTGATGATTTGACGTCATGTAATGTTTATATTGTTACTGTGCCAACACCTATCGATCAATTTAAGGCTCCAGATTTAACACCATTGCTTAAAGCTTCTGAAATGATTGGAAAAGTTTTAAAAACTGGAGATATTGTAATTTATGAATCAACAGTTTACCCAGGATGTACTGAAGAGGATTGTGTTCCAGTACTTGAAAAAAATTCAAAATTGACATACAATCTAGATTTTTTTTGTGGGTATTCTCCAGAAAGAATAAATCCAGGAGATAAAATTAATACGCTAACTAAAATAAAGAAGGTAACTTCTGGCTCAACTTCAGAAATTGCAGAAGTTGTGGATGCATTGTACTCTAGTATTATTGAAGCTGGTACTCACAAAGCTCCGAGTTTAAAAGTAGCAGAAGCTTCAAAAGCTATTGAAAATGCTCAACGCGATGTAAATATATCTTTTGTTAATGAATTAGCATTAATATTTGATAAAATGGGGATTGATACAAATGATGTCATTGAGGCTGCTGGAACCAAATGGAATTTTTTAAAATATAAACCAGGTTTAGTTGGAGGGCATTGTATTGGTGTTGATCCATACTATCTAGCACATAAGGCTGAAAGTCTTGGATATTATCCTCAAGTTATTTTATCTGGAAGAAGAGTTAATGATAATATGGGGATGTTTGTTGCTAACAAATTAGTGAAGTTACTTATATCAAAAAATCATGTTATTTCTAATTCTAAATCATTGATTTTAGGGATTACTTTTAAAGAAGACTGCCCTGATATTCGAAATTCAAAAGTCATAGATATTTTTCGTGAGCTTCAGCAATTTAACATGAATGTTGATGTTTATGATCCTCATGCTGATAAACATGAGGTAAAAGAAGAATACGGAATTGATTTAGTCGAATCCATTTCAGACAAGTATGATGCAATTATCTTAGCTGTTTCACACAAAGAATTTCTTGAATTAGATATTAAAGCAATTTGCGCCAGTTCAAATTCAATCATTTATGACATTAAATCATTTTTGGAGCGTTCTTTAGTTGACGCAAGACTATAACACAGTTAATTATGAAAATTGAAATGGTTGACCTGAAAGGTCAGTATTCGAAAATTCAAAACGAGATAGATAATGCAATACTTGAATGTATTCGTAGTGCAAATTTTATAAATGGACCATCCGTTATAGAATTCTCAAAAAATCTTTCTCAATATTTGGGTGGCGCATATGTCATTCCATGTGCAAATGGAACAGATGCGTTACAAATTGCAATGATGGCATTGAGTCTCCAACCTGGAGATGAGGTTATAGTTCCTTCATTTACATATGTAGCAACTGCAGAAGTGATAGGACTACTTGGTTTGGTTCCAGTTATGGTTGATGTTGATCCTTTTTACTTTAATATTACTCATGAAAACATTGAAAAAGCGATTTCTTCAAAAACAAAAGCAATTGTTCCAGTTCATTTGTTTGGACAATGTGCTGATATGGAGCAAATTTTGGCTTTTGCTAAGCAGCACGGAATCTATGTAATTGAAGATACTGCACAGGCAATTGGTGCAAAATATACATTCAAAGACGGTACTCAAAAGCATGCGGGTACTATGGGTGATATTGGTTGCACCTCATTCTTTCCTTCGAAAAATTTAGGGTGTTATGGAGACGGAGGCGCAATTTTTACCAATGATGAAGGATTAGCCGATAAAATTAGAATGATTGCAAATCATGGACAGATAAAGAAATATATTCATAAATACATAGGTGTAAATTCTAGATTAGATACACTACAGGCGGCTGTGCTAGATGTTAAACTCAAATACCTCGATCAATATAGCGCTGCCCGTCAAGCTGCTGCAAGTCGGTATGATAGCCTGCTTGCTAATCTTGAACAACTACAAATACCAAAAAGGGCTGCTCACTCTACCCATGTTTTCCATCAATATACCATGATAATTAGTGGTGGTAAGCGTGACGGCTTGAAAAAGTACTTAAAAGAAAATGGAATACCTTCCATGATTTATTATCCAATCCCATTAAATCAGCAAGAAGCTTATAGAGAAATAGGTAGAACAACAGGTGATTTGGAAATTACGAATTCACTTTGCGATTCTGTATTATCTATCCCGATGCACACGGAATTAACGATTGAAGAACAAATCTTCATTGCAGATAAGATCTCTACATTTTTAAACACATGATTATACTTATGGATTATTTTATACATCCGACTGCAGTGGTAGAGGAAGGTTGTGAAATAGGCGCCGGAACCAAAATTTGGCATTTTTCACACATCATGCCCAATTGTAGACTCGGTAAAAATTGTAATATCGGTCAGAATGTAGTGATTTCTCCGGAAGTCATATTAGGAAACAACGTTAAGGTACAAAATAATGTATCCTTATACACAGGAGTAACCTGTGGAGATGATGTTTTTTTAGGTCCTTCTTGTGTGTTCACCAATGTAACCAACCCACGCAGTGCAGTGAACAGGAGAGACCAGTTTGCCAAAACCCATGTGGGTCAAGGAGCCAGTGTTGGTGCAAATGCAACAATTGTTTGTGGACACGATATTGGCGATTTTGCCTTCATTGGCGCAGGTGCAGTTGTTACTAAAAATGTACCTCCTTATGCCTTAGTAGTAGGAAACCCAGCCCGACAAATTGGTTGGATGAGTGAGTATGGTCATAGATTAAATTTTAAAGATAATATTGCAATTTGTTTAGAGTCTAATGATAGGTATGAACTTTCGAATAATCAAGTTAAAAAAATATAATTTATGAAAAGATTCGCATTGATTGGTGCAGCAGGGTTCATTGCGCCAAGACACATGAAGGCAATAAAGGATACTGGTAATACAATAACAGCAGCCTTAGATAAATTTGATAGCGTAGGAATTTTAGATAGTTACTTTCCAGAAGCAGACTTCTTTACAGAATTTGAAAGATTTGATAGACATGTTGAAAAATTAAAACAAAAAGATGCCCCTATTGATTTTTTAAGTGTATGCTCGCCGAATTATTTACATGATGCACATATTAGATTTGGCTTAAGAAATCATGCAGATGTTATTTGTGAGAAACCTCTAGTGTTAAATCCTTGGAACATTGATTCACTTGCTAATGCAGAAAAGGAATTTGGAAAAAAAGTTTATAATATTTTTCAATTAAGGCTACATCCGGCGATAATTGAACTCAGAGAAAAAATTTCTAAAGGTCCTACAGATAAAATTTATGATGTGGATCTTACATATATAACTTCCAGAGGGAATTGGTACTATACAAGTTGGAAGGGTGACGTTGATAAGTCGGGAGGAATTGCAACGAATATCGGAGTTCATTTTTATGATATGCTTTCTTGGATTTTTGGATCATTGAAAAAAAATATTGTTCATTTACATGAGCATGACAGAGCTGCAGGTTTTTTAGAATTTACAAATGCTAGAGTTAGATGGTATTTAAGTATCAATTATGATAATATCCCTGAGGATGTAAGAAACACAGGCAAGAGAACTTTTAGATCCTTATCTGTAGATGGAGAATCATTTGAATTTAGCGATGGATTTACAGAACTGCATACACAAAGCTATCAGCAAATTCTTGATGGTAATGGATTTCCATTAATGGAAGCAAAAACTGCGATAGAAATCGTTCATGATATAAGAACACAAACACCGATTGGTGCAAATGGGGATTATCATCCGTTCATTAAATTGCCATCATCTAAGCATCCTTTTAATCAAAATTAAGAAATCTATGAAAGTTGTAATACTTGCGGGTGGTTTAGGAACAAGATTGATGGAAGAAACGGAGGCAAGACCCAAGCCAATGGTCGAAATTGGTGGACGACCAATCCTATGGCATATCATGAAAATTTATGAAAAATTTGGCTTCAACGAATTTGTATTATGTCTTGGCTATAAAGCACATTTAATAAAAGAATATTTTATAAATTATTATTTATATAATTCAGATGTTACAATTGAACTTGAGAAAAACAAAATAGATGTTCATTTTTCAAACAGTGAATCATTTAAAGTAACACTTGTTGATACAGGAATTAATACTAATACAGCTGGTAGAATAAAAAGAATTCAAAAATATATTGAAAATGAAACTTTTATGTTAACCTACGGTGATGGATTAGCAGATATCAATATTAATTCATTGTTGGACTTTCATTTAAGTCATGGTAAAATTGCAACCTTAACTAGTATAAAGGCACCAGGTAGATTTGGTAATTTAGAAATAGCTGAATCTGGAATTGTAAATCATTTTGTTGAAAAACCAGATGGAGATGGAATGTGGATTAATGGCGGTTATTTTGTTCTTGAACCTAAAGTATTTGATTATTTAGAAGGGGATATGGATAATATTCAATGGGAAAAACTACCATTAATCAATATTGCCAATGACCAACAATTGGCTGCTTATAAACATCATGGGTTTTGGAAGCCAATGGATGCTTTGCGAGATAGGATTGAGCTGGAAGGTTTGTGGAATTCAGGAAACGCACCTTGGAAAATTTGGTAACTATGAAAGATCAATTAATTAATACATACTCTGGAAAAAAGGTTTTCATAACAGGTCATACTGGTTTCAAAGGAGCGTGGTTAGTGAAAATATTACATCTTTTAGGTGCAGAAGTTAAGGGGTATGCATTAGCCCCACAAACAGAATATGATCTTTATAATTTAATAAATGGCGACAAACTATGTGATTCAATTACAGCCGACTTGCGTGATAGAAATAAATTGTTGAGTGAGATAAGAGAATTTAAACCAGATTATGTGTTCCATTTGGCTGCACAACCATTAGTTAGAATGTCTTATTCAATTCCTTCCGAAACATTTGAAGTTAATGCAATTGGAACTGCAAATTTGCTAGATGGAATTAGGACTTTAGACAAAAATTGTAATGTTATTTTAATAACAACAGATAAGGTTTATCATAACAATGAGTGGGTCTATCCGTATAGAGAAACAGATAGACTTGGTGGTTATGATCCTTACAGTGCTAGTAAAGCATGTGCTGAGTTGGTTATAGACTCTTACAGAAACTCTTTTTTTAATTTAACAGATTTTAATAGTCATAAAAAATTAATTTCAGTAGGAAGAGCAGGAAATGTAATTGGTGGTGGAGATTGGTCAGAAAATAGATTATTGCCTGATATAGCAAAGTCCTTAATCAAGGGTAATAAAGTACTTGTTAGGAATCCGAAGTCAGTTAGACCCTGGCAACATGTACTAGAGCCTTTATTTGGATATTTATTGCTTGGATTAAAAATGTCAAATGAGTCAAACCAATTACATGGCGCTTATAATTTCGGGCCATATAATGAAGATGTCCTTTCTGTTGGTCAAATTGTAAAATTGGCTATTCAATACTGGGGTATAGGTGATTTTGAGAATGCAGAACAGCAAAATCAGTTACATGAAGCTGGAATATTAAAGTTGGATATAAGTAAAGCAGAATCTGAATTAGGCTGGAAGCCTCAATTGAGTGCTAAAAAAGCGGTTGAGATGACAATTGAATGGTACAAAGTCTTTAGTATTGATAAATCAAATATTAGTAAGTTTACCGAAGTGCAGATTTCCAATTATTTGAATTTATTATGAATCAAGTAATAAAACAGGATATTGATTTTATTCTCGACAATTTGAAAGGCGTTGATAAAATTAAAAACAAAACCTTTCTTATTACTGGCGCAAATGGGATGTTACCAGCCTATTTAGTTGAAACGCTTCTATCTATTAATAATCTTTATAGTGATGCAAATATTAAAGTAATAGCTTGGGTACGCAATTTAGAAAAAACGAAAGCTAGGTTTATTGGGTTACTTTCAAATCATTTTTTTTCAATATTAGAAAAGGATGTCTGCGAAACACATGATTTTGACTGCAAAATTGATTACATAATACATGCAGCTAGTCAAGCTAGCCCTAAGCACTATAATATTGATCCAGTTGGTACACTTTCTGCAAATATTTTAGGAACAATTAATTTATTAAATATTGCAAGAAAGCAAAACGTTGATTCTTTTTTGTTTTTTAGTTCAGGTGAAGTATATGGAGAAGTTGAAGAAGGACAGGTTCCCATTAAGGAGGATACATTTGGATATCTAAATCCAATAAATGTACGTTCCTGTTATGCTGAAAGCAAAAGAATGGGAGAAAACATATGTATTAGCTGGTATCATCAATACGGTGTTAAAGTTAAAATTGTTAGACCTTTTCATACCTACGGCCCAGGAATGGCATTGGACGACGGAAGAGTATTCGCTGATTTTGTTTCCAATATTTTACAAAAAAGAGATATTGTTTTAAAAAGCGATGGATCAGCTAGAAGAGCTTTTTGTTATGTGGCAGATGCTACATTAGGGTTCTTAACAACGCTTCTTCATGGTGAAATTGGTAATGTATATAATGTTGGGAATCCATATCAAGAATTAAGTATGCTTGAGTTGGCTAAAATATTGGTGGATATGAAACCAGAATTAAAATTGGAAGTTGTTTACTCTGAAAATCCTAATAAAAATTATTTAAAAAGTTCAATTAAAGTTAATTCTCCAAATATTGATAAAATAATGAACATCGGTTGGACACCTTCCATAAATGTTAAAGAGGGATTTACAAGAACAATAAAGAGTTTTGAATAAAAATGTAATTTATGAAAGAGCAAAAAGTTAGTGAATATATAGCTGAATTTCTAGAATCAAATGATATTAAACATGTTTTTGGAGTAATTGGTGCTGGTAATGCACACATTTTTGATGCAATAACACAAAGAGGGTTTACTGAAATTATTTGTGTTCACCATGAACAGGCAGCTTGTATGGCAATTCAGACATATTACAGAACTTGTGGAAAAATTTCTGCCGCTTTATTAACTACTGGTGCTGGATCTACAAATGGGATAACTGGTGTAGTAAGTGCTTGGGCTGATTCAATTCCAGGTATTATAATTTCTGGAAATGAAAACTTGAAGTACGTTGACTTGCATAAAGACCTTAGAATGTGGGGAGTGCAAGGTTATGATAGTACTAAAATGGTTGAAAAAGTTACAAAATTTGTTAAAAGAGTAAAAGAGCCTAATACTATCCTAAAAGATCTTCAACAAGCCCATGCCATTGCACTTCATGGAAGGCCTGGACCTGTTTGGGTAGATGTACCATTAAATATACAGTCTACAAAAGTAAATGTTGGTGATTTAGAGCAATTTGATTCATTAATGTTGGAACCATTAGATTTAACAGATTCATTAGAAGAATCTATTGATACTGTAGTTAATGCCCTGAAAAATGCAAAAAGACCTGTTCTTTGGTTAGGTCATGGAATTCGGTTAGCTGGGGGACAAGAACTTGTTAAGGACTTAGTTGAAAAATCTAATATTCCCTCATTAATTACTTGGGCTGGAATAGATATGATCAATTCTAACCATGATCTAGTTTATGGGAGGGCTGGTACGTATGGCCAAAGATGTGCTAATTTTGTTGTACAAAATTGCGATTTTCTATTATGCATAGGTACAAGAATGGCTATTTCTCAAATTGGTTATGAGATAAATGAATTAGCAAGAGATGCAGAAATAGTAATAGTTGATATAGACAAAAATGAATTGGCAAAATATTCTGATAGATATAAATTGAGTATTCATGCTGATGCAAAAGAGTTTATTAGTTTATTAATTGGAAGATTGGAAAATGAAATATGGAATGGAGAAAAATATAATGAATGGATTCAAAAATGCAATTCTTATAGAAAAACATACCCTTGGTACTCTACTTCCGACCATCCAGACACTAATGGCTTTCTAAATTCATATAGATTCATTAATCTTTTAAATGACCATTTAAAAGATGATCAAGTTATTGTGACAGATATGGGAACAGCCCTTTTGTCTGGACATCAAACCTTGAAAATAAAAGATGGACAAAGATTAATGACTTCTACTGGGCTAGGAGAAATGGGATATGGTTTACCCGGAGCAATAGGAGCTTCATTTGCCAAAAACAAGGGAGAAGTAATGTGTTTGAACTGTGATGGAGGGATGATGATGAATTTACAAGAATTACAAACTGTTGTACATCATAAACTGCCGATAAAATTATTTATTTTTAATAACGATGGTTATTTGATGATTAAACATACGCAAAATGCACTTTTTTCTGGAAGGAGGTCAGGTGTTGATATTAATTCAGGTGTTTCTTGTCCAAATTTTACTTCAATAGCAAGAGCATTTGATATTCCCTCATTTCAAATTAAAACTATTGAAGATTTTGAAAGTGTAATACCCCAAGTGCAAGCTGCAACTGGTCCCGTAATTTGTGAAGTGTTTATGGATCCTCAGCAGCCCTTCTTCCCAAAACTATCATTCGTAATTAAAAAAGATGGCACATTAATTTCACCACCTTTGGAAGATTTGTCTCCTTTCTTATCACGGGAAGAGCTACAATTAAATATGATAAATGGATTACATGATAAATCAAAAAATATATACGATTAATTATTGTATATGAAAAAATTAAGAGTTGCTATTTTGGGAAGTGGAAATATTGGAACTGATTTAATGATAAAGATTCAGCGTTCTGAATTTCTAGATTGTGTTTTGTTTATTGGAAGGAATCTGTCTTCACCAGGAATGGCAAAGGCCATAAATATGGGTATAAATGTCTCTGATGAAAGTATCAGGGCTATTGAGAAAAATCCGAATTGTTGTGATTTAGTTTTTGATTGTACTTCTGCAAAAAATGCAATTCATCATTGGGAAATATTAGAAAAATTAGGAAAAATTGTCGTTGATTTAACCCCAGCAAAATTAGGTGGATTATGTATCCCTGCCGTTAATCTAGAAGAGTCAGTAAAACAGAAGAATGTCAATATGGTTACTTGTGGTGGGCAAGCATCTATACCTATTGCATTTGCAATAGGTAAAACCCATAAAAATATTGAATATATTGAAGTAGTTTCAAGTATAGCTTCGAAAAGTGCTGGGCCTGCTACAAGGCTGAATTTGGATGAGTATATTGATACAACAGAATACGGAGTAAAAATATTTTCTAAAGCCAAAACAACAAAAGCTATTTTAAACTTGAATCCTGCAACTCCGTGCATTGATATGCAAACAACCATTTTTGCAAAAGTTGATAAAGCTAATTTGGAAGAGCTGAAAATGGAGATTGATTTAATCGTAGAAAAAATTAAGAGTTATGTGCCAGGTTATCAATTGTTAGTACCTCCGATTTACGAAAACGGTAGAATTGTTGTGATGGTTAAAGCAATTGGTCTTGGAGATTATTTGCCAAAGTATGCAGGAAATTTAGATATTATTAATTGTGCAGCAATTACAGTTGCAGAAGAATACGCAAAAAACAGAAACCATGGCTAATATCATTAATAAATTTAACATGTAATATTATTATGATAGATATTTTAATTAGTGATCCAACTTTGAGGGACGGAAATCATGCTGTTTCTCATCAGTTGAGTGCCAAACAGGTTGCAATATATTGTGAAGCAGCTAATAAAGCAAAAGTTCCAATTGTTGAAGTTGGACATGGTAATGGCTTAGGGGCTTCATCCCTACAGGTTGGTATAGCTTTGGAGTCTGACAAAGTGTTACTTGAAACGGCTAGAAAAAATCTTAGTAATTCGAAACTTGGAATACATGTTATTCCTGGATTTGCTACAATTAAAAGAGACTTACAGTTAGCAATTGACATTGGTGTTGATGTAATTAGAGTTGCATCACATTGTTCAGAAGCAGACATTACTCAAAGGCATATTAGTTATGCAAGGGAAAAAGGTAAGGAAGTATATGGCGTTCTTATGATGAGTCATATGGTAAGTGCTACGTTATTAGTTGAAGAAGCAAAAAAAATGGAATTATATGGTGCAGAAGGAATTATAATTATGGATTCTGCAGGTGCGTATTTGCCTAATTCTGTAACTGAAAAAATTTCTGCATTAACAAGTTCATTAAATATTCCTGTTGGATTTCACGCACATAATAATTTGGGGTTAGCAATTGCAAATTCTATTACTGCATTGGAAGCTGGCGCTACTATTTTAGATGGCACTGCAAGAGGATTTGGTGCTGGTGCAGGTAATGCTCAGTTAGAGGTACTTGTTGCAGTTTTGAACAAACTTGGATACAATACAAACATTGACTTTTATAAAATTTTAGATGCTTCTGAAATTGCTGAATTAGAGATAATGCAAAATATACCTGTGATAAAATCTGAAAGTATTGTTAGTGGGTTGGCAGGGGTTTTCTCTGGGTTTTCTAAGCAAGTGAAACGACTTGCAAAAGAGTTTAATGTTGATCAAAGGGATATTTACTTTGCTTTAGGGGAGAAAAAAGTAGTTGCTGGACAAGAAGATATTATTATTGAAGTGGTTATGGAAATTTTAAAAAAAGATAAACATGAATAGTCTATCTAATAGCACTTTTATTCAACAAGATTGTGAAAGGTCGTGTACAGATGTTGAGTTATTGCGCCCTCTAAGTAATAAGAATATTCTTATCACTGGGGGAACTGGTTTTATTGGGAAGTGGATTTCCGAAATGATAATTTATTTGAATAAGCAATTTGGTTTTAACACTAAAATTTATCTGCTTGCAAGAGACATCGAAACTTTCAAATCAGAATATCCTACTATTTCAAAAAATGTCAATATTTTTTTTATTGAACAGGATGTAAAGTATATAAGTGAATTACCCTCAGATATTAATTATGTAGTAAATGCTGCTTGCAGCCCTGATAGCCGAGAGCATGTATCCCAACCGCTAAAAACAATAGATACCATTTTGAAGGGAACATCAGCAGTCCTTGAGACGTCATATAGATTACCAGATCTAGAGAACATCCTACATGTAAGTTCAAATTACATTTATGGTAATGTAACAAAATTAAATCAAAAAAATATTTTCGAAAGTGATCTAGGTGTAATGGAATGTAATTCTATACATTCTGCTTATGGTGAAGCAAAAAGAATGGCAGAAACGCTTTGCTCTATCTATAGAAATCAGCATAGGTTGCCTATAACTATAGTAAGGCCATTTGCTTTTATTGGACCATACCAAAAACTTGATAAACCATGGGCCGTAAATAGCTTTATTAGAGAAGCCTTAATTGGAGGTAATATCCGGATTTTAGGTAATGAAAATAATGTAAGAAGTTATATGTATGGTAGTGATATGGCCTATTGGATGCTTAGAATTCTTTCCGTGGAATATACGGGAGAAATATATAATGTAGGAAGCGATGAAGCAATTTCAATTCTAGAACTTTCAAAATTGATTACAAAATTATTCAATAGGAATATAGAAGTTACGTCTAGATATACTAAGGATAATCATAATAAAATTCATTCCTTAGTCCCAGATATTTCGAAAGCTAAAAGCCTTGACCTTACAAATACATTTAGTTTAAATGAGTCTTTAGCAAGAACAATTAAATGGAATCAATTATTTAATAATGTTTATAGTTAATTATGGAATATAAAAATATTAATGAGACGATTAGATTAGAAATTCAAAAAATTATTAGTGATCGATTAAATAGAAAATTTCACCCTGGTTATGATTATATTCCAGTAACTGGAAAAGTACTTGATCAGGATGATATCTTCTATGGAGTTGAATCGGTTTTAGATGCTTGGTTGACTGCAGGTAGATTTTCTGATGAATTTGAACGCGAACTTGCAAGATATTTTGGAAGTCGGTTTTCACTTTTAGTTAATTCTGGATCTTCGGCAAATCTTTTAGCATTTTATGCATTAACTTCTCCTAAATTAGGCGAAAGAGCTATTTTGCCAGGAGACGAAATTATTACAGTCGCTGCAGGATTTCCTACAACTATAAACCCTATGATCCAATTTGGGTGTATACCAGTATTATTGGATATTGATATACCAACTTACAATATCAAGGTAGAAGATATTGAATCTGCCATAACTCCAAAGACTAAGGCAATTATGATTGCTCATACTTTGGGGAATCCTTTTAATTTAGAAGTGGTAATGGGAATCGCTAAAAAACACAAATTGTGGGTTATTGAAGATGATTGTGATTCATTAGGAGCTACTTACAATAATAAGAAAACAGGAACATTTGGTGATTTAGCAACCTTATCATTTTATCCTGCTCATCATATTACAATGGGGGAGGGAGGAGCAGTATTAATTAATAATGCATCATTAAAGAAAATAACTGAAAGTTTTAGAGATTGGGGAAGAGACTGTTGGTGTGCTCCGGGAAAAGATAATACCTGTGGAGAACGATACTGCCAAAAATTAGGCAATTTGCCTGATGGTTATGATCATAAATATACTTATTCTCATATTGGATTTAATCTGAAGGCAACGGATATGCAAGCTTCAATCGGATTAAGCCAATTAAGCAAAGCAGATTCATTTATAGAAACAAGACGTTTAAATCACAAGTTGCTTTATAATAAATTCAAAGATTTAGAAGATTATTTTATACTTCCAGAAGCAACCGAAAATTCAAATCCAAGTTGGTTTGGATTTTTGTTAACTATTAGAGATGGTAAATTGATTGATAGGAATAAATTAGTGGAATATTTAGAAGTTAATAAGATTGGGACAAGATTGCTATTCGGTGGAAATTTAACTAAGCAACCTGCTTATTTAAAAACTAAATACAGAGTTCATAAAGATTTAATTAATACGGATAAAGTAATGAATAATTCATTTTGGTTAGGTGTATGGCCGGGATTGAATGAAGAACATTTCAACTACATATTTGATAAAATTGTTGAATTTATATCTCTAACTAGGGCAAAGTAATTTACAAGAAATTATTTTTTAAATATAACTGTTAATTAAAGTTAACAACATCTATAATTCAGATATTTGTTTTTATAACACCTAATCTAATCAACAATCATTTCATAAAAATTTTGAGTTAATCGTATATCAAGATATACTTAATTTTTTCATTGAATATTTTGTACTATACATTAACAAAACTCTATTGTTTAAGAAATGAATGACAATTGTATATTAACTATCGGAGTCCCAACATACAATCGGGCATTTTATTTAGAGAGTTTTTTCAAATTATTGTTTGATGTCTTGAAATTTACAGTGAAGGTTAAAGTACTAATTTCTGATAATAATTCTCCAGACAATACCGAAGAAATTTGTAAAAAATGGGTTCCAATATTTCAAAATAATAATATTCAAATTGAGTATATTAAAAGAGAAGAACACGTAAGTGGTGTAGAAAATATTTTATCCTTATTTAAAAAAGTCGATACACCATATTTTATGTTTTTGGGGGATGATGATGCTTTAAATAAAGACGGTTTTCTTTCAGTTATAGAGGCATTAGATCATAGCCCAAGTGCAGTAATTCAAAATATTTTTAGTGGAAAAATTATATCAGACAAATTTGGTTTTGTAAATTCGAAAGACTCATTTAAATTGTTTTACGAATATGGTAATGCATTTGTTAGTATTATTGCAACAGATTGTTTATCGGATATCTTTTCAAATAAAACGATGTCAAATGAGCTTTCAAACATGATTTGGCCACAAACAGTAATTGGCTATTTAACTATTTTAGAATTAGAATCAACTAAAAGGCCATATATAATAAACCAAACTATTGGAGATACCTTTGTTGCAGAAGGAACTAAATTAACAAATTCGGAGTATTGGGTAAAATCTTTACAAGACTTACTAGTTGCAGCCTTGTTGATTAAAAAATATTCAAATAAAGACTATGCAATTAAAAATTTCATCTCACTAAAAAACCATGGCTTTATCTCTCACATTAAAGCAATCATAAGTTATTCAATACTTCAAAATATTGAACCGCCTATAACTGCTTTGTTAGAATTGTTAAAAAAGAACTTTGGATTTAGAGGGATTTTATTAAAACTATTTCTTCAAATATTTTTATTTCGAAAAACTACACTTTTTTTTTCTGCTAAAACATTACTGATGATTAAGTTGAGAATGAATTGGAAATCAACAGAGAAATATATCCATAATAAACAAATTGAATATCTAAATAAAATCAATAATGTTAATTATACAAAGTATAGATACCAAAATTGGTTTTAACAATGGTTAAAAATTTCTTTAAAGATTCATTTTATTATACTATACCCTCCTTTTTATCAAAGGGGTTATCAATTTTTTTAATCCCATTATATACTAAAGTACTTAATCCATCTGATTATGGTATTTTAGACATTTTCTTAGCATACCTGGCTTTTATTAATATGACTATTACAGTTGATATAATTTCCGGATTAGCTAGATTTTACATCCAAGAAAAAGATAAAAATATTAAAACAGTATACGCAAGTACATCATTATACTTTACTGCTTTTTGCTATTCAATTTTCATCATTTTAAATTTCATATTCTTTAAAGAAGTTGCCAATTTTGTTATCGGGCCTAAAGTTCAAAGATATTTTTTTGAAATAGGATTAGTATATTTATGGATTAATGGACTTAACTATCTTTATACAAATCAATTGAGATTTGATTCAAGAAGTAAAGATCACGCTAAGGTGAACATATTAAATACCTTAGTAACTGTATTTTCTTCCTTTATACTTATAGTTATTTTTAAATATAAATTACTAGGAATTATTCTTGGGTATTTAATTGGAAGTATTTTCACTTTTGTTTATGTTATTCACTTAAATAAAAATATTTTTAAGTTAGTATTTAGTTTTACTTATCTAAAGCAAATGCTGACCTTTTCTTTCCCCTTACTATTTTCAGGAATATCTGTTTGGATTAATCTATACATTGATAGAATAATGCTTAACCATTTTGTTTCATTAGATCAAGTAGGGATTTTTGGTTTAGGGTCTAGAATTTCTAGTATAGCAGGTATCTTTCTAATAGGTGTACAAGCATCACTTGGCCCAATAATTTACGAAAAATTTGAGGATGATGAAACACCAAAAAAAATAGCACAAATTTTCAGATATTTTATATTTTTATCACTCATCGCCTATTTGATCGTTTGTTTGTTATCTAATGAATTATTAGAATTTTTCACTACCAAGGCATATTTAAATGCTAATACAGTAATTTATTTTCTAATTCCTGCATCAATTTTATCACAATGTTATAGTGTTTTTGCCCCTGGTCCTTGGATTTATAAAAAATCTAAATTTGTGATGTGGACTAATATAATTGGTTCTATTTTCAATATATTAATGAATCTTTTATTGATTCCAAATTTTGGTATTGTCGGTGCTGCCATATCAACATTAACGATTCATTTGTTTATTTTTATTGCAAATTTGATTATAAGTCAGAGGTTATACAAAATTCCTTATCAGTGGAAACAAATAATTTCATCACTAATATTTGCCATTATAGCAATTGTAATAATCAATAATTTAAACTTCATTAAGGAATATAAATTAATCTTCAGTATCTTTTCTATTTTACTTTTCTTTGCTTTTTCGTTATATGTTAATTTGATTAATTATTCAGAATTGAAATTATTAAAACGTTATATCCTTAAAAGAAAGATATAAAATGTTTCTACGAAAGATTTACTTTATGGGATAAATTACAAAAAATTAATACAATTTTTCTATTTAACCTGTTATGATTTTTTATTATAATTAAAATCATAATAAAATTAAACAATGTTAAAAAATAATTTATGTGCGGTATAGTGGGGTTTTACGAAAGGTCTTTTGAAGAAAATTCTTTTGAGAAAATGAATTTAGCTTTAAATAAAATGAGACATCGCGGACCTGATGATAGTGGGATAGAAAAATTTAAAATAGATGATGGAATATTAATGTTAGGTCAAACTCGTTTATCAATAATTGACTTAACATCAGGAGGACATCAGCCCATGAGCAGTATAGATGGTAGATATTCTATTATTTTCAATGGTGAAATTTATAACTATCGTGAGCTTAGAGATGATTTGAAAATTTTAGGTTATGGTTTTAGAACAGATTCAGATACCGAAGTATTATTAATTGCATGGATACACTGGGGAAAAAGCAGTCTTCGCAAACTAATTGGGATGTTCGCATTTTGTATCTTTGATAACTATGATAATACTTTAACTCTTGTTCGCGATGCCTTTGGTATAAAACCTTTCTTTTATAATATTGAAAATGGAAATATACGCTTTGCTTCTGAACTGCCAGCCATATTAGAATTATTTCAAAATAAGCCAAAGATTAATATTCAAAGGTCATTAGATTATTTAATTTATGGGAGTTATGACAATAATATTAATACATTTTATGAGAATATTTTGCATTTGTTGCCAGGACATTTTTTAAAAATAAACTTAGATAATTACGAAAATATAAAACAAGAAAAATGGTGGCAGCCTTCTATTAAAGAAAATTCAGATATTAGTTTTAATGAGGCAGCTTCACAACTTCGCGAATTATTTTTAAAAAATATACAACTTCATTTGCGAAGTGATGTTCCAATTGGAGCAGCCCTTTCAGGAGGATTAGATTCATCTGCAGTAGTTTGTGCCATGCGTTATCTTTATCCTAATATGCCAATCCATACTTTTAGTTATGTTGCCAAAGGGTCAACTGTTGATGAAGAAAAATGGGCTGATATCATAAACAATCACGTTAATGCAATCCCACATAAAATAAATGTTAGCTATGACGAGCTTGTGAAAGATATTGATAAAATGATTAATATTCAAGGTGAACCATTTGGAGGTACTAGTATATATGCGCAATATAGAGTTTATAAAGAAGCTCGAAAGCAAGGTGTAGTTGTAACTTTAGATGGTCAAGGTGCTGATGAATTACTTGCAGGATATAGTGGATATCCAGAAGGATATATATTGAGCTTAAAGGAAAGAGGGCATTATTTGAGAGGGCTTAATTTTTTATATAATTGGGCCAAGTGGCCAGGTCGTCATCTAGGGCATTCTGCAAGAATATTTATAACTGTAATGTTACCAATTTCAGTAAGCAAGTACATTAGAGTACTATTAAATACTAATATTGATAACCCAATCTGGTTAAACAAGCAATATTTATTAAAAAACAAATTAAAGGCTGAACCTTCAATTTTTAACAATTCTTCCGTTGACGGAAGGAAAAGGAGGCTCGTTGAACAATTAAGAAGTGCACTACTTGGATGTGGACTGTCTCAATTGTTACGTCATGGTGATAGAAATTCTATGATGTGGTCGGTAGAAAGTAGAGTGCCATTTCTGACCATAGAAATGGCAGAATTTTTACTGAGTTTGCCTGAGCATTATTTACTGTCTCCGCAAGGTGAAACCAAATATGTTTTTAGAAAGGCGATGAGAGGAATTGTTCCCGACGAAATTTTAGATCGAAAAGATAAAATTGGTTTCCAAACACCAGAAAACGCTTGGCTTAAACAATTAAAAAAAGAAATAAATGAATGGGTTGATATAAATCCTAAAGATGTTCCATTTCTTAATTTAGAAAAAATAATAATTGAACTAAATGAAATAATAGATGGGAAAAAGAAATTTAGTTCTCAAGCTTGGCGCCTAATAAATTATTGCAGGTGGATACAGAATCAATCAAATATTTAAATATAAAAATGAAAATTGTTACAATAGTAGGAGCACGACCTCAATTTGTTAAGGCAGCAGTAGTTTCTAAAGCATTTTCTAAAAATAGAAAAGATATTACTGAGATTATTGTTCATACAGGACAACATTTTGATGCAAATATGAGCAATGTCTTTTTTGATGAATTAGAAATACCCAATCCAAATTATAATTTAAATATATCTAGTGGAACTCATGGCCAAAATACTGGTAGAATGATAGAAGGTATTGAAAAAGTGTTACTTGAAGAAGAACCAAATTGGGTAATTGTTTATGGCGATACTGATTCAACTTTAGCTGGTACAATTGCAGCTGCTAAATTGCATATTCCTGTAGCGCATATTGAGGCAGGACTTAGGTCATTTAATAAATTTATGCCGGAGGAAATCAATCGTGTATTAACTGATCATGCCTCAACAATGCTATTTACACCAACTCAAACTGCTAATCAAAATTTAAACAATGAAGGAATTGGTTCAGATAAAATAAGGCTAGTAGGTGATGTAATGTATGATGCAACTATTTATTATGGTTTAAAAGCAAAGAAAATACCTTACCTAAATATTAGTTCTAATTTTATATTATCAACAATTCATCGTGCTGAAAACACTAATAATCTCGAAAAGCTGAAATCTATTATTCATGCGCTAACACATATTGCTGAAAATTCCTCATCAGTCGTGTTGCCACTTCACCCAAGAACGAAAGCTATTATCAAAAAAGAAAATATCGATATAAGTAAATTAAACGTAATTGATCCAGTTGGTTATTTAGAAATGTTGTGGCTGTTGAAAAATTGCTCAACTGTTATTACTGACAGCGGCGGTTTACAAAAAGAGGCATATTTTTTCCAAAAGCCTTGTTTAACTACTAGGTCTGAAACAGAATGGGTTGAGTTATTAGATGAAGGAGTTAACCATCTAGTGGGTACAGATACAAATGTTATTGTAAACGCTTATAATAACATTACGTTTCCTTCAAATCCAAAGTTATTATATGGTGTTGGAAACGCAGCCGAACAGATTGTAAAATATTTTTAACCGTAACTAATTTTGAAAAAAGCACTTGTCGCCTCTTTACCAGATCCATCGGGTAACCCCAGACCTAATAGAGCGATTAAACTACTTTACAATATGGGTTTTGAAGTACATACTTTATCCCCTAGATTAAAATATAAGATGAAAGAGGTTACTCTAACATTTGAAATTAATCCCTCTGAAATTTCAAATAGTTTTAAAATTTTCAGACGATTATTATTGTTAATTAATAGCCTTGCTGGAATATTTAAATTAGGTATATCATTTTTCCATAAAACATATTCACTTATTTGGAAAATCAAAGATCAAGAAGAAAGACTTAAAAATGAATACTACAATTTAATAATTGTAGAAGATTTAACACTATTGCCTTTTTTCGTAAAAAACTATACAAATAAATCAAAAATTATTTTAGACGCAAGAGAATATTATCCGAAAGAAATGGAAGGCTCGTTTTATTTCAGACATATCGTTGCACCAGAAAAAAGACATCTTTGTAAATTATTATTAAAAAAAATAGATGGATTTTATACAGTTTCAAATGGTTTAGCTGAGT
This sequence comes from Aquirufa rosea, assembly GCF_004118285.1. GTDB lineage: Bacteria > Bacteroidota > Bacteroidia > Cytophagales > Spirosomataceae > Aquirufa > Aquirufa rosea. The sequence continues at coordinate 223,305 of NZ_SDHY01000005.1, read as the reverse complement.
TATTTGAGAGAGAATTTTCAATAAGACCAGAAGTTATAAGAAGTACTCCCTATTACAATAAGGTAAAGTATAAACCAATCAAAGACTTTCCTGTTAAACTAGTTCATCATGGTGTTGCTAACAGAGATAGATTATTAGAAAATATGATTTTTGTACTAGCAGGTTTGGAAGGAAGATATACTTTAGATTTTTATTTGACTGGTGACGAAAATTACATTAGAGAATTAAAAGTGCTTGGACATAAATCCAAAAATGTCAATTTTCATGATCCTGTTCCATTTTCTGAAATAAATGAAATGCTTTGTTCATACGATATTGGATTCTACTTCTTAGTACCAGCAGGATTTAACACCAAATTTAACTTACCGAATAAATTTTTTGAATTTATCCAAGCTGGTTTAGGTGTTGTAATTGGGCCTTCTCCTGAAATGTCTCTCATTGCACAAGAGTTTGGTGTTGGGATAATTTCGGACGATTTTACTGTTCAATCAATGATTAAAACATTGAAATCTAAATCTTTGAAAGATTTAAATTTAATCAAAAATAACTCAATAGAAGTTGCCTTACAGCTTTCATGGGAAACAGAATCAAAAAAATTAGAATCTATAATAAAAAATCTAATGGTTTAATATAAATTTCAAGTTTAAAATTTAAAATATTATCAAAGTTTTAGTTATTGGGCATTCTGATTTTAATAGTACTTATGGCGCTGCAACAAGTATTAGAAATCATTTCATTTCAATGGAAAATGAAAAAGGGATTCAGTTTTTTCATCTCTATCGAAAAGACTTGATTAATTTTTTTAAAAAAGGAGTCAAAAAAAAAATTATTAATGTAAATAAGATAGAGGCCACTTGGTTGCCTATTTCAAATTCTTGTTTTGAGCACATAAGTCCAGGATTCATTAAAAATTTATTTTCTGTATATCTGCCCAATTTATTATTTATTATTTTTAAAAAACCGGTAATCAAAAAAATTGAATCTGCCAAACCAGATATAATTCACTTAAATAGTGTGGTGCTTTTGCCTTTAGTTCAGTATATATTGGAAAGTGAATCACTAAAAACGTGTAAAATAATATTACATGTCAGAGAATTAGTAAATTTGGAAAATATTTTCATTTTCAAATCTAGTTTAAATCATATTTCAAGATTTGTATGTATAGACTATGCAGTAGCGTCAAGAATTATGAATTCTGGCTTAGAAATAGATCAAAATAAATTATTTATTCAACAAAACCCTTTCGAGGCACAAACAAAGTTAAGACCTGATTTAAATAAATATTTTAATTCAGAAAAAATCATATTTTCAATAGCTGGTGTAATTGGTAAAGATAAAGGAGTTGAATTTGTTTGTGAATCTTTTTTTAAATCCAAAATTGAAAATGTTGAACTTTTAATAATTGGAAAGATTAATAATTATGCAACTATAATTCAGGAAAAATATAAAAATAATAATAATATAATATGGACTGATGAAATTGATAGTTTATTTGATAGTGGTGCGTTTTCATATATAAATTGTCTAATTAGAGGTGAAAATCAATTTTGTACTGGAAGAACTGTATATGAATCATTATTTTCAGGAGGGATGGTTTTATTGCCAGGATATGAAAAAGATTTACAAAATGATTATTTCTTAAAAAAATTTTCCAATCAGGTATTTTTTTATAATCCAAGGAATTTTGAGTCGTTTAATTTTGAATTAAAAAAAATAGTTAAATTAATAAAAAAAAATGGAGTATTTAATAAAAGAATTGCAAAATCAAATTATGATGAATACGCTCAGTTCTTCATAAATTTTTATAAAGAACTTCAATTTTTGTAATATTTTTATAGTGTTAAATAAAATGAGTTCATTTATTAATATTACGCCTTTAAAAAAATTAAATACATTTTGTGTTGCTTCCGTAATTTATATAAGTGCATCTCCACTTTTTGAAAACGTAGAGAAGATAATTTTTACTACAATTTTTTTACTACCATTTCTCTTATTTAAAAAAATTAAATTTGCGCAGTTCAATTTTTTAATCTTAATTTTATTTTTATTATTATTATTTTTTTACGGCTTTTTGCTTGATACTATTTATTCCAAAGAAATAGATATAATAAGTTTTGGATTTTTTATTTCAATTTTACTATCTTATTTTTTGTCTTGTTTAGTAACAAAAGAGCATTATTTCTATGCGAATGAAATATTGGTTCACTGGTCACTTATGTTTGGAATACCAATTTTTGTTTTAATAAGTTTTTATCCGGCGATTTTAAATTATGCTCTTACCTATGATTATGGTGGCTATTATCATAAAACATTTATAGTAACAAACATTCACTATACAGAAGACGATCAACTTTCAGAAAGATTTGTTGGTTTTGGTCGTGAACCTGGAATCACTCAACTTTTTTATATTATTGCTTTTTGGTCCAGACTAAGAAGATCTGGTAGAATTACTTTTCCTATAGTTTTGATTTTTGTTGCTATTTTAATTGGTAGGTCAACTGCCGGTTTTTTTATTTTGATAATAGTAATTTTAACAACGATGCCAATTAAAAATAATTTAAAATTTTTGATTTTTATTTCTCCAATATTTCTATATTTTTTGTTCCAACAGTTTAATTATCATCTGGAAAATAAATTAGTTGGTTCGGAAAGTTTTATATATAGATATGAAAGGTATTACAATTTCTTTAGTAATGATATCAAAATAATTTTATTTGGTTTTGGTAATACATATTATAAAAATTATTTGAGTGCTGCTGACTTAGGGGGATGGGATACATTTCTGCAGTTAAGCCAACGTTATGGTATAATTTCTTTTATTTTATTGTCTTATATTTTGTACGTTAACAATAAAAAATACCTAACTGTTTTTTTGATAATTTTTATTACTTTTTTTAGTCAACTTATTTGGTTTTATCCTGCAATTGCATTCTTTTTTTTTCGAGATAATCTAGGGTCTGCTTTAAGAGGCACCCAAGTTAAATTGGCACATGAAAATTTATAATAAAGACTCTATTTTGTATTTAGGATTTGCCTTACCATTGAGTCTACAATTAGAAATTGAAAAATTAGATGAATATCCCCATTTTGCAACAAATAAATTTTCTAATTCAATTATTAAATCTTTAAAGAATTCTTTTAACAATGTAAGTGTTATCTCAACGGCAGAAATTAGAAATTATCCCAGTGTAAAAAAATTATTTTTTAAAAGTAAATCAATTAATGATGTTTATTATAGTGGTCATTTTATCGGGTTTATAAATTTAATTTTATTAAAACACTTAACACGTTTTATTAATTTATTTCCTATTGGAATTAAGGTAATTGATAAGAATAAAATAAATTATATTCTTGTTCATGGTACTCATACACCATTCATGTTATATGCGATTTTATTAAAGCTCATATCAAAAGTTGAAATTTCTTTAATCTTAACTGACCAACATGGTTTAGAAGTATCAAGTGATGGTTTTTTAGGAAAATTTTTTAGAAATATTGATAAATGGTTGATGAAATTTATGATAAATAAATTTGATTCTTATATCTGTTTATCAGAGGCTTTTGTATTGAAATTTAAATTAAAAAACGCTTTAATTTTACCTGGAATTGTAAATAGTGAAATAGGATTTTTTGAAAAATTAATACATAAAAAAGAAAATAATTATTTTAAGATTGTATTTGCTGGAGGCTTAAACAAAAATAATGGGGTTGATATTTTATTGAAAGCAATCTCTGCTATAAATTTAGATAATCTTAGGTTTCATATTTTGGGTAAAGGGGAATTAATAAATGATGTTATTTTGGCTTCCAAAAATGATAATAGAATAATTTATGAAGGCGTAAAACATTCAAATAATTTATTGGAAACTCTTATTTCTTCAGATTTACTTATCAATCCAAGACCAATTAAATTAGATTCTTCTAGGTATTCTTTCCCATCAAAGCTACTCGAATATATGAGCACAGGAGTACCAATACTTACAACCAAATTAGAATCTATACCGCCTTATTTTTACGACTGTCTATATTTTACAAGAGATGATAGCGCTGCAGCACTATCAACGGGAATAATTAACTTTTACAATCTGCCTGAGTATAAGAGAAAAATTATGGGTGAAAATGCCAAAGAAAAAGCAATTAAACATTATGGAGAGGGTGCTGTTGGATCAAAAATACATTCATTACTAACCAGAAAATCAAATGAAGTTTAAAAACGCAAAATTATTAATTACTGGTGGAACAGGTTCATTTGGAAACGCAGTTTTAAACCGTTTCATAAACACTGATTATTTTTCAGAGATAAGAATTTTTAGTAGAGATGAAAAAAAACAAGAGGATTTGCGTAAAAGGGTAAATAATACTAAAGTTAAATTTTATATTGGGGATATTCGAGATAAAGAAAGTCTAGTGCCTGCAATTAAAGACATTGATTATATTTTTCATGCTGCGGCATTAAAGCAAGTTCCTTCTTGTGAATTTTTTCCAATGGAAGCAGTAAAGACCAATATAATTGGAACAGACAATGTTTTAACTGTTGCTCATGATTATGAAGTGAAAAAAGTAGTAGTTTTAAGTACAGATAAAGCTGCTTATCCAATTAATGCGATGGGTATGTCAAAAGCATTAATGGAAAAAGTAATGGTCGCTAAATCAAGAATCTTGGATAGTAAACGGACTATATTTTGTGGGACAAGATATGGCAATGTAATGGCATCTCGTGGTTCGGTGATCCCATTATTTATTGATCAAATTAAGGGTAATAAGGCTTTGACACTGACTGATCCAAACATGACACGTTTTATGATGACATTAGAAGATGCTGTTAATTTGGTACTTTATGCTTTTGAGTTTGCTAATCAGGGGGATTTATTTGTTCAAAAAGCACCATCAGCAACTGTTGGTACTTTGGCTCAAGCTTTAATACAATTATATAAATCATCAAGTGTAATTAAAGTTATCGGCACTAGGCATGGTGAAAAGCTATACGAAACATTAGTAAACAAAGAAGACATGATCAAAGCTGAAGATCTTGGTGAGTATTTTAGAATTCCAGCTGATAACAGAGATTTAAACTATGAGCAATATTTTTCAGAGGGGATGCCTGATATTGCAAATTTTAATGAGTATCACTCTCACAATACAACAATTTTAGATATAGAAGGAATGAAACAGTTGTTATTGAAACTACCAATAATTCGAAAGGATATTTTGGGAGAATTTGATTCAATTAATTATTCGTATTAATTATGATTAAGATTGGCGTAACAGGCTCAAATGGTTTTATTGGATGGCATTTGTGTCGTACCCTAGAATTATATAGTGGCAAATTTGAATTAATTGAATTTAAAAGAGAGTGGTTCAATGAAGATATTAATCTTGATTTGTTTGTATCAAAATGTAATATTATAGTTCATTTGGCAGGAATAAATAGACATTGTGAAGAAAGTGCCATATATGAAACAAATGTGAGTTTGGCCGAAAGATTAGTTAAATCTTTTAAAAGAACAGAGTTCAAGGGGCAAGTTATTTTTTCTTCCTCAAAACAAGAGGAGAGAAGTAATATATTTGGGAATTCCAAAAAAATGGCAAGGGAGTTATTTGCAAATTGGGCTAATTTATCAACTGGTAAATTTCAAGGGTTAATTATCCCAAATGTATTTGGTGCTTTTTGCGTACCATTTTATAATTCAGTCGTATCCACATTTTGTCATCAGTTAATAAATAATGAGGTTCCTAAAATTGAAACGGATGCAACCCTTAATCTTATTTACATAAACGACCTAATTAAAAAAATAATTAACATATTTGACTCAGATACTAATAGTAAAATTACAATTGAACATACTGATACAAAAAAGGTTTCTGAAATTCTAAACACTCTACTTAATTTTAAAACTAAATATTTAGAAAACGGACAAATACCTGATTTGAAAAATCAGTTTGAAATAAATTTATTTAATACTTTTAGATCTTATTTAAATTTGAAAATACAATTCCCCATTAAATATAAAAATAACATTGATGTAAAGGGAAATTTTGTTGAAATTATAAGATTAGAGTCTGGTGGTCAGGTTTCTTTTTCTACTACCTCAAAAGGTATAACAAGAGGGAATCACTTTCATACAAGAAAAATAGAAAGATTTTCTGTTATTAAAGGTAAAGCATTGATCCAATTGAGAAAAATTGGAACTAGCGAGATTTTTGATTATTTTTTATATGGAGAAGAACCTGCCTATGTAGACATTCCGATTTGGTATACGCATAACATTAAAAATATAGGCGAAGAGGAACTATATACAATATTTTGGATAAACGAATTTTATGATTCAAATGATTCAGACACTTTTTTTGAAAATGTGTAAATAAATTCAACAATGAATTACCAATTAAAAGTAATGACCGTAGTAGGTACTCGACCTGAAGTTATACGTTTAGCTAGGGTAATACATGCTTTAGATAGTTCAAACGCAATTGAACATATTATTATACATACTGGTCAAAATTATGATTATGAATTGAATCAAATCTTCTTTGATGACTTGCAAATTCGTAAACCAGATTATTTTTTGAATGCTGCGGGTACAACAGCGACTGAAACAATTGGAAAAATTTTAATCACAATTGACCCTTTATTAGAGGAAGTCAAACCTGATGCATTTTTAGTATTAGGAGATACTAATAGTTGTTTGTGTGCAATACCAGCAAAAAAAAGGCGCATACCTATCTTTCATATGGAAGCTGGAAATAGATGTTTTGATCAACGTGTACCCGAAGAAACAAATCGAAAAATCGTAGATCATATTTCGGATATAAATATGACATATAGCGATATTGCTAGAGAATATCTTTTAAGAGAAGGATTATCAGCAGATAAAATAATCAAGACCGGGTCTCCTATGTTTGAAGTATTGAATCATTATTTGCCTTCTATTAATAATTCAGATGTTTTAACAAGGTTAAAAATACAAAAGTATAAATATTTTGTCGTTTCAGCACATAGAGAAGAAAATATAAATAATGAGTCTAATTTCGAGGGTTTAATAATTAGCTTAAATTTAATTGCAGAAAAATTTAACCATCCAATTATCGTAAGCACGCACCCAAGAACAAGGAATAAAATTAATGAAAAAGGAATAAAATTACATGAGAATATTCAACTTTTAAAGCCATTAGGATTTAATGATTATAACGCCTTACAAATAAATGCAAAGGCAGTTTTATCTGATAGTGGCACTATATCAGAAGAATCGTCAATATTAAATTTCCCAGCATTAAATATTAGACAAGCTCATGAAAGACCTGAGGCGATGGAAGAGGCTTCAGTTATGATGGTAGGTTTAAATCCTGCAAGAATAATACAAGGTTTATTAGCATTAGAATCACAGAAAAGGAATGAAGAAAGAACATTGAGGATAGTTTCAGATTATTCAATGCCTAATGTTTCAGAGAAGGTGGTTAGAATAATAATTAGCTATGTTGATTATATTAAAAGAACGGTTTGGAGTGAAACGTTATTAAACTGATTTTTTTAATTTCAAAATTTGTCATTATTAACACGTAATTATATGTGCGGAATAATTGGAGCTATAGGATTTAGTGACATTTTTAAAAATAATTCTGCTCTTAAACTTATTTCACATCGTGGACCAGATTCTTTTGGAAGCTACTTTCAAAACAATGTATTTTTAGGACACACAAGGTTATCTATTCAGGATTTATCTGAAAATGGTAATCAGCCAATGTATTCTTCAGATGAAAGATATGTAATTATTTTTAATGGGGAAATTTATAACCATCAAGAAATAAGAGCTGAATTTCTTAATGAATTTGAATTTAAATCTTCTGGTGATACTGAAACTGTACTTTATGGTTATATTAAATATGGTGTACATATTCTTAAAAAGTTAAATGGTATTTTTGCATTTGCTATTTTCGATACGGAATTAAATGAAATTATAATAGTTAGAGATCAATTTGGTGTTAAGCCGCTTTACTATTATATAGATAAAGAAGTTTTTTTGTTTGGCTCAGAAATTAAGTCTTTTCTACCATTTAATATAAATAAAGAAATTTCGGCTCAATCACTATTTAATTATTTAACATTTTTATGGTCACCTGGAGAGTCAACTCCTTTTAAAGGTGTTAAGAAATTGTTGCCAGGTACCTATCTTAAGTTCAATATCTCATTATTAATTGATATTAAACCCATTCATTACTTTCAGTTACAGAATGAACCTTTAATAATAAAATCTCATAATGAGGAAGAGTATATAAATAAGTTAGAACAATATTTATTAAATGCAGTTAAACGTCAAATGCTTTCTGATGTACCAATTGGTTTTTTTCTTTCAGGTGGATTAGATTCTAGTTTATTGGTTGCCATGGCACGTAAGCTTAACCCTGACATGGAAATTATATGCTTTACCGTTGATTTAGGACAAAATAGTGGAGAAATAGAGGGGTTCACTGATGACTTATTGTATGCAAAGAAAGTTGCTGATTATCTGAAAGTTGACCTTAAAGTTGTTAAATCAGAAATTGATATAATTAGTATGTTCGATAAGATGATTTGGCATTTAGACGAACCGCAAGCAGATGCAGCACCTTTAAATGTTTTAAAAATTGCAAGTATAGCGAGAGATAAAAATATTAAAGTTTTAATAGGTGGAGCAGCGGGTGACGATCTATTTTCTGGCTACCGAAGACATCAAGCCTTAAATTATGAATTTTTTTTTCAATTAGTACCTAATTTTATTTTTAGAATAATAAAATATTTCGCAAATAAATTACCTTCCAATTTGCCATTATTCAGACGAGTAAAGAAATTGACTTTAAATATTGATTTAACTCCATTACGCAGACAGTTAGGATATTTTGCTTGGTTACCGGAAAATACTGTAACCTCTTTATTTACACAAGAGTGGAAAAAAAAGGTAGAAGGTTATGACCCATTCAATTATTTTTATAGTTTGCAAAAAGATCTATTTTGTGATACTAGTGAGCTTGATCGTATGCTATACTGGGAGTTAAAAACATTTTTAGTTGACCATAATCTAAACTACACCGATAAATTAGGAATGGCCGCAGGAGTAGAAGCTCGTGTACCATATTTAGATCTAGATTTAGTGGCATTTTCAAGAACCTTGCCTACATCATTAAAAATGAAAGGTAAAGAAACAAAGTATATACTTAAAAAGGTAGCTGAACGTTATTTGCCTCGTGATGTTATTTACCGTCCAAAAACTGGATTTGGAGCCCCAGTCAGAAAATGGATTATTAATGATTTGCAAGAAATTATCAATGAAAGATTATCACATGAAAAATTAAGAGAAAGAGGTATTTTCGATGCTGACAAAGTTTGGCAATTAATTCTAGACAATAAAAATGGCAAGATTGATGCTTCTTATTCCATTTGGGCATTACTCGCAATTGAAAGTTGGTTTATCCAGTTCGTTGACGAAAAAAGTTTTGTAAAATAGATTATGAATATTCAAGAATGAAACAAATTATACAGGATCTCAATAATGGTAATACTTATTTAGAAGAAGTCCCTGTGCCTTTTATTCAACCTAATCATATATTAATTCAAACAACTAGAAGTCTTGTATCTTTAGGTACAGAACGTATGCTAGTCGAATTTGGAAAATCGAATTTGTTCCAAAAGGCAATGCAGCAGCCTGATAAAGTAAAAGAAGTTTTGAATAAAGTGAAAAATGAAGGATTAAAACCTACAATAAATGCTGTTTTAAATAAATTGAATGAGCCTTTGCCTTTAGGTTATTGTAACGTAGGCAAGGTGGTCGCAGTTGGTAAAGGAGTAGATGATATCTCTATTGGTGATAGAGTTGCTTCTAATGGTCCTCATGCGGAATTTGTTTGCGTAGCTAAAAATCTTGTAGCTAAAATCCCTGAAAATGTTTCGGATGAAGCTGCAACTTTCACTGTAATTGGGTCAATTGGTTTACAAGGAATAAGATTAGCGAATCCAACATTTGGAGAAACCTTTGTAGTTATTGGATTAGGTTTAATTGGTTTGATGACAGCCCAGCTTTTAAAAGCCAATGGATGTAAAGTTATTGGATTTGATTTTGAACCTACAAAAGTAGAATTAGCTAAACAATTTGGTATAGATGCAGTAAATCCAAGTGATGGTGTGGATCAAGTGGCATATGTAAATAACGCAACAAATAATATTGGTTCAGATGCAGTCATTATTACTGCCTCAAATAAGTCAAATGAAATCATTTCTCAATCTGCAAAAATGTCTCGAAAAAGGGGGCGAATTATTTTAGTTGGAGTTGTAGGACTTGATATTTCGAGAGCTGATTTTTATGAAAAGGAATTGACTTTTCAAGTTTCCTGTTCTTATGGTCCTGGTAGATATGACTATGGCTATGAGCAAAAAGGAATAGACTATCCTTTAGCCTTTGTTCGATGGACTGAGAAGAGAAATTTTGAAACAATATTACATGCAATTTCATCTAATGCTATTTGTGTTGAACCTCTTATTACAGAAAAAGTATTATTGGAAGATTACCAAAAAATATATTCTAAAATGAGGGTTAGTAAATCTATAGCTTCTATTATTGTATATCCATATAACTCAAATACTCCCAGTCATTCAATTCAGATTAATACTAATAAATTTCAAAAAGGGGAAGGGGTTGTAGGAATTATTGGTGCAGGAAATTTTACGTCTGCAATGATTTTACCTTGTTTAAAAAGGAACTCTGCTAAACTTAAATACATTTCAAGTTCGACGGGTTTAAAAGGTACTATTTTAGCAAAAAAATATAATATATCGAATTCCACTACGGAGAATGATAATATTTTTAAAGACAAACAGGTAGATTTGGTTATAATATCTACAAGACATAACACACATGCTGCTCTTACAATTGAGGCACTAAAGAATGGTAAAAATGTATTTATTGAGAAACCGTTGGCATTAAATAAAGAAGAATTAAAACAAGTAATTGAAGTATATAACGCATCTGGTAAAACAATTACTGTAGGTTTTAATAGGAGATTTGCTCCATTAGCTCTTGAAATGAGAAATGCCTTAGGTAAATCAAATACTCCAATGAATATTGTAGCAACAATGAATGCCGGTTTTATTCAATCTAAAGTATGGATTCACGATATGGAAATTGGCGGTGGAAGAATTATAGGAGAAGCTTGTCATTTTATTGATCTTATCACCTATTTATCAGGATCAAAGGTGAAATCAGTTTGTATGAATGCCTTAGGAACTCTGCCCGAAGAAAATACTGATAATGCTAGCATCCTTTTGAAATATGAAAATGGTACAAATGCAGTAATTAATTATTTTGCCAATGGGTCAAAGGCTTATTCTAAAGAAAGGATAGAGGTCTATCATCAAGAACGAACATTGATATTAGATAATTGGCGAAAATTGAAGGGATATGGATTTAATAATTTTAATTTTAAATCTTCAGGTCAAGACAAGGGGCATCAAAATCAATTTAACCTTTTGATTGAATCCGTAAAGAATGGTGGAGATGCCATTATTCCTATGAGTGAATTAGTAAATACAACTTTAGCTAGCTTTGCGGCGGTAGAAAGCCTAAAAACTGGTACTTGGGTAAATCTTTAATTGTATATTTTTATTAAATAAATTGAAAATAGATTTAATTGCGGGGGCTCGCCCAAATTTTATGAAAATTGCACCTCTTATTGATGCAATTAGAAAAGCTCAAAATGAAGGGCAAAATATAAATTTTCGTCTTATTCATACTGGCCAACACTATGATAAAAATATGTCCGATAGTTTCTTTGAGCAATTGCGAATTCCGCAGCCTCATGTAAATCTAGGGGCAGGTGGAGGGACACAGTCAGAGCAAACTGCGACAATTATGATTGGCTATGAAAAGTTGTTACTTGAGAGTAAATCTGATTTATGTCTAGTAGTGGGTGATGTAACCTCAACTATGGCGTGCTCGATTGTCGCTCAAAAACTACATATTCCTGTTGCACACGTAGAGGCTGGAATTAGATCCTATGATTGGACAATGCCAGAAGAAATTAATCGACTGGTTACTGATTCAATAACTAATTATTTTTTCACTACTACACCTGAAGCAAGTGAGAATTTGAGAAAAAGCGGCATACCAGATATTTCAATATACTGGGTAGGGAATACAATGATTGATACACTTTTAATGCATCGTTCTCGATTTCAAAAGCCTAAAATTTGGGACGAATTAAACCTTTCAAAAAAAGGTTACATAGTAATGACTTTACATAGACCAGGGAACGTAGATGAGGAGGAGAAATTAAAGTCATTAATTACAGAAATTATAGAGAATTCCAACAATCTTCCATTAATTTTTCCGGTACACCCAAGGACTGCAAAAATTTTATTTGGTTTGGGAATTCAATATAGACGACTACATACTATAGATCCTTTAGGATATTTAGAATTTAATTATTTAGTTGAAAATTCTTTAGCAGTAATTACTGATTCAGGAGGTATATCGGAAGAGACAACTGTGATGGGAATCCCCTGTATAACTCTTCGTAATAATACAGAAAGGCCAGAAACCGTTGAAATTGGTAGTAATGAATTGATTGGGACTGATCCTAGTGCAATTAAACCAGCAATGGAAAAACTATTTTCTGGTAATTGGAAAAAATGTGGTGTCCCAGAATTATGGGATGGTAAATCAGCTGAGAGAATTGTTGAAATATTAATCAAACTTAATCTTGCTCAATAAATTACTAAGACTGTATAACACAATTAAATTTTTAAAATTTAAGCAAATATATTGGAGAATAGTTTATCTCTTTCCTAGGGCAATTACTCAACAAAAAAAATGTCCTAGTTCACAAATTTGTAAACAAAAAGTTTTCTTTATACCCCGAAATGGTATAACGGTAGATTATCAGTCATTTATTTTTCTCAGCGAATTATATAATTTAGTTGAAATCGGTTGGGATAATCCTAGTATTTCAAAATTATGGAAATACAATTTACATTATTTTGAATATTTACTACAAGATAATTCAGAAGAAAGTCATTTAGTCTTACAATTCAAAATCATTGAAAATTGGATTGCAAGTAATCATTTTGGCATTGGAACTGGTTGGGAACCATACCCAACTTCGATACGAATAATTAATTGGATAAAGTGGCATTGGAAAACAAATTTATTATCTGAATGTGCAAAGATTAGTCTTTGGAATCAAATCATATATCTTGAATCAAGACCTGAATATCATTTACTTGGGAATCATTTATTCATTAACGCCAAAGCTTTATTGTATGCATGTGCTTTTTTTAAATTAGATAATGAAACAAGCATATATAAAACGGCAATTCGTATTATAAATGAACAAATAGATGAACAATTTTTAGAAGATGGGGGGCATTTTGAGTTAAGTCCTATGTACCATTCCTTGGCGATGGAGGACCTATTGGATTTAATAAGTATTTCCGATCTATTACCTTTTAATTTCCCCAAAGAAGTAATTATAGAAAAGTTTGAAAAAGGTATGCGATGGTTACAAACAATGATTTACAATAATGAGGAATTAGCCCATTTCAATGATTGCGCCAATGGAATTGCACCCCAATTCAGTAAGCTAGTTAAATATTCGTTTGATTTGGGAATCTTAATACCAAAACTTGATTTGCCGAAATTCATTTACCATAAATCAAGCGGGTTTGTTGTATATAAGGATAATGATTTTCATTTAATTGCTGATATTGGTAATATTGGGCCAGACTATTTACCTGGTCATGCTCATGCTGATACCTTATCTTTTGAACTTTCAATTAAAGGTCATAGAGTTATCGTAAACTCAGGGACAAGTATTTATGGAACTTCAAAAGAAAGACTTCGTCAACGTGGCACTTCCGCTCATTCAACAGTTCAGATTGATAATCAAGATTCATCAGAGGTTTGGTCAGGTTTTAGGGTAGCAAATAGAGCGACTCCTTTTGATATAAATATTAATTATCCTAAAGATGGTTTAATGAGTTTTAGTGCAAGCCACGATGGATATAAGAGAATATTGGCTTCTCCGATTCATAAAAGGGAATTTAAATATTCGAACAAATTACTTGAAATAAGTGATCACATAAGTGGAATCGGCAATCAAATAGTTTCAAGATTTTTTATTCATCCGGATATTGAAATTTCTAAAATAGAGCAGGGGTTTTTGTTATCTAAAAATGGAGAGATAATTGTTAAATTAAGTTTTGAATCAACTCATGATGCTGTAATTTACAAATCTACCTATCACGATAAGTTTGGATTAAGTATCAAAAATAAATGTATTCAAATACCAGGTAAAAGTCCCCTGATTATTAAAGCTAAATTTCAAATTATTTTATGAAAAGAATTATTTATTTGTCATTTTATTTTAAGCCAGACATATGTGCAGGATCATTCCGCAATTCTACTCTAGTAATTGAATTAGCAAAGCAAACTCTAGATAAAAATATAGTTTTGGATGTCTTTACTACACTACCTAATAGATACAGTACGTTTTATGTAGGAGCACAAGAATATGAGGAAATTGATAATTTAAGGATTCATAGAATTGCTGTCCCATCTCATAGAAGTGGAATGTTAGATCAAGTATTTGCATTTTGGCATTTTTACAATGCTGTTTGGAAATTTAATCAATCAAAGAATGCAGATTTAGTATTTGCTTCATCTAGTCGATTATTTACTGCTTACTTAGGATATAAACTTGCTAAAAAATGTAAAGCGCCATTGTATTTAGACATAAGAGATTTATTTGTGGATACAATAAATGATATTTTTAAATTAAAGTTGGTAAAAATTATAATCATACCAATTTTGAAAATTATAGAAGCCAAAACATTTAATTATGCGAAACATATAAATCTAATTTCTAGTGGATTTAAAGACTATTTTCTTAGTTTTAAATCTCCAAATTATTCATATTTTCCAAATGGAATAGATGAGGAATTTATATCCGGGAATAAGTCAAATCATTCTGATGAAGTTTCAAATTTGCATAAATTAATTGTTTATGCAGGAAATATTGGTGAAGGGCAGGGCTTGCACAGGATAATTCCTCGTGCCGCACAAATACTAGGAAATAGTTTTAAATTTTTGATTATTGGGGACGGTGGAGCGAAAAAACTGCTGGAAGAGGAGATAAAAAATCTTGGTTTAACAAATGTAATATTGAACAATCCAGTAAGTAGGGATGAACTACAGTCTTTTTATCTTAAATCGGATTTTCTTTTTCTTCATTTGAATGATTATCCAGCATTTAGAAAAGTATTGCCTTCAAAGATTTTCGAATTAGCTACATTTAATAAACCAATTATTGCTGGTGTTGCGGGTTTTTCCGCACATTTTATTAAAAACGAAGTATCACATAGCTTTGTTTTTAATCCATGTGATGCAATTCAATTAGTTGAATATTTAAAAAATAGCAAGTCAAATTCAATTATTAATCGTTCAGAATTTGTGGAAAGATTTAGACGAAGTAAAATCAATAATGCAATGGCGGAATCAATACTTTCTTATATATGAGGATTTATTTAACTGGTGCTTCAGGTTTTGTTGGAAAATATATAGTTGAATTTTTCCAAGATAAAAAGACAATTATAATAGCTAAAAGAGAAACTTTAAATAAAATTGAAGGGCAGGTTGTTATTCATCTGGCAGGCAAAGCTCATGATTTAAAAAATGTTTCGTCTCCTGATGAATATTATAAAGTAAATACGGAATTGACAAAAAGGGTATTTGATTCCTTCTTAGTTTCAAAAGCAAGAGTATTCATAACTTTAAGCTCTGTTAAAGCTGTTGCTGATGATGTTTATGGTGAATTGTCTGAAGAAGTTATTCCAAATCCAATTACTCATTATGGAAAGAGTAAATTATTGGCAGAGCAGTACATACTTTCAAATTCAATTCCTCAAGGAAAAAGAGTTTATATATTACGCCCTTGTATGATTCATGGCCCAGGGAATAAAGGGAATCTTAATTTACTCTACGCATTAGTATCTAAAGGCTTACCTTGGCCGTTAGGGTTATTTGAAAACTCTAGATCATACCTATCTATCGAAAATCTTTGTTTTATAATTAAGGAATTAATGGACAGAGAAAATATCCCATCAGGAATCTATAATGTAGCAGATGATGTTCCATTATCTACGAATGATATAATTAAAATTATTGCCGAATCAAATGGAAAGAAAGCAAGAATTCTTAATATAAATAAGAACTTCATAAAGTTGCTTGCATTTGTTGGTAATTTATTAAAATTACCATTAAACTCAGAAAGTTTGCATAAACTTACAAAGAACTATATTGTCAGTAATTCCAAGATCAAATTAGCATTAGCTAAGCAATTGCCAGTTTCTTCTAAAGATGGTTTAATTAAAACTTTTCAATCTTTTTCGAAAAATGCATAATAGCTTATTCTGGCCAATTGTACTTAAAAGTTTTTCACTAATCTATAAATATGTCGATTCGGCTATGGTCAAAGAATACGGGTGTAGGTGTTCCTAATTTACAGATATATTAAAATTTAACATAAAACTTTATTGATTTTAAAATGCATATAAAGAAGATACGATTTATAAAAACACAGATTGTTTCAATTTTGAATCAGCAAGAAAGTAGTAGAACTACTAGAGATTTTCGCTATAAACACTCTATTGAATAAGGTACATTTTATAAGATGTAAGTGGAAAATATTTAAAAACCCATATTTGCAGTTTTGAATGTCGGGGAAAGGGAGCATTTACATACTTGCAATAGGTCACAATTGGGGATTCATTAAAAATATGCCTTATAAATAGTGTGCTACATCAGAATAAAATATATTTAAATCCAACTCCAATTCCTATCGTATTTTTAATACGCTGGCCTTGATCAAAACCAATTTGAATGCCCCCGCTAAATTGTTTAGAAAATTTATTTTGAATAGAAATCAGGCCTGAGAATTGAGAAATGAAGTCAGCATCTAATAATCGTGGAGATAAATGGTTTCTTGGAATTCCATAAAAGGAATTTGATAATTTACATTTCCATTGCAAAGAGTTTGATAATTGCCCTGAGATTCCAAAATAAATTGATTTAACAGCATTCAAAGTATAATTTAATCCCCCACCTTGCTGACTTTCTTTGTCAAGAACTATGATTGGTGTGCCAATCCCCTTTCCCCAATACTGGTAGCTTCCTCGACCCCCATTATTAAAATACGATTCTATTTCTATTTGGTGTGGATCTTTAATTTTAAAAAACTCAGCTATCCCTGAGGTGTAATTCCCTTGATTTGCTGTATAGAGATATTCTAAGGTTATTTTATCAATAAATCCACCCAATTTATTTTTAATGGAAATTCCGGTAAGCCCATCATTAATTTGAGTTAAGGCAAAAATTCTTCCCGTTTCATACATGGATTGACGATATAAAAAGATTTCTGCCCAATTCGGTTGAAACTTAACTGCAACATCTACAGATCCTAAATGGTTTCCAAATTGATATCCAGCGTCATCGTTATTTGCATTGGGATCAATTTTGATGATTTCTCGGTTTTTTAATACCGTGACCACATAAAAATAAGTATTTAAACCACTGGGATAAACGTCATATTCTCCTCCCATTTTTACTTTGGCTTCTCCTCCCCAAAAAACTTGATGATTTAGGCCAGCGAATAAATTTATTAAGCTAGTAGGCTTTCCAATTCGACCATATAGGCTTTTTTGATGCAAAAAAGCATTGATTACAGGGCCTTGATTATCTAACCAGCCATGCGAGAATGTCATGTGAATACCTAACCAGCCCTTGGCAAAGTTGAGGTAATCTCGTGTTCCCAATTGAATCTTAGGAATGGGTACTGCATTGCCTGACCAGGCATAAAAGCCTCCTGTTAACGTGGTATCGCCTAATCCATATACTTCTTTTCTTCTTCCTGCCCAAAGCTCCCATTTCCCTCTTCTACCACTGACATAAGCTTGTGTCAGCCAAAAATCATTTTGCTTGCCAGCCCAAGCGGTTCCTTCTACCTCGTACTTCCAATCATATTTTTTCTTTAATTGGTAATTCTTGCCGTACCAAGCTTTTAAGACACCTCCCGTGTTTTCTACCGGTACTTGTCCATATTGCAAACTTCTCATCCAAAATGGAGTAATACCCGCATCTGAGGTAAGTATTTGTGCTTCCACTCTAGCGTGAGTGGTGGTGTCTTTCATTCCCCATGTGAAATGAAAACTGAAAACCAACATAGCCAGTAATAGGAATTTAGAGTTACTGGGAAGGAAAGGATTTCTAGTTCTGAGCATGATATAATTAGCAATTGACCCTAAAAATAAGGTAATTCCTCCAAATAATACTAGGAACGACAGGGGTATTTATTTAAAGGCTTATGGTCCTATAATGGGCTAATGGTATTATTGTAGCCTGTATTTTAGCCTTACCATCGCTCCCAAACTATTTTTTGTTCGCTCACCATCATCCAAAGCCACTTGGAGTGAGACACCAAGTTTTTGTTGAATTTGTTTTTGAAGCATGATAGAAGCAGACATTTGATGTAAATAGTTGTCTGGACTGCGCGGTGGGATTAAAGGATAATCATACGAAGTGGAGGCAATTCTTGCCATCCATTTGATGGATTGAGGCAAAGTGCCTTTGATACCAAGGTGAATGGATCTAACTGCATTATATGCAAAGGACAAACCTCCGCCTTGTTGGCTTTCCTGATCCATGATGATGATGGGTGTTCCTAATCCCCTTCCCATGTAATTCCAGCCATCTCTACCTCTCACATTAAAGTAATTAACTATGTTAGGGTAATCGGAGTCAGTTTTGTGTAAAATGCCACCTATGAAGGATTGGTAACTGCCCTGGTTTCCCGAATACAGATATTCTATGTTGAAGCCATCTATGATTTTGGCTTCTTTTAATTTAATGGATAATCCTGTTAGGCCATCATTAATGGTGTTCAATGACCAAATACGGTCTGACTCGTAGGGGTTTTGGCGATAGATTAAGAGTTCGAGTGCGTTATTTTGGTATTTAAAACCTAGGTCTAAACTGCCTAAATGGTTAGCATACTTATTGTTTTCATCATCATCTGGCAAAATACCTTCTCCTGTACCCAACAAAACATGGGTAAATGCACCGAAATCAGATGGATAAGCATCATAATACAAGCTACCCTTAGCATCTTTTCTTTTTCCTCCCCACTGGGCTTGATGGTTATATCCTAGGAAAAGATTAAGTTGAGAGCTGGGCTTACCGAATCGGAAATAAAGCGATTTTTGGTGCAAATAGGAATTCTCAAAGGCACCTTGATTGTCAAACCAACCGTGTGCAAATTGGAAGTTTATCCCAAGCCAGTCATTCAATACATTCATGTAATTTCGGGTACCGATGTGTACTTTAGGCATGGGTAAAGCATTGCCAGACCAAATAAAAAAACCGGCTGTCATGGTGGTATCTCCTAATCCCATGACTTCTCTCTTAGCACCTGCCCAAATTTCCCATTTTCCCTTTTTGGCGCCCACATAAGCTTCTGAAAGTAGAAATTTCGATTCTTTACCAAGCCATCCTGTTCCTTCAATATGATAAGTCCAGTCGATATCTTTTTTAGGATTGTACCATTTGCCTGTTCTCAGGCGTATAATACCCGTTGGATTCGCAACGGGTACTGTTCCGTATTGTAAACTTCTGATCCAAAATGGGTTAATGGTGTTGTTAGACCCTACTGCCATAACATCTACGGAAGTATGACTTAAAGTATCCTTACTTTGCTCTGGAGTAGAAAAACCAATAAATGAGCTGATGATTAAACTAAGAAGCATGAATTTAATGTATAATGGGATAGAGGATTCATCTATTCCCTCAATTTACTTATTTGCTCTAAAAATCGAACATTTTATTTTTATAATTTATCTAATGACGCACTTAAGTCTGCCCAAAGGTCGTCCGCATGCTCTAATCCAATAGACAGACGCAATAAATTTCCTGGAGTATTACTTTGTGGCCCCTCAATGGACTTTCTGTGCTCAATTAAGCTTTCAACTCCCCCCAAACTAGTAGCCTGTTGGAATAATTGAAGGCTTGAGGCGAATTTTTGGGTAGCATTTTCAGGGGCTTTTAGTTGTATAGAAATCATGCCACTTTGTCCGTTTGGCATTTGTTTTTTAGCTAATTCAAATTGGGGGTGACTAGGCAACCCCGGATAGTGAACTTTTTCCACTGCAGGATGTTTTTCTAACTTTTCTGCCAAAATGGCGGCATTTTTGCTATGTTGGGCCATTCGAACAGCTAAGGTTTTTAAGCCGCGAGCCAAAAGGTAGCAATCCATCGGATTGGGCGTGGCGCCCATTAAAATCTGCACTCGCAGTATTCTTTTTGCCCAGTCGTTATTTTCCTTAAGGATTAATGCGCCTCCAAGAATGTCAGAATGTCCGCCTATGTACTTGGTGGTAGCGTGCATCACCATATCAGCTCCCAAGGCGATGGGGCTCTGTAAAATAGGGCTAGCCAGGGTATTGTCAACCCCTACTTTGATTCCTTTTTTGCTGGCGATTTGGCAGATAGCTGAAATGTCACTCAAACTCAACATGGGATTGGCTGGAGTTTCCACCCAAATCAGTTGGGTATTTTTTTGAATCGCCTTTTCCACTGCTGGCAGGTCGGTCATATCAACTTGCGATACTTGCAGTCCCCATGATCCGTATATTTCTTCCGCTAATTTATAGCTAGCATAATATCCCACTTGCGGCATTAATACGTGATCACCTGATTGTAAACATTGAAATACGGCATTCACTGCAGCTAAGCCTGAACTAAAAGCAAAGGCTATTTCTCCTCCTTCTAGTTGAGCTAATGCGTTTTCTAAAACCTGCCTGTTCGGGCTGGAATTTCTGGAATACATATGTCCTTTGGGATAGCTTCCATCTTCCGAACGCTCAAAAGTGGTACTTAGAAAAATGGGAGCAGCAATGGAAGCGGCCGTTTCATCAGTCAAGTGGCTACTGTGAATAGCCAGAGTTTCTTTTTTCATAATCAGGCACAATTTGGTTTGGAGATGCGCTTATGATTGGTGGGGTATTGGGCTATAATTTCAAGAAGCATCAGTAAACTTCTCCGGGTTAGTGATTTATTGTTTTTTTCTGAGCTCAAAGTTTTTGCCCAGGTAGAGTCGACGTACTTGTTCGTCGTCAGCTAATTCTTGTGGTGTTCCAGCTTTTAGAATTCGACCTTCAAATAATAAATAGGCACGATCGGTAATGGAAAGCGTCTCATCCACATTATGGTCTGTAATCAAAATACCGATGTTGCGGTATTTTAGTTTTGCGACTATGCTTTGGATTTCTTCTACCGCGATGGGGTCTACTCCTGCAAAGGGCTCATCCAATAATATAAATTTAGGGTCTACCGCTAATGCACGGGCTATTTCCGTACGTCTTCGTTCGCCGCCTGAGAGGACTTGCCCCAGGCTTTTTCTTACATGAGTCAGAGAAAATTCTTCCAATAGCAATTCCGTCTTTTCTTTTTGTTCTCTCTTACTGAGCGAGGTCATTTCCAGCACCGCTAAAATATTTTCTTCCACGCTGAGTGTTCTGAAAACCGAGGCCTCTTGAGCTAAATAGCCAATTCCTAAGCGGGCACGCTTGTACATGGGAAGTGGAGTTACGTCTAAATCATCCAACCAAACTTTTCCTTCATTGGGTTTTACTAGCCCAGTGGCAATGTAAAAGGAAGTTGTTTTTCCAGCACCATTAGGTCCCAGCAGTCCGACAATTTCCCCTTGGGAAACCTGATAGCTAATGTGGTCATTGACCAAACGTTGGCCATATTTTTTTACCAGATTTTCTGTTCTTAGGATCATATTTCAAAAATAGGGAAAAGAGTTGGGGACAGCAAGAAGAATGCCTTTTCCGAGCTTTTTCCATTTTTTTTAAATTCTCAATTGCCATTTTTAAAAAATCTTCCTACTTTTGCAATCCCGAAAGCAATCGGGCAATTGAGGTGGAGTAGCTCAGTTGGTAGAGCATCGGACTGAAAATCCGTGTGTCCCCGGTTCGAGTCCGGGCTCTACCACTTCAATGTAACAATAAACCCTTCATACGTAATGTTTGAAGGGTTTTTTTGTTTTAAAGTATACTTTTCCACTAATTTTTCCACTATTTTTCAGGTATGTTCTAATAGTATAAAACTACTATTTATCGAATTATTTCATGTAATCAGCTGATAATAAGTTAATTAAAAAATATTTTAACTTTTTTCACTTTTTTTTATCGTTTGGGGAAACGACTTGATATTTATATAGGTAAGGAATTCTTCAAACGAGAGGATGTTACTATACTTTCATTCAAAAGATGATTGGTTCAGGTAAATTTCCTATATGAGTAGTCTTTGTAAGTTTCCAAATGATATTCCAATACACCCCATCTACTGTAAAACATATAGGAAATAAAATTAAAATAAACTTACTACGGGGGGTGTGATAGTTAGTTACCGATAAATATATAATTCAATATTTATAACAAAAGAATTAAATAACATTAAAATCTATTACTATGATAACTTTCACAGAACCAATCATTCAGTTAGATGAATTAGAGAAATTGATAGGAGTAAAAAAGTTTACCTTATACAAAAGAATTAGAAAGAACCAGTTTCCTTCAGGTATTAAATACAATGGAAAGAAATGGTTTAGAATATCTGATATTCAAGATTATTATGATGATTTAGGATTAAAAGTAAAAATAGAAATACCTACAATTAATCCACTTTGATATACTCTTTATGATACCTTATTGCAACTAATCATATCAATTCAAATTCTCCATTTCACGTAATCAGAGAAAACTTTTTTCAATTTGTAACCACCATATACACTTTCATTACGAGGTAAAAAAATTACACTTGAAGATGAATTACCACACTAAAGAGAAACCTATGAAACCTAACCAAAAACCTATTAAGACACCCCCAGACCCAAAATCATATGTTCTTCAAAGAAAATTGGATATACTCACCAGAGTATATTGGATGATTACTAATACTCGATGGGGTTTAGAACATTCAGATGTATTGGATAGGTTGCTGGATAAGTTTATTGACTTATCAGATGGATTGGGAGAGAATAAAAGAATAAACTTGAAGGATTTAATCAACAAGGATTTGATACACAAATCAGATGGAAAGAAGATGAAAAAATAGAAATGAGTGTTAAAGTAAAAATACAATCTAATCCATTTATCATTTGGAGTATTAAACCCTTTCAGTAAAACTAATAGGGTTTTCTTAATGTTACTTAAAAAGGGTATTCCCTAAAAAGTGACAATTTTTAGGAGAGATGATACTTCCTTACTTTAACAACTGTGCTGGATGAAACACCTAATCTTGAAGATATATCCCTTACGGATTTACCCTTTTCAATAAGGGATATTATCTTTTGATTAGTTTCCTTTTGAAGGAACTCTTTACGATTCTCCACCGTCCCTACTTTTCTACCTAATTTACCTCCATTAATCACATACATCTTTCTCCCCATCTCAGTTCTTTCCATAATATTCTCTCTTTCCAATTCATATAGAGAACTCATTACAGATGTAATCAGATTCCAAATAGGATTCTTTTGTCCATTTACTCTGGATTGTAAATTACCCATTCCCTTTACTACTACATTAACTCCATTATCATCCAACCATTTCAAAGTGGTTAGAGTATCCACCGTATTTCTACCTAAACGGGAAAGTTCCTCAACAACCAACTCTGTCACCTTTCCCTCAGAAACTAAATCAACCAACACTTTACCTTTCTCTCTCTCCATAAATGGAATCTTACCTGAAACACCTTTATCGAATAAGGTTAAATCATATAACTCTTTATCCAGTTTGAATCTCTCACCATCTTGATTGATTGTTGAAGTTCGATTGTATTTGATTTTCATATCCAAAGTGTTTCGATTTATATTTCAATATAAAAATAACACATTTCGTCTCTTAAGTCAAGTCATTTATTCCTTTTAGTGTTTCTATTTTTATTTTGAATTAAAACAAAACTTTCCCTTTAGATAAATAATAAGAAACCGATTATTTTTTTTATTTAACTTGACTATTAACAAATTGAAAGAAAATGAAAAATCTATTCTCTACATTTCTATTGACACTTATTTCATTTTACACCTTTTCCCAAAATGAAAAGAACTCCGATTTAAAAACAAAAATTGAAAACATACTAAGTTCTAAGGGTGAGGTAATCCATAAAGAATATGAAGACTTTTTTGAAATTAAACCATCAAACATTGAATACATCGAATTTAAAAAACTAAAAGTGACTTCATTAAAATCCAATTTAAAGACATATGGATTATATATTTATGGTATGGAATTTCGAACAAATGGATTATCAAGAGACGGATATACTTTTATAGACCAAAACGAAATTGTTGGTTTGTATGATTTCTTAAACTTTGTTTTGGAAAAAGTAAAAAAAGTAGAAACTAACTATACGGAATATGTATTAAATACAAACGATTTACAGGTATCATTGTTCAATTCAAAAGTTGACCCCAAGAGAACATTTCCCAAAGAAGAACTTTCCTACAACTATTGGATATTAACATTTAATGTTGGAAATATTAATTCATTCCGATTTAAAGTAAAAAACATTAACGATATTATTCCTTTAGTTGAAAAACTAAAAGAACTTAAGTTTGAATAAAACTAAAAAGAGTAATGAATTTTAACAATAATGTAAGTTTGGGGAATGATAGGATATTTAAAAAACATTAAAACATCCAGAATAATATTGAGGTCTTAACAAGTTTTGTTTTAACTAATAATTAATCACTCAAATTCTCGTATCAATCAAATAAGATTAATAAAATAAAAAGTGAAAGAGGTTTTAATTATCGGACTAGTATTATTTTTATTTGTATATGAACGTGGTAAATATATTGTCCTTCTCTATAATTATCTGAAAAAGGTCTTATCAAAATCTTCAAATAGGAGTATTTTGGAAGATAGTGATATAAATAATTTATCACAAAAAGAACTTAATTATCAACATTACCCTAAAAATATCCAAGACAAACTTAATGACAAAGAACTTATATCTAAGTTAATTGATGAGGGGTATAAAACAGAATTTGATTTCATTAATCTTAAAGAGTTACATCAAAAATATTTCAATGAAAATCCGGATTCATTTGAAATGTTTGATAAACTTAAATTAAGAAAAATAAATTATGAGGACTTTGGTGAAAAAGATAAACCAGAGTATTGGTTAATTAAATTTGATGAACTTTTATTCATTTTCAATGGATATAGTATTTATCCAATTATTCAATTTTATTACTCTCAAGAAAATGACATTCGAGGTTTTGATATATTATATGTTCCAAAAGAGGACAAAATAACCTCAAATATAAAATTTATCGATTGTCATTCATCACCAATTTATTTGTCAATCATCAGAAAAATCTCAGACCCAATAGTATTAAAAAATTTAATTGACAGATATTCTTTTTTGTTACAAAGTAACATAAATGTTTATTATTTCATTCTTAAAAGTAGATTAAAATTCAAGGATAAATTATTAACACTTGAAGAAAAAAATGAACTTAATTTTTTTGTATATCTGTATTTAACATACAAGGGAGTATTGTCTCTAAATGTTGAAAAATTACTAGACAAATTATTTAACAGAGAGATTAAAGGATTTCAGGAGATAGTAAAAATCACAAATACATCAGACAAAATATTTTCCCAGACGGATATTTGTAATCTAATCACACAAAAAATTAAAAATATTCAGGATTTAACGGATTTCTTTAAAATTGCAATTTTGGAGGATTTTTTAAATAGTAATAGTCTTTTTGAATCCAGAAGTTTAAAGACAGATATATACAAATTAGACTTAGATTTTTATTATGAGAGTAGTATAAGTTCTTATCAAACTAAATTTAAAGATTACAACTTTGAGAAAAATTATAGAATTAATCTAAAGAAATTTAAAGTAAACTACTTACAAAATTTTCGGGAAAATCTAAGAAATTTTGAAAATCAAATTAGAATTGAAAAAGGGTATAATTTAATTGGGACATTTACCAATGAAACAATTTTATTTCAAAAATTGAAAAACTATTTTTCTGAATATCAAGTAGTTAGTCAAGGTTCTCCAAAATGGTTAGGGTTACAAAAGTTAGATATATACTTTCCTGAATATAATATTGGAATTGAGTATCATGGAGAACAACATTTTATACCAGTTGAATATTTTGGAGGAGAAGAAGGATTAAAAAAGAATATTGAGAGAGATGAAAGAAAATTAAGGTTATGTATTGAAAACGATTGTAAATTATTTGTTGTAGATAAAAATTACAACTTTGAAGATTTGTGTAAAAATATAATTCAAGAGATTAATAATCGAATTTAATTAGTTACAATCCATTCTCCTTCAATATTTCACTAACTCTAATCTCATATATTTTATCAGAAATATCTCCTTTATCCTTAAAATATTTTAGGGTTTTCAACTTGGATTCTACTAATTTGTTATCTAATGGTTTCTGAACTTCAATATCCCTTGGTGTATCCTCATTATTTAAAACCCCTTCCTCTATAAAATCAAACATTGATTTGAGTTTTGAATCATACACTTTAACATAATTTCTAGTCATTTCTAATCCTTGATGACCCATTTGAGAAGATAAACTGAATGGGTCTATTCCTATCATATTTGCAATTGTGGAATAGGTTTTTCTTCCTACGTGAAATGAAATTACAGATGATAGGGGAGGTTTTACCTCTTGGGGGGAATTTCTTCCAATTATTTTTCTAACAACTACAGGTTTTGAAATTTCAAGTATCTTGAATATCTCTTTCAAATGTTTGTTGCATTTTGTGTTGTAATTATCTCTTGATTTTTCATCTGACTTACAATTAAGTGGAAATAGAAATTGTTTACTTGTTCTCCCTTTTGAATACTTTTGGAAAATTGATTTGGAAAGGGGATTTTCTACAATATTTACGGGTTTTTGGGTTTTTTTCTGAATTATTGGGAAAACTTTTTTGTCAAAGTCGAAATTCTCAATTCTCATTCTTACCAAATCACTATAACGCAAACCAGAACTACAAGAGAAAAGAAACATATCTTTTACTACTTCATATGTTGTCCAAAAATTAAATTCACCCTCTAATGGTTGTGTCTCAATTTCAAATTTTTTATTCCTTTTTAATTTTTTATTTTCATCTCTTACTGAAATAATTTTTTGTTCTTTAATCAGGTAATCATTTCCATTCCAATTTTTGAATTTTGAAACGTCTAGTGTTTCACCATAATCAAATCCCTTATACGTGTATAATATTTTTAATTGGTCTAGTGTTAAAGATAAAATCTCCTTATAAGTTGTATTTAGATTATGTTTGTAATTCAAAGTTGGTGGAGAAATATACTTTCTTTTGAATGACCAATTCAGTAATATTTTTAACTGATGATAAACCTTTACACTTGTTGAATTGGATAGTTTTTTATTAAAAAGATATTCAAACATCAATTGACAAAAATCTTCATTTATTTCATGAATAAACAACTCTTCCTTGTAGGTATCATTAATAAAAGACTTTATTAAACCAATTCTATATTTGTTCGATTTGTAATCTGCAATCTGATTACCCAGTTTAATAGATTTCAGATACTCATCCATCAAAAATTGAATCGAATATGAGTTAACAGAATTTTCAATCTGAGTTTTTAAAACAGTTTTACTTTCGAGAATCTTTAAATTCCTTTTAACTAATTGACCAGTTGGTTCCAAGGAATTTGATTTTAGGTTGAAAATAACTTGTTCTACCTTTTGAGTGAATATTCTTAAAATTTCATTTTTCTCTATAAAATTTGGTTCAGATGATTTGATTGGGGAAGACAATTTGTTCTTTGTCCAATTCCTTTTTTCACACTTAATACCAATACTAAAATCTGTTTGTGTTGAATGATAATGGTATCTCAATATTACATATACATCCTTAGTGTCTTTAACTGGTTTACAGATGTAACTTAGTTTCATTTTGTAGTTGAGTTTGAAGGTCAAATGTAGTGACATTTTTCCACTAAATCGTGGAAAAAATCCATGAATTAAAAATATGAAATTGGATTGATTCGATATAACTATTTGATAATCAATGCAATTTTAGTGAAAATGTAGATGAGGTATGGTTCCGGGCTCTACCACTTCAATGATTAGAAAGACCCTGACGAAAGTTGGGGTCTTTTTTTTATGTGGTTGTAAGATAGATTTTGCTTAGATTTGTCAACTTTTCAAAAGTTGACAAATCTACCCGAAAATTGCGAATTTTGACTGCAATGGATAACAAGTAAACTGATTTAAACTAGCTTTTACTATGAAAATGAGTCGAAGGGATTTATTAAAGGCCTCCGGAGCAACTGCTGGAATGGCCCTGGTTCCAGAAATGGCACAAGCCCAAATGAACAAACCATCCAAAAATACTTTCCGATTGAGTTTGAACCTAAGCACCATCATGGGGCAGAATTTGGGTTTTATTAAAGAGTTAGAAGTAGCTTCTCAAGCAGGATTTCGCTCAGTGGAGATTTGGGTTCCCACCCTCGAAAAATATTTAGCTTCTGGGGGAAGTATCCAAGAGGCCAAAAAGAAAATCTCCGATTTGGGGCTTACAATTGAAAATGCTATAGGCTTTGCGCAATGGATCGTAGATGATTCATCTGTTAGAAATAAAGGAATCGAACAGCTTAAAAGAGAAATGGGAATGTTAGCGGAGTTAGGTTGTAAACGTACCGCTGCCCCTCCGATGGGCGCCACAGCCGAGCCAGGTTTAAACCTAAAAGCGGCGGCTGAACGATACAGAACCATATTGGAACTGGGAGATCAAATGGGGGTAATACCTCAGCTAGAGATGTGGGGGCACTCCAAAAATTTACATCGGGTAGCCGATGTACTGTTTGTGGCAGCAGAAAGTGGACATCCTAAAGCCAAACTTTTATTGGATGTTTTTCATATATATAAAGGGGGTTCGAGTCATGAAAGCCTGCATTTAGTAGGGGAAAACTCCATTGAGGTTTTTCATATCAATGACTATGTAACTAGTATTAAACCGGATCAAATCAAAGATGCCGACAGGATTTATGCTGGGGATGGGGAAGCTCCCATTGATAAAATAGTTCATGCCCTAAAACCTAGTGCACAGCCCGTGGTACTTTCATTGGAGTTGTTCAATAAACAACTTTATGCCCAAGATCCGCTGGTAGTAGCCAAGACAGGTTTAGAAAAGATGAAAGCAGTGGTTCAACGAGTAAATGCCCAATATAAAGTATAATCCCATCCATGAAAAAATTTAGTTTAGTTGCCATATTATTCTTAGGCGTACAATTTAATCCAATTGCCTCTGAACCTGCCAAAAAGCCTACGTATGAAAAACTGAAACTTTGGTATAATAAACCAGCTCAATACTTTGAAGAAGCTTTGGTATTAGGAAATGGTCGTGTGGGTGCTACTGTTTATGGGGGAACCGAGACTGACAAAATTCATTTGAATGATATCACACTTTGGTCTGGTGAGCCGATGGATCCATACATGAATCCACAAGCTTACAAACATTTACCAGCTGTTAGAGAAGCGCTAAAAAATGAAAATTATAAATTGGCCGATTCTTTGGTACGTAAACTTCAAGGTAAATTCTCGGAGTCTTATGCTCCACTTGGAGATTTATACATCGATTTCAAGTCGGGACCAGTTAAAAATTATTACCGTGAATTGGATTTAGATAAGGCCATTGCTTCCGTGAAATATGATGCGGGAGACCAAACTATTTCGAGGGAGTATTTTGTTTCCCATCCTGACAAAATCTTGGTGATTCATCTGAAAAGTTCTCAACCCAAAGGATTGAATTTTAATGTACGATTTGGTTCCCAATTGAAGTATAAATCTAAATCCACTATCAATCATTTGCATTTTCAAGGGGTGGCTCCCGTTAGGGCTGAGCCTAATTATGTGCGTAAAAAAGGCAATCCTATCATTTTTAAAGAAAATCAGGGTACCCGCTTTTCCGCTGATGTATTGTTGCAGTCGACAGATGGACAAGTTAGCAGAACAGATAGTACGGTTAGTTTAGCCAATGCTACAGAGGCAACCATTTTGGTTTCTTTGGCCACCAGCTTCAATGGATTTGATAAAAATCCCAATAGTCAAGGTTTAAATGATGATGCCATCGCTCAAGAACAATTACAGTTGGCCAGTCGCCGAACCGTAGTGGAGATGCGCGCTAGACACATTCAAGATTATCAGCAGTTCTTTAAGCGAGTTTCATTACGATTAGGAGGAGAAAGAGCTCCCGAATTGCCTACTGACGATCGATTGAGAAGGTATGCCAAAGGAGAGAAAGACCCTTATTTGGAAACTTTATACTTTCAATTTGGTCGATATTTATTGATTTCTAGTTCACGTACCTTAGGTGTTCCTGCTAATTTGCAAGGTCTTTGGAATCCACACATTCAACCACCTTGGAGTAGTAATTATACCATGAACATTAATGCAGAAGAGAACTATTGGTTGGCAGAAAACACCAATTTATCTGAAATGCATGCTCCGTTTTTGAGCTTTATTGAAAACTTAGAGAAAACGGGGAAGATTACAGCAAAAACATTCTATGATGCCCCAGGATGGACTGTTCATCATAACTCTGATATTTGGGCAATGACCAATCCTGTGGGGGATTTTGGCAATGGTTCTCCTAGTTGGGCCAACTGGTATATGGGTGGCGCCTGGGCTGCTACTCACCTGTGGGAGCATTACAGCTTTACCATGGATGAAAAATTCCTAAAGGAAAAGGCTTATCCTTTGATGAGGGGAGCTGCAGAATTTTGCTTGGCGATGTTGGTGCCAGACTCCAAGGGGAATTTAATTACCTCACCATCTACATCCCCAGAAAATAGGTTTATCACCCCAACGGGATATCATGGAGAGACAGCTTATGGTGGATCAGCAGACTTAGCTATGATTAGGGAGTTGTTTGCCGACTTAATTGAAGCAGATAAAATCTTAAAAAAGGATGCGGCATTCAGCCAGCAATTGCAAGATGCACTGAAGAAATTATATCCTTACCAAGTGGGCAAAAAGGGGAATTTACAAGAATGGTATTTTGATTGGGAAGATGTAGAACCTACTCATAGACATCAGAGCCATTTATTTGGTTTATACCCTGGTACACATTTGACTGTGGAGAATACTCCTAGATTGACTGATGCTGCTAAAAAGACCTTGGAAATAAAGGGAGATGAGACAACCGGTTGGTCTAAGGGTTGGAGAATTAACTTGTGGGCCCGATTAAAAGATGGCAATCATGCCTACAAAATGTACCGTGAATTATTGAAATATGTAGAGCCAGATGGGGTTAAGATTGAATATAGAAGAGGAGGAGGAACCTATCCAAACTTATTTGATGCGCATCCCCCTTTCCAGATTGATGGTAATTTTGGTGGAGCTGCTGCCGTTGCAGAAATGTTGGTTCAGTCCGATATGAATAAAATTTACCTTCTGCCTGCTGTATCAGATGAATGGAAAAAAGAAGGGGAGGTCAAGGGCCTAAAGGCCAGAGGAGGATTTGAAATTGATATGGCTTGGAAAAACGGTCGTGTAGTGAGCCTACAAATCAAAGGAGTGCCAGGAGGTAAGACAACTTTGATTTTTAATGGTAAATCTCAAGAAATAAACATTGCTAAAGGGAAGCAATTGAGAATATTGTAGAAAAAGTGGAATTAAGAATGTAGAATTTTTGCTATTAATTAATCTACATTCTTAATTCTTCCTGCTAAAGATTGATTTGAAATTGCCCCCAAATACTTCTTCCAACACCATTGATTCCCGAGCCGTGCATGCGGTAGTCCACATCTCCCAAGTTTTGAAGTTGTAGACTAATCTGCCAATATTTTCGCGCATAGGTAGTTTGTACGTTAAGCACTCCCCAACCTGCGGTTCCGCTTGGGTTCATTCGATTGTCCGATTTATCACCTGCGCTCAATCGGTCCTGACTTAAGGCAAAAACATGTTCAATTTGAGTAGTAAATCTACCTATTTGGAGAAAGTACTGCACAGACCCGTGTAATGGGGGAATACGGCGCATAGGCTCATTTTGCGTAACATTTTGTCCAAATACATAAGACAGCTGACCTTGCAAGGCACTTCGCGTATTAATGCGGTATAACCCAGACCATTCTCCTCCTGTTAGGTAACTTTCTTCAACATTTCTTTTTTCATACACGGGATATCCTTGAATAATTTCACTGGTTTTTACTCGTGTAATCAAATTGCTTAAGCTAGTTCTAAACAGGCTAATTTGCTCTCTGAATCGTCCATTTTCAAATTTGTAGCCTAGTTCCACATTCAATGAATACTCAGGTTTCAGCTGATATGCGGGTTTTTCATATCGAAAATCTACAATACCTAGGCTTCCCAAATCATCTAAATTAGGCGAGCGAAAGCCAGAGCTACTCGAAATATAAACCGTAGAATTGGAAGAAATAAATCGGCTAATTCCAGCTGTATAAACTAGCGCTTGATTGGAAACAATGCTTAAGCCTAGCGTGGTATCGGGTAAAGTGGCTTTTACTTGATGCCATCTTAATCCAAGTTCTATTTGATAGTTGGGGATTTGAATATGATGCAAGCTAAAAAGGGAGCTCTGCGCATACTTCGATTGGTCTGGGTATAAGCCTCTTAATGCGGTTATTTTTTGAGTATTCTGTTGTATATCAGTTCTCGAGCTGCCTACCCAGTCGTTGTACATTTCAAAACCAGAGGTGGAAGACCAATGTTTAGTCCATTGACTGGATATTTCTACGCTGGCACTTTGTGTATTGACTTGATCGGACTCGATTCGTAAAGTCGAACTACCATTTTTCTGAGCTCTTCTATTTTCCAAGCTGGTTTGGAATGCCCAAGTACCTGTTATTTTTTTTGCCCAAGATTTGTTAGTGCTGGCTATTCCTCTCCAATGTACCCTTTCGTACTGTTGTTTTTCCATCTCATGGATGGCAAAATTCTCCAGTACTATTTTATGATAGACAGGTACATGTTGTTGGTTAATACCTTGATAACCTAATTCCCATTCAAAATTTTGGCCTATTTGATGTCTAAATTTTAATTGAGAAGTGGATTCCTGATAGCCGCTAGGACTTTGTGCACCCAATTGATTTCCGCGAATTAAATCTCCGAATTTTTTAGATGAACCAGCCACCAAAAGTCCCCAATTTTTTTGACTGTATTGAACCTTGCCTTGGTAAGTGTTCTCCATGTCATTGCTCCCCCAGCGCTTTTGTAGGCCTATTTGCCATGTAGGATTCAGGCTAAATTGTGGCTTTTGACTATACAGATGGACTACCCCAGTTAGGGCATCAGATCCGTATTGGACTGCACCCGACCCCATGACGCTTTCCACTTTTTCTAACATGTAAGGGTCTATTGTATTGAGGTATTGATTGGGTCCATATCGGAAGGTAGAATTATTAAATCGAATACCGTCAAGCATGAGCAAGGTCTGGTTCCCTGTGAGTCCTCTTACAAATAATGAGCCTCCACCATGATTCGTTTTTTGGAGGAAAATACCTGGCATGTTCATCATCAATTCAGGAGTACTCCTTGCTTTTTTTTGCTTCAAGGTAGAATCTGTCCAAACTTGAGTGGAATAGGGTACTTTCAATGCTACTTGATTATTTCTGCTTGCACTAACTACAATATTTTGTAAAGTATCACTCAAAGCAAGTTGTGCCTTGAGTGATACCACTGGAAAAATTGAAGTAGTGATTAAAAAGGAGATTATTTTAAATCTCTTAATCTTCATCTTCTTCATTCGTATGTAAAATAGCAGCTCTGTGGGGTGCGGGCATTTCAGAGTTTTCACCTTTGACAGATTTCCAGATAATTTGATTTAAGACCAAATCAGGAATCGCATCCTCTTTGGAGAAATCTAGTTTTTCGCTTAATCGTGAACTTGCATTTTCTACGGTGTTTTTCTCGAAAATATCCACTTGTGGCGGGATATGAGTAAATGGTCTTAGATCCGCTTTGGAGCTAAAACACTTGTACATAGGAGTGGCCGCTGCATCGTATTGGCTCATAGGAGGAATTCCAAGAATTAATTCCATGGTTCTTAACATGGAGGAAGTAGAATAAGGGGTATGGTCTACATAGCCTCTTTTTACAAAACCACCAGCCACATAAGCCGTGGTGCGGTGCGCGTCTACGTGGTCAGATCCATTTTGGGCATCATCTTCTACGATGAAAATGGCAGTTTCTTTCCAGATTTTTGATTTAGAAAGATGTTCCACAAATAAGCCAATGGCATAGTCATTTTCTGCTACAAAAGCAGTAGGAGAATAAGACCCAATCCTTTGGCCCTCTGTGTGGTCATTAGGGAATCTCAAAGAATTAAATTGAGGCACTTGATTTTTAGCTAACAAGGCATCGAAATCTTTTTTCCAACGATTAAAGCGCAAAGTATCCATGATTTTTTGGTCGAAGGAAGGGAAATCAGGACAAAAATGGCCTTCAATGGAAGGAATATTCGGTTTAAAATCATCGGCGAATTCACCATAGGTACGATACGAAACCCCAGCTCTTTTACAATAGTCCCAGATAAATCCGTTTTTAGGATTGGCAATGGCTCTATTTCCTTCACCATCATATTTGCCTCCTCTTCCACCATAACCCGTTGGCCAAGTTTTCTCTAAGTAGTCAGTGGCGTGGGCAGAGGTGGACCAATTGTGTCCATCTGAACTTACTTCTCCATCCACATAAAAATTGTCTAAGAGGACAAAATCCTTCACTAATTTATGTTGGTTTGGAGTTACTTTTTCTCCAAATAAAAGCAAGGATAAATCGCCGTTTCCGCCTTTTACGTCCGCTAAAACCTGATCATAAGTACGATTCTCTTTTAGGATATAAAAGACATATTTGATGGGAGACTTTCCGCCTACCTTAGTAGGTATTGGATTCCCCTTTTCTCCTTTAGCCTCTAGTTCAATTTGCTTGTTATAAGGCGTATTGGTATAGACTGCCTTAGATAAAACGCCTAGTTCTAATGAAGTAGGTTCAGGAAATAAAGAAAGCGTACCTTTCATTAAACCTCCAATGTACTCCACCTTAGCCTTTTTTTCATTGTCAGCTTGTTGGTAGGTAACCTTTTGAATCTTAGCCAGCGGATTAGGGCCTTTGGGGTTGGCAAAAGAAGAAAACCCTTTACCATTGGCCACATACACTGTTTTTCCCACTACTTTGATGGCGGTAGGATACCAGCCCACGGGAACAAATCCCAGAGATTTAGACTTTCCAGGGTTTTCTACTTCAAAAACTGCTAGGCAATTATTGTCGGCATTAGAAATGTATAAACGCTCTTCATCTTCCGAAAGAGCTAGACCATTGGTAGAAGAACCTTCTAGAGCATTGGGAAATAAAGCCGCATTTAGTACTTCAATAACCTTATTCGTTTGAGTATTGATTACCGAAACGGAATTATCGTTGGCATTGGCCACAAATAAGGTTTTGCCGTCTTTAGTTAACAAAAGCTCATTTGGGTGATCTCCTACAGGAATGGCTTGGTCAAAACTCTTTGTAGTACAGTTGAAAGGTAAGATTTTAGCCCCTCCCCATATGGAAATGTATAATTTATCTCTATTGGGTGTTAAAACGCAGGTAAATCCTTCAGCAGGTAAAGCAAAGGAGTCATTGACTTTATTTTGGCGAACATCAACCAAATAGAGTTTATTGTTGTCCTTGGAAACCACATATAAAATCCCCCGCTCATCATCTAAAGCCATTCCAGTCGGAGAAATAATATCCTTGGCTTTATCGGTCAATGAAATAGAGCCTTTGGCAACTAACTGCCTATTGGAAATCTCAAAACGTAGTACTTTGTTATCATTACCTCCTGAAGCATAAACGGTCTTATTATCGGAAGAAATGGCTAGGCCGTACCATGATTTAGCGACCTCTAAGCTATGAACTACTTCGTTTGTTTGAGTATCGATTAATTGTAAACTTTGGACACTTTGGCCATTATTGGTAGCCACCATCCATTGTTTATTGGCCGAAACGGCTAGATTTAAGGGTAAATCACCTAAGGGCAAAGATTTTCCATGAGGAGATAGTTTCCAGCCATTGGGAAGACGGACTCTTTTTTTCTGTAAATCTTGTTGTAATTTAATGGTCCCTTGTGCTATACTTTCCAAGCTAAATACAAAGGAACATACTATGCCGAGGCACAGGCTTTTAGAGAAATGAATTTTCATAGTAGAAGGTTTTGAAAAAACAATTTACGAGCATTTTTAAATAAATTAATCCTGAATCTGTTTTTTAATAATTTAATAAAATGCCCAATTTCTTTAAATTTATTCCTTAGCGCTACAAATATTGATGATATGGTCATTACCCTGAAAGAAAATCCATCGTTGCGAGTTGAGGAATTTATAGAAATTTTAGAAAAATCAACCTTGGGTCAACGAAGACCCTTACACGATGTGGCAGCTATGCAAACCATGCTGGAAAATGCTAATGTTTATGTTGGTGCTTATGAAGGAGAGAAATTAGTGGGCTTAGCCAGAGGCATGACTGATGTCGTCTATACTACTTATTTAGCCGATTTGGCAGTTGATGAGGCCTACCAACATCAGGGAATTGGTAAATTGCTTTTAAAGAAAGTGAAAAACATGTACCCAAGAGCCAAGTTAATACTGCTGGCTGCTCCAGCGGCGATTGAATATTACCCCAAAATAGGAATGCGGCGACATGATTATTGCTTTTTCATCGATGATGAAAATGAAATACAATAAACGACTATTTGACTATTGCTAGACGCTTGGTGATCGACGTGCCATCAAGTCCTGTTGTACTTAAAAAGTAATTAGCAGCAGGCAGTTTGGAGGTATCAATATCCTTGAAAAAGACTGCCAAATAACTATCCTCATATACGACATTTCCTTTCATGTCGTAAATTTTTATGTTACCAGTCGACATGTTTTGCCAGCGAATGGTGATTTTATCCACCGCTGGATTAGGCCCTATACTAAAATCAAAATTTTGATCTAGACGAACAATAGGAATGCTCGAAAAGGCAAAGGCTCTCATCCCAGCTTTGTTTCTAATAAAGGGACCAGGGAATGGGGCCTTATTAAATGCGTAAAATTCACGGAAGTAATCAGGTAAATAGCTGATGATATCGCTAGGATATTCCTGATTCAAATTTAAG
Source organism: Aquirufa rosea (assembly GCF_004118285.1). Taxonomy (GTDB): domain Bacteria; phylum Bacteroidota; class Bacteroidia; order Cytophagales; family Spirosomataceae; genus Aquirufa; species Aquirufa rosea. The sequence goes on along the minus strand of NZ_SDHY01000005.1, from coordinate 186,056 downwards.
ATGACCTTATTGCCCTCTACTTCAATATTGTCAATGTATTTAGCGGCACTTACCGCATTGATTCCGTCATAAAAGAAATTGTCTTTCATGATGCGTTTTTGGCTCTTTCCTGTGGGGTCAATAACCGTGGTATCGTTGGGTACAACCATGATTTGTCCAGGTTCAAATTCTAAGTACAATTTGCGAGTTTCATTTTTCGACTTGAAATAGGCCTTGACTATGTTAGGGCTGTAAATTTGCTTGTCCCAGGTACGTTTGTAGATTTCAGAAGAAATGATTCTAAATAACTCGAATCCACTTTGCCTATATCCATCATTTCCATAGTGCAGTCCGTCAAATTGTTTTGTTCCAACCGTGGCAAATGATTTGACGTAAGGGTCATTTGTGTATTGGGCTCTTTGGTTTTCTCTGACTAAGGCTGCTGGAGAATATTGGAATTCATATACATTGTTTTGCGGACAGAAAACATATTTAGCACTCGGGAAGTATTTTTTGTATTTGGTCTTTAATTGATCAAATTTCCACCACCAGTCAAATGGACTTCCTGCTGGTAAAGTGGATTCAGCTTCACCTTGGCGGTAAATAATAGCCTGTACCTTATCGATTACACCCGCTTTCAATGCCTTATAAAGCATGATGTTTCCCCCATATGGGGATTTTAAATCTCCATCTAATATGAGATGGAAGTCTATGGCAGAGCCTCCCGCAGCTGAGTTGATGAAACAAAACGGGATTTTTTCTGACTCAATCAAGTTTTTGGCAATTTCAGAAACCCAAGGCCCCACGCGAGCCTGATTGGAGGCTAATGACCACAAGGTATCCGATAATTTATAAGGACCGTAATTATCTGGAGGTTGAATAGCTCCAAAGGAACGCAGGTATTCCCCTTGATAAACTTTGTCGTCCATAGGTCCAATCCAGGCGTTGGACTGTCCAGTTACCAAGAATACATCTCCTGCCACGATGTTCTTTCTTCGAACTACCAGATTGGAATCTAAACCTATAAACTGATATATTTCAAGATCATATTCTGCTAACTCTGCATTAATGCTGACAGCATTTTTGTAGGGATTTATTCCTGAAAAGGCACTTTTGGCATACTTAAATAAATTCCCATTACGAAATACCTTAACAGAAACAGCGGTTACGGATTTATTGGTGATATCTGCTACGATAGGAACATCTGCCTTGTTTTTATCATCTCTTGGGTAAAAGTGATAGTCTTGGGGTAATTTATTGAATACAAAATCACCAATTTTCTGCGCAAATAACTCTGTTGTAAAGTTTAAACTTAAAAGGCAGCAAAAAACTAATATTCGGTGAATCATGGATTTGTTGTTACTTTTTGTTTCCCTTGGAGTAAATTTTCCACAAAGATATTTAGGAAACCAAGTACAAGATATTAATATTTTTAAATTTATTCATGGCTGTTCTGGGGATAGCCCCAGTTAATTATTTATTGGTGACGCTTTAATTTATGAATTTAAAGATTTGATTCGTAGGCTCATCTGCCTAATTTTACAGGATATACCATTGAAAACACCTTTGTTAATTCCTATTCGCATGAAACAAACTGTCCTTCTTTTCCTGGCATTGGTATTTTGGGGAATGATGGCATATTTGATGGGAACTATGGCGCTCGCCAATGGGCCAAACATCACAGATGATTTTTGTTTTGCCTGGGTAGGAAAGGAATATGGAATCTTGGGCGGGGCCTATCAATATTATATAGGATGGAGCGGCAGATATTTTGGAAACGTCATTCTGCATCTAAATCCCTTAATTTTCAGTCCAGATTTTAGCTATTTTAAATGGGGGACTTGGTTCATTCTCATCTTGGGATTAGCGAATGCACTCTATTTATTTAAAAACCTATTTCAAAAATCCATTTGGCATCCTCAAGTTATTTGGGCTGCGCTCCTATTTCAAGCTATTGGTTGGTATACCATTCCGGGATTCTATGAATGGTATTTTTGGTTTTCAGGGCTGTTCTATCCCTTGTCTTTCCAATTGGTAATCCTCTTTTTTAACTTATACTATTACGCTACTTCTCGATGGGTTAGAACCATCATATTACCCTTGGTTTTGTTTTTTTTAATTGGGAGTAGTGAGGTGACCATGATATTTTTTTCAGCGGTTTTTGGCTGTTTGCAGCTTTACCAGATCATTAAAAACAGAAAGATAGAACCGGAACTTTGGCTACTAGGTACAGTTTGGGTGATAGGTATAGCGATTGTGATTTTAGCACCAGGAAATACGGTCCGGGCCACCAAACATGTAGCTCTTATGGTGGGAATCTGGGATGCGGCGTTGAAGGCTTGTCAGCAGTTTTACTTGTTTTTAAAAGAACCTTTGTTTTGGTTAGCCAATGGATGGATACTCTTATTTGGCACGGGGAATAAACAGCTTAAACCCTATTCATGGAGCATTATTATAGGCATTGCAGGAATCATCGTTCTTGGCTATTACCTAAGTTTTTTACCGATTTCTTTGGCCTTGGATGAAACAGGTATTCCTAAAAGAACCCTAAGTCTATTGTTTATGTACTTGTTTATGGGCACGGGATACCTGAGTTATTTGATTCATCAACAAATCAATGTTTCTATTCCAATCAAAGCTCAATTTCCTGTTCAAATTGCTATAATGCTACTTATTTTGCCCAACATGCATTTTAGTAAAAGCGCCCGTTTAATGGCCGATGAAATTAGTTCGGGTACAGCATTTCAATTCGCCAAAGAGCAAAAAGCTCGATTCTTGCTCTTACAAAAACCTACACCTGAGGGAGTAGAATTACCTGCTATTCTAACCAAATCTGCTTTTTTATTTGGAGAGGAAATTTCCACAGATTCAAGCCATTTATGGTGTAAATGTATAGCCAGGTATTATGACAAAAAATTTATCCGTTTAAAAAACAATTAACTATAAATCAGGTTAAGCCTTCCATATCCTTTATCTAGTTTCGAAATTCATCAATTAACTAATATGAGATCACGAATTACCCTAGTGTGTGCAGTCCTTTTGGGAATTCTTGTTTTTCCAATGCTGGCACAGACCACCTATCCTGTCAATGACGTGGCAGATCCAAGACAAGGCTATTATGCTTTTACGCATGCGACTATTGTCAAGGACGCAAAAACAACTCTGACGGATGCCACATTGATAATCCGTCAAGGGAAAATTGAGCAAATCGGCAACAATTTAGTTATCCCTAAAAACGCCGTAGTGTTGGATTGCAAGGGCAAATACATTTATCCTTCGTTTATTGACCTTTACAGCGATTATGGTTCCGCAACGATATCGACTCCAACTAACTCGTATCGTAGTCCCAGCCAGATGCTTTCCAATACCAAAGGGCCATATTCTTGGAACCAAGCATTGAAATCTGAAGTAGCTCAAGCCAAATTGTTCAATGTAAATGAGGCTAAAGCGAAAGAATTGAGACAGGCGGGTTTTGGTGTTGTACTCACTCACCAAATGGATGGGATCTCAAGAGGAACTGGCGCGCTGGTTTCATTAGCCAGTCAAAAGGAAAATTTAGTTATATTAAAAGAAAGAGCATCAGCTCATTTTTCTTTTAGCAAGGGCTCTTCCACGCAAGATTATCCTAATTCCCTGATGGGTAGTATCGCACTTTTGAGACAAAATTTTTTAGATGCTCAGTGGTATAAAAGCAAACCAAGTAAGGAAGGGGTAAATTTAAGTTTGTCTTCCTTTAATGATAACTTGTCTTTGCCACAAATTTTTGAAGTCAATGATAAATGGTCAGCTTTGAGAGCAGATAAAGTAGGAGATGAATTTGGGGTACAATATATCATCAAAGCGGGAGGAGATGAATATCAAAGAATTGACGAAATTAAGTCCACACAAGCTAGTTTCATTGTTCCTTTGGTTTTCCCACAGGCCATGGATTTAGAGGATCCTACTGACGCCCGTTTTGTGAATTTGGCGGAATTAAAACATTGGGAGTTGGCACCAAGTAATCCAGCGGCATTTGAGAAGGCATCTATCCCATTTGCTTTGAGTGCTTTTGGACTAAAAGATATGAACTCTTTCATGTCTAACCTTAAAAAATCGATTCAGTTGGGTCTTTCTGAGCAAAAAGCCTTGGAGGCCTTGACTAGCAGTCCAGCTCAAATCTTGGGTATTCAAGATCAAGTGGGTTCTTTGGATGCAGGCAAATTGGCTAATTTTTTAATTACTTCAGGGCCAATTTTTCAAGATAAAACACAGATTATAGAGAACTGGGTACAAGGATTGGGATATGGTATTCAGGTGGATGCTTGGTCTAATTTGAGCGGTAAATATGCCTTCCAATTAGGCTCAGAAAAATACACTCTTTTGGTGAAACCAGATATGAAAGCCAGCCTAATAGGAGTAGATACGGTTCAGGTGGACTTGAGCCAAAAAGATCAATTGGTGAATCTGGTGTTTACTAAAAAAGGTGAAGCAGGGAAGCAAATTAGATTGACGGGTACGCAGCAAGGAGATAACTGGATGGGTACAGGCCAGCTGGCTTCAGGGGACTGGGTTCATTGGAAAGCGCAAAGAGAAGGGGCATTGGAGGAGAGTAAATCAGATAAAAAAGAGAGGGCCAAAGAGCCAGAGGTTTTGGGTGATGTAGTTTATCCATTTAATGGATTTGGACAAAAAAGTATACCTAAACAGGAAACTATTCTGATTAAAAATGCGACAGTTTGGACAAATGAAAAATCAGGTGTTTTAAAAGAAACGGATGTTTTAATCAAAAACGGCAAAATCACTGCTGTGGGTAAAAATCTGAAAGATGCTCAAGCAAAAGTCATTGATGGTACTAACAAACATCTAACCGCTGGGATTATCGATGAGCACTCGCATATTGCTGCTACAGGAGGAATCAATGAGTGCTCCCAATCGGTGACAGCGGAGGTTCGAGTAGCAGATATCCTGGATCCAGATGATGTTGATATCTATCGGCAATTAAGTGGTGGGGTAACGAGTAGTCATATCCTTCATGGAAGTTGCAATACCATAGGCGGCCAGACTCAATTAATCAAGTTCCGTTGGGGACAAAATGCGGAACAAATGAAGTTTAAGAATTGGGATCCTTTCATCAAGTTTGCCTTGGGAGAAAATGTAAAAAGATCCTATAATACTAGCAATAATCGATTCCCTGATACCCGAATGGGCGTGGAGCAGGTATTGGTAGATGCCTTTACTCGTGCCAGAGAATATGAAAAATTAGGACCTGGTAAACGCATTGATTTGGAATTGGAAGCCTTGCTTGAAATTTTAAATAAGAAGCGATTCGTGACTTGTCATTCTTACGTTCAAAGTGAGATTAATTCCATCATGAAGGTGGCAGAGAAGTTCAACTTCACGGTAAATACATTTACTCATATATTGGAAGGTTATAAAGTAGCCGATAAAATGAAACAACATGGGGCCAATGCATCTACCTTCAGCGACTGGTGGAACTACAAAATGGAAGTTTTGGATGCCATTCCTCAAAACGCATACTTGATGCAAAAAAACGGAATTAACGTCGCAATCAATTCAGATGATGCAGAGATGGCTCGTCGATTAAATCAAGAAGCGGCCAAGTCTGTTAAATACACAGGCATGAATGAGGAGGATGCTTTAAAAATGGTCACTCTAAATCCAGCCAAAATGTTGCACGTGGCAGATCGAGTAGGAAGTATTAAAGAGGGTAAAGATGCCGATGTAGTACTTTGGTCTGAGCATCCTTTGAGTATATATGCCAAATCGGAGAGGACCATCGTAGATGGAATGGTAGTATTTGACAGAAATTTGGATGCCACCTTACAGGTCAATTTAAAAGCCGAAAAACAACGATTAATTCAAAAGATGGCGAATGCTAAAAAAGGAGGAGCCAGTACACGTCCGGCAGCCCCATCTTTTAGAGAATTGAATAATTGTGAAGAAGATCATCAACATGACAAAACCCTTTGGGAGCGTATTCAAGCCCGTATGGTTTTAACAGAAAACTAATATTATCCAGATGAAAAGAATATTTGTAGCTATACTTAGTTTGATTTCCTTGGGATTATATGCTCAAGAAACCATGCACCCTGCTCCTGCACAAACCAAGAAGATTGTCATTTCAGGAGCAACTATCCATGTAGGAAATGGTCAAGTGATTGAAAAAGGCAATATCATCATTGAAAAAGGGAAGCTGAAGCTTGAAAAAAACCTTCCAGAGCAAGGTGCGGATGTAGATCAAATCGATGGTACGGGAAAACATGTTTATCCGGGAATTATTGCCCCTAATACTAATTTGGGTTTGGTGGAAGTAAGTTCAACGAGGGCTACATTGGATTATGCCGAATTGGGGGATATTCATCCCAACATCCGATCATTGGTGGCTTACAATACCGATAGTAAGGTAATCAATACCTTGCGATCGAATGGAGTATTATTAGCACAGATTGTTCCACAGGGTGGGTTAATTTCGGGTAGTTCGAGTGTAGTACAATTAGATGCCTGGAATTGGGAGGATGCGGCATACTTGGTCGATGAAGGTATTCACATAACCATGCCGGCATTGATTAACCGCCCCAATGGTGTGCGACGAGCTAATTCGGGCAATGCAGATCCTGTGAGAGCAGGATTAGCTAGAATAGAACAAGCCAAAGGCTTTTTTAGAGAGGCAAAAGCTTATTTGAGTGAAAAGACTCACGCGGAAGTTAATTTGAAATTTGAAGCCGTAAAAGGTTTATTTGATCGCAGTCAATCCTTATATATTCATTGCGATTTAGTAAAGGAAATGCTGGCGGCAATAGAGTTGAACAAAGAGTTCAATTTTAAATTGGTCATTGCTGGTGGAGCTGATAGCTGGATGATTGCTGATATTTTAAAGGAACATCATGTGAGTGTAATTTTATCTGAACCTCATAGTTTACCAGCTACAGATGATGATGCAGTTGATCAACCATATAAAACAGGAGCTATTTTATTCAAAGCAGGAGTATTAGTAAGCATCAGTCAAGATTCTGGTGATGGTTATACTCAACAAAGGAATTTACCATTTATGGCTGGAACATTAGCTGCCTATGGATTAACTAAAGAGGAGGCACTGCAGGTAATTACTTTAAATCCAGCTAAAATTTTGGGAATAGAGGCTAGAACGGGTAGCATTGAATCCGGAAAAGATGCCAACATAGTGATTACCACTGGTGATTTATTGGATATGAAATCCAGTGTATTAACTCATGCCTTTATTCAGGGTAGATCCATTGATTTGCAGAACAAGCATACTCAGCTTTTTGAGCGCTATAAATACAAATACCAAATAAAATAGCCAGCTATTTATCTTGGCAGAATTTGACTTCAAAGCCTGAAATTCTCATTTCAGGCTATTTTTTTGCCTATTTTGGAGGGCTAATATCAGAAATTTCATAAAAACAAATTTTTTTTCGAGGCGCATTTGTAATTTATGGATCAATTCGAAACATTTGAATTAATAAATTTCACCTAACCAATTAATAGTATGAAAACCAAACATTTATTCTCTGTTGCTTTGATTAAATCAAGGCAATCCTTGCAACTTACCCAGCAACAAGTAGCTAGTGCCGTAGGAGTTAGCCAAAGTGCTTATAATTATTGGGAGTCTGGTAAACATTATCCCAATGCCACCAAAATTTTTCAGCTGACTAAAGTGCTTAAAATCCCATTAGAGGAAGTGATAGCGAGTTAAGTCCAAGCGATAGCCAAGCATGTATTTCAAATGACAGCTTGGCTATTTCTTATTTAGGTATTATCCGTACCTTTATACCCAAATCAAACAATCACTTTGTTTTGAGAAAGTTTAATTTACCTTTTCGTTTCGTTCTAATATTACTCTGTTTAAGTACTGGATCTTGGTTAATTTCTTGTACTGAATCTGCGAAAACGAGTTCTAAAAATACTTATTTTGCTTGGGCTGATTTACTAAATTCCTACATCAAGACTTTTGAAAAGACCAAGCCTAAAGTGCACAAAACGGTCTTTTTAGATGGCGAGAAAGAAGTAAAAGTGGTTTCTGATGTGGATTGGACCAAAGAGTGGTCTTTATTTTTGGAGGCTGATTTAAATAAACCTGCTTTTGAGAAAAGTTACGATAACCTGTCGGAGCCTAACCTCATCTGGTATTCTTTAAAACTAGGGGAAAACCTTCCAGTGAAAAAGTTTATGGTTTATTTAGATGACTTAAACCGACCTACACGCGTCGAGATTGAGGTATCGCAGAAGAATTTTTTATTTGAAACAAAGAAAAACATGTACATGACCTTCTCAGATGGTCAAGTACAAACCTATTATATAGAAGGAAGCCAGCAATTAAAATGGTCTAAACCGACTCATTATAAATTATTAGGAGTTTTACTCACCAAATAAATTACTGGATAAATATCGGTCTCCACGGTCGCAAATAATGCAAACAATTATCCCTTCCTGAAGTTCTTCTGCCAACCGAATACTTGCCGTGACTGCACCACCGCTACTCATTCCTGCAAATAATCCTTCTACTTTAGCTAATTTTCTAGTCATGCTCACTGCATCCTGCTCAGAAATATCCATAATGCGATCAACACGATTGGGTTGATAAATTTTGGGACGGTAAGCTTCTGGCCAGCGACGAATTCCAGGAATAGACGAGCCTTCAGTGGGCTGACAGCCCACAATTTGAATGTTGGGATTTTGTTCTTTCAAGTACATGGATGTTCCCATGATAGTTCCTGTGGTCCCCATAGAACTTACGAAATGGGTGATTTTCCCTTGGGTGTCCCGAAAAATTTCAGGTCCAGTGGTTTTATAATGTGCCAAATAATTGTCTGGATTCTCAAATTGATTCAATAACACATATTCTCCTGTGGCGGCTTTTTCAATGGCGTAATCTCGCGCCTCTTCAATGCTTTTGGTTAAGGTAACCGTGGCACCAAAGGCCTCCATGGTCAATACCCGCTCTCGAGTAGAATTGGAAGGCATTGCCAATTCAATCTGGATGTTATACAAACGAGCAATCATGGCTAAAGCAATACCCGTATTCCCAGAGGTTGCTTCTATGAGTTTCATGCCAGGCTGAATATCTCCTCTGCTCAATGCCGACTCAATCATGTTTTTTGCTGCCCGATCTTTGACTGATCCACCCGGATTATTCCCCTCCAATTTCCCAAAAATCTGAACATTTTTATTCTGATGTAATTGTTTCAATTCCACCAAAGGGGTATTGCCTACTAAATCTAATAATGAGCTCATGGTTAATCTTTGATGACTTTTGTATTTTCTTGATGGTAAATTTTAGTGTTAGGCTCTACGCTTCTGGTAAGCCAAACATTTCCCCCTATCACCGAATTTTTACCTACGATGGTATCTCCACCTAAAATGGTGGCTCCGGAGTATATCACTACATGATCTTCAATGGTTGGGTGCCTTTTAGTAGAAGCCATGCTTTTATCCACAGATAAGGCTCCTAAGGTTACGCCTTGGTAAATTTTCACGTGTTCCCCTATGATACACGTTTCCCCTATGACTATCCCTGTTCCATGATCCATAAAAAAATATTTTCCGATTTTCGCGCCTGGGTGGATATCTATCCCTGTTTTTGAATGAGCGTATTCAGTTAGAATTCTTGGAATTAATGGAACACCCAAGGAACAAAGCTCATGGGCTAATCGGTAAAAAGCCATGGCATAAAAGCCAGGGTAGGTTCTTATCACTTCAAAGTCAGTGGTGGCTGCAGGGTCGCCATTGACCATCGCCTCCACATCAGTTAATAGTGTTTGATATACATCAGGAATTCTTGCCATATATGCCTGGGTCAGGCTATGGGGATCACCTGTTAATTGGCTTTTCATGGAATGAAGCATGGATTCCAAACCATTTTCGATGCTTTCCCATACCGCTACCAATTCCTCTTTCTGGGAAAAATGCTTACGCGTTTGTTCAGGGAAAAGCGTCAAAATGATTTTGGTAAATAGCTTTTTTATATCTGAAGTAGCAGGGAAGTCACGCGTTTGCTCGTGCTTACTTAAAATTGTATCTAAAAAATCTGATGGTAGCATATTTTTTATTGAAAGATTGGAGTAGATTGGATGTGTTGTACAATAGCCTCAACTTGCTTGGCTGTTTCTAAGGATTGAACTTCTAGTCGATATATATTTTCAGGCTCTCTTTGTGAAAGCCCATGCACATAGGCTTTATCATAATAGTGCAAGGTAATGGCGGCTACCTCTTCAAATTGATCATTGGTCAGGCATTCTATGGCCTTTTGGTAATGTTGTCCTCCAAGTCGTTTTTTAATTTTTTCTAATGCCTCAGCTAGCATTTCCTTGGAGTATTGAGCATATACTTTAACTAAATAAGGCAAACGAAATTGCGCTTCAATATCTAAGAATAGTACAGGAGCATTTCTCAATTGATTGTAAAATTCCAGATTCATAAAAACTTTACCAATATGTCTACTTTCATCCTCTACCCAGATTTTTTTTTGGAAATCTAATTGTCTCAATTCATGAAAAAGCAAATTCTCAAATTGTTCACTACTGGGCTGTGGAGCTAAACCAAGATGCCCGAAAGCAGAGCCTCTATGGTGGGCAAGTCCTTCTAAATCTATGACCTGAAATCCCCTTTTTTTCATTTCAAGTAGAATTTCAGTTTTCCCGCTTCCCGTTTTTCCACCAAGTACACTCAGGGGAATTTCACTCGACAAGCCTTGTAATACCCAGTGACGATATGCTTTATATCCACCTATTAACAGTTTGACTTCTAAACCTGCCGTTTCTAATAACCAGGCCATACTTCCACTCCGCATGCCACCTCTCCAACAATGTACCAACAAGGGCTTACCTTGGGCTATTTTTTTGGCTGATTTTACCCAATGTGCCAGCTTGGGCCCTACGATGCTTAATCCAAGTTCAACTGCCTTATCTTTTCCTTCCTTTTTGTAGTATGTGCCCACGGCAGCCCTTTCCTCATTACTGAACATAGGAAATGAAATGGCTCCAGGAATATGTGCTCTTTCATACTCTCCCGGAGAACGTACATCTAAGATTATCCCTTCAGAAGAAGCAGAAATGAAATCTGAGGGTTTAAGTTTTTCAGGCATGGGTTTATTTAAAGAGCAATCACATAAAGTTCAAAATTCAAAGGATCAAATTTGTTCAGTAGATCATGAATAAAATGGGGCCTTTCGATGTAAAAATCTAAGAGATTATCGTATCTCTCTTGCCAATTTCCATGTGGAAATAAACTTGCTTTTACCTGTTTAATTTGTCGAATGGCTGTTTCATGCTCCCTTTTTTCAGCTTTATATAGTTTATGGGACATTCTATCTAAACCATTAAGCCATCGCTGTTTTTCTGCTAAAATACTTCCCTCCAAGGTAGGATCAATTTGCTTTACTTTTTCTACCATCTGTGCTAAAACGGGATGAATGGCTTCTATTTCTTGTGTAAAATCCAAACTGTATTTGGTATTTTCCAACACATATTTTTGAATCAGATTTTGTTCCGAAAGGAATAAATCTTTCACTTGTAAACCCAATTTATCGATCCTTTTGGCCTCCACCGGAGGTAAGAGTAAGGCAAAATTTCGAGGTAAAATGATAGGGAATGGGACTTGGTGATGGTCAAATACAGCTTTTAATTGTAACCAATACACCACTTCTGCAGGGCCTCCCAAATAAGCTAGATTGGGCAATATACATTCTTGATACAGAGGCCTTAATACTACATTAGGGCTGAATCGCTCTGGATGCTTTTTTAATTCCTGAATTATTTCTTCTGCGCTAAATGTCAGATTTTGGTTTAGAATTTTGTAGGTATTGTCTTGGAGTTCAATTCTTTCTCGACTACCTTCTTGCAAATAAAATAAATTGATTCCTCGGGCATTAATTTGTGGCTTATAGCCTAGTTTTTCTAATTTCTTATTTTGGTTTTCTACCAAAGATTCATGCACTTGACCCGTTAAATCTGCTTCCATTACAGGAAGGAATAGGGACTTTAATCGGGCATCATCTGCGTCCAAACAGACAAGTCCCTCTGCTCCGAATAATTGGTGTATATAAAATCTTACGGCAGCAGCAAGGGTTTTGTTTTGTTGATAAGCCTCTTTAAAAAGCGGGAGATTGAATGGTAAGGAGTTTAAAAATTCATCGATTTGCTCCAAGTTAAATCTGCCAACAGCCCCTTGCTGATTCGTATTCCAAGTAAAGGTCTGCTGTTGAAGGTGAACATGATTGATCTCATCCCAATCGTGGTCTTCACTAGCCATCCAGTAAACAGGAATAAATTGATAATCAGGATATTGGCACTTTAATTTCTTGGCTAGATTGATGGTGGAAACAATCTTGTAAATCACATATAAAGGCCCAGTCATTAAATTGAGTTGGTGCCCAGTGGTCACAGTAAAAGTTCGTTCATCCAATAATCGTTCTATGGATGGAGCATTCTGCAAGTTTTGATATTGATCCTGTAAAACTTCTACCAACACCTTGCGATGATGGGCTGGAAAGACCTTTTTATCTACTAATTGATGTGTAAATCCAGACAGGTTCGGACTATTATGATAAAAGTCTTTTACTTGGGGTTTTTCCTCCAGATAATCTAGAAGTAATGAACTGAAAGCATTAAGATCTGATAACGGATAGTTTTGAATGGACATATAGTTGATTAGAAGGGGTCATTAATTTATAAAAACCCAAGTGTTTGCCAGAAAGTTCGAGCTAAATTAAATATATTTGACAGATTTTTGAGGTTCTACTTATTCAAATGAGATTATTCAGCTTTCTTTTCTTATTTCTAACAGTTCACGTTGGGATAGCCCAGCAGACGCCTCAAGTTACGCAATTCATGATGAATCGTTATCTGTATAATCCTGCCTTTGCTGGATTTGAAGATTATACAGATATTAAAGTAGGTTATAGGCAGCAATGGTTGGGAATTTCTGAGGGCATGCGGACATTTTATGCCACAGCCAATTGGGCAATCGATAAATCAGATAGAACATCTACCGGTCGTACTCCGTACATGTCCAAAACGATCCGAAGATCATTCAATCCTACCCGAAGAAGAAAGAATGATTACCGCTGGGAATTTCATCAAGGATTAGGCCTTCAAATCATGTCTGACCAGTTTGGTCCTATGTCTACCCTCGCACTTGGAGCCTCCTACGCTTACCATGTTTCTTTGGGCGGGGAGAATAAACTAGCCGTGGGTGCCACAGGAGGCTACTATTTTAGGGGGCTAAATATGAATAATTTTGATCCAAAAGATGGTGGAGACCCTTTGATTTTATATCTGGATCCACCTGCAGGGACATCACTTAGCACGGCTCCAAGTCCTTATGGTTCTTTGAAAGCGGGCCAATTGATGGCTAATGTGGGTGCACTTTATTACAATCGAGAGTTTTTTCTTGGAGTTTCTGCCAATCAATTGATTTTTGAAAATTTCACTTACGAACGTTCTGATCCAGCTGCAGTGGATACCTTGAGTAGGAGGTATTATTGGCCTAACGATTCGCCTTTTGATAATGATAAAGTTTTTACCAGAGCTCTTTACTCTGGTTCCATGAAACCCAATATGTTTGCCATGATGGGTTATCATATTCGGACATCCCCACATTTTACGGTATCACCGGCGGCTTTAATTAAATTTTACAAGTCTGGGACCATGTCCATTGAAGGCAATGTCCGAGCAGATTTTAATCACCAGTTTTGGATGGGTTTGGGATATCGTCATAAAGAATCTTATTCTGCCATGTTTGGAGTGCAGCTAAGGCATAATATGCACATGTCTTATTCTTATGATCTCAATGCCAATGGTTTAGCCAATCAATCCATGGGTTCCCATGAATTGGTCATCGGGATAATGTTCAATAATAAGATTGGAGTCCCAACGCCACATTAATTTTTTTGTGTACGATATTTTTCCCTAATCTTGTGATAAGCGTGGTCTGGAATAGGGCTATCATTAGGAATTTCTGGAGGTACGTTTTTTTCCCAATCTACATATCCCTTCACCCAGGCCAGGGCTAGACCTAAGGCAAGAATGCCCACAAATATGAACATTTCGACCAGCGCATAAGTAGACCAGCTAGAACTACTCTTTTCCAAATCAGAATGATGAAATACGCTTGCCCAAGGGAATAGAAATATCAATTCTATTTCAAATAAGACAAACATCAAGGCTATTAGGTAAAACCTAGGATTAAATCGAATGTTGGCATTTCCGACTGGAGCCTCACCGGACTCATAAGTGCTAAGTTTTTCTACATTGGGTCTATTAGGACGAATCCATTTGGCCAAAGTCAAAATTATGGCCAGGAATAATATCCCAGCCAATAAAAAGGCCGCCACATATGCAAAAGCTTCCATCTATTGTCTCATTTTTAAGTAACCTTTAATGACAGTAAAGGTGGTGATTCCAAGGAAAAACAAAATAATGTAATGGACGTAATTGATAATCCAAGGGAAGTGCTGGCCTAAATAATAGCCTGAGGTAACCAAAATTCCCACCCACAAGGCACCACCTACCACGTTGAGAAGTAAATAACTATACCAAGACATCCGACTGATTCCAGCTAAAATGGGGGTAAATGTTCTGACAACGGGTAAAAATCGACTTATTACTAAAGCCATAAAGCCATATTTCTCGAAGAAATCACGGGTGGAATCTAAATGCTTCTTTTTGAAAAATAGGCTATCGGGCCTATCTTCTAAAGATTTCCCAAAAAATCTACCGGATAAATAACCCACGAGAGACCCTATAACGGCCGCTAAGAAAATACTAGCCAATAAAACAGAAAGGGGTTCTTTTAGGACACCCGTCCCCCCGAATACACCAGTAAGGAAAAGAAGGTAATCCCCAGGCAAAAAAAAGGCGAAGAACAATCCGTTCTCAGCAAAAACGATTAATGTAATCACAAGTAAGCCGGATCGAATGATGGTCTCGGAATCAGTTAACTGATGCCACAAAATATTTATTTCATCCATAATGGGAGCTAAACTCGCTGATTAATCCTTGGTTTTTAGGCTTTTGTCTCAAAAATTACTAAATTGAGAATATAAATATCCATTAAAATTTCCATTTTTTCCTACATTTGACTTATGAAAACTTGGCTTGCATCACTTCTCTTCGTCATCATCTTCTCGGGATCTTGGATTCCGAAGGTGGGTATGGAGCAAAGTTTCAAGGCAAGTGAATTGATGAAACATTTTCAAGATCACAAGCGTCAAGCACCAGAAGGATTTAGTTTTTTAGATTTTTTATGGATGCATTATGCTGCTGATTCCAAGCACGCAAAAACAACTAAGCACCCGAGCTTACCTAGTTTTGATTTTAGTGGGGTGAGTGGATATGTCCTTCCTACTGTTTTTGGATTGCTAATTTTACCTTTAGTTTTACTGTTACCTCGTCGCCAAAATATCATTTGGCAAAATCTATACCATTTTTCATTGGCCCGTGTGCTGATCGCGCCACCTCGGTACTAAGGAATATTAATCTGTTTCCTTACGTTAACCTTTACCATTGAAAAATGATCAATTCAATCATATATTTTAGTATACGTAATAAGCTTATTGTAGGTTTATTTGTTTTAGGTCTTGTGGCTTGGGGAGGATATTCTCTCACCCGATTGCCTATTGACGCATTACCTGATATCACTTCCAATCAGGTACAAGTCATCACCCAGTCGCCTGCATTGGCGGCCTCGGAAGTGGAGAAATTTGTTACGTATCCTTTGGAAATTTCTCTTCGAACTATTCCCAATGTGAAAGATATCCGATCCATATCTAGGATGGGACTATCCATCATCACCGTGGTTTTTGAGGATGAAGTGGCCATGGAAGTGGCGCGACAGCAAGTTTCGGAGAAATTGAAAGCGGCGGAACCTTACCTACTGAGAGGCGCAGGTATCCCTGAAATGGCCCCCATTACCACGGGCCTTGGCGAGTTTTACCAGTACACCTTGGATGTGGACCCGGAGTTTAGGGATCAATATTCTTTAGCTGATTTACGCACTTATCAAGATTGGATTGTGAAGCGTCAACTCTTGGGCATCAAAGGAGTGGTAGAAGTAAGTTCATTCGGCGGTTATGTAAAGCAATACGAAGTGGCTGTTAATCCTGAACGAATTCGTGCCATGAATATCAGCATTGATGAGCTCTTTACTGCCTTAGAGAATAATAATTCTAATTCTGGAGGTAGTTATTTGGAAAAAGGTACTGATGCCTATTTCATTCGCTCTGAGGGGATGATACAGTCTTTATCTGACATTGAAAACACGGTGGTCAAGCAGCGTGGTCCTGGAAGTTTGCCTGTTTATGTGAAGGATGTCGCTAAGGTTCAATTTGGGAAGGCAGTCCGTTATGGTGCGATGACTAAAAATGGTAAAGGCGAGGCAGTGGGTGCCGTAATGCTTTTGCTGAAAGGTGCCAATGCCAATACCGTGGTGAAAGATGTGAAGGAACGAATGGATCTTATTCAAAAAACGCTTCCTCAAGGAATTCATATCAATGCCTACTTGGACCGAAGCATTTTGATTGGTAAGGCCATTAATACGGTGGAAAAGAATCTGATTGAGGGGGGGCTAATTGTGGTATTCATCTTAGTACTTCTATTGGGGAATTTAAGGGCAGGCTTAATTGTAGCCTCCATGATTCCACTTTGTTTGCTATTTGCCTTTGCCATGATGAATATTTTTGGGGTTTCTGCCAACTTGATGTCTCTTGGGGCCATAGATTTCGGATTGATAGTTGACGGAGCTGTTATCATTGTAGAATCCATCATTCACCGTTTGCATTCTAGGAGAAAAGGGGAAGTGTTAAGCCAGCACGAGATGGATGAGGAAGTGAATATTTCAGCTCAAGCCATTTTCAAATCAGCAGCATTTGGGGTAATCATCATTCTGATTGTGTATTTACCTATTATGGCATTAGGGGGGATTGAAGGGAAAATGTTTCGACCTATGGCTCAAACGGTTTCCTTCGCCATCTTTGGCGCGCTTTTATTGTCTTTAACCTACGTTCCCATGATGTCTTCCTTATTTTTAAGTAAGAAAGTAAGTCATGAGGTGACATGGGCAGATCGTATTATGAACTTTATGTACGGTAAATACAGTCCTATGGTCAATTGGGCACTGAATAATCGTAAAAAGGTTGTGGCTGCCTCTTTGGTTTTATTGGGAGGAAGTATCGGATTGTTTGGCACCTTGGGAGGGGAGTTTATTCCAGAATTGAATGAAGGTGATTTTGCCGTGGAAACTATTTTGCCTACCAACGCCTCCCTTTCGCAAAGTATAGAAGTAAATAAAAACGCGCAGGCTTTGCTCTTAAAGCAATTTCCCGATGAAATCAAGCAAGTGGTATCCCGAATTGGGGCTTCTGAAATACCCACAGATCCCATGGGAATTAATGCCTGTGATTTGTTGATTATATTGAATGAGCCAGCTGTGTGGAAAAAAGCCAAGACGATGGAAGAGCTAGAAGAAAAGATGGACCGCGCTTTAGATGCATTTCCAGAGGTTAACTTTGAGTTTACGCAACCGATACAGATGCGTTTTAATGAACTTATTGCTGGAGTGAAGTCGGATGTTGCCATTAAAATCTTTGGAGAGGATCTGGGTATTTTATTTGACAAAGCGACAGAAGCTGCAAGATATATTCGTAAAATAGAGGGGGTTGGAGATATCAAAGTTCAGCAAATCGATGGGGTGCCGCAATTGGTCGTGCATTATAATCGACAAAAAATGGCGCAATATGGCTTGCGGATCCAAGATGTAAATCGTCGAGTGAAGATGACCTTTGCGGGGGAAGCGGCGGGTATTGTAATGGAAGGAGAAAAGCGCTATGATTTGGTGGTTCGAATGGACTCTGCTCATCGGGCTGATATACAAAATTTAAAAGAATTATATGTGGACCTTCCTAATGGATCTCAAATACCTTTAGAAGAAGTAGCCACCGTTGATTATCAAAATGCCCCTGTCGAGATTTCTAGAGATAATACGAATCGACGTATAACGATTGGTATAAATGTCAGAAATAGGGATGTCCAAAGTGTGGTAAATGATATTGAAAAGGTCATGAAAAGTAAAATCACCTTACCCTCAGGTTATTATGTGAAGTATGGAGGTACATTCGAAAACCTTCAAGCAGCTAAATCCCGTCTAGCCTTAGTCGTACCATTGGCATTGGCTTTAATATTTGCTCTATTATTTTTCACTTTTAATTCCCTGTTGGAAGCAGCCATCATTTACTTGGCTATTCCGCTCTCTGCCATTGGAGGTATTTGGGCATTATATTTACGAGGCATGCCTTTCTCCGTTTCGGCTGGTATTGGTTTTATTGCCTTGTTTGGAGTGGCAGTTTTGAATGGAATTGTACTGTTATCGTTTTTTAAGCAATTGGCTTCGGAAGGATATTCAGTGGCAGAAAGGCTTAAAAAAGGCTTGGAATTGCGTTTTCGTCCCGTCATAATGACTGCTTCAGTAGCCTCTTTAGGTTTCTTACCTATGGCCTTGAGTCATTCTCCTGGAGCGGAAGTTCAGCGGCCATTAGCCACTGTGGTGATTGGAGGATTAATTACCGCCACTTTCTTAACCCTTGTAGTTATTCCAGTGGTTTATTCTTTGGTGATGTCAAAGAAAGAAAGAAAATTAAATTCCCAGCCCATGGTAATAATGGGAATATTGGTTGGTGTTTTTATGAGTTTTTCCAGTGTAGGTCAGGGGAATAAACCCATTTTAAATTTGTCAAATTGCTTACAAGAGGCCATTCAGCATAATGCTTTATTGAATACAGGGAACCTGGAAATACAAAGTGCCGAGGCTTTAATCAATTCTGGAAAAGAATTACCCAAGGGAAGTATTGATTTGCAATACGGTAAAACACAGACTTATTATAGTACAGATTATACCATCATTGCCTCTCAAAGTATCCCTTGGCCAAGTTTATTGAAGGCACAAGTTAAGGCTTTGACATCACAGAAAATGTTGGCAGAGAAAAGGCAGAGGATTACTCAAAACCTTGTATTGTCCAGTGTCAAATGGTTTTATTATCAATTAATAATTCAGCAAAAGCATCAAGAGTATTTGCAACAGCAAGACAGCATTTACTCCCAAATGCTCAAGGCTGCCACTGTTCGCTTTAAACAAGGCGAGACAAATCGTCTGGAATTAGTAGCTGCGGAGGCACGATTGAGGGAATTTCAGCAAAGGCAATTGTCATTGAATGCAGATATTCAAGCCAATTATCAAAATTTGGCCTATTGGATGAATAGAAAGGAACCATTTGTTATTCAAAGTACTTCAAGCTTAACCATGCAAGCGCCTTTGATACCGACAGATTTGGCAAAAAATCCAACCTTGCAACTCTTGGAAGAACAAGTCCAGCATTCCAAGTGGTTAACTGAGGTGGAAAGAAATAAGCTTAAGCCGGATATTCGTCTTGGGGCTACCTCTCAAAGTATAGAAAATTATGGAGGACAAAATTTTGTTCAGGCGGGTCTAGCTTTACCGATATTTGCCAAAGGTCAAAAGGCCCGAATTGCTGCTGCACAAAAGCAAGAAGAGGTTTTTGTGAGTCAAAAAGATCAAGTATTGAGTCAAATAAATACGGATTTACAAAATGCTCAAGTCTCTTTAGGGAAGTTTAGCAACTCCTTAAAGTATTACCAACAGACTGGACTACCCCAAGCTGAATGGCTCATTCAAACAGCATTGAAAAGTTACCAGCAAGGTGAAATTGAGTACGTAGAAATGCTACAAAATACCCAGCAAGCTTGGCAAATTCGGGAACAATATTTACAGGAAGTTTTGGCATATAATCAAAACATCATTCAAATTGAAACAATTTTAGGAAATGAATAAGCGCATCATATATCAGTGGATCACCCTATTTTTTATTAGTACTTTATGGGCCTGTGGAACGAAGGAAGCAGAAAGCCCAAGTACGGAAACAGTAGTTTCGAAAATTAAATTGACGCCGGAGCAAAAGCAAAATGCGGGCATTGTGCTGGGAGATTTGGAAGAAAGAGAAATGGCATCTGAGGTATCCTGTACGGGATTAGTGGATGTTCCGCCCATCTCTTCTGCTTCAATATCTTTGCCTATTTCAGGTTATGTAAAGACGACCAGCGAATTATTGCCTGGAAAGAAGGTCAGTAAGGGACAAATTTTAGCTACAGTTACCAGCTTGGAGTATATCCAAATGCAACAAGAATATATTCAGGCATTGAGTCAGCAGACCTATTTGACATCTGAGAAATCTCGTCAACAAGTTTTAAATTCCGAAGAAGTAGGTTCCAAGAAAAAACTTCAATTGGCCGAGGCCGATTTATCCACTGTGCAGGCACAAGTGAAGTCATTGGCTTTGAAATTGGAGATTTTAGGTTGTGATTTGGCATCTTTAGCAAAAGGTAATATATCTTCTTTCATTCAGGTAAAAGCTCCTATTGATGGCTTTGTGACGGATGTGTTTTTATCAATTGGCAAATACATTCAGCCTACCGATGAATTGGTCAAACTAGTTGGAATTGCACATAAACATGTGGAATTAAAGGTTTTTGAAAGAGATTTGGCTAATTTAAAATTAGGCCAAAGCATTCAATTTGAAGCTGAAGGAATACAAGGGAAAGGAAAGGTGTTCTTAATTGGAAAACAAGTGGATTTTTCAACCAGAACCACCTCGGTGCATGGACATTTCTTAAATGAGGCAGATGAACTTCGCTTCACTGTAGGGCAATTCATCAATGCTAAGATTTTGGTTGGAAATCAGAAAATGAAAACACTTCCACAGGCGGGCCTAGCCAGAGTGGGTAAAGGTGGTTTCATTTATGTGGAAACGCCACAGGGGGAAATGGAACAAGTACCCGTGAAGATACTTAGCTCCAATGTGGACTTTGTCGGGATTCAAGCAATCAAGCCCATACCTGAAGGTAAAGTAGTCATTAGTGGGGCTTCCGCTTTGGAGGCAATTTTTGCTAAAGATTAAGGAAAAATACCTTGAAAATATTGGAAGTCGGCCCAGTGGTATACTAGGTCGACTTCTTTTTTAAATAGTCCGAAAATGGTTGAACCAGAGCCACTCATGGCGGCATAAACTGCCCCCTTCTGGTATAATTCCTCTTTTATTTCCGCCAGAATCGGGTATTTAGGGAAAAGGCTTTTTTCAAAATCATTGGAGATTAAATCCTTCCATTGTTCAATGGGCTGCAGGATGGACTCTGCTAAATCATGCGGTGCCGGGGCAGGTTTCACTTGCGAATAGGCTTCTTGGGTTGAAATACCAAAATTGGGATAGATCATCACCACTTGATATCCTTTGAGTGAACGCTGAATGGGCGTCAGTTCATCCCCCTTCCCTTGACCCAATTGTGCTTGTTGGAATAGGAAAAAGGCACAATCACTCCCCAATTTTTGTGCATAAGGGACTAATTGCTCATTACTTAGTGGCAATTCATAAAAGTCTCTTAATCCCATTAAAGTAAAGGCAGCATCTGCCGATCCACCCCCTAAACCAGCCCCCATGGGAATAATTTTATGCAAGTGAATATGCACGGGGGCTACATTAAAATCTTGGTTAATAGCCTGAAATGCTTTAAAGCACAAATTATGGTTTATATCTCCAGCTATGGGGAGACCCGATGTTGAAAATTCAAATGTATCACTGGCAGGACTTATTTCAAGTATGTCCGTCCATGGCACATGAAAGAAGCAGGTTGCTAATTCATGAAAACCATCTGGCCTTTTAGCCGTGATGTATAAGCCTATATTAATTTTGGCATTTGGGAAAAGGACCATATTAATCTTCTAAAATATTGTTGACGGAGCTTAGCTTGAGGAATAGACCAACAAAGAACAACATGAAAGCAAAATCAAAGAAAAACTTACTTTGGTCAATGTGTTCTTCCCAACGAATTTCCTTCACTTTAGTAGATTCTTGCTGATTTATTTCTTCAAAAATAGCGCGTAGGCTTTTTTGATCCGTAGCCCGATAAAATCTACCATTACTTTTCTCAGCTATTAACCGTAGGGTGCTTTCATCCACAGGATCTAAAGAAGGTTTTAAGCTACCCACGGCTATGGTGTATACCTTGATGCCAAAGGTTTTAGACAGTTCTGTAGAAGTAAGAGGATCTAGATTACCTGCAGTATTATTGCCATCACTGATCAAAATGCTGATTTTTTTAGGGTTAGGGGAGTCTCTCAATTGATTGATACACATGCCCAAAGCATCTCCAAGAGCTGTTCCTTCTTCTTTTATTAATTTGGAATCCAAGCCTGATAAAGCTTGTTTTAAGTAGCTAGAGTCATTGGTAATCGGACTGGCTAAATAGGGGGCACCTGCGAAGGCAATGAGTGCAATAAAATCATTTCTTCTTTGCTTGATAAAATTTGTGGCAACTTGTTTGGCTACTACTAATCGGGAAGGATTTACATCCCTATTGAGCATAGAAGAGGAGATATCAATGGCTAAGGCCATATCAATACCATCCGGTTGAATTTTTATTTTGGAGTTTATCTTATAAGGCCCAGCTAAGGCTAAAATCAGACTTGTTAGTAGCATCCACTGTACCACATCTGGAACAAAACTTAGAATTCGGGTGATTCTATTTTGTTTTAAGGGCATAGTAAAAGATAAAATGATTTTTGTTTGACTTTTCCTATTGATGAGGTATCTAAACAAAAAAATAACAAAGGGTAGTGGAAGTAAGAATAGAAAAGCTTCTCGTTCCCAATGGTACGAAAAAAGAGAGACAACTTGTTGCCATGAGAGGTATAATTGGTATTTCATGGCTTTTTGTTCTCTTGTGAAATGATTTTTCTTTCACCTTGGTATATGGAATTGGCAATTTCCATAAGCATATTAACAGAGGCATTGGTTTTACTAGAAAAATTACCTCCGTAAATGGCTGAATCCATTTCATGAAGTACTTTGGCCAGTTGTTTGTTTTCCAAGGCGTCCACCATTTCTTTCGTAGTGAAAGTAGTAAATGGCTTGATTGTTAGGCTTTCAAGGTATTTTTTCCAGAGGGAAAATGCTTTCTCCAAATTCTGAAGTCCTATTTGATTATTATCAATATTCCTAGTAAGCCTTTGGAAGCTTCGCTTAAATTCGGCGTTTTTTCGCCAAAGTAAATACAACCTAAACCATTTTTTTAAACTATTCCCCAAAAACCAGTAGATCAGTCCGGTCAGGATAAGAAGAGCTAGTCCCCAAATAACAACATTTTTTAAATCCGTTTTAGGTTGCAAAGGAGCAATAGGCACATGTTGGTAAAGGGAATCCAAATTGATTTTTTCTGGGTGCGGAACCAGTCGCTTGATATAGATATAATCCTTTTTCGGGAAGATTTTTGTACAGTCTGCCTCCTGCATTAAATAAACAGGAATGGCCAAACTATGCTGATTTTCAATTTCAAATAACTGAAAGGTATACACAGCAGAATCTATACTGCCGCTAGCATCTGTTCTGGTAGGGAAATAGGTTCTTTCTACCGCTTGGAAAGCCCCAAAACGTTGGTTGATACCAGGGAAAAATATTTCTTGATTTTTTCCATGACGAACCGAAAGGCTGTAATGAATCTGCTGTCCTATTTTGACAGAATCTTCCAAAAATTGGCCTTTGATTTGTATGGGATATTGCTGCATTATTTTCTTACGGTAAACAATTTCACCAAGGTAGGTACAAAATCCTCCCCTGATCGAATGTTAACATAGTCCGCTTGCCATTGTTTACAAAGCTTTTTGAGCTGATCTGCTTGTTGCGACCCCTGCTCTTTTTGCAGATTTTTAAAAAAATTCGAGCTAGTATTTACCCAGGTTGTCTTTTTCCTTTCTGGGTCATAAATAGGGATTATCCCTAAGGAAGGCAATTTGATTTCTTGTTTATCTAATATTTGAATAACCACTAAGTCATGCATTTGTGACATGGCCCTTAATAGATCATGGTAATTTTCGTCGATGAAATCCGAAAGGACAAATATGAGACTTCTGCGCTTTAAGACTTGAAGGGTAAAGCCTAAAGCCGCTTTTAAGTCGGTACCACTATTTTCTGGTTCTATCTTAAATAATTCGCTGATGACACGGTAGGCGTGCTTTTTACCAAGTGCGGGAGGCATAAACTTTTCATTTTTGTCTGAGAAGCCACAGAAGCCCAAATGGCTAGCTTCTTGCATCGCTGAAAAAGAAAGAACTGCAGCCACCTCCTTCATCGTTTTAAATTTGGAATGGGTATTTCTACCTACCTGTTGGGAGGCACTTAAGTCTAGAAGAAAAAATACCGTTTGTTCCTTTTCCTCTTTGAACAATTTGACGAAAGTACCATGTCCTTTGGCTGTAGTGTTCCAGTCGATGTGCCGCACATCATCTCCATAATGATATTGGCGCAGGTCACTGAATTCCAACCCCGAACCTTTAAAAATGGAGGAAAAATTCCCATGCATTTGGGTATTAATCGCTTTTCTTATGCGAATTTCCAATTGAACGATGTGCGAAAGAAAAGAATGTATGTCCGAATCCATGCAATGAACGAGGGCTTTGATTCTTGCTAAATTACCTATTTTTTGGGCAAGTCGAATGAAAAGCCATAAAAGCTTTCTAAATTAAGGGGAAATTTGAACCATGAGAAATTTATATTTCCTACTTTGCTTGGTTTGCTGGGCATGCGGGGAATCATCAACAAGTCAACCCATTGAGGAGGATAAATTAGCCGAGATTTTGGTTGATATTCATATTGAAGAATCCAAAGTCTCCAACATGCATTTTGGGAGCATTGATTCGTCCATTTTAGTTTACCACCACCAAGAAAAACTGATATTCAAAAAATATGGGGTGGATTCTCTTCAGTTTGCCCAAAATTTTGATCGATATGTGCAAGAGCCGAAGGATTTTTTGCGTCTATATGATAAGGTGAATAAGATCATGGAAAAAAGATTTAAGAAGCCCGAAACATCTCATCGATGAAAATATTGTTGATTAATCTTTTTGGCATCATTAATTTCATGACTATGGCACAAACGCCTTTTATTCAGGGACATCGTGGCTTTAGGGGTTTATACCCAGAAAATACTTTGCTTGCTTTTGAGCAGGCGCTGAAAGCGGGAGTTCAAGTGCTTGAAATGGATGTATGCATTTCTGCAGATGGTCAGGTAGTAGTGTCACATGAGCCCTATATGAATTCCCAGTATTCGACCAAGCCGGATGGTAAGCCAGTGGAAAAATCAGAGGAAAAGAACTTCAATTTATATCAAATGATTTATGCTGAAATAAAGAAGTTTGATACCGGTAAAAGAGGGAATTCCCAATTTCCTGAGCAAATAGCAGCGGAGGCTCACAAGCCTTTGTTATCAGAGGTGTTAGCCCTAGGGGAAGCATATCGAAAGAAATACCTTCGAGATATTTATTATAATATAGAAATCAAATCGGTAGAGGCAGAATATGGCATTTCGCAACCAAAAACAGTGGAAGAATTTTCAGAGAAAGTTTGGAGCATTATCCGGTACTTTGTGAAGCCTTCTTTCTTGATCTTGCAAAGCTTTGATTTCAATGTTCTGAAATATTGGAACAAAGCAATGGTGGAAGGCAGATTCCCTTCAGAAATTCAGCTTTCTGCCTTGGTATCTAGGAAGAGTCCAGAGAATACCATCAAGAATTTAGGTTTTACTCCTGCTATATACAGTCCTAATTATCAGTCGCTCAGTCCAGAATATATAGTCTTTTGTCATAAAAATGGAATGAAAGTGGTACCTTGGACGGTCAATGATGCAGAGTCTATCGAGCGTTTAAAGGAAATAGGCGTGGATGCTGTCATAACTGATTATCCCAATCGAGTTCCTCATTATTTAAACCCAGTAAAAAAGTAATGGCGAACGGTATTTCCTTATTCAATGAAGCCCTATTATGGTTTATGAAACGACGTATGTCGAGGATTGAATCCATTTATACACGTCCTTTGGAGTTGCAAGAGGAATGTTTCAAGGGTTTGGTTTATGCGGGGCGTCAAACAGAATGGGGAAAAAAATATGGATATAGCCAAATTCACCATTACGATACGTTCAAATCACAGGTTCCTATTTCTACTTATGAGGAATTATTCCCTTACATTGATCGAATCATGCAAGGCGAACAACAAGTTCTTTGGAATAGTCCTATCACTTGGTTTTCTAAGTCATCTGGCACTACCAATGCCCGAAGTAAGTTTATCCCTGTTTCTAAAGAGTCTTTAGAAGATTGTCACATGATGGGTGGAAAGGATATGATTACCTTGCTCATCAATAATCGGCCGGATACTCAAATTTTTGAGGGAAAGGGATTATCTATTGGTGGAAGTTTGTCTCCAAGTATTTCCCATCCCAATGTTTTGGTAGGGGATGTTTCTGCTGTAATCATGAAGAATTTGCCTGTATGGGCTCAAATGATTCGTACACCTTCTTTGGAGGTGGCACTGATGGATGATTGGGATCAGAAGATTGAGCGAATGGCTTGGGAAACCTCTAAGGAAAATGTGACAAGTATTCTTGGTGTCCCTACCTGGACCTTGGTCTTGATTGAGAAAATACTTGAAATTACGGGTAAGCAGTCAATATTGGAAGTTTGGGAGAATTTCGAATTCATGATTCATGGTGCCGTGGCTTTTGGTCCTTACCGGGAGGTATTTCAAAAAGATATATTTCGGAATCAGGGGGTAGGCTTTCTAGAAATATACAATGCTTCAGAAGGATTCTTTGGCATTCAAGATGACTTGAGTTTGAAAGATGAGTTATTGCTGATGTTGGACTACGGAATATTTTATGAATTTATTCCAATCAATGAGGAAGGAGAGGAGCAGGATACCATTGTGGATTTGTCACAGGTTGAATTAGGACTCAATTATGCGATGGTCATTTCAACCAATGCTGGACTTTGGCGATACAAAATAGGTGATACGATCAGATTTACTTCTATAGATCCTTATCGAATTAAAATTTCAGGAAGGACCAAGCATTTTATCAATGCCTTTGGGGAAGAGCTTATCATGGAAAATGCAGAAATTGCAATTTCTAAGGCCTGTTTAGAAACCAATTCAATTATAAAAGAATATACGGCGGCGCCTAGTTATATGCAAGGCGGACAAAGGGGAAGTCATGAATGGGTGATAGAATTTTCCAAAGCACCAAAAGAAATGCATACCTTTGTGGAAATATTGGATCGGACCTTAAGGGAGATTAATTCAGATTATGATGCCAAGAGATCCTATGATTTAGTATTAGGACCGCCTTTGATTCACCAAGCTCCGTCAGGTACATTTTATGCTTGGATGCGAGAAAGAGGAAAATTGGGTGGCCAACATAAAGTCCCTCGATTGAGTAACCATCGGGAATTTTTAGAGGGAGTCAAAGCTCATTTCAAAGAATAAAAATATGTCATTAAAAGCAACAATTGAAAACGGCATAAAAGACGCTATGCGTGCGAAAGATGCCGATAGACTACGCGCATTGCGTGCTATCAAATCACTTATCTTATTGGAGGAAACCTCTGGTTCTAACAGTGGGGAATTATCTCCTGATGCTGAAATGAAGATATTGATGAAGGCCGCTAAGCAGCGCAAGGATTCATTGGAGGTTTATGTAACTCAAAATCGCCCAGACTTGGCTGAGAAAGAGCAGGCGGAATTGAGTATTATTGAAGAGTTTTTGCCGAAGCAACTGTCCGAGGCAGAATTAACTGAAAAGGTTCAAGCTATTATTGCCCAGTTAGGAGCAAGTAGTCCATCAGATATGGGAAAAGTGATGGGTGTAGCGAGTAAGCAATTGGCGGGTTTAGCTGATGGGAAAGCGATTTCA
This sequence comes from Aquirufa rosea, assembly GCF_004118285.1. GTDB lineage: Bacteria > Bacteroidota > Bacteroidia > Cytophagales > Spirosomataceae > Aquirufa > Aquirufa rosea. The sequence goes on along the minus strand of NZ_SDHY01000005.1, from coordinate 158,265 downwards.
GCTAAGGTTGGAGAATTATTAAAGAAATAAAGTGACTACAATAGCCAAGGAAGAGGAATTAAGAGCCATTAGGAAGCTCGGCTTAGAGGAGTTGAAGCAGGTAATGCTTCAGCATGGGGATCCAGCGTTTCGGGCTAAACAAGTACATGAATGGATTTGGAAAAAGTCAGTTCGTAGCTTTGATGAAATGGCTAATATTCCCAAAACTACCCGAGAATGGCTGAATCAGCATTTTTCTCTGCAATGTGTTCAGGTAGATGACATGCAGGTAAGTGCTGATCGTACCATTAAATCCAGTTTTAAATTGCATGATGGTCATTTGGTAGAAGGGGTATTGATTCCTACTCGAGAAAGGATGACGGCATGCGTTTCTTCTCAGGTAGGTTGCTCCTTGACTTGCAGTTTTTGTGCTACGGGTTATATGGATAGGAAGAGAAATTTGGAGTCTTTTGAGATATTTGACCAAGTAGTTTTGATTCGTAATCAGGCGCAGGAAAAATATGGAATTCCCTTAACTAATATTGTTTATATGGGTATGGGGGAGCCCTTATTGAATTATGCCAATGTATTAAAGTCCATTGAGGAAATCACTTCACCTGCTGGTTTAGGCATGTCGCCCAAAAGGATAACTGTTTCTACGGCGGGTATTGCAAAAATGATCAAGAAATTGGGGGATGATCAAGTCAAGTTTAATTTGGCTTTATCATTGCATGCTGCCAATGATGTGAAGAGAAATCAGATTATGCCGATTAATGAATCTAATACCTTGGAGGTATTATCGGAGGCTCTTCGGTATTTTTATGATAAGACGGAGAATGAGATTACGTTGGAGTATATCATGTTCAATAAGTTTAATGATTCGGTTGAGGATGCTAAAGAGTTGTGGGAATTTGCCAAAAAGATTCCTTGTAAGATAAATATCATCGAATATAATCCCATTTCTCAAGCGCAGTTCGTCAATGCGGAGGCAGATGCCTTGGCTAAGTTTACCGCATTTTTAGAGAGCAAAAAGATGATCGTCAATGTTCGTCGCTCTCGTGGAAAGGATATAGACGCCGCATGTGGGCAGTTGGCAGGCAAGAAATCAGCATAATGATTAATAGATGGAGGCGCAAAACAAGCTATTCCCTGTTTTTTTAAAATTAGAGCAGCTCAATGTCTTGATTGTTGGAGGAGGCAATGTGGCCTTGGAAAAGGTGTCAGCCATGTTAAGAAATTCTCCTGAGGCCAAAATTAGTTTAGTCGCTCCTTTTTTTCGAGAGGAGACCTTGACCTATCTAAAGGATTTTCCCAAAGTGGAACTGATCCATCGGGCCTTTGAAGTGGGAGATTTGGAGGGAAGGGATATGGTAGTATGTGCCACGGACCAATATACCTTGCATGAGCGGATTAGTGAATTGGCAAAGCAGAGGCATTTGTTGTGTAATGTTGCGGATACTCCAGCTTTATGTGATTTTTATTTGGGGTCCATTGTTCAGAAAGGAGATTTGAAAATTGCAATTTCTACGAATGGAAAGTCGCCCACCATGGCCAAACGAATTCGAGCCTTTTTGGAGGATGTAATCCCTGATGAGATTCAATTGTCATTAGATAGCTTGGAAAGTATTCGTAAAGAATTGAAGGGGGATTTTGAATCCAAAATTAAGGCCTTGAATGAAATGACTAAGGGATTAATCTTTAAGAAATAGGTTATTGTGGTAGGTAGAGATATAGTTTAAGGAATTAAGGGTAAAGAGGTAAAGGTAAAGATTTGACAACTTTTTAAAAGTTGTCAAATCTAAGTACTCTTAAGACAATCTAGTAGTAGGTATTTCATTTTAAATATAATATCAAAATCAATCAATTTTTTCGTGAGAATTATTTTATCAACTTATTGATAATCTGATAGGTAGTGAGAATTCTGGTGAACTCTATTTCTTAGATTTGGCTTTAAGCTAAGCATATGGCCTATTTAGAACATTATTATACTCAATTTCAACCAGGTGAGTATTATCATATTTACAATCGGGGAGTAGATAAAAAATCGATATTTAAGTCAAGATCAAATTATTCGTTTTTTCTCAGGCAATGGTGTAAATATTTAGAAGGATATTTGGGGGTAATTGCCTACAGTTTAAATGATAACCATTTTCATTTCTTGGTTCAGGTGAATTATTTCAGTGAAAGCGATTTGGAAGGGAAAACTGTTCATCAGTTAGTGGTTAGTAGGCTAAAAAAGTTTTTTCAATCTTATGCGATGGCTTTTAATAAACAGCAAGGGCGTGTGGGAACACTTTTTCAAACTCCATTTAAAAGAGCATTAGTGGAGAAGTTAGAAGATCTTTCTACATTGATAGCCTACATTCATTTGAATCCACAGAAGCATGGTTTAACTTCCAATTTTAGGAATTGGGACTGGAGCTCTTATAAAAAAGTGTTGCAGTTCAAGAAGAGTTTGATTGAAAAAGAGTTTGTTTTAGAATGGTTTGGAGGGAAAAAATAATTTATTGATTTTCATTCAAGAGAATTTAAAGAAACTGATATTTTGCCATTAACGGATGAGTAAATAGGGGTTTTTTACTGAAATTTGATCATTTAATTGTAATAGATTTGACAACTTTTAAAAGTTGTCAAATCTATTACACCAAAATACCAAAACACCAAAACACTCAATTACCTACCCAAATCCCTACCGTCTTTAAAAATCCCATTCCCTTTCCATTAAAATTGCTCAAAAAAATAGGGCCCTATAAAGAGCCCTATTAAAAATTAATAACAGTACTAATTACAAGTACTGATTCACGTTGTTTGCGTTTAAATCCTCAAATGCGGATTTCAGGCGAGCGACAAAAGTTTCTTCACCCTTGCGTAACCATACCCTTGGGTCATAATATTTCTTGTTCGGAGCATCGTCACCAGTCGGATTTCCAATTTGTCCTTGTAAGTAGGCTTCTTTATCCTTGTAGAAATTGAGAATACCTTCCCAGAAAGCCCATTGTAAATCAGTGTCAATATTCATTTTGATGGCTCCATAAGAAATTGCCTCACGAATTTCCTCACGAGAAGAACCAGAACCACCATGGAAAACGAAGTTGATTGGTTTTTCAGCAGTCAGCGCATATTTATTACGGATAAAATCTTGAGAGTTTTTCAAAATGATAGGCTGTAATTTTACATTACCAGGTTTGTATACTCCATGCACATTACCGAAGGCAGCTGCAATAGTGAAACGGTGAGAGATAGCATTCAATACGTCATAAGCATGCGCTACTTCTTCAGGTTGAGTATATAATTTGGAAGAATCTACGTCAGAGTTGTCTACTCCATCCTCTTCTCCACCCGTTACCCCTAATTCAATTTCCAAAGTCATCCCGATTTTGGACATTCGAGTTAAATATTTAGCACAGATTTCTAAGTTTTCCTCTAGCGGCTCTTCAGATAAATCGATCATATGTGAGGAAAACAAGGGCTGTCCTGTTTCAGCATAGAATTTTTCACCCGCATCTAAAAGGCCGTCTAACCAAGGAAGTAATTTTTTGGCACAATGGTCAGTGTGAAGAATTACTTGAACGCCGTAGACTTTGGCTAATTGGTGAACGTGATATGCTCCAGAAATAGCTCCTGCAATAGACGCTTCTTGGTTTCCATTAGGAAGAGATTTTCCAGCGTAAAATTGAGCACCGCCATTCGAGAATTGAATGATAACGGGAGAATTAACCGCTTTAGCAGCCTCTAATACTCCATTGACAGTGTCAGTACCAGTAACATTTACCGCAGGTAATGCAAATTGATGTTTTTTAGCAATTTCAAATAATTCCTGAACGGCATCTCCGTGCAAAACACCTTTTTGGTTGGTTAAACTTGACATAATGATTTTTTTTCTTGGGAAATAAACAAAAACCACCTGATTAACAGGTGAGTAGGCCACAAATTTAGTAAAAATGCACAAATTCTAAGGCTTGCCAGTGAATAATCCACAGAGTTAAGGACCCACCAAAAAAATATTTTTAAAGTACCTATTGGATGTGTTAATATTTTTCCTACCTTTGCACTCCCGTTCGACAGACGCAGTTTTTTATTCAGAAAGAGGTTGGCAGAACTTCTCGAATTTATTTAAAACACCAAAAATGCGCGTCGAAATGGTTTTAAATTGAGGTAAGCTCGATTTTTGTGTTAGAACTGGTATTGATTATTGAATGCTGAATGCCCAGCCCATTAATTGAATATTAAGCTACACAAGGTGTTTTTCGCTGTAATTCACAGCGCCTCCATCTTGTCGCTTTACGCCAATCTGCATTTTATTGTTTTTGATTCTTCTTCATTGCTTCGCAGTGATTTTTGAATAAAAGTCTTACAACAAGCCATAGGTAGCCTTGTAAGCATAATTTTTTAAACAAAATATTATATGTCTGGAATTATTGGTAAAAAAATCGGAATGACCAGCCTATACATGGAAGACGGTAGATCCGTTGCATGTACGCTGATTGAGGCCGGCCCTTGCGTAGTAACGCAAGTAAAAACTGTGGAGAACGAAGGTTACAATGCTGTTCAAATCGGTTTTGGTGAGAAAAAAGAGAAGCATACAACAAAATCTTTGTTGGGTCACTTTAAGAAGGCTAATACTACTCCAAAGAAAAAATTGGTTGAGTTTCGCACGTTCGAGCAGCCTTTGAACTTAGGAGATGTGTTGACAGTAGAAATGTTAGAAGTAGGAACTTTCGTAGATGCGGTAGGTACTTCTAAGGGTAAAGGTTTTCAAGGGGTTGTTAAGCGTCACGGATTTGGTGGTGTGGGTGGTCAAACTCACGGACAGCATAACCGTGGTCGTCACCCAGGTTCTATTGGAGCTTGTTCATTCCCAGCGCGTGTATTCAAAGGCTTACGTATGGCGGGACGCACAGGAGGAAATCGTGTAAAGGTTCAAAACCTAGAAGTGTTAAGAATCTATCCAGAGAAAAATCTTTTGGTAGTATCAGGATCAGTTCCTGGAGCGAAGAACTCATACGTAATTATTGAAAATTAAAACCCATAAAGGTGCGAACCTTTAACAATAGACATTCTGATTATGGAATTAGCAGTATATAACATAGCAGGTAAAGATACCGGAAAGAAAGTAACCCTTTCTGACGAGATCTTTGGCATTGTTCCAAACGAGCATGTGGTTTACTTGGATGTGAAGCAATATTTGGCCAACCAACGTCAAGGAACCCACAAGTCAAAAGAGCGTGCAGAAGTTTCACGTTCTACTCGCAAGCTTAAAAAACAAAAAGGTACAGGTGGAGCTCGTGCAGGTTCTATGAAGTCTCCATTGATGAAAGGTGGTGGACGTATTTTTGGACCACGCCCACGTGATTATCATTTTAAATTGAACAAAAAGGTGAAGTCACTAGCTCGTCAATCGGCGCTAGCGGCAAAGGCTCAGAGCGGAGATATCGCTATTTTGGATACAGTGGCATTTGACACTCCAAAAACTAAAGCGTATTTGGCGATGTTGAAAGCTTTTTCTTTAGACAATACGAAGACATTATTAATTACTCCAGAAGTAGATAAGAATGTGGTATTGTCAGGACGTAATGTTCCGAAGGCAAAAGTTTCAACAGCATCAGATGTGAATACATACGATTTAGTGAATGCATCTAAATTGTTGATCACTGAGGCAGCGATCCAAAAAATAGAATCATCTTTTAGTAAATAATTTTCAGAACAGCGTTCTGTTATAAACGAAATATACCATGGGCATTATTAAACGTCCGGCCTTGACTGAAAAGTCGCAAGCCATGCAAGAAAAAGGCAAGTATGTATTTGTAGTTGAATTAACTGCAAACAAGATCGAGATTGCCAAGGAGGTTAAGAAAATGTACGGAGTAGAGGTATTGGATGTAAAAACCATGCGTCAGATTGGAAAGAAAAAATCCAAGAGCACTCGTACTAAGATTACTTCTGGACGTACTTCTACTACGAAGAAGGCAATCGTTACAGTAGGTAGTGGTGAAGTAATTGACTTCTACCAAGGAATTTAACTAGAATGTATTAAGGGGGTTCATCCCGATAATTTGAACTAAAATAAATGGCAGCTATTAAAAAATTAAAACCAACAACTCCCGGCCAACGTCAGCGCATTGCGCCAACGTTTGAGGAGATTACTACGGACAAGCCGTATAAGCCCCTATTGGAGCCTATTAAGCGTACAGGTGGTAGAAATGCCGATGGTCGTCGTTCGATGCGTTACATCGGAGGGGGTCATAAGCGTCGTTACCGTGTGATTGATTTCACTCGTGCTAAGTTTGATGTTCCTGCTACTGTATTGACAGTAGAATATGATCCAAACCGTACTTCTCGTATTGCATTAGTAGAGTATACAGATGGACAGAAGGCTTATATCTTGGCTCCACAAGGAATTCAAGTAGGTCAAACAGTTATTTCAGGTGAGTCAGTGGCTCCTGAAATTGGAAATACATTGCCTTTGGCAAATATCCCATTAGGTACCTTGGTACACGCTATTGAGTTGCAACCGGGTCGTGGAGCAGAATTAGCTCGTTCGGCTGGTACTTATGCTCAATTGTTAGCTCGTGATGGTAAATATGCAACACTTAAGTTGCCTTCAGGTGAGATGCGTATGGTATTAGCTCGTTGTTTAGCAACAGTTGGTACCGTTTCAAATGCAGATCACATGAACGTAAACTTGGGTAAAGCAGGTCGTCATCGCTGGTTAGGTCGCCGTCCACGTGTTCGTGGTGTGGTGATGAACCCAGTAGATCACCCAATGGGTGGTGGTGAGGGCCGCGCTTCAGGAGGTCACCCACGTTCTCGTACCGGTTTATTGGCTAAGGGTAAGAAAACTCGTAATCCAAAGAAACACACTAATCGTCTTATCATCAGTAGAAGAAAAAAATAGTAGATGGCACGTTCACTAAAAAAAGGTCCTTACATTGATTACCGCCTTGACAACAAGGTACAGGTGATGAACGAATCCGGCAAAAAGTCGGTGATCAAAACATGGTCAAGACGTTCAATGATTTCACCAGATTTCGTAGGTCACACGTTCGCGGTACACAACGGTAATAAGTTTATTCCGGTTTATGTTACAGAAAACATGGTAGGTCACAAATTGGGAGAGTTTTCGCCGACCCGTAACTTCCGTGGTCACATTGCGAAAAAAGACAAGGGTAAAAAGTAAAGATATTGGCCTGCGGGTCTTATAATCAGAAATTGAAAAATGGAAGCTATTGCTAAATTAAAAAATGTTCCTACTTCGCCTCAGAAGATGCGTTTAGTAGCGGATATGGTTCGCGGACAGAAAGTATCTAAGGCTTTAGGTATTTTGAAGTTTGAGCCTAAAGTTGGTGCTAAGGCCATTGAGAAATTGTTGTTATCAGCGGTTTCTAACTGGCAGAACAAGCATGAGGATGCCAAGATTGAAGAAGCGGACTTATACATCAAGACTATCTTCGTAGATGGAGGTTCATCGATCAAGCGTTTACGTCCTGCTCCTCAGGGAAGAGGTCATCGGATTTTGAAAAGATCCAATCACATCACTTTAGTAGTGGCTTCTTCGGCGGCACCTGCTTTAGAGGAAACAAATTCAGCTGAATAATTAACTATTAGATATAACAAGAAATGGGACAAAAAATTAACCCCGTTGGATTAAGATTAGGTATCGTAAGAGGTTGGGATTCTAACTGGTACGGTGGTAAGACTTTCGCCGATAAATTGGTTGAGGATGAGAAGATCAGAAAGTATGTAGCTGCTCGTATTCCAAAGGGATCAATCTCTAAAGTTATTATTGAACGCACACTAAAGCGTATCACATTAACAATTAATACAGCTCGTGCTGGTGTTGTTATTGGTAAGCAAGGTGCCGAGGTAGATAAGGTAAAAGAGGAGTTGAAGAAAATCACTGGGAAAGACGTTCAAATCAATATTTTTGAAATTAAGCGCCCAGAGATTGACGCTAAGTTGATTGGTGAAGCTATTGCTCAACAATTGCAAGCTCGTATCTCGTTCCGTCGTGCGATGAAGCAAGCGATTGCTTCAGCGATGCGTGTAGGAGCTCAGGGTATCAAATTAAAATTATCTGGCCGTTTAGGTGGTGCTGAAATGGCACGTTCTGAGGGTTATAAGGAGGGCCGTATTCCATTGCATACATTGCGTGCTGATGTGGATTATGCTATCTCTGAAGCATTAACTGTTTACGGAAAAATCGGTATCAAAGTATGGGTATTCCGTGGAGAGGTTTTTGGCAAGCGTGATTTATCTCCAAATGCAAACATGGGAATTCAGTCTACTTCGGCAGATTCTCGTGCTGGTGATCGTGGACCACGTGGTCGTGATGATGACCGTCGCGGAGGAGGACGTTCTCGTCGCCCAGAAGGAGCAGATCAAGGGGGTGATCGCAATAAACCTGGAGCTGCGAATCGTGGCCGTGGCGGAAAGCGCTAAGCATCCATAATTATTTTGTATTAGATATTAGACTTATAAGAAGATGTTACAACCAAAAAGAACCAAGTTTCGTAAGCAGCAAAAAGGTCGCGTAAGAGGGGTTGCTACCCGTGGCCACGAAATTGATTTTGGATCATTCGCTATTAAATCTTTGGAGCCAGGTCGCATTACAGCGCGTCAAATTGAAGCTGCTCGTATTTCTGTGACACGTGCCATGAAACGTGAGGGTCAAGTTTGGATTCGTATTTTCCCTGACAAACCTATTACCAAGAAACCTGCAGAGGTTCGTATGGGTAAGGGAAAGGGAGCTCCTGAGTATTGGGTAGCTAATGTTCGTCCAGGTACTATTTTGTTCGAATCAGCCGGTGTTCCTTTGGCTTTAGCGCAAGAGGCTTTGCGTTTAGCCGCACAGAAACTACCGATGCGTACAAAATTTGTGGTACGTAGAGATTATTCAGAATAAAGTTTTAAACCTAGGTTTAAAATTTAAATAGCATCGTTATGAAAAACGCAGAAATAAACAAATTAGGAGTAGACGAATTAACTAAGCAGATCGCTGTAGAGCAGGAGAACTTGTCGCGTTTGAAATTGGCTCATGCCATTTCACCGATTGAAAATCCTATGCGTATTCGTGAAACTCGTAAATTGATTGCCCGTTTAGAGACAGCTCTTTCCGCGCAAGCAAAAGCATAATTAATTATTAATTTTTAATAGACCATTTCGGAATTGCTAATGGTCAATTGTTTAACAAGTCCAACAACCATGGAAGAAAGAAACCTAAGAAAAGTAAGGATTGGGAAGGTGGTTAGTGATAAGATGGATAAGTCAATCACTATCTCAGTAGACCGTAAGGTGAAGCACCCCTTGTACGGAAAGTTCGTACAGAAGACCACTAAATTGATGGCTCATGATGAAAATAATGAGTGTGGCATCGGTGATACAGTGAAAGTGATGGAAACCCGTCCTCTTTCTAAAAATAAGCGTTGGAGATTGGTAGAAGTAATCGCTAAAGCGAAATAATTCTCTCTCTTGTTATTCAAAATTTAAAATTTAAAGATCAAAGATAATGTTACAGCAAGAATCAAGATTGGGTGTAGCGGATAACTCTGGAGCGAAAGAAGTTTTAGTGATTCGCGTTTTGGGAGGTACAGGAAAAAGATATGCTTCTGTAGGCGATAAAATTGTAGTTTCAGTTAAGTCGGCTCTTTCTTCTTCTAACATGAAGAAAGGAACAGTTTCAAGGGCAGTAGTTGTTCGTACAAAGAAGGAAATTCGTCGTAAGGATGGAAGCTATATTCGCTTCGAAGATAATGCGGCGGTTTTATTAAATGCTAACGATGAGCCAAGAGGAACTCGTATTTTCGGACCTGTAGCACGTGAATTGCGTGAGGCTGGTTTTATGAAAATTGTTTCTTTAGCCCCTGAAGTTTTATAAATAGATAGATATATTGGTTATCCAATAGAATAAATCATACCATGAAAAATAATACAAGCAAGCAAACCAAATTGCACGTAAAAAAGGGAGATACTGTAATGGTCATTGCCGGTAATGCCAAGGGTAAAACAGGCGTAATTAAGCAGGTTATCGTAGATAAATCCCGTGCAATTGTTGAAGGAGCTAATTTGCAAACCAAGCATGTGAAGCCTTCAGCCAGCAATCCTCAGGGAGGCATTGAAAAGCGTGAGGGATCCATCCACATCTCTAATTTGATGGTGGTTGAAAATGGTAAGCCTGTACGTACCGGTCGTAAAGTAAATGAAGAAGGTAAATTACAGCGCTACTCAAAAGCAACAGGAAAATTTATTGCATAAATAGAATTTAACGCGTGGGTCGGAAATCCACAAAATAAACAAAAATGGCAGTACCTAGATTAAAAAAACGTTTTGTAGAAGAGGTTGTACCAAGCTTGAAGGAAAAGTTTCAGTACAAGTCTGTGATGCAAGTGCCTAAGATTACTAAAATTGTAATCAATAAAGGTGTAGGAGCCGCAGTAGCGGACAAGAAGTTGGTGGATGTAGCAGTAGAAGAAATCACGCAAATTGCTGGTCAAAAGGCAGTAGCAACTATTTCTAAGAAGGCGATCTCTAACTTTAAACTACGTGAGAATATGCCTATCGGTGTGAAAGTAACTCTTCGTGGAGATCGTATGTATGAGTTTTTAGATCGTTTAACTACGGTTTCTTTGGCTCGTGTGCGTGACTTCAAAGGAATCTCAGAAAAAGGATTTGACGGTCGTGGAAATTATACCTTAGGTGTTAAGGAGCAGATTATTTTCCCTGAAATTTCTATCGATAAAGTAGCTAAGATCTCGGGTATGGATATCACGTTTGTGACGACAGCTCAGACAGATGAAGAAGCTTATGCTTTATTGGCTGCTGTGGGAATGCCTTTTTCCAACATTAAAAAATAATTAGCCTCGGCTATCTAACACATTTAAATTTTTTACATCATGGCTAAAGAGTCAGTAAAAGCTAGAGAAAGAAAACGCGAAGCAACCGTTGCTAAATATGCCGCTAAAAGAGCTGCATTAAAAGCTGCTGGTGATTACCAAGGATTGGATAAGTTGCCTAAAAATGCTTCTCCAGTACGTCTTCACAACCGTTGTAAATTGACTGGTCGTCCACGCGGTTATATGCGTAAATTCGGTATTAGCCGTGTAACTTTCCGCGAAATGGCATCCAATGGTTTGATACCAGGAGTGACCAAATCAAGCTGGTAAGATAAAATTTGATTAATTAAATTCATTTTTGTAATTTTGCAGGCCATTTTAATGACTTGCGGCAAATTTAAAAACAATGACAGATCCTATAGCAGACTATTTAACCCGATTGAGAAATGCCTTGAAGGCACGTCATAGGGTAGTTGAAATTCCTGCTTCCAACATTAAAAAGGAAATCACGAAGGTTCTTTTTGACAAAGGTTATATCGCAAATTATAAGTTTGATGATAGTACGGTTCAAGGAACAATTAAGATTGCTTTGAAATACAATGCGGTTACAAAGCAACCTGCCATCATTAATTTGACTCGTATTTCTAAGCCAGGTTTACGTAAATATAATGGTGCTGAAGAGCTTCCACGAGTATTGAACGGTTTAGGTATCGCGATATTGTCTACTTCTAAGGGAGTGATTACTGACAAAGAAGCGCGTAGCTTGCACGTAGGTGGTGAAGTACTTTGCTACGTATATTAATATATTGTTTAACGCTGAAAGGAGCATTGCTCGGAATCTAAGCCAAATTTACATTTATGTCTAGAATAGGAAATAAAATTATCAATCTACCAGCTGGAGTTTCAGTAGAAGTGAGTGTAGGTAATTTGGTAACAGTTAAGGGTCCTAAAGGAACTTTATCACAACAAGTGGATCAGGATATCATTATTGAAATTGCTGACAATGTGTTGACAGTGAAACGTCCTACAGAGCAGAAGCGCCATAAAGCCATGCACGGTTTATATCGTTCATTGATTAACAACATGGTGGTGGGTGTGAGTGAAGGATTTGTTAAAAATTTAGAAATCATCGGTGTGGGTTACAAAGCCGCCAACCAAGGTAATATCTTGGAATTGAGCTTAGGTTATTCTCACGCTATTTTTATGGCTATTCCTTCTGAAATCAAGGTGACAACTGCGATGGAAAAAGGTAAAAACCCAATGGTTAATTTAGAAGGTATCGATAAGCAATTGATCGGTCAAGTAGCAGCTAAAATCAAATCACTTCGTCCAGTGGAGCCTTACAAAGGTAAAGGTGTTCGTTTTGTGGGTGAGCAGGTTCGTCGCAAGGCTGGTAAAGCAGGTGGTAAGAAATAAATAATCGCGTGGGCCGGAAATCCACACAAACAAGTTAAAAAACATGGCAACAACAAAAGATTTACGTAGACTTCGCATTAAGCGTGCGATACGTGCGAAAATAAAGGGAACAGCTGAACGTCCGCGTTTAACTGTATTCCGTTCCAACACTGCAGTGTATGCACAGTTGGTGGATGATTTGAGTGGTAAGACGTTGATGTCTGCTACCTCATACAAAAAAGGAAAAGTGAATAACAATATTGAGGCGGCGAAATTAGTAGGTACTGCAATTGCAGACAAAGCTAAGGCTGCAGGAATCACTAAAGTGGTTTTTGATCGTAACGGTTATTTATATCACGGAAGAATTAAATCATTAGCTGAAGGCGCTCGCGAGGGTGGCTTACAATTTTAATAAGAGATATGTCGCATTTACAAGCAAAACCAATTAAGGTTAATGAGGGTGAGTTGAAGGAGAAAGTAGTAGCCATCAACCGTGTTGCCAAAGTGGTAAAAGGAGGTCGTCGTTTTAGTTTTTCTGCCATCGTTGTAGTAGGTGATGGTCACGGAATCGTAGGTTTCGGATTAGGAAAAGCGAACGAGGTGACTGACGCTATCACTAAAGGTATTGAAGACGCCAAGAAAAATTTATTCCAAATTCCTTTGTTGAAGAACACGGTTCCTCACGAGCAATTAGGTAAGTTCTCAGGCGGTTTCGTTTTAGTTAAGCCTGCTGCCCCAGGTACTGGGTTGATCGCAGGTGGTGCTATGCGTGCTGTGTTAGAATCAGCCGGTGTGCACGACGTATTAGCGAAATCTAAGGGTTCATCTAATCCTCACAACGTGGTAAAGGCCACCATCGATGCTCTAGTTAGGATGAGGGCTCCACATTCCGTTGCTTTCCAAAGAGGAATTTCAGTAGCTAAAGTATTTAATGGATAATCGAGTGCCTTGTGCCTCTAAAATAGAACATAACATGTCTAAAGTTAAAATTACCCAAGTGAAAAGTGCTATCAAGCGTCCTGAAGTTCAGAAGCGTACGATTCAAGCACTAGGATTAGGTAAGATCCGCAAAAGTGTTGAAGTAGAATTGAATCCAGCTATCGCTGGAATGATTCGTGCAGTCAATCACTTAGTTGTAGTTGAAAATATTTAATTAAAATGCGAGTTACCCTTATGGGGTAGCGTTAAGCCCAATACATATGAAATTATCTACATTAAAGCCGGCAGAAGGTTCGGTAAAAACTAGAAAAAGAGTAGGTCGCGGTCAAGGTTCAGGTCTTGGTGGAACTTCCGCTCGTGGTCACAAGGGAGCTCAGTCTCGTTCAGGTTATTCACGTAAGCGTGGATTTGAAGGTGGACAAATGCCTATTCAGCGTCGTGTACCTAAATTCGGTTTCAAAAACATCAATCGTGTAGAATATAAAGCTATCAATTTAGATACCCTACAGGCATTAGCTGATGCTACAGGCTTGAAGCAAATCAATTTTGATACACTTTACAGCCATGGATTAGTATCTAAGTCTGACTTAGTGAAGATCTTAAGCCGTGGAAGTGTAACCTCAGCTTTAGAAGTTACTGTTAAAGGTTTCTCTAGCGCTGCCAAAGCGGCGATCGAAGCTGCTGGCGGTCAAGCAATTGTTGGTTAATCCTCTATTCTAAACGAATGAACAAGCTAATAACAACGTTTAAGCACATCTTCGCGATTGAGGAACTAAGAGGCCGTATATTTAATACACTACTTTTTATCGCCTTTTTCCGTTTAGGTTCATATGTTGTTCTACCCGGTGTAGATGCAACCAAATTGAGCCAAGCAGGAGAGGGTGGCCTCTTTGGTTTGTTGAATATGTTCTCGGGTGGTGCATTGAGCAATGCTTCGGTTTTTGCTTTGGGTATCATGCCTTACATTTCAGCTTCTATCGCGATTCAGTTGTTGACCATCGCCCTTCCTTATTTTCAAAAAATGCAAAAGGATGGCGAATCTGGTCGTAAAAAATTAAATCAAATCACGCGTATTTTAACGATTTTTGTTACTGCTGCGCAAGGATTTACCTATTTACAAGTAACTATTCCTGCTGAGGCAATCATGGTGGATCCATGGTTTTTCCGTCTTTATGGGGTGGCTATATTAATTGGTGGTACCATGCTATGTATGTGGTTGGGAGAGAAAATTACGGACAAGGGTATCGGTAATGGTATTTCTATGTTGATCATGATAGGTATCGTATCTCGTTTTCCTGCATCTTTATTACAAGAGGCTGGATCAAGAGGTATGGCTGGAGCCCTATTATTCATTCTAGAGGTTATTGCGCTTTTCTTTGTAGTGATGGGCGCTGTGATGGTTACACAGGCGGTTCGTCGTATACCAGTGCAATACGCCAAGCAAGTGGTTGGAAGTAAGATGTCAGTAGGTGGTGAGCGTCAATATATTCCTTTGAAGTTGAACGCATCAGGGGTAATGCCGATCATTTTTGCTCAGGCTTTGATGTTTATTCCTGGTTTAGTTGCTCAATCGTTTGCTGAGAAAAGTGAATTTGCCCAGTCGGTGGCTCAAGCCTTTGGTGATTTCACTACTTGGCAGTATAATGCTTTGTTTGCCTTTTTGATCGTTGTGTTTACATTTTTCTATACAGCGATTTCTATTAATCCTACACAAATTTCGGATGATATGAAACGTGGAGGAGGTTTTGTTCCTGGTATTAAGCCTGGTGAAGAAACTTCTAATTATATCGCTAGCATTTTAGACCGTATCACTTTGCCAGGAGCTTTGATGTTATCCATCATCGCAATTTTACCTGCAATTGCCAACTTATTTGGTGTGACAAGAGGATTTGCTTCCTTCTTTGGGGGAACATCTCTTTTGATTTTAGTAGGTGTAGTTTTAGATACTTTGCAACAAATAGAAAGTTATTTGTTGATGCGTAAATATGAAGGACTGATGCAATCAGGACGTGTGAAAGGACGTTCGGAAATGATTAGCAGATAAGATGATTTATCTAAAGACACCTCAAGAGTTGGCCATCATTCAAGCGAATGGGGAGATTTTAGGGAAGTGTCATGCGGAAGTTGCCAAGGCCATTAAACCAGGAGTAACAACTTTAGCTTTAGATAAAATAGCTTATGAGTTTATCAAGGATCATGAGGCTCATCCATCCTTTTTAAATTATAATGTAGGTGACAAGAAGTATGCTTATTCTCTCTGCATTTCTGTAAATGACGTAGTGGTTCACGGATTGCCAGGAAGTTTGGAGCTGAAAGAGGGTGATATCATTTCCATTGATGGTGGAGTCTATAAGCATGGTTTTCATGCAGACAGTGCCTACACTTATGCCATCGGAGGGGTCAGTGAAGAGGTTACTAAATTATTAGTAAGGACAAAAGAGTCCTTGTATCTCGGAATTAAACAAGCAGTAGCTGGAAAAAGAATCGGTGATATTGGATCGGCCGTGCAAGTTTATAGCGAGAGTTTTGGGTACGGAGTGGTTCGTGAATTGGTAGGACATGGTGTAGGTAAAAACTTACATGAAAGTCCTGAGGTTCCGAATTATGGTAGAAGAGGCGATGGACCAAAGTTGAAGGAGGGTATGGTGATAGCCATTGAACCCATGGTAAACTTAGGGAAACGTCAAATCACAGTGGATAAAGATGGCTGGACCATCCGGACAGCGGATAAAAAAGCCTCAGCTCATTTTGAGCATACGGTTGCTATTGGGAAGAACGAGGCTATGCCACTTACTACCTTTAGTTACATTGAAGAAGTATTAAAAACGTCAACAGTATTGTTGAATATTTAACATAAAATTATGGCCAAACAATCCTCGATCGAAGTAGACGGCATCATATTAGAAGCTCTTTCGAACGCGATGTTTCGGGTGGAATTAGAAAATACGCATCAGGTAATTGCGCATATCTCTGGAAAAATGCGTATGAATTACATTAAGATTTTACCTGGTGACAAAGTGAAGTTAGAAATGTCGCCTTATGATTTAAGTAAGGCAAGAATAGTTTATCGTTATAAATAGTAAGGTTTGACCCATAAATTAAACAAATATGAAAGTTAAAGCATCAATCAAAAAGCGTAGTGCAGAATGCAAAGTCATTCGTCGTCACGGAAAGCTTTATGTCATTAACAAGAAGAATCCTAAGTTTAAGCAACGTCAAGGATAATTTGAAAGTATTAAATGATTAATAACAACAATTAATTACCATATGGCTCGTATTGCAGGGGTTGATATTCCCGACAAAAAAAGAGGAGAAATTGCC
Source organism: Aquirufa rosea (assembly GCF_004118285.1). Lineage (GTDB taxonomy): Bacteria > Bacteroidota > Bacteroidia > Cytophagales > Spirosomataceae > Aquirufa > Aquirufa rosea. The sequence goes on along the minus strand of NZ_SDHY01000005.1, from coordinate 141,802 downwards.
TTGACTTATATCTTCGGAATTGGTCGTAGCACTGCTCAAAAGATTTTGACGAAAGCAGAAATTTCGTTTGACAAAAAGGCTGGTGAGTGGAATGATACGGAGGCGAGTGCTATCCGTGCCATTATCGCTGCCGAATTCAAAACGGAAGGTCAGCTTAAGTCTGAGGTTCAATTAAACATCAAGCGTTTGATGGATATTGGATGTTACCGTGGTTTGCGTCATCGTAAAGGTTTACCTGTACGTGGTCAAAGAACTAAGAACAATTCTCGTACGAGAAAAGGTCGTAGAAAGACAGTTGCTAATAAGAAGAAAGTAACTAAATAATCATAGGGGATAATAACCCGACACAATTTTTATTGATTTTATCCAATGGCACAAGCAAAAAGAAAAGATAAAGCGAAGAAAAGAGTGGTGGTAGTTGAGCAAGCAGGCCAAGTACACATCAAAGCTTCCTTTAACAACATTATTATTTCAATTACTAATTCAGCAGGTCAGGTGATTTCTTGGGCATCTGCAGGAAAGATGGGTTTCCGTGGATCTAAGAAAAATACTCCTTACGCAGCACAAATGGCCGCATCTAATTGCGCCGCTGTAGCTGTTGAAGCAGGAATGAAAAAAGCAGAGGTTTTTGTAAAAGGACCGGGTGCAGGACGTGAGTCTGCTATCCGTACTATCCAAAACTCAGGTATTGAAGTTTCCTTGATTAAGGATATTACCCCAATGCCTCACAATGGATGTCGTCCTCCAAAACGTCGTCGCGTTTAATTTTATTTATGTTGGGTAATTAGTAATTATTTTCTCCAACATCATTTATTCACTTAATTAATTACTTCATTGCCCATAAGTGGGGCATTGACTTTTAAAAAAAATGGCAAGATACACTGGTCCAAAATCCAAAATTGCACGTCGTTTCGGCGAGGCGATCTTAGGTCCGAGCAAAGCATTAGCTCGTAAAAATTATGCTCCTGGTATGCATGGCAAAGGTAAACGTTCAAAAGTTTCTGAATACGCCATCCAATTGAAGGAAAAACAAAAGGTAAAATATACCTATGGTATTTTAGAACGTCAGTTCGAAAATTTGTTTCACAAAGCCGCTGTTAAAGAAGGTATCACAGGTGAGAACTTGTTGAAATTGTGTGAAGCAAGATTGGACAACACAGTTTATCGTTTAGGTATTGCTCCTACTCGTCGTGCTGCACGTCAATTGGTTATCCACAAACATATCATTGTGGATGGTGATGTAGTAAATGTGCCCTCTTACTCATTGCGTCCTGGCCAATTGGTAGGTGTACGTGAAAAATCTAAATCATTAGAAGTCGTTTCTGATTCTTTAGCGAGCAGATCTCCGAAACGTTTCAATTGGTTAGAATGGGATGGAGTAGAACTAGTAGGTAAATTCTCAGCCTATCCAGAGAGAGATCAAATCCCTGAAAACTTTAACGAGCAGGCTATTGTCGAATTATATTCGAAGTAATAATCTGGTTAATTATACAATATTAAAGAGTATCAATAACGTTTTTTCAAGATCATTTTAAGCTACGAAATATGTCAATATTAGCATTCCAAATGCCCGAGAAAGTTGTGATGGAGAAAGCCGATGACTTCCACGGGACATTTGAGTTCAAGCCACTCGAAAAAGGCTACGGTGTTACCATTGGTAACGCACTTCGTAGAATTTTACTTTCCTCTTTGGAAGGTTATGCGATTACAAGCGTTAAGATTTCTGGTGTTTTACACGAGTTTTCAGCAATTGAGGGTGTTCATGAAGATGTTTCTGAAATCATCCTAAACTTGAAGAAAATCCGTCTTAAAAAGGCGCAAGAGATTTTGGAAAATAAAGTAAGTATCAAAGTAAAAGGTCAAACGGCCTTCACTGCTGGTGATATTGCTAAATTTACGCCTTATTTCACTGTATTAAATCCTGATTTAGTGATCTGTAACTTAGATTCTTCCAAAGAATTAGAAGTTGAATTGATCATTGAAAAAGGTCGTGGTTATGTTCCGGCTGATGAGCCTCGTGCGAATGAATTAGCCTTTGGTCACATCGCTATCGATGCCATTTATACGCCTATCAAAAATGTAAAGTTTAGCATTGAGAATACGCGTGTTGAGCAAAAGACAGACTACGAGAAATTAGTGTTAGATATCGAGACAGATGGTTCTATCCATCCAGAAGATGCATTGAAAGGTGCTGCTTATATCTTAATTCAACACTTCATGTTATTCTCAGATCAAACGATGACTTTCGAAACGCCTAAGGCTGAGGAAGACAACGTAGTGGATGAGGAAATGCTACACATGCGCAAATTATTGAAGACTTCTTTGGCTGATCTAGATTTGTCTGTACGTGCTTACAACTGTTTGAAATCAGCAGATGTTCGTACTTTAGGTGAATTGGTGAAGTTAGAAATTTCTGATATGATGAAGTTCCGCAACTTTGGTAAGAAGTCATTAACTGAGCTAGAGCAACTAGTAGAAGAGAAAGGCTTAACCTTCGGAATGGATGTAGCGAAATATCGTTTAGACGAAGATTAATTTATCAATTTTTAAATAAGTAATAGGTGGTGGTTATGTAAAACCCACTAACCGCAGTCCGAAAGGACTTTTAACTTACGAATTAACACAATGAGACACGGAAAAAAGAACAATCACCTTGGAAGAACTTCTTCCCACAGAGCAGCCCTATTATCTAATATGGCATCCTCTTTAATTTTACACAAGCGTATTGAAACGACTGTTGCGAAAGCAAAAGAGTTACGTAAATACGTAGAGCCTTTAATTACTAAGTCAAAGACTGACAACACTAACAACCGTCGTGTCGTTTTTTCTTACCTTCAAAATAAGGACTCTGTAAAAGAATTATTTGGAATAGTATCTGAGAAAGTAGCTAATCGCCCAGGTGGTTATACTCGTATCATCAAATTAGGCAATCGTCTTGGTGATAATGCAGAAGTTTGCTTCATCGAGTTGGTAGATTTCAATGAGACTATGTTAGCGGCATCTGCAGAGAAAGCTGGCAAGACTCGTAGAAGCCGTCGCTCTGGAGCTAAGAAGGAAGGCGCTGAGGCCGCAGCCCCAGTTGCTGAAGCTCCATCTGCTGAGGTAGTAGAGGAAGTAGCTGCAGCTGAGGAAGTTGTTGAAACTCCAAGTGCCGAAGTAGTGGAAGAAGTAGCTGCTGCTGAGGAGCCAGCTGCTGAAGAAGCATCAGAAGAGCCTAAAGAAGAAAAAGGAGAAGATGCTTAATCATTTTCTTTTATAATATAAAAGGCTTTAACTTTCATTAGTTGAAGCCTTTTTTTTAGACAAAAAATTATTCAAACGTAAAAAACATTATGAAAATCACGGAATCGACACCAGCGGTTTTATTGTTGCAGGATGGAACACTCTTTCATGGGAAAGCATTAGGCAAAATTGGGACTCAAGGTGGTGAGATTTGCTTTAATACGGGAATGACCGGATATCAAGAGATTTATACAGATCCTTCTTATGCAGGTCAAGTAATTATTAATACGACTGCCCATATTGGAAATTATGGCGTGATGGATGTTCAGGAGGCGGAGTCCAATAAAGTACAAATTGCCGGTATGGTTTGTAATGAGTTTTCAAGTGTTAGTTCTCGTTTTACCGCTACGGGCTCTTTGCAGGATTATTTGGAACAAGCAGGAATTGTAGGTATTTCTGGCATTGATACGCGTGCTTTAGTTCGTCATATTCGTACAAAAGGTGTGATGAACTGCTTAATTTCTTCGGAAATCTTTGACATCGATTCCTTAAAGCAAGAGTTGGCCAAAGTTCCAGATATGGAAGGTTTAGAGCTTTCTTCGCAAGTATGTACCCAAGAAACCTATTTTTTAGGCGATCCAGAGGCAGAGTTTAAAGTGGCTGTGCTTGATTTGGGGGTGAAGAAAAGCATTTTAAGTAATTTGACAGATCGTGGATGCTATTTAAAAGTATTCCCTGCTAAAACAAGTTTTGATGAAATCTCCGCTTGGCAACCTGACGGTTACTTTGTGTCCAATGGACCTGGAGACCCAGCCGTAATGCCCTATGCTGTTCAAACGGTAAGTCAGTTCTTAGCAAGTGATAAACCAGTATTTGGGATATGTCTAGGACATCAAATTCTGGCTCAAGTATGTGGCTTATCTACCTATAAAATGCACAATGGACACCGCGGATTAAATCATCCAGTGAAAAATTTAGAAACAGGTTTGTCAGAAATTACTTCTCAAAACCACGGTTTTGCAGTTCGAATGGAAGAATTAAGTGCTAGCTCAAAGGCTACGCTCACTCACATTAATTTGAATGATCAAACAGTTGAAGGACTACGTGTCAATGGCAAGAAAGCATTTTCAGTTCAGCACCACCCTGAGGCAAGTCCTGGGCCACATGATTCACGCTACCTTTTTGACCAGTTTATTGGTTTAATGAAATAACAATAAAAAAGGCAACGATTATCGTTGCCTTTTTTATGTAATTTTTATATTCCGATTAAACCATTGTTTTTTCCACAAAGCCAAAGAGCGCTTTCTCTTTGATTAATTTAACAACAGAGCTAGGAACTAAATTCTCCCATTCAATAGAGCCTTGTTGAATTAAATCCAACACCCGGTCTGTTCGGATTTTCATTAAATTTTCATCGTATGAGTGTATGTCAGCTAGCTTCTCATTGTCCAACAAATATTGGTACAATCCCCTTAAATGAGTTTCTGGTTGAAAGGCCTTCAAATTGATTAATTGCCCATTTTCATCTAATGTTGGATATAAATAAAGCTTGATTTTCAATCCAAAAAGACTAGCAAAAGCCGTCAATATACCACCAGGATATTGAGTATAATGTTTTTCTTCGAAAATGTATTCTAAATTGGGCATACCCATGATCAAAGCCATTTTTAAGCGACTGAATTTGCTTAAGTAGGCCACTAATTTAAAGTACTCATGGAAATTAGAAATAAGTACAGTTTGGCCCAATGAGCATAAAATGTCTACACGATCCAAAAAGTCTTTTTCATCAATATGATTCCCTTCATTTTCTAAATTCCGAAGGGTTAATTCGGAAACTACACAAATTTTATCATCATCAATATCCGCTTCATTTTCAAACTGTTTTATACCCTTTTTCACCATATCAGAGAAGATATTGGTTACAGGTCTGAAACGTCCACGAATAGCCACAATGTGCTTTTTGGATAGGGCGTCATAAGGTTGCATCACCTTGCCATCTGGACCAAATAGGGCGGCTTGAGTAAAGCCGTGTTTCACCAAATACAAAGACATCAATCGATTGTCAACATCCTTAAAATCTTCCCCTTCAAAGCGAATCATATCAATTTCTATACGATCTGGAGAGAGGTCATCTAATAGGGATACGAGTATTTTTTCTGGGTCAGCATGATAATGGTAACAACCATAAATTAAGTTGACACCTATAATACCTAAAGCTTGTTGCTGTAAGATATTATCATTATCCAGCATATTAATATGGATAACCACATCATTGACCGGACCATTGGGTGTAAGTTGGAATCGTAATCCCACCCAACCATGCGCATCATTATCTTTTTGATAGTTTAAGGCAGAAACGGTATCTGCAAAGGAGAAAAAACGTTTTTCGTCCGCCGAATCAGTTAAACGGACCTTGAGTAATTTGAACTCTCGGTTCAGCATTTTCATCAAGCGAGGTTCGCATACATATTTCCCAGATTCTTCCTCTCCATAGATAGCATCCGAAAAAGCCATATCGTATGCAGAAATGGTTTTAGCGATAGTACCCGAAGCTCCTCCTGCTTTGAAAAAGTTCGCTGCGACGTCCTGTCCAGCACCTATTTCTGCAAATGAACCATATATACTACGATCTAGATTGATCTGAAGGGCCTTTTGTTTCGTCCCAATGGATTTTAATTTAGCAGTCATAGACGATTGAGTTTATTTATTACGAAGGCAATTACTTAGCAAAGTTATATAATATTCACTCTATTTGCATGAATTTCTTGAAAACATCCAACCTATTTTGGCCATCTCATCGACTTGTGGTACAAGGTTAAACCTGCCATGGGGGCCTCGCTGATGTTTCCTATGTGATAACGATTTTTTTTCAAGACTTGTTTCAATACATCCGAATAATAAAATGCAACTGATCCAGTGAAATGAATTTTTTGGGTATTTACCTGAGCATATTTACTGAGGTATAAACGAATGAATTCTTGAAATGATTGTTCAATTAAATGATAGCAGTAGGGATGTTTTCGATGGTCAAATAAGAATTTAGAAAAACTAGCAAACCATCTGTTGGGATATTCGCCGCGATAGGCTTTGTCCAAAATATCCAGTCTATTTAATTCTCCATAACGTTTAATAAAAAATTCGCGTAAATCTGGAGGTAACTCTCGATGTAAATAGGCTAAAACCAATAGTTTACCCAGATGGCCACCACTACCTTCGTCGCCAAGCCAAAAACCCAAGGGCGGGATTTGTTCTACGATTTGCTTTCCAGAGAAAAAACCTGAATTAGATCCTGTTCCTAATATACAGACTATCCCAGGTTCATTACCACATAGAGACCTAGCCGCAGCGATTAAATCATTTTCTATTTGAATGATTGCGGCTTTTGGAAATACGGAATGTAAAAGATTTCGAATTATATCCCTTTTGGAATCATCAGTGATTCCTGTACCGTAGTAATAAATTTCTTCTACGGGAAGATGCTCTATTTTAGACAGGATTTGCTGTTGCGATCCCCTTATTTCCTCCAAGCTTTGGTAATAAGGATTTATACCTGTAGAATAAAAAGCCTGATATGCCTCATGGGCAGAAGCGATATATCTCCATTCAGTTTTACTGGAACCACTTTCGATGAGTAGAATCATGGAATTACTTTAAAATGCCAATGGCTTGAAATTTTTCGAAAACTTGTGCAGTGTGGGGAGCATCTTTTAACTCTTCACTTAGATCTTGGCCCGCCCAATGTTCATAGTGTTTGCCATTTTTCCACAATCGAGAAGAGCTAACATCGTAAATTTTCCCTTGAAATGCGACCCAAATCTCCGGACGATCTTGGCCATTTCTCAGTGCTAACTGCGCTTGGGTATATGAAGGTAGTGTTGAGTCCAAGTTGTTAAAATTGATACGAAACTAAATAAAAAGCTTGAAAAGCCGTTTTGTAAACAAAGATTTTTAATTTTACTAGATATTTAATTCGGGGATTTATGAAATATACATTTCGTTTGTTTATAACTGTTTTATGTTTTGGCTTCATAGCTGCATGTAGTAAAAATGACCCTGTTAATCCTACTCCCCCCACTCCCGTAACGCCCACAGTTTCTGAATTAATTAAGAAGGTGTGGTCAGCTTCCAATGTTCAATGGGATGGTAATGTGCAGTTTGATAAAACAGCCAGCTCCAATTTGGTGGCAGGATATGCTCAATTTAAACTGGATTTGTCAAATACGTCTGCTGCTTCCTTGACAGAATATGACGGGAATAAATTTACTGGAACATACAGTTTGTCATCTGATAATAAAACTCTGACCCTCTCAGGTTTAAAAACCAGCGATGGGACTGAGCCTACCGGAACAGGGGGGACCTTGGCTTTTTCTATTTCTGGGGTACCCACGGCCAGTACCTTGGTTATTGAATCTACCACCGCTTATGTAAAGGCCAGTAATAAAAAAATTCGATTGAGTTTAGTCAATCCTTAGGTAAGAATTAATCATGGGGCCGCCGCAATGGGCGGCTTTTCTAGTTTATGGAGAAAAGAACAGAAATAGGGTCTATTGGAGAGTTTGGTCTCATTAATCGTTTGGCTAAAGGCTTCACTGCTCATCAGCCATGGACATCCATTGGGATTGGAGATGATGCAGCCATTTTAGATGCCAATGGATTTCAAGTGGTTTCAAGTACTGAATTGCTCATAGAAGGTATTCATTTTGACCTTTCTTATACTCCTTTGAAACATTTAGGTTTTAAAGTGGTAAGTATTGCTTTGTCGGATATTGCTGCCATGAATGCTATCCCAGCTCAACTAAGTGTGGGAATAGGTTTAAGTAATAGATTTTCTGTAGAAGCAGTGGAGGAACTTTATGAGGGAATTAAGCTTGCTTGTGTGGAATATAAAATTGATTTGGTGGGGGGAGATACTACCTCATCACCACAAGGTTTAATTATATCAGTGAATGCCTTAGGGCTAGTAGCTCAGGACCAAATCGTGAAGCGTGGTGGAGCTAATCCCAATGACATCATTTGTGTTTCTGGCGATTTGGGTGCTGCCTTGATGGGGTTGCAATCATTAGAAAGAGAAAAGCAAGTGTATTTGGCCAATCCCGAAATGCAGCCTGAACTGAATGAGAAAAACTATGTGGTCATGAGGCAACTAAAGCCTATGGCTCGATTTGATATGATCCATGAGTTAAAAGAATTAGGAATAGTCCCTACTTCCATGATTGATTGCTCAGATGGTTTAGCATCAGAAATTTTGCATTTATGTCAAGCTTCAGGAACCGGTGCCAGGATTTTTGAAAAAAATATCCCAATTGATGACGAGACATATCTAGTGGCTACGGAATTTAGCCTGAGTCCATTGACTGCCGCATTAAATGGAGGGGAGGACTACGAGCTAGTATTTACTGTTTCTCAAGCAGATTTTGATAAAGTAAATAAGATTGCTGATGTAACTGCGATTGGATATATGACAGATATTCCTAATGAATGTGTACTTGTCATGAAATCTGAACAAGTCGTTAATTTGACAGCCCCTGGATTTGGCCCTCAATAATATGTCAGTAGCCATCATGCAACCCTATTTTTTTCCTTATTTGGGCTATTTTCAATTAGTCCAAGCGGTAGATGACTTCGTCTTTTATGATGATGTGATGTTTATCAAAAAGGGTTGGATAAACCGTAACCAAATATTATTACAGAATAAAAGCTTTTTGTTTACGATTCCATTAGAAAAACAAAGTCAAAACAAGAGCATTCGAGAATCCAACATTGCCTGGGGGTCGGAATTTCCAAATAAATGGTTACAACAACTACAATCAGCCTATAAAAAGGCCCCTCAGTATGTCCCGGTTATGGAATTGATTGAGTCAATATTGCAAAAAAAAACTGAAACTATTGCGGATTTAGCGGCAGATAGTGTCATGGCAACTTGGCAGTATTTAAACCTCGAAAAAAGATTTCATTTTAGTTCTCAAATGAATGTATCCAGAGAACTGGAAAGGGCAGAGCGACTGATATCCATCACAGAGTCTTTAGGAAGTAAGCATTACATCAATGCCAAAAATGGGCAAGAGCTATATCAAAAAGAGTATTTTGCCCAACATGGTGTTCAGCTTAATTTTTTAAATCAATCATTGCCGTCCTACTCACAAGGTAATTTATCCAATTTTCTGCCAGGTTTATCCATGATCGATGTCTTAATGTGGAATTCTAATGAGGACATCAAGTCTATGTTGGCAGCTTTTACTTTGATTTAGTTAGCTCTCCGTTAGATAAATTTACTAATAAATTGAACTTATAATTGTTAACTTTGTGAGTATCTCTAAACCTGAGAGATTTGAATAGGGGTTATATGGCACAATCTATATTCTTAAGTAAATATTCCAATACTTTCCTTTCTAGGTGGTTGGTTTTTGCATTTGATTTAGGAATTGTTGCATTTTCTTTTTCAGTAGCGACACTTCTTCGCATGAATTTTCGGTTTACAGACATCGATTTTCATGTATTTAAATACCACTTTTTATTCCTCATTACCTTTAGGGCATTATCCTTCATTTATTTCCAATCCTACACGGGTATCATTCGACATACTAGTATAGAGGATGCCGTTATTATCTTAAAAGCTGTATTTACAGGTACATTTTTGGCCACCATGTTATCCTTGGTCGTTCGGTATTATTATAATCTGGATACGCTGTTGTATGTACCTCTATCTATATTACTCATTGATTTTTTCATCTGTCTTTTCTTAATGGTTTCCCTACGATTCTGGGTAAAATCATTTTATGAGTCCTTTATGAGACAGTTTAAGCCATCCGTTGGTATTTTGATTTATGGTGCGGGCTATACGGGGATGCTTACCAAAAATGTCATCCAAAATGACCGAAGCATCAATTATACCATTTTAGGATTTATTGATGATAATGAGTCCAAAATAGGTAAGACCATTGAGGGAATTCGGGTTTATAGCTTATCTGAAGCTCTTGAGAAGCTTGTGGATAAAACGGATGGTTTGGAGGTCATTATGGCCATCAATAACATATCCTTGAAGGTGAAGAAAAGAATCAGTGACGTTTTTTTGGATCGGGGGGTAATTGTAAAAATTCTTCCTCCTGTTGATAAATGGGTAGGAGGAGAATTTGCTGTCAACCAAATTCACAATGTGAAAATTGAGGATTTATTGGGTAGGGATGTCATCCAAATGAACAATAAACAAGTTGGCGAGCAATTATTCAGTAAGACTATTTTAGTAACTGGGGCAGCAGGCTCTATTGGTAGTGAAATTGTTCGCCAGTTGGTGTCTTATTTGCCCGCCTCCATTATTTTGATTGACCAAGCTGAATCGGGTTTGTTTGATTTGGAATTTGAATTGTCTTCAACCATTCCTGCCAATACCAAAATGTCTGTCTATGTGGCAGATATTACCGACCAGAAACGCATGAAGCGCATAATTTCTGCGCATAAGCCTAATTTCATATTCCATGCGGCAGCTTATAAGCATGTTCCTTTGATGGAAAGTAATCCCTATGAGGCAGTTAGAATCAACGTATTGGGGACTAAGGTTTTAGCTGAATTGGCGGCCGAGTTTAATGTAGATCGCTTTGTCATGGTATCTACAGATAAAGCGGTTAACCCAACCAACGTGATGGGGGCCACCAAGCGATTGGCCGAAATGTATACTCAATCCATGAATGATTTGGAAGGGGTTTCGACCAAGTTTATTGCTACTCGTTTTGGAAACGTATTGGGCTCCAGTGGTTCGGTGATTCCTTTGTTCAGAAAACAAATTGAACGTGGAGGACCCGTTACCGTCACCCATCCAGATATTACGCGTTACTTTATGACCATACCTGAGGCTTGTGAACTCGTTTTGGAGGCGGCTACCATGGGAAATGGAGGCGAGGTATTTGTTTTTGATATGGGTGATTCAGTTAAAATCATCGATTTAGCCAGAAAGATGATTACCTTGAGCGGCCTGCGGGTAGATCGAGATATTGAGATTAAGTTTACTGGTCTACGTCCAGGAGAGAAGCTTTATGAGGAGCTTTTAAATAATAATGAGAATACCTTACCTACTCACCATCCTAAGATTTTAATAGCCAAGGTGAATACCCCAAGTTATTCCTATATGGATATTCAATGCCAAGATTTAGAACAAATTTTGGAATTTGGAACCACCACCGAGTTGGTCACAAAAATAAAGGACATCATTCCAGAGTACAAATCTAACAATTCCGTTTTTGAACAATTAGACAAGTCCTCTATTCGCTCTAAAGGTTAATACCCATCCATTTTTTTATCAAATAAATAGAGCCTATCGTAAAGAAAGGAGCTGCCAAGACATCCATGGTGTAATGCACATGTTGTATTAGAAGTAAGGCCATAAGAAGTATAGTAAGAACAATAGCCCATTTTTTCTCAGTAGAATTCGTCAAAAAGAAACAAACAAAAATCATGGTTGCAGTGTGACCAGAGAAAAACAAATCTTTTGTAATGGCTAAATTTTCTCCATAAATGAAAATTTCTGCTAAAGGATCATGTAAATCTACCAACCCGACGGGAGGATTTAAAGGAATGAAGAAAATACAGGTTAATCGTATAAAAGTTTCCAAATTAAAGGCCCAAGCAAACCAAAGGAATAGTAGAGGAGAAGGTAAAAGCCGAAAGAGGAGAAAAATAACACTTAAATAAATGATCCCAAAAATGGGAATAGACACATTGAGGGCGGGAATATTCGCTAGCACAATATCCTGTATTAACATGCCCTCTCTCAGCTGGATCCATTGGAAGTAATCATCCGCTTTCCATGGGAAAATCATGAATATGATAAGGGCTCCTAAGAATTTCCAGCGAAAAGATGTATCGAGCCAAGCATTTGACCAATTTACTTGAACAGATTTTATATAACTTTTCATGCTTATCTTTGGTTCTATCTATCAATAAAGTCCGCAAAACTACGTTAAAAATTAAAATAATGGAGAAATTGATGAAAAATGCATGGATAATTCTTGGAATAGTAATAAGCTTTTCTCATTTTTCATGTGGAAACGCAACAAAAGATAAATTAAATACAAAAATGATGAATTCGGAGTCTGCAAATGCCCAACTTGAGACAATAACCTTTGGGGCAGGATGTTTTTGGTGTGTGGAAGCAGTTTTTCAACGCGTCAAAGGAGTGCAGAAAGTGGTATCTGGCTATATGGGTGGTAAAATGAAAAACCCAAGTTATCGAGATGTTTGTACAGGATTAACAGGTCATGCAGAGGTTTGTCAATTGAGCTATGACCCTAAAGTCGTGTCTTTTGAGACTTTATTAGAAATATTTTGGCAAACACATGATCCAACTACGTTAAATCGTCAAGGGGCGGATGTCGGAACTCAATACCGTTCTGCTATTTTTTACCATTCTGCTGAGCAAAAAAGGATGGCAGAAGAATGGAAACAAAACTTAAATGCTAAAAAGGTTTTTCCAAATCCCATTGTAACGGAGATTGTTCAAGAAAGTACATTTTATCCAGCTGAGGATTATCACCAAGATTATTACAATCAAAATGGCGAAGAGCCTTATTGTAAAATTGTAATCAAGCCTAAAATGGATAAGTTTTTAAAGGCCTTTAAGGATAAATTGAATTAAAATCCGCCTTTATCGTAAAAACTTCTTCTTCTTGAAATTTTTAATTCTTGAAGTAAGCTAGATTTAACGCGCAAATCGAAGGAGTAGTTACTTGCTCTACCGAAGAATGGACTGGCTATCGGTGTCCAGTTAAAGTTAAGTTCCCAACAATGCAAGTCTCGATGTACCGAGACATTGGTATAGGTTAGCCCATTGTATTTGAAATCATAACCAGAGCTAAATGAAAACTTCCATTTCTCACTTAAGCTTAGGTCACCCTGGAAAGTCATACCACTGATATTTTGGGCGGGAGCTAAACCTGCCCTACTCATACTAAATTGGTATGAGAAAGAAAATGACCAGGGTATATTCCAATCCACATAATCATCTCTGTTGCGATTTATTTGCTTTAACTGCGCCTCGGAGGCGTTTTTGCTGAATTTATCTCCTTTTCCCTTGGCCGGCGCAAATCTTTTTCCAATGGATAAATTGAAAGATTGTAATCGTGCTAAACCTTCTCCTTTGCCAATCATTAAATCCGGAGTTCTTCTTCCTACCACCGCAAAAGATTGGTCGGGCACATATAAATATGGATCTAAATTACCGCCGATATTAATGTCAAATTGTTTAACTCGGGAGTTGGCATTGAAGGTAAGATTTGACAAATTAAATTCCTTGGCTAGCAGGTTATAACTACCATTGATACCAAAATTGTCGAGAATATTAATTTTTTCAGATTCCTTAGTGGCAGTATCAGATTTGGTTTTCAATTTAGCCTCCAAAGTATTTTGAATCCCAAAGCTGATACTTCCTGATGCACCTCCATAGCTTAGCGTTCGTGGGTCAAAAGTGCTGATTCTACGAATGTCTCCAACTTGTTCTACCCCTTGGTTATTAATAAATTTCCTGTTGTTAATGCGTACATCTTGAAAATAACCATAGGTTGGATCAGAATAATCTGGGGTGTAACTAAGACTTATGCTAGGAGCCATGATATGACGAATCGCCTGTAAGCGACCTTTGCTGAAACGCATAGTACCATAAAGTCGCGTATTCATGCTAGCAGAAAAGGATATTTGTGAGCTGAACTTCGGTAAGCCTCCAACTGTGTCTATTCGGACGGTGGAGTCGCTAGGCATGTAGGTATATTTATAGGAGCGGGTATACATATTGCCAGACCAAGAAATACCAGGCGTCAGGTTAATGTATGGATTGATTTTTATATTAGGTAAAGACAAAGGAATGCTGTAATTGAATTTTGTCTGCGCCTTCTCCAATAACATAGGTAAAGTACTTCCATTCAAAGGAATTACCCCTGGAGGTAAATCATCTGCATTTTTGGGAATAAAAGGTTTTTGAATAATACCACGCTGGCTATTGGATTCTCGAGGATACACATCAAATTCGTAGCGAGTATAAAGGTCAGAAACTTGGTTGGTTAGACTCACCGTTCCTGAGAAATCCATACCTATTCTAAATTGATCTATGAATCGATCGGCGATAGCATTTCTTCTTTTAAAAGGTTGAATCTGGTTTAAACCTACATTAAAGTCTGTTCCTGCATCAAAGATGCGAGTAGTAGTATTTTGATTAATACGTAAACTGATACCGCTTCGGAAACTTTGTCCAATGGATTTGGTGTATTGTACTGAAGACCCAATGGTATTAGAAAGGTATTGTTGGGTATTGAAAGTATTGAATTGATTGTAGGAATTTGATGCAATATTCACGGAGGCAGAAAAACTGGAATTTCCTAAGCTACGGGGACTGTGAGACCATTGCAAGGCAAAGTCTGTACGGGTGCTTGGATTGAATTCCGACCCAGAGTTATTCCTATTTAAAGCTAAATTGAAGGATCCACTGTATCGATATCGCTTATTATACTGAGAATTTGCCCCTAATCCCCAGCCTCCTTTTGAGTAAATTTGACCCGTAAATCGGATGCCAATATTTTCGCTGGCGGCCCAATAATATCCTCCATCGCGAAGGTAAAATCCCCTTCCAGAAGGTTCTTCTCCATAGGTTGGAATGAGGATTCCAGATTTACCCGCTTCCTTGGGTTGAGAATAGGGGAAAAAGCCAAAGGGTAAACCTATAGGTAAGGGAATGTCATTCAATTCAAAGTGGAAAGGGCCTGAAATGATTTCTTTTTTACCGACTACTTTAATCTTACTTGCTCGAATATTAAAATGGGGATGACTTAAATTACATGTTGTGTAAATGGCATTTCTAATGTAGAGATTTTCCTCCTCGTCCTTCTTTACATTTTTCCCTTGAACGAAACCTTCGCCTTGTTGGGTGACAATTCCCTTAATGATGGCTCTTTTTGATTTAAAATTATAGCGAATTTCGTCTGAGTCGTATTTATCACTGCCTTGGGTAAATACGGGTAATCCAATAATCTTTTTGGTCGTAGTGTCCAAGGTTCCTTTGGCATACACTTCATTTTTTGCCCAGTCGAGGCGAATATAATCTGCCTCTAAACTGATGTTGCCATACTTCACTTTCGCTCCTCCATACAAATTGACTATTTGGGCATCAGCATCCAAAACTGTTGAGTCGACGGCCGAGTAAAATACGGTGGTTTGTAAATCTTGACTCTTGGTTGCAGTATCTTTGGGTATGCTCTTTTGCAAAGTGTCTGCGCGGACAATTCTTTGGGCATGGACATTAGGTATGACCAGGCACATGAGAATCAAAACTACAGAAAAAAAATAGCTGAATTTCTTTATCAAATCTGCGCAAGTTCATCGTTCAAATAAGGATTATCAACAGTGGATTGCTGATAAATTCGCATGTTAATGAACGAAGGATGAAATTTAAAAATTATATTTGTCTTTGTATAAGCATACAAAATTACATCTTTGCGCCTTACCATACGTCTAATTCATTAAAATAATGTTTACAGTTCTTAGAGCTTTTGTTGGTTTTGCCTTAACATGTTTGTTAATCGCAGCCATACCAAGTTTCCCTGAACCTACCCGTTCCGCTAAGCGTAACTTGGTTAAAACGATTTGTCTTGATGCTGGCCATGGGGGTAAAGACCCAGGTTGTTTAGGGCCTAAAGGTGCCCAAGAGGGCAAGGTAACCTTAAAAATCATTTTGGAAGTAGGTAAACGACTAAAAAATGAGTTTCCGGATTTGAAAGTCGTTTATACTCGTGATACCGATGATTTTGTTGAATTGAATGAGCGGGCTAATATCGCGAATCGCAATCGCTCGGATTTGTTTATTTCGGTTCATTGTAATGCCGCACCCAATAAATCAGCCTATGGTACAGAAACTTATACCATGGGTTTACATAAAACGGATGGCAATTTAAATGTAGCCAAAAGAGAGAACTCCGTAATTTTACAAGAGAAGGATTACCAAACGACCTACAATGGTTTTGATCCTAATTCTCCCTTAGCGCATATTATGATGGCTAATTACCAAAGTGCATTCATGGCTAGTTCTGTGAAATTTGCATCTAAAGTAGAGGAGCAATTTTCCAAAGTATATAATAGGAAAAGCTATGGAGTAAAACAGGCAGGTTTTTTAGTTATTTGGCGTACGGCCATGCCAAGTGTGCTAATAGAAACTGGCTTTTTGACAAATCCGGAGGAGGAAGGGTATTTAAATTCAGAAAAAGGTCAATCAGAAGTAGCGGATGCCATTGTTGGGGCATTTAAGAAGTACAAGGAAGAAATAGAAAAATAGCGATAGGCATGTTTCAAAGTAATGAATTAAAAGTAGGATTTTTGGCCTTAATTGCCTTCCTAATCCTTTATTTTGGCTTTAACTTTCTGAAGGGGAATGATGTGTTTTCTTCGTCTAGAATTTACTATGTGGAATACGATAATGTCGATGGCTTATTAGTTTCTAATCAAGTAATGGTTAATGGTATTGAGGTGGGGAAAGTGAAAGCCGTTACTTTACAAGCCGAAAAGGGGAATAAAATATTAGTTACTTTACGCTTATCCAAAGATTTAGTAGTACCTGATAAGACACAAGCCATCTTAATGGATGGAGCTCTTTTAGGGGGAAAGATTATCCGATTGGAGTTGGCAGGAAAGGGTGCCTTGCCTGAGGAATCATTTATTCCTGGTTCCTTGGAAGTGGGTGTTACTTCATTGCTCAAGGAAAGAGCTATCCCAGTTATTTCTAATGCTGATTCCCTTTTGATTTCTTTCCGACAAATCAGTAAGAAATTTGAACATACGGGAAGCTATTTGAATGAATTAATAAAGAATTCCAATACGACGGTAACGGGGCTCAATAGTTCTGTCAATGGGGTGGTGGAAGATAATCGAAATAATATTGCGCAGATTTCTGCCAACCTGAAAACCTTGTCTCAGAGTTTAGTGGAGACTGAGAAGCAGTTTAAGCCTATCCTTGTCAAATTCAACACGGTGGCAGATTCTTTGCAAGCATTACAGCTGGGAAGAACCATTCATGAAGCTAATTTGGCTTTGGAGTCTATTCAAAAGATTGTGGCAGGACTGGAAAAAGGTCAAGGCTCTGCAGGTAAAATTCTTAAAAATGATAGCTTGTATGTTAGCCTAAATAAAACCTTATTGGATTTAGATAAATTGTTGATCGACTTTCGTTTGAAGCCGAAGCGGTATGTGAATATTTCTGTTTTTGGCAAAAAAGATACTCCTCCCAGTAATTAATAAATAGTTTATGGCGACCATTCAGGCTCGTATTTCAGCTTCCGCTGAATTGTTGGATATTTTATTGGCCGAATTAGGCGAGATAGGCTTTGACATTTTTGAAGATACGGAGGAAGGATTTTTCGCCTATTGTCCTGAAGCACTTTTCCATTCAGATGACTTTCAAGAAGTGATTGATCGCTACCAGGCTATTGGTAAGATTGAAGTTGAAATGAACCGAATTGAAAAGCAAAACTGGAATCATGTCTGGGAAAGCAATTACGATCCTATTCGAATTTCTAACTTACTCTTTATTCGGGCAAGTTTTCATGACTCTGAGCCAGGCTATCAAATGGAATTGGTGATTAATCCCAAAATGTCATTTGGAACCGGACATCATGAAACTACTAGTTTAATGGTAGAAACCTTATTTACTTTGGATGTGGTAGGTAAATCTGTATTGGATGCTGGTACAGGCACCGGTATTTTGGCTTTCGTGGCTAAGAAATTGGGAGCAGAGACCGTGAAGGGATTTGATGTGGATGAATGGTCTGTAGAAAATTCCATCGAAAATGGCGCATTAAATGATTTATCTTCTATACAATTTGATTTGGGAACCGTCAGGGATCAAGCTCTAGTGGAATATGATGTATTGTTGGCGAATATTAACCGCAATATCCTCTTAGATGAAATGGCAGAATATGCAAAGCGGATTAAGCCTTGCGGACATTTGTTATTAAGCGGATTTTACCAAGAAGATGTGCCCCTGTTATTGCAAGAGGCATCCGATGCAGGGCTATCTTTTATCGCCGAGAAGGAAAAAAATCGCTGGACCTGCCTGCACCTGAGAAAACTTTAATTTTGTAGTTTTCTAATATTGCCCTATATTTTTTCGGTATTTCGTTTAAAAACCTTACTTTTGAAGGTTTTACTCTAAGAACTCGTGCATTCGAGTACTTTTTCGGTACATGAAGATTTCACCCAATAAACCTTTTCAGGTAATGTATTCCTTGTTGTCACACGAGTGCCTCGGCTATTTGTTTGAGGTCTTTGTGGTACAATTAAATGAAAAATTGCAATTAACGTGGGAATATCAGACCTTGACTTCTCGTAATTTTCATGAGTTTGCGCATGGATTAGATGAGCGAGATGAACAAGCAGTCAAACTGATTGAAGGAATGAAGCCTGCGGCTATTTTTGAAAAATTTAATACCTCCAAACGCAAAACAATGGAGGAGTTTTATTTGAAAACATTTGACGCAGAAAAGGGAGAGAAAGATATTCAGGAGGCGGTTTTAAGTGTAGTGGAAAAAAAGCGAGGGCAAATATTTGAGTTGATTTCCCCAGACAAAACCTTGTTTATCATGGGGAATGACGGGAATCCGATGCGTCAGCAAGTACAGATTCAGGCTGAGCCTGTGGAGGTTTTGTTTCATTTTATGAGAAACGAGGAGAATACCCACTATTTCCCTACCCTAAAATACTTAGGTAATAAATTGGAGTTTCAGTACAAAGATGCCATGGTTCTATGCGATGAGCCTGCATGGATGTTATTGAACCAAAAATTATATCATTTTAAGCCCGCGCTCGAAGGTAAAAAATTACGTCCTTTCTTAAACAAGAAGTTTGTGGTTATACCCAAAAGTATGGAGGAGGATTATTTCCGCAAATTTGTGAAAGCGATGGTGGCCAGATATCCTGTGCATGCTAAGGGATTTGATATATTTAATACGGAGAAAAACTGCCAATATTTGCTTTCTTATGGCCCTATTGTAGTAAAAACAGAGGAAAGTGAGAAACCAACTAGTAAAAAAACCGCGGCTTTAGAGGCAGCTGATCGCTGGAATTTTGTGTTGTCATTTCAATACGGCAACAATCGTTTCCCTTGGGATGGTTTGAGCTCAGAGGCGAATGTCCTGTTTGAGAAGAAAGGTGATAATTATGCATTTCAAAAAATTATGCGCTCCCTGTCTAAGGAGAAAAGAGCATATCAACAATTAAAATCATTGGGTTTACAGATTGAGCTGGATGGAAAAGCGGTGATGTCCAGAAGCGATGCTGTTCAATGGTTGACTTTAAATAAGGCCGCCTTAGATCAAGCGGGTTTTAGTGTTCAGTTTAAAGGTGATGGACAGGCTCCGCGTTATTTCCTTGGAAAACCAGAAATTAAAATTAGGATTGGGGAGAAGCTCGACTGGTTTGATATTCAAGCTATTATTTCGTTTGGAGAGTTTCAGATTCCTTTTTTAAAGATTAGACAATTAATTCTTCAAAAGAAAAAGGAGTTTCATCTACCCGATGGTTCCATTGCTATCATTCCAGATAACTGGTTCCATGATTACCAAGATCTATTTTATTTTTCAGAGACACGCCCAGGAGAAGATGGGGTATATTTGAAGAGGCAGCATTTCCAATTAGTGCAAGAGTGGGAAAATCAAGATTTGGTTAAAACAGCTTTGCGAGCCAAAACCCTGAATGATTTGGCATTGGAGGTGAAAGAATACCCTGTTCCTAAAAACTTTAAAGGGACGCTTCGGCCATACCAGATGGAAGGTTACCGCTGGTTACGAACACGGCAATCTGCTGGTTTAGGTGCTTGCCTGGCGGATGATATGGGATTAGGTAAGACGGTTCAAACACTATGTCTACTTCAGAGCTTGAAGGAGCAAGGCGAAACACTACCAAGTTTACTGGTTATGCCCACTTCTCTTTTATACAATTGGGAAATGGAGGCCAAGAAGTTTACCCCATATTTACGTGTTTTGGTGTATAGTGGCCCTCAACGGGAGAAATTACAAGCCCAATTGGGCAAAGTGGATTTAATCCTCTGCTCCTTTGGTATGGTTCGGTCGGATATAGATTGGTTTGAAAAGCAATCTTTCAGTTATGTTATCTTGGATGAATCCCAAGCCATTAAAAACCCTTTAGCCAATATTACTAAGGCCGTCCAAAAGCTTTCTGCTAAATATCGGCTAGTTATGACCGGAACTCCATTAGAAAACTCTACCATGGATTTATGGTCACAAATGAATTTTGTCAATCCTGGGCTTTTAGGTTCTCAACGTTATTTCAAAGATTTATTCCAGGTACCCATTGAGAAAAAAGCAGATGCGGAAAAGAAAAAGAGGCTATATTTTTTAATTAAACCTTACTTGTTGAGACGTGAAAAACGGCAAGTGGCAGCGGATTTACCAGCTAAAATGGAATCTGTAACCTATTGCGTGATGACAGAAGAACAAGAGCGGTTGTACGATAAAACTAAGTCATTTTACAGGGATGTCTTGTTGAAGCAAATCAAGGATGAGGGTTTACAAAAATCCAGATTTTCTGTTTTACAAGGTCTTACGAAATTGCGTCAATTGGCCAATCATCCTTCTCTTTGTGAGGAAGGTTACGAGGGAGAATCTGGAAAAATGGAAGCGGTTTTAGAAAAGCTGGAAACTGTCTTGGAGCAGCATCATAAGGTGTTGATTTTTAGTCAGTTCGTCCAGCATTTGGCATTGATTAAAAAGGCCTTGGATGAAAGAAACATTGCCTATGCGTATTTAGACGGTAGTACTTCTGATCGAAAAGGGCAGGTAGAGAGTTTCCAAAAGGCTGATGGACAATCCGTATTCTTGATTTCATTGAAAGCAGGAGGGGTAGGATTGAATTTGACGGCAGCGGATTATGTATTTTTATTGGATCCCTGGTGGAATCCTGCTGCAGAGGCGCAGGCCATAGACCGAGCACACCGAATAGGTCAGGTAAAGACGGTATTTACCTATAAGTTTATTTCGAAACAGACTGTCGAGGAAAAGATATTAGCCCTTCAGCAAAGGAAATTGGATTTGGCTAATGAACTAGTGACTTCCGATGAGAGTATACTGAAGAACTTGAGTGAGGAAGAGGTGCTTGATCTTTTGAGTTAGTTTATCCTTCATCCATTAATCTTTTGTTAATTTAACCAAGATGTTTTTGGCCACTTCATGGCTAATGAAAACGGGGGCATTTTCATTGATAGACAAGGAAATGGACCTATCAAATGGATTTATTTCTTTCACTGAAAGCTTGGCTCCCAAACTTAAATTTAGTCGGGTAAGCAACTGCAAAAAAACCGCTGAATCTTTCGCAACCCCCATCAAAATGCAAGCTTTATTTTCTTTTAATTCAGATAAATGCAGGTAACCTAATTCAGGTAATATGCCCTCTTTATTTGGAATCGGGTCTCCGTGCGGATCGGTTTTGGGGAAGTCTAAAAACTCGTCTAATTTGTTGATCAAAGCCTCAGATTCGATATGTTCTAATTGCTCTGCAATATCATGAACCTCGTCCCAGTTGAATCCCATTTTATCCACTAAGAAAACTTCCCATAAACGGTGTTTTCTGACAATGGATAAGGCGATTTTTTCCCCTTCATTGGTTAACCTTACACCTTGGTACTTCTGATAATTCACCCAACCTTTTTCCGCTAACTTTCTGAGCATATCGGTCACCGAGGCGGCTTTTGTTTGAGTTAACTCCGCTACGGCATTGGTAGATATATCTTCTAGGGTCGACTCAGATAGTCGATAGATTATCTTTAAATAATTTTCCTCAGCGAAAGATGTAGCCATTGGGGTAGAATTAAGGGTATATAAAAGTAATCAAAATGCCTAAGAAAATAAATTTTTAGCCTAGGCTAAAAAATATTTTTGCTTAATCACAAAATTTCATATCTTTGTTTTGAATAAAACCAAATTACCATGTCAAACGCTTGGCGATCAGAAGGTAAGACTCGTTCTTTAAGTGAGGTATACGGAAGTATACCTATTTATTCTGGCCCTGGATTTTGGAAAAACTTACGTGCTTTTATTGGGCCGGGCTTTATGGTGGCGGTCGGTTATATGGATCCTGGCAATTGGGCCACTGACCTTGCTGGGGGATCTCAGTTTGGTTATACCCTTTTATCCGTCATTTTCATTTCTAGTTTGTTTGCCATTGTACTACAACATTTGGCATTGAAACTGGGGGTTTCCACTGGCAGAGATTTGGCTCAAGCCTGTGGAGAGGCTTTCTCTAAGCCAATAGCTATATTTCTCTGGATACTTTGTGAATTAGCCATTGTTGCTTGTGATTTAGCTGAAGTTATTGGTTCAGCTCTTGCATTGAATTTACTGTTTGGCATTCCAATTCTTTATGGTATACTAATTACTATATTGGATGTGTTCTTAATTCTATACTTCCAGCACCGTGGCTTCAGGGTGCTGGAATCTATTGTCATGTCTTTATTGGCTGTAATCACCTTGTGTTTTGCTTATGAATTACTGTTGTCGCAGCCAGAAATTTCAAGTGTGATGAAGGGACTTATTCCACAGGCTTCTATTTTTCAAGATTCTAGTCAATTGTATGTGGCCATAGGTATTTTGGGGGCAACTGTCATGCCGCATAACTTGTATTTACATTCGAGTATTGTGCAGACCAGGGCCTTTGCTAAAACTGAATCAGATAAGGCCAAGGCCATAAAATTTGCAACTATCGATTCTACCTTATCCTTAGGTTTAGCCTTTTTTATCAACGCTGGTATATTAATCTTAGCGGCTTCTGCATTTCATATCAATAATATGCCACATGTGGCAGACATCAAGGATGCTTACCAATTATTGGATCCTGTTTTAGGAAGTCAGTGGGCCTCTGCCTTATTTGCCATAGCCTTATTAGCTTCTGGTCAAAATGCGACACTTACGGGTACACTAGCGGGTCAAATTGTGATGGAGGGCTTTATTGACTTGAAATTGGCACCATGGCTGCGACGTTTAATTACGCGTATGCTGGCCATATTACCCGCCTTTTTTATTACTTGGATTTGGGGCGACAGCAAGGTGGGAGAACTCTTGGTATTTTCGCAAGTGGTGCTTTCTATGCAATTGAGCTTTGCAGTTATACCTTTGGTTTGGTTTACGAGTGATCAAGCCAAAATGGGTAAATTCGTGAACCCTACTTGGTTAACTGCATTGTCTTGGACAATTAGTGCGGTAATATTAGGCTTAAATGCTTATTTATTGTTGCAAATATTTGGTCTAGCCTAAATCTGCTTGGTACCAAATAATATCTTTTCCCACCTGTTTGAATTTTTTCCAAGTAAGTTCATACTTTGGCTCAGCTATGCCATTTCCCAACAATATGGAACTTTCCTGTTTCCACACCTCATCTACCCATGTGCTATGAAGAAAAGTGTCTAAGGTCTTGGCGCCTCCTTCTACTAGGACAGAAATAATTCCTTTTTGGAAGAGAAGTTCTACTATTTTTTCAAGGCTAAAGTCTTCCCCCAAGGCGAAATACTGGCAAGCACCCTCAAGCTTTTCCACCTGCTTGGTTAGTATCCATGTGATAAGTCCATCTTGTAGTACTTGACTTTTCTGAGGGATTCGGTGATGTGGGTCAAGCACAATTCTGATGGGATTATTTCCTTTCCAATATCGGCTAGTTAATTGGGGGTCATCTTGAATGATCGTATTTACACCAACCAGAATCGCTTGATGCTGTGTACGCATTTGGTGAACTAAAGTCTTACTTGGTTGATTGGAAAATGGATAGGGCTTTCCATCTTCTTGGGCGATAAATGCATCTTGGGAGGCGGCCCATTTCAAGGTGAAGTAGGGTCGTTTTTTTTGGTGAAAAGTGAAGAAATGTCGGTTAATTTCCTCGCCCTTCTCAGCTAAAATTCCTGTAAAAACCCGAATGCCTGCCGCTTCTAATTTTTTAATGCCATTTCCAGCTACTAGAGGATTAGGGTCAATATTACAGATATAAACTTCCTTAACTTGTGATTTGATAAGTAAATCAGCACAGGGAGGGGTTTTGCCTGTATGGCTACAGGGCTCCAAACTCACAAACACGCTTGCGCCAATACTATCTGAAAGATTTAGGAGAGAATGAATGGCCATGACCTCGGCGTGGGCTTTGCCATATTGCTGGTGCCAGCCTTCTCCAATGATTCGGTTATTTTTTACAATGACACAACCTACCAAGGGATTAGGGGCAACATACCCTGAACCTAACAGCGCTAAGTCCAGGGCACGTTGCATCCAAATCTCTTCTTTATTCATGGCCTACCAAAGAAGGGCTTTCTTCTTTTTCTCCTTGATGTTTTAAGTTGCTGGACATGTAACTATAAATCGCTGGAATGATGTACAATGTCAATGTCGTAGAGAATAACATACCCCCTACTACGGCAATACCCATGGAAACCCGGCTTTGTGAACCAGATCCTAATGCCAAGGCGATTGGTAAAATACCTAATATGGTACAAAGCGATGTCATCAAAATCGGTCGGAAACGAGCCACCGCGGCCTCTTGTACCGCCAGCATTTTATTGGACCCAGCTTCTTTTCGTTGGTTGGCAAACTCCACAATCAGGATACCATTTTTCGTTACCAAACCTATAAGTACAATGATACCAATTTGAGAGAAAATATTCAGCGTTTGACTGAAATCCCACAAGGTTAACAGAGCGCCTGCTACTGCCAATGGAACGGTGAAAAGGATAATCAAAGGGTCCACAAAGCTTTCAAATTGGGCCGACAGGATTAAGTAAATTAATAAAATGGCAAGAGCGAAAGCAAATAATAAGGATGAACTAGATTCCTTAAATTCCTTACTTTGTCCATCGTAGGCAGTTGAGAAAGACACATCCAATGTTTCTTTGGCAATTTTATCCATTTCATTTAAGGCCTCTCCTAAGGTAACGCCTTTCGCCATCTGTGCCTGCACGGTAGCAGCTACATAACGGTTATAACGGTATAATTGCGGAGGGGTACTTTGCTCTGTTATTTTCACCAAGTTATCCAATTGGATTAAATCTCCTCGGTTGTTTTTAACGTACAAGGATTTCAAATCGCTTACATCATTTCTCATTGGGCGGTCAATTTGGCCAATCACTTGGTATTGTTTTCCATCCATAATGAAATAGCCAAATCGTCTACCTGAAAGACCTAATTGTAAAGTTTGTGCAATATCCTGAATTGCGATTCCCAAATTCTGAGCCTTAGCCCGATCGATTTCAATACGTAATTCGGGCTTGGTGAATTTCAAATTGACGTCAGAAGCCTCAAATTTCGGATTGTCACGCACCTTGGCTAAGAATTGTGGCATCACTTTTTTCAAGCTTTCAAAGTTGGGAGCTTGAACCACAAAGGCTATTGGCATACCACCACCTCCACGCTGGCCCGTGGATAATGTAGGCTCTTGAATTAAATTGGACCGTGCTCCTGTAAATTTCTTGATTTTAGGCGAAAGCTCGTCGGCAATTTCCTGCTGACTTCTTCTTTTTTCAGGATCTCCTAAAAGAATACGGAAACTACCCGTATTGGCAGCGCCATTTCCAAAAGGGGGGGAAGTGATGGCATAAATGGCATAGCGCTCTTTGGCTGGAATGGTTTCCATCAAGAATTTCGCCATTTTATCGGTATAGTTCAACATGTAATCAAAGGTTGCACCTTCCGGAGCGGTAGAACTGATACGCAATGCACCACGATCTTCTAGTGGAGCTAATTCCGATGGAATGGCCTCATATTTGAATAGAGCGTATATAATTCCAATTAATGAAAACATGATTACCCATGCCATCCAACGAATTTTAAGGAAAGTTTCCAAGGAACCTTGGTAGGCATCGGTAAGCCAAACAAAGAATGGTTCAGTAATACGGTAGAACCAAGGTTTGTTATGACCTCCTTTTAGCAATTTAGAGCTTAACATAGGTGTTAAGGTCAAAGAAACGAATGCCGAAATGATCACAGAACCAGCTACTACTATACCAAATTCACGGAAAAGTCGGCCTGTAATACCTTGTAAGAATATTACGGGCAAGAATACCGCAGCCAAGGTGATGGTAGTTGAGATTACAGCAAAGTAAATCTCTTTAGAACCCTCTAATGCGGCTTTCCATGGTGTCATGCCATTTTCGATTTTGGAATAGATATTTTCCAATACCACAATAGCATCATCCACTACGAGACCAATGGATAAAACGATACCCAAGAGGGTTAGTACATTGACGGAGAATCCTACCAGATACATGAAGAAAAATACTCCAATCAAGCTGACTGGTATAGCAGTCAATGGGATCAAGGTTGATCTCCAGTCGCGCAAGAACAAGAAAATGATGATAGTTACTAAAAGAATTGCCGTCAAAATAGTCTCTTCCACCTCAACCAATGACTTGCGCACATACTTGGTATTGTCAAAACCTTCCTTCAATTCCACATCAGGAGGAAGAGTTTGACGAATTTGTGGTAGTTTTTTATTGATGGCATCTACAATTTCAATTTGGTTAGAACCTGGCTGAGGAATTACAGCAATTGAAATCATAGGAGTCATGTCTCTCTTGAAAAAGGTCTTGTCATTTTCAGGAGATAATTCAGCAAAGCCTACGTCAGAGAATTTCACCGTGCGCCCATCTTGTTCTTTGATAATTAGGTTGTTGAAGTCTTCTACCGTAGTCATTCTACCTTGAGTACGAACGGTTAATTCGGTATTGGCTCCTTCAATACTTCCAGAAGGTAATTCAATATTTTGCTTACTTAAGGCAGATACAATATCCGGAGCAGTCAGTCGAAAAGAGGCCAAACGCTCTGGGTCAATGTGCATGCGCATAGCATATTTTTTCTCGCCCCATAATTGCACTGAACTTACTCCAGGGATAGTTTGGAATTTTTCTTTTACGTTTCGGGTCGCCAATTCATTTAATTCCAACAATCCACGAGATTTTGAAAAGATGTTGATGTTGTAAATTGGGTTGGCATCTGCGTCCGCTTTTGCTACTACTGGGGGATCCACATCTTTTGGTAATAAGGCCATTGCTCTCGAAACGCGGTCACGTACGTCATTGGCAGCATCTTCGATATTAACTGCTAAATCAAATTCGACTGTAATACTGGAACGTCCATCCCTGCTGGAGCTAGACAATGTTCTTACCCCGGCAATACCATTGATGGATTCCTCAAGTGGCTCAGTAATTTGAGATTCAATGATGTCGGCATTAGCTCCTGTATATGAAGTTTGAACCGTAACTACGGGTGGATCTACTGAAGGGAACTCACGAACTCCCAGATAGGTGTAACCAATGATTCCAAATACAATAATTGTAATGGACATGACAATGGACAATACCGGTCTTTTAATGCTGGTTTCTGATAGAGAGGCCATAGTATATATTATTTATGATTTGGTATTTCAGTAATTAAATGGTGTGTTTCAATACTATTTTGTATTTTTTGCCAAACTTCTTCAAAGCTTAGGTCTTTGGCTGGACCATGTTCACAGTATATCAGATTTGCCAATTTCCCCTGTTGATAGGCACCTGAGTATGACATGTATTTTTTAAAATCTGCAAATTCTCCCAACATGATTAGAGCAGGAATTTGGAAGGCATTGGCGCAATGTGTCGGCCCCGAATCTATACCAATAAAATAGTCGGCCGACTGAACCAAAAATAAACTTTCTTCCACGGTAGTTTTACCTACCAAAGAAAGGAATTTTGGATGGTCGAACTCTAGTCCTTGGCTGGTTCCCATTTCCACAATATTTACATCCCATTCCTCAATGGCCATTTTTACCAATTTCATCCAATTTTCATATGACCATTCCCTACATGGGTCATTGGAAATTCGGTGAATAAGCCAATAATTGCCTTCAAAAGGGGGGATGAATTTCTTTTTGGGCAAATAAATCTGTGGATGCCCACTGATAAGTCCCAAGCCTGCTAATTGAGAAAAATTCTCTAATAAATTATGCTGGTTGTAATAGTTATGAATGTTGATATTAAGCTCATAGGCTTTTTCATTCACTAGTGGGATATGAAAGAATGGGTCTTTTCTTAACTCATTTAAATGGAGATTAAAAAAATGATTACATGGGTTCCATTGACACAGAAAATAGCTAAAAAGCATATTCTCTTCTGTAATTAAACGATACAATCCGGGATGTTGCTCTAGTAAGGGTCTAAAATGCTTTTGTATAATCCAAACCACTTTTGCATTGGGATATTTGGCATTTAATGCAGGAATGATAGGCTCAGAAGCTACGATGTCTCCCAGATGTTGGGCTAATAATACCCCAACAACAGGCCTATTCGGCTGTAAAATGCGTTGAAAAATAACCCAAACACAGAACCGGCAATAGGCAATTAACCCAGCAAATAAATAGCTTAATTTGCGGAATTTATATTGCCAAAGGGCTGTCCTGAGGTAAATGCTGGGCATCTGGAATATTATTGAATTACCTCTTTAATATCGACTTCTCCATCTGGTTTAACCTGGATGATACCATTCGTAATTAGGGTGTCGCCAAGAGAAAGGCCTGATAATATCTCCACATTTTTCTCTCCACGAATACCCAATTCCACCTTGGTAGAAACGGCCTTGCCATTTTTAACAATAAATACTTTACTTCCTTTAGATTCAGGAATGACAGCCTCTGTTGGCACCAAAATAGCTGAACCTTTTGTCTTCAAAATTAAATTTACTTTAGCAAAAGCACCAGGTACTAACACTCCTCCTGGATTAGGAGATAAAGCTCTGATTTGAAGTGTACGAGTTAGAGGATCAATTTTAGGGTCTATCGCATAAACCTTACCCATGAATGTTTTGCTTTCGTTTTCTGTAACAAATTCAATCGTATTCCCTTTGCGAATTTGCGAGGCATATTTTGCAGGAATAGAGAACTCAATTTTAGCAGGATTGGTATTGGTCAGAGTGGCAATTTTAGTGGTAGGAGAAATATAACTTCCCATACTAACATACCGGAAACCAACAGTTCCTGAAAACGGCGCTCGCAAGGTAGTTTTTAAAATTTGAGCTTTTAAATCTTCAATATCTGCCGTGATGGTATTAACGGAATTGACAGCAATATCATATTCTCTCTGAGAGATAGCTTCTCTTTGAAGTAATACCTTTTGACGCGCCTCATTGTCTTCGGCTAGCTTTTTGTTATAACCTAATTTTTTCAATCGCGCTTGTAAATCATCATCATTAATACGAAGTAGGACAGTTCCTTTTTGAACTACATCGCCTTCTTTAATATTTAATTGAATGATGCGTCCAGCAATCTCGGAGCGAATTTCTACTTCTTCGTTGGGCAAAATGGTACCCGTAGAATTAATCATATCGTCTAATCTGGTAGATTTTACTACCATGACTACTACGGTAGTTTTTCCACCTTTTCCTCCTCCTGGTCCACCCTTACCTTTTTCCTTGCTTTCCTCTTTTTTCTCCGCGAAAAAAGTCTTCTTTACCTTCGGGTAAAAGGCAATGCCTAGTATTAATACAATGACTAATAGGCTGACGATTGTTTTTGTAAACTTGTTCATAAGGTCAATTCAAACGATGTTAGTCTTTCTAAGTTAGGTAATTTTATTGGAGCATCTACCCCAATTTATAGGTTTATCTAGTTTTTTCTTGATTTAACCAAGGTAAAATGCTTTCATTTTGTATTTGATTCATCACAAAATGGCTTTGTGCATTTCCAATATTCTTGATACTCGCCAGTTTATGTAGAATAAAATCACGGTATTCATCCATGTCTGCAACCACAATTTTCAGAAGAAAATCACTGTGTCCCGACACACAATAGCATTCTTGTACCTCCAATAAATTCATGACATCTTCCTCAAATTGTTTGAGGTATTCTGCGGCATGTTCTTTGAGTGAAATATCACAAAAAACAGTTAGGGATTTACCTAATTTATTGGGGTTTATGATGGCTTTATAGCCTGTAATAATTCCTTCTTTTTCCATGCGCTTGATGCGTTCATGGATCGGTGTAGGGCTCATTCCCAGGCGTTGCGCTATGTCTTTGTTGGACATGTAAGCATCTTCATGTAAATAGGCGAGTATTTGCTTATCAATATCGTCAATCTTGGACATGTGACCTATGGATTTGGAATTAAAGAAGCGCCCACGGATATGATACCCGCTAAGGTATCTGTTCGCATATCGTGCGACAATAGTAGCGTATATTTCCCTTTTTTAGGGAATTTCAATTGCTTGAAGATGGCGAATTTGTGGCTGTACATATCACCTAAGCCTTTACCCTTGGCTTTACCAGATTTTGGATCATATAAAATAGCCTCCGCCAAAGCTTGTTTGATAACTTGGCCATTAGACCCTAATATCTTGGGTACAAAATAAAAGTTATTGAAAGGGTAATCATTAGATTGCCTGATGGCTACGTAAAGGGTGTAGCTTTGGTCAATTTTTTTGATCTCAAAAGGATAGCTAATTTGATTTTTTTGTAGCCATCCTTTTTCCCCCATTTTGCTAACTTGATCAAAGACCTGATCACCTTGGCAGGCCATCAAAAAGCTCAAGGGCAGAACTAATTCAAAGAATTTAAGCAGTTGGAGTCTCAGGGCCATTTCTAGGAGGTCTCGGTTTAAATTTCTTTTTAAACTTCTTCTTAAAAGGTTTTGGAGTAGCCTCTCCCGAGTTTTCGGCATTTTCAGTACTTGTGCTTCCTGGAGCCGATTTTGGCTTGTTATCAGCTGGACGTTCTGTACGTGCCTCAGGTTTATTACTTGGTTTATTCGAATTAGCCACTTGGTTTTTATTCCCTTTAGCGAAGTCCCCTCGGTTTTTATTCCCTCCGTTATTTTTCTTTTGACCCTCCGAACGTTGATTTGGAGATTTCGATTTCCCATACTTTTTATCCATCCGTTCTAGGTCGGAATTTAACTCTGACAACTTAGGTTTTTCTACTTCAGGAACATCAGGGCTTAGATTTTCAAAGGAATCAGGAATGATACCTTTCTTATTTAGCTCAATGATTTCTTTGACGCGGTCACATGTAACAGGAATCCAGATGGATTCCTCCCCCGCAAAGCCAAACCACATCATACGCTTAAAAATATCCGTTTTCTGCAAAATGGCATCTCCGCGCTTGGTTTTTAATCTTCCTTCAATGCTCGGGATATCTTTCAGCGCATCCATATAAGTTTCCAGCTCATAATTGAGGCAGCACTTCAAGCGGCCACATTGTCCGCTAAGCTTTACTGGATTCAAAGATAGATTTTGATATCTTGCTGCTGAAGTAGTTACATTTTTGAAATCAGTTAACCAAGTTGAACAGCATAACTCCCTACCACAAACACCTATTCCACCCAATCTGCCAGCTTCTTGGCGCAATGAAATCTGTTTCATTTCTATCCGAATTTTAAATTCAGTGGCCAATAATTTGATTAATTCTCTAAAATCCACTCGGTCATCTGAGGAATAATAAAAGACAGCTTTGGTTCCATCCGACAAAAATTCTACGTCAGACAGTTTCATGTTTAATTTTAAATCACCAATGATTTGACGTGTACGATATAGGGTAGGTAAATCTCTTTCTAAGGATTGACGATGCTTTTCCTCATCTTTTTCTGTGGCTATGCGAATGATGTCCTTTAATTTGTCATCATCTTTAATTCCTTTTTTTAGCAATTGCAAGCGTACCAATTCACCTTGAAGAGATACCACGCCTAGCTGTACTCCGGTAGAAGATTCCACTATGACAGAGTCGCCAGTATGTAAAGCTAATTGGTTGGGATTGCGGAAATATTCTTTTCTACCTGCTTTAAATTTTACTTCAACCACATGAAAACGCTGAAATGAAGGTACATCTAAGTCAGATAACCAATCAAATACATTCATTTTATTGCAAGCGCCAGTCCCGCAGCTTCCATTGCTTTGGCAACCAGAAACTTGTTGATCTGCTGATGCTTTGGATCCACAGGATCCAGTAGAACAGGATTTACATGCCATAAGTATATGTGTCAATCAATCTCTCTACGAATTGTATCGTAATACATCGAGACCAATATCGCGTCTAAAGTTTTTACCTTCAAATTGGATAGTCTGAGCAGCCTTTTGAGACTTTTGAATGGCTCTTTCTAAGGTATTTGAAGTGCCAGTTAAAGCCATTACTCGACCTCCTGACGTAATTATTTGTCCGTTTTGTTCACGGGTTCCTGCATGAAAAATCAGTGCATCTTCCACTTTTTCCAAACCAGTCAAGGGATCTCCTTTACGGTATTCTTCAGGATAACCTCCCGCTACCACCATGGTAGTTACAGCATATTGATTGGAAATTTGTAAATTTTCATTCTTTAATTTCCCTTGTGCTGCAGCAATCAGCAAAGATAAGAAATCTGATTCGATTCTAGGTAATACTACTTCAGTTTCAGGATCTCCCATACGAGCATTGTATTCAATGACATAAGGTTCTCCTTCATGATTCATTAATCCAATGAAGATAAATCCTTGATAGGGAATGTTATCTGATTTGAGGCCTTGGATGGTTGGTTCTATCACCTTTTGTTTTACTAATTCCATGAATCGCTCTGTGGCAAATGGAACGGGAGAAACAGCGCCCATTCCCCCAGTATTCAAACCCTCGTCATTTTCACCGATGCGTTTGTAATCCTTCGCTTCTGGAAGTACCACGTAATTGTCCCCATCAGTCAATACGAAAACGGAAAGTTCTATGCCTCGTAAAAATTGTTCGATGACCACTTTTGAACTGGCTTCGCCAAATTTGGCATCAAATATCATCTCTTTGAATGCTTTTTCTGCTTCCGCATGGCTTTGAGCAATGATAACCCCTTTTCCTGCGGCCAGTCCATCCGCTTTTAGAACAATTGGTAGGCTATGATTGGCAATATACGTTAAACCTTCTTCGGCATTAGCATGCGTAAAAGTTTTAGAAGCAGCCGTCGGAATTCCATGTGCTTGCATAAAATTTTTGGAGAAGTCTTTGCTTCCTTCCAATTGGGCTCCTAAGGAACCAGGGCCCACTATAGTAACATGTTTTAAATCTTCCTGCGACTCAATAAAATCACGGATTCCTTTAACTAAAGGTTCTTCAGGGCCAACAATCACCAATTCAATTTGATAGGTTTTAATGGCCTCTATTATGGCAGGGAAATCCGAATATCCAAATGGTAAATTAACGCCTAGTTGGGCAGTTCCAGGGTTGCCTGGGGCAATAAATAATTGACTTAATAATGGACTTTGGGATATTTTCCAGGCAAATGCGTGTTCTCGTCCTCCGGATCCCAAAAGTAATACATTCATAATTTTTGTTAATTGGCTAGTTCACTTAAAAATTTAATTCGCATCAATCGCAATTCTTCTTCACTGACGTCATCGATGTTGCAATTATCTAACGCTTCAGTAATATTATCTGTATCGGCACTTAGGAAATAATCATAAATTTCCTCTTGCTTATCCGGTTCTATTACCTGATTAATATAATAATCAAGATTGAGTTTTGTCCCTGAATAACAAATGGCTTCAATCTCTTCAATCAATTCAGCCATGGTCAATTCTTTTTGATAGGCTATATCATCTAAATCAATTTTACGGTCTACTTGCTGAATGATATAAATCTTGATTTTGGACTTATTGACTGTGGATTTAACCACCACTTCTCGAGCCGTTTCAATTTCATTTTCATCCACATACCTGTTGATCACATCTAAGAAAGGCTTTCCAAATTTGATGACCTTACCCATTCCCACTCCATTGATTTGAGCCATTTCCTCTTGCGTACTTGGATAAGTAGTGGCCATTTCCTCTAGAGAAGGGTCTTGGAAGATCACATAAGGAGGAAGGTTTTTCTCTTTAGCTATCTTTTTGCGCAAATTTTTTAACAACTCAAATAAGGCATCATCGTAGGCTTTGGCACCTACACCTGCACTCATTTCATCATTTTCCTCCGGCTCTGCTTCTTTCTCGTAATCATGATCACGAGAAAAAGTAACAGGATAAGAATCTTGCATGAACTGGAGTCCTTTTTCACTTAATTTAAGTACTCCGTAGTTTTCAATATCCTTTGCCAAATAGCCATGAATGGTTACTTGTTTGATGAATGAAATCCAAGGGGATTTTTCATCATCGGAGTGTTGTTCTTTGGTAGATTTCTTTTTGATTTTTGGTTTTTTAGGAATTGGATTATCTTCATCCTCATCCTCCATTTCATCGTCATCATCGTCATCATCTTCTACTGCCTGTGCGTTCCATGAAACGGTTTTACCAGCACCAAAAATGGATAGTTTATCATGATCATAGCTTTGAACATATTGATTAATCTTACCCTCTAAAACATCTGCAATATGCTCTGCATCAAATTTTTCTTCTGTTTCTTGAACAGCTTTTAGTACTAAAACTACCTCACGCTCAGCTTTGAAAGTAGGTGTCGGGTGTAAACAGTTGTCACAGAATCCACAATTTTCCGCTAAATATTCCCCGAAATAATTGAGTAATTGTTTTCTTCGACATACTCCTAAATTGGCGTAATAGACCATCTCAGCCAGAAGCAACTTGGCATTTTCCTTTTCAGAGAAGGCCTTGTCCTTATTGAACTTATCTAGTTTTAATATATCATCATAAGTATAAAACAAGATGCAGGTTCCATCTAATCCGTCACGACCGGCTCTGCCTGTTTCTTGGTAATAGCCCTCCAACGATTTAGGAGCATCATAATGGATGACAAAACGTACATCCGGCTTATCGATACCCATTCCAAAGGCGATGGTGGCTACCATTACTTCTACTTCTTCATTTAAAAAAGATTCTTGGTTGGCCATACGAACAGCAGGGTCCAAACCTGCATGGTAGGGAAGAGCTTTGATTCCATTGACATGCAATAGATCCGCGATTTCTTCCACCCGTTTTCTGCTTAGACAGTAAATAATACCTGCTTTTCCCGTGTGGGCTTTGATGTATCGAATGAGCTGTTTGTCAATATCCTTTTTGGAACGTATTTCGTAATAGAGATTTTTTCTATTGAAAGAGGATTTAAACACCTTGGCATCTTCAAGATTCAAGGTCTTTTGTATATCTAATTGCACTTTGGGAGTGGCTGTTGCTGTGAGTGCAATGATGGGTAATTTTTCATCTACTGATTCGATGATGGCTCTAATTTTCCTGTATTCAGGTCTAAAATCGTGCCCCCACTCTGAAATACAATGTGCCTCATCTATGGCCACAAAGGAAATATTGGCTTGCTGTAGAAAGCTTAAATTTTCTTGTTTATTCAATGACTCAGGGGCGATGTATAACAATTTTACATCACCGCTGAGGACTTCATTTTTCACTCGATTAATTTCTGCACGGGTTAAAGAAGAGTTCAAAAACTGTGCATTGACACCAAATGCAATCATCTGATCCACTTGGTTTTTCATTAAGGCAATTAGAGGAGAAATAACAATAGCTGTTCCCGGCATCACAATGGCCGGCAGCTGATAGCAGAGGGATTTCCCAGCACCAGTTGGCATAAGAACAAAACTATTATTCCCTTGAAGCGTATTTTGAATGATTGCTTCCTGTTCTCCACGAAATTGGCTAAATCCAAAGGTTCTTTTGAGATGGTCCTTTAAAGTATCGCTGGAAATTTGAATGGGCATAATCTTGAGAACTACTGGTATGTTTCATAATGCAGAAGAATAATTTCGGACATAGTTAATAACTTTGTCTACTCAAATTCTACTAAAATTGAAATTAAACAAAAATATTCAATCCACAGCAAAAAAAGTTTTAAGGCAAGAAGCGGAGGCAATTTTGCAAGTCAGTGCGTATATCAATTCCGATTTTGAAGCTTGTGTGGAACATTTATTGTCCAGTACTGGAAGAATTGTATTTACTGGAATTGGCAAATCAGCCTTAATTGCACAAAAAATTGTAGCTACTTTAAACTCCACAGGAAGCCCTGCTTTATTTATGCATGCTGCTGATGCTATTCATGGTGATTTGGGTATGATACAACGGGGCGATTCAGTTATTTGTATTTCCAAATCGGGTGATACACCTGAAATTAAGGTGTTAGTGCCATTGATTAAGCGATTGGGAGTTTCCCTTATTGCCATGGTATCTAACAAACAATCCTATTTAGCTCAGCAGTCGGACTTTATTTTGCATGCTCAAGCTGATTCTGAGGCGGATTTATTGAATTTAGCCCCAACGACTTCTACTACTGTAGCTTTAGCCCTGGGGGATGCATTGGCGGTGTGTTTACTAGAATGTAAAGGTTTTACTTCCCAAGATTTTGCGAAATATCATCCTGGTGGGGCATTGGGAAAACGTTTGTATTTAAAAGTAGCCGATTTATATCCTCAGCATGAATTTCCCAGAATATTACCCCAAGCTAGTATTCAGGAGGCTATTCATGAAATAAGTTCAAAAAGATTAGGCGCCACTACAGTGATGAATGAGCAGGATGAATTATTGGGAATCATCACGGATGGAGATGTTCGACGGATGCTCGAAAAACATTCTGATTGGGCCAATATTCAAATTGTAGACATGATGAATACGCAGCCTAAGACCATTGATTCGGAAGCCTTTGCTACGGAGGCATTGGCTTTGATGCAGGCTAAAAATATCACACAGTTGGTGGTGATTGAAAATAAAAAGGCCGTGGGATTCATACATCTCCACGACCTTTTGCGAGAGGGTATCCTCTAAAATTATCTCATTCGATTGGAGGATTGCACCAACATCTCATCTTTGCGGATCAAACGATTGGCTATCATGTTGGCCAATAAGGCTACGATTAAGGCATAAAATCCTATTCCATAGGCACCTTGCATTTCTGGGTTGAAAAGAGGAATGGTCTTTTTATAAATGGTGTAAAATACATATCCCATGGTTCCAGCGATCAACATGGAGTTGACTAAGCCTAGCGCCATTTGGAGCATCCTATTTTTGAATTGAAAGATGATAAAAGCGGTTAAGCCAATCGAAATTAACAACAAAACAAGAGGAATATAATTGGCTTCTGTTTGAGTTTTACCTTGTATTTGTGATGTCCATTCGGAAATAAAAACTTGGGCAGTTTCTCCTGACATGCCAGTCTTGTCCCAAAGAGGCCAGCCGGCCACCACTAAGATTTCGGCAAGGAGAACAATAACTAGAAAAATGGATTGCGGTCTTTGAATCATGATTTATCAATTTTCTTCAAAATTACGCATTTTCTTGAAAAAGCTTGGCTGCAATTTTGGCAGAAGAGAGGCATAGGGGAATTCCTCCTCCAGGATGAACACTACCTCCTACCCAATATAAATTTTTAATGGATTGGCGATAATTAGGATGTCTTAGGAAGGCTGCAAAACGGTTGTTGGATGCATTTCCATAAAGAGCTCCTCCTGCGGAAGAAGTTCTGTTTTCGATTCGTCGAGGGTCTAAATAATCTTCTGCGATGATGTATGGACGAATATCTTGGCCTAGCACCCGACTGATTTTTTGAATCACTCTTTCGCGCGTTAATGATACTAATTCATCCCAATTTTGGCCGATATTGGACGGACAGTTAATGAGAATAAACCAGTTTTCTCCACCTTTGGGAGCGTCTTCAGGCGCTACCTTACTTGAAATATGCACGTAGACCGTAGGATCTTCATGCAAGGTTTTGTCAGTAAAAATAGCTTTGAATTCTTCCTGATAATGATCTGAAAAGAAGATGTTATGAACGCCAAGTTCATCCCACGACTTATTCATGCCCCAATAAAAAATGATGCCTGAACTAGATTGTTCTTGTTGAAGTAAACGCTTCGGCTGAATTTGGTCCTGTAATAACTTTTGATAAGAAGGACGAATGTCCATATTGCTTACCACTGCATCAAATGGGTATTGGCCTTTGGCTGTTTCCAAACCTATGGCTTGTTGGTTTTTACAAATTATTCGAGTCACCTTTTCATTAAAGCGAAATCTTACTCCTAAATCCACGGCCAATTGGTGCAAGGACTGGGTAATAGCAATCATTCCACCCCTTGGGAAATAGGCTCCTAGGTTATATTCCAAATGCGGAATAATGGACAGGGTAGCAGGGGTCTGATAAGGATCTGATCCATTGTAAGTTGCGTATCTGTCAAATAGTTGGACAGTCTTAGGATTCTTGAACGTACTTTTATGGTATTGGTGCATGCTAGAAAATAATCCTAAGCGAGGGATATTTAAATAACCTCTCCAGGCCTTTTTGCCCAGCCAAGTACTGGGTTGATGCAGGGAGTTTTCCAAAAATAGTTCGGAGATAATTTGGTATTTATCTTGTAATCCTAGTATGAAATCATGGACTTTTTTCTCGTTTTCACCTAAATTTTGGGCGATCTCATGGGCGGTATCAGCAGGATTTTGGTAAGTAGTTAAGCGGGTTTGATCTTCCCAAAAATAGCGACATATTTCAGGCAATCGTGTGTAATTGAAATAATCTCTAGGATTTTTTTGGGCTAATGTAAATAATTCATCCACTAAATGGGGGAGTGTAAAAAGGGATGGCCCTGCATCAAATCGATAACCCTCAATTTCAAATTCGGACAGTTTACCACCCGGGAAAGCATTGGCTTCAAAAATGTCTACTTGATGTCCTAGACATGCCATTCTTATTCCCATAGCTAGACTAGCCACTCCAGACCCAACTATCCCAATTTGTTTTTTCATCATGATATTTATCAGCTTGTCTAAACTTATTAAAAAGACAAAATGTTTAAGACGGATATTTTGCGTAATTTTGCACAAATTTTTTTAATCCGAGAATAAACTATGCTACGCACTCATACGAATGGCGAATTACGGTTGAATCATGTTGGACAAGAGGTGACCTTATGTGGTTGGATACAGCGAATAAGAGATAAGGGCGGGATGATTTGGGTGGATTTACGTGATCGTTATGGCATTACACAATTAATGTTGGAAGAGGGAAAATCCAGCGCGGAGGCATTGACTTTGGCTAGAAGTTTAGGGCGAGAGTATGTGGTAGAAGCCAAAGGACAAGTAGTAGAGCGTTTAGCCAAAAATGATAAAATTGCTACGGGGGATATTGAAGTGAAAGTGAGTGAGATTAAGGTATTAAATCCAGCTAAATTACCTCCTTTCTTGATTGAAGATGAGACGGATGGGGGTGAGGATTTGCGGATGAAATACCGATACTTAGACCTTCGTCGGACGCCAATCAGAGAAAGTTTACGATTGCGACATACCGTAGCCAAGGAGGTTCGTCGCTACCTAGATGATGCCGATTTCATTGAGGTAGAGACCCCTGTTTTGATTAAGTCCACTCCTGAGGGAGCACGTGATTTTGTGGTGCCATCCAGAATGAATCCGGGCGAGTTTTATGCTTTGCCACAATCTCCACAAACATTTAAGCAATTATTGATGGTTTCTGGTTTTGACCGGTATTATCAACTAGTGAAGTGTTTTAGAGATGAAGATTTGCGAGCAGACCGTCAGCCGGAGTTTACCCAGATAGACTGTGAAATGTCTTTTGTGGAACAGGAAGATATTTTAAACATGTTTGAAGGTTTGATTCGTCACTTGTTTTTACAAGTGAAAGGAATCGATATCGGCGAGGTACCTCGTATGACCTATGCACATGCTATGAAATATTATGGTTCTGATAAGCCAGATATTCGTTTTGACATGCATTTTGTGGAGTTGAAAGGAGAGGAAAATGACTTGACCTCTGGCAAAGATTTTCAGGTTTTTGATGCAGCAAGTCATGTGATTGGTATCTGCGTGAAAGGAGCATCGGAGTATACTCGTAAGCAAATAGATGAACTAACGGATTTTGTTCGTAGACCTCAAATAGGAGCTAAAGGTTTAATTTACGTGCGTCATCAAGCCGATGGGTTGAAATCTTCAGTAGATAAATTTTATGGGGAATCAGAGCTTCATAAATGGGCAATGGCTTTCCAATCTGAGCCAGGAGATTTGATGTTGATTTTAAGTGGTGATGGAGACAAGGTACGTAAGCAACTAAATGAATTGCGCTTGGAGATGGGTAGCAGAATGGGCTTGCGTGATCCTAATAACTATAAAGTCCATTGGGTGGTAGATTTCCCGTTGTTGGAATACAGTGAGGATGAAAATCGTTGGTTTGCGATGCACCATCCCTTTACTAGTCCCAAGCCTGAAGATATAGAATTGATGAAAGCTGGAGAATTAGGAAAGGTGAGAGCCAATGCATACGACTTGGTAGTCAATGGTGTAGAAGTAGGTGGAGGATCTATCCGTATTTTCCAAAAAGAGCTTCAGTCAACCATGTTTGAGGTATTAGGTTTTACCGAAGAGGAGGCGAAAGCGCAATTTGGATTCTTGCTAGATGCTTTTGAATATGGCGCACCGCCACACGGGGGATTAGCCTTTGGGTTTGACCGTTTATGCTCACTTTTTGGAGGGTCTGAATCCATCCGAGATTACATCGCATTCCCTAAAAATAATGCGGGGAGGGATGTGATGATTGATTCACCATCACCCCTAGCGCCTGCACAATTAAAGGAACTAAAAATTAAGGCGGATTTATAATTCCTCGTCGAAATCAAAAGAGAAAACAGAACTTTTCCACTCATTGGGATCAATGTTCAGAATTTCTTTAATTTCTCCATGATGCATATCGAATACCCAGCCATGTAAAAATGGGTATTCGAATTTTTTCCAAGCTTTTTGTATAATAGTTGTTTTGGCTAGGTTTTGAACTTGTTCCATCACATTTAATTCTACTAGGCGGTCGAATTGCTGTTTCTCTGTGGCTAATTCATGGATTTCTTTGAAGTTTTTCTCATAAACTTCCTTGATGTTTCTAAGCCATTTATTAATTAGACCAAAGTCTTTATTGCTCATGGCGGCGCGCACGCCACCACAGTTGTAATGTCCACAAACAATGACATGTTTTACCTGCAAAACTTCCACGGCATATTGTAATACAGACAATAAATTCATGTCAGTATGCACTACCATGTTGGCCACATTTCGGTGGACAAAAATATCACCAGGGTTGGCACTGGTGATATCTTCTGCTGGAACCCTACTATCTGCACAGCCTATCCAAAGAAATAAGGGTTTTTGGTCTTTCGATAGATTATCAAAATAATGCTCATCCACTGCCAACTTCTCTGAAGCCCAAGCTTTATTATTTAAAAGGAGTTTTTTGTATTCTTTCATGTTATTTCTTTTTGATTTCTGTGATTTC
This sequence comes from Aquirufa rosea, assembly GCF_004118285.1. Classification (GTDB taxonomy): domain Bacteria; phylum Bacteroidota; class Bacteroidia; order Cytophagales; family Spirosomataceae; genus Aquirufa; species Aquirufa rosea. The sequence goes on along the minus strand of NZ_SDHY01000005.1, from coordinate 100,387 downwards.
AGCTTCGATGCCCCTCTCTCGAGCGGAAGAGATAAATTCTTGGATTAATAGTTGAATATCGTGATCCATAAAATGGACTTTTGTGGTATCTATGTAAACTTCAGTCCCTGAAGGAATTTTTCTGAAAACTTCTTTAATAGCCATTTTGTGCAAAAATGTGACGTCTTTCTGGAATTTAATCAGAATTTCGTTTTGACGATTATAAACTGAAAATACGGAAGAATAATTGGTAATGATCACAAATCCTATTCCCATGGTGGTTCCTATAAAAATTCCCCAAAGTAAGTCCACAGAGACCACTATGATAATTGTAATAATGAATGGAATCCACTGTTTCCAACCTTCGCTGATGACTTTTTTGAATTGTGAGGGATGGGCCAATTTATATCCAGTATATAATAAAATACTAGCTAAACAGGCAAGTGGAATTTTATTGAGGTAGTGCGGTAATAAAAGAACCGCTAACAATAATAATATCCCATGGAAAAAGCCTGACATTTTACTTTTACCACCGGCGTACACATTTGTAGAAGATCGAACAATGACAGAGGTGATAGGAAGTCCACCCAAAAAGCCTGAAATGATATTTCCTGCCCCTTGTGCAAGTAATTCTCTATCTGCCGAGGAAATTCTTTTGGCTGGGTCTAAGGAATCGGTTGCTTCCAAAGATAACAGTGATTCCAAACTAGCCACCAAGGCAAGGGTAAGCGCTAGGCTATAGATTTGTGGATTTGAAAGAACAGTCCAATCGGGGGAAACCATTGACTGAGCAATTTCAGACAAGTTGGAGAATAAAGGAAGCCCAACCATGTGATCTTTTGAGTTGCCTAAGTACCATTCAGGAAGCCAAAGTTCAAACGAGGCATTAAGATAAACTCCAAGTAACACCACAAAAAGAGATGCTGGCAATTGAGATAAAAGGGGTAATTTTTTACTGAGGGTAGTCCAAAAAAACAATAAAAGTAGTCCACATAGAGAAATGATTAATGCTCCCGGATTAATGCTCAACAGTGAGTTGACTAATTCACTGAAAGTATTTTGTCCATCGGCTATTTGGTGGAATTCAAATTCTCCAATGAAATCCAAATCATCTCCGATAGCATGTGGGATTTGTTTGAGGATAATGACAATACCTATCGCTACCAACATTCCCTGAATGACTGATGAGGGGAAAAAGCTTCCCAATTTACCCATTTTGGCCAAGCCAAGAATTACTTGGATGAATCCCGCTAGGACCACTACCACTAGAAAGCCTGAGAAAGAGCCTACTTCTGTGATGGCGTTGGCAACGATAATGGTTAAACCGGCAGCGGGTCCACTGACTGATAATTGTGAGCCTGAGGCCCATGAAACAATAATTCCCCCAACGATACCAGCAATTAAACCAGCTAACAATGGGGCCCCTGAGGCTAGAGCTATACCTAAACACAAGGGTAGGGCGACCAGAAAGACCGCAATTCCTGATTTCCAATCCGTTTGTAAGAAGGATTGGCCGTAACTTTTGATTGACATAAATGTGTGGTTTGATTAAAATCTACAATAATTAAAAATAGAGATTAACCACGCATGTCAGGAGGAGGAGAGAAGCTTTGTAAATGGGGGTATGTAAGCCTGAGAGGCTGAAAAATAGAATCGTACCTGTTGTGATTCTCTGTAAAGGTACTGATATATTCGAAATTTTTGTGGAAATAGGCTAACTCATCATGTCTCGTACTATCCTCGTCCTCTTCTTGCTCTTCCTCTTCACACAATTCCACCCAAGGAGCCATAAACATCTTGGTTGCTAAATTATCTGATTTGATGGAGGTTTTTGAAACAGGAATGGTAGAGGCAGCCGTAATGGAGTTTAGCTGCGAGTAAATCGTAGCAACCATTAAAAAGGCAAATGCCAATAGAGTAAAACCTATCTGTTTCATTAATCAAATTTCTGGGTACTCTGATAGATAATTTTTGCTTGATTATCTCTTTCTTGTACTAGAACCGGCGCAAAGGTATCAAATTTATCTTTCCCATAGCGCCATTCTTTCTTTAATCTTCCTCCACTTCCTTTTTCATGGTATTCTCTCCAGCGACCCACTTTCACGCTGTCATCTAATTTCCCTTCTTCCTTGAGTAATCCATTAGGAAAGAATGATAAATACTGTCCTACTATTTTACCGTAAGCCTTTGGAATAACTTCCTTTATTTTTTTTTGTTCTTTGTCGTAATAACTGATGATGGATTCCGCGGGGAAACCCTTTTTATAATATTGCTTATTTTCCAATTCAAATTCTGGTCCATAATTTTCCCAGCGCCCATCCTTGACCCCCATGTAAAAATGGCCTTCTTCCACTAGATTATCATGGACAAATTTACGGTATGGCCCATGGCAAATTTGTGCATTTTTACTGTCTTTTATGGGACTATTGACAACCCTGGATTGGGCAGGGTCATACCACCAAATTTCCAAGCTATAAGGACTAAGAGCCTCATCTTCTACGTATTTCACCACATTGAGTTCTTCTACAGTCGCCCTATTTCCGCTGCCATAGCTTCCTATCCTTCGCTCTGTTTTTACCCCTTCATACTCATCTTTTATTTCTGTTTTTTTCTTTTTAGGGCTGGTTTTTGACTTGGCCCCAATCTGTTGAATCCCCAATTCGGATAAAATGGCCTTACTTTCCTTTTTCCAATTAGCACTTTCGTCTTTAGCTTTTTGAGTACTATCAAGGCTAGGTTTTTTGCTACTTGTGATAGCTTTACTTTGAGCCAACAGAGAGGATGTTGTTAAGCACAAAATACAAATACCAAGAAAAAGGGAATTTTTACTCATAAAAAATTGAACGATATCACGATAAAATTATTTTGCAAATTAATAATTTAAATATTTAGAACCTGCTTTTATGTATTTTTGCAGTCCTGATCTGTTGAGTCTGAATTTTATTTGAAAATAATTGGAAAAAGAAGCTAAAATATATGTTGCCGGACATCGGGGAATGGTAGGTTCCTCTTTGGTTCGTGAATTAAAGTTACAAGGGTTTAATAACCTGGTATTACGCACTTCAAGTGAGTTAGATTTAAGAAATCAAGCTGCCGTACATGCTTTCTTTGAGCAAGAAAAGCCAGATTATGTATTTCTAGCGGCAGCGAAAGTGGGAGGAATTGTGGCGAATAACACTTATCGGGCTGATTTTTTATATGAAAATTTAGCCATTCAAAATCATGTGATTCACGCTTCCTACCTTCAGAACGTGAAAAAGTTGATGTTTTTGGGTTCTTCCTGCATTTATCCCAAATTGGCTCCTCAGCCATTGAAAGAGTCTTATTTATTGAGCGGATATTTGGAACCCACCAACGAGCCTTATGCTATCGCCAAAATTGCGGGCATTAAGATGTGCGAGGCTTACCGTGCCCAATATGGCTGTCAATTTATTTCTGTAATGCCTACCAATTTATACGGGATAAATGATAATTACGATTTGGAAAACTCCCATGTCCTACCTGCCATGATTCGTAAATTTCATGAAGCAAAATTGAGAGGAGATGAATCGATTACCCTTTGGGGAACAGGTTCCCCTAAAAGAGAGTTTTTGTATGCGGATGATTTGGCTAAAGCCTGTTTATTCTTAATGCAAAATTATGACCAATCGGAATTTATCAATATCGGAACAGGAGAGGATGTTACCATTTTAGAATTAGCCGAAATTGTTAAAAAGGTTATTGGATTCAATGGATCTATCAATTGGGATACTTCCCGTCCTGATGGTACACCTAGAAAGTTGATGGATGTATCTAAGCTACATGGCTTAGGGTGGAAACATCAGGTGAATCTAGAAGAAGGTATACAATTAGCTTATCAAGATTTTTTACAAAACCCCAACTCTAGGAAATAAGGTAAGATGGATGTGAAGGAGTGGTTCAGTACATGGTTTGATTCTCCATATTACCATATTTTATACGCTCAAAGAGATGAAGCAGAGGCTGCAGCATTTATTCGTTCATTGCAGCAGAAACTTAAGCTTAAAAAAGAGACTCGTGTATTGGATGTGGCTTGTGGTAAAGGAAGGCACGCCATTACTTTGCATAATTTTGGACTTGATGTTAAGGCATTTGATTTGTCCCCATCCAATATTGAACAAGCACAAGAATTTGCATCAGAAGGACTAGAGTTTTTTGTCCATGACCTGAGAAAAGCGCTGCCCGATCACTTGAAATTTGAAGTCATTTTCAATTTTTTCACCAGTTTTGGTTATTTCGATACGCCTCAAGAAAATCAGCAAGCATTTCATGTGTTAAGTGATGGCTTATTACCTGAAGGTGTTTTAGTGATGGATTTTTTTAATCCTAGCTATGTGCTAAGTCATTTAATAGAAAAAGAAAGTTTAGTTCGAGGTGGAATTTCCTTCCATATCAAAAGGTGGGCATCAGAAGGATATTTATTTAAATCCATTGACTTTGAAGACCAGGGTCAACAATACCATTTTGAGGAGAGGGTAGAGCTCATCTCGAAAAACGATTTTATTGCCTATGCTGCTCAAGCTGGATTACACTTGGTAGATTTGCTTGGAGATTATAAATTGGGTTCTTTTGATGAAAAGAATTCAGCTCGAATGATTTTTATTTGGGTCAAAAAATAATATTCATGGAACAATTCAAAGCATTGTGGACTCGTCAAATACCCGACGGTACATTTGAGACAAATATTGAAGTTTTACCCATGGATACCATTTACGTTGAAGACAGGGTTCTCATTCAGGTGGAATATTCATCCTTGAATTATAAAGATGCTTTATCTTCCAGTGGGCATACAGGTATTACCAAAAACTTTCCCCATATTCCAGGGATTGATGCCGTCGGAAAAATTGTTCATGATCCAAGTGCTAGGTTCCAAAAAGGGCAAGATGTATTGGTGACTGGTTTTGATTTGGGGATGAATACCCACGGAGGCTTAGCAGAATATATATCCGTTCCAGTGAATTGGATCATCGCTTTGCCTGAAGAAATGACTAGCCTGAAAGCCATGCAATGGGGTACTGCAGGTTTAACAGCAGGAATGGCCATTGAGGCACTTTGGCACCATGGTTTACGACCTAATCAAGGAGAAGTAGTGGTTAGTGGGGCTACAGGAGGGGTAGCTATGATTTCCATCTTGCTATTGAAGCATTTGGGATTTCAGGTGGCCGCCATTACTGGCAAAATGAATCAGCTTGATATTCTCAAACGAATAGGTGCCGACCGAATCATTTCTCGAGAAGATCTTTTATCAGAGAAACCGCGTGCGCTTTATTCCATGCAATTTGCAGGGGCCATTGACGTAGTGGGCGGGGATGTATTGGTTAAAATCATAAAAAGTCTACAGTTGGGGGCAGCGGTATCTGCCTGTGGTATGGCAGGAAGTGTGGATTTGCCTTTGCAGATTTATCCATTTATTCTGCGGGGAGCAAGTATTCTTGGAATCTACTCAGCAGATTCCCCTCTCAATAAAAAACATGAAATTTGGCAAAAATTGGCAAAGGAGTGGAACATCTCATTGGATGCTATCTCTAGAACTATCTCTTTGAGAGACGCTCCTTTCATGCTAAATCAATTGAAAGAAGGTAACCATATGGGTAGGTCCGTTGTTCAAATCAAATCTTAGTATTTAATGAATTTTACGGGGCTTTGAGTTGGATTGTCTGCCACTCTCAACAAGTACGTGCCACCCGGAAGATGTTTGATATCAAGTCTGAAATTATTTTCATTACTAGTCGAGGCATTGATTGTACTTTCCATTACTTTTTTACCCTCAATGTCCCAGATTTCAATTTGGTAAGTATCTCTTATTTGTTCATCTGGTAAACCTATTTGAATAAAATCTTTACTTGGATTTGGGAACAAGGTCAGTTCATGGTAGGGATTTTCTTTCTTGCTAGCTAAGATAAGCACGTTGATATAATCTGATACTGCCAAGCAGCCATTTACATCAGTCACCTTTACTTGATAAGCTCCCGATTGGATCGGAATATAATTGGCCTGTGTCGCACCTGGAATAGGGTTTATTCCAAAATACCATTGATAGGCACTTGCATTGTTAGGAGCCTGTAATACACCGGTGATATAACTAACAATTGGTGTCGGAACGTTCCCAACATTAATGTTTAATGCCTTGCTGGTAACAGGACATGATCCGGCATAGCTGGCCACCATTTCAAATTTCCCTTTGGTGGTGGCTTTGTAAGTTAGACTAGTTGCACCTGCAATCAAATTTCCGTTTTGATACCATTGAATGCTGGTGTTTTCAGAGGCAATTCCTTGAATGGCAACGTTTGCACCTAGGCAAACCGTTAAGTCACCAGAAGGGCTGATAATGGAGGTAGGACTATTTTTGACATTGACTGCCACATTGACTCTTGGGCTTGGACATCCTAATGATTTAAACTTCATGTCATAGAAGTAATAATAACCAGTGGTGATGGTTCCGTTGTTAAAAAGGGCTCCCGGGATATTTAAAATATTGGGTATGGTGTATGGGAACCCCATACCAAGATTGCTCGATTTAGCTACGTTACTTCGGTAGATGGAGGCTCCGTCTAGGCAAGTTTGACTTAAATAATAAGTTCCTGCACTAGGAATTTGTAAATTTAAATAGACTAGCACGCCTTCATCATTACTATCATCTGGCAATTGGCCTGAGAGACCCTCGCTGCTTAGTGTTCTTGTCGCTTTAACCGTTTTGGTGACACTTGAAACGATGCTACCTGTTTCTTTACTAATGACATCAAAGGTAATTCTTCCAGCTGTTCCAACATATATGCGAGCACTCTCCAATAGAACAGGAACTTTGGCTTCCACAATGACGGTGGGCCCAAAGGATGAATAATAGGTTCCTCCTCCAAATTCCGATTTTGATTTGGGTCCTAGTCCGCCAGAAAAATCATTGTAAGAAGCCGAGTATTGGCTATTACTAGGCACTTTAAGATTTAATCCTGAACCTACCAATGCATTATTGCTATTATACCAAAGTGGAAATCCAGAGGTAGCAGATAAATTGATTTCGGTTAAGCCTTCACATTGCGTCCCACTTACAATGGGTGCGGATGGGTTTTCGACGGTTTTTACTAGTGTAAAGGTATTATTGGCTGTATTTTGATCGGTATTTAGTAATGTATTTAGTTCAAAAGAATAGGTTTGTCCAGCGTTCATTTTCAAGTTGACCGTAATGATTTCCTCCGTTTCTTTCCCAGAAATAATTTCCGCAATCGTGCCAGTATATTGAGCAATTTTGTTGCCAGCTTGTAACACATTGAATTGGTAAGGAATATTTACTTGGTTCTTAGTACCTTGATTTTTTACTACAATAGAAAAATTGCTACTACTATTAGATGCACAGAAATTGCCTGTAGGGGAGGAAATAGAAAGAGCAGTGATGTCATTAGAGGCATTGGAACTAAGAAGGACATATTCTTCAATCTCTCCAGTGCCAATTGTTCCGCATGATGCGGCAAGAGATGCCCCAGAACCAAGTTCAGTCACTACTCGCATACGAAAATATTGACCTGATTCAGTGATAGGGAAAGTGGAGGTGGTGGAGCTGAAGGTGGTGGCTGTAATTATGCCGCTATCCGCCATCAATTCCCCTCCATCATCAAAGTCCCCGTCCTGATTCCAATCTACAAATACTTTACTTTGCTTAGATTGATTTGTATTGAAATTGAGAGTAATTGGCAATTTAGAGCCAATCTCTACTGGAATGGCGTTGGAGGTAAAATCCTGACTGCTAGAAATGCTATTTGAATATGTACCTAAAGTAAATTTCTCTAGAGTATTGGCTTTATTTTGGGCTGTTATAGCACAATAGCTTTTGCCTCCAATACCAGATAGTAATAAAGCATAATCTTGCTTACCATTTTTCAAGGTTCCCTTGTGGGATAAGGTTAAGCTATAACTTTTCCCAGGAACTACATTTTTTACCCAAATTTGTTCAATATTATCTCGGATATTATCTCCAGGTATAGCTAATTTGGAAGGATTGTCGGGGTCTAAGGTAAATGGAAGTGTTTGCCCATCCGAGCTTTGGAGTTTAATGTCCAAGTCGTTCATCAACATAGGAATGCGAGAATTAAGACTAGATGTAACTATGGGTAATACTTTGCCGTTGCTTCCTTCATAGGCTGGGTCAGTCCATGCTACAGTTACTCGAAGTGGGCCCTTACCTGATGCGACGATATCCCATTTTTTTGAATTACTATTCAATAAGGTCTCTTCCAAAATTTGGTAGGATTTGTCTTTATTTTGAAGCATTTTGCCTGCCTTCTCCATATCTAATAAACCAAATCCACTGGTATAATCAGGCCCTTCTGCGCCTACATCAAATGCAGTATGTGTAACTAATCCTCGCAGGGTAGAGGCCCACATGAATTTTTTATATATCTGATTATGAAGCTGTTGTAATAAAAATATGGATCCAGACACCTGCGGAGTTGCCATAGAGGTTCCACTCATACGTTCATAATCGGTATTACTTTGATATCCAGTGGAAAATAAATCTTTTCCAATACCGAGAATTTCTGGTTTGATACGGCCATCATCAGTAGGGCCTCTACTAGAAAAGCTGGTTACAGTAACATCGCTAGGTTTCAGGGGAGGTGAAGCTAATGGTTCAGCTGCGCCTATACTCAAAATATTTTTAGCCGTGGCAGGGCTGGCTACCGTATTAAAACCTGTATTGGGTGCTCTGGCAATATTGGATGAATCTTTTGTATTTCCGATTAAATAATATTGGCCCGGAGCAGGACCTGTCTCATCCGCGCTATTTCCGGCTGCGGCTACCATTAAATAATAAGGCGAATTAAAGGCAATTTTGTCCTTGGCCTGAGCATCATCGTCATAAAAGCCAAATACATAATCTTCCAATATGCTCACTTTGTCATCTCCATACCAGCGATATTTATTGACATCTTCATCAAAACTCCACCCCGCAATGGCTCCGTATGAGTGGTTGCTAATTAATAGGTTGGGTGAAGCTGCACTTATTTTGGCATCATCATTTTGAAAATCCCAAGATTTTAAAGTGGCCTCAAATGCCATTCCTCGTGCTTCTGGATTAAATATGCCGGACGCAATCATGGTTCCACCCACATGGGTAGAGTGTTCACCAAATGTAATATTTCTTTCCTGAGGCAATACCCTTCCTGTCAGTTCTTGGTGGGTAGATCTTACCGTTTGCTCATCCCAAATGGCCAATTTGCCATATAAACTGTCCGACTTACCCGTGAGATTAAGTCCTAAAGAACCGCCACTGTAAAATTGATTTGTTTTGGTAGCAATGGAGGCTACCTTGTTGGAAAAAATACCTTTGTAGATGGGTCGTCCATTAGGATTAATACTTTGAAGGTAAATGGTTTTTTTGCCAATTTTTGCGGAGGTTGCAATTCCCTTTTGATTAGCTAATTGTTGGACTTTTAGGTAAAGGCTATCCTTTTGAGCACTAAATTGTTGTGCAAAATTTAGGATGGCTTTTCTCCTCTCTTGGGGGTATAATTCACCTTGGCCCCAAATTGTTTGAGCATTGAGAACGTAGAACGCAACAAGGATCCAAAAGCGAAATAAGGTAGTCTTTTTCAAAACATTAGCGGATATTACTTCACAAAATACGAATTTATTTGATTTGTACACGAAAGGTTTTTCGGTGATATTGGGTTAATCCATGAGATAGAATAGCCCTGCGATGCTCAATGGTAGGATAGCCTGCATTTCGCTGCCAACCATATTCAGGATGCTCCGATGCCAATTTTTCCATCAATTCATCTCGGTATGTTTTAGCTAATATGGAGGCTGCCGCAATGGAAAAGAACTTAGAATCCCCTTTTACGATGCAAGTATGAGGGATTAATGGGTAGCTAATAAAGCGATTTCCGTCGACCAATAAATGGTCAGGTTTATGCTTTAATTGATTAACTGCTTGGTGCATGGCCCTCACACTGGCTTTATAGATGTTGATTTGATCTATGGTGGGTGCATCTACTTCGGCAACAGCGAAGTCGAGGGCGACATTTTCGATCTCTTGCTTTAAAGTCCAGCGTTGTTTCACATTTAACTGCTTGGAATCATTTAAATAGGGATGATAAAAATCTTGGGGTAAAATGACAGCAGCAGCTACCACAGGGCCTGCTAAACAGCCTCTGCCAGCCTCATCTAGACCCGCTTCTAGTCCTAAGTTTGAAAAATAGGGAAGAAGTGTCGACATTTGTATATGAATTATTAAAATAGTTGACTTATAAAGACCTAATTTCTGCAAAATTGATGAATATTTCTCTATACAATCCCCTGCGCACTAAAGTATACTTCTTAGTCATTGTATTTTTTGCTTTGAATCTTTCAATGTCAGCGCAAGTAAATAAACCGAAGAAGATATTTCACTTAGCCGCTAAATCAGTGCGATTTACCGGTGATGGATCTGCAGGTGAGGCATTTTTGTTTAAACCTTCTGTAGAAGTTGGCTTTGGAATGCAATTTCCCATAAATAAGCAATGGAGTTTTAATCCAGAAATTAATTTAGCACAACGAGGTCATCATGGTAAATTGTATAGCTCTGATTCCACATTCAAGGAAAGAACTATCACTCTGAATTACCTCGATTTCAATCCAAATTTTGAGTTGACCTTGGGAAGAGTATCCGAGTTTTCTAGTAATATTTCCATTTGGGGAGGACCTTATTTTGGAATTGGTCTTTGGGATAATACCGTGGAAGTTAGTCGAGTAGTTAATCCAGCAAATCCAAATTTGTATATTACGGTTACCAATAACACAGAGAGTTTTTCAAGTGACTTTCGTCGCTTAGATGCTGGTTTTAAGGTGGGTATCGGTTTGATTTCGAAACGATTTGTAGCTGCAGGGTTCACCTACCAAACGGGAATGGTCAATATTAAAGACGCAACCAGCAAAACATTTAATCAATCATTAGGCATCTACCTAAGAGTCTATTTTGATGATATGTTCTAATCCCGTTGAAACAGTAATCTTTGACCCAACTGACTTTCGTTAAATTGACCATGGGAGTACGCCAAATGTCCTGAAACAAAAGTATGGGCAATGCTAGCTCCAAAGGTATGACCTTCCAACGGGGACCATTGACATTGGTAATGTATATTTGATTTTTCAACCAATTGAGGTTTATTGAAGTCGACTATGGCTAAATCAGCCCAGTATCCTTCTCTAATAAATCCCCGGTCTTCAATTTGGAAAATTTCTGCTACCGTATGGGCTGTTTTTTCGGCAATTTGTTCCAGGGAAAGGACTCCTTCTTTTTCTAGATCAAACAACATCAACAATGGATGTTGAACCAATGGAAGTCCAGCGGGAGATTTCCAATAGCCTTGCTGTTTCTCCTCCCAAGTATGAGGGGCATGGTCAGTAGCTATAATATCCAAACTTCCAGTTTGTAATGCTTTTCTTAGGGCGTTTTTATGTCTAGAATCTTTAATGGCTGGGTTACATTTGATTTGATTTCCCAAAGTTTCGTAATCAGCTGCATCAAACCATAAATGATGGACACAAACCTCAGAAGTAATACGCTTGTTTTTAGAGGCTTTATGGGCTTCAAACAGCGCAAGCTCTTCCTCCGTAGTGATATGTAAAATATGTAGTCTAGTATTCCATTTTTTTGCCAATCCAATGGCCATGGAGGAAGAAAGGTAACATGCCTCCTCGTTTCTAACGAGAGGGTGGATAAATGCCGGTGCCTCTTCTGGGTATTTTTCGCGAAATAATTGCGTGCGTGCTTTGACCGTCGGTTCATCTTCACAATGGGTGGCAATGAGTAATTCGCTTTTGGAAAAGATATTCTCTAAGGTTTGAACATTATCCACCAACATATTGCCGGTGGAAGATCCCATGAAGATTTTAATGCCGCAAACATTTTGCTTATTCGTCTTTAATACTTCTTCCAAATTATCATTACCGGCTCCCATAAAAAACGAATAGTTGGCCAATGAGGAGCGTTGAGCAATGGCGTATTTATCGGATAAAATTTCCTGACTTAAGGCATTTGGTACTGTATTGGGCATTTCCATGAAACTCGTAACGCCACCTGCCACAGCAGCCCTAGCTTCACTAGCTATATGTGCTTTGTGAGTAAGCCCAGGCTCCCTAAAATGCACCTGATCATCAATCATGCCCGGAAATACATGTTTCCCATTTAAATCTATGATTTCTTCGTTTCCTAGAGGACTGATACTGCTGGCAATTTTGTCTATTCGACCGTTCGAAATGCGTAAATCCCCTGCTATAATCTTTCCTTCATTGACAATTTGGGCATTTTTTAATAGGTAATTCGACATATTTATTCGGCTTTTATTTCGGTAATTTTAAACTCAGTTCTTCTGTTTTGTTGATGCATTTCTTCACTACATTCCACTCCATCGGCACATTCATTTACCAGCTGACTTTCTCCATAACCCTTGGCTTTGATTCTCTTAGCATCTATACCTCGCTGGATAATGTATCGAACGGCAGATTCAGCTCTCCTTTGGGATAATTTCTGGTTGTAAGGAACGCTTCCTCGGGAATCTGTGTGAGAGCCTAATTCAATGGAAACATTCGCGTTATCTCTTAGGAATTGTACTATTTTTTCCAATTCTTCTGAGGCATCATTTCGAATTTCTGCTCGGTCTAAATTATAATAGATGGGGTTGATTTGGTATAACTGCGTAATCTCTTTGCCGATTTCCGCTTTATCCATGACAATCTGCCAAACAAAAGTGGTGTCAGTAACCTCCTTTTTTAATAACCTGGCAGGAATTTCGCGCCCTTCCATAGAGAAGGTGGATCTTTTAGTTAAATAATCATCTTTTTCACAGATGAAATCGATTTGGTCATTTTCAGCTAAATCCAGTATTTCTAGTCGCCCTTTTTTATTCGAATAGGCCGGATCTATACTTTGACCATTTCGTCGAATACTCACTTTCACCGAGTCGATAGGTTTACCTGAAGGATCTATAATTTCTGTTTGCAAGAAATATTGGACAATCTTATTCTCAGTAGCCGCAATAACCGGTGGAGCCTCATTTGTCCACCATCTTTCCGAGTTGGCTGAACCAGATTTGAAATAATATATGTCATCATCGCCTTTTCCGCCTAAGCGGTTGGAACTAAAATACCCTGAAAGCGAATCCACTAGGCTGATCCCAAAATCATCTGCGATGGAATTCATAGGAACACCCAGGTGCTCTACCACGATTTCATTTTCATTTCTGGAAGCGACAAATAGGTCAAGTCCGCCCAGGCTAGGGTGTCCATCAGATGAAAAGTATAGCTTTCCATCCTCGCTCACAAATGGGAAAATTTCATCACCAGGGGTATTGATGGCCGAACCTAAATTTATAGGTCGACCAAACCTTCCCGAATTGTCCATGGGCGAGCGATAAATATCTAGTCCACCTTTACCACCCCTTCTGTTGGAACTGAAATAGAGAGTCTTTCCGTCAGCTGAGAAGGTCGGGCTGCCGTCCCAAGCAATAGAATCTGAAATGGCCAGTCTTTCAGGAACGGACCAATCATTGCCATTTTTTCTACTGATGTACAAATCTACATCAGGTGATAAATCTTTGTTTTTGCCAGTATTTCCTCGAGCGAATACGACGGTGTTCCCATCTTTAGAAAAAGCGGGAGTGCCTTCATTGGCATTTTCTTTGTCTATCATCGTACTAAATAGACTCAATGGGCCTATTTCCACAGGACTTTTTAAATTGGCGCGATATAAGCCTAGATATGGGAGCCCATTGTTTTTATAAATATTCTGTTTTCTAGAGCTAGTGATAATCAAATCCTCCCCCAATTTTCTCGCGGAAAATTCTGCCATGGGTGTATTTCCTTGAATAGCTTGAATGTCTACAGGGCTGTTTTTTTTCTGTAATTCACTGACTTGAGGGAGGTTTTCTAGTTCAATTTCCGCTTTAAGCTTAAGTGATTTACTCGGTTTGTTTTGCAGAAAATCAATTAAAGTGGCTTGAGCTAAGCTATAATTTCCAGTTGCTTTCGCAGCAAAAGCCAGATGAAATCGGATGGTATTATCAGTGTTTCCTTTGGCTAAGGCAGTCTGGTAATAAGGTAATGAAGCAGCAATGCGGTTAGAAAGTCGGTAAGATTCAGCAATAAAGTAAGACGTTTGATCTAATTGAAAGCCTTTTTCTGCCAATGGCCTTAGCTGCTGTATAACCAGCTCATATTCTCCTTTATCAAAGGAATTCAAGGCTTTTTTTAGCTTGAATTCATCTCCTTGGCATGCCATAAGGAATAGCGCAAAACTGCATCCTAACAAGGAAAGTATGCTCAATCGCAATGTTGACATCTGTTTGGCGGTTTTCATGGAGTGTAAAAGAAATTCAAATGTAACAAGCTAAGCTCATTTATTTCACGTACCTTTATAGAAATTTCGAAAATCGAAATAATTACAAGACAAAAGCGTCTTGCTTTCTACAGCAGTGATGTTGCAAATTTAGTATTATGAGAAAAAGAATTGATAAGAATGACAACCGTCGTTCAGATTCAAACCCCAAGTCTTCGGACGACCGCCGATCAAGTAGAGGCGGAGAAAGAGCACCATTTACAGGTTCTCATTCCAATTCAGAAGGACGTCCCTATTCAGGTTCACGTTCAGATAACCCAAGAAGTTTTTCTGGCCAAAGAAGAGATTCAGGAGATACCCGTCGCCCTTCAGGTGATGGAGAAAGAAGACCCTATTCAGGACCTCGAGGTGATTCAGACCGCAAACCTTACGAAGGAAATCGTGATGGAGGAGAGCGTCGTTCATTTTCAGGTCCTAGAAGAGATTCAGGAGACGCTCGTAGACCATTTGAAAATAGAGACAAACGTTCATATGAAGGTAATGATAGGCTAAATTCGGACGAAAACTCTTTTAAGCCAAGAGATAATGCTCGTTTTAAAGGGTCCCAAGATAGAGATGAGTCGAAATCAGGATTTGATTCACCTCGTCGTTCTTTTACTCCTAGGGATGAGAATTCAGAGAATAGAGAATCATCAGAAAGAAGCGGCAAGTTTTCTAAAAAGGATGCTTTCAAAAGTAGAAATCGCTACGAAGAAAAGCCAGCATATACCCCTCAGTATAGATTAGATCGATACAGAGAAAAAGCTCCTGCACGTGTACAAAAGAAGTTTATCCAGGAAGATCGGAAAAATGATTCGATTCGATTGAATAGGTTTATCGCAAATGCAGGAATTTGTTCCCGTCGTGATGCTGATAAATTGATTGATGCAGGTGTAATTAAAGTCAACAATAAAGTGGTGACTGAGATGGGTTACCAGGTTCAGCCTACAGACATTGTTAAATACGGGAATCGTAAATTGAATAGAGAGAAACCAGTGTATGTTCTCTTAAATAAGCCAAAAGATTTTATCACGACCACAGAAGATCCGAATGATCGTAAAACTGTGATGGAATTGGTGAAAAATGCGGGAGATGCTCGTATTTATCCAGTTGGCCGCCTAGATAGAAATACTACGGGATTAATTTTGTTGACAAATGATGGAGAATTAGCTGATAAATTGACGCATCCTTCCAATGAAATTGAGAAAATTTATCAGGCGGAATTGGATAAACCTTTAAATGAGGAGGATTTAGAGAAAATCAAAGCAGGTTTGACTTTGGAAGATGGAGAAATTAAGGTAGATGATATTGCCATCGTGACACCGGACCGTTATGTGGTTGGTATTAAAATTCACTCTGGTAAGAATAGAATTGTTCGACGTATTTTTGAGCATGTAGGTTATGAGGTAATGAAATTGGATAGGACTACTTTTGCGGGCTTGAACAAGAAAGATTTACCTAGAGGAAATTGGCGGTATTTAACGGAGAGAGAATTAGTGAAGTTGAAGTATCTTATGTAGGAACATACAAAAGGCCCATTTTCATGGGCCTTTTGTTTTAAATGATTAAAATGAACGAATTATTTTTAGATGTTCATTAAGGATTCTCTTCTTCTCATCTTTCCAGCTGGAATACCAAACATCATTTTGAAACGACGGCAGAAATAGGCAGTGTCTTTGTATCCAACCTCAGAACCAATGGCGCGAATGGACTTTTTCGTAGTTCTCAATAGACCCACCGCTGCTTCCATGCGCTGGTATTCAATGTAATCTTGAGGGTTGATACCTGTCAACATCTTGAAGTATTGACCTACATAATCCTCAGATACATTAGCAACGTTCGCTAAAACTTTATTGGATAAATCACCCCCTAAATTATCTTTGATATAAGCAAAAATGTCAATTAAACGTGGATCCTTGAAGTATGTGCTATTGGTGGCTAATTGCTCTACAAACAAGCGATTGCGAATAATATAGCGGATAACCTCGATAACGATTTCCTCCGTCTTGATTTTGATTATACGGCCTTTTCCAATCTCATCTGACATATCCTCTAACAAAATCTCTTTGATGGATTGAGCTAAGTTGTCATCCTTTTTGATTAAAAATGGAGGAATATCTAAAGAGGTAAAGAAGTTAACCGAGTCGAATACCTTAGCTTCGAAAGCAACCATGCCAAATGAATTATCTGCTTTACCAATGGTAGCAGGATCCATGTTCTGTTCGAAATACAATTCTCTGTGAGTCATAAACTCTTCGTTATTGACTGCCTTAGGTTTTTCAGAATTGCCGTAAGTTACACTAACCATTTTACCACCTGGAATAAAGAGCATATCTCCTTCCTCTACGGGAGTGTCCTCTTCTCCAAAAGAGACCTCTCCTTTGTACAAAATCAAGAGAGAGTTTTCTACATCATAATAATTTTTGATGCGAATTGGTTGTAATATTCTAATGTTTCTCGCCTTAATGAATTTAACGCCAAGGGATTCGATAATCTTGTTATAATCTTCCATTTTTTCGCTTGTTTACAAATATGCAGAACATTTGCTGGATTAAACTTGGACAAAACTAATAAAACAGATAATAATTCCAAATTATTTAATTCAAATTTTTCCTCAAAATGACAAATAAATTATTGTAATAAACCTATAATTGGGGACTTATATGTCCGAAAGTATTTAAAGTGAAGTCTAGGCGCACTTTTATAATTATTTCGAGGATATTCCATTTTTTGATTTAATTTAAATAATTAGCTCGTTTTTTATTGGTAAATTTGTTTTTTAGCACAAGTTCAGCTGCGTCATTAGGATTTATTTTACAATCTATTATGGGAATTTTTAATTTTCTTACCAAGGATATTGCCATTGACTTAGGTACAGCCAATACCTTGATTATTCATAAAAATCAAGTGGTTGTCGATGAGCCATCCATCATTGCATTGGATAGAAACACCAATAAAGTTTTGGCTGTAGGTCGACAAGCCATGATGATGCATGAAAAGACCAATGATAATATCAAAACGATACGTCCATTGAAAGATGGAGTAATTGCCGATTTTACGGCGGCAGAATTGATGATGCGCGGTTTGATCAAGATGATGGACAAGGGCAATTCGTTTTTTTCTCCAGCCTTGCGGATGGTGATTTGTATTCCATCGGGAATCACAGAGGTGGAAAAACGTGCGGTAAAGGACTCTGCTGAACATGCTGGTGCTCGTGAGGTTTATATGGTACATGAGCCAATTGCGGCGGCTATTGGAATTGGAATAGATATCGAACAACCTAACGGTTCCTTAGTGGTAGATATTGGAGGAGGTACTACGGAAGTGGCGATTATTTCTTTGAGTGGGATTGTGGTAGAGAACTCGATTCGTGTGGCGGGAGATGAATTCACCCGTGATATCAAGGATTATTTATTGCGTGAGCACAAATTGATTATCGGGGAGCGTTCTGCAGAGCAAATTAAAATTCAAGTAGGTGCTGCGCTTCCGGAATTAGAAAACCCACCAGCAGATTTTGAGATTCGAGGTAGAGATCAGATGACTGGAATACCTAAAGAAATTCTTATCAATTATTCGGAGATTGCGTATGCCTTAGATTCTTCTATCACCAAAATTGAGGTGGCTATCATGGAAACATTGCAAAGAGCTCCGGCGGAGTTATCTGGTGATATTTTCCATAATGGTATTCACTTAGCGGGTGGTGGTGCCATGCTTCACGGTTTAGACAAGCGTATAGAAAAGAAAACTCAATTAAAGGTCCATGTAGCAGATGATCCTCTAAAGGCAGTGGTACGAGGGACAGGAGAAATCTTGAAAAACTTAGAAAAATATAAGCCTGTTTTAATCACCTAGTATTTCCATCCTTTTGGTATGAATCAACTGTTCCAATTCCTCTTAAGACAAAGGAACTTCCTGCTGTTTTTTGTATTGGAGTTGATTAGTTTATGGTCAGTTTACAAATACAATGATTACCAGAGGACCTTATATTTTAATACCACCAATCAGTGGGTGGCCTCTATGCTAGCTCAAAAGCAAGAGGTGCTTAATTATTATCAACTAAGGGATATTAATAGGGAATTGGCGGCGGAAAATGCCCAATTGCGTCAAGAGGTTTTTCAATTGAAGGCCAAACAAGTTCCTGACTTAAAGTTACCTTATTTCATCAACGAAGGAGTTCTAAACCGTTATCAGCCAGTAGCCTGCAAGGTAATTGATCTATCCACTAGGCAAACCCAAAATTATTTAACCATCGATAAGGGTACCAAGGATGGAATTCATCCAGGTATGGCAGTGATTTCCTCTACTGGGGTGGTAGGTAAAATTCTTTCTTGTACAGAGAATTTATCTCTCGTCATTTCAATCCTGCACACGAATAATACCGTTTCCGCCAAATTGAAATCCAATGGAGAGTTAGGTTATGTTAAATGGGGTGGCTGGCAACCAGAAGTTGCTGAGATGATGGACGTGTCCAAATATAAAAAAGTAGTGAAAGGTGATACAGTAGTTACCTCCGATTATAATGCGGTTTTTCCTCCCAATGTACCCATTGGTATTGTAGCTAAACTTGGTTTAAAAAAGGATGGTAATTTCCATGATATTAAAATCATGTTGCTCACTCACTTTTCCACCTTGCAGTATGTCTATGTGATTAAAAATAGGTTGGCTTGGCAGCAAGCTAAATTGGAACAATCTAAACCTAAGCCTGAATAAGATGGGATCTAGCACCACCTTTCGTTGGATTTTTACGGTTATTCTAACTTGGCTGATTCAAGTCTTGTTTTTAAGAGATTTGACCATCGCCTATTTTGCATTTTGCTTCATTTATGTCTGGCCATTGATTAAAGCACCCATTGATACCGCTCCGGCTTACCTCATGTTGGGTGCTTTTGTATTAGGCTGGCTGGTTGACGTATTTTATAATACTCATGGCATGCATGCCTTCGCCTCGGTCATGATGGCGGCATTTCGTTCTCCCATTTTACGTTTATTGACTCCAGCTAATGGATATGATGAACGCTCTAATGTGAGCTTAAATGAAATGAGACCTTTGTGGTTTTTTACTTATTTGTTCCTCATGCTGATTTGTCACCATGCGGTCTTGTTTCTTTTAGAAGCTAGTGATTTCGAATTAGTAGGTATTAGTTTATTGAGAGCTATTTCTAGTTGCATCTTAGGTATGACGGTATTTGGTATCTTAGAGCTCTTTAATTTGAACAAATAAGCCTTTTTGTCAGATTTTAACTTTCTTTTTTCTTGGACACAAAATTGTAGGAGGGTAATTACGTTATCTGTACCTGATAATGTCTTAAAATTATGACTATGGACGTCCAAGTAGAAAATGAAATTGATCCTTCGCCACATGCAAGGCAAATTTTTGAAAAGGAATTTATGCCGCACCTAGATGCGATGTATAATTTTGCTTTGAGATTAACCAATGACGAGGATGATGCACAAGATTTGGTGCAAGATACCTGTCTAAAGGCTTATCGCTTCATTAATTCTTTTGAGCCAGGTACTTATGCTAAAGCGTGGTTATTTCGAATTCTAAAAAATAATTTCATTAATGATTACCGCAAAAAATCACGAGGCCCGTCCAAAGTAGAATTTGAATGGGTAGAGCAATCATTTGCCGGAGAAGATGATCCTGAGCCTTCACATCAGGCGGATTTGCATGCTGAAACAGTCAATGAAATGCTGGGAGATGAAATCACCAAGGCTATTCAAGCATTGCCAGTAGATTTTCGTATGATCATTATTTTGTGTGATTTAGAAGAGTTTAGCTATGAAGAAATGGCTAAAATTTTAAATATCCCTATCGGTACTGTACGTTCGCGTTTGCATCGGGCTAGAGCCTTGTTGAAAGACTCTTTGGCAACTTATGCTAAATCCAAAGGATATAAAGCTGACACTTTGTCAGGCAATGATTGAACTTTTACACCAAGGCTTACGTTAGCCCAAACAGACAGAATTAATTAAAGAGCATGAAGAAGAGCTGTGAACATCAGAAAGATTGTATGAAGCTAATTCAGCGGATATTGGATAAAGAGGCAAGTCCCGAGGAGGAAGCTGCTTTTTTAGCCAATAAAGACCAATGTATTCCTTGTCAAGAGGGATATGAATTGGAAACATCACTCAAAAAGGCGATCAAGGAAAAGTGTACATCAAAATGTCCAGATGAACTATTTACCCGAATAAAGGAGAAACTTTTTTTATTAATAATCCTTATTTCCATCTTAATTCCCTTATTTTGTTAGCTTAAACATCTATTAAATTATTGGAAGGGAAATTAATTATTTTTTCAGCACCTTCGGGTTCAGGTAAAACGACAATCGTTAAAGAACTCATTGAGCATAATCCCAATCTGGGATTTTCTATATCAGCATGTACCCGAGATAAGCGAGGTAGATCCGAGGAAAACGGGAAAGATTATTATTTTTTGACTCCAGAAGAATTTCGTCAAAAAATTGATGAAGACGCTTTTGTGGAATGGGAGGAGGTTTATCCTGGAGCTTATTATGGCACCTTAAAGTCCGAAATTGAACGTATTTGGGCCTCAGGTAAGCATGTGATATTTGATGTCGACGTCAAGGGAGGTTTGGCCCTTAAAAAATACTATGGAGATCGAGCTTTGGCTATTTTTGTTAAAGTCCCTACGCTTGAAGTTTTGGAAGAAAGGTTGCGCTCTAGGGGAACGGAAACGGAAGAATCTTTATCTAAACGAATATTTAAGATGAAGTTTGAATGGTCTTTTCAAGATCAATTTGATGTAGTGTTGGTCAATGACCAATTAGAAGATGCGATTCAGAAAGCTCAAGCTCTTTTTGATGATTTCACGAAATAATACATGAAAATCGGTTTATTTTTTGGTTCATTTAATCCCATTCATCATGGTCACCTGATGATTGCGCAGGCGGTATTGAACCAAACCGATGTACAGCAAATTTGGTTTGTGGTTTCTCCGCAAAATCCTCATAAGAAAAGTAAGAGCTTGTTGCATGAGTTTGACCGCTTGGATTTGGTTGAAAGGGCCATTGCCGACAACTTTCAGTTTAAGGCCAGCGATATCGAATTCAGTTTAAAGAAACCTTCCTATACCATTGATACGCTCATTCATTTGTCGGAAAAATACCCACAACATGAATTTGAGTTGATTCTTGGTGGAGATAATTTGGAACAATTCAAAAGTTGGAAAAATTACGATAAGATTCTCGATTATTTTGGGCTTTACGTATATCCTAGAGGGGAAGAACCTAGGTCTGATTTATGGGATCATCCTAAAGTTAAAAAAGTGAATGCTCCTGTATTGCATATTTCTGCTACCTATATTCGGAATTGCATTCAGAAAAATCAATCGATCAAATATCTAGTTCCTGATAGTGTAGAGCAATTAATCGCTCAGAAAAAATTCTACATTTAAGCCTTTAGAGCTTAGATATTGTTTTCATTTTTTAGCCCCTTCCCATTTTTAAGGATTTTCCTTTGTTGGATTGTAGGAATTCTGTCGGCTCAATACGTGACGATCGCCGTAGATAGAATCTTATATCTTTCCATAGGAATTTTGGCTTGCTTAGTCCCTTTCTTGTTTGGGCCTTATAAGCGATTGCTTATTTCCTTTATGTTCATTTTGCTCTTTTTTAGTCTAGCGCTGCTCCGTAGCAAAGATGTAAGTGCTAAGTATCAAAAGCTTCCCATTAAGCAGGTAATAGCCTTTCGATTCCGAGTGGCAAGTACGCCATTGGTTAAGTCCAAATCATATGCCCTCATGGGGGAAATTGTCAATTTCTTGGATTATCAAGGTAGATGGCATAAAACCAAATCATTAGGCCAATTCTATCTGGATAAGAAAGCGAAGCTTCCTCAAATAGGCGAAACCTATTTGAGCACTATAAAACTTCAATCCATTCGACCGAGTGCCTTTCCTTTTGGTCAAAACTGGCCTCAATATTATGCTCGTAAAGGAATATATGTTACTGCCTATTTACCTAGCCAAAGTTTTATTTTGGAGAGTTATTCAAAAGAATTTTCATGGCGTTTATTATTTGATCGGTGGCAAAAGATATTCGTTGAGCATCTACATCGGGGTTTACAAAGTGATAGAAACCAGGCGGTAGCAAGCACCATGTTATTGAGTGCCCATGAGGCCATTGATTTTGAAACACAAAAGACCTATGCGGCTTTGGGAGCCATTCATATTTTGTCTGTTTCAGGGATGCATGTGGGGATTTTATGGATGTGCATACAGTTTTTACTTAAGTTTATTCCCTTTCGAGGACCTACTTTTCGATTCTTGAATTTTATGATACCCTTATGTATCATTTGGGTATATGCGGGTATTACAGGTTTTTCAGCCCCTGTGTTAAGAGCAAGTGGGATGTTCACGGTACTATTTTTTGCTCGGAATTTTCGATTTAATGAAAATTCTATCAATTTGTTGTCGTTTACGGCTTTTGTATTATTGGTTTGGAATCCCTTGCAGCTGTTTGATGTTGGATTTCAATTATCTTTTTTGGCTGTTTTAGGTATTTTATTATTTAATACTCCTTTGCAATCCATTTGGACTCCTAAATCAAAAAATTTCATCATTTCCTATTTGTTGGAATCGATTTGGTCAATTACGACAGTGGCCATTTCTGCTCAATTATTAAGTTTCCCCTGGATATTATTTTATTTTCATCAGTTTCCGCATGTGGGGGTATTACTTTTTGCCAATCCATTTCTAACCCTATTTTCATCTCTTTCTTTGATTTTAGGTATGTTGTTTTTAACAGCTGCTCCACTGATGGCGGCATGGGGTTTTATGTCGATTTATCATTTCTTAGCCAAAATTTTTGAGTTTAGCTTGAACTGCTTGCATGATTTTATGTTTTGGGTAGATACCAAGTTCCATCCGACTATCCCATTTCTTCATTGGGAAAGCTGGATGACCTATGCTTATTATGGGATACTATTGTTGGGGATTTTATGGTGGAGAATAAGGTATGTGTTGCTTTTAAAAATTGGTATTTTGCTATTGACTATCAGCGTTTTAGTGTATCAATGGGGCCATTGGAACGCACTAAAACATCAGCAATTCGCATACTTGGCCCAGTATAAAGGAATGCCTGTTTGGCTTACCATCCAAGGCTTGAAGGCACAATTGATAGGACCAGCCCAGATGAAGAAAGATCCACCTTGGATACAGTCATCCATTTCGCCTGTCTTAGCTCATCATTTTGTTAGAGATACTACGCTTGTTTTTTGGAGGGAGGAGATTAATTATTCTTGGCACTGGAAGGGCAAGCTTTTTTATTTTGCCCAGCATGCAAAGATGAAAATTCCCAAAGTCATGGATGTTTTGGTAATCCCTAGTCAGTTAAAAAGGGATGTATTTAAAGGTATAAGCTACCATCCTACGGCTAAATGGATTTGGACTCATTCTTTCAGTGGTTTTTACCTACATAAATTCAATGAAACAGGGTATTTGCCTGCTAAGCAATTTGCATTGGATAGCATGTCTGCTATCTCCTTCTAATAAAAAAGGCTGTCGTAAAGGACAGCCTTTTCATTCAATTATTTATTCTTTTGCTCCTGACGCTTACGTTCGTTGGGATCCAAGTAGATCTTACGCATTCGTAAAGACTTAGGAGTAATCTCCAAGTATTCATCTTTCTGAATAAATTCCATACATTCTTCTAAAGAGAAATTCAATTTAGGAGCAATCTTGGTATTGGAATCTGTACCAGAGGCACGCATGTTGGTCAACTGTTTAGAGTTCTGCAAGTTAACCTCAATGTCGTTTTGACGGTTATGCTCTCCCACTACCATACCTGCATATACCTCCTCACCTGGATCGATGAAGAAAATACCTCTATCTTGTAATTTATCAATGGCGTACGGAGTCGCGACACCTGTATTCATAGAGATCAAGGAGCCATTAATTCTACCTGGAATTGGTCCTTTGAATGGTTCGTAACCGATGAAACGGTGGGCCATAATTGCCTCGCCAAAAGTGGCAGTTAATACTTTGGAACGTAATCCAATCAAACCTCTGGAAGGAATGTTGAATTCTAAGTGTTGTAAGTCACCCTTAGGTTCCATGATTAATAACTCACCTTTTCCTTGAGTGGCTAATTCAATTACTTTACCAGCTACTTCATCAGGGACATCAACTACCAAAGATTCAATAGGCTCTAACTTTTCGCCATTTTCACCTTCTTTATAAATTACTTGAGGTTGCCCCACTTGTAATTCATATCCCTCACGACGCATCGTTTCAATTAAAACAGACAAGTGGAGAATACCACGACCAAACACTAAGAATTTATCTTCACTTTCAGTGGTCATAACACGTAAAGCAAGATTCTTTTCGGTTTCCTTGAATAAACGCTCACGGATGTGACGAGAAGTTACCATTTTA
The DNA here is from genome assembly GCF_004118285.1 of Aquirufa rosea. Lineage (GTDB taxonomy): Bacteria > Bacteroidota > Bacteroidia > Cytophagales > Spirosomataceae > Aquirufa > Aquirufa rosea. The sequence continues at coordinate 75,650 of NZ_SDHY01000005.1, read as the reverse complement.
CCTTCTCTTCCGAAGAAAGGAGAGTTATTGATGGTAAATAACATGTTCATCGTAGGCTCGTCAATGGCAATGCGCTCTAAAGCTTCAGGATTTTCTGGATCTGCCAATGTATCACCGATTTCAAAATCTTCGATACCTGTAACCGCACAAATTTCACCACATTCTACAGTATCTACGCGAACTTTTCCTAAACCTTCAAAAACCTGAAGTTCTTTGATTCGCATTTTTTTGATGGTGCCGTCTGACTTACATAAGGCGATAGGCATATTTTCTGTCAATGTACCACGCTCCAAACGACCGATCGCGATACGACCGACAAAGGAAGAATAGTCCAAAGAAGTGATTTGCATTTGAGGAGTACCCTCTTTTACTTTGGAAGCTGGGATATGCTCAACAATCGCATCCAATAATGGTACGATATTATCAGTAGGAGTTTTCCAATCCGTATTCATCCATCCTTGTTTAGATGAACCATAAAGACAAGGAAAATCTAATTGTTCTTCCGTCGCATTCAAGTTGAACATTAAGTCAAATACTGACTCATGTACTTCATCTGGGCGACAGTTTTCTTTATCTACTTTGTTCACAACAACGATTGGTTTCAAACCCAAGGCAATGGCCTTCGATAATACAAATCGAGTTTGTGGCATAGGTCCTTCAAAGGCATCTACTAAAAGTAATACACCATCTGCCATACGTAATACACGTTCCACTTCTCCTCCAAAGTCGGCGTGACCAGGAGTATCGATAATGTTGATTTTTACACCATTGTACCTAACGGATACGTTTTTTGATACAATAGTAATACCACGCTCTCTTTCTAAGTCATTGTTATCTAGAATGAGGTCTCCAAATTCTTGATTTTCTCTAAAAATTTTAGAAGCATGAATAATTTTGTCGACTAATGTAGTTTTACCGTGGTCAACGTGGGCAATAATGGCAATGTTGCGAATGCTTTGCATAAAAAAATGGCGCTTTGATGAAATAAAATCTCTCTGCCTAGGAAATTTAAGGTGCAAAGGTAGGTATAATTTCTTAGAAAAGTACTAATTGAAAGAAATCAAATGGTTAAATCTTAGTCTTGATTGACTTTCACCGGAGAGGATTTGATCTTTGTTGGATAGAATTGGGCAATTTTCTGAAGGATACTTTCTGAGTCAATGCCACAAATTTGATATAATTCATTGGGCTCGCCGTGTTCAATGATATCATCAGGCACTCCTAGTCGCATAATTGATTTACTATAGCCATGATCCAGCATAAATTCAGCGATAGCAGATCCGAAGCCTCCTTGAACACAAGCATCTTCGACCGTTATAATCTGATTATAAGAAGCAAATACCTCATGTAGCAAATCCTCATCTAATGGTTTGACGAATCGCATATCATATAATGCAGGATTCATTCCCAATGATTTTGCTTTTTGACAGGCTAATTCTGCCTCATTACCCACATGGCCAATACTCAAAATGGCCACATTTTCACCTTTAAGAATTTGTTGACCTTTACCAATCTGAATTTCTTCGAAGCTTGTTCGCCAGACTGGCATCACACCAGCTCCTCGCGGATATCGGATACTAATGGCTTTTTGATGTTCCTTGAATTTATCCAAAGACGCGGTATACATGATATTTCTAAGTTCTTGCTCATTTCGAGGAGCAGCCACAATCATGTTAGGAATGCAGCGCATGTAAGCTAAATCATATAATCCATGGTGTGTAGGGCCGTCTGCCCCCGCCAGACCAGCACGGTCTAAGCAAAATATAACGGGTAGTTTTTGTAAACAAACATCATGCACCACTTGGTCATAAGCTCTTTGCATGAATGAACTGTAAATATTACAAAAAACAGTTAGTCCCTGAGTCGCTAATCCTGCAGAAAATGTCACGGCATGCTGTTCTGCAATACCCACATCAAAAGCACGATCGGGCATGGCTCTCATCATGATGTTCAAAGAGGAACCAGAAGGCATCGCAGGGGTGATTCCCATAATTTTGGGATTTTGTTCTGCTAATTCCAAAATGGTATGACCAAAAACCTCCTGATATTTAGGAGGCTGAGGATTGTCGTAGGTCTTTTTATGAATTTCTCCAGTGATTTTATCAAATTTACCTGGAGCATGCCAAAGCGTTTGGTCTTTCTCTGCCAAAGAGTAGCCTTTGCCCTTAGTGGTCACACAATGGAGAATTTTAGGGCCAGGAATATCTTTTAAGTCATTTAAAACGGTGGCTAAGTATTGTACATCGTGGCCATCAATAGGGCCAAAATACCTTAAATTAAGCGATTCAAAGAGGTTGCTTTGCTTTAACAAAGTAGCCTTTAAGCCATTTTCGATCTTAGAAACAATCTCTTGTGCTGATTTACCAAACTTGGACATTTTCCCTAGTAGATTCCAAACATCGTCTTTGACACGGTTGTAAGTATGGGAAGTAGTAATGTCTGTTAGGTATTCTTTTAATGCACCTACATTGGGGTCTATGGCCATGCAATTATCATTCAAGATAATCAACATGTTATTGGGAATATCTCCTGCATGATTCATGGCTTCAAAAGCCATTCCAGCTGTCATGGAACCATCCCCAATGACAGCAATATGCTGTTTATGAAATTCTTTTTTATACCTTGATGCCACTGCCATACCTAATGCGGCAGAAATAGAAGTAGATGAATGTCCTACGCCAAAAGCATCGTATTCACTTTCAGAACGTTTAGGGAAGCCACTTATACCTCCTAATAAACGGTTGGTATGAAATACGTCCCGACGACCCGTTAGGATTTTGTGGCCATAAGCCTGGTGTCCAACATCCCAAACGAGTTGGTCTTCAGGGGTATTGAATACATAGTGAAGAGCTACGGTTAATTCCGTTACCCCGAGTGAAGCTCCAAAATGACCTCCATTGACAGAAACATTGTCAATGATAAATTGACGCAATTCATGGCAAACAGCAGGTAATTCTGCAGGAGACAACTTCCGCAAATCCTCTGGGGACTGGATTTTGCTTAAGATAGGTCCGGCTTGAAATTGCATCGTTGAGAGTTAAATTTTGGATGAAGGTTTTGATTTAACAATACAAAGGTAAAAATGTTTTTGGCTGACTAGTCATTTTTTTGACTTGCTTTAAACAAACGTTTTTTCTCATGTTTGGTCAAGCTTTCATAACCCGAAGTGGAAATTTTATCCAATATGGCATTTAATTCATCTTCTTCAATGTCCTCGGCTTCATTTTGTTCTATGAAATCTTGGAATTTCTTTTGAACCGAAATCGAATAAGAATAAATTTTTTCTTCAGGAGCAGGTTTACTTAGCTGTTTTTTCTGGTAGGAATAGGCATATAAAAAGCCTAATAAGGCACCTCCTAAATGAGCAATATTACCCCCTGCATTGGTCCCCGTAGTTTCAATCATGGACCAAATAATGTAGAAGGCAGCAACGTATTTGATGGATACTTCTCCTAAAATTAACAAGTGCACCTTGTAATTAGGTTGTATTGTCGCTGCACCTACTACGATGGCGAATACACTTGCCGAGGCTCCATTTAGGTAAATAGGGCCTTTCATTACAAAATAGGAGAAGCTGTTTAATAGTAAAATAAAGGCAATAGCTCCTGCCAAGCCTCCCAAAAAATACAGTTGAATAAGGCGTTTTTGGCCTACAAATGACTGGATGATGCTTCCAAACCAGTACAAGAAAAGCATGTTGAAAACCAAGTGAAATATTTCAAAATGCGCAAAGAAATAGCTAATGAATGTCCATGGTTTGTATAGGGCTATCTTGGGCTGAGAGGATAGAGCAATTTGTTCTAAGAGCCTATCATACCAGGATTCTTTACCTGCAATTAGGAGAATAACATGACTTAGTGAAATCAGGACAAAAATAAATATATTGGTCAGAATTAGTCGCCATAATCCATTTTCAGGATTTTGGATGATGAGTTTAATATCTTGCCAAATACTTTTCATTTTTTTAATAAAAATTATTTCTTTGGGTTTTCCATACTTTTAGCAGGATGACAGCGAAAATCATTCCTCCTATGTGAGCAAAATGTGCGACATTATCACCTTGACTTTGTTGAATCCCGGCATAAAGCTCATAAAGTCCATAAAAGGTGACAAAATATTTTGCTTTGATGGGAATAGGAAAAGGAAATAAAAACATTTCAGAGTTGGGGAATAAATAACCAAAGGCCATAATAATTCCAAAAATGGCTCCAGAGGCACCTCCTAAGGCTCCTAAGTTGATCAAGGCATCATAATTTGCCAACACCCAATTGGCATTTATCTGACCACCAGGAGCTGAAATGGCTCCGTAATGCTGGGCATAGTCGATTAAATTTTCTGAAGAAGGGTTGGATAAAACCAATTCAGTTGCTCTTCTAAGTTCAGCAAAATCGATGAAGTGCTGAATTCCCATGTATAAAACTCCTGCACCCACACCACAAAAAAAGTAAAAGAAAAGAAAGCGTTGGGCACCCCAAATTCGTTCCAGCAGAGAACCAAACATGTAAAGACCAAACATATTACCCAAAAGGTGCATGAAATTAGCATGAACAAACATATAACTCACCAATTGGTAAATACGAAAATCGCTCGCTCCAAAATAGTGCAGGGTTAGAAATTCTTGTGGAAAGCCGAAGCCCTTGATTAAATAGAGGCCTACATTAATCAGTAACAAGGTTCTAACCGTGGGTGTTAAGTTCTGTAACATGCTTTTTATTCTTCATAACCCCAATCGATGGAGTTTTTCATATCCTTGATAATCAATCCCATGGACTTAAAAGTAGCTCTAATTTCATCTACTTTGTGGTATTGCTTGCTTTGTTTGAATTCCTTGTAAAGCTGCAATAATCCTTGTATCATGCTATCCCAATTTTCTGGAAGCTCTTCTTTAATGCCCAGAATATCCTCCAAAAACGTCATGTAGTTGGATTTTAGTGTTTCAAATGACTCTTTGCCGAGAGAAGCCAAGGAAACTTGTCCTGTATGTAATTGGTTGATTTTTTTGAGCAAGGTAAATAAATTAGCAATACATACCGCAGTATTTAAGTCATCATTCATACCATCATAGCACCCCTGAATGGCAGATTGAATTTCTTCGCCATGTTTTGGATCAATTTCCGTAGGATCTGCTTCAGGCAAAAACTGTATCTTTTTAATAATTCTAAGTCCGTTGGCAATGCGTTTATACCCTTTTTGCGCGGCTTTTAGGGCCTCATTGGAGAAGTCAAGTGTACTTCTGTATTGCGATTGTAGCATGAAAAAACGAACAGTCATAGGACTGTAAGCCTGATCCAGCAAGGGGTGATTGCCGCTAAATAGTTCAGCCGGTAAAAAGGAGTTACCTAAGGATTTACTCATTTTTTGGCCGTTCACCGTTAGCATATTGGTGTGCATCCAGTAGCGAACAGGCTGCTGTCCATAGGTAGCATTTGCCTGAGCTATTTCGCATTCATGGTGTGGGAATTTTAAATCCATTCCACCTCCATGTATATCAAATGTATCTCCTAAATACTTGTGACTCATACAGGTACATTCTAAATGCCATCCAGGAAATCCCTCTCCCCAAGGCGAAGGCCAATGCATTAAATGCTCTGGTGCTGCCTTTTTCCAAAGAGCAAAGTCGAGCGGATTTCTTTTTTCACCTACTCCATCCAAATCACGAGTTTCAGTTAATAAATCCTCTAAAACGCGCCCTGAAAGTTTGCCATATTCTCCTCCTTGTTTATTGTAGGCTTCAATGTCAAAATAAACGGAACCATTGGATTCATAAGCTAAGCCTTTATCCAAGAGAATCTTGGTAGTCTCAATTTGCTCAGAAATATGTCCTGTGGCAGTGGGCTCAATGCTCGGAGGAAGCAAGTTAAACTGTTCTAAAACCTGGTGGAAATTTTGGGTATACCGATGCACAATTTCCATAGGTTCCAGTTTTTCCAATTTGGCCATTTTCCCAATCTTATCTTCTCCTTCATCTCCATCTCCCACTAAATGGCCTACATCCGTGATGTTTCTTACGTACCGAACTTGATATCCAATGTGCTTTAAATACCGATGCAATATATCAAAAGAGGTGAAAGTCCTTAGATTTCCTAGATGGACATAATTATAAACTGTGGGTCCACACACATACAAACCTACGTGAGGATGATTGATTGGAGTAAATAATTCTTTTTCTCTGGAGAGAGTATTGTATAATTTTAAGGCTTGCATGGTATAAATTTTCCTTTCGGAGGTACTATTTATAAAAGAACTAAAATTACTTTGATTCTTTTAAACCACCAAACGATTTAGAGTCCTTGAATGTTTTATGGATTGGGCGGATTGCTCGCCTCATTCTATTATCTTTGTCAAAATATTAAAATTCCAATTTTCTTCAGGCATGTATTTAAGAGAAGTAGCTGACAATAATAGCCTAAAAATGGCATTTTTGACTTTCCCGGTTCAATTATATGCGCAAGATACTAACTGGATTAGGCCCTTGGATTCGGATATAGAATCCGTTTTTGATCCTAAAAAGAACCCTCATTTCAAACATGGGGATGCTATCCGTTGGTTGTTGTTTGATGAAAATAATCAAGTGATTGGTAGGGTAGCGGCTTTCTACGATGGGAAGCCTGCCAAAGAGGGAGAGTTGGCTGCGGGTGGAATGGGCTTTTTTGAGTGTATTGAAGATGAAAAAGCGGCATTCACACTATTTGATGCCTGCGCGGAATGGTTAAAGTCCAAAGGTCTAGAAGCAATGGATGGCCCCATTAATTTTGGAGAAAGAGATAGTTTTTGGGGATTAATGGTGAAAGGCTGGGAGTTTGAACCGACCTATAAAATGCCTTGGACCAAAGAATACTATATTGCGTTTTTTGAGCATTATGGATTTAAAGATTATTTTCAGCAGTATGTGTTCGTTTCACCTATTCAGGCGGCCAATGTAGCTCCTGCCATAGAGGAGAAAGCACAAAGAATATATCAGAATCCGAGTTATGTTTTCAAGCACATTGAAAAAGATAATCTAGGGAAATATGCAGAGGATTTTAAGGTTATTTTTAATGCTGCATGGGCGAAATTCCCAGGGGTGTCTGCCATGAGTTCTGAGCAGGCGCAAAAGCTTGTGAAAAAAATGAAGCCAATCATTGATGAGCAATTACTTTGGTTTGCCTATACCGCTGAGGGAGATCCCGTAGCATTTTTTATCGTTATCCCCGATTTGAATCAAATCGTGAAGCATCTTAATGGAAAAATGAATATTTGGGGTATGATTAAATTCTTGTTATTGAAATGGAAAGGGGTTTTGACTCGTTCATGTGGCGTTATTTTTGGTGTGGTCCCTGACCACCAAGGGAAAGGAGTAGAATCTGCCATTGCATTGCGCTTCCGACAAGCTGCCCGTGAAAATCCATTCTATCCATATGAGACCATGGATATGAATTGGGTGGGAGATTTTAATCCCAAAATGCTTCGATTTGTCTCTCAATTGGGGGCTACTATCGATAAAACATATATCACTTATCGTTATTTATTTAATCCAAACCAGCCCTTTAGTCGTTGTCCTAAAGTTGGCTAAATAATTTAAAATGAGCTTATTATCAATTGGAACAGTGGCATTTGATGCCTTGGAAACCCCTTACGGAAAAACCGATAAAATTATCGGCGGTTCATGTACTTACATCAGTTTGTCCGCTGCATTTTTCTTACCAAAAGTGAATGTGGTGGCAGTAGTTGGAGATGATTTCCCCAAAGAGTATATGGAAACCTTGGAAGAAAAGGGGATAGATTTGGAGGGTTTACAAGTTAAACCTGGAGAAAAGACCTTTTTCTGGGCAGGTAAATACCACAATAATATGAATACCCGGGATACGCTTGTTACCGATTTAAATGTGCTAGCGGATTTTCAGCCTACTATTCCAGCTTCTTATCAAGATTGTGATTATTTGATGTTGGGAAATTTGACACCGCAAGTTCAAATAGATGCTATCCAGGGTTTGAACAAACGTCCAAAGTTGATTGTCATGGATACCATGAATTTTTGGATGAATGTGTCGATGGACGATTTGAAAAGAGTCTTGAAAATGGTGGATGTGTTGTGCATCAATGACGAAGAAGCGCGTCAGCTGTCAGAGCAGTATTCCTTGCGAATCGCTGCTAAATTGATCATGGCCATGGGACCAAAGACCTTGATTATCAAAAAAGGGGAGCATGGAGCACTTTTATTCCAAGAAGATAATATGTTTTATTGTCCGGCATTACCTTTGGAGGAAGTATTCGATCCAACAGGTGCTGGGGATACCTTTGTGGGTGGATTTATAGGTTATTTAGCCCAAAAGGATGATACATCTTTTGAAAGCATGCGCCAGGCCATTGTGTATGGTTCAGCCATGGCTTCCTTCTGCGTAGAGAAGTTTGGGACGGAGCGTTTATTTGAGATTACTCAGGACGACCTAGAAGCTCGAGTAAATGAATTTAGGGAGCTAGCTAGGTTTTAAGCTCCCACCATCACCACATGCAATTCATCCAAGTTCAAGTATTGATTGGCAATTTCCCTCAATTCTTGAGCTTGGCATTGCAAAATTTCTCTTTGAAATTGATCATAGAAATTGGGAGCCAAGTTTTCTAATTGAACTACTTTGATTTTTTCAGCGATATCAAAGGCTTGAGTCAGCTCACCCGTAAAGCTTCCCATCAGGTAATTCTTGACCAATTCTAGTTCTTCTTCAGGAATCAACTCTTGTTGGAGTATTTTGATTTCTTTTCTTATTTCATCTAATGTTTGCTCCGAATTTTCTCCGTTAACATCAGTTCCTGTCACCCAATAGGAGGCATCATGTAAGGGAACAATGGAGGAGGAAATTCCATAGGTAAAACCTTTATCTTCTCTGATGTTATTTTGAAGTCGAGAACCAAAATATCCCCCTAAAACAGTATTTAAAATACTTAATTTAAAATAGTCTGGATGTTCTCTACCAATGGCTAATTTTCCCATCCGGATAGATGTTTGTAAGGCACCTTCCCTGCGGTCGTGTTGTATTTTGACCTCTTGGGATGTCGAAGGGTTTGATTCCTTTGACCAGGAATTTTCAAAGTGGAGTTGACCAATACTAGCATCTAGAAGTTTTAATTCCTTATCTGAGATTTTTCCAGATAAAAATATAATAGGTCGAATGGATGCCCAAGTAGAGATATAGAATTGAAACAAATCGGATTTTTTCAAATTGCCTAAAGTTTCTGGCGACATATATCTACCATAGGCATGGTCTCCAAACAATTGATTTCTAAATAATTGGCTAGCTGCAAATGAGGTTTTTTGCCAATTAAGTTTGGCTTTTTGCGTCTCAATCGCAATTTCTTTTTCGAATTCCTCTGTGCTAAATTGAGCTTCTTTCAATATTTCAGCTACCCAAGGTAACAAGGAGTCAAAATGCTTATTTAATCCATATATTGAAAAGTTGGCATAATCTAGATTGCACTGTATGTCCCAAAAGGCCCCTAAAAAATCAAAAGCTTCATGAATGGCTTGTGCTGAATGCTTTAGTGTGCCTCGTTTCATGAGGTTGGCTACCATAGAAGCCATTCCTGCTTGAGATCCGGCTTTTGTCCCCGCTGGACTAATAATCTCCAGTTTAAACACAGGTTGCTCTCCCAAATTGATAGAATAGACGGGTATTCCATTAGACAAATGACCTACTTGGTTAGATGGAAATTTGACTAATTCAATAGGGAACGCAGGTGGGGGGATGGTACGGTCCAGCATGTGCTTATGGGCTAAAATACAAATGACATCCCGAAGAATGTCATTTGTTATCAACATGATATTGTAATCTTATTTTTTGGCAGCACCATTGTTAATGGCAGCTAATAAAGAAACACGCAGAGTGTTGGCTAGCGGGCTTCCTGATCCTGTAGGAACTAAGTAAGCGAAGTCAAATCCGTATTTCTGGTCTAGTTTGAAACCAACACCGAATGTGAAATACTTACGATTTCCTTTCATTTCGCTTTCGTGGAAATAACCAGTTCTTAAAGCAAATGAGTTGTTGAATAAGTACTCAGCACCAAGAGAAGTTGTAATTTCTTTTAATTCCTCACCGAATCCGTCTGGAGCGTCAAACAATGAACTGAAGATTCCACCAATCGCAGTAGCGTCATTAGGATCGTTACCTACTTTGGCGCCATTAGCATCGATTGAGTATGGAGTTGGAACCATTAACTTGTTGAAATCTAAAGTAAATGTTAAGCGGTTTCCTTCAGAAATATCTTTGCTTGTAGCTACACCGAAACGTAAGTTGGTTGGGATGAAGTTTTTGTCAACACCACCATAAGAAACTTTACCAGAGATGTTAGATAAAACTAATCCATAGGTATATTTCCATTCTTTTGCAGAAACGCTGTTCCAATATAATGCTACATCCGCTGCAACAGTCTGAGCAGGCTTCATGGCTACACCAGAACCATTGGTTCCAGTATAGTTTCCTAACAAGTTGGAGTTGATGTATTTTAAATTAACACCTAAAGATAGAGTATTGGACAACTTACGAGCATGTGAAGCTGTGATGGCATATTCTTTTGAATTAAAGTTTCCAGCACTTTGACCTGTGGAAGTAGTGGCCTGGAATAAACCTTGATCAAAATAGTTAATAGAGAAACCAAAGGCTTGATCTTTGCCTGTTTTTTTGTAACCAGCAATATTATAAAGAGCCATATCATTCACTAGGTTTCTCAACCAAGGAGTGTATGAAATAGAAAACCCTAGATCTTTCTCAGCTGTTGCCAATTTTGCTGGATTCCAATAAATGGCATTTACATCAGAGGATATTGCGACACCAGCATCTCCCATACCAGCCGAACGTGCATCTGGAGCCACATTCAAGAATAACATGGTTGGTGTAGGAATTCTTCCTGAATTTATTTGACCAGAAACTAATGCTTGTCCAAAGGCATACGTACTAATCAAACCTGCTATCAAGGTCAATACTGCTTTTGGGAAAAATGAATTGTTTGTCGTCATTGTTTAAAAAAATTAGAGAGTCTATTCAGCATAAAGCTAAGTCCAAAAATAGGTATTTTTAAGCTAATTGTTGTTTTACAAACTAAAATATTTGTCAAAATTTATTTTAAGGTCAAAATTTTCCCCTTGTACTTCCTTAAATCCGAACCATCTTTATCTTTTAGCTCTAATTCATAGTAGGCTCCCATTCCCAAATTCGTCAATTCTGCGTCCTGAAAAGTCACCGTCAAATCCACCGATTCATCCGCACTACCTAATAAATTTCCAGATTTTTCAAGGATTGTTTGGCCCAATAGACTGATAATTTTTAGATGATATTCATTATCTGACCAAAATTTTTCTTGGATTAAGCGAAAATGAACTTGATTTAGGAATGGATTAGGGTAAACTAGTAAGTAATTACTACTAAGGTTCTCTTTTGAAACTTGAAAACGAAACGTAGACTCGTTCGGCTTATTGTCTATATCTACACATTTTACTTGAATTTTATACTCACCTGGAGGTAAATTCCTAAATGAATATAATACCTTTCCCTCATTGTTTTGGTCATTAGTTGGATTAAAGTAATCCAATAAAGGGATTTTTAATGTATCATTAACGAGTATATAAGAGACGTTTTCAACTCCCTTTTGCCATAAAAATCCTCTATCATCTTTTAATTCAATTTCTAAAATTGGATCAGGACTAGTGGCCTGTATGTTGGATTCGTTGACCAAGCTGATCTTGATTTGTGGGGCTTGATTATCTATGATTGGGGTATTATTAGGTATCCATTGGATGGATTTAGCCGCTGCCCAAGTTTTACCTTTGGCATCTTTAGCTACTAATTTTATGGTCACTGTTTGTGGGGTTGAATATATGGAGGGGATACTGTTCAAGGGTAATGTGATACGGCCTTGTTTGTTGCTAAGTTTGGCTTTCCAGAAAATATCTCCTTCTTTTTCGTAGGAATAGGTATTAGTTTTCGTACCTAGGGTCTTTTGTGCCATTTTGGGACCTTGCAAAAACAAGGTGACTTCTGACAATACATCTGGAACTGCTAACTCTATAGGTTTTTCCAAGCCCAATTTTAAGCTGTCAATGGCCAGTGGCAAAGATTGGTAATTCCATGGGACAGCCATAGAAGGGTCCCCCAGCAATGTAATATTTCGATTGATGACACCCGCATGACTTTGATTTTTAGTATCCCGAAATAAGTCTCCCATTCGGTAATTGAGATCATGGGCATGTTCTTGAATGAGGCGATAAAATGCTCTGCCAAAGACGTAATTACTACTTTGAAATACGGGTCTGCTTGTGCTAATTAATCCGATGGCTCCCCCCTTGTCGGAAGCTAAACTTAATTCTGCTCCTGATAAGACGTTAGGGTCATCAAATCGACCGAATTGACAGGTGGCAGTGAGAACCCACGGTAAATGCTGTGAGTTGTTTAATTTCTGAATATCCTCTGTTGTCCAAATTTTTTCATCAGCCCATACTGTTTCAGCACCATGACCAATGTAATGAATGAAATCTCCTTGAGAATCCCAGGCATTTTTTACTTGTTTTTTTGTAGCTGATGAGGTATAAATCCCATTATTTAGTTCCATGGGAAATTGGTCTACATAGATTTTACCTTGTTGAAACACGGGATTTGTTCCAGCTAGGTTGGAGGAAAAATCTTCTGCATCTTGAACATGTAAGTTAAAATCTCCATCGTCTGCCACCCATACAAATGGATATAATTTGGCCGGTGCCAATTTTTGTTTTTCCGAATAGTCAATCAATTTATTCACCAGCATCAAAGCCTCAGAAAGATTTCTTGCAGGTATACGTCCCACGCCAATGCTTAGGTTTTCATTGATGGGAGATTCTCCTTCCTGCCATTCTCCTTGCCCAGGAGCTAAAAAACCAAAGTAGTCATCAGAGGCATAGCTTAATAAGGGATGGTAGGACTCCCGACTCTCATAAGTTGGGACATAGGATACTTTTTCAACGGGGCTCGCTACGGAATTCTTGTTTTTATAATCCACGGTGGCATCCCCTAAAATGAGGACATATTTTAGCAGGGCATTCGGCCTGTTCTTTTGGTCGAACAAAAAATCTCGAATGGCAGTAATATCTTGTTTGCCACCTGAATATTGATGATAAATTTGGTCAGTAGAAATGACAGCAGTACTAATTTGTGCTTGTTTATTTTTGTATTCTGCTAATTTATCTGCAGCAGATTTAAGGGCTGGACTACAAATGATAATGAGTTCTGTAGTGGATATTTGTTTGATATCTTGATTACTAATGGTTTGGGCAAAGCTTGGGCTGGTCAATTTATTGGGATCAAACACAAGAAGTTTGCTACCAGGCATACAGTTGATTTTGCCGATAGAGGTCTGGTTGCTTAAGCTTCGCCAAGCATTTTCTCCATTTTTCAACCAAACTTGATGTTGCTTAGATAAATTTTGAATCGAAATGGTGAAGCTTGAATCCTGTGAATTCGTAAAATAATAGAGCGGGTTTTCGTTGGAGGCATTTAACAGTCTAGGATAATTAAAACTCAAATTATTCAGGTACCCCGTGCCTACTGAATTGGAGTAGTTCAGTTTCCATGACCATTGATCGTTTTTTATGAGTGGATTGACCCATTGCGAAAACTCTATTACCTGAACTTTTTGGTCATAGCGGTCGCCCGAGACACTAGCAATTTCTTTGGCAGGCAAGGTATTGTTTTCTATGTTGAATGAAAATACACCGGGTTTGACCGAGCTAGAGGCCAACTGGCCAAAAAGTTGTGCGGGTTTGCCTTCTTTGTAATTCCTAATGGGGTATTGAATGATTTTTTCGCTATTGCCGTAAAATGCATCTCCCAACCAGTTTCTTCCTGATTGAATAACATTGCTGATTTCGGGTTGGTAGTGAAAATGCGACCAAGCGTAATCTAGCTTTGGTTCTTGGCTTGCTTCCCAGTTAGTGGCTTGTACCCTAGTTCTAATGGGATTGTTCCAACGGATGAAATAATACGCGGTATCTGTATAAGGGTGGTTGGAAGTCATCCATTTTTTCTCAATTTTATTCCATTCAGTAATATGAGGAGATTCAGCAAAAAAGCAGAGTATATCACTTTCATCCCAGATGTCATTTTCTTCTCCCAAGAATAGTGTTTCTACGGGAGTCAAGTCCACACTGCGAGGGTTATTGGTGGATTGTGGCAACACACCCCGGTGTCCTTGAAATATTTCTACTTGTTGAGGTTTAATTCGATCAGGGTTGATGTTGTTTTTGCGCAGCCATTCTGTATTAATTTGATAAACCCCAGTTTGAGTTATGGCTATTTTTGTCCAAGTTCCTTCAGACAATACAGAACGGTTCTGAGCTCGAAGACTAAATGAAAAGATTATTAGGCTGAATATGCCTAGAATGAAATGACCAGCCTTACTCGTCATGAGGATTTTCCAAAAGACTAACTTGGGCATTTTTAGCAACTAAATAGAGTTTTCCGCTAATCTGTTCTTTGCAAATGTAACGTGTTCTTCGAAGTTTCCCCTTGATTAGTCGAAGGTTTTTTAGAAAAAATAGTTGATTCTCTTTTACCAGGTGTAAACTGATTAATTGGCTTTCTGGATCAAAGGTTTTTAATACCTCCACTAGCGGCGTATGCATGGAGGATGAGGCTCCTGGGTTTTTAAGGTATTCTTTGAGAACTTTAACGAGTGGCGTTGGAAGTAATTCAGGGTCTAAAATGGGTTCAAAAAGTTCAAAGAATGCTTCTTTCCATTCTTTCCCATGGGGAAGGACCTTATTTTTATGTTTTAGGTAGGTACATAAATGTGCCACTTCATGGATGTAGGTGACTAAAAATGCGTAAGGATTTAAATTATGGTTAACAGTGATCTGATGTCCTTTTTTGGGGGAAAAGCGATAGTCCCCTAATTTGGAATCACGTTCTTTGCTGATAACAAAGTCAAAGGAATGATCTTGCCACAGTTGAAAGCAGTATTCGGCAACACTGGCAGGGAAATGATCGAAAAAGGATTGAACTTTTCTGTTTTTGACCATTGGGAATAGGGCATAAAAAAAGTCCTCCGCAGGCGAAGGACTTTTTTCTCTTTTGCTTAGAAATTATTTCTTAGCAGCAGTGTCAGCAGCAGCAGTGTCAGCAGCAGCAGTATCTACAGCAGCAGCAGCAGCAGTATCAACAGCTACAGAATCAGCAGCAGCTTCAGTTTTTTTCTCACCACAAGATGCCAAAGTTACCATTGCAGCAACGAAAGCTAGAGCGAATACTTTTTTCATTTTTTTGATATTTAAGGTTTGAGCTACAAAACTAATGGATTGAATTGTATCTACCAATAGTTTGATGAAAAATTTTAAGAAATTTTTAAGTATTGGATCTCTTGAATAGCAAAAACTGCATTTGCTGCTTTATTTGCGAGCTTTTCTCATTAATAAATACTAAGAAATTCTTAAGTATTTATTAAGAAGTGGAAGCATTATCGAATTAAATCCTTGAATCGGTCATAAAATCCGCTGCTTTTAAATGTAAATGATTTGTGTAAAACATAGTTGGATAGGAAGCTAAAGCCCATGCCATTGATGGTAGTTAACACCTGGGTTAAATTGATTTTTTTTACTGAATAAGGTATATGCCAATAAAAATCAGAGGCAAATTGATTGATTGCTCGATAGGGAATAACACTAAAAAACCAGGTTACAAATCCTGAAAAAGAGGCTACCATCAAAAATTTGACCATTTCTCTTCTTGTTTGTTGTGACTGGCGAGCATTGAAAGCAAAGAGCTTTGTCAAGATAAATCCAACCACTAAGGAGATGTAATAGGCCGGAAGAATGGACTCTTCGTATGTTACCTCAAACCAATCTTTTATGAGTCCACCCGCAACCAGTTGAACCAATGCACCAGTTCCTGCTATCAAGAAATAGGCTAATAGGTCTTTTTTATTAAATAGTTTAGAGTTGGGTTTGCTCAAAATAGTGATTTATTAGAAAACACTTTTTACTAAGTTTGGGTAAATACCCAATATAATGGTTCCGATAGTACAAGCCCACAATGCCACTTTATATAAAGTAGGCACTTCAATTTTTTCAATTTCACCTGATTTAAAATACACGGCAATAATACCTTTGAAGTAATAATAAATACCTACGGCTGACATAAGGATGGCCAGAATCACTGGATAAATAATATTCCTGCTGAATGTATCGGAGAAGATAAAGAATTTACCCCAAAAACCCGCAGTTAGTGGTATTCCTGCAAGCGATAACAAAGAAATGCTGAAACACAAAGCTAATCCTGGGTTGTTTTTAGCTAAGCCTTGGAAAGAACTAAAATTCTCTGGTTTTTCTACTCGAGCACTTTGGTATTCAGATACTAAAATCAATACGGCAAAAGCAGCTACCGTAGCCAATGTATAGGAAAGTGAATAATATAAAATGCTGGAAGTGGTGCTCAGTTGTTTTGAGCTAACGGTTAACAATAAGTAACCGGCATGTGAAATACTAGAAAAAGCTAGCATTCTTTTGACACTCTGCTGGTATACTGCGGAAATATTACCAACCACCAAGGTGAGCATACTGATAAAGTAAACAGGCAGAACCCATATGGTGTAGAGACTACCAAATATGCCAGATACCAAATGGAATAAGGCTGCAAAACTGGCTGTTTTCACAATGGTAGACATAAACATAGTGAAAATGGTAGGAGCTCCTTCGTACACATCAGGAGTCCAGAAATGGAAAGGAGCAGCTGAAACTTTGAATAACAAACCAACGATGATTAAAAGCACTCCGATAAATAAGAAGGTCGGCATGGATTCAGGGGCCGTACTAGTCAGGATCGTTCCAATGTTAGAAATGTAGAAAGAACGGGTCGCGCCATAAACTAAGGTAATACCAAAGAGTAAAATACCTGTAGTGAATGAACCCATTAGGAAGTATTTGATAGCGGCTTCATTCGATCTCAAATTACGTTTATCACTTCCTGTAAGGACATACATGGCAACAGATAAGATTTCTAAGCCTACAAATAAAACAATCATGTGGTCAAAGGATACCATTAAGATGGCTCCTACCACTGAAAATAACATAATGGCATAGTATTCTGCTGGATGGCTATGCTCATCATCTTCTCCAAATGCTTTGGAAAAAGCCACCACAAAAAAAGCCGCTAATTGAATGATTAGGCTAAAATTGATGGAAGTATTGGTCGTACGGAACATATTTCCAAACCACAGTAACTCATGATTCCAATCGGAAACAGTTAATGCCATGCTCAGCACTAAAAATAATAGTGTGATGTTTTGTATTGTTTTTCTTGGGAACCAAAAACCCAAAAACAAATTACTAATTCCAAAAAGAGATAAAGCAATGATAGCCGTCATAATTGTATGCGATGCTGTTTATATTATTTTGGGATCTATTTTAATAAAGAAACCAAAGTCTGAACTCCTGGTTCAGTAAAATTTAAAATCCAACTAGGATAAACACCTCCAATAAGCACTAATGCGCAAAGAGGAATTAATACCCATTTCTCCGCCACACTTAGATCTTCAAAATCCTTCGTGATACGCGAAAAATTACCAAACATGGTTTTTTGTATTAAGCGTAGCGTATAAACGGCTCCTAAAATAATGGTGATTCCTGCCACTATACCTATGATCATGTTGTAATCAAAGACGCTTTTTAGGAGTAAAAACTCTCCAATAAAACCATTGGTTAATGGAAGCGCTACCGAGCCTAAGCTAAGAATGATAAAGGCAACCGTTAAAAGATAAGAGAACTGGGTAATTCCTCCAAGTTGGGCAATTTCCCTGGATTTGGTTCTTCTTTCAATGATTTCAATGATAAAGAAAAGTCCCACGATATTGATACCATGTGAGAGCATTTGATATAATGCGCCTTGGATTCCTTCGACACTTTCACTTAAAATTCCTGCCGACATCAATCCTACGTGAGCAAAGGAAGAATAAGCCAACAAACGCTTGGCATCTTTTTGCTGAATGGCGATAATAGATCCATAAATTATTCCAATGACCGACAGAATAACAGCCGTATTTCCCCAAGTGATAATTCCCAATGGGAACATTGGTAATACTAAGCGAATAAGGCCATAAGTACCCATTTTTAACATGATACCAGAAAGTAACATGGTTGCTTGACTAGGGGACACCGTATAGGTGTCAGGTTGCCAAGTGTGGAAAGGGAAAATAGGCATCTTAATAGCGAATGCTATGAAAAAGGCTAAGAATAGATTTCCTTGTATATGCTCAGGCAACATAATTGCTGTCTGATATAGGGTTTCCATATCAGAGGAATGTGTTCCTGGAGTAACCAAGTAAACATAGATTAGTCCGATCAATAAGAATAAAGATCCAAACAAAGTGTAAACAAAGAACTTGAAGGTTATCGCATTTTTGTTTTCACCGCCGTAGATAGCTGCTAAGAAGTAAATTGGTAACAAGGATGCCTCAAAAAAGAAGTAAAATAAAAAAGCATCTTTAGCAAGGAACGCACCCATTAATGCCGTTTGCATGGCTAGCATCAAACCTTGGTACTGTGAATTTTGGGCTTTATCAGTATTGGCAGTAGATGCTACAATGAATGGAACCAAGAGCGCACACAAGCCAATTAAAATTCCATTGACTCCGTCTACCCAAAGTGAAAAGGAAATTCCAGCTTCTTCTATCCATGGCTTAGTAAATACCAATCCATTTTCAGCGCTTGCTGCATCTTTCAACACAAAAATGGTTGCCAATAATTCAATGATGGACGCAGCCAATGAAATAGCAAAAGCTTGCTTGGGCTTCGCAATCAATAGAATGGCGCCAATGACCAATGGGAAAAAAAGTATAAATAGTAAAGACATACCTTATTATTTCAAAATTGAATTATAATATTCGGGAACGAAGCGTTAAAACCAAGATGAGTGCTATGGATACCACCATCATGAAGATATAATAACCTACATTTCCAGTTTGAGCTTTTCTTATTTCATCTGAGGCCGTTTTTACTGTTTTCCCAACTCCCTCTACAATTAAATCGATAACCAAGAAATCAATCACTTGGGCAAAGAAGTTAGAAAGCACTTGAATTGGGCGAACGAATAAGGTATCGTATAATTCATCAATGTAGAATTTGCGATAAACAACCTTTTGAATACCATGGATGGATTCATCATTTCCTGGTACCGATTTCTGAATTCCGAATACGTAAATTGCTAAGATGGCAGGAATGAAGGCCGCCAATAAAGGAGCACACATTTCCAAACTCAATAAAGACACCTCGACATTCGATATTGGCTCAGGTATAATTGGAGCTAACCAATGTGCTAAAAACTCATTACCGCCAGCAAAGTGGGGTAAGTTAATAAGTCCTCCTCCCACAGAAAATACCGCTAGTACAATCAATGGAATAGTCATGCTCCATGGCGATTCATGTAAATGATGTGCCTGGTTTTCCGTTCCTCTGAAGTCACCCCAAAAAGTCAGAATAAACACACGGAACATATAAAATGAAGTTAATGCTGAGCCTAAAATGGCTAAGCACCACATGGCAAAATCATGATGATATAAAGCCGCTAAAATTTCATCTTTAGAAAAGAAACCTGCAAATGGCGGAATACCCGAAATGGCTATAGTTCCCAAAAGGAAAGTAAGGTAGGTAATGGGCATTTTACTTTTTAACCCACCCATTTTACGGATGTCTTGTTCGTCTGACATAGCATGTATCACAGAACCTGCCCCTAAAAATAATAAGGCCTTAAAAAAGGCATGTGTCATGACATGGAAAAAAGAAGCAGTATAGGCAGATGCACCTAGACCCATGAACATATACCCTAGTTGAGATACCGTAGAATAAGCCAAAACTTTTTTAATGTCATTTTGGAATAGACCAATGGCCGCACCCAAAAGAGCCGTAGCTAAGCCTATCCAGCCTACAAAATGTAAGACTTCTGGACTTAATTCAAACAGTGCGTTGGCACGGATAACCATATAAATACCTGCTGTTACCATCGTAGCTGCGTGAATCAAGGCAGAAACTGGAGTTGGACCGGCCATTGCATCAGGTAACCAAGTAAATAATGGGATTTGAGCAGATTTACCCATAGCTCCAATGAATAGGCAGAAGGCAATCAAGCCAACATTACTTACTTCAGTTCCATCTTTAATGGTAGAAAAAATGGTTTGATAATCAGTAGTGCCAAATTCTTGAATCAACAAGAATATACCTACTAAGAATCCTAAATCACCTATTCGGTTCATGATGAAAGCTTTTCTTGCAGCATCACCATAGCTGTTTTTCTGATTCCAGAATCCAATCAATAGGTAAGAGCATAAACCTACCCCTTCCCAACCAATAAATAAAACAGTGAAGTTGGCACCTAGTACCAAGATCAACATGAAGAAAATGAACAGGTTTAAAAAGGCGAAGAATTTCCCAAAACCCGCATCATGAGCCATGTAACCCATAGAATACAAGTGGATTAATGTACCTACTCCGGTAATGACTAATAGCATCATGATAGATAGAGCATCCACTTGGAAGGCAAATGGAATACTTAAATCTGCCACCTTGATCCAATCGGCTAATTGAATAATCTGAGCTTGACCGTCAAAATTTAAGAATAATTGAATCGATAGTAAAAATGCTACTAATGGAGGGATAGTTCCCACGATTCCAGCGATAGATTTCGATAATTTCGGATAAGCCAAACCATTGATGGCGAAACCAATCAGTGGTAAAAGAGGAATTAATAGGAGTAATGACATAGTCGATTTTGCGATGAAATTGGGCGGAAATTAATTTTTTAACTTATTAAGTACACCAATATCGATGCTTTGAATGTTGCGATAAATCATAACGATAATCGCCAAACCAACAGCCACTTCTGCTGCGGCTACGGCCATAATAAAGAAGACAAAAATTTGCCCTGAAGGGTCCGAATAGTAAGAGGAAAAAGCAGCCAGCAAAAGGTTAACCGCGTTTAACATTAATTCAATAGCCATAAATACGATGATAGCACTACGGCGAGTAAGTACACCTAGTATTCCAATACAAAACAATGCTGAGCTCAACATGATGTAGTGAGTCAAAGGAATGGTGCGTATTATTTCGGGTATGGATTGCATAGTAAAATTGTAATTGTAAATAAACAATTTGTTTATTTAATCGAGTGCTTTTACGCGGGGCAAAAATAGGAAATAAACTGACAAAACAGAAATAAAATTAGGCTTCTACCGCTGAAATCCTTTTAATTTAATTTCTGTCAATTTGCGTTTAGTATCCATTGGAAAATCACCTTTCATCATCCAATCATAATAGGAAGGGTCCGTTTTTAACACGTCTGTCACAGACCTTCCCATGTATTTTCCGAAATTGAAAACAGCTACTTGATCCTTATTATAAACCATCCTATTGGCAAAATCTATGGAATTGGAAGCGCTCAATTGGTGTAAGACAGCTACATCATTTTGAATAGGGAAATATTCATTTCCTTCAGCGTCCTTCATGGCCGTTTTTTCATAATATTTTACCTGGGCGTTCAATACTTCTAAGGTAGCTAATACATCCGCTTCAGCTCCATGAGCACCAATTAAATCTTTATGACAATAGAACTTATAAGCCGCCGATAAGTTTCGAGGTTCCATTAAATGAAATATTCGTTGAGCATCAACCAAGCGTCTGTTTTTCGTATCAAAATCTACATCACTTCGTAAAAATTCCTCTACTAGCATGGGAACATCAAAACGATTGGAATTAAACCCTGCTAAATCGCAGCCTTCTAAGAATTGTGCCATGGATTTGGCAATCTGCTTAAAACTAGGCTCATCTTTCACATCTTCATCATAAATTCCATGCACCAAAGAAGCCTCTAGGGGAATAGGAATTCCGGGATTAACGCGTCGTGTTTTGATGTCCACCGAGCCATCTATATTCGCTTTAGCTATGGAAATCTCCACAATTCGATCTTTTTGCACTTGTATCCCGGTAGTTTCTAAATCAAAAAAGGCAAGCGGCTTGGTTAATTTTAATTGATGTTCCATAGTATCATGCGCATAATGGCCTAGCAAAGGTAAATGATTATTATCTTTGTTGGATGATATTTCAGCCTAAAGCCATTTTTTTTGATTGGGACCATACGCTATGGGATCATGACCGAAACTCCAAAGAAGTAATTTTAGAATTAGTTCAAGAATTTGGCTTAGACAAGCAAAGCCCATTTTCAATGGAGGCTATTTGGAATTCTTACCAGCGGATAAATACTGGACTTTGGGATGATTACCAATTGGGTAAAATATCTCAAAGTGAGTTGAGAGAATCTAGGTTTATTCGATTTTTTGAGGCGATTCAAGTACATGGTCCAGCCCATGAATTTTCTAATTTTTTTCTTTACAGGACCCCAAGAAAGAAGCATTTGATGGAAGGTGCTCAGGAATTGATTGAGACCATTGCTCCTTATTATCCCTTGTATATTTTAACCAATGGTTTCGAAGATATACAATTCATTAAGGTAGAATCTTCCGGAATTGGACATCATTTCAAGGAATTAATTACCTCTCAGGTTGTTGGCGCCAAAAAACCGGAAACAGCTTTTTTTGAATATGCCTTAAAAAGGGCCAATTGCGCAGCGGAAGAGGCCCTTATGGTGGGGGACAATTGGCATGCTGACATTTATGGGGCAAATCAAGCAGGAATTCCGGCTATCCATTACAACCTCTTTGAATCATCCGAGGCAGTTTGGCAGATTTCAGACCTAAAGCACGTCAAAAATCACTTGAAAATTTATTCAAATAGGGATAATTGATTATCGTTTGCTTTTCGATCAAAAATCTTTTTATCTCGGATAAACTTTTTGTTCTCTTCTAGGAAGGAAATAAAACTTTCTATCTGTTGATACAATGGATTGAAATCTACTGCTTGCAAGGAGTAAGATTCGATATATACATCTTGAAAATCGGTAACCACATAGTCTAATTGCTCTATACCATATTTTTGAAGTCCCAATAAATATAGATTTTGGTGGTTTTTGGCAAAACGGCCTGGCTGATAAAAAGAAGTACTTTTTAGATCAAAAGCCGTTTTGTCGCCAACACCATCTACATAGCCATAGATTATGGCATTTTTGTATCGAGATTCAACATAAAACTGTGTTTTATATTTGGAAGGGAGTAATTCCCTGGCTTTGTCAATGATTCCTTCTTGAAACATTTCCTCTCCCTCGCCTAGGGTCACAGCCCGTTCAAAATCCACCCCCTTTTTTTGAGCCTCTGTGCTAGGTTTTTTGACACGATTGATGCGTTCAATCATTTCAATTTCATCCACGATGATTTTACCATTTCCATCACGGGACTGATTTAAATATAAAGCGTAGGAATTGAGAAGGGTAGGGTATAAACGGTACAACATAATTCTATTTATCCAATTTCAAGTCTAGAAACAACCTCGTTTCCTAATAAATGCTTTTCAGTAATTTCTGGAACATCCTCCAACTGAACATTTCCATAAAAAACTCCTTCTGGATATACAACCATGCTCGGCCCTTTTCCACAGAAATCAAGACATCCTGCTTTTTGAATTCTAATTTTTTTATCGCTTCCTGAGGCAGCCCATTGCGCTTTGAATGCTTCTACCAAGGCCATTCCATGTTCTGAACCACAACATTTTTTTGGGGCTGGCTTATCATTGGTACAAATAAAAACGTGTTTCTCGTAATGCATAAAAACAATTATTTAAGGTGAACAACCACAGGGCAGTGGTCGGAGTGTTTCGCTTCGGGTAATATTTGGGCATGAGCAATTCTCTCTCGCAGACTTTCACTGACTAAATGATAATCTATGCGCCACCCCAAATTCTTGGCTCGGGCACCTGCACGATAGCTCCACCAACTGTAATGGTGAGGTTCTGCATTGATATGCCTAAAGGAATCTATAAATCCATTGTTGATAAAGCTTTCCATCCATGCTCTTTCTTCCGGTAAAAAACCAGAACTATTTGCATTGGATTTTGGATTATGAATATCAATCGCTCTATGACAAATATTGTAATCTCCTGAAATGATTAAATGAGGAATTTCTTTTTTGAGGTTTTCAATGTATTCATAGAAATCGGCTAGCCATTTCATTTTAAAGTCTTGTCTTTCCTCGCCGCTGGATCCAGATGGCATGTAAACACTCATGACAGAGAAACCTTCAAAATCTGCACGCAGTACTCTACCTTCTAAATCATATTTTTCTACACCACATCCAATGGTAACTTGGATAGGTTTTATTTTTGTCCATATTGCTACTCCAGAATACCCTTTTTTCTGGGCACTATGCCAATATACTTCGTAGCCCAAAGCTTCAATTTCCGATACATTGACTTGGTCAATTTCAGCTTTTAACTCCTGCAAGCAGATAATATCTGGATTCTCCTCCTGGAGCCACGTTAAGAATCCCTTTTGAATAGCAGCTCGGATACCGTTTACATTGTAACTAATGATTTTCATGGGGATATTATTCTTCTGGTTCAGCAGCAAATACTTCTGATTTGAAATATTGAATGATGTGTGCTTTGATAAGTATTTCTTGTTCTTTTAGGGGCATTTGTGGAACGGCTTGTTCTAAATTCCAATGTGGCCAGCCCTCCGCATCCAAGCCTTCCAGGCTATAAAATCCACTATAGCTTAACACTTTGCAGGTGGCAATATGCATTAAATCTTGTTTTTGTTCCTTGCTGAAATTCATGAAGCCTTTTCCTAATTCTTGAATACCGATTAAAAAAAGCACAGAATCTACATCAGCAGGTCTTTTTTGAAATTGGCTTTCTAGGAAATCAAGTATTTGATTCCATTCCGAGTTTACAACGCTAGGTTCAAAATCCATAAAAGAGCAGGAACATGATTTAGTTCTGCAAAGCTACTCTGAATTTGGCAGATTCAAGCACTGCCTGTTCGCCATTTGGGTTATTGGCGATAAGAATTAATTCGCCCTCTACAAAACTTGAAGTGATTTTGGTAATATTGACGCGGCCTACACCATTTTTTACACCTTCTTTGTTTGGTAAACTAGACTCAAAGAAGTTGTTTTTATCTTGGTAGTTGTCTAGGTTTTTAATTAGGTTACCAATGTTCGAGATATCTCCATCTCCTGGTATGAAATAAGTGCCAGGTCCTTTTAGCTTAAATATTTTTAAATAAACAGATTCCATATTTTTCTCCTGAGTGCATGTTAATGTCAGCACAGGACTACCCATTTCGTTCTTGATTTTAGCCTCTACATTACTAGTTTCTATGCGGTGATAACTTTCATTATCAAAAACAATTTTTCCAGCAAAATAACCAGGTTCGTCCGGTTTTTCGGAGAAGGACGACTGGTAACTAAACATGAAAACAACGATCCCTAGACCTGCATATAGGATATTAATCGGATGCTTGATAAAGGATAGCCAGAAATTAATCCATGGGCTTCTGTATATATTCTGCCAAAATCGGGTATTCGATGAAGTAGATTTGTTCATGCGTTTTTTTGGCTAAAACTGTTTACACAGGATTGTTGAGAAGAAAATAGACTACAAAAATATTATAACTATACTGATTTGACAAGATTTGTGGGATTATTTAACCTAGTATTTATTAAGTGGTATTTTTTTGAATAAGTATTATGATTTATGAATCAATTGGTAAATTTGAAAACTGTTAACCAATTTGTGAGTTATAATGGTTGTGTCAATGAAAGAGGATCAAGATGAAACAATTTTAAAATTGAGGTTTGCCACCGGCAGAACCGAAAAAAGAAACTTTAAAAAAATGAAGTCTTTTTCCATTCCTTCTTTATTTAAAAGCGAGTTGATAAGTCGGGTAAAAGATGTTCGTCGTGCGGGAGACAAACTCAAAAAGAACTTTAAACCGTCGATATTTGATTTTGGTCCTGTAGAGATTTTGCTCTCTAGGCATTTTGGATTTTGCTATGGAGTGGAGAACGCCGTGGAAACTGCTTATAAAATTATTGAAGAAAACCCCGATAAACGCATATTTTTATTGTCTGAAATGATTCATAATCCTGCCGTTAATGCAGACTTACAGGATTTGGGTGTGAAATTTGTGCAAGATACTGCAGGCAATCAATTGGTTCCATGGGAGTATTTAACTAAAGATGATATTGTTATCATCCCCGCTTTTGGTACCACCTTGGAGATTCACGCTATTTTAGATAAAATTGGTATTGACTTATATTCCTACGATACTACTTGTCCGTTTGTTGAGAAGGTTTGGAATCGCGCCAGTCAAATTGGTAAAAACCAATATACCGTGGTGGTACATGGGAAACCTAGTCATGAAGAGACCAAAGCTACTTTTTCTCACTCACAAGTAGTTACGCCTACTATCATTGTGAAAGATTTGGAACAAGCTAAGCAATTAGCTTATTACATTAGAAAAGAAAAAACAGCCGAAGAGTTTTACAAGGAATTTGCGGGGCAATACTCCCAAGGATTTAATCCCGAGACCGATTTAACTCGTATTGGTGTGGTGAATCAAACTACCATGCTGGCCTTGGATACACAAGAAATAGTAGAATACCTTAAAGGAGAAATAGTTCGCTTTTATCAATTGGAGCCTAGCCAAGTCACTTCGCATTTTGCTGATACACGAGATACCTTATGTTATGCCACCAACGATAACCAAAGTGCTACATATGGTTTAATCGAAGAGGAGGCTGATTTTGCTATCATTGCAGGGGGCTATAATTCATCCAATACTTCGCATTTAGTAGATTTATGCCAAGAAAAATTACCTTCTTATTTCATTAAGTCAGCAGAGAAATTGATTTCAAATAAAGAGATTTTACATTTCAACAATAAATTGAAAGAGGAAGTATTGATTCAGGATTACATACCAAATAAGTCTAAAGTAAGAGTGCTCTTGACTTGTGGTGCTTCTTGTCCAGACGCGGTGATTGAGGAAATTCTTAGGAAATTGGTTTCTTTCTTTCCTGGAGCTAAAGAGATAGATGAGGTGGTAGAAATCTGGGCCTTAGCTCAAGTTTAACCTACATAAGAATCTAAAATTTTCCGGACAGCAGGTAGGTATCCTTCACCGAACAGGTTCACATGAACCATGAGTGGGTATAGATTATATAGTGGAATTCTTTCATGAAAACCCTTTGTAATAGGGAAAGATTCGTTGTAAGCTTCATAAAACTCTTTTTCAAATCCTCCAAACATGGTGGTGAATGCAATTTCTGCCTCGCGCAAGCCATAATAACAAGAAGGATCTACTAGGCTTACTAGCCCATGCTGATTGACCATAGCATTTCCAGACCATAAGTCACCGTGTAACAGAGCAGAGGTTTCATTGGGAATGATGGAAGGAATTTTCTCGTATAAAATTTCGAACGCATCATTGGTATCTCCGTCGATTCTTCGATGATACAAAGCAGTATCTACTTGGGCTTTAATTCGATTTTGAATGAAAAAATTGACCCCGTTTTGATTCCATTGATTCACTTGTTTGGCCGCGCCAATAAAGTTGTCATAATCAAGCCCATGTCCTTTTTTCGAGCTACTATGGTGAAGTTGAGCTAATTTTTGGCCAAAATCGCTCCAATAATTATCTTTTTTTTCTGCCGTAGGAATGCACTCCATCATGAGGTACTCCTTTTCATCCAACTGTCCCACTCCCAACACTTGTGGAACGGGAACGGTGGACGTGGAGGCAATCAAGGCTAGGTTTTTAGCTTCAGCTGGGAATAATCCTTCATGGTCACCTTGATTCCATTTGATGAAATATTCTCCTTGTTTTAATTTCACTCGAACAGCCAAATTGAAATTACCTCCATAGAAAAATTGAAAATCCTGGATGCTACCTATTTCTCCTAAATTTTGTTGGAGAATACTCTCAATAAATTGATACTGTTCTTGTGATTGTGAGGACATTTTGAAGTCTAAGTCCCCAAAAATACCAAAATTGAAACTATTGGACAATTTTATTTTAATCAGATGATAGATGCTAAGCGTCTGAAAATTTGTATTTTCATCGCTCAATTTGGAATAAAATACCTGTGGACAATCCGCTCGAAATAAAATTAAAAAACTACCATATTCAAATGGCTCGCAAAGAGTTGTGGCGCGCTTTGATTCAAGCGGCCATTTGGGTGTTATTTTTGGCCATTTTTTTGATTTTATTGGAATACCTAGCGTGGTTCTCTTCGACCATTCGAGGGATTTTTTATTATGTTTTTTTATGTGGATCTACTAGTATTTTATTCCTATTTACTCGAAAGCCCTTTTGGGACCTGATTCGTCCATTGCATCAAGAAGATTATTACCACCTGGCAATCAGTTTGGGTAAATTTTTGCCAGTAGCACATACGGATGCTTTAATTAATGTGCTTCAATTGCAACGTCAAGTACCTGAACATTCGGTCGATTTATGGCAGGCGGCCATCGATGAGAAACAAGCCTTTTTGAAACAGTATCGTTGGGAGGATTTCGTCCAACTATCAGATTTGAAGAAACCATTTGCGCTTTTTGTCATCATCTTAGCGGGCTTAGGTATAGGCCAATTGAGCTTCCCAAATTTGTTTAGAAAGCCCGTAATGCGGATTTGGAATTATTCTTTTCATTATCCCAAAGAATTACCTTTTGATTTTGTCGTACTGAATAGGCCTTTCCAATCTATCGCTGGAGAGAATACTGAGTTTCTAATAGAGTTGAAGGGAAAGGACTTGCCTAATTCAGTCTATCTACATTGGGAGGGAGAAAGAATTCTGCTTAGTCCCACCGAAAAGCAAAATCGATATCGAGGAGTTATTCCGCCAGTTCAATCAGAAAAGTGGCTACAGTTTGAAGCAGGAGATTATTTTTCTGAACCACAATTATTGCCTTTGGTGCATCGTCCTGGATTGAAAGAAATGACCATTAAATTGGTATATCCTGCTTATTTGAAAAAGGAAAGTGAAACTATTCGTCAAGCAGTACCCTTAAAGATTCCAGAGGGAACCTTAGTGCAGTGGGAAATGACCTCTTCCAGCGCCCAACGTTTGGGTATACAATTTCAGGATAAGTCTGAGGTGGACTGGGGAAGCCCCGATGTCTTGAAAACCAAATTTGAATTGGAAAGAGTCATGGGTAAAAGCACTAGTTATCAGGTCATTGCTCAAAATTCCCAAATGCCAATACAGAAAAGTGTCATGCAGCCTATTGAGGTCGTCTTGGATCAAAAGCCTACTTTACAAACGCATTGGGTAGATGATACTTTATATTATCGATTTAGAATATTGAATGCCTTGATTGAGGATGATTATGGTCTTGGGCAGATGCGATTGACCTATCAAATCAAAAAATCTCAAAGCAATAAATTAGGTCTTAAACGGACGAAAAGGATTCCGGTTCAGGCAGGAAGTAAGCGTATGGAGGTGGAATATATTTGGACCTTGGATTCCTTGGCATTGCAGCCTGGAGATCAACTTCACTATCAAGTAGAAGTGTCTGACCAAGATGGGATACACGGAGCTAAATGGACCAGTTCAGGAACTCAGATTTGGGAAATCCCTGACCTAAGGCTTTTGGAAAAGAAAATGGACCAGCAAGTGGACCAGGTGGAGAAACAGGTGTTGAATACTTTGCAAAAGGCGCAAAATATGAAGCAGGAAATCAATGAATTAACCAAGAGGGTTCAACTAGGGAAAGAGGTAGACTTGAAGGCATTGAAAAATGTTCTGGAAAAAGAAAATGCGCTAAAGAAGACCATTGAGGAACTCAAAAAGATGCAAGAGCAGTGGATGGGTCAGCAAATGAGTTTTCAGCCAGTGGATCAGGCTTGGATGAAAAAAATGGAAAATTTGCAAAAAATGATTTCCCAGCTATGGGATCCGGAAATGGAAAAACGCAGGGAGGCATTGTTAAAAAACTGGGAAAAGGAATCAGCGACACTTTGGCAAAAGCACTTAGAGCAAATGCGTAACCAGGGTAAAAACATGGAGCGAGAATTGGAGAGGCTGCAGCAGTTTTACCAAGAGTTGAAAGTAGAAAAAATGCTGGATGAGTCCATTTCTCACTGGAAGGATTTAGCTAAAAAGCAGGAAGAGTTAATCAAGAAGGCCAATGGGAAAAATGAGCAAGAATTAGCCAAAGAGCAAGAGGCTTTGAATAAAGAAGTGGAGGAAGAGAGAAAAAAATTGGATGAAATAGCCAAAGAAAAAAATGAATTACCGGGTGAGCCCGATTTAGATAAGGAGGAGAAATTGCAGAAGGAAATGCAGGAGAATTTAGATAATGCGGAAGAAAATTTAAAGAATAAGCAATCTAAGCAAGCTGAAATCAATCAGAAAAAGGCAGCGGAGCAAATGAAAAAAATGGCTAAGAAATTGGAGGAGCAGCAAGCCCAGCAGGAATCCATGGAAATAGCCTTGAATTTGGCTCAATTGCGCTTGTTGATGGATGATTTGTTGCAATTGTCTTTCGACCAAGAACGAACCATGAAAGCCTACAAAAAAATTCCAGCGGGGGATATTGCAGTTAGGCCGATTGCGCAGGAACAAAACAAATTGAGTGAAATGGCGACCATTTTGGAGGATAGTTTGTTGGCATTGGGTAAAAAACTCATGCCCCTTTCCCAAACGATAACCAAAGAAACAGCTCAAATGAAACAAAGAATGCAGGAGGCATCTCGAATGATGAAGGAGCGTAAGTGGGATTTGGTTTCTGTGAGACAGCAAGAGGCTATGGCAGCTACTAACCAATTGGCCGTTTTGCTTTCCGATTTATTGCGACAAGTTCAAGATCAGGCTTCTCAGTCTCAGTCGGGGAAAAAAGGTAAATCGAAAGGGAATTCAAAGGGGAATTGGTCACAAAGGCAACAGCAGCTTAATCAAAAAGCTAGAAAGATGGGGATTCAGCCTATGATGATTACTAACGAGGAATTGATTAAAATGGCGGAGGAACAAGCTCAGATTCGTCAAGAAATGGAACAGAAATTGCGCGATTTACAGGGACAGCCTGGTAACCAAGGATTGCAGAGGTCCTTGTCTGAGATGATTAAGGAAATGGATAAAAATGAGACTGACATCGTCAATAAGCGCTTGAATAATTCATTTCAACAGAGATCAGATCAAATGCTACCTAGATTGATGGAGGCTGAAAAGGCTTTGAAGGAACAAGGGGAGGACCCTAAACGGGAATCCAAAACGGCGATTCAAAAATGGAAAGAGAATCCTCCACCGAACTTAGCGCCTTTTTTGCAAAGACAAAAAGAGAACCGTGATTTATTTCAAAACGTCCCAGTGGATTTATTGCCGTATTACCAGCAAAAAGTACTGCAGTACATGGAAAAGATTAAGCAAAAGCTAAAATAAAAACCTAACGCTGTCAAGGTTTCAAACCTTGACAGCGTTGTCAAAACGAATGAGCTTTTAATTCTATTGTCCAAGAAATTGATAATCACAAATTGTGGGAATTTACTAATTTATCTAGCCTATAATTTCTTCTTGTACAAAGGAACAGTACTACACGGTTCACCGAAAAATATGCTTTTTACCAGCGGTTGAAGTTTTCGGGATATTTGAACGTAGGCATCGGTGGGTACTGACTCTTTGGAGCAGCCTTTGATGACTACTTTGGCTCCGATGAAATCATCTGTAGATAAACTCTCGATGCACTGGGTAAAGAGGGCTTTTTCCAAATCCTCTAAGTTGCCAAATACCACAGTTTGTGCATAGGGAGTCAAATGAATACTCACTAACATAAATGCCCAAGTAGGAATAATGGCATCATTGCTACAGCCCACGGCCACATGTTTACCTTGATACTGTTCCCATGGATGCTCAGCAATGAACTGACGGAATTCTTTTTCTTTTAACACAAGCTCCATGAATAGCTGCGACTTGATATCTAGAAAGACCCTTTCTCCGGGTACTCGCATTTCTTCCAAGTCTAATTGAATTAAACCGCTTTGCTTTACTCGATTGACAATTTCTCCTTCCATTACCATGCTTTGTTTCTAGGTTGTGTACCCTTGAATTCCTTTAAGTATTCAGGTTCTAGCGTAACCAAATCTTGGAAATTATTGTTCAAAAATTCTTCAAAAGCCAATCCTCCCATATATTGGGCCTCAGGGAACAAGGGCTGAATGGAAAATGTCATGTTGGGATGCAGACATATATTTCTCCATTTTTCAGAGCCATTACCAAATGCAATCAAAGGCTTTTCTTTTAGTTCAGAAAAGCTATATTCATCTAAAATGACCGCTTTTGCGGGAAAAATTTCCATTAAATTTTGTGCATCAAAGGCTGAAGCATAAACCTCCATTCTCCTGGCATCTAACATGGGGATTAATATAGCCCCTTTGGTTTCGGGCTTGGTCTGTCGGTAGGCTTCAGCTAAAATTTGGAGTGTTGGCAAGGCGATCAACGGGATGTCCAATCCAAAGCAAAGGCCCTTGGCAGTAGCTAGGCCAATTCTCAAACCAGTATATGATCCTGGTCCCACGGAAACAGCAATGGCAGCTAATTGATCTAATTTCATGCCGTTTTCTTCCAGCAAAGAATCAATTAAAACAGTTAACTGCTTGGAATGAGCCCCTTCCTCCTGTACAAGTTTTTGAGCCACAAGTTCACCTGATCGGTGAATTGCTACCGAGCATGTCGGAGTGGAAGTCTCAATACTTAGAATTAATCGCATATTATTTGCCCGCCAAAATAGATTGAAAACGTTCGGTTTGATCAAATAATTTTACAGCTTCCCTGATGGATGGATCTTTGGAGAATGACCATTCGTTCATGCCTTTTTGAAGGTAATAATGTTGAACAATTTCTTGTTCAAGCAAGTTGCTTATATCTGTTTGATAGGCAGTCAATTCTCTGTCTAAATTGGACGCCCACTCTTTTCTGAAGTTTTGTAGTGCAGGAGCCATATTGGCATAGGATTTGTCTTTTTTAGCCAATTCACTAATTATTTGAAATTGCTTTTCAATCTGGCTTTCAAATTTGAAAGGCTGTTTTTTTAACCAGTTGGCAAAGGCTTGAAAGTCAGCTGTACTTAATTGAAAGTCTTTGGCAGCCGGTATAGTAGGGTGTGTACTTCGGTAATGACAGGCAAATAAAAAAATCATATGTTGTTTTTGCAAGGCATTGGTAAATGGAGAGGTGCTGAATTTCTCCACGGCGATATCTGGGGTAATTCCTCCTCCATCCACCACTTTTCGGCGGTTTTTTGTGTAGAAGGTTTTGCTATTGGAATCTTTTAATGCTACGGCGCTACCATCCGGATTTTTGTGTTGGTAATCAATGGCTTGTATGCAACGGCCGCTTGGAATATAATATTTAGCCGTTGTTATCTTCATTTTAGTGCGGAAAGGAAGGTCGCGGGTAACTTGAACAAGTCCTTTCCCAAAACTCTTTTGGCCAATTAATACGGCTCGGTCATAGTCTTGCATGACGCCTGCCACAATTTCTGAAGCAGAAGCTGAGCGGTTATTAATTAAAATAATAAGGGGTAATTCCGGTTCCACACACGGATTAAGGGCATTATAGGTTTTATTCCATTCTTCTACCTTTCCACGGGTTGATACTATTTCAGTATCCTTTGGAAGAAACAAGTTACAAATGTCTACCGCTTGGGTTAATAGGCCTCCTGGATTTTCTCGCAAATCCAAGATTAGTTTTTTCATTCCCGCCTGTTTTAGATTTTGCAAGGCGTTTCTTAATTCTTTCGCGGCAGAGGCATTAAAATCTTCTAAAAGAATGTAGCCTACGCCAGGTTGAATAATCCCTGAATAAACGACATTTTTGATTTGAACCGTTTCCCGATTCACACTGATATCTTGCGGAACTGTTTGGCCATTTTTCAATACTTTGATGGAAATTTTAGTGCCAGCCTGCCCACGCAATAGCTTGGATGGATCTGCTTCTGGCTTGTCAGAAAGAGTAATTCCATTGACAGAAATAATTTGGTCTCCAATAGCCAAACCCGCTTTTAAGGCAGGACTATTTTCTTCAATAAATGAAATTCTGTAAGTATCATTGATTTCAGTTAGGATAATGCCAATTCCTTGATATTTACCCGTGGTCATGGTTAAGAAATCCTCTAACTCATCCTCTGGATAAAAAACCGTATATGGGTCGAAGCTCTTCAATAAGGCATCGATCGAAGTCTTTACAGCTTGATTAGGATTAACTTCATCTACATAAAATTTATTTAATTCCTTAAAAACTGAGGCATAAATATCCAAGTTCTTGGCGATTTCAAAGAAGCGATCACCCGGCGAGCTAAAAGCTAGAAAACAAAGTAGACTTACTCCAGCAAGGCTGGTAAGAAGCCATTTTTTTATGGACTTAGGAGGTAGTTGTGGCATCTTTCTCTGTATTGCTAAATTCTTGCAAGACTTGCTGCATTTTCTTATTGATCCGCTCAAATGGCTCAATTGTAGAAGCAATATAAACAAAAGCCATATAATCTGGTAATTTCTCTTTCCCTTCGACTAGATGAATTGCCTTGTTGAGTCGGTAGGCCTCACGTATTCTCCTTTTGATGAGATTGCGATCCACGGCTTTTTTGAATTTACGCTTGGGTACTGAAATGAGGATTTGAGGTAATTCTAAAGGCTGGGCGTTGAACTGATATAAAACTCGAAAAGGATAGACAAAACGCTGTGCTACGTTTCGACTATCCTTTTGAAATAGTGTATCTATAATTTTGACTTGCGTCAGTCGCTCGGATTTTTGAAAAGTAAACTTCACGTCATTAAAACTGTAGTAAAACTAAGTTAAGCTGAAATCTTCTTTTCTAAGATCTAGGACCTATTTTCCTCTTTTCTCGTCAGAAACTGAAAGTTTGTGACGACCCTTAGCACGACGAGCTGTTAATACACGACGACCATTGGCAGTAGACATACGCTCACGGAATCCGTGCTTATTTTTTCTTTTTTTAACCGAAGGTTGAAAAGTTCTTTTCATTTCTTTAACATTTAAAAATCCGAAACTGATTCGAATTGGGTTTGCAAAGGTACAAAAAATATTTTTTTAACAAAGCTCGTTAGTAAAAATTTAGTAAGAGTTTTTGGTGTTGTATTTCATCTGGGGTGAATAGACGATTATAACCTATAATTTAACGAATTGTTTGTCTCGATGACAGATTGCTTTTAATCAATTAAGTTTTGCAAGCCATATTTTAATGGTACTGCATTCTGGCCATTTTGATAATTCATATAATTTTATTGACATTCTATATCTTTGTGCCATCTATGCACACACCCAAGGTATCTATCATTACTGTTTGTTATCAGTCAGCAGCTACGCTCCGGCAGACTATTGAGAGTGTTCTGGCTCAGGATTATCCCAATCTGGAATATTGGGTGATTGACGGCGGTTCAAAGGATGATACCTTATCCATTTTACAGTCTTTTGAAGGTAGAATTAACTATATTTCTGAAAATGACAAGGGAATTTATGATGCCATGAATAAGGGAATTTCCAGAGTCAGCGGTGAAATCGTGGGCATGATAGGTGCAGATGATTATTATCCAAGTTCGGATGTGATTTCATCAGTGGTAGCTTGTTTTCAGGAGAAAGGAACGGATACGGTTTATGGTGATATACAATTTGTGGACCCCAAGAGTGGTGCTTTAGTTCGATTTTGGTCGGCAGGAGAGTATCATAAATCCAACTGGCTATGGGGTTGGATGCCACCACATCTGTCATTTTATGCCAAAAAAACAGTATACGATGAAATTGGTCCCTTTCGGACAGATTTTACTTGTGCAGGAGATTATGATTGGATGTTGCGAGCCTTGTATAAGGCTGAAAAATCAGCATCCTATCTGCCTAAAACTTTGATGACCATGCGCAATGGGGGCACGAGTACCGCAACCTGGAAGCATCGTTGGGTGGCTAATAAGGAAGATCGACAAGCTTGGAGAGATAACGCCCTCAAGCCCTATTTCTTTACTTTATTTTTAAAGCCTGTTCGGAAGATTTTTCAATTGTTTAACTCTAAAAAGAAAGCTCTGAGAGTTTAATCGGATTGCCTAAAAATAAAAAAGGTCTTTACTGTGATGTAAAGACCTTTTCTGTGGAATATCCATTCATTAAACTTTGATTTCTACATCAACTCCTGAAGGTAATTCCAATTTCATCAACGCGTCCACTGTCTTAGCAGAAGAAGAGAAAATGTCAATTAAACGCTTGTAAGTGCATAATTGGAATTGCTCACGTGCTTTTTTGTTCACGTGTGGTGAACGTAAAACAGTGAATTTCTCAACTTTAGTTGGAAGTGGGATAGGGCCAGAAACAACAGCTCCTGTGGCTTTTACCGCCTTAACGATTTTTTCAGCCGACTTGTCAACCAAGGAATGGTCGAAAGATTTCAGCTTAATGCGAATTTTTTGATTCATATTGTTTGGTTCATTAAGTGAATAGGAAGCGAAAGAACCATTTACTCCGTTTCCCATACTATTGAGCACAAAGGTAGTTGAATTTTTTAAACTTGCCAATAGGGCTTAAGGGATTAGTTATCAGTTATTAGTGGTTGCGAGCACATTTTTTGATATCCCGAATTCCACACATTACTACTCTTTAGCATTACTAACTAGTTAAACTTTTGCCTATTCAAGGCCTTTTCCCTCGCCTTGGCAAAGTTGGCCTCATGTGAGGAAAATAATGAAGGGTCCAGTTTTTTTAATCGATTCATGGCATCATCGGCATATTGGATTTCTCCTTGAAGAAAGGCCTCTTGTATGTAAATGGGATAATAAATGGCTAAATTTTCATTCCACTGCAAGGCAGCCAAGCTAGCTTGATAGGCCTCCGTATGTTTGTTGGCCCGGTGTAAGAAGGGCAGCGATTGTTGTAAAACACCTGGAGTAAATGGATGAGACTGCAAGGCGCTTTTAGCTTGCAAGAGAGATTCAATTTTAATTTTGACTTTTTTCTCAACTAATTCCTGCTTCCAAGTCGATAGTACAGCCTGATATTCCTTTGCTTGAGTAGTATTGGCTTGTTGGATTAGTAAGTCTAATTGATTGAGTGCCCTCAAGGGCTGTTGGTGGTAATAGTCCTGCCAAGCTTCAAGGTAAGTAATTTCAGGAAATTTTTGAACCCAAGTGCTTTCTTTTTTCCACTGATCAAATGGGAAGAGGGGTGCCTGCGACTTAAAAAATAAGCAGGTATTGTAGATGAGGGCAAGATCCCTGACTTCTGGAGTAGCTTCAAAACTTTCTTTCGGAAAATTCGAAGATAGGCGCTGCTTATTATTCCAAGATTGAGCTAATATGTTGGCTTGTAGGGCATGATCGGTGGATGTACTCCAGTCATTTACGTCCTGTTGACTCACTAATTTACTTTGATATCGAACATCAAAATACAGGAGATTGGCTTGATAAATTGGGTTTTCAAGAGCTAATTCCTTAGCAAGCACCAAATAATAAGCGGCAGAATCTATTTGTTTGAGTTGTTCATAGGCCCGACTTAATTGAGTGGCTATGTGTGGACTTTGTGGAAATTGCTGAAAGGCTTTTTTTAAAGTAAAAAGCGATTCAAACCACTGATTTTCATTGCCATAAATATTTGCCAAGGCTACGAAGTTTTTTTCAGATGGGAATTTTATTTGACTAGTCTGTAAATAGTAGGCTTGTTTTTCTACATCGCCGACCATTTGAGACATGCGCGCCAAACTTACATTGCTTTTGGCGTTTAATTTACTGTGAATCATCGCATTTTTATAGGCGATTTCTTCTAACGATTTATTGCCTAAAAAATGTTCCACATCTCCTTGTTCATTATAATAGGCCGCTACAATTTGATGCCATGCCGTGCCTTGCCGGGCAAAAACCCAGGAAGAACTCAAGATAAACACTCCGATTTGAATGAGAAAAATAGGAATAAAATGAGCCTTGTGGACTACTTTATATATGGCAAGATTCTTTAAAATGGGTTCTTTGAAGTTGGTCCACAGAAAAAATGGGAAAAGTAAAGTCATGCACAAGTGCGTCATGATGAGCCATGTTTCCAAGGCTCGTATTCCCGCCTCATTATTGTTGAATAAAAAGGGTAACAACAGGGAGTGACTTAATAAAAATAAAGCAATGATGAGCCTTTGGTAGAGTTTGTTTTCATACCGAAGGCTTCGAAATAGCTCTAGAGTAAAACTGATTTCCAGCAAAATAAAGGCAGGGATATATAAAGTGGAGGTCCAGAGGCCCCAGAGATTTCCCATGCTCAATATGAGGTTGATGAGGTAGAAGAACATGAAGGCACCCCATTTCTTTTTACTGTTTTCCAAATCAGAGCTGTGGGAGGTCTCAAGAAGTAGAGAAGGAATGGATGAGCTGCTCAAGACAGCAAGTACTACAGCAGAGAAGCAAGATAAAGCCACCCAAGGCCCATGTAAAAAACTTAGCCAATCTTGAAGCGGCAAGCTGCTATTTTTCCATAAGATGATGCCAAACCAAATGACTATACCCAATAAAAATTGGCGCCAATGTATCTTGGACCAGGCTTGAATGCCTTGGATGAGAATAATGGTTCCTACTAAACCTATAACAGCACCGATGATACTTGGCCAGACTGCGGGTGAAATGGATTGTATTAGGTAATGCTGCCTGACTAAAAAAATGGAAGAAGAAACGGATGGATTGGATTCGGCAAATAAAGGGACCGTTTGAGGGATTAGTTCACTAACTTCTTGCCAGCCCAAAGCTTCTGATCCACCCCAAACGTATATTCCTAGGCAAAAGATGCTTATTAAGGAAGTAAATACAAACCAGAAAATCGTTAATCGATTAAATTGATCTTTCATGCAAATGGTATAAAATGGGGATCCACATAGTTAACGTAAATTTCTGCATAAACTTTAATTCATTCAAAGAAAAGGGCGGATATAGACAAAAAATAGCAAAAAAATACAAACTTCAGTTTTGCTAATTGGAATTTACCGACTAATTTTGCAATCCGAATGTCAACAGCATTCGATTCTATATTAATTCGTAGTTTTTTAGCTAACAAATTTATTTTTCAAATGGCAAACGCAGTAAATAAAGGAAAAGTAGCTCAGGTAATTGGACCAGTTGTCGATGTAAGCTTTGAAGGTGAAGGTTCACACTTACCAGCTATCCTAAATGCTCTTTCTGTTACCAAAACCAATGGGCAGGAACTTATCTTAGAAGTTCAACAACACTTAGGAGAAGATCGTGTAAGAACCATTGCGATGGAAGGAACAGAAGGTCTTCAACGTGGACAAGAGGTGATTGACAAAGGAACTCCGATGACCATGCCTACTGGAGATGGAATTAAAGGCCGTTTGTTTAATGTAGTAGGAGAGGCGATTGACGGAATTTCTCAGCCAAAATCAGCGGCGGGTTTACCTATTCACCGTTCTGCTCCTAAATTTGATGAGTTAGCTACAACTACCGAAGTTTTATTCACAGGTATCAAAGTAA
The DNA here is from genome assembly GCF_004118285.1 of Aquirufa rosea. GTDB lineage: Bacteria > Bacteroidota > Bacteroidia > Cytophagales > Spirosomataceae > Aquirufa > Aquirufa rosea. The sequence goes on along the minus strand of NZ_SDHY01000005.1, from coordinate 36,270 downwards.
TCGATCTATTAGCCCCTTATGTTAAAGGAGGTAAAATTGGTTTGTTTGGCGGTGCGGGTGTAGGTAAAACGGTATTGATTATGGAGTTGATCAATAACATCGCTAAGGCATACGAAGGTTTATCTGTGTTTGCAGGTGTGGGTGAGCGTACTCGTGAGGGAAATGACTTGTTACGTGAGATGATTGAATCTGGCGTTATTAAATATGGTGAGGAGTTCAAGCATGCCATGGAAGATGGACAGTGGGATTTGACTAAAGTGGATGAAAACGAATTGGTAAAATCACAAGCTACATTAGTGTTCGGCCAAATGAACGAACCTCCAGGAGCTCGTGCTCGTGTGGCATTGTCTGGTTTGACAGTAGCAGAGCACTTCCGTGATGGAGATGGCGAGGGACAAGGTCGTGATATCTTATTCTTTATTGACAACATCTTCCGTTTTACACAAGCAGGTTCTGAGGTATCGGCCCTATTAGGACGTATGCCATCAGCGGTAGGTTATCAGCCAACCTTAGCTACTGAGATGGGAGCTATGCAAGAGCGTATTACTTCTACCAAGCGTGGATCCATTACTTCAGTACAGGCAGTTTATGTACCTGCGGATGACTTAACTGACCCAGCGCCAGCAACAACCTTTGCTCACTTAGATGCTACTACAGTACTTTCTCGTAAGATTGCAGAGCTTGGAATTTATCCTGCGGTGGATCCACTGGATTCTTCTTCTCGTATTCTATCGGCTGAGGTATTGGGTGCAGCGCACTACAATACAGCTCAACGAGTTAAAGAAATTTTACAGCGTTACAAAGAATTACAAGATATTATTGCCATCTTAGGTTTGGATGAATTATCTGAAGAAGATAAATTAGTTGTATCTCGTGCTCGTCGTGTTCAACGTTTCTTGTCTCAACCATTTTTTGTGGCAGAACAATTTACAGGCTTAAAAGGCGTTTTGGTAGACATCAACGATACCATCAAAGGTTTCAATGCCATCATTGACGGTACTTACGATCACTTGCCTGAGGCAGCGTTTAACTTAGTAGGTAGCATTGAAGATGCCATAGAAAAAGGTGAAAGATTGTTGGCAGAAGCTGCTAAATAAATGATAGATATGTTTGTAGAAATTATTACACCCGACCGTAAAGTGTTTTCCGCAGAAGCTTCTGTGGTGACTTTACCTGGCGTTAATGGTTCCTTTCAGATTTTAAATGACCACGCAGCTTTAGTAAGTACTTTGAAAAAAGGCTTATTGACTGCCGACAAAGAATCATTTCAAATTGAAGGAGGCGTTGTGGAAGTGTTAAATAACAAAGTCCTTATTTTAGCAGAAGGCGTTAATTAATTCCATGAAAAACATAGCCATTGTATTTTTTGCACTTGTTTTATTAAGTAGTTGCTCGCAGCAAGCTTACTTGACAGGTTCTTTGATGACATTAATCAAAGAAAATCAGCTTCCTTTGGAGAAGATTCAGTTTTACAATGACAATGCCCTTTTCTTAGAAAGAGAATTAAATGCTTCTGATGCTAATGTGAAATCAGGTAAAATTATTTTAATCAATGGGAAGTCGATTAACCGCGTGAGCCTTGAGCAACAAACTCCAGGAGTGCTGGTAAAAGAAGCAAACGATCGTTTATTGATTTCCTTTGAAGCAGGTGCTGGTGAAGAAAAAAGCCTTCATTTTGGTCCAGTAATCGGAGAAAGAGGTGAATACTACTATCAATTGGTGGATGAAACGGGAAGTCCTACTTTTTCTCGCTTGACTTATGATGGTAACAAGTATTTGCTATATAATAAAAAGAAAGTTCGCTTGATGATTATGAAGTCTTCTTTCTCTGGTTTAAAGGTTAATAGCAAAAGAATGCGAGGTAATCGCGTGAGATAATCAAAAATATTTTGGAATTTTGAAAATAGGATGCTTGCATCCTATTTTTTTTTATCTCATTTTTACACAATGGTATGCAAGCATACCAAAATCATTCCTTGAATATGAAAGCAGAAAGTACCTTTGATTTCCAAATTAAATCCGCTTGGTACGCGATTAGTCGCATGTACAATACTTATGCCGCTCAGTTTGATATGTCGATGGCGATTGGATATGTGTTATTGCATATTGACAAAGACGGTACACCTGCTACTAAAATTGCCCCAGCCCTAGGTTTGGAATCTAGAAGTTTGACACGGATGCTAAAAACATTAGAGGATAAAAAATGGATTCGTCGAGAGACTAACTTTGCCGATAAACGCGTTGTTAAGATATTTCTAACAGATTTGGGAAAAAAGAAAAGGGATGTAGCTAGGCAGGGAGTAATCTTATTTAATGAAAAGTTATTGGAGCGAATTGGGACTGAACAAGCCAATGAGTTTTTTAAAGTAATTCAATCCATCAATCAATTTTTGGAAGAGGATGCTACGGAGATTCTACAAACATTGACCCAGAAATCGATATAACACTTTATCTGCAAAATAGATCATTATTATATTTCATCAATAAATTATAAATACCAAAACCATGCCTACGAACAATACGATGAAAGGAGGAGAATTTTTAATTCGACCGCTTTTACCTCAGGAATTATTTATTCCTGAAGAATTTTCTGAAGAGCAGAAAATGATAGGTCAAACTTGTATTGACTTCATCAAGACGGAGATTCAACCTCGTTTGGAGGAGATGGATAATGCCAAGGATGGAACTGTGATGGTGGAAATGTTGGATAAAGCTGGTGCACTAGGATTACTAGGTACATCAGTTCCAGAGGAATATGGTGGATTTGGGATGGATTTTAATACTTCCATGCTCGTAGCAGAGGCCTGTGGTTCAGGTCATTCATTTGCCGTAGCTTTATCAGCCCATACAGGTATTGGTACACTTCCCATTTTATATTATGGAACGGAGGAGCAGAAACAAAAATATTTGCCCAAATTAGCTTCAGGAGAGTGGAAGGCAGCCTATTGTTTAACAGAGCCAGACTCAGGGTCTGATGCCAATGCCGCCAAGTCCAAGGCTCGCTTATCGGAAGATGGGAAACATTATTTGATTACAGGTCAAAAAATGTGGATTACTAATGGGGGTTTTGCAGATGTTTTTATTGTTTTTGCCAAAATTGATGACGATAAAAGTTTGACAGCATTTATAGTTGAGAAGAGTTTTGGAGGAATTACTATGAACGAGGAGGAGCGTAAAATGGGAATTAAAGGTAGCTCAACGAGACAAATCTTCTTCAATGATTGCCCAGTACCGGTTGAAAACTTGTTATTCAAGCGGGAGGGAGGTTTCAAAATTGCCGTGAATATTTTAAATATTGGTCGTATTAAATTGGCGGCAGCGGTGATTGGAGCAGGAAAACGTGTGGTAGATCAAGCTGTGCAATATTCCAATGATCGCAAGCAATTTGGACAATCCATCCATCAGTTTGGGGCTATTCAATACAAGATAGCTGAGATGATTGTGAAAAATTATGCCAGTGAGTCAGCCTGTTACCGAGTGGGGCAAAACATTGATGATGCCATTGCGGAATTAAAAGCCTCTGGGATGAGTGATTCTGAGGCAAAATTAAAAGGGGTAGAGCAGTTTGCCATAGAATGTGCTTTATTGAAGGTTCATGGTTCAGAGACCTTGGATTACTTGGTAGATGAAGGGGTGCAAATCTTTGGAGGTATGGGCTTCTCTGCGGAGGCTCCTATGGATAGAGCCTATCGAGATTCCAGAATCAACCGAATTTTCGAAGGTACTAATGAAATTAATAGGCTTCTTGCAGTGGGTACAGTGATCAAGCGAGCCATGAAAGGAGAATTAGATATCATGACGGCCGCCATGGCTGTAGGCAAGGAAATATTAGGTGTTCCTGATTTTTCTAACAGTGCCCCTGAGGGCATTTTTGGTAAAGAGTATAAGGTAATAGCTAACCTGAAAAAAGCCTTGTTGATGGCAGCGGGAGGAGCCTTGCAGAAATATACGACGGCCATTGAGCAAGAGCAAGAAATATTGATGTCTTTGGCAGATATGATGATAGAAATCTATGTGGCTGAGTCCGTGTTAGTTCGTGTAGATAAATTAATCCAACAACATGGAGAAGTTACCTATGAAATTGCTAAAGAATGTGCATTGGTATATTTACATGAAGCGGTCGATAAAATTCATCAATCTGGCAAAGAGGTTATTACAGGGTTTGCCAGCGGAGATGAGTTAAACGTTATGTTAATGGGATTGAAGCGTTTTACAAAAATAGATCCTAAGAATTTGAAAGAAGCAAGACGTAAAATTGCTGCTGCTGCCATCCTGAAAAATGGCTATATTTTTTAAAAAAAAATCCAAATAAGGACAAATTTTAGCGATTTGATTCATACTTTTGTGGCAATTATTTTTAAACATTGAGTCATTAACCCCCAAACCGAATCATCATTATGAAAAAATTACTTTTAGTAATCGCTCTGATGCCATTTTTCTTTTCTTGTGCGAGCAAAAAGAAAATTGCTGATTTGCAATCACGTTTAACAGAACTACAAGCTAGTAGTGACCAGTCGCTTGCCAAATCAAGAGCAGATCTTGCTGATTGTCAATCTTTAACAGCTAGTTTACAAGCTGAAATCAAAAAGAGAGATGCCGAGTTAGAAGCTAGAAATGCCTCTTTGAAGAATTTGCAAGAGCAATTAGATTACATGAAAAGAACAAATACTAATTTGTTAGATCGTTTGTCTGATTTATCTGTTATCAATAAGTCAGGTGCAGAGAGTATCCGTAAATCTTTGGATGCCTTGAATGAGCAAGGAAAATATATCAAAGATTTGAACTCTTCTATCCAACGTAAAGACTCCATCAACTTATCATTGGTGATGAACTTGAAGCGTTCTTTGGCCGATGTTAATGACGAGGATGTAACAGTAGAAGTGAAAAAAGGTGTAGTATATATTTCTATCTCTGACAAATTAATGTTTGCTTCAGGTAGCGCAGTAATTAACTCTAAAGCTGAGGCTGTATTAGCTAAAGTGGCTAAAGTAGTTAATGATCACAAAGACTTAGATATCTTAGTAGAAGGTCATACCGATAGTGTACCTATCTCTACTGATTGTATCAAAGATAACTGGGATTTGAGTGCTAAGCGTGCTACTTCTGTGGTTCGTTTATTACAAACTAAATTTGCTGTTGATCCAGAGCGTATGACTGCTGGTGGACGTGGTGAGTTTGAGCCACAAGCTGAGAATAAGAGCAAGTCAGGACGTAAGATGAATCGTCGTACCGAGATCATCGTAACTCCTAAGTTGGATCAATTCTTCAACTTATTAGCTCCTCCATCAGGAAAATAATTCAATAAGAATATCAATGAAAAGGGCCTCAAGATATTGAGGCCCTTTTTTTATGCGAAATGTTTTTTGACTAAATCGAGTTTCCTTCTTGATATGGGAATTTCATTCCCCAGAATGGTTGTCAAGGTATTATTACCTTGGAAGTTTTTTCCTGAAACATTCTCACGATTCACTAAGTAAGACTTATGAGCTCGCAAAAATGGATTCATTCGTAACTGTGACTCAAATTTTTTGAGTGTCTTGGCAATAGTAATTTGTTTCTTGTTTTTAAGGAAAACCACGCTGTAATTTCCTTTTCCTTCGATGAATACAATGTCATCTACCGGGCATTGATCCATACTCGGCAATTTAATGTCTTTTTTCATAGGTTGATTAGTTTTTAAATAGGTTGAGCAAATTTAGTCAACAAACTATCATTAACTGTCCTGCACTTATCTAACGGTAAATTTGAAATTTAATAGGTTCTGAACAGAAGTTTTGTGAATCATAAGAAAAATAGTCCCATTTAAAAATTGTATTTGAAGGTAAGGAATTCAAAAAATGTAGTCGAAGAAATTAAGTGTCCCAAATTATAAATGACATACCTCTAAGCGTTTATTTTTTCTAGTATTTGGTGCCAGATGCGAAGGACGTGTGAGGAGGGTACGGATTTGATACAAAAGCTCATTAAATAAAAAAGACAAACCTTTCAGTCTGTCTTTTTTATAGTAGCGGGGGCCAGACTCGAACTGACGACCTTTGGGTTATGAGCCCAACGAGCTACCAACTGCTCCACCCCGCGATATATCGGAGTGCAAAGATGCAGGGTTTTGTCGAGAAAAACAAGTATCTTTGTACTTTAATATTCAATCCTACCCTAATAGGTATGATTTTTTTCTATGACATCTCCTCACAAATCCGGATTTATAAGTATTATCGGTAAGCCGAACGTTGGCAAAAGTACGCTAATGAACGCCTTAGTAGGGGAGCGTTTATCTATTGTAAGTTCCAAAGCGCAAACCACCCGACATCGTATTTTAGGGATGTTGAATGGGGAACATCAAGGAACACCTTATCAAATTGTGTATTCAGATACACCTGGTGTATTGCTACCCAAATATGAATTGCATAAATCTATGATGCAATTTGTCAAAAGCTCTCTGGAAGATGCTGATGTGGTATTGTATGTTACGGATGTCTTTGATGATTATGAAGATTTGGAGTTTTTGACCAATTGGAAAGATCATACAGAAACACCCATCTTGGTTTTATTGAATAAAATTGATTTGGTGGGAAGTGAAAAATTGCAGGAGCGTTTAGATTACTGGAGAACGATTTTTCCTCATAAGCCCATATTGCCCATATCTGCCCTAGAGTCAGTTCATCTGGATCAAATTTTGGAGCATATCGTAGATAAACTTCCTGTTCATCCACCCTTTTTTGACCCGGAAGAATTGACAGATAAGCCAGAGAAGTTTTTTGCCTCTGAGATTATTCGAGAGAAAATTTTCATGAATTACAAAAAAGAAATCCCATATTCTTGTGAAGTGGTGGTGACATCTTTCAAAGACGACCCCAACATTTTACGGATATCTACTGAAATTTATGTGGAACGAGTATCTCAAAGGGCCATTATCATCGGTCATAAGGGAGAAAGTATTAAAAAAGTAGGGATGGAGGCTCGACAGGATTTGGAAAAGTTTTTTGGTAAAAAAGTATTTTTAGAGCAATTTGTCAAAGTAGAGCCAGATTGGCGTGCAAAGGCGGATAAATTGCGATCATTCGGGTATTCACTCGATTAATTTTTAAAAAATGTCAAATATAGTTGCAATTGTTGGGCGTCCCAATGTAGGTAAGTCTACCCTGTTTAATCGATTGATTGAACAAAAAAAGGCCATCATGGACAATGTGTCTGGGGTAACTCGAGATAGGCACTATGGCTATGGTCAGTGGACGGGTAAATTCTTTACCGTAATTGATACAGGTGGTTATGTTCATGGTTCTGAAGATATGTTTGAAGGAGCTATTCGTGAGCAAGTAGAAATGGCCATGGAAGAGGCGGATGTCTTATTATTTGTGGTGGATTGTCAAGTAGGTTTGACCGACTTGGACAAGGATTTTGCTAAGGTATTACGCAAATCTAAAAAACCTGTCATTATTGTAGCCAATAAGGCGGATACACACGATAAAGCTCTAGTAGCGTCTGAATTTTATGAATTAGGTCTTGGAGATCCTTATGCCATTGCGGCAGAAAGTGGTAGTGGAACAGGAGATATGCTGGATTTGATGGTTTCTCATTTTAAAGAAGAAGGAATTGAAAATCCAGAAGCGGGTGTTCCTCGTGTTGCCATTTTGGGTAGACCTAATGTGGGAAAATCTTCTTTCTTAAATGCATTATTAGGTCGTGAGCGTTCTATTGTAACCAATTTAGCTGGTACTACTCGCGATGCCATTCAGAATCGATATACCCTTTACGGGAAAGATTTTATTATTACTGATACAGCTGGTATTCGTAGAAAGGCCAAAATTGATGATAATATTGAGTACTATTCGGTGTTGCGATCCATCAAGGCCATGGAAGAATGTGACCTTGCTATTATTTTAGTAGATGCCACCACTATTGATTTCAATACGGGGCTGGAAGCTCAGGATATGAACATCATCAGTATGGCGGATAAAGCGAAAAAGGGAATTGTATTGATGGTAAACAAGTGGGATTTGGTGGCTAAAGACACAAATACTGCTGTGAAGTTGGAAAATGCAATTCGTGAGCGGTTGGCTCCGATCAATTACATGCCTATCATCTTTACTTCGGTCATGGAAAAGAAACGTATTTTCCAAGTCGTGGAAAAGATGTTGGAAGTCTATGAAAATCGTTCCCAAAAAATTTCTACTTCCAAATTGAATGATGTGATGTTGGAAGTAATCAATAACTATCCTCCGCCAGCATGGAAAGGGAAATACATCAAAATCAAGTATTGTACTCAGGTGTCTACCCCTTATCCTACTTTCATCTTTTTCTGTAATTTGCCTCAGTATATTAAAGAAAGTTATGAGCGTTATTTGGAGAATCAGATGCGTAAGGCATTTAATTTAGAGGGTACGCCCATCTCCCTATTCTTTAGAAAGAAATAGTTGCTCTAAGACTTTCAAGGACAGTTTAGCCAAATTCCCTTTTGATCCCACGGCAAATAGATATTCACCAAATTTAGTAACATTATGAAAGTGGCTTTCACCTAGTGAAATCCACTTTTTTGTTTTTGGATTATAGGCTGCACTAGCAAAAGGTCCTACCACCACCCAGTATTTGCCTGTCCAAATAACCTTTTCCATGTAAAAATTGGGGGAATTTTCTAATACCTGCCAAGTCTTACCTGAATCCTTGGTTTCCAGTATGCCAATTTTGTTTTCTTGGGTTTTTAAATAATTTCCTCCCACTACCCAATAATTTTTTTTATCTCTTGCAGCGATGGAAAAGAAACCACTGCTACTATCTGCTGGAGTAGCCTGATACCGTTCTATAAATTGGCTTAATTGTTTATCTGTACTTTGTATGATTCTAGCCTTGCTAGCACCTCCAGTTACCAGAATTAAGTGATTGTTCATCCATAACAAAGAGGAGCCGCTAGCGGCAAATGCCGCCTCTCTAGTCAACAGTTTAGGGAAGCTTGTAAGAATAACATCTTTTACCAATTCATCTTTAGGATAGATGCGAAACAAGGGAAATCGACCATTCATTGGATCTGATAAAAGTATCCCTTCATTTTTTGAATGATTCCAGGCTAACGCATCAAAGAAGTAGGAACCTATTTTTTTTTCAAAAAAGACCTTCCAATTTAGCCCCTGATCATTACTAATAAACAACTTGGCCGCTCCTTTTTCTGCTGGACCCGCACTCATTAATATGATACTCTTTTGATTTAGGATTGCTAAATCCCTAAAATCAAGTTTTTCGGCATCTGGTACTTGGATTTCTTTCCATTGCTTTCCTCCATCCAGGGAATATACCACTGTTCCTTGTGTTCCTCCCATCCATATTTGATTATTATAATTCCTAATGGCTCGAAATGAGGCCTTGGTTTGTAGGGGAATGTTAATCCACTGCGCGTGTGTATAATGAACTAGTAGTAGTGAACAGAGAATTCCTAGGAGTCTATTTTTCATGGCATAAAAAAAGCCCCTTGTGTGAACAAGGGGCTTCAGTATATTGGTTAATCTTATTTGCTTACAATAATCTTACCAGTATAAGATTTGCTATTATCAGCTGTGATAGTAACAATGTAAATGCCATTACCTAATCCTGGTAATTTCAGGATGTTAGTAGGCTCTGGGTTCGTCGAATTCAAAGCTGGGATTTTTCCAGAATATACAGGACGACCCACCATGTCATACAAGGTAACCACTGCATTTGTCCAATCATCTAAGATTTGAATGTTAACACCATCTACATCAGGCTTGGTTACTGGATTTGGGTAGATGGCTACGCCACTAAACTCAGGGTCTAATACATAAGCATATTTAGCGAAATCAGTGTAGCAAGTTAATGGGAAACCATCAATCGAGTACAAGTACTTTCTTCTAACACTGTAGTCGCCATTTGTCTTCACTTTAGTTATATAGCTTTTTGAAGGAAGAGCTGTAGTACCAAATTTCCACTCATACTCACCAGCGTTGCCACCAGTTACCGTAGCAGGGAAGTTAAGAGCCTTCAACGTATAAACTCCTTCTTTTACAATTCTAGCATCCGTAGCCACTGGGTTTGGCTGAACGTTAACTTTAATCTTATTTGAAGCAGGGGAAATACATCCGTACATGTCTGTTGCTCTGGTGTAATAAGTATCTGATGTTCTAACACCTTCTAATACTTTCAAGGTAGAAAGAGAAGTGTTTGCATTACCGTACCAGTTAACGGTATTGGTAGAGGTAGCAGTCAATGTTACCGAATTGAAAGCGCTGTAATCATCATCTTTTCTGGCACAGAAAGTAGTCACACCGCTAGCTGCAATAGTTGGAGCTGCTGGTAGAGGTAAAACTTTAACAACTACCGCTGCTGATGCATCAGAATAGCAACCATTGGTATTGATGGTTTTTACAGTGTATGAACCGATTTTATTGTAATCAATCAAACTTGTAGTCAAGGCATTATTCCATTCCCATTTAGTGGCTTCACCATTTGGAAGTGAGGAGGCTTGCAGTTGACCTGCAATAGGTGTCCCTTCACAGAAACCAACCGTAGCCGCATCCACTAAAGAACCATTGGCTGGTTTAAGAGCCGTGATGGTAGGGGTAACAGGTTTATCGTAGTTTTTGATAGTTACCTCATCAGATACTGGAGATGGACAGTTGTAGTTAGATACATAATCTACTTTCACTTTAGCATTTTGCTTGAAGATGATGCTGGAAAGATTTCCTAAAGAAGCAGTCTCTACACCGTCTACATACCAACGGAATTTAGCTGGTTTGGTAGGAGTCTTGTTGGCAGCCCATAAATAACCTTCATTACGCACTAAAGAAGCAGAGTCTACTTTTAAGGTGGTAGTTCCTTCAATGCAATATCCTAAGTTACCCGTAATAGGACCCGGCTTAGGTAATTCTACATAAGTTATACGTATTTGATTAGATTCTGCACTGCCGCAAAGATTTTGTCTGTCTTTTAAATCTAAATAGTAAATAACGGATTTACTATTTGCAACCGCTGACAAAACATTTGTACCTAAACCAGTAGCGCCAAAACGCTCAGCACCTTTAACATCTTTACCTTGATACTCATCATAAGCAAACCAACGGAATTCGAAATATGAGTTGTAGCGATTGAAGTCTGGAGCATTAGTAGTTAAATCTACCACAGTACCTTGGCATACCTCTTTTGTGCTGTTATCTGGTAAGATGGGCTTAACACTTGAGATAAATAATTTAGGAGGAATATATGATTTTGGAACATCAATCCCTTGCCATTGGGTATAGCGAGTTTTTGACTCTAAAGTGGTATTGTCTAAATAGGAAACAATGCAACGAACATTATATCTACCTGGAACATAGTCTGCACCGTTGTAACGAATGGCATCTGTATTGAACGCATCTAATGTAGAGCCATCGGGCTTCATGAAAGAAGCGCCCTCAGGACAACCGCCTGCTTTTAAGGCTAAAGTTCCAATGCTAGGATTTTCCAAATCAGCGCAAGTCTTCTCATAAATGGATGGATTTGCATTGTAACTGTTCATATCTACAATAGGAGAAATGTACACCTGAGAAACACGATCTGCATAACCTGCCGGAGCGCCTCCACCAGGAAGTTTACATCTGAGCTCATATACATAAGGAGGAATGTTACCTCCTGGGTTGTTATCTAATGTTCTTGCATAAGCTGTTACCGAAGTGCCATCTCCTGCTCCTGCATAGGCTAAATCCCAAGAAGAAGATTGGTCATCGTAGTTAGACCTACCACCATTGGTGTAAGATGCCCAATCGTAATAACTTCCAGCTGGACATCCTGAAGCAACTAAGGCCTTAGCCTCTCCATTTGGAACCACTGCATAGGAAGTGCCAAATTTGCCATTGATTACTTGAGCGGAGGCTGAAAACGCCACCAGTAAAACAAGGATGGCGGATAAATTGATTTTGAAAAATTTGTTCATCATGTTAAGAACGAGTTTGAGTAGATTAATTAAACTATAAAGCTACCTTTTGAATTAAGCTCTAAATTAAGTAAAAATATCTTATGTAGGTTAAGAAATTTATTAAATGGCACATAAAACTTCAATTAAATTTGAAATGCAGAATATTCTAGAAGCTTTCTGTTCTCAACGCTTAAATAATGCTTATTTTTGAGGTAGGATTTACCAAATTTTGACCCTAAAAACGACAAAACTGTCAAGAACTTATATTGAATGGAAGAATTAAAACCCAAGTCCCTTAATTTTTTAGAAGAAATTGTACAGTCAGATTTAGCCTCGGGAAAGTATCCTCAAGGGATTTTTACTCGATTTCCTCCTGAACCTAATGGATATTTACATATTGGTCATGCCAAGTCTATTTGCCTTAATTTTGGTTTAGCGGAGCAATTTGGCGGAAAGACCAACCTGCGTTTTGATGACACCAATCCAATCACGGAGGAAACTGAATACGTAGAATCCATCAAAAAGGATGTAGCTTGGTTAGGTTTCACTTGGGCCAATGAATTCTATACTTCCGATTATTTTGAGACTTTATATCAATACGCTATTCGTCTAATAGAGAAGTCATTAGCCTATGTAGATGATTCTTCCGCAGAGGAAATTGCTGCTTTAAAAGGTACGCCTACCACACCAGGTGTACCTAGTCCATACCGCAACCGTACTGTAGAGGAGAACTTGGATTTATTTCAACGCATGCGTGCAGGGGAATTTCCAGATGGAGCCAAAGTGCTTCGTGCCAAGATTGATATGGCTCATCCGAATATGCACATGCGCGATCCTTTTATGTATCGTATTCGTCATGTGAAACATCATCGTACAGGAAATGCTTGGTGCATTTACCCCATGTATGATTTTGCCCATGGTCAATCTGATTCCATGGAGGGTATAACCCATTCCATTTGTACCTTGGAGTTTGACGTGCATCGTCCACTGTACGATTGGTTTATCGAAAAATTGGAAATTTTCCCTTCTCATCAATATGAGTTTGCTCGATTGAATCTTTCTCATACGGTGATGTCCAAAAGAAAATTACTTCAACTCGTCAATGAAGGGGTCGTTTCATCTTGGGATGATCCTCGTATGCCTACTATCTCGGCTCTACGAAGAAGAGGCTATACTCCTGCCTCCATTCAAAACTTTTGTGAGCGAATTGGGGTGGCTAAGCGTGACAACCTCATTGACATTAGCTTGTTGGAGTTTTGTATTCGGGAAGATTTGAATAAATCGGCCAACCGTTACATGGCTGTGTTGGATCCTGTGAAATTAGTCATTACCAATTATCCAGAAGGTAAGAGTGAAGATTTGATGATTGAAAATAATCCAGAGGATGAGAGTACAGGCAAGCGTGCAGTGCCTTTTTCAAGGGAATTATACATTGAAAGAGAAGATTTCATGGTGGAGCCTCCGAAGAAGTTTTTCCGCTTAGGTCCAGATTTGTCGGTTCGTTTAAAAGGTGCTTACATCATTCATTGTGAGCATTTTGAGTTGAATGAAGATGGCTCTGTGAAAGAGATTCATGCGACATATATTCCTGAAAGTAAATCGGGGCAAGATACCTCAGGAATACAAGTGAAAGGGACCATCCATTGGGTGTCTATTCCTCATGCCCAAGTGGCGGAGGTTCGTTTATTTGATCGTTTGTTGATTGTTGAGGATGCATCAGAATTGGGAGATGATTTTCTGAAATTTATCAATCCAGATTCCCTGCAGGTATTAAATCAGGTGTTTATTGAACCAGCTTTGGTAGAAGCCCAAGTAGAAAAATCAGTTCAGTTTATGCGCAAAGGATATTTTTGTTTAGATAAAGATTCCACCAAAGATCACCTGGTATTTAATCGTACGGTGACATTGAAGGATACCTGGGCGAAATTGCAGAAATAGAAAAGAGAGACGAAGCACTGCAGAACCAAAAGAGAGACGAAGCATTGCTTCGTCTCTCTTTTATTTTTTGGCAAATAATGATTCTACGAAGGTATTTCTATTAAATACCTGTAAGTCTGAAATCTTTTCACCTACTCCGATGTATTTCACGGGAATTTTGAATTGATCTGAAATTCCAATCACAACGCCCCCTTTGGCAGTTCCATCTAGTTTTGTGATAGCCAAAGCTGTCACCTCAGTGGCTTTAGTAAACTCTTGTGCCTGAATAAAGGCGTTTTGACCGGTAGAGCCATCTAGTACCAATAATACCTCATGCGGAGCTTCCGGGATGAATTTTTGTACTACCCGTTTTATTTTGCTCAGCTCCGTCATCAAATTTACTTTGGTATGTAAGCGACCTGCGGTATCGATAATTACAATGTCCGCCTGCATATCTACTCCTTGTTTGACCGCATCATATGCAACTGATGCCGGATCAGTATTCATACCATGGTCTATAACAGGAATACCCACTCGCTCGCCCCATAATTTTAATTGATCTACCGCCGCAGCACGGAAGGTATCGGCCGCGCCTAATACCACTTTCAGTCCATTTTGATGAAATTGAGATGCCAGCTTACCAATGGTTGTCGTTTTGCCTACCCCATTGACACCTACCACCATGATAACATAGGGTTTTTGCTTGGGCTCAGCGAAAGCATGTTCCATGTCGGCTGAGTGATTTTCTGCCAATAGAGCAGCAATTTCTTCCCGCAGCACGCGGTCAAGTTCTTCTGTTGAGACGAATTTATCCCGTTCTACACGTTGTTCAATTCGCTCAATGATTTTTAAAGTAGTTGGGACCCCGACGTCTGAACTCAATAAAATTTCCTCTAGTTCATCCAATACATCATCGTCCACTTTGGATTTGCCTAGAACGGCTCTACCCATCTTGGATAGAAAACCTTCTTTGGTTTTTTCCAGTCCTTTCTCCAAGGCCACCAGTTCCTCTTCTTCCTGCGGTGCTGGTTTCTTTTTAAAAAAATCGAATAATCCCATGGCTATGTATGAAAATAAAAACGAATGTAATAAAAATAAAAAAGTCCCTAACGAAGGGACTTAAATATTTAAGCGAAAAAAGATGCCCCGCTTGAAAATTAGTTTTTCAATGCCGAGTTAACCTCATCCTGAAGAATGATTTCTTCTTTGAAGGTATATGCTCCTGTGGTTGGATTTTTAACCGCTTTAATAATTTTAGCGTATTTTACGCCTCCTTCTTTCTTTAACGTTGCAACTACTTTCTTTGCCATATTTCTTGAGTATTAAAACTATTTGATCTCCTTGTGAAGCGTAACTTTCTTCAATACTGGATTGTATTTTTTTAATTCGATACGAGCAGTCGTGTTTTTACGATTTTTTGTCGTGATGTAACGCGACATTCCTGGTAAGCCAGATTCTTTGTGCTCTGTGCATTCTAAGATTACCTGAATGCGATTTCCTTTCTTTGCCATAGTATTTAAATCTTTTTTCGCCTCATTTGAAACGGACTGCAAAGGTAGAAGAAATATTTTTTTTAGCAAAGTCTTTAAATAAAATATGTTGTAAAATTTCAGTCATCCTTAGATGTAGCGTTTAAATCGCTTCTTTGGGCTTTTATTTACTAGGCTTTTTTACCACTTTTGTTTTATGAATTCGCTTCAATATCAATATCAAGCCGAAAATTTTGCTTTGTCCGACCCCAATCGGTATTCGCTTGAAAATTTGAAATCAGAAGAAATGATCATTTCTCTGGGACCTCAGCATCCATCAACCCATGGTGTTTTACGCTTAGAGGTTATCTCGGATGGGGAATTAGTGGTAGATGTGGTTCCGCATCTGGGTTATTTGCACCGTTGTTTTGAAAAGCATGCCGAGGCGCTGCCTTATAATCAAATCATTCCTTACGTGGACCGTTTAGATTATTTGGCTTCCATGAATTCTGAACATGCCTATGTTTTAGCCATTGAAAAAATGATGGACTTGACGGGCAAATTACCCTTACGCATTGAATACATCCGGGTCTTGGTAGCGGAGTTGAATCGCATAGCCTCGCATTTTGTGGCCATTGGTACCTATGGTATGGATATTGGGGCTTATACTCCTTTCTTATGGTTGATGCGAGATAGGGAGCATATTCAACGCTTGTTGGAATGGTTGTCTGGTGCCCGCATGCTTTATAACTATGTTTGGATAGGAGGTTTGTTTTATGACCTGCCTGTGGGATTTGAAGAGCGAGTGAAGGAATTGGTGCCAATATTGAGAATTACCATCCAAGAGGTGAAGAATTTGGTAGAGGAGAACAGCATATTTATTAAGCGAACTGCCAATATTGGCGTTTTACCTTTATCATCAGCCATCAATTTTGGATGTTCTGGTCCCGTTTTAAGGGGCTCAGGTTTACCCTTTGACCTTCGTCGGGTAGATGCATATTCCGTTTATCCTGAGTTGGAATTTGATATTCCTGTGGGAGAGGGTGCTATGGGGAAAGTGGGAGATTGCTGGGATAGAAACCATGTTCGAATCAGAGAATGTGAAGAATCCATTCGGATTGTAGAACAATGTTTGGAGAAATTAGTTGGTGACTGTAAAAGAACTAAAGAATTTCAACCACAAGCTTTGGTACCTAAGAAAATAAGGCCTGCAGCCATGGATATTTATGTGAGAGCAGAGAACCCCAAGGGTGAATTAGGATTTTTTGTTCGGGCAGACGGTAAGTCAGATATTCCTAATCGGATGAAAGTACGAGCTTGTTCATTTCATCATTTGTCAGTCTTA
Organism: Aquirufa rosea; assembly: GCF_004118285.1. GTDB lineage: Bacteria > Bacteroidota > Bacteroidia > Cytophagales > Spirosomataceae > Aquirufa > Aquirufa rosea. Next base: position 19,646 of record NZ_SDHY01000005.1, on the reverse strand, counting down.
CCTACTTTAGCCAAGGGGGCCTATTTAGCTGATTTAGTGGCCATTATTGGTTCTTTGGATTTAGTCATGGGGGAAGTTGATCGATAATTTATGATAAAAGAATTTTTACAAGCGCTTGATAGTGAAATTGCTCCCATGGAACAGGGCAAACAACCTGCTGAGCTGTATGAACCTATTCAATATTTAATGTCTTTGGGCGGGAAGCGAATCCGTCCGGTCATGTGTTTGATGGCTTATTCTTTGTTTCGAGAAGATTGGAAGTCTCAAGTAAAGCCCGCATTATCGATTGAGGTATTTCACAATTTTACCCTGATGCATGATGATATCATGGACAAAGCTCCTCTGAGAAGAGGTAAGCAAACTGTTCATGAGAAATGGAATGATAATATTGCTATCTTATCAGGTGATGTGATGTTGGTGGAAGCCTATCAATTATTAAATCAAATTCAAGGCTTGAGTCTGTCACAGTTTCAGCATGTATTGGCTCGTTTTAGTAGAACGGCAGCAGAAGTGTGCGAGGGTCAGCAATGGGATATGAATTTTGAGGATAGGGCTGATGTGCAGATTTGGGAGTATTTGGAAATGATTCGATTGAAGACTTCGGTTTTACTGGGTTTTTCCATGGAAATGGGCGGTTTATTGGCCCAGGTGGATTCAGCTACTGCCCAAAAATTATATCAAATTGGAGAATTGGTGGGATTGGGTTTCCAGCTTAAGGACGACTTATTGGATGTGTATGGAGATCCTGAGAAATTTGGGAAACAGGTAGGTGGAGATATTATTGCGAATAAAAAAACCTATTTGTTGATACGTGCTTTGGAATTAGCAAAAGGTTCTGTTCAAGAGAATTTGGCCTATTGGATAGGATTAAAACAGTTTGATGCCGAGGAAAAGGTGAAAGCGGTGACTGAAATCTATAACCAACTGTCTCTTAAGCAGGCGGTGGAAGCGGAAATAAAATCCTATTTCGATCAGGCCTTTGCTTACATGGAGGCATTGGCATTACCACCAGAAAAGAAAAATACCCTGCTGGGCTTCATGACGGGGTTGGTTGATCGGGAAGTTTAATGTAGCTTTGTGGCAACTATGCGAGCTTCATACCGAAGCTTTTTATTTTATGGGTGATTCAATCAGCTTTATCATTATCATTATTACGGTTTTAGTTTCTTTGTTGTGTTGGCAGCGACCAAGCCTCATGGACAAAATGACGATGAACCCATATGAGATTAGTCGAAGGAATGAATATTGGCGATTTATTACCTCAGGATTTATCCATGCAGACTTCTCGCACCTATTCTTTAATTTGTTTTCTTTCTTCTTTTTTGGATTGCAGTTGGAAAACATATTTTCTATTTTGTTTCCAGAGATAGGGCATATCATTTTCATCATATTTTATTTGACGGCCATTGTGGCAGCAGATTTGCCCACGTATTTCAAGCAATTAAAAAATCCGTATTTTAATTCCTTGGGGGCGTCTGGAGCTGTTTCTGCAGTTATTTTTGCTGGAATATTATTTTTTCCTACGGAGAAAATTTATTTGTTCGGAGTGTTAGGAATACCAGGTTTTATTTATGCTGGATTGTTTACTTGGTACTCCATCGCTATGGATCGTAGGGGAAGAGATTATGTGAATCATTCAGCTCATTTATATGGAGGATTGTATGGTTTAGTTTTTGTAAGCGCATTGTATCCTAAGGTGTGGTTGACTTTTGTAGAACAAGTAAAAGCGATGCTTTGGTAAGGAATCAAAAACATATTGCCATACTAGGTTCCACTGGCTCCATAGGTACGCAAGCTTTGGAGGTGATTGCTTTGCATGCAGATCAATTCAAAGTGGAAGTGCTTACGGCTCAAAGCAATGCCCAATTGCTCATTGAGCAATCATTGCAATTTTTACCTAGTCATGTGGTTATTGGGGATGAAGCACATTATCTCCGTGTCAAAGAGGCGTTGGCGCATTTTCCCATCGAAGTGCATGCAGGTGCGAAAAGCCTGGAGCATGTGGTATGTTTAGATGCGGTGGATGTGGTGCTAACGGCATTGGTTGGCTATGCGGGATTACTACCCACGGTTCGAGCTATTCAGGCAAAAAAGCCCATTGCTTTGGCAAACAAAGAAACATTGGTAGTCGCAGGGGCATTGATCATGCCTTTGGCGCAGCAAATGGGAGTGCCCATTTTACCAGTTGATTCGGAACATTCAGCCATATTTCAATGCTTAATGGGAGAATCACATAATCCTATTGAAAAGGTGATTTTAACGGCTTCGGGAGGTCCTTTCAGATCATGGACACGTGAGCAATTAGCCAAAGTGACAAGAGAGCAGGCCTTGAAACATCCTAATTGGACGATGGGAGCAAAGATTACGATTGACTCGGCTAGTTTAATGAATAAAGGACTAGAGGTGATAGAAGCTGCTTGGTTGTTCCAGGTGTATGCCTCGCAAATTGACGTAGTCGTACATCCGCAGTCCATTGTTCATTCTTTAGTACAGTTTCAAGATGGATCTATCAAGGCGCAGTTAGGTTTACCTGACATGAAATTGCCGATACAGTTTGCCTTAGGATATCCCAATCGTCTAGCGGCGGATTTTCCTCGTTTTAATTTTGCGGCATATCCCAATCTAACCTTTGAGCAGCCAGACATGGCTACTTTCAGAAACCTAGGCTTAGCCTTTCAGGCATTGGACAAGGGAGGAAATATGCCTTGTATCTTAAACGCAGCCAATGAAATAGCTGTGGCATCGTTTTTGAAAGACGAAATTGGATTTTTGGAAATGTCAGATCTAATAGAAGAAACGATGGACCGTGGAACTTTTTTGGAGAATCCTACATTAGAGGACTATGTTCAGAGTGATCAATTAAGTAGAGAATTAGCTACCCAATGGGTGGTTAACAATAGTAAAAAGCAATAAAGTAAGATTATGGAAGGTTTGATTATGGCGGGGCAATTGATTTTAGGATTGTCCATTTTAGTAACACTGCATGAGTTTGGTCATTTTATTACAGCGAAGTGGTTCAAAATGCGTGTCGACAAGTTTTATTTATTCTTTGACTTCCTATTTCCAATTCCTTCCTTATTAAACTTTGCTTTATTCAAAAAGAAAGTAGGGGATACGGAATATGGCTTAGGTTGGTTTCCGCTGGGAGGCTATGTTTCTATTGCGGGTATGATCGACGAGACGCAAGATGCAGCAACCTTAGCAAAGGAGCCCGAGCCATGGGAGTTTAGAGCTAAACCTGCTTGGCAGCGCTTGATCGTCATGCTGGGTGGTGTGATTGTTAATGTCATTACTGGAGTAATTATTTTCATTTCTTTAACTTATTCCAATGGCAATAATTTCATTTCCAAAGAGGAATTGAATAAAAATGGAATTGTAGCTCTAGATTTAGGCAAGCAAATAGGGTTAAAGACAGGAGATAAAATCATTAAGGTAAATGGGGAGGACTACAAACAACTATCGGATTTAAGATCTTCTGATGTGCTTTTAGGGGATAATTCCTATTACACAGTTTTACGTGATGGTAAAGAACTGACGATACGTATTCCTTCCAATTTCATTGGCCAATTAAGCGATAAACGTGCTGCATTCATTGAGCCAATGACCAAATTTAAGGTATTGGATGTAACGGCTCCCAATCCTCCAAGTTTATTGGATAAATGGATGGGGAAAGAATCAGAAGAAATGTTGCCTGCATTAGCAGCAGGTTTGAAGGCGGGGGATTATATCACAGCGGTGAACCAAACTCCTATCAACTATTATCATGAGATTCGTGAAGTGTTGCAGAAGGAAGCAGGTAAGCCTATCCGTTTAGCGATTCTTCGTCAGGGCAAAGCTGATACTTTAGATATGGTAGTTGCAAAAACTGGCCAGATAGGATTTCAGGCTGATATTTTAATGAAAATGTCACATGAGGATTATAGCTTTAGCCAATCCGTGGGTATAGGTACCAAACGAGCATTTTCTGTAATATCTGATAACATTCGTGGATTCAAGAAAATTGCTACTGGTGATGTGTCGGCTTCCAAAGCCTTGAGTGGACCTATTGGTATAGCTCAAATGTTTGGAGGCGTTTGGGACTGGACAAGATTTTGGATGCTGACAGGTCTTTTATCCATGGCATTAGCATTTTTTAATGTCTTACCTATTCCTGCCTTGGATGGGGGACATGCTATTTTCTTGATATACGAAATGATTACAGGTAAGCCAGCCTCTGACAAAGTGATGGAGAAAGCGCAGCAAATCGGTATGATTTTATTGCTTGCATTAATGGCTTACACCTTTGGTAATGACATATTTAAGGCCTTTTTTTAAGCGTTGAAAAACTGTTTAATAGCTTTTGTATTTTCTCTTTTCATTGCTTTGGAAAGTAATGCCAAGGAGTTAGTTCATCCTTTTCATACCAGTGTAACTGAATGTGTGTATAATGAAAAGGAAAAAACATGGGAGATAGCCATTCGTTTATTTCAAGATGATTTAGAGCTGGGATTAAGTGCATTTCATAGCAAGAAAATCAGCTTTGAAAAAACGCCCAACATGGATGAGCTACTTGAAAGCTATATTCGAAAGCATTTTGGTTTTCAGGTAAATAAACAATTGCAAACGCCTTATCGTTGGATAGGATGGGAGCCTAATCCAGATGTTATTTGGGTCTATTTAGAGATTCCAACGGATCAGGATTTGGCAGGGGTTTTTATCATGAATGATTTGTTGATTGAGCAATTTCCAGATCAAACCAATTTATTTCATTGTGCACGTGGTTCCAAAAAGAAATCTTTTTTGTTTCAAAAGAACCAAGTACTACACACCTTAGTTTGGTAAATTTCCTGCCAACTTGTCTTGTGGCATGATATTTGTTTATACTCCATGAGTTTTTCAAGAATGGAGAGTTAGATTTAATAAATGTGCGTATGAATAATCCAAATGACCTTTTTAAGCATTTGAACTTATCAGATATTTCCGATTTCGAAAATATTGAGTTAATACCTATCGGGGCAGAGGGCTTAGAAAACAATGACAAAATGAGTGTTTTGTCAGATGAGCTTCCCATTTTACCTATCAGGAATATTGTATTGTTCCCGGGCATGGTCATTCCCATCACCGTGAGTAGGCAGAAGTCTGTGAGGTTGGTGAAAAAAGCCTATAAGGGCGACCGCACGATTGGAGTATTGGTGCAGGCTAATAATTCAAAGGAAGAACCTCAGCCAGATGATTTATATAAAGTAGGAACCGTGGCGCACATTGTTAAGATGTTTGTTTTGCCAGGAGGTAATACCACCATCATTGTACAGGGCCGAAAGCGTTTTGAGGTTCGTGAGTTTATCAAGACAGAGCCCAACCTGATTGCCAAAGTGAATTATTTGGAAGATAATTTTCCAAAGAAACTGAATAGAGAGAATAAAGCGCTGATTTCCACTTTGAAGGAATCGGCACTAAAGATATTGAATTTGAATCCTGAGATTCCTCGGGAGGCACAGATTGCTCTGGATAATATCGATTCCTCTGCCTTCTTGATTCATTTTCTTTCTTCCAACATCAATGCAGAATTAAAAGACAAACAAGCCTTATTGGAAACCTTGGATGGGATTGAACAAGCCACCCATTTGTTGGAATACATGATGAAAGAAATCCAGCATTTGGAGTTGAAGCGGGAAATTCAAAGCAAGGCTACAAGTGATATCGACCAGCAACAGCGGGATTATTATATTCGTCAGCAAATCAAAGTGTTGCAAGAGGAGCTGGGTGTAGAGAGTCCTGAGCAAGAATTGGATGGACTACGTGCTAGAGGTGCCAAGAAAAAATGGTCGAAGGAAGTCAATGACTTTTTCTTGAAGGAATTGTCCAAACTACAGAGAACTAATTCGATGTCGGGTGAATATCCGATGCTCATGAATTTTGTTGAGTTGCTAGTAGATTTACCTTGGGCAGAATATACCAAGGATCATTTCGACTTAGTGAAGGCTAAAAAGATATTGGATGCTGATCACTTTGGTTTGGAAAAAGTCAAAGAGAGAATTATTGAATATTTGGCTGTGTTGAAGATGAAGGGCGACATGAAAGCGCCAATTCTTTGTTTATATGGCCCTCCGGGGGTAGGTAAAACATCTTTAGGGAAAAGTATTGCCAAAGCCTTGGGACGAAAGTATGTGCGCATGGCTTTAGGAGGTTTGAGGGATGAGGCGGAAATTCGTGGTCATAGAAAGACTTACATTGGGGCTATGCCGGGTAAGGTGATTCAAAACATTAAGAAATCGGGTTCTTCTAATCCAGTATTTATATTGGATGAGATAGATAAGGTAGGAGCTGACCATCGCGGAGACCCATCTTCGGCATTGTTAGAGGTATTAGATCCTGAACAAAACAACAGCTTTTTGGATAATTATTTGGAGGTAGAATACGATTTATCTCGGGTGATGTTCATTGCCACGGCCAACAACTTGGATACCATTCATCCTGCCCTGCGCGATAGAATGGAGATTATTGAAGTGAGTGGTTATACCATCGAAGAAAAGGTACAAATTGCTAAGAAACATTTATTGCCTAAGCAGAAGAAAGAGCATGGTTTAGATAAAGCTAATTTTACCATGACTGATGCTGCCATTCAAAAAGTGGTAGAGGGTTATACCCGTGAGTCTGGGGTACGTAAATTGGAGCAAGAATTAGGAAAGGTGGTGCGTAAAATCACAAAATCCATTGCAGTCGGGGAGGAATATCCTCATAAGATTCAAGCGGCAGATGTGGTGCGTTTGTTGGGTCAAGAGATTTTTGAAAATGACTCTTACGAGAGTAATGAATATGCAGGTGTAGTAACAGGTTTAGCATGGACACCGGTTGGAGGGGATATTTTGTACATTGAGACCTTATTGAATCGAGGAAAAGGCCAATTGACATTATCAGGTCAATTGGGCGATGTGATGAAGGAATCTGCCATGGCTGCGTTGAGTTTTTTGAAAGCCCATGTCGATTTATTGGACATCGATTATCGAATTTTTGATCAATATAATTTGCATATCCATGTACCAGCAGGAGCAGTTCCTAAAGATGGTCCTTCGGCAGGTATTACTATGTTGACCGCTATAGCTTCCGCTTTGACCCAACGTAGGGTAAAACCCAATTTAGCCATGACTGGCGAAATTACCCTGAGAGGAAAGGTTTTACCAGTTGGGGGAATCAAGGAGAAGATTTTGGCGGCAAAAAGAGCGGGAATCAAGGAGATAATTTTGTGCCACAAGAACAAAAAGGATATTGAGGAAATTGAAGCAAGGTATATTACGGATTTAACGTTTCATTATGTGGAAAATGCCATGGAGGTTTTAGCCTTGGCTTTATTGCATGAAAAAGTGAAGAATCCAGTACAGTTTGTGCTTCAGAATGAGGCTAAGCCCAACTCATCGGTAGCGGTATAGGTGATTTCACCCAAGTCCAAAGCGTATTGAATAATTCGAATGGCTTCTTCTTTGGAAAGAGGTCTTAGGCAGTCAACCAGATTTTGTAGGCTCAAGGAGCCATGTTGTAAATAATGCAAAATCAGTTTTCGCTCGCTGGCATGATTTTCTGGATTGGCCTCCCCTGTGGAGGCCTTTTTTTGTTCGATGCAGGTATCACAAATCCCACATTTTTTATCTAGACTTTCTCCAAAATAAGCGGTTAAAAGTCTTGTTCGACAAATCTTATTATTTCTAACATAATGTTCTACTGATTTTATTTTGGCAAGGTGATTATCTCTTTTTTTGTGATAAGCACTCCAATCAATGGGAAGTTGAGAAACGGAGGCTCTTGGCGTCAATAACGTTAATTTGGGAAGACCATTCTGTTTGTTATAATCCAAAATTTCAAATTTTTCCAATAAGGTTAAACTTCGTTCAACATCGGTAATGGGGGCTTTGAATTGTTGGGCAATGGCCGCTTCGGAAATAGGAACAAACTGTTGGTATAAATTGCCGCCGAACATCCTTAAGAGGCATTTGATGAATGACTCAAATCGTTCATTTCGAATTTGGAAATCATAGAGGGCGGTAGCCGAAACGTTAATTTTAATTTTAGAAGGGTTTTGGTAAGCCTCGTTCAAGAGAATCAAGCCCTCACTTTCCAATGTTTTTAGGGCAAAAAAAGTTTCGGAAGCAGGCAAATTAAAGCGCTTAGCCATTTGAGTCCACTCAAAATCATAGTGCATTAATTCTCCGCTGCCTTCTGGAATTTGGAGGTAATTGCTCAGGGCTTGATAGACTTTTTTTAAGGTATCTGCTTCGGGGAATGATTTGGTCCAATTTGCTTGTAATTCCAGGATATCTTTTTCTTCCCAGAGGACAGCGGCATAGGCTTTTTTTTCATCTCTTCCTGCTCTTCCTGCTTCCTGGTAGTAAGCCTCTAGGGAATCTGGTAAGTCCAGATGGACGACCAAACGTACATCAGGCTTATCGATACCCATGCCAAAGGCATTGGTGGCTACCATGCATTGAATACCATTTTCAATCCAGTTTTTTTGACGGGAGCTTCGATCTAGGGGGCTCAGGCCTGCATGGTAAAAAGTGCTGGATATGCCACTTTTTTCTATCAGATCACTGATTTGCTGCGTTTTTTTTCTATTTCTAACGTAAACAATGGAAGACCCAGGTACTCGCTGCAGCATTTGGATCAGCTTTTTCTCTTTATTTTCTTCCCAAATCACCGAATAGGAGAGATTGGGCCTACTAAAACTTTTTTGGAATATGGCTGGATTTTTTAATTCCAGTTTTTGAATGATATCGGTTTTGACTTCAGGGTTAGCGCTGGCAGTTAAAGCTAGGCAAGGAATTTGTGGAAACAGATTTTTGAATTGCGCGATTTCTAGGTAGGGAGGTCGAAAATCATAACCCCATTGAGAAATGCAATGTGCTTCATCCACTGCCAATAATGAAATATTCATCTGCTTGGCCCTTTCCAAAAATAAATCAGTCTTTAAGCGCTCAGGAGAAACATATAAAAATTTGATATGGCCATAAATGCAGTTATCCAACAGGATATCTATTTGCCGAGGATGCATTCCAGAGTAAATGGCTTCTGCAGGGATATTTCGTTGTTTTAATTGGTTGACTTGATCTTGCATCAGGGCAATCAAGGGAGAAATTACCAGGCAAATTCCTTCCATGGCTATAGCAGGCACTTGGAAGCAAATGGATTTTCCACCACCAGTAGGTAATAAGGCAAGCGTATCTTTTTTGTCCAGAATGGAATGAATGATTTCTTCCTGAAGAGGTCGAAAGGTGTCATATCCCCAATATTTTTTCAATATGGACTGTATTTCCTGCATAGTTGATTCAAAGCTACCAAAAAAATACGCATGGCGTTTCAGGGCTAATTGGAGAAATTAGGAATTGGCTTCATAATTAATCTAAAATCATGGTGAAATTCTGTACGATTCCAATTAAATTTAAGAATAAATATATGTGTATGTTGACAGAAAAGGACAAAATTCAATTAGAGAAGAGGAAAATAAGTGAGCAAGAAATTATTCAACAAGTTGATTATTTTAAACAAGGATTTCCTTGGATGAAATTGGACCAGGCGGCCAGTATTGGTCATGGTATAATTCACTTGAGTGATGCGGATGTAAGTCATTATGTCAAACGATTTGAAGATGCCAAAAGAACATTGTCCATTTTAAAAATGGTACCAGCATCAGGTGCGGCTACCCGGATGTTTAAATCACTATTTGAACATTTATCGGAATCTAAACCAAATAAGGAATCGACTATATTCTTTGATCGACTAAGTGAATTTGCTTTTGCTCCCGAATTAAAGAAATTGTTGCCTGAGTGGTCAACTGAGCAAGAAATATTAGAAAACTTGTTGTTGAATAAAGGACTAGATTACGGCTCATTACCAAAAGGATTATTATCATTTCATTATTATGAAGATGGGGTGAGAACACCTCTTGAGGAACATTTAGTGGAGGCGGTAGAATATGCTTCTGATGGTAAGGATGCCTACTTACATTTTACTGTTTCTCCGGAACATCGTTCAAGGTTTGATGCCTTGGTAAAAAAGGTGTTACCTAAATTGGAGGAAAAGCATCAGATTAAGTTTCATATTAGTTTCTCTGAACAAAAACCGAGTACGGATACGGTGGCAGTGGATTTGGACAATAATTTATTCAGGGAGGCGGATGGTTCCTTGTTGTTTAGACCTGCAGGCCATGGAGCTTTATTGGAAAATTTAAATGATTTGGATGCAGATTTGATATTCATTAAAAATATCGACAATGTGGTTCCAGATAAATTAAAGGATAGTACTATTTTGTATAAGAAAGCCTTGGGGGGATTATTGGTAGAGATTTTAGATAAGCTAAAAATGTATAGCCAAACCTTGAAAGGGCAGGTAAGTGCTTCTGAATTACACGAAATGCAAGAATTTGCATCGACATACTTGGGAATTCAACCTGGAAAATCTTGGGATCAGCATAGTCAGGAGGAGAAAGTTGCATTGTTTAAAAAGATTTTCAATCGGCCCACCCGAATTTGTGGGGTGGTTAAAAATACAGGTGAGCCAGGAGGAGGGCCATTTTGGTGTCGAGACCAAGAAGGGAATAGTACCTTGCAATTGGTGGAGTCTGCACAAGTTAATATGGCAGATGAATCCCAGAAAGCCATTTTTATTGGGTCAACGCATTTTAATCCGGTGGATTTAGTATGTGCTACGAAGGATGTGAATGGAAAGCCATTCGACTTACTTCAATACCGAGATATGAGTACTGGATTTATAACAGAAAAAACCAAGGATGGGAAAAAATTGAAGGCGCAAGAATTGCCAGGACTGTGGAATGGTGCCATGGCTTATTGGAATACCATATTTGTGGAAGTACCTTTAGACACCTTTAATCCGGTTAAAACAGTAATTGATTTATTAAGGCCAGCTCATCAAAACTAATAATCGTTTTGTTCCTGAATAAAAAGGAATTAATTTTGCGGCCTTTGGAATAAGATATTAAAGAAAGTATATAAATGCTTGATTACAAAAACCTTGCTTGGTTTCCAGGCAAGGTTTTTTTTATCCAAGACATTGGTCAAAATTATCAAGTATTTGGTTCAATTTTGAGTAGGAAAGGCTACTTTTGTGCTCTTAATCTTGTAGATGAGTTGCTGGTAATTAACTCGAAATAAGACAATAGATTTGTCAACTTTTTAAAAGTTGACAAATCTATTCTCAGAGGTAAAACTTAGCGTTAAATCATACCGATAAAGAAAAATTTAAAAAACACAAAGAATTACTATGGCATTAGAACAAACTTGGCGTTGGTTCGGACCTAATGATCCGGTGAGTTTATCGGATGTCCGCCAAGCGGGAGCAACGGGTATTGTGACAGCATTGCATCAGATACCCAATGGGGTAGTTTGGGAATTAAATGATATTTTGGAGCGGAAACGCATGATTGAGGCGGCAGGATTGACCTGGTCTGTCATTGAAAGTATTCCGGTTCATGAGGCGATAAAAACTCGCTCAGGCAATTTTAAAAAATACATTGAAAATTATAAGCAGTCGATACGGAATCTAGCTAAAGCTGGGCTGGATACTGTTTGTTATAATTTTATGCCCATTTTGGACTGGACAAGAACCGATTTAGATTTTGAGTTACCAGATGGTTCCAGGGCTTTGCGATTTGATGCAGCTGAGTTTGCGGCATTTGAATTGTTTTTATTAAAAAGGCCAAGCGCAGAAAACCACTACAGCGCAGAACAAATTCAGCGGGCAAAGGAATGGTTTGATCAATCAAGCCCTTCTCAACGAGAAAAATTAATCCGCAATGTTATTGCTGGCTTACCTGGCAGTGAGGAAAGTTTTACTTTAGTGTCCTTCCAAGAGGCTTTAGATACTTATGCCCATGTTGGCGAGGAAGAATTAAGAGCGCATTTATATGAATTCATTAGGGAAATTACTTCAGTTGCTGAGGAAGCAGGCGTAAATTTGTCTATTCATCCAGATGATCCTCCCTATCCAATATTAGGATTACCTCGCGTGGTGAGCACTGAATCAGATGCACAGCAGTTACTGGCAGCTTATGAAAGTCCAAACAATGGCTTATGTTTTTGTACAGGTAGTTATGGGGTAAGGGCTGACAACGATTTGGTAGGTATGGTGGAACGAATGGGCAGTCGAATTAATTTTATTCATTTACGCGCCACCCGAAGAGATGAGTTTGGTAATTTTTATGAGGCGGATCATTTAGATGGAGATGTGGACATGTTTGGAGTGATGAAAGCTTTAGTAGTGGAACAAAGAAATCGAATGTCTGCGGGTAGAAAAGATGTCAGAATGCCATTTAGGCCCGATCATGGACACAAGATGTTAGATGATTTGCAGGCAGGGAAAAAGACAAATCCAGGCTATACAGCGATTGGTCGATTGAGAGGCTTGGCGGAGTTGAGAGGATTAGAGTTGGGTATTGAGGGCTTTTTGAAATAAAATTGCCAATCTATATTTTGAATTCTATTTCTATTTGCTAACTTTGCACCCCCGTTACTATAGCATTACTCTATCCAAATGAGTTTTAGTCAATTAAGGGAATTAAAAAGATTTAAAATTTTAAACGGTAATTATTTAAAATGCCAACTATTCAGCAATTAGTGCGCAAGGGCCGTGAGCAAATGACTTGGAAGTCTAAGTCACCAGCTTTGGATTCTTGTCCACAAAGAAGAGGGGTTTGTACGCGTGTGTATACAACTACTCCAAAGAAACCAAACTCAGCTATGCGTAAGGTAGCTCGTGTTCGTTTGACTAACCAGAAAGAGGTGAATGCCTACATTCCAGGAGAAGGTCACAATTTGCAAGAGCACTCGATCGTATTGATTCGTGGTGGACGTGTGAAGGACTTACCAGGTGTACGTTATCACATCATTCGTGGAGCATTGGATACTGCCGGTGTATCTGGTCGTTTACAATCTCGTTCAAAGTATGGTGCTAAGCGTCCTAAACCAGGTCAAGCAGCAGCTCCAGCTAAGAAAAAATAATTTTTTTACACAAAGATCCAGTATGCCTAGGTGAAGGCAGAAGGTTGGGTCGACATTAAACTTTAACACCATGAGAAAGGCGAAACCAAAAAAGCGCTATTTATTACCAGACCCTAAATTTAGGGATGTATTAGTAACCAAGTTTGTCAACAATTTGATGTACGACGGTAAAAAATCTGTGGCGTTCACAATTTTTTACGATGCTTTAGATAAAGTGGAAGAGCGTACTAAGGAGAATGGATTAGAAACTTGGAAAAAAGCATTAAACAATGTAATGCCATCTGTAGAAGTGAAGAGCCGCCGTGTAGGTGGAGCTAACTTTCAGGTTCCAACGGAAGTACGAGCTGAACGTAAAGTTGCGTTAGGAATGAAGTGGTTGATTGGATATGCTAGAAAAAGAGGTGACAAAACGATGATGGATCGCTTAGCGAATGAAATCATTGCTGCATCTAAAGGTGAAGGAGCTGCTGTGAAGAAGAAAGATGATACACACCGCATGGCGGAGGCGAACAAAGCGTTCTCACACTTCCGTTTTTAATGATTGTATTTTTAAGGAGGCCAACCGCAGGGTTGGCCTTTTTTATTTAAGCTGATTTTTATCACAATTGGAGAATTTGGCAAATCTTGATAAAATGTTTAGCTTTGGTCAGTTCCTATTAAATCCCCATTAACAAATGATTTCAAAGAAGGCAAAGTATGCTTTGAAGGCGTTGAAAGTGTTAGCTCAGGCTTATGAAAAAGGCCCATTGTTGATTTCTCACATTGCAGAATCAGAGAATATTCCTAAAAAGTTTTTAGAAGCTATTTTGTTGGAATTAAGAAATCATGGAATACTTCAAAGTCAGAAAGGCAAAGGTGGCGGATATTATTTACGTATTCCACCAAGTCAAGTGACTTTTGCTAAAATCATTCGTATTGTAGATGGACCTATCGCTCCAGCGCTTTGTGTTTCTTTGCATTTTTATGGCAAGTGTGATGATTGTGCCAATGAGGAAACTTGTAAGTTGCGCTCTGTTTTAGCCAAGTGGCGTGATGCCAACCTATCCGTTTTGGAAAAAACTACCTTAGAGGAGTTAATCTAATCTATTCGTATAAGTGGTCTAAGTTTTTTTCTTTTACTTCTTCCGTATCAAGTTCAAGGAATTCCTCCCAGAAAGGATTGTTAGGTACTGCAGCTTTACAGATGATTGGAGTTTTCTTGATGGGGTGAATGAAATATAATCGGCGGGCATGCAGGTTAATACTTCCGTCTGGGTTGGGTCGGTCATATCCGTATTTAATATCTCCACGAATAGGGCAGCCCAAGGTGGCAAGTTGCACTCGAATTTGATGAGGTCTACCTGTAAGAGGTTCTACCTCAATTAGATAGTACAAATTTATTTTCCCTAATAATTTGTAGTTTAATTCCGCTTTTTGAGCTTTGTCTTCAGGATAATCATAGGCCGTAGTGGTGTTTTTGGCCTCATTTTTTAGGAGCCAATGGGTTAGTTTTCCCTTAGTAGGATCTGGTTTTCTGCGGGTAACTGCCCAATATGTTTTTTGAATTTCTCTTTTGCGAAAGAGTTCCATCATACGTTCCAAGGCTTTGGATGTACGAGCAAAAACGACTAATCCACTGACTGGTCGGTCTAACCGATGTACAGGGTGTAAAAAAACGGCCCCTGGTTTTTGGTATTTTTCCTTGATATAGTCCTTTAATACGTCGGTCAAAGTACGGTCGCCCGTACTATCTCCTTGAACAAGAATTCCTGCTCTTTTATTGACAATTAGGAGGTGATTATCCTCGTATATGATGTGGTAGTCTTTCATTCTAGTTCTTCTGAAAGGTCTGAATTGGCTCAGGCTTGCGATGACAAAGTTAGGACAATTAATTTGTAAAATTTTTCAGTAATAGATTGGAATAAGGTATTTAATGTATAATAAACTAATGAGATTCTTAAATTCCCCAATTAAATCATTTTTTCTAATTTAGTTCAATAGTGTAATTCCATGCATTTTCTGCTTTTTCAAGAAAAAAGTTATTTTCTTCCAATTGATTGAATTTAAATCTATAAGATTCACATCAAAGAGTATAACTAAATGAAATAAGCAATGACCTACCCAATAGGGGATTAGTTAAGGAGGAAGTTCCATAATCCGAAATTGTTATGAATTTTTTCTCTGTATTGTTCAATAAGTTAATTCCTCTAAGCGCAATTGACCAAGATGATTTTTCCGGACGATAGAGGATTGAAAAATCCAAAAAATGTAATGGACTTGCATTAGTGCTGTACTGAAAAGATTGCGATTCAAATCGGTAGGCTATTTTTTTTACACTAAAGAATAATTGGAATTGGTTTCTGAGGGTAAAATTTTCAAACAAAGTGCTATTGTTCTCAATTGCATTATAGTAGGAATGAAAAATATTTTGGATGGAAAAGCCTTTTAAATAACCTGTGGAGAACCCCATTCCAAGATGAAAAGTTGAAGATTCATTAATTCTAAGTTGGGATTTATTAACAATATTGGGAAACTGATAGGAGGTGAACTCAACAATACTTTTCAAATTAATGGAAAGTGGTTGGACAAAAAAGTTTACTTCAAGTTTAGTATTGGTCATTGTATTCGACTGGTCTAACCAAATATTTTTTTGAATAATATTCAGATTAGTAATTTCTTGGGACTGATAATAATCACTATTTATCTTGGAATGTCTATAACTGAAATTATAGTATAGGTTATTTTGAATGCTATTACTTAAACTAAGGGTATGAGTGTATAAAATTGGGATATTGGTTAGATTTGAATCAAGCCGAATATGTCGACTATTTAAAAAAACACTATCGGTTAAAATATAATTACGGTAGTTTGATTTATTTGATTTTGAGTTTCTATATTCAATAAATTGACCTAAAAATGGAAAACTTGTTTTAAATGAATAGTTGAAAATAGAGTAATTATTTTCGTGCCCATTATTGTCTATTCTATTTTCTTCGTGGTTGACGGTGAAGTTATAGTCCAGTTTGGAAATCTTACCTTTTAAAGTTTGAGACAAATTAATGGATTTTTCGGAATATCTGGAAAGGCCGAAATTGAATATCGTCTGCTTAATTTGATTCGCATCCAATTTAGTTTCAGCAATTAAAATTTTAGGAATAAAAACTTGAATCAATTGGAATGTGTTTTTTATTAAATGATTCCGGTGATTGATTAATTGGAATTTGTCTACTGGGGGTATTAATTTATATAAATAATGGAGATCATAATCATTAGTATTAATTAGGCTTTGAAAGGTATAAATGAGAGCAGAATTAGGGCCCAACTTAGAAGTAATGATAACATTAGCTAAATGGTCCCTTTGTTGAAAATTTTGATTTGAGTTGAAGTCTATAGCCGAATTAATTACTTGTTCTGTTGAATTAAATAGTGAAGCTTCGGTATAATGGTATTTCCACTCAATATTTAAATTTTTAGATGCTTGATATTTGGAATAAATCGAATTTAACCAATAATCCAATATGGTTTTTTCATGTCGATTATCAGATATGCTGAAGGATTGGTTTGGCAAGTTGATAGAGCTAGCATTTTCTTGTATAATAGAATATTTATCTTTTAACCTAGCGCTTGTTACCTTAATTTTAAACTTATTATGAAGTTTAAAGATTGAGTTAAGCTCTAATTGAAGTTGATTATTTCGATTCGTTTTTTGTAAATCCGAATTTAAAAAGGAGGGGCCAAATGGAATTAATTTTTCAGGTAGAAAGGAGTAAGTGGCAATATCAGAATTAACATTGGAAAATTCTATGCTGGAGTTATTGTTTCCGATATTGTTAAAAGAGCCATTGATGATACTTTTGATTTTTGGTGTATTGATTAATGTATTATTTTTAATTTGAAGTGCGTTAAGTGAACTTTCTATGATTCCTGCATCTATATTGCTGGAATTAGACAAGGTAAATTTTTTCTTAAAAGTTAGATTTAAGGCAACCTCTTCTGAGCTGCCCAAGTTATTAATAATTGAATTCTCGGTAAAATGTTCAATGGCTTGAACTTCATCTATATCATCAATGGCAATGTTTTTAGTGGCTAGGCTATAATTTTGGTCTAACAAGTTTTCCCCGTCTAATAGTACTGTCTGGATTCTCTTATTTTTATATTTTATTTTGCCTGAATATTCATCCACCGTAATTCCAGGTAGCCTCTTAAGTAAATCTTCAATTTTTTGGTCACCGGGAAGTTTTAGTGCTTGAACTTTGTATAGTAATGTATCTTGATTTTGATAAATAGGTTTTGCTTTAACATAAACCTCTTCCAACAGATAGGTTGTGTCCGGCTGGAGGCAAATTAGATGGAGATTCCTAATTGTCTCTTGATCTTGAAATTGTTGGCAATAGCTTTGATATCCTAAGGAATTTACAGTCAGCCTTATACTTATATTCTTAGGAATTTCAATAGAAAGAAATCCATTTTCTATTTGAGTGAAATTGATATGGTTTTCAAGTGAATCCTCCACGATAGCTATACCCTGAAGTATCATTTTACCAGTTCTTCCATCCAAAATTTTGGCATTGATTTTAGGATTTTGTGAAAGACAATTGAATGATAAACCTATAAAAACAATCCCTATGACCCCCAAAATTGTTTTGTATGAATTGCCCTTGTCAGTCATTTTAGGCAGTTTGTTTATCCGCTTATAAACACCTAATCGTTTAAATTTATACCCCTTCCTAGCTGTAATGCTGGATATTTAATTTCAATTTCATTGCTTTTAATGTAGTTTTCATCTCCAGGAATATGATCTTCAGCTCTTGATTTGAGCTTGGCAATAATACTTTTCCAAGTAGTTATATATATTGAAACAAAATCTAGGTGAGAAATGTATTTACTATGATACTTTGTATATGAAGGAATATGGTTAATTGTGTTTTTAGAAAAATTGATGCTTTTCGCTAAATATTTTATTTCTTCATCTGTTGAATATACTTCAAGAATTAAACCAGGTAGTCCCCCAAACTTATATGGACCATTGTTTACGGGTATTTTTTTAGTAAAATAAGCAAAATAGTCTCTACCTCTGAAATGTGTTTGTGCCTTTTGACAAGGGTATCCAAGAATTGATTTTATTTCTTTTCCTATTTTCCATTTCATCGGATGTAATGAATCAACAACATAAAAGCGTTTTGTCATTATTGACTCGGAATAATAGAGTTTATTTTCTTTTTTAATTTTTTCAAAGATGTAACCTCCTGGTGTTGTGACGTTCAATGTAATATCATTTAGATTATTTACATTTGCTTCTTGAGCTTTATAAGTGGAAAAATCGTCGAATATTTTCACATCAAAATTGATAATATCGCCTCCTTTGAATAGACTATAAACTACATTGATTTCTGAATTTTGTCCTAGAGATTTAATCCCCCAAAGGGTGAAAAATAGAGTTATGACTATTATTCTCATTTTCATTTAGAGTTAATTATAATTTGTACTTAATATATTATCAGGATAATCTTCAATTTGGATTACCCTGATAATCATCATTTTCGAAAATTATTCCCCCAGAGCTATAGCGGCTTTTCGCACTTCTCTGTAAGCAGCATCACAAGCATCAATAAGTGTCGTTCTACATTTTGTAACTGAGATTGTTACATCCCTATTTTCAAGTTTTATGGTTGCAGTACAACATTGGGCAAAATATAAACTAGTACCTTTGGATTTGGTTGATATGGCTGCAAGCCCAATAAGGATTGCAATAGCCATTACCTTTTGAAGTTTTGCGTAGTTTCTTGTCAAGTTCATTTGAACAAATAGTAATTAATTCCCCCTACTCTTTATGGGTTTTTCGGGATTCACCAAGCTTGGCCAACTTGATGTAAAGCTCATGGATATTTAAGCTTCTTTTGTAGGGAAAGAAGTCCTATTTTTCTCCTATTTTTGATGAGTTTCTGTTTTTTATAGGTAGAGATTTACTTATGATGTATTTAAATTTTAAAATTTCGAATGAATCTTCTGAATTCTTTTTTTCCATGACTGCCAATCTTTTTGGCAATGTTTTCACGATGTTTCTTGGTGGTAAAAGCGGAGATATGCAATTGCTGAGCGATCTCTTGAGAGGTAAATCCTAGTTGAATGAGCCGAATGATTTCCAATTCACGGAGGGTGAATTCCTCCTGGGGGAGATGATTTAACATGAGGTATTAATTATTAGGGTTAAGGTATTGGGCTCAATATTATTAAAAATTCTTCATTAGTTCCATCAGGCTAAATTTTCTTCATTTTTTTCTCCTTGTGTTTCAATGAATTAGGCGGTGGGGTATAATTTTTTTGTGCAATGATTTGGAATAAGGAAAATAAACCTACATCTTTGCACTCCGATTTAGCGACTACAACGGTAGTTGTTCGAAGTACGAGAGGCTTTATGGCTTAAAAGCGAATAAGAAAAAAAAGAATACGAAACTTTAAGTTTCGAATTTTTTTGTCTTCAAGTTTTTGAGTGATTTAAGGTTAATGTAAGTACAAAGAGTTCTTTGACGTGTTGATAAAAGGAAAAAGTTCATAATTATTTAAGTTAGTTATGAAGAGTAAAGAATAGCATTCAAGACAAGGATAAAGACAATTCTTATTATATATAAGAGCAAGTCAAACATCCAAAGAATATTTACAATGGAGAGTTTGATCCTGGCTCAG
>NZ_SDHY01000056.1 GCF_004118285.1 Aquirufa rosea | reverse complement strand
CGGGTAAAACCATCACTTGGTCCAAGAGCGATGCCAATGGTTCTTTCTCTTCGGCAACTAGTACAACCGATGCCAACGGTACTGCTACTGTAACATTTACTTCACATACAGTTTCTGGTACTACGACCACCATTACGGCCACTGATAATACTAGCTTAACGGGTACTACTTCTAACATTACTACCGGTGTAGGTACGGCTTCTA
>NZ_SDHY01000055.1 GCF_004118285.1 Aquirufa rosea | reverse complement strand
CCTTTACGGGTACGAATACCTTGACAGCACAAGATGCTTACGGAAACACGGTACCAAGCTTTGATGCGAGTGCGAATAATGTAACGGTGACGACCAGTCTGACAGGAAGTATTTCTGGCTTGTCGGGCACAAATAAATTGACAGGCGCAGGTGACTTTGTGAGTGGTGTAGCCAACTTGAGTACGAAGTTGATTTACACAGGAACAGTAGGCACAGG
>NZ_SDHY01000054.1 GCF_004118285.1 Aquirufa rosea | reverse complement strand
TGCCATTGTTCCAAGCGTAGGAAGAAGCACCTGAACCTGATAAAGTTACTTTAGCACCTGCACAAACGGTTTGGTTTTGAGTGGCAGTAACGGTAGGTAAAGTATTTACGGTGACAATGGAAGTGGCCGTATTGGTACAACCATTGGCATCCGTACCCGTTACGGTATAGGTTTTAGTTTCGGTAGCGGTAAATTCTGTACCATTGGTGATGCCATTGTTCCAAGCGTAGGAAGAAGCAC
>NZ_SDHY01000053.1 GCF_004118285.1 Aquirufa rosea | reverse complement strand
AATTCATGAAACCTATGTCAGACAAGCATCTGAGCCCCTTTTGAGATGGTACGGGGAAAGAAAAAGCCCAGACCCCCTTTATGGGGCTGGGCGAATTACTTACTCGAAGTTCGAGTTGAAAGTGGAGGCTACGACCTATCGAACCGATAGAATCTAAGCCATTTATTTCTAACACTTTAACTTATTTACGAATATACTCAATTCCCCTTTTAAGCACCAATTTATCACCACTTACATCAAAGATCGAT
>NZ_SDHY01000052.1 GCF_004118285.1 Aquirufa rosea | reverse complement strand
CGACCAGTCTGACAGGAAGTATTTCTGGCTTGTCGGGCACAAATAAATTGACAGGCGCAGGTGACTTTGTGAGTGGTGTAGCCAACTTGAGTACGAAGTTGATTTACACAGGAACAGTAGGCACAGGCACCTTTACCTTTACCCCACAGAGTGGTACAGCGGTAACGAGTGGTTCGGTACAGATTAATGCAGGAGCAGCTACGCGATTGGTGATTACAGGAACTGGAACACAAACAGCTGGGGTATCTC
>NZ_SDHY01000051.1 GCF_004118285.1 Aquirufa rosea | reverse complement strand
CAGCCACTAGTTTGACTTTCACTGAGGGTGTGGCGACAGCAAGCATGGCCTTGTACAAAGCCGAGTCAGCGACCATCAATGCCACAGACGGAACGATCAACTCGAATACAGGAGGAACTTTGAATGTGACGGTGAGTCCAACTACCTTCAGTAAACTGGCGGTAAGTTTAGCCAGTCCACAGACCAATGGTTCGGCATTCACCGGAACGAATACCCTTACCGCCCAAGATGCTTATGGTAATACAGTGACCA
>NZ_SDHY01000050.1 GCF_004118285.1 Aquirufa rosea | reverse complement strand
TACAATCATTATCTGAATCTAAATCCAAGAAGTCAGGAGTACCGTCTTTATCAGTATCAATTACTGGAGCATATTGTCCACGATCATCCCAGCCGTCTCCATTTCCGTCGTTTAAGTTATTACAAGTAGCACACTTGTTCTTTCCTTCCCAAGCATCTGGAATAGTATCGCCGTCTGAATCTAAGTCAAGGTAATTTGGAATACCATCGCCATCATTATCTCCATCACGCTCATCACTATCTCCTAACCAATCTC
>NZ_SDHY01000004.1 GCF_004118285.1 Aquirufa rosea | reverse complement strand
AAGCAGTGCAGTAACCATTTCGGGTGTAACCTACACCAAGGCAGAAACAGGAGTTGAATTAACCGCTACTGGTTCAGGTTCAGGTAATGTAAGTGGTAAAACAGGCAATTCCAATGCATTTACCGTAGTAGCTGGAGCAGCTAGCAAATACATCGTAACAAGCAGCTCTTCTTCTCCTACCGCTGGGGGTACCGTAACCATCACCGCTCAATTAGTCGATGCCAACAATAACCCAGTAAGCACTTCGGGTAAAACCATCACTTGGTCCAAGAGCGATGCCAATGGTTCTTTCTCTTCGGCAACTAGTACAACCGATGCCAACGGTACTGCTACTGTAACATTTACTTCACATACAGTTTCTGGTACTACGACTACCATTACGGCCACTGATAATACTAGCTTAACGGGTACTACTTCTAACATTACTACCGGTGTAGGTACGGCTTCTAAATTAGTTGTTTCTAACATCGGGCAACAAACTGCTGGCACCGGGTTCAGCGTTACAGTAACATTAACAGATGATAATGGTAATGCTGTCAATGCCACAGCCAATGGTACAGTGACCTTGACTCGTAAAACAGGAACAGGTACATTAGGTGGTACTTTAACAGGTACCATCACTTCGGGAAGTAGTGCAGTAACCATTTCGGGTGTTACCTACACCAAGGCAGAAACAGGGGTAGAATTAACCGCTACTGGTTCGGGTTCAGGTAATGTAAATGGTAAAACAGGCAATTCCAATGCCTTTGCTGTAGTGGCTGGTAGTGCTAACCGCTTTATCATCTCGAACATTGCAGACATGATAGCCAATAGCACATTCTCTGCTACTGCTACCTTAGTGGATGCCAATAATAATCTAGTAAATGCTGATGCGACTACCACTGTTACCTTTAGTGTAAAAACAGGAACAGGTAATTTGGGAGGTACAGTGAGTGGAACTTTGGCCAGTGGAAGTTCCAGTATTACCATCAGTGGGATTACCTATGATAAGGTAGAAACTGGGGTAGAAATAAAGGCAACTGGTACTAGCTCAGGTAATACCAATGGTAAAATTGGTAATTCCAACGCCTTTGCTGTAAGTGCAGGAACGGGTTCAAAAATCAAATTAAGTACAATTAACAACTATGTTGCAGGTACTGATCAAACGATCACCGCTACCTTAACGGATGATAATAACAACGCTGTTTTAGCTACTGCCAACACTACCATCACCATTACAGTTAAAACAGGTACTGGAACCATTGCAGGAACTTATACTGGAACCATTTTATCGGGAACAAGCTCAATCACCATTTCAGGTTTAAAATACAATAAAGCCGAATCAGGTATAGTTTTACGTGCCACTGGTTCAGGTGCGGGTTCCAATGCAAATGGTAAAGTGGGAGATAGTAATGCCTTTACAGTGAGCCCTGGTCCACTTTATCGCTTTTTCATTACAGGTTTAACACGGCAGGAGGCTGGTACTGCCCAAACAATCACTATTCTTGCCTATGACCAATATAATAATGTAGTTCCAACCATAGCTGGAGTCAAGCCGATTACTTTCACGGGTGCTACTGCTGCTTCTGATACCTATAAGCCAAGTGTAGGTCCTACAAATGTGAACACAAGTTCTAATAGTGGTGGTGTTATCGTGCTAAATCAAACAGCTAAAAAAACTACTAGCTCTTCACCAACCATAGTGAACATCAATGCCACGGCAACAGGGAACACAGTAGTACAAACCCCTGGATCCAACAACATTAGTTTAAATTCCACTTTGAGTACAATGACGGAGTTTGGAAGTACCGTAAATCTAACCTTCACCAACGGTACAGCTAGTGCAAGTATTATTTTATATAAAGCGGAAACAGCTACTATTTCGGCAACCGATGGAACCATTAATACTCCAAAAGAAGGGGAACTACAAGTGGAAGTAGTGCATTCTACATTCACCAAATTAGAAGTAACCTTAGCACCGCAGCAAATCGTTGGACAACCATTGGTTGGTACTTTGAAAGCTCTAGACCAATATGGTAATGTGGTGACGAATTTTGATGCATCGCAAAACAACATTACCATAGTTGTGAATAATTTAACAGGCAGTGTAACAGGTCTTTCTGGTACCATTAAATTAGCTAGTTCAAACGACTTTGTGAATGGAGTAGCAGACTTCTCTCTTTTAGGAATTACCTATCAAGGAGGATCTGGTAGCGGAGGATTTACCTTCACTCCAAGTACGGGAACTGGTACAAAAGCTGAAAATATTGTTGTCGTGGCAGACGACACTGATGGCGATGGGGTGACTGATGACAATGAAGAGAAAGATGGAACGGATAAAAATGATCCTTGCTCATATTTATTAGCTAGCCAAGTAATCTCCAAAACTACCCAAGCTTGGAAAGATGCAGACTGTGATGGAGATGGTACGTCAAACGGATATGATACCGCACCATTGAACTCCTGTGTAGGAGGTATTCCAGGTTTCGTACCTGCTAAAGGATCTGCAGGATACCAACGCTACTTTATGGGAGATTGTGATGGGGATGGCATTACCAACGACATGGAGTGCTACGGTGGATACACAGGTACCGGCAATTGCCAAGACTTCGACAGTGACGGTATTCCAAATTATCAAGATCCAGATTCTGATGGAGATGGTATTTTAGACATCATTGAAAAGAATATTGACTCCGATGGAGATGGTGATGCCAATTACTTAGATCTAGATTCGGACAATGATGGTATCCTTGACT
This sequence comes from Aquirufa rosea, assembly GCF_004118285.1. Taxonomy (GTDB): domain Bacteria; phylum Bacteroidota; class Bacteroidia; order Cytophagales; family Spirosomataceae; genus Aquirufa; species Aquirufa rosea. The sequence continues at coordinate 308,692 of NZ_SDHY01000004.1, read as the reverse complement.
CTATGGAAAGAACTGTAGATACCGACGGCGACGGTACTCCAAATTATTTGGATATGGATTCTGACAATGACGGAATCATGGATGCTTGGGAAGCTACTAACAGTTCTCGCGGGGTTATTGATAGCAATTATGATGGCCGGGTAGACATCAATGGTTCTTTACCAGATGCCAATGGAAATGGTTTGGCTGATTTCCTTGAATCCAATCCAGCTCCAATTCCAGATACAGATAAGGATGGAACTCCTGATTATCTAGATGTGGATTCTGATGGAGATGGTATCAACGATAGCGTTGAACTTACAGGAGACCCTGATAAAGACGGTAAACCAAACTACAGAGATAAAGATTCAGATGGAGATTGGTTAGGTGACTCCGACGAACGTGATCGGGATAATGATGGAGATGGTATTTCCAATTACCTTGATTTAGACTCTGATGGAGATGGTATTCTAGATGCATGGGAAGGTAAAAACAAGTGCGCTACTTGTGAAAATAAAATGGATGATAATGACGATGGCTGGGATGATCGTGGACAATATGTGGCGGTCATTGATACCGACAAAGACGGATCTCCTGACTTCTTAGACTTAGATTCAGATAATGATTGTATAGCCGATAAACTTGAACTAGGAGGGGATATGGATGGTGATGATATCCCTAATTTCCGTGACTTAGACTCAGATGGAGATAGAATACCCGATAAAGTAGAGAGTGTAACTTGCGATAATCCTATAGATACAGATAAAGATGGCATTCGAGATTTTGAAGATCTTGACGCTGACGGGGACGGAATTCCGGATGCCATTGAAGCAGGAAGCAATCCAAGTGAACCATTAGATTCTGACAAAGATGGATTAGCAAATTACCGTGATACCGATTCTGATGGAGATGGTATATTGGATAAATATGAAGCAGGTGCTAATCCTAAAAATCCTATTGATACGGATAAAGATGGCATAGCTGATTACTTAGATCTTGACTCAGATGGAGATAGTATTCCTGACCGAATTGAGGGTGGTGGAGTAGGCTTCAAACCATTAGACAGTGATAAAGATGGTATTGAGGACTATCTTGATTTAGATTCTGATAATGATGGTATTCCTGATAAGGTTGAGGTGGGTATCAGTGGCTCTAACCCAATAGATACTGACCAAGATGGATATTTCGATTTCAGAGATACAGATTCGGACGGTGATGGCATTTCTGATAAGTTTGAGGCAGGTAATGATCCAAATAATCCAGTGGATACCGACAAAGATGGTAAACCAGATTACTTGGATACTGATTCTGACAATGATAGTATTTTGGATCTTTTGGAATTAGGTTCTGATGCCAATAAACCATTAGATTCTGATGAAGACGGAATTCCCAATTACCGGGATACTGATTCAGACAATGATACCATATTGGATAGCCTTGAAGTTGGAAATGATCCAATGGTTCCATCTGATTTTGATAAAGATGGTATACCAGATTATATGGATGTGGACTCTGATAATGACACTATTCCTGATAAAGTAGAAGTAGGGCCAAATCCTGCTACACCATATGATACAGACAAAGATGGTATGTTTGATTTCCGTGATCTAGATTCTGACAATGATTCCATTCCTGACAAAGTGGAAGCTGGAGCGGATCCAAACAAACCTATCGATACTGATAAAGATGGTATTCCAGATTACCGCGATTTAGATAGTGATAATGATGGCATTCCTGATATCATTGAAGTAGGGAAAAATCCTAATAATCCTGTGGATACTGATCGAGATGGCCTTCCAGATTTCCGCGATTTAGATAGTGATAACGATGGTACCCCAGATAGTGCTGGCGCTGGAAGTAGCTTGTTCAGCCCATTAGATACCGATAAAGATGGAATCTATGATTATCTAGACCCAGATGATGATAACGATGGCATACCAGATCTTTTGGAGGATGATTTAAATTATGGAGCTATGCCAGACTGTGATAAAGATGGTATACCAAATCGTTTAGATCCTGATACTTGTAACACCTTTGTGCCACAAGGTATATCTCCTAATGGGGATGGATTAAATGACAAATTGATCATTCCTGGAATATTCAATTACCAGAATAGATTGTCCATCTATAATCGCTGGGGTGATTTAGTTTTCGAGATTGAAAATTATAAAAACGATTGGGGTGGAGAAAGCTCTCCTAACAATCTATTTACCTTAGATAAAAAACTCCCTGATGGGGTTTACTATTACATTGTTGATTTCTTTGGTGCTAAACCAAATATCTCATCTTATGTATTTATCAATAGAACCTCTAATTAGAGAGTAAGGATTTCATCAATCAAAAAAAAACGAGGGCTCATGGTCCTCGTTTTTTTATTTATGGAAAAATCTGTTCAAATCTTTTTTTATTTAGAATAATTAGTTCTTACTTTAAAACAGTTTGCTTTTAAAGTACTGTAGATTTTAAAAAACCTATACGGTCCATTGATAATATGAGCCATCCTACTCCTAAAAATTTATACAGTCTCATTTTTTTTAATTCCATCATTCCCATCTCTAAGGACCTGAAGGACTACTTCTCTGCCCACATGAGAAGCTATAATTTCAAAAAGGGTGAAATGATTTGTCAGGCAGGAGAACCCTTCCATGAATTACATTTGATTAAAAAAGGACTAGTAAGAGGGTTTTATAAGCACGGAAGCAAAGAGATTACACAATGGGTAGATTGGGAAAATCATGTATTCACCTCCGTTTCAGGCTTTTTCATGAGAACTCCTTGTAAAGAAAACATTCAGGCTTTGGAGGCCACCCAAACAGAAGCATTACATTACGATGATTTACAATACTGTTTGAAACACTTTCCAGACATGTCAATCATCTATCGATCCTTGTTCGAATTCTACCTTGTCTCAGCTGAAGAAAGGGTGTATATTTCCCGAATACCCAATGCTAAAGAACGGTATGAGGCTTTTTTACAATCAGGATACGCGGAAAGTATCAACAGAATACCGAATAAATACATCGCTGAATTTTTAGGAATGAGACCTGAAACATTTAGTCGTTTAGCCCAAGAATACGCTCATAAAAGTTGATTTGACCTAGACCTGATCTTGACATTTGTCATGAAGCACATACATTTTTTAGACTATTTGAATGTGATTCAAAACATAAAATATAATTTTGATCAGCAAACACGGACTACTCCGTGTTCCGGACTTGCTCCGTGTTCTTCATGACAAACGAAAAAGGAGTTTCTTTCTGTTTTTGATTCGTTCAAAATAGTAAGTTTATTCCTTTTTTTATGGCCCAAAAAAAGGTATTTAAAAATCTTCCAAAGATCCTGACTTCGAACAATTAGCCATAAAACAGAAGCATCCTGTTAATGCTTTAATGGGCGTTGTTTTATCATACCACCTTTGGTATCCTTAACGCTAGACATCACCACAAAAGCATCCTTATCAATTTGCTCAATGGCATTATTCAATCGATTTAACTCCAATCGGGTAACAATCGTATATACTATATCGACATGCTCTGATTCACCCTTTTTCCCATACCCTTTCTTTCCAGAATATACGGTAAATCCTCTACCCAATTCTTTTTGAATCATATCTTTGATTGCGCCATGTCTGGTAGAAATAATGGTAACTCCCATATATTCTTCAAAACCTTCAAGGAAAAAATCCAGTGTTTTAGAGGCTGATAAATATGTCACCATGGAATAGAGAGCTATTTCCACCGATAAAAAATAGGTTGCGGCCAAAAATATGCAGGCATTCAATCCAATGATGATATCCCCAATAGTGGTCCCCAAACGCTTACTTAAATAAATGGCTAAAACCTCGGTTCCATCAATCACCGCTCCCCCACGAATAGTTAATCCAATTCCCGCTCCTAGAAAAAAGCCACCAAAAAGAGCCACCAATAAATTATCACTCGTCACATCTGGAAAGGGAATAAAGGCCACCACAGCCGCTAGACCCGAAATAGCAAAGGCTGTTTTAATGGCAAAAGTCCTACCCATTACCCGCAATCCCAAAAGGACAAAAGGAATATTGATGATGATCAATAAAAAAGCAAGTGGCAATTTCGTAACGTTCGTCAACAATAAAGAGATACCTGTAGCTCCACCATCAATGAAATGATTCGTCAATAAAAACCCTTTAAAACCAAATGAAGCAGAAAAAATACCTGTAATAATGAGCAGGATATCCTTTAAAAATGAATTATTTCTATTTATGTTTTTATTTGGCATATGAAAATGTCATTTGGGGTTGTCATGGTAATCTAAGAAAAATCCCTGGATTTGGCACACCAAATTGATCTTAAATCTGTATCCAATGAATGATTCCTTTTAATTGAATAGACATGGGGTCATTTTAATTACTGTATTTATTAATTTAGCCAAATATCTAAATTTGTCAACTTCTCGACACAAACCGATTAACAGAAAATCCAGAGAAATTTATGAATTGACAACGTACCTAGGGACATATTATTCTCTCAGGCATGCACAAAATAGTAAAAGATTTAAGCACCTACCGTATTTTAAAAAGAAAACAATGCTTAAATTCATTAAATAAAAATTTAGGCCACATATTTATCCCTAAAATTCATGAAAAAGAAAATCCTCTTAGCCCTAATTATCATCTTAGTTGGGATTCAATTCATTCACCAGGAAAAAAATGAATCCAATGATGAGACCTATTCCATCTCGACTAAATACCTAGTCCCAGAAAATGTGAATCAAATCCTGAAAGTAGCTTGCAACGACTGCCATTCCAATAAAAGTACCTACCCTTGGTATTCCAATTTCCAACCCGTTGGCTTTTTCTTAACACACCACATCAATGATGGGAAAAAGCATTTGAACCTGTCAAGTTTTACCAAATTACCTATCGCGGTGCAGAATCATAAGCTGGAAGAAATCGTTGAAACAGTGGAGGAAAAAGAAATGCCACTAGAATCTTACACCTACTTTGGCCTACATAAAGAAGCCAATCTAAGCCAAGAACAAAGAGAAGTGTTAATTAGCTGGGCAAAGGCACAAATGGATAGTCTCAAAGCTCATTATCCTGCGGATAGTTTGGTCATGAAAAAAAGAAAGAAATCCTAACAATCTATCTCATATAACTATTTATATAGTTTGTTAAACAGAATTAAGGATTTAAATAATTATATTGATGGGAAAATGTTGGAGAATTAATCCAACATTTTCCCTTTTTTATGCTCTAAACCTTTTAAACGATGATTAAGCGATGAGAAGAATTGTATTCCTCAGCATTTTCTTTTACCTAACTTTTTCCAGCACGCAAGCGCAAACTTGGATAGATTCCCTAGATCGATACGGTCGAGAAGTTTATATGCCCGCTGAAAAATATACATGGGATTGGGGACAGGCGACATTTCTTAATTCATTGATTCATTTGTACGAAACAAAACCTACCGATGAGAAGTACAAATACCTGCAGTATATCCGAACAGCCATGGATAAAACCTACGATGTGGCTAACGGAAAACATCCAAATGCTATTGCATCAGGAATTGGAATGGCATTTTTGGCTCGTGTCACTAAAGAGGAAAAATACAAACTAAAAGCACAGGCCATTTATCAAGATTACCTCAATGCCCCAAGATCAAAAAACGGCGGAATTTCCCATAGAACAGAAACCGTAGAGTTATGGGATGATACAGTCTATATGCTCCAAATGTTTCTCATGGAAATGTACCGCGCCACCGGAGAGGAAAAATATTTGGCCCATGTTTACAGCCAAATTAAATCTCATAGCCAATCACTCGCTAATCCCACCACTGGACTTTGGGTACATGCTTTGGATGACGATGACCAAGATTATGATGATGGCTGCAGTGTAGTCGGCTGGCCTGATAAAAAGACTAGAAAAAGTAGTGAATATTGGGGACGTGCCAACGGGTGGGTCGCTATGACTTTAGTGGATGTGCTAAGTAGCATTAGTCCCAAGTCAAACTACTATGAACCACTAAAAAATGAATTCTTAGCCATGATGCATACCTTACCCTCTTTACAAAATAAACAAACAGGGCATTGGTACCAACTCCTGTTATATCCACAAGATGCCAAAAACTGGGAAGAAAGTTCATGTACCGCCATGTTTGCCTATTCCATGGCCAAAGGCATAGAATTAGGAATCCTAAAAGCCCAGGAATATTTACCTTCCATAGATTTAGCCTATCGAGGTCTGAAAAAACACAGCCTTGTTCAACCCAAAGGCCCCTATTTATGTCCAAGCAGAGTCTCAGGCGGAACCTGTGTTGGCATGAAAGATTATTATTATGGCAGGCCCATCGTAGAAGGTCAGGGTTTCGGCATTGGCTCTTTCATCATGTTTGCCCTAGAATACCAAAAAATCTCTCGCCAAAAATAAGCGCATGAAAAGAAGAAAGTTTGTGCATATAGGAGCTATGAGCATGGGAGCTCTATCCTGGACAAATTGGGCCTATGCCAGCCATTTAAAAGAGGAAAAGCCTGCTTGGCTAGTCAAAATCATTCACCAAAATGATCAAGACTTTTCACGTTATGAGGCTCTGAGAATTAGCGAAACCCAACACCGCTATTTGGGTGGTTTCCGAGACGGGGACGATATTCCCAATCCTCAAACCACGGGATATTATATCGTAAAAGTAGCCTGTGCGGTTACCAGTCCAGAGTCTAGCCTTTACCAATCCCAAACACATGTAGAAAAGGCCATACAAGCCTGTCAATGCCTTTTGAAGATGCAACATGCTGATGGGACCATTGATTTATTAAGTACCAATTTTCACTCCACACCAGACACAGCTTTTGTGGTTGAAAAACTGAGTGTAGCCTATCTTTTATTACAAAAAAATAATGCTGATAATCGCTATACTTCCCTCATGAAACCCTTAGAAACATTTTTAAAGCGTTGCGGGGAATCACTGATTGTAGGCGGAATTCACACACCCAATCATCGCTGGGTAGTTTCGGGAGCTTTGGCCCATCTTTACAAAATTTGGCCTGACCCAAGATACAAAGCAAGGGCAGAACAATGGCTCCAAGAGCATATTGACCTAGATCCCGATGGACAATATACCGAAAAAAGTGCGGGTATATATTCTGCCATTATCAACAAAGCCCTCCTAGCCGTTTACCAAGTATTTAAAAAACCAGAACTTCTGGATGTCATTCGAAAAAATCTAGAAATGACTTTGTACTATGTTCATCCTAACATGGAGGTAGTAACTGATGCTTCAAACCGACAAGACAAAGGAGGAATCAGCATGTTTGAGAATTACTATTATGGCTACCGTTACCTGGCTATCCTAGATAAAAATCCTCGCTTTGCGGCAATGTGCCGACTGATTGAAAAAGCTTATTTCCCAAGAATTGGTACACATATTGAAAACTTTCTGGAAGAGCCATTTTTATGGCAAGAATTACCTGAAGGAAACAACATTCCGATCAATTATGTTAAGTCTTTCCCCTACTCTGGCATCCTTAGAATCAGAAGAAATCGATGGGATTCTACCATTCTAGTCAATAATCCCAATTTCTTAACTTTCCAGCATGGAAATGCTACTTTGCAGGGGCTTCGCTTGGCGGCTTCTTTTTTTGGTAAAGGCCAGTTTCAATCCCATGAAATCCAGCAGGATGGAGACACCTGGGTGCTGCAGCAGAAACTAGATGGCCCTTATTTTCAACCGCATCAAAAAGAGCAAATCGCTCCCGATGGAGATTGGGAAAAAATGCCTCGAAGTAATCGGCAGCAAAGTGAAGTTCAATATCTGGAAACCCGAATTCAAATAAAAGAAAGGGATGGAGGATTGATGATTGATATCCACATGAAAGGCACCGATGGTGTGCCGGTAAGTTTGGAATTGATTTTCCGCGGCGATGGCCGTTTCGAAGGTGTTATCCCTAGTGGAAAAGAAAACAATACCTATTTATTGAAAGAACCTGAAGGAAAATACACCCTAGGTGATGATAGCATACGCTTTGGACCAGGTAGAGCTGAGCATAAAAACATTCACCTTAGAGGAGCCTTAGCTTTTGCACAAGCACCTTCGGTTTATATAACAGCATTCACCCCCTTTGCTCATCAATTGTTTTTGAGCTCCAAATAATTTATCAAAGTAAAAATGAATTAATCAGCATATTAATCGCTTAAAAAACTCATGGGGCAAATTCTGCTTTCAACTGAGCTAACTTAGCTTGTAACGCATTAATGGTGTCAATTTTCAATCCTCGGGTGAAGGTGATTTGATGAGATAAAGCCCCATTTTGAACAGCTATCCACTCATCACAACCATCAAAGCAGACGTTACAGGTTTTATATGATAATGAATTAAACTGGGACCAATTAAGCGCCTTCCTAATATCTACCCATTCCTGATCAGACAGTTTCCTAGTTTTGGAAATTTGTGCCTGCATGGATTGACGAGGAATATAATACACATACCTTACTGTTTGGTTCGTAATCTCCAAGGTGTCTATCCCTGAACCCCATCCACAAATGTATCCGGCTTTAATCTTAAGGTCAGATGGGTCTATAAGATCTGTAGAAGAATTTCTACAAGATAAAAAAACCATTCCAATACCAATAAGAAAAATCAAATGCTTCATGCCAGAATAATCTTGTAGGTTATAATACGATGAAGCAATAGGTAAAATTATACCTGGTCCTAACAAATCAACATAAAATCGCTACTTCGCCACAATCAACAATGCCAACCCGACAATATAAAATAATAACATCCAATTAAGCATCATTCGAGTAGAAGGCTTAGCTTGGGCAAATTCCTTCCAAATAAAAATGCCCCAAATTGCCGCTACCACCGTGGCACCTTGACCCAAGCCATAGGACACGGCAGGGCCTGCTTTTTCGGATGCCAAAATACTCAGTGCCATGCCGATAAACCAAATTCCACCTCCTAATATACCCATCAGATGATCTTGAAAAGATCCTTGAAAATACTCTTGAAAGGAAACGGCTTCGCCCGAAAACGGTTTTTTCATCTGCCAAGTATTGAATACGAATGAGCTGGCCATAATACCGACCGAAAATAGAACTAAAGCTGTATAAGGGCTTAACTTACCCATTTCAGGATCAACAAAATTGGTGGCCATGGAAGCTGCCACGTACTTATAAAATAGGCCCATTAAGCATCCACTAATTACCGACAAAATCAATCCTTTGGTGGATAATTTTTCTGCTCCTTCATTCAATTGCTTGTAAGCTCTCGCATTCAAAATAATAGCTAAAGATATCAGCGCAACCCCACCCAATATCAAGAGTGGATTGCCTTGTGGCGAAGCCAAATAATTCACTAAAACACCTAACACCAAAGCAATTCCTATGCCTACCGGGAAGGCCACCGACATGCCAGCAATGGATATGGCAGCTACTAATAAAATGTTAGCAGCATTAAATATTACTCCTCCCAGAAATGCTGAAAAAAGGTTTTCTTGACTTGCTTGGTTTAAATCAGGCATAAAACTTCGTCCTTCATCACCCACACTCCCCAAACTAAAAGCCAATAAAATTGACGAAATCAAAATACCCAAAGCATAGTCCCAATAGAACAATTCGAAACGCCAATGACTGCTAGCGAGCTTTTGGGTGTTTGCCCAAGAACCCCAACAAAGCATGGTGACCACGCATAATAAAACCGCTGTTAGGTAATCATCAATGATGAACATAGAAGTAGGATTTAGATTTATTTCAAATTACCCAATCGATAAAAATGAGTATCTGTTACTCGCTTGGATGGTGCATCATAGACAATCACATCCATCATTTTAAGCTCAAGTCCCTCCACTGGATTTAACAGTTTCAAACGTACCCGATGTTTACCTGGAAACAAATCGTAATTCCAAGTTAATTCATGTCGGCGCGTCGTAAAGGCCGTAGGCAAAAGCGCCTTCTCCATCAGTTTACCATCCACATATACTTCCATTTCAAAGGTATGACTAGAATTAGATGCCCATTTCGCCGTTTCACCCCTTAAAACAAATCCCTTCCCTGTAAACTCAAATTGGTATTCATCTTTTAGTGTTTTGCCCACGCCGATTTTCTGCGTTGGATATACTCCATCAAAACTCTTCTCAAATGCCACGGTCTTGGGCGCCTCCTGTGGAATATATACCTGATCTCCAACAATCTTTCCTCCATTCCTCTGAATGTTTTGCAATGCATGCTTAAAACCAATACTGTATACATCAGATAAGGAGGTACTTGTGTATTTAAAATCGATATCCTCCGCTTCCTTTAACCCTTGTTTCCAATAAGCCGGTATCTTATCATAACCTAACATGGTACCTAAAATTCCTCCCGCTGAGGAAGGATTACAGTCGGCATCCTGCCCACAGCGTGTCGTGATTTCCATGGTTTTGCTAAAGTCTCCCTGGCCATACAATAGACCTATCACCACATAAGCAGAATTTACTGTCGCATCTATATTAAACGGTGCGAAAACCCCATCTGGGCAACCAATATCTTGTGCCCATTTTTTCTGCACTTCTAACCAAGTTTTGGTCCAGTCGCTAGGGTATTGTTTGTGCCAACGAACCACATCAGAAATGCATTGATAATAAGCACTTTGCTTTGGAATGGTTTTTAATGCCTCTTGGATAATGTAAGGAATATTGTTCGAAACAAATGCCAAAGTATAACAGGCGCCCAAAAATACTCCGCCATAATAGCCATCGCCATAATTCATGATATGGCCAATTTTATCTGAAATTTTAGACGCGACATTGGGCATTCCGGGCGACATTAATCCTGCAAAATCACATTCAATTTGATAATCAATGCAATCCGCATGAGGATTGTTTTTCCAATGCCCCGAGGCTGGAGCAGCCATCCCATGTAAAATATTGTACCTCCCCGCTTGATTCGCATGCCAAAGGGCATAGCCTGCTTCTGCATAGGCTTTCGCATGTGAACTAATGGGTGCATCCAATCCCTCGCGGTCAAACACCTCTACGAATGTCAAATCCATATATAAATCATCGTAAAGACCCGCATTTTCTAACATGGTCTTTTTCAGGTATCCATCGTACCAAGGAATGGGTTGATAAGCATCAATCATGGTACCATTGTATCGGAATTCCATGGGTCCACCAAAAGTCACTCCGATAGTCTGCCCGGCCCAACCTCCTTTGATTTTATCTTGAAGAGTCTGCTTAGAAAGCACGAAGTTCTTGGACTGCGACCAAGCCACGGCAGGTATAAAAAGTAGAAGTAAACACAGTTTTTTCATCGTTTTAGGGTTTTTTAGCAAATGATTGTTTCAAATAATGATTCATCAAAATCTTCAACACTTTCGCTTCTTGGATTTTTATCCCAACCACCGCATTGGGCTTAGCCTGAGTACTACGCGTATAACCTTGATCATCCACCATAATATTCCTTTTTTCTGTTTGAAATAAATCGGGATGCAATAACATCGCAATGGCAACTGGATCAAACAAGGTGGGCGTTTCATGCCCCCAAAGTCGGTAAAGCTCCGTTAAGGCATTCGTCAATGGTGTATTTTTCTCCTTCAAAATCCGACGATTCTCTGCCGAAAGTTTCACTTGTGAAGTCACATCCGTTCCCGCATAGGTAATGGAAGTGCCAGATTGCACAAATTGCTTAGAGGCGGGAATATCAACCTTGACATTCCATTCAGCATCAATAGGTTTTTTCTGATTATAACCCACATCAAATGACCCAAACATGGCATAAATATGCTTTGCTTTCTGCAAAATCTTAGGGTCTTTTTGTATGATATCAGCGAAATTGGTCACAGGTCCTACCGAAAATATGACCACTTCATTGGGGTATTTTTTAATTTGTTCCATGATAAAATCTGCCGCAGGTTTCGACTGGGGTTTTAATTTTTCAAATCCTTTTGCCCATGAAAATTGATCAGCGTACCAATTAGCTCTTTTGTCGACATGCGACGTATTTCTCCCTATGTAAACGGGAATGTGTTCCTGACCCGTCTCATACAACATCTTTAATGCCAAACGGGCACGATCATCTGTTCTTCCGTAACAAGTAGTAATTCCTAAAATTTCTAACTTATCCTGTTGGGTCAACAAATAAGCCAAAGCATAGGCATCGTCAATATCATCTCCTAAATCACAGTCAAAAATGACTTTCTGTTTCTTAGTCTGAGCCGTTAGAAACATAGGGATGCATAAAAAGAGTAATAGGAGTTTTTTCATAATTGTTCTCGTCTGGGCATGGAGGCTTGTGCGCCTAATTGGGTAACTGAAATGGCAGCGGCTCGACAAGCAAAAGCTATGGCTTGTTCAAAATCTTGGCCTTCTGAAAGTGCAACAACCAAAGCTCCATTGAAACAATCTCCAGCAGCGGTGCTATCCACAGCCACAACCTGCTGGGCAAGTATGTGCCCCGAACTTTCCTTTGTTTTCCAATAAGCTCCTTGTGAACCACGTGTAATCACCACTCGTTTAACTCCTCGAGAAAGAAAATAGTCTGATGCCTGTATCAAACTAGCCTCATCCACCGGTTGGATTCCTGTCAGAAACTCGGTTTCCGTTTCGTTGGGAGTAATGATATCTAGATCGGCATACAACGATTCTGGCAATTCACAAGCAGGGGCAGGATTTAACACGACAGATAAACCCGCTTGTTTAGCTTGTTGAACCGAATAAATGACAGTTTCCAAGGGTATTTCTAATTGCAACAATATGCAATTCCCTGGCTGAAAGAGCGAAACAGCCGCTTTTATGTCTTGAGGCATTAAATGGGCATTTGCTCCTGAGGCAACTGTAATGCTATTTTCGCCATGCGTATCTACATTAATGAGTGCAATACCCGAAGGATGTAAATCATCCTGAAAGATAAATTGACCATGTATTCCTTCTTGGGCGAATTGTTTTAAAGCGCTTTCTCCAAATACATCTTTACCCACTTTGGTAATAAAATAGGTTTCTCCACCTAATCGGGCAGCAGCCACTGCCTGATTAGCTCCTTTGCCACCGGGATTCATAAAAAATGTTCCACCTAAGACCGTTTCTCCAGGGGCAGGAAGTCGGTCCGACTGGATAACCATGTCCGTGTTAGAACTACCTATGACAATGATTTTAGCCATTATACCCAAGTTTCTTTTTCAATAATTTCCCCAGTAGCTTTCACTTTCAGGATGACTTTTTTGTCGCCATTAGGCAATATTTCATCCTTGATAAACCAATGATCTGCATCAAATTCTTGATATACAGAGGGCTTGCTTAGACCCACTTGTCCACGCCATTCCGGTAATTGTACAGGCTCCCATAATTTGGTTTTTGCTGATCTATAAGCTGCATCAATGATAGCATTCACGACATAACCATCATAAAAGGTTTCCATGGGACTTTCTCCCTTTTCATAGGCATCAAACATGTCGGTGAACATATTCGTGTATCCCAATTCATGCGCCTCATCTCCTACGGGAAACTGCCAACCTGAATCACTCTCTGCTTTTTCAGCTACATAGGATTTACCAGCACCCGAGGTAAACATTTCAAAACCCGTTCTTAAAAATGAATTTACCCAAATGGTTCCTTCGGTTCCCATGACCTCATCGCGTAAGTCCATGCCTCCACGGAAAGTCCAAGAAACCTCAAATTGACCAATCGCCCCATTTTCATATTTCACTAAACCGATGGCATGATCCTCTGCATCAATCGGTTTAACTTGGGTATCAGCCCAGCACATCACTTCCACGGGTTTAACATCCTTTCCAATGAAATTACGAGCAATTTCAATGCAATGACAGCCTAAATCAAGCACCGCACCTCCTCCTGCTTTTTGAATATCCCAGAACCAGTCGGAATGTGGACCAGGATGTGTTTCTCTAGATTTGGCCCATAGAATACGTCCCAAAGCACCCGATTGTACCGTTTTTAATGATTTCAAAAATTTCGGGGTATAGCAAAGGTCTTCCAAATAACCCGCAAATATTCCCGCTTTTTCACAAGCTTGAGTCATTCGTAAAGCCTCTTCCGCTGTTCGGCCAAGAGGTTTGGTACAAAGCACTGCCTTCTTATGTTTGACACATAAATTAACCGCCTCTTCATGCAGGTAATTGGGTAAGGCGATCACAACAAATTCACTGTTTGGATGCGCAATAGCCTCCTCCATTTGGGTAGTAAAATGCGGAACTTGATAATCTTTCGCAAAGCGAATAGCTGTTTCCTCTCTTCGGGCATACACTACGCTTACTTGGTCCTTACCTCTACGACCCGTTAGGGAATCGGCATAAAACCTTCCAATAAATCCACCACCTAGAATACAAACTTGAGCCATCTTATTTTAAATCTTGTAAGGTTATTTCTTTGTCTTTACTCAAAAAATCTGCTTGTGTAACGGTCCGTTGGCCACTGGCCAAAAGAGCAGTATCATCGACCACCTGAACGGGTTCAATACAGGAAGTATGCTTTTCTCTAAAAGGCTTATTGTAGGATAAATTATAGGCAGAAATGACAGACCAGCGAGCCTTATCCGATAAATTTGCCTCCGAGCGATGCAAAATATTGCTATGGAAAAACAAGACATCACCCGCTTTCAATTCACAGTAAACTAGTTCCGAAACCTTTTCAGCTTCCCTCACAAAGTCCATGTCAGCCCCCTGCTGCTCCCCGGCAAATAGATGCTCAAAACGTTGCATTTTATGGGTTCCTTTGAGTACCTGCAAACAACCATTTTCAATGGTGGCATCCGTGAGGGCAACCATCACCGAAATCATGGCCTCTGGAAAAAGAAAGCCATTTTTATACCAGTATCCATAATCTTGATGCCATTCCCAAGAACCGCCTACATGGGGTTCTTTTTGCATGACTTTGGAATGAAAATGACAAACCTCACCTTCCCCTAATAAGCTTTGCACCCCTTCCACCAAACGTCTACTCCTCGACATCAACCCGAAGGAATCATCGCCAGCCGTGAACCATAAAGTAAGTTTAGTTTTTTTGCCGGATTGGTCATTGAGGTCAAATGCTTGACTAACAACCGACTGGTCCGTTGCCACGGCATATAATAAATCAATTTCCTCTTGAGAAAATAGCTTAGGTACAATCAAGTAACCATCTCGATGGTATGCCTGTTTTTGTAGATCAGTAATCATAAGTTTAGAATAGAATAGGCTAATATAAGTATTTCTCAAAAAAATCTTATTTTATCTACCCTGATTACCAAAAATCATTTCCTGATAAAAAGAAATGAAAAATCCCCCTACTTAAACATCTCGGGATGCATTTCGTCCCAAGGGGTGGCATCTTGATACATTTTAGCTAAAGCCAAAATAGTTGCCTCGTCAAATAAATTCCCCAAAAAACTAATGCTGGTAGGCTTATGTGTTTTTTTATCAAATCCATTCGGGATACAAACCACTGGATGCCCTGTCAAATTCGTAATCGCCAATTGGTTACCAGAGGCTAGGCTTGGACTGATAATTACATCAAAATCTTTGAAGAAGTAATTGACTTGCTGCATCAATAAATATCTATGACGCTGCGCATTGATGTATTCTACGGCAGGGATAAAACGTGCTGTCCTAAACTGATTGGGCCAATCTCCCTTTCTTTGCATGGTTAACTCATCATCGATATTGAAGCGAGTTAATTCATCAAATTGCGCGGCACATTCCGCACCGATGATGATATCCATCATTTGGAAGGGATAAAACTGCTTCTCTGGAAATTCCACAGGCACCAGCTTAGCTCCCAATTTTTTTAATACTTGAAGAACCTGCCATTCGTTGGCAGTAGTATCTTTCAATTTGTCGAAATAGTTTTTTAGGTACCCAATTCTTAACTTTTTAATATCTAATTGATTGGAATAATTAAACGCTGCTTCGGTTGCTGATAAATCTAAACCATCTGTCCCCTTGATTGCCTCAAAAACGATGGCTGCATCTTCAGCATTTCGACAAATAGGACCTATTTTATCCAAACTATAACTCAATGCCATGGCACCGGTTCTACTCACCCGTCCAAAGGTAGGTCGAAGCCCCAAGGCACCACAGGTAGTGGAAGGAGATACGATACTTCCCCAAGTTTCAGTTCCTATGGCAAATGGCACTAAACCTGCCACGGTAGCCGAGGCAGATCCAGCTGAGGAACCAGAAGAACCTAATGCCAAATTCCATGGATTTTTGGTTCTTCCTCCATACCAATAATCGCCCATGGCCAAGGCACCCAAGGTAAATTTGGCAACGAGAACTGCACCTGCAGCTCGTAGCTTTTGATAAACGTAAGCATCTTCATCTATTACTTGTTCCTTGTAAGGAGCAGCACCCCAGGTAGTCTTAGTCCCTTTCACGGCAAAAAGATCTTTCAAACCGTAAGGAATTCCATGCAGCATTCCCCGATATTTCCCTTGGGAAATTTCCTGGTCTGCTTGATGAGCCTGCTCTAAAGCAATGGTTTCCGTTAATGAGATCAAACATTGAAGTGTATCTCCATATTTTTTGATTCGATCTATGTAGAATTGTGTCAACTGCACAGAGCTTATCTTTTTTGTTTTGATTAGCTCAGCTAATTGAGGGATACTATAAAATGCCAAAGATGATTTATTCATGGGCAGTTCTATCCCTGAGGCTTTAGTCCAATAAATAGGCTGTTGATTTTTATTAAGATGTACCTCTGGAAGAAGTACGGTTTGCCATAAGCTTAAAGGAACGGAATTGGGTAAATGTACTCGATGTTGCTCTTGGTAGACAGCCAAATTATCTTGGACATCTGACAGTAGGGTATCTATTTCAGCACCAGTAAAATTAAGATCAAATATTTTGGCAGCGCCTTCCACATCTCTCTTTTGAATTTTTGTATGTTGAGCAAAACCTAAGTGGATAAGTAGAAGTAGCGGAATAGAAAGTACATATTTCATCATATGGCATCTTTAGTTACCATGAAATAAATCAAAATAAGCGAAATAGCACCTTTTCAATCAAAAATTTATCACAAAGCTGATGATATGATGCTTGGAAAACACGAGAATTTTGATGTAGCTTGGGTGGCGGTGGGGATGGTTATTTGAGGATACCAACAATTAGGCAATTGACAATTTGTCGATTAGCAATTGGCAATTAGATTTGTCAACTTTTAAAAAGTTGACAAATCTAATCACTAATCAAATCCGAATCGTTACATCAATAAATCTATTTGCTAGGTTTCCACCAATCAGGGACAGAAGGCACGGCTTGTACAATTCGATCAACCAAATCTTGACCAATTGCCGGTAAATTCGATGCAGACAGATTAGCATGTACTTGTGATACCGATCTAGCTCCAGGAATTACCACCGCGATTTGGGGATTTTGCAAACTAAAACGTAAGGCATTGGCAGATAGTCCACCTGGCAAATCCGCCAAAAAGGCTAGCTTCCTAGCATTTTCCAGCATCCAATTTTTATCTCGATCCGCTAAGTAAGTACGGTAATCATCTTCTCCAAAATGGGGCTCTTCCGTCAACCAGCGATCACTTAAAAATCCAGAACCCAGTGGCACTCGACCAATAATGTCGTAGGCCTCTCGTTGGGGATGATGACTTAATATCTCATCCACCCGACGATCCAAAACATTATAAATTACCTCGATTACAGAGCCAAAACCCGCATCCATCACTCGCTTTGCTCCATAGACACTTTTGGAACTTACTCCATATTGTCGGACTAATCCTTGACGAACCAAATCTTCAAATGGATGGGAATCATAGTTTTCCCAATCAAAGTTGTCCGGCGGACTATGCATCAACAAAACATCGATACAGTCGCGACCTAAACGATCTAAACTAGCTTTTACACTTGCCATCAAATGTTCTACAGAAAAATCTTGTCCAGTAGAACCATCTGGAAGATACACGTTACCAAATTTGGTACAAACGATGACATCTTGAGTAAAATTAGCTGTTCGGAGAGCCTTGCCTACCATCTTTTCAGATAGTCCTTTTCCATAAGAATCAGCCGTATCAATAAATTGAATACCTGACTCCAAAGCAGTCACCAAAATATCTAGTGATTCTTCCTCGTTAATTTCTCCCCAGCCCATAGCCTTACCTTGTACCACATTGGGTCCACCTAATTGCCATGTACCAAGACCTAATTTTTGATGTAAGCGATTGGAAAAGCGGTGTGAGCAAGTTTTTGTCATGTCCTAGGACAATTGAAAATCTGGCTCTAAAATAATCTTTCCTTTGATCAAGCAGCGCTCCCCTTTTTTTGTAGCGAAATATGCATTTCTACCGTGCAAAATACGGTCATCATGGAAAAATGCAGCTTCACCTCGCTCTAATTGAACTGGTAAAACTAAACCTGCATTAATGATCCTAGCCTCTAAAAAATGGTGAAAATCCTCCACTAGTTTAAGCGCTTCAGGTGTATTGTCAACATCAACACAGTAATAGTTCCAATTGGCTAACCAACCTAACTCATCCTGATCTAAAATTTTACGTACTTTTTTATGTCCAGCTTTCTCAAAATTAACCGAAATGGTCATCAATCGATTCAATAAATCATCTTGTCCATCAATTTTCAAACACTCCACCAAATCCGGCAAATCATAAAACGTGGTGGCTCCACCGCGGGCAGCACGGGAAGTACAATAAAAAAACTGCAATGATTTCTCATCTCCTAACTCCACATACGAATCATCTGTATGCAAAGGCTGACGGGTATTACTACTTCTATAACGATCAGGTATAGCGGGATCATAACTAATGTCAATCCAACGATTTTCTTTACGCTCTCCAGTGATTAAATCCTCATCTTCATTAAACGGGGTACCAATGGAATCAGCAAAATTGATATAGAATTGCTCTAAGGGAATAGATAAATTATATCCTGCCAAATGGATAACCTTGTATTGCTTCACCGCTTCTGTTAATTCAGCGATGGTCTCTTGCTCGGTCGTAAAATTAATTTTCTTAAAAAACTTCATAAGTAAAACTTTCAAATGTACTGTAAACTAGACCATTACAAAGGTCCAGTCTCAAAGGTACAAAAATTTGTTTACTGACATTTCTTGCTATAAAGAATAAATTATTTTTGGGTCAATATCCCACCTCAAGGTAATGGCCCCAGATCACGGTAAGAAATGAGCTTAATTCCTAGAGCTTCAATGGCATCCTTTACTTTTTGACTCGTAAAAACATCCGTCACCCCTTGCCTGTCCACAGCAACCCCTTCGTATCCAACATGAGATATCGCCCGTAATTCTGCATCATCTAAACCAGGATGATCCACAAAACAATAGGTTTTCCCTGCCTGTAAGTTGCGTAGCATATTAATAAAACTGTCTATTTTCTGCGCGGAGGTCTCCTTTGGGCCATCATAACTCGCTCGTTCAAAGGGATACAAGGTGTTTTCAAATATCAAATGATACTCTTTGGCCAATTTCTTGGTCAATTGGTTGACTTCATCATTTATTCTAGAACAACCCATGTGGGCAGATATATGACTAATTCGAGGTATCTTCTTTTTAGCCAATTCTATTTGCGCCCTAAATTCCACTTCAATGTCTGCCAAAGAAAATTTATTCTCCACGATAGCTGCACCCGGATAATTTTTATTGGCATATACCATAGGGAAAAAATATCCATCTGAATCCCGAAGACTTTTTGCTTCGGTTAATGGTCTCCATTTCACCTTATCCCACTCACTTGTCAATGCCAAATGAATCCCCACATCAATATTTGGATGTTGTTGAAGCAGCTGAACCGCCTCCGGAAACCAAGGGGAAGGCACAATAACTTCAATGGACGTTTGAATACCCTGAAGGGATGATTGAATCAATGCCAAATTTCCCGAGTGGCTGTAACCCATATCATCACCCCGAACAATTAGTCGAGGTGGCTCAGGTATTTGTGCCAAGGAGGCAAATGTCCAAAATAGCAAAATCCAAACTTTATTCATGATACCCGCCATGGAATTGTAGAAAATTGTAAGGTGAAAAATACCCAAAATTTACGGACATTCGTATCTTGTTTACCCAAAACCTTTACCTATGTTAAATAGCATTACCCTTTTTATCAGTACTCTCTTGATGGGGTCACCCGCAGATTCTACCCAATATCAATTAATAGTTGGCTCCTACACCAAAGCCAAAAATCCTGGAATTGAAGTTTTTGATGTGGATTTAGCCACAGCCAAAACCAAGGCCAATTATGTCAGAGAAAACCCCAATGCTTCTTACCAAGCGCTTTCTTCCGATGGAAATCTATTGTACTCCGTTTCAGAAGAAGGAGGCGGTAAATCTGCCATTAGTGCCTATGCACGAAATGCCAATGGTACCTATACGAAATTAAACTCCAGCCCAACCGTTGGAGATGGCCCCTGTTTTGTAAAATTTCATGAAGCAACCAGAACAGTATATGTGGCCAACTACGGCAGCGGTTCACTGAATGTGTTTAAAACGGGAGAGGACGGTCGACTGTTACCTGCCGCCCAAGCCTTTTTTTATAAGGGTTCTAGTGTCGTTACTGGTAGACAGGACTCACCGCATGCCCACATGGTCGCCATTGCGCCCGATCAAAAAAGTTTATATGTTCCAGATTTAGGTTCTGACAAAATCCATTGGCATAGTATTTTACCCGATGGAACATTGACTGAAAATTATCAATCGATTGCCGTGAATCCCGGAAATGGTCCTAGACATATGATATTCCATCCCAACGGGAATTTAGCCTATGTGATCAATGAATTAAATGGTACCATAGATGTTTTTAAAATCAGCGCTCAAGGCTTGGACAAAATCCAAAACATTGTTTCAGATACCAGCACCAAATTGACGGTGAAAGCTAGTGCCGACATACACATATCACCTAATGGCAAATGGCTCATTAGCTCCAACCGTATTACAAGCGACAATTTGGCCCTCTTTGCCATACAGCCAGATGGCAAATTGAAGTCCATGGGTTACCAAGCTGTAGCCAAAATGCCCCGAAATTTTAGCTATGACCCCAGCGGGAAATGGTTATTTGTGGCTAGTCAGACCGAAAACAGAATTCAAGTTTTTTCTGTCAATCAGCAGACAGGACAATTAAGCGATAGCAAACAAGACATTTCAGTAAGTTCTCCCGTTTGCCTCCTATTCCTCAAAAAACCTGACAGTCCAGAGGAGCGCTTGCAGGCATTAGGAATCCAATTGCTGAAGCCTAGCACTCCGCTAGCCAACTACGTCAAATTTACCCGAGCAGGCAATATCGCTTATTTATCTGGACATTTACCTGAGAAAGCAGATGGTGGTTTTGTTTTAGGTAAGCTAGGCAATAAACTCACAGTAGAAGAAGGTCAGGCAGCAGCGAAATTTGCGGGAATTGCCTTAATATCTACGTTAAAAGGCCAATTGGGCGATTTACGCCGTGTAAAAAGAATCCTAAAAGTAACAGGCTATGTCAATTCCGATCCTAGTTTTACCCAACAGCCCATGGTCATGAACGGATTTTCCGATTTGATGGTGGCAGTATTTGGCGACAAAGGAAAGCATGCTCGCTCAGCGATTGGCGTTAATACCTTGCCTAATAATGCAGCCGTAGAAGTAGAAATGATTGTGGAGCTTTACTAATAGTCTGTTTTAATTTGGGAATTAAATGGTACTCTAAATTGATAACCTAAATCTCCATCTTTTTGGTTATCCAAGACATCTAGTCCATAAGTCAATTCGTTGACTGAAGTAGAATTAAACGTGCCAAAAAGTCTATCCCAAATCGCAAAAATATTTCCATAATTTGAATCTGTCTGAGGACGAGTCACGTGGTGGTGCACTTTATGCATGTTCGGAGAAACTATCACATAACTGATAGCATTGTCCAAAGCCTTTGGCAAAGAAATATTGGCATGATTAAACTGTGAAAGTACTACAGAAGTACTTTGATAAATCATAACTAACCACATGGGAGCGCCACATACCAATACTCCTAACATAGTAAATAAGGCTCGAATGACACTTTCTCCAGGATGATGACGGTTAGCTGTGGTGGTATCTACCATAGTATCCGCATGATGAACCATGTGAAATTTCCACATCACTTTCACTTTATGCTCCGTCCAATGAACAAAATAAGCCCCCACCAAATCCAAGACTAAAAGTCCTACAATCAGGCTTGCCCAATTGCCCATCGGAAACCATTGTAAAATACCAACCTGCTGACTGATAGTCCAATCGCTCAAACGAACTATCCACAGGGCAAAAGCAAAATTCACCACGATGGTGGTAAAGGTAAATAGCAAATTTATCCCAGCATGTTTCCATTTATTGTAGCGAAAAGAAACCAATGGAATGGCATATTCTACCAACCAGAAAAAACTAATTCCACCCGCTAAAATGAGTGCACGATGACTGCTTGGAATATGGTCAAAATAGGAAATAAGGCTTTCTAACATGATGAAGTGATTTTGCTCAATTTGGTGACAAATTATATGAAAAACCCTCTCATTTCCAATAGACTATTCGTCTGATTTTGATTACCTAAGTTAAAAAATAATAGATGCCATAAGAAATAGCCAAACCAATCAAGGCCAACAACAAGCCCGTGGTTTTTCTCTTCTTTAAAAACAACAACAAAATTAAACCCGTCGCTGAAATGAAAATCATGAAAATGGCCGAGAGATCAATCACCCAAGCCCAAGATTTACCCGTATCTCTTCCCTTATGCAAATCATTCACTACGGCCATCCAACCCATCCGTGTTTCTGTTAGATCATAGTCGCCCGTTTCGCGATCAACAAATACATCTGCTGTATAACCAGGTCCTTGAAAGGAAATGGAAATTTCCCTTTCATCGATTCTAAAATCATTCAATTGCCCCTTGATTCCATGAGTATTTCGAAGATGTTCCACCACTTCCAATTTGGCTATTTTGGAAGTATCTGTTGGATTAACCCATGCCACGTTCAACTTAGCCTTTTGCTCCTGAACATCCGATTTCTCAGGTAACCACTCCTGATGATTCAATGTCAAACCTGTCACCGAAAAAAACAATACGATGGCAAAGCTGAACATGGATAAATAGATGTGTAGCCACCGGGAAATTTCTGCAGTAGAACGACGAAGCTTGTTGGACTTGCTTTTTAACTTAGCATTGGGAGTACTCATGGTATTTATTTAAAAGAAGCCCATGAATTTTCATAGGCTCCCAGAATTATTCAACAATTTATTTGGCTACATAAATCAAAGAAGCCCCCTTTACTTCTTCGTTTCCTGGAAGAGTTTGCTTTTGATCTTTTCCGTTAAAATTCATCTCTTGCTTCATCAATTGATAAGTTCCATGCTCACGTGCTGCCTCAATATACACCGTATATTTACCTTGTTTCACAAATTGACCAGCATCATCTTTTCCGTCCCAAACCAAAGTATATTCTCCAGGCGAACGAGTAGCACTAGCCAAGGAGGCTATGTCAATAGCGCTTTCTCTTTGAGCGGCATACCATGAACGTAAATCTGGCAACCACCTAGGCTTGTTAAACCACAAAGCGATACGTCGAACCGGCTTATGGTTCTCATCTTCTACCCATACGGCCACAAATGGTCTACGGAATCTACCCTCAAAACTCGCCAGTTCAAATTTGATTTGTAACTCTTGCTTATCTGTCCACATTTTTTCCTTTTGGTTAACCATCAGGATATTAGTACTAAAACTAGCAGGACTTATACTAGGAGCTGTAGAGGCTAGTAAATTCTTCCAATTGGGACTTTGGTATTCTTCCCCAGACTTAGTCAAAATCAAATAATCCGTATCAGGAATGGAAGCCGCTAGTTGTTGACTTTGTCCCGGACTCATCACTTGAAATGCTGTGGAAAGTGCTCCGGCAGTCACCGCATCTGGATGAACCACGGTGGCACTGATTACTTCTGAGGCAGGCAATCCAGTCAATGGATTCACAACGTGTGAAAACCATTGTTTATTAATTTCGAATCCTCTTTGATAATCTCCTGAGGTAGCTACGGCTTTATTCTCCACTAAGATTTGAGCGTGTGGTTGGGCATTTTCCGCATAATTACGAGGATCTTTGATGGAAATTTGATCTACTCCGTTCCCTTTTACGAGAATATCACCCCCAACATTTAAGACGATCCCCTGTACTCCCTCAGTGGCTAAAGCGACTTCCGCTGCTTGTTGCATCACGTAGGATTTAGCAAATGAATGTAGGCGCAAAGCAGCTTGACTAGTTCTGGCAACGCTTTGCTCAGCTTCATTTATTTCCCAGTGTTTTTGTTGGGCAACGTTAACTGCCTGTTGGATTTTCTCCGCATCAGGCATCTGCTTTTGGTCACTGGCCGACTTCCAAACGCGAGAAATTTCCTCAGAAGAAGCATTGATAAGTCCTCCCGTTTTTTCTTGCCAAGTGTCAAAAAGCCGAAGCACCTGTAATAAATCTTGAGAAACAGGTTTGAATTCTCCTTGACTAGACAGCCACTGATTGAACTCTGTGCTAGGATGATAGGAACCCAAAATTTGACTCAACCGTTTTACCTCTGCGAGTAAATTAGCTTCGGCTTTTTTGGCAGCACCGTAATGCGATGCAGCGATTTTTAAATCGAGTGATGTTCCCAACAAATGATCCATTTGGGAAACATACATACCAGAAGATTGGGTAGAAGTGATTTGGGGACTGGTAACAGAAAGGGCCGCAAGGCCAAGGGATCTTAACATATGCTATTTCATTAGGGTTATTAGATTCGAAATTTAATTTTATTCTTAAAATGGCTAGAAAATTAGAGATAAACCCCTATTATTTGTCTACCCAAGGTGTTTTTGATTCGAATCTAATAACGGAGCTCTGCCCTGATTATTAGCTCACTATCTGATTTTACGTTGTAATTAATGTGCATTTTGTCGATTTTTACCAAAATAAACACCTCTAAAACCGAATTTTAGCTTGACAAAATTATTATCATGAAATTTAATCACCTTATTTGCTTCTCATTTCTATTCTCCATTCTGAATTTTCCAAGTTTCGCCCAAGTAGGTCCAAAAGGTAAAGTCAAGGGACAAATCATCGAAAAAGATTCCAAAGCTCCCATTCCATTTTCAAGTATTCGCTTGTTTCAAGCGGGTGCACAAAAATTAGTTACAGGAGGCATAGGTGACGAAAAAGGTCAGTTTTCCATAGATGTCGTTTACGGATCCTATGATGTCGTTATAGAAAGTGTGGGTTTTGAGACTGTTTCTCAAAAAGGCGTACAGATTAACAAAGAGAATCATACACTCAATCTGGGCATTTTAGAGGCCAAATCTTCTTCAAAGACCTTGGAAGAAGTCACCGTAAAGGGTCAAAAAGCATCTATGGAATTAGCCTTGGATAAGCGAATATTTAACGTAGGAACAGACTTGGCCAATCGGGGCGCCACAGCCGCAGAAATCTTGGGAAATCTACCTTCTATTCAAGTAGATGGTGAGGGCGGAGTGAAGCTACGTGGAAGTGAAAACGTGCGCATTTTGATTGATGGAAAACCCTCTACCTTGGTGGGCATCAGCGGGTCGGGAGGTTTACAATCCTTGCAAGGAAATTTAATTGAAAAAGTTGAGGTAATTACTAATCCATCCGCTCGATATGAGGCGGAAGGAATGGCAGGTATCATCAATATTGTCCTTAAGAAAAACCAAAATCAAGGCTTCAATGGAGCCATTGAAACGACCACAGGATACCCTGAAAATTTCGGGGCGACGGCCATTGTGAATTATCGTAAAGACAAGTTGAATTTTTTCTTAAACTACGGATTGTTCTATCGCAGAACTCCTGGAAGAGGAAATATTTACCAAGAAGTTTATAATCCCGGACAAACGAATTATTTGCAGCAAACTTCACAAAATAATGTAAGAGGAATGGTCAACAACATCCGTGGCGGTGCGGACTATTTTTTCAATGAAAAAACGGTATTAACAGGTTCATACATTTTCCGCAGAACGGACGTTCGTCGAATTTCAGATTTTCATTATTTGGACTACCAAAAAAGCCTGAACAATTTATACAGTATCACCGATCGTCAGCAAGACGAAAAAGAGGCAGAGCCAAATTCGGAATATGCCTTGACTTTCAAAAAATCCTATGCTCGAAAAGGGAAGGAATTTACCGCTGATTTACGTTATTTGGATTATTGGGAAAGTTCAGATCAGCTGTTTACCCAAGTGGGGAAAAAGCCCGATGGGTCCGCCTTTCCGGAGAATACCAAAATTCAAAAATCCATCAATGATGAAGCAGAACATCAATGGATTTTACAAGCAGATTATGTTAACCCAATCGGCAAAGATTGGAAAGTGGAAACCGGTTTGCGAACGAGTTTTAGGGATATGACCAATGATTACATCGTTACGCAAAAGCAAGAAACGGGGGAATTTACCGTGGTACCTGGTTTACAAAACAACTTTGTTTATCACGAGAATATTACGGCAGCTTATGCCATTTGGGGGACAAAAATCAAGAAATTTTCCTATCAAGTTGGGATACGTGGCGAGATGACGGACATTCGTACTGAGTTATTACAAACTCAGGAGAAAAACCCAAGAAACTATGCCAATCTTTTCCCAAGTGCACACTTTACATATTCTTTGTCACCAGACAATTCCTTCCAACTAGGTTATTCCAGACGTGTACGTAGACCTACTTACAACGAATTAAGTCCATTTGTAACCTATTCAGATAATAGAAACTATTTCTCCGGTAATCCTAATTTAAATCCACAATTCACCGACGTATTTGATTTAGGACATGTGAAGTATTTTGAAAATGGAAGCATTAGCTCCTCCATTTACTACCGAAATACCGATGGAAAAATAGATCGTATTCGTACAGTTGACGCGAATGGATTCTCTGTTACTTTACCACAAAACTTCAAAAATGAAGTTTCTATGGGAGCAGAATTTACAGGCTCTTCTAATGTAACTAAAACTTGGAAAGCGGATTTAAGCATTAATATTTTTAGGGCAAAAGCAGATGCCAGCAACATTGATCCTACCTATGTGAGTGATACCTATTCTTGGTTTGCACGTCATACTTCCCGCTTTAAGCTAGGAGGGGGAATAGATGCTCAATTGAGAGCCAATTATGAGGCGCCACAAAATACTCCTCAGGGTTCAAGAGGTTACATTGCGTGGATGGACTTGTCGGCAAGCAAAGACATCATGAAAGGCAATGGAACTTTAACGCTAAATATCCTTGATGTATTCAGTTCTAGAATCATGCGCTCGGAAACGAGGGGTACTAGCTTTTATACCAAATCCGAATTTCAAGGTCGTTTGACCCAATTCAACCTAACATTTAATTACCGAATCAAAACCACCAAACAAGCGGCTAAACAGCGTCGAAGTATGATGGATGAGGAGTAAGAATTGAAGATCATCTATTTTAAAAGCTCTAGAAATTCTGGAGCTTTTTTATTTCCAAGGTAAATCGGATAATTGGATTCCCAATAGTTGTTGGCATACTTGATTCAACTGAGCTTCCATACCTTCCAGATGAAATGTACGTTGCACATGTCGCAAGGACTGACCTTGGGCTAAAGCAATAGCAGGTGAGGAACTTTCCAATTCATAAAACTTGCCCATTTGTGTGCCTGTATCATTCTTGCCATCATTATAGGCGTTCAGGGCATCGCCTTGATAAGGTTTTTCCTGAATTTCCCACATGGAATTCACGTATTCTTTCTCGCCATGATAATCAAACTGTAAGATGGTTAAAATATGGTTGGTAGCATCATAGCTAGCAGCTAATGGAACTAAGGCTTGGGGAGGAATGCCCAATTTTCCTCGTGAATTGGCATCCGCTTTAAAGTAAAGCATTCCATCCTTTTTGATAAGTCGGTCAGCTGGAATCTTTCCAAAATAGGCATCGTTAATGGCTGCCTCCTTACCCTTTTGATAAGGGATAAGAATGGTATTTTGTTCTGATGCCTTCATCATCCCTAATAACCAAATCGACAATACACCAGTCGATTTATTCCAATCTGCACCTGTATTTTTTAAGGTATTATCAGTTTGATAACCTACCCAAGAAAGCCCTTGTAAAGAAACATTTAAATACTTCTCGGCTTCCTCTTGACTTAGTAATTTGATTTCTCGGTCAAGGGCCAACTTAAATTTCGTTCCGGAATAATTTTCTATTTCAAAATCCTTGTGAAAAAGGGCTTTCTGACCATCCGACTTAACTAATGGATAGGTTTCAGTGTCGATGATGGCAGGCGTTTGCCAATGCTCAAATGTAAAAGGATCACCTGCTTTGAAATATACCGAATACTGCCCTCCCTCAGGCCCCAACCAAAAGCGTTCTTCCCCACCAAAGGCATTCATGTGCGGCCCTAATTTGCCTGATTGAATAAGTTCATGATTAATCCAGCCATAACTAAATCCCTCCCTTCCCATGGAGCTACTTGTCATTACTCGGGCTTGGTATTTACCAACAACTAAAACTTGTTGGTCACCTTGACTTAGTAAGACTGTCGTGGGATCATTTTTCAATAGTTCATAGTCATAAGCGAAACTATTTTCTGGTTGTATCATGCTTTGCGTAGGCTTAGAAGGTTGGCAAGCCATCATCCCCAAAAGGATTAGTAAACAATACGTTTTCATAGGTTTTGAGGGCTTGTAAATAGGAAATGAAGTTACTCAAAATTCCTAACGCTGTCAAGGTTCGAAACCTTAACAGCGTTGTCGTAACGAATGAGTCCATTTAACTATTGTCCAAGAATCTGATATTCATCAACACACCCATTATAACATAATTCCGAATGTAAATTTCAAGATTAAAACCAGAAAAATTTTATCACAGATTTACATCGTAAAAGCCGATAAATGGGATTAGATTCCTAATTTTGAAACAGCATAAAAGCTTATCCTTTTATGACATTTATAACCTATTTAATATGAAAAAAACCGTTTGGTTATTGGCATGTTCCATAGCCACCTTAATCTCTTGTCATCGGCTAAATAGCCCAAATCAAATAGTGGCTCGGACTTATAAGTCTCAACAGAAGCTTCGCATATCAGCCCATAGAGGGAACTCAGGATTAGCTCCAGAAAATACTCTCGCCACCTTTCAAAAAACATTGGATATGGGCGTAGATTTTATTGAAATTGATGTCAGAACATCCAAAGACAATCAGTTGGTTATTTTACATGATGGGACATTAAACCGCACGACTAATGGCACTGGGCCTATTTCCAATTTGACATTGACAGAAATCAAACAATTGAAGGCGAACAAAGGCTGGGAAACTCAATTTCCAGATGAGCGCATTCCCACCTTAGAGGAAACTCTTCAGTTGGTATCCAGTTGGAATAAAGAAAGAAATACCAAAACCTATATTTATGTAGATTGTAAGCAAGTGGATCCAAAACCTTTGGTCCAGTTGATGAGGAAATACCGCTTGGACAAGGAATCAGTCTACTATGGAAATGACGACTTTTTGGTCAGACTAAAGGCTGAAGATCCACAGAGTAAAAGGATGCCAAGCTTGGATAAAGCAGAGGAAATGGAGAGAAAAATCGCTCAGATAGCTCCTTATGCCTTTGATGTTAATTGGCTTCAATTAAGCCCTCAATTAGTGAAAGATATCCATCAAAAAAATATTCGAGTATTTTCAGATGCCCTTGGCCCACTTGATCAAGAAAAAAATTATCAGAAAGCAAAAGAGCTCGGAATTGATCTAATCCAAACAGATCACGTAAAATCAGTTTATCGATATTTTTTAGGAAAATAATCTCCCCAAATGCAACGTTGTCAAGGTTTGAAACCTTGACAACGTTAGCAGATTTTTAGTTCTTAGGTCCTGAAATCACCCCCAAATACCTTCCTAACCAATAAGGCAATAGCCAAATATCTCCAGCACTATGTTCAGATAAACCATTTCCTCCATTTCTATCCATATTAAACTGGTTAGCATTATGGCGCATAATTGGTTTTTCATCTGGAGGCAATACCTCCTGAGTGGTTTGTCTCCGGAAATTGTCTGGAATTTTAACAATGTCTTTGCGGTGACTGTTTTGTATAGCCCAATCAATCATGTCCAATGGATGCTCCTTTAAATACCAGGCCGCTTCATTTAAATCGAATTGCTTAGTTCCTGTCAAAGCCGTGAAAATATTCCATGCTCCCTCTTTCTCTGGACGCTCAATTTGCCAGTGATCTAAAATCGATTTCTTAAAATTGGCTTTTAAGGTATCATTGAAAGCATATCGATATAATCCCCAATAACCCACATAATACATTTCATCATCCGAGTGATTCCAACCGTCCGACATATTTTGAGCATGGGCATCAGCATCTTTGCCAGCTCGTCCTAACACACTAAATGGACGCATTAAATTTTCATAATACCCATATTTGGTTAATAATTCAAAAGCCTTCTGCTTATATTTCTCCTTCTTTGTGAAATGATATGCCGTTTGTAACATGGCCGTAATATTGGAGGAATTTAATTTACGGTCTCCAACATTGGTAGGGAATGAATTCACGTATTTCGGATTCCACTTACCCCACATGGTTGGCTTACCATCAAAATCAATGAGGTACATATCATTTTTCAAGATATGCGACATCAAGGTATCAATCAGCACAATAGAACGCTTCTTTAAATCCGGATCATCCACCAACTCAGCCATAGCCCCAAAAGCAAAAATATGCCCAATCACCTCATCACTACTGGTGGTAGATTTGAAATCCCACTCAGGATCAGGAGATGGCTGCCAGCGCTCAGGATCTGATAAACTGGAGATAAAACCACGACGCTCAAAAGAACGCGCTGGAAAACCCGGAACTGGAGTTAACTTGTATAACCGCTCCATAGCATCCAAAGATTCGCGACAGTTTTGCAAAGCTTCTGGGTCCTTCGTTACTGCATAGCGGAATATTTCACCTCCTAAATACATGGATGTCCAAAGGCCATCATTATCTGAATCAGCCAAATATCCTGTGCTCAAATTACCTTTTTGCATTCCATCCAACGAGGCATTAAATCCATTTCTGATATGACGCTTTCTCACTTGTTCATCGTAAAAAACAGCCTTTTCATGCAAGGTCATTTTCTTAAAACAGATTTGTCCTAAACCCGCGCTGGTAGTGATTAACACAGAATTTTTAGGCCCCTCAGCAATGTGCTTCACCACATTACTTGGCAACCAACGCTCTCCATTGTAATAATCAAATTTCCCATCTTTCTTCAAGGCAAAAGCCCCCTTGGTTGACCCAAACCAAACTTTATCTCCAATCACTTTAATCGCCGTAATTTCTGTCCAAGGTAATTTTTGTTGTTTTTCCCCTACTTGTTTGGTTGAAGCATCTAATACGGCATATCCATCAGACATCCCTAGGTAAACTTTACTCGATTTCTCAGCTATATCAAATGCGGCCAAAGGACCTCCCGCATATAATTTTGAAATACTTAAAGAGCTCGGAGAAAAAGTATAAACTCCATGTTTGCCCAAAATAAAATAGGTCTGACTAGATGCCTGGTATTTCAAATCCAATACTTGATCGCCTGACAAATTTCCTTTGAACAAGGTCTTGGAGTCTTTTACCCAATGAAGACTGCTGCCATCGGAGATTAAAAAGGCAAAATCCTTTCCTCCCACCACTTGATTAGCCTTCGGAAGCTCATGCTTAGAATAGATACTTCCCGCAAAGGCATGACTCAAAATGGCTTTATCATCCAACAATACAAATTGATTTTGATAGGAAGTCAAAGCAGCCATTTTCTTTGGTGCACTAGTCCTATACTTGGTGTCTTTAATAATGGAACCTGGATATAAAAATTGTCCATCATGAGGGAGTAAGGTTCCCGTAGAACCAAACAACAATACATTTCCATTTCTATCCGCATAAGTCGCGTTTAAGTCAATGGATTGATCTTTAGAAAGGTAATACTTAACAGCATAATCCTGCCAAAAGGGGGTATCTTGGTAAACAGGTTGTTTTGCTTTGCTTTGTGCCCCAACATGCGATACATTGAGCATTAAACAAAAGCACAGTAGTGCATAGATTCGATTCTTATTCATAGTATAGGTTTAGATTAATGTAAGGCTACTCAGCTTTGATTTTTTGTGGATCCACTACCACATATTTAATGGATTTTTGATCTTTATCTACATGATGGGAGTAAGTGATATGTAATAAACCATCAGGACTTTGTGTTAAGCAAGGATAAGAAAAACTACCTTTCCCTGGAGCTACATTTTCTAAATAGGTCTTCCATTTCCACGTTTTCCCCTCATCATCTGAAAGAAATAAAGCGATTCGATAACGGCCATCAATGATGTCATTTCCGAGGAAGGCCATTCGTCCATCCTGTAAAACCAACAGCTCAACACTGGCTGTGTTAGGGATATTTGTTTTGACAGATGCTGACCAGGTTTGTCCTTGATCACTTGATTCACTAATATGCACTCGTGGCGGACCATCACCGCTGTCTCGCATATATGCCAATAAATTTCCGTTCTTCTTTTTTACCACGGCCGGTTGGATGGGTCCCCGCCCCACCAAAGGTAAACTTGGACGCCAAGAAGTTCCCTGGTCGTCAGAAATGGCCATTAATGAAAAATTATAGCCATCTGAGTAAAGAGGTAAAATAATCCGTCCATTGTCTAAAATTAATGGTTTAATACGCGTCATCCATCCGAAACTACGCTTCACTGGATCGGCACTGGCTTTGGCGATCATCTCATCATATTTAGGCGCGTATCCCGCCCAACCAATATGATGCTCCGGTAATTCCTTCAACTTTTTACTTACCTCGGTAGCAAACTCATTTCCTGGCTTTAAAAATATATTGTCTTGCCAATCCCATACGGGTGCCCCATCTCTATTATAATTGATAGATGTTTTCACACGCAACACCGATTGCTCCCATTGATTAGCCTGCACCGCAATCCAAACTAAAAAAAGTTTATTGTCTTTATTCAAAAACAAGACTGGATTACAATCCGGGATATTCGGTGTATCCGCCATTAAAAATGGCTCTCCCCATTGGGAAGCTCCTTTTTTTAATCTGGCACCCATCAACTTTACATCATCTGCCGTCCTTTCGCCACTACCATAAAACCAAACAGAAAGGTAATCTCCATTGGGTAATCGTACCAAACTACTTCCGTGAACATGTTTTTCTTGTCCAGGAAAAATGAGCATTGACTTAACGACAGCCGAATTCTGTGCCAGTGAAGGAAATGCCATCACTAGCAGGGCAATGATAATTTTAACAAATTTCATGCGATTATTTTACTTTTTTGCGACGCTCCATTAACTCGCGGAAGGTACTTAAAATGATTCCTTCCTTCTCTATATAAGCTTTCAAATCTGGGTGCATCATGGAATTCATATCAGCCAATCGAGAGCCCCCAGAACCACTGATAAATTTAAACTCTTCTGTGATATCACTGCTATGAACAATTAACATGGCCACCCCAGGCTTCATGTGTTCCAATTGATAAATCCATTGATCAGCTTTGTATTTTGCCCACTCAGCAGAACTTGGATTACCCTCAGGTTTCCAATCTCCACTATCTGAATGCAAATCATCTAATACAGGTAAACCCGCTTTCCAAAGCATTTCTCCAATCTTCTTGGATTCAGTTACTAAATCCGTCAAACCAAACTTAGCCATCGGCAAAGGCATTCCTTCTTTCCATTTGCCCTCTGCCTTCATTTTTTTGATATATGGCTTATTGACAGATTCAATCAACATTTTATTGTTGCCACCAGGAAACATCACAGGTATTCCCAGTTCCATACCCACTTTTAAATAACGCTCCAAAAAGGGAGGATAAGCAAACAATGTTCCCATGTGGGAATCTAAATGAGTAGGTTTCCAACCTAGGCGAGTAGCTCTTTCAATTTGTGCCCGAATCTCTCTTTCAACCTCATCTGGACTAGCATTTTTAATAACCTGTTCTACACTATGCCACAAACAGCCATCTCCATCACTCAAGGTTGGAACTTGTTGAAAGCCCGACAAAGCTGGCCAACGATAATCCTTCCATTCGGAGGTTAAGGTCAAGTGTAATCCTGCGTCTAGATTAGGATGATTTTTTTGGATGTAATGAATAAAACTGGCAGCCCATGGGCAAGGCATCATGATACTGCAAGAAGTAGCCACTCCTTGTTCAATGGATTTATAGGCTCCCTGATTGGAAGAATATGACATCCCGCAATCATCCACATGGAAAATAACAACCTTCTTTCCCTTAGGATAGCCTAATTTTTCCGCATAAGTTGGCTCTAGTTGTTGCTGTGCCATGGTACTATTGCTTATGGTGCTACTGGTAATGAAAGCCCATAAAAGTAGTCCTAGTTTTTTCATATTACAAAACATATCAATGTGACAATGGAAATAAAGCCTGCTTGGCTGAGGCTAAGATAAATCAAAAGAAAGAAAACTGGATGATTATTTACCTATTGGCTTAGGACTTGCCTGAATCAATTGCAGGGCTTGTTCCATATAAATCTCCGCGGTCATTTCCCCCAAGCTAGTCCTAGTTACATAATCATAGCGCTTAAAACTATTATAATCCACTTTGGCCAACATATAACCAAATGCATCATTCGTTAATCCAAACAGAAAGGGCAATTTAGTTGCCATATGTCGCTTCACATAATAGCCCACATTGGGTAATGCTTCTCCAGGAACTGTCAATATTTGGGCAGGGCCAATGTTCAACAAATTCAATTGTGTACTGACAGTATTTGGCTTTTTATATTCGTATTTCAATGGAGAATGGGTAAGAATATACCGCATAATCTCTGAATCTACAGGTAAATCAATCATTTTAGAAGTACAATACAAGGATGGAGAATCCAATACAGGTGCCTTATTGATTATTCTCAATGCCTCATCTGCCAATAACTCCCCGATTCGAATACATTCTTCCCAATTATTGGCTTCCTTTTGGTCACTCTGACCTTCTTTTCCATATTCCAAACGAGTATCTGCCGTCACCATGCCTCCCTGAGCTCCATTCATGAATAAGGCTACACCACCTGCTTGGGCTTCGATACGGCTATACAATGGCCCACATAAATCAGGACTTAGAATGCCTCTACCACTTCCGATTACTTCTGGGTGAATGGCATAATTAACCAAGGTGGCAATAGCTTTTCCTTTTCGTTCACCCGAAGTAGCTAATGCCTGAATGACACCACATCGAGGATCATACAATGCAGGAGCGTAATAATTATAGGCAATTTTGCCTTTAGCATCTTCTACATTTACTTTTAAAACAGCTGGTTCTAATTTCGTAATGGCTTCGTTGACAGCATCAGCGATTTGCTGCACACAACGATCTAGGTATTTTAAATCGGCATAATTTTTTCCAGTAGCATCAGGAAATCCGTAGGCGTCTGGAGCAGAATGGGTATGAGTAGCTCCTATGATGATGTTTTCTGGAGGGATGCCTTTAATCAAGGCTCTTGACTTATTTCCTAAGATGGATGTCCATCCCAGATTATCCACATTAACAATCGCAAAACGGGTATTTCCTTGTTCAAATACCATCGCACGCGCAAATAAATCCCCTTTCTTTTCTACAGCAGGTTTAGGTGTGCCTATACCCCCTGAAACAGGCAGTAAGGGATCTGGAGTTATCACTCGAACCGCTGCTCCAACCCGAAGGGTTTGAGCAGAAAGTTGAGTGAAAAAAAACAGGAATACAAGTATTAAAAGGTTTAGAGGTTTATAAATTTTCATTAGGTTAACAGAAGAATAGAGGTCTATTTTTGAAGGGTCCCCCGAAGGAGACCCCGTAAAATATTAATATGGCTTACCTGTTCCTTGAATAATCCAAGGTTTAGACCAAGCACTGTTTTTGCCATCAGCCTGAGAAAAATTAGTTACTTCTAATTTATCTAAAGCAGCAGCTGAATTTTTGGAATTGATACGCAATTCATCCTGCATATAGTAGAAACGAACAGGAAGCGCTTGACGTTTGGCAACAGGACCTGCTTTTAACTCAGGGAATCCTGTACGACGGAAGTCAAACCATGCCTCAGTGGCAGCTGTCCAGCTAGCAATCCACTTTTGCTCGATCACTTGCTTCACTGTTCCATTATAGGCTACGCCAGAATTTGCTAAATAAGCCGCTGATGTAGAACCTACTCCCCAAGTAGTTAAAGAGGCTTTGATACCATTTTCATAAAAAGTCTTAGCATCACCTACAGAATATCCCTTTAATGCTGCTTCAGCCAAGATGAAATTCACCTCTGCGGCTGAAACTAAACGTGCTCTTAACAATGGTCCTGTTGCATTTTTGTACATTGGAGCTAAAAACGAAACGTGAGGGTTGAAAGAAGTCTGACCTGGCGTCGGGTTCATATTGTAAGCAGATGGCAGCTGCGAAAATGAAGTAGGTAAGCCTACGTATTCTGGATCAGTATCTACT
Source organism: Aquirufa rosea (assembly GCF_004118285.1). Classification (GTDB taxonomy): domain Bacteria; phylum Bacteroidota; class Bacteroidia; order Cytophagales; family Spirosomataceae; genus Aquirufa; species Aquirufa rosea. The sequence goes on along the minus strand of NZ_SDHY01000004.1, from coordinate 272,368 downwards.
TTAGTATTTCCAACTACGTCTGGAGACAAATAACGCTTGCCATCCACAATCTTATCCGTTTTTGCAGGAAGAGTAGCATCTACCACTAAAGGAATTTCAACTTTAGCTGCCCAAACACCTAAACGTGGGTCTTTCACTCCTTGTAAATATTTTACAAAAGTGTTTGCCATTTTGATACGACGGTAGTTAGATCCACTTACATCATATACGGCATTAGCTGGCCAAGAAGTACCATCAGATGTACCTGGGAAGCCCATAGTTGCATCATCTGAATTACTTAAAATCACTGGGTAGTTGGCAGGATTTTTGGCAATTTTCTCAATTCCTGCTTTCGCTACATCTGGCTTCTTAGATGAAATACGCATGTAATAACGTAAAGCTAAAGAGTTAGCCAATTTACGCCATTTGGTAGGATCTCCAGAGTAAATAACGTCTACGTTATCTACGATGTTGGAGTATTCACTTTTTTGCTTTGATAACAAGGTATTAGCCTTTTCTAAATCTGCTAAAATACCTGTATAAATTACCTCTTGAGAATCATAAGCAGGTAAGATATTATCTGTACCACCTGTCTCCCCTTTCAAGGCATTGGTATATGGTGCATCACCCCAAAGGTCTGTAATCAAACCGAACATAAAGGCTTTGTTAACCAAAGCAACTCCTTGTTGGAATTCCCAGTTTAATGCAACAGCACGACTATAAAGTAAATCGTTGTTACGTAAAATATCATAATAACCCGACCAACTTTGGTTCCCACCCCAGTCATAGTCATTATGTCCAGAAGACCATGCATCTTTTTGCGTATGCTGAACCACACCCGCAATATCCTGATAGCCTAGGTTCACATAAGCCTTAGACATTTCGGTTAATACGGTTGGCATCACCAAGTTCGGATTCACAACCTCTGGCTGCACTCCGTTTGGATTTATATTCACTTTTGTCAAGTCTTCACAAGAGAAAAATACTCCTGTTAATAGTGTGAAGGCGACAGCTTTTATTAATCTTATTTTCATGATTTTAATGTTTTAAGGTGCTTTGATTAAAATGTCAAACCAAGTTTAAATCCAACTGGGATAACCCAAGGAGTAACATTATAGCGCTCAATTCCTTGCTTAAATTGGGTACCTGCTTGCGCTCCAGCCTGTGGTTGGAAAGCTGTTTCTGGGTCAATTCCAATTTTTGATGCAGTCCATAAAATGATATTACGGCTATACACAGAGAAGTTAGCACTTTGTAAACCTAAGCTCTTAACAAAAGTACTAGGTAGCTCATATCCCAAAGAGATCTCTCTCAACTTCACGAAAGAAGCATCAAAAGTAGCTGCACGAGTAAAGCTCCAAGGATAGTTATCTCCATAAGGTAAGATACGGGTATTAGGACCACCTAAGTTTTCCTCATATCCTGTAATATTTCCCTTAGAATCGTAAATCGCGATTACACCCGGATTAAATACCCCATTTGGATATGTTTTCCCGCCGTATTCAAATGGATATCCACCGTATTCAGCAGTAGGTCCACCCACGATAGGGAAATAGCCATTTTTGTTGATTCGGATGTATTTATCCTCATTCGCTACCAAGAAATTACGTAAGGCATCACCTGTTAATCCATTAGGGTTAATCAAGTTGTCTAAGAAACGCTGAGATTTCAAATCTGACTCACTGTAACGATAGGTCTGAGAAACGAAGTCTCCACCATTTCTCCAGTCGAATGTCATATTCAAACTAAAGTTCTTGTAGGACAAAGAAGTCTGTAAACCTAAAATGAAATCTGGGTTAAAGTTACCAATCTTAGTACGCGAGTTACTTGCACTTACTGATTGCCATGAACCATCAGAATCCAAAATTGGGTATCCGTAATACTTCGATGATTTATCCTTTACAGTCACAATCTCCGCATCATAGATATCACCAATCTTATCGCCTACATAAGTCCATGCTCCACCTTTGGCATCTGTCCAAAGAGTGTAGAAGTTCAAGCCTTCAGAAAGTTCTTTGATGGTTGTTTCGTTCTTATAGAAGTTAGCTGTCAAATCCAATCTCCAACCATTCTTGTCAATTGGCGTACCACCTGCTGTAATTTCAATTCCCTTAGATACTAACAAACCTGCGTTGATGTTCTTCGAAGTAAAACCAGATGAAGATGGTAAGGTAGTAGGGATAATTTGGTTACGATTTTCTACCGTATAATACGTACCAGAGAATCTTAAACGATTTTTGTACATCGTTAAATCAGCTCCTAAATCATAAGAAGTAGAAATCTCAGGTTTCAAATCAGGTAATAAAATAGAACCCGGTTTGCTCAAACGAGTCAATGACCCCCAAGCTTCTGAATTTTGAAGCGTGTTAATCAAAGCGTAAGGGTTGGTATCATTACCTACTTGGGCTACACCTGCACGTACTTTCAATAAGTCAATCTTATCGTTTGGAATAGCAAAAGCCTCATTCAATAATACGCTCAAAGATGCCGATGGATAGAAATAAGATCTATTTTCTACTGGCAAAGTACTTGACCAGTCGTTACGAGCAGTCAAATCCAAGTACACCATGTCCTTATAAGATACGTTGGCCATTCCATAAGCACTGTACACCACCTTCTTAGTTTGGAAACTAGAATAGTTGATATTCGTGTTGGCAATGTTTTGCAAGGTGAACAAACCAGGAATAATCAATCCAGTACCATTTCTAGAAGCAGTACTTACGTCAGTAGTTCTATATGTTCTGGCATTTCCTCCCACAGAGAAAGATAAATGGAAATCTTCTACCGGCTTAGTCCAAGTAGCTAAGAAATCTACGTTACGCTCATAACGATCTAAGTTAACGATACCATAAGCACCATTTTTCTCTCCTGTATAAGACTTCGCAATTTTAGTCTCACGAGTCTCACCATACGTATCCAAAGCATAACGAGCCATGAAACTTAATTCCTTATTGATTTGGTAATCTAATTTCACATTACCAAAAGCACGATTACGCTCAAAACCGTTCTTTACTTCGTACGCTAAGAACCATGGGTTATTAAAGTTTCCGATGGATTGAGACTTTTGTTGTAAACCTTCTTGTCCTGGAACCCAATAATCTTTTAAGTCCATGATATTAATGTGAGGAGATACCGCATAAGCCCACTGCAATGGGTTAGATCCTCTTTCACTCGCTGGACGATTGTTAGAGTTATTTCTGCTCAAATCAATGTTAGCACTTAATTTCAATTTTTTAGACAAATTGAAAGCAGAAGCCGCGGATAAGGAATTCTTAAATAAATCCGAGCCTGGGATAATTCCACGACTAGTCATATTGGAATAAGTCAAACGGTAATTAGCAACTTCATTACCATTGGTAACAGAAACACCATTAGTCGTAGTAATACCCGTTTGAACGAAATTCTTCACGTTATCAGCATAAGACTTCAATTCAGTTGGAATTGGCTTGCCATCAGCACCTTTCGGACTGTTCCATTGAATAGCCTTATAACCTTTATCTAATTCTGGTCCAATACCACCAGCAGATCCTTCTTCAATACTTAAAATTCCTCCAGGATATGGATTGTTATCTGGAGTAAATGGAAGCACACCCGTTGCAAACTTCGAGTGCATCTTCAAGAACTTATAAGGATTATCAAATACCGTATTTGAAGTAATATTAACGGTCATTTTCTTTGCCTTAGCACCATTCTTAGTAGTAATTAACACCACTCCGTTACCCGCACGAGAACCGTAAAGAGCCGCAGCACTTGGCCCCTTTAAAACCGATACACTTTCCACGTTTTCAGGATTCAAGTCAGAAATAGCATTACCATAGTCAACACGGTTATCATTACCCACTTGACCCACGTTGTTCAACGAGTTAATTACAGGCACACCGTCAATCACAAACAAAGGCTGGTTGTCATTACTTAACGACTTAGCTCCACGAATAATCATACTCACCGAAGAACCCGTTCCACCTGTCGCATTGATACTCACACCGGCCACTTTTCCAGATAATGAGTTTAATACGTTTTCGTTTACGACACGACTTAAATCCTTACCTGCTACTTTACCCACAGAATATCCTAAAGATTTTTCCTCACGCTTAATGCCTAAGGCCGTTACAACTACCTCGTTTAATAATGCCGTACTAGATGCCAAAGATACATCCACTACGCTACGGCTTCCTACGCGAATTTCCTGTGTGTCAAAACCCACAAAAGAAAATACTAATACGGGATTTGCTCCACTCACTTCAATGGAATAAGTTCCTGAGTTATTAGTAGTTGTTCCTTTGGTTGTACCCTTCAGTGAAATATTCACACCGGGAACCTCGGTACCATCTTGACTGGAGGTTACCTTTCCAGTAATCAGTCGAGACTGAGCAAAAGCAGCTGAATAGCACCCGGCCATCATGACTGCTACAAATAGAAAATGCCGAAACATTTTTACTGTAAAATTTAATCTCATAATTAGATTGATTTGGTTAAAGAAGAATTACTTGGTTTTCTGGTTTAAAATTTTAACAAAAAAATGCATTAAAATGGATGAATAATTAAATAAATTTGTCAAAAAGCACAACTATTCTAGCATAATAGCTTCATTTAGGCTAAATTGACAACTTTAATAATTCAATGAAGGCTCATTTACTTAAAGTTTCGAACCAACCACTGCGATCTTTTAGTGTTCGCCGTGACATAGTTAATTACTTTTTTAACAAGTATCATTACCATCCTGAAATCGAATTATTATTAATCGAAAAAGGAACTGGAACTCAGTTTGTAGGAGACAGTATTCAGCGTTTTCAAGACGGTGATTTATTGTTAATTGGCTCCAACTGCCCGCACTATTTACGCAGTGATAACGTGTACTTTCAAGGGGATGAAAACCTAAAAGCGAGTGCCCTAGTGATCCACTTCAATCCGGATTTATTTGGAAACTCTTTTTTAAAGCTTCATGAAAATCGCTTTATCTTACAGTTATTGGAGGAGGCCAGAAAAGGAATCCGGATTCAAGGAATTACCAAAAAACAAATCATTAGTCGAATGAATTTCATCTTAGACAATGAAAATGAGAATCTCGTATTACATTTATATCAAATCCTAGATTTATTGTCCATGAGCAAAGAGATGGAAATTCTCTCCATGGGTATTTTGGAAAACTCCACCAGTGAAAAGGAGACGGAAAGACTTAACCTCATCTATAATTATTCGGTAAAGCATTTCAAAAGAAAAATTAGTATTGATGAAATTGCCGGAGTAGCTCACCTGAGCCCCCTTTCTTTTTGTCGGTACTTCAAAACCAAAACGAGAAAAAACTACGCCAGCTTTTTAAATGAAATTAGAGTGGAATACGCTTGCAAGCTGATCAAAGAAAATCAATTTTTAGTTACACAAATTTGCTACGAATCTGGCTTCAACAACTTCACTAATTTCAATAAGGCCTTTAAAAAAACCACGGGGAAAACTCCTTTTCAATACGCTAAGGAGTTTAATTAAGCCCCCAGTAATAACCATTTATTTTCTAAACCTATCAAACAATGAACAACAAAAAATTACTGATCTCCCTACTAACAGTGGGGATGACATTAGGAACGGCATGGGCTATACGTGGCCAGTTCGGACATGAACATGGTGCCGCTTGGGCCGGGTCCATTGGAACCATCGCCATATTATTATTTGCCAAGAGACAGGACTGGTTTTCCAAGGCATTTCAAATCATCGTTTCAGGAGCCATGGGCTGGGGAATAGGAGGGGTCATGAGCTATGGCTTGGTCGTAGGCTATGGTCGCGACACTGAATTTGTGAATGTCTATTATGGTTTACTATCCTTATTTGTAATCGGTGGACTATACGGCTTTATTGGCGGAGGACTATTCGGATTAAGTTTATCCAACTCGAACAAAAACTCCATCCCTTGGCACCAGCTATTAGTGGAAATGGTTGTGGGAGCTTTACTTTTCTATTTTTTCATCATCGTTCAATACGAGTGGCTTATGACTCCACCTAGAGACGAATCTTGGGCTGGAGTTTTGGGCATGGCGGCCGCATTAACCTGGTTTATGTTTCGGACCAAACAATATTCTGCCCTACGTGTGGCTTTATTTGCCGGACTTGGTGGAGGATTTGGATTCGCATTTGGGAATTTCTTACAGGTATTGGGGCATGTTTCCGAAATCAAATTCAATTTTTGGAATGTCATGGAATACTCCTTGGGATTCTTTGGTGGAATTGGAATGGCCTATGGAACTTTTACCTCTCATTGGGAAGATACTACGGAGCAAACCTATTCCAAGCAATGGTTTCCCATGATCATGCTCGTATTAATCATTCCATTCACCATGTGGCAACAAAATTTCCGAATGGATCGATTGGAAAAAACGATCACACCTTTACTTACTGCATCTGATCAGGCCATCGAACTATCTGTGCGCTGGGATTCCCTCTTATTAATTCTTTTCGCAGGAATCTATTGGCTCAATGTTCACGCAAAACCCAAATCATTGGAATATGAAGATATCAAAAAGTTCTTCATCGGTCATTTTGCCCTTTACATGTTATTGAGCATTATCATTACCGGGGCTTTCTTAAGCACTTACCGCATAGAGCAATATCTATACGTGCTGAACTTTGTAATTATTATTTATTTGCTCAGTAAGGCTGAAGTAGATTTTGAAAACAAAAGCCTATCCTGGAATACCTATGCCAAAAACTTCGGAATCGTCTTGGCCTTCATCGCGATATTAGCCTATATTGCCGCTAATTCTCACGATGAAATCAAAGGAGCACATAAAAGATTTGGTGAAGAAATTCCCCTAGAAAAACCATAAACAGCCGATGAAAAAATTAGCCATTTTCTTGTGTGGATTAGCTCTATTGGGAGCTATTCCATCCTTTTCACAACAATTTACTTGGCCTTCTGACAAAAAAATGGCTCTCAGCCTTAGTTTTGATGATGCCCGCGGAAGTCAGGTGACCCTAGGTACTAAGCTTCTTAATCAATATGGGGTAAAAGCCACATTTTTTGTCAACCCCGGTTCCATGGAGAAGAACCTAACCGGATGGAAAAAGGCCGTTGCCGATGGACATGAAATAGGAAACCACAGTACATCTCACCCTTGTACTGGAATTTTCACCTGGTCTAGAGCCAATGCCCTAGAAAATTACAGCCTAGAAAAAATGGAAAAGGATATTTTAGATTGCAATGCCTCTATTGAAAAGAACTTAGGAGTAAAAGCTGAGGTATTCGCCTATCCCTGCGGACAAACTTTTATTGGAAATGCCACCCAAACACAAAGCTATGTACCACTGATAGCCAAGCATTTCCTTTTGGGTAGACTATGGAAAAGCGAGGCTCCCAATGACCCTAATTACCATAATTTTGCTCAATTAACAGGCATAGAAATGGATGGACAAGATTTTGAACAAATCCTGCCTCTGATAGAAGAAGCAAGAAAAACAGGTAAATGGCTAGTTTTAGCTGGCCATGAAATGAATGAGTCGGGTAATCAAACTACCCGACTCAGCATGCTCAAAAAACTCATGGAATACGCCACTAATCCAGCCAATGGTATTTGGATAGCACCCATGGGTACCGTAGCCAAATACATCCAATCTCGCTAATCCAATCGCCCCAATGCCAAAGTTTTAACCATCGGCAATTTCAAATAACTCTCGATCAATTGATCCAAAGCTGAGGTTTCCTTAGGAGTCAGTTTCCCCACATCGCGTCGGGTAGCTAGGCGAATAGGGAAGCCTCTTTTTTGTAATACATATTTGGCACTAGTAGGATAAACGGTATGCATCACATCCATATGATCTATGAAGAACTTTTGGACTATATCTACCTGCTCCTCTTTGCCTGAAGTATTAAAGTTTTCGCAAAGCCAGACTATTAATTCAGGAAAGTAATTTCCTTGAATACAAGATAAACCCATGGCTCCAGCTTTTAAAACAGAAACCGCATGACCCATATAGGCATCATACAATCCAAAATTATACCCTTGTGCCGTACGGATACGTAAGGCTACTTTGGCTAAATCCAAGGAAGTGTCTTTATGATAAACCAAACGACCGGAAGGTAATAAATCCTCCAGAACTTCCTGGCTTATCAAACGCTTGTATGGAACAGGACATTCATAAATACCAAAAGGAATACCCGGTGTCAAGTCCATGAATCGATGCATATGCTTCAAAAATTCCGCATCAGATTCCTCTTCTTTAACCATCAAATTATTCAATACAATCACGGCATCAACCCCTAATGCATAAATAGCTCTGGAAAAATCAGCCATTTCTTCGATGCTATCCCCCAATGTGCCTGTGGCCACTACGGGTACACGTCCAGCGGCTGTTTTCACCACTGTTTCAATTAAACTTAATCGCTCCACGCGCGTTAATTCATACATTTCACTGGACAAACAGTTGGCAAATAAACCTACAGAGCCTGTTTGTATATACATCTCCGTTAGCCGAGCAATCCCGTCTAAATCAAGCGAATGATCTTCTTTAAAAGTACTTATCATCACGGGTACAAAACCCTTTGGTAATTTCTGCTGCATCATTTTTACTTATTTACTGATAAATTTTTGAACTACGCGACCGATCACTACGATAGAAATGGTTCCCAATACGACGGTCATTTTTGAATCAAATGGGCTTTGCCAAGCTGGAGGGAAACTGTCTTTAAAAGAAATCCAAGCAATGATAGCTACTCCTGTAGCAGCACCAATCTTGGCTGCTAAATTTTCCACATTCTTGGCTAGGAAACCCAATAAGAAAATCCCTAACATACCCCCCGCAAAAATTCCAGATAATTTCCACCAAACATCTAAAAGGCTCTTCACTCCGATCATACTAATACCAAAGGTGATACCCAACAAGCCCATCACCACAGTAGCCGTATGCAATACCTTCAGCTGTTTGGCGGCAGGTAAATCTTTATGAACATAGCGCAAATAAATATCCTTCAAGAATACCGTAGCTGAGCTATTCATACCACTACTCATGGTACTCATGGCAGCTGATAATAATGCGGCCATTAACAAACCCAATAAACCTTTCGGAATCTGTGTCTTCATGAAAAAGGGTAATACACGATCTCCATAATCCGAAGGTTTCAATGCATCCAAAGCTATACTCTTTTCCGCTGAAACTTGTTGCTTTAATTCTAAAATCAAAGCAGGGTTTTCCATGTAAAAAGTATAGAGTGCTGTTCCTATGAAAAAGAAAAGACAAGAAACAGGAACAAAATAAAATACACAAAGCCAAATACTCTTAGCCGCTTCTTTAGCATCTTTGGCAGTATGATAACGCTGTATATAATTTTGATCAATTCCAAAATTGGTCAGGTTAATGAAAAATCCATACATCAACACCACCCAGACAGAACTTGTACTCAGATCAGGACTAAAACTTCCTAAGCTAAATTTATCATCCCGTATCCCCACTTCAATCACCTTCGAAATTCCTGTTTGATAAATGATAATTCCTACGATCATCAAAGCTCCCAAGGTTTTTAAAATCGCTTGAATAACCTCTGTCCAAATAACGGCCTCCATACCTCCCAACACCGTGTAAAAAATAATACACAATCCAGAAACGATGATAATAAGTCGCATATCAAGCCCAGTCAATGCATTGATTGTCAGAGCTATTCCATAAAAAATAGTTCCCATTCTAGCCAATTGGGTCATAATAAAACAGACCATGGCATAAGTACGAGCCCAAGCCCCAAAACGCTTTTCTAAATGCGTGTAGGCACTTACTTCTCCGCTTTGTCTGTAAAAGGGAACGAAATATTTAGTAGATACCCAGGCAGCTAAGGGGATAGATAAACTAAAAACAAATGGATTCCAGTTAGACCCAAATGACTTTCCTGGATCACCTAAAAAGGTAATCGCGCTTAAAAAAGTAGCATAAAAACTTAGTCCTAAAGCCCAACCCGGAATTTGACCGGAGGCTGTGGTAAATTGTTCGGAACTATTATTTTTCCTGGAAAAATAAACCCCAATAGCCACCATGCATAATAAATATATGACGATGATGCTCAGATCAAGAACGGGTAAATTCATAACTATAGGGAAATGACTACGTGCTTAATCTTTTCTCTTTTCCAAGTATAGGTAATATGAATTTTACCATCTTTGGTCTGAATGACAGCAGGGTATGAAAATTCCATTTTAGGTTCAGTTTCTAATATAGCCAATTCCTTCCAGTTCTTTCCATCAGAAGAAATTGCCACATTCAATGGAGAACGCCTACCACCCCATTCTTGTGATTCCTTGGTTACATGGTTATACACCAATACCTGTCTACCATCTTTTAATGTCACGGCATCGGTGCCAGAATTCGGATTTGGAAGAGAAATTGGCTTCAAAGCCGACCAGGTTTTACCTTGATCTGCTGAATAAGATTCTAAAATGTATCCATTCTTGCTTCTACAAAGAATTTGCAAACGACCATCTTTTAAAAACAAGACACTAGGCTGAATCGCCGAATACTCCTTGCCATCATTGATGGCCTCAGTACGCGTCCAGGTACGTCCACCGTCTTTGGTCATTTCAAAGTGTACCCGCCAGCCCTGGTCCTCTGAACTCGTTGGACATAATAAGGTGCCATCTTTTAACATGACTGGCTTATTTTTAATAGGGCCTAAAATTCCCAAGGGTAAACGCTCGGCATTTGACCAGGTCTTACCTCCATCTTTGGAGCGCTTAATCATACCCCACCAGCTACTAGGTGTAGGACCTTCTTTGTAAAATAATAATAACTCTCCGCCTTTGGAAGCAGGCATCTGAAATAAAACAGGATTCCATAATGGATAACGAATAGTACTATTTTGAACCCCATTCGCCACCTCCACAGGAGCGGTCCATTTCCCCTTCACCATTCTACTCACCCAGATTCCAACATCTGGATGGCGTTCCTCCGTTCCTCCAAACCAAGCGGTAACTAAACCACTGGGCGTTTCTTCTATGGTAGAGGCATGACACTCAGGGAAAGGTGCCTTTTCATAAATAAATTCTGAGCTAACTGTTTGCGCGAAAGCGCTTTGCCCCAGCACAAGAAGTGCCAGCAAATACAAAATTTTCATAGTTAAATAGGTTCAATGGAAAGCGAATTTACACTATTTATAAGAAAATCATCCTTTTTATGCCACTTTTTGAAAAAAAGGCTCCTAAAAAATGATTTTATTTTTCCTGCAAATGCCTCCAAAGCCACCTAAATCATATACTTAACGGATATCCTTAATTTCTATCCCCGACAAGGCTTGAATACCATTTAGATACAATATCTTCTTTTCTCCCTCCAAATTATTACCTAAAGTATTTCGTTTGTCCTCAAAACCTGCCAATAAAGTTGTGTAATGCTGCCTAATTTCCCAGTTGGCCGGAACGTATATTGTCACACCTGATAAAATTTGGGTCAATTCAATTTGAATGGAGACTCCTTCAAATTCCACTTGACTTAAATCTATTTCCATTCCTGCCAAAATATTGGTCAGATTTGCTCCCTTAAAATCTTGGTTGGTTACCTTAAGATGACGGGAACTGAGTACACTGGAAATAGCTATAAAAGGTTCATCATGGATGGAAAAATGGGCATTCGAACTACCTGTGCCTGATTGCCCAGAACTATCCTCTCTTCCCATTGATTTCTTATTGGCCTTTCGATTGGTTTTCAAGACCATAGAAATTCCAATCAAAATAAATACCAATGGAAGGGTATATTCAAAAATATCAACCTCAACAAATTCATGATCAATGAGAAAAATTGAGCCTATGATTAAAGGCCAAAACCATCCATTCCCTTGAAATGAGCTACTAATTCCAGATACTAAACCCACTACTATCAGTAAAACAGGCCAAGTAAATAACCATTCAGGAAATTCAAACCAATCTGCTTGACGAATTAAAAAGACGATTCCAACCAACAGGAAAACAATTCCAACGGTACTGCCAGATGTAGAAGTAGATTTTTTGCTCATGATTTTTAGGGTATAAATTTGTTCTACAAGTAAATGAAAAGGTCCATTTGATTCCATCATTTTAGGATAAACGGAAGATAACCAAGAGAATAGGTTCTATCTCCAATGAAAATTGACCCACACAATTCATCTAACACAACTATTTATACATGTTTCTAATAAAATCTAGCAAATTCATCCAATTAGCCATAACTAGGCTTTTTATGGTTTATCAAAACATGAAAAATCTCATAACTTGCAAGTTCTAAACCTATAAAGTAACATGCATAAGTTGATATTATTTTTCATTTGCCTAAGCTTTTTCGCCTGTTCTACGGAGAAAAAGCATACCCCACAACTTTCCAAAGAACAACAAAAAGCACTTGATGATTTTAAAATCATGGATGGCTTTGAGATAGAAATGGTGGCAGCAGAACCCCTGATGGCTGATCCCGTGGCCATGGAAATAGATGAAGATGGCAATTGGTTTGTTTTAGAAATGCCCGGTTACCCATTGGACCTCAGTAAAACGGGGCAAGTACGCAAGCTAATGGATACTAATGGAGATGGATATCCCGACAAATCAGAAGTATTTGTGGATAGTTTAACTCTACCCATGGGTATCATGAAATGGAAAAAGGGAATTATCATAGCAGATGCCCCAAATATCCTGTATTTTGAAGATACCAATGGAGATAATAAAGCGGATAAAAAAGAAGTGATATTAACAGGCTTTTCCTTGTCCAATCCTCAACATAACATGAATTCACCTAAGTTCGGTTTGGATAACTGGATTTATTTAGGACATTCCGGCTCCATCAATTCTTTTGCCTACGAATACCTTTTTGGTGATAAAGGAAGCGATATTCGTTACCCTTCAAATCCCAAAGCTCCCTTCTTACCAAAAAATGGGAATGGTAGAAATGTTCGATTCAAACCAGATAGTTTTGGCTTAGAATCCATGTCTGGGGAAACTCAATACGGACATACCTTTGATCCTTGGGGACATCGCTTTTACACAGATAATGCAGATCACCTGTACCACGAAGTGTTGGATGCCCGTTACACCAGTACCAATCCGAATTTAGTCATACCTGAAGCCATGGAAAAAATTCCTGATCATGGCGATGCATGTGAGATCTATCCAATCTCAGAAAATCCCAATCACCAATTATTAACTGATGTGGGAGTGGTTACTTCTAGTTGTGGTATCACATGGTACGATGGTGGCGCATTTGGAAAAGATTTTGACAAAGTGACTTTTGTGGGAGAGCCCGTTCATAATTTGGTGCATGCCGATATCATTGAATCCAAAGGCTCCACTTTTTCTGGAAAAAGATTATTAGAGAAAAAGGAATTTTTAGCTTCTAAAGACCCCTGGTTTAGACCTGTCAACTTTTATGTCGGTCCCGATGGTGCCTTGTATGTCATTGATTATTACCGGCAATTAATCGAACACCCTGAATGGATGTCAGAAGAGGTAAACAAAAGTGGTGCTTTGTATAACGGAAAAACCAAAGGCCGTATTTACCGTATTACCAAGAAAGGAAGTAACAGCATGAACTGGATGAATGAGACTCATGTATCGAAAGAATCTTCCGAAAAACTGGTAGAACTTCTTCAGTCAGAGAACGGCTGGTTTAGAAAAACGGCACAACGTTTATTATTCCACCGCAAGGACCTTTCAGTAGTGCCTGCCTTACAGGAAATCGTATCCAAAAAAGAAGCAGAAGCAAGTGTCCCAGCCTTGTGGTTATTATCTGATTGGGGGAAACTACGGCCAGAAGATTTGGTATCAGCTTTGGATAATCCATCTGCTGGGGTTCGCGAAAATGCTTTAAAAATCGCTGACCACTTGTGGAATTCTCCTGCCTATTCTTCCAACAAAGAACTCACTCAATCGCTCATAAAAACCGCCAAAGACTCGGATGCACGCGTTCGCTTTCAATGGCTTTGCTCTTCTGCCTTCTTTACTTTTCCTGAAGCTGTAGCCCTAAGAAGTAGTATTTTAAATCAAGATATTGATGACCATTGGGTGGGAGTGGCCGCCATAGCGGCATCAAAAGGTTCTGAACTTGATTTATTAAAAGGAGCCATCAAGAATTTTGGAAATAAACCCTCTGAGGGAAAGGAAAACTTCTTCGCTTACATTGCTGCAGCCCTGATGAAAAAGCAAGATGTAAGTTTCATCCCATTAACAAGTGATATTCAAGTTAGTAATGATTGGTGGCAAGCCGCTATGCTGAAAGGACTAGCCCAATATGCCGAATATGCTGAAAAGAAAATCAGCTTAGATGAAAATCAAAAAAATGCGCTGGCCCATTCCTTCTTGATTTCACCAGATAGCAAAATGCGTCGTGCCATCATTGCTGTTTTTAAAGCAGTAGGCTTACCGACAAATAAAGCATTTACCCAAGAGGTCTATGCCAAATTTTCAGGGAGTCAGGAAGCTAAATTCCAAGAGGATGCCCTGGCTTTACTTAGTCTGCAAAAAGACCCCGCATTTACTGCTAAATTAGTTTCTTTCATATGTACCTCTGGAAGTGAATCCGTACAATTAGCCAGTATTAAAGCATTGCCTAATCAAATTTCTGCCAAAGAAATGGCTCAGGTAAATCAGGTTTACCAGCAAATGAAAATTCCCTCCAGAAAAGCCTGGATTCGCTACCAAATTGTGAATGAAAAATACATGACTCCGCTATTGAAGGAAATTGCCAATAAAAATATACCGAAAACGGATTTAGAATGGCCGCAATTTGTAGAGCTTATGAACTCATACGATGCTTCCGTTAGGAAATTAGCTAGGGAAGTATTGGCTATCAGTGAAGATAGAAAAGCCGTATTACAAAATTATTTACCTGCCGCAGAAATGGCGGGCAATCCCAGCCGAGGAAAAGAAATCTTTAAAAGTAATTGTACGGTTTGTCATCAAATCAAAGGTGTTTCAGGGGTGTCATTTGGACCAGATTTGTCGACCTTGAAAAGCAGAAATGCATTGTCTATCATTACTGAAATTATTAATCCCAACAATTCCATCGCTGACAAATATGGCAATTGGGATTTACAGCTTTCAGATGGTAGCAGATTATCAGGAATTATTACCTCTGAAAACGATAATTCCATTAGTTTAAAACAAATGGGAGGTGCCGTTCAAACAATAGAAAAAAATCGAATTAAATCTCGCATCGCTTCTAAAGTATCTGCCATGCCCAATGGTTTAGATGCCAATATCAAGCTACAAGATATGGCTGATTTGGTGGCCTTTATTAAGGGAATTTAAATTTAAATTCGCTAGGGCTGACAGCGTTTGAAACGCTGTCAGCCCTGCTACAAAAACAAAATAATCGAATTTTTTATTCAAGAATCTGATATATTTGGACAATCGCTTAAATAACCTATTTACTGATTATGTTGTCCAAATTTCCAATTACCTTTCTTGCCATCCTATTGGCATTAAATGCCTTAGCCACCCATCCAAAAAAAGAAAAATGGATTTCTCTTTTCAACGGCAAAGACATCAAGGATTGGATCGTAAAAATCCACCATCATGAAGTGGGTGATAATTTTGGCCAAACATTTCGAGTAGAAGATGGCTTGATTAAAGTGCGCTATGACCAATACGATCATTTCAATAATCGATATGGGCATTTATACTATAAAAAACCATTTTCCTATTACAAGCTTCGATTAGAATATCGATTTACCGGCATTTGGCGAAAAGATGCTCCTGACTATACCTTAAAAAACTCTGGAGTGATGTTTCATGCCCAAGATCCTAAAACCATACTCAAAGAACAGGACTGGCCGATTTCCGTGGAAATGCAATTTTTAGCTGGTTTAGGAGATGGCAAACCTAGACCAACAGGCAATATGTGTTCTCCGGGAACCGATGTGTTTTATCATGGCAGAATTGATCCGAGGCATTGCATCAATTCCAGCTCTAAGACCTATGAAGGAGATCAATGGGTAAAAGCAGAACTGGTAGTATTGGGTGACTCACTTGTCAGTCATTACATCAACGGCGAAAAAGTATTGGAATACTCTAAACCGCAAATTGGTGGCGGTGTAGCCAATGGCTATAATCCAGCCCTTAAAATTGACGGCAAATTGTTGAAAGAAGGGTACATCGCACTTCAAAGTGAAGGTCAAGAAATCGACTTTAGAAACATTGAAATTCTAAAATTGCCGATGCCCAAATCCCAAAAATAATGAGACTATATTCACTCAGATTCTTGTCTGTAAGTCTACTGTTATTAGCCAGCGTGATTTCCACACAGGCACAAAT
Source organism: Aquirufa rosea (assembly GCF_004118285.1). Lineage (GTDB taxonomy): Bacteria > Bacteroidota > Bacteroidia > Cytophagales > Spirosomataceae > Aquirufa > Aquirufa rosea. The sequence goes on along the minus strand of NZ_SDHY01000004.1, from coordinate 256,151 downwards.
TTTTGATGCTTCTGTCAAACGAGTGCTTTTTTTAGGAAATAGCATCACCTATGCCGCAGGTTATGTTCAAGCCATTGAAGCATACCATAAAGCTCATTTCCCAGAACATAAAATAGAATTTATAAACGCTGGTCTTCCCAGTGAAACCGTTTCAGGATTGTCTGAGGAAGGACATGCCGATGGTCGATTTCCTAGACCAGACCTTCATGAACGATTGGATAGAGTATTGTTTCAAACTCAGGCGGATGTCGTTTTTGCATCCTATGGAATGAATGATGGAATATATCTCCCCTTGGACTCCGCACGATTTAAAAAATTTAAAGAAGGTGTCGAATGGCTGCACGCCCAAATAGAAGCTAGGGGTTCAAAAATCATCCATATTACCCCAAGCCCTTATGACGAAACTAAGGGCAAAAAACTAGGCTATGCCCAAGTACTTGACCAGTATTCAAACTGGCTCTTGCAACATTCCAATTGGGAGGTCATTGATGTACATTTCCCCATGAAAAACTATCAAATAGAGCAACAAAAGACTGACCCGCAATTTGCTCTTGCCAATGATGGCGTTCATCCAGGAGAATTGGGACATTGGCTCATGGCACAACAAATTTTACATTATTTGGGACAAAAAGACATACTTTCAGCCCATTCCATTATAGAAACATTACCAAAGAGCATCAAAAACCCTACGGCCTATGTTCAATTAATCGCAAAACGGCATAACCTGATGAAAGATGCCTGGCTGACATCCATAGGCCACAAACGTCCTGAAATGAAAAAAGGGCTCCCTTTATTGGAAGCCCTTCAATTATCAGTAGAAATTGATCAACAAATTGACTCTTTGAGAGTGCCTTAGTCAACCATCAATTGCTCAAATAAAAACAATTGAGATGATTTTGGATCAACGATCACCCTTACCGTTTCCATATCTGCCTCACCAAAAACCTGTAAGCGCGTAAAATTTAATAAAGTAGACTTCTTATCTGGCATCAATAAAGGTTTTTCAATAATCAAACGGTGGGAATCTCCGTTAATCCATAAAACTGGCTTGCCATAGGCCCTGGTTAAGGCACTTAACTTCTCGACAATTTGAGTGAAACCGGTAGGAACGGCCCCATGATAAAACATATCTGCTTGCGTAAAAAATACCAAGCCTTTTTTGTTACTCGCTTTGGCAAACACTTCCTCTAACCAAGCTTCATTTGCCCTTTCGCGCTCATTAAATTCAGTATTATCTGCATTCCCTGCTTTCAAATTATTATTAGATCCCACTAGGTGTATAGTCGCAAATTGAATCCCGCCATATTCCCAAGCGTTATTCTCTACATAGTTGGCAAAAGCTGGATTCTCCGACTGTGAAACTAGTTTTATTTTCTTCTTGCCAAAGCTTTCTTTCTTAGCAAAAAAGACTTTTCTCAGCTCTCTCAAACGCTCATTTGCGTCATATTCCCCTGCCCCTTTCCGATGACAATCTGTCCACTCATTATCGCCTGGAGTATAAATCAATGGCTGTTCAAAGCTTTCAAAATACTGAATGATTTTATAAAAATACTCCGTGGAGCATGGCGTAGAGCCCGATTTAATATCCCCCACATGCACACTAAAAACAGGTTTTTCTTGATTTATCTTTTTAATGACTCCTTCAAATCGTCCATAGTCCTCAGGCAATTTGTATGGCATATCACCAAAAGCGATAAAATTGAATTTCTTGCTTTGTGCCGTAGCTTCCGCACCCAGCAAGATGCAGAAAATTAAACTTGATAAAAATTTCATAGTATAGGTTTATTGTTTTGCTTTTACTTTTTCAAAGACTTCATCATAGTCATCTCGCAAAGTCCCCATCACTCGATCCCAAAACAAGAGATATAGGCCATAATTTCCTTTAAAATATTTATGATGCTGATTATGACTCACAGATGTATTTATCCACTTTCCAATCTTTGATTTAGAAAAACCAGAAGGATATAATTCCCAGCCTAAATGCCCATAGGCATTATAAATAATCGAGAAAAAGAAAAATAGGAACAGGTGACTGCTATGGATGGGAATGGTAAATACGAATAAGACAAAAATACCCGTCTCTACGATCGATTCCAATGGATGAAATGCATAGGCGGCCCAAGGAGAGGGGTTTGTTGATAAATGATGAACCTTATGAACCCACTTAAATATACTGGGTTGATGCATGATGCGATGAGCCCAATAAAAATAAGTATCATGCATCAGGAACATCAGTAAATACGCAAACCAATAATAGCCCCAACCCATGTCGTCAATGTTGTCATACACAGTGGTGTAAGGCCGAATATCAGGATTCTGAACAATCAGTATGGGAACCAAGGCAAAGAGTAAAATGGTGCCTAAAGAGTAAGAAATCTCCCTTACATAGTCTCCCAATTTAGGATAAGCCGCCTGAATTTTCTTACTAGCAAAAACCCGCTTAAAAAGTACATAAAAAATCAAATAATATACCCCAGCGACTAGATAATATCGGCTCCCGATGCTAAAGGCAATTTGAATAAATTTTTCTACTGTCATGGGTAAAATTTTGCAAAGTAAATGTATGGAAATAAGCCGTCTTTAAAAAAATTGTCTTATTGATTTCATTTCTGAACTTAAAATTTAAAATGTTGAAACAGAAAAGCCTAGATTAGCGTTACAAATGAGTTCCCTTTTCGCCCCACATGAGTCAAGAAAATAAAAGAGCCCTTTACTTTAAAATCTATGAGCCTGAAAATCAGAGCCCATTTGATAAGCTTTTTGCCATTTTCAAAGAGTTGATTGTTCATACCTCTGGCGACTTTGATGAAGCCATTGATTGGTTGCGAGAACTAGATAAAGAATATCAGCTTACAGATGAAAACTATACCATCGATGATTTCATTGAAGATTTGAAAAAAAGAGGTTACATCCGTGATGAAACCCGGGAAGATGGTAGTTCAGGTTTAGGGATAACGGCCAAAACAGAGAGGGCTATACGCCAACAAGCTTTGGATACCATTTTTGGTGATTTGAAACGTAGTGGATCTGGAAATCACAAGAGCAAGCATCCAGGTAGTGGCGACGAGCATACTGGTGAGTTTAGAGAGTACCGTTTTGGAGATAGTTTAGAGAAAATTTCGTTGACTGAAAGTCTCCGAAATGCTCAGGTTAACCATGGCATGGATCAATTCCAGCTTAGTGAGGATGACCTAGTAGTAGAGGAATCTTTGCACAAATCCCAAATGAGTACCGTGCTCATGATTGATATTAGTCATAGCATGATTTTATACGGTGAAGATAGAATCACACCCGCCAAAAAAGTAGCGATGGCTTTAGCCCAGCTCATCACCACAAGATATCCCAAAGATACCTTAGACATCCTAGTCTTTGGCAACGATGCCTGGAGTATTTCTATCAAAGATTTACCCTATCTAAAAGTGGGTCCTTACCATACCAATACGGTAGCAGGCTTACAATTGGCCATGGATATTTTGAGAAGAAAAAGAAATACCAATAAGCAGATTTTCATGATCACCGATGGTAAGCCAAGCTGTGTTAAACTGCCGAATGGGGAATATTATATGAATAGCAATGGTCTAGACGAATACATTGTGGATAAGTGTTATACGCAAGCCCAGCAAGCTAGAAAATTACATATTCCCATCACTACTTTCATGATTGCGCGAGACCATTATTTGCAACGATTTGTGAATGAATTTACACAAGCCAACCAGGGAAAAGCCTTTTATACGGGTCTAAAAGGTTTGGGTGAAATGATTTTCGAAGACTACGAAACTAATAGAAAAAAACGCATTAAATAAAGACATATGTCCATGAACAACATTGCCACTTTAGGAGAATTAAAAAAAGTAGGATATAAGACTAGAGGCATCAAAGATGAATTAAGACAAAACCTCATTGCCAAAATCCAGTCGGGACAAGCTCCTTTTGAAGGAGTTCATGGCTTTGAACATACTGTCATACCTGAATTAGAAAGAGCTATTTTATCGCGCCACAATATTAATTTGTTGGGACTTCGGGGACAAGCTAAAACCCGCTTGGCCCGTTTAATGGTTAGCCTACTGGATGAATATATTCCCTATGTAACTGGGTCTGAAATCAACGATGATCCATTTCAACCGATTTCAAGATTTGCCAAAGACCTAATCGCCGAAAAGGGGGATACGACTCCCATTTCCTGGTTGCACCGAGATGAGCGTTTCTTCGAAAAATTGGCTACGCCCGATGTGACCGTGGCTGATTTAATTGGGGATGTTGACCCTATCAAAGCTGCCAACCTAAAACTTTCTTATGCCGACGACCGAGTTATCCATTTTGGTATGATTCCTCGAGCTAATCGTTGCATTTTTGTCATCAATGAATTACCTGATTTGCAAGCTCGTATACAAGTGGCATTATTCAATATTTTGCAAGAAGGTGACATTCAGATTCGTGGATTCAAATTACGGATGCCTTTGGATTTGCAATTTATATTTACCGCTAACCCGGAGGATTATACCAACCGAGGAAGTATTGTGACACCTCTGAAAGACCGTATTGGCTCTCAAATTTTAACTCATTATCCAGAATCCATTGAGGTGGCCAAAACCATTACTGCTCAAGAAGCTAAACTAGAAAAAGAGCAAAAAGACCGAATATATGTGCCCGAATTGGCCATGGATATATTAGAACAAATAAGTTTTGTAGCGAGAGAATCTGAATACATCGATGCCAAAAGTGGGGTGAGTGCGCGTATGAGCATTACGGCATTAGAAAATCTCATGAGCACCGCTGAAAGACGTGCTCTTCGCTCAGGAGATGAACATACTTCCTTGCGACTTTCCGATTTCATGGGTATTGTACCATCCATCACGGGTAAAGTGGAGTTGGTCTATGAAGGCGAACAGGAAGGAGCGGCAGAAGTGGCGCAACAACTGATTAGTCAAGCTGTACATCATTTTTTCCCGAACTATTTCCCAAAAATAGAAAAGCTCCACAAGAAAGATTTGGCCAGTCCATACGACCCATTACTTGAATTTATCTTTACCGAAGGCGGAGTGGTCATTACCGATGATTGTCCAGATGCAGAATACCAAAGTAGCCTGGATTCCATTAAGCCTTTGGATGATTTACTCAAGCAATACGCCCCCAAAGTAAAGAAGGAGGATCGCTATTTCATGAAAGAACTCATCCTTTGGGGATTAGCCGAATACCGCAAATTAAGCAAAGAGCGAATCACGGAAGGCTATCAGTTTAAGGATTTGCTTTAATTGAATGTAGAATAAGTGGTTTCTTTTTCCTAATAAGTAAGCACCTGACCACCCTGCAACAACCGCTCTTTTAACAAAGAATAGGGTAATTGTTGAGGAATGGTGTTTTGCTGGATAGCTAACACGGCTGCTGTGGCGGCAGATTGTCCCAAAATCATGAATACGGGTTCCATGCGAATAGATCCGTAGGCAATGTGGGAACTTGAAAGACAAACCGGCACCAATAAGTTTTGACATTCCTGCTCTTTAGGAAGAATAGAGCCATAGGCAATGGAGTAAGGTCTATCCGGATGCACTCCAATGTCTCCTTCATTTTGAACGAATCCCTCCTCCGTCACAAAGCGCTGCGCATTGTGCGAATCTAAGGAATAGGACCCCATGCCGATGGATTCAGGAACCTGAGTTTTCCCCAAAGCGTCCGCTTCTTTCATGACATATTTGCCCAACATTCTTCTGGCTTCTCGCACATAAAGTTGATGCGGCCACCCTCCATTATCCTTAAATTCATCTTTGGCCAAACCCCAGGTTTTCATACGTTCTTGCACATCGGAAGGAACCCTAGAGTCATTTTGTAAAAAATACATCAATCCTTTTTGGTAGAGTTCATGTTCCTTGATAATGGCTTTTCTACGGGCATAACTTGCCTCTGGATAATCATAGTTTTTACCAATGAAATCAGTACTAAAAGGTCCATGATTATTAGTGTCCGTCTTTCTATTAGGAATGGCATCAAACTTATCAAAAGTCTCCCTCCATCCACTTTCAAATACCCGTGCATACAAGGTATATCGATTGGGATCATATCCTACTGGCTTAGGAAATACTATTCTATTTTCCGGATGATTACTCAAACACATCCGAAAACAATACGCTTGTATTTTATGATCCCCTGAACCATTTGGTCCAGGCTTTTCTCTTGAAATTTCTGGTAATAATCCGCTAGATGGATCATTAGCTATTTTATATGGACTAATCTTAGATTTGAAATAATGTCCATGTTGAAATACTCCCACTTGAACCCCATTCCACTTTTCATCATATACGGTATTCGCCTCCCGGCCTACATGGTATTTCACCCCTGCCAATGCCATTAAATCTCCCTCATATGTGGCATCTATGAACATTTTGCCCACAAAATGTTTCTTAGACAAAGTGCTTATTTCCAGAATTTTAGCACCATTTAATTGGATACCATTTTTACTGCGGTCCAAGCACTCATTCCGCATCACTTGGATTTGGTTTTCTTTCACCAAGTCTTCAAATACTTGCTCGGCCACATGCGGCTCAAAAATCCACATCGTCCTGTTGGTACCATCCATCGCCACCGTTCCCTGGCCCTTATTTCCAAACTGTGATTTTTTCTCCCAAAGCCAACTTTCCTCTTTTTGATAATGTAGGTAAACCCGATGATAAAACTCTCTTGACAATCCCCCAATCACCTCTTTATTTCCCGTATCAGAAAAGCCCAAACCTCCCGAAGTCAGCCCTCCCAAATGTTTATCTGGTGAAACCACGATGACGCTGTGCCCCATTTTTTTCACTTGTACCGCTGCCATGATGGCAGAGGCATTCCCTCCATATACAATAACATCTGCGGAATATATCTTTTGTGCATAGGTGCTACAGCTACTAGCCAAACAGATAATCAAGATAATTTTACATAATTTCATACTCATCAAAATTTAGGATAATATTCCCTTAACCACCTTCCCATGCACGTCAGTTAGTCGGAAGCGGCGACCTTGATATTTATACACCAACTGCTCATGGTCTATCCCCATCAAATGCAGTAATGTAGCTTGAAAATCATGCACATGAACGGGGTCTTTGATGATATTATAACTGAAATCATCTGTCTGACCAAAGCTCGTTCCTGCTTTGACTCCTGCCCCCGCCATCCACATACTAAAACACTTGGGATGATGGTCTCTTCCGTAACCTGTAGGAGATAATTTACCTTGAGAATAAACGGTTCTTCCAAATTCTCCACCCCAAATTACCAAGGTATCTTCTAACATTCCTCTGCGTTTCAAATCCATAATCAAGGCTGCTGTCGCTTGATCCGTTTGCTTGCACTGATTTACGATATTCTTCGGTAAACTGTCGTGATGGTCCCATCCTTGGTGATACAACTGAACAAAGCGAACGTCTTTTTCCAGAAGCTTTCGGGCCAACAAACAATTGGCGGCAAAACTGCCTTTATCCCGACTATTAGGCCCGTACAAATCAAAAACCTCTTGTGGTTCATCAGAGACATCCATTACCTCCGGAACGGAAGTTTGCATGCGATAAGCCATTTCATACTGCGAAATTCGAGCATCCACTTCCGGATCTCCCCAAGCCTCATTTTGCAATTGATTCAACTGCTTTAAATAGTCCAACATCTCTCGACGGTCTTTGCCATCATAACCTTCCGGATTGGACAAAAACAAAACAGGGTCTTTACTAGATCTGAACTGCACCCCTTGATGTTCCGAAGGCAAAAATCCATTCCCCCAAAGTCGAGCATACAAAGGCTGATCTTTCGAAGCATCTTTGGACACCATGACAATAAAGGCAGGTAAGTTTTGATTCTCGGAACCTAAACCATAACTCAACCAGGAACCAATGGACGGTCTGCCGGGCAACTGATGTCCCGTTTGAAAAAAGGTGATTGCTGGGTCATGGTTGATTTGTTCCGTAAACATGGATTTGATGATGCACAATTCATCCACCACTTGAGCCGTATATGGCAACAAATCACTCACCCAAGTTTGACTTTGCCCATATTGTCTAAATCCATAAGCGGAAGCGGCCACTGGTAGCACCGCCTGATTCGCACTCATTCCCGTCAAACGCTGCCCTTTCCGTACCGAATCGGGCAAATCTTGCCCCATTCTTTTAGTCAATTCGGGTTTATAATCCCAAGTCTCAAACTGTGATGGGCCTCCGCTCATAAACAAGTAAACCACTCGCTTGGCCTTTGGGGCTATACGTGGCAAAGCCTGCCATATTTGTTCTTCCAAGGATTGACCCGCTGCCTGATGTGAAGCTAACAGTCCATGTAAGGCCACTGCCCCAAAACCCATGGCCGTCTTCTTTAAAAAATCACGCCGATCTAGCCCTCGATTCAGTTTTTCTAAATCAGGATGGGATAAACGAAAAGGATCTACATGTTTATGTCCCATAGTTTTATCGTTTAGTTATGCTGGCATCAGAGTTCATAATGGCACTGGCTACCACTGCATGTGCGGCCACCAAATTGCTATCAACACTGCTGTTGATTTTCTTCATGCCTGCTTGCAACCAGCCTTTGGCTTTGGCAGGGTCACGCTGAAAACGAAGCAGCGATTTTCGCTGCAAATCAAGCAATAGATTTAATTCTTTTTCCGATGCCTCTCGACTAGTCAATTTTTTAAATGCCAATTGTATGGCTTGACCCGCATCTTTTTCTGTGGCCATTTGCTCTCCGAGCACCTTGGCTGCCTCCAGAAATGTGGGATCATTCAAGCCTACTAAAGCCTGCAAGGGTGTATTGGTTTTTTGTCTTCTTGCCAAACATGAACTTCGACTAGGCGCATCAAAAGTCGCCAAAGTAGGATTGGGAACTGAACGCTTGACCACGACATATAAACTCCTTCGATATACCGCTGAGCTGGTATCCTGTTTATAATGCGAACTATTTATTTCCCACAATCCATCAGGTTGATAAGGATACACACTTTTACCTCCAATCTTTTTCACCAATAAACCCGATGCCATTAAGGCATTATCACGAATCATTTCCGCACTGAGCCGGACAGAAGGTCCGCGCGCCAGCAATCGGTTTTCAGGATCTTTTTCTCTTTGCTCAGCCGTAGCCCTAGAATCTTGTTGATAGGTTTCTGACATCACCATTTGCTTCATCAGTTGTTTGATATTCCAGCCCGACTCTCGGAATTGAATGGCTAAAGCATCTAATAGTTCGGGGTGACTAGGCATTTCGCCTTGATTCCCAAAATCCTCGGAGGTTTTTACTAGACCTATGCCAAAGAAATTTTGCCAGAAGCGATTCACCGCTACACGTGCTGTCAGAGGATTATTTTCATGCGTCAACCATTGCGCTAATCCAAGCCTATTTTTAGGAAGATTGGAAGGGAAAGCCAATATGTTGGAAGGCGTATTAGGGAATACCTCCTCCCCAGGAGCATCGTATTGTCCACGCTGAAGTAGGAATGTCTTTTTAGGCTTGGGCATTTCTTGCATGATCATAACCTCCTCCACTTTCTCAGATGAATCCGCCAATGCGGTTCGCCAATGTTTGAGTTCTTTGGCATAAGCCACCTGCTGGGAATCTAGATTTTGTTTAAAATAGGCTCTAAAAGCTTCTCCTTGAGTATTGGTCCATTGTTCCTGCGACTTAAAAACGATGTCCTTCCAAGAGGCTTTTTGAGCTAATATTTGTATCTCCCAAGGAATTAACTCCCGATTATATACGGCCACTTCATCTGCCTTACCGCCTTTAAAGCCTAATCCACGCCACCATCCGCCAATCTGCAAGCCTAATTCGTTTTTCGAAAAATAGATGATGTCTTTATACAACTGGTCTATGACCGTTTCCATCTCAGCCTTTTGTCCATCCACAAATAAATTAAATCCATCAGCCTTAGATGATCCATCATAGCTCAAAGCCAAATGAATCCATTGGTCTCGTGGAATATCTACCTTTATAACCTTATTGATGGCATTGGAAGGAGCCGTATGCGCCATGTTGATTTCCAATCGGTTGTTTTTCAAATACACATGAAAGCCCTTGAAATTATATAGTCGCTCCGCATTACTCTTATGAAAAATAACGCCTTCTTTCATGTCTTTAGGAATATTCACCCACATGCCTATGGTAAACGGCTCCGACTTTCTAAAAACTCCGGCAGGACTTAAATCTGCATAAATATCCCCATCAAAAACCAAGCCTTGACCTTGTATTCCTTTCACAAACACTGGCTGATCACCCGTTTTTCCAGACTCTCTTTTAATGATTCCGACTTGTTCATTCAGCTTATTTTTCAAAGAAGCATCCAAATCAAAATAAGCCACCAAACCCTGCTGAGGAATAGACTCTTGGGCTAGTTTTTCATGTGATTTATTTTTTATCCAAGCTTGAAATGAAGCATTGGAACTTGGAATTTGATTCATTTTTTCCTCGACCGTTTGAATCTTATTTTGAATAAAGGTCAAAATCGCTTCCTTCTCTTTAGTAGGCAACATCAAGGTTGGCGTAGGTAAATCATCTGAATAAGATATTTGTCCTGCTTCCCGAACATTATTGAAAAAGCTAAAAAGCTCGTAATAATTTTTCTGCGAAATAGGGTCAAATTTGTGATCGTGACAACGAGCGCAACCGGTCGATATAGCCATAAATGCTTCCCCAAAGGTATTGGTACGGTCTATCACATATTCCGCCTGAAATTCTTCCTCCACAATTCCCCCTTCTGTATTTTGAGGATGGTTACGGTTAAAACCTGTGGCAATCAACATCTCCTTGGTAGGATTTGGCATTAAATCTCCTGCCAACTGTTGGTGAATGAAGGTATCATAAGGCATGTTAGTATTAAATGCCTTGATGACCCAATCACGGTAAGGCGACATATCTCGGATGCGGTCAACCGTATATCCGTGTGAATCGGCAAATCGGGCTAAATCCAACCAGTCAACGGCCATTTTTTCCCCAAAATGAGGTGAAGCCAACAAGCGATCCACTTGTTTTTCATAAGCCGAAGGAGAAACATCTTGTAAAAAATTCTCTAATTCTGTCGTAGTAGGCGCCAATCCCGTTAAATCAAAAGATAATCGGCGCAAGAGCATGGCTTTAGACGCCGCTACACTCTTTTTCATGAACTCTTTTTCAAGTCGATTTTGTACCCAATAATCAACCAGATTCATCCCTTTTTTAGCTTCAAGCATAGGATGCTTGACGGGTTTAACAAAAGCCCAATGAGGTTTATAGACAGCACCCTCTTGAATCCATTTAAGTAAAGTTGCCTTTTCTTTGGGTGAAAGACTCAAATGGGACTTTGGTACGGGCATGACATAGCTTGGATCTTTGGAAAGAATGCGATGTGCCAATTCACTTTTTAGGAGATTGCCCGGCGTAATGGCTACTTTATTGGGATTTTCAGGCAATTTACCATAAGCAGCGGAGGGTAAATCTAATCGTAAACCTGCCTTTTGCTTGGCTTTATCGGGACCATGACAGGCAAAACATTTATCAGATAAAATAGGCTTAATATGAATATTAAAATCCAAAGCAGCAGGTAGTTGCTTATACTCGAAAGCCACATCTGCCGGCAATGGCAAGCTCTTTGGTGGCTTAGCAGCTATCAAAAAAAAGAGAGGAAATATGATAAACCAATACCTTTTCATAGGTTATTTAATTGCTTTCAAACGATTGGTATCCGGGGGAGTAAAATGGATTTCTCCTTGAACAACTTGTAAATCCGGACGAGCGCTTTGTAGACTTTGCAGTCCCTTTTGGCTTAGCTTACTTTGCCAAATATAAAGAACTTTTAATGCCTTCATGGATGCAAGGGTTTTTACTCCTGCATCAGAAACAGAAGTCCCATAAAGATTCAACCGTTTTAGATTCGGGAGTCGGCCAAGAATTTCTAAATCCTTATCCTGAATATTGCTTTGTTCTAGGTTCAACTGTTCCAATTGTGGGAAATTCAAAAGCTCCTCTACTGCCACATCCTTCCTTTTCCCTAATTTGATTTGGAATATATGATCTTGTATTTTCTTCGCCACCTGCCAAACTTGAGCATCCAACTGCTTCACATTCACAAAATTTACGCTCAGGCCTGCTGGATGACTGGCCACCGAACTGACGCTCAATCCTAAATTCTTGGCCTCTAAAATAAATTCAGGATTGACTGGCTCTAAAGATTTCATTGGCTTAACCATTGCCTCGTTGGCTGGAGAATTTACTTCGTCCATCGAGCTATTTTCTGAACTTGAAATATCCATGGCTGAACTTGGCAATGCCCCAGTGTATTCCCCAAATGGAGCGCCAATTTCGATCCATCGACGAATGATGGCAATTTGTCTGGAATTCAACTGTTTTTTGCCTTCGGGAGGCATGTGTAAATCATCGTCCTCAGGTAAAATTAAATACTTGTAAAGATGACTTTTCAAGGGATTACCCGCTAATAAAATTGCTCCTTCCTTACCCCCTTTTTTGATAAAAAGCTCAGAATCCAAACGTAATTTCCCCTTCTGTTTTTTACTGGAATGGCATTGAAAACAATGGTTTTTTAAAATCGGTAAAACCTCGTCTTGAAATGGAAATTTCTTCGTTGGATTCAAAACTTGTACTGTGGTATCTTTAGCTAAAGCAACCAAGCTAGAATCCAAGGTTCTTTGTATCTCCTTGGAAGAGATAACTGATTTTTTCTGTTGAAATAAATAATTGGCCCCATATGTCAGTTCTCCCCCCAAATGCCCGGTAATAGCCAATGCTAAAAAAACTAGGACGCTAATAATTGTTCGATAGGCATGAAAAAAGTAAAGCGCTATAGCAAGTAAGCATGTTCCTATTCCCCACCACTGATGTGGATTAACGGATGATGATTGATAATCACCCGATTGGGATAAAAGATACCCCGAAATACAAGCAGCGCCAGCAGTCAGGGCCCCCAGCATGGATAATAAAGAGATAGATGATTGAAAGTCCGTCTTACGAAAAGCCCGTAGCCAAATCATCACACAGGCAATGACCAATATCCCAATTGGAAAATGTACTAAAAAGGGATGTAAATGGCCCATCAAATCAATCATACAGGCAAATTATTTATGATCCAATAATTCTCTTCTGGACCATGCCTCATCCATAGGACCTCCTGTCGATTTTTGACCTTTATGTCGCCAAATTCCGTCTTGAATTTGAAGCTCAAATGGAAGTTTTTTGCCTATACTAGAGCTTGCTTTAGTGAAAAAGACGATTTCTTCCGTATACACATTTCCTTGGGTGGTATACCAGCCACCACCTGTGCCGAAAAACTGTTTGGTTAGGACATTATAGGCAATCCACTGAAAAGCATTTCCCGTGTGAATTTTCATGGTTCTTCGTGGATAGAATGGGTTGGGTCTCCTCGACAACACGTCATTGGAAAAATTCCCAACGATAATCCAATTTCCCTTCATTTTACCGGGTTCACCTTTGTCCATAGACGTGAAAGATACTTGATCAATCAGTACATTACCTTTCCTCCATTTAACAGACAATTTTTTAGATTGCCCAACTTGAAGCGAATCTTTTGAATTCCACTCTTGCAGAACTTCGATTTCCATTCCATTTATGCGATAAGTTCCTCCATACGTGGCCAACAATTTATGACTAGCCGTTTCAAACTGGGTAAGGCTAAGGATTTGATCCGTTACCAATATCCATGTAGTCACCTCCCCCTGAGTATTTGACCATGCACCCTCCAATGATTTCTGTGCTTGAGCGACAGTAGGCGCTAAGAAAAACATCCATGCCAAAAAGGCGAGCATTTGCTTTTTCATGTTAGAAAATAGGTTTTATTTCTTGACTAATTTACAATCTTTTTCTGAATCACCTAACCTTAGGAAAGTTCCTTGAATATACGATTAGCTGACAAAATTGATGTAAATTGAAACCATAATCTCCCTACATGGAAAATTACTTTCAACAAACCTTCGAGAAAAAAAACTTCCTCCAAGAACCACTTGAACAAGCTGAATACGAGGCCTGTGTATTTAAACATTGTGAGTTAGCCCAAGTAGATTTATCCAATTATGCCTTCGTTGATTGTGAATTCATTGACTGCAATCTGAGTTTAGCCAAAATGGGTAATACCAAATGGCAAAATGTACGCTTTATTAATTGTCGTTTACAAGGATTGCATTTTGAATATACCAACCCTTTTTTGTTTGAAGCACATTTTGAAAATTGCTTTTTAAATCTGTCTTCTTTTTATCAGCGTCAGATGAAAAAGGCGCGGTTTATGCATTGTTCATTACAGGAGGTGGATTTTACACAGTGCAATCTAACTGAAGCAATATTGGAGGAATGTGATTTATTGAACGCCCAGTTTGATCAAACTAATTTAGAAAAGGCTGACTTGAGAACCTCCTTTCACTTTACTATCAATCCGCTGAACAATCGAATTAAAAAAGCCAAATTTTCTAGGGAAAATATCACTGGATTAGTTTCGAGTTTTGAAATTATCATCGATTAAATCTTGGATGATTTTTAAGTGATGATGGGTATGTATCCTCAAAAAATACAAGGAATCTTTCAAGTCCAAAACTCCAAATATAAAATGTCGGAAATGGGTGTTAGGTGGCAATGCATTTGCCTCTTCCAAAGATTGATAAACCTTGGCAATTTTGGCGCGGATTTCATCCAAATTTATTTCACCTTGTGGCTGTACAAAACTGGGAGCTTTCACCCTACCTCTAGGTACTCTTTGCGTCAAAAATACCCAAGCCCTTCTGGCATTAAACATCCAATGGTAAGTACTAGGATCCGACTTTTTCAATGCACTGATGATGGTAATCATCACCATTAAACAATGTTCAATATGCCAGCCAACAGATCCCTCTGAAATCAGCGGGTTGGTTATATGTGCCAATGCCATGTTTTTTTCCAAAACTTGAACTTGTCTTTCTAATGATTCCATGGGTCTTTTTTATACAGATGAAGTACTTGTTGGTCTCTTTGAATACACTTCTCAAAACTTAGCCCTAATCGCAATAATAAGCTGATGGAACGAACATTATGCTCTAGGGTAGTGGCAAAGATAGGGGCTTTATGTTGGCTGAAATAATCCTCCAATACTAGACTGGCTGCTTCATAGGCATAGCCCTTACCCATGTGAGCAGGTAAAAACGCAAAACCAATATCTGGTTGTGGTAAATAATCACGCTGAACGATGGAAATTATACCAAGTGGAATTCGGGCTAACTGATCAAAAACCACTCGATAATGTATACTGGGATTATGCTTCAGTTTAATACTAAAATCAATGGCCTCCTCCAAATTTCGTACCCCTCGGTCGCCAATAAACTCTATGAATCCTGAAGTATTAAGTAGTTCCAATAGAAATGGCGCATCTTCAGGACATATGTCCTTGATGTACACTCGTTGGCCTTGCAAAATATGGGTAGCCATAAAAAAGGGATAGGGCCAATAGCCCCAAGTATTTCTTAAAGAAACGAAAAAATCCCGAATGGAAGATGAAGTGAAATGAAGAATATTACACGGCCTGACTAAACTTCAAGGTTGCGTGTTCATCAGATAATAATTTTAGGTCAAATGCTTTGCAAACATTCCGCACAAAATTGGCTCCCAGGTTGGTTAATTGTAACCCTTGGTAATCCCACTCTATTAATCCATCTGCCTCTAATTCAGCTAGATATGGGAAGGAATAAGTTTCCAAAAGCGAAATATCTTCGACTTTAAATTGGGTTTTACCATTGCAAGCAATGTCCAAAATGTATTGACGCATGGCTTGGTCTGTTTCTGTCAAAAAGTAGCCTTTAAATACCGCTAAATTCCCTTGCTTGATATCCTCGTAATAATCGTGAATGGTTTTTCTGTTTTGCGCAAAACCATAGAATACATCGCTAATACTGGATACCCCCAAGCCCAATACCATACCCGTTTGCTGCACAGTATATCCCATAAAATTCCGATGCAAAGCTCCTTGTTCTTTGATTTTATACATCAAATCATCGGGCATTGCAAAATGGTCCATACCTATATCTTGATAACCTTCTGCCAAAAACATATTTCGGCCTAATTGGTATAAGGCTAACTTTTCTTCCGCAGTTGGCAAGTCATTTTCATCGAATAAACGCTGTCCCCGACTTGTCCAAGGTACGTGGGCGTAGCTGTAAAAAGCAATTCGATCTGGGGCTAATGAAATGGCATCTTGAATGGTTTTCTCCATTCGATGAATACTTTGCAAGGGTAGGCCATAAACTAAATCAATATTTACGGATTCATATCCAATTTCCCTAGCCCATTGCACTACTTGCTCGACGTTTTTCTGGGGTTGAATACGGTTAATGACTTGCTGGACTTCAGGATTACTATCTTGCATTCCAAAACTCACCCGATTAAACCCTAAATCGAATAAGGTTTTTAAATGAGTATAGGTCGTATTATTCGGATGTCCTTCAAAGCTAAATTCATGATCATCAGCTATCCGAGAGTATGAAAGAATGGATTGAATCAATCGCCGTAAATTTTCGGCAGAAAAAAATGTGGGTGTGCCTCCTCCCAAATGAAACTCTCGAATCAATGGGGTCGTACCCATTTGTTGTCGGTACAATTCCCACTCTTGCAAAACCACCTCAATGTATTCATCTTCTACCTTGTGATTGGTAGTGATTCTCTTATTGCACCCGCAAAAGGTACACATACTCTCACAAAAAGGCAGGTGGATGTAAAGGCTGATACCTTGAGAATCATTGCATTCCTTAAAGCGCATATTAAATGCGGCCTTCCAACGGTCCTCATCTATTTCATGATCCCAATAAGGTACGGTTGGGTAGCTTGTATAGCGAGGAATAGGAACATTATATTTATTCAGTAAAGCGTTATCGACAGCAATCATAATTCCGTTTTATGCTTATTAATCATTCTAATTCATAGAATGATTTTTTGACTTAAAGTTTGGCTTTAACTTTAACTTTGACTTTGACTTAAGATTTGTCAACTTTTAAAAAGTTGACAAATCTAAGTTGACAAAACTAAGCATATTGACGGATTTGATTCCTGAGAAAACTACCAAATACTCGATAAAATACTGATATTAATCATGTTCTGCTGCTTGATGGAGCGTTTGAATAAACACTTCTAAAGGTTGAGCCCCAGGAATACCATAACGACGATTAAATACAAAAAATGGAACCCCTTTTAACCCTAAATTGACACCCTCCTGGGTGTCCTGTCTTACTCGATATGCAAATTCATCATTATGTAATGCCGCTAAAATTGCTTCCTTTTCTAAGCCAACCGACTCCCCAATTTGCACCAAACTGGATTCATTAGCCAAGTCTATCCCATTGATAAAATAGGCTTCGAATAGCTTTTCCTCTATTTCATTATCCTTTTTCTGCTCCTTAGCTAATTGAATTAATTGGTGCGCCTTTAGCGAATTGGCTACTTTCATTTGGTCAAAATTATAATGTAAGCCCACATGCTCCGCCATAGTAGCTACCTGCTCATGAATTTCCATCGCTTTCTCTATACTGATTCCCTTACGATCTGCTAAATATTCATAGACATTGACAGGCTTATCAAAATGATGGGGTATAGATGGATCTAGTTGATAACTTTTCCATTCAATTTCAATTGGGGTCTTAGACTCAAATTGGGCTAATGCTTTTTCCAAATGACGTTTCCCGATGTAGCAAAAGGGACACATGATATCACTCCAAATTTCTATTTTCATATTGTGTATATTAGAACTTGAGAACCTTATTTACCCGATAAAAAGTTCCGATTCAAATAATTAACTAACTTAAGCCAGTCAAATTAGACCCATTAATTCCCAATCAAACCTATGAAAACCTCTTCTATGAATATTGCCTATTTTTATCTGCTACTGTCTGTAGTGGGAGGTTCGCTGACCTTTTATTTTGTATGGTTAGGAATGCAAGAACAGCAAGGGCATTTTGATGTCAATCAATTTATTCAGAGTACATGGACTAGCTATTACGCTAAAAGTATCACATTTGATTTTTGGACAGGTACCACCGCGGGTTCCATTTTTATGGTAGTAGAAGGGTATCGATTACAAATGAAAAAATGGTGGATTTTCATTGTCTTAACCTTTCTTATCGGCTATGCCTTTGCTTTCCCTTTGTTCTTATTTTTCAGACATAAAATAATTAACCATCCTCTGGCCCAATGAAATACTATTTGTTTCTATTGCTCCTCCTTTCTGCTTCCTTGTCTGCTCAAGACACCCTGTTGGTTCATTACGTAGCAGATTTCCCCATCGATGGACAAGCAACACATACGGCTTGGCAAAAAAGTCCATGGTATGCCTTACCTGCTCGCAATGAACTGGCGAAAGGTTTGGACAGTCGATTCAAAATCTTGTATTCCGACAGAGGAATGTATGTGTATTTGGAAGGAAAAGATCAGAAAGTGACAACTACCTTTCAGAATGATTTTGAAGATTTATATCAAGCAGATGTCTTCGAAGTATTTTTTCATACAAATCCAGCGGCCCCCGTCTATTTCGAGTATGAAATCAATCCTTTAGGAAAAGAATTAGTCCTGATGGTTCCCAATTTTCAGAATAAATTTTTCGGTTGGTTACCTTGGCATTATGAAGGAGACAGAAAAGTACAAAAGAAGGTATCGCTGAACCATAATGTAGGAACTCCTGGTTCTTGGTCTGCTGAAATATTCATTCCTTTCACACTTTTAACACCACTTGAAAATGTGCCCGCTAAACCCGGAATGACTTGGAAAGGTAATTTTTGTCGACTGGATTATGATACCGGAAAAATGGCAAAATGGTCTTGGTCACCCTTGCCTGGAACCTTTCACGACTATAAAAAATATGGGGTCTTTTTATTTAAGTAATTCTCAGACCCCCTATTTATTATTTCCCTAACATAGGAAACAGTCGACGAATATCTTGCTCTGTTGGTTGAGATCCATATTCACATATTTCAAATGCCTCCGCATATTTAATCTGATCTGCTCTAGATTTACCATACCATTTTTCTAAGGTTTTTCTTACCTCAGGATTTGGTTGCTGAACTCGTTTAGCTAATAAATACTCCTTGTGCTTGGAAGGATCTTTCGGAACTTCACTTTCATAATTTCCAATCCAAGGTAACCACTCATAGAATTGAGATTGATGAGCATCTAAGCCTGCCAATTTTTTATCAATTACTGGGGTAATGTCTACCGCTATATCTGGCTGAAATGGATTGGGCTTTTTAAAATTGTCTTGGAAATACAAGAATACAGGATTCTTTCTTAAAGGTTCAACATCTGGAGCCACATTAGGTACACCTACCATAAAAGCTGCATCCTGAACCAAAACTCCCGTATAACGATGATCCGGGTGATAATCATTGGATCGTGGGGCAATCACCACATCTGCCTTCCATTCCCTAATTTTTCGAATAATTTGCAATCGAATTTCTAAAGTGGGTAATAGCTCTCCATCGTGATTGTCTAACACATCATAAGCAACTCCCAATCTCCGAGCCACCTCCTGCGTTTCGGCAATTCTTCTTTTGGCCAACATACCTCCTCCCTCTGATTGATGCCCAGCATCTCCATTGGTGACAGAAACAAATTTTACTTTATGGCCCATGGCTACAAACAAGGCTGCTGTTCCACCACTTTTGATGTCACAATCATCTGGATGAGCACCAATCATAATGATTTGTAAAGGACGGTCTTGTGCCTTCAAATTAAAAACAAGAGTAAATGCCATCATGGCAATCCATAAAAATCTTTTTTTCATAGTGTATCGTTTATTTAGTCATAAAACTCCACTGTATCTCTGGCATATAGCCAAAGTTGGCTTTGGGAGAAACTTGCTTAGGCCGGCCTTCTAATTGTCCATTTTCCCCACGTCGAACTCCCAATTCTGTCCACGTATAAGCCCCTTTCTCAAAATCAAATGTGCGGCCATCATCATCATACATTTTCCAAGTTGAGGCTTTCTGACCATAATGTCGAACTTCCAAAGGATAATGCTGTCCGTCTTTAGGGGCTTGTCGGTGTACAGGCACCATAGGAATAATTGCCCCATCTTTGACGAATAAGGGAATCTTGTCGAGGCTTGGAGTGATTTGAATTTTTTGATTTTCCCCGACTAATTTCCCTGTATAAAAATCATACCATTTGCCCTCAGGTAAATAGACCTCCCGACTTTTCTCCCCGGCAAACATAGGTGCCACTAAAATAAAGTCACCCATCATGTACTGATCTTTGATGTCATTTTTAATACTCATTCCATAGGGGTTCTCGGTGGCATCTACTTTCCCTTTTTCTCCCTTGGGCTTAAAGGCAAAGCCATCCACTAAATTCATGGATCTAAAAGGAGGTTTCCCTTCAAAACGATACTGCGCAAAAGTGGTGTAGAGATATGGAAGCAATTGCATCCTTAAATTGGCCACGTCATTTACTGCCTGAGCCACTTCAGGGAAGGTCCAAGGTTTGGTTCCATCTGCCCAGGCATTCAGCATAGCCATGGGTGAAAAACAAACCGACTGCATGCGGCGAACCCACTCCTCAGCCGATTTAGATGCACGAACTTCAGGTGTCCATAGCACCCCAATGAAACTAGAATTAACTAAAGCCGTGATAAAATCTTTGTGACTGTAATAATCATTATATATCACATAAGGTAAATGACTAGCTCCTGCATTAGAGGCTCGAATTAATCCATAGGTTCTTTTATTTTTTTCTTTAAACCATGAAGCGGTCATTTCCTGAACCATCAATCCATAGATCTGGCGCATTTGTTCAGCACTTGTTCCGGAGGGAAACGTGGCCACATCGGGCCAAATCCAAAAATCATAACCATCTACTTCATCAATTTTATATCCTCCTACACCTATATCCAAATGGTGCTTTACAAAATGATCCCTCATCAATTTTCTGGCTTGAGGCAAGGTAAAATCCGGAACGATTCCATTCCAAACTAGGTGAGAACCTGTATATTTTTTGATGGGCGCAAATAAAGAGGATTTAGGTGAAACATATGGATTCAGCCAAAGATTGGCAGAAATTCCCATGCGAGATAAGGTATCTAAAAATGCTTTAGGCCTTGGAAAACGAGTTGGGTCCCACTCAAAGGTGCAAGGATAAGAGGCACTGTGCCAACCCGGCTCTACACCGATAAAATCCAGTGGGAATTGGTGGTCTTCGAAACTCTTAGCTTCCTTTATGATATCATCTTGGCTGAACAAAGTGGGAACTCGCTGCGTAAATCCTAGACCCCATTTGGGAGGTAAATATCCCCCACCATTGAATAAATTATACCGCTGTACCGCTTGCATGGGACTGGGCCCGGCAAAAACATAAATACTCGCACCATCAGCAGGAATTAAGACTTCTAGGGCATCAGATGGAGGTTGAGAATCCCAGTTTTTATCCGTATTTCGGTCCTGAATGGGAGGTCTATTTTTTGAATCGGATCGGACATTGGAACCCACATAAACGGTCATGTAGGCGGAGGCATCAATCAGCACACCATATCCTCGAGAAGAAACATAAAATGGAACAGGGGCATGCGTGCGGCCATTGTCTTTTCCGCCGTAGTGGTCCACATGCAAATTCATAATTCTACCTCGTTGATTGACCGTCTGAAAATTCAGTCCCAATCCAAAGATTTGCTCATCGGAAGCCAAAGGAAAACTCAGGTATATTTTCTTATCTATAATCTTGAATTTAATCTCATCTTTAGGTAGAGGGAAACCCGTCTGAGGTAAAGATTTTAAGCCCTCTGGGAGGGATTTAGCTCCTGCGGCTTGAAGCAAACTAATGTGTCGGAGATTCCCAATTTGTGTCTTCCAAACTCCTGCTTGGACTTCCTTCCAAACTTGGGATTTTTGTGCATGAACCGAGCTAAGAAAAAGTAGAAATAAGGCAGTTAAAAATTTCTTTTTGAGGGGCATGTATCGAAGGCTTAGAAACTCAAATATGTCTATTTATTCATGGAAGTACAAATATCTGTAAGTCAGGGAATAGAAAATTTCCAATTGCTCAAACAAGGACGAAATGCTGCCATTGCTGGAATTAAACCTTTTATCCTATTTTTAGGAATTATGTCCTTGCATTCCACTTATTTCGACCAAAATTCCTGTGATGAGAAATATATTAAAATTAGAATCCCTCGGATTATTTTGCCTGAGCCTTTGGGCATATTTCCAATTTTTTCCGAATCAATGGGGGACATTTGCTTGGCTTATTCTAGCTCCTGATTTATCCTTTTTAGCCATCATCATATCCAAAAAGCTAGCTCTTCAGGCATATAATTTATGCCATCATCAAGGCTTAATTGCTTTAGCAATATTATGGGGTTTTTATTCAGATCAATCCCTATTGCTTCAAATTGGCATCATTTTTATGTGCCACAGTACCTTTGATCGAATCATTGGATATGGGTTAAAGCTTGAAAGTTTTGAGCACACCCATTTAGGCTGGATAGGTAAAAGTAAATTTAGAAATGAAGAAATTTAGGTCTATGCTTGGAAGAAAATAATTTCTGGAGGTTTTAAATTTTCAATTTATTACCAAGCTTTTCCTCTTTTTGATGTAGTTTAGCCTGAATTAATTATAAAACGTTACCTACACACATGGAAAAAAAATATCTATTACATCACGTTTTCTTCTGGTTAAATAATCCATCTTCAGTAGAAGATAGAAATAAATTAATTGAGGGATTAAGCACGCTCAAAGGCATTGAAGTCATTAAAAAACTACACATTGGAGTAATTGCCTCTACGGAAAAAAGAGAGGTGGTAGATACATCTTGGGATGTGTCCGAGCTCATGTTCTTTGAAAATGAAGTAGATCAAAAAGTTTATCAAGACCATCCAATTCACCAAGATTTTGTCAAAAACTATGCTCATTTATGGAGAAAAGTAGTGGTTTTTGACGCGCAAGACGTGTAAAAACAAATCAGAAATCTATTTTGAGCCCTTCATTGGGCTCTTTTTCTAAACCTTATCATGAAAACCATACAATCATTCGGATGGCTCTTAAGCTTTCTCATTATTAGCTTAAGCGTCAAAAGCCAAGCAAATTCATCCAATTATTTGGAAGGAATCAAAGCAGAATTGCAGAAGGAATGGCCTAAAAACCGACAAATAAACCTGGTATTTCATGGCCACTCCGTGCCGGCAGGATATTTTAAAACTCCGACCGTGAATACGCTAGGTGCTTATCCTTACCTTTTACTTAAAAATTTGAAAGAGCAATATCCACTGGCTGTCATCAATGTCATCAACACGGCCATTGGTGGTGAAAATGCAGAGAAAGGTGCCAACCGTTTCGAAAAAGAGGTATTGGTACATCGGCCAGATGTCCTATTTATTGATTATGTATTAAACGACCGAGGGATCGGTTTAGAAAGAGCGAAAATAGCTTGGGAAAAAATGATCAAATCAGCCATAGCCCAGGGGATTAAAGTGATTCTTTTAAGTGCAAGTCCAGATCAGCGAATTGACATATTAGATACCAACTCCGTATTAAACCAACATGGCGATCAGGTAAAAAAATTAGCTCAAGAACATCAAATTGGTTTTGTGGATAGTTACGCAATTTTTCGGCAGCAAGTGAAAGAAGGAACCGCCATTCAAAACTTAATGTCGCAAGTCAACCACCCAAACGAAATAGGACATGGTCTCATTGCATCTGAACTAATGCATTATTTTAAATAATTAGCCAATCGTCTAAATAATAAAAAACAATTCAGCGTTTTTACTGAAAGATTCTCATTTATAGCTGAGTACTAAAAAGTTAAAAATCCCTTGTCTATTTCTATAATTGAAAATAAAACGATAATTTTGCCCCCGATTCAATCAAATTAAGCAAGCTACATGTCAAAAAAATTAATGGTTACCGGTTCCCTAGGATTGATTGGTTCAGAAGTGAGCGAATTTTTCTTAGAAAAGGGCTGGGAAGTGCACGGAATAGACAATAATCAGAGGGCCGTTTTTTTTGGTTCACAAGGAGATAACTCAACGAATCAGGATCGCTTAGCCAAATTTGGAGAGTCCTACCAACATCATACCATAGACATTCGTGACCGTCAAGCGGTACTGAATTTAATTCCCAGCATAGGTCCTGACGCTATTGTCCATACTGCTGCTCAGCCAAGTCATGACCGAGCTGCATCCATCCCTTTTGAAGATTTTGATACCAATGCAGTCGGTACTTTTAATTTATTAGAATCACTTCGCAGGTTCAGTACTGCTGTTCCTTTTGTTCATTTATCAACCAATAAAGTGTATGGCGATGCTCCCAATTTCATCAAAATGAAAGAATTGGAAACACGCTATGACTACGATGATACCACTTACGAACATGGTATCGCTGAAAACTTTAGCATCGACCAATCAAAGCATTCCTTATTTGGAGCATCCAAAGTGTCTGCCGATATCTCCGTTCAAGAATATGGCCGCTATTTCAATATGCCCACTGCATGTTTGCGAGGCGGATGTTTAACAGGTCCCAATCACGCAGGCGTTGAATTACATGGATTTTTGAGTTATCTCATCAAATGTAATTTAGAGCAAAAAGAGTACACGGTATTTGGCTACAAGGGCAAGCAGGTGCGAGATAATATCCATTCATATGATGTTGCACGCTTCATCGAGGAATTTATCAAAGCACCTAGAGTGGCAGAAGTTTACAATATCGGTGGAGGAAAAGCCAATTCGGTATCCATTCTAGAAGCATTTGATTTGATTTCTAAGATTAGTGGTATTCCAATGAAGTACAAATACGATGAAACTAACCGTATCGGGGATCACATTTGCTACTATTCGGACTTACGCAAAATGAAGTCGCACTATCCAAATTGGGATATCACCAAATCATTAGAAGACGTTTTCCAAGATATTTATCATCGTTACATGGAGGCCAAAGCAAAATGAAAATTCTCATCACAGGTGGTTGTGGTTTTGTAGGCTCCAATTTGGCCGCCCTTTTCAAACAACATCTGGTTGATTGTGAGGTATATTGTTTGGATAATTTATCTAGAAGAGGTTCCGAATTAAATCTAAATAAAATACTTCCATTAGGTATTCATTTTATCCATGGCGATGTTCGAATAAAAACCGACTTTGATCGGGTTCCTAAAGTAGATTTCGTCATAGATGCGGCTGCAGAACCCTCCGTGTTAGCCGGTAGCCAAGCGGGAGAATTGGAATACTTGATAGACACCAATTTAAACGGTACGATCAATACCTTGTATTTTGCTAAAAAACATCAAGCGGCTTTCATATTTTTATCTACTAGCCGAGTTTATCCCTACAACACGCTAGCTAACATCAATTACCATGCAGAAGGAAAGCGTTTTGTTTTATCGAATCAGCAAGCTTTTGTAGGTTTAAGTGAGCGAGGAATTGCTGAAAATTATCCATTGGCAGGTTTACGTTCCTTATACGGCGCCACCAAATTATCATCTGAATACATCATCCAGGAATTTGCCCATAATTTTGGCATTCCTACTGTTATCAACCGCTGCGGGGTGTTGAGCGGTCCCTACCAAATGGGTAAAATTGACCAAGGGGTCATTGTTCTTTGGATGGCAAAACACTTTTGGAATAAGTCTTTGTCCTACATTGGTTTTGGAGGAAAAGGCCAACAAATACGAGATGTGTTGCATGTAAAAGACTTATTCCGATTGGTCCTTTGGCAAATTCAACATATTGATTTACACCATGGTCAGCTTTTCAATGTAGGTGGTGGCCTTGAAAATAGTGTTTCATTAGCTGAATTAACAGACTTATGTGTGGAGATTACAGGAAATACCATTCCTATCTCTTCAAATACGGAAAATAGACCCGGCGATTTGCCGATTTACATTACCGATAACAGCCAAATTACGGCCTTTAGTCAATGGATGCCCGAAATCAGCGTACCACATTTATTAAGAGAGGTTCATGACTGGTTTATTCAAGATCAAGCATTCTTACAACCAATTTTAGCATAAGGGTATGTCGAAACTAAGCATTGTCATACCTGCCTATAACGAAGAAGGCTCCATCATTGAGACTTTAGAGTCCCTCTATGCGGCCTTGAAATCAGAAGAAATTGACCATGAGATTGTTGTAGTTAATGACAATTCCAAGGATAAAACCTTATCGATATTAGAACAATTACAACAATCTATTCCCACCTTAAATTTTTATACTAACCCAGGACCCAACGGATTTGGTTATGCCATTCGCTACGGACTAGAACGATTTCAGGGAGATATAGTGGCAATCATGATGGCGGATTTATCTGATGACCCCAAAGACCTCATCGCCTTCTATCGATTAATGGTGGCCAAAAATTTAGACTGCGTATTTGGTTCCAGATTCATCAAAGGAGGAACAACCCAAGACTACCCAAAACACAAGTACATCATTAATCGATTGGCCAATACCCTGATCCGAATCTTGGTGGGTATTCCCTATAATGATTCAACGAATGCCTTTAAAATGTACCGAAAAAATACCATTGAGGGGCTAAAACCTTTTTTATCTGCACATTTTAATCTAACCATCGAGCTTCCTTTAAAAGCCATTATTAGAGGCTATTCATATGAAGTTTTACCTAATTCTTGGAAAAATAGAAAAGCAGGGCAATCCAATTTGAAAATTAAAGAAATGGGAAGCCGCTATTTGTTCATCTTATTGTATATCTTGATTGAGAAATACCTTTCTAGAAACGATTATTTGAAAAAATAATGCTTCCAACTCTTCCATCAACCATGCCCTCCAAGGAAAAACTAGCTTGGTTATTGGCTTTGGGAGCCATACTTTTTTTCCACTTTTACCGACTGCATCTTTATACCCTTAACTTCCCTAATTGGGGAGATGATTATGCCTTTTTGGAACTGATAGACTATGTGAAAAACCATAATTTGACAGAGAACATTTCCTATATTTTTCACTTCCATAATCAAATACATCGAATCGCTTATGCCAGACTTTGGGTTGTCATTCAATATGCCATTGGGGGCGAATTGAACTTCAAAACTGCCATTTTCTTGGCTAATCTACAACTCATCTTACTACTTATTCCTTTTCATTTATTCTTACAAAAAATCAAACGCTCTCCTTGGCATTTAATAGGTATTGCTTGCCTACTCTTTTCGCCATTGGGCAATTTAGACAACTATAATCTAATTGGCGTTTTACAGCATACGGGGTCAATCCTATTTTTGGTTTGGATAAGCTACGGTCTATTTTATGCTGAAAACTCTTTTTGGGTTCTTTTTTTAGCGCTTTGTTATCCCTTTGTCTCGACAGAAGGTCTCGCATTTTTGCCCATGGTAACTTATGTTTGGTGGACCAAAAATTCTAAGTTAAAAATTGTTTTTAGCCTTCTTGCCATCACGGTAATTGTCTTTTATTTCCATGATTATGTAGGAACAAGCAGCAGTAAAGGCTCCTTTTCATGGTTGCATTTAAAAGGTTTATTAATATTCTTAGGAAACTGGGCCTTACCTATTTCTGATTCCTTCAGAGCTTGGATTAACTTATTGGCTGGTACCCTAGTTTTACTCTATTTCACTTGGAAAATCATTGGCTCCATTAGCATCAAACTTTCCTTTCCTGCATTACTATTTCTTCAAGTTCTTGCCACGGGTGTGCTCATTTGCCTCGGTAGAGCAAGTATGGGAGATTTAGAGTTAATCACGCTATCAGACAGATTTTTACTTTATGGCCATATAACATTGCTTGCTGTTTATGGGAATTTACTCATAAATAAGAATTTCACCTTTCGCTTAGCTTGGGGCTTACTCCTTTCTGGTGCTTGGATGCTTGCCTCATTTTTTATGGCCAGAAGACCTTTGCAAGAAATTACTCTACGTTGGAAATCAGATCTACTTGGAGCTTATTTCTTTCAAAATGCTAGCTCTTACAATTGTCCTGAAGAAACAATACAATTACTAACTAAGTCCTATTTTAGCTTTAATCCATTAGAAATCCCCAAAAAACTTCCTGCTTTTCAAGAAAAAAATAATATCCAAATTCTTCCATTTAGACAAGAATTCAAAGATGGCCAATTAGCACTATCTTGGAAAAACCTTCCTGAAAAAAAATCCCAGACAGATCAGAGATTTATTGTAATTAAAGAGCTCCAAGCTCATAAAACCATTTTCAAAATAGCTGCTTTGGCAAATGATTATCCTAACCGAATCAAATTTAGCCAAGCAACATTGGGAGGAAATTCCAGCTCCACTAACGTGGAAATATACTTATTGAATCTATCCAAAGAGAAGATTACAAGAGCCCAATATGTATGTTCATTAACCCTAAATAATTGATTTTCTGGCAGTTTTGGTAATTTCTATCCATATTTAGAAAATTTTAGTTAATTTTCACTCGGCATGGAAATACTTACCGTTCATTAAAGAATGCCTCCCACTCTTCCAATCATTAATAAAATCTTATGAAATTTTTAAAGCACATTCCCACTTACCTGTTGGCATTCCTGTTTTTATTCGGAGGCCTAAATTTTTTCTTTGACTTCGTACCAGCACCTCCTTTATCAGGAAATCAGGCAACGTTTTTTAATTTGATGGTTCCTACAGGCTTTATGAGGATTGTCAAAATTTTAGAAATTCTAGGTGCCGTTTTATTATTATTCCCTTCAAAAAGAGCTCTTTCATTATTGATTCTTACCCCCATCGCCATCAATATCTTGTTACTCGAATGGCTTGTACTAGGTGGACTTGGTGCAGGACCACTGTTAATTATATTGATTGGAATTATCGCTTATCAGGAGTTTGATAAATTTAAGGCTTTATTATAGCCAATAATGGAATGGGAACAGTATCCAGTTTATTGGACAATAAACCCAAATTTTGATTCGTTCGAACAACGCTGTTAAGGTTTCAAACCTTGACAGCGTTGTTTAAACCATCATTTATTTCTTCAATAAATACTGCCTAAAACTGGCATAATCCGTTCCGAGAGAAATGGCTACTTTTTCTTTATTCAAAAGTGCCGACAAACGCTCTGGAACAGGAACTTGCTGACCCAATGTTGATTCTACAGTAGGTAGAAATTTAGCATAATGTGCCGTGGATAATAATATACCTGTATATTCCCCAGGGTTCTCCGATCGATACTGCTGTAAGCCATCATAAGCTACTGCTGTATGGGGACACATCACATAACCCGTTCTGTCATACACCTCTTTCATCCGCAGCTTGGTTTGCTCATCATTCGTAAAATAGCCTTTCACCAACTCTCTAACTTTTTCCCATTGCTCTCCAGCAAGCAGTTTCATCCTAATAAAATTGGAAGGATTCCCAACATCCATGGCATTCGAAAGTGTCTCGACACTAGGTTGTGGACTAAACTCCCCAGAACTAAGGTACTCAGGAACTACCTTATTTTCATTACATGCCGCCACAAAGGCCTTCACCGGAAGCCCCATTCGATAAGCCATTAATCCTGCACTTAAGTTTCCAAAATTCCCAGAGGGCACACTAAACACAATCGGCAATTTTAGACCTTTCCTCTTCGCTTCCGCATAGGCAGAAAAATAGTAAAAAGACTGTGGTATCAACCTCGATATATTGATAGAATTTGCCGATGCTAAATTAAATTTTGCCCTTAATTCTTCATCCAAAAAGGCTTGTTTTACTAACCTTTGACAGTCATCAAAAGTGCCATCTATTTCCAAAGCACTTACGTTTCCACCTAAAGTAGTTAACTGTTTTTCTTGAATGTCTGAAACCTTACCCTTGGGATATAAAATCGTTACAGAAATGCCTGGAGTATTAAAAAATCCTTGTGCCACAGCCCCTCCCGTATCTCCAGAAGTGGCCACTAAAATGCGAATTTCCCTATTAGATTTTAGCAAATAATGGGACATAATGGCCGCCATAAACCTTGCTCCAAAATCTTTGAATGCCATAGATGGTCCATGAAACAATTCCAATACTTGCACATCCTTCTCTAAATCAAACAAAGGTGCTGGGAATGTCATGGACTGACTAATCATTTGATGAATCTCCTCGAGACTCAAATCCTCTCCCAATAAATGCTGACATACCGCCTCTGCTATTTCTGGAAAGCTTTTATCCTGAATGGTTTCAAAAAATGAAGGGTCCATTTTTTCAATGGAAATGGGCATATATAAACCATTGTCAGGCGGCAAACCACGAAAGATTGCCTCCTCTAAGCTTACATCAGGACTTTGGTGTTGTGTACTATATAACTTCATCACATTACTTATTTCGGCCAATAGAATTTAAAATCAATCTAGCCTTAATTTATTTCCTTTTAAACGAGGAAGAATGGGGTATAAATCCCTCTCCAAGCAAAAACTAATATCCTTTTCAATCCCTAATCCCAATAAACGATTCACATGGGAAGATCCCTTCACCGCTTGAAGCATATTAGACGCAGCTTGATGATAGGTTCCCAAAGCCATCATAGCAGCATCATCTGCTACACGATAAGTACCCTGCAATAAATCAATCAATGCCCCCGCAAACAAGGTATCCTCCAAATTAGGCTTTCCCTTCCATCCTGCACAAACAATTAACGCATCCCCTTCCCACTGTTTCAACGCCTCTGCCACTCGAGAAATATTTAGAAATGCCCCTACAAACAAAGCAGGCGACTTTCTTGACTTCCTAATGGCTACCGTTCCATTGGTTGTGGTAACGCATATTTTGGATCCTTTGACCTTTTCAACCTGATAGCTAAAAGGTGAATTATCAAAATCAAAACCCTCTGGAGTCACCCCATTTCGCTCCGCAGACGTCAAATACCCTTTCAATCCATAAGCATGACATAAATCCATTTTCTCTACGGGAACAATTTCCTTTGCCCCATGTGCAAAAGCTGTCACCATACATGAAGTAGCCCTAAAAATATCTACGACCACAACTGCCAAATTAGGAATGTCATACAAATGAATCAGCTCTGGTGATAAACAAACGTCAATTTTCCTCATAGCTAAGTCTAGATAAAAGGCATTTTAACTATCACTGCCTTCAAGGATTTATCCCTGATTTGAACAAAAATTTCTGTTCCAATTTTGGCATATTCTGTTTTTACATAACCCATCCCAATTCCCTTGGATAAATTTGGCGACTGCGTTCCCGATGTTACTTCCCCAATAGATTCTCCTGCGGCATTGACCAAAGGATAATGCTGTCTGGGAATTCCACGATCAATCATTTCAAATCCTACCAATTTTTTCTTCGGGCCTTCTGCTTTAATCTTAGCATGAATATCTGAAGCAATAAAGGTTTTGTTGAATGAAGTAATCCAACCCAACCCTGCTTCAATCGGTGAAGTAGTATCATCAATATCATGTCCATACAAACAATAACCCATTTCGGTACGCAAGGTATCCCTAGCCCCTAATCCAATAGGCTTAATGCCGAATTCTTCTCCTGCCTGAAATATAGCGTTCCACATAGCCAAGGCTTCCTCATTCTTCACATAAATCTCAAATCCTCCCGCTCCTGTATATCCTGTATTAGAAATGATAATATCATCCATCCCTGCCATCTGATCTATGGTAAAAGCATAATAGGGAATAGCAGATAAATCCACCTCCGTTAATTTTTGAAGCACATTAATGGCATCTGGACCTTGAACCGCAAATAGACTATAATCATCGCTTAGATTAGTCATTTCTACACCAAATGAATTGTGCGATGAAATCCAATTCCAATCTTTTTCAATATTGGAGGCATTCACCACCAACATATACTCTTGCTCTGAAATTCTATATACCAACAAATCATCCACAATTCCTCCTTGCTCATTCGGCAAGCAGCTATATTGAACTTTCCCATCAACCAATTTAGAAGCATCATTTGAACAAACATATTGAATCAAATCCAGCGCCTTCGGCCCCTTCAATATAAATTCCCCCATGTGACTAACATCAAATACTCCCACTTTTTGGCGAACGCAAAAATGCTCCTCAATTAAATTTGAATACAAGACAGGCATGTTAAAGCCTGCAAAAGGAACCATTTTCGCCCCTAAAGCTACATGGGTGTCGTTCAAATGAACTTGTTGTAATTGTTCTGACATAGTTATTCTCGATATAATACTTGTAGTAATGTTTGCCCTACGGCATATAATGTCTTGGGATCAATAATGGACATATTGTCTCTATGTGTATGATGATATGGACCAAAAATATCCCCCATACTTCCGGGTGCCTGAGGTCTTAAGTCAATAATATCAATCATTTGAATCTTAGCGACCTCATTTACCGCTGTATGATCATCTGTAATTCCAGGCCCTTCTTCTTGAATAAATAAACTGCTAAAGCCTAAATCTTCTGCTGCCGACCATATAGACCTAACTACGCTCGGAGCATATTGCATGGATCCATATTCCTGAGGAAATACGGCTCCTTTGGCTCCTACCATGTCCAACAAAATTCCATAATATGGCCTATAATTCTGTGGGAAAATATGGGCCGCCCAATACTGAGATCCCAATGCCCAGGTATTCTGTACATTGGTTTCTACACCATGTGGCTCTCCTGTATCTTCTAAATCAAAAAACAAAAAATCTACCCCAACTGTCGTCTTTTTTTGTGCCGAGGAAAGTTGCCTAGCTAATTCAATCAATACCGCCACCCCACTTGCTCCATCATTCGCCGCATCAATAGGCTCATTTTTACGTACAGAATCTTTATCGGCCACAGCTCTGGAGTCCCAATGGGCTGCCAACAATATTCGCTTCCCAATCCCAGGCTGAAACTGTGCCATGATATTTGTTCCCTTCAATACTTTTCCCTCATAATTGGTGGCTGTAAACGGCTGCGTACTGACTTGTAATCCGTAAGATTTCAATTTGGCAATAATCCAATCTTGACAATTTTTATGAGCTACTGTTCCTGGGACCCTGGGACCAAAATCCACCTGCTGCTTGACATATGCATAAGCCGAATCTGGACTAAAATTCGGAGTTTCAACCAATTGAACAGCCGAAGGACTTGTCTCAGTACTTATTTTATTCGACTTAAACCAAAAAATCAGGCCAGAAGCTATAAAGACGACTAATAATACGAGAGCAATCTTGGATCGATTCATGTAATAAAAGGAAAAACAAGCTCAAAAGTACTAAATAGAATTAGGATTAGAGAATGAAGCCATTGGAATTAATCCGATTCAGCATCAATTTGCTAAATTGACCGCCTATGTTCCTTGAAGAATTTGTCAAAGCCCGTTATTCATGAATTTATTGATCCAAGAGGAAATAAACAATGGATAATCATTGTGTAGGTAAAAACCCGTACCTTCGGGATAGTTTTAAATTTCAATTTATATGCCAACTTCCCCAAAGGAACAACGTTTTTTGGCTGCTTTACAAAAAGAGATCCTGGAGTTTTTCGAATTAAACGACTACAGGTCCTACTCCATCAACCAAATTCATAAAGCTTTTGCTATTCGTGACCGCAAAACCAAGGAGCTTTATGCCGACATAGTACATAAACTTGCCTTAGAAAATCGATTGATTAAACAGTCAGACGGTAATTACCGATATGACAATGAGTCTTTCCAAACCGAAGGACGCGTGGATCACGTCAACGCCCGATTTGCCTTTGTCATCCCAGATGATGGAAGCAAAGACATTTGGGTAGCTACCAGTGATTTAATGAATGCCAAAGACGGAGATCGTGTACGTGTTCAAGCAAGAAAACCTTCAGAAAAAAAGAAAAATGACCGCCCAGAAGGTGAAGTCATTGAAATATTAGATAGAAAATCCTCCGAAATCGTGGGGGTCATTCAAGTTACTCCACATTACTCTTTCTTGATTCCCGACTCCAAAAAGATCTACGAAGATATCTATATCCCAAAAACAGAAACACTTGAAGCTAATCATTTGGATAAAGTGATAGTAGAAGTAACCCGTTGGGGAACCCCAGGAAAAAAGGCAGAAGGCCGAGTGATTAAAGTGTTGGGTAAATCTGGAGAGAATGAAACAGAAATGCACTCCATTTTGGCCGAATTTGGGCTACCATATGAATTCCCTGAACAGGTGGAATTGGCCGCCGAAGCGATACCGACTGAAATAAGTGCAGAAGAAATAAAAAGGAGAAAAGATCTCCGAAAAATCTTAAGTTTTACCATTGACCCCAAAGACGCCAAAGATTTTGATGATGCTATCAGCTACCAAAAACTGAAAAATGGGAACATCGAAATAGGAGTGCATATCGCTGACGTTTCTCATTACGTCAAACCAGGAAGTGTACTAGATCAAGAAGCTTACCGAAGAGCTACATCTGTGTACTTGGTAGACAGGGTGGTTCCTATGCTTCCGGAGAAGCTTTCCAATGGCCTATGTTCGTTAAGACCAAATGAAGATAAACTAACATTTTCTACTCTTTTTGAGTTTGATCCAAATGGAATCATCGTCAAAGAATGGTTTGGGAAAACCATCATTCAT
This sequence comes from Aquirufa rosea, assembly GCF_004118285.1. Classification (GTDB taxonomy): domain Bacteria; phylum Bacteroidota; class Bacteroidia; order Cytophagales; family Spirosomataceae; genus Aquirufa; species Aquirufa rosea. The sequence continues at coordinate 221,766 of NZ_SDHY01000004.1, read as the reverse complement.
TCTGACCGACGATTTGCCTATGAAGAAGCGCAGGTGCTCATTGAACATGAAGGAGAAAGTACGGATCCCTATGAGCCTGTCATCAAAGATCTCAATCGAATAGCCAAAAAATTAAGGGAACACCGATTCAGTCATGGCTCCGTTAATTTCGAAACTGTGGAGGTAAAATTTGAATTGGACGAGCATGGAACGCCTTTGGCCGTATTTCCCAGAGAGAGAAAAGATGCCCATAAATTAATCGAGGAATTCATGTTGATGGCCAACAAAAAAGTAGCCGAATATGTGCATGAATTGAAGAAAACCGAACCTCGCAACACGATGGTGTATCGAGTACATGAAGCTCCTGACCCAGAAAAATTACGAGTATTTTCTGCTTTTGCTAAAAAGTTTGGCTATCAAGTTTCTACCGAACCCAAACAAGTTTCTCAATCCTTCAATGCCTTGATGGAAAATGTGGAAGGTAAGGCAGAAGAGCATGTATTACAGAGTTTGGCCGTAAGAACTATGTCAAAAGCCCGATACAGTACAGATGCTATTGGGCACTTTGGCCTAGCTTTCCCTTTCTATTCTCATTTTACCAGCCCTATCCGTAGGTATCCCGATGTGATGACACATCGATTATTACAATTGTATTTAGAAAAAGGGAACTCCCCTGAAAGAGCCCCTCTGGAAATTCAGTGTAAGCATTGTTCAGATCGAGAAAAACTAGCGGCTGATGCAGAAAGGGCTTCGGTTAAATACAAACAAGTGGAGTACATGGCTTTACATGAACCACAAATATTTGATGGTATCATTACTGGTGTAACTGAATTTGGAATCTTTGTGGAAATCGGAGAAACCTCTTGCGAAGGGCTAGTAAGAATGGTTGACCTAAACGATGATTATTACGATTTAGATAAGGAAAATTACCGAATTGTTGGGAAATCCAATGGCCGAGTGTTCTCCTTTGGAGATGCAGTCAAAGTAAAAGTCCGTGATACTAATTTGGCCAAAAGAACCATCGACTTAGAACTAGTTGGAATGAGATCCAATGGTCAGCGATTTGAAAATAATCGCATAAGAAAGAGACAAAGCCGTTCAAGCCACGTGATACCCAGAGGAAAATCCAGAAAAAATAACATCGGAAGGAAAAGAAGATAAAAAATGAGACTTATTCCAATCAAATGAAATAAGTCTCTTCATTACATTATAGTCAATTTTTAATGCCTATTAATCCAGCACAGCTGGGGAAGGACGGGTAGTATGGTATAATTCATACCAATCTTGATGATCCAATTTAACACTGAAGGAGTTTACGATATTCCGAATACGATTTTCTTCCAGAGTACCAATCAATGGCAATGCTCCTAACTTCACAATCCAAGCTACTGCAATGGATTCAATATTACTAGAATATTTTTCTGCCATCTCCACTAATTTCTTACGCACCTTTAAAGCCAACTCATCTGTTCCATGTTCAATTCGGCCACCTGCTAAAGGAGAAACGGCCAAGGGGCGCATATACTTTTGCTTGACATAATCCAATGCCCCATTATCCAAAGCAGCTGTTTGTAATAAATTCAAATCTATGTGATTAGACACGACAGGAATCGATAAATATGACTCCAACAATTGATGCTGATATACAGAAAAATTGGATACTCCGATATTCTTTACCTTACCTGAACTCTTTAATTTTTCCAAAGCTAAGGCCGTACTTTCTAGGTCAGACAAAGGGTCCAATTGATCCAATAAAAAGACATCCAAATAATCCGTCTGAAGATTCTTTAAGGAGTTTTCCACGCTTTTGGTAATATGAGCAGCTGAGCTATCCACATGGCTCACTCGAATCTCGGGCTTAGATGGATCAGGCACATTCACCCCACATTTGGAAAATAAGACTATGTCACTACGCTTAAACGATTTGGTGGCTAATACTTTCCCAAATTGACCTTCACAACTATATTTCCCATAGCGATCAGCGTGATCAAAAGTATTAATTCCCAATTCTAGACATAAATGAACAATCTTATCCATGTCTTTTTGGCTATTCGCACTTTCCTTTTCCCATCTCCAAAATCCATAAATGGCTGGAGAAACCTTAGGACCTGCGTCACTTAAATATATTTTTTCCATGATACTATGATAATATGATCTTAGATGCTGCTAATAAATCTTTTACTACGTAATTGGCTTCAGTAAGCGTACCCTCTTCGGCAATACGGATGGTCCTAAGACCCGCTCGTTTTCCTGCTAGTACATCTCTTTCATGATCTCCTACCATGTAGGATTGACTCATGTCTACATGATATTTTGCTACCGCTTTTTCAATTAATAAAGACCCTGGTTTCCTCGTTAATGAAGCGCTATCGTATAATTCATGATAAGGACAAAAATACAGATCATCCAACCTTCCTCCACATGCTTCTTGTAAAGCCTCATGTATAAGCCAAACATCCTTTCTCTCATATATTCCCTTGGCAATACCACTTTGGTTGGTAATCACAATCAATAAATACCCCGCATCCTTCAATACTTTCAAGGCTTCCACTACTCCATCAGGAATCACAAAATGACCTAGGTGATACACGTAATCCACACGATCCACATTTAATACACCGTCGCGGTCCAAAAATACGCACTTATTGGTCATTAGGCTAGACGACTCCAAGGAATACGGCTTAGAATCAATAAAAGAGCAATACCAAATAATAACCACGCATTCTTGTGCTTTTGTGCGTCAGCAATAGCTTTTTTGTTTTTAGAATACGCAATCGTAACTAAAATAGCCGCTAATATATTCACTGTAATATGCTCTACCGCGATTAATCTGACCGCTGGGTCTTTCATCGCCGCTCCAAAATCTGCAAATGCCGCTTGTGTGATTGGACTAAATACAAAATACAACAATAACCCAATTAAAAGCTGGGTATGAACTGATATTAAGAAAAACAAACCTGATTTTCTGTCAGATTCAGTAAATGGCGCCGCTGATTGAGCTCCTTTAAAACCTCGATAAATGGCTAAAACGCCTAGGATTAATACGAGCCAACGTAAATAAGAATGAACATTTAATAAAATAGGATACATAAGATGGTATAGTTTAGTTGTTTACAAAGATACAAATTCCCCTAAGATGCCCGCCCGCTTTCGAGTTAATCCTTGAATTTTCTTTACCTTTGTACCTTTAACCGAAAAATTATGTCAAACCCATCTAAATTGGCAGCCACCATTAATGCCCGTTGTCCTCAATGCCACGAAGGCCGAATTTTTACTTATAAATGGTGGAATATTTTCAAATTTAGCCAGATGAATGAACACTGTCCATCTTGTGGTTTACGCTATGAAGTGGAGCCTGGATTTTTCTTTGGTGCCATGTATATATCTTATGCCTTTACAGTAGGCATCATGATTGTGGGAGGTATCATCATCTACAATTTCTTTGGTGACCCATCTGCTGAGGGATATATCATCCCTATTACACTTGTTTCTGTCATCATGGTACCATTTAATTTCCGCATGGCCCGGGTGTTGTTCATACACTTGTTTTCCATGGTTAAATATAAAAGTGACGCTGCCGGTACTGCTCCAAGCAAATAATGAAAATATTAGATCTATACATTTTAAAAAAATTTCTGAAAACATACGTTTTCGCTGTTTTTCTAATTGTATTGATTGTGATGGTGATTGACTACACGGAAAAAATCGATGATTTTATTCGTAAACAAGCCCCATTAAATGAGATTATTTTCGACTACTACTTAAATTTTATTCCTTACTGGGCCAATTATATTAGCCCTTTGATGGTATTTATAGCCACGGTATTCTTCACCGCTAACCTGGCTGCTAAAACTGAAATTATCGCCATTTTAAGTTCTGGAGTAAGTTTCACCCGACTCATGAGACCTTACCTCATAGGTTCAGGAATCATTGCCGTAGGTACTTTCATTATGATTGGTTGGATTGTACCCAATGCCAACAAAATTCGGGTACCCTTTGAACACAGGTACATCAACAATACCTATTTCTTTGATAAGCGGGACGTGCACATTAAAATTGCCCCGGAAATATACGCCTACATTGAAAGCTACGATAACAGTACCAATACGGGCTATCGATTCAGTTTAGAAAGAATTTCCAACAATGAAATCAAAGAAAAGTTGATGTCAGACCACATCACATGGGACTCTGTCAGAAAAAAGTGGACCATTCATGATTACCGAATCCGTAATCTGGAAGCGGGAAAAACGGGTATTGTTTTTGGGACCAAAATAGACACTACATTAAATCTTTTCCCCAAGGACTTTCAGAATAAGCACTTATTGCATGAAACCTTCACCCTGCCCGAGCTTGAAAGACATATTCAACTAGTTCGATCACGTGGTGCTGACGGGATAGAGGTATTCTTAATTGAAAAATACTTACGATTTGCTAATCCCTTTTCAGTTATCATACTTACCATCATCGGCTTTTTGGTTTCTGCCAGAAAATCAAGAGGTGGCGTGGGATTTCAAATCGCCTTAGGTTTTTCTTTGGCCTTTGTCTACATCCTATTTTTCATGATGAGTAAAGGAATTGCTGAAGGTGGAGGAATGCCCCCCCTTTTAGCCGTGTGGTTACCCAATATCATATTCGGGGGAATTGGCGTAGGACTTTATTACACCCTTCCTAGATAATGAAACAAGCGCCAAGGCTTTTAGACTATTTGAAGATTCACTTCATTGTGATCTTGTACGCATTTACTGCCATTTTAGGAAATGCGACTCAAGCTAATGCGCTGAGTATCGTGTTTTTTCGCTGCGTCATTAGCTCCATTTTTTTACTGGCCATACTTCGATTTCAACAGGTAAATTTCAAAGTTCCAAGTAAAATATTGTACCAATGGATTCTAAATGGATTTTTTATTGCCCTCCATTGGCTTCTCTTTTTTGGCGCAGCTAAAGTTTCCACGGTAGCCATGTGTTTGGCAGGATTATCAACTCAAACCTTTTGGACAAGCCTATTGGAACCTTGGACCAAAAAAGAAAAAATAAAAAGAGTAGAAGTATTTTTGGGCGTGCTAGTCATCATTGCCCTTCTCATTATTTTTTCGGTAGAACAAGCCCAAGCTCTCGGACTGATGATGGGCATTGCCTCTGGTTTCTTTGGTGCTTTATTTTCGGTGATTAACGGAAAATATACTCACCAATATGACCCTCGACTCATAACTGTCTACGAAATGATCACCGCAGGGATCATCACAGGAATCATTTGGATTTATGGCTATGCGGTTCAAATGCCCCATTATTTACCTGTCAATCTAGATTGGCTATGGATCAGTATTTTAGCCATCGTTTGTACCGTATATGCCTACACTGAAACCATCCGGTTGTACCGAGTATTTTCGGTATTTTCCATCAATCTGGTTATCACCTTAGAACCCGTTTATGGTATTTTACTCGCGGTGTTTATTTTTGGAAGCAAGGAAATCATGCACTCCGGTTTCTATTGGGGCACTGCGCTGTTAGTGATTACGGTCATGATTCACCCTTTCCTGACAAATCGAAATAAAAAATAGTAAAAAAATTCAGATATTGCCTTATAATAAACATGAGAAGTATTTAAGTATACCTGTCTAATTTAAATCTTACTTTCTACTATGAAAAAATTTAATCTTGCCATTGTTGGCTTAGGATTTGGAGCGGAATTCATCCCCATTTATTTAAAGCACCCATTGGCCAATATGTATGCCATTTGCCAAAGAAATGAGGAAAAACTCAATTCCATTGGCGATGCATACGGAATTACAAATCGATATACGGACTTTGAAAAATTAATCCAAGATCCCAATATCGACGTAGTTCACATTAATTCTCCCATACATTTACATGCCCAGCAAACCCTTCAAGCCTTATTGGCAGGAAAGCATGTGGCGTGCACGGTACCTATGGCAACTACCGTAGAAGAATGTAAGGCTATTGTAGAGGCAAGCCGTAAGATGGGCAAAAAGTACATGATGATGGAAACCGTGGTATATTCTCGCGAGTTTTTATACATCAAAGAGTTATATGAAAAAGGAGAACTAGGGAAGATTCAATTCCTAAAAGGCTCCCACCAACAAGACATGGATGGATGGCCAGATTATTGGCCAGGTTTACCTCCTATGCACTATGCCACTCACTGCGTAGGACCCGTAGCTGGACTTTTACGCCTTGAGGCAGAATATGTTTCCTGCTTTGGCTCAGGTACTATCCGTGAAGAATTAATTCAACATTATAATTCTCCATTTGCCGTAGAGTCAGCCCATATCAAATTCCGTAATTCAGACCTGTGTGCTGTCGTTTATCGCTCACTCTTCGATGTGGCTCGTCAGTATAGAGAAAGTTTTGAAGTATATGGTTCCAAAAAAAGTGTGGAATGGCCATTAATTGAGGGCGAGGAGTTGGTCGTTCATACTGCCAAAAAGCCAGAGCCTGAGATTCCAGAAAAAGTTGTCACTCCTGATTTTGCCCATTATTTACCTGAAGAAATCCAACGATTTACGACCAAAGGAGTGTACGATGAAAGCGAAAACACACACCTTTCATTCACCCAAGGCGGAGGACATGGAGGCTCACACCCTCATTTGGTTAATGAGTTCTTACAAGCATTGGCCCAAGATCGTGATCCATTCCCGAATGCACCGCAGTCGGCCAACTGGACCTCTGTCGGCATATTAGCCCATGAATCAGCTTTACAGGGCGGTAAAATTATCGAAATTCCTGAATTTTAATCCTTCCCCAATTGGTAATAATCACATGAAAAAACTTACCTGTTTTCTGTTAGTATTTGTAGCAACATTTCAGCTGCTGGCTCAAAATTCCAGGCCTAGGAGATTGGAAATGCTTTTTTTGGGAGATCGTGGACATCATAAACCATTGGACCGCTTTCCTGCCTTACAATCAGCATTAGGAGTAAAAGGCATCAACCTAACTTATACCGCATCATTAAATGATTTAAACCCTAGCTACTTAAACAAGTTTGACGGTTTGATCATTTTTGCTAACCATGATTCCATACCAAAGCCACAAGAAAAAGCGCTTTTGGACTACATTAGTTCTGGGCATGGATTAGTGGCTTTACATTGCGCATCCTTCTGTTTCAGAAATTCCCCGGAATATATGAAAATGGTCGGGGGGCAGTTTTGGCGCCATAAAATGGATTCAATCCGCATCCAGAATGTACAGCCCCAACATCCAGTGCTAAAAGGATTTCCTGGGATTAAAACAATCGATGAAACTTATTTGCACAGTCAATTACAAGCAGATAACATAGTAATTCAATCCAGAATCATTGGGCCTGAACAGGCAAATGATAAACCTGGCCAATCAACCGAGCCTTATACTTGGGTAAGAAGTTATGGTAAAGGAAACGTCTTTTACACGGCCTATGGGCACGATGAAAGAACTTGGGAAACCGAAGGCTTCCAAACTTTAGTAGAAAAAGGAATCTTATATGCTGTAGGGAAAGACAAAGTTGCCCTCTTGGAAAATCTGAGATTAGCTCCTCTTGCCTATAAGGAAGCCAATTTGCCTAATTACGAGAAAAGACAAGGGCCACAATTACAACAGCTACCACTTAGTCCTGAAGAGTCTGTTAAATACATTCAAATTCCGGTAGACTTTAACTTAAGTGTTTTTGCGGCAGAACCTGATGTCATGCACCCAATTGCCATGGCTTGGGATGAAAAGGGTCGCTTATTTGTACTAATCACCAAAGACTATCCAAATGAACGAAAAAATTCGGGAGGAAGCGACTACATCTTAATGTGTGAGGATACTAACCACGATGGTAAAGCCGATAAATTTACCCGATTTGCTGATGGTTTAAGTATTCCAACAGGGATGGTTTTTGCCAACGGTGGACTCATCGTTTCTCAGGCTCCTCATATTTTATTCTTAAAAGATACCGACGGAGATGATAAAGCCGATGTAAAACAAGTTCTAATCACAGGATTTGGAACGGGAGATACCCATGCTGGTCCTTCTAATTTGCATTACGGTTTTGATAACTGGATCTGGGGATCAGTAGGTTACTCTGGATTTAAAGGAAAAGTAGGAAATGATTCCCTACAATTTGGCAATGCCTTTTTCCGCTTTAAACCAGATGGTTCCAAAATGGAACATGTGACGAATACCTCCAATAATACCTGGGGATTTGATTTCAATGAAGCGGGTGATGCTTTTGGGTCCACGGCCAACAACTCCCATGGCTGGTATATTCCTATTCCGAATAAAAACATCTGGCAAGCTCCATTTTCTTTCAACGGAAGTAAGAGTACTGATACCCACAAAGACATGAAAACTATCACCAAAAAGGTGCGTCAAGTAGACGTATTTGGTGGTTTTACGGCAGCAGCTGGACATAATTTCTATTCGGCTAGAGCTTTTCCTAAAAAGTACTGGAATAAAATTGCCTTCGTGTCAGAGCCTACTGGGCACGTAGTTCACCAAAATAAAATGGTTAGAACCGGTAGTGATTACAACGACGAGGAGGCCTTTAATTTATTAGCGGGTGCTGATGAATGGGTTTCCCCCGTATTCGCTCAAGTAGGTCCGGATGGAGCCGTTTGGATTGCCGATTGGTACAGTTTCATCATTCAACATAACCCCGTTCCTAAAGGATTTACCAATGGATCGGGTAATGCTTATGAAACAGATTTACGTGATTATACCCACGGACGTATCTACCGAGTAGGGTGGAACCAGGCTCCAGCTTATCAGCCCATCCAATTGTCTAGCAACGACCCAGCAGCCTGTGTTAAGGCCTTATCTAATTCCAATTTATTCTGGAGATTACATGCTCAACGTTTATTGGTAGAACGTGGCAAAAAAGATGTAGTACCGGCTCTATTAGCATTAATTGCCAATAAAAAAGTCGATGAGATAGGCTTAAATGTGGGTGCAATTCATGCTTTAAGAACCTTAGATGGATTAGGAGCCTTGGATCTTCCTGCTGTTAAATTAGGACTAAGCCAAGCCTTAAGTCACCCTAGTGCAGCAGTACGCAAAAATGCCGTTCAAATTTTACCTAGAACGAATGCCGGAGCCAAATTATTGATTCAAAAAAATGTCCTAAATGATTCCGATACGTTAGTTGCCCTTCACGCGGTATTAGCCAGCATAGAGATGCCAGATAGTCCTGAGTTAAGCAAAGCCATGGAAGCGAAGATTGCTAAAGAACAAAACAACCGCGATCGCTGGTTGCCTGAAGCTTTCTCTGCTTGGATTATGGCCAAAGGTGGGCAAAGAATGAAGGATTTTATTGTAGCTGAAGGTAAAAGAAAACCTGTAGCTGCTGCGGAAAAAGTAGGTAAAGAATTGAACAATCCTAGCACAGACGGACAGAGTTCCGGCTTAGATTTAGTCGTTACGGAAGTTCAAATCAGGGGAGGTCAATTTAAATTGAGAGAAAACTCAAGTTTTGTGATTCGCATCAAAAACAAAGGAGATCAAGCCTTAGCTAAGGGAACAGTTCTACCTGTATTCTTAAAAATTGAGGGAATGGGTCGCCGAGTGGATATGGAATCATTCACTTTTACCGATGGAGTTGCCCCAGGAGAAACAGTATCGGTAACTAAAAATACCAATGGTCCATGGACTGGAAATTTTGGTTGGACAGCCGATATTGCTGGTTCATACCAAATGGAAATCCAAATTGACAAAGTAGGTGTTTTACCAGAAAGTGTTCGTAACAACAATACTTACCGCAAAGCATTAGAAGTAAGCGGGCCAAGCTCCCTTAATGTGTATATGATCGAAAAGGTCTTCCGTGGCGGAGCTTCTGTTTGGTCTGGTGACGAATTGGTAAACCACCTAAAAAGTATGGAAATAATTGAATCCCCTGCCTTTGGTGCGGCATTGAAAGGGGCATCTGCTACTTGGAATGCCAAAAAAGAGCCTCATTTGTCGGCAGAAAACCTAGCTTATTTCAAAAAAATTGGAGCATCTATTCGTCCTAGTGATTACGATTACTATGAGCGCCTTGCTACTACTTGGAAAATAGAGGTCGCTAATCAAAATAGCGCAACTAATGTAGTCAGAAAGGTCATCAAAACCGTAAAAGAAGCCATGCAATTTGACATCAGGGAATTCAGTGTTCCGGCTGGTGCTAATGTGGAAATCATTTTTGAAAACATCGACGCCATGCAACATAATTTGGTCATTGGTCAAATGGGAAGTCAAGAAAAGATTGGTTTAGCTGCTGATAAAATGATCACGGCTGCAGACGGAGCTCAAAAAAATTATGTTCCTAGTATTCCAGAAGTAATCGCTTACACCGCTTTGGTAGACCCAGACGGAAGAGCAAAATTGGTTTTCAAAGCCCCTAATACCAAAGGAAATTATCCTTATTTGTGTACATTCCCGGGCCACTGGAGAATCATGAATGGAGTTATGAAAGTGGAATAATTCCCTTCCAAAACAAATAAGCGGTACATGTTAACTCATGTACCGCTTTATTTTTTCCCTACCTTTGTGGCATGAAATTTGAGATCCAATCCACAGATGCCCATTCCAAGGCTAGAGCAGGTAGTTTACATACGGACCATGGAGTTATTCAAACTCCTATTTTCATGCCAGTAGGCACAGCAGGTACCGTAAAAGGGGTACATATCTCAGAACTGTCGGATCCAATCCACGCTCAAATTATCCTAGGAAATACTTACCATTTATACTTGAGACCCGGCTTGGAAGTCATGGAAGCCGCTGGAGGATTACACCAATTTAATTCTTGGAACGGCCCCATTTTAACGGATTCAGGTGGTTACCAAGTTTATTCATTAGCTGGAACTGGCCGAAAAATTGTGGAAGAAGGTGTCAAATTTAAATCGCACATCGACGGTAGTACCCATTTCTTTAGTCCAGAATCGGTCATGGATATTCAAAGAACCATTGGGGCAGATATCATCATGGCATTTGATGAATGCACGCCTTATCCTTGTACCTATGAATATGCGCGTAAATCCATGCAAATGACGCACCGCTGGCTAGATCGTTGCATCCATAGATTTGAAGCCACAGAGCCCAAGTATGGACACAGTCAAGCCCTTTTCCCCATTGTTCAAGGAAGTGTTTTTAAAGATTTGAGAAAAATTTCTGCCGAATACATCGCAGAAAAAGAAGCCTTTGGAAATGCCATTGGTGGATTATCTGTGGGGGAACCTGTAGAGGATATGTATGAAATGGCCGATGAGGTAACGGATATTTTACCCAAAGACAAACCTCGCTATTTGATGGGGGTTGGAACTCCTGCCAATATTTTGGAAGGTATCGCGCTGGGAATTGATATGTTTGATTGTGTCATGCCAACTCGAAATGCCCGCAATGGAATGATTTTCACCACTCAAGGGATCATTAACATCAAAAATGAAAAGTGGAAATCAGATTTTTCAGTCATTGACCCCGCCTTTGTGGATACAATACATGGTCAATACAGCAAAGCCTACCTTCGTCATTTAATCCGTTGTGAAGAAATGTTGGGCGCTATGATTGCCAGCGTATGTAACCTCCGCTTTTATTTGTGGCTGGTGGGAGAAGCCCGTAAAGAGATTTTACAAGGAACCTTCACTATTTGGAAAAATCGCATGATTCCTCAACTCATGCAACGTCTCTAATCAAGGAATTGGTAATACTTTGGATTCTTTAAAGGTAGATAAAATCACCATGGTAGAGGTTGCAGAGACTTCCTCTATTTCATTGATTTTTTCCAACATCAGTTTCTGGTAGGTAGAGATATCTTTAGAAATAATCTTTAACATAAAGTCTCCCGCTCCCGTCACATGGTGGCATTCTATCACCTCTGGAATTTGATTGATCTGACGAACAAATGATTCTGTCACTTGCTTTTTGTGGCCTGTCAATGTCACTGTCACAAAGGTCGTTACACCTAAACCAACCTTATCACGGTCCACTTGAGCATGGTAGCTCTGAATGATTCCAAGGCTTTCTAGCTTTTTAACGCGTTCTAAGGTGGGAGCAGGAGAGAGGCCTATTTCCTTCGACAATTGGGCATTGGTAATTTTGGCGTTTTGTTGCAAAATTTCCAGTAATTTGTGATCGGTTTGATCGAGTTTCGTGATGTTCATGGAATAATCGAAAAAACAAAATTAGAGAATATTTAAGGGAAATTTACGTTTACTCTTGCATAAATAAGCAAAGGTTCTTAATTTTGCCCCACGAAAATGCGAAAGTAGCTCAGCTGGTAGAGCGCGACCTTGCCAAGGTCGAGGTCGCGGGTTCGAACCCCGTCTTTCGCTCCACTTGGAAGCACCCCACGGTGCTTTTGAGTTTTACAGGGCCGCCTGGGTGGTGGAACTGGTAGACACGCAGGACTTAAAATCCTGTGAGCCGAAACGCTCGTATGGGTTCGATTCCCATCCCAGGTACGATAATCGACATGAACCCTTCCAATTCTTGGAGGGGTTTTTTGTTGGACATAAATCCCATTCTAGGGGATAAAATTTCCTTCATTATTATTCTTCCTATTTTCCTTTTAACTTAGAATAAAATCTAAAAACCATCTAAGCCATGAAAAAAGCTTTACTACTCCTTGCCTTCTTATTCATTAGCCTGACCCATTGGGGCCAAGTGCTTTCTCCTATCATTAAGCCTCATCCCTCTATCGACAATCAGCGATTAGCTTACATTGATACCGTATTAAAGCAATATGTGGAAAAAAATTGGTTGACTGGAGCAGTTACTTTGGTCATCAAGGACAATCAAGTGGTTCATTACAAGGGTCATGGGTATTTAGATGTAAACTCTAAAAAGCCTATGCCTGCTGATGCCATCTTCCGTATCATGAGTCAAACTAAGGCTATTACTAGTGTAGGCATCATGCAATTATATGAAAAGGGGAAATTTAGCCTTGATCAATCCATTGGAGATTTCATCCCTGAATTTAAAAAACCCAAAGTCATCCAAGACTATAATCCTGCCGATACCTCTTATACTTTCATCAACGCCAAAAGAGAAATCACCTTCCGCGATTTATTGACTCATAGTTCTGGCATTGGCTATGCGGATATTGGTTCCGACCGAATGAAGGCGATATATGCCAAAGCGGGTGTTCCTTCAGGATTGGGAACATTCAGAGCCAATCTCTTAGAAAAAATGAAAATCCTGGGCAAATTACCTTTGGAGCACCAACCGGGTGAAAAGTTTACTTATGGTTTAAATACCGATTTATTGGGCTGCTTGATTGAGGTCATTAGCGGTCAAAGTCTCGAGGAATACCTACAAAAAAATATCTTTGACCCACTGGGCATGAAAGATACGTATTTCAATGTTCCAGGAGAAAAAGCGAGCCGACTTCCCGGTGTGTACACAGAAGATGCCCAAAAAAATATCATCGCTTGGGCGCCTACTTTTAGAAACATCAATCCCAATTATCCATTGGATAAAAAGTCGTATTTCTCAGGTGGTGCTGGACTTTCTTCCACAGCATTTGACTATGGTATTTTCCTACAAATGCTCTTAAATGGTGGTAAATACAGCGGAAAACAAATTCTTGGAAGAAGAACTGTGGAACTCATGATAAGTCCACAATTAGACTTCATCAAAGACGGTGCCGATAATTTTGGTCTTGGATTCTCCATTACTTCTGAACGCTCCAGCCATTTACATGGCAGAAACAAGGGTTCTTTTAACTGGGGTGGATATTATGGAACAAGCTATTGGGCTGACCCTAAAGAAAATATGATTTGCCTCATCATGACACAGCATACACCCAATTCCCATGGTGATTACAGCAGAAAGGTGGAAAATATCATTTATAGCAGTTTGCTGCGCTAAGATTTGCCAACGTGAAATTGTCGCCGTAGATTTGTCCACTTAGAATTGTCAACTTGTTGAAGGTTGACAATTTTTTTGATTTTATCATGCAGAAAATAGTCCTTACCATATGCTCCATCAATTATTTAGCACAAGCTAAATCATTGGGGGATTCTCTTCTACAACATAATCCAGACTACCATTTTTTAATTGGTTTAGTGGATCGTTTGGACCAATCCAGCATTGATAAATCCCAATTACCAGAGTATCCACTCATTGAATTACATACCATTGGAATAGAGGATTTAGATGAGCTTTGTGAGAAATATAATATCACCGAACTCAATACGGCGGTGAAACCATTTTTCATGGAGTATATCTACCATACCTATCCAGAAGTAGAAATATTACATTATTTTGACCCTGATATTTTGGTTTTTCAGGCACTTGATGAAATTGAAAATCCATTGAAAAACCATAGTTTGGTTTTAACTCCCCACATTTTAACTCCCTATCCAGACACGTCCCGTCCCCAAGAAACGGACCTTTTGAATACTGGAATTTTTAACTTAGGTTTCATCGGTACGAAACGAAGTCCTAATACCTTAGCATTTCTGCATTGGTGGAAGGAACGCCTCCGCGACCAATGTTATATTGATCTGGCCAACGGCATGTTTGTGGATCAATTGTGGGTAAATTTCGCACCGGTGTATTTTGATGACGTGTACATTAGTCGACATATGGGACTAAACATGGCCTATTGGAATTTGCATGAAAGAGTATTAACCGGGGAAAATATTCCTTACTCCGTGAATGATACGGTTCCCCTCATCTTTTTCCATTTTTCGGGTTATCATCCAGAAAATCCTACAGTCATTTCTAAATACCAAAATCGCTATACCTTCCAGGAAAAACCTGATGTGGCCACTATTTTCGATCAATACGCCCAAATATTGATCAAAAACGGGCATGAGATGTATAAAAAGTTCCCATGTTTTTACATTAAAGCCCCTGAAGTGAAACCTAGAAAACGCTTTCTACGAGTTAGAAAATACCTTAGCCTTCCGTTTCAAAAGGTGGTCAATTTTATCGATAAGGTTCAAATCTAATTTTCGTAGGAATTAATTATTTCATATCGATTCCTTAACCATAAGTTAATATAGGCTTCCGTTCTTTGTGCAGTATTCTGCCAATATATGAACTTATTCGTCCTAATCTTGCACATATTTTTAGTGCAAGATACCCCAATTAATCACTTAAATGGTCAAATTCTGGACAAAAGAGGAAATCCTCTACCGGGAGTTTGCATACGTTCTAATCAGTTGAACGTATACACCGACGAGAAAGGCCATTTTCAACTAAAAAATGCCTCAAGAAAAATTAAAATTTCGGCGATTGGTTACCTTCCAAAAACACAACAAATAGATAGTCAACAAAAGCAGATTACGATCATTTTGGAAGAGCAAATCCCCATAAGCTTCCAGCAGCCCTGATTATAAAATAGCGAATTCCACGCGACGATTCTGTTGTCTTCCTTCTTCCGTAGAATTATCAGCTTTAGGCTTCGTCTTTCCGTATCCTTTGGTTCTAATTCGTTCTGACTTAACTCCTGCGCTCAACAAGTAATTTTTAACCGCATCGGCGCGATCTTGAGATAGCTTGTTATTCAATTCATCAGAGCCCGTATTATCGGTGTGACCAGAAATTTCAATTTGAAGAGAAGCGTTTTCTTGCATTACCTGAACTATACGTTTCAATTCTGGGTCAGATTCCGGCGTTAAAGTCGCTTTACCCGTTTCAAAGAATAAATTATTGATGGTCATACTGGAGCCCTTGGCTATCGTCGCCATCACTAAATCCCGCTCATCTAATTCTAAATACCGTCCTCTCAGTTTACTCAAATCAATATTAATGGAGCTAGGTAAAAAACCCTTTGCCTTCGCCGTAATTCCATAATTTACTCCATACGGTAAAACTAGCTTATACAAACCCGTCTTTGGGTCAGGTTTGGCAATACCAATGGTTTTACCTGTTTTTAGGTCCTCGTAGCTGATATTAGTCTCTTCGGGAACCTTACCTGTCTGTGGATCAATTACGCGACCAGAAACCAAAACAACGGCTTCAGACTGCTCGCTGGATACGGATCTTGGACTTCCCTTAACATCTTGCTGGGCCAATATGGGTTTTTCTTCCGTTTTAGCTTGACTAGGTTTTGCGGGAGCAGGAACTTCTATCGGCTCCGGTTCTATGGCAATTCGAAAAACATCTTTTTTACCCAGGGAGTTTTTTGAAGAAAGAAAATAGGCAAAATCCCCTTTGGCAGATAAACTATAATAAGCATCATATTCCTCCGTATTAATGGGTCCTCCTAGATTGATGGGCGTACGCCAACTGGTCCAACTATTATCTAGGCGTTTGGACATATAAATATCCTGACTACCTTGTCCGCCGGGTCTATCCGATGAAAAATACAAGGTCTTACCATCAGCGGCTAAAAAAGGCGTTGTCTCTGAATGTTCGGTATTAATCGTCTTACCCAAATTCATGGGCTCAGTCCATTTGTTATCCTGCAAAAAGCTAATATATAAATCATCCCGATCAGAGTTTTTTTTCTCCGAAAAAGCCAGAAGTAAAGCCTTCCCATCCATGGTTAAATAGGCATATTCATTTTTCCCCCGACTCATTTTTTCATAATTAGGGATATCCAATTTTTCGGGTACCGACCAAGAATTTACTGTTTTTTTGGCTATCGAAAAACCTCTCGTTTCATAGGCTCCTTGCACATAGGCTCCCTTCAATAAAATGGTTTGACCATCAGGAGAAATGGACAAAATGGTATTGTATTGATCCCGATTCAACACATCTGGCATTCGCTTGGCCGTACTCCACACATCCCCAATACGCTCACTATACCAAATATCTTGTGAGCCGGCTACTGTTTCAGAACCAGTAGTTCCATATTTATTTGAGGGATGATTTTTCCTTCCAAAATACAAGGTCTTACCATCAGGTGCCATGACTGGATTTAATTCCGAGTACTCCGAATTGATCGCAGAACCCAAATTCTCTGGTAATTTTTGAGCAGAGAGCTCCTGTAAACCTACAAGTAATAAGAAAAAAACCAGATATTTAATCATTCAGAACAAGACATTAAGCTCGATAAATCCATTTCTTTTCCATTTTCTCAGGCACGTATTCCATCATCCAATCTGCCAATTTAGCCGCATCGGATTCTACATGCAATGCGGTCAAATTTCGTTCTTTTAAAAATCCTTCTTGGATCATGTGATTCAATTGCTGCAACAATAAATCATAATATCCGGCTGTATTAAAAATGGCAATGGGCATTTGATGTAAATCCAATTGTTTCCAAGTTAGCATCTCGAAAAGCTCATCAAAAGTCCCAAATCCACCTGGCATGGCAATCACCCCATCTGCTAACTCTGCCATGATTTGCTTTCTTTCATGCATGGATTCCGTGACATGGCATGTTTGAATCCCTAAGTGTTTTACCTCCCATGGCTCCATAAAAGAGGGAATCACTCCTATCACCTCTCCTCCTAAACGTAAATATTCGTCAGCCATCACGCCCATTAAACCCACACTACCTGCCCCAAAAATTATGGTGCAGTCATGTTTTTTAAGTTCTTGAGCTAAGCGTTTAACTTCCTCCTCATACACAGGGTTATTACCCTTTGATGAACCACAGTAAATCAATATTTTTTTCGACATATTAAGAAATTAAATCCGCGAGTGCTTCTGAAAATCGTACAAATCTAAACGAAAAACCGGCTTCTTTCTGTATGCGAGAGGAAGAAACTAAATTTCCACCTGTGACTAAGACTGCCATTTCTCCCAAAATGAGCTTTAAGACCCAAGCAGGGACAGGTGGTAAAAACAATGGACGATGCATCGCTTTAGCTAATTGCTGATTCAAATCGGCTTGTCGCAAAGGTTCTGGTGCCACCGCGTTATACACCCCATGCATCGATTTTTGATGTAAGGCCCAATCAAACATGGCCAATAAATCATCCAAATGTATCCAGGATTGCCATTGCCTTCCGTTACCTAAATTTGCCCCCACAAACCATTGAATAGGTTTCTGTAACACCGGTAAAATTCCTCCTCCATTTCCCATGACCAGACCTATTCTAAATTTTACTAACCGAATGCCTAAGGACTCAATGCCCGACAAACTACCTTCCCAAGCCTGTGTACATTGCGAGATAAAATCATGCCCTGGTTCGGAATTTTCCTCACATATTTGCTCCCCTGTATCAGCTCCATAATAGCCAATACCCGAGGCAGAAATAAGCGTTTGAACTTGATTAGGATGCTCTTTTAGCGTCTTAAATAAAAGAGCAGAACTTTGTACTCGGGATTGTATTAATTCCTCTTTCCTGGCCTTTGTCCAGCGTTTTTCTGCGATACCAGCACCCGCCAAGTGTACGATGGCATCCACTCCCTCCAAAGCTCTACTATCTATTTCTCCTTTGGCAGGATTCCACTGAAAATCCCCACCATGACGAGATAAAACAACTACTTCATAGCCCTTTTCTCGGCATTTTTTTTGCCATGCTTGCCCTATAAATCCAGTTCCTCCCGTGATCAGTATACGCATGATACTAATTGCCTTTTTTGATTGCCTGATAAATTACCTCATTGATACCCGTTCTGATATTCAAATCGCTAATCTTACTATTATTTCGAGTTGGGTAAACCCGATTAGATAAGAATACATACACCAAATCATGGGCAGGATCAACCCAAGTGTAAGTCCCTGTAAAACCAGAATGGCCAAAACTTTCCGCACTAGCAGAAGCTGCCGCTGAAATACCTGGTTTTTTGCGATCAGGTTTATCAAAACCTATACCCCTTCGTGAATTTTCATCCATCGAAAATGGATAAGATGTCCAAGAGCGCATGGTTTCTTCTTTGATGAATTGATTACCTCCATAATAGCCTCTTTGCAAATACATCTGCATCAACTTAGCTAAGTCATTCGCATTACCAAATAATCCAGCATGACCACTAATTCCTTGTAACAGTGCTGCACCCTCATCATGAACCTGACCGTGAATTAAAGTCTTTCTAAACAATGAATCATATTCCGTAGGTACGATTCTATCCAAGGGGAAGTGCTTATCTGCTTGATAAACTAGCGTACTTGCGCCAAGAGGCTTATAAAATGTTTCTGATAAAAACTCTGTCCATTCTTTTCCAGTCATGCGCGGAGAGACCGTTGGTAAATAATAATAGGATAAATCCGAGTACACGTATTCCTTCTTCTCTCGAAGGGGAGAGTTTTTAATCGCAGAAAATAATTGAGATGACAAGCTGGTATGTCCCCATAAATTATTAGTAATTTTTATCGGGTATTCCTCAGAATGTTGATAGGAAATCGTTTTGGGCTTCCAACGTGTGACTTCCGATTTAATATCCACACAGCTATCCCAAAGCATTTTAAGCTGCTGTTTAATCAAAGCTTTTACCCGATCCTCGCCCTGAGTTTTGGTGATAAACTTTTCCACCACACTTGTCTTTAATTCTTTTTTAGCAAATCGTTCATTGAATTTTTTGCTATGAAAAATCATGTCTGTACTGTCGATGTACTCTTGCCAAAAAGGAATCCAAGCTCTTAATCTCGCTTGATGAGTAAGCACATCCAGGTATTTTAAATTGGCTTTATTGGAGGATTTTAAATCAGGAATCAATGCGCCCATTCCCTCCTGCAAAGAAAATTTACCTTCGTCCTGCCATTTCATTAGAGCCGGAATAGAAGTAGAAATTTTAGTGATAGATGCCAAATCAAAAATATCCGTTTTCTTCAAAGGGATATTGGATTCATAGGTAGGATTACCAAAGGCCTTGTGATAAATCACTTTTCCCTCTTTGGCAATTAAAACCACCACTCCGGGCGCTCCTTTTACCTGAATGGCTAATCGGGCCAAAGAGTCTACATGTTTATTTAAATAGGCTCCCGAAAGCCCCACAGATTCTGGTAACACTTGGTATTGTAAACGGGCCAGGGAAGGGGTAGAAATTCCCATTCCTCGCACATACTTATTATTCAAAGTCACTGGGAATTTTCCCGCAGCGGCAAGTCCACCAAAAATAATTTCTGCAGCTACTTCTTGTTGGGCTATCCCATCTTGATACATGGTAATCAAAGCAGCCGCTTTCTGCAAAGAATCAAACTTGGTCAAAGTAAAGGCATTTCCCAAGTGCACAACGACCGTCTTATTGGTCACAAATCGATCCACCAATGATTTTATAGCAGGCTTTATACTATAATTATTTGCCGGACGGATCGAGGTTCCATGTATGCCCAAAAGCACGACATCGTAAGCATTTAATTTTTGCTGAGCATTCACAATACTCGTATCAGCACTGGTTTCATCTAAATAATAATGGTCCATTTCCATGTAGTTCTGAGCCATTTTTTGAAACTCAGTCGGGAATGTATTTCCATAATTTGCCTTACCAATTGCCAAGGTTGCTACTTTTATTTGATGTAAATTCCGTAAGGGAATTATGTTTTCTGTATTCTTAAGTACCGTAGCTGTTTTTTCTGCCAATTGCTTATTGAGGACTTCAGATTGTATAGGATTTAAGTCTTCAATTAAATTTTCAATCGCAATAGGTTGATATTGATCTAATCCTGCCCAGGCTTTGGCATTCAATATCTTCTTTACCCGGAAATTCAAATCTTCCTCGGTCAATTCTCCCGTACTTAAAGCCTTTTTGATGGCATTAAAGGCTGATGGAACATCCACAAATGTTTCTAGAATATCATTTCCCGCTAAGATGGCTTTTACATTGGCTGTGCCCTCAGGAAACATTTTGGTGGCCCCTTTCATATCCATGGCATCCGTAAAAACCAAGCCCTCAAATTTCAATTCATCTCTCAATAGCCCTTTGACAATGGGTTTAGAAAGGGTAGACGCTAAGTTGGCGGTGCTATCTAGCGAAGGAATATTCAAATGGCCGACCATGATACCTTGAAGTCCTTTTTGAATTAATTCCCGATAAGGGAATAACTCCAAACTATCCAACCTACTTCGAGTATGGCTTAAAAGAGGAAGGTCGTAATGTGAGTCTGTGCCTGTGTCACCATGCCCAGGAAAATGCTTGGCAGAAGTTATAATGCCCCCTTTTTGAAGCCCCCGCATATAAGCCAAGGCTTTCTGGGTAACTAAATCTCTGTCTTCACCAAAGGAACGAAAATTAATGACTGGATTATTCGGATTATTATTCACATCTACCACAGGAGCGTAGTTGACGTGTACTCCCATGCGCTTACATTGTTGAGCAATTTGGAAACCCATTTTTTCAATCAACATATCGTTTCCTTGCATCGCCCCTAAAGTCATTTGATAGGGATAGCGAACCGTAGAATCTAAACGCATATTTAAGCCCCATTCTAAATCCATTCCTATCAGCAAAGGGACTTTCGACATAGCCTGCAATTTATTGACCAATTTGGCTTGATTAGTGGGGTAACCTGCAAAAAAGACGAACCCTCCTACATGATAATCTCGAACAATAGAAAATAAACGAGTCGTATCATAGATGGGACTTGAATTACCTCGAGGCATCAAAACTTGTCCAATCTTCTGGTCTAAACTCAGGCTAGCAAAAACAGAGTCTACCCATTTTTGCTTGGCATGTGGAAATAAACTTGATTGGGCCCAGGCTGAACTGGACATTAATATGAAAAATACCACCCATACATTGGATCGAAGTGATTTAAATAAACGCATCATGAAAGATTCAAATTTGAAAATACCATTGTGAAAATACGGTAAAAGCCTGAATCTTTTGGGCTTTGGAATTGATTTTTCGAAGTAATTTTTCGTATGCAAGAAAGGAATCGTAATTTCGCCAACCAAAAAAGATGAACGTATGAGAAAAAAGATTGTTGCCGGAAACTGGAAAATGAATAAAACGGCTGCTGAGGCAGTTGCTCTAGCTACGGAAGTTGCTGCATTAGTAAAATCAGAGGTTCCCTCAAGCGTGCAGGTAATTATGGCTCCTCCTGCATTGTTTATTTCTGAAGTAAACAAAGTTACCGAAGGTATTTCCAATTTATCTGTTTCAGCACAAAACTGCCATGAAAAAGCTTCTGGAGCCTATACAGGTGAAATTTCAGCTTCTATGTTAGCCTCTGCTGGAGTACCTTATGTTATTTTAGGTCACTCAGAGCGCAGACAATATTTTAATGAAACCAATGCCCAATTGGCTGCCAAAGTGGATGCCGCATTAGAAAATAATGTAACACCTATTTTTTGTTGTGGAGAAAGCCTTGAATTGCGTGATGGTGGCGATTTTTTAGCTTTTGTGGCAGAACAACTTACGGAAAGTTTGTTCCATTTAAGCGCCGAAGCATTCGGAAAAGTGGTGATTGCTTATGAACCGATTTGGGCGATTGGAACTGGCTTAACGGCTTCTTCTGCTCAAGCGCAAGAAATGCACGCTTATTTACGTCAGCATATTGCGGCCAAATATGGTCAAGCGGTAGCCGATGATTGTTCCATTTTATATGGCGGTAGTTGCAACGCTCAAAATGCGGCAGAATTATTCGCTTGCGCGGATGTAGATGGAGGATTAATCGGTGGTGCTTCCTTGAAAGCCGGCGATTTTATCACCATTGCGAAGTCATTCTAAAATTTTGATTTTTTTCTAAACCTTGACAGCGTTTGAAACGCTGTCAAGGTTAACGATAAGTCGCTATATTTCTTGTCCAAGAAATTGATTAAACACCCTCTGCGACTACTTCTTTCACCTGAGGAATCATTCTTGTCAGCAAGGCCTCAATACCTGCCTTTAAAGTCATCGTAGAAGATGGACACCCAGAGCAAGAACCTTGTAATAGCACTTTTACTTGGCCAGACTCTTCATTAAATGAGTAAAAGGAGATTGCCCCACCATCAGACTCCACGGCAGGTTTCACATACTGCTCCAATGCATCTTTAATCTTGGCAATTACTTCAGAATCGTTGCTATCAGCATCCGGCATCGCACTTTCTGGCAAACTAAAAATAGGTCTTTTTTCTTCGAAGTATTTCTTCAAAAATTGCTTAATACCAAATAGCTCATCCTCCCAAAGTACATGTTCTGCCTTAGTCAGCGTAACAAAATTACTGGTAATGAAAACCCTTTTGACAAAATCAAACCCAAATAAGGCAACCGCCAATGGGGAGTTTTTATCTTTAGTTAGTCCATCCGCTGGCTGAGTATAATCAAATGACATCCCATCGGGTAACAGTTCCACATTGAATACAAACTTCATAGATTGTGGATTGGGAGTAGATTCTGTGTATATGTGTATGGGTGAATTCAACATAGAAATTTTATTTTGCTCAACAAAGTTAGTGGCTTTTTAGTTTCAAAAGCACAAAAAAAACCTGATGTACTCACATCAGGTTCTTTCTTACATCTTCAAGACAAATTATTCAGCTGCTGGAGCTGCTTTCTTTGCTGGAGCTTTCTTAGCTTTTGGCGCAGCTTCTACTGCAGCTTCCACTGCTACCTCTGCTTTTGGAGCAGTTTTCTTTGCTGGAGCCTTAGCCACTGCTGGCTTATCTGCTGCTACAGCTTGAGAAGCTAATGGTAATACGTGAACAAAAGAACGTCCTTTGAATCCCTTTTTGAAGGCGATAACACCATCAGATAAAGCAAACAAGGTATGATCTTTTCCCACACCTACATTTAAACCTGCATTGTGAGCTGTTCCTCTTTGACGAACAATGATATTTCCTGCTACAACTTCTTGGCCACCAAATAACTTAACACCAAGTCGTTTACTATGCGATTCGCGACCGTTTTTGGATGATCCGGCCCCTTTTTTATGTGCCATGTTTTAATATATTAGAACGTGTAAAACGTTGATTAAACAATTATTTTAAAGAAATCGACTCGATCAAAACTTTCGTCAAATCTTGACGATGACCATTCATTTTTTGATAACTCTTTCTACGCTTCTTCTTGAAAACCAAGACTTTCTCTCCACGTACGTGAGCTACAATTTTTCCTGTGATTTTAGCCCCTTCTACAGTGGGTGCTCCTACGGTCACATCTCCGTCTTTGTCAACAAGTAAAACCTTGTCGAATACCAGTGCAGCGCCTTCCTCTCCCGCCAAACGGTGGGTATAAACGGAACGGTCTTTCTCAACTTTAAATTGCTGCCCGGCAATTTCTACGATTGCGTACATTCTTTTATGTATTTAAGTGAAACAATCCCACGAGGCTAGGAATACCTTTCAAAAGCCTTTTAAATGGGGGTGCAAATATAAAAAGTTAAAGACAAACTTGCAAGTAAGCCTCTGATTTAATTACAATTAATACACAAACTCGCCGAATTCACTGCGTATCGTCAACTTCTTTACTGGCGCTAACTCTACTCGACCAATGATCTGAGCAGGTATGCCAAAGCTTTGAGAAATTTGGATGATTTGTTCCGCAAATGTTGGATTCACATATATCTCCATCCGATGCCCCATATTGAAAACCTGGTACATTTCTTGGTAACTAGTCCCGCTTTCTTTTTGAATTAAATCAAACAAAGGAGGTACAGGAAACAGATGATCCTTAATGATGTGTACCTGATCCACAAAGTGCATTACCTTCGTTTGAGCACCTCCAGAGCAATGTACCATACCATGAAGATGTGGCCTTAATTCTTCTAAAATAGCCTTTATAACCGGCGCATAAGTCCTTGTTGGCGATAAAATCAATTGCCCTACATTCAGTGGGGTACCAGCGACTGGTTCCGTCAATTCACGAGAACCCGAATACACCAAATCATTAGGAACTTGCGGGTCAAAGCTTTCTGGGTATTTTGAAGCTAAATACTTAGCCAAAACATCATGGCGGGCAGAGGTCAAACCATTACTTCCCATTCCTCCATTATACGACTTCTCATAAGTTGCTTGACCGTCAGAGGCCAATCCAATAATCACATCTCCTGCTTGTATGTTTTCATTGGAGACCACCTCCTCGCGCTTCAATCGAGCTACTACTGTACTATCAACGATAATGGTACGTACCAAATCCCCCACATCTGCCGTTTCGCCTCCCGTACTGTAAATTCCTATGCCGTTATCCCTCAGCATTTGCAATACCTCTTCCGTTCCCTGAATAATCTCTGCTATCACCTCACCAGGAATCAAATTTTTATTTCTGCCAATCGTACTGGATAACAACATATGGTCCGTAGCACCGACACATATTAAATCATCCGTATTCATAACAACGGCATCTTGAGCAATTCCTCTCCAAACTGAAATATCTCCCGTCTCTTTCCAATACAAATAAGCCAAAGATGATTTTGTCCCCGCACCATCTGCATGCATGATGTTGCAATATGTATCATCTCCACCCAACATATCAGGTGAAATTTTACAAAATGCACGAGGAAATAATCCCTTATCCAAAGTAGATATGGCTTTGTGTACATCGTCTTTTGATGCCGAAACCCCTCTTTGTAAATACCGCTCTGAAGACATATTAGGCTAATTTTAATTGTGCAAATTCTTTGGCAAAATATGTCAGAATAACTTGCGCGCCCGCTCGTTTGATGGCTAACAAACTTTCCAACATGGCTTTCTCGCCATCAATCCATCCATTTTGTGCAGCAGCTTTTATCATGGCATATTCCCCTGAAACATTGTATGCTGCTATGGGTAAATGACTATTTTCCTTCAACAAAGAAATGATATCCAAATAAGCTAATGCGGGTTTTACCATCAAAAAGTCCGCACCTTCCATCTCATCCAATTCCGCCTCAATCAATGCCTCCCTACGATTCGCAGGATTCATTTGGTAGGTTTTCTTATCCCCAAACTTAGGCGCTGACTCTAATGCATCCCGAAAAGGTCCATAAAATGCGGAAGCGTATTTTGCCGTATACGCCATAATTCCAACCTCTTCAAAACCCGCCTCATCCAATGCTTGACGCAAATAGCCAACCCTTCCATCCATCATATCTGATGGACCAATCAACTTGCTTCCGGCCTGCGCTTGTGCAATGGCCATTTTGGCTAAAACCGGCAATGTTTCATCATTGAGAATTTTTCCATCACGCACGACGCCATCATGACCATCTGAGCTGTAAGGGTCCATCGCCACATCTGTTAATAAACTGATTTCCGGAAAACGCTTACTGATTTCATAAATGGACTCCGTATAAATATTACCTTTTTTATGACTCTCCGATGCCATGGAATCCTTTTTGGATTCTGGAATTTGAGGAAATAAAGCAAATGATTGAATACCTAGTTTGACACAAGATTCAATTTCAGATAATAATAAATCCAAAGTAAAACGGTGAATTCCGGGCATGGAAGAAATCTCTGTTTGAGTTTGCTTACCTTCCATCACAAATAAAGGAAACATCATATCCTTGACAGATAGCCTGTTTTCCTCCACCATAGAACGAATTACGGAACTTTGACGATTTCTCCGAGGTCTTTGCAACATGATTAATCAAATTAGTTCGCAAAGTTACAGAATTAATTTAACCTCCTTGCTCCAATTTTTCAGCCAATTGAGCAATTTTCAATTGCAAGTCTAAAATCAAACGTAAGGATTCTTCAAATTCTTTCCTCATCACAAAGCCATAAGCCTCATTTGAATTTAGTTCCTGCGTATTACCAATAGTCAAAGCAGGTTTTTCCATCAAAACTTCTCCCAAATCAAATTCCAATACCTCCGCAATTTGTTTCATCCTGGATAAAGATGGATCCGTTTGTCCGCGCTCAATTTTTGAATAAGAAGAGGTCGAAATATTCAATTTCATAGCCACATAATCTTGGCTATATCCCTTATCAGATCTAATTTTTCGAATACTTTTTGCGAAGTCTTTCATCGCAGTAAAATTCCAAAAGAATTAGAGGATTGATGTGTGCTTCAAATGACATAAAATAAACTTTTGTGACATTTACAATCATTTGACGACAAAAAATGTCGATTATCAATTAATTGATAGCACCTTGAAGCCAAATTCGAGCATCATCATTCAATTCGTCTTGCAAATGATGCAATAGTAATCCTCTATCTGACATCTCTATTTGTAATCCCACAAATTCCAACAACTCATTTAAAGGTAATTCCAAAGGCTCATTGCCCTCCACCCAAATCTCCCAAAACTCCTTCAGGCTCCCTTCATATACTTCTTCTACCACGGCATAAACATCTGCCAACTCATACCCTTGTTGAGGTATACCAAATTGCTGATTCATTTGTAGCATTACCTCACGTATTGACCTCCGATGATTGAACTTTTTCCGAATCAACAAATCAATCGCCAGGGCAACAATAGCCCCCTTGTAATAAATTGAAACACGTTTTCCCGGAATGGCCTTCCCATAACCATCCAACCATAAGTCGATGGAGCTTTCAATCAAGGATTGTCTAGCCTCTCCATCGCGCTCAAAATGCAACTTCAAATTACCTAATAAGGCCGCCAAATATTCTTCTGAACTATATACTCCCGAGGCAACCAAAAACCAGTCGCCCAAATAGGTAGTAACACCTTCTACAAACCAAGCCGTAGTAAAATATATTTCCTGGTCATATCGATAGGGTAATAATTCTTTGGGACGAATAGTCGCAATATTCCAAACATGAAAAAATTCATGCGAGGCCAAGCCAATTAAATCATCATATAAATCCCTGTTACTAGGCCCCAATACCATCATCGTAGAATGAAGATGTTCTACGCCATGATAATAAGCCTCCTCTTTAATCCAATGTAAAAACCGATATTTCTTGACGGGAAAATGCCCCATCCAGGACAATTGATAGGCCACAATTTTTTGATAGGCTCCTAAAATCCGTTCATGAAATAATCCAGATAAACCCATTCCCTCGGCCGAAAATTCATATTCTCCCTCCCTCCATGAATGTATACTAATCGACTCGCCAGCTAAAAATACGGAATCCACCAATTCCCAATAATTAGACGATTCCCAACATCCTAAATTTACCTCTTTCAAGGAAGTAGCTACTTGCCAAGATTCTGGTAAATCCACCTTCACTTCACAGGGTTTCAACTCCTCCCCATGTACATAAATCAAACAATTGATGAAATTGATGTAGAGCATTTCAGCAGAGGAAACACTACCTCCCGCATCTGCTTGTTGGGCATAATAGGAATACCTTATCTCTATCTCTTGAGCTTCATCCACATACATTTCCCAAGCAGAAGTGCCTTTTTTTCTAAGAGTTAATTCCTTTCCTGATTCAGCAAATGCTTTAATTTGAGGGATATTTTTTGAAAAATGTTGAGCCTGATATCTCCCTGGTCGCCAAATAGGCAGCTGTAAACATAAATCCCCTGGATTTACCACTTGAAAGCGAAAAACAATCTGCAAAAATGAATCATTCTTTGCGGAGCGACTAATCCGATAACTATTCCTCTGTTTCATGAGGCCATCACTTCTTGTAAAACCTGCCATGATCTAATTTCTCCGATTGTCTCTAAATGTAATTGATAATAATGTAACATCAGACTCAATAAATCTCTACGCTGCTGCTTCGTCATGGAAACAGCCACCCCAAAACCTGAATGAATTAACTGATCCAAAATAGGAGATAGATCGCCTATTTTTTCCGCTGTTATCCAAGGACTCATTTGCTTAAAAAACTCGGAAGAATTACTCGACCCAAAACCCAAATAAGCACTCAATTCCCATAAAAATTGAATATGAAAATTTTCCACAGGGCTTTCTGATCTATCCAAGTGCTGGAATGCCTCCTCCAAATAATTAAACAATGTCACATTTCCTTCCTCCTCTTTCAATACCTTTCCAAGTATCTCACTTAAAAAAAGGGCAATACTAGACTTGACAATATCGAAGGGTATTTGCTGATAAGGAAAATAACATTTTGCCTCAGAAATACGATGTAACCCTTTCCCGGGTTTATGATATACCTCCAGATCCAACATTGTTAATGGCTGAAAAAGAGCCATTTTATGCTTTGCTTTGGCTGAGCGAACACCATTTTCTATGTAGGAGGCAATGCCATATTCTGCTGTGTAAATGTTGATTAATAAGGAGGTCTCACGATAACGTAAATAATTGATAACAATTCCCCGCGTTTTCTGCTGCATGGCTTACTGTTCCTTATTTTCTTCCTCTAAACTTAAGCCTACTTCCAGTGCAATTTTATTTAGTATCGCCTCCACTGAATCCTCTTCCCGGAAAGTTATAGGTGGTCGAAACTCTACCTCCAATTGGGTATTCCGCTTTTTTAACAAGAGCCCTTTTTTATCAAAGGCTCGTCTAAATCCATTGATTCGCACAGGAACCACAATAGGGTTGGTGCCTTTAATCAAATGTGCCGTTCCTTTTCTCAATGGGGCAAATGCCTTAGTGGTTCCTTGAGGAAAACTAATTACCCATCCGAAACCTAGGCCTTTTTTGATTTTTTCCACCGCTTCTAAATCCACTTCCCTTTTCACATTTTCTCCCTTCGCTCTCCAAGATCTGTTGACCAAAATCGCACCCGCCTGAGCAAAAACCTTTGGTACTATGCCATCATCTTTCATGGTTTCTGCCGCCGCCACATAAAATAAATTGGACCGCGGTGCCAAAAGATATATGGGATAATTGACGGAGTTTTTAAATCCCCATTTGACAGAAAAAAAGATATGATACAAACATATCACATCCATAAAATAGGTCTGATGATTAGATAAAAATAAAACTCCTTTTTCTGGCAATTCCTCTAAGTATTCTGTTCCTTTAATTTTGGTTTTATTCGACATAACCAGTCGACTGTAGGTCAAAAAACCCAAAATCAACATGATGATGCGCTTAAATACAATAGGATTCCCAAAGGGGTCTCGCTCTCCAAGACCTAGGGTGTCCATCAATTGAAATAAACGCGTTAATTTGGATGCCATATTAAAATCCTCCGGATTTAGTTTTAGGTTTTGCTCCTGGAGTAGGTTTTGGTGCTACTTTAGATTTAGGCGCTGGTTTTTTAACAGGAGCATCTTGCCTATATAAGGTCAAAAACTTCTTTAAAAATGCCGCTTTCTCATCTCTTTCCGCTTCCACTACCCGAACTTCCCCTTCTTTTTTATCTTTCTTCTCATTTTTAACCGCCTCTCTGACAGCGGCTAAAAACTGATTGTCGGATGAATAAACTCCTAATTCACCATTAAAATAAGCAAAATAATACCAAAGATCTTCCGACAATTCCCAATAAGCATAAAACTCTTCTTTGCTAGGCTTTTTAATTACCTCCATATAGCCTTTTAAAGTACTATTGATATCCACAGGTCCCACATTGACCAATGGAATTCCTCCTACCGAATAAAAAGCACTCAAATTGGGTGACCATGCCCATTTAATGGATGAAAAATTGATAGACTTGGCAAACTCGGGTGAAACCTTATCTAAAGCCATGTGGTTTTGATCCATTTTAGACTTGATTGACTCGGGTATGACTTTCCCAAGAACTTGTTCAGCCCGTTTTAAATAATCATCCCGCTGTTCTGGTTCATCGGCAGAAACAGTATTTAACCCTTCCTCCAAATTATATTTCACGATTCTATCACCCATAACTTTTAAAATAGTAGGAGCAAATGGGAACTGCAAGCTGGTCCATGTATCTAACCTTGGGATCAAGGTATCCGTAGACATACTGATTTTACCAAATGACGTGAGCAACTTATTTCCTGTAAATAACTGAACGGCTCCCTCTGCCTCTAGTCGTTTTTCCTTAACATAAAGCTTCATGTCACTTTGCTTACCTTTTACTTGATAAAATTCTTTTTCCTCCAATACTTCGCCTTCTGCTGCATATAATACCGGATCTAAATCGTCGGATTGAGGTCCCAAAAATGTTGGATATAGTTTATTGTCGGCATTGATAAATATACCTGCAGTCACTGGCCTTCCCGCCTCATCACGTAAACTTGGGGTCAATTTCAAATTAGGAGATTCTCCTCCCACATTTTCAAACGGTATCCAAGCCGCTTTAAAATTAGATAGGCCAATCACCGGACGAATAAATCCTTTAAAATTCAAGAATTCTTGATTAGACTTAAAAAAGATTTCCCCTTTAAATTGCTGATGAGCAGAAAGAGCCAAAGGGACTTTTTCACTTAAAACAGCCTCCGCTTGAATGTATTTTTCCGCTGCTTTTTTGGCAGTGGCAGGTTCCTCTACAAAAGCAAAATTCCTCATTTTAATCTTCGTGCTATCACCTGAAGCCCTTGGCAACAAATACGTAGCTTCTCCTTTCCAGGAGTCTGCATTTGCTTCCGTTGCCTGCAAATCACTCAACACATGTCGATTATTATCAGGATCTAACAAAGCCCTCGCCGCCGTAAATGGTTTAAATTGGCCATCTTTTTGAATCGCAAATAATCCTTTTGCCGGAAATATGATGGCTGGACCTATTCCCACTTGTTTTACCCCTCCCAATTGCAATAACTGAGCTTTTAAATCATAATCTGCCGTGCTAGCTCGAATAATTCCTCGATCTGATTGAGCAATCTTCTTTTGCTTCATCGTCGAATCCTGATTAAACATAGTAGAATCCTGTGTCCATCTACTTAATTCAAAACCCGACTTTCCAGATAACTTAAACCGCTGGGCAGTCAAATCCCATGTAGCTTCCGATATGGTACTCTGATAACCAATAAATGGGAATAGTAAAGTACTGGTATCATCCGATATTGACTTGGATTTGTTTGCCCGCATAGTAACTTTCTGCGTCCCCATAACTGCCTCCACTGAAATGGATTGTGCATAAACAGATGGTTTAAACAAATTCATCTGCCTACCTATCTTCACGTCACTTAAATCACTTTGCCAAGCATTGGAACTAAACACAAAATTTTGCGAACTAAATACCCCATCTCCATAATAAATCTGCCCTTGTCCAAAAACCTTTTTTTGATGAAAACCCAGATTTCCTGCTAGTTGAATTTGATTATTGAACAAGCTAATTCTATTTTTCTCAGGATATATCCACAAACTATCCACCAAAGGATGCCATTGTAAATGATGAGCTCCGAAAGTAGCGGAAGGAAAAATGTTTTTCCCTTGATATACACTTATCAGCTTTCCCTCCGTTCCCTTTGCCACCAATGAATCGGGATAAAAGGTAGTGGTTTTGGTCTGAGAACTTAAACCCCAAATCGACAGATTACCAGAAGCATGTAATCCTTCTCGATCCATTAGTAGGCTTTCATTCAAGGTAAACCTGGCTTGATTTTTATAAATATCCAATGGACTTTTTACCGAATATTTAAATCCAAATGACTGATCTGGCATCAGTTCCAATTTCGTCTTCAACACCGGAAAAAGTCCATCTGAATAAAAACTACCATCAAATGTGATGTCTTTGGACAACAGACTGTCCAATTCAATTCGAGGAACCTTGAAATAATATTTTTTACTGTATAAACCAGCTGCTCGCCAAGGTTCGTCAAAATAGGTAGTCACTCCTTTAGGTATAATCAGTTTAGGATATGCGGCTACACCCAAGCGTCCCGATTTATTATTGGGCGGACTTAACTGCAACATACCCGACTCATACTTAAATTGGCCACCCAATTCGCGAGTACCTAGGGAGCCATCTTTCAAACGAGGCAGAAAAGTAATGGAATCAATTTTGGGGAAATTGACAGTAAAATCGGCAAAATTAAATTGAAAATTAGGCCCTCTAAATCGATAATTACCTACTTTAATCTCACCATGAAAATCAAAATCCCGTCCTTTCGTAAACACTACTTGTTTATTTATCGGAACAAAATTCGCTTTCAATGAGTCTGAAACGCGGATTTCATCGATCCCACGAACAATCAATTTTTGACTCCCAAGCTCCAAACTAATGTTGGCAGAGTCTTTATCAATTAAATCCGCAAATGAGGCCACATAAAATCGATCAAAATCCTTCTTTTCAAACTGAACTTGGGCATAATGTCTACCCATTTTAGTAAAGGAAATTTGATCTGTTTCTTCTTGATAATTAATATATCCCGCATCCCGATACATCATAAATCCTGACTTCAGGGAGGCATAATCTCGTTTATATTTGACAGCAATATCCCTCAAATAAATCTGTGTACTTTTTGTCTCAATGATTTGGTTATATAAGATTCTGAGGGGATTATAATTTAAAATACCTTGCAAAGCCGTTATTCTACTTTCATCAAAATAATCAAAAGATTCTATCCAAGCAGGAACTTGATTTTTACCAGACAATCTAAAAAAATCTATTTTTCTAAGCTGTGGATTTAAAATAGCTAAATCTGCCGAAATTCTAACCTGATGGTATGAATCTTCGAACAGCAATCGTTCCATAGGTCCACCTTCTATTTTCCTAATGTGCAACAATTCCTGGAGTGGATACCAATTCGCTCGGATAATTGGATGCTGTAAGGTATCTTTCGTCCCCATGTAGGCTACTAATTTACCTGAGGGAATGTTAACATTTCCTTCTGCACTTAGCCACATCAGTTTCGTGGTGATTTGGCCAATAACCTGTTTTTCTGACATTACTTGAAAATACGCCAATTCACTAGTAGAGGAAATCAAGCCTCGTTTCTCATTTAAAATCCAAAGGCGTCCGTTAGCTTTCCAAGATTTTTCTTGAATAGCCGTAGGCATCATATCGATGGATCTAAATTCAAAGGGGAACAAATTTGAATTAGATTTCCGCTTGATACTTATTTTCCCTTTACCTGCTAGATTTTTGTCAAATTGTACCCATTCTCCCTCTAGCCCGACTAACTGGCCCTTTTTAGGTAATATTTCAAAAGATTTGATTTTCCATGTGGCATCCAAATAACCCAAAATTCCGCCAGGCAATTCCGTTTCACTTCCTTTTCCAATTTTATTAACAACTGACCATTGAAAAGACTTAGACGTAAACATCAGGCTATCTCGCCCCGTTTTGTACATGATTTCTGGAAATTTCCAAAGTAATATGGGCCCTGCTGTTTTGGTCTCAACCAGCCAATTTTTATCCGCAGCATTGGGCGTAGGTATATCTGGAGAACCGGGTGCATCCCATCCGTCGTTGTCAGGACTTTTCTGACCCAAAGAATCTGCAAGAACTCCATCGGATGGCCAAGTAACTAAAAGCCTTCCCTTAACTTTCAATAAAATAGTTACCAAGCCTGGAATTTGTTGATTGTATTGCCAGTTTTCAACCGCCTCAGCTAAGGTTTGCGCCGTCTTAATGTCTTTTGTAGCCACTAATTTCTCCCAAACTTGGATGAAGCTCTTTAGAGCCTCAGCATCATCACTAAATTGTACAGTACACCGAATAAATAAATAGGCTAATTGAGGCGATTTGAAGCCCATAGTGGGCATCGACTTAAGCAGTTTTTCAAATTGGTTTTGTTCCGAGGCGTTAAGATTAACATATGGCCATTGGGACATCCATTGTTCGGCTATGGCAGGAGCTTCTTTATTTCGGCTCAACAACATCCAATTTTTTACTTCCGTAGAAAATTCCGTTTTTGAATCAGAAAATTTTTGTGCCTGAATGGATATCCCCATCCCGAACGTGACAAGCAAAAAGATAAAAATAGTCCGAAACATATTCTGCTAAACCAAGGGATAAGCCAGTAAAAATACATAAAAATTTAGGATATTTGCCGTAAATAAGCCCATTATGCAGAACGTACTTTCTCTATTTAATCGTATAAAAGCCTTTGTTTTTGATGTAGATGGAGTCATGACAGATGGACAAGTCCATGTGCTAGAAACGGGTGAACACTTCAGAAGTTTTTACATTCGTGATGGCTATGCCATAGAGAAAGCTAGACAAGCTAATTACCAGATGTGCGTGATTACAGGTGGTAGTCATCCTGGTGTTCAAAAACGTTTAGAAAATTTAAAATTTCAACATATTTATAGCAAATTAGGCGCTCAAAATAAGTCTCAAACGTTTGATCTTTGGTTAGAGGAAGTTGGGCTTCAAGAAGAAGAAGTCCTATACATGGGGGATGATGTACCCGATCTGGAAATTTTATCTAGACCTAAGATTCTAAGTACTTGTCCTTTTGACGCTATACCCGAAATTCATCAAGTGGTTAAATATGTATCTCCATTCAAAGGAGGCCAAGGAGCCGTAAGAGATGTCATTGAAAAAGTCATGAAGCTTCAAGGAAAATGGCCTAATTAACACAATCATATGGCACTTATATTAGCAGTAGAAGGAAAATCACCCCAATTTGGAGAACATGTATGGTTAGCTCCCAACGCTACCGTGGTAGGCCAAGTAAGTATTGGAAAACACGGTACTATTTGGTTTAATGCCGTCATTCGGGGGGATGTCAACCGAATTCAGATAGGAGATTATAGTAATGTTCAAGATGGCGCAGTCATTCATTGCACCTATCAGAAAACAGAAACCATCATTGGTAACTACGTTTCCATTGCTCATAATGCCATCATCCATGGCTGCACCATAGAAGATCGTGTATTAGTAGGTATGGGTGCCATCATCATGGATGGAGCCTACATAGAATCAGGAAGTATCATTGCTGCTGGGGCGGTGGTTACTCAAGGTATGAGAATTCCCGCAGGAAGTATTTATGCAGGTAATCCAGCTAAATTTTTAAAAGCCGTAAGTGAGGACGCTGCCGAAGTATTTATGCGTACAGCCATGAATTACGTCAAATATGCCAGTTGGTTTGATCAAGCCCAATAATCTATTCAGAATTCGAGCTTGTTTGTATTCGAAGTAATCCCTCCGCCAATGTTCGATCATTGGATAAACGTGGAACTTTATTCTGCCCCCCCAATTTACCTTCTGATTTCATATGCTGGATGAAAGAATCTTTTTCTAAAGCTTGGATAACCAAAGTTTGCAGAATATTGCCTTCGATTAAATCCTTATAATAGATATTTTGTCGCTGCATGGAGGCATCCAAGGTGGATTTGAACAATGCTAGATTCTCAGGCATCACATCAAATTCAATCAACCACTCATGGTGAGGTAAAAATCCATTCTGCGGGTTTACTTGAGGGGCCACTGTAAATTCCACTATTTTGGTTTCTGGACAAATCGCTATCGCTTCTCGCATGGCATGCTCTACTTCCTCTGCAATCACATGCTCCCCAAAAGCAGAAATAAAGTGCTTGATTCTACCCGTAACAACTATCCGATAAGGGTTCAATGAAACAAACTTAACCGTATCTCCAATGGAATATGCCCAAAGTCCGGCATTTGTAGTCATAAGTAAGGCATAATTCACCCATAATTTTACTTCAGACAAACAAAGACGTGTAGGCTTCTCGGAAAAATACGTGTCTGTAGGAACAAACTCATAAAAAATACCGGCATCCACCAATAAAAGCAGTCCTTCTTCTCCTGTTGAATCTTGAAAGGCAATAAATCCCTCTGAGGCAGGATAGGTTTCCACCACGTCTATTCCCCGACCTATGGACTCTATAATCTTTTCTCTATAGGGGTTAAAATTTACTCCTCCTGTCACAAATACCTGAAAATCAGGAAATAAATCACCGATCTTTTTCCCCGTTTCTGCCTCCAATCGATCAAAATACATTTGCACCCAAGGCGGAATTCCCGAAATCAAACCCATTCGTTGATCCTTCGTTTCTCGTACTATCTGAGATAACTTTTCTTCCCAATCCTCTAGGCAATTAGTCTCATAAGAAGGTAGTTGATTCGTTCTTAGATAGGAGGGAACATGATGATTCACAATGCCCGATAGCCTACCAGTGGGTATACCGTTTTTCGATTCTAATGTAGGGCTTCCTGATAAGAAAATAAGTTTTCTATCTAAAAATGCAGTATTTCCACTGTGATAAACATAATGTAATAAAGCATCTCTGGCTCCTGCAATATGAAAAGGCATCGACTCCGTACTTATGGGAATGTATTTGGCCCCTGAAGTGGTTCCCGAAGTTTTGGCAAAATAGGCCGGCTTTCCTGGCCATAAAATATTAGATTTCCCCGCTACTGCTTCCTCAATGTATGGCCTTAGTTCTTCATAATCAAAAATAGGAACTCGAGATTTATAATCGGTGTAATTTTTAATTTTTTCAAAACCATAAGCCCTCCCAAATAGCGTTGATTTCGCCTTATTCAAATTGGACTTTAACCAAAACATTTGCCTATCATGTACTTCAGAAGGGTTCAGCCGGTATTTATTGACCACCCAACGGGCAAATGGTTTAGCAAAAAATGAACGAATCCCCATAGCAATCTCTTAATTATCACTTAAAAATACCCTTGGGATCAGGCATTTTTTCCATGAGTTGCTGAGAAAAATTTAAATCCAATTGCGTCAAATCCAAAGCTCGACATTCATGGAAATAACTCCAGGCCAGCTCGTATTTTTCTTGCAAAAATGCCACCTGACTTTTCTTCATCCAAGCATTGGCATTGGTGGGATCCTCTTGTAAGGCTTGACTCAATAAAGCATCTACTTCTTCCAAAGTCCCACATGTCATGCCTTTTAAATAACAACTTAACTTCACAATAGCATAATCCACCCGCATCACGCTAAGCTTAGGATTGATTTGCAGGCCTTTTCCCAACAATTCAATTGAGGAAGGAAAATCCAATCGTTGAAAAGCAATTACACCCAAACCCCAATAGGCTTCTACACTTGTAGAATCTAAAGCATGAACAAGATTAAAGCGAAAAGTCGCTGTATCCAGTTTACCTTCTCCAACGTATTCCCAAGCCCTTTCAGATAAAAATTTTACTCCCTCTGCCCGGTTTGGAAAACTTTGATCCACACTGGTAATAATCTGATTCACCTCTTCCTGATCCTTTTTATTTAAAGGCTTTTTACCAAATAAAGCTTGGTAACGAGGTATTTTCACTAGAGAATCAGCGGGTGTAACAGCTAATACATGAGCTGAAATACATAATAATATGGCGATTAAATAGCCTTTTTTCCTTATCATCATAGCACAAATCTACCTTTTCTTTTTAATGGAGGATGTATTTGAGCGAAATTTTGAAGCACTTTTTGTTTTTCCTCGAGAAGATGACGTCTTGGATGAGGATTTTTGATTCGAATTAGTGGATGATTTAGGTCTTGACTTATGTTTCTTTTCATGAAATGCGCCTTTAAAATCAGGATCTTCTCTTTTGCGCTGATCATCCACAGCCCTCAACATATCTTGCCTCTCCAAGAAAGGTGTATCCTCCTCATAAATAGCTGATGGTAAGGGTTCTATGTCTATTTTTTGCTGAATAATAGATTCAATCTTCGCCCAATGGTAACGTTCAGCTAAGGTAACAAAGGTAATAGACTCTCCGATTTCAGCAGCTCTACCCGTTCTTCCAATGCGATGTACGTAATCTTCATAAATCAATGGAACATCAAAATTGATGACATGCGACACTTTGGGAATATCGATTCCACGGGAAGCCACATCGGTGGTTACCAACACCCTGACCAATCCTTCTCTAAATTGTTGCATGGCGTTGATTCGAGTATTCTGACCCTTATTAGAGTGAATCACACGAACCTGAGACTCCGATAATACTTTTCTGGCTAAATATTTTTCCACTTGATTGGCCACCTCTTTACTCCGACAAAAAATCATAACCCTTTCAAATTCAGGATTTTGCAGAAAATATTCTAATGCATTGATTTTTGTTTTCAAATTAGGCGCATCAAATACAAATTGCTTGACCTGACTCGCCGGCGTAGCCTGAGGAGTAATTTCAATTTTATGCGGAAATTCTAAAAATTCATGGGATAAATTTTCTACTCTTTCAGGAAAAGTGGCGGAAAACAAGGCGTTTTGACGTTTCTTATAGGGTATTACTTCCAAAATTTGGCGAATCTGTGGCATAAAACCCATATCCATCATTTTGTCTGCTTCATCCAGCACCAAATGCTTCAATTCCTTGACTACAATAACTTCCTTACGATAAAGCTCCAAAAATCTACCTGGAGTAGATACTAAAATATCAATCCCATTTTCTATCGCCTGAATCTGCGTTTTTGGGCCTAGACCACCATACAAGGCTAAAAACCTCAAATCAGTAAATTGAGCTAAATCCTGCATGACGGTGTAAATCTGCATGACAAGCTCCCGAGTTGGAGCTAAAATCAATGCGCGAGGATTTTGGCCTTGCGCATATTTACATTGCATAAGAAGCGGTAAAACATAGGCTGCTGTTTTTCCTGTTCCGGTTTGAGCAATTCCTAATACGTCGTGACCTCCAAGCAACAAGGGAATGGTCTTTTCTTGTATTGGTGTAGGACCATCATAACCCAGAGCATCACAAGCTCTTTGTAATTGAGGATTCAATCCCAAACTTAAAAAATCTGCCATTCTACCTAACATTTATCTATCTAACAAAGGTAGCTAAATTCATTCGATTAAATGGAAATACTGAGATGGCAGCCATTTGACATGTATCAAACTATTTCACTTATAATATTTCCCTAACTTTGAACTTGCTAATAAACAAATGGTGAAATCGAAAACCCGAATTTGGCTTTCTAGAATTGGCATGGGATTATCTATTTCATTCCTGGTAGGCTCAGCTTCCTCTCTTTTTTTATGGGGATTAGATAAAATTCAAATCTACCGATCTGAACATTTAGCCTTACTATATTTTTTACCTCTGCTGGGTGCCCTGTTCCAATGGATTGCCACCTCAGCAAATTCCGTCCATTCTTTAGGAACTAATGATCTCATCGATTGTATCAACGAGAAAAAAAATCATATCCCTGATTTATGGGGACCCTACATTTTAGTGAGTACTTGGTTAAGCCAACTGTTAGGAGCTTCCGTTGGAAGAGAAGGAACAGCTGTTCAAATGGGAGGGGTGGCAGCCCATCAATTTTCTAATTTACTCTCATTAGATAATGAAGAAAAAAAGATTTGGATAAGAGCTGGGATATCGGCTGGCTTCTCTTCTGTTTTTGGAACTCCCTGGGCAGGCTGTCTTTTTGGACTTGAAATTGCTACTGTAGGTAAATGGTCCTTCAAGTCCATCCTTCCCTGTATTTTTTCTGCCGTAGGGGCTAATTGGGTCAGTCTCCACGTGTGGAACACAAATCATGTCATTTATCCTACCGTTTTTTTACCAAGTATAAATCTGGCATTTTGGGCCAAATTGCTAATTATAGGGCTATTTTTAGGACTTTTAGGGCTTATATATACGCGCTTAGAATCCGCTATTTCAAAAATCTTTACCCATATACCTATCCATTTCATTCTCAAAGGCATTCTGGCAGGTGGTATTTTACTCATTGTTCTGTCTTTTCCATATTTCCATGAGAGCATTGGATTAGGATCTTCATTTTTACTCCGACCCTTTGAATCAAACGAAACAGCAAGCTTCGCGATTAGCAAAACGATTGCTACCACCTTAAGTTTGGGTTTAGGTTTTAAAGGGGGGGAAGCAACTCCCTTATTTTTAATAGGCGCCCATGCAAGTAGCGCTTTTCAAGAAATACTTTCTTGGCCTGCTCCATTTTTAGCTGCAATAGGTTTTACTTGCTTATACACCGGACTCGCCAAAACACCCCTTACATCCATTGCCATGGGAGTAGAATTATTCGGAACTGAGGCATGGTTCTGTTTCTTCATTTGTTGCCTCATCGTTATGTATATATCAGGCAAAAATGGTATTTTCAAAAAACAAGATTGGTCCAACTGGATTCCTAAACCTTTATATCCATAATGTTTCCATTACTCGTAAACCATTATTCAAGCTTTCAAGAAAATCGTATTACTCAGCGACGATTTCCAGAAGATTTATGGAATCAATTAGTTGAAGAATGGATAAAGAAAGGTCCGTTTAAAATCAGAAAATTAGGTGAAACTTTTGAAGGAAAACCCATTCAAGAGTTGCGCTTTGGAGAAGGTCCTACTCATATAGCTGTATGGTCACAAATGCACGGAGATGAAGCAACGGCCACCATGGCATTGGCCGATATTTTTCATTTTTTATCTCAAAGTGGAGATCATTTTGATAATTTAAGGAAAGAATTGCATCAGAAATTAAGTATTTTCTTTATTCCTCGCTTAAATGCAGACGGCGCCAATAAGTGGACAAGAGAGACTGCTCTGGGCATAGATATGAATCGTGATGCTCAAACACAAAACAGTCCTGAGGCAAAAATTTTAGCTCAGTGGTTACATGAAATTACGCCCTATTTTTCATTCAATCTACACGATCAAAACCGATTATATTCTGCAGGAAAAACACCACATCAAACTCACTTTGCTTTCCTTGCCACTACAGGTGATGAAGCGGGTACATGGACAGCCTCTAGAAAAAGAGCCGCGCAATTAGCCAATCGAATGGCAAAGCAATTAAGCCCAGTTTTTCAAAGGAAAATAGCCAAATGGTCAGATGATTTCGAACCTCGCGCATTTGGTGAATATGCCCAGGAAAAAGGATACGGTCTGATTTTGGTAGAATCTGGTGGGGCAGGTTGGGATCTAGAAAAACATACACTAAGAAAATTCCAGGCATGTCTCTTACTGGATTCCTTTTATGCGATATCTACTGGCTTTTGGCAAAATGAAACCATGGATCAATACCAAGCATTGCCAACCAATGAAAGGCAAATCTTTGATATTTTAATAAAAAATGCTCCACTAAACAGCCATGAGCCTATTTACAGAGCAGATATAGGTTTAAATATTGTAGAACGCGCTACAGAAAATGGCGCCATAGCTTACTCTTGGATCCTAGAGGACCTCGGAGATCTTAGTTCTTGGTATGGATTAACGGAAATTGACGGGGAACACTTACATTTGCATGCTGAAAAAGTACTGAAAAAAGAAGGTATTTATCATCAACTCGTATTGAAAAAAGATGGCGAAATCGTATTTGATTTGAGCCACTATACACAAAAA
This sequence comes from Aquirufa rosea, assembly GCF_004118285.1. GTDB lineage: Bacteria > Bacteroidota > Bacteroidia > Cytophagales > Spirosomataceae > Aquirufa > Aquirufa rosea. The sequence continues at coordinate 180,149 of NZ_SDHY01000004.1, read as the reverse complement.
ATTAATTCATAATATGACATCTTTGCCTGTAATTATCATTGGAGTAAATTCATTTGCCTTGGAAGTAGCCTCAATTTTTCAAAAAAATGAGGTGGTTATATATGGTTTTTTAGATGATGATCCCAAGAAAAAAGACACCCAAATAGGAGAGATTCCAGTATTAGGAAGTACCGAAGATGAATCTTATTGGTCTTTAATAGGTAAAAATTGTGGCGTGTTTGTGGCTTTAGAAAATCCCACAGAAAGAAAAAAAATGATTGAAACTATTATAGAAGATCGTCAGGTGAAACCCGTCAACGCCATACACCCTTCTGCTATCATTTCCGACATTAAAAATCTAGCCTATGGCGTCTATGTGGGAGCAGGTGCCATCATACAACCAGAAGCAAAACTGGGAGACCATTGTATCGTAGGTGCGGGTGTTATCGTTGAAACAGGAGCTATTATTGAAGATTTTGTTCAAATCGGCGCCGGTTCTGTCATCGGTAAAGAATGTAAGTTGGACACTAACTGCTACATTGGTATCCAAAGCACCATTGTCGGTAGCATAAAAATTGGAAAAGGAGCCACCGTTGGAGCTGGATCTGTTGTCATAGAACACGTTGCAGCCTCTAAAAGAGTATTTGGAAACCCAGCTAAATTGATGTAATTCGATCAATATTTTTTTCTTCCACCATGTGAAGAAAATGATAGCGAAGATATAGTTGAGCTAAGGTAACCACATCTTCCATACAATAATCTGCTATTTTGGAGAGGTTTTTTTCTTGGTAATAAACGCCATGAACCTTATCGCCCGTAAGGGTCGATTTAGAACCAGAAATCCCTAACAATTCAGCCAATAAATCTAAAGAAATATACACCTTCCGATCGCCAAATTTCCAAAGCTCCATGGTGTCTTGATGCAAAACTTCCCAGGGCTTTTTACCTTGTAATTGCAACGGTTTAGGTATTTCCAATCCATTTACCAACATTCTCCGACACAAATAGGGAAAATCGAATTCTTTACCATTGTGTGCAACCAAGGTCAACTCCCTTGATTGATATGTCTCATTGATAAACTGAATGAATTCTAAAAGCAAAGATTTTTCATCATGATGAGCGATGGTCTTTACCTTCAAACACAATTCTTTGCTACGATTTTGATACAAAAAGCCCATTCCGATAACTACAATTTTACCAAATTCGGCAAACAATGCGGCCCGATCAACATACAATTCTTCTAGTGATATATTTTGCGGATTGCTCAAATTCTTCGCCTTTCTTTGCCAAAATGTTTTCATTTTATCTGAAAGTAGGGAAAAATTAGATTCTCCAGATACTGTTTCAATATCAATAAAGAGGGTGTTTTTAAAACTCTTTTTGGGGTCCATATCTTAGGAATTATGGGTTAGGTTTAATGTTTCACGTGAAACATGTTGTAGGTGACATTCGAACAATTGGCATAAATGGCTCAATACCTTTTCTTTTACTTCCCACATATCCATTTTTCGGCCTAATTCCTGCTCCAAAGAGGTAACACCTCTACTAGCAATTCCACAAGGAACGATATGCGAGAAATAGGTCAAATCAGTGTTAATATTCAGGGCAAAGCCATGCATAGTAATCCAGCGAGAGGCTTTAACTCCTAAAGCACAGATTTTTCTAGCATTTTCTTTCTCATAATCTATCCAAACACCTGTTAATCCATCAATTCTACCAGCCACTAAACCATAATCTTGACACGTTAAAATAATGGCTTCTTCTAACTTTCTTAGATATAAATGAATATCTGTAAAGAAGTTTTCAAGGTCCAAAATAGGATAAGCGACCAATTGTCCTGGTCCATGGTAGGTAATATCTCCTCCCCGATTAATTCTAAAGAAACTCGCACCTATGTTTGCTAAAAATGGCTCCTGCATCAATAAATGGGATTCGTCTCCACTTTTTCCTAGGGTGTAAACATGAGGATGTTCACAAAAAAGCAAAAAATTGGGCGTAGGAGAGACAAGAGCTTGTTGACGATTATTCAGTTTAATTTGGGCAATTCGACCCAGCAGAGACTCCTGCAAATCCCAGGTCTCTTGATAAGGTGACAAACCAATATCAACAAATTGAACATCTTTATTTTGTATCATGAATTATCACTTCTTAAAAGTGTGGGAATTTCTCTTGTGGCTACCTTGCAACACAAAGATACGAGAATGGCAAAACATTTAAAGTTAGGCAAACGGGCAGAAAGGCTAGCAGTAGAGTATTTAGTGCGAAATAACTACCAAATACTTGATAAAAATTATCGAGCAGGAAAAGCTGAGGTTGATATCATTGCCCAAAAAGAACAAATATTAGTTTTCGTAGAGGTTAAATCCAAACATCAAACAGATCATGGATACCCCGAAGAACAGATTAATCAACACAAAATAAACCTGCTATCCGAGGCAGCAAATCGATTTCAAATAGAACATCAATGGGAAAAAGAAATACGATTTGATAGTATCTCCATTACTTTTTTACCACAAGCTTGTAAATTAGAACATTTCGAGGATGCTTTTTCTTAAATTTGCTGTTTGATTAAAATGATATGATACAATTTTGCTCAGAGGATATCAAATTCAATCTTCCACACAAAAACAAACATAAAGCCTGGCTTAAAGCAGTAGCTGCGGAAGAAAACAAATCCATTGGTGAAATTAACTACGTTTTTTGTTCTGATGATTACCTGCTAGAAATCAATAAACAGTTTCTGAACCACGATACTTTGACCGATATTGTCACCTTCGATCATTCTGAAAATGACCATTTACTGGAAGGAGACATCTTCATTTCTTATGAAAGAGTACTCGAAAATGGAAAAAATTTGGCTACAGAAGCTAGCGAATTGCAACGCGTCATGGTCCATGGGTTGTTGCATTTGGCGGGTTACAAAGACAAAAAGAGAGATGATAAAGAAATCATGACCGCCAAAGAGGATTATTATTTGACACAGTATTTTAAAGATTAATACATGTTTCACGTGAAACAAAATAGATGATGCAACAACAAGCATATGATGTAATTGTAGTAGGAGCAGGACATGCGGGTTGTGAAGCAGCTCATGCGGCTGCACAAATGGGATCAAGCGTTTTATTGATTACCATGAACATGCAAACCATCGCACAAATGTCCTGTAATCCAGCAATGGGAGGGGTAGCGAAAGGACAAATCGTAAGAGAGGTCGATGCACTAGGGGGTATGTCTGGAATTATTTCCGATAAAACCATGATTCAATTCCGAATGCTCAATCGATCTAAAGGGCCCGCCATGTGGTCGCCAAGATGCCAATCAGATCGCATGCGCTTTGCAGAGGAATGGCGATTGGCATTAGAACAAAATCCATTAGTTGATTTTTGGCAAGATTCCGTACAACAATTAATCGTCAAAAATCAATCCATCGAAGGGGTAATAACACGAATGGGCATGGAGTTTAAAGCCAAAACAGTTGTTCTCACCAACGGTACTTTTCTTAATGGATTAATTCACATTGGAGAAAAACATTTTGGGGGAGGGAGAATGGCAGAACCCATGGCAATTGGTCTTACTGAACAGCTGGTAACATTAGGTTTTGAATCAGGTAGAATGAAAACAGGAACACCTCCAAGGGTGGACGGAAGAAGCCTGGATTATGCTGCCATGGAAGAACAAAAAGGTGATGACAATCCAAGTAGTTTTTCATACCTAACCGAAAGTCCCATACAGGAACAAAGGTCTTGTTGGATTACACATACTAACACCAAGGTGCATGAAGTACTTAGAAAAGGCTTCGATAAATCTCCCATGTTTGCTGGCAGAATTAAAGGACTTGGTCCTAGATATTGTCCTTCTGTAGAAGATAAAATCAATCGATTTGCCGATAAAGACAGTCATCAAATATTCGTCGAACCAGAAGGTTGGAACACCGTCGAAATATACGTTAATGGCTTCTCTACATCCTTGCCAGAAGAAATTCAATTTGAAGCCATTCGCCTAATTCCTGGCTTTGAAAAAGCTAAATTATTCCGTCCCGGATATGCCATTGAGTACGATTATTTCCCACCAACCCAATTAACATCCACCTTAGAAACTAAGCTAATTCAAGGATTGTTTTTTGCTGGACAAATCAACGGAACTACAGGCTATGAAGAGGCTGCTTGTCAGGGTCTAATTGCGGGCATTAATGCCCACCGAAAAGCACAAGAATTAAATCCGTTTACCCTGTCCAGATCAGACGCTTATATCGGAGTATTAATCGATGATCTCATTAATAAAGGTACAGACGAACCCTATCGAATGTTTACCTCTCGAGCTGAATTTAGAACCCTATTGAGACAAGATAATGCCGATGAACGATTGACTCAAAAAGGCTATGATTTAGGATTGGCTACCTCTACCCGAATGGAGAAATTCCGCAAAAAACAAGAGCAGGTCACAGAGCTCATGAATTATATCAAAAGCACAAAAGTGAAGCCCGATGAATTTAACTCTTGGTTAGAAAGTCAGGGTAGTTCAAGTCTTAGAGAAGGAACACCCTTAATCAACTTGTTGAAAAGATCTGATTTAAATTTCAGTTCCATAGTACAACATCCTTTGGCTAATAGTATCCAACAAGACTATTCCCAAGAGGTAATAGAACAGGTTGAAATTATCGTTAAGTACGAAAGTTATATCGAGAAAGAAAGACTCATGGTAGACAAAATGAAGACCATGGAAGATTTAAAAATTCCCGAGAATTTTGATTACGATAAAATCAAAACTTTATCTACCGAATCAAGAATAAAGTTAAAATCAATTCGACCGCTCACCATCGGTCAGGCTAGTAGAATATCAGGAGTATCTGCTTCAGACATCTCCATTTTACTATTATTTATGGGTCGATAATATGGAAGAATTACATCAGTGTCCAGCTTGTAAAAACACGAATTTCACGAAGGTTTTAGAAGCCAAAGATTATACCGTATCAGAACAACTATTTCAGATTGTTGACTGCCAGCATTGTGGTTTGCGCTTTACTAATCCAAGGCCAAAAGCGGAAGAGGCAGGCCCCTACTATCAATCAGAAAAGTATATTTCACATAGCAATACCAAGGATGGTTTTATCAATCAGCTATATCAACGTGTTAGAAACATCACACTAGAATTAAAAACAAACTGGATACAAAAAGATCAGAAAGGAACCAAAAATCTACTCGATATAGGTTGTGGAACAGGACACTTTTTACACGCTTGCCAAAACAAGGGATGGAACATTCATGGGATGGAATTAGATCCCAATACTGCCAAAAAAGCAAGTGAACTTACCGGAATTTCTATTTATCCAAAACTAGACAGCATACCAGAAAAACAAGTATTTCAAATCATTACGCTTTGGCATGTCTTAGAGCATGTATATGAATTACATGAGTATTTTGCTTTCTTCCAAAAGGCCTTAGATCAAAAAGGGAAATTATTAATCGCACTACCCAATTGCCATAGTTATGACGCTCATTTTTTCAAAGAATATTGGGCAGCTTATGATGTCCCTAGACATATCTACCATTTTACACCCAAAACGATACAATACATCGCAAAACAATATGGGTTTAAACTACAAAAGAAAAGGGGGCTTCTATTCGACAGCTTTTATATTGCTCTCATGAGCCATGAATATAAAACGGGTAATAAAAAAGTCATCCAATCGTTTTTCATTGGATTAATTTCAAACCTAAAGGCTTATTTTGCCAAGGGAAATTATTCGAGTAATTTATACATCTTTGAACATGCTTGATAAGCTTAAAAACTATATTCTAATAATTTTAATATTGGCATTGTTCATCCCTTTGCTACTGCAAAGTTGTGCCCAAATGGCCAATCCTCCAGGTGGAAAAAAAGATACATTGGCTCCCAAAATTTTAGAATCCGTTCCGCTTAACAAAAGCAAAAACTTTAAAGGAAAAAAGATCGAATTAATTTTCAATGAATATGTATCCATTCGAAATTTAAATCAGGAACTTTTGATCACGCCTTCTATAGGAACTTATCAAACCAAAATAAATCCCAAAGGACTCAGTATTACCATTGATAGTACCTTAAAAGATAATACAACATATACCTTTAATTTTAGAAACGCGATTGAAGACGCTTCAGAAAGAAATGTAGGTAAAAACATTAAATTGGTTTTCAGTACTTCCAATGACATTGATTCATTACAAATCAAAGGAAACGTCAAACAGCTACTAAATCAAAAGCATCCAGAAAATATTTTAGTTGCCCTCTATCCCTGGAATGATTCTGTATCCATCAATACTACAAAACCGTATTATTTCGTCAAAACAGATACATCAGGAAATTATTTATTAGAAAACCTGGCCAAAGGGAAATATTACATGGCGGCCTTTCATGATATAAACAATAATCTTCTTTATAATTCCAATAAGGAGCCCGTTGATTTTATAACGGAAGGCTACATCGATTTAAATAAAAATATGGAACAGAATTTTGCCATTAGCTTGCAAAATCAAGACTCCTTAAAAATCAATAAAAGTACAGCAACGGTCAAAACCGTCCTGTATGAATTTAACCGTGGCATCAAATCCATCCAGTTAGAAAATGCTCCTAAAACAAATCTGTATTATCAGTTAGAGGATAACAAAAACATACGATTTTATCAGCTGAATCAGTCAAGTACCGATACACTATTTATACGAGCCAAATTGACCGATTCACTCGATAGAAGCTATCAAGTTCCTTTAAAAATTAAATTCAGAGAACAAACTAGAAAGGAAAAGGTACAACGAGTAGAATTGAACTTTGAGGTAAAACCAGGACTAGGCAAACTTTTGTCTCCCTTGGATTCGATTCAAATTAAATTTACGAAACCTGTACATCAATGGGTTTCAAACGGCCTACAATTTAAAACAGAGGAAGGAGAAGTATTAAGCTTACCAGACGAAGCTTTTCAATGGAATCAATTTCAAAATAATTTGGTCATAAAAAATCTATATTTGCCTAGCCGGACAAAATTTGAATTATATATCAATAAAAATACTTTTATTGGTGTAGAGACAGACAGTAGCAATGTCTACACACAAAAATTAGAATGGCAGGATACAGAAAATTATGGAAGTATAGACGGGAAAGTTATTTCTGCTAAATCAAATTCACACTTCATCGTTGAATTGCTCAAAGCTGATAATTTTGAGCCATACCTCACGGTAAAAACCCAAAATCAATTTGAATTTAAGCACGTGGAACCAGGATTATATATAATACGAGTTATCGTAGACGAAAACAATAATGGTTATTGGGATATTGGCAACTTTAAACAAAAAAGAAAATCAGAAACTGTCCATTTCTTTGAAAGTAAAATCAAATTAAAAGCCAATTTTCAAATTTCCGATTTGTTGATAAATGTTCAAAAATAGTGTGGAAAACTTGTGTAAAGTCGTGGAATAAATAAACAATTTAATTAATAATTGTGGATAAAATGAAATAGGCAAAACATATAGACAATTGAATAGCATCGTTCCACAGAAAAACTAAAAGTTATCTACAAGATTAAACTCAACAAAAAATACTTAAATACTTAATAATTAAGTATTTATAAATCAAATTAGATCTTATCCACTTATCCACATCAAATAACAACAAGAAACAAAAAAAAGATTTTAAATTTTTTTACTTTTTTAAATAATATCATGTGGAAAAGTATTTCTAAACCTTTCCTAGTTCTTTTTTTACTATTCCTTGGATACCATGTATCCTTAGGTGCTCCGATAATTAAAAGTTCTGATTCCCTGTTTGTCCAAAAGCTCCATCAGATTGTACAGATTAAAAAGGAGAAAAAAAAGTTCAAACAATTGGATGAATTGTTTACAAAAAACTTAAGTAATAATTCATTTTTAACATTTTATTCATTTAATGAAATAATTAAAGAAAATTTAGCATCATTTTGGATTAAGTACTGTGGACAAATTGTTGATAAGTTGATTAGTCAGCAGGAATTAGATAAATCTAAGGATTGGTTGCTAGATTTATACGAACAGAGAATCTCGAATCGGGAGGTAGAACAGGTATTAGTTTCTTTAGTTCAAGCAAAACCTGAACAGGTGGAGCCAGTGGAGTTATTGATTCATTGGTATGGATTGAATCAACAATGGGAAAAAGTTTGGATTCATAGGAGGGCATTGGACATGCGTCTTAAACAAGGAGGAAAGGAAATTACCGATTTTGGTATTATGGCTTTTCAAAGACAGCAATGGCCTTTGGTAAATCAAGTATTCGATTACTTGATTAAGTCTTATCCAAAATCTCCGCAAGTTGCTTATTGGAAACAAATTTTATTAGCTTCTCGTGAGCAAAGTATTCAAAATAAACAAGCCATTGATAAAACCGAGTTTTCTAATTTGATTCAATCATATCGGGACTTAAGAAGGGATCGTGGGATAAATCCCACTACAGTAGAAAGCTATTTATCTGAGGCGAGAATATTTTTGTTTCAATTGAATCAATTGGATTCAGCCGAAAAAGTTTATCGAAAGGGGATAGAATTATCAGAATTTAATGTCTATGTGCAAGCTCAAATGAAATTGGAATTGGGCGACTTATATTTATTCGCAGGTAAAAAGTATGATGCATTGATTCAATATGCACAAGTAGAAAAACAAGTAAAGGATTCACCTATAGCTTATGAAGCGAAATTAAAAATGGGTAAACTTTATTATTATACTGGTGACTTTGAGTTAGCCAAGGCCAATTTTGATGTTTTAAAGCAAAGTACTCAAAAGGAAATTGCCAATGATGCATTGAATTTGAGTTGGGTTATAGAAGATAATACTGGAGTAGATTCCTTGGAAACCGCTTTAAAAACTTTTGCTACCATTCAATGGTTGTACGAGCAAAAAAAGGTTCTAGAGGCCGATTCAAAATTGGAGCAATTGCTGAAGGATCAAAAGGGTCAAAGTTTAGAGGATGATATTCTTTATCAGATGGCAAGCAGGGCCTTGGAAAAAAGTCAGTGGGAAGAGGCAAAGAAATTATACAAAGAGATTTATGAACGTTTTGAATTAGATATTTATGGTGATGATGCGCTTTATCACTACTTACGTTTGAATGGTTTTAAGGATCGAGAATTAGGTCTACAATTCATCACTAAATACCCCAGTAGCATTTATCTTCAAGAAATAAGAAGCAAATTAGCTAAACCATAAAGTGTATAAATTATATCCTAAAAAATAACTTAAATCTCATATTTTCTTTCTGAGATTTATCTAACTTTGATTTATATATACTAGAACCATTTTAGATATGAAACATGCTTCATTAACACGTGTATTTGATTTGTTAAAAGTTTATGAAAACTTCCACAAGTCTGATTTATTAAATAAAAAAGAGGATGGTTACTGGAAAAACTATTCGAACAAAGATACCTTAGAAATAATCAATGAATTAGCCTTAGGCTTGTTGAGTTTAGATATTCAACCAGGCGACAAAGTGGCCATTATTTCTACCAATAGACCGGAGTGGAATTTTGTTGATTTTGCAGTTCAAATCTTAGGAGCAGTGACGGTTCCTTTGTATCCGACTATTACGGTAGAGGATTATGCTTTCATTTTTGAGGATTCAGGAGTTAAGCTAGTTTTTGCTGAAAACGAGGAATTGTACTTAAAAGCTAAAGAAGCAGCTAAAGACAATCAAAAAATTAAGTCAATTTATACTTTTGATCCTATTGCAGGAGCAAATTTATGGACAGAAGTAAAGGAATTAGGTCAAGGTAAGGATGCAAGTAAATTGGAGCCAATCAAAGGTTCTGTTCAGCCCAATGATTTATTGACATTAATTTATACTTCGGGTACTACAGGTAGGCCTAAAGGGGTAATGTTAACCCACCATAATATCATAAGCAATGTGAAATCTTTGGACCGAGGAGATTTTTTTCAAATTAACCCGAGGGATAAGGTGTTGAGCTTTTTGCCTATGTGTCATATATATGAGCGTACAAATCTTTATCTGTATTTATTTTATGGTGTTTCTATCTATTATGCAGAAAATTTAGATACTGTAGCCGAGAATATAAGAGAAGTTAAACCAGCCATGTTTGCTACTGTGCCTCGTTTATTGGAAAAGGTGTATGACAGAGTGTTGGCTAAAGGGAATGAATTGACTGGTTTTAAGCGAAAATTATTTTTTGCTGCGATTGATTTCGGTTTGAAATATGATCCAATGGAGAAGTTGGGCTTTTTAGATGGTATTAAACTTTCCATTTACAGGAAATTGATTTTTAGTAAATGGCAAGAGGCTTTGGGTGGAAATATTAGGGCTATTACTTCGGGTTCTGCAGCACTTCAGCCTCGTTTATCTAGAATATTTTGGGCTGCAGATATTCCAATTGCTGAAGGATATGGTTTAACAGAGACCTCTCCTGTTATTTCCGTTTCCAAGATTAGTCCTCCCGATTTTAAAGTAGGATGTGTAGGAACTTTGTTGGATTGTATTGAATTGAAAATTGCCGAAGATGGAGAAATTTGTGTGAAGGGAGATTCGGTTATGCCAGGATATTATAACAATCCAACGGCTACGGCTGAAGCCATTGACTCAGAAGGATGGTTTCACACGGGAGATATCGGAGAATTAGTGGAGGGAAAATACCTGAAAATTACGGATCGAAAGAAGGAAATATTTAAAACTTCAGGAGGTAAATATGTGGCACCCCAATTGGTTGAAAATAAGTTGAAGGAATCGGCATTTATTGAACAGTGCATGGTGGTTGGAGAAGGTCAGAAATTCCCTTCTGCTTTGATTATTCCTGAGTTTAATGCTTTACAGATTTGGTGTAAGCAGCAGGACATTCATGTGACGACTCCTGAAGAAATGATTGTACATCCGAAGGTATTGGAAAAAATGAATGAGGAGGTTTTGATGACCATGTCTTCCGTCGCTAAGTTTGAACAAGTTAAAAAGTTTGTTCTATTACCAAGATTATTCACCATTACAGATGGAGAATTAACCCCCACATTAAAGTTGAAGCGAAAGATCATCGTTTCCAAGTATGAAAAATTGATCTTGGGCTTGTATGATTAGAGGAGTTTGATACCTTTAATTCCTTAGAATTAATAGCCGAAGTCACGGATAATTTTTAGTAATTTTACACGATGTGCAATTGTGGAGGGGATGCTTCATCCTTTCTTTTTAATCATTGAATCAATAATATATGTCTCAAAAACAAAAAGTGGCTTTAATTACGGGCATCACAGGTCAAGATGGTGCGTATTTGGCAGAATTTTTACTTAACAAGGGTTATCAAGTACACGGCATTAAGCGGAGAAGCTCATTGATTAACACGCAGAGAATAGATCATTTATACCAAGATCCACATGTAGATTCTTCTAATTTTCACCTACATTATGGGGATTTAAGTGATTCGACTAACATCATACGAATTATTCAAGAGGTTCAGCCAGATGAGATTTATAATTTGGGGGCCATGTCTCATGTTAAAGTTTCATTTGACGAGCCAGAATATACGGCTCAAGTGGATGGAATAGGAACCCTACGTATTTTGGAAGCGGTTAGATTATTGGGCTTGACCCCCAAAACTAAGATTTATCAAGCTTCTACATCTGAACTTTATGGTTTAGTGCAAGAGGTTCCACAATCGGAAAAAACGCCTTTTTATCCGAGGTCGCCCTATGCAGTTGCCAAAATTTATGGTTACTGGATTACTGTAAATTACCGGGAAGCTTACCAGATGTTTGCGGTGAACGGAATTTTGTTCAACCATGAATCTCCTTTACGAGGGGAAACTTTTGTAACTAGGAAAATTACTAGAGGAGTTTCTCAGATTGCCTTGGGACAATTAGACAAGATATATTTAGGAAATCTTGACGCTAAGCGCGATTGGGGACATGCTAAAGATTATGTGGAAGCTATGTGGTTGATTTTGCAACAAGAAATGCCCGAGGATTTTGTCATTGCTACAGGCATTACTACCACCGTACGGGATTTTGTGAAGATGGCATTTCATGAGGTAGGAATTGAGTTGGAATTTTCTGGTTCTGGAGTGAATGAAATCGCTAGAGTGAAAGCTTGTCATAATCCATTATATCAAGTGGAAATAGGGAAAGAAGTGGTGGCAGTTGACCCTAGATATTTTAGACCTACGGAAGTGGATTTATTGATTGGAGATCCAACCAAAGCACAAACTAAGTTAGGTTGGAAATTAAAATATGATTTACCTGCTTTGGTAAAAGATATGATGAGTTCTGATATTCAATTATTTACTAATCGATAAATGAACACATCTATAGCAATTATTGGATTAGGCTATGTAGGTTTTCCTTTGGCGGTAGAATTTGGAAAACAATATCCTACCTTAGGCTTTGATATAGATATTGATCGAATTAATGAATTACAAAAAGGAATAGATCGAACCAACGAAGTTTCGGAAAATCAATTAGCATCTTCTAAATATTTAAAATTTTCGTCACGTAAGGAAGATTTATCCGACTATCAGGTTTTTATAGTAACGGTTCCTACGCCAATTGATCATTTTAAAAAGCCGGATTTGAGTCCTTTGATGAAAGCCTCCGAAATGATTGGAAAATCTTTAAAAAAAGGAGACATCGTTATTTATGAGTCAACGGTTTATCCTGGTTGCACGGAGGAAGATTGTGTTCCGGTACTAGAAAAGTTTTCTGGGCTAAAGTATAATCAAGACTTTTATTGCGGCTATTCTCCAGAAAGAATTAATCCTGGTGATAAAGTAAATACTCTCACAAATATTAAAAAAGTTACGTCAGGCTCTACTCCTGAGATAGCCGATATAGTTGATAATTTGTATCGTTCTATCATTTTTGCGGGTACCCATAAAGCATCTTCTATTAAAGTAGCTGAAGCTAGCAAGGCAATAGAGAATGCTCAAAGAGATGTTAATATTTCATTCGTTAATGAATTAGCATTGATTTTTGATAAAATGGGTATAGATACAACAGAGGTGTTGGAAGCTGCAGCAACAAAATGGAATTTTTTAAATTTTAAACCAGGTTTGGTTGGAGGCCACTGTATAGGAGTTGATCCCTATTATTTATTACATAAATCAGAAAGTTTGGGATATTATCCACAAGTAATTCTTTCTGGGAGAAGGGTAAATGATAATATGGGTATATTTGTGGCAAATAAACTTGTTAAGTTATTGATCAGAAAGGGTCATAAGGTAGAAGGGTCTAAAACCTTAATGTTAGGTATAACCTTCAAAGAAAATTGTCCTGATATTCGAAATTCAAGAGTGGTAGATATTTATCGAGAATTAATCGACTTTGGAATGGAAGTAGACGTATATGACCCTTGGGCCAATCCAAAGGAAGTATATCGTGAACATGGAATAAAGTTAATTTCGGATTTGGCAAATAGCTACCAAGCGATAGTATTAACTGTCGCTCATCAAGAGTTTTTACATTTGGATTACAAAACATTAAAAGCACCAACAGGTATATTATTTGATATTAAAGCTATATTGGATCGGACCTTAGTAGATGCTCGCTTATAATTATTTCTAAATCGTATGGCTTGGTATGCCTTATACACCAAATCTCGTCAGGAGAAAAAAGTAGCTTTTCGACTTGAGGAGCTGGGAGTTAGTTGTTATTGCCCATTAACTAAAAAGAGGAAACAATGGTCCGACAGAAAAAAGTGGGTAGAAGAACCATTGTTTAAATCCTATGTCTTTGTAAATATTGACTTAGAGGCTCAATCAGCCACGGTGAGAAAAGTGAATGGTGTGGTCAATTTTGTGTATTGGTTGCAAAAACCAGCTCTCATTCAGGATTCAGAAATTGTCGCCATTCAACATTTTTTGGCGGAACATGCCGAAGTAGAGGCTCATGGAAATTTGGTCAATATCGGTGATTTTGTAACCTTAGATTCTGGTGCCCTATCAGGTCAAAAGGCAGAGGTGATCGGATTTAAAAATAAACATGAAGTTCGATTAAAAATTGAAAGCCTCGGTTTTGAGCTTGTTGCTTATATAAACCAAGGGCCGTAATCTCAAATTTTCAATTATCTTTGAATTCATGAGTCAAATGAACCCCAAGTATTCTTTTATTTCCATGATTGCTTTTAAAATCATGGTCCTTTTATGCATACTGATAGATTCTCATTCTCTTAGGGCTCAGAGAAATGTTCAATCCAATTTTTCTGTTGGGATGGGAGGATCTGTTGGGGGTGTATATAATCCCTTATGGTTGCGCGCTAACCAATATGGTTTGGTACCCGCCTCGGGCTCTTATGGATTTTCAGGGATTTCCTATTTAGTGGATTATCGCCCAAATAAAAAAATTGATTGGGCTTATGGTGTTTCATCACAAATTAATTTAGGGGAGAATAAAGCTGATGTCTTTTTTCCAGAGGCGTATGTAAAGGGGAAATTGGGTATTTTCGAATTGGCTGCTGGTCGACAAAAACAGATGTTTGGTTTAGTGGATTCTACTTTGAGTTCAGGTTCCTACATTTGGTCTGGCAATGCATTGCCTATGCCCAAAGTAGAATTACAAGTTAAGGAGTATTGGTCGCCAGGCTTCTTGAAGGGCGTTTTAGCTTTTAAAGGATCTTATGCACATGGATGGTTTGAAAACTCCAGAGAAGATGTTAGAGATTTTTATTTACATCAAAAAACATTTTATGGGCGCCTAGGTAAACCTCATTGGAAAGTTAAATTTTATGGAGGTTTTAATCATCAAGTTCAGTGGGCAGGTAGATTAAAATATGCAGATCCATATAATATTTCAGCCAAAAACGGAGTAATTCCTTCTGATTTTAAGACTTATATATCAGTAGTAACGGGTCGCTCAAATGCTGTAACAGGTGATACAGCTACTTATGGATACAACGATGGATTTAATCGGTCGGGGAATCATTTAGGCACTGTGGATGTGGGTTTAGAGATTGAATTAAATAAATCAAAGGTGTTTTTTTATCGACAAAGTATCTACGAAGATGGATCTTTATATTATGGCAATAACATTACCGATGGTTTGCATGGTTTAGCAATTACACGAAAGGTCGATCAAGGGTTAGTTAAATTGGTATTTGAATACTTAAATACGACTTCACAAGGGGGTACGATTTTTAGTGATAAAACTAATATTAGAGGATTTGATAATTACCTGAATAATGGAGTTTATTTAAATGGATGGACTTATTTTGGGAAAGGGATTGGAACACCTTTAATGACTTTAGATGCTGAAACAGATTTAAGCCCCTCTAATAGGATTTATTATGATAACAATCGGGTAGAGGCTTTTTATATAGCGGGAGAACTAGCTATGGGTAGGAACAAAATTCAATTTAGAGGTAGTTTATCTAATGCCATTGGGTGGTTTGGGTCTGAATATTTTCCAGTTAAAAAACAATATTCAGGAGGTATTTTATGGCATAGACCTATCCAAATTCCCGGTTTCCCAGAATCCATCTTAAAAGCTAATTTGGGACTTGAAAAAGGGAACTTGACTGCTCCCACTATTGGAGGCAATGTAGCCATCAGTATTCCTTTGGATTAATTAACCAAAGAACAAATAACTTACGAATATCGCTGTAATTATTCCAGCTAAGTCTGCCGTTAGGCCCGCCCAAAGCGTATATCTGATATTTTTTACTTGAACAGAGCCAAAGTATAAGGCAATCACATACAATATCGTTTCAGCCGAACCTTGAAAAACACAGGCTAATCTTCCCACAAATGAGTCGGCCCCAAAAGTTTTCATCGTATCAATCATCATGGCCCTAGACCCACTACCACTGACTGGATGTAAAAGGGCAGTTGGCATGGCATCGATAAATCGGGTGTCTAATCCTGACAAATTAACTAACCATTTCATGCCATCTACGATAAAATCTAAGGTTCCAGAATTACGTAAACAGCTGATTGCCACCAGCATTCCCACTAAATAAGGAATGATTTTTACAGATGTTTCAAATCCCCCTTTAGCTCCTTCTACAAAGGTGGAAAAGATGTCAATTTTCTTCCAAAAGGCTGCGACGATAAAACTTAAGATTAAGGTGAATAATAATCCATTACTGAAAATTTTGGATTGTATTTCTATCTGCTCTTTGCTTAATGAACTAAAATAAGCCAAAATTCCTCCAAAGAAGATGGTAAGCCCTAATATCCAACTTAATAATACGGGCTCCAATAAGTTGATTTTTTGTTTGATGGAAACAAATATTAATCCAACTAAAGTGGCGGCGTAGGTAGCCATTAAACAAGGGATAAAAACATCTGAAGCATCTTTCGCCCCATAAATGGCCCTTTGTGCCATGATACTTAAAGGAATCAATACAGGTCCTGCACTGTGCAAAGTAAGAAACATGATTTGCGCATTGGAGGCGGTTTCTTTGTCTGAATTAATATCTTGAAGACCTTGCATAGCTTTTAATCCAAAAGGAGTTGCGGCATTGTCTAAACCTAATAAATTGGCAGAAAAATTCATGATCATTTGTCCGTGGACTGGATGGTCTGAAGGTATCTCAGGAAATAGGCGTGTGAAAAACGGACGAATTCTTTTGGCTAAAAATTGGATGGCCCCGGCTTTTTCACCAATCTGTAAAATACCCATAAAAAAGGTCATCACTCCCGCTAGGGGTAATGCTATTTTCATAACGGCCATTTCGGCAGAATCAAACATGCCATCTACCAAGATTTTGAAAATTTCTGTATTTCCGAAGAATAAGAATTGAATGATAGCAACTATAAAAGCTACCCCAAAAAATAAAAACCAAATCCAGTTTAAAGCCATAAAGAATTCTAGGTAAGATAGGCACCTACCCAATTAAAATTTGGCTAAATTTAGGGAATTTCTTGATTTTTATGTGGTATTCCTTTTTCATTCCTTGGGTATTTATTGCTAGTTTTTGGCCCTTTATAGGAATGGCCCAGCAAAAGCCTTGTATGTATGAAGACAAAATGCGGCAACAAGGCTTGGTAGAAGTACAAGCTGAGGTGAAGCAGATTTTGGTCCAATTGAAATATGCTACAGTGGATAATTTCATGCACAAAAACGTATATGGATGTTTAACCAAGGCATTTCTTCAGAGGGAAACGGTGAAAAAATTGGCCTATGCCCAATCACTGTTGGAGCAGCAAAAGCCTGGTTACCGATTGTTGATATATGATGCTGCGAGACCTTTATCTAAGCAATGGGACCTTTGGAATGCTTTACCCCAATACCCTCCTGTTGTGAGAAAAAATTATGTGGCATCACCTCAGGAGCATTCCATTCATAATTACGGAAGTGCGGTCGATTTAACCATTGCGGATGAATCAGGGAATCCATTGGACATGGGAACGCCATTTGATTATTTTGGAAAAGAAGCGTACCCCAAGGCGGAAAAAGAATTATTTGACCAAGGAATACTTAGCGATAAAGTCATTAAAAACAGGCTTTTACTTCGAAATATCATGCAAAAAGCAGGCTTTCTGCCGATTGAATATGAATGGTGGCATTTCAATGCTTTTTCTCGGGCGGAGGCTAAGAAAAGATTTCAAGTAGTTCAATAAGTGGGATTTATCCTTTTGGCTTGCCGTTTATCCAAAATCTCCCAATTGCCCCATCTAAAAATAGTAACATTGTGTTAAATACTTTTTATTCAGCTATGCACAGGAGATCATTCCCAACCATTGTATGTCTTTTTGCCTTGCTTTTTGCCATGACTTTTACATCTTATGGGCAAACAGCTATTCAAAGTAATGGCTCAATAGTAAAATTAAAATTGAACCAAGCAGTAGATATTGCTTTGCAACATAATTTGAATGTAAAATCATATCAAGTTAGTTTACAAAATGCTGAGCTTCAGTACCAGCAGGCTAAGTATAACCAATTGCCATCCTTATCGGGAAATATTAACCAAGCAGCGAGTTTTGGACGAAGCATCAACCCATATACCAATGGTTATGACTCAAGAAATATCAATTATAATAACTTAGGATTAAATGCCAATGTACTGTTATTTAATGGGGGTCAGTTAAAAAATAATATTTTACAATCGGAATTTACTTTAAAGGCTAATCAGGAAGACTTACAGGCCATACGTGAAAATATTTCATTACAAGTGGTGCTTTCTTATTTGTCTATTTTGAATGCGGAAGACCAATTGGCTATTGCTAAATCGCAAACGGAAATTTCCAAATTGCAAATTGAAAGAACCCAAAAATTAGTGAATGCGGGTTCTGTTCCTATATCTACCTTGCTAGATTTGAAAGCTCAATTAGCCAATGAAGAGTCCAATGTGGTGAGCTTTCAAAGTACCTTGGATATCAATAAATTGACCTTATTGCAGCTATTAAATGATTCTGCGATTAGTCAATTCGAGTTGGAACGAATTCAAGTTCCGGTGCCTAATTCTGCTTCTTATGAATTAAGCATAGCTGAAATTTATGCAAAAGCCGTGGATGCCCAACCATTAGTTAGAGCTGCTGATTTTCGAGTTCAGGGAGCAGCAAAAAGTGTCGATGTGGCTAAAGCATTCCGTCTACCAACGTTGAGTTTAAGTGGAAGCTGGTCTGCCAACCAGTCCAATGCCCTGAAATCGGTACAGATTTTAGGAACACAGGAAGTTACATTAGGTAATGTGAATGTTGGAGGAACGAATTACCCAATTACGACTACTCAGCCAAAATACGGAGAAGGGAATACAGTTGGGTATTTTGATCAATTAAATAATACGCAAAACAAGGTGGTATCTTTGAATTTGAGTATTCCTATTTTTACTAAATATCAGAATAGAACGAGAGTTTCTCAAGCGAACTTGCAGAAGCTTAATGCGGAAATTGAAGCCAATAAAGCCCGATTGAATTTACGTCAAAACATTGAACAAGCATATGTTAATATGCTTAATGCGGCAAAAAAATATGAGGCAGGAATGACGCAGGTCTCAGCATTAGAAGAATCATTTAGGGCATCAGAAAGTAAGTTCAGTGCGGGTACCATCGACTTTGTAAGCTATAATTTGCAAAAAACCAATTTGGACAAAGCAAGATTGGCTTTAGTTCAGTCGAAATATGATTATGTCTTTAGAACAAAGATTTTAGATTACTATCAAGGTAAAAATTTAACATTTTAATTTTCAATTATTTAAAAGAGATGGCAAAGAACAATAGCAAGCGCACTTGGTTGTTTATCGGCGGTGGAGTAGTTGTGATATTTTTAGGCTTATTTATTGCCAAGCAACAAGGTTGGATTGGGAAAGTAGATCCCACGGTAGTGGAGTTTGGTAAGGTTAAAAGAGAGTCTATTGTGGAGAAGGTTTCTGCATCTGGAAAGATTCAACCAGAAGTGGAGGTAAAGGTTTCTCCTGACGTATCTGGAGAAATTGTGGCATTAAGCGTTGCCGAAGGAGACTCCGTGGTCGCTGGTCAAGTGTTATTAAAAATTCGTCCAGACAACTATGTGTCTTTATTAGCCCGAGCTGAGGCGCAGTTGAATGCTACGAAAGCAAGCATGGAGCAAAGCAAGGCGGCATTGGCACAAAGTGAGGCTAGACTAAGTAAGGCGAAGATTGACTTTGATCGGAATCAAAGATTGCACAATGATAAAGTTATTTCCGATGCTGACTTTGACCAGTTTCAGTCGGCCTATATGGTTGCTAAACAAGATTTGGAATCAGCTAAAGCGAATGTTAAAGCGGCTACTTATAATGTTAAAAGTTCGGAGGCGGCTTTGAAAGAGGCTACGACAAATTTAACTAAGACCACGATTTACGCTCCTCAAAGTGGAATCATTTCAAAGTTAAATGTTGAATTAGGTGAACGTGTGGTAGGAACTTCTCAAATGGCTGGAACGGAAATGTTGCGAATTGCTAATTTGAACAATATGGAGGTTCGAGTAAATGTAAATGAGAATGATATTACCCGAGTAAGTTTAGGTGATACGGTAATTATTGATGTGGATGCTTTTACCTCTTCTGAGCGTAAGTTTAAGGGAGTAGTATATGAAATAGCAAGTTCAGCAAATCAGTCAGGAACAGCCACCTCGGTAACTACAGATGCGGTTACTGAGTTTGAAGTGAAGATACGTGTTTTGAGAGATTCTTACAGGGATTTGATCAAGGGTAGATTATCTTATCCTTTAAAGCCTGGTATGACGGCTTCAGTGGAAATTTTAACGAATCGTAAGGACAATATTTTGACGGTGCCATTGGCGGCAGTTACTACCCGTGAAATAGGGGGAGAAGAAGTAGCTAAGGATGCTAAGAAAGGTTCAGATGCACCAGCAGAACCAGCTAAGGAAGAAACAGCGCAGCAGGCGAAGAAACGTAAAGAGAAGATCAAAGAAGTTGTATTTATCAGTGAGAAGGGAAAAGCGAAAATGGTTGAGGTGAAGACGGGTATTTCTGACTTTGATAACATTGAGATTGTTTCTGGATTAAAAGAGGGTCAAGAGATTATATCAGGACCATATGCTACGGTAGCCAAGAATTTGAAAGAGGGAGAATTGGTGAAAAAGAAGGATGCTAAGGCAGAGGAAAAGAAATAATGCTAAATTTTAATAAAAAAATAGGGGACATTATTGCAAATATGCATTATGACCCCTATTTTTGCAATCCCAAAAGGGCAGAAACTCCTTCTTAGCTCAGTTGGTTAGAGCACATGACTGTTAATCATGGGGTCCCTGGTTCGAGCCCAGGAGAGGGAGCCAGAGTGCACAAGAGGTCAGAAATGACCTCTTTTTTGTTTTTAGAACCTTCCAAAACCCCTCTGGCATTGATTAAAACCTCAATTGGGGGTGTGTACGTGGGTGCTGCAGCTTTTCCATTTTCAAAATGGACTTTTTCTGAAAAGATGCAGCTCAATATCTGTTTCTTCGTCTTACCATCCACTTTTTGATATAATGAGGTTAAATCTTCCAATGCAGGTACGTGTCTATTCAAGTACTCTTTGTATGGGGATAGTTCTTCATTCATCTCCTTCAGGGAGCGTTCCTTTTCAAACACCTTCGTATCAATGGTCATTTTCAACTCCTGATATTCAAGTGATGAAATCTTTCCGTCCATATACTCATCTTGGATATGGTTTTTACGTTGTTTAAGACGTTGAATTTCGTCTTTGGTGTTCTGTATTAGCTTTACCCTACTTGAGTCTTCTGCTTCGAAAATTCGTTCTAAAATGGAACGATATGATTTGATAACTCTGGCTGAGAATTGAACCTCACCAAGTAGTCTTTCAATCTCACTATGTGCATAGTCGATTGGATAACGTGGACATCTGTTCTTAGTACAAACGTAGTAATGGTGAATTTTACCACTACGACTTCTTGAACCGTATGCAGACAAAGTTCTTCCGTGTATCGGACACCTTAAATGTCCTTTCAAAGGGTATAGGTCGGCTTTGTCATCTTTAAACTTCATATTACGTCTACGACCCTTCAGTACATCATTTGCTGTTGCAAATACTTCATCTGATACCAATGCTGGATGTAAACCTTGAACAATCTGTTCGGGTTCTCCATTGAATTCTTTGACTCTGATTTTGCCGGTGTAAGTGACGTTACGAATAATATCAAGGAAAGTGTTTTTTGATAAGGTCATCCCTCTTGAATTTAACCATCGTCTAATTTCATCTGCACTATAAGTACCACTTGCCATTCTCTCAAATGCTTCTCGAATTAATGGTGCATCCTCATTGAATTCAAGTGTGGATTTTGTATCAAGTCTGAAGTTCTTGTATCCTTTTGGTGCTATCCCTGTAAAACAGCCACTCTTACGTGCCTTATGAGACCCCTCTTTAGAGCGGCGACTAATCTTCGAGTTCTCAACCTGTGGAAGCGCGTAACCTATCGCTTGGAGTAAAAGTGCATCAGGACTTGAGTCATCCACTTGTCCTTCAACAAACTCAACCTCACAACCTAATCCTGCAAGTTTAGTTGTTTCTGTGAATGATAAAATCAGATTTCTTGAATAGCGGTCAGGTCTTAATATCACGATGCTTTCTATTGCTAGTGAAGTTTTTTGACTTGATTTAATAAAGGCCAATATCTTTTTCCATTCCGGCCGTTCAAAATCTTTGGCTGAGTAGTCCTCTTGGAAGCACTTAACTACATTGTAGTTTTTGAATGTGCAATGTCTTATGATGGTTTCCTCCTGATAATCCAATGAATGACCCATTTGTGCCTGTTCATCTGTTGACACGCGACTATAAATAATAACGTTCTTCATTTTATGCTGCATCTTTTTGTAAATGGCTAATGTCGATAATTGAACTTGAATTGCCTTCGCAAGTTGAAAGTTTCTCTTTTAAGTAAAGATTATACTCAATACGTGCTAGTTTGTCCAGCAGAGCCCATATTTCAAGGTTCTGCTGTTCAGACAAACTAACTCCTTCAATGTTCAACTGCGACTTTAGCTGAGACGGATTCATATCAAATGTTAAGCGGCTGTTTGTAATTCGACCTCGCATTCTTGACCCAAGACCATACGCATTCTTTTTTCACAGAACTCAATTGATTCTGGGTCAATGTCAACTCCAATTGCATTGCATCCATTTCTTGCAAATACCTCAAGTCCTTGTCCTGAACCACAATGAATGTCAATACAAGTATCACCAGGCATTGTGTAGCTTGATACCATAATATCATAAATCTCCATTGGGCACGGTGCATCGTGTTTGAAATTGGGGTCATAGATTTTATACTCAGAATGATTAAACGCTGCAGTCGTTATTACATTTGAAATTATTGTTTCATCATCCTCAACAAAATATCTTTCAGCACCATCTATAGCTGTATGACATTTTTTCACAGATGACTTTCCATCTTTCGTTGGCTTCATCTTAGGATTGAATGAAATTTCTGCACCTTTAATTTTGCATACGAATATTTTCTCGTTTGCAGGACGAAAGAAATATTTTGGTACTGCCGGAGTTGGATTAAGTTTTACCCATTCGCAAACACCTAAAATATCAAGACCACAATCCAAAAGCATTAACTCATATCGGCTAGTTATACTTTTGTAGCCACCTTTGTAGGCTTCTCCGATTACGATTACAACCACACCGTTTTCGTCCATTACATTGACTAGCTCTTTAATTATTTTTTTGCTGTTATCTAAGTATTGTTGTAAAGATGGTTCTTGGCCGTACATAATTTCACCTTGATTTCTGTACTTCCTCATCTTCCAATACGGGGGACTAAACATTGCGAACTTAGGCTTCAAATGCTTTAGATTTGACAAATCTGTCGCACTTTGTTCAAATAATTCAAACCAAACGTTTGATGTGACTCTGTCTATTACAATTTGTTTTCTACGTGCTTTTTTGGATTGTTTGTCAATTAGACTCTTCATTAATTTGTGGGCACCATCAATTTTGTATTTCCCTGAATTGATACCATCAATTAATCCAAGACTGTTATCATCCTTTTCATAATCGTGTACAGCCATTAACTTGCGTAAAGTTCTCGCAGAAAATTGAAGACCAGATAAAATACAGGCTTTTTCAAATCTGTCTTGTCCAGCTACGCCAAACTCCTTTTCATCATCTAAATTTTTGTTTCCTAATAAATCGTTACGTTTACCTTGCTCGGTTCCAATCAATCCCAAAATGTGTTCAATATTTCGGCAAACTTCGATTGTATGAACCTTTGATTTTTGGTTATGAACAATTCTAGTGTCTAGAACTTGTTCATCAGAAATGTCTAAAATTTTACATTCCAGTGTTTCGATATTACCAAGTTCAACTGCGGCGTTGTATCGAAGTACACCATCGATGATTAAATAACCAATTTCCCTTTTTACCACAACGATTGGCGTCTTTTGTCCATCGTGCTTCATCGAAAATTGGATTGGGGCGTATAAGGTATTATTCATAACACCTGATACCAAAGGGTGAATTTGTAATTCACCTAAACTAACTGTTTCTACTTTTTGCATTGTTATTTATTTTAGTTAAAAATTTGTGTCTTATATTTTTATGTCAGATAATTTTATCCAATAATTTTTGTTAAAAAAAAGACCGTTAGGTCTTGGTTTTGTTAAATTCCTGAGAACTTAATACCTGGGTATTCTAATATTACCTTCGCTATCAGTTCCTGCTTCAGCATCACTAATATATTCCCAGTAATATAAATCCTCCATTAATGACAAAATATAATCCTCAACAGCTTTGATGTCACTATGTGGGATTTGCCCTCTTACCAATACTTTGTTCTCTGCACCCAAATTCTTTGAGAACTTTCTAAATGGCTTACCCTTTTCGTCAATCCAAAACGCACGCATCACGATATATCGTACCTGTGTCTCCTTGTTTACATTAGTAGTCTTGTAAAGTCTCAAATTGAAAATCAACCACAATTTTTCAATTCGTATCTTATAATATTCAATTGCATTATAAATTTCAACCGGCGTAAGAGTTTTTCCATCAGCATCAGTAACACTCTCTTTTGTCTCCAAAAATGCTCTGAAATCATCTAAAAGCTCTCCATAATGGTCCCAAAGCCCTTTTAATTTTGAGTAAGGAATTCTAGGCTCCTCTTTCTCAATACCCTTTAACCAAGTATCTAAATTGAAACTTGGAACGGAATGCTTTATGGAATAGTCAATTTTCATATTGTGGATACAAAGAAAAGTACAATATTTTAATCCACAAAATATTTTTTCACTTTTTTTTCAACTTTTTTTGAAATAACGGCAGAAAGTACCCCTTCAAGTGGGGGTGGAGGCCCCTCCCGACTCCTGTATCCCCGGCACAATTCGGCGTTTTAACGGCCAAAATATTAGGTAGACCCTACTTTAATAAAAAATTTTGGGTAAAATTTTTGAAAATCAGATATAGTCCGGCATTCAAAAGAAAATTTTCTGAGGAATTTTCAAATACTCAACATATCAACCAATCCAACTAAATCGAGCAGGCCAGAAATTAGCTGTTCGAATCATTAGTCAGTTTGGAGAAGAATGCACAAAAGTGATATCGGTTGATTAATTATGTCTTTTTGGAGAAGGGGGTGAGCGGAATTGGGGATGAGGAAACCGAAGGTTTGAACTGCGTTCATCATCCCCTTCGGGGAATTGGAGATAGATTTAATTTATATATACTTTTCAATTTTTATTAATTCTGTTAATAAAGGAAAAATGATTTTATATTCATTTTCATCAACGGAATACTTAAACATATCTAAATTTTCCGGAAACGTATAATCAAATATCTTTTCGCCTAAACTGGACTTGTTTACCAACTCATTTACAATCTCTTCATATCTTTGAGTATAAAATTGATTCATTGTTATTCCAGAAATTTTTGTTTCCCCAGTATACTGAATTGTTTCTTGAATTAATGAAAATGAATTGGTAGGTGTATTAATTGTGTTCTCAACAGAACTACGTTCGTCAACTTTGAGAACTACCTCTTGTTTAGTATCGGAACTACCATTTTCTGCTTCGGGAACTAGGGTATGTTTCTTGAATGAACTACCTTTTGTAATTATTCTTCCAATGCAAAGTTTGCCCTTGTTAATATTTTCAGAAGTAAAATATCCCAGCTCTTCCAACTTATTTACTCGTTTGTTGACAGAACTTCTTCCAATACCTAATAATTTACCAAAATGATTATCTGAAGCTATGCAACCATCAGGTAATTTGCAAAGTGAATAGATTTCAGAAAGTAACGCCTTATTAGTCCAATCTAATTTCTTGTCAACCATAATTTCTTCGGGAATCCAAATTCCTTTTGTTTTATTTTTTTTGTTTTCCATATAAAAATGAACCCCAAATGAAAAATGTGTCCCTTCCCTACACAAATCTCACCGGGGTCTTTTTAAATGTCTTTAAGTTGTTGTTGGAAGGGATAATTAAAACATAAACTAAATTTTTTACAAAGTCAAATGGTCTTGTACTACAATTTGAAGTATTTATAGATATGAAGAAAACAAAGAAAATCAATATTAGACTAACTGAACAGCAGCTTAAAACCCTTATTGATGAATCAATTAATAAGAACAAATCCAAGTCTATATTAATCCGAGAAATGATTGAGGATTATAAAATATTTTGCCGTAAATCTACCGCAGATGAAAAAACTGTCTAAAAGTCAAATATCCTTGATTGATACATTAGAATCCCTAATTCGGAGTGAGTACTTTCAAAGGTTAATGTCTAAGGAATCAATCCCCCCTCAGTTTAGCAAGCTAGTTTTAAAAAACTCAGAAACCGGTCTTGCAATACAGACCGTTAAGTTGGTCGCTCCGCCAATTGAGGATTTTAACTTAGAAGAAAAAGAACTCCTTTTACTCATTACTCAAAGAATCGGACATCTTACTTATCCATCAGATTTACTCGTTATTAATTGTACTGTATCTGACTTCTTAAATTTACTGTCATATACGATTCGAGAGGCTAGGTTTTTTAAAAGTGAACTGTTTTAACAAAATACTAGCTTTCTACTTCCTGAAGAATTGTCAAATTTCTTCATTTAGTAGCAACTGCTAGTCTTTTATAGTCAATTTTTAAAGAGGTTATCAAATCTTAAATCCTCGTTTGGCATTTGCAAAATTGGCGCTTATATTAGCCAAAACGCAATAAAATGGAAAATTACATTGCCTATGTTCGAACGAGTACAGGTCGTCAAGTACTTGGGCTAGAAGAACAGCAATCAAGAATCAATCAATTTATCGAATCAACTGGTGACAACTTAATTGAAGTTGTAATTGAACAAGAAAGTGGTAAGAACAATAATAGAATAAAATTGGAATATGCTACTAACTTATGTATCAAATATGGGTACACCTTACTTTTTACAAAACTTGACAGATTATCTCGTGAAGTAGAGTTCCTTTTCACTTTGAGAAATAAGGGGGTTAAATTACGTTGCATAGAATTACCTGAATTAAACACATTGACATTAGGCATATTTGGTTCAGTTGCACAATGGGAAAGAGAGCTCATTTCAAATCGAACCAAGGCTGGTTTGGCTGCATTGAAGGCACGAGGAGTTAAATTAGGTTCTCCACAAAATTTAACTCTTGAAGCAAAATTAAAAGGAGGCGAAGCAATAATCAGAAATAGGGTCGAAAACGAAAATTGGAAAATGGCACGAATGTTCATCGAACACTTCCAAATGAAAAATGGTTATCTTAACTTTACACACATATCAAGGGAACTTAACCTGAATGGCTACAAGACAAGATATGGATGTGAATTTACACCGGCAAGTGTGAGGAGGCTGTACATTCAATAATAGGTTATTCATTGAATTAAGGGTGACATAATAGATTTGTCATCAGAAATGTCGCCTTTTTTGTTGTCCTTCAGTGAGTTAGGCGAGTTGCATCTTTTCCATTTTCAAAAAGAACTTTTTCTGAAAAGATGCAACTTATTATGTGTTTTTTAGTCTTACCATCAACTTTCTGATGTAACGGGGCAGACGTGCTTCTTTTTACAATTTATGCTAAATATTAACAGTTAGTTTTGTGGTGAAAATCGCCATCTTAGCCAAGACCGAAAACGTTATCTGATATTCTAAACCGACATACACAGACAATCAATGACATTATACATTGACAAAATAAACAACTATATTAAATGTCTTGACAACGAGACCTTGAATGCTTTACAAAATATTTCATCTACTAAGCAATATAAAAAAGGGGAATTGCTTTTGCGCCAAGATGAAGTTTGTACAAAAAGTTATTTACTGCAAAACGGTATTGCTCGAAAATATTATTTAAATGGCGCTAAAGAAATAACAACAGAACTTTACTTTGAGAATGACTTAGCGGTTTCATTTGATAGTTATAGTTTGCAACAACCAAGCAGGGAGTTTATAGAAGCCTTAACTGATGTTACCGTTTCAATAACTCACTATCAAGCCTTTCAAGATGCTAAAGCAAAATATACCAAATTGCTAACTCTAGATTTAATGTTTGCTGAATACTATGGTATATGGGTAGAAAACAGATTGTTTCAATTTCATACTTTAACTGCGACAGAACGGTACTTAGAAATTCTTAATAAAAGTCCTCATATCATTCAGTCCATTCCGCTTACCATAATAGCTTCCTATCTCGGTATCTCTTTGGAAACATTAAGCAGAATAAGGGCCAAAATCTAATCAAGCTCATTATTTGACCTAAGTCAAATTTCGTTTGTTTTTCTATTCTGAAATTTGTAGAGTAGATTAACACAAAGAAATATGAATTGGATTTACCTTTTATTGGCTGGTATTTTTGAAATTGGCTGGACTATTGGGTTGAAACAAATGGACAACCATAAAAATTTATTATGGACTTCCATTTTCTACATTAGCATTATAACAAGTTTCTATTTTTTACAAGTAGCATTAAAAACTATTCCGATAGGAACAGCCTATACCATTTATACAAGTATCGGAGCAATTGGAACTGTTATCATTGGAATGATATTTTTTAAAGAACCTGCAACTCTCATTCGAATAGGCTTCATTCTGCTTATCATTTCAGGTGTCATTGGACTTAAATTAACTTCAACACACTAAAAAATGAAAACCAGAATAATAGGATTTGATTTGGCAAGAGCCTACGCAATCTTCGGTATGTTTATTGTAAATTTTAATACAGTTTTTGGAAGCCATACTAATCATATTGGACTAAGTGGTTTTCTAAACTTATTCAATGGCAATTCGAGCACGTTATTTGTAATGCTTGCAGGTATGGGTGTTGCCTTAATGACAAATAGAAACGATTACACGCTGGAGGAAAGAAAAAACATTAAAAGCATCATTACAAAGCGTTCTTTGTTTCTATTTGTTTTGGGTGTAGTCTTTTATCTTTGGTGGCCTGCTGACATTTTACACTTTTATGGTGGCTATATGCATATTGCCGTGCTACTTCTTTTTTTACCAAAAAAGTATTATTTGTATGCCGCCGCCGTCGCTATCATTATCTTTCACGTTCTATTGGCTGTTGTACCTTATGACACAGGCTGGAATTTTGAAACCTTAATCTATACTGACTTTTGGACTTTAAAAGGCTTTTTAAGAAATACTTTTTACAATGGTTGGAATTCAATTTTCCCTTGGATAGCTTATTTCTTAATTGGAATGTATTTGGGACGTTTAAACTGGAATGATAGCAAGACACCAAAAAAGGTATTATTGATTGGCAGTTCAGTTTACTTACTTACATTTTTAATACAATCGTTTGCGACTTCTTTAACACAAAACGAAGACCTTGTGTTTTACTTGACCGCGGATTATATTCCTCCATTTTTGCCCTTTATTTTGGGGACTACTTCATTCGGACTAATAGTAATAAGTATTTTCATTTTTATTGGCAATAGAATTGGGGAAACCCAAATTGCTAAGATATTAGCATCGACAGGACAAATGACATTGACACATTATATTTCACATTTAATTTTGGGACTTCTAATTTTAACAACAATTACTGGCAAAACACTTAGTTATGACTTGCTAAAAGAAATCCCAACAGACCCAATTATCATTTTGATTTTTGCCATTACCTATTTTTTACTCAGCTGCACATTTAGTTATCTTTGGACAAAAAAATATAAGAACGGGCCATTTGAAATGCTTATGAGAAGAATATCTGGTTGACTTACGTGGATTTTTTATAAATGATTATTGAGGAGCATATATAATCAATTACAACTTCCTGCAAACTTACACGAAGTTCAACCCTTTAATTTCCTGATTGTTACATACTCAATCATCACATTATAGCTGCATCTTTCGTCTGTAAGGGGAGCCAGAATGCACAAGGCGACAGAAATGTCGCCTTTTTTGTAGTCCTTCAGTGAGTTAGGGTAGTTGCATCTTTTCTTATATTTACTTTATGAAAACACTTCTTTTTGTTCTAACCTTTTTACTCTGCGGAAATTTATATTCTCAAAGTACGTTGAGTCTCAAAAAATTTAAGCCTATTGAAGTTTATCATTCTGAAGATTTGATTGTCATTCAAATTTCTGATAATGCATTTTTGCACACTTCATTTCTCCAAACAAATGATTTTGGGAATGTTCCCTGTAACGGAATGATAGTTCGAAATAGTAATGAAGTGGTTGTATTTGATACACCAACAAATAATAAAAGTGCTGAAGATTTAATCAATTTCTTTAGGGAAAAACTTCACTGTAAAATAACCGCAGTTGTTCCCACTCACTTTCACGATGATTGTTTAGGAGGCTTAGAGTCATTTCATAAGTTCAAAATTCCTTCATTCGGAAATTTTAGCACCATCGAATTAGCAAAAATAAATAATGTTTTAGTGCCAAAAAATGGATTTAACGATTCTCTTAAATTAAATATTGGAAATGCCTTTGCAGTAATAAAGTATTTTG
This sequence comes from Aquirufa rosea, assembly GCF_004118285.1. Taxonomy (GTDB): domain Bacteria; phylum Bacteroidota; class Bacteroidia; order Cytophagales; family Spirosomataceae; genus Aquirufa; species Aquirufa rosea. The sequence goes on along the minus strand of NZ_SDHY01000004.1, from coordinate 149,876 downwards.
GCCAAGGACATACAAAGGACAACGTTGTTGGGTATTTTCCAAATGAAAATATTTTGTTTGGAGGCTGTTTAATAAAAGAATTAGATGCCACAAAGGGATATTTGGGTGATGCAAATGTTAGTGAATGGTCAAATACTGTTGAGAAAGTGAAACAACAATTTCCAAATGTTAAAATTGTTATACCAGGTCACGGAAAAATTGGAGGTAAAGACCTGCTAGATTACACGATTAAATTATTTAAGTCCAATTAATTTCAAATTTGCACGAAGTTCAACCTCTTAATTTCCTGATTGTCACATACTCAATCATCGTATTATGGCTGCATCTTTTGTCTATAAGGGGAGCAGATATAAAGGTAAAAGGGTTATACTTTGATAGTATGACCCTTTTTATTTATATCCTTTTAAGAATTGAAAAGGGTATTACTCTTAATAAGACGGCAATCAATCTCCACCTTTTCGTTATATAAACGACTTGTTTCTTTTGTCTTATGGCTTCAAATATTTGTTCCGCAGCTTTTTGAACGGGGGCTACCCAAAAGAGACCTTCACCTTTCGCCATTGGAGTATTAACAAATCCAGGACGTACATCAGTAATCGTGATACTTGAGCCATAATCCTTTACATTTATTCTTAATCCCTCCAAATAATTGATTTGATATGCCTTAGTCGCATTGTATGATGGGGCAATCCCGTTTCCCCTGATTCCGGCAATAGAGCTAATGTTGACGAGATGACCATAGCCTTGTTCTTTAAAATGCCGTACGGCCCAGTCAGCCACACACGTAAATCCCTGAATATTCGTTTTGATTACACTATTCTCAACTTCAAAATTCAAATTTTTATTTTCCTCACCAATACCTGCAGAAATAATCAATAAATCCAATCCACCCATCTGTCTCACCAATTCATTACAGATTGGCTCTAAAGTTGATAAATCCTGAACATCCACTTTCTTAAAGAAAATTCGACTGGTCTCTTGGGTCTTAATAGATTGAAATAACTCCTCACGTCTACCGGTTACTCCCACTTCATATCCTTCAAGCAAAAGTAACTCAGCCAATGATTTGCCGATTCCACTTGTTGCTCCTATGATTATAGCTTTTTTCATTTTCATAAAAGTAGATAAACAAACTATGAAAGCCAACTTCATGCAATATTGACTAAAAGTTCAACCCCTTAATTTCCTAATAGTCAGATACTCAATCATCGCATTATAGCTGCATCTTTCGTCAATAAGGGGAGCTAGATTCAAAAAGAGGTCATTTTCGACCTCTTTTTTTGTTTAAAAACCATCATATCTTTCTGTAAAGAGACATTTTTTGTGGTTGCAACTTTTTATTTTCAATACCTCGTTTTTCGTAATTTACAATCCTAAATCAAAAGGATGAGGAAACTTATTTTTAAGAGCCAAAAGCAGCTTTTTATTTTTTGGGAATTTGCACCCAATTACATTTTTGCCTTGTGTTGCTCAGTCAAAAAATCAATCCCATCAAAAAAGACTTCCATATGCATTTTGTATATTTTATTGGTCAAAAATGTAATAAATATTTAAAATGCGTATTGCGTAATATTCTCATTTTTATGCCTTTAGGTTGTTTGAGTGTTCATTTTATAAATACTTTGAAACACATACTCTTTTTAGTACTATTGCGTATATTAGAGAGTTAGGTGTTTTAACAACAGTACATAATTAAACTTTTAATAAAATTACAATGGGACAAAAAATAGAATCAGAGAAGCTCTTAAACCACTTAAAAGAAAAGTGGCAAGGACGACCATGTCCAATGTGTGGTGTAGGAAACTGGAATGTATCTGATACAATCTTTGAACTCCGTGAGTTTAATCAAGGAAACCTAGTCATGGGTGGAGGACCAATTTTTCCTGTCATACCAGTTACATGTGACAATTGCGGGAATTCAGTTTTTATAAATGCAATTGTCACCAAACTTGTTGAACAAAATAAAAAGTAGTTATGGCAGATAATTATAAGTTTTCGCAAGACTATGAGCTGATACCACCCCAAAAGCAGCGGTCATATCCCATTTCAACTACTGAATGGAACCTCATTAAAAAGAGAATTAACAACATAAAAGACGATGCAAATCTTTGGCAGACGGTAGGATCTATTCTTGTTGGCACCGCGGTTCCTACTTTAATAACCGCTTTAATTGGCGATTTTAAAAACGACAAGTCTACATGGATATGTTGGACTGCTTTCTGGGTGACAGCAATTCCGGGTGGACTTGCTTTCTACTTTGGTTCCCAACAACGAAAAACTCAGAATGAAACGAAGGAAGATGTTCTAGACTTTATGAATATTATTGAGGAAAGGTTTGCCTCAAGTTTACAAGGACTTGTTATTCTATCTGCCAAATATGGTATTGAAGACAAATTCGCGGATGTCACAATTCTTCTCAACAGTCTTATAACTGAAGACAAATTAACCATACTGGCCAACAACCAGAATCTTGGAAGTGATCCTTATCCTGGGAAAGTGAAGCAACTTATAGTAGACTATGCACTCAATGGAAAACGAGAAACCTCAACCATTACTGAAGGTGCGACATTATTTATTGGATAAGGAAAGTTGCCTCTAAGAAATAAGGCAGCGGCTAACTGCACCTAGGCTTTATTGCCGCTATTTCACTGTGCTTCTGTACTGTTTTACGCTTTCAAATCGTATCTTAGCAAGACAAATTAACGTTACGCAATCGGCAAATGTGCCAAGCTGCAAACCGTTATAGGACATTGTAAAAAGACTCGACAACAATGATAGACTACGAAATAAGTGATATAAGAAAGTTTACAAAAATGGTTGTACCGACAGCAGACTTTGACGGGGCATTTACATTTTACTATGACGAAACGAACAACATTAAAAAGTTCTATGTCAGAGAAAATGACTTTAACTACACATTTACTGCAAATTTTGTTTTAGGTGGTTTAGTTCACTCGGGAAAGGCACCAAATGTTCAGCCCCTTATTGACAGCTTCAAACTTCAAAAGACAGCAACAGAAGTTAAATTTAAACATATTGCAAGTGGACAATTTCTCGACTGTTTAAAATCGGAAAAACTAAAATTGTTTCTTCATTTTTTAAGGGATAACGATTTGTATGTTCATTATTCAAGCCTCAATATTCTTTATTGGTCATTGGTTGACATTGTTGATTCAGCAATAGTAAGTTCTGAAGCTGCTCAACAGCTTGGACCGCAATTTTCCAATCATTTAAAGAATGACCTGTATAAACTTTCAAGACTTGAAATAGATGCACTAGTTGACCTATTTTATAGGTATGAATATCCGAATATCAAAAGTGAGTCTGTTCTTCCGTTCATAGAAGAACTGACTTCATTGTTTGACGCATATATAGACACTCAGGAATTTCATTTTGGATTGGAGTCATTGAGACAGATTTTAAAGGAAGCCAAGAAAAAAGGTTCATTGCCTTTTATCCAAGACGAAGACGATTATATTCTTCTCAAAGATTTATCACACTTCTACTTGAGACCAATTTACTTGTTCAAAAACTCAACTCACATTTTTGATAATGAAGATTCAATATCTGAAACTCTAAAAGATTACAAAATACTTGACGGTGAAGATGAAATCAAAAACTATACATTTGTAGATTCTAAAACAGAACAGTTAATTCAACTGTCGGACGTTTTCGTTGGACTAATGGGTAAACTGACAAACTATTTGAACACAAGCACACGAGAAAAAATTGATACTGACTTTCAAACATTAACAATGACACAACAATCAAATATTGACTTAATCATTCATGTAATTGACAAGTCACAAAATAAAAACATTGGGTTTTTACACAACACCGACAGCTTTGAAGAAATATCTAAAATGGACAGAATACGTGAAAACATAAAAAACAACGCCCAATAACAGGCGTTTGGCTCAATTGCGGGTTTGGTGGTTAATTGAACATTTTACCTCGCATCAACTTTTGTGCAGGTTGACAGTGTAGTGATCCGAAACCCGCCCGAAAGCAAAGCCCGAAACTGTTACCGGCAAGCTTAAAAAATGCAACATAAACCAGATTCCCGAACCAAATCGACCAAAAAGCACTTTTATTTCGCTTGAAAATATAAAATAAAGAATACCTTTGCAGACAATTAATCAAAAACAGGCAAAAAGATGCTTCTGCAATTTTCAATTAAAAACTTTAGGACATTTAAGGACAAAGCGACATTGAGCCTTATTGCTTCTAACTATGATAAAGACACCAGAGAGCACGAAAATATCGTAATCAATGATAACTTTGGACTGAGACTTCTCAAAAGTGCAGTTATCTATGGTGCAAATGCTAGTGGTAAAAGCAAGTTGCTAGATGCATTTGCATTTATGAGATATTTCGTAGTCAATAGTTCAAAGGAAAGCCAAAAAGGAGAGACTATTGAAGTTGAGCCTTTTAAACTAAGCACACAGACAGAAAATGAACCATCTGAATTTGAAATCATTTTCGTTCATAAAAATGTGTATTACCGTTATGGCTTTGAAGCGACAGCTGAAAGAATTGTATCTGAGTGGCTTTATCACAAACCAAAAACAAAAGAAGTTGAACTTTATTACAGAGAAGGAAGTACTTTCAATACTCACGAACGAAGTTTCACAAAAGGCAATACTGTTGTTAAAGAAGGTCTTGTTCGAGATAATGCATTATTAATTTCTGTAGCTGCTCAATTCAATGAAAAGACTGCAATCAATGTGTTGGATTGGTTTAAAAGACTAAAAACCTTATCAGGATTAAACGAATCAGGTTACCAAGGTTTTACTATGGGTAGAACAGAAGACCCTGACCATAAAATCAAAATTCTTGATTTATTGAAAGCTGCTGATTTGGGAATTCAAGATATCGAGTTACAAAAACTTGACATCAATAGCCTTCCGAAAGGGATGCCCAAAGAACTTAAAGATAAAATTATTAAAGAAGTCCGTGAAGAAAAACAAGAGTATGTTTCTGATGTATTAACCAAGCATAAAAAATACAATGAACACTTAAAAGCGGTAGGAAACATTAGTTTTTCTTTGGACGAAGATGAATCTTCAGGGACAAGAAAATTCTTTGCTTTAACAGGGCCGATTCTTGATGTGATTGAAAACGGTTACACATTAGTTGTAGATGAGTTAGACTCAAAACTTCATCCAAATTTAGTTTGTAAAATCGTTTTGCTTTTTAACTCCAAAGAGTTCAATAAGAAGAGTGCACAGTTGATTTTCAATACTCACGACACAAACTTATTAAGTTCAGGTCTATTTAGAAGAGACCAAATTTGGTTTACAAACAAAAATAAATTTGGAGAAGCTAAACTTTATTCTTTAGCTGACTTTAAATCAGATGAAGTAAGAAAAAATGACCCTTTTGAAGATAATTACATTAAGGGGAAATATGGTGCAGTTCCATTTCTTGGCTTTTTTGAAAATCTAAAATTTTTATTGACAGAAAATGAAAATGAAGGACAAAAAAGCTGAACAAAAAGTAGCTAAGCAAAAGCACCTTGAACAGTTAAAGGCTCAACGGAGGAAAGAACCGAGCCTAGAAAGACCTGTTGCTGAGTTAACAGAAAAACCATCAATTCTTATTGTTTGTGAAGGAGAAAATACCGAACCCTCTTATTTCAATCAATTCAGAATTACTTCAGCAAAAGTTAAATCAGTAGGAGAAGGATATAATACAGTTTCGTTAGTGAATAGAGCCCTCGCTTTAGCCCAACAAGGAAACTACGACCAAGTTTGGTGTGTGTTTGACAAAGACGATTTTAATAATAATGATTTCAACTCTGCAATTCAAATAGCCGCAGCTAACAGCTTTGGAGTAGCTTATTCAAATCAATCGTTTGAATATTGGCTGATATTACACTTTAATGACCATCAAGGTGGTGGGATGCATAGAGATAGCTATAACGATAAAATCAACGAACACCTTAAACCATTCAAAGTAACTTATGATGGCAATGGAACAAAATTAATAGAAGAAGATTTTTTTGAATTACTTGACGGTATAGACGACAAAACGAGCAAAAAAAGAGCTGAACTTGCAATAGATAGAGCCGAGAGAAATTACAATCATTTTGACCATACAAATCCAGCTAGAGAAGAATCATCAACGACTGTATTCCTACTTGTTAGAGAACTTCTGAAATATATCGATTGATAGAACGCCAGCCGGTAACAGCGATTTGGCAAAAGGCGGATTCAGTGCTTTATATGACAGTTTTTTGTTAGGTTCAAGTGCAGTTCTTCGTAAGAATATTTGTGCTCCGTAATCCGCCATTGCACTAAGCGCCAAAATGTTGGAAAACATACTGTGCTAACATATGTGTTTTAGGGAATAATACCTTTGGGGGGCATTCATTATTTATCAATAAAGAAATTGGACGATATTCATTTTCAAATAACCAACAAGGACTGGTACAAATGTGCAAATGTTTAGAATCATGACCTAATGATGATTGACTTGAGTAATTTCAATTTCAGCATTTATCATTAAAATGACATTACACAATGTTTTTAATGGTTATAAAAGTATAACTTAGAATGTATCTCTCTTAAATTATATAAAAGTTGGAAGAAATGAAATCCAAATATTTTACACGATGTTCATCATGTTGAAATAATTGGAGGAGAATATTTGAAACTTAAATCAATTTTCTTTTCAAAATAGTTCAATTCCTATCAATTTAGATAGTTTTAAGGAATTTGATGTCTGCAACATTCCCCCTATTAAGGGAGCAGATATAAAAGTAAAAGGGTTATACTTGTATAAGTGTAACCCTTCTTTTATTTTATGAAAAAGTTTTCTGTTTTCCTTCCAATATTACTCTCTTTAAATTTGAATGGGCAATCAGTTCAAAATAGGAATTGGGAATATTCTAAAGTTGTTTACACTGCATCCTCCAAAGAGAAAATAATTATTACAAATAGTTTACCTAAGGGAGGCGGAATTGTTTCCTATAAAGGAAACGAGTACAATTATTTCATTTTTTGGACTAATGTACGTAATGAAGCAACATCGCCTCTGGATTTAAAAATTAAATTTCCGACAATCATTTCTTTTAAATCTGAAGAATCGTACGCTAAAGTTGCCTTTACAAAGTCAAATATGACAATTGACAAAGTGCAGGAGTTCGATTATGGTCTTAAGGGTATAACAACTCTTTTAAATAATGAATCAAATCAATTAAAGGATTTGAATAATAGAATTTCACCATTCAATAATTATTTATTTTACAGCGCAATTTTCATCCATAAAACAAAGTGGCCGGTTAGGGCAGAATATATATTAAAAGACAAAACACTATTTTACAAGATTACAGCCGGTACAGATGTTGTAACGGTTCCCTGTGGTAGTCTTGATTTTAAGAATTAATTAGTACGATTTTTGCTAATAGAAATGAACCTCCTGCAAAATTGTACAAAGTTCAACCCTTCAATTTCCTAATAGTCACAAACTCAATCATCGCATTATAGCTGCATCTTTCGTCGGAAAGGGGAGCTTGAACAAAAAGTCATAAGAAATGGTGACTTTTTTTGTTTATAATCCACTTCTATTTCTTCTATTCATCGATTTTCTTGGTTCGAGCCCAGGAGAGGTTTTCGTGTTTTTTCGACACAATTTATCATGGGTTTTACACCTGATTTTCTATTTGTGCCAAGAATGTGCCAAGGGCTATAAATAACCATTTAAGATTAAATGGATTTTCTTAAAATCTAAACTGTCTGTTAATTAGGGACACTTACAAATTCTTTCTATAGATTTTTGACTTTATATTCATTCTTAATAGACAAAAGCAGTTTTACACAAATTTCATCATCACATACTTGCTTTATTATCATTTGACATTATAATTAATGTAATATAATTCAGTGAATACAGACATTTTAGATTAGCTTTTCGCAAAAGTTTATATTACTCCCCCAAAACTTCCTTTTTGATTCTTTTTTATCTCATTTAAAGATCTATTTGAGAAACAAGTTGAAAGTTTTGTCATTATTTAATAAATAAATATAAAATTCTTTAGGGGTTTTCGACTTATACGGAACCCTAGCCAAAATTTGTAAAATCCCATGTCAGAGGTATTGACTCATATGTCAGATGAAGAATTGTTGATACTCCTTCAAAAAGGAGATCATAAGGCATTTGAGCTGATTTACAGAAGATATTGGAAATCCGTTTACGGGTTTGTTTACCATAATTTAGGCTCCAAAGAAGACTCTGAGGAAATTTTACATGACCTAATGCTAAGTTTATGGAATAGGAGGGAGGAGCTTAAAATTGAAAACTTGAAAATTTACTTATTTATAGCTAGTAGGAATTTAATTAATAAGTCTATCCGAAGTCAAATGACACTTAGACGATACAGGGAGTTCCAATTGATGAATCAAATACATGAAACAAGTACCTCTGATGATATGATTAATTCAGAAGAATTTGATAAAAAGTTGAATATTTTATTACAGAAAATGCCTGAGAAAACTGCCTTAATTTTTAGAATGAGTAAAATCGATGAAATACCCGTAAAGCTTATTGCTTCGCAATTATCCTTGTCAGAGAAAGCTGTAGAATATCATCTAACTAAATCAATGAAGTTTTTGAAGAAGAACTTTAAAAATTTTTACTCGACTAATTAACATAAATATTATGAATACGAGAGAATTTGACCACTTATTGTCAAAATATGAACAAGGAAAATGTACTCCAGAGGAAAAGATTTTTTTGGAAAGCATAACTTATGATAATATGGATGCTCATGCAGATTTGAAGCATATATTCGATGAAAATAAAATTCAGCAGGAAGAGGACAGGCTTTGGAATAAGCTATTTTCTTCGGCTTTTCAAAATGAAAATAAAATCCATTTTTTATTTAAATCTAGATTTCCTAAGATTGCTTTTGCAGCGAGTTTGGTTCTGATATTCAGTATTTCCATGTACTTGAAATATCCAGAATTATTTCAAAAATCTATACAAGAAAGTAAGGGCTTAGAAACACACAATTTTTCAAGTAAAAATCAATCACTTCAACTTCCAGATGGTAGTACAGTTATTTTAGAAAAGAATTCAAGTTTGATTGTTTCGGAGGATTTTGGGAAATTAAACAGGACTGTATTCTTAAAAGGTAAAGGGTATTTTAAAGTTGCGAGGAATGAGAAAAAACCTTTTTTAGTTCGGATGGGTGATTTAGTCACTGAAGTATTAGGGACAAGTTTCAAAGTAGGTTTAGATAGTAAGAGCAAATCTATTGAAGTGGCCGTGTTAAGTGGAAAAGTATCCGTGTATCTTAATTCAAAAAATGGAAGCATGCGTAATTTGAATGGGGTAGTATTAACTCCAAATTTGAAAGCTATTTACAATTTGGAAAATCAAACAATTCAAGAAAGTATTGTTGAAGATCCTATTTTGATTGTTCCTGGTCTACAAAAATCAGATTTTACTTTTGATGAAATTCAATTTGGAGCATTAAAAGATCGATTCAAATATTATTATGGAGTGGACATCATATTTGTAAATAAGGAAATTGAAAAGTGTCTATTTACAGGAGATTTATGGGGTTTGAATTTATATAAACAACTTGAGGTTGCTTGTTCTTCAGTAAATGCCAAATTTGAAATTAGAGGTTCTACAGTATTCATAAATGGCAAATCGTGCAATTAAAATAATGTACCATGAATAGTTCTTAATTATATCTAAAAAATGAGCCGAGGATGTTGGCGCATCTTCGGCTCTTATTTCTATTATGAATAATAGAAATAGCTAATGATCGTAAAATCTTAACCCTGTAAAAGTATGAACAAATCACATCTGTTTCCAAAACTACTTTGGATTACTATGAAAATTTCCTTCCAGCAATTAGCCATAAGTTTAATTTTTTGCACCTTTTCTTACGCACACTCGGCTTTAAGTCAATTAGACTTGAGTCAGCAACAGGTATCCCTGCAAATGGAAAGTGTAGAAATTAAAAAAGTGCTGAATCAAATTGAGAAGCAAGCCAAAGTTAAATTTGTATATAGCTCTAGTAACATCAATATGTTACAAAAAGTTAATATCAAAGTAAGTAAAAAAAGACTTGATTGGGTGTTGCAAGAATTATTGGCCCCTATCTCAGTTGAATATTTAATTAAAGAAAACCGAATCATTCTTCGAAATAATCAAGATGAAAGCTCTCACATTTCTCATTTGATTAATAGGCAAGTGGCTGATAGAACCCTATCAGGAAAAGTGAAAGATGAGACTGGCCAAGGTTTACCAGGCGTTAATATAAGTGTTAAAGGGACTACCAAAGGAACTCAATCAGATTCTAATGGGAATTTTACGATCTCCATCATAGATGACAATGCAGTACTTATTATATCTTTTGTCGGATATCTAAGTCAAGAAATTGGAGTAAGAGATAAATCTCAATTGGAAATTTCATTAAAGCCTGATGTAACTGCCTTAGACGAGGTTGTCGTAGTTGGATATGGTAGTACTCAAAAAGTGAATTTAACAGGTTCTATTTCTACCATAAAATTTGATGAAAAAATTAATAATAGACCTTTAACTAATTCCTCTCAAGCGCTTGGTGGAACTGCTTCCGGAGTTTGGGTAAGCCAAAACTCTGGAAAACCAGGTAGCGATGGTTCTCAAATACGTGTACGAGGTTGGGGGACTTTAAATAATGCTAATCCTTTGATTATAGTAGACGGTGTAGAGGGAACTTTTGAGCAGTTGAATCCATCGGATATCGAATCCATTTCCGTTTTGAAAGACGCTGCCAGTGCTGCCATTTTTGGTTCAAAAGCTGCCAATGGTGTAGTTTTGATCACCACTAAAATGGGTAAGAATAATGAAAAAATGCAAGTCAATGTAAATTCCTATGTGGGTGTTCAAACTCTAGGAATGAGATATAAAACCATTAATAATAGTGCAGATAATATGGAATTGAGCAATCGGGCTTTAGTCAATGATGGTGCTAGTCCATTGTATTCTGCGGATTTAATTAATGCATTTAAAACGGGAACAGATCCTTATATATATCCGAATACCAATTGGTTTTCAGAATTATTCAAACCAGCCAAAATACAGGAACATAATGTGTCCATTCGAGGAGGATCAGCCCAAACGTCTACTTTTTTGTCATTTAATTATTTGAATCAAGAAGGGATGGTTGCCAATACGAATTCTCAAAGATTTAGTTTAAGAGCCAACCTAGAATCAAAAATTAACAATTGGTTAAAAATAAGTGGTCGAGTAAGTTATATCAATCGATTATCCAAAGAGCCTTATGCTGATATTACCTATGGTTCGTTGGGTCGAGTATTTGATATGTTAAGTGGTGCTGCACCTTTTATTGCTCCATATACAAGAGATGGAAGATTTGGTTCTGTTCAGGTAGCTGATAAGAATGGAGCCTTACTTTATGATAATAGAAATCCGCTGATTGATGCAGCGAACGGTCAAACCTCCACACAAGAAAATTTACTCTCTATCAATGCAACGGCTGAGGTTAATTTTACGAAGCATTTGTCGTTTAAAACGACATTTGCAGCTAATGGTACCTGGAATTTAGTAGATCGATATAATTCGAGTGTTTTTGGATACACAGATTCAGGTTTAGAAACCATTACTAAGAATTTTAATCGAGAGGGTTTAGAAATTAACAGGGGAAATATATCGGGTTTTAATACCAACCTATTTTCTACGATCAATTATTCCAAGACATTTAATCAAGTTCATGATGTAGCTGTTATTGCTGGAACACAAATTGAATCAAATAAAATTCAAACTTTATATGCCAGGAGAAGTAGTCCTCCTAAGGAAGGATTAACTCAAGTGGATGCTGGTACTTCTGGAATTCAAGGATCAGGAAACATGAATGCCTTGCGTATTTTATCCTACTTTGGAAGGCTCAATTATGCCTTTAATCAAAAGTATCTATTTGAAGCTAATTTTAGAGCAGATGCTTCATCTAGATTTAAAGAGGGAAATAGATGGGGATATTTTCCTGGCTTTTCAGCAGGTTGGAGAGTATCCGATGAGGATTTTTTAAAGAACTCAGATGTAATTTCAAACCTAAAAATTCGAGCTTCATGGGGTAGATTGGGCAATCAGAATATCTCGGATTACTGGCCTTATTTGACTATTATCAATCAGAATAATGGATTAAGCTACAATTATGGTGGCAAATTAGCGCCAGGAGTGGCTATTACTAGTCTAATTGATGAAAATATCACTTGGGAAAAAACTGCTACCACTGATATAGGTTTGGAAATATCCTTCTTTAAAAATAAGATATCGATAGAGACCGACTATTTCACAAAAAAAACACAAGATATTTTAGTTCAATTACCCATTCCATTGGTATTAGGAGGATTGAATTCCCCCTTTGAAAATAAGGGTGAAATGACCAATAATGGGGTTGAAGTTATTTTTAACTACAATAATCAAGTATCAGATCGAGATAAGCTCAATTTTAGTATGGGGTTGAATGCCACCTATATCAATAACATGGTCACGAAGTTTGGAACTTCCAGATCACCAGACCAATTGTACTTAATTAGAGAAGGCTATTCATTCAGGGAATTATATGGCTATAAAGTGGTAGGAATTTACCAATCTGATAAGGAGGCTTCTGAGCACATGTTTGCTAATGGGTTTAAACCCAAAGCAGGGAATTTGAAATTTGAAGATGTGAATGGAGATGGGAAATTAGGCTTTGAGGATAAGCAGTCTATCGGAAATACAATTCCAAAAGTCACTTTTGGAATTTCTTCGTCGTTTAAATTCAAGGGATTTGATTTGAATATACTCATGCAAGGAATTTTGGGTGTGAATATGTTCAATCAAAATAATTTCACCAATCTAACCTATGAGAATAGGGTTATTGGGGAACGTTGGTTGAATTCTTGGACACCCACCAATACAAATACCAATATTCCCATGGCCAGATTCGATAATTCATGGAATAGTTCTCAATCTTCTTTTTGGGTCAATAAAGTGGATTTTGTAAAGCTGAAAAATATTCAGTTGGGTTATAGTGTTCCTGAGAAAGTATCCAATAAATATGGGTTAAAGAAGGCATATATCTATATAAATGCCCAAAATGTTTATACTCTAGTGAATCAAGATTTTGATGGGTATGACCCAGAAAAAAATACGTTTGATTCAAGTACTAATCAATACCCAGTTCCAAGGATTGTGACTTTGGGCGTTAATTTAAACTTCTAAGATGATGAAAAATATACTTTTATATATCAGCATAGTTTTTTTGAGTATCTGTACTAGTTGCTCGGACAAGTATTTAGAAATATTTCCAGAGGATAAGATTACTACGGCGAATTTTCCACAAAATGAGGCCGATATAAAACTTACCTTAAATGGAGTTTACGCATTGCTAAGAGAGTCTTCTATTTATAATGAAGGCTTATTTGGATTTGGAGTCTTAGATGGTGCCACTCCAAATGCATTTAATTGGGGGAATTTCCCAATCACTAAGTTGGGTAATGGGCAATTGTCAGCGACAGATACGGATATTATTACATTTAGATGGACTAGGTGTTATGCCATTGTATTTAGAGCGAATTACCTGTTAAAAGCTCTAGAGCAAGTTAAATTGCCAGATGCGACTAAAAACATCTATAAGGGGGAAGCTCATTTTTTACGAGGTTTAGCCTATTCTTTATTGGCTGATGCATACGGAGGAGTACCGATTACTAATACTTCCCTCACAACAGATGAAGCAAGAGAAATCCCTAGAGCTTCCAAAGAAGCCACTTGGAACCAGGTTATAGCAGATTATGATGTAGCTATTCAAAATTTAGGAATCAAAGCACCTGAAATTGGTAGAGCAGATAAAGGCGCAGCTTTGGGTCTAAAAATGAGAGCTTATTTGTATCAAAACAATTACGAAAAAGTCCTAGAGGTTACACAACAAATTGAGGCTTTGAATAAATACGCTTTATTCCCTTCTTATGAAGGATTGTTCAAGCAAGAAAATGAGAATAATTCAGAGGTGATTTTTGATATACAATATATTTCAGGGGAAAACTCACAAGGTTCATTTCATGATCAGTTTTGTGGTACAGGCACAGGTAGTTTTACCCGTGGATCAAGGTATGTACCTACTGATGATTTAGTAGATGCATATGAAACTATCGATGGTAGTCCGGTGGATAAATCCAATAAATTCAAGAATAGGGATCCCCGCTTGGAATTTACCATCGTTATTCCAGGATCTTATATTTTAGGATTTAGGTTTCCTAATTACATCTACCCAGGTGGAGCATTCAATCATCCAGGAAATCGCTTAAAGCATTTAAGTGCTCGTAAATACAGGGAAAGTCAAATGGCGAATTTGCCTACCTCAGGTCAATCTGCCATCAATAATATCGTGATGAGATACGCGGATGTCTTGTTGGCCAAAGCGGAGGCATTAATAGAATTGAATAAAAATGTGGATGAGGCCATTGGAATCATTAATCGGATTCGGACAGAAAGAAAAGATGTGAAAATCTCATTAATTCCAACGGGTTTGACGCAAGCAGAGGCCAGAGCAAGACTAAGGAAAGAAAGAAGAATTGAATTTGCCTTAGAAGGACTATACTGGTCTGATATTAAAAGATGGAATATAGGTAAGGATATCTATCCTGTAGTGGTAAAAGATCATTTAGGAGGGGTTATTGAGACTAAGTTTCCTAATGGCTACTTGGATTATTATAATTTATTACCTATTCCTGTTAGCGAATTATCTCTAAATCCTAAATTAGTTCAAAATCCCAAATGGTAATTTGGTCATTTGGAATGCCTTTCGTAGTAGTTGATAGTACAATCAATTGGGAAGTGTCAGATAGAACTTCCCAATTTTACACAATTAATTATTAGGTTAGAAAATGAATTTCAAAAGGAATTAAAACAATATAAAATCGTGAAAAATAGCTTTTTTGCCGGTATTTTATGGCTGATATCTGTGGGAGGATTAATGGCTCAGCACTCAAAACCCAATATTCTAATTATCCTAACCGATGATCAAGGGTATCATGATGTGTCTTATTACAAGACAAAAGATCTAATAACTCCCAATATTGATAAGCTTCGTGAGGATGGAATGAGATTGGATTATTTTTATGCAAATTCTCCAGTCTGTGCTCCCACAAGAGCCTCGTTGATGTCAGGTAGGTATCCTGATTTTGTTGGTGTTCCAGGTTTAATTCGTTCTCATTCCGAAAATAGTTGGGGATATTTAGATCCTCGTACTATTTTACTACCTGCGGCTCTAAAAAAGATGAATTACCATACCGCTCACATAGGGAAATGGAATTTAGGTTTAGAGTCTCCTAACCTTCCCAATGAAAAGGGATTTGATTATTTTCATGGTTGGTTAGAAGACATGATGGATGATTATTGGACGCACCTGAGGCATGGCAAAAATTTTATGAGGCGTAACAATCAAAAAATAGAGCCTGTTGGACATGCTACTGATTTATTTACACAATGGTCGGTAGATTATATTCATCAACAAGCCCAAAGTAAACAACCCTTTTTTCTCTACCTGGCCTATAATGCACCCCACTTTCCCGTACAGCCTCCAAAGGTCTGGTTGGATAAAGTATTACAACGAAATCCTGGAATAAATGAAAAAAGAGCCAGATTAGTGGCCTTTATTGAGCATTTAGATGATGGAATTGGGCAAGTAATCAATGCCTTAAAAAAATCAGGTCAGTATGAGAACACCATCATCGTTTTTACCTCGGATAATGGAGGCCATTTGCCAGATTTAGCCAATAATGGTGATCTTCGAGACGGGAAACAAAGTATGTATGAAGGAGGGCTTCGAGTTCCAACGGTCATTTCATGGTCTGCTAAAATCCCTAAAGGATCATATTCCAGGGCAGTTAATTTGTCAATGGACATTTTCCCAACCATGATAGATTTAATTGGAGGAAAAATGGATCATACCATTGAAGGAAGAAGTTTTGCCAAAACTCTTTTAGGGCAAACTGATGAATCTCTAGAAAGGCCTATTTACTTCACAAGGAGGGAAGGAGGTCTTCTTTATGGGGGGAAAGCTTATCATGCTTTGCGGTTAGGGCAATGGAAATTGTTGCAAAATTCGCCATTTCAGCCCTATGAATTATATGATTTGAAAAATGACCCATTGGAAAAAAATAATCTTGTTCATGCCAATCCTGAAATGGTGAAAAAATTGAACACGATTTTAATGACTTACATTCAGCAAGGAGGAAGTACTCCTTGGCAAAAACCTTTGAATAAATAGAAAATGAAACTGACCTACATCGTATATGCCATTTTTGCTTTGATGAGTTTTGAGACAATATCCAAGCCAAATAAAAACCGAAAACCCAATTTCATTATCATTTATACCGATGATTTGGGATATGGAGATCTTGGAACATTTGGAAATCCAGTAATTCAAACACCTAATTTGGATCGTATGGCTGCCGAAGGACAGAAATGGACTAATTTTTATGTAGCATCCAATGTTTGCACACCATCTAGAGCGGCTTTAATGACAGGGAAATTGCCTATTCGAATGGGTATGGAAAGTTATAAGCGTCGCGTTTTGTTTCCTGATTCTAAAGGTGGACTTCCAGAGTCAGAGCTGACGATGGCTGAAATTTTAAAAATGAATAATTACCAAACTGCTTTAGTAGGTAAATGGCATTTGGGGCATTTGCCTCAATACGCTCCTAACAACAATGGTTTTGATTACTATTTTGGAATTCCTTATTCCAATGACATGGATCGGGCTAAAGGATTAACTTATGAAAGTATGTTTAACCCTAAAATTGAGCAATACAACGTTCCATTAATGAGGAATTCAGAAATAATTGAGCGACCAGCCAATCAAAATACGATCACCAAACGTTATACAGAAGAGTCGGTAGCTTTCATTAAAAAGAATAAAGACAAACCTTTTTTTCTGTATTTAGCCCATTCCATGCCCCATATGCCCCTATTTGCAGGTCAAGATTTTAAAGGAAAAAGTAAACGTGGTCTTTATGGAGATGTAATAGAGGAATTGGATTGGAGCGTAGGCCAAGTTTTAAAATCCTTAAAAGAATTACAATTAGATGAAAATACCTATGTCATATTTACTTCAGATAATGGACCTTGGAAGTTGTTTAAAGAGCAGGGTGGATCCTCAGGCTTATTGTTCGGAGCAAAAGGAACTAGTTATGAGGGTGGTATGCGTGTTCCATTCATCATTTGGTCTCCTAAAAATCTTCGACCTAAAGTGGAGATGAAAATGGGAAGTACACTCGATTTATTACCTACCTTATGTAGCATAGCTAAAATCCCACTTCCCGAAAGTGTCAATACAGATGGATATGATTTGAGTCAATTGATGGTACATAATAAAGAAGTAAATCCTAGGAATGAAATGTTTTTTTATCACGCCACCGATTTGTTTGCGGCTAGATTAGGGGATTACAAATTATATTATTTCAAAAACAATCCAATTGGATATCCTGAAAAGATTGAAAAACTAGAAAAGCCCGTTTTATACAATATATCTTTAGATCCTTCGGAACAATATGATATTTCAAATAATAACGAGAAAGTCATTCAGGAAATAAATGAACTAGTTTTGAAGCATAAAGCCTCTGTTAAAGCTGTCAAAAATAATTTGGAAGATTGATATGAAGTTTTTAATCATCCTGTTTATCGGAATAATTTCTAATTTTGAAAGTGATGGAAGACAAAATTGTCCTAATCCCAAAAACATGACTTCATGTAAAGTCGTCATTCCCCAAAGACGATTCGTTTTAACGGGTAAATCAGATAGTTTAACGACTAAATTTAGCGTCATTAGAAAAAAAAGTTATTCTAAATGATCGAATGGTTTGTTTCATTCTATTTGGGAGTAAATCCAATCATATTTATTTGCTCAGTAGTAAGCATATTTGAAAGTAGATGTTTAATATGCTGGTAATTTATTATTTTACAGAGTAATTATCACAGAAAAAGAAATGCCCATTCATCGTATTTCTTTTTCAAGTAATGACGGGATATTTTACCATAATTTAACAATAATAACCAAAGAATAATGAGTTTTAGATATTGTTTATTTATATGCAAAAGTCTGTTAATTATCAGTAGGGCATATTCGCAAAAAATGGCTGGCCGCCCCAACGTCGTGTTCATTTATGTGGATGTATAAGTGTCCCTAAAAACAAGATAGTTTAGAACTGAAGGATATTAATTTCAGATATCGCGTCGATTCCCAATAACTAATTTTCATATATACTTTGTTTCAAATTAAAACTTAATTAAATAGTAAAAACTTCCTGTATTTTACACGAAGTTTATCAAGTTGAAATAATTTGAGGAGAAAATTAGAAACTTAAATTAATTATCTTTACAAAAAAGTTGATTTCCAATCAATTTAGATAGTTTTATCATTAATGATGGCTGCAACATTCCTCTTAGTAAGGGAGCCAAACAAGAAAGTCATCAGAGATGGTGACTTTTTTTGTTGTCTTTTGGTTTGTTTGAAGGTATAAAAATTCATAGTACATTTGACTATGCCAAAATTAGATAGGACATACAGCACTTCTGGTAACCTTTTTAAACAAAAGGAAGAGGTTACTCATTATTTAGGATTGAGTAAAGAGGAAATTAGTAAGGTTTTCTCCTATTTAAATAGCGTTTCTTTTAATTATGCTATTGATAATCCTCCCAAAATAGACAAAACTGCATTTTCAATGCGTAAGAATTAGTCATGGGGAATATTTTTAATTCTGATTTTCAAGAATTTTTATTGGCTTTGAATAAAAATGAAGTCAATTATGTCTTAGTCGGAGGATATTCTGTTATCTATCATGGATTCCCTAGAACCACAGGAGACCTTGATATATTTGTTGAGGTTTCGAAAAATAATTATGATAAATTGGCTGAAGCATTTAAACAATTTCAAATGCCTCTTTTTGACATGACTGAAGAGTCTTTTCTTCACCAAGCTCTTATAAATGTTTATACCTTTGGAAGACCCCCAGTATGTATTGAAATTTTAAAAGAAATCTCTGGATTTACTTTTCAAGAAATTTATAACAATGCACTGGATACTGTTTTTGAAGAAATTCCAATGAAAGTAATTCACATTAATGACCTGAAAAGAAACAAGGAAATAAGTGGTCGAGCTAAGGATTTAAATGATTTAGAAAATCTGTCTAAATTGTAATAATTGGTTGCAACTTCCGACAAAAGGGGGAGCACAAATCAAAAAAAGGTCATTTCGGCCTCTTTTTTTGGTTAAAATCTGTCATATCTTTCTCTAAAGAGACATTTTTGTGGCTGCAACTTTTCTATTTTTAAATCCTTATTTTTCGTAAAAGGTACAACCCTAAATCAAAAGGTTGAGCAGAATTATGGATTAACGAATCAAATGAAGGTTTAAATGTTGGATTAAGTGGTTCGAGGTCAGTAGTGGGTTTAGTGGTTTGCATTTTTTAATTTTCATTATATTATATTGATGATTTCTAGCACCTATCATTTAGGACGTCATCTTTAAATTCAATGATTTGCTTTTTCATTTCCTTTATCTCTTTCATTTTTTGCTCTAAAGAAATCAGCTTATCATCAAGAATTTCTAGTTTTTGTTCCTTGGTATATTTTTGGTTATACCAAGCATCAATCATTTGACCTATTTCCCTGATGGTAAATCCCACCGATTTAGCATCGCTAATGAACTCTAACTTTTCAACGGTTACTTCGTCGTAATGAAAGTAATTATTCGATTTAACCGCTTTGTTTTGTTTTCCCTCAATTAACCCCGACTTTTCATAGAAGCGGATCGTATGTGTCGAAAGCCCAGTTTTTTTGGATAGCTCATTTATTAACATAAGGTAAATATAATGGATAGAAAAATAAATATCAACTATAGACCATACTCTATTGTTGTAGGTTTTAAAATAACGCAATAGTTTTGTTCAAAATAAAACAATAGAAATATGAAAAAGACCGTATTGATAACTGGAACATCTAGTGGAATAGGTAAAGCAACTGTTTTCGAGTTTGCTAAAATGGGTTGGAACGTTATCGCAACTCAAAGAAACCCTGAAAATGAATTAGATTTCAACAAGTTGCCAAATGTAAAAAAGTATTCTCTTGACGTTGCTAATCTTGAAAGTATTAAGCAAACAATATTACAAGCACAAAAGGATTTTGGCAAAATAGATGTAGTAGTTAATAACGCAGGTTACGGTGTTGATGGTGCATTTGAATCAATGTCAGATGAAATAATTGAAAAACAATTTAACACGAATGTTTTTGGGTTGATGCGTGTGACAAGAGAAGCGATAAAGCATATGAGACCAAATGGTGGAGGAATGATTATTCAAATTTCGAGTATGGGGGGTAAAATCACATTCCCATTATATAGCATTTATCACGCTACTAAATTTGCGGTGGAAGGTTTTACAGAGTCGTTACATTATGAGTTAAGTCAATTTAATATAAAAATGAAACTCATTGAGCCAGGTCCAATTGTCACTGATTTTTATGGTAGAAGTCGACAATTTATTAAACCAACTGACACAAACGAGTATGACGGGTTTATTCAAAAGTTTAATGAGGCTGCTGAAAAAGTAATGAAAGATGCTGAAGGTCCAGAAGTTGTAGCAAAGATGATTTTCAAATCCGCAACGGACAATTCTAATCAAATGAGATATGCTGTGGGTAAACCTGGCCCTATGCTATTGGTGCTAAGAAAATTGCTTTCTGATAAGCTATACTTTTTGATAGTTAGAAAAAGTTACAATCTTTAAGGGAACGTTCTCCAAATTACATAAAGTGTTGTTTGATGGATTTAAATAGAGAAAACGGCTACAACATTCCACTTATTAATAAGGGAGCAAAACTGTACAAGGCGACAGAAATGTCGCCTTTTTTTTGTTGTCTTTCAGTTGTTTAGGGTAGTTGCATATTTTGTATTATTTTTAATAAAAACATGATACCATGGAGGTAACAGAATCATTGTGGTTTGAAGTTGCAATTGTGAGCATCATCTATACTTTGGGAAATATACTAATGGGTCATTTTGAAGAACGAACACCAAAAATTCGTAGAGTTGGGAAGTATATGTTGACAATATTAGTGATCTGCCTCGTCTCTGTATATTTTGGCAGAACAACCGCAATGATACTACTTTCATTATGTATCATCCCCTTATTATATATTCACGGATATTATCTACCAAAGAAAAAAGGAATTAATGGCTGGACAGGTGAACCTAAAGGTAAGTATTATGAATTTCGAAACTGGGACAAGAATATTTTTAGGAATGATAAGACTTAATCAATGATTATTAAAGTAAAAATCTGTTTGCTGAAGCAATAAAATTAACATAATGTCAAGCTTGCCATTTTCAGGTTGTTTCCTATTCAATGTTCATATTATAGCTGCAGCTTTCGACTGTAAGGGGAGCAAATGGAAATTAAAAGTGTTAGAGTTGTAAAGTCTTACCCTTTTTATCAATTTGTTTTATAAGTTCATGGAATGTACTCTAGATACAGCCAATAAGAAAAGTCAATGTTTCAGATGGATGCCTAATTTTTCAGGGAAATCTTAGAATATTTTATCAAAATTTAAATACCGGACCTCTTGCATATATGGGTAAAAAGGTAACGCTTCAACTTTTTTTACCACATCTTGTAATGGTATATTCTTGAAGATAATCATAGCACCATCTTTATCTGATTTAATGAAAAAACCATCTAGAAGTTCGTTTTCTTTCCAATTCATAATGTGGGCCATTTCTTTTTGTCTTAACTCTTCAAAGTTACCTTTTGAGTTATCAAAGTGCATGGTAATTAATACGGCTATTCTGTTCATTTTTTAATAGTTTTAATTTATAATTAGTCAAACTTATTACCTTTAACTAAATAAATTAAATACACTATATTTTTGTGTATAGGCTATAATTTTAGACTAATGAAAATACAATGGTGAGGAAAACAAAAGAGTTTACACCGGGTAATTGTCCCGTAGTATTTTGTATGAATATTATTGGTGGTAAATGGAAACCCAGTATTATTCATATGATTAGAACCGACAGAAATCGTTATAGTATTTTATTAAAAAATATATCCGAAATAAGTAAACAGACGCTAACCAATCAGCTAAGAGAATTAGAATCAGATGGGATAATTGAAAGGATAATATTCCCGGAAATTCCGCCAAGAGTTGAATATAATTTAACGGAATATGGAAAAACGATATTACCCATTATTGACAGTATGTATAAATGGGGAAGACAAAATATGAAAATCGACATGAAAGGTTATTGTGATCAGATTTAAATAGCTGATTTTATTTATTTGCAGTGAAATATTCAATTTTCTTATCATTTAAGCTTCTTTCGAATTAAAGGGGATTAATAAAGGCCATAGGAATATAATTGTTTCATGTAACATTTTTTCTCCGCATTGAAAGTAAACTCCAGTTGTATAATAGTTATGAAAGATATTTTTAAAGACCTTTTGGCCCAAAACATTCATTCTTGTAGTTTTTCATTTAGTTTGATTGATGAGGAGAATATTTCTAAAAAATTGAATAATCAGGCTTCTAGTGTAGGATTCATATATAGGCATATTGGGGAGACAATGTTACTTTTTGGGTATTTTTTTGATATACCAAGTGAGATTCAAAATACCACAATGGGCCAACAAGATGTTGGGCAAGGCAATGATTTATTGGAAAGTAGAAAACTCGTAGAAAAAGGATATAAAATGATGGAAGAAATTATAGAGATTACCACAGATGCTGGTTGGTCAGATATAATTGATACACCATTTTTTGGAGCTGTTTCCAAAGCCAAATTATTTGCACATATTCTATTTCATAATGCCTATCATGCTGGACAAATCGGTCTATCCATAAAAAGAGGTAATTAAATCATTTTAAGGCTCCGATTTCCAAATTTTTAAGTGTTCCTTCATGGTAGATAGAGGAG
Source organism: Aquirufa rosea (assembly GCF_004118285.1). Lineage (GTDB taxonomy): Bacteria > Bacteroidota > Bacteroidia > Cytophagales > Spirosomataceae > Aquirufa > Aquirufa rosea. The sequence continues at coordinate 126,907 of NZ_SDHY01000004.1, read as the reverse complement.
CATCTTTCGTAAAAAAATGAGTTAGATCAAAAGACTGAAACTATGAAAATCTTCCTCCATCAATGGCATCTTTTATTTATCTTACCATTATTGTGCTTTCAAGGGATTAGTCAGCAGTCAAAGGAACAAGCATTTAGAGAAATATACAGAACCCAAGTCCTGGTAATCAATCAAATAGCGCCCAATTCATATCAACATATTTCCTATTTACCAACCAATGATTTTGGATTGGTTCCTTGCAATGGTTTGATTGTTCGAGATAAAAATGAAGTAATTATATTCGATACGCCAACCAATGACCAAGGCGCTGAAGAGTTAATCCAATGGGTAAACAAAACCTTGGGATGTAAGATCAAAGCCATTATTCCCACCCATTTTCATGATGATGGTTTGGGAGGTTTGAATGCCTTTATCCAACAAAATATCCCTTCTTGGGCAAATTTCAAGACATTGGAATTGGCCAAGCAAAATGGATATGCGATTCCTCAATATGGGTTTAAGGATTCAATAACCTTGGCTTTGGGGAAAGAAAAAGTTCTAGTAAAATTCTTTGGTGAGGGACACACCCAAGATAATGTGGTGGGATATTTTAGCAAAGACCGCATTCTTTTTGGGGGATGTCTAATCAAGGAAATGAATGCAACCAAAGGTTATTTGGGTGATGCTAATGTGAATCAATGGTCTTCGACAGTCGAACAGGTAAAAAACGCATTTCCTCAAGTGAAATGGGTAGTTCCAGGTCATGGAAAGGTTGGGGATAGCAAATTGCTGGATTATACGATTGACTTATTTAAGTGAATTTAGAATATTTAGTCAAGTCACACTTGGGAATAGAATGTGTTTAAATTTAGCTTATTGTTTGTTCTCTTAGTTGTTTATGTCAACAAATCAATTCATTTTCTTTCATTCTTAGGGAAAAATTTGAACGAGCTTACAGGAAAAATTGGCAGGAATTTAATGCAAAAGAAAGAGGCCCATGGGACCTCTTTCTTTTTAGGGTAACTTGTAAATTTTGGGAGTGGATTATTTGCTTACAAGAAATTTATTTACATTTAACCAGTGCATAAAGGCATCAAACCATTTATTGCTCGTCCGATTTGGATTACCTAAACCAAAGCCATGTCCACCATTTTGGTACAAATGAAATTCTACAGGTCTACCTGCCTTGAACCAAGATTCAATGATACCAAACTGGGAATTAAATAAAAAATCATCGCTGGCAATGACATTAAACATAGGAGGAGCATTTTCAGGAACCTTTACGGGTCCCATTCCTCCGTAAATAGGGCCAATAAACGCTAATTTCATGGTCTTTGAATTCAAAGTTGCATGCATGGTTAAACCCGCTCCGGCAGAAAATCCAATCATTCCAATGCGCTGCGTATCTACTCCCCATGCTTGCGCATTTTTTAGGATCATGGCATAGGCGGCCTCGGCATCTGCTAATTGGTTGGACAGATCCATTTGGAAAGGACTAGGAGGAGTAGCAGGTTTTGAGGGATCATCCGTTTTGGCAGGAGCTGGACGAGGACGGTTCATCCAGGCTTTGAAATCTTCCAAGGATTCAGCGGTTGGGAATAAACGGTATTTGAGTACGAAAGCCGCTATTCCTTTTTTGGCTAGAGCTTCGGCTACTTCCCAGCCTTCATTGCCCATGGAGAGCCAGCGAAATCCCCCACCTGGGGCTACGATAACTGCTGCACCTGTGGCTTTACCTTTTTCGGGTAAGAATGGCGTAAGAGTCGCTTGGGAAATGTTACGTGCCATAGGATCTCCCCATTGGCGGAACCAGGTTTCTGGAGCGGGTTGGTCCTTTACAGATCCAGTTCCTAATGGAATCGCATTGGGCTCTTTAGGAGCATCCAACGGATAAATGGTTCCATCTTGAGCGATGCTATTCCAAGCAAAGGTCTGAAAGGCTACCAGCATCAAAAATTTGAAAAACTTTTGCATGATGTCTTATTCAATTCAATCTAAAATTATCTAGAAAAATCCATTATTTATTTGGAGTAATCAGAATACGAGTCGGAGCTGGCTTTGCTTCTCAGCTCTACTTTAGGATTGGTGATAGCGAAATCATCTAAGTTTTCAATAGCTCGGTTACCAATGGTAATTCTCACTATATTTTTGCCAGGTAAAATATCTTTGGCAGATAAAATAAAACTGAGTTTGGCGTTGTTATTGCCCACTGGGGAATTTACCACTAGGTCAGTGAGACCTTTTACTTTGAAAAAGTAAAATTTAGTATTTGTGGCCATTGAGGGGAAATAAATGTTGGCAGGAACTGATTTCCCATTAACAATGATTTCAGGTAAGTCAAAAGGATTAATGTGATGAACATCCATGGAAACTTGGGCAAATGCTGCATCCATGCTAGTATCGTATTCAAATGAAAGTAAGCGAGTAGTTCTGGATTTAGAGCCATTATCACCTAGGTAGGTGGTATCCGTAGCGGCAGTTAAGTTGATGGACTTATATTGTGCTGAAACTTGGAAGCTTAAGCACAACAAAGAAACAAATAGGAAAGCGTAGACATTTTTCATTTTGTAAAGGGTTTTTTGATTAGCTAGGGACAAAAGTGCAAATAATCCGAATCTTTTAAAATTATTTATATAAAATCTTTAATAAACACAAGAAGGTTTATCAAATTGAAACTAATGGAAATAAGGAGTACGCATCTTTGAGTTGATGGTAAAATCAATCATGGTGCTGATGGATATATTGAATTGACAAATTTTACTTTTTATCCAACCAAACCACTTTCTGCTCAGGATGATGATCTTGACTTAGAATATTTTTGTATAAGTCGGGCCGACGAGCTTTTATATAGCGGTGACCTCCGGCCAAGGTAAGTTTTTCAGGCACAAGGGTAGCTGTGACAAAACTGTCCTCCAAGGAACGGCATTCTGCGATAATGTCGCCAAAGGGATCTATAATCATGGAGCAGCCATTTTTTAATTGGTCATCATCCATGCCAATGGGATTGGAAAATATAGCATAAATGGCGTTGTCATAAGCTCTGGAAGGAAGCCATTTCATTAACCAATCTCGCCCTTTCATGCCATCAAATTCCAAACGTAAGGAAGTTGGGTCAGCCTCTCGGTTATCCCATAATTTCGGGTCTACAAAACCTGCTCCTGGACGGGTAGATGGGGTACACATGGTCACATGTGGCATAAAAATAATGTCAGCGCCTAATAATTTAGTAGCCCGAACATTTTCTATGATGTTGTTATCATAACAAATTAAAATCCCACATTTCCAGCCTTTGATATCAAAAACACAATATTCATTCCCGGGTGTCAAATGCGGATTAATGAAGGGGTGTAGTTTTCGGTATTTAGCTTTTAACCCATGTTTATCCACACAGACATAGGCTTTGAATAAATTATCTTCTTCGTCTTTTTCAAATAGTCCCGCCAAGACAACGATGTCATATTTTTTGGCAATTTCAATGAGCTTTTGAACACTTTTTCCATCGGGTATGGGCTCGGCCAAAGCGATCATTTGATCCTTGTTTAATTTTCTCGCAAAACTATATCCCGTGATGGAACATTCATGAAAGGCAATCACCTCGGAGCCTACTTCAGCGGCTTTCTTCGTAAGCTCTTCTATAACCGATAAATTATATGCTTTGTCGCCACTTTTATTTTCAAATTGGGCTGTCGAAATCTTAATATTTTCCAAGGTATTTGTGTTTTAAATAGGTTTCAATTATTCCTCAATGTTTGAGCCTTATAAATTCAGCTTCTTTTTCTCTCTCACGGCATAGTCTACGGCCCTAGCTGTCAATGCCATATAGGTAAGTGATGGATTTTGCGTAGAGGTAGAAGTCATACAAGAGCCATCTGTAACAAACACATTTTTACAATGATGCATTTGGTTGAAGGCGTTTAACATAGAAGTTTTTGGATCTCGGCCCATACGCACTCCACCCATCTCATGGTTCTCATTTCCAGGCAATCTTTGTGTGTCAATGGGTTTGATGTTTTTAAATCCTGCTGCTTCATACATCTCCGTAAATTGTTGATGAAAATCTTTTAACATTTTCTCATCATTGTCATCATAGGCAATGGAAACCCGCAACTGAGGAAGACCATATTTGTCCTTCAAATTTTTGTCCAGGTGAACGGTAGAATGTGCCTTCGGAATAGTTTCGCCCATCATACCCACATTGATGTGCCAATTTCCTAGCTTTTGATTTAAAAGAGAATGTTTCAAAGATTCCCCAAGTGAGGTAGATGGATTTTCCATTACCCTGCTGGCAGATAAATTACTGGCATAACCTCGTAAAAAGTCGGTTTCTTGTTGCTGAACGTTTCTGAACCTAGGAATATAACCAGAAGTGGGCCTTTTCCCCGCTGTTTGAAAGTCTAAGAATCCATCATATTCTGCAGTAATTCTTCCCCTATAGCTATGGAAGGCCATGTGTGTACCTAGAACACCTGAGTCATTTCCTAGTCCATTTGGAAAGCGAGAAGAGGTGGAATTCAATAAAATTAAATTGGTTGCTAAAGGAGAGGCATTGACAAATATGATTGACGCAAAATACTCCTCCATCTCGTGAGTTTTGGCATTTACCACTCGTACCCCCACGGCTTTGCTTTTCTTTTCGTCGAAGATGATGGAATGCGCGATGGAATAATCTTTTAGAGTGAGATTACCGGTTAGATAGGCTGCTGGCAAGGTAGAAGAATTACTACTAAAATACCCACCATAAGGACAGCCTCGCTCGCAAAGAGTTCGGTTTTGGCATTGACTTCTGCCCACTGAATGATGAATTTTTTGTGCATGACTTAAGTTGGCGGTTCTGGCAATGATGACATGCCGGTTGCTATATTTACTTTTTAATACTTGTCCAAAATGTTTTTCCACGCAGGAAAGCTCATAAGGTGGAATGAATTCACCATCTGGTAAAATATCCAAGCCATCTGCATTTCCTGAAATACCCACAAACTTTTCCACATGACTGTACCAAGGTGCCAAATCTTTGTAGCGAATGGGCCAGTCGACCGCAAAGCCATCTCTTGCAGGACCTGTAAAATCAAAATCACTCCAACGCTGGGTATGTCGGCCCCATAAGAGAGAACGACCACCCACATGGTAAGCACGTATCCAATCATAGGGTTTATCTTGAATGTAGGCTTGCTCTTCGTCTTTGGTTAAAAAGTGTGCCGTAGCTTCGGAGAAAATAAAATTTTTGCTGGCAATTTTATAGTCCTTTTTGATGTCTAATGGGACCAGACCCCCATGCAGAAAATCCCAAGGTTGATGCATGGCGGTTGGATAATCCGCCACATGTTTCACATCTCTCCCTCGTTCCAGCAGTAGGGTTTTTAGTCCCTTTTCTGTCAGTTCTTTGGCAGCCCAGCCACCACTGATACCTGAACCAATCACAATGGCGTCAAATGTATTTTTAGTTTTTGTGTTCATGGTTTAGACCCAGAATTTGGAAAAATTATTAGAGAAATGAGGAATGGCAATTTCGGGTTCTTGTATTTCAGGATGCCAGAGTTTCTCCCATTCAAAACTATAATACCCTTGGTAATTACCCTGCTTTAATACATGGAGTGCTTCTTTGACTGGGGCATTTCCTTCACCTAGAAGCGTGTATTTTTCACCTGAACTAGTCACGATGGCGTCTTTGATATGGGTATGTAAAATATATTTTTTGAGTATCTGGTAAACTTGCGCTGGAGGCTCTTTTGTGACTGACCACATATTAAAGAAGTCCCACACCAAACCCACTTGAGGGTGATTGGCAGTCTGCATGATGTGAAGCAACATGTCACTTTTAATCACCTTGCCATGAGATTCTAATAGCACCTTGACGCCCGATGATTTAGCAAAATCCCCCAATTCAATTAAGGCATGAATGATGGCCTGAACAGTTTCATTTTCAGCTTGATCTTTGGGTAGGTCATTAGGGAATACCCGAATGAAAGGACAATCTAATTGATGGGCTAGATCAATGTATTTTTTGGCTTCGTCCAACTGGCTTTGTTTCTTCTTAGGATCCAGAAAATGCATGTTGGCTGAAGAGCCTAAATTCACGCTCTTCAATTGGGCATCTTCCACTTGTCTGCGAGTGGAGGCAATATTCGAAGGTGAAAAAATGGGGTTATTGGGGAGATCCAAATCCCCTTTGATTCCTCGAATCTCAATACCTGCGTAATGATTTTCTTGGGCATGCTGTAGGACTTGGGAGAAATTCCAAGCGGGACACCCTAGTGTAGAAAAGGATAAACGAGGCTTGGAGCTTTTATTTCCAGTTAATATCCCTAGTCCTAACAGTCCAGAACCTTGCTTTAAAAACGTACGTCGATTTGACACCATAACCTAGAAATGAAATGACTAAATGTAGCAAAATAATTTAAGAAGAATATCTCGTTCAGGAAGGAAATATGAGCCGCAGAATTCAGATCATGTTGTATTTCAATGGTACATTTCTAGCTTTGTTTGGTTTATCTGATATGATTTATTGGAATGGATGTAATTTTAGGAAAAATAAAACCGAATGAAAACAACTTGTTTCGTAGCCTTGCTACTTTGCTGGGTAAACATACTATTTGCTCAAAGTAATTCCACCGATCAGCGAGCCATCAAGCAATTGATTGAAACCTATAAATTATCTATTAATCAAGCGGATACTTTAATAGGGGCGAAAGTTTGGGCAGATGTGCCAGAAGTGTCGTTTATTCATCCCAAAGGGCATGAATTAGGCTGGAAAGGAGTAAAAGATAATTTTTATGGGATGTTTAGAAATACTTTCCAAAAGCGACACTTGACTAGTAATGATGAAGTGATACATATATACCCTAACGTTGCTTGGGTGGAATTTTATTGGGATTTTGATGCCAAATTTAAAGATGGGACTCCTTTGCAGACAAAGGGAAGAGAAACGCAGATATTAAGGAAGATTAAGAACGAATGGAGAATTGTACATATTCATTATTCGGGTATGCCACTAAGTGGCCAAAGGCAAGGATTTTAGCAGTTTTTAATGGAATAGGCGATGAAAGACTTAAAGGATTTTAAAGCGACATTGACGGAGGATAATCCTCCAAAAAATTTATCGGTCCAACTGAAAAGCTTATGGTATGATGCTCAGGGAGATTGGGATAAGGCACATGATCAAGTGGATCAATTGATGGATAGAGAATCGGCATGGGTACATGCCTATTTGCATAGAAAAGAAGGGGATATGTGGAATGCGGATTATTGGTACAATCGCGCGAAAAAAACACGCCCAAATGTATCTCTAGATAATGAATGGCAAAATTTGGCTGAGTATTTTTTGTCCCATTAATACCTAAGATTAGGGATTATACCCTAAAAATAATGGGTAAAAAATAGCATAGAACTTCTTTCCCATTTGTACCCTAATTTTCATATTTCAATATACCTAACATGAATCGAATGAGCATTTTGACCACATTACTGATGATGGGTCATACAGTCTCCGTTTTATCGCAAGGAAATTCTGCTTTTGATATCAAGAATATGAAGCGGATTGGCCAAGTGGACGAGCGCTTTCAATCTTATAATATAGAGATGTGTGAGGTGATTGGTGGAGATTTTTGGATTCCTTATAAGTTGGTAGATTCGGTGAAGAAGACTTCTAATAAAACGGGCTTTGCTGCTTTGAAATGGAAAATAGAACCCATTAATTTATACCAGCAAAAGCTTAGAAATTTAGCTGCGGCTTTGGGACCAAGCTACATCCGTGTCAGCGGTACTTGGGCCAATGCGATATATTTTCAAGATAACGATGAACCCCCAGTTAGTTCAGTTCCAGCAGGATTTAAAAATGTATTAACTAGAAAGCAGTGGAAAGGGGTGGTGGATTTTACGAAGTCGGTCCATGGGAAATTGGTAAGCTCATTTCCCATAAGCGATGGAATTAGGGATAAAGATGGGCAATGGAGTGCGAAAGCCGTGAAACCAATTATGGATTATACCCATTCCATTGGAGGAGAGATTGTAGCTGCGGAAATGTTCAATGAGCCTTCCCATGCTAGCCATGGAGATGCTCCCAAGGGATATAATGCCGATCGATTTGCACATGATTTTCGTTTATTCAAAGAGCTAATTCGGAAGGATTATCCTCGCATGAAGATATTGGGACCAGGTTCAACTGGGGAGGGGGGGAATTATTCCATCTCAGGATATTTTGGTAGATAAAATTATGTCAGCTCTGCCAGAGCCACAATTTGATGTATTTACTTATCACTATTATGGTACAGTTTCTAAACGCTGTGGAGGCAGTCAAAGCCCTGAGAAGGCCTTAAGCACCCATTGGTTAAGTAAGACAGAAAAGGGTCTTGATTTTTATCAAAAAGTACGTGATACCTATAATCCACAAGCGCCAATTTGGAATACGGAAACTGCCGAATCTGCCTGTGGGGGTAACCCAATTGCAGCTACCTATGTAGATACATTTAGGTATTTGGAGCAGTTAGGAAGACTAGCCAAAAAGGGAGTTCAAGTGGTCATGCACAATACTTTGACCAGAAGCGAATACGCCCTATTAGATGAAGAAACCCATGATCCAAGACCGAATTATTGGGCAGCACTTTTATGGAGCAAATTGATGGGTAACCAGGTATATGAAGTGGGAAGTACGGTGGAAGGACTAGATATATTTGTTCATAATACGAAAGGAAAAGCTGCTGGACGTACCATTTTGGCTGTTAATCCTACTGGTGATGAACTTAGTATTCAAATTGCTCAAGAGGGAACTATATATCAATTAAGTTCGGATGAATTATTATCCAAGAAAGTAAAATTGAATGGTCAGGACTTGCAATTATTAGCTGGGGATAAGGTTCCTACTTTAAAAGGGAAATCAGTCAAGAAAGGAACGGTGAAAATTCCGGCTTTTAGTTCAGTATTTATTAGCTTGTAGGGATTTGATTTTAGACTTGGGTAGAAATTTTAAAACAAATGGAGACCTTTTGATGATCAATTTGTTATATGTAAAATTTGCATAATTTTATTTTATAACCTCCATTAAATAATTAAATGATATTTTATTAAAACTTATCTTTTGTTTTTTCGTTTATGCTTCAACATGGAGAATAATCCGTGTCCTACTTATTTAATGAAAAAATAATCATTTAAAGGCCATGCACTTTGTGTGTGGCTTTTTTTATCTAAAGTATTTCTGACTGATCTCATCTTTATGTTCTTGAACATACTGCAAAAATGCTTTGGCCACTGGGGAATGTTTTTTCCCATGGTTCCAAACTAATTTCCATTGGGTTTTAATGGGTAAACCTTTTTGAGGGATAATCACCAAAGAGCCGTTTTGCAATTCATTTTTTATGCCAATGATGGGCATGATGGAATAACCCAGGCCTGCGATAACGGCTTGCTTGACCGCTTCATTTGACATAAGTTCGATCTTTTTTATTACATGAAATTCCTGATTTTCCAAAAAGCGCTCCATGGTCATACGGGTACCGGAGCCGGGTTCTCTAAATATAATGGGACGGTTGGAGGGTAATTGGTGCTGGTTGAATTCTGGATTTTGTGCTACTAGTTCAGGATTCCCCACCATGTATAATTCGTTAGTGAGTAAGTCCATGTATTCATACTGGTCTCCTTCTATAGGAAGAGAAACTAGGCTAAAGTCTACTTCATTTTTCTTTAAGCTTTCAATAACTTTACCTCTGTTAGTTACATCCATGGATAATTCTACGCCTTGATTTTCTTTTAAAAAATCACTTAAAAAATAGGGAATGATGTATTTTCCTGTAGAAACAATGGATATTTTTAATCGCCCAAAAAGTTGTCCATTAAATGCCCTCATTTTATAATTGATGGCATATACCTGCTCGATTATCTCTTCAGCAGATTGAGCTATTTCCTTTCCAAAATCTGTTAAATAGACCTTTTTACCTACAATTTCAATAAGGGGTATTTCAAATTGAGATTGAAAGTTTTTGATCTGAATAGATACAGCCGGTTGAGTTAGATTTAACTCCTCCGATGCCCGAGTAATACTCTTAGTTTGGGCGACTTTCAAAAAAATCTGCAGCTGATTTAAGGTATAGTTCATAAATTAATTTTATATAATACATTATAAACTTAAATAAAAATTATCAAATTCTTGCTATTTACTTTGCGCTCAATTTACGAGCGATATGAATTTCAAAAAAACATCCTTCATTCTTTTCCACTTATTTTCGATAGCTTTTCTGTTTTATTTGATTAAACTGGAACAGGATCCCATGATGGAAAAAATGGTCATAGCCAGTGCCGTTTTTATGGAATTAAATTTACTGAGAATACTGGGAGAAAAAGCTTAATCCATTAGTACAATGATCAATTTCGAATTACTTATTTTTAATTTAACTAATCCTACTTTACTGTTTTTCTTGTTAGGCATGTTGGCCAAATTTCTGAAAAGTGATTTAGAAGTGCCTGCAGCCTCTAAAAGTTTTATTGCACTGTATTTATTATTTTCCATTGGATTTAATGGGGGTACTGAACTGGCTGCTACAGGTATCACAGGCGAGATTGTCAAGAGTTTAATTTTTGGTTTTGGTTTGGCATGTTTGGTTCCTATTTATGCCTTTTTTATTTTGAGAATAAAGCTAAATTCCTATAATGCAGGCGCTATAGCAGCTTCTTATGGCTCGGTGAGTGCCGTGACTTTCGTGACTGCAGTGGCTTTTCTAGAAATGAACCATTTGAAGTTCGGCGGAGAAATGGTCGCCGTGATGGCTTCAATGGAGTTCCCTGCCATCATCATGGGCTTATTGTTGATGAACCTGTTTCCATCCGATAAAAATGAAATCGGTAAAGAAAGGATTCAGTGGGGAAGTACTTTAAAACATTCATTGACAAACGGTAGCGTTTTGATGATTTTAGGAAGCTTAATTATTGGCTTTGTTTCTGATTCGAATCAGACCGCTGGTATTAAGCATTTTACTTCAGATATTTTTAAAGGTTTTTTAGCCATATTTTTACTTGATATGGGAATGGTAGCGGCAAGTCGGATCAAGGCCTTCAAACAGCAGGGCTATTTCATTTTAATCTTCGCCATTCTATTACCGCTTTTCAATGGTTCCATGGTTGCTTATGTGAGTCAATTTATCACAGATAATCAAGGAAATCGCTTGATTTTCTCTATCCTAGCGGCTAGTGCTTCCTATATCGCCGTTCCAGCGGCTATGCGGATGGTGGCCCCTAAAGCCGATCCAGGTATTTATATTCCGATGGCCTTGGGAGTAACCTTTCCTTTTAACATTACCATTGGGATGCCCATCTTTTTTCAAATTATTCAGTAGTGGATTGGCTAGAGAGGTACCGAGGAGAAAAATTAATCATTGCCACCAAACATGCCAAGGAGGCTGTGATTGGACCTGTCATGCAGGAGGCTTTTGGGTTTATTTACGAGGCAAGCCATCAGCTTGATACGGATTTATTGGGGACATTTTCGGGAGAAATAGAGAGAACCTTGAGTCCTTTGGAGGCCGCCCGAAAGAAGTGTGAATGGGCCATGGATTTATATGGCCTAGATGTAGCCATGGCCTCAGAAGGATCATTTGGAGCGCATCCGAAGTATGTCTTTGTGCCAGGAGGAACGGAATTACTTGTATTGGTAGATCGAAAAAATGGATTAGAGATTGATGTACAAGCTACTACTACTGAAACCAATTTTAATTGGAAAGAAGTAATTCCTGGCCAAGATTTTTCGGAGTTTTTGGAGCAAATAAAATTCCCATCTCATGCCCTCATTGTAAAAAATAGTTCACCAGATTTTTCCCAATTGGAGAAGGGGATCAATAGTTATGAAAGCTTGTATATGGTAGTCGATCAATTTCTCCAAAAGTATGGCAAATGTATATTAGAAACGGATATGAGGGCAATGCATAATCCAACTCGGATGAAGCAAATAGAAAAATTGGCCCATCAGTTGGTTGAAAAAATGAAGGTCCTTTGTCCTACTTGTGCGTTTCCAGGATACTCTATTACCGATTTTCAATCGGGTCTACCGTGTTCACTTTGTCAAAAACCGACATCCTCCATTTTGAAAGTGATTCGCCAATGTAAAAAATGTGGTTATCAAGAGGAGAATTTATATCCAGATTTGAAAGAGTTTGAAGATCCGATGTATTGTGATTTCTGCAATCCATAAGTAGATGTATTGGTAAGTTTAAACTCAATTTTTCTAAACATTTTGGACAATTTGTACGTTGCTTTTATTATGGAAAATCAACTACTATTTCTTAAGCAAGAATTGGAAGAGGAACGAAATAAGCTGCTTTCTCATCCGATATACTCAACCATCAATGACATAGAAAGCCTACGAAAATTCACACAAATTCATGTGTTTGCTGTTTGGGACTTTATGAGTTTGTTGAAATCACTTCAAAATAGTTTGACTTGTACTCAAGTCCCGTGGCTTCCTGTTGGTTCAGCTGATACTCGATTTTTAATCAATGAAATCGTGTTGGGAGAGGAATCGGATGTGGATGAATTTGGCCATAGGATTAGCCATTTTGAACTTTATAAAAACGCGATGAATCGCCTTGGGGCATCCACCGAGTGGATTGATGCCTTACTTACGTGTATCCAAGAAGGGAATAACATTGAGGAGGCAATTCAATTAACAGCTTTACCACCACAGGTTAGAGCTTTTTTAGTGTACACTTTTGAGATTGCCATACATGCACCCGTTCATGTGAAAGCAGGAGTATTCACTTTTGGCCGAGAGGACTTAATTCCTGATATGTTTCATCAATTGTTGAAAAACTTGTATGAAGTTTCTCCTGAGCAAGTATCAACTCTTAGATATTATATGGAAAGACATATAGAGGTTGATGGAGATCATCACAGTCATTTGGCCATGGAAATGCTTAGTCATTTATGTGGAGATGATGACTTTAAATGGAATGAAGTGTTGGAAGCCTCGAGGAAAGCTTTGCAAATGCGGGCTGTACTCTGGGATTCTTTGCTTTAAGTCCTGAATGCTATTTTTTATATGAAGGGATAAGGGGAATTATTGAATTATTTCTCCTAATTTTAAACCTATTGAATCTTAATGATTCAATAATAAAAATTGACCCTACCAAGTTAAACTATGCTCTATTTTCAAAAGAACGCACTGAAATTTGGAGAATCAACGGCTTTGTTGTCCGGTTCCCAATCCCATACTTATACCACACTCATTGAGCATTCAGAAAAAGTCGCTAGTGTTTTACTTGAAAATGAGTCAGATTTAAATCAATCTCCCGTAGCTTACATGGTTGAACCGGGTTTGGACTATGTGGTTTCTCAGTGGGGTATTTGGTTAGCAGGTGGGATAGCGGTTCCCGTGGCATTGGCTCATCCTTTAGAATCCATCAAATACATTTTGCACGATACGGGCGCCAAGACCTTTATCTGTTCCGCAGCATATAAGTCCCTGCTTAAAGATTTTTGCGAGGCATCGGGCATTCGATTATTGGTTTGGGGAGAAATGCCTGCATTACATCAGAGAAGCTTACCCACTATTGATGCAGAAAGGGGAGCCATGATTTTATACACTAGTGGTACTACCAGTCTACCTAAAGGTGTATTGAGTACCCATCATGGGATAGAAAGTCAAATAAAATCCCTGGTAGAGGCCTGGAAATATACTGCTCAGGATCATACTTTATGCGTGCTTCCCTTACACCATATTCATGGAATAATCAATGTGATATCTGCCACTTTATATGTGGGAGGCAAAGTGGAGTTCCTAGCTCAATTTTCGGCAGAGGCTATTTTTGAACTATTCAAAAAAGGAGATTTAAATGTCTTTATGGCTGTTCCTACCATCTATTTTAAATTGATTGCCTATCTAGAAACTAGGTCAGAACAAGAGAGAATGGAATTAAAGAAGTACATGCAGGCATTTCGACTCATGATTTCGGGATCTGCGGCGCTACCAGTTTCGGTCATGGAAAAATGGGAGGCATTAAGTGGTCAGCGCTTGTTGGAAAGATATGGGATGACAGAAATAGGCATGGCAATCAGTAATCCGTATGAGGGAGAAAGACGGGCTGGACATGTGGGTATGCCTTTGCCTATGGTACAGGTGCGGCTTGCCAATGAAGAAAATATGGAAGTGGTGGGTGAGCCAGGAGAAATTCAAGTAAAAGGGCCAACAGTTTTTAAAGAGTATTGGGGCAAACAGCAGGCCACCGAAGAAGCCTTTACTTCCGATGGTTGGTTTAAAACCGGCGACGTGGCAGAGGTCCAGGATCATTATTATCGCATATTGGGCAGAAACTCTACTGATATTATTAAATCAGGAGGCTACAAATTATCAGCTTTGGAGATAGAGGAGGTTTTACGGACTCATCCAAACGTTGACGACTGTTCGGTGGTAGGTTTGCCAGATGAAGAATGGGGTGAGGTTGTAGCTGCGGCTGTGGTATTGAAGGTGGAAACTAGTTCAGAGGATTTAAATACATATATGCGAAGTAAAATGCCTGCTTATCGTGTTCCTCGAAAATATGTATTCTTGTCTGAGCTGCCTAGAAATGCCATGGGTAAGGTGACCAAAAACGACTTGAAACCCTTGTTTATAAAATAGCTTTTAGTAACAGGTAAAATACGCTAGGACAAAGCAAGCAGCCTAAACCCGTGTAAAAAGTCGCTGTTAAGGCTCCATAAGGGACTAGTTTTTGGTCTGTGGCGGCTAAACCCGCGGCTACTCCGCTGGTAGTTCCCATGAGTCCTCCAAATACCATGGCGGAATGCGGATTATTTAATTGAATTTTTGAGGCAATGAGCGGGGTGAAAATGGTTACGGCAATGGCTTTTACTACACCTGTTGCCACGCTTAATGCAATTACATCGGAGCTTGCTCCTAGGGCGGAGCCTGTCACGGGACCTACAATGAAAGTCAATGTTCCTGCACCAATGGTACTTAAACTTTCTGCATCATGATAATCAAATGCCCAACCCACCAAAACTCCTAGTACAAATGAAACCACTAAACCTAAAATCAAAGAAATTACACCTGCTTTTCCAGCTTGAATAATGACAGGAAAACTTACACCGAGTGCCGTAGCTACAATGCAAAAATCACGGAACATGGATCCTCCGACTAATTTAAAACCACTGAAAAATGCAATATCGGCAATTCCTTTTTCGCCCCCACTTTGCACCCCCCCATAATAAGCTAAGATTAATCCTATTAAAATGGCGATGGCAGATCCTGGGATTTTTTTTCGAAGAATTCTTGTGGAAATTTGTTCTGAAATGAGCATGATGATGGCAATCACCATGAAACTGGTAATCATACCATTTTTTTCGAAGAAAGAAATGATGTTCATTCGTTGGTAGTTTTAATGGTGGAAATGAGCGGGACTAAAGCAAATCCTAGCACCACGATGAGAATTCCAGCCACGAGGGGAAGAATACCATGATTAAATGCCAATAATGCATTTTGGCTGGCCGACATGGCTACAATAACAGGAATATATAAATTACTCCAAAAGCCAATTCCGTCATCAAAATTACCTTTAATCCAATGCTTTTTTTGAAAATAATTATGGAGTAAAACTAGTGTTAACATCGCGAAGCCCACTCCACCGACGTTGGCTTGAACCCCAATAAATTCTCCGAGAAAATCTCCAAATAATTGGCCAGCTAGATAACTTAAAGCCAATAAACCTAAACCATAAATAAGCATCATCAATAGGGTATAAAAACGAATATATGAAATTTTGTAATAACCTTAAACTATCTGTTTTTGCTTATTTGAATTGTTGCAACCATTGAAGAGCGCTTTCCTCCCGACTAAAGCTTTTGATAGGAATTGGTGGTTTTTGGAATTGAAATACCATTTTCATGATTAATTGTGAAAGCCCAGGTGCAGAAACCATGGCCATAGCTTTATATACTTGGGATAATTGTTCTCGGGAGAATTGACGGGTTTCTTTGTCGGGTACAGGGGATTTACACAAATATATCAGCAAAGGCATGGCTTGGTTTTGCGTAATCTTTTTAACTAATTCAATATTTTCTTGAATCAATGGTACCGTTCTTTTGATAGGTTTAGATTGAGAAAATAGAATGCCGTCTTCAATCCAATAGTCTGCGATTTCGCCAGAAAAGATATGTATATGGTCTTGTTGATTTTTCATATGTATTCAGGAGAATTTATTCCTGAATATAAACAACTTTAGGAAATTAAATATTGGCTAAATATTCCTTAGGTAATAAGCCTGTTCTTTTCTTAACAGCGGAAATAAAAGAGGTTCTTGAGCCAAAACCCAAAGAATTTCCAATGTATTCAATGGAATATTTATCGAAATTTTGATCGGTTAATCGCATGATTTTTAAATACTCAAAGCGGGCATCATTCACGAATTCATTAAAATTTTTATCAAATTCCTGATTTATCACAGTTGAGACTAAATAAGCGGGAACGTTGATTTCCCTAGATAAATCAGCTAGACAATAACCGATAGTAGTAAATGGGTGATTTTCTCTAAAATGTGTTTCTATGGAATTTAATATACTGATTCCATGATAATGGCTCACATAAGTAATATCATCATTTTCAACGCTTTTTTGATCAGTGGTGAAGGTAGTATTTTGTAAAGACTTAACAGGTTCATCCATTTGAATCCAGCCAATCATCCCATATAGAATTTTAGGCTGGGTAAACAAATAAATGCATATGAATAGAATTTCACAGGAAATCACAAAAACAATCATTTTTGCCAAGAATATACCTTTGATAAATTGAAGAAATGTGATGATAGCTACCAACAATGTACCAATAAAAATAAGACCCATACTTACCCATAAAAACCGGTAAATTTGTTTGTTTCTTTCAATTTGAATTTTTGATTCAAATATTTTTTTGCGTCTTCTTAATAATAAAATTAATGCAGCAAACATACTGATTAGTAATACGAGGATTCGTATTATGGGTAGCCATCCTGGAGGCAATAGACCTTCTGCTTCTTGTATAAATTCAATGCGATTACTCAACGCTCTTTTTACAATCACAAGTTTTTCCGCTCGACTTAAAATATCAAATGGAAGGCGATGAACCTGATATAATAGGGCAGGAATAAACATAAATGAATCTTTCCAGTAGAGCTTGTAAGATTGATTTAAAACTGTTCTTACATATAAATAAAATAATGGTCCTATGCAGAATGCGGCCCAAGTATATGTTTTAAAGAATTGTGGGTAATCATACAAGATAGTAGATAAGGTTAGGCTATTACCCACGGTTAAAATCACCAAACAAAACAAAATGGCAGATAGAATTTTTGAGCTTAAAGTTGCAATGTCTTGTCCGAAAAATAATATTATACTAACGACTAGCCCAATACTAGACGATAATATGGTAAAAATAAATAGTGGTAAATCAGCCATTGGTCGACAAAAAATGCGTTGCAAAGATCGATGCTATTTTAGTTTTTAGTGGCCAAATAAAATATTATTAAGTATAGCTTTTCAAAGGCTAGATATGTTTTTCCCTTTATATTAATTTTTCAGTACGACTAAATAAGTACTGAAAAACAAGTTTAAACAGGTTATTGCTTGGGTAAATTTAACATGTTCTGATTTTCAAATTTTTCTTTATGTTGTTCATAATCCTGAAAGATGAACATGATGAATTTTTACACCATATATTTTTCAAACAATTTTGTAATTCGATAAGTTATCAAGCTTAATGAATTTTTAGGCTATCTTAAAATTGTGTGTCATTATTCAGCAAACTAGAAAAAATATCAAGGGCATATGAGCTTAAAAAGCCCTAATCAATTAATCACATTATAATTATAGAACACAGGTTTGGAAATCCTTTGGCTAATAGCTGAGGGGTTTTTGGTTTATAAGGATAATAGATTTTATTGTCGTTTTAAATAGATTTTTTGGTAAAAGAAATTCAAGCTTTTAAAATCAGGTAATTTTATCATGTTAACTTCTTTGTCAAGCCGTATAATATCAAGGTTTTGGCTGCTAAATCTTTGCCAACTGGGTAAATTTTTAGAATTAGGATTAGCAAATTTTGCAAAGTTGATCCAGTAGGAAGACATGGTTTTTTCCAATTGGAAATCGGCTTTTTCCCACGGACGATTCACCAGATGTAAGGTGCTCAAGGCGTAGGGGACTTCAGCTGTGTGAAATGCTTTGAATTTTTTATATTCTCCGTAGGCAGGTACCACCCTCGTGAATCTGTACACATATACGGGGTTTCCATGATTACTTTGGAGTGTAGCAAGTATGTAATTAGGGGCACCAAATACTAAGTCCCTGGATAAGTTTAGTTGGGATTGCACTGCTATGGAATCATTACTGCCAGGATAATGTGTCAATAGTTCTTGGGCTAAAGAGCCGTATTGTTTTTCTATATCTGAACGGTATTCCTGGGCTTTTTTAATTGGTCCCATAACTAGTCCTTCATCCTCATTCCAGCCTGTAAGCAAAGGAACTTGGTGCTGTTTTTTCTGATTGAATATCTGTTCGATACTTTCAGGCATGAAATATCCATCCACGATAATGACATTTCGTGCAGATGCTTTTTTTAATAATTCTTCGGCTGGAATGGCTCTCATTTGATCTATTTGGAATAAACCTAAATTGTCCATCGTTTTTTTACCTATTTCCTCTGATTCTTTAAGGCTAGGCATAGCTTGGCTTGAGCTAAGTGGATTTCTGGGCAATAAGCCCGCACCACTTTCTGCAATGGCCTTGTGAAATAGGCCTTTCGCCAGTGGTGATGCCATTAAGCTAACAACAGCAAAGGAACCGGCAGATTGACCTGCAATGGTCACATTAGTAGGATCACCTCCAAATTGAGCTATATTATTTTTAACCCATTGTAATGCGGCGATTTGATCTAATAGACCATAATTACCCGATGTTTTCATGGGCGACTCTTGGCTCAGAGCAGGATGAGAAAAAAAACCGAAAATCCCCACTCGATAATTAATGCTCACATACACGACCCCCTTTGAGGCTAAATTTATCCCATCGTAAATTGGAACCGAACTGCCGCCAGAAGAAAATCCACCCCCATGTATCCACACCAACACAGGTTTTTTATCTGTCTTTTTTTGTGCATTGGTCCAAACGTTTAAATAAAGGCAGTCCTCTTGTATGGGTTCTTTAGGTATTAGAAATTCCTCTGACCACATGTAAAATGGGCTGGGTGTTCTTTGCATGGCACTAGGACCAAAGGCTTGGCATGTTTTTACTCCTTCCCAAGCAGCCACTGGCATGGGGGCTTTCCAGCGTAAAGGGCCTACAGGAGGAGCGGCAAAGGGTATGCCCTTAAAGGATTTAACCCCATTTTTCTCTACGGTTCCTTGTATATAGCCAGGTGCAATCTTAATTTTTGTTCCCACCGGTTCATCTTTAAACGAAGCATGTGTTTTGGAGAAACAAACTGACAGGAAATAGAAGAATAGTAGAGCAATTTTTTTCATACGAATAGTTCTTTGGGGGCTTATTGTAATTGAATTTCTAATGGAATGGCTAAATGAGAATTTCCCCATTAATTGAATTCAACAAAGCTTTACACACTTATATATTATCTATAAAAGGCTGGCTGTAATGACGTTTTCCAGTGGCTTTATATAATGCGTTTGCTAAGGCCGCAAAAACAGGTGGATAAGCAGGTTCTCCCATACCACTAGGATCTAGTTCATTTTTGACAAAATGGATATTCATGGCTCTAGGAGCTTCATTCATACGAATCATGCGATAAGTATCAAAGTTTTTATGTTGGGGAACACCATTTTCCAGGGTCATTTTTCCAAATAACGCCGTCCCTATTCCGTCTACAACACCTCCTTCTACCATATTTAATGCTCCCGTAGGATTAATGATGATACCGCAATCAATGGCACTGTGCACTTTCTGAATAATAGGCAATCCGTCTTTTATTTCTAATTCAATGACGTTTGCGGCATACGAATCATGGCAGAAATATGCAGCCACCCCCACTTTTTTAGTGGATTTTATACTATCCCAATTGGACTTTTCTTTCACTAATTTTAATACCCCTGCATATCTTTTTGGTTCATATTCGTTATTTTTTCCAACAGGTTTTTCCTCGGCACGTTTTAGCAATTCCAATCGAAAATCGATAGGATCCTTACCTGCTAATTCTGCTACTTCATCTAAAAAGGATTGTTCAGCAGCAGCCATAAAATTTGATCTTGGTGCTCTGAAAGAGCCAACGGTAATATTGGAGTCAATCGTCCAATCTTCTGCTAAATAATGATCTACGGCACCAGCGGGGAAACGATTGGGGTAAAGAGGGGATTCTGGAATTCCACCCGCTTTCACATGGAAAGCAATCAGGTTATTTTGTGCATCCAAACCAGCTTTAAAAGTAGCAGAGTAGGTGGAGCGATAAACCCCAGAAGTCATATCGTCTTCACGGCTATACATTAATTTGACAGGCGCTTGTACCTTTTGAGAGATTAATGCGGCTTCTATCATCCAATGCGCATAGGAGCGTTTACCAAATCCTCCTCCCAAACGAGTCATTTGGATATTGATTTTCTCTAGCGGAAGACCTATTCGAGCAGAAAGAGCCTGTTCTGTTAATTCAGGTTTTTGAAGGGGGCCAGATAAATGAGCGGAATCCGCTTTTACATCAGCAAAAAAATTCATTGGCTCCATGCAATTATGTGCCAAATATGGCCCATAATAGGTTCTTTCTACGATTTTTGCTGCTAGTTTAAAGGCTGATTCTACATCTCCGTCTTTTCGTCTCACGGTGGCAGCTTGATCTTTTTTAGCTGCCATTTGGGCCAGATGCTTCGTGGTATTTTCTAATCCAGCAGGAATGTTTTCAACCATTTTTCGACCCAGCATATTTCTGTTTTGAGAATACGCTTTTGCTTCTTGCCATTCTACCTGCAAGACTTTTTTAGCTTGCATTACTTCCCAAGTGGAGTTCCCCACGATGGCAACCACCTCATTGAAACTGATGGTATCAAAAAAGGCCTTTTCATAGCCGTCTTGGAACACTTTAATGGGGAATATATCTTTGATTCCTCTCATCTTACGCGCCTCGGCATCTTGTATGGATTTTAATTCCAAACCAAAAGCCGGTGGATGAACAATCATGGCATAGAGCATACCTTTTACTTGCGTGTCAATTCCAAACAAAGGCTTTCCTGTGACAATCTTTTTTAAGTCGACATTTTGTTTGGATTTCCCTATGATGGAAAAATCTTTGACCGACTTTAAAGGTATATGTTTAGGGACAGGGATTTGGGCCGCAAGACTAGCCAATTCACCATATTTCGCGGATTTCCCACTTTTTTTATGTTGTAAATAACCAAGGGAAGTACTTATTTCTTCTATGGGTACTTGCCATTGTTTAGCAGCAGCTTCCATCAACATTCGTCGGGCTGTCGCACCTGCTTGTCGGAGAGGCATCCAGCCTTGATGAATGGCTTGGCTACCTCCGATGTATTGTCGAGTAAAATGTTTGGTATCTAAATCCGCTTGAATGACTTGCACCTGTTTCCAATTCACATCCAATTCCTCTGCTACAATCATGGGCATGGAGGTTTTTACCCCTTGGCCACCTTCAGGATTTGGTGACATGATTTGAATGATGTTATCTGAAGTGATTTTTACAAAACCGTTGATTTCATGCGGAGTTTTTGGCGTATCAATGGTAGATTTTCCTGAGGAGGCAAAACTAGAAAAATGGGTAAAACTTAACATGAATCCTCCTCCGCTTAGAGCGGCAGATTGCAAAAAGGATCTACGGTTTAGTTTTTCCATGATGTCAAGTCGGTTAATTTGGTAAAATATAAAGGAATGTAAACGGGTAATCAACGCTTAATTTAACCCTTTATTTTTTAGAAAATTATGTAAAAGTTCAGCTATTTCCACATTATTCAAATCAGAAAAAGGGAAGTGGTTTTTTCAAAATTTTTAAAATAAAATTTAGAGTGTTTCATACGATTAATGTTTGATTTGGTGAGTATCCCGAACACTACTAAATGTTAAGGCTAAAAGCTTCCAATCTTGCCCATTTTTTTGATATACTTCCGTTACGGTAAATTCATTAACTGCAACTTGTTCCCTGACTACCGCATCTAAGGTAATTCGATTCCATACGATGGCAGTATTACCAAAAAGCTCCACAGCGGTATCTTTTACGGTAACTTTTTTATACCATATTCTACCTGTTTTGATGATATCTAATTCTTCTCCTTTTTTCCAGGTACCACTCATGTGTACGAATTTTGACTTTTCATCAAATAATTGGCTCAACTTTTCGACGTCTTTATCAGCCATCCATTGCCATTTATCAAGGGATAGTTTAATAAGATTTTGTTCTTCATTACTTTGCTGTGCCATGGCTAATTGTGTAAATAAAACGACAAAAGAGAAGGTAAATACGATTGATTTCATAAGATTATGTAGATAGATGTTAACTGAATATTTCAATACAAATTTCCATGGAATAATTATTAATTAAGGATATAAACTACTGAATTTTCTACCATTTTTACTCATTCTGATTTATAGTGAAATCAGCTATATATGAAACAGTTACATTTGGAATAAAATTGAAAAATATGGAAAAGGTATATGCCATCAATCAGATTAGTCAGTACAATTCAGATAATAATCACGTCACATTACATCCTTTAGTGAGTGTCATTGATTTTTCTAAAGCTAATCTTCGCGATTGGGGTCCAGATGTTACCCGAATCAAATTTCAATATGGCTTATATTGCATTTATTTAAAGGATGTTAAATGTGGAGATATTGTGTATGGTCGTCATACTTATGATTACCAAGCTGGAACTCTCGTCTTTTTTGCTCCTGGCCAAGTATCTGAATTTGAAATTCCTGGAGGTCCATATCAACCTAAAGGCTATGGATTGATTTTTCATCCTGATTTGGTTCATGGAACGTCTTTAGCTAAGTCCTTACCTTTATATCATTTTTTTAGTTATCAATCCAATGAAGCCTTGCACATTTCCGATGCGGAAAGACAGGTTGTACTTGATTGTTTATCCAAGATTGAGTTTGAATTGAATCAAAGAGTAGACAAACACAGTAAGAAATTAATTACTGCGAACATTGAATTGTTTTTGAATTATTGTGAACGTTTTTATGATCGCCAATTTATTTCCAGAGAGCACGTTAACCAAGGGATATTAGCCAAATTTGAGGAGCTATTAAATACGTATTTCTTATCGGAAAAGCCACAAATTTTCGGTCTTCCATCGGTGGCCTATTTTGCGGATCAATTACATCTTTCCGCGAATTATTTTGGCGATTTAATTAAAAAAGAAACGGGGAAATCTGTAAAGGAATTAATACAAAATAAATTAATTGATGTGGCCAAAGAACGAATATTTGAAGGAGAAAAGTCCATCAATGAAATTGCGCATGATTTAGGATTTAAATATCCACAACATTTTACTCGAGTATTTAAACAACATGTGGGAAATACACCATTACAATTTCGCCATTTGAATTAATTAACACATATGTCTGTTGTAACCTTAAACAATGGAGTTAAAATGCCCATATTAGGTTTTGGAGTATTCCAAATACCTGATGCATTCACTTGCGAAAAAAGTGTCAGTGAAGCTATCGAAGTGGGTTATCGCTCCATCGATACCGCAGCGTCCTATGGAAATGAGGTCGCTGTGGGATTAGCTATTAAGTCGGCAGGAGTGCCCCGCCTAGATTTATTTATCACTACCAAACTTTGGATTCAAGGAAATGGCTATGAAGGTACATTAGCGGCTTTTGAAAAATCTATGCAAAAATTGCAGCTTGATTACCTCGATTTATACTTGATTCATCAACCTAATGGGGATGTTTTTGGCGAGTGGCGAGCCATGGAAAAGTTATACCACGAAGGACGTATCCGAGCGATTGGAGTTAGTAATTTTCAGCCAGACAGAATCGTGGATTTAATGAACCATACCGATGTGGTTCCAGCCGTTAATCAGGTGGAAACGCATCCATTTCAACAACAAATTGCGAATCAACAATTTTTAAATGAGTGTCAAATTCAAATAGAATCTTGGGGGCCATTTGCCGAAGGGAAAAATGGGATATTTGAAAATCCACTTTTGGCTTCCATTGCACAAGCTCATGGGAAGTCGATAGCCCAAGTTGTTTTGCGTTGGCTCATTCAAAGGAGTGTGGTGGTCATTCCTAAAACGGTTAATCGAAATCGGATGGAAGAGAATTTTCAAATTTTTGATTTCAGTCTGACGGATGAAGAGATGGTTTTGATCCAGTCTTTAGATACTAAGACCAGTAGTTTTTTCGATCATCGCGATCCAGCGATGGTTAAGTGGTTAGGCACGAGGAAAATTGAAAATTAAGTTGTTTGATTTCTGTAATTATTACACGTTCCAATTGAATACATTTGTACACTTTTTATACATATCAAACCATGATAAAGAAATTCACCTTACGAATTAACAAGAAAACCTACACCGTTGAGGCAGATGAAAATATGCCACTTTTATGGGTATTGAGGGATGTATTAGATTTAAAAGGAACCAAATATGGTTGTGGTGTCGGTTCCTGTGGAGCATGTACGGTACATTTGAATGGAATTGCAGTTCGTTCCTGTCAATTACCTATTTCATCATTAGCCAACCAGAATATTACAACCATCGAAGGTTTGGCTGAAAAAGGAGATCATCCTGTACAAAAAGCATGGTTGGATTTGGACGTAGCTCAATGCGGTTATTGTCAAGCGGGTCAAATCATGAGTGCGGCCGCTTTATTAAAAAGCAATCCACGTCCTAGTGAAGAGGATATTGACAATTTTATGTCAGGTAATATTTGTCGATGCGGTACCTATACGCGTATTAAAAAAGCTATTCAACAAGCAGCAGCTAAGAAATAATATGAAAAAGACAGAAAATACATATAGCAGACGCTCGTTTTTGAAAGTTTCTTCGCTTACGGGTGGCGGATTCATGTTAGGAATCTCTTGGATGGCTAGTGCCAAGCCAGAAGAAAAATTAGCGGTCATGGAGGTTGAACCTATCTGGCAAGAGTTAACTAGTTACATTAAAATTACGCCAGAAAATGTGATTAAGATCTACTCTCCTAACCCAGAGTTTGGGCAAAACGTGATGACGTCTATGCCCATGCTAATCGCAGAGGAATTGGACGTTGATTTTAAAAGTATTATAGTCGAGCAAGCCAGTTATAATCCGGCGCTTTTCAACCGTCAATTTACAGGAGGAAGCCAGTCGATCCGTTCCGCATGGAAATTATTACGTACGGCGGGGGCATCGGCACGACAAATGATTTTGACTGCAGCTAGTCAGGCATGGAATGTACCCGTATCGGAATTGACTACATCTAAAGGACAAGTGAAACATGCGTCAAGTGGGAAAACTGGAAGCTATGGGTCATTTTCTACTGCGGCATCCAAATTACCTGTGCCTAAGGATATTGTATTAAAAGCAAATAAAGGCTTTAGGCTTTTGGGTACTCCTCAGAAAAATGTGGAAGGAACTAAGATAGTTCATGGCAAACCCTTGTTTGGTATGGATTATACAGAAGCGGGCATGCTCATTGCCATGACGGAGCGTCCGCCGGCTTTTGGTATGCGCTTGAAATCGTTTGATGCCACAGCTGCCAAAAAAATGCCTGGTATAGTTGATGTATTTACCATTCAGGTTTATGAGCCTAATCAAAAATTGGCCATGTTTGATACTCGTTCGTTCAATGAGGTCATAGCGGTGGTAGGCAAAACTACTTGGGATGTTATGAATGCCCGTAAAAAGTTGAATGTAGTTTGGGAAAATGCCCCAGAAACCAAAGAAATAGTGAATAACCGGGAGACTATTGTTCCAGGGGGCTTGGAAAGTTCAGCAAAACACTATGCCGATATGTTGGCTATGGATAAAAAGCCAGGTCGTGTAGAGCGTAAAGATGGAGAGCCTGAAAAAGCATTTGAGGCCGCCAAGCATATCATTGAACGTACCTATACAGCTCCATTCTTGGCCCATAACATTATGGAGCCTACCAATACTTTTGCTCATTTTCAAGGAAATAAAGTGAGGTTTGTGGCACCAATTCAAGGCCCAGATTTTATCGCTAATACGATAGCAACTCGTTTAGGTATTCCTAAGGAAAACATAGAGATAAATTTGGCTCGTATGGGTGGTGGATTCGGACGTCGCGCTTATGGACATTATATGGTGGAGGCAGCCTTAATTTCCAAGCAAGCTAATGCCCCCATTAAATTAGTGTATAGTCGCGAAGATGATGTAAGCGGTGGTATTTATCGTCCAACTTACCAGTTGACATACCGTGCAGCATTTGATGAAAACAAACGATTAACGGCAATTCACATCAAAGGAGGGGGTATTCCAGAGTCCCCTTTGCATGCTAATCGTTTTCCAGCTGGAGCTTTGGACAATTACTTGGCAGAAAGTTGGTCCATTCCTTCCAACATTACCATTGGAGCATTTCGTGCGCCCCGCTCGAACTTCAACGCCGCAGCGGAGCAGTCGTTTTTAGACGAAATTTCTGAATACATGGGTAAGGACCCCATCGCTTTTCGATTGGAATTATTACAAAGAGCCAAAGATAAGCCCGTAGGTAAAAACAATGATTATGATGCATCCCGTTACATGGGAGTATTAGAATTGGTACGGGATAAGTCGGGATGGGGAAAACCAGAAAATGCAAATAAAAAACGTGGTGTAGCGGCTTATTTCTGCCATAATTCTTATGCCGCACAAGTGATAGACCTGCATGTTAAAGATGGTCAGGTGATTGTGGACCACGTAATTTCTGCTGTAGATTGCGGAGTGGTTGTAAATCCCGAAGGCGCCAAAAATATGGCAGAAGGTGCAGCGATTGATGGGATTGGGAATGCTCTATTTGGGAATTTAACTTTTACAGAAGGTCGTACGGATCAAAAGAATTTTGATACGTATCGGATGATTCGCCATCATGAGGCTCCAAAGAAAATAGACGTACATTTTGTTGCCAATGAGGTAGACCCAACAGGTCTGGGAGAGCCTCCTTTCCCTCCAATTTTTGGCGCAATGGCAAATGCTATCTATCAAGCCACGGGTAAGAGATTGTACAAACAACCTTTTGGAAACCAAATTGGATAAAAATAGAAAAATTGAAAGCCCGTCAAACTAAAATTTGACGGGCTTTTTTATAGCTATTTTGAATCGTCTAAAAATTGAAAATCAACAAGAATATGGTATTATCGTAATCTAGATCTACGATTATGATTAAACTACCAAAGAAATGCATGCATTGGGCTTTATGTCTAGCCCTAATTTTGGCCTCTCATTCTCTACTTGCTCAAGCCAGTAATCCTGTTCTAAAGCTTTTTCCCGCAGGAACAGTGCTTCATGCAAACATCCCATTTGCGAAGGATACCTTGAAAAAACATTTACTCGATATTTATTTGCCTGCAAATTCCACAGGTAAAATTCCCTTGGTGGTCTTCATTCATGGAGGCGGCTGGTTGGTCAATGATAAATATGCGGACATGGGTTATATGGGCAATACTTTAACCGCATTGATTAATCGAGGATTTGCTGTAGCTTCCATCGATTATCGTTGGGCTAGTCAAGCCATCTTTCCTGCTCAAATTCAAGATTGTTACCAAGCCTTGACTTTTTTGGTAGAGCAAGCTGATACATACCATCTGGATAGGAATAAAATAGCTGTGATGGGATTTTCTGCGGGGGGGCATTTGGCTTCCTTAGTAGGTTTAGCCAATAACAATAAGGTCTCCGAGTTTTTTATGGATGGCAAAGCAAAGAAATTCAATATCAAAGCCGTGGTAGATTTTTATGGACCATCAGATTTAACTAGCTTGGAAAGTAGCGATGACTCTAAAGCTCCTGAGGCTATATTATTAGGAGCGGTGCCTGTGGAGAGACCAGATTTAGCCAAAAAAGCTAGTCCAGTGAGTTACGTTGACAAACTAGATCCCCCATTTCTTATAATTCATGGAGAGAAAGATAAAACTGTCAAAAATAAACAGTCTAAGCTTTTAAGTGGATGGTTAAGTACGGTAGGTGTTATGAATGAACTCATCATTGTCAAAGACGCACCGCATTTTGGGCGAATGTTTGATACGGAAGAACTAAAATCCAAGGTATTGCAATTCTTGGAAGGGGCTATAAAGCCTTAGTTTACTCGCCTAAATAGATGATTAAAATTATAATTAAGCCCAACGCTCCAAAGTAAATCATCTCCTGCTAAAGCTGAGCGGAGTTTTTTACTAAAAATGCTGGTTAAAGTAAATGGACTTTTATTTTTGGAAATGATGAGTGTACCACTCAGGTAAGTTCCGTCTACTCCATCCATATTGAGGTAAAAAAACTGAGGAATGACTGTGGCATTCCAGTTTTTATCCAAGGATAAATGGGAGAAAATGGTTTTAAAAGATAAAAAAGTGGTGCTTTGTGTCACGTCTTTGCTTAAGCCAGCGGAGCCTAAATAATTAAATCCTAGAGATATATTTTTATGAATGGAAAGGGTGGGAGTTGCTTCCCAAGCAAAAAACCTTTGCGCCTTTAAATACGTGGTATTTACTCCGTTTACGTTGGCTTCTTCTGAACGAAAAACAAAGGCTGGATGTGCCCCAACACTCATTTTGAAGTTTTTTTGTTGGATCGCTTTATATCTCCACCAAAGCACAAAGGCCCAAGGTTTACCATTCATAGCAAAGCGGAACATAGGGTCAAAACTTAAGCGCCCTTTTCCAATAGATAAGTCAAATAATACTGCAGGTTTACCCAGTGAAAAGGAAGGAATTAAGGACACACCGTTGTTGGTGGCGGTAATCTGACCAGCAAAAAAAGAGGGTGTTTTAGTTGTATCAGTTTGAGCAAATAAATGGTTTACACTTACTAGTAAAACTAGCAAGAGAGTGGTTGTAAGTTTCATGGGGGTTATTAAATGGAAATACAAAGGTCGGCTTTTTTTCAGTTAAATGAAATTATGGTCTTAATTTCCCTGCTTTGAAGGGATAAACAAGCTTAATATTCCATAAAAATGGTTTAGATCCTTCTACCTTTGATTCAAAGGTTTTATTTATTGTCGATTTAAATATTATTGGAAAATCACTCATTCTTAAGCTAAACTCTGAAGTCAAATAATATCCCTCTTTTCCGTCGATGTTCAAGTAATAAAACTGTGGAGTAATCCCAACGGTAGCTTTTTTACTTATTTTAATTTCTGAGATGTCGATGTATAAGGTGACAAAGTTTAGAGCGTTTAAAGTAGCTGGGTTTAATCCATGAGATCTTAAAAAATATATTCCCATCGTTAAGTGTTTGGATATTTGATACCTAGGGAATAATTCTAATACCCAATAGCGGTCCGTTTTTTGAATTTGAAGTGAATCTTGGGTCCTTGGTAGAGGGATAGATACAAAATTGAGGCCTAAATGGGTACCAACATTCATACTAAATTTTGATTGCTTGGGGCTGAGATTATAACGAAACCAAAATAAGGAATACCAAGGTTTTGCCTCTAATGAGAACGCCAATTCGGGATCAAAACTAAATCTACCTTTTGAAATGGACATGTTAAATACTGAAGCAGGTTTTTCTAATGAGAAGGAAGGCACTATGGATATTCCATTATTCGTAATCCCTATGGAACCACTAATTTGAGTAGCTTTGTCATCTTGTAACTCTTGAGAATATAAGGAAAGAGGTTGAGTTAATAATAGACAAAATAGATATACAATGGCATTTTTCATTTCTACTTAAATTGATTTAAATTGTAAAATTAGATCAGTGCAGTTATAAATGGCTGATAAATTTTACGGTAATACTTACCATTTTACAGGTGTATGGAACAAAGGAAGTTTGAAGAGGAAAGTCGTATCAGAAATATGGATTCTGTTGATTCATTTAATAGGTATAATGATCATGAGACTATAAACCCTTGGATAAGTATATTAGATTTTTCTAAAACTACTCCTAAATTCCGTGAGTGGATAAGAATGGGCTTTTACTGCATCATGTTGAAAGATATTCACTGTGGGGATTTAAAATATGGTATTAGTCAATATGACTATGATGCAGGAACGCTCTTGTTTTTTGCGCCTAATCAAATTTATAAAGTGGATAAGGTGGGAACTCTGTCCGTTCCTCAGGGATTATGCTTGATATTTGATGAGGAATTAATTCGTGGGACTTCCTTGCACAAGCAAATTCATAATTATTCCTTTTTTTCTTATGAGCATAATGAAGCCTTGCATGTAGATGAAGAAGAAAGGAATAATTTGGTCGATATTTTGGGTAAAATTAATCAGGAAATCAGCCCTAAATTCGACAGTTTAAATAAGCAAATAATTATTAACCAAATTGAACTTTTATTGGCTTATTGTAGTCGATATTATCAAAGACAATTTACAAGTAGACAGCCCTTACATCAACATATTTCTGATAAATTTGCAGAATTGGTTAGGGAATATATAATGACTGGTAAATCTGACGATTATGGCTTGCCAAGTGTCCATTATTTTGCAGAAAAATTACATTTATCTACCAATTATTTAGGGGATATTATTAAGAAAGAATCGCATCAAACGCCGATGGAAATGATGCACCAAATTATGATTGATCAGGCAAAAGAATTATTGCATGATTTTGAGAAAAATATTAATGAAGTTTCTTTACAATTAGGATTTAGCTATGCGCCCCATTTTTCCCGATTTTTTAAAAATAAAGTCGGAATAACTCCCTTGGATTATCGACGAAATTTGAATCGATGATTTTTATCTCATATGTTTATGGGATCCATCGCAAGTGGGCATTTTTTGGGAAAGGCCACATATACAATCCCCCAAACCTTTGCCCATCAGTATTCGTCCCTTATTTTTTTCAATACGCGCCAATCTGGTAGATTCTTGTTTTGCCTCGGCAAAATGAATTAAATACATCCTTTGTCGGCCCGGACTTAATTTGGCAAAGGCCGATTTAAGAGCTTCATCTTCCATCATGGCTTCTTGAAACTCTTTGGGAACCGCGTAGTCTTCTATTTTTTTTAGGGCGACCTTCTCGCCGGATTTCTCTACCTCGATTGCCTCTTTTATATAGGCTTTAATCAATGATTCTTTCGACAGAATATCATCGATATTTCGGAATCGAATTTGCCGACTTGATTGGGTATTTTCTCCTGGTTTAGTAAATACCTTTTCGGAATCTTTTAGAAGCACCCCTTTAAAAAATAGGATGGCGAAGTATTCTTTAAAACCTTGTAGAATGACCAAATTAGAATTTTCAAAAGAATAGCAAGGAGAACCCCATTTCAAATCCTCGTCTAATTCCATTTCCAATAATAAACTTCTAAGTAAGCTTAATTCAGCCTGCCATTTATTTAGTTGGACTAAAAAGGCATCTACTTTTGGACTCATAAAATGATCATTTTTTCTAAATTAAAAAGATGTTATAACAAGTCCGATTGATACAATTAACTAGCAAATTATTTGTAGGAGAGTCCATGTCCAAAGGAGAATAATCCATAATCTGGTCCTTCCATATAACCAGGCACATCGGATTTATTTTCCTCTACGACTTTCATATTTTTAGGGGTGCTAAAGGGCATTTTTCCACTAGGGTTAAATTTACCTGTAATAATATCTAACAGGGCATCTTGTGTGGTTCCAAAAGTGGCAAGCAGGGAATGGGTATTTTTATGGTCAATTTCCTCAATGACCCAAGGATTGGTATAATTAATGGCAACGATCGTCGGTTTGCTATTAATCAACTCATTGACATGTGCCACATCAATCCGATTAGCGGATAATCGCAAATCAATTTTTGTACCTTGAGAACTAAATAGGCCTCCTCCATTGGGAATTAGCCATACCACAATCACGTCAGCGTTTTCTTTACGATCCACAAATTCCAGGTCTGGATAATTTGGTTTAGCGACTTTGATGATATCTGAATTTCTACCCGTATTAAAATAGGTCTCGAAATATACTTTGGTTTTCTTTTTAAGCGGTAATACCTGTTGGTCATTGCGCAAAAGAACGATAGATTTGCGTAAGGCCAAGTTGGCCAATTCAGTCGATTTTTTATCTCCTATGATGGAGGAGGCGGCCTGTACGTCCACGTAGGGATTTTCGAATAAGCCTAGTTCAAATTTTTCTGTTAATAATTTAGCGACCGAATGGTTGATTCTTTCTTCCGTAACCATGCCTTTTTTAACCGTTTCTAATAAGGTACGAGGATCAGCGGCTCCTGAAAATATATCAACGCCCGCATCAATAGCCTTTTTATATCTTTCGGGAATAGTTAAATTTTCTACTCCCCAAGGCATCATTTCAATAGGACCTGTATCTGAATTGATGATACCATGAAAGCCCAATTTTTTTTGTAATAATTCGTCAATCATCGCCTTATTGTAGGAGAAACCCACTTCTTCAAATTCTTTGCCTTTAGGGGCAGAATAATAAGGCATAATAGCAGAAGTACCAGCAGCTATGGCTGCTTTAAATGGCTTGACGTGGTAATCAAACATACCTCCCGGATAATGAGCAAACTTTCCCCAATCAAAATGAGAATCTTGTCCATCTACTTGAGGGCCTCCACCTGGAAAATGTTTTGTGGTCATGGCCACGGAATGTTGACTTAATTTTTTCCCCTGAAACCCAAGAATGATTTCTTGAATCATGCGGGAAGTTAAATCCGCATCTTCCCCAAAAGTGCCTTCTACTCTTTGCCAACGAGGTTCTGTGGCAAGATCTGCCATATACATGTAGCCTTTTCTTAAACCTACTGCCTTCCACTCTTTGGCGGCAATCTCTGCAAATTGACGGGTAAGATTGAAGTCCCTCATGGCGGCTAAGCCCAATTCTCCTGGCCATTTAGAAAATGCGGTAAGCCCTACACTCAATCCAACGGAGGCATCTGTGGTTACGTGATTTCTTGGATTGGATGCAACAATGGCCGGAATTCCTAGACGGGTTCCTTCACACAATGCTTGAAGGTTATTTGACCATTTGGCCATAATTTCCGGGGAAGCATTGGCACGTAAAATGAAATGTCTCAAGTGAAATTCTTTCACACCTTTGCTTGTTCCTGCTGCCGCCATGTTGGGAGCGCCCAATGGTTTTCGGGTGAACATATTGGTGTTTTGAATTAAATCTTCCTCATTAAAGCCGTCATTGATAGGAGTAGCCGGGCCAGCGGAAGGCGCCCCTCCAAATACATTATCACCTCCCATGCGGGTAGTGCTGATGAGCATAAAACCCACCTTTTCTTCTAAGCTCATTTGAGAAAGTAGATCTTTTACTCTGGGCCCCACAGGTAAGCGCCAATCCTCATAAGGGTCTAGCTTCTTGTTCTTATTTAAATCCTTAAACTGCAGTTTTTCTATCTGAAGGATATCCAGGTTTTTATTCCCCAATGGTACCTGTTGGATTTTTTGTTGAGCTTGAATTTGACTGTTGGATAGCAATACTAGAAAACCAACAAGGATTGAGTATGAATACTTTGATTTGAGCATGGGTAGGCTGTTTTTGAGTAAAAGGAGTAAAAGGATGATTTCTAATCGCTTAAGCGTAAGAAATTTTATAATTATTGGAGGGGTTATCATTAATTGGAAGCTTTGTCAGGTATATTAAAATTCGCTTCCTATATTGTAGCAATTAGATACAATATAGGCTACAGGTCTTGTATCATCACTGAATAATACAAATCATATGAAAAAATGGATCCTATTATTGAGCTTATTCTGGATGCAAATTCCATTGAAAGCTCAGCCACCTCGTCCTCCAGCTACGCCCAATGATACATTAAAATCTGTGGAATATAGAGTAGATGGACGTCTCACTTTTCGAATCTATGCGCCAAAGGCCAGTCAAGTTACGGTAACGGGAGACTTTGCTAAGGAATATGGTCCTAAGAATTTAGTAAAAAATGAAATTGGGGTTTGGACATATATTACTCTGGAGAAGGTAGTGCCTGATATTTATACCTATGATTTTATAGTGGATGGCGTCAAAACTCTGGACCCTAAAAATACCTTGATTAAAGAAGGAGAAAATGCGTATTCCAATCTCATAGAAATCCCAGGTGCTGCCTCTAAATATGCTTCTTTTCAGGATTTTCCTCATGGTAAATTGGAAAAGGTTTGGTTTCATTCAAAAGTAACGGGTAAGACTACACGTTTTCATGTATACACTCCACCAGGCTATGAGAAAATGAAAGAAAAGTTACCAGTCTTGTATTTACAACATGGTGGAGGCGATAATGATGCATCTTGGTCCAGCGCAGGCAGGGCTCATATTATTATGGATAATTTATTAGCCGAGGGAAAGTGCAAACCCATGCTAGTTGTTATGCCTATGGGCCATCCATCAGCAGGTTTTTATATGAATCCAGGATTAACGGAAGACCCCTATTACCGACAGATGTTTGAGGAAATCATGCCCCTTGTCCATTCAAAGTATGCAGTATATACGGATCGATGGCATACCGCTTATGCGGGGCTTTCCATGGGAGGTTTGCAAGCATTGAACATGGCTATTTTCGCCCCGGAAAAATTTGGCTATGTATTGCCTTTGAGCACTGGATATTTTCCTCCTCAGATTAAAATGCTTGAGGAAAAGTATGCTTCAGCTTTAAAGAATCCTGAAATCAATCGCTTAAAATTATTTTGGATTGCTATGGGAGGAGAGAAAGACATTGCCTACAATAATGGCTTAGCTGTTAATGCCTTATTTGATCGATACGGCATTAAATACCAAACAAATACCTATGATGCAGGTCATACTTTTATTACTTGGCGTCATAATTTAGTTGAATTTGCACCTTTACTTTTTAAAGATTAATGACATGAAAAAAACACTATTACTTGCGTTGGGTTTAATTTGGGCAAATGTCAGCTTTGCTCAAGTAAGTTCTTCAAAACACCTTCCTATTATAGATGTGCATGTACATGCGATGAAGGTTAATCCAAATTTTGCATCTGATATGTCGCCCTGGTTTTTAAGTAATATGCCAGGTACAGATCCTAATGAACCCATGCCTAAATTTTTGAGTGCAGATGGGGCTATCATGTTGAAAGCCGCTAAATCCGATCAGGAATTTCAGGATGAATTAATGAAAACCATGAAACGCTTGAACATGACCATTGTGGCTTCAGGAGACCCTCAGGTGATTCGCAATTGGAAAAAAGCAGCAGAACCAGGTAGGGTAATTCCTTCCATTGGTTTTAATTCCGCTAATGGAATATCTGTTCAGGCATTTGAAGATTCATTGAAAACAGGATTTTATAAGGTGGTAGGAGAGGTAGGTCTTCAATACCAAGGCTTATCTCCTAGCGACCCTTCGGTGGATAAATATTTTGAAGTAGCTGAGCGTTTGAATATCCCAGTGGCTATACACATGGGAACGGGAGGAAATGGCATGGCTAATTTAACATCCCCTAAATACCGAGCCTCTTTAGGGAATCCACTTTTATTGGAGGATCTTTTGGCTAGACATCCTAAATTGAAAGTATGGGTCATGCATGCCGGATATCCAATGATCGATGAAATGATTGCTTTGATGGGGGCTAATTCACATGTGTATGTAGATCTGGCAGGAATGATTTGGAGCTATCCATTAGAAGAAATCCATCTCTATTTGAAAAGATTGGTGCAGGCAGGTTTTGGCAAGAGAATTATGTATGGCACGGACTTAATGGTATGGCCAAAATTATTGGAAACATCCATTGGCGTAATTGAAAATGCCAACTACCTTTCTTTTGATCAAAAAAGAGATATTTTTTTCAATAATGCAGTTCGCTTTTTCCGATTGGATCCGACTAAATACCAATAGTAAAATATGAAATAAAAAAGAGAGGTCACATACGTATGACCTCACTTTTTATGCCTTATTTAAACTGAAATATAAAGGGAAATAAAAAGCATACAATACCCGCCCAAATGATATAAACCGGTATAAAGTTGACAATACTTTTTCCTACGTCTTGAAGCTCCGATTTTTGTTGTGACGTTTTTAATAGGGCTTTTCCCACTAATATCAAGTGAATGAAAATCAGCAAGTTGCTACCCAATACGGCCATGCGGTTAGGAGTTATTCCCCATTCTATAATTCTAAAACAAATGGCAGATAAGGCGATACCATTGACGAGTATGGTCAAAATGGACAAACCCAATAAAAGCCAAATTCGGCCATGGGTTAATTCATTTTTTTCTGTTTCTACCATGGAGAATAATATAAGGGCCATGACTCCAACTAAAAGTCCATTGAAAATCAATAAAAATTCACGGTTGGTATAAGGGTCTTTTCCCGTGTAAAGCATGGCAATCAAATAGATGAACAAAAACACAAATACTATGGGTGTAAAGATTTTTGCAATGGTTGGTGAAACATTTTTTACTAAAGCAGGATTATTTTGTATTAGATAATTTCCAACGATGGGAATAGCTGATAAGCCACTAACGATCACATATTGGCCATAAATTTCTTTTATATCTAGTCCAATGATTTGAAAAAGGCCTAAGGAAATGACCGTAAATAGTCCTCCAGATAAAAGAATGATGGCGCACACGACCAATAAATCACCATGCAGACGTAAAAAATCTAATTTTTGGGAAAGAGCACCTTTCAAACCTTTATCCAAATAAGCATATGCCATAATTGACCACAGGATTAATGGAAGGTGTAGGCAGGCTAAGGTAACGGAATCAGAGGGAAAATGGGGAAGAAAATTAATGTATATGACGGATATTAAGGTGATTAAGGCAGATATCCAGATTTTTGAAAGTGGGAAATTTTGTTTCCATAAATAATAGGCACTTATCCCAGGAAAGACTACAAAAGCAATATTTCTTTGGAAGAACAAATCCTGTTCCCAACCTGTTATTTGAGGAATTTGTGAAATGATAGCGGCAATTAAAGCGGAAATTCCCACAAAAAGGATTTCATTTTTATTCCAGTTTGCTTGTGTCGTTTGATGGTAGTTTAATCTTTCATTCCAACACCGCAAATAGGCCTCATTTGGATGTTCCACAAAAACGTGCTTAAACTCTTTTTTGAAGAGTGAGGAATTAGATCGATAGAGTTTTTCCAACTCCGCTGGATTTTTTAGGTTCTGTTCTATTAAGTCTTTCATGTTCGCCACTGGGCATTTATTTGGTTAACAGATTGGGAGAATCTCCAATATTAAACGGGTAGAACACAATTATTTTAAATCCACTTGAAAACGTAAATAAGTGGCGATATATTCTAAAAGGTTAAAAAATATGTTGAATGGTAAATAAAAACAAATTAAAGGATAATACAGATTATATGATTCCTTCCCACCACCTAGAAAATACTTGATTATTCCTATTTAGATAAACCACTTCTCCAATTTTAGGAGTTATAATGGGGATTTCTTGTTGCTGACTATTTCCCCATAATAGTTTCATGGGCTCATCCCAAGGGTGTACGCTTAATTTAAATTTTGAATTATGGCCAGCAAAGATTTTTTTGGCTTGTAATTCTTGTGCCACGGTAAAAATTTCTTCTGGCATCAGATGTATGTACTTCCAAGCTTGGTTGTATTGCCCCTGTTCAATTAAAGCTAAATCAAAAGGTCCATATTGTTCTCCAATGGATTTGAAATGACTATCATAGCCGCTATCACCTCCTAAAAATAAATTATATTGATTGGTTTTTAGGACGAAAGACACCCATAGTGTTTTATTTCTTTGTATCCCTCTTCCTGAAAAATGACGAGCAGGAGTAGCGGTTATTTGCCAGTCTTTTTCCAAGGTTATGGACTCATGCCAGTCTATTTCACTGATTAGGTCGGGGGAATATCCCCAATGCTCCAAATGTGCCCCCACGCCTAAACCGCAAATGACACGCTTCACCTTGTTTATAATTTTTTGAATGGTAGCATAATCCAGGTGATCATAATGGTCATGGCTAATTAGTAAGTAATCAATATCAGGTAATTCCTCGGCAGTGAGCGGATCCGTACCAGGAAAGGAGGAATTCATCCAAGAAAATGGGGCAGCAAAGCCGCTTAAAACGGGATCGATAAGCAGTGTTTTGCCTTCTATCTGAAATAAATAGGAGGAATGTCCTAACCAAATCATATAATCTTCCGAGGAACTAATCGAGGCAAGATTAGGCTTGAGGGAAGGAAGGGCTATGGACGGTTTGGTTCTATGATTGGAACTCGTCATGACGCGAAACATAGAGCCTATTTTATTATTTTCCTCTGCAAAGGTGGGAGTGTAGGAGAGATTTTGAAATTCCCCGTTGTTGTAATGAGGAGAATTTTGAATTCGTTGAAGTCTCTTGCCTTTGGGATTTGCCCCCCAAACTTTTTTGTTCAAGGTATAGATTGAACCCAGAGAGACAGTGGTTAAAATTCCTAAATAGCCTAGCATGCGTCTTCTTTTCATCATTGGGAGGCAATTTACTGTTTTTATGAAAAGGATTTGCTGTCCGCTTTATTTACCATTAATTTGTTGCAAAATTTTCCCTTCATGATTTCACATCTATTTCAATCTAATCCCCCAATTTCTTCTTTTCAACCGTTGGATTTAAGCAAAAACAATACATTATTGACCAAGGAGATTTATCAAGATCTGGCTCAATTTTCTGCTTTTATTCAAGAATCTTTAGGTGATAAAAAATGGGGTATGGGTGGCTATTTGGAGGATCGCGCCATCTATGAAGTGTACGATAATTTTGAGACATCGGTGCAGGATTATAGAAGTATACATTTAGGTATTGATATTTGGGCGGAGGCGGGAACGAGGGTTTTATGTCCTTTAGATGGAATTATCCATAGTTTTCAAGTGAACGCAGGCTTGGGTAATTATGGTCCCACCATTATATTGGAGCATGATGGTCTAGGAGAAAAATGCTTTAGTTTGTATGGACATTTAGCCATTGCTGATTTGGAAGGGCTATTTCCTGGACAAAAAATATTGGCGGGGCAAGTGCTGGCACACTTGGGAACTTCCGCAGAAAATGGATCTTGGCCTCCCCACCTACATTTTCAATGGATTCGTGATTTGCAAGGAAATGTGGGTGATTATCCTGGGGTTTGTTCTGCTCGAGATCTAGCTTTTTATGCTCATAATTGTCCAGATCCTATGAGTATTAAACTGGATTAATAAATTAAAAACAAACGAAATTGTTGATTCATAGCTCCCTTAGACTGGAGGAATATCATTTTTTGTTCAAATCTATTCTCTTACCTTTAATCTTCAATTTAGGGAGTGGCTAGGGTAGCTAGTCGTATCGAATTATGAAAGGTAAATGCTTTGTTTTGGTTGGTTTAATCATGCCAATTTGCTTGTGGGCTCAGGAAGAGAAGGCCTCCAAATATGTAGAAAAAATCAGGAATAATGAGGCCGAATTAACGGCTTTTATGGCTCAAATGCCTAAGGGAGGAGATTTACACCATCATTTTAGTGGCTCCATTTACGCCGAGCCACTTTTGGAAAAGGCCATAAATTTAGATTATTATGTAAATCTTGAAACAAAGGCAGTCGCCAAAGAAAAACCAACCATAGGTAGTTGGGAAAAATTTTCTGTACTAGCCGCAGAGGGTAAATTGGAGTCTCTCAAAAATGAAATTTTGCGCAGGTGGTCAGTCAAAGACTACTTTCCAGGATTTTATCCATCTGATCAATTGTTTTTTGAATCATTTGATAAATATTTACCTGTATTAAATGACGAATATGCGCCTGGAATGTTGGAGTTGAAAAATCGGGCCAAGGCAGAAAATGTGAGTTATATTGAAACCATGTTTTCTCCCATTTTCTCTCAAGTGAGATTGGATGAATTAACTAGATATGATTCACAACTCAGGAATTTGGCAAGACAGTCTGACCGACAAGGGGTACTTAATCTTTTGGAGAAAATTTATGCCGAATTACAAAAACAGGAGAGTTTACAACAAACGGTACTATGGAATAATCAATTCATTCAGCGTTTGCATGATAGTTTGCAAATAGATGATGATCAATTCACCATGCGCTATCAAAAATATGTGTTAAGATTTAAGAATCCGGTGGAGTTGTTCTCCGATATTGTCATCAGTTTTATGTCGGCCCAATCCAACAAATTAATAGCAGGAGTCAATATAGTTGCCCCCGAGCATGGAGAGGTTTCGATGCAGGATTATCATTTACACATGCTTATGTTTCAATTTTGTCATCAGAAATTCCCTCAAGTAAAATATTCTTTGCATGCGGGAGAACTGGCCTTAGGACAGGTAGCCCCAGAAGATTTGACATGGCATATAAATGAAGCTATTTATACAGCTAAGGTCAATCGTATCGGACATGGAGTAGATATGCCCTATGAAAAAAACAGTTATGAATTGCTCCGCTACATGCAACAGCAACAGATCCCTGTGGAAATTAATCTTGTGTCAAATCGTTTTATTTTAAAAATTCAAGCAGATAAGCACCCCATCAAATTATATCACGATTTTCATGTGCCTTTGGTTATCAGTACAGATGATGCGGGTGTATTGCGAACCAGTTTAACCGAGCAATATGTGTTATTGGCTAAATCCTATCCGTTTTTGAGTTATTCCGACATCAAGAAAATAGTCATGAACAGTATTGATTTTAGTTTTATTCAGGAGGCGTCATTGAAGCAAAAATTGAAACAAGATTTACTAAGAAGGTTTAAAGAATTTGAGGCTAAAATTCCCTAAACCTAGACTTCGAAATAGAGAAAAGAATGATAAGAATGGAATCAATGTGGTGAAAAGGCTACTAGTTTTTCTAGGTTTTACCTTTCCGATTTTGGGTCAACAAGATTCCACTAAAAAGTCGGCCCTTCATCTGTATGCCTATGCGGAAGCGTATTATTTACTGGCTCCATCCAACACAAGCCCTTACTTAAAAGACCCCATTTTTTTTAATCATTCACAGGCCAATCAAGTAGATTTAAACTTAGGAATTCTTGGAATGGCTATCAAAAAAGGTCCTATTAATGTGCAAGTTTCGGGAATGTTGGGAACATATGCCTTAAGAAATTATGCCCATGAGCCATTGATTTGGAGGAAAATTTATGAAATGAATATAACCTATCAATTAGCCAAAAAATGGTCCATGCTGGTCGGCATATTTCCTTCACATATAGGTTTTGAATCAGCTAAAAATGCAGAAAACTGGACTCTTAGTAGAAGTTTTGTCGCAGAAAATTCTCCTTATTTTGAATCGGGAATAGGTTTTTACTTTAAACCGAATCCTGCCTGGACTTATTCCTTATTCGCACTAAGAGGATGGCAACAAATTCAGGCTTTTAGGCCAGCTTTGGGGACACAAATTGTGCATCAAGCGGCTAATTCGTGGACTTGGAATTCAAGTGGTTTTATAGGAGATGAGGGGAATGGACTTCGGCTATTCCATGATTTTTATGTGTTAGTTCCTTTATCTAAAAATCTGACAGCCATACTTATTTCGGATATTGGCTATCAAAAGGATTTTTGGCATGGAGAAGCGTTAATGATTCAAGCTATACTTAGTGATAAATGGAAAGTGGCAGGTCGCATAGAACAATTTTCTGATGAAAAATCCATTCTTTTAAACCCTCAAAATGCTATCCAATCGGCATCCATTGGGGTGAATTTTAGCCCATTCCCGAAAATATTATTGCGAACGGAGTGGAGAGTTTTACAAGCTAACAATCAAAAATCTGACGTACATTCACCTGAGTATTTGTTCGCCTTGGTGCTGGGGAAATAGTCTGAAAATTAGCGGGATACATAAACTCTTTTAAACGATATGATTATAGAAATAGCTGTTTTATATGTGAAATTGGGTCAAGAAAATCAATTTGAATCTTACTTTAAGTTAGCCAGTCAATACATCAGCGCGATTTCTGGATACATTTCACATCAATTACTGAAGTGTCTGGAACAAGAAAATAAATATATCTTAAGGGTGCATTGGCAAAATTTGGAGGATTATACCATTGGTTTTCGACAATCACCTCAGTATGCCAAATGGAAAGAATTATTGCATCATTATTATGAGCCTTTTCCTGTAGTGGAGCATTACCAAGAAATTAATTTGACATGATAAAACGCGTAGATATTATAGATTTTTTAAGGGGGCTGGTGGTCATACTGATGCTCTTGGATCATGTCCGAGATTTGTTTCATGTGCATTCCATCGATCAATCGCCAACGGATTTGGCAGTATCTCCTCCTTCGGTTTTTTATACTCGCTTGATTACCCACATTTGTGCTCCCATTTTTGTTTTTTTGGCAGGCAGTTCTGCTTATCTATTGCGGACTAAAATTCAAGAAGCCAAGCCATTTAGGAATCACCTTTTTCGTAGGGGTGCTTGGTTGATTATCTTAGATTTTACCTTGGTTAATTTCGGTTTATTTTTTGACATCAAATTTGGTTTAGTATTGGTTGATGTACTAAGTGCCATTGGATTTTCAATGATCATTCTAGGATTAGTAAATCGTTTCTCAACCCGTCAAGTTTTCTGGTTGGCATTGCTGATATTTGCTTTATGTCAAGGGGCTTTTGTAAGCCAATTAGCCTTGTTAAAACCGCTCTCATTTTTATATAGTCCTAATGCCTTTCCCTTGGCAAATGGCACCTTGTTGGTAGTTGGGTATCCTCCAGTAGCTTGGTTAGGTTTTTGTTTGTTGGGCTATGCTTTAGGGGATTATTTTTTAGGAAAAGCCCCCATAAAATTTTGGCAAATGGGATTGATTTGTTGGGCCTTATTCTTACTTATTCGATACCTTCAAATAGGAGGGGATAGTCCTTGGAAACTGGAGGCTGATGATCATTTGACACTAATGTCATTTTTGAATGTGTCCAAGTATCCGCCTAGCCTTAGTTTTGCCTGTCTAACTTTGGGAACTTTGTTTTTTCTAGCTAGTGTGTTTCCTCTAGTAAAGAAAAATTGGGTAGAATTTATCAGTGCTTATGGAAGGGTTCCCTTGTTCTTTTTTATTAGCCACTGGTTTGTTCTTCATTTGATTTTATTCGTATTGATTTTCCGACAAGGCTTTACTTGGGCTGATGTGGAATTCGGGTTTCAATTAACCCGCCCTAAAACATTTGTTGGTTTAAGTACGGCACAAGTATATGTCCTGTGGATGCTGGTTGCGGCACTTTATTATCCTTTATGTCGATTTTATTTTGGCCGACAACAAGGGAAGAAATAATGAATTAAAGCCTCCACTTGATTCCTCCATTGATCATGAAGCCATCTAGCGGAGCATAGATATCTCGGAAATTAGGATTTGATCTTGGACCGGTGTAAATGGTATCAAATTTGGTTTGTCTGACATCTAAAAAATTCTCAAAATTGATATATATTGACATGTTACTCCAGAATTTTTCAGCCATAAATCCTGTGAGCCAATAATCCTTACCCATGCTTCCATCGCTTAATAATTGTTTACTAAAATAGTAGGCTTCCAAACCAATTTTCCATTTCTTATCCAATTCATATAAGAGCACGGAATTCAATTTGTGGCGAGGAGTAAGAGGCTTTTCTTCGTAGATGTTTTTTAGATGTAATCTGGTGTTGGTATAGGTATATCCAAGGAAAAGATGGAAGTTTTGATACTCCATTTTCACATTTGTTTCAGTGCCTTTAGAATCAATATGGCCTGCTGAATTAACTAAAAATTCATACTGACCATTTCCTCGGTTTTCCATGAGTAATGGACTTTCCAATAAGGTATAAAAGAATAATTGATTGACACTAATATGTAGGTCATCCGTTAGGTAGCTTTTGTAATTAAAATCAAAATTTATGCCTTTACTTTTTTCGACTACATTGACTTTTTTATTGATGGGGAGCACATTTTGGTATTGAATTTTCTCACTTTCTTCTGTAAAAATGGTGGGAGTTTTATAGCCAAACCCACCACCTATTCGAGAACTAAATTTTTCAGAAAAACTAATTAAGGCAGAAGCTCTAGGTAAAAGTTGCCAGCCATAATCATACACATAATCACCTCGGAATCCTGTTTCTACATTTAACCATGGCAATACTTTAGCCGAGTTTTGGGCAAATAACCCCACTGTCCCTTGGGTGTAATTTCTAAGTGGAAATGCACTTACCCGAACTTCATTAAATACATCT
This sequence comes from Aquirufa rosea, assembly GCF_004118285.1. Classification (GTDB taxonomy): domain Bacteria; phylum Bacteroidota; class Bacteroidia; order Cytophagales; family Spirosomataceae; genus Aquirufa; species Aquirufa rosea. The sequence goes on along the minus strand of NZ_SDHY01000004.1, from coordinate 82,826 downwards.
GTCCAAGCATTGGCGCCCAAGACCCATTCGCTTTTTTCTTTAAAATTAGAGTAAGATAATTCAGAAAACGTTGCGTATTGGGTGCCGTCAAATCGGTAATTCGGAATGTTGATTTTCCGATTGAAATAGCTGACACTGTTTTTCAAAGTCAAAATTTGTTGACTTGAAAATTTATGTTCCCAAGTAAATTGTGAAGAGATGCGATTCGTCTTATTCAATTCATAGTATAAATGTTCCGACTCAATTTGGCCATCGATGTAATGCATATCCCCTCCGAGTCTATTTTCGTGGGACATATTTAAGCCAACAATAATTTTATTTTTCTCGTTGGGGTATACGTAAATTTTAGGGTTAAATGTAATTCGATGAAATTGAGGAATGGCTGATAAGTCAATTTGGGCAGGATCATAAGGTGCGTTTTGACTATAAGAGGCAAATAGGGTGGCCCCTATTTTTTGATTTCTCTTGGCATAATAGGTATTGAAATCCAGCCCCTTGGCAGAAGTCAGGTTCAAATGAAAGCGTAAGTCTTTTTCTTCAGTTGGGTTTTTGGAGATTAAATTGACTAATCCGGCTATAGCCCCTCCGCCATACAAGGTGGACGCCGAGCCTTTAATGATTTCCACTTGTTTTAAATCTAGTGGAGGAATTTGCAAAAGACCTAATCCACTGGCAGCACCAGCATATAAAGGAAAACCGTCTTTTAAAAGTTGGGTGTAGCGGCCATCCAATCCTTGAATTCGAATGGATGAGTTGGCTGATATCGCAGAGGTTTGTTGAACTTGTATACCCGTACTTTCACTTAAAAGCGTACGAATATCACCAGATTTCATATTGCTTTTTTCATTGATTTCTTCGGCACCTATAAACTCAATGCGCGTAGGAATATCATGGATAGTACGCGAGCTTCGAGTAGAGTTTACGACGACCTCTTCCAGTTCGTTATGAATTGGAATCATGAATACCTCCAATGGATTGATGGGTTTTAGCAAACCAATGGTTTGTATAAAATTTTGGTATCCTATATAAGAGATTTCTACGGTAACTAAACTATCCTGTAAAGACGGGAAAATACTGATGCCATTATTGTCGGATATTTGGTTTTGGGTATTGTTTTCTTGTGATACCCTGATACTAGCATTTACCAAGGCTTTGTTGTTTTCATCTTTGACAATTACCTGTAGGCTTCTCTGGCTAAAAACCAGAGAATGGCAACAGAATAGTATGAGAACAATTAGTATATGTTTCATCAAAGGCGAAAAATCCCTCAAAGTTAAGAGATTATATATATTTATTCGTTTGGGGCCTAATTTTAAGAATTGCCTATTCATCTGACAAGTAACAACAAAAATTTATTGAAAAATATATTAAATTTATTGTTTTTCAATAAATAATGATTCATCTTTGTCAAACAATCAACACAAAAGATGATTAAGATGAAAACAGAACGTATTTTAACAATCCTGAATGTATTTTCATGGATAGCATTTATTGGCATTTCTATCAAATGTGGAGCACTCATTTTCACCTATTCATTAAGCTTATTTAATGAACAAGTGGCCAAAGATCTTTATGAAGGATTGAACCTATATGATTTGAAAAAAGAAAGTTTCTTGGCTTACACTTTGACGCTTTTTTTACAAGTGGCTACTTTAGCCATCAAAGCTTATGTGGCTCAGCAGGTAATTCAGGTCCTGTCAAAAATTAATTTGAAGAGTCCCTTTGACATGGAAGTGGCTCAACGAATAGAAAAAATCAGTTTCCTGATTTTGAGTATTTGGATTATTTCCTTGGTGTCGATGCTTTATCAGGAAAGTTGGGGCTTAGCCAAAGCGGATTGGAATGGAGGTGAAACCTTGTTTCTTTCTGGCTTGGTATTTGTGTTTGCTCAGATATTTAAAAAGGGAGCTGAAATTCAATCTGAAAACGAATTAACCGTGTAGTTATGCCTATTGTAGTAAACTTGGATGTGATGATGGCTAAACGAAAGATGTCATTAAATGAGTTATCTGAAAAGGTGGATATTACCTTGTCCAATTTGTCCATTTTAAAAACGGGGAAAGCCAAGGCCATTCGTTTTAGTACCTTGGAGGCTATTTGTGAGGCATTGAATTGCCAACCTGCCGATATATTAGAATATCAGTCTGAATAGAAAAAAGGGGGGAATTTATATCAATAAACCCGCACTGGCTTGCAGCGCATAAACAGTTTTAAACAGGTAGGCCTTTAAATCCAGTAATTTTTCTGAGGCCTCTAATGCCTTGATTTCTCGGCTGTTTATGAGAAATAAGCTGGACTCCCCTTGAGCGAATTTCGATTCTTCCGCCTTGGTTAAGGCCGTGTAACTCGACACGGCTTTTTCTTGCGTTTGAATTTGTTTTTTTAGTGTCTGAAATTGATTGAAATAGCTATTAATTTTAATCTGTATTTGTTGCTTTTTCTGCGACAACAAGATGGTTTCTTCTTCGATTTTTAGCTTTGCAGATTGGTATTCACCCCTACCTAAAGATAAGCGAAGCGGCATTTCAAATTTTATTCCAAAGCGATAATTATTAGTAAATAAAGCCGTGTTCACAGAGGTGGCTTTGTCTTTCATTAGGTGGTTATATTGCAGATCAATTTTGGGCAATAAACTCTGAAATTTTAATCTCTTTTCCACATTCAATCCTTCAATTTTAAATTGATAAGCCTGAATTTCAGGATGAAAGGAATCAACTTTTTCTAGGATGGATTGCAAGTTCAAATCGAAATTAGAAAATAGCGTATAATCACCCCAAACCTCGGCAGGTAAAATGTCCTTATGGAGAGTTAATGGACTATTATTTTCTTGCCACAAGAAGGCAGATAATTGTAAAATGGCATTCTCATAATCCAAGGATTTTGCCAAAAACTGGTTATCCAAATACATGAATTGCGTGTTGGCTTCCAGGGTATCCACGGCAGGTCGATCTCCTAGTTCTACGCTTCTTTTCACAAAATCAATTCTTCTTTTGGCGGCATCTAGGTTTTGACGAGTGACATTCAATACTTGATAACATTTTAGCCAATGCCAATAGGCTTCCATGGCATCTGAGAACAGTTGATTTAATACGACTCTTTGTTCTGCAAAAGCCATTTGATTCATTAACTTGGCTTGTTGCAAAGCAGCCCTCCTTTTATCCATCAAAAGGTTTTTGGCAATGGGAACTTGAATTCCTATGTAACTTGTTTGTCCAGTCGTTTGACTAGGGTCAAGTCGGTCTCCTTGCAAATTTTCAATACCAGAATTGACTTCAATTCCGTACCAGGTAGGGATATTTAATTCTGGAGAATTGTATTGGTAATAGCTAGTGCCATCCAAGGTCTTACTGGTAATGTAGTGTTTAAGGATGGGGTCAAACTCCGCTCGAGCTTGAAGGATTTGAGCATCCGTTTTTTTAATTCCAATCTGGGCTTGGCGAGCTACGGGATGATATTTCTCCACTATCTTTAAGTAAGCCTCTGGGTGCAAAGTTTTATTCTGTCCCCAACTTAGGTGTGCCAATAACAGTAAGCCCAAGCCCACGAATCTACTTTTCATATGCAGCATTTTTGTCGTTTTTGGCTTGGTAAAAATCAGGTGGGAATCCGTTGATATTTCTCCATAATTCATACCAAAGCGGAACATCATTTAACAAGATGATACCTTTAACACCAGCACCAATTTTGATCTGTTTCGGCCATTTTTTATACCGAGCATCTTCCTGTACAATCACACGAAATAAACCGTTGGGATTAATCGCATTTTCAACCACCAAAATCTTTCCCGAAAACGTTCCATAACTTTGTTCTGGCCATCCGCCAGCAAATACGATGGCCGGGAATCCATCAAAGATAAATCGGATGGATTGTCCAGGCGCAATCAGTGGAAGGTCTACTGGTCTAACAAAGACTTCTACGGCATAATTGGGACTTTGCGGAACGATTGTGAGTAGTTCCTCTCCATCTTTGATGATTTCCCCAATACCCGCTTTTTTTGATTGGATGACTTGACCTGATTGAGGTGCCAGGATATAATACATCCCATTCCTGATGGAATAATTAGTAACCTGATTGCTTAGTTTGGCTACTTCTCCTTTATTCGTTTCAATTTGTCCTAAACTTTGTAAACGTTCACTATTCGCCTTGTTGATTTTCTCTTCGTATTCTTGATCTACACTTTTTAGTTCAATCTGCGTATTACTAATCTCTTGGACCGTTTGATTTACCTTGTTTTCAGCTGCGATTTTTTTAGCTATAGCGTTTTGAGCTGTCACATTTCGCTGTTGAAATTGGGTTTGAGAAATAAGACCTTCCTTGTACATCTGCTGGTAGCGATCCAACTGGTCTTTGGCCAAATTTTGTTCATTACTTGCTGCCGTAAATTCCGCCTTCTCCGCTGTAATCTTTTGATCTAACTGCCTAAGTTTATTTTCCAATTGACTTTTTTTCAAGCTTTTAGACTGCCTTAAGTTGGCTATTTGGGCATCCGTGGCTTGTACTTTCTGAATATAATATTCCAAAGAACCTTTTTTGGCATTTAATTGGTCCTGAGTTCTGGCTATTAAATTGGGGTCAAGGTAATCTTCTTTAATCTCCGTAATTTTTACCAAGGTATCGCCTTGATTCACTACATCTCCCTCTTTTACTCTCCAATAACTGATTTTACCGGCAATCGGACTATAAATTTTTTGAGGTTTTTGTTCTTGGTATAAGCTAGTGATATTCCCCTTGGTTTGAATGTTTTGTGTCCAGGGTAAAAAGATGATGGCAATGCTTAAAATCAAGAGACCTATAAACCAAAATCGGATTTCGGTGCTTTTCCCTTGTTTGTATATAAGATTAAATGACTTGAAGTTTTCCATATTACAGGTTGATTTGTTGATCCGCGGCGCTTACAAAGACTGGGTCATTGGAAACAATGATCGTGGTGGCTTGATTCGCAGGACTTAATAAATAGGATTTAAGTTTTTCTGCGCTGGCTTGGTCTAATCCATTCCAAGGCTCTTCTAACAACAATAAGTTTTTACTTCCGCATAGGGCTCTTAGCAACAATATCTTTTTGATGATGGTTTGAGGGGTCTTTTTACCAATTGGCTCAATGACATGATCAAAACCCTTCGGAAAATGCGCGATGAAATGTTCGAAACCTAATCGCTTGGCGGTTTCAATGATGAGTTCAGGACTTACCTCTTCTTGGCCCAGGCTAATGTTTTCCCAAACCGTTCCACCGAAAATCTCTTGGCCATGCAAAAGCACGCCCGTTTGTTTCCTTAAGCTTAGCAGATTGTAGTTTTGGACAGGTATGTGATTGATTAAAATGGACCCCTTGAAATTTTGATAATTTCCGGTAAGTAAGCGGAGTAACATGGATTTACCAGCACCTTCTTGACCTAGCACAGCAACTTTTTCTCCTGGTTTGATGTGCACCGAAAAGTGATCAAATATTTTGTTTTCAGGTTCAAATTGAAAACTCAATTGCTTGAGTTCAATTTCCAAACCCTTATTGGAATGAAGCTCCAACTGCCCCGAAGACTCCATGGGACTTTCTGTGACACTGGCTAATTTTTCTAATCCAGTAATGACATCATAAGCACTATCCAAGCTGGTGATCAATTTCTCCACCGCCCCAATGACCATTAATATAACAATTTCGGCAGCAATGAATTCTCCCAAGTTCAATTGTTGGTTTAGCAAAAGGTAGGAACCCAAGGAAAGCATGATGATTGTCAACACCACCTTGAAAGTGACTAAGGTTTTGTACTGAAATAGCAATACATGGAAATGCTTGGTTCTAGCTAATAGATACTTGCTTACATTGACATCCGTCTTCTTGATATTCAAGGAAAAACCCTGACTGAATTTGAAGGATTTTAAGGTTCTACCTATTTCACTAAAAAAGCTAGCCACACTGTATTTGTGGTTGGACTCTTCGATACTCGTTTGGATACCTACCTCACTGGTGACATATAATATGAAACCAAGCATCAATAAAAGAACTAAACTAAAAACGATAAAAAATGGGTGATATAAGGATAATAAAATCGCTCCAAAGATGATTTGTACACTCGCAATCGGGATGTCTAAAAGTAATTTGGCAAATCCTTTTTGGATGTTGACGATGTCGAAAAAACGAGATACTTTCTCAGGGATGAAATACTTATCATTTTTCATTAAATCCATTTTGGGGATTTTGACGGCGAAATCATAAGAGTATTGAGTGAATATCCGTTGCTGAATAGCCTCGATAATTTTCATTTGGTTGATTTGGAGTAGCCCTACTAGAAACACTCCCAACACAATGAAAAAAATCAATATGTAGATGGAAGTGACCATGGTGGCACCCAAGACAAAACCAATGATGGATTGAACGCCCAAGGGGAGACTTAAATTGACTAATCCACTCACGATAGAAAACAAATAGATGGAGGTAACCTCTTTTTTGTGATCTGCCAGTAGCTTAACTATTCGGTCAATAGGGTTCTTTTTTGACATATAATTTATATTTCGGGAGCAAAAATAAACACTTTTTTAAATAATAGTATTGCTATTACGAATAAAATAAAAAAATATTTTGTGATAGTCTTTATATATTTTATGTTTGTGAAATTTTTTTTCAGATATGGATTATTCATTGAGTTTTAGAGTCAATAGTAAAATCTATTTGCGCGATCCAGAAAGTTCAGAATTGGGCAAGCAGATGGTGAAACATGCCATTGATTTAATCTTTGAATTGGGTTTTGAGCATTTTACATTTAAAAAATTAGCTTCTGTTATGAATACGACAGAGGCTACGATTTACCGATATTTTGAGAATAAACATCGCTTGTTACTTTATATTTTAAATTGGTACTGGTCATATATGGAATACTTAGTGGTATTTCAATTAGAGCCTGTCACAGATTCCAGGTCCAAATTGGAAAAGCTGGTGGAATTATTAACTCGAGACCTTCCCGAAAGTGCGGGGCAAACAGACTACAATAAAAATTATTTACACCAAATAGTCATCGCTGAAAGTAGTAAGGTTTATTTAGTGAAAGAAGTGAAAGAAATTAATCAGCATGAAGTTTTTAAGCCTTATAAAGATCTCTGTGAACGGATTTCCCGTTTGATTCAGGCTTATGATCCTTCCTATTTATTTCCTCATTCTCTCAGCAGTACCTTGATTGAAACCTCTCATTCACAATTATTCTTCAGTATGTATCTACCCAAATTGACGGATTGTGGTACTGAAAACAAACAAGTATTTGTAGAAAAATATTTGAAAGATCTACTCTTTACTCTATTGAAAGGTTCTCTATAAATTCTTCCGAGCGACCAGTCAAATACTTTTTCCCAATTATAAATAAGACTACATTGGCTATAGTGGCACAAAACACCATGATAATGGCCATGGTAAATGGAGTGCCATCAAACAACAAACCTAATAGGGTAGCACAAATGGATCCCCAGGCCATTTGCAATGCCCCCATCATGGCAGAGGCTGCCCCTGCCCCTTCATGAAATGGCTGTAAGGCCATGCTGATAATGTTGGGAAATAACAATCCCTGGCAAGCTAAAATGCAGAATAGGAGGAAAATATTCATTTGAATATTAATTATACCAAACTTGGAGAGAGTGGCAAGTAAAATTCCCAGCAATAATTGTAGGGGTAATATGAATGAAAGAACCTGTTGGCTTGTGAAGCGTTTTAACACCCAATGGTTGAATTGACTTGCCCCGATGATGCCTGAAGCGACCATGGCAAATATCCAACCAAACTGCTTTTCGTCCGCATGATAAAAATTCAAGAACGTCAGTGGTGCCCCTGAAACAAAGGTAAAAATACAACCCGAACCGATGGCCCCTGCGGTGGCAAAGGTTAAAAATTGCTTTTCTGCAAAAAGGGACCGATAGGAGGTCAAAATAGTATCCAATTTAAATGGTCCTCTCGGATGCTTATTAATTTTTTCAGGAAGCCAGCTTCGAATTAAAAATATGATGAGTAAGGTGATAATTCCCAACAGGATAAAGATGATATTCCAATGGGTGATGGTTAAAAGTAAGCTTCCCAAGGAAGGAGCTAAAATGGGAGAAACCCCTAAAATAAGGATCATCAAGGAAAGAATTTTGGGCCTTTCCGATTCTTTAAAGGTTTCTCGAATGATTGCATTGGGCGCTACCATGCCTATACTTCCTCCAATGGCTTGAAAGAATCGCCAAGCGATTAATTGTTCTACCGTATATGAGAACGCAGAACCAAAGGAGCTAACCACATAAATACTTAAGCCCACGTACAAGACATTTTTTCTTCCAAAATGGTCCAACACAGGGCCATTGACCAATTGCCCCAAACAAATTCCCAAAAAGAAGCTGGATAAAGTGTAACCCATTTGCTCTTGCGTACAATGCAGAGCTGCTGCCATATTTTTAAAGGCAGGAAGGTACATATCAATCGACAGGGGACCGATGGCTGATAAAATTCCGAGAATTAAAATAATTTTAGTCCGGTTTGCCTGCTTTGACATGTGGTTGGGTATGTGTGTGTAAAGGGACGCAAAATTAATCCCAAAATATGATTTTAAATAGTTTATTTTAAAAGAATAATGCTTTCGTTAATTTCCGAAGTATTCAATTTAAATTCGTTCTTGCTTCCTAACCAGATTCTATGATAAATAGGTATGAGTTAGATTTATCGAGTGATTAATATATGAAAAACCTGTTGGCGGGCATTTTGTTTTCTATTTTATGGTCTTCCGCCGCTGTTGCGACTAAATTAGGCATACAATCTGTTCATCCTTTTATACTCGCGAACTTTCGACTCATCGTAGCAGGTATTAGTTTACTACTCTTCTCCTACCTTTTTTCATTCAAAAATCGACTTGTCCCTAATGGAAAGGAAATCAAACAATTGGCTTTATTTGGTCTCTTAAATTCCACTTTATATTTGGGCGCATTTGTATTGGCCATTAAATATATTAGTCCCGGAATTGGAAGTTTAGCCACGGCTACAAATCCTTTATTCATAACCCTTTTTTCTGCTTTATTTCTTCAGAAGAAACCCAGCAGTAAAGATTTGATAAGTTTAATGTTGGGTTTAACAGGCATCCTCATTGCCTCCTTTCCCCAAGTACATCTAGAGGGGGAAGTTGGGAAGGGTTTACTTATTTTAATTGCTGGAATCATGACCGTTTCTTTGGCCACGGTCTATTATGTTCAAACTTCCTGGTCCTTAAATGCCCTAGTCATTAATGGCTGGCAAGTTTTCCTAGGAGGGATATTTTTACTGCCTTTTACCTTGTATTTCGCGGATTTTGATCAGGCTAATTTCGATTTACGATTTTTCCTTTCTGCCGCTTGGTTAATATTTCCAGTTTCCATTTTAGCCATTAGACTCTGGTTCTATATGATTGATAAGGACCCCATCGCCGCCTCCATGTGGATATTCCTATGTCCTGTCTTTGGATACCTATTTGCTTATTTCTTCAGTGCGGAACCCATATCTATCTTTACCATTGTGGGGACCTTAATGGTGATGCTGGGTTTATATGTAGGTAAAAAACAAAGTTCCAATGCATAGAAATCAGTTGATTTTTTATACCTTTTCAAAAAAATATTCCTGTGACTACCAATCGATTAGAAGCTTTCAGTGATGGCGTATTGGCTATCATCATCACTATTATGGTATTGGAGTTAAAAGTACCCCACGGAGCAAGCTTCCAGGCTTTAGAGCCTTTGATTCCTAAGTTTCTCTCCTATTTATTCAGCTTCATTTATGTGGGCATTTATTGGAATAATCACCATCATTTATTTCAGGCCATTGAAAAAGTAAATGGGAAAGTCCTTTTAGCCAACTTATGCTTACTTTTTTGGTTATCACTACTTCCGTTTGTAACCGCATGGATGGGAGAAAACCACTTCGCCGAAAATACGGTGGCCATGTATGGATTTGTACTTTTTATGTGTGCTTTGGCCTTTTTATTGTTGGAGAAAATGGCGGTGAAACACGAAGGAAAGGAATCCAATATTGGTCAAGCCTTGGCAGACCGATGGAAGGAAAGGATATCTACCACCGGGTATTTTTCAGGAATAATTTTAGCCTTTTTTTATCCAATTGTCAGTTTAATCATTTTTTACGGCATTGCAGTTTTATGGATAATGCCCGATTCAAGGATTGAGAATACCTTGAATCAACAAGCTGACAAATAAAAATAGACCATAATTTCTCTTTTGATAAGATTACAAGGGGTATTGGTCTCAATTTTTAGCGCTATTTGAAAGAGGAATTTACATTTGATTTTTAATCTACTATACTCTTATACACATGTTAAAACGTCGACAATTTATTCAAGGCTCCGCTAATACCTTGCTACTATCTTTGCTTTGGGGAACTAAAGATTCTCTATTGGCTCAATCAAGTTTGTTGCAGGGGCCAGCATTTACCTGGAAGGAATTGAGAGGAGGGATTTCACTGTTTAGTGAACGAGGAGGCACCATTGCCGTACTGAAAAGTAAAGATGGATATGCCGTGATTGATACTCAGTTTCCGGAACAATCCCAACATTTAATCGATGATTTGAAAAAGCAGTCTGATGATAAAATTCAATTGTTAATGAATACGCACCATCATGGTGATCATACCGCTGGGAATATTTCATTTAAAGGGCTAGTAAAGCGTGTCGTGGCGCATGAAAATTCCTTGAAAAATCAGATAGCGGCAGCGGAAAAGGCCAAGACACAGGATAAGCAGTTTTATCCAACAGAAACTTTTCAAGATACATGGACTGCCAAAATAGGTAAAGAACGTATTAAAGCGTATTATTTTGGTCCAGCCCATACGAATGGAGATATTGCCATTCATTTTGAACATGCTAATGTGGTTCATTTGGGGGATTTATTCGGTAATAAGCGCTACCCGATCATTGACCGAAGTGCTGGGGCAAGTATTGCCAATTGGATACATGTCAATGACAAAATTCAGAAGCAATTCGACAAGGACACCATTTTTACCTACGGGCATGCTTTTAACCCAACGGAGCTTACTTGTAAGAAGGAAGATTTGTTGGCATTAACGGATTATTTGGAAAAATTAATCATTCATGTTTCATCTGAAATTAAAAGTGGTAAAACAAAGGAGGAGGTGATGAAGTTAACGGCAGTAAATGGAGTTCAAGGGATGAATGGAGACTTCTTAAAGAACAATTTCCAAATGGCCTATGAGGAATTAACTGAAAAGAGTTCAAAACAATAAACACACATATCATTATGAAAATCAATCCATTATTCAAACCATTACTTATTCTAGTAAGTATTTTGTCTTTCACGACAATTTCTATGGCGCAGGACGCTCCTCGTCCGCCACAGAGTCCTAAGGTAACCGCAACGGGGACGATTGGAAAAGCCAATGTTTCCATTGTGTACAGCAGTCCATCCGTTAAGGGTAGAAAAATTTGGGGAGAACTAGTTCCTTATGGAAAAGTTTGGAGAGCAGGGGCTAATACCGCCACCATGATTGAGACAGACGCAGATGTGAAAGTAGGAGATAATATGCTTCCCAAAGGTAAATACAGTATTTACATGTTGCCAACAGAAGGTGATTGGCAAGTTATTTTTAATACAGAAGTGGGCCAATGGGGCATTAAAAGAGGAGGGGAAACTACTCGCAACCCAGAAAAGGATGTGTTTACTATTTCGGTAAAGCCAGGTAATTCTGAATTCAAAGAGGCCTTGGAATATAAGGTTGTTCCTTCAGGAATTGCTTTTGGCTGGGAAAATAAGAGTCTATTAATTCCAGTAAAATAAATTCATTTCTTGAATCAGGTAAAAGCGGTCTTTGTGGCCGCTTTTTGTTTTTATGGGAATGTATAAATCATAATATTTTATCCTAATTTGTATTCACTCAACAGCTAAACACACATGAATAAGAAAATCATCCTTTGTTTTTGGGTAATACTTTTTTTCTCAGCTCCCATATTAGCTAAGGACAAACCTGCCTATCGATTATTTAATGCCCAAGGGAGGGAAGTGTCTTATCATAAAATGATCAAGCAATTACAAAAACAAGACGTGGTGTTAATCGGGGAGTTACACAATAATCCCATCAGTCATTGGTTGGAATTGGAAATAATTACATCCTGCTTTTCGAAGCGCAAGCTGGTTTTGGGAGCAGAAATGTTTGAACAAGATAATCAAGGGGCTTTGTCGGCCTATGTAGCTGGAAAAATCACCGCCAAGTCACTAGATTCTTCTGCAAGACTTTGGAAAAATTATAAGACGGATTATGCACCTTTAGTGAATTTCGCCAAAGAAAATCAATTGAAATTTATTGCCACCAATGTACCCAGAAAATATGCTAGCATGGTATCTAAGGGTGGTTTTGAGGCATTGAATTCATTGACAAGCGAAGAAAAATCGTGGATGGCGCCATTGCCCATTCCTTACGATGCTAACTTACCTGGTTATCTAAAAATGTTGAACATGATGCCTGGTCATTCCACGCCCAATATGCCTAAAGCACAGGCTTTGAAGGATGCGACGATGGCTCATTTTATAGTGAAAAATTGGGAAGAACCTCAGCTTTTTATCCATGTAAATGGTTCGTATCATTCTGAAAATTATGAAGGGATCTCCTGGTATCTGAAATTGGCAAAACCTACCATTAAAATTGCGACCATTGCTACGGTAAGTCAGAAGGAAATTAAAGTGTTGACACAGGAAAATAAGCGTATCGCTGACTTTATTATCTGTGTGGAAGACGATATGACAACAACTTATTGACTGGGATATTCAGTCTAGGGATAATTCTATTGATCTCAAAAAGGATGGTCAGCTTACACGAATATCTCACCGACCATATACAACACGCAATTTCCACTGATAGTCACTCGGTCTCCCTTAAGTTCGCAGGATAAATCCCCTCCTCGAGGAGAAAGTTGTTTAGCTGTTAATTGATTTTTCTGTAGTCTTTTGGCCCAGTAGGGTGTCAATGTCGTATGCGCAGAGCCTGTGACTGGGTCTTCATTAATTCCTGACTGTGGACCAAAAAATCTAGATACAAAATCTACTTCATTTCCCGGAGCGGTAATAATGATTCCTCTAGCTTGCAGCTTGGCGATTTCTAAAAAATTAGGGGCCATTTCTGCAACTTGCTCTTCCTTCTCATAGATGAATAAAAAATCAGTTTTGCCACGGTAAACCTGTTGAGCCACTTGATTTAAACCTTGAAAAGATGCCCAATCGAAATCAACAGGCTGCACCTGATCTGCAGGAAAGTTTAAAGTCAGTAAATCTCTTTGCCTTGCAACCCGTAATTCTCCACTTCGTGGCGAAAAGAATATAATTTCATCAGTATCTGTTCCTAAACAATGAAACAGGACATGTGCAGCTGCCAAGGTAGCATGACCGCATAGATCCACCTCCACGGTGGGTGTAAACCAACGTATTTCGTAGTGCTTGCCCCGTTTGACAAAAAATGCCGTTTCTGCTAGGTTATTTTCTGCGGCAATTTTCTGCATGATATCATCTGCCAACCATTCTTCTAAGGGACAAATGGCAGCAGGATTTCCGGCAAATAATTGATTCGTAAAGGCGTCTACTTGGTACAGGGACAGATTCATGCTTCCTAAATTAATCCCCCAATTTATGCATTCTCTAGGGAAATTAACTTGCCGGGCTTAGCTAAATGCCATAAAAGAGCCCCGAAAATATCGGGGCTCCTATTTATTCGAAAACGCTTACGAACTAATTAGATTTAACTAGTTGAAATAACTCCTTGTCCAATTGTGGCTTAACGGTGCAAGTATTATCGAAGTGCATGGTTGAGGTATTTGTTGCATTATAGGTAGGCCAATTCGGTAACCCTTTGTGGTTTGGATTGCCTAAACGAGCAAAATTTATCCAAGCTTGGCTCATTTTGTCGGCTAAGGCATAGGCTTCTTTGGTACCCCCAGTCATTTCTTCACAACGCGCGATATTGTTGAAACAAAACGGCAATTCGATGCAGTGAATGGCCTTGTACTTACCATCCATCACCGGAGATTGCCAAGTAAACAAGTACATATAAACGGGAGCACCTCCAGCAAGGGCCGATTTAATATTTGCCTGATCTACCGCACCCGGTCTGAAACGGGTATCCACATCCATTAAATCTGTGGGTTTGGTATCGGCAGGATATGCCTTGCGTACTGCCGCTTTGTAGGCTTCAGCCTTGGCGCCATAAGTTTTTTGCAAGTAGGCTTCTACTTCTGCCATGGAGGCATCATGGCTAATGCCAGAAAATAAGGTTGGCATGAATTCATTCTTCACTGTTCCAATCATCAATGGGACATTTTTAGAAAGCTCCATGGCTTCTGCGGACATCGGTTGGTAAGGTAAAAGGTTCGGGTCTATGCTAGGTCCCCAGCTTAATCCAAAACCTCCAACAGCTTTACCTGCAGCTTTTAGTTGTGCAGAAACGGCTTGCAATGCTTTCTGACCCGCCGATGCCAATACGGGGAATGGTACTTTTTGTAAACTATCTACCTTACTCTCATCAATATGTAAAATGTTTAATACCTCTTTGGTGATGGCTTGAGTGACCGATTTATCCATCATATTAGTAGTGAATGCACCACTTTGGTTGATGGCTTTGTGGAATAGCCCTTTAGCAGATGGCATGGCCATCAAGGTATTTACTTTAGCTCCACCACCCGATTGGCCAAAGATGGTCACATTACCTGGGTCTCCTCCAAACTGACTGATATTGTTTTTAACCCATTCCAGAGCAGTTTTCATGTCTAAAATGGAATTGTTGGCCGAGGTCTTATATTTTTCCCCATAGGCAGATAAGTCTAAATAGCCCAAAATATTCAGGCGATGGTTGATAGACACGACCACGACATCTCCTTTTTTGGCTAAATTTTCTCCATCATAAGAGGGTAATTCTTGTGAAGAACCTGAGGTAAATCCTCCTCCATGAATCCAAAATAATACGGGTCTCTTCTTCCCATCATTGATGCCCGGAGTCCAGACATTTACACGCATGCAGTCCTCATTAGGATAACCCCAAGAGTGATTATACACAAATTCTGATTCGTCAGCCACCTGTGTGGTTGGCGTCATTAAATAGGCTACTGGGCCATAGCTCAAAGAACTGCGAACACCGTTCCATGGCTTTGGCTTATGTGCCGTTTCAAATCTACCAGCCTCCGCGTATGGAATTCCTTTGTAGGTATAAATACCCCCATGAACATAACCTCTAACCTTACCAGCATCTGTGGATACCACAGCTACATTTTGCCCTGTGGTCACTTGAGCATGTACAGACAGCCCACCAAGGAGGAATAGGCCTAAAATTAAACTAGCTTTTTTCATTGTTGTATGTATTAAATTATAGAGTTTCTACCCTGTGGAATCAAAATGAACGAAAGATATCTTTGTATCAAATTGATAATTTAGCCAAATGTAGTAAAATATTTTGATTTTCTATTTTTTAGAAAATGACTTTGATAAAAACTGTTTCTTCTAAAAATTTGTCAATAACTTAGTAAAAAATATTTTCTTGAAATCCTCTAAACATATACCCCAACTGACCGTTGATTGTGTGATCTTCGGTTTTCATCACAAAAAGCTCAAGCTCATATTAAGCAAATTGAAGCTTGAAAAGGATATTTACGCACTTCCCGGGGGATTTGTATTACAAGAAGAAGATATTGAAGACGCAGCCAAAAGGGTATTGTTTGAAAGAACGGGGATAGAAGATGTCTATTTGGAGGAATTGGGGACGTTTGGGCGGGCTAATCGAATTTCCGATGAAGATTTTCAATTATTCTCCCACCTGGCCAAGGAATTATATCCAGATGTGGAGCCCCCCATCAATGAGAAAAATCAAAAAATGCGCTTAGTAAGTATTGCATATTATGCTTTGGTTGATTTCGAAAAGGTCATTCCTAAAAAAATTGACTTAGATGAAAGCTGCGATTGGTATGATAGTCAAGATCTGCCTCACATGATATTTGACCACCGTGAAATGGCCGAAAAAGGGCTTGAGGTACTTCGGGACAATCTGGACAAAAAATTGCTTTTCAACAACCTTTTGTCTGAAACCTTCACCATGAGGGAGTTGCAGGAATTGTACGAAACGGTTTACGATAAACCCTTCCCCGCCAATAATTTTCAGAAAAAAATCTTGGATTTGAATATCTTGGAAAGGTTGGACAAAAAATTCACAGGAGCTAAAAGTAAAGCCCCATATTTGTATCGTTTAAAATCAAATCTTTCCAACAAAGGGTAATGTATTTTCTGAGAAATTAAATTTTATATTTACCCAAACTAAGCTATTTCCCATGGGCAAATTTTATCCATCTATCTCTAAGGCTCATCAAGATTTTATAGAAAAGCAGCACCTATTTTTTGTTGGTACTGCACCATTACGTGATGACGGACGTGTTAATGTATCTCCGAAAGGTTTGGATTCGTTTCGAGTGATTAGCAAGCAAACGGTGGCATATATGGACCTTATCAGTTCAGGTAATGAGACCTCAGCCCACACCCTGGAAAATGGAAGAATAACCTTCATGTTTTGTTCTTTCGATAAAACCCCCAACATCTTGCGCCTTTATGGTAAAGGTTTCACGATATTACCTAATTCCCCACTTTGGGATGAATATGCACCGCATTTCAATTTGATTTCTAGTACCAGGCAGATCATTGTTGGCAACATAGATTTAGTTCAAACTTCCTGCGGATACGGTGTTCCTATGTATGATTATCAAGGAGAACGAGATATTTATTTTACTTGGAGCGAACAAATGGGTGCAGAGAAAATGGAAGAATATATGCTAGAAAATAATATGAAAAGTTTGGATGGATTACCTACTGATTTAGCCAAAGAGAAATTGAAATGATCGATCCATTATTTAAGAAACTTGCTTTTAAGCAACAGTCCGAAGTACTTGTTTTGGGAGCGCCGGCATCCTTCCAATTAGCCTTGGAAAAATTACCAGAGGAATCTCGAGTAATTAGCTCATTGAATCAAGTAGATCAAGTGAACTATGCTTTAGTTTTTGTTACCCAAAAAATGGAAATTCAAGAATTTGCCAAATCTGTGCAACAAAAAATCGTAGGAGATGCGACCATTTGGATGTGCTATCCCAAAGGAAGTTCCAAAAAATATCGTTGTGACTTTAATCGTGATCAGGGTTGGGAACCCATGGGGGAGATCGGATTTGAGCCAGTAAGTCAGGTGGCTATAGATGAAGATTGGTCGGCCTTACGCTTTAGAAATGTACATTTTATCAAAACTTTACATAGAAATCCTCAATCCATCATGTCAGAAGAAGGAAAGGCAAGGATAAAGTAAAGTTTTCCATTTTCTTTCTTTGCTAGTAAAAAGCCTACATCGGCTTTATTTAACCTATGAAAATTCTTCCATCATCCGTAGTATTCCTTCGTTTTTTCGTTTTTGTTTTGCCTCTTTGGGCTATTTCATTTTCAGGAATTTCTCAACAAATAAACCGTGGCGCACAAGTTTTTGAAATGAACTGTGCTAGCTGCCACAATTTCAAAGAGGATGGAATTGGCCCCCAATTAGGCGGTCTAAAAGGAGTAGTTGATAAACAATACCTGATAGATTTCATCAATAATCCCAAAGGTATGATTGATGCGCAGGTGGCGAGAGCTCAAGATAAATTCAAGAAATTCAAATCCTATATGCCAGGCTTTAATCATCTGGATCCTCAGGATATACAAGATGTGATTGCCTATATTTTAGAAAAACCTGCACCTAAACTTCCTAATACCAAAGGAAAATTAGCGCTGGAAAATCCCATTGTGCCTAAAATCGCTTTTTCTGGAGAAACAATTAACCTGAAAAAGGTCATTCAATTCCCTATTACAAACTCGACCGAGCCTAAAACCAGGATCAATAAAATGACCTTTCATCCCATCACCAAGGATCGTGTTATTTCGGATTTACAGGGAAAACTATACCTATTGAATTCAAAAAATGAATTAAGTGAGTACTTAGATATTTCAAAGTACTTTCCGCATTTTACCAATAAACCGGGAATGGCAACGGGCCTCGGTAGCTTTGCTTTTCATCCTCTTTTTGCTCAAAATAAACTCTTTTATACGACCCATACAGAGCCTGAAATCAAAGGCCCTGCCGACTTTACTTACGGCGATAGCCTTCGTGTGAAACTGCAATGGATTATTACAGAATGGACGTTGGATGATGCGAAATCCGCTACCGTTCAGGGGAAATCGCGAGAAATCATGCGGGTTAATGTGATTGATCAAATCCATGGCATGCAAGAAATCACTTTTAACCCTTATGCCAAAGTCGGGGATCAAGACTTTGGATTGCTGTACATTGGAATGGGTGACGGGGGAGCTTTGGAACAAAGGCGCGGTTTCATTCCCAACAACATCGAACATGCTTGGGGGAAAGTGCTTAGAATAGATCCCTTGGGAAGAAATAGCCAAAATGGGAAGTATGGCATACCTGCCTCTAATCCATTTGTTGGTAAAAAGGGCTTGGATGAAGTCTTCGCTCAGGGATTTCGAAATCCTAACCGTATTTCTTGGCTCAAAGACGGGAGAATCATCGTGTCAAATATTGGCCAAAGAAACATCGAGTCCTTGTACCTTTTACAAGCAGGTAAAAACTATGGTTGGCCTTTACGTGAAGGCACCTTTGCGATTGATCCTAGCTCGACAACCAATACCGTTTATCCACTTCCCAAAGATGATGCCAAGATGGGATATACTTATCCGATAGCCCAGTTTGACCATGATGAGGGAAATGCCATGATGGGCGGATTTGAATATACCGGAAAAGCTATTCCTGCTTTGCGAGGAAAATATATTTTCGGGGAGATTGTTCGGGGACGAATATTCTATATCCCCATTTCTGAAATCAAGGAAGGAAGTCAAGCGCGCATTCGAGAATTGAAGCTTCGTTTGGAAGGTAAGGAAGTAACGCTAAAGGAATTATCCAAATCTAATAAAGCGGATTTACGTTTGGGACAGGACGCGCAAGGAGAGTTATACATCATCACCAAGGTGGATGGAATGTTATATCAAATAGTTCCCAATGAGTAGCAGGTATCAACTAGGAATGTGCGGAAAAAACGATTCCATCATTTTTTTCCTCTTCCCAAATATGCCAAGGCGAATTTGATTGTATGTAAGAGAAAAAGAGTAATATTGAACCATATTGAAATTCTCTAATTCAAAAATAAATCTAGCTATGATCAGAAAAGCAAATGCCGTTTGGCAAGGAACCGGAAAAGAAGGTAAAGGGGTGTTAAGTACCCAAAGTGGTGTGTTAAGTCATACTCAGTATTCCTTCAATACTCGATTTGAAGATGGGATTGGAACAAATCCTGAGGAATTGGTAGCTGCGGCACATGCAGGCTGCTTTGCTATGAAGTTGAGTTTCAACCTGACAGGCGCAGGCTTTCCTCCCAAAGTCTTGGATGTCCAAGGACAAATTAAAATGGAAGAAGGCAGCATTATTGAGTCTCGATTAATCTTAAAAGCCACTGTGCCAGGAATCGATCAAGATACTTTCTTGGCTCAAGTAAAAGATGCGGAGGCGAATTGTCCTATTTCTCGATTATTGAAAACGACCATCGTAGTGGATTCCACGTTGACTGTTTGATCCTCATCTCTTGCAGACAAAACAAGGATGATATCAGTAAGATTATAACTATTATTACTTTTAGAAATAGTATCACTTAAAATGGAATAATCTCATGAGAGAAAATAGTTCTAACCGCAGGAAATTTTTGCAAGATGCCAGTTTATTGTCCGGACTTGCCTTCATACCTTCCTTAAATGCACCGATCAAAGACGCAACATCTTTGTTTGTTCCTAAAGTACAGGAAAAGGTGATTGCACCCAGATTGAAATTTGGTGTCATTGGAATTAACCACGGACATATTTATACCATGGCCAATTCCATTATCCGAGGAGGAGGAGAATTTGTTTCTTACTATGCCAAAGAACCAGACCTCATCAAAGATTTTGCCAAAAAATATCCAACGGCGAAATTGGTAAAGAGTGAAGCGGAGATTTTGGGAGATCCTTCCATCCAATTGGTATTAAGCTCCATTACTCCGATTGATAGAGCGCCATTAGGCATCCGTGTGATGAAAGCGGGTAAAGATTACATGGTCGACAAACCAGGTATCATCAGCCTGGAGCAGTTGGCCGAGGTTAAAAAAGTTCAGCAAGAGACCAAAAGAATTTATTCTATTTCTTATTCGGAAAGATTTGAAAACAAAGCCACCGAAAAAGCGAGTCAATTGGCTCAAACAGGCATCATCGGAAAGGTAGTTCAAACCCTTGGAACAGGACCTCACCGCATGAGCATTCCATCCAGGCCATCCTGGTTTTTTGATAAAAAGTACTACGGTGGAATCATCACGGATATAGGTTCTCATCAAGTAGATCAATTCCTTCATTTCACTAAATCTACGCGAGGAGAAGTGGTAGCCTCGCAAGTGGCTAATCATAAATATCCTCAATATCCCAACTTTGAAGACTTTGGCGATTTAATGTTGCGTGGAAATGGTGGATCAGGTTATATCCGTGTGGATTGGTTTACTCCAGATGGGCTCAATACTTGGGGCGATGGCAGATTGACTATTTTGGGTACGGAAGGATACATGGAGGTTCGTAAAAATACCGACATCGCTTCTCCGCATGGTACGGGTAGTCATTTATATTTGGTCACTCAAAAAGAGACTTTGTACATAGATTGTAAAAATGTAGAACTTCCTCATGGAGAATTGCTGGTGAATGATGTATTGAACAGAACAGAAACCGCCATGTCTCAGGAACATTGTTTCCTTGCCACAGAATTAGCTCTCATCGCACAAAAACAAGCCACCAAAATATCTGCAAAATGATGAAAAGGAGAAAATTTATCAATAACATGGCCCTTGGGGCGGTAGGCACTTTGGGTTTTCCTACCATTGTTCCCACCCATGTATTAGGAGGAAAAGATGCTCCGAGCAATAAAATTAATATCGGTCAAATCGGTTGTGGGCGTATCGCCAGAACCCATGATTTGCCTAGCACCTGGAGGTATGACAAAGCCAGAATTATGGCGGTCTGTGACCTAGACAGAAACAGAACGGAGGATACTAAAAAACTGGTGGAAGAATACTATACTAAGAAAACGGGTCAGAGTAATTACATCGACGTGAAAATGTACGATGATTACCGAGAGATGTTATTGAATAAGGACATTGACGCGGTGATGATTAGTACCCCAGACTTTTGGCATGCTCAGCCTGCTATGGAGGCAGCTCTAGCGGGCAAAGACATTTACCTTCAAAAACCTACTTCTCTTACCATCAAAGAAGGCCGCCAATTAGCTGAAGTCATCAAAAAAACAGGAAGAATTTTGCAGGTGGGAACCCAACAAAGATCCACAAGCCAATTCCGCAGAGCTGCTGAATTAGTGAGAAATGGACGGATTGGTAAATTACATACGGTAAAAGTGGGGCTCCCAGGAGACCCAAGTGGCCCCATTGTAAAGCCAATGCCTGTACCTAAAGGCCTGAATTATGACATGTGGTTGGGCTCAACCCCTTTTATCCCCTACACCGAACTTAGCGTACATCCTCAGGTGGGTTATGACAGACCGGGATGGTTACGTATGGAGCAGTTTGGGGCGGGTATGATCACCGGCTGGGGACAGCATCACTATGATTCTGCCGCCTGGGGTATGGATACGGAATTAACAGGCCCCCTTTCCGTGGAGGCCGTAGCCGAATTCCCTAAATCGGGAGTTTGGGATGTGCATGGCGACTTCATGGCGAAAGCAGAATATGCCAATGGCATCACCATGTATACCAGCGGAGGCTTCCCGAATGGTATTCGTTACGAGGGAACGGAAGGTTGGATTTTTGTGTCGAGGGGTGACTATTCCGCAACGCCAACAGACCCAACTTCTAAAGTAAGAGCTAAAGCGCTAGATGCTTCCAATCCCGCTATTTTAGATTCTGTCATTGGAGAAAAGGAAATTCATTTATACCATTCTGATGAGCAGCATGGCAACTGGTTGGATTGTATAGAAACTAGGAAAGAGCCTATCTCCCCGATTGAGGTTGGTCACAGAGCATGTACCGTTTGTTTAATTACCCATGTAGCTATGAAATTACCGCGTAAGCTGTATTGGGATGCTAAAAAAGAACAATTCGTGAACGATGCGGAGGCTAATCGCTTTTTAAGTCGGACTCAAAGAGCGCCTTATGGTACTGACCGTATCAAATTCTAAAAGGGTAATTTACCCAAGGTTATTTCAAGGCTCCTGATTATCAGGGGCCTTTTTTTGTTGGCCCGATTGAATAGCTCAAATTATTTTAATGAATTTTAACTAAAAAAATAGTTAGAAAAATATTGTAACTAAAAAATTAGTTATACCTTTGGCTCAACAAAGAGAAAACCATGAAAAAATTAACTCAAGCAGAAGAGCAAATCATGCAGGTAATTTGGACCCTGCCAGAGGGGGGCTTTTTGAAGGATATCATTGAGCTTTTACCTGAACCCAAGCCTCATTCTAACACCATTGCCACACTGTTGAAAATTCTGGTCGAGAAGGATTTTGTTAGTATTCAAAACCCGAATCGAAATAACCTTTATATGGCTAAAGTTAGCAAACAAGAATATTCGGGTCAGCGCATAGCTGGTTTGACGGAATCATTTTTTGGGGGCTCCTACGCCAATGTGGTGTCTTTTTTAGTGGACAAAAAACAGATGTCCATTGAGGATTTAGAATTGCTGCTTAATCAATTAAAATCTAAAGGTGATGATCAATAACGCACTTTTTATCTACCTATTTAAAAGTAGCTTGATATCGGGGATATTCTATGCCTACTATGTGTTGGTCCTTCGGAATAATCGCTTCCATCAATACAACCGATTCTATTTGTTGATCAGTATGTTGTTGAGTCTAGTCATCCCAATTTTACCCTTCTCCATTTTTTCTGTAGACGAAAAGCAAATCCAAGGTGCAGGCCAAGTGATTTATCTGGTGGCAGCCTCAGCTAGTGCCCAACCTGAGCATGTCTCTTGGATCAATTTACCTTGGTTGGATTATGTCACGGGGATTATTTGTTTGATATCCATAGCACTCGTGAGCTATTTTATCTATCAAGTGTTTCGGATTTATCAATTGAAAATGCGCTATCCAAGTATTCCCATGCAAGGGATTCTATTCATTGAGACAGAAGAGGAGGAGGCTCCCTTTTCCTTCCTACAACTTCTCTTTTGGAAAAAATCAATCTCACTCACAGAGGAGCATGGGCAGGCCATTTTCAAGCATGAATTGACCCACATTCAACAAAAACACACGATCGACCGGATCATTTGTCAAATCATTACCTCGGTGTTTTGGATTAATCCGTTTAATTGGCTTATCCATCGAGAGTTACAAAATATTCATGAATTCATTGCTGACCAAGAGGCTGTGGGAAGCAATAACGTGCAGGCTTTTGCCCAAATGATTTTACAATCCCACTATGGAAATCACTTTTTGAATCCTAGTCATTCATTTTATTATTCATCCATTAAACGAAGAATTGTCATGTTAACAACATCCCAAAATACCTCATATGAATATGCCAGAAAGGTGTTGGCATTACCCATTGCCTTCCTGGCGATCGCCATATTCTCATTGCAAGTAAGAGCCCAAGAAAAACCAGAAATTTCTGCGGCTCCTAAAATCAGCATTACTGCTGTCAAAAATGCTCCGAATAAGCCCAGTAAACCCGGGAAACCCGGTGTGCATGGACTTCTTCCTCCACCTCCAACACCGCCGCTCGCCCATCCAGCCACTCCTGGAGTACCGCCCCCTCCTCCGGTTCCACCACTCTATGTTATTGACGGGAAAATTCAAAAGAATGTCCTTTTAAACCAGATTAACCCTGCCGATATTCTTTCTGTCAATGTCTTGAAAGGCAGTCAAGCCATTAGTCAGTATGGTCAGGAAGGTAAAAATGGAGTAGTGGAGATTATCACCAAGAAAAATTCCCCGGCTTCTGAAGCTAGTTCGGTGATAGAGGAACCTGCTTCATATCCAGGTGGAGCGAGTGCTTTTCAAGCATTCCTGTTGAACCACTTACAATATCCTGAGCAAGCTAAAAAAGCCAATATCTCCGGTAAAGCTTATGTCCAATTCACGGTAGAAGTAGATGGCAGCCTTTCCGACATCAAAGTACTGAGATCGCCAGGTTTTGGTTTAGGCGAGGAAGCAGTCAGAAT
The DNA here is from genome assembly GCF_004118285.1 of Aquirufa rosea. GTDB lineage: Bacteria > Bacteroidota > Bacteroidia > Cytophagales > Spirosomataceae > Aquirufa > Aquirufa rosea. Next base: position 58,595 of record NZ_SDHY01000004.1, on the reverse strand, counting down.
CATTAGGGAGTCAGGCAAGTGGATTCCTGCCAAAAGCAATGATGTGTCGGTAGTTTCCCAAATAGTACAGCCAGTAGCTTTTTCCTTAGGGAAATAGCCTCCATTTTTGTGATTTCCAGCCTAAGTAATAGCCGGTGAAATTCATCAGGCTATTACCGTTTAGGAGACTACGCTTATAAGGTTTCCACTTATTGAGCTTGACTCAATGCCTGTACTTGCTGCCAAACGCCATCATCCACAGGGATGCCCTTTTGCAAATTTTCCGCTCTTGTTTTGAGAGATCTTTCGCCCGGATAATTCACTTCGCCACCTTCGGTTACAGGAGTAGAATTTCGAAGTTGAGCTATGGTATGTTCCAATGCCTCATCTATGAACTTTTGATCATTCATTTTTAAGGGATCAATCGCAATAAAAACTTGGGAACAGCCTCCGCAGGCGCCCTTGCCCACTAAATCGATATCGGCGGTGGTTCTTCCTTTGGAGAGGATGGCCGAAAACAAATCCAACATGATGGCTAAGCCGGAGCCTTTCCAATATCCCGTCGGTAAAATTCTTCGTGTAGCTTCTATGGGAGTGGGCTCATCCGTCAGGTTCCCGTCTTGGTCAAATCCTCCTGGATAGGGTAATTTTTCATTTTTTAATCGGGTGGTTTCCAGTTTTCCATAGGAGTATTGCGACATAGCCATATCAAACACTACATGTCCTTCTTTTCTGGGAATGGCCATGATGAAAGGATTGTTGCCGATGCCACCTGAGGTAGCACCCCATGCCGGCATGCAGGATTCGGTATTGGTCCAACAAATGGCCATGAAGCCCTTTTCAGCAGCTTGCCAGCCATAGGATCCACCCCGCATCCAGTGGGTGGTATTATGTAAAGAAACCAATCCCAAGCCATATTGCTTGGCAATTTCCGTAGCCCTGTCCATGGCGAAAATGGAATTGGTGACACCTATACCCATGTTGCCATCGTATATTTCGATGGAGCCTAGATTCACGTCTAAACTAGGTTCTGCCTGCACATCTACCCAGCCTTTCGACACAAAATCCAAAAACCTCGGTACCCGATTTAGACCATGGGAATAGACTCCATCCCGACTGGTCTCGGTGTGCGTTCGGGCGCAAATCTCTGCTTTATCTGCTGGGATTCCTGCTAATAAGAAGGCTTTTTTGATGGTTTGGTACATCTTATCGAAAGTAATTCTGGTCATAGTAGATGGGTTTAGCGTATAAAGATATGGACTTATCTACAAAGAAATAGTTCCGGGGTGTTTGGCGGGGTTTTCTATGTAGAAATAAAATGCCAATTTTACGGTAGCCCAGAGTCAGTCAAAATGGCTTGTCGAATGGCTCAATTTAAATACCACCAACCATGTCACGTATCGAAGTTATAGTCAACATCATAGCCCCCTTAGAAAAGGTATGGGATTGTTGGACCCAAGCCGAGCACGTCAAGCATTGGAACTTTGCCAGCGACGATTGGCATTGTCCAGAGGCGCACAATACTCTAGAAGAAGGCAAAGAGTTTCATTATTTGATGGCTGCCAAAGATGGTTCCTTCAGTTTTGATTTTTGGGGAACATTTACGCAAATAGAACCTTTGAAAAACCTAGAAATCACCTTAGGCGACGGTCGTCAGGTCAGTATACATTTTATACCCGAGGGAGAGGGAGTGTTGATCAAAGAGTCCTTTGAGCCAGAGAATCAAAATCCAACAGAGATGCAGCATATGGGTTGGCAAATGATTTTGAATAATTTCAAAAAATACGTGGAGCAGTTATCGGCATAAAACAAGAAAGGCAACCGATGAGGTTGCCTTTTTGGGGAGTCAATAATTCGACTAAAATAATTTCTCTTGAGGAGGTTTAGCTCCGGCCAAACGGATGTACACGGTGGTTTGACCACGGTGATGCGCTTGGTGTTCCAGGCATTTAGCGAAAGCCGCTTCCTTGGTCATATCAAATCTACCGAACATTTTCACCGATTCAGTTAATTGCGCAGCTGTCATTTTTTTAAGTGAAGCGATCACAAAATCGTAGCCATCCATGACCAATTTAGTCACATTAGCCTTGGAGTTGTCGGTGGCTTTTTCCGAAGCACCCATGCCGACTGGACTTTTCTCCCCAGAAGCCGCCGAAGCAAAACTGTAATTGGCATCTGTCAAGTGCAGCATTTGTTCTGCAAAGGAGCGCATTTCAGGAGTGGGTTTTAGGGCATAACCAGATTCCGGCATGGCATCTAAGTATTCCTTGGTGTAAGCTTTAGATCTTTCCCAATCTTTTACCATAGCATCTACGGACGATTGAGCCACAGCCAATTGGCATAGGCCCAATACAAATAAAAGCGACAAAAATAAACGAGAACGTAGCATGATTTTTTTAGGTTGTTTGAAGCATCAATATTCCAACAAAGAAGTCAAATTTCAAAGGGATTGGGGGGAATATTGTGGGTGAGGTGGGTAAATCGTTTTTTAAATACAGAAATTTCAAAATTGATATTTTATTAAAAAAATTGAATACGATTAATTTTTAGACATCAGTTTTAATTTGATGCTGTATTCAACAATTTTTCTCTGAGTTCTGCAAGTGTTTGGCCACCAATGGTCCTCCAAGAAGTCCAACCGTTAACAGTTTTTCTATCACTTCCAGCATTTTGAATGCCAGCCAATGCTGCATAACTTGGAGCACTAAATGTTTGTCCTAATACTTCTAGGGAGCCGTCCTCTAATATTACTGCTTCGTATTTTTTTTGCTGCCCATTTCTTGGCTTATAAGTCATGTGTAATTTGTCTGAAATATTCAATAATTTCGCCGAAATTAGGTCTATTAGTTCGACTTCGTATTGAGCAATTTCTTTATTTGCTTTAGGAGGTTTACTTTCCTCTTCAGTGTCAAGGGCAGGTTTGAATTCTTCTGGGAATTCATAAATAACATTTGATATATTATTCAACTCAACAAACTTACTTACAATCCATAATTTAACTTTATGTCTTTGTTGTCTGGCCCAATCTTTGAGATCGTTTGGTATGTGATCAATAGGAATACCAATTATTGGATCTTCTTGTAAAATGTCTCTTACAACTTTTCGAACATTTACTGAAGATATATTGAGATTTGTAAACTTATCTTTTGTGTATTCATCATTTTCATACATTTCGGCTGAAATATCTTCGAGTTTCTGCTTAGTGGTTAATTGTAGAGAGGCGACTATTTGTTTTGAAACTTGCTTAGCAATATGATTCCAAACATCATGATGTCCCAATTCTGCTTCAACCACATACCATTTTTTTTGTCCTAAATCTATAGCAAACCCATCAGGAATAGTCCCTGCGCCATCAGAGGTCTTAATTAGAGTCTTTGGTAGGTAGAAAGAGTCGGGTCCGAATAAATATTCATAATTATCGATTACTACTTTTTCGAGTTCAGCTTCGTTGTCGAAAGGGGATTTGATAAATTTTATATCTTTGAATATTAACATATTTAGATTTAATAGTTTCTAAGTATTGATTTTCTAAGCAATAAACATTGCCTAAATAATCATTTCCTAATTCTACTCATATTTCCCCACATCATCAGACAAGGCTTGTCAACTGAAATTCAAAAACCTACCCATTTATCTCTAGAAACCCTTACATTTGACAAAATCCAATCCCATGAAAAAGATACTGTTCTTGATGGGGATCTCCATCCTAGGATTATTGCTGGGTTTTGTCTCTTGGCAAAAGCGGATGGCCGTGGATTGGCCTTCGTATCATGGGGGCAATAACCGAAATCATTTTTCGCCTTTACAACAGATTAATAAGTCCAACGTGGGACAATTATCCCTCGCTTGGGAATACGATGCGGGCGGAGCGGATACCCTCACAAACGGTACGCAAATGCAATGCAATCCCATCATCATCCAAGGGATTTTATACGGGGTTTCTGCCAATACTCAGGCATTTGCGCTGGATGCTAAATCAGGGGTGGAACTGTGGCGGACCGACATCCACATAAAAACCAATAGCACCACCAGTCGGGGACTGAGCTATTGGTCAAACGGTAAAAAATCACGCATCTTTTTTGGTTATGGCTCCTACCTATTTGCTCTAGACGCCAAAACCGGCAAAACCATTTCCAGTTTCGGACAAGGGGGCAAGGTCAATTTATTACAGGGCATCCAACGGGATGGGGCAGATGAATACGTCTCCCTCAATACCCCCGTGACCATTTTTAATAATTTAGTCATCGTGGGCACTCGGGTATCTGAATCGGCCACGGCGCTCTTGGGAGATATCCGTGCTTATGATGCTCTTTCCGGGAAATTGGTATGGACTTTTCAGACCATCCCTAAGCCCGGACAATTCGGATATACTACCTGGGAGAAGGACAATTACAAAAACCTAGGGGGTGCCAACAGCTGGATGGGCATGGCCTTGGATGAAAAGCGCGGAATCGTCTATGCTCCCACGGGCTCCGCTGCCTTTGATTTTTATGGGGGAAACCGAAAGGGAGATAACCTTTTTGCCAATTGCCTGTTGGCTTTAGATGCCAGAACGGGGAAAAGACTTTGGCATTTTCAGACGGTACATCACGACATTTGGGATCGGGATATTCCTGCGCCACCCAATTTGTTTACTATCACCGTGAATGGCGTGAAACGTGACGTAGTTTCTGTGTTGAGCAAACAAGGCTTCATGTTTGTCTTGGATCGAGTGACGGGAAAACCCATTTATCCCATCGTAGAAACACCTTTTCCTGCTTCCGATATTCCGGGTGAATTAGCCGCTAAAACTCAACCTATTCCCACTTGGCCTGAGCCTTTTACCCGACAAGGCTTTTTGGAAAAGGACATTAATCCTTGGGCTTCCCATGTTGAGGATATCAAAAAAGAATTGGCTTTATCTAAATCTGGCCATGCGTATATACCCGTTGGTAAGGAGAAAACCATTTTTTTCCCGGGTACTGACGGTGGTGCGCAGTGGGGCGGGGCCGCCGTAGATGAGCATCAAATCATGTACATCCCTGCCAAAGAGAATCCCGTTTATACTTCTTTGGTACCCAATACCAAGATACAAAAAACGACTAAGGCCAGCGTACTTTATGAACAATTTTGCATGAGTTGTCATGGTCCTAAAAGGCAAGGGAGTGAAGATGGTTCGGTACCATCCTTGCTGCAAGTGAACAAAAAATATAAGCTGAAAAGCTTCGTGCAATTGCTCAATCAAGGAAGAGGGAGAATGCCTTCCTTGCAGTCTATTTCTCAGGAACAAAAAGAAGCCATCTGGTCATTTTTGCAAGGGGATAATGTCGAAGTTAATTCGGCCAATCATTTATCGAGCTCGGACTATTTGATGACGGGCTATAACCGTTGGTATGACTCCAAAGGCTATCCGGTTAGTCGGCCGCCATGGGGCACGCTGACTGCGATGAATATGCAAACGGGGAAGAAAATTTGGCAAGTGCCTTTGGGAGAGTATCCCGAGTTAATGGCACAAGGAATACCTAGAACTGGGACCGATAATTATGGGGGCCCCGCCGTGACGGCCGGAGGATTGGTGTTTATTGCAGCGACCAAAGATGAATATTTCAGGGCTTTCGATCGAACTACGGGAGAGGAATTATGGCGGTATAAATTACCAGCTGCAGGTTATGCTTCTCCATCTGTCTATGCCGTGGATGGTAAACAATTTGTGGTCATCGCCTGTGGAGGAGGCAAGTTGAAAACGAAATCGGGCGACCATTATTTGGCATTCTCTTTAAATTAAATTCATGCAAATTCAAGAAATACCGATAGAGCAAGTTTGGGTGATTCGTCAGGAGGTCATGTGGCCAGATAAAGACCTGGATTTTGTTAAAGTTACTGGCGATGAATCCGCTATACATTTGGGTGTTTTGGATGCGGGGGAAATCAAGTCGGTTATTTCGTTATTTAAAGAAAATCAATCCATTCAATTTAGGAAATTTGCTACGCTCGTTTCGGAGCAAGGCAAAGGTTATGGTACTGTTTTATTGAAGCATGTATTGGAACATTATGCTGGACTAGGTACCGATAAAATTTGGTGTCATGCCAGGCTACAGAAAGCCCCATTTTATGAGAAATTTGGCATGAAAAAAGTAGGGGATACTTTTGTTAAAAATGGTTTGGAATATGTCAACATGGAGAAAAGAATTTCCTTCATTTCTCCAGAATCTTGACCTATTTTTGACTCAATACTTTATCCAATAACATACTAATTTCATGGTTCTCATGGGAATGCCCTAATTGGGATTGTAAGTCCTTCAAAGAAGCCATGGCCTCATCCGTTTTCAGGGCTGCCACTCGCTGGATGGTGTAGTGTAAAAACTTGGGCATTTTTGATTTTTGGCCCAATTGAATGGCTCTTTTTACATCTAAGGTAGCCAAAGGCTCGGCGGCATACCAAAGCATCAATGGTAAATTATGATCGGTTTTATCTTCTGTTTTTTGTACCAAAGCATCTAATACATTCCAACGTTTGATAGGATCTAAACGCAACAAAGCGGACACCAAATACAGTCGAACTTGTGCTGATTTATCCGTACGCGCCAGGCTCTCAAATTGACTTAACATATCAGCAGAAACTTGTTTCTTTTCTGCGGCTAACTGTATCGCCCAACTGCGGATATTTTCATCCGAATGATTTAATAATGCTAGTAAATATTTTTCTGTCAACCCTTCGGTCACATGCAAAGTCCAAAGCGCTCGTAGTTTTCTGGTCACATCCGGGTTTTTGTCGATGATGCTTTTAAGTGCTTCATGCACTTTTGGATTGGCACCTCTTTCTTGTAAAATGGTTCTCGCTTGTCGGACATACCATTCGTTGGCATGAAGTTGATAATTCACCAAGTCCATGTCGGAGGCTTTCGTCAAATCTACCTGAACCCATTGATCATTTTCATGGCTGATTTTAAAAATCCTTCCCATGGTTTTATCATGTACATCTGGATTAGAACTATGGCATTGGTTTTTGTCGTACCAGTCAATCGCGAAAACCGAGCCGCTCGGATCGTACTTAAAATTGAGCCATTGGGACCAGGAGTCGTTCATGACGATAAAGTCCTTTTTGTGGGAGGCGATATATCCTGAGCCTTCTCGGTTCAACTGATCCACATTCATTCTAGACCCATTGATATTATTCATGAAGATGTTATTTCGGAATTCCTTAGGCCACGAATTACCACCTAAATAAATCATGGCTCCTGCATGCGCGTGACCACCTCCGGCGGATGCAGAGCGGAAATTACCCGCATGTGGGCCACGGTCGCCTACATAATGCCGATGGTCAGCTATGGTTTTGATGTCCTCGTAGGTATAAGGGTTGAAATGCTTGCCTGCTTGGCGCTCATAGCGTGCCCCTTGAATGATATGGAACATGTGTGGAATGACACAAACTGTGATAAAGGGATGTCCATAATCGTTGAAATCTATTCCCCATGGGTTACTGGTTCCTTCGGCAAAAACCTCGAATTGATGCGTAGTTGGGTGAAATCTCCAGACTCCTGCATTGATTTTAGTTCTTTCTTGATCCGTAGCACCTGGTTTGCCGACATTGGAATGGGTAAATACTCCATGATTACCATATAGCCAGCCATCGGGTCCCCAACGTAAACTATTTAACACCTCGTGCGTGTCATGCACACCCCAGCCATCCAAGAGTTTTTGGACTGGTCCCGTAGGTTTATCCGTTTGAAAATCGGTAGGAATGAATAATAGGTAAGGGGCAGCCCCTAACCAAACTCCGCCCATACCCACTTCAATGCCACTTACTAAATTTAAGCCTTCCATAAAGACCTTGCGCTTATCCAAGGTGCCATTCCCGTCGGTATCTTCAAAAATGAGAATACGGTCCTTGCCTTGTCCTTCGGGGGCAGGAACAGGATAGGTATGGCCTTCAACCACCCATAAACGTCCTTTGGCATCAATCGTAAAGGCAATGGGACGAACCACATCGGGTTCTGCAGCGGCTAAGTTGATTTTGAAACCCTTAGGCAAAGTCATGGCCTCTGCCGCCTTGACTCCTGAAAGGCCTGCGTTGAGGACGGGGTCCAATGGTGGAAGAATGATGATGTCCTTTTGTTTGAGCTCATTCGGGTAATTGGGCCTTTGGGTATGAAATTGGAAGTTGTCAAAATTGATATGTGCCAATTTATCATGCGCTACATAAGGGATGGGTGTGATACCTGTCTCCTTATCAATGATGCGGATGAAAATATCTTGGTGCAAATAGGGTTTCAGATTGGCTACTACCGGTTGTAAAGTCGCTCGACCTTGTCCAGTAGAGCTAAAAATTACTTTCTTACTTTTGGCTAAGACCAATTCGACGCGGGTATCTTGCAGGGCACCACCAGAAACCCAGAAACTAGCGAAAGGCTGGCTTACTTTAAAGGGTACCGAGCTTAAAGTACCGGTGAAGGCATAGTTTTTAGTTCCGCCACTACTGATAAAATAAGTTCCTTCTTGACCTATTTTCATGGTCTTATCATGCAGGGGCGAAGGGTCTTGGTTGATGATCGGGCTGGCAAAAGCATCTCCTTCTGCTTTCCAATCTTCCAAGTTTCCTGTTTCAAAATTGAGATTTAAAGCTTTACCATTTTTACTAGGACGAACGCCCTTGACTAGCTCAGTCCTAATAGCTCCTTCCACCACTTCAAATTTTCCCACCATACCCGCTGCTCGGTGGCCTGGGATCGAACAGAAATAGGTATCGCTAGACTGAGCGATGAAGGTGATGCTGGTACTGGATCCTTTATCTAAAATGGTAGCGCTTTTGATACCCAATTTTTCCATAGAGATGTCGTGGGTCATTTGTTCCCCATTGACAATCGTAATCCTCACTTTTTTGCCTTTATTGGCCTTCAGCGTAGGATTTCTTGTACCATCTTTGGAAAAATAGCCAAGCATGGTGGCTTCCAAGGTGTAATCGAAGTCTATTTTGGTACTATCTAGATGTACTGAAATCGGGGTAAAAGAATAGCTGGGAATGCTAAGAAAAAGGCTTAGGACTAGACCCAAAAAATAACGGATAGATTTGTTCATAGGTTTATAGAGAATTGGTTACGGAAGTTCTTGCAGATAAATATCTTTTACGGCTACAAGCGCCTTCCCGCCACCATGAATTTGAATGCCAATTAATCCTGATTGCGGTATCGAGGTATCAGGTTCCTCATAATCCACACTCATCTTACCGTTGATGAATAGTTGGATACGTCGACCGACCGCCCTGATTTCATAATCATTCCAGTCGTTAAATTTAATCCAGGTCAACACCTCCCGGTCATCGGGTTTAGCTAAGGTTTTATTTCGTCGGGATTCATCATAGAGACTAGCCCAATAATCCTTACCAAAATCTGCTTGATAGCCAGTCATTTCATAGGCAGGATTTTGTAGTCGCTTGCTTCGAAATTGAATTCCCGAATTGATAAAACCTTGGTCGCCTGTTAGCTTAATTTTGAGCCTTAAAATAAAATTGGCGTAGGTTTTTTGGGTACATAAAAAGTCATTATGTGGGACGGTATTTTCCAAAGATCCACCCATGATCATACCATTTTCAATACGCCAAGTATGTTGCGTATCGCCTTCCCAACCTTGAAAGGTTTTTCCGTCGAACAAAGGTGTGCTTTTCTGTTTTTGGGCGAAAGCCATATGGAGGCAGAAGGTGGATAGGAGGGCTATCCCAATCAATGATTTCATGAGGTTGATGGAATCATCATGCTCCTAGAATTTCATCGAAGAAATGGAGACTCCTAGATTCGTTTTTTAGGTTTAGATTATTTCAATGCTCAATATAATTGAAAAACCATCAGCTTAAACCTGACGCGGCACAATATTGTGCTATTTTTTATTGAATCTGTTTTATTTCTGGATTATAAGATGTTAACCACCACCCTCCGATATCCTCTAAGAGAAGGGGATCCATGATCTTTTCCCTCGATGATTACATGGTAAGTCTCCCCTTTTTGCGCATTTGCTGGAATTTTGACCAAAGCCTTGTTTCCCGTGATTTGGATGTCAGCAGTGCCACTTCCCGCCTCGGTGTAGGGCCAGCCTGTTAGTGTTACCTCATTTTTATCTGGATCGATGGCCAGCAAATTCAAGGTTAGGCTTTGGCCAGGTTGGGCGTATACCTTCATACCTTCCCTCACAGTAATTTGCGGAGCATGATTGGCCTCTTTAAAACTTTTTACACACCAGTCGGCCCGCGCCGCGAAGTCCTCTTGTAGTGCGATCAACCACCGGGTTTGAGAGTAGTTGATATCCAGTTTCCCTACTTCAGGATTGAAGTCAGCAGCCTTCTCGTTGTCCTCATATCGATAGGGATTGTCTTTGGCCGGAGCAAATCGACCGCCCCAGCCACCGTAAGACGGATTGTTCAGATTGTTTAATCCTACATCCACGAGGTGTAAAAATGCGGGAGAATCGCCCTCTGAAATAAAATCATAAGGGACAAAACTACCCCATTGCGCATTTTTCAATTTGCTAGGATCTCCGTGAATATGTTCATCATCTCCTTCCTGCTTTTGGCCATCACCATAGGCATAATACATTTTTAATAATGGGCCATGGTTTAAAATGATGTTTTTGGACATGTAAGGACCCTCAAAATAGGGTTGAGCGACCTTCGGCATGACTCTTTTCCAAGGGTAGGCAAAACTGGCGAATTGACGAGCATTATAGAATACCCGAATCTTTGGCCAATGTTGACCAATGTATTTTTTGTAAGTAGCATCCTGGTCCATGACCGTATAAATGATGGCTTTTCTGGAGATTTTTTCTTGAATGATGGGCCAATCTTTTTGCTTGGAATATGCTTCTTCTATAGATTTTAAGGCACGCGCAATGGTATTGGTTCCTCCCCAAGCTTGTAGGTAAATGGCTTCTGGATTATTGTCCAATAATTTTGCTTTAATCCATTCAGATCCTGGAGTAATTTTTTCCATTTCTCCCTCAAAGTCGATGTTCCCCACTTTGACCAAACTATTCAAGTAGGCTGGGCTTGGGTAATTTTTGGCATGTTGAATCAGGTTGGGATAAACTTCTGCATAAGCTTTTAATAAATCCTGAATCCATTGAACTCCCGGCCAGCGAAGGTCGGTTTTTGCCCCATACATTTTCTTGGTCATTTCCATTTCAGAAGTGAACAAAGTCCCCTTGCCATCACCCTTATAATGCCACATGGAACTGGAGTAAACTAAACCTTCCAAATGAAATTCATTGGAATACAAGAGCATCCGAATGAAGGTATCCACATCATCAATTTCTCCATCAGTGGTAACGATGGTTCTAGGCAAGTTTTCTTTCGCGAAAATGGGGCTTAATAAGCCTACACTTAGGATGATAACAAGGATTTTTTTCATGCCTATAAATTTAATGGTTGGGAATGGGGTTCTGTGTTATGAGCAGGTGCAATTTAGAATTTATTAGGATAATCTACTAGGAAAAGAAAGATTACAATCCCTTTTAATCAATGTTTAGATTCTAAATAGTGCATCTTTAATAGGTCATCTCCAAAATCATTTCCTTTTTCTCGTAAGATAGCATGTATGTGGTTTCCATCATTGCTGAACCCAACATTGTCATATTCTATCAAAAAATCTGGGCCATTGATGATGTAATAATGGGATTTATTATTCTCTAAACTTCCCACCCAAGCAAAGTAGATTTTATCCATGCCAGTGGTTGCAATTTTGTCCATCATTTGGTGTGATTTTTCATGTTCAAAATTGTGGACATATTCTTGGATTAACATTTTCAGTACAGCTTTTTGAGCCTCATTAAATTCCTTTACCGCAATGCCATAATAGGAGTCAATACGCTGTCGGCTATTGGGGGAAGTAATGATGTCTTTTGGTACGGCTTGTGGCAAAATGGCTTTTGCTTTTTGAGCATCCGAAAGCATGTTGACCAACATAAATCCATAGTCTTCTTCTTTGCTAAGTACACGCAATCCTGCATATTTGGAAGACTTTACTTCGGCAGGATCTGTTCCAATGAAATAGGGTGACATACTCATTTTCTTTCCGTCGGAAGTCAAGCTGAGTGCCATGTGATGTCCTCCAAAATTGATACCCCAAGGTGCCGATTCACTTGGTTTACCATAGACGGAGATATAATAATTCCCGTGTGCCCAATTTAACTTTTGCATTTGAGTCAAAAATTCTTTTTTGATTTCCCCTTTATCGTAAGCCTCTTGGTATAAGGTGTTGAGTATATCATCCAACTGCATGATGCTGGTGGTTTTCAAGTAGCCTTGTGAACTTAACATGGAGCTTAATACTCGATGAAAAGCCAGCCTACTTTTATCAGACAATGAACCATATTGTATGCCTGGTCTGGCAACTAATCCTACCGGAAGATTGGTCCATTTTTTTCTGACACTATCCTGAAAAGAGTAGCTGACTTTTTTAATTTCCTCTTGGTTTAAAGTACTTAAAAAGTAGTTGACAGCTTGATGGGGCGATAGGTTATTTTGGGCCAAAAGGCTTAGGGGCAAAACCAATGTGATTAAAAGGTAGATAGAGCGTGTTTTCATAGGAAATAAATTTGCTAAATGTATTCATTTTTTATTAGGATACTCGCTTATTTTCATTGATTTTAGTGCTTGGAATGGATATTCCTATTGTTTTTAAACCTGATTAAACTTAACATGCTGACGGAAGACTTATTAAAATTGTTCTCTAGAGATTTGAATCGATTAAAAATTGAAATTGCTCAATACCAAGATGAAGCTAATTTGTGGAAAGTAGATGGCCGAATTTCTAATTCGGCAGGTAATTTATGTTTACACCTAATTGGTAATTTACAAACCTATTTTGGCTCGGTCTATGGTAACACGGGCTATGTTCGATTTCGAGACAAAGAATTTTCAGATAAGGAAGTGCCTAGGGAGAAATTACTGGAAATGATTGACCAAACCGAATTAATGATGCAACAAGTTTTACCTACCATTAGTCAGGAACAGCTCGAGGAGGATTACCCCATGGAGGTTTTCGATTATTCCATGAAAACAGCCTATTATTTCGTGCATTTGGCGGTACATTTTGGCTATCATCTAGGACAAATAAATTACCATCGAAGGTTGATGGATTGATTATGAGCCAAATTCATATTACTTATTTTGACCCCGCTCATCGTGATGCTATTCGTCGATTAAATTATGAATGGCTGGAGAAGTATTTCCATATTGAAGAAATTGATCGGGAGGTATTGTCCAAGCCAGAGGAGGTCATTTTAGCTCCTGGAGGGCAAATTTTCTATGCTTGGTGTGATGATCAAATCGTAGGGACGGTTTCCTTAATGAAAATTCAAGAAGGTGTTTTTGAATTGACCAAAATGGCGGTCAATGAAGCCTTTCAAGGATTGGGCATCGGTAAATTATTGATGGATCAATGTCTGGATTACGCAAAAAATACGGGGATAAAAGAAATCATTATTTATTCCAATCGGCGACTAGAAAGGGCGGTAGCGATGTACCGAAACTATGGGTTTAAGGAAATAGATCTAGGTCCAGTTTTGTACAGTCGGGCCGATATAAAAATGAAATTGGATGTAGGAGATAATTAACTCTTCTCTAGGGCAATTCTTAAGCTTATCAAGGCCAGCAAAAAAGTGATTGGAGTGAAGACGAACCTTTCTGTGGCATTCAGTGCCTGCATATTTCCTAAGGTATTTAAGAAAAAAAGAAGGGGAATGAGCCAAATCAGGTAGCCAGATAATCTCGCTATTTTAGGAAAAATCCAACGTGCTTTGAGCGTAATTATGAAGGCCATGATGATCAAGATGACCATGGAAACAGATTCCATCTTGATCAAATCATTCGGACTTTGTATTCGGCCACCCCAAACCATGTCAGGCGGAATTAACCCGGCTATCACCCCTATATGGAAAAGAATGGCGAGTAAAATGAATCCCAAAAAGAGCTGAACCGAAAGCTTAAAAGGTATCCATTTTTTCATGGGATTTTATTTGATTTTTTGTGCCTTTACTCCTTCAAAGCTAAGTTTTACCGGTAAAATATCACCTTTTTCATCAAAATACATGGGTTCAATGCAAGTCACTCGGTGATTGCGATCCGTTTCATTCAAGGGTCTACGGTGATAGACAATATACCACTGGTCGGTCTTAGGTACTTGAATAACCGAGTGATGTCCAGCCCCTGTAGCTACTTGTGGATCTTGTTTAAGTATTTTATCCTTTCTTTCAAAAGGCCCAAAAGGGCTATCTGCCACGGCATAGGCTACGGAATAATTAGGGCCAGTCCAGCCACCTTCACTCCACATAAAATAGTATTTATTGTTACGAATAAACATGAAGGGGCCTTCTACATAGCCATTGGGGGTGATTTCTTTGAACATTTTTCCATCCTCAAATGGGATGATGGATGTGAAATCAGTGCTTAGTTTGGCGATATTGCAATGCTTCCAACCTCCATAGATGATGTAGTATTGTCCATCTTTATCTTTAAATACAAATTGATCGATAGGTTGGGCTCCATTCTGAAATTGACCAATCAAAGGCTTCCCAATTAAATCCTTGAACGGTCCTTGTGGTTTATCTGCGACAGCTACTCCAATACCTCCTAGTTCTTGATTACTTTGGATGTCATTGGCCCCGAAAAACAGGTAGTATTTTTTGCCCTTTTGTACGATGGCGGGTGCCCACATGGCTTTTTTGGCCCATTTGACTGATGAGGTATCAATGATTTTAGGATGTTTTTTCCAATTCACCAGATCTTTGGATGAGAAGGCGTCTAAGTGAACCTGTTTCTGGTAGACATCAGAATAAGTGGGGTAAATCCAGTATTGCTTTTTGATAATGATGGCCTCTGGGTCGGCATACCAACCTGGAAATAGGGGATTTCCAGAGGTTTTTTGTTGGGCGTTCAGGCCGTGAGCTAGGATTAAAAATAAACAATAGTATAGTAATTTCATAGAGTTTTTTAATAACTTGTTCTACCAAAGTTAGAATACTCTTTTCATTTACCTAAACTTATTAATCAACCATGTCAAACAATACAGCAAGATTCAGCTTAACCGAAGACTGGACTGTCGTCGTTTTTGGATTTTTAATTATCGTACTCGCCTTAGTAGGAATCAAAATTCCCAGCCCGGTTTTTGCCTGGGAAAACTCAGCAGAATTAGCAGAAAAAGTGCTCAACACCACCAATTTAATCAACGTGGGGAAATTGTTTTTGTGGGTATATGTCATTGCTATTTTAGCGACCAAAGCATTGGGCAAGGAAGTAAATGCCACCATCAAAGGTTTTCCGATTGTCTTTATTTTAACCATCTTGGCGCTGGTCTTAGCAGGCAATTCCTTTTTGAAAAATTGGAATTTAGAAGCGGTTATTTTTAGCTTATCCATAGGATTAGTTATTAGTAATTTTTCGAATGTCCCAGATTGGTTAAAAGAGTCATTGTCCACTGAATTATTTGTGAAAATTGGATTAGTCTTATTAGGAACAAGCATCATTTTTGGAGATATTTTAAAGGCAGGATCACTAGGACTAATTCAGGCGCTGTTGGTCGTGGTTTCTGTGTGGTACTTTGCTTTTTGGATAGCAAAAAAATTGGGTATCGATGAGGAGATGGCCATCATGATTTCTAGTGCGGTTTCTATCTGTGGGGTATCGGCGGCCATTGCTACGGCTGGAGCTATTAAGGGAGATTCCAAGAAGCTTTCCTATGTTATATCCATCGTTCTCATTACCGCTATTCCTATGATCATTTTTATGCCCATTATCGCGAAAGCCTTGGGTTTATCTGAAGCGGTAACGGGTGCTTGGCTGGGGGGGACCATCGATACGACGGGTGCAGTTATTGCTTCTGGGTCACTCATTGGAGAGGAGGCCTTGAAAATAAGTACGATTGTCAAATTTTCACAAAATGTTCTGTTAGGTTTAGCAGCATTTGGGATTTCTATCTATTGGACTTATACCAATAATCAGTCGGAAGTAGCCAAAGAATCCAAGCCAACTTTAGGGATCATTTGGGAGCGTTTTCCCAAATTTGTCATCGGTTTTGTGGCGGCATCTTTGTTGTTTTCATTCTTCATTTCTGGGGATGTCATATCAGAAGTAAAAGGCGGTTTGAAATCCTTACAAGGTCTTTGGTTTGCTTTGGCATTTACAAGCATTGGTTTGGAAACTAAGTTTGCCGATTTGTTCAGTAGCGAAGGTAAAAAACCATTGTATGCCTTCTTGATTGCCCAAGGATTTAATGTGCTCATTACACTTGTAATTGCCTGTTTCTTATTTAATTAATCGAAATGTTTTAGCAAAAGTGTATTCATGAAGTTATTCATTTGCTTGTTCTTATTTGGCCTAGTTTCCCATACTGCTTTGGCACAAAAAAGTGAATCTAAGGCCTTGTATCAACAAATTGCACATCTGGATAGTGTCATGTTTCAGGCCTACAATCAACGAGATATGGCCACTTTTAAACAATTCTTTACATCGGATTTGGAATGGTTTCAAGATAATGGAGGACTTCTTCATTACGATACGGTGATCGCTAATTTTCAAAATATATTTAATAGAGAGTATGTATTAACCAGAAAATTGGTTCCAGGTACTTTGGAGGTTCATCCTATTCAAAATTATGGGGCAATTCACATCGGTCGACATACCTTTTCTCATGTGGAGAATGGGAAGTTGGAAGTGGGGGAATTTAAGTTTTTGATGATTTGGAGAGAGGAACAAGGGAAATGGAAAATATCTCGCGTAGTGAGTTATGATCATTGATGGTATTATTTATTTTAGGGGTTGAGTCATTATTTGGAGCATTTTGAAAATGGTTAGAATCCTAGTATCTATGTATTTCTTAAGATATTGACATCAATGTATTTGCTTGAGCTCATACTAACCAGAGAAATCATGAAAAATTACTACAAAATTTTTGCTTGTAGCCTGCTTCTTTTTGCGACAATTGTTAGTTTCAATCCAAGCAATGCTCTGGCTAAACCTAGTGTTAAATCTAAAGTCATTCGAACATTAATTGTAGACGGACAAAATAACCACGATCAATGGCCTAAAATCACCTTTATGATGAAGGATTTTTTAGAGCAATCGGGAAAATTTAAGGTGGATGTTCAGCGATCACATTATACCTGGAATGCCGCCGATTTGATTCCTAAATACATGTTGCCAGGGCTTGAAAATACCGTTGCCTTGGCTAAACCTAGGGCCGACTCAAGCTTTCATCCCCGTTTTTCAGATTATGATTTAGTGATTTGCAATTTCGGATGGAATGCAGCTCCTTGGCCGGCTGAAACGCAAGCGGATTTTGAGAAATTTATGAAAAAAGGAGGAGGCTTAGTGGTTATTCATGCGGCAGATAATTCATTTCCTCAGTGGCCTGCTTACAATGAAATGATCGGTTTAGGTGGATGGGGTGACCGTACAGAAAAAGACGGTCCTTATGTTTATTATGATTTGGAGGGCAAGTTAGTAAGAGATACACAAGCCGGAAGGGCAGGCTCTCACGGCCCACAAAAGGAATATCAAATTACGGTACGTAATTCGGAGCATCCTATTACCAAAGGCATGCCCTTGACTTGGATGCACACACAAGATGAAATGTATGATCGTCTGCGTGGGCCAGCAATCAATATGGAAATATTGGCCACTGCATTTTCAGCCAAAGAAAATAGAGGCACTGGTCGACATGAACCCATGTTGATTGTTACTCGATTCGGAAAAGGCAGAGTGTTTCATACACCCATGGGCCACGCGGATTATTCCGTTTCCTGCGTAGGATTCATTACTACTTTATTGAGGGGCTCTCAATGGGCAGCTACTGGGAAAGTAGATATACCAATTCCATCTGATTTTCCCAAGGCCGACATTTCCTCAAAGAGGGAATACACCCAATAAGCCTTCTTATGAAAGGATTTATTATTTTCAGTTTTTGTTATTTGCTCTTGGGAAACCTCGCATTTTCCCAAGAACGAATTGCCTTATATTCAGGGAAAGCGCCAGGTTCTGAATCTTGGAATTGGAATGAGGCGGAAAGTGCTTCCAATGGGTTTAATACCCGAGTGGTTTATAATGTGGTGGAACCTAGTATCACTGCTTATTTCCCTGAGAAATCTAAGGCCAATGGGACCTCGGTAATCGTAGCTCCAGGAGGGGCCTTTCATATATTATCCATTGATAGCGAAGGCATCGAGGTGGCTAAATGGTTGAATCAACGAGGTGTTGCCGCGTTTGTGTTAAAATACCGACTGGTGCGTATCATCTCTAATGATCCGGTGAAGGAATTGAGTGCCAAGATGCAGGATTTTAACAAATTGGATGAAATCAATGCTCCTGTGGTGGAATTGGCGACCAAGGACGGTCTAAAAGCCATGGAGTATGTACGTCAACATGCCAATGCATGGGGATTGAATCCTCAAAAAATTGGCTTTATGGGTTTTTCTGCAGGAGGAACCTTAACCATGTCAGTAGTACAAACCGCCACAGACGCAAATCGTCCGAATTTCGTGGCGCCCATTTACCTATACAAAAAAGCGGTATTGGGGAATCAAATACCTAGTCAAAGAATCCCCATTTTCATTGCGGCAGCTAGTGATGATAATTTAGGTTTAGCGCCTCATTCTGTGGAATTATACCAAGATTGGTTGAAGGCCAAACAGCCAGTAGAATTGCACATGTATACTCAGGGGGGACATGGTTTTGGTATGCGTAAAATGAATACGCCATCGGATTTTTGGACCGAGGATTTTGAACATTGGTTACGCTTCCACCAATTTATCCTTTAGGTTTTTTCAAGGAAGATTTCCGAATAATTAATTTCCCTTGGACGAGAATATCTTCCCGTTTGTAGTTTCCTTTTTCAGCAATCACTCGAAATAACATTTGAGCCGCTACCTCACCTACTTTTTGGGGAAATAGATGGAAAACCGTTAGAGCAGGATGCACAATTTCGGCTAGGTATTCATCCCCAAAGCCCACTATCCCCAGTTCATTTGGAATCTGAATTCCCAATTCTTTGGAGTATTGAATGATTTCAACTGCGTTCAAATAATGGATGGCAAATATGGCATCGGGCGGTTCTGGTAATTGTCGCCAGGAATCTAAACTAGCTAGCGCAAACTCTTTGCTAAAATCACCGTGATGTATGTATTCTGGACGAATTTCCAATCCATGTTTTTTTAAGGCGTGGAGGTAACCTTCTTTTCTTTTTTGGCTAATTAATAATTCAGTTGGGCCTGCCAAAATAGCAATTCGTTGATAACCCTGTTGGATCAAATGCTCCACCAATTGATATGCCCCACCAAAATCCTCTTGACGAATTTTTGGGGTATCCACCTCCGTACATATCCGATCAAAATGCACCATGGGCAAGCCTTTGTCGAATAGACTTTTAATTTGATTAAAGCGAGTCGTTTCCTTGGAATGAGAAATCAACAATCCATCCACATGACTGGCCAACAGTCCCTGAATATTGGTTACTTCCGTTTCAAAAGATTCATTCGATTGACAAATCATTACTCGATAACCATGCTCGTTGGCTACTTCTTGTATGCCCGATAATACACCAGCAAAAAAGGGTCTTTTAATATTGGGAATGACCACGCCAATGGTTTTAGTTTCTCCACGTTGAAAGCCCTTGGCAAACATATTGGGATTGTAATCCAATTCTAAAGCTATTTTTTGGATGGCTTCACGGGTTTTTGGACTTATATCCGACTTATTATTTAAAGCGCGTGAAACGGTCGCTATGGAAACTCCCATTACCTGGGCGATATCCTTGATGGTAGTATGTATTTGCTTGGTCGGGCGGGATTTTTCTGGGTGTTCTTTTGTAAAATGAAAATCACAGGACTTACAATGATAACGAACCTTGCCTCGGATCATTCCAGCCCGAATAATGGAGGTATTGGAGGAACATTTAGGACAGGTTTCCAAATTTCAGAGTAAGGGTTAAAGTGGGGTATGAAATTTCAAAGAATTTCTTCACCTATCGGGAACGTTTACGAAGAGATAAATAGAAATAAAACCCCTATATTAAGGTCAAATTAGCATATTTTCCTGATAAAAGTATATTTTATGTTTGAAAAAATATATTCCAAAGCCATCAGTATAATATGGCTATGATTGACTTTTTACAAGAAATAGCTTTTTAACGATATGTTACATACCATGCGATGGTTTGGTCCACATGACCCAGTTTCTCTGATGGATATTCGACAAGCGGGTTGCTCTGCTGTGGTGACTGCCTTGCATCAAATACCCGTAGGGGAAGTATGGTCAAAGGAGGCTATTCAAGAGCGTATAAATATCATTGAGAAAGGTAATGATCAATGGACGCCTTTGCACTGGGCCGTGGTAGAAAGTTTGCCTGTACATGAAGCCATTAAAAAAGCTTTACCTGAGCGGGAGCAATACATTGAAAATTATCGGACTTCATTAGAAAATCTAGCGTCCAAAGGAATAAAAACAGTTTGTTATAATTTCATGCCGGTATTGGATTGGTCAAGAACTAAGTTGGATTTTGAGATGCCTGATGGCGCTAAAGCTCTTCGATTTGTTTGGACTGATTTTGCCATTTTTGACTTATTCATATTGAAAAGACCTGGAGCTTCGGCAGATTATTCAGCGGATGTTCAAGGAGAAGCTCGATTGAAATTTGAGCGAATGACGACTGCCGAAAGAGATGAGTTACAACAAACGGTATTATTAGGTTTACCAGGGTCTGAAGAAGCATTTCATTTGGAAAGTTTTCAAGATTTATTAGATCAATATAGAGAGATTGGGGCGAAGGAACTCCGAGAAAATTTGCATTATTTTATTCAACAAGTAGCTCCGCTAGCGCAGGATTTGGGAATTAATTTGTGCATTCATCCTGATGATCCCCCATTCCCTTTGTTGGGATTACCTCGAGTGGTAAGTACAGAGTCTGATTTGGCGGCATTGATGGAGGCTGCTCCTGTACGAGCCAATGGGATAACTTTTTGTACAGGTTCATTGGGAGTAAGGCCTGATAATGATTTACCGGCTATGATTAGCAGGTTTGGAAGCCGTATACATTTTATCCACTTGCGGACAACCAAAAGAGAACAAGATGATCCATTAATCTTTCATGAAGCCCCCCATTTGGCAGGAGATGTACCCATGTTAGAGGTGATCAAAGCCATTCATGAAGAGGAGCAGAATAGAGGAGGAGAGCCTATTCCTATGCGGCCAGATCATGGACATCAAATGTTGGATGATTTACATAAAAAGACCTATCCAGGATATTCGGCCATCGGTCGATTACGCGGATTGGCAGAATTAAGGGGTATGGAATTGGCCGTTTCTCGAATGTATAAAAAATAACAAATGGAGAATAAATTTTCATTACAAGGTAAGGTAGCATTGATTACTGGCGGAGGCACGGGAATTGGTTTTGATATAGCCAAATGTATGCTGGCGAGTGGAGCACAAGTAATTATTACAGGAAGAAGGGAAATAGTACTTCAAGAGGCCGTCAATTTCTTGGGTGAGGGAGCATTTTATAGGGTACACGATGTAGCCAATGTGAAGGCTAGCCCGGAATTAGTATCAGAGATTATTCAGTCCTTTGGTCAAATTGATATACTGGTAAATAATGCAGGAATCAACATGAAACGGCCTGCCCTAGAAGTTTCCAACGATGATTTTGCGCAAATAATTCAAGTGAATTTAAATGCAGTTTTTGTGTTGAGCCGGGAGGTAGGTAAACATATGTTGGCAAGAAAATCAGGATCCATCATCATGATTTCTTCCATGGCAGCCTATTATGGCATTGACCGTGTAGCCGCTTATGCTTCTTCTAAATCAGGAGTTTATGGCTTGGTTCGTGTATTGGCATCGGAATGGTCTTCTCAGGGTGTTCGTGTGAATGCCATTGCTCCAGGTTTTATAGAAACGGCCATGAGTAAGACGGCCATGAATGCTGATCCAGACCGGAAGCATAAGGCTATGGATAGAACACCCATGGGCTATTTTGGTAAACCAGAGGATGTAGCATGGGCAGCGGTATTTTTAGCTTCCGATGCAGCCGGATATATTACAGGTGTTTCAATTCCCGTAGATGGGGGTAACTCTATTGGATTCTAATGAAAGAGAAAGTAGCTAATTTTCGCTGGGTTGTCGTGGCATTGTTATTTTTCGCTACCACGATTAATTATTTAGATAGGCAGGTAATTGGTTTGTTGAAGCCAACCCTAGAAAAAGAACTGAATTGGTCGGAGACGGATTACAGTTTTATAGTGATGTGCTTTACAGCATCTTATGCCGTGGGATTACTTTTTTTTGGTAAGATCATCGATCAAATAGGTTCAAAACTAGGCTATAGCATTTCCATTATTATTTGGTCTATTGCGGCTATGTTTCATGCTTTGGTCAAAACTTCTTTTGGCTTTGGTGCTGCCAGAGCTGTTTTGGGTTTAGGAGAAGCAGGGAATTTCCCTGCCGCTATTAAATCGGTAGCAGAATGGTTTCCTAAAAAAGAAAGGGCTTTTGCTACGGGAATATTTAATTCAGGAGCCAATATTGGTGCTATGGTGGCGCCTATTATGGTGCCCTGGTTATTGGGAGCTTATGGTTGGCAGGAGGCTTTTTTAATTACCGGTGCCATAGGTTTTATCTGGCTTATTTTTTGGTGGATTTTCTATGAAATTCCTAGTAAAAAGCAGGGGATTAATCAGGCGGATTTAGACTATATTCAAGAGGATGACCAAGCTGATAACACGCCAATCCCTTGGAAAAATTTGTTTACCATTCCCCAAACCTGGGTGTTTATCGTGGGTAAGTTTTTTACAGATCCTATTTGGTGGTTTTTTCTTTTTTGGTTACCCTCTTATTTTTCATCAACCTTTTCTTTGGACCTGAAAAAACCGAGTATACACTTAGCTGTATTATTCACCTGTACGTCTATTGGAAGTATCGGAGGAGGCTATATTCCTGGCTGGTTGATGCGTAAGGGATGGCCAGTCTACAAAGCCCGTAAGACAGCCATGTTGTTTTTTGCTTTTCTTGCATTGCCCATCATTTCGGCTCGTTGGGCAACTGACATTTGGCAGGCCGTCATTTTAATTAGTATTGCCGCTTCTGCGCATCAAGCATGGTCAGCCAACATTTTCACTTCGGTTTCGGATATGTTTCCTAAAAATGCCATTAGCTCTGTCGTGGGTATAGGAGGCTTGGCTGGATCTTTGGGGGGTGTCATTTTCCCGTATTTCATTGGCATTATTTTGGATGCCTATAAAATCAGTAATAATTTATCAGGTGGTTATAACTTAATTTTCCTGATTTGTGGATCCGCGTATTTATTTGCTTGGTTACTGATTCATTTTATTTCTCCTCAAATGAAGCCAGTTTCTCCGCCGAAGAAAGATTAACTAGGATTCTATGGCATCTTGAAGCACTTGCAGGTTGATTTTATCCATCCTCATGAATAAGTCCGTGACTTGCTTGTATTTGTCAGGATGGGCTAATAGTCGCCCTAAATTTTCAGGAACAATTTGCCAAGAAACACCGAATGAATCTTTCAGCCAACCGCATCTGCCTGGTTTACCGCCATCTTGAATGAAGCTATCCCAGTACCAATCAATTTCTTGCTGATTTTGGCAAGTTATGACAAATGAAATGGCATCATTGAAGATGAATTGATGCATGTGTGAACTTTCCAGAGCTACAAAATGCTGGCTATTCAACAGAAATTGGGCGTGTTGAATATTCCCAGGGGTATCTCCGCTACCTTCCACATATCGGTCTAATAAATCTATTCGAGAATTGGGAATAAGCGTGGTATAGTACCGAATGGCCTGTTCAGCTTTGCCATTATTATGTTGGGTAAATAAAAGAGCTGGAATGATTTTTTCCGGTAAACTGCTATGAATCATTAATTGCCAACTTATACCGTTTCGATCTTCACACCAACCGTACGAGCTACTCCAAGGATAGTTATTTAACTCCATTAGAACTTTACCATCCGCTGAAAGTGCCTTCCATTTTTTTTCTAATTCCTCCTGGGATGTAAATATGACAAAAAAGGAAATGGAAGGATTAAAATCAAGCTGTTTCGCCCCACCTAAAAAGATAAAGTCTGTCCCATTCATCCGAACTGAACAGGCCATGGGATTTTCAGATTTTACATCAAAATCTTCAAATATGGACTGATAAAATTCAAGAGCCTCTTTCGCCGTTTGTTTAAACCATAGACAGGTCTGAATGGAGTTTTGCATAAATCCCAATATTTGATTGAAATGGGAAAATAAGCATTTTTCCTTTAAAACCTTCGTTAAAAGGCAATTCCCACTTGGACGGATAAATTGATTGAAGCAGGTCGGTCATTTCCAAAACGAATCGGGACAGGTATTGCCAAGAAATAATTACTGTATTTATTTCTTTTCACTACTTTATTGAGAACTGGGGTTAACCCATATCTTCCTGATGTTTCAAAGGCAGCCCTACCCGCAAAGGTGTATCCCTTACCCAGGCGATACAAGATACCTGGATGCAATGTCAGATTATTCATTTTGTGGCTGCCATTCTCACTGCGAATGGCAGGTATGATTTCAAATGAAAATCCTACTTTCTCCGTTTTCCAAATGTTGATCGATAAAGGAAAACCGACGGAATAGGAATTTCCAAAATTACCGGTGGTGTTTCCGTCGGAAATGGTAAGTAAAGGATGTACTATGCCCACATGCCCGGCTAATTTGGGGAAATGCTCTTGCGCTGAAACGGAAAATGTACTTACTACTAGTAATATATATAAGAGTTGCTTCATGATATATAAAATCTATGGTTTAAATAGGGTTTAAATTTAGTGAAACAAACAAATTAAACAAAGAGCGTATTAATTTTTACATTTTATTTATTGGATATCATAAAAGAGGAATGAATTAACTCGACAGATAAATATTATAATTTACGTCTCTATTGGCACTATAACTTGATTCTAGCAATTTAGTATAAACAAAAATAGCCGACCGATTCATGTCAGTCGACTATTAAAAATTACCCCTTAATTATATTTTTTAGGCGGATTGTTAAAATTTAAAGGGCTCCGTCTTGTTGAGCTCTTTTCACGGCATACTGCCCGATGGTTTTTCCATGTTTTAGGCCCATGATACAATCGATTCTCCAGTGTATTAATCCATAAACCCTTGAATCAGAAGCTTGCTGGGCATAAGAATTAAATGTGCTTGCTTTTTCCGGGAAGAAGGCAGATAATACCTCGGCTCCTGCTGCTGAAAAGGTAGAGTGGCCTGAGGTGTAACTGGGAAAATTGGGCAGACCCACGGAAGTTTTAAGACCGTATTGTTGTGGACGAGGACTGTAATAGTAAAATTTGGTCTCCCAGCAGGCGATACCAGCGTCCATTTCAGCGGTTCCCAAATAGGCAAGCATTCTAGCCATTCTGACTTCACTATATTTAGCTTCAAAGCCAGCATTGGCGCCATAGCGGTGCCAATGACCCGGCGGAGTGTAAGTTCCAGGACCATCTGCCCAGAAATTGGCAATGGCGGCCTGTTCCCGGGTTTGATTTTTGTCAATGGCTTGAAGTTCTTCTAAATCTTTGTTAAACTCAGCTGAGCCTTCGATGTACGGAATCGCTGGTCGGATGGCTTCTAAAGTAGCACGATCAAAATTCCAGGTTTTAACATTTCCAAAAGTAGGAAGCATGGGTGGTCTAGCAGGACTTTCTTGGCTAGCCCAAACAGTCTTAAAGCCTAAGGATTTGGAACGAGTGATCATATCGGCAGTAGCCGCTTGGTTATTGGCAGCACCCATGCCATCGGCTCTAGCTTTCACCATCACTTTGGCAGCCACCGCTCCACCCAAGCTTACACCCGCATTAAGGTCTGAGCTAACATTCATGCCTGCCCATAAACGAGCGTTTTTACATTCCTCCAATTTAGCCTTTAAAAATGGGCCTTCACCCGGGAACATGGCCAACAAAATGACATAGCTTGCTTGAGCCACCACGGCATCTTCTGAAGGATATGAGGGTAAATTGGAGATTGGTAAAAGTACCTTTACTGACTTGTCCACCACACTTGGAGCTGGTCGGTTGTACTGATACTTATACTTCCAAGCGCTTACCAAGGCATCAAATTGAGCCACACTTAAATAGGCTAAAGCTCTGGAAACATAAGGTGGATTGGCGAATGGAAACTTAGGGTCAGCTAAAGGGTTATTGGCATCCGGTACAGGATATTTTCCTTCGGCATTGGCTGCTGGAGCAGAATTGTAGCGAGCAGCTAATTCCCTAGCTATTTCATTCCAACGATATACGGCTCCTGCTCCCCAGTAACCCACTATTTGTCTTTGTTCATTCGTTAGGTTGGGATATACGACGTTTTTCAGAGAATCGATTTCCTTTAGGTAGGCAGGATCGGTAGTAGCAAGAGGGGCATTAATGCTAACCTCCGTAGGAGAACTCAATACAAATGTTTTCCAATTGCCTGCGTTTTCATCTACTGAGGCAGGCGTATAGGGTGAAAGTATAGCTTCACTTTCAGCCTTATCACAAGATTGTAATAGGCCAAAACAAATGAAAGCTAACAAGTAGTATATATATTTTTTCATCATTATGTTAATGTTATTTAGTCTTGAATAGGTATAATAATCCCACCGTCACATTGGTGCTTTGTCCAGCGTTTTGGCCGTCTACTACGTAGGAAACTCGAGCGCTGATACCTAAAGATTTAAGTTGGTATTTGGCATATGCCCCAATGGCAGTCATTGTCATGTCATTGGTCAGAAATGGCATGGAGTTACGACGGATATTATCCCCTCCGATGCAGGAAAAATGCTCGGCAAATAATTCAAACTGGTTTTCCTTTTTGAGATAACCTATTCTCAACTGGGCATCCATGGCATTTGGGACAGGCACAGAGTTGGAGTTAATAAGCCTTTCGCCATGTAAAAAAGCGTCTCTGTCGACATTGACAGGCCCTCTTATGATGTAGGATCCAGTGGCACTAACAAATAAGTTGGAGGGTAAGTTATAATGGACAATAGCTCTTCCACTAAGCGTTTTGGCTCCTAGACCGATGGACATTGGCATAAATTCCGTGACATAATTCTTCAAAGGAGTACTAACTCCCACGGTGGCATGTCCATGGAGATTTTTGTAATTAAATACCTGGGTTTTTATCCAAAGACTTAGGTCCTGAAAGCCTTGTTGACCCATTAAATTCCCCTGACTGGCTTGGGTTTTAATATAGGGCACCATAACTAGGGCATTCACTTTTTTGGTAATCCCATAAGCAATCATGGCACTAAGGGACTCGGTACTTAATTTGCCAATATTCGGATTATCTCTTTTCAGGGTATTCTCCCAATAATTGGTCCAGGAAGAATTACCATATAAAAGAGCACCGCATGCAATATTTTTATTCATGTAAATTTGATCATGGGGCATCTGCGCCATGATGGTATTCATACTCCATAATGAGATGAATACACACAGGAAAGTATGTTTCATTTGGGCTTAATTAAATTGAAATACGATAAACAGGAGGATACGCGGTTCCCACCTGTTGATTAATTTTCAAAAAATAATTAAGCTTGCCGGGGAGGGAAAAATAAGGAATCCTGAAACGAAGAAGTTTCTAAGACAGGATGTACAATTGCCTTGTTTGAAACAGGCCATTCTAGAATATAAAACACCCAAGGAGTATTAGATTGACAATATTCCTTAATGAGTGTTTGAATCAATTTGCTTTTTGCTGGAGCTTTTTCGGGTTGATCGCTCAAATGTTCATGTACTAAATCAGCCAAATCCAAAAATTGATCACGCGCATTTTTGTCTTGATTTACACGGGTATACAAGGTGTCATTTTCAATTTTTTGATCCATCATTTGATAGAAATCGTCTCCTTGACGCAAGGTTCCTTCCACATCTTGAGGGATCTCTCGGTTGGTGGGATAAGGAAGAGAAATCGGTATTTTTACTATATATGAGTCATCTTCTTGCTCATAGGAAGGAGCATTTGAAATGGCATCACTGGCATAGCGCAGTGCAAACCCTCCAGCTTGATACAAGAGGACAAACAACAACAATATGGAGACCAGTTTTCTCATTGGTGCGCAAATTAGCAGGAATTGGTACATTTCCAATGATTTAATGGTGATTTTATCCAATTGCGTGTCAAATAAATTCTATTTATCTAGATTAACTGTCAGGAATTTGGTTTTAAATTTATTTAATCGTAATATTACGATTGACATGGGAGCAAGTAAAATAATCGATTATTCAGAGGAACAAATTTTGGTGTCAAAGTACATGAAAGCACTTTCTCATCCTGCACGCATGGCCATTTTGCAGTTGCTATTAACTAAACAATCTTGTATCTGTGGCGAAATTGTAGATGAGTTGCCTATTTCCCAGTCGACCGTTTCTCAACATTTAAAGGAATTGAAGGAAGCAGGATTAATAAGAGGTCAGATTGATGGCGTATCTATTTGTTATTGTATCAATGAACCTGAATGGAACAAATTGACGGATGCTTTAGGCCATTTCTTTGAAAAAAGACATCTAAAAACGAGTACTTGTTGTTAAATTTTTTTATCCTATTTTATCGTAAAATTACGATTAATTAAACATCAAAAATCATGCAAACGGAAGCGGAATTAAGGGAAATAGTTAAGCAAAAATATGGTGAAATAGCCATGCAGGGGAAAGAAGAAAATATGGCCTCTTGCTGTGGAGCAGGTGGCTGCTCTACTGAGGTCTACAACATCATGTCGGAAGATTACAGCAATTTAGCTGGATATCATGCAGAGGCAGATCTTGGTTTGGGTTGTGGATTGCCTACGCAATTTGCTCAAATAAAGCCTGGAGATGTGGTAGTGGACTTAGGCAGTGGAGCGGGTAACGATTGTTTTATCGCACGCCATGAGGTAGGCGAAACAGGAAAGGTGATTGGTATCGATTTTACTCCGCAAATGATTGATAGGGCAAGAACCAATGCTGAAATTAGAGGATTTAATAATGTGGAATTTCGTCTGGGAGATATTGAAAATATGCCCATTTCATCCAATGTAGCAGATGTTATTGTGAGTAATTGTGTGCTTAATTTAGTGCCTAACAAAGCGGCCGTTTTCAAGGATATTTTTAGGGTTTTGAAGCCAGGAGGACATTTTAGTATTTCGGATATAGTTTTAGTAGGGGAATTGCCTATGGGATTGCAGAAAGAGGCAGAAATGTATGCAGGATGTGTTTCTGGAGCCATTCAAAAAGCAGATTATTTAGGTTTAATTCAGGCGAATGGTTTTGTAGATATGCAAATACAGAAAGAAAAAGCCATCGTCATTCCAAAAGATATTTTGAGTCAATATTTGAGTGAAAGTGAAATTCAAGAATTTCAATCTGGGGAAACAGGGATTTACTCTATTTCGGTGTATGCGAAAAAGCCAGCAGAAGCAAATTCTTGTCAGCCAGGTTCAGGATGTTGTTAATTGATGCAATATGAAAACTAAAACAGATTTGTTTCTTGAGCTATGGATAGAGTCGAGAACACGATTTACGAAATTACTCGATGGAATAAGCGAACCCGATTTGAAAAAGAAATTGGGATATTCGCCGAATTCGGTGGGTTTTTTGATCCGGCATATCGGGGATGTGGAGCTATTATTTGCCAAAAATGTATTTGGAGACTTGACCGTAAAAGTAGTAGCTAAAACGGTAATTGATCAGAAAGATACTGGAGAATGGATTCACTTGCAGGAATTAACGGATTATGTGAAGGAATCATTTGAAAAATTGCAACATATTGTTTCCATACAAAGTGAAGAAGATTGGGAGCAAACTATCGTAACCAAGGAGTTTGGTTCAAAAACTAAATCAGAGGCTTTTGGGCGTATTGTTTCTCACACGGCTTACCATGCAGGACAATTAGCCTTGGCTTTGAAATACGGACAAGCATAAAAACTACATTATGGAACAAGTGAAACTGGGTTTAAGGGAAAATTGGAAACAGTTTAGCCTACTGGTTTTGATCAATGCATTTGTTGGAGGTATGGTGGGTTTGGAACGCTCCGTCTTACCGCAATTGGCTGAAAAAGAATTTGCGTTGGCTGCTAAGACAGCCATACTTTCATTCATCGTTGTTTTTGGTATAGTGAAAGCAGTAGCCAATTTTTTTGCAGGTACTTGGGCGAATCGTGTAGGAAGGAAAAATTTATTGGTAAT
The DNA here is from genome assembly GCF_004118285.1 of Aquirufa rosea. Taxonomy (GTDB): domain Bacteria; phylum Bacteroidota; class Bacteroidia; order Cytophagales; family Spirosomataceae; genus Aquirufa; species Aquirufa rosea. Next base: position 28,428 of record NZ_SDHY01000004.1, on the reverse strand, counting down.
AGGTTGGATTTTTGCCTTGCCCATTCCCTTCCTGTTCATTTTTGCTAGCAACTGGTATTGGATAATTCTGGCCAATGTTTTTTTGGGAGTCAATCAGGGTCTTGCTTGGAGCTCCACGGTGGTGATGAAAATTGATTTGGTGGGAGAGAAACAGCGGGGCTTGGCTATGGGAATCAATGAATCAGCGGGCTATTTGGCTGTGGCAATATTTGCTTTCATGTCGGGCTATTTGGCCAATCAATATGGTTTAAGGCCTTATCCTTTCTATTTGGGTTTTGTCCTTGTTATTCTTGGCTTATTAGGAAGTATTTTTTGGGTCAAAGACACTAGGCATCATGTGGCTTCAGAAGAGAAGCAAAGTCGAATACCTCGCTTAAGGAATATTTTCAAAGAGACGACCTGGACAAATAGAAATTTAGGCTCTATCACTCAAGCGGGGTTAATTAATAATTTGAACGATGGTATGGTTTGGGGGATATTTCCGATGCTTTTGGCAACGAAAGACTTCAGTATTCAGCAGATTGGTTTCATCACAGCAATTTATCCTGCGGTTTGGGGCTTGGGACAATTGCTTACAGGCAAGTTGTCGGATACTTTTTGTAAAAAAGACATGTTGTTTGTTGGCATGCTTTTGCAGGGAATAGCTTTATTGGGGTTAATTTGGGCGGATTCCATTCTTCAATTTATTCTTATTGCCGCTATATTAGGCTGGGGAACAGCTATGGTATATCCTACTTTCTTGTCCACTTTGGCAGAAAATACTCATCCGTTAGACCGTGCTAAGAGTATGGGGGTATTTAGACTTTGGAGAGATTTAGGTTATGCTATTGGGGCTTTAATTACAGGGATTTTGGCCGATTTGTTTGGGATAATGAGTTCGATACTGTTTATCGGTCTGTTAACTTGCTTTTCTTCGGTTATTATCCAAGTAAGGATGCGTTGCGGGGAAGGGAATTCAGTTAAAATACTAGATTGGATCTTAGGGAAATCGAAAAAATCAATTTGCAAAAATGCGCATGTAATGGTTCAAGCATAACTATTTTTTCAGAAAATGTTGTTTGATATACTTGGTTGTGTATCCCACCCGTTGACTAATTTTTTCCAAAGGGACTTGTTTCTTTTTAAGGTCCCAGACAATTTCTTTTTTTATTTCTTTGATTAAGTCTAAGGTATTTTTATTGTATTTCTTCAAGATTCTATTTAGGTGTACCCTAGAAATTTGATAATGCTCGGCAATACTCTCTACACTAATTAAGCGCTCATTTTTCAGCATATCTTCCCTAATTTTTTCAGGGGTAATTTCGATTTTAGGCGTTTTGTAGTTTTCAGATATTCCTTTATTTCTATTCCGAACTAATAAAATACTAGTTAGAACGAGGATACTTGTAAATCCCAGAGCAATAATAATTGATACATTCATTTTGTTTTCTTCCTGTATTTCAGGAGTTAAACTTGGCAGCACTTCATTCATTAATTGTGGGAGGTCAATAACATATAGACCTTCAGTAGAGCCTGCATAAATCTTATCATTCCAAGTACTTAGTGCCCTTTTATTAAATTCTACCTTTTCTATGATTTCATAAACCTCCTTGTCTTTGTTGTAAAGAAACAGACCTTCAAAACTCGTAAACAAGATATGATCCTCTAAAATGATGGACTGAATAATGTGTTTGTGCTTAAAAAGTAATTTACTTTTTTTGGTTCGGAAATTATAGTCATACAAACCATCATGGCAGGAGAGAATGATTTCTTCCCCTTTAATTGTAATGTCATAAATGGCTGAACCGATGGGGATGGATTCTAGTTTTTTTTGGAAGGTATCGAATACATATAAATTCCCATTGGCGCTAGCCAATAATAGTAGCTTACCTAAACTTTCCATATCGTTAAATTGGGAAGCATTGGTAATGATTTTATGTAGCTGATAGGTATTTAAATTTATTGTCCCCACCACAGTCGAAGATTGAAAGTATGTTTGCGAACCCACTTTAATCATTTTTTTAAAGTCTGATATATCAGTGTTTAGAGGTAGTCGCGTCCATTGTTTATCTTCTAATCGGTAAATAGGATCAGCATTTAGATAATATTGATGATTGATTTGACTGATTTCCCCACTGGAATAATTGATTCCTAGAATGGGGATTTGAGTAAATTTTTGACGGACGGAATCAACAAAAATACCGGAATAGGTGGCGATAATTCGAATACCCTCATCATTGTAAATATGTCGGATGGATTTACCTCGGTGTTGAATGGTATAGAAGTGGTGGATTCGATATTCTAATAATAATCCATTGTAGGCTAAGTAGTAAAAATCCCCGATTCGGGCATCGGTCATATAGTGCTGGTCATAACCTGGAATAAACCTATCGACCATGAGATGATTAACTTGATGGCTTTCCGGAAATTGTAATGTACTAAAAGTGCCGAACTCATTGGACTTTTCATTTTTGCTAATCCATGTAAAGCGATCATTTTCCTTAGGGCTGAACTTTAATTCCTCAAAGCGCCCCGCCATGAATTTATACAAATGATTATCAGTTCTGGCGATTAAATTCCTTCCATCCCCATCAATGTTTACTATTTTTTCCGGTAATGAGTATGTTTTTACTAAAACCGTATCTTGCCCAAGACATATTTGGCTTAGAAATAGGTTTAAGCTAACGGCTAAGAAAGCAATAAATTTTGTTTTATGTGATGGGCTCATAAAAAGGCCTAATTCGTCATTTGATGCATATTTTTCTTTAAAAGTAACATTATTTTACTTTTTAGTAACAATTGTTCCTGATTTAATACGTCATTTCTAATGAATGATCTAGCCAATCTAGGTAAATTTGTGTTCAATTTTTTCCATAAGGTTTCTGACCAGGTATAATTAAATAATTTGTAAAAATAGGTTGACCTGATTGAGGGGCATAAACTTTCCAGTCTTATAGAAAGAGTTTGATTGATTATTAGAGAAATAAGTAGAACACGGATTAGTTAAAGCTTAGACTTCCTCAAGTCTAGGCTTTTTTGTTTTTGAAAAAGCATGTTTTACTTAGATTGATATACATGAACCTGGGCGTGCATGGTATACATTCTGAATTTATTCCCGAAAGGCACAATGATATTACTAGATTGGTTATTGCCTACCAAGGGATTATCTGGGTATTTAGTCCAATGGATTAAATCTTTGGAGACAGCAACGTTACTGGACCATTCTCTCCAGTCTTGGTAGGCAGTAGCATGATAATATCCATAATAAAGTCCTTTGTATTGGATAACATGGTTCATTGCCACGCCAAATTTGTCATAAGTTTCAGGTCCCATTTTTAGCACAGGATTATCTTGCACATTGACCCAATCTTTGAGGTTTTTGGATTTAGCCAGCCAGATTCCTTGATCATCCCTTTCATAAAATAAATAGTAGTTACCTTTTGTATAAATTACACATGGAGTGCCAAATGCTCCTGGTTTTATGGGTTTTCCATTCGTTTGATAAATCTTTAAATTGCCCAATTCTTTCCATTTGATTTTATTCTGAGATACAAGTAAATGGGTAGTGTCTCCCTTGCCCTCTGCAAACATGAAATACTGCTTTCCTTTTTTTATGACAAATACATCTTCAATCCAGCTTTCAGATTGAATTGGATTCGCGGCATGTCTATTCCAATGAATTCCATCTTTGGAAGTGGCGTATCCCAGGTTCATAATGTTTCTATTTTTAGAATAACCGGTAAACCAAAGGTGGTAAGTGTTTTTTTCTTTTAAAATAAATCCTCTCTCTCGAATTTGCTCATCCCAGGTATTCATTTGAGTTCCTGAAAATATCGGTCCATTTACCAGAGGAGTAAATTTTACTAAAACCTCAGGAAATAGCCCTTGGCTATACAGATCATTTGTGCCAAGAAGCGAGCTGATAAATAAAAATCTGGCAAGGAAGGATTTCATCTTTTACGCTATTTAGGAGAAAAAGTCAGGCAATCGAGCTAAGCTTAGAAATTAAAAAAAGTCACATGAACATCAGGTGACTTTTCTGCATTACACTTCATCAACAAACTAAATTCTTACTAATTTATCTGCATAAATTATATAGATTTTATTAAATACACAATATAAAATTAGACAACGGTAAGATTGAATTGATTTTTATTCATAAAAATTGTTAAAATGTGTGTATCATTAAGTTAAGACCAACTTCTGCCCTGATTTCCTTAATTCAAATTAAAAATTTTGATTCTGTGATTTGAACTAAATTATTTTATTCATCTAGATTAAGATTTATCCCTAATGAAATACATAATTTCGAATCAATAAATGAGAACTTATGTTTACGATTCAAATGATTATTGAGGAAAGAGCCACTCAAATCGGCAATTTCATGGTTGGAAGGTTATTACCCTTTCGCCAAAAGAGAATGATAGGGCCATTTGCTTTCATCGATCACATGGGGCCGACCAAGTTGAGTGAACGTGACAATCTAGATGTATTGGCTCATCCACATATTGGTTTGTCTACATTGACTTATTTGTTTGAAGGGAGCATCATGCATCGAGATTCTATTGGCTCTGCTTTGGAGATTAAACCTGGGGAAGTTAATTGGATGACTGCGGGTAAAGGTATAGTTCATTCAGAGAAAACACCCGAGTATTTGCGTCAGTCTGCCAAGGTACTGCATGGATTACAGATTTGGGTGGCGCTTCCTAAGCATTTGGAACAAATGGAGCCTTCTTTTGTGCATGTGAAAAAAGAGGATTTGCCTACTTGGCAAGAGGGGAAGGCTATGTTTACCTTGATAGCAGGAAAGGCATTTCAAAGGGAGTCGGCAGTACCCGTTTACAGTCCCTTGTATATGATTGAAATAAAAAGTTCAGAAAGAACGGTGGTTTCTCTGGAGGATGAATTATTAGGAGAGTCTGGATTGTATATTTTGGAGGGTGGTGTAGAGGCAGAAGGAAATCAATATGGGGCCAAGCAATTATTAGTATCCCAAGAAAACCGTATTTGTCAATTCACGCTGGAAGCCAATTCAAGCGTTTATGTGTTTGGTGGAGAGCCTTTGGAAGAAGAAAGATTCATCGATTGGAATTTTGTTTCTAGCGATAAATCTCTCATTGATAAAGCTAAAGAGGATTGGATACAGCAACGATTCGCGAAAATTCCGGGAGAGGAAAATGAGTATGTTCCTTATCCAAGTTTACATAAAAAATAAGTCATGGGGAAAATAATATCTAGTGTAGGACCTGAAAAATACCAGGTGAATATTCAAAGTTCTTCCGGGAATCAATTAATTGCCGATGAACCAGAGGAATTAGGAGGAAAGAACTTAGGCTTTTCTCCCGATGAGTTATTAAGAGCAGCCTTGGCGGCCTGTACTACGGCCACTTTGCAGATGTATGCGGAGCGCAAGGCTTGGGATTTGAAGGGGATTCATTTGGAATTGGATTTTGTTTGGGACAAGGAATCTTCAAAAACCATCATTCAACGCAAAATTGAATTGCAAGGAAATCTAGATGAGCTACAAAAAGATCGTCTTTTGGCCATCGCTAATCTTTGCCCTATTCACAAGGTTTTGAGCAATCCGGTAGATATTATCACCATTTTGGTTTAGATCATTTGCCCGAAAATTTTACCTTGGTTTTCCCAAATGATGTAGGCTTGTTTTGAGTTGATTGCTTTGATTATTGGAAATCTTCCAGGACCTAAGGATTTACTACTTTCACTAGTTGCTGCCCTAAGCCATATTAGGCCCTGATTTGCCCAAACAATCCATTGGCCAGAATCCAATACCGTAGTGGACGCATTTTTACCTGCCCCTATCATTTTTTCTTCACCAGAAACTCCAGATACGTATAAATTTTCTGCTCTGCGCCAAACTGTTTCAACCTTCCCCTTTAGGTTAAAGGATAGGCTTCCTCCGTCCATAGGACAAGCGTTTAAGGGCCAAGTTCCAAAGCCTAGTTTTCTAGCTTCTTGGTACGTTTTTCCACCATCAAAAGATTCGATCACATACATATCTCTAGAACCCTGTAGCCAATTTCTAAACATGATGGCAATATGTTGTTTTTGAATGATGATGTTGGGCTGACAACATTCACAAATATGCGATTCTGGTGAGCGATATACCCACTGATTTTTTTGCCAAGTTTTACCTCCATCCTTAGAGGTGCTAGACATTAATTGGTTTTTATTTTCCATGCGTAAATCCAGCCAAATGATTGTGAATTGCTTATTGTCATTTGCTGCTATAGCATTGAATCCTTCTTTGGCAATTTCAGGCATGTCATTTACTCGGCTTTTTATCCATGTGTTTTTATCTGACTTTTTGTAAGCATAGACATTGCCCATTTTATCTATGGCACTGATAATTGTGATTTGTTGAGAATGTGCAATTCTTGGACCCCGAGAGGCACCTAGATGTAAACCCACCAATGAATCTACAAGGCTGGGTTCTGAAAAATGTTGACCTTGGTCCGTAGAATAGGCATAAAATATCTTGTTCTTTTGTCCAAATACCACTTCAATTTTTCCAGATGAACTGATAGTGAAATCAGGTTGATTTCCATTAATTGAAAATAGAGCTTGTTGCGCATGAATCATCCATGGGAAAATTAGGTAACCCATAAAACTAAAAAACGCCATTACTAGACTTTTACCGGGAGGCATCATTTGAAACATAAAATATTTATCCATTCTCGTAGCTTGTGTTTGAAATAATTCATTTAATCCAAATTAACAATGTTAAATTAGAACAAATTTCCCCCAATATGAGAAAATTAAATGTAATTATTGTTGGTCTACTATGTGCATTCACCTCGATAGGTCAATCTATCCACAAAATCATCACAGTTAAAGAAGTGGAGCGCATTGAGCGTTATTTGGCCTCCGACGAATTGGCAGGTAGAAAGCCATTTACACCTGGTATAGAGCTAGCGGCTAAATTCATTTCGGAAGAATTTGCGAAAAATAAATTGAAAACATGGGCTGATTCGAAGACCTATTTGCAAACGTTCCAAGTATATAAACCAAGTTTGAAGTCGATCAAAGCTACTTTAAATGGGGAAGTGGTAGACTCTAAAAAGGTGGTATTGATAGGGAAAGAACCTAAAACTACCATTGATGAACATTCAGCCTATGCACAAGCATCCATTAAAAAGGGAGAAAATTTCTTTCAATCAGCATATAAATATATTGCTGGAAAGACTCCAAGCGTAGTTTGGGTTGATCAAGATTTTGCAGCACTTTTTGCCCGTTTAAGTAATCGAAATGTGTTGAGAGAAAGCCAAGTCAATGTCTTATTTATTTTGTCTGAAAAATTAGATTCCTATCAAATTGAAGTAGAACAGGACATCACCCCTTTGCCATTAAGCAATGTAGTAGCCCTTATCCCAGGAAAATCATTGGCCAACGAATATGTTATTTTCTCTGGTCATTATGATCATTTGGGCATTATGCCCAATAGGGCTGTTCAAGGGGATTCTATTTACAACGGAGCCAATGACGATGCCGCTGGAACTACGGGTATGATGATGTTGGCCAAGTATTTTAAGAAATGGAATAAAAACGAACGCACTTTGGTTTTTGCGGCATTTACGGCAGAGGAAAGTGGAGGTTTTGGAGCTAGCTATTTTTCTGAACAATTTGATCCGCAGTCGGTAAAAGCTATGTTTAATTTAGAAATGATTGGTACAGAAAGTAAATGGGGTAAAAATAGTGCTTATATCACAGGATTTGATAAAACTGACATGGGGGCTATTTTACAAAAGAACCTGGCTGGAACTGCTTTTTCCTTTCATCCAGATCCCTATCCAGATCAAAATTTATTCTACCGATCAGATAATGCTACTTTAGCTAGGTTGGGTGTTCCGGCTCACACCATTTCTACTTCAAAAATGGATAGTGAACCTAATTACCACAAGCCCAGTGATCAGATTGAAACCTTGGATTTAGAAAATATGACTGAAATTATAAAATCCATTGCTTTAAGTGCTCAAAGCATTATTTCTGGCAAAGACACACCTAGTCGGGTTGATACCTCACAATTGAAATAATTCGTAAACCAATTAATGATGAAAATAATACCAGTAAAAAATTATGCCGACTTAAGTGCCAAAGCAAGTGCCAGCATTATACAGTCAGTCAAAGAAAAACCTAATCTTTTATTTTGCGCAGCCACAGGAGGTTCGCCTACCGGAATGTATGCCCAGATGCAAAGCGCACATGCAGAGAATCCATCCCTATTTTCATCAATGCGTGTGATTAAAATGGACGAATGGGGAATTATACCCCTTAGCCATCCAGATTCTTGTGAAAGTTATTTACAAAAGCATTTGCTGGGGCCATTGGAGATATCGACAGATCGTTACTTTACTTATGATACCCAAGTGGCTGATTATCCATCTGAATGTCAGCGTGTTCAGAATTATATAGAACAAGCTGGGCCTATGGATGTATGTATTTTGGGCCTAGGTAAAAATGGGCATATCGCTTTCAATGAACCTGCAGCCTATTTACAGGCGCCATTTCACAAGGCTTTATTAGCGGAGTCAACCATACAGCATGATCCTGCCCTATCTCAAGGGCCAGAGCCTGCTTTTGGTTTTTGTGTGGGGATGGAAGGAATTATGCAATCGCGAAAAATCATCTTTTTGATTACCGGAAAAGGTAAAAAGGAAGCTTATCAGAGGATTATGGAGAAAAAAATCTTGACGGATTGTCCAGCCTCATTCCTTTGGATGCATCCTAATGTGGAATGCTACGTAGATGAGGAGGCAATGTAAGTTAGAATAAAATGAAAATCAATTCATCATTAGTGATGAATCAACCTATTTAAAAATTATACCCTATGGAAATTTTTCAAGCTGCCTGGAATTGGCTCTTAGGTTTTTTTGGATTTGACCAACTGCATGAATTCCTACAAACCCAATCCTTTGCCGATTTTTTGTCTTATGATGGTATCAAGGTATTAGTTCGACCATTATTTCCCATCACTTTAGTTTTGGAATTAGTCCGAGGATTGGTGTTTAGAAGTGCTGGCTTAAAGGAGTATAAAATTTCATTTTTTAGCTATGTATTCAATGCCTTTATTGGGAAATATTTGTCTTTGGGTATGACGGTCATTTGCATTGGATTTTTTGAACCCAAAGCCCCCTTTCATGTACCCTTCACCTGGTATTGGTTTGTTTACGGATACATTGTGTGGGAATTTGCACACTTTATATATCATTTTTTAGCACATAAAGTTCGCTTATTCTGGTGTTTACATTCTACGCACCATGCCCCAGAAAACATGAATTTAGCTGTTTCCTACGCCCACTTTTTTTTAGAAGGGCCATACGCGGATATCATACGCGCCAGCATTTGTATCTTGGCAGGTTTACCTCCGGCCATGCTTTTTGTCATCATGTTCATCGATGGAACTTGGGGAGCATTTATTCATATTGGGGATCATTTAGTGAAGGATGCCCGTATGGGTAAACTGGGAAATTTCATGTTGACTCCTGCACATCACAGAGTACATCATGCTCGAAATGTACAGTACATGGATACCAACTTTTGTAATTTATTAAACATATGGGATCGAGTATTTAAAACCTATCAGCCAGAGTTAGATGAAGTCAAAGTGGAATATGGTATTACTCGAGAAATGAAGTCAAATGATTTTTTGGATGCCTATTTTGGGGAAATAATAGCCTTAGCAAAGGATGTGTATCATGCACCAGGGCTAAAGAATAAGATACTTTATGTTTTTATGCCACCTGGCTGGAGTCATACGGGACAACATAAAACCGCAACGGCAATAAAGAAAGAGGCAGGAATATTATAATTCCGATTTAGGGCTCTTGCTTTGCTGAAAGAAAAGCAGCAGGAATGGAGACGATGATATAGATTAGGCAGGTGCTTAAAATCAGGAATTTAATGCCTGCCATCCAAGAGGTCAATGTATAAATCCAGGTTGCAGAGTGGAGATATAGGGATGTCAACATCCCAATATTTTCAAAAACGTCGCAAATAAAGGCGAATATCATGACTTGGATTAATAATAAACCCAGGTTTTGTACCAATCTACTCCGATGCATTTTGGCCAATAAGCGAAGTGTATACTGAAAAAAATAGGTGTAAATAGGAATGTATAAAAAGTCTAAAATGATATTCCATTTTAAAGTATTAAGATCCCATTTTTTTATGATGGATTGAAATATTTCTCGAGAAGGAGCAAATTCCAAATGAACGATTCCCATGGGAGTCCAAGGATTTTTTAATGCTGCCCCTTGCCATTGCATGAGGTAGCTAAATGCCAGAAGACTAGCTAAACTGTAAATCCAATTTCGATTAATTTTCATGGGTATTAGATCAAAGAGCCTTTGGCGTTAAAACCAAAGGCTCTTAAAAACTTGTTATTTCAGGCTTTCTATGATTTCCTGATTTGCTTTCCGAATTTTTTCCTCGAGTAGTTTTACAACCTTTCTGTCGTAGGTCATTAATCCATTTACTTCAATTTCCACGTCCGTGGTTTGGGTATATACAGCTGCCGAATATCCAAATGGAATGAGCTTTTTCAATTTATCTGCCAAGTCAACATAAGCTTTGGTCGCCTCTTCACTAGTTTTGTATTGAACATAACCCCAATTGCGGTTATTCTCCCATAAGTGTTGATCTAGGGCTAATCCAATTCCTCCGTATTCACCTAATACATTCACTCTTTTTGAATCAAAAATTCCCATTTTGGGGTCAGGATAATTATGCATATCTATCATGTCGCCTACATCATAATGATTACCACCACTGGCAGGGTTTACTAATCTAGATGGGTCGTAGTTTTTGGTCCATTCTACCACTTCGGGTGTTTTAAATTGCCCCCATGCCTCGTTGAAAGGTACCCAAACTACCACACTAGGATTAGAGTAGGTTAAGTCCATGATTTCCTTCCATTCTCTCATGAAATTTTCTTCTGAGGTTTTGGACCGTACTAATTCCTTATCATTGAAATAATTGCGGGTTACCCATTTTGGATCTTTATCCCCGCTAGGCATATCTTGCCAAACTAATATACCTTCCCGGTCGCAGTGAGTATACCACCTAGCAGGCTCTACCTTCACATGTTTGCGGATCATGTTATAGCCAAAATCTTTAGTCTTTTTGATGTCGTATAATAAGGCCTCGTCTGTTGGTGCCGTGTACAATCCATCCGGCCACCACCCTTGATCTAAGGGACCTAGCTGGAACATATTTTTATTATTTAATTGAATACGATGGATACCATTAGCATCAATTTTGGTAGAGATTTTTCGCATTCCCACATAGCTTTTTATTTTGTCTTTAATAAGGCCGTTGCGAAGTATTGAGATTTCTAAATCGTACAAAAAGGGAGATTCGGGACTCCAGAGTTTAGCTTGAGGAATAGCCACAAGGACATCTTGACCAACGGCCGCTTTACCAGAGGAAATAACGTTTCCATTGTCTAGGACTTTTACTTCAGTAATATCTGAACTTTGAGTTCCTTCTGTTTTTACCTGTACACTTATGTTGCCTCCATCAATGTTGGGGATGGATTTCAGCTGACTGATGTAGGCAGATTCTACGGGTTCTAACCAAACTGTTTGCCAAATTCCGGTAACGGGAGTATACCAAATTCCTCGAGGGTTATTTACTTGTTTTCCTCGAGGTTGATACCCTAAGTCACTGGGATCCCAAACCTTAACCACGATTTTTTGGGTTTTATCTTTTAGTAAAAAAGGTGTGATGTCAAAACCGAATGGACTATATCCGCCTTGGTGAGAGCCTACTTTAATGTCGTTTACCCAAACATCTGTTTTCCAATCCACGGCGCCAAAATGCAATAAAACATTTTTGTTTTTCCAGTTACTAGGTAGCATGAAGGTTCGGTGGTACCATAATTCCTTCTGGTCACCTACCGTTTTCTGTACGCCAGACAAACTTGATTCTACGGCGAATGGCACTAATATTTTACCATCAAATTGATGTGGGATATTACTTCCTTTTTCGACTATGGAATAATCCCAAAGGCCATTTAAATTTTGCCATTGTTCGCGGACCATTTGTGGTCTTGGATATTCCGGAAGGGGATTGTTAGGATCTACTTTTTCAGCCCAAGGACTTTTAATTTTATTGCTAGCAGCTTTCCAGGTTTGTGCTTGTAAAGATGGAAGCTGCACAGCCATAAAGACAATAAAAATGAGGTTTTTCATGGTTTAGTTTAGTTTTGAAAAACCTAAGATATCAAAAAGATAGAAATGTACTTTGCCTATCTACCAGTATCCTTGTAGATTATGGGATTTTTTGTTGCTCTGCCCAGACTTTCGGAGTGCAGCCTTCTATCTCTTTAAATGCCTGGAAAAAACTATTTTTTGAGGTGAATCCGGCCTCCTTCATTAAGCCTTCCAAAGAGTATCGTTTCTCTGTATCCTGTAAAATTAGCCCTTTCACATATTCTATTCGGTATTTGTTTTTAACACTCGGGAAGGGGTTGTTTAAAATTTTATTGAAACAATAGGATACATGATGTTGGGGGATATTCAGTGTTACCACGATATCTCGAATGGAAAATCTGGGATTCAGGTATGGCTTTTCTGTTTCTATATATTGTAAAATGACTTGAGAAAGTTCGTAAAATGAATCATCCACATATGGTTCCACTCGGTCTACCTGGTTTTTTTTCTTTTTGGATTGAATTAATTCGATTTCCTCTAAAGTCACCTTAGGTATCCCATATAATACTCGAGGAAAAAGTAATATGAGTAGGGGCATTACAAAGGCAAACATCACTAGGATCCTGTAATAGGGTAAATAGTCATGTAAATTGCTCAAGTCTTGCTTAGGGCTGAACAAAACGATGAAATTAGAAGATAGCAATATGCTGGCTATAAATGTGTTAAACGAAACAAAAATGATCAGCCATTTGAAGGTAATCTGTTTTTGTTGGGTATGTGGATCGGAAGATTCCGATTCATCCATATCCCACCTGGCTTTAATTAGTAAAGTAATCATTAACCAAGCATAATATACGTATAGAAAATTTCGAAGAAACTCATTGATTAAGCTGGGGCTAAGTACGTGAATTTGGTTGATGTACAACTCACCAGGTTGGTTAAGTATTTTGTTTACCAAAGATAATTTTTCTTCAAATGGTTTAAGGAAATAGGGAAACAATCCTATCAGCATGTAAATGCTAGGAATAAGATGCCATAAATCTTTTTTACTAATCCCCTCATGGTCATTAAGGGTGTTACGGACATATATATATGAAGTTGGACCGATCAGAAAAAATAATGGGGAGAAATGCCCATACAGTATTGCTAAAAGCCATGACATTTGGCTATCGTAGGTAAATAAGTAATATTTCAAACTTATTAATCCTATCAATAAATAGAATATAGACAAGAAAATGATACTTCTATTCTTCTTATAGTTGAAATAAGCGATGATGATCGAGAATAGAATGGATAGAAATGGTAGAGATAGGAACATCGATTCATGTACTTTGCTATACCGATATATTAATTGGCCATGTTTTGGTAGCCACTAAGAATACATGTACATCAACTGAATAAATAGCAAAATTTATCGGCCCTGACAGTTTTCTTATTTAATTAATATACCAATACGAAGCTTGGTAATATAGTTTAGAACAGTAATAAATTCTTGTTTTTTTAAAGTTAAAAATGCTTAGATTCAGCAGGATTTATTTAAAATATACCTTTGTCCTACTATTGAAAATCCGTACCTAATCGATTTGTAAACAAGTAAAAAGAAAAAATTGTTTTTTGAAATTATGAAATTTTATGACATTAATGAGAATTAGTAAAATAATTCTTAAAAAAAGATATAAAATGCCTAGCCATTAACTCAATTTGCTTTGTGGATTTCTTACGAAACAAAAGAATAATTAGTATAGAATTCTAAAACGATACTAACTAATTCGGCTCGATTACAATTTTTGTAATTTTTAGTATAGTTTTAAGCTAGTGTTTCAATAAATGAATTTGATTGATTCAAATTTTTTAAAGAAGCTAGTTTTATTGAAGAGTATTTATGGTGTATAAATACTGTTAGATACGACAAACATAGTATACAATTATAGAACACAGGAATGCAAAAAGCCTATCGTTACTAGCGATAGGCTTTTTTATCTTAAAAGTAAGTTAATTATTCTTTGCTCAAAATTTCTAAAGCCTCTTTGTCATCATATTGAATCATCTTTTGTTTCAATATTTTTTTCAAATCGGCAATAATTTGCGCATTTTCTTTTTTGTTGTAGATATTATGTAAATTTTTGGGATCTTTTTTGATATCATACAATTCCCAAAAATCTTTTGGTCCATAGAATCTTACTAGGGTATATTGTGAAGTTCGTAATCCAAAATGTGGATATACATGGTGAGGCTGAGGGTATTCATAGTAATGGTAATAAGATTCGTTTTTCCAATCTTTCCCTTTACCTGTAAGAATGGGTAAAAATGATTTTCCTTGAATTTCTGCTGGAACTTTCGTTTTAGCAATATCTAATAAAGTTGGCGCCCAATCTACATTGGAAACTACCTGACTCACTTTGGTTCCAGGCTTGATGGTCCCAGGGTATCTAATAACGAATGGAGTCTTTAGGGATTCTTCATATATAAATCGCTTATCAAACCATCCATGTTCTCCTAAATAGAATCCTTGGTCAGAAGTATATACCACCACGGTGTTTTTAACAAGATTATTTTTGTCCAGATAATCTAGTAATTCCCCGATATTTCTATCCAATGAATTAGCCGTGGAAAGATAGTCTCTCATATAGCGCTGGTATTTCCACTCAGCCAAGGCATTACCGCTGAGTTTTTTCTCCTCAAACTCCTTCGTTATTTTATTTTCATAGTAATCATAGAAAGGTGGACGCTGCTCAGGGGTAAATCGATTGAAATTTCCACCATCTCCATTTCCATCATATTTGGCATGAACTTTTAAGTCCTGTCCAAGAATCATAGTTTTGTCGATGGTCATATCCTGATCTGCCGCTGCTAACCTTCCTTCGTACTTATCATAGAAGGTATCAGGTATGGGGAAGGTCACGTTGTCATAGGCCCCTAAATCAGGAATATCGGGTAACCAAGAACGGTGAGTGGCCTTGTGCCCTACGACCATAAAAAATGGTTTGTTAGGATCTCTTTGGTTTAACCATTCTTTGGAAAGTTGTGTAATCACGTTGGTCACATAACCTTCTCGGCGCGTGGTTTTATTTTGACTATCCACAAAATCTGAATTATAATAGCTCCCGTGTCCTGGCAAAATATTCAAATAGTCAAATCCATGAGGTAAGGTCCCCAAGTGCATTTTTCCTACCCAAGCAGTTTGGTAGCCATTTTTTTGTAATTCTTCAGGGAAAACGGCTTGGTTGATATCAAATTTCTTTTCGTTGAATTTGTAACCATTTTTATGGCTGAATTTTCCAGTTAATAGGGTTGCTCTACTAGGTCCACAAATGGAGTTTGTCACCACATTATTATATAGAATGGCTCCCTCGCGGGCAATTCGATCAATGTGGGGAGTTTTCGCCAATTTACTTCCATACGCACTGATCGCTTGAGAAGTATGATCATCCGAGATGATAAATATAATATTGGGTTTTTGAGCTGTTTGACCTAAGCAATATATGCTCAAGAGAAGTAAAATGAAGGTTTTGGATAGATTTTTCACGTGCATAACTAAGAGAGTAAATGTATTTAATGGTCAATTATTCTTGGGGATATCCGTTTATTTTACAAAATTATGTGCTTAAAGTACAGAATTTTTCATTAATTCATAGGACTCAAGACATAAAAGACTTTATTTAAATTAACATTGATATATATGAAAAAAATTGTTGCCCTATCCTGGATGGTTTTGGCCTTTTGCCTACCCACACTCATTTTGGCTAAACAGCCGAATAAATTTGTCCATAAAAAATCAAATTCAGCAAGTAATGCCCCCAAGGATTGGAAGTTGGGAGTGGCACTTTATTCCTTTAATGCCTTCTCATTTCCTGACCAGTTGGCCAAAGCCGATAGTGCGGGTTTGCATTATATAGAGGGATATACCTTTGGCAAAGCGGGGGTGACTTTAAAGGATTCTTCCATCATGAATTTGTCTAATTCAGGCGTGAAGCAATTAAAACAAATGATTCAGCAAAAAGGTCTTAAAATGGAATCCATTTATTTAGTTGGAGGGAAAACCATTGATCGCTGGAAAAAGGAATTTGATATTGCGAAAGAATTGCAAGTCTCTTACGTTACCGCAGAACCTCCTGTACATTTATGGGATGGAGTGGATAGCTTGGCAGCTTTATATAAAATTAAGGTAGCTATACATAACCATTGGAAAGGTACTAGTGTCTATTGGACGCCAGATTCCTTATTGATTGCCATGAAGAATCATCCTAATTTTTATGCTTGTCCGGATCTAGGGCACTATCCTAAATCTGGAATTAATCCAGTAGATGCCATCAAAAAATTACAGGGTCGAATCATCGCTATTCATTTAAAGGATATTGCGGAATATAATAATCCCAAGCTTAGGGATGTACCCGTTGGAACTGGAGTAATCGATTTTCCAGCGGTTTTTGCCGAGTTAAAGCGTCAAGGATTTCAAGGTAATATCAATCTAGAAAGAGATACCCAAGAAAAGCCTAGTAATCTAGCCTCCATCATTCGTTCGGTGCAGTATTATCGAGAGCAAATAGATAAATTGAAATAGTAGCCATACATTTTATTCAGGCATCAGGGTAGTAACAGGTAAAAATCTGTGCTAATTCTTACAATTTAAATTTTCAAATAAAGCTATGAAAAGGAGAAAGGTTTTACAATCACTGGCAGTTTCTGCTGGAGCCATGTTGGCACTTCGTTCTTGGGCGACTGCCTGGAATAAGGAGATTCGTGTGGCATCGACAGTATTCTCCCCACCAGAAAAGGAAATGCTGGGACATATTGCTAGCACATTTATTCCTGAAGGAAAAGCCAAAGGGGCCAAGGGTGTTGGAGTGGAGATTTTCCTAGATAAGTTATTTAGTGATTGTTATGAGCCAACTGACCAAGCCAAGATTAAAGCAGCCATTCAGTTCTTACTTGTTCAGGCCGAATTAAATCATCATCAATCATTCGCGCTCTGTCAAGCCTCCCAAAGAGAAGCTCTTTTGTTGGACTTAGAGAAGATGGCGGAACATCTTTGGGCCTATACGACCCTTCGTAGGGAAACAATTCGAGGATATATTACTTCTGAATATGTCATGACGGAACATTATCACTATGTAATGGCCCCAGGTTTTTATCATGGATGCGTAAACGTATAATCATGGCTAATTTGAATATTGATCTAGTCAAGAAAAACACCTACGATGTGATTGTCATCGGTTCAGGAGCCAGTGGTGGGTGGGCGGCCAAAGAGTTTTGCGACAAAGGTTTACAGACTTTGGTACTAGAAAGAGGGAGACAGGTTAGGCATGTGGAAGATTATCCTACGGCCTCTAAAGCACCTTGGGAATTTGAGCATCGGGGAACGGTGAGTTTAGCAGATAAAAAAGGATTTTCCTCCGGCAGTTTTATGCGGGAGGAGACCAAGCATTGGGCCTTACCTGATGACGAGCAACCAGTAGTTTATGAAAAACCCTTTCGGTGGACGAGAGGATATCATGTTGGGGGCAAGTCATTGCTTTGGGCGCGACAAACTCAACGCTGGTCAGATTATGATTTTGAAGGTCCTGCCAGAGATGGTTTTGCTGTCGACTGGCCTATTCGTTACAAGGATATCGAACCTTGGTATGATCATGTGGAGAAATTTGCAGGAATAGCAGGTTTCAATGATAATTTGGCAGAACTGCCCAACAGCTTAGTACAGCCAGGATTTGAGTTGAATTGCTTAGAGCAACATTTAAGGGAAACTTTAAAGAAGGAATATGGAAATCGTTGGGTGATATCAGGACGTTGTGCTCATTTAACGGATCCTCAAGAAATACATTTTCAACAGGGAAGAGGCCGTTGCTTAAGTCAAAGGCAGTGTGAACGAGGATGTAATTATGGGGCTTATTTTAGTTCCAATTCCTCTACCTTACCCTGGGCAGCTAAAACGGGCAAATTAACCCTTAGACCTCATTCGGTGGTTCATTCCATTATATATGATGCAAAAAAGAAAAAGGCCATCGGGGTAAATGTAATCGATGCTATCAGCAGAGATATGATTCCTTTTTATGCCAAAGTGATTTTTGTGAATGCCTCGACTATTAATACGAATGCCATCTTATTGAACTCTAAATCGAGTCGTTTTCCTCAAGGTTTGGGTAATGATACTGGCTTATTGGGCAAGTATATTGCATGGCATAATTACCGTGGTACAGCCAATGCTAGTTTTGATGGATTTAAAGATAAAAAGACGGCTGGAGGTAATCCTAGCAATGCCTATATTCCTAGATTTAGAAATGTGTTTAGACAGGAAACAGATTTTTTAAGGGGCTATGCCGTGGGAGTAGGTGGAGGAAGGGGACAATTTGCCCAGCAAGGGGGGATAGGGGATACTTTACGAGAGAATTTATTGAATAGGCAGTGGGGGAATTGGAATATATCAGCTTGGATGATGGGGGAAACGGTACCCACCGAACAAAATCATATTCGATTACATGAAAGTTTGCAGGATAAATATGGTATTCCGCAAATTGTTTTCTCTTGTGATTGGACAGAGAATGATGTGAAAATGGTGAAGGATTTTAGGGAGCAAATGCAAGAAATGTTTGAGAAAGCAGGCTTTCAACAGATTAGAACGGCAGATTCAAAGTCGGCCCCTGGTGCTGATATTCATTAGATGGGCGGGGTAAGAATGGGTAAAAATCCTAGTACTTCCTTGTTGAATGAATGGAATCAGTTGCATGCTTGTAAGAATGTATTTGTAACCGATGGGGCTTGCATGACTTCAACCGGCACACAAAATCCAACCTTAACTTTTATGGCCTTGACAGCTAGGGCAGCTAATCATGCCATGGATGAATGGAAAAAATTAAACTTATAAAACAAAATACACATGAAAACGAATCGATTAATTATTGCTATGGTGGGATTATGTATGAGCTGGACAACCTATGCTCAAAAAGTATATACCTATCCACTGGGTGTTCAAGCCTATACTTTTAGAAAACAATTCCCTCAAGACCCACTTAAAACCTTAGATATCATTAAGAATATGGGCTTCACAGAGTTAGAAGGCGGCGGAGCGAAAGGAATGACATTACAAGAATTTAAACAGCAATGTGATGCTAGAGGGATTTCTATTCCATCTACAGGAGCGGATTTTGGGGAATTGGAAAAGGACCCCATGGCGGTGGTTCAAAAAGCAAAAATCTTGGGAGCAAAATTTGTTATGTGTGCCTGGATTCCTCATAAAGGGAATGATTTTACCTTAGAAAATTCCCAGCATGCAGTTCGGGTATTTAATGCAGCCGGAAAGGTATTAAAGGAAAATGGAATTACTCTTTGCTACCATGACCATGGCTATGAATTTCATCCATTTGAGAAAGGGACCTTATTAGATTATATCATTCAAAATACGGACCCTGCATATGTTTCTTTTGAAATGGATGTGTTGTGGACTCTACATGGGGGCGGGCAAAAAATGCCAGTTAAACTTTTGAAGAAATACCCTGGAAGATGGAAATTAATGCACGTGAAAGATTTGCGTAAAGGGGTGGTTGGTGATTTGACTGGGCATACTCCTGCCATCAATGATGTGCCGGTAGGAACGGGTCAAGGTAATTGGAAAAAGATTATTCAGCTAGGTAAAAAAGCTGGGGTGGAGCATTGTTTTATTGAAGATGAAAGCGACAATGAATTGGTCAATGTTCCACTGAGTATAAGCTTCTTAAAATCATTATAAACCAGAGCCCCTTTAAATGGGGCTTTTTTTATACTTGACTTGTCAGGAAAAAAATATTGTCTTGCCAACACTCATTTTAACATTAATTTCGTTAAAGTCAGTAAAAAAATATACACTACATAAGGGATGAAATGGACAAATGAATTTGATTTTCTTAGGGGCCCTCGAGCTCGATGGAAAGAGTTGATTTTCTCAGCGGAAGTACTTTTTCAATATGTAAAGGGATTTCGAAATCTCCACTTTATTGGACCATGTATTACGATTTTCGGTTCAGCACGTTTTGATTCCAAACATGCTTATTATCAGACAACGGAGAAGATAGCTGCAGAGTTATCCAAGTTGGGTTATGCCATCATGACAGGCGGTGGTCCTGGGATTATGGAGGCGGCCAATAAAGGGGCTTATGAGGCAGGAGGAATTTCCTTAGGATGTAATATTGAACTTCCTTTTGAGCAAAAGGCAAATCCTTATTTAGATCGATTTGTGACCATTCGGTATTTTTCTGTTAGGAAGGAATTACTTCGTAAATATTCATCTGGCTTTGTGGTCATGCCTGGTGGTTTAGGTACTTTGGACGAGTTTTTTGAGGTTATAACCCTTATTCAAACGGGGAAAATTAATCACTTCCCAGTGGTGGTTATGGGTCTAGAATACCATGAAAAATTGATGGAATACCTCGAATCATTAGTCAAGGAGCAAACGGTTGGCCCAAATGATTTTGATCATATCTTGTTTACAGATGACATCGATTTAGCCATTGAGCATATTAAAACAAAATCTAAGAAGCGTACATTACCTCGGGATAATTCAAATAGGCCTCTGTGGATTTTGGGAGAGAGAAAAATTTTCAAGAAGCATTAATCGGATTCATAAATACGGGGAAAGATGGTTAATTTCCCCGTATTTGCTATTTAAGATCTTGGTTTACCTGACAAAGGTCATATTTATTTGGATGCTTTGGGCTGAACTTTGCGGCAATTAATATTAGAAAATGTCTAAAAAGCTCGCACATTCCTTCCATATCCCAGTCATGGGATTAGGATTTACCATTGATACCCCTCTTAAAGTAGCGCATTTAGGTATTTCCTCTGTCATATCCATCATGGATGATTATTTGATAGAGGAAATGAGGGAAGTTCATGCTAAGTCAAATGGTTTGGTTTATGACCCTATTTTGAAAACAGAAACGGATTATCGGGCCAAAAGAATTCAGGCATATTTGAATTTGGTCAATGACCTTGTTCAGCAGAAAGTGGAGGCAATGCGCCAACAGTCTTGGGAGAAAGGAACTGACTTATATACATATTTTGAACTCTTACCTGATTATTCGCCTTTAAAACAAACCTATTTTCAGTGGTTACAAACGCAGGATGAGAGCTTGGAAAAGTATCTAAGAGAGAGTCTAATTCCCGGTTCCATTGATGTGAATATCATGTCTAAGGTAAACAAAACGAATTATTCACCCGATGGGGAAGCTTTGGACAAGGAGTTCGCAGATGCTTTGTCGGCATTAAGGGCTTATGCGCAAAGTGACCTTAGTTCTTCCGTCATTTTTTCAGCAGGCTATAATCCACTACTTTACAGTTATTTGGAGCAATTTGAAGATTTTTTCCCTAATGAGCGAGGGGAATTAAAGAAGCAAATCATCCTAAAAGTAAGTGATTTCAGAAGTGCCTTTACGCAAGGAAAATTATTGGCCAAAAAGGGAATATGGGTGTCTGAGTACAGGATTGAGTCGGGTTTGAACTGTGGAGGGCATGCTTTTGCCACTGAAGGTTTATTATTGGGGCCTATTTTGGAAGAATTTAAGAAAAATAGGGAGGAGCTCACAAGGGAGTTATTTGATATGTGCCAAAAAAGCTTGAAGGATAAAGGAATAAAAGGATTTGAGAAATTACCAGAATTACGAATTACGGTTCAAGGCGGTATCGGAACGAGCGAGGAAAATGAGTTTTTATTGGAGCATTATCAAACACAAGGAACGGGGTGGGGAAGTCCTTTTTTATTAGTTCCTGAGGCGACCAATGTCGACGAGACTACTTTGGCCGCATTAGCTACCGCCGAAGAATCAGACTACTACATGAGTCATGCCTCTCCTTTGGGAGTACCTTTTAATAATTTTAGGAAGAGTAGCTCGGAGAAACAGCGTTTGGAGAGAATAGAAAAGGGTAGGCCGGGGAGTCCATGTAATTTGGAGTATTTGTCTACCAACACTGAATTTACGGAAAAACCAATTTGCACGGCTTCGAGACAGTACCAACATGCTAAAATAAAGGAGCTGGAGGCTCAACAATTACCTAGTCATGAATTTAAAAAGCTATTTGATAAGATAACCGAAAAGGCTTGTCTCTGTACGGGATTGGGGACTGCTGCTCTCAAAAATTATGGTATTAAGCCTAGACATCACTTACAATCCATCGCCATTTGTCCAGGACCCAATTTAGCCTATTTTTCAGGTGTGTATTCTTTGAAAGAGATGGTTGACCATATTTATGGTAGAATAAATATATTGAACACGAAGAATCGGCCTAACCTATTTGTCAAGGAGTTAGGTTTGTATGTGGATTACCTCAAGAAGGAGCTTTCTGAAAGCATGGAAAGTATGAATAGTAAGCAGGAACGCTATTTAAAGAGCTTCAAGCAAAATTTGTTGGCAGGTGTAGACTATTATAAAACACTTTCGGTGCCTACTTGGAGATCGATGTTAGCAGATTTAAATGAATTAGAAAGGAAGATTCAAGAACTGATTATTCCTAGTTTGGAGAAAGCTTAAGCTGTATTTTACTTTAAGGACAGACTTCGATATATAATTTTTTGTTTGGAGTTGGGCTATAGGCAAGGCATTGGGCGCAGTTATTGTCTTTAGGAGGCGTATTTAGTACTTTAAAATAAAAAGTATCTCCCTCTTTGATGTTAGCTGGGAAGGTACAGACACTCGCCAAAGTAAATACATTGGAATAAACTTTGCCCGACATGGGGTTTTGCCAAATAGGCTCCACTTTGTTAGTATCTAGGTCTTTATTGACTGCCTCTATTACATAATTCATGCAGATTCCTTGCAATACCAATTTGCCTTGATAGCAGGAAGGATTCAATTTTTCAGCACTTTTGCACTGTAGCAAGAATGGAATTAAGAGTAATAATCCGTACTTTCTCATCGTTTTTTATATTATCAAATTACGCCCTCAAGACTGATTTATTGTTTAGGATGTCGATTTTATGATATCAAAATGGCTTGAGGTTTGATCATTCGGCTATATTATTGATTTTTTAGATGCTTGTTTCTCATGAATGAAAAGAAAAAAGTGCATTTGGTTTTAGGAAGTGGTGGGGCTAGGGGTTTTGCTCATATGGGAGTGATTGACGTGTTGGAGGAACATGGTTATGAAATCATCAGTGTGACGGGCTGTTCCATGGGGGCAGTAGTTGGCGGAATATATGCCGCTGGTTTTCATGAGGCTTATAAAAATTGGGCTTTAGAATTGACCAAGTCAAAGGTCTTTAGTCTATTAGATTTCACCTTGGGCAAACATGGATTTGTTAAAGGAGAGCGGATATTTGAAGTATTATCTCAATTTATTGATGTGCCAAAAATCCAGGATTTCAAGATTCCATTTACGGCTGTTGCCGCTGATATGCATACCAAGAAAGAGGTCTGGTTTCAGGAGGGGGATTTGTACCGCGCCTTGAGAGCGTCTATCGCTATCCCAGGTATTTTTACGCCAGTCATTGATGGGGAGCATGTTTTAGTAGATGGGGGTGTTCTAAATCCTTTGCCTTTGAATGTGGTTAAAAAGCAAGAAGGGGAAATGGTGATTGCGGTGGATTTAAATGGAGATTCACCCTTTTTTGTAGCACCAGAAAAAAATAACACAGAAGATTCCGTTTTATTAAAAGGCATTAAAGATTGGTTAGCTTTAAATTGGTTGAGCCCTGTTTCTGAAGACTTAACTACTTTAGCAAGTACTAAGTCATTGACCGATATTTTGTTTTATTCCTATGAAATGACTCAAGATAAGGTAACAGAAATGATGATAGAAAAATACCGTCCCGATGTGTTAATTGAAATTCCAAAATCTATATCTTCCATTTTTGAATTTGACCGGGCCAAGGAATTAATAGAATTTGGGAGGGAGGCCTGTTTAAAGGCGATAGGACAAAAAAAATAAAATAAAAGATGCTAAAGCCTGTTTCTTTACTTGTTTTAATTTGCCTTTTTCTTGGGCTATTGGGGTCTTGTAAAAGAGAAGAGCTTCCCCAATCTACCTGTTTAAAGGGAAGGTTGGCTCTAAAAGGTATTTGTATGAATTATGTGATTGAGGTGCTAGAAGGCCAAGTGGATACTAGTCAAGTGGAGATGATGTGGAAAAATCAGAATACGGGTAAAGTTTATCAGAAGGCTTTTGCACTTAGAAGTATATGCTCATTTCCAGAAAATATAAAGGAACGAGATGAGTTTTATTTTAGTATTTCACCATTGCCAGAAGATAAAATGTGTGCCCAATGCAAGGCTTACAGTCCAACGCCCAACAAGGGTCTTTCCATAGAAATTTGTGATTAAGCATTCTAGGATTAACTACCCTAAGGGAATGCCCAATGCTTGATTTAATTCAGATAATAATAATCCGCTACCCCCACCAAAATGTTCAATGGTTTTCAGGTTAGGATTCAACTGAGTCATGGTATTCGAGATCTGATTTTCTTGATCCAAGCTTAAGCCACTGCTAAGTAATAATACATCAATAGTATTTGAATGACATAAACTAGGAATTTCCTCTAGTAGACAAGTACCCTGAGCCATCAGCTCTGGGTACTTATTTACTAGCCTCGTAAGCAACTCTACGATTGCTTCATTTTTCCCTACCACTAAAACATGGATTTTTTTCATCTGAAAATCAAAGGGAAGAATGGCTATTATGCTTTTACTAATTGTATTTCACCAGCGATTTTAATTTCTTCGCTCACTAATACACCTCCTGTTTCTAATGCTGCATTCCAATTTAATCCAAAGTCAGTGCGGTTGATTTTTGTATTGATGGTAAAACCAGCTTTTAAATTTCCCCAAGGATCCTTAGCCACTCCACCGAATTCTACATGAACCTTGACGGGTTTTGTCACATCCTTAATGGTTAAGTCTCCTAATAAAGTAAACTCGTCAGAGCTAGATTTTTCTACTCCTGTAGAAGAGAAACTGATATTTTCATATTTGTCTGCCTCGAAGAAATCAGCACTCACTAAGTGTGCGTCACGCTGCTCATTTCCAGTGGTGATACTTGCAGCTTTAGCCGTGAAGTTGATTTTTGCGTCAGCGAAAGATTCATCCGAACTTTCTGCATTTACGTTGAAGTCTGAGAAGCCACCAGTAACGTTGGTGATCATTAAGTGCTTTACTTTAAATTGAATTTCTGAGTGTGTCGGGTCTAAAGCCCAAGTTAAGTTTGCCATGGTAATTGTTTGTTTAATAATTTATTAATTATGAGAAATATGCATGGGTACTTCCATTAAAAGTATCCTTGAGTTGTTACTTGTTGCCTTTAAGTCGAAACTATCTATATCCCAAATGCCTAAACCGTCCCTTCTGCCTAAGTCGTATCCATTTATTTGGAATCCACCTTCTAATACGAAAGCATAGACACCATTTCCAGATTTTTTGATGGCATAGTGATTCGTTTTACCCTCATCAAAATTGCCCAGGTGGAACCAGGCATCTTGATGTATCCAAACACCCTCATCTTCAGGATTGGGCGAAAGGATTTGTTGTAGTTGATTGTGGCTATCGTTTTTCTGTAAAGTAATTTGGTCGTAGCGAGGGCTCACATTTTTCTTATTAGGGAATACCCAAATTTGTAGAAATTTGACTGCCTCTTCAGGATGGTGATTGTACTCACTATGATAGATACCTGTTCCTGCACTCATCACTTGAATGTCACCTTCTCGGATAACAGCCACATTTCCCATGCTATCCTTATGTTCTAAGTCTCCCTCCAGTGGGATGCTAATGATTTCCATGTTGTCATGAGGGTGCTGTCCGAAACCCATCCCACCTTTGACCATATCATCATTCAAAACCCGTAATGCTCCGAAGTGGATTCTCTCTGGGTTATAATAATTGGCGAAACTAAATGTATGTGAACTGACCAACCATCCGTGATTGGCCTGTCCTCGCGAATCTGCTTGATGAAAGATGCTCTGTGCCATATTGCTGTGATTTAACAATACAAATTTCCGAGAAAATAGTTCCTTAAAACATAATCTAGATTAAGAAATCAATTGGATTTTGAATAAAATAAAAAAGCCCATTCAGGGAGAATGGGCTTTAAATGGAAGTTTTAATAGTGGATTATTCACCTACAATCTTGCCTCGTATCATTTGTCCTGATTGTTCAAAAAGATAAAGGTAAGTTTGCAAACCATTGCCACTAGGCACAAAGAATTCAATTTGTTTTTCCTGGTTTTCTGTCATTTCACCATCAAATAAGTCGGCAATTTTTAGACCAGTCAAATTGTACAAACCCAATGTGGCACGGCCGTTTAATTTAGCTTTGATTAAGAAAGATACTTTACCCACAAATGGATTAGGATATGCGACAACAGTAGAAACGATATTCGTATTTTCGCTTACCGTGCGGAACATGGCTTCTTCCTTAGATGAAGCAGTTTTGTAGGAGTTAGGAGCCTCTTGGCTAACCAAATAACGACATTGATCAAAGGCATTATTGATTTGATCCACTGTATTGAATATGTCATTTAAAGAAGGATCATTCGCATTTAATGTGCCACCTAAAGCTCTATTAGCAAGCACCATTAAGTCATTTACAGAATAGCCAACTAAACTTGGAGTAACAACTGTATTAGTTGGAGTTAATCCATCAATTTTAGTGGTACCACATTCTGGCTTAACTGTTTTGAAGGATTTTGGCAGTGTCCACGAACCTAATCTGGCTGAAGTTTTGATATTTAACCAAAGGGTAATGGTTTGAGATAATAAATTATTGACAATTTTACCCTTATTGTTCACAGGACTTTTAGTATCACTAGATGCTGTTGAGTTCCATCCATTCGCATTCGTATTTAAGCTGGTAGGAGTACCACCACCTGGAAGCATTTTGAAAATATTGCTTGAGGTGCTGGCTACATCGCTTGATCTTAGGATAAAGAATTTTCCTTTTGATTTATCGCCAAAGACAATTTCAGCAACACCCGCAGTATTAAAGGCAGACTTTAAGCGTTCCAAGGTAGTACTTTGACCTAATGAATTTCCTGTTTCAGGATCGATTCCATTACAACTCATTCCGCCTGTATTACCGTAGTATCCCTGCGTGTAGGTACATAAAACTTGGCAGTTGGAAACGCTAATACTCATAGTGGTGACATTGGAACATGTTCCATTCGAATATTCATAACGCAAAACCACGTTACCTGAGTTATTGGAAGCCATAAAGGTATTTTGATTAATGCTTCCTCCACCGCTACTAATGGACCAAGTTCCATTAGATGGAGATCCTCCAGCTAGATTTAAATCAATAGAATTATTCGTACAAACAGTTAAAGAGGATTTGGATACAGAAACAGATGGAATTGGATTAACTGTCACTGTGGCAATAGCTGAACCAGTACAACCATTAGAAGTACCTATTACCGTATAGTTGGTTGTTGAACTTGGAGAAACGGTTATGCTATTTCCAACTCCTACATTTGACCAAGAATAGCTATTTGCACCAGAGGCAGTTAAGGTAGTAGAATTTCCTGCACAAATGTTAGGGCTATTCACCGTGATAGTTGGTAAAGCATTTACAGTGACGATGGAAGTGGCCGTATTGGTACAACCATTGGCATCCGTACCTGTGACTGTATAGGTTTTAGTTTCGGTAGCGGTAAACTCTGTACCGTTGGTGATGCCATTGTTCCAAGCGTAGGAAGAAGCACCTGAACCTGATAAAGTTACTTTAGCGCCTGCACAAACGGTTTGATTTTGAGTGGCGGTAACGGTAGGTAAAGCATTTACAGTGACGATGGAAGTGGCCGTATTGGTACAACCATTGGCATCCGTACCCGTCACGGTATAAGTTTTAGTTTCAGTGGCATTGAACTCCGTTCCATTGGTGATTCCATTGTTCCATGCGTAAGAAGAAGCTCCAGCACCTGTTAATGTCACCTTGCTGCCTGCGCAAACGGTTTGGTTTTGAGTAGCAGTAACGGTAGGTAAAGCATTTACGGTAACAATGGAAGTGGCCGTGTTGGTACAACCATTGGCATCCGTACCTGTCACGGTGTAGGTTTTAGTTTCAGTGGCAGTAAACTCCGTTCCATTGGTGATACCATTGTTCCATGCGTAAGAGGAAGCTCCAGCCCCTGACAAGGTTACCTTACTGCCTGCACAAACGGTTTGGTTTTGAGTAGCAGTAACGGTAGGTAAAGCATTTACGGTAACAATGGAAGTGGCCGTATTGGTACAACCATTGGCATCCGTACCCGTTACGGTATAGGTTTTAGTTTCGGTAGCGGTAAATTCTGTACCATTGGTGATGCCATTGTTCCAAGCGTAGGAAGAAGCAC
>NZ_SDHY01000049.1 GCF_004118285.1 Aquirufa rosea | reverse complement strand
GGTTTGGACCAGCTTCCACTCTGTCTAATAGACCATCATTGTCAGAATCAAGATCTCTGAAGTCCGGAGTTCCATCTTTATCTGTATCAATTGGAGTACTTGGATCTTTACCAGCTTCCAGCTTATCAGGAATTGTGTCATTATCTGTGTCAATATCCTGGAAATCTGGCATTCCATCTGAGTCCGTGTCTAGTGGATTATTTGGATTTGGTCCAGCCTCCACCTTGTCAGGTATGGTATCATTGTCTGAATCTA
>NZ_SDHY01000048.1 GCF_004118285.1 Aquirufa rosea | reverse complement strand
GAAGAAGCACCTGAACCTGATAAAGTTACTTTAGCACCTGCACAAACGGTTTGGTTTTGAGTGGCAGTAACGGTAGGTAAAGTATTTACGGTGACAATGGAAGTGGCGGTGTTGGTACAACCATTGGCATCCGTACCAGTTACGGTATAGGTTTTAGTTTCGGTAGCGGTAAATTCTGTACCATTGGTGATGCCATTGTTCCAAGCGTAGGAAGAAGCACCTGAACCTGATAAAGTTACTTTAGCACCTGCACAA
>NZ_SDHY01000047.1 GCF_004118285.1 Aquirufa rosea | reverse complement strand
TCGATGTAAATGGTGCTTTCATTGATGCCAACAAAAATGGTTTAGCCGATTTCTTAGAATCTAATCCAGCTCCAATTCCAGATACGGATAAAGATGGTACACCAGATTACCTAGATTTAGATTCAGATGGTGATTCATTATTGGATAGCAAGGAATTAACATCTGACCCAGATGGCGATGGTATTCCAAATTACCGTGATTTAGACTCCGATGGAGATTGGTTAGGAGATAGTGATGAGCGTGATGGAGATAATG
>NZ_SDHY01000046.1 GCF_004118285.1 Aquirufa rosea | reverse complement strand
TAATTTAGAAGCCGTACCTACACCGGTAGTTATGTTAGAAGTAGTACCCGTTAAGCTAGTATTATCAGTGGCCGTAATGGTAGTCGTAGTACCAGAAACTGTATGTGAAGTAAATGTTACAGTAGCAGTACCATTGGCATCGGTTGTACTAGTCGCAGAAGAGAAAGAACCATTGGCATCGCTCTTGGACCAAGTGATGGTTTTACCCGAAGTGCTTACTGGGTTATTGTTGGCATCGACTAATTGAGCGGTGAT
>NZ_SDHY01000045.1 GCF_004118285.1 Aquirufa rosea | reverse complement strand
CCGCTGTTCCTGTGGCTGGTGTAAAGGTGAATGTTCCGTCACCCGAAGTTCCCGTGAAGGTTAAGCCTAAGCTTGTCAAATTCGCTACACCATTGGTGAAATCAGCCGCATTAGTTAATTTATTCGTGCCTGATAAGCCACTGATGCTTCCTGTTAAGCTTGTGCTTACCGTTACATTGTTCGTTGAAGCATTGAAGCTAGTCACCGTGTTACCATAAGCATCTTGTGCCGTCAAGCTATTCGTGCCCGTGAAGG
>NZ_SDHY01000044.1 GCF_004118285.1 Aquirufa rosea | reverse complement strand
TTCGCTTTTAAGCCATAAAGCCTCTCGTACTTCGAACAACTACCGTTGTAGTCGCTAAATCGGAGTGCAAAGATGTAGGTTTATTTTCCTTATTCCAAATCATTGCACAAAAAAATTATACCCCACCACCTAATTCATTGAAACACAAGGAGAAAAAAATGAAGAAAATTTAGCCTGATGGAACTAATGAAGAATTTTTAATAATATTGAGCCCAATACCTTAACCCTAATAATTAATACCTCATGTTAAATCAT
>NZ_SDHY01000043.1 GCF_004118285.1 Aquirufa rosea | reverse complement strand
AAGCAGATGCGAAGCTACCGTTGGCATCAGACTTGGTCCAATTGACGGTTTGTCCATTGGTACTGACAGGGTTGTTATTGGCATCGGCTAATTGAGCAGAGATGGTCACCGTAGCTCCAGCGACAGGCGAATATCCAGAAGAGGTTACTAGGTATTTGGTAGCAGTACCAGCCACCGTAGTGATGGTAGGAGAAGTACCTGTAATACTTGAAGTAGTGGCCGTGACAGTGGTAGCAGTACCAGCAACTGTATGGG
>NZ_SDHY01000042.1 GCF_004118285.1 Aquirufa rosea | reverse complement strand
CAGTGACTACGAGTGGATCAGACCGCTTGTCGATTACCGTGAGCCCAGCCAGCTTTGCTAAGTTGTCTGTGAGCTTAGCCAGCCCACAAATCAATGGAGTAGCCTTTACAGGCAGCAATACCTTGACGGCCTTAGATGCCTATGGCAATACGGTAACAGGCTTTGATGCGAGTGGCAATAACGTAACGGTGAGTGCAAATAGTTTGACGGGAACGATCAGTGGATTAAGTGGAACCAACAAGTTGACTAGTGCGAGTG
>NZ_SDHY01000041.1 GCF_004118285.1 Aquirufa rosea | reverse complement strand
AGCCGATAGGACGGGTGTTCACCTCTTCCCATCTCGAACAGAGAAGTTAAGCCCCGCACCGCTGATGATACTGGGATCAAACCCGGGAAAGTAAGTAAGCTCCAAGTTATTATTATCAAGCCCGCTACATCTTAGTGGGCTTTTTTTATGCCCTAATGGAATGGAGATTTCCATCAAACAATTATCGTTTAAAATCTGCTGTTGGACATGTTCCGTAGGGTCATGTCGAATGACAGATAATTGGAATTTGTAATTCCAT
>NZ_SDHY01000040.1 GCF_004118285.1 Aquirufa rosea | reverse complement strand
TCAGAGATCTTGATTCTGACAATGATGGTCTATTAGACAGAGTGGAAGCTGGTCCAAACCCAGGTACTCCTTTAGATACAGATAAAGATGGTACTCCTGATTTTCAAGATACAGATTCGGATAATGACGGAATATTAGACGTCATGGAAGACAATCTTGACTATGGAGGCTTAGCGGACTGTGATAATGATGGTATTCCAAATCGTCTTGATGCAGATGTTTGTCCTTCTTTCATCCCACAAGGTATCTCGCCTAATGGTGATGGCAAA
>NZ_SDHY01000003.1 GCF_004118285.1 Aquirufa rosea | reverse complement strand
CCTGCTCCTGTTAATTTATTCGTCCCCGATAAGCCACTAATACTTCCTGTTAAACTACTAGTAACTGTCACATTATTCGACGAAGCATCAAAACTCGTTGTATTCCCGTATGCATCTTGTGCCGTTAAAGTATTCGTTCCAGTAAAGGCACTACCATTCGTCTGTGGACTTGTCAAGGAAACCGCTAGCTTTGTCATCGTTGATGGACTCACCGTTACATTCAAAGTACCTCCAGTATTCGAGTTGATCGTTCCGTCTGTTGCATTGATCGTCGCTGACTCTGCTTTGTACAAAATCATACTTCCCGTTGCCACACCCGCTGTAAATGTTAAGCTAGTCGCCGTTCCAAAGTTCGTGCCCGCCACTGTTGGGTTAGTCACTGGGCTACTTGAAGCAGTTGCACCCGAGAAAGTAATATTTTTAGCTCCTGTGTAACTAGTAGCTGCATTGCCACTAGCGTCTTGTGCAGTAACGGTAATCGTTTGTGACCCTCCTGCCGTTTGGGTGCCTGTACCAGTCACTACTAATTTAGTGGCTGTTCCTGGATTAATAGTTACTGAAGAACTTGTCGCCGCTGTACCTGAAGTAGGTGTAAACGTGAGAGTTCCTGAACCTGATGTTCCAGTATACTTCAAGCCTAAGCTAGTTAAGTTGGCCACCCCATTCACGAAATCTCCTGCGCTGCTTAATTTATTTGTTCCAGATAAACCTGAAATACTCCCTATTAAGCTAGAAGTTACCGTAACATTATTCGCAGAAGCGTCATAAGATGTTATAGTGTTTCCGTATGCATCTTGTGCAGTCAAGGTATTGGTCCCTGTAAAAGCAATTCCATTGGTTTGAGGGCTAGCTAAACTAACCGCCAACTTATTATAAGCAGCAGGGTCAACTGTCACATTTAGCGTTCCTCCTGAATTTGAATTAATTGTACCATCAGACACATTAATAGCGGCAGACTCTGCCTTATAAAAAATCATACTGGCAACTGCAGATCCAGAAGTAAAGTTTATATTTAAAACTGAACCAAAATTCGTTCCTCCATAAGTGGGAAAAGTGACCGGATTGGTGGAGCTTGATGCCCCAGACAGGGTCAGATTTTTAGCTCCCGTGTATGAAGTAGCTAAATTACCACTTAGGTCAAAAGCGGAGATGGCAACATTTTGGGAAACCCCTGCTGTAAAATTGACCGTTGAATTATCAAAAACTAATTTGGTAGCAGCCCCGGGACTAACCGTTACATTTGAACTAGTAACCGCTGTACCTGTAGCTGGAGTAAAAGTAAAAGTCCCCGTTCCAATAGTACCTGTGTAGGTAAGGCCGTCGGCCGATAAATCAGCCACACCATTCACGAAATCTCCGGCTGAACTCAATTTGTTGGCCCCCGAAAGTCCAGTAACAGCACCACTAAGAGTAGTTGTGACTGTTACATTGTTGGTAGCAGCATTAAAGCTAGTCGCAGTATTGCCATATGCATCCAATGCCGTCAAAGTATTAGTTCCGGTAAATCCAATACCATTGGTTTGTGGAGAAGCCAAACCTACTGCCAACTTAGTCATGGTAGATGGGCTGACGACTACTGTCAATTGATTAGCCCCAGTAGCCGAAAGTGTACCGTCCGATACCGAAATAGTAGCTGTTTCTGCATTATACAATTTCATGACCGTCGTGGCTACCCCTGCAGAAAAAGTTTCTGCTGTAGTTGAACCAAAAGCCACATCTACTGCTGAACTATTCTGTGCCGTAGGTGCAGTGACGGGGGAAGGAGAACTTGTTGCTCCAGAAAAAGTTAAATTTTTAGCTCCTGTATAGGCAGTTGCCGTATTTCCATAGGTGTCTTGAGCAGTAATCGTAATTGTTTGACTTCCCCCTGCCGTTTGAGTACCAGAACCTGTTACAGCTAGCTTAGAAGCGGTAAGAGGTGTTACCGTAAGCGTAACTGTCACAATAACATACCATCCAGTCGCATTTTTCAATTCACAATTAAATACTGTTGAGCCTGCTTTTGTATCTGAAACTGTCACAGCTGCTTTACCAGTATTTCCCCCTGAACCTGAAGTTGTAGCCGGATTTGTTCCAGTAATTGAAGCTGTTCCTGAAGTTGAACTAAAAGTGGCCGTAATACCATTAACATTAGTGCCACCGGCATTTTTAGCTTGCGCTGTTAAAGATGTAGTTACTGCTGCACCTCTTGATGAAGTTCCCAGTGTCAAGGTAGAACCTGGACCAATAGAAGGAGATGTTGCGGCAACAAAATTTTGAACAATAGTTCCTTCTGCATTATTAGCAAATGTGTATGCTGTACTTGCAGCCAACGTGGTAGTTGAATTGGGAAGTACCAATAAATATCCCGCTGTACCAGATCCGCCTGTTAAAAAACCTAAAATAGAGTTGGCAGGCGATGCACCTGACATGGAATAATTGACTACACCTGATATCGAAGTTGCTCCATCCCAAAAGATAGCTGTTATAGATGCTGTAGTTCCAGTTGTTGCATTCCATGCATTAGACATAACCGCCGTTTCCAATCGTAAAGATGTATTGGTTGATTTAGCAGAACCTGTAGTCCAAGTGATACCTCCACCCGATGCAGTTGTTGCCGGCCAAGCCTCTGACAAATAAACCCCAGCATCCTCCACATAAATATCTTTCCCTGCTAC
The DNA here is from genome assembly GCF_004118285.1 of Aquirufa rosea. Lineage (GTDB taxonomy): Bacteria > Bacteroidota > Bacteroidia > Cytophagales > Spirosomataceae > Aquirufa > Aquirufa rosea. Next base: position 472,868 of record NZ_SDHY01000003.1, on the reverse strand, counting down.
CTTGATTTTATTGTGGTCATTACGCGCTAAAATAGTTTCGAGGTACCTTTCAGATACGTCCAGTTTCAATACTCGAGTCGCAAATAGATCTCCTTCGTCGCCCGGTGAATCTTCCAATCCATTCAAATAATCATCTATCGCATGACCATATTCCTGAAACATCAAAGCTATCATTTGACTGTCTGTCGCCTCAGGATACAAAAAAGTCCCTTGCCCTTCGGCGTATTCCTGGTTGATATACATGCGAGGTTTACCATCTGGACCTATGGAACTATAACTGGCCATGGCACCGTGCATATTCTCCCATTTCACCAATTGAACTGGCACATAAAATCCATTTCCTAAAACCAAGTTTTTTAAGGATAATGACTTTTGAACAAAATCTGCATCCAATTGCTTGCGCTTTCCTGGAAAGAATTTAAATAATTGTTCGCGGTAGTCCGCTTGACTAAAAAATGTACGCAAATGAAAATCAACGCCATTTTTTGCTTTCAAGACACGCTTTCTAGCGAAGTCCTGATCTTTGACGGATGGCTCAATGAATATATTTTGAGAATAGGGAATAATAGACGAATTAGCGTAGGCGCTCGCTACAGGAGAAAAATTTCTTTGACCAAAAAGCTGTGAAGAATTCAAAAATAGAACAAACAAAATTAAGCCAACACTTAAAAAGCATTTGGATAACTTGTTAGAACGAACACCAGTTAAAAGAATTTGTATAATTCTTTGAATCATAAATTTTAACAATAGAACACAAACACAGAAGGCTTCAGTTTAAACTATAAACAGTCACCTAAAATTTGTTTGTTATAAGCCTAATAATTAAACGCTTTAATAACCGCAATTAAACAAAGATACTTATAAAATCTAATTTTTAACTAGAAAATAGCACTCCACTTTGTACTCAATTTCAAATTTAGCTCTTAAGGCTCTTCAAATATTCCGATGGAGTTTTACCCGTATTGTATTTGAAAGCTTTGACAAAATTTGACCTAGATAAAAAGCCTGATGAATGCGCCAAAGCCTCTAAGGTATTCTGTTGCGCCTTGCCCGAGTGAATTAAAGTGATGATATGCTTAACTCTAAGCTCATTTTTCCAATCATTGAAACTTACTCCCAAGTGATTATTGAAATAATATGATAATTGATAATAGGGTATTTTAGTTTCCTCTGAAATCATCGATAGTGAGAAACGACTTCTCAAATAAGGCTCATCCTGACAGTATTTAGCAATTTGATGACCAATTTCTTCCAACCGAAAGAATGGCACCTCATATGCAGAAGAAGGATTTACTTTTTTAACAGGAGGAACAAAAGTAGAAAGCACCAAGTCCCCTTGAGTCCTAGCTGTACTATGTTTTTTCTTCTTGTATTGTGGACTAAATAATACGTAAGGAATAAATAAAATGGACAAATTTTGCACAGAATACACCCAATATTTAATATCCATACAAGCTTTTAAAACCCAAGGACTAAATAAATTCTTTTGAAAATTCTTTAACTCTATAGCATTCAAAAAAACCAACAAAGAGGCAGAGTTCAATAAGATATACAATAAAATAATTAGGCCTATCCACAATATACTAATCTTGTGAGTCACGAAGTAATTCTTAATCCTACAGCGTTTAATCAAATAAATTCCTGTATAAACGAAATAGGCTATGGTAAATATAGGCCTTAATAAAGACTGATAGAAAGTAGGCAGAAATAAGTACCTGGCCTCATAAAGAGCTTCAGGACGATCAACAATTTTGTGAGCAAGAATAAGCTTCTCATCAAAGGAAGAAAACAAATGGGGCAAAATATTTAACATGATAAGTGCGGCAAAAACCATATGCCAACAATCCTTAATAACCAACCTTTCCCTTCCAATAATAACCTTCACAAATAAGTAAAAAACCGGCCCCATCAAGAAATAAAAAGGGGTAAAATTAACCGCAAATAGTGAAATTAAGAATTCTGAACGCGGCGTATTGGTTACATCATGAACGATTCCAAAAATGCTAGTTAAAAAATAGAAAATACCCAAAAGAATTTTTGCATAAGCTCTACCTTCTCTGTAAATGTAGAGAAGAAGCGCCACAACTAACCCAAGAAATGAAAGGTTAAGTATCATGAAAAATTATAGAACACGGAACAGTATTAAAAATGGAACACGGAATAATTAATTTTTTTGTAGAACACGGAACAGTCCGCTTTAAAGACTGAGACAAAATTAGCCGAAAAAAAAATCAAATACAAGAACATTTTTATTAATTTTTGTTCTCAATTTCAAATTTGGCACATTAAAATATGAAATAATAAATAATTAATATAAATTTTTGAATAAAAAAATTTTGAATTGAAAATATATCATTTTATAATTTAAACTTTCTTTTACATCGTTTTTGTGAAAATTCATGAAATCTGAACAAAAGTTTTCCTAGACATTCAGAGATTTATCATCACAAACTAACGAAATATTATGCCTCAAATGACTTAAAAGTTGGGATAAAACATGGACGTTAAAATCCGAAAAAAGAAAATTACACCAATCAAATTGTAAAAACCCGAAAATAAAGGCTGCGAGAATCGCCTATTTGAAAGTTTTCTGAGAATTGTACTTGAATATCGAAATCTCAGGCCCTAAGATTTCGCTCGAAAAATTCAACTTTATAACTGCGTAAATCGGCTAGAATCATCTTAAATATTCATTTCATAAATTTCGCCTTTAATAATTAAATCGGCATCTGTTGCCTCTTGAATTTGTGCAACACTAATACCTGGCGCTCTTTCTAACAATATAAAACCACCATTCGGAGCTATATCCATTACAGCTAAATCCGTAATGATTCGTCGAACGCAGAATTTGCCAGTTAAAGGTAAAGAACACTGTTTCACTAATTTGGACTTACCATCCTTGTTCTGGTGAAGCATTGCTACGATCACATTAGCGGAGGAAGCCACCAGATCCATAGCACCTCCCATGCCCTTCACATGTTTACCCGGAATTTTCCAATTAGCCAAATCACCGTTCTCAGAAACCTCCATTCCTCCTAAAATAGTAACATCAATATGCGCCCCTCGAATCATGGCGAAACTATCCACCGAACTAAAAAGGGATGCACCCGGAATCATGGAAATAGTTTGCTTCCCGGCATTAATGACTTCTGGGTCTACCTCATTATCCGCTGGAAAAGGTCCAATACCCAATAATCCGTTCTCCGACTGTAAAATCACCCGCATACCTTCGGGGATATGATTGGCTACCATGGTGGGAATGCCAATTCCTAAATTCACATAGTCACCATCCTTGATTTCTAATGCCAAACGACGTGCAATAATTTCTTTGGCTTTCTCCTGATGAGCCAATTGGACTAAATCCTTGTCAGTCGTACGGTGCTCAATGCGATGTTGATAAGCTGAACCCTGATATATTCTTTGCACATATATACCCGGCAGATGAATTTCGTCAGGTTTCAATCCGCCCAAAGGCACCAACTCTTCGACTTCGGCAATGGTTATTTTACCCGCTTGCGCCATCATGGGATTAAAATTTCTGGCTGTGCCATGAAAAACTAAATTACCCTCTGGATCACCTTTCCATGCTTTAACCAAGGCAAAATCCGCCGACAAAGCTTCTTCCATCAAGTATTGTTTTCCACCAAATGTCCTTATTTCTTTACCCTCAGCCACCTCCGTTCCTACTCCCGCGGGTGTAAAAAATGCGGGTATACCTGCCCCTGCTGCCCGAATGCGCTCAGCCAAGGTACCTTGAGGAACTAATTTCACCTCCATTTCTCCCGATAAAAGCAATTCCTCAAAAATATCATTCTCCCCAATAAAAGAGGAAATCATGCACTTAATCTGCTTATTCTTCAACAAAATCCCCAATCCAAAATCATCTACCCCTGCTTCATTGGAAATGCAGGTCAATTCCCTAATACCCTTATTTCTCAATTCCGCTATGGAATTTTCAGGTATCCCCGCTAATCCAAAACCACCCAACATGATGCTCGCTCCCGATGGAATATCCCACAAGGCCGAAGCCGCATCGGTAAATACTTTAGTCTTCATACATTCGAAAAAACAGACTACAATACTAAAAAATATAAACGGTATAAAACATGAAAGAAATCAGATTCCATGACAATCTCAGTTTACACGATAATTCATAAGTCTCACTTTTTATAAATGAATCATCCAAATCCATGTCCCTTAAAAATGAAAAAGATCATAAAATTCAACATCTGCTCCATTGAATAAAGTCTAATAATGCAGCAAATTTTGAGCTTTGGGCATATTTTCTTAATTTAAACTTTGATAAGTATTGCCTCTAACACCTATAAAATGAAGCCAGAAAAGGAGCCTGGATTAAAAAGAAGCCTAAGCCCCCTCATGCTATGGGGATTGGGAGTTGGATATGTGATATCTGGCATGTATTTTGGTTGGAATCTCGGACTGGAAAAAGGAGGAACCTTAGGACTGGGTCTAGCCACGCTCTTCATCATCGTATTATATACCACCTTTACCTTTTCTTACACGGAATTAGCCTGTGCCATACCTAAAGCAGGCGGAGGATTTGATTATGCCAGTAGGGCACTAGGACCCACCTGGGGCTTTATTGCTGGGATGGCCCAAACCATCGAGTTTATTTTTGCCCCGCCAGCCATAGCCTTCGCCATTGGAGCCTATTTTAATCTTTTCTTTCCACAAATACCCATTTTGACGGTAGCCATCGCTTCCTATTTTTTATTTACGGCGCTAAATGCTTATGGAGTTAAGGCTGCGGCCATTTTTGAGTTAACTATCACCATATTAGCCGTAGGAGAATTATTGCTCTTTGCTGGGATAACACTGCCTGCTTTTGAATGGCAACATATACATAATAATCCCTTACCAAACGGATGGTCCGGTTTTTTCGCTGCCATTCCCTTTGCTATTTGGTTCTTTCTAGGAATAGAGGGCGTAGCCAATGTGGCTGAAGAAGCCATTAATCCTCAAAAAACCATCTTAGTAGGATTTGGTTCGGCCATTGCTACCTTGGTACTACTGTGTATGTTAACTTTTTTTAGTTCCATCGGTGTCAATGGCTGGGAATCCATCGTTTATCAAGCCGATGGCTCTTTGTCGGATTCACCCCTACCCTTAGCCTTAAAACATGTGGTCGGAGATAGTAATGTACTTTATCATTTACTTATTTCCGTAGGACTTTTTGGCTTAGTTGCCTCCTTCAATGGCCTCATATTGGCGGCTGGAAGATCCACTTACGAGCTAGGCAAAATACATGCAGCACCCGCTTTTCTTGGTCGAGTGCACCCTCGCTTTCAAACTCCCGCCAATGCGCTGTTTATCAACATGGCTTTAGGGATTTTGGCCCTTTTAACCGGCAAAACAGCTGAAATCATTACCATTTCTGTATTGGGAGCCTTGACCTTATACCTCATATCCATGGTTTCCATGGTTGCCCTACGAAAAAAGGAGCCTCATTTAGAGCGTCCATTTAAGACACCACTCTTCCCTTATTTCCCCTGGATTGCCTTCATCATCGCCCTGGTTTCCATGATTTCCATGATTTATTATAATCCTGTTCAAGCAGGAATATATTTTCTAATTTTAGTTGGCTCTAGCCTACTGTATGTATTATTTGGCCCTAAATCGACTCATTAATCCTAATTTTCCAGACAGAAAATGACCTCTAACGAATTAAAAAATTATTTATCATCTCATCCCACGTCCAAGGTAAAAATTGCCTTCACTGATATCGATGGTGTTCTGCGGGGAAAATACATTTCTACCGACAAATTTTTATCTATCTTAGAAAAAGGCACAACCTTTTGTGACGTCGTGTTTGGTTGGGATTCCTCCGATGCCCTTTACAGTCAATCTAGTGTAACAGGCTGGCAATCAGGATTCCCCGATATGCCTGCCCAATTAGACCTGAATACCTTTAGACTTATCCCTTGGGAAAATAATTTACCTTTTGTGCTTGGGGATTTTTTAGATGCAAATGGCCATGCTTCTCCGGTCTGCCCTCGTCAACTATTAAAAAAGATTATTGCCGAGGCCGAGGAAATGCGACTTAAACCCATCTTTGCGCAAGAATTTGAGTGGTTTAATTTTGCAGAAACACCGGATTCAGCCCAAAGCAAAAACTATAAAAACCTACAGCCCATTAGTCCGGGCATGTTTGGCTATTCCGTTTTGAGAACTACGCTCAATAATCCCTTTTTCCGCGATCTTTTCGACCAGCTAAACGCATTCAAGATACCCATAGAAGGATTGCATACAGAAACTGGCCCAGGAACCTATGAAGCGGCTATTGCACATGCCGGAGCATTGGAAGCGGCAGACAGAGCTGTTTTATTCAAGACGGCAGTCAAAGAAATTGCCTACCAACATCAAATCATGGCCACATTCATGGCTAAAATTGATGAAAATCTACCCGGTTGTGGAGGACATGTGCATCAAAGTCTTTGGGATGCAGATGGTAAAAACAACCTTTTCTACGACGCAAAAGACCCATACCATTTAAGTCCTACTGCCAAGCATTACTTAGCTGGTATATTACATTGTTTGCCGCATATTTTACCCATGTTTGCTCCGACCATCAATAGCTACAAGCGATTAGTGGAAGGCGCTTGGGCTCCTACCACTCTAACTTGGGGATTGGATAACAGAACGGTCGCCTTGCGGGTATTAAGTGCAGGAGCCAGCACAGCACGGATAGAAACCCGAGTGATTGGGGCAGACGTAAATCCTTACCTAGCTATTGCTGCCAGTTTGGGAGCGGGATTATACGGGATCAAACATCAATTAGCTCTCCAAGAGCCCACCTTAGGAAATGGATATTTGGATTATTCCCATGGAAGTATCCCACATACGTTGATAGATGCGACCCGAAATATGCAAGAATCCATCGTAGCCAAAGAAATTTTTGGGGAGGCATTTGTCAAGCATTTTACCATGACCCGAACCTGGGAATGGCAGCAACACTTAAAATCTGTCACCGATTGGGAGTATAAACGTTATTTTGAAATCATTTAATCAAGCCTAATTTTAAACCCTTATGTCATCTATTTTACAATATAATTTCCCAACTACCATTCGTTTTGGTGCAGGAGCCATCCAAGAAGTAGCCGATTACCTGATTAAAAATGAGTTAAAAAAGCCGTTTATAGTTACGGATCCGGTTGTGGCTAGTTTGGGATTTTTTAGTTCGTTCGTTCAATCCCTTGAGAAGAAAAATATCTCTGTTGAGGTGTTTTCTCAAATCCATAAAAACCCCGTAAAATCAGATGTTTACTTGGGTACAGAGGCCTATGATCAAAGCCAACGAGATTCCATCATTGGAATTGGTGGCGGAGCTGCCATGGATGTGGCTAGGGCTATAGTTTTACGAGTCAATCACCGAGAGGACTTATTTAAATATGACGATTTAATTGGTGGAGATATCTATGTCACCCATGATGTTCCTCATTTCATCACCATTCCTACCACTGCAGGAACAGGCTCTGAAGTGGGACGCAGTGCCATCATTGCCGATGATATTACACATCAAAAGAAAATTTTATTTTCTCCCAAATTATTGGCAAAAATCATCTTTGCTGACCCCATGTTGACCATGGATTTACCTCCAGCGGTTACAGCAGCCACGGGTATGGATGCATTTACCCATAATTTGGAGGCCTACATTGCCAAGATGTCGCATCCATTGTGTGAGGGTATTGCTTTGGAAGGTATTTCTTTAATTGCTAAATCCATGGAGAAAGCTGTCAAAAACCCTGACATTACCTCCAAAAGCAATATGTTAATTGCCTCCTTAATGGGAGCGGTGGCATTTCAAAAAGGATTGGGAGTAGTACATTCCCTAGCTCACCCCATGTCCTCTTTATTAGATACGCACCACGGTCTAGCCAATGCAGTGAATCTACCTTATGGCATGAAGTTCAACATCGAAGGATTTGAAGATAAATTCCGGAGAATCGCTCGTACTTTGGAAATCAAAGATGAAACGGGTCAAGGGGTGGTCAATTACCTGTTTGAACTGAACAGCAAAATTGGCATTCCGCATCGCTTGCGTGAAGTAGGTGTAAAAGATGAGCACATTGAAACTTTGGCCGATTTAGCCATCGCCGATTTTGCGCATCCGAATAATCCTAAACCAGTCAGTCGTGAGGACTTTAAAAATCTATATTTAGAAGCATTGTAATACATGAAAATCCGATTGGGTATCAGTTTTAGTAGTACAAATTTCCAAAATTACCTTCGCTGGTTTGACCCTGAAGTAGCAGCTGGAAAATTGGAATTGCTCGAACTAAAAGCAGATAAAAGTACAGAGACCGACCTAGCCTCCTGTGATGGATTTGTCCTCACGGGTGGTTGCGACATTAATTCCAGCTTATACCAAGGGGAAGTGGATTATCCGCATAAACCCCAGGAATTTGAGACAGAAAGAGACCATTTCGAGGCTTCGATTTATTTATTTGCCAAGAAATACAAAAAACCTTTATTGGGTATTTGTAGAGGTATGCAACTAGTCCAAGTGGTGGAAGGAGGAAAACTCATTCAAGATTTAGGAGATGAGGCCAACCTAATCCATAAAAAAGCGGGCAATGAAGATAAAAAACACCATATCAGGGTGGAGAAAGCTAGTCTTTTGGCATCCATTACCCAGCAACAAGAAGGTCTGGTCAATTCTGCCCACCATCAGGCCATTGATACTTCTCAATTAGGAAAAAATCTTCTCATATCTGCCTGGTCTGAGGATACTCAAAGTCCGGAGGCTTTGGAATACCAAAATAAGCAGGATCTAGCCTTTATGATCTGTGTTCAATGGCATCCAGAACGTATGGAAGAAAAGGAGAAAAGTCCATTCTCAGAAAACATTAAACAATCATTTTTATCCGCTATTTCACATTCAAACTAATTATGCAAGTTATCAATCCAGCAACAGAACAAGTTATTCAAGAATTAACTGAAGATAATCCATCTAGCTTACATGAAAAATTTGCCCTTTTACAAAAAGGACAAAGGGCATGGGCAGGCAAGTCTCTGGCTGAGCGCATAGATATCATCCGTCATTTTTCATCCCTTTTAGAGAAAAATATCGAGGAATTGGCCCAAATTTTAAGTTCAGAAGTAGGTAAGCCTTTACAACAATCCCGCAATGAAATCAATGGCGCCAGAGGCCGTATTCAATGGCTCTGCGATCATGCTAGTACCTATTTACAGGAAGAAATCATGTCAGACAGCCCAGGCATGCAAGAAAAAATAGTCTATGAACCTCTAGGTGTCATTTGTAACATCTCCGCTTGGAATTACCCTTATTTAGTAGGTACCAATGTCTTTGTGCCCGCCTTGTTGGCCGGAAATTCGGTCATGTATAAGCCTTCCGAATATGCTAGTTTGACGGGTTTAGCCATCGCTAAGTATTTTTATCAAGCTGGGGTACCAGAAACTGCCTTTCAAACGGCCATTGGCGCGGGTTCAGTCGGTGCTCAACTTTTAGAGTTACCATTTCAAGGCTATTATTTTACGGGCTCCTACCAAACTGGTCAAAAAATTTACAGTCAAGTTGCCCCTAAAATGGTTCCTGTGCAATGTGAATTAGGTGGAAAAGACCCGGTGTATATCACTGACGATATTTCAGATATCAACGCAGTTGCTGCTGGTACCGCCGACGGCGCATTTTATAACAATGGGCAAAGTTGCTGTTCGGTAGAACGAATCTACGTCCATGAAAAAGTGTATGATGCTTATGTTGCTGCCTTTGTCCAAGAGGTTAAATCTTGGAAAATGGGTGACCCAACAGAGGAGGGAGTCTATTTAGGTCCATTATCGAGAAAAGCCCAAGTAGCCATTTTGGAAAAACAGGTGAAACAAGCGCTTGATTTGGGTGCTACACTTGCTTGTGGTGGAAAAGCCGTCGACAGAAAAGGCTATTATTTTGAACCGACGGTATTGGTGAATGTCAACCACCAAATGGATGTTATGAAGGAAGAATCTTTTGGCCCTATCATTGGCATTCAAAAAGTTAAAGACGATGCTGAGGCCATTGCCTTGATGAAGGATACGGCTTATGGTTTAACATCCTCCGTATACAGCATCCATGAAAATAGAGCCCAGGAAATATTGTCACAAATGGATTCAGGTTCCGCCTATTGGAATTGTTGCGATCGGGTAAGTGCTGCCCTACCTTGGAGTGGACGTAAGCATTCTGGTTTTGGTGCTACCCTTTCTCACCAAGGAATTCGAGCTTTCACCAAGACCAAAAGTTATCATTTACGACAGCCTTAAAATTATTCATACCCAACCTCCTATTTCTCGATGAATACATTACGATTATTGACTTGCTTGACGCTGATTGGAATAATTCAGTCGCCTATATGGGCACAAAAGAAAGGATTAAAGCCATTGGCTTATGAAGAAGTTCCTTTGGGTCAAATTCGACCGACAGGATGGTTAAAACAGCAAGTGGATGTCATGGTGAAAAACTCCACCGGACATTTGGATGAAAATCACAAAAAGATCAAATCTGATAATGGTTGGTTAGGAGGCAAAGGAGATGATTGGGAGGAGACACCCTATTGGCTGGATGGTGCTTTGCCTGCTGCCTATTTAAGTGGGGACTCTATGCTCATCAAAAAGGTGCTGAAATATGTAAATTGGACACTAGAGCATCAAAGACCCTCAGGTTTTTTTGGCCCATATAGTAAGTACGAGAAGGAAACGGGAAAAATGGCTGAAAATGGAGAGCAAGCTGCGGATTGGTGGCCTAGGATGATCATGTTAAAAATTCTTCAACAGTATTATCAGGTCAGTCAAGATCCTCGAGTGATTCCTTTCATGACCAAATACTTTCAGTTTCAACTGAAAAATCTAAAAACTACGCCCTTAGTAAAATACACCGAATGGGCGCAATCCCGTGGTGGCGACAATCTGATGGTGGTGTATTGGCTGTATAGACAGACCAAGGCTCCATTTTTATTGGAATTAGGGGATTTAATCTATTCGCAAACCACTAATTGGACGGATTTGCTGGGTGGAAGGGATTGGGCTATTCAGGCGGCCTACCAACAAAATGATCAAAAATGGATGGAGCGCCATGCGGTGAACGTGGGCATGGGAATCAAATTACCTGCCATTTATGCTCAATCAAAAAATGACCCCTATTATCTCAAATCGCTCAAAACTGGTTTTAGGGATTTAATGACTTTACATGGATTACCCCATGGAATGTTTTCCGGGGATGAAGATTTACATGGAAATGATCCCGTGCAAGGAACGGAGTTATGTGCCACTACAGAGACCATGTTTTCACTGGAACAAATCATCAGCATAACTGGTGACACAGAATACATGGATGCCCTAGAACGAATGACTTTCAATGCCTTACCAGCTCAAATCACCGATGATTTTAATGCTAAGCAATATTTTGGCATGGCGAACCAAGTGGAGGTAAAAAGAGGAGTTTATAGTTTTTCCTTGCCTTTCTGGAGGGGAATGAATAATGTTTATGGTCCGTACAGCGGATATACCTGTTGCACTGCCAACATGCACCAAGCCTGGCCTAAATTCATGTCGCACCTTTGGTATAAAAATGCAGAAGGAGGCTTTGCCGCATTGGTGTATGGACCCAATCAACTCAATGCTACCTTGGCCTCAGGCAATAAGGTAGAAATTGAGGAACGTACTAATTATCCGTTTGAAGATCGGATTGAGTTTGTCATTAAACCCGAGAAAAAGCAACGATTTCCCTTAGAATTCAGAATTCCATCTTGGTGTGAAGAGGCGATTATTTCCCTAAATGGCCAGGAACTACTTCGAGAAAAGGGTGGAAACATAGCTAAGATTCATCGGGAATGGCAAGCAGGCGACCAACTTAGTTTGTATTTCCCTATGAAGGTACGTACCCAAAACTGGGGAAAAAACTCACGTTCGATAGAATATGGTCCACTGATTTTTGCCTTAAAAATTCAGGAAAGTTTCCAGAAATTGGAACATCCGCAAGAAGGAGAATATTGGGAAATTTTACCAAAAAGTGATTGGAATTATGCTGTTTTGAAAAAAATGGTAGATAAACCTGCTGATAATGCCACATTAATCAAGAAAGCATTTCCGAAAGAATTTCTGTGGAATCAGGAACATGCGCCAATTGAAATAGTGGTGGAGGGCAAAAAGCTTCCTGATTGGAAAAGCATAGCGGGAGTCCCTTACCAGCCTGTTACTACTCGTAATGGAGATTACCTAGGACCGACCGAAGAAAAGACAGAGAAAATCACATTAATCCCTTTTGGATTTACTCGTCTAAGGATAGTCGCATTCCCTGTTGTTAAATAAAATAATCAACCTTGTGATTTTCTTTATCAACAGGATATCATTTTAGCGATTTCAATTTAGATTTGCATTCAAATTAGCTTTGTCAAATTTTTGAAATTTGACAAAGCTTAGTCCTAAAAAAACAAAATCCAATGATTCCAGTAAAAAGTTACGGTGCAGTCAATAAAGACTCAGCTATTTCTCCCATGCAAATTCAACGTAGAGATTTAGGAGCTCATGACGTATTAATTGATATTTTATACTGCGGAGTATGTCACTCTGATATTCACATGGCACGTTCGGAATGGGGGCCTTCGGTATACCCTATCGTGCCAGGCCACGAGATTGTAGGAATAGTCAAAGCGATTGGTGCAGCTGTCACTAAATTCCAAGTTGGACAAGTTGCTGGTGTGGGTGTTTTTGTTGACTCTTGTCGTACTTGCCCTTCCTGTCAAGCTGGTCAAGAGCAATATTGCGACTATAACTTCACACCTACATACAATGGATTTGAAAGGGATGGCGTGACTCCCACCTTTGGTGGATATTCTTCCAGTATTGTGGTGGATGAAAATTACACCTTACATATTCCATTCAAAGATCATTTAGATCGGGTTGCTCCTTTACTTTGCGCGGGTATTACCACCTATTCTCCACTAAAATTTGCTGGAGTGGGCAAAGGCCATAAGGTGGCTGTTTTAGGTTTAGGTGGCTTAGGTCACATGGGAGTTAAATTTGCTGTGGCCATGGGAGCTGAAGTGACTATGTTAAGCACCTCGCCTTCCAAAGAGGCAGATGCTAAAAGATTAGGAGCACACCATTTTGTATTGTCAACTGATAAGGAAGCTATGAAAAAGTTGAATAATCAATTTGACTTTATTCTCAATACAGTAGCGGCACATCATGATATGAATGCCTTCATTAAATTATTAAAATTAGAGGGTAAAATGCTGATAGTCGGTATTCCTCCAGAAGACCATCGCATTGCCGCAGCTGGCTTAATTTCTAAAAGAAGAAGTATCATTGGCTCCAACATTGGAGGTATCGCAGAAACACAAGAAATGCTGGATTACTGCGCGGAACACAACATATTATCTGATATCGAATTGATCCCGATTCAGCAAATCAATGAGGCCTATGAGCGCATTATCAAGTCGGACGTCAAGTACCGATTCGTGATAGATATGAAGACTATATAGTCTCAAAATCATCAAAAAGAGCTTAGTTGAACTAAGCTCTTTTTTTATGACAAATCTCATAGATTGGCGGATAACAATTTTGTAAATTGCTAAAATGAAGTGGATATATTTGACATTGTTCATTCTTACGCTCAGTGAATGTAAGAATAAGTCAGAAACTACCTTTCCCACAGAAGGGCCGATTTCTGAATCTGTTTATGCCTCAGGAATCGTTAAAAGTAAAGACCAATACCAGGCCTATGCTCCTGTTAGTGGTGTCATTGAACAAATCTTCGTCAAAGAGGGAGATAGCGTCAAAATTGGCGATCCTATCCTACTTATTTCCCATGGAACACAAAAGTTAAATCAAGAAAATGCGGCTTTAGCAGCTAATTTCGCTGAGGCTAGCAATAACCAGAGCAAAATAAATGACGCCCAATTATTTGTGGATCTGGCGAAAAACAAGTGGAAAACTGATTCCACGCTCTTGATGCGACAAAGAAATCTATGGAAGCAACAAATTGGCACACTGGTGGAATTAGAACAAAGGGAACTGGCTTATGAAAATTCTAAAGCTGCCTATCTTTCTTCCATTTTAAAATTAAAAGACCTGAAGCGTCAAATCCAATTCAACGCTCAACAATCCCGCAAGAACCTATCCATTTCCCAACAAGTAAGTGCCGATTTTACCGTTCGCAGTCAGGTCAACGGTATTGTTTATGATTTACTAAAAGCCAAGGGAGAATTAGTCAGTCCTCAAAGCCCATTGGCCGTTGTTGGAAATCCGTCTCAGTTCATTTTGGAGATGCAGGTGGATGAGGATGATATTTTTAAAGTGAAAGTAGGTCAGCCGGTCGTTTTGACATTGGATGCATACAAAGGACAAGTTTTTGAGGCCACTGTGAGTAAAATCTACCCTATCATGAATGAAAGGAGCAAGACTTTTTTAGTGGAAGCATTATTTACTAAGAACCCAGAGTCGCTCTTTCCAAACGTAACATTTGAGGCGAATATCATTCTTTTCAAGAAAGAGAAAGCCTTGCTCATTCCAAGAAATTATTTAGTTAAAGATAGCCTAGTCATCAAAGCCTCTGGCGATACCATTCCGGTAAAAATTGGGCTAAAAGATTTCAAAAAGGCAGAAATATTGAAAGGAATAAGTGCCCAAGATGAGCTTAAAATGCCAGGTAAATGAATTATAAACTAATTCAAAATATTGCTATTTCTTTACTGCTGGCACGTTGGAGGCAGACCTTGGTGGCTGCCATTGGGGTGACTTTTAGTATCACCATGTTCATTACCTTGCTCAGCTTTATGTCTGGCCTGAACGATTTATTGGACGGACTCATTCTGAACCGAACTCCGCACGTTAGGCTATACAAAGAAATAAAAGCTTCTGATTTTCAACCAATTGACCTTCATTCAAAAAATAGCCATGCCTATAATTTTATCAGGTCTGTCAAGCCTAAATCCGAAAAACTAGAGATTCAGAATAGTGCGGCAATAATCAAGAATTTAAAGTCCGACCCGAGGGTTTTGGGGGTGGCCCCCAAAGTGACGGCTCAGGTATTTTTTAATGTAGGCTCCATAGAAATGACCGGTGTCATTAATGGTGTAGATCCTGAAGCGGAGAATAAGCTTTTTTTCTTCAATGATTATGTCACGGCTGGCAATTTCATGGACCTAAAAAACATTCCCAATAGCATCATTTTAGGTAAAGGGGCTGCCGAAAAAATGTTAGCGCAGATCGGTGATGTCGTTCAGGTTACCTCCAGCAAAGGTGATCGAATAGCCCTAAAAGTCGTTGGTTTTTTTCAATCAGGTTTACAGGATGTAGACAATATCCAAAGCTATGCCTCCATCTCCACCACACAAAAATTACTGGGTGAATCCAACAATTATTTGACCGATTTACAAGTCAAACTGAATAATATCTTACTGGCCCCCGAAGTAGCAAAAGAATATCAAAAAATCTATGAAATTGAGGCCGTGGATATCCAAACGGCCAATTCACAATTTGAGACTGGAAGCTCGGTTAGAAGCCTCATATCCTATGCCGTGGGTATAACCTTATTGATTGTGGCTGGATTTGGTATTTACAATATCTTAAACATGATGATTTACGAGAAAATGGATTCAATTGCTATCCTGAAGGCCGTTGGATTTTCAGGAAGAGATGTCAACCGTATCTTTATCTTAATTGCCCTAAGCATCGGAGTATTTGGTGGATTTTTGGGCTTGTTGGGTGGATTTGGTTTATCAGCTCTGATTGACCAGATTCCCTTCAATACGAATTCTCTTCCTACCGTCAAAACCTATCCAATCAATTACAATCCCAGATATTACTTGATTGGAAGTAGTTTTGCCCTGATTACCACCTACCTGGCAGGTTATTTTCCTTCCAGAAAAGCTAGTAAAATAGACCCTGTCATCATTATCCGAGGTAAGTAGCATGAGCCAAATCATTTTAGAAGCTAGGGGAATCAGCAAAAGCTTTCATGACCCAGTAAGCATTTCGGTATTGAAAGACATTTCATTTATACTTAATAGAGGTGAATTTGTTTCGGTGATTGGTAAATCTGGCTGTGGTAAATCTACTTTGTTGTATATTCTTTCCACCATGGACACGGATTATGAAGGTGATCTTCTGATTGACCAGGTTTCCATGAAAAACAAAAGTGAAGGAGAATTGGCAGTAGTCAGAAATGAAAAAATCGGCTTTGTATTTCAATTCCACTACCTACTCAATGAGTTTTCCGTCTTGGAAAATGTGATGCTTCCAGGTCAAAAATTAGGCAAATATTCTCCGAAGGAAATTAAAGACAGAGCTTATGAAAAGCTAAAAATCTTAGGCATTGAAAACGAAGCTAATAAAAATCCGAATCAATTGTCAGGTGGTCAAAAACAACGTGTGGCCATTGCTAGGGCTCTAATCAACGACCCCTTAATCATCATGGGAGATGAGCCTACAGGGAATTTGGATAAGAAAAATAGTGAAATCGTCTTTGATATTTTTAAAGAATTAGCAGATGTCTACGGTCAATCCCTACTAATTGTTACCCATGATAATGAATTTGCATCGAAAACTCAGCGCATCATAGAGATGCAAGATGGCTCCATCATTCGAATGTAATTAACCTGCTACTTTGGCTCCACCTGGGATTTTTCTCAATAGCCAAATGATGCTTCCTGATATCAACAAACAGCTAAATGCCGTCAACGGAATGCCCAAACTAGGGTGTACTAATTTGTAATGAATACCAACTTTGGCTAAATAAAATAAGACTAAAATATGCACTAAATAAATGCCATAGCTGTGTGAACTAATCCATTCTCTCAATGGAATCAAAAAACGGTTTTCCCAAGGAAAGTATTTACAAGCTAGAAATAATCCCGCCGTGGAAAGTACAACAGAAGGAGAAAAGTTGGCATAAAGTAATCCATAAAATTTTACATCTCGTAAAGACAATTGATAGGTGCCTATCAAGGTCCAAGCTGTTCCTACTACGAACAGTGCAATCGCCCAAAATCGAATTTGACCCAGATTCTCAAATTCATGATGTCGGAGATAATAGCCTAAGACCAAATAACCCAAATAACCTGTGAAATACGGCAATGGAACAGGAAAGTCTAGAATAGGAAAATGAGGATTGTTAAACAGAATAGTCAACAACCAAATTCCCAAAAAATATTGAATTTGTTTATCGGAAGCCTGTCTAATCCAAGTACCGATAATGGGAATAAATAAATACACCCCAATGATCATATAGACATACCAAAAGTGATATGAACCTCCTGTAAAGTACTGTTGACCTATCCAGGTAATAGCCTCCTCCAGGGAAGAAAAGGCTTTATGACGTAAGCGAACCGCCCAATTGAAATAGACGAAAAACATGTTCCAAAATAAAAATGGCACCACGATTCGCTGAAAAGATTTGCTAACAAAGGCGCCATAAGGCTCTTCCTTACCCAAGACCAAAGCTCCAGTTAACATGACAAAAATAGGCACAGCAAAGCGCATACATCCGTTGTAGATGTTGGCATTCCACCAAAGTGCATCGGGAACTTTATGAAAACTCAGCAGCAAATTTGCTGCTGAGTGTATCAATATCACAGCCAGAGTAGCTATGACGCGTAAATTTGTTAGCCAAATGATCGGGCCTGAAGCCTTAGAGGTTGGCATTGTCTAAACCAGCGAAAGGTTGCTTATACAAACGCTTCTTGGTAGCTGCATAAAGGGCATTAGCCACCGCACCACCCGTTGGAGGTAAAGCAGGCTCACCTAGTCCTGTAGGTGCTATGCCATTATTAACAAAATGAGCCTCCACCGTTGGAATTTCATTACCACGAATCAACTTGTAAGTATCAAAATTCTTTTGCTGAGGAACTCCTTTGTCAAAGCTCAATTTACCAAACATGGCATGACCATAACCATCAATGATACCACCAATAACCTGATTTTCTGCACCTGAGCGGTTAATGACCTCACCACAGTCTGTAACGGCCGTTACATGGGTTACCTTGGGCTCTCCATCCACTATTTTAGCTTCAGCTACCTGGGCTACATAAGATAAGTGGGAGAAATACACGCTAAATCCTTGATGAACATTAGGTCCTTTCTTTCCCCATTTAGCCTTTTCAGCCACTTGCTTGATGACCTCAATGAATCTATCTGGCTCATAGGTGATTTTACCTACAGGATTAGTTTTCACACGCTGTAACCAATCCAAACGCATTTGAACAGGATCTTTACCCGCTGCTACGGCAACCTCGTCTAAAAAGGACTGTTCAGCAGAAGCTAAAAAATTGGTTATAGGAGCTCTCCAAGGACCCGTCGTGATAGCCGAATTATAATTGTATGATTCTATCAATACATTGTCAATAGCACCCACAGGGAAATTATCTTGACGAGTAGAGTTACCTGCATTTAAACCTACACCGCGTAGATAGAATGCGATCATCTCCCCTTTCTCATTTAAACCCGCTTTAAAATGATATCTTACTGCTGGACGATAAATACCTCCAGTCATATCATCTTCACGCGTCCACATCACTTTAACAGGCATTTTGATGATGCTGGAAAGTTCCGCAGCCTCGAGAGCGTAATCATTATTAAGTCGACGACCGAAACCACCTCCCATTTTAGTCAATTCTACCTGCACCGTATTCTCTGGAACACCTAATAAAGTAGCCACCGCCTTCTGGGCAGATTGAGGAACTTGAGTAGGCCCCACTAACAATACCGAACCTGGCTTCACATCTGCAAAGAAGTTCATCGGCTCCATCGGTGAATGAGAAAGGAAAGGACATTCATAAGTGGCCTCGATGACCTTTGCTGCTTTAGCAATTGCCGCATGGAAATCACCGTCCTTACGTTCTACTTTGACCTTATCTGTTTTCATTCCCTCATCAAACCATTTTTGATGGGTACTGTCACTTTCTAAATTACTGGTATCCGAATAATTACAAACGAGCTTCTTTCTAGCCTGCATGACTTCCCAAGTCGACTTACCTACTACAGCCACTTTGTTCTTGAAAGAAACTACGTCAATGATTCCAGGCATTTTCTTCACTTCTGAGGCATCAAATGATGTCAGGGTAGCTCCAAATGCCGCTGGACGTACAATTTGCGCAATCACCATGCCAGGTCTTTGCGTATCCAAACCATATTGAGGCTTACCTGTTAATACCCGATGATTATCAACTCCTTTAACAAAACTTCCAATCAATTGATATTCTGCACGGCTCTTATATGCTACTTCAGCCGGTACAGGTAATTTAGCCGCTGCATCTACCAAGGCTCCATAGGCTAGCTTTTGACCCTTGTTAGGACCTATCACAAAACCTTTAGAAGTTTTGCAGGTACTTGGATCCACTGACCATTGCTGAGCAGCAGCCTGCACCAACATGTGACGAGCAGTAGCCCCTGCTTTGCGCAGACGGTCCCAGGAATGTTTTAAAGCACCACTACCACCAGTCAACTGACGTTCAAACAATTGAGTATCTAAATGCGCTTGGCGCACTTCTACTTGCTTCCAATCCACATCCAATTCTTCTGCAACCACGATAGGAAAGGCCGTTTTAATACCTTGACCAATCTCCGGGTTAGGAGAATATAAAATTACTTTACCCGTATTTTCGATGGCTAAATACGCATTAAAACGATTGGCATCTAACACTGGATTCATTTGTTGAATTGCACCAGTGGATGCCTTGGAATCAAACCAATCAAAACCTAAGGAAAATACACCAGTCAATAGGGCTGTTTTCTGAATAAATGATCTTCTTGTCGTTTTCATCTTTTATTTCTTTTTGGTTGAATTGGAAACAGAAGCGATTTCAGCAGCACGCTTTACTGCCTTATGAATACGGTGGTAGGTACCGCAGCGACAAATATTTCCCGACATCCCAGCTACAATATCATCGTGACTAGGTTTCGGATTTTTCTTTAACAGAGCAGCGGCCGTCATGATTTGTCCCGCTTGGCAATAGCCACATTGCGGAACATCTAACTCATCCCATGCCACCTGAACTGGATGTTCAGCTTTTTCATTTAAACCTTCAATGGTGGTCACAGAGGACTTTCCAACCGTAGAAACGGGTAAAACACAAGAACGCATTGGTTCTCCATCAATCCATACGGTACAAGCACCACATTGGGCTATACCGCAACCATACTTCGTTCCTAACAGAGATAAATGATCTCTAAGAACCCAAAGCAAAGGTGTGTTGGGATCAACTTCCACTTTCACCTTTTTACGATTAATCAGTAACTCGATCGACTCCATGTTGATTGGTTTAAAAAGATAAATGAAATATTATTTACGTTTTTTAGATTTAGTTTCTATCGGAACTAGTTCTTTCACTCGAATGTTTCGGAATCTTAATTCATTTCCATGTCCTAAAAATCCGATATGTCCTTTTGGATTAAATAATCCTGGGTGTTCTTTATGATCGGGAGTTCCACCTTTGGTAGCCTCAGCAATATCCCCATCTAAGATTACTTCACCGTTTAGAATCACCTTAATGCGATTTCCATCAGCTATCACCTCTTGTTGGTTCCACTCGCCTACTGGCTTTAAAAATCCTTTTTTAGCTGGGATAATTCCATACACAGAGCCATGGTATTGATATGGCTGTAAATTGGCATAAACCGGAGCTGTATTATCTAATATTTGTAACTCCATACCCACATAAGCAGCATCTCCCGTTAGTGGAGCACGAATACCTAATCCATTGTTTGCTCCAGGGGTTAATTTGAAGTCAAACTTAAAGTGGAAGTTAGCATATTCCTTTTTAGTAAATAAGTTACCCTTTCCGCCTCTCTTTGGATAAATCACCAAGTCTCCATTTTCAGGTACATAATCGATGGTATTGCCTGTCCATTGGAATAGAGATGAACCGTCAAATAACAACTCAAATCCTTGTGCTTTCTCTTCCTCAGAAAGAGTCTGCAAAGCTTGAGGCTCCAATTCTTTCACATAAATATTACGGTAAACGATATGGTTGCCATGCGCTTGTAACTCGATAGCATCTTTCACAAAGATCGGTATTTTGCGATCCCAGTAATTTTCTAGAATGGTATTGTCTACCACCAACTCTCCGTTCAAATAAACTGTTACACGCTCTCCTACCATTTTAATGTAGAAAGTATTCCAATCTTCCACTGGATTATCGGCAAGTTTCAAAGGATTTTTCGGATTAACCTGATTGTTGTAAAGACCTCCAGAACCCACATTTGCCCCTACATTGACACGAGCAATATCCCAAATTTGAACTTGTGGAGCCCCGCGCAAGTAAATACCTGCATCACCGTCTTTTTCGATTTTCCAATCCACATACATTTCAAAGTCTTGGTAATCTTTTACTGAGCATAAATTATCTCCATGACCTGTGAAATGAAGCTCATCATCTTTGGCATACCAACCTTCACGCATACGTGCATCCGCCTTGGCTTGTTTAATAGCTAAACTATCAGCGGACATCAAACGACGTTTTACAGGGTTATCTACTAAACCTTTCCATCCTGATAAATCCTTTCCATTGAACATCGAATAATAGCCTACTTTATTGCCAAGAGCATCTACCGCTTTTTGAACAGAGGTACGCAAATCTGCCGAAGAAATAAAAGGCATGGCCTCCATCACCCAAGCTTTAGTCATTTGACTCTGCAATTCTGGATTATTCACAAACAAATTAGCTAAACCATCAGCTGCAATGGAGCGCGCATTGGCTTCTTGCAATCCAATTTGTAAGGTTCTCATAGAAGATAAACTTGGACAACGACCCAATCCACGATAAACTAAGGCACGGGTATCCATATCCTGAGTTAAATCCAAGGCTTTTCTGTATCTCAAAATTTGCTGAGTTACGTTTTGCGTCGCCTTTCCGTTACTCTTCACATAGGCTTTGATAGCCTCTAAATTTTTAGATTTCTTCACTAAATCTCCTAACCAAACCAATGATTCTGCTTCCGAAACGAATGGAATCCAGTTTAATTGATGCTTTGCCTTCACCGCGTAAGCATTCACTTTGGAGGACACACTTGGATCAAGTTTTTGAATTTGAGTGATACAATTCTGTAAATGTTTTACCTCTGTCTCCGAACTGGCATCCGATAATTTTTGAGCTACAATGTCAAAATCAGCTGCAGTCACCCATCGATTCAAAACCTGATAAGCAGCTGCACGAGTAGCTTCATTGGATTGCACCGCATTCCAAACGTGAGACTTGATGGCAGGCCATTGGCGGTAAGACGCATAAATCAACAATACCGTTTGCTGAGAGGCACTCGAACGATTGTAAGAAGACATCGCTTTTTCAAAAAAGCTATTAGCAGCCAAGTTACTTGCCACCTCACCCAAGGCTATTCCATCCACTTCTGAACTTGCTGCAATAGACCAAACTTTGGCTAATCCCGCAGTACCTTGGATTTTTAAACGAGCAATGCACGCAGAAGTTCTAACAGAAGCATTTTTGGAAGCTTCCCCCTGCGTTACCAGAGCTAATGCCCAGGAAGCTTTTACATTTCCTGCCGCCTGCACAAATAATGTTTTCTTGCTGTCTGACCATTTGCCGAATGCCGCAGCAATACTAGCCGCCTGACTAAAAGAGGCTCTTTTCATCAAATGTTTCAACAAATAAGCCTCTACCTCTAGGTTAGAAGCTTTACTAAATGCTCCCAATAAAAATGGTACAGGAGTAGCCGATTTGGCCAATAAAACATCATATACTCGGGTTTGAGAACCAGCCGGCCAGGAAGAAATATCCAGTTGACTTAAACCTTGTGCATCCTTGGATGCTTTCACAAAATTTAAATAAGATTCTAAAGCTTGTGTTGGCTCATACAATCCATGGGCTTTAGCCGCTTGCTCTCTTAAAATCTTAGCGGCATTGCTTGTTCCTAAAGTAGCCAAGGCTTTTAAAATCAATTGATTGGTACGTTGATCTGCGGAAGGCCAAAGAGCCTCGATGGCGGATCCCGCAGCTTTGTAATTGATATCTGTCAAAGCCTGAATCATATCTTTTTGATAGGTAGCAGGGCCATTTTGTAAGGCAGCCACTAAAGCTTTACCCACTTGATCTTGACCAAATGGTGCTAATTTAACCAATAGGCGGGCAGCGGGCCCTGCCAAATGGTTCTTTTGCAAGAAAGGAATAATCAATGGAATGGACTCTGCTCGTGCGATGGGTTGTAAGGCTAACATCGCAATGGCTTGCGCATTAACATCCGAAGATTCTTGAATGATTTTTAAATTGGCTTGTACGCGAGCATCGCGATCTGACTCATTGGCTCCTGTCTTAACAGAAATCGGCGTAGCCTGTTTTTGTGCCATAATCGGTCCCTGAGCCAGAGCACCTAATAGCAATACAAGTAGTAAGGTAGTAGTATATTTTTTCATCGGAATTACATAGTAAATGGTGCACGCATAGGTTGGTCAATCAAACGATTAGCCTCTTCATCTCCAACAAACTCTTGTTTGATTGGATCGAATTTCAAATTTCTGTTGAGTCGCATGGCAATTAAACCCATGTTAACAATCGTACAGGAACGGTGACCATTCTGATCATTTAACGCAAAGGTTTTTCTTCCCTTAACCGCATCCACAAAATCAGTTTGCTGAGCAGGAGGCTCCGGGAATTCGGCTAATTTGCGCTCTAGATCTGGAATATCTGTTTTGAATCCACGGAAAACTTTACCTTTAGGGCCTTCAATGTAGGCCACATTTTCATCTCTGCCTTCGCCATCTAGCACGATTTGACATCCATCAGCAAAAGTATACGTGATTCTACGGAAAGTACCTACCGCGTCTGCATCCTGAACTGGTGCATCCACTTCCACGTAAATAGGACTTGTGTCGTCCTTGCCTAATAAATATTGTACAGGGTCAATATAATGCTGTCCCATATCACCTAATGCTCCTCCATCATAATCCCAATATCCGCGGAAAGTTTGATGCGTACGATGAACGTTATACGGCTTGTAAGGAGCAGGTCCTAACCACATATCATAATCTAATTCTGCTGGTACTGGCTGAGGTGTTAAACCTGTTTTTCCCACCCAATAAAACTTCCAGTCAAAACCTGTATGCCTAGAAATAGTTACTTTCAATGGCCAGCCCAATAATCCAGAATCAACCAATTTCTTGATGGGTTTGATGGTGGTATTCATTCCGTAAAAATTACCTTCAAAACGGAACCAAGTATTTAATCGGAAGATACGACCATGCTGTTGAACAGCTTCTGTAAGTCTTTTTCCCTCTCCTATGGTACGTGTCATCGGTTTTTCACACCAAACATCTTTACCTGCCTTGGCTGCATCCGCAGCGATTATTCCATGCCAATGAGGCGGGGTGGCCACGTGAACAATGTCCACTTCTGGCAATTGAATTAATTCGCGGTAATCACTGAAGGATTTTACTCCTTTTTCTACCTCATTTAAACCTAATTGCAAATTCTTTTTGTCCACATCACAAAGGGCAACCACGCGAGTTCCTGCATAAGGAATGTGACCGCGACCCATACCACCCGTACCTACAATGGCCTTGGTTAATTGATCACTGGGTGCTAAATAGCCTTTGCCCAATACATGACGAGGGACGATACTAAAGGCGGCAAGTCCTAGTGCGGACTGCCCAATAAATTTTCTCCGAGAGACTTTCATATGATAAATAAGCTTAATGGGACAATATAGAAAAAAAAATGCTTTTTATTGGAATTTGCTGTCATGGAATTATCCTCAGGAAAGATT
Organism: Aquirufa rosea; assembly: GCF_004118285.1. GTDB lineage: Bacteria > Bacteroidota > Bacteroidia > Cytophagales > Spirosomataceae > Aquirufa > Aquirufa rosea. The sequence continues at coordinate 448,142 of NZ_SDHY01000003.1, read as the reverse complement.
TTCCAACCATTTTTGTCATTCAATTCTAGAGAAAATCAATGAATTGAATACAGCCATTTTAAGCATGACAATCGACTTATTTCGAATATCAAGAAGTTGATCCAATAAAGAATAAATTAATTCGTTGACCGAAGGACCCTTCCGAGGCAGGTCTTCATCCTAATGCTGTTAAGGTTCGGAACCTTGACAGCGTTTAGGATTCGGTCAAAACCACCACCAAGCTCCTGGCACCATGCGCCCCTATCACCAAGGATTGTTCAATATCCGCTGTCTTGGATGGTCCAGACAAAAATACGCCGAAACCTGTTAACTGATTCCCGAGTCGGATATATGCCTCCTGCATGGTAGGCAAAAGATTTTTTTTAGATAAATAAATGACCAAATGCTGACAAATAAATGGGGCTACTCGATGAGGCAAAATTGCATCATCCAACCAAATAGCGCCATTTTCAGCTACTCCAAAATCTCCAGTTATTTCCAATACATCCACATGAGCCAAGGACAAACCATCCGATAATTTTTCCAATCGAACACGCTGCAATTTAGGAAAATGCTCATCTAATAAAGGCTGAGCTTCAGACGCGTCTTGAACTTGTAAAACAGTGGTGCTGACTACTTGCATGGAATGTAAAAAATCAGCTAAAGTATCTTCTCCATGAACTTGCGAAGTAAAAGTTCCTGGATAGGCTTTGGCAGGCATCTGCACCCCTTGAAGGGCCTTCAAAATTTCTTCCCTACTACTCATGAGCGATTTGATTTATACCATTCTTGAAAACTCTGTTTCGGAGCTTCGGGCATTTCTCTTTGTTTATACCAAGGATTAAGTCCATTATTCACTAACCAAGGGGCCCATGAAATCACCTTTCTTCCCATAGCACCAGCCCATTTAAACAAGGAAGGATTAGATAAAACCCAAGCCATTAGCTTCATGCTGATTACTTTTCCAGCTGGTGCCAAGCCCTCCTTCATTAAATCTTGCCTCCAAAACCACAATTGCTCATGAATATTGATTTTAACCGGACAAACATTGGAACAACTTCCACAAAGCGTACTAGCAAACGGCAAATCCACATTCGCCTTTTTATCAAAATTAGGAGCTAAAATAGAGCCTATTGGACCCGCCACAGGTTGATGGTAACTATGCCCTCCACTCCTTCTGTAAACAGGACATGTATTAAAACAAGCCGCACAACGGATGCACTTTAAGGAATTCCTAAATTCCTCCCGAGCTAATTGCCTAGATCGACCATTGTCAACTAACACAATATGCATTTCTTGCCCTTCACGAGGCTTAGCAAAATGACTTGAATAAGTAGTGATTAACTGTCCCGTGGCACTGCGAGCCAGTAGGCGAAGAAATACACCTAAATCCTGACGCTTGGGAATGATTTTTTCAATCCCCATGCAGGCAATATGTACCTCCGACAAATGTGCTCCCATGTCGGCATTTCCTTCATTGGTACACACCACAAATTCTCCTGTTTCTGCAACGGCAAAGTTTACACCGGTAATAGCCACTTTGGCGGCTAAAAACTTCTCTCTCAAATGAATACGTGCAGCTTCTGTTAAAAACTGCGGGTCTTTATTACCCTTCGGCGTACCCAAATGCTGATGAAAAGTTTCTCCTACATCTTCTTTTTTTAAATGAATGGCAGGCAAAACAATGTGACTGGGTACCTCATTTCTGAACTGAACAATACGCTCCCCTAAATCTGTATCCACCACATCAATACCCTTTTGCTCAAGAAAAGCATTCAGGTGGCATTCTTCCGTAAGCATGGATTTGCTTTTTACCAATGCCTTGTCTCCATGCTTTTGAATGATAGAGTACACAATCTCATTATGTTCATGGGCATCTTTTGCCCAATGTACCTGAATACCATTGGCTTGGGCATTAACCTCAAACTCCAATAAATATTGAGGTAAATTACTGAGCATATGCTCCTTAATCTGGGAAGCATGTTCGCGTAAAGCCTCCCACTCAGGAATCAATTTACTGGCCTTGTCACGCTTAGCTCTGACAAACCACAAAGTATCATCATGCCAATCAGTTCTTTCCTGATTAGCTATAAATTTTTCAGAAGCTTCCGCGTGACTAAGCATGTGCATTCAATATTTCTACAATGTGCTTTACTCCTACTTTTGATCCAGAACGCTTTAAAATTCCCTCCATGTGCATAAGACATGAGGTATCCGCACCAATAATAAAATCTACTTGGTTAGCTTGATGCTCTTGAATTCTATCTTGACCCATTTTTACAGAAACCGCCTCTTCGGTCACGCAAAATGTCCCTCCAAATCCACAGCACTCATCCTGTCTTTCTGGATATTTCCATTCACAACCCTTCACTAAATCCAATAAATAGGTCAATTTTGAAAATGGTGCTTCATTTCGCTCTGTCATGGAAGAAATCCGTAAACCCCGTTGGCCATGGCAACTTTGATGTAATCCCACTCGATGAGGAAAATAAGAAGGCAAAGTTTTCACCTGCAATACATCCACTAAAAATTCACAAATTTCATATACGCTGGAGCGAATTTTAGCATCAGGATGATGCTCTTTCAAATGTAAGACACAAGAACCAGATGGCCCCACGATGTAATCATATCCAGAAAAATTGGCGGAAAAATTAGCATCGCAGCCCCCTGTCACGTGCGCAAATCCCGAGTTCGCCATGGGCTGACCGCAACAAGTTTGGTTTCCAGGAACCTCAACCTCACAGCCTAATTTTTCCAATAACTCTAAACTGGCTATGGCAACTTGCGGGTAAAATTGATCAATATAGCAAGGAACAAATAAGGCTACACGCATGCTTCATATCTTTTTAGGCTAACTAAATTACTAGGAATTTCTTGATCATTCCAGCTGGAATGTATAGCTAAAGCAGCTCCCAATGAACTAGCTTGTGCCACTTCTGCCCCATAAATGGCTACATTAGGAAAAGCAAAAGCCAAGAGGTACATGTATATTTCATTTTTACTGAAGCCTCCGTCGACCAAGATTCTATCCACAGGTGAAGTATCCAACAACAAACGAAGAGAATAAATTTGTTGAACGACTAAGTCCACCATCAACTGCTGATAAGCCTCTTCAAAATTCGCAAAATCGGCTAAATTTCGCTGGTCAAATCCTGAATTGGCCAAAAATACAGCGCTTGCTTCCTGAATGGAAGGCATACGATGCTGAATTTGATAAGTCAATTTCTCATTTAATTGACTAGCATAAGGCACATTTATATGTGCTTTTTTGTCAACCCCAAAATGTGCTTGCAATCTTTTCAATTGAATTTCATGCTCATTACCAGCAAACAAACGAGCGGCTTTAACGGGCTTACCATTGAATTGTAAAAAAGATAAAACGTCGTTTTTCAGTTCTACGGGAGTTAATGGCTGCGCATTAAATGGATGCATGGAAATACACCAAGTCCCAGTAGATAATAACAAAAAGGGCTCTTTAAATTGCATTAAATAGGGAATCAGCGCAGAGGATGAATCGTGTAGACCCACACCCACTGGCAAATCACCTTGAGCAATTGTAAAGGTCTGATTGGCCTTTACTGTAGCTGGTAAGAATTCCATTAAACCCTCCTGACTCACCCAATCATGGTAACGCTGATGGTCAAAATCCCATAAATGAGTATGACAACCTACCGAAGTCAATTCCGTGTAAAACTGATGGGTGAAAATACTAGACAAATAATTGGGCCAATGCAAAATCCAGCGAATGCCTTTTTCTTGATTTTTGGGAGCCTTAGCCATCCAATAGGCCATCATTCCTGAATTCAAACTTCCTAATATGGGTGAGGCGGTTGCACGAGCTACCTCTGATTCTCCACCATACTTTTGATAAAACTGGGAGGCTAAATCAGTAGGAAACGGCTTTAGATAATTATATAAAGGTAGAACAGGCTTCCCTTGTTCATCTACAAAAACAACACTGGCTCCATAGCCTGAAAAGTTCAAAGCTAAAATTTCAAATCGTTTATCTCGTCTAAGTTCATCAAATGATGATAAAACCCAGGATTGAACCGCTGCCAAATCTTCTCCCATAAATCCATCCTCATCAGGAATTTCAGAAAAATTTTGGCTTTTTTCCCAAACGATTTGATAGGATTTATTCCAAAGAAAAAGCTTCTTATTGGTCTTGCCAATATCAAAAATAGCTATAACTGGAAGTTTCTCTACCGCTGACATCTCTTATAAACCCGTTGCTTGGGTTTTTGCACCCCTATCTTGAATCAATTGTTGACGAATACCTTGTTCACGGAACAATGCCAAAGGATCTAAAGCTCCCCCACATTCTAGTCGAGCCTGCGCCACAAGGGAACGTACATCCGTGCGAAATGCCGCTTGAAGAATCTCTTGACAAGCCACCACATCATTGGCGTTTCTGGCTACCTCTAAGGCTTTACGATCCACCAATAAGGCTTGTGCATAGGCCATTTGAATCGCCTCAACCGATTGTAGTAAATCCTCCAAAGGATCTTTCACATTGTGTGAGGCATCAATCATCCAACCTAAATCTTGTGCATGATTCATACCTTTAGCATCCATACCATCTACCAATTCATTGAATATCAAGAACAATTGATATGGCTTAATAGAACCAGCGGTTAAATCATCATCACCATATTTGGAATCATTGAAGTGGAATCCACCCAACTTCCCTTCCATTAATAATAGGGCAACGATTTGTTCAATATTCGCATTAGGTAAATGATGACCCAAATCCACCAAGGTGTAGGCTTTTTCTCCTAATTTATTCACCATGGAATAGGATTGTCCCCAATCACCCACGGTAGTCGAATAAAAATTAGGCTCATAGGCTTTATATTCCAAGAAAAGCTTCCAATCCCCAGGCAACGCTCCATAAATCTCTTTCAAACTTTCTACCGTACGTTCGTAAGCCTTTCTAAAATTTAGCTGACCCGGAAAACAGGAACCATCTGATAACCAAACAGTCAATGATTTAGATCCAAGGGCAATGCCTTGTTCAATAACTTCTATGTTATGTTGGATGGCTTGTTTTCTCACAGCAGCATCCACGTGTTGCAAAGAACCAAATTTATAGCTTAATGCTTGATTAGCTTGATCTTGAAAAGTATTGGAATTTACGGCATCAAAAACTAATCCATGCTGTGCAGCTAATGCCTTGATAGCAGTAGGATTATTTGTGCTATCCCAAGGAATGTGTAAGGAAATGGCACCTGATGAACGATTTAGGGCATGCAATAAACCCACATCTGCAATTTTTTCTTCTAAATTGCGTGGTTCTCCTCCCCCAGAAAAACGACCAAATCGCGTCCCACCAGTGCCTAGGGCCCAGGATGGAATCGCGATCTGAAAATCTTTTAATTTGCTTATTAAATCAGCAGGGATAGCATTCTCCGATTGAATAAATGCATATTTTCTTTCGTGCGCCGCTATCCGTTGCGCGTTGTGGTCATGTAATTTTTCTCTAATAAACATCTATTTCCCTCTTAACGTAAAAATCCTGCGGCTACTCCACCATCTACGTTCAATGCATTACCAGTCGATTTATTCAATAAACCTCCTACAAAGGCATAACAAGCATTGGCAATATCCTCAGGTAAAATGGATTGATTTAATAAAGTACGTTTAGCATAAAATGCAGGCAACTCCTCTACTTTAATTCCATAAGCTTTAGCACGTCCTTCAGCCCAACCGCCTGCCCAAATGTTGGAATCAGCAATCACGGCATCAGGGTTAACCGTATTTACTCGAATACGATCAGGACCTAATTCGGCAGCTAGAAGTCGAGTCATATGTGCCTGAGCTGCTTTGGCAGAACCATATCCTGCGTTGTTTGGACCAGCCACAAAAGCATTCTTGGAAACAATATTCACGATATCACCACCCAAATTTTGCTTTCTCATGATGGCCACAGCTGCTTGGCTGACCAAAAACTGTCCTTTCACTAAAATATCAAACAAGCGATCCCAATCCTGTTGAGTATGCTCTAAAATTCCTTTGGAAATACTAATTCCAGCGTTATTAACAATTACATCCACTCCACCAAAGGCCAAGCAAGCCTCGCCTAAAGCATTTTCTATGGACTCTTGACTCGTAACATCTGCTAAAACCGTGGAAACAGAATCCTTTCCAAATAAGGAAACAAATTCCTTTTTGGCTTCTTCCATACGCTCCGCATTCACGTCATTAATGACCACGCAGGCACCTTCTTGAGCCATTTTCTTAGCTATTGCCTTACCAATTCCTCCTGCAGATCCTGTTACAAAGGCAACACGACCCGACATGCTTTTAGGCTTAGGAAGACGCTGTAATTTAGCCTCTTCTAATAACCAATATTCGATATCAAAAGCCTCTTGACGTGGCAAAGAAGTATATTTGGAGATTGCCTCCGCACCACGCATCACATTGATGGCATTGGTGTAGAACTCAGCAGCCACACGAGCCGTTTGCTTATCCTTAGCAAAGGTAAACATACCTACTCCTGGGTATAAAATTACCACAGGGTTCGGGTCACGCATGGCAGGACTATTTGGTCGGGCACAGGTAGCATGATACTCCGCATACATGGCACGATAAGCCTCAAATAATGGTTGAATTTGTGATTTAATGCCCTCTACATCAGATAAATCCTGGTCTGGTTTTAAGTTCAAGACCAATGGAGAAATCTTGGTTCGCAAGAAGTGATCTGGACAAGAGGTGCCCAATGGGGCTAATATGTCCAAATCATTGGAATTGATGAACTGCAGTACACGTTCATCATCAGAAAAATGTCCAATCATTTGCACATGAGAAGAACAAAATCCTCTCAAGACTGGAGCTATTGCTTTTGCTTGAGAAATACGTTTACCCGTTTCCAATGAAGCTATTTTTGCTCCACCAAAAACAGGCCTATTTTTCCCTTCGTTCTGCTTAATATATTCCGCACATTTTTCAATTACGTCCAAGGTATTCAAATAGCAATCATATGAAGTATCTGCCCAAGTGAACAATCCATGTGATCCCAGCATGATACCCCGCAATTCAATGCCTTTAGTGGCTGCTTCTTGTAAACAAGCACGCAACTGCAATCCTAAGTCAAAACCCGGACGTTGCCAGCCTACCCAACCGATTTGACCACCAAACAACTCTTCTGTGATCTTTTTCCCATCCTTAGCCGCAGCAATGGCAATCGCTGCATCTGGATGCAAGTGGTCAATATGCTTAAATGGCAAGAAACCATGTAATGGCGTATCGATGGATGGAGCTTTAGATGCCAAATCAAAGATGCAGTGATTGAATAATTCCACCATCTCATCTTCGTGCTCTAAACCCCTGTAAACATTTTCTAAACTCAATAAACGATCCAAATACAAGGCCGCACAACCCGATTTTTTCAAGGTACCAATGTCCCCACCAGAACCTTTAATCCACATGACCTCCGTTTCTTTCCCAGTTAATGGATCTTTATCTTTTATTTTTACTGAGGTATTACCACCTCCATAGTTCGTAATCCTTAAATCTGCTCCAAGTATATTGGACCTATAAATAAATAAATCTACCTCGTTTCCAGATAAAGATGCTGCTTTTGATTCCTCCCATAGGTAGGATACATGCTGATAATTTTGGGACATATCTCCTTTTTTTTCAGTAAAATTAAATCTTGCTAAGTTAAAACCGTCCTAGTCTTTATAAGGACAGTCCTATTTTTATTTCTTACTCTTTTTAGTTGCAGGCATCGCTTGCTCAAAATAATCTACTACTAAATGGCTTAAAGCCTTCACTCCTAGCTGAAAGCCAGACTCATCTATCTGAAAATCAGGTGTATGATGACTAGCCACTGGAAGATGCAATTTGTCTAAGGGTCTTCCGCCTAAAAAGAAAAAGAATCCTGGCACTTTTTCTTGAAAATAACTAAAGTCCTCCGCTCCCGTATGCGCTGGCTTCAAAAGTACCTTGTCTGAGCCATTTAACTGAATAAGCGTCGGAAGCATTTTATCCACTAATTTTTCATCATTCACTGTGGCAGGATAGCCCGTACCTATGTGTACATCCGCCACAGCACCTCCACTTTTGGCAATGTTAGTCGCTATATCGGTGATTCGCTGATGAACCAATTTCCTTTGTTCTGTGCCAAAGGTCCGAATGGTTCCAATCATACTTGCACTCTCGGGTATAATATTGTAACGAATTCCACTGTGAATAGCCCCAACCGTTACGATGGCCGGGTTCTCTGGCAGGTTGACGTTCCGACTAACAATCGTCTGTAATCCCATGATAATTTGAGAAGAAATGACAATAGGATCTATCCCTTGCCAAGGATAAGCCCCGTGCGATTGCTTGCCTTTTACCTGAATATCCAATTCGTCTACCGCCGCCATGGTGGCACCCGGACGGTATTCGATCGTACCTGCAGCAGCCTCCGCCATGATGTGTAAACCAAAAATGGCATCCACTTTGGGGTTCTCCAAAACACCTTCCTGGACCATTAATTCTGCCCCTGAAACAATCTTTTCTCCCCTAGCCCCATAAACACCTTCCTCGGCAGGTTGAAAAATAAATTTTACCGTACCCGCCAAATTGGCCTTTTCAGAAGCTAACACCTCCGCTACCGACATCAATATGGCCATGTGGCTGTCATGTCCACAAGCATGCATCACGCCCGTTTTTTGACCGTTATATTCCGTCATGACCTTTGACTTAAACGGTAAATCTCCCCGTTCCGTTACTGGTAATCCATCCATATCAGCACGAAGTGCTACCACAGGACCAGGCTTCCCTCCCTTTAAAATACCCACTACTCCCGTTTTAGCCACTTTCTCTTGAACCTCTATACCCAAGGATCTCAAATGGGCCGCTATGATACTCGCAGTCCGAATCTCATTATTCCCCAATTCAGGATGCTCATGAAAATCCCTTCTCCAAGCAATGGTTTTTGATTCAATGGCTTGAGCTTTTTGATTAATACTGCTCTTAAGTGCAGCTTGAGAAAAAGCCCATGAACTCACAAAAAGCAGCGGTGCTAATGTCAATATTCTTTTCATCATTTGGTCGTTTTTAAGCAAACAAAAGGAAAGGGTTAACCCTTTCCTTTCAATAATTTGCCAGGTAATTTAAATTTATTCCATATAGTTAAAAACCCACTAAGGAATAATATGTTTCATGAATTAGGAAGCATATCCCCATTTTTTCATGATTTCTAAATCCTCACGTACGCAGTCTATCGGTTTCTTACCTTGGTAGGACTCTTGCTCAATGATGAAATGCTTCGTTCCGCCCTTCTTCTCTCCTAATTTCACCATCTCTAACACAGAGATAATTCCCGTTCCTAAGATCGTACTTTCATATTTCTCACCATGTCCTGCAGCTGCAGGTATCTCATCTTTTACGTGCATGGATACAAAACGACCAGGGTATTTCTTCAAAATTTCCGCAGGCACACCACCTCCGTTGATCATATTACCTATATCCAACTGTTGTGCTACCAATTTAGAATCTGTGTTCTGCATGATTAAATCAAACAAAGTTACACCGTCTAATTTCTCAGAAAATTCAAAATCATGGTTATGGTAACCAAAACGCATGCCAAATTTTTGACATAATTCTCCCGACTTATTGAATACATCCATATAGGTCTTGAATAAGCTAGAAGAAGTACGAATCGACTTATCCAAGGACGGACTGATAACGATTTCCTGACCACAAACAGCTGCGTCTTCTACCGTATATTTCCATAAATCAGTAAATTCTTTTTTTGATTCATCCCAATGTGGCTTTCCCATCACCGTATGACCACTAGGCATTTTTAATCCTAAATCGTCAAGTCGCTTTTTGAACTCTTGAGCAGACCAACCGTAGAACTTACGATTCACATAATTAGCGTGTTCTACATATTTGTAGCCCATTTCTGCCAATTTAGTTAAAGTTCCCATAGGGTCAGCTTTCATATCTTCCCGAATGGAATATAATTGAACTCCTACTATTTTTTTCGCTTTAACATTGGCCAAAGCTTCCCAAGTAGAAGATGTAAAAGCGGTAGCACCTAGAGCTAATGCACTCTTCTGTAAAAATGATCGACGTGATGAATTCATAATTTTTAGATTTATTTATCCTTCAAATTTAGAATTCTAAATGAATTATTTATCCTTTTCTGAGATTATTTATCCTGATTTCAGGAATAGCTTCAGCAGAATTAACGAAAAACCGTAACTTCGAAGCCTATGCAGCCTTTAGCCGAAAGAATGCGTCCTACCCGATTGGAGGACTACATTGGACAAGAACATTTGATGGGTCCTCAGGGACCTTTAAGAAGGGCTATAGACGCAGGTCATCTGCCTTCATGCATCCTTTGGGGACCTCCTGGTGTAGGTAAGACCACCTTAGCTAGCTTATTGGCGACCTCTCTGAAACGAACGATCTACACCCTATCGGCCATTTCGTCCGGAGTAAAAGAAGTAAGAGAAACGCTGGAGCTAGCCAAGAAAAACCGCATGTTTGAGGCTAATTCCCCCATACTTTTTATCGATGAGATTCACCGTTTTTCTAAATCACAGCAAGACTCCTTGTTGGGGGCCGTTGAAAAAGGTATCGTAACGCTGATTGGTGCTACCACTGAAAATCCATCTTTTGAGGTTATTTCTGCCTTACTTTCCAGATGTCAAGTCTATGTGCTACAACCTCTGTTGGAATCCCACATGGTACAAATGTTGGAAAAAGCCATCGAAATGGACCCGCTATGCCAAGGCAAAAAAATAACCTTGCAGGAAACCGATGCCTTGTATCATTTTTCAGGAGGAGATGGTAGAAAGCTTTACAATTTATTTGAATTACTGATCAGCTCAGCTCAGTCTAATGAACTCGTGATTACTAATGCCTTAGTCACCGAAAGGCTACAAAAAAATCTAGCCTTGTACGACAAGGACGGTGAACAACATTACGATATCATCTCTGCCTTCATTAAATCCATCCGTGGTTCTGATGCCAATGCAGCTGTCTATTGGCTCGCCCGGATGTTGCATGGTGGAGAATCCCTAGAATTCATCGCCCGTAGATTATTGATTTTAGCTTCGGAAGATATCGGCTTAGCTAATCCCAATGCCTTACTGTTGGCACAGTCCTGTTTTGATGCCATTCGTGTGATTGGAAATCCTGAATCCAGAATTATCCTTTCACAAACGGTTATATATTTAGCTAATTCACCAAAAAGTAATTCGGCCTATTTGGCCATTGATGAGGCCTTAGCTTTTGTTGAAAAAACAGGCAATTTGCCCGTCCCCCTACACCTAAGAAATGCCCCTACTAAATTGATGAAAGATTTAAATTATGGGGCAGATTACAAATATCCACATAATTATCCCGGACACTGGGTTGCCCAAAAATACTTGCCTGATTTGGATGTAAATCCCGTTTTTTATCGGCCTGCAGAAAACTCAGCCGAAGAAAAAATGCGAATGAATAGTCCTAAAAAAGAGGATTAATCGTGGCACTCCATCAGTAATAGATGTCCACTGGAGTAGCTAATTTTCACGATGCCCTCCTCTCTGGTTACATTACTAGAACCCGTTCTTTCTCCTAATCTGAGATCCAATTGATCTAATTCATAAAACAATCCTGAGCTGGATATTTGCTTGGCCTCTCCCATGGGCATTAATGAAATGGGCATTCCTTTGGGATACCATTTCTGAAAGGTATATGGCAATAGATAACTCACAGAATAATCATCGATCATCACAATTTTCAACTTACGACCATAGTTGGCCATGGAATGAAAATTATTGAGGGTATGGTCCATGCGTTTTCCTGAAGCCCATACCACATTAACAGCCGGAAAACCCTCCTCCAATAAATACTCAAAAGCCTTTTCCAAATCTGTCTTATTTTGATCTGGCGTATGTACCTTCTTTAATGGATAATCGTCATAATTTTTACCCGAGCTAAAAGAACGATCAAAATCGCCCAGCCAGACATCTACTTTGATGCCCAATTCCAATACTCGTTCCAAGGCTCCATCCAAAACAATAACCGTAGGGGACCATTCCAATAGCTGTTCCAATATGTCCATGGAACAAGCCTCGCCATTAGCGATGATCAAAGCGGGCTCCTGTTTCTCTCGAATGATGTGATGGGATGACATTAGGCCTGAAAGTCTGATTTACCTCCTGATTTGGATAATAATTTGGTCTCTTTAATTACTAAACCTTTGGAAACGGATTTACACATGTCGTAAATGGTCAACGCTGCCACACTGGCGCCTATCAAGGCTTCCATTTCTACACCTGTTTTTGCCTGTAAACGACAAGTACAAGTGATAATAATTTCCTCTGCCTGCACATCCATATCAAAAGTACAAGCATCTAATCCCAAGGGATGACATAATGGAATTAAATCACCCGTCTTTTTGGCGGCCATAGTCCCCGCTATAATGGCAGTTTGCAGGATACTACCCTTTTTATTTTGCCAACCTGCCGCTTCAAAATGCTGAACAATATCGGCCCCTAAATAAATGATCGACTGTGCTTTTGCTTCACGTAGGGTCGTATTTTTTGCCCCAACATCCACCATCCCTGGTTGATTCTGAGCATCCAAATGTGAAAATTCTATGGCCATATTGATGATATTTGAAAACAAAAATACAGCTATTGAGTCATTTCATCGATTTTTTTAGAAATTTATGGTAACAGATGACACAAACGATATGATCACTCCAGAAGAGGCATTCCAAATAATACACCATATTCCCGTTCCAACCCAAAAATCACAGGCTCCATTGATTGATTGCCTAGGTAAAATTTTGGCAGAGGATTTATTAGCCGATCGCGACTTCCCACCTTTTGATCGAGTCATGATGGACGGTATTGCCGTGGGAAATACGCAAATCAGGGAGTGGAAATGGGAGGGCATGACCTTTGCAGGCGAACCACAAAAGACCTTAAGCAATCCCGATGGTGCTTGGGAAATCATGACAGGGGCTCCCTTACCTAAAAATTGTGTGGCGGTCATCAAAGTAGAGGATTTGACTTTTTTTGAAAGAGATGGAGAAAAATGGATTTCGTGCCAACTGGAAAATATTGAATCTGGATCGTTCATTCATCCACAAGGTAGTGACATTCTGCAAGGTCAAATTATTTTGAATCAGGGCACTCGACTCAAAGCCAACCACATTGCCATAGCCGCCAGTGTCGGTTACTCCAAGCTTTGGGTGGAAAGCATACAACCTATCGGAGTATATTCCTCAGGAGATGAACTGGTACCCATTGATTCGCAGCCCTTGGAACATCAAATTCGATCTTCCAATGCCATCATGATGCAATCTGCCCTGCAAGAACATCGCATTTCTTCACAGCATTACCACATGCCAGATAATCCAACGATTATTCATCAAAGCCTACTAGATGGACTGGAAAAACATGATATCCTTTTACTTTCAGGTGGTGTATCCGCGGGCAAAAAGGATTATATCCCGGGAATTTTACAGGAATTAGGCTTTACCGCTAAATTTCATAAAATAGCTCAAAAACCAGGCAAACCACTTTGGCTGGGTACTAGACCGGATGGCAAGGTCATTTTTGCATTTCCTGGAAATCCCATTTCGACCTTGGTATGTTTCTCCATATATTTTTTATCTTGGATACTAGATCGCAAAGGTCCAAAGCCACAAGGCAAGATACTTGGATTGAGTGCACCACTGAAGAATTTAGATCATTGGATTCCCATTCAATGGGATGGAAATCAAGCCAAAGTGTTAGAACATAATGGTTCGGGGGATTTGGTGCATTGGCAACATGCTGATGCATTAGCTTGGCAAAAAGCGAACAATAACAGTGAAGAATTAATCTATTTTCCCATGTAAATATGGAAATGCGCCTACATCATTTCACGCTGCCTTTAAAGCATACCTTTACCATCACACATGAGTCGAGGGATGTGCAACCTACCTTAATAGTAGAACTAAGCTGGCACGGGAAAAGTGGGTTTGGTGAGGCCACCGAAACTCCCTATTACGGAGTCACTTTGGAAAAAATGCAAGCCCAATTGGAAAGCATCCGAGCCATGTTACCTAGCGATATTCTTCCTCATCCTAATGATTTTTGGAAAATGATGTCCAAATATCTGTTAGATGATCACCCTTTTGCACTTTGTGCTCTGGATGTAGCCTATTGGGATTTATGGGGAAAAACTCATGATAAAGCCTTACATCAACTCTGGGGATTAGATATATCCCATAATCCCATCACCGATTATACCATTGGAATGGATTCAGTGGAGGTAATGGTTTCCAAAATGAAAGAAATGCCTTTTCCATTATATAAAATCAAATTAGGTACCGATCACGACGTAGAAATCATCGAAGCATTGAGAAAAGAAACAGATGCTACTTTCAGAGTAGATGCTAATACGGCTTGGTCGGTTGAACAAACACTTGCTTATGCACCTAAGCTGAAAGAATTGGGGGTAGAATTTATTGAACAACCCTTGAAGGCCGACCAATGGGAAGGTATGAAACGGCTAAAAAAAGAATGTGTGTTGCCCATTATTGCGGATGAAAGTTGTATCTTAGAATCGGACGTAATTAAATGTGCCCCATATTTTCATGGAATTAACATCAAACTAATGAAATGCGGAGGTTTAACCCCAGCACTTAGAATGATCAATCAAGCCAGACAACTCGGGTTGAAGGTCATGGTAGGTTGCATGACCGAATCCACCATTGGATGCTCCGCCATTGCTCAATTGCTACCTTTGTTAGATTTTGTCGACATGGATGGTTGTTTATTAGTCGATGACCAAATTTCCCAAGGCATACGAATTGATTATGGTCGAGTACTTTATGCTAATGAAGCAGGAACAGGGGCTAAATTAATCCAACATGGCTAATTTGACCTATTTTGCTACCCATATTCCGGGTAGAACCATTCAAGTGGAAGGCCAATCTTATCGCTGGTTAGGAGGAACTAATTACTTGGGGATTGGAGAGCATCCACTTTTCAAAGAAAAACTAAAGCAAGGAATTAAGCTTTTTCCTCAAAACTGGGGTAGTTCAAGGAAAAACAACGTACAATTTCTAGTCTGGCAGGATCTAGAAAACCTTTTCGCCGCTCAATATGGTCATGAAGCTGCCATGTTATGTTCCTCAGGATTTGCTGCGGGGCAAATTGCCTTGCAATTTTTACTGAGACAACAACCCGAAGCAACCTATTCACTGGCTCCTTTTTCCCATCCTGCCATTTCTACCTATCTTCATGCTCCTTACGATGGATCAAGGGTAGACTGGATCAAGGCAGTCTTAGAAGAAAAACCTGTTCTCCTAGGCTCAGATGGAATTAGAACACCTTGGGCCGAGCTATTTGATTTTTCTTGGATTAGTCAACTAAGTCCCAAGCAATACCTTTTGGTGGATGAATCACATCGAATTGGAGTTCAGGATATACGTTTAACAAGTCCAGCCCAAATCATCCAAACAGCTTCCCTTTCTAAAGCCTATGGCATTCCGGCAGGAATCATATTGGCTTCCAAGGCTATGATTGAAGAAATAAAGAAAGAAGCGCAATGGATTGGGAGTTCGCCACCTAACTTGGCTTTCTGTTATGCTTGTCTCCATGCGCAAGAAGCATATCAAGAACAACAAGCCATTTTAGAAGAAAATATGGAATATTTCCAAAGTCGATTGACTAACAATGCCATCATTTGGGCCAAAGGTCATCCGTCTTTTTGCTTGGACAATCTGACTATTATCCGTCGACTAGAGGAACATGGCTTTCAAATGAATCAATTCTCCTATCCACGCTGGAATGATCCTGCTATTGCAAGAGCATCTGTTCACGCTACTTTAAAAAAAGCTGACCTCATGGAATTAAGTCAGCTATTACAGAGTTAAATCAGTTATTAACTAATGGGTAGAATGTTGCTTTTTGGAATATAGCAAGACTGCTAATCCGAACAACATGGCAGGAATGGATAATATCTGCCCCATATTTAAGGTCATCGTATTTTCAAATTCACTTTGATTCTCTTTCAAAAACTCATACATAAACCTCAAACCAAATAAAACGATCATAAACCAGCCGGTAATGACACCTTCTGGGGTTTTCTCCTTTTTCTTCGACCAATACCACATGATCACGAAAAATAATACCAAGCAAGATAGCGCTTCATAGAGTTGAGACGGATGACGAGCTAAAACCTCCGCATTACTCATAGCATTGAATTCCGTATCACGGTAAAACTTAAATCCCCAGGGAAGGTCCGTAGGCTTTCCTACAATCTCTGAATTCATCAGATTACCCATACGAATAAAGAAGCCCCCCAATGCCACCGTAGGCACCACACGGTCGGTCACATAAAGGTAAGATTGACCTGGATATTTTCTAGAATATAAGTAAAAGGCAGTAAAAAGTCCTATTCCCGCACCATGTGAGGCTAAACCTGAATAAGGAGGAATAATCATCTGAGTAAAAAAGCGAACAGGGTCAGATTGCAACAAAGGAAATTCATAGAAAAAATAATGTCCAGCTCTTGCACCTATTACCGTAGCCACCATGGCATAAATCAATAAATGATCAGCCTGTTCGGTAGGTCTACCCTCCTTTTTAAAAATATAGCTCAGTACTTGAAAGCCCGCTAAAAAAGCCATGGCAAAGCACAGGCCATACCAGCGAACAGGAAATCCAAAAATCTCAAAAATGGTGGGATCGGGATTCCAATCAACAAACGTTAAAATCATGGAGAATGACGTTAAAAATAGCAATTCAAATTTAAGAGAAAATTTAAGAAAATTGCCAAACGTCAGAGGAGCGACCTATTTTATTTTTGGCCGCGTGGCACTACAAAACTAACCGCCTTCTTCAAAACCTTAGCAGGAAACAAACGATGAGGAAAGCCCAAAGCCATTGAATTATAGCTGATTAGAACCGACAAAAATAAGAGTACAATAATTTTCCGTATCATATGTTGATTGATTTATGACAAATGTAGTAAACGTATAGTACTTTGCAATACAAGGTACTATAAATATTTTTTCAAATTGTGATGATTGGTAGTCAAGATGCGTCTATTGGTCGATTGGTTGCATGAGTGTACCGATACCTCCTATAATTTTGATACGAAAACGAAAGCAAGATCCGTTTAACAGTCAAAATAAAATTTATACCATGAAAAAACAATTGCTTACTCTCGCCTTAGTAGCTAGCATCGGATTAGCTAGTTGCTCCAAAGAAGATGCCTTGAATCCAAGTTCGGATGTCACTGGCTTTGTTAGTCAAAATTTCATCCCCACAGCTGTTAAAACTACGGTTTCTAACACCTTCCCTTCAGCCCAAGTAGATTATTATGTATTGCAAAGTAATTCCTTATATGGCGCCAACATTGTCACGAGTACTACGGAAGCACAAGTGGTTGTTGGAAAATCAGGAGATATTAAGGAAGCATTCACACGTATCACAGAAGCTGAATTACCAGCCGCCATCACCACTTATTTAAAAGGGAAATATCCTAACTATACTTTCATTCATGCGGGCAAAAAAACCTCTGGCACTCCAGTCACATATCGCGTAGAAATCAAGGCTGACAATACCGTTTATTCCATTTTGTTTGATGAAACGGGAGCCGTAATTTCCACCATTGAAGGAAAAAAAGGAGAAAAAGGTGGCAAAGGAATGGGAGCCGCAGTCAGTCAATTAGCTTTAACAGATTTACCGGCAGCAGTTCAATCGGCCATTTCAGGTTACACTTTTAAAAATGCCGTTATGCGCTTGGATGCCAATGGGGTAGCAACCTACCACATTCATGCTGAAAAGGATGGTAAAGTTTGGGATTTAAAAATTGACGCGAGTGGCAAAATTCTTTCCAGTGAAGAAGAAAGCAAGAATGATATCAATATTACCAAAACAGAATTGACAACTCTTCCGCAAGCCATCGTAGATTATTTAAATAAAAATGCCGCTGGCTGGACCTTGAAAAATGCAGTCTCTATCCAAAAAGATAATGTGACCATCCATTACCATGTGATAGTTACCATAGGAGGTAATTCTCAGGCATACATGTTTGATAAAGATTTCAACTATGTGCCTAATGCAGGTAAAGGTCCGAAAGACAATCCTAATCCAGCCAATTTCTCTATTACTGAAATCAGCAAAGACCAAATTCCTGCCACAGCTATTTCTTACTTAGACAAAACCTATGCTGGTTGGACATTAAATAAAGCGGTTACTGTTAGCAAAGATGGCACTGCTCAAGAAATTGAATTAATCATCACTGTTGCCGATAAAAAATATAAAGTTGAATTTGACCTCTCTGGAAATTTCAAGGGTGCTCGTAAACTTTAATTATTAGGTTGATTGTTTAAAAGGGCTTGCTCTCGCAAGCCTTTTTTTGTTATTTCGAATCCCATGCAAGAAATCGAACCCTCCTACCAGTGGGAATCATTATACAACGCTTCCCAAGATCCGAAATCTCCCTTTTATGGAAGAACCTACTCCAATACAGAGTATACACATACCATCTATAGTTATTACATCCATCCTCTATGGGACGAAATAGACTCGGAAACACTATATTGCAAAATCCTTTTTACAGATTATGCTAAACAATTCTCGATCATCGAATTAATGGGCGAATGGAATGATACCTTGCACAATGACATCATGCTTTTCAAAAGAGGTGTTATTGACCATTTACTGGCGTCTGGGGTTAAATATTTTATTCTCGTTGGAGAAAATGTTTTCAATTTTCATGGCTCGTGGGAAGACGATTATTATGCCGAATGGTTTGAAGAAGTCGAAGATGGATGGATAGCAGGAATTGGATTCCCCGATTTTATTGAGCGAGAATGGAGTAAGTACAAAATAGATTATTACATCAATTTTGGTGGAACACTACAAATTCCACAATGGAGAACACTCAAGCCCGAGGTACTTTTCTTGGGCATTCATAAAATCTTATCCAAGAGACTAGGTGCCTAATGTAAGCCCACCTAGAAAAATTTAGGTGAAATCAGGATAAAGACTTGATAGCTAAACCTACAATTTTGTTAGATTTGTTAATGCCTTGTCAAGCTGACCTATCAGTTTTATTAAGTTTAATCATTTCAACCTTATTTACCCCGATTACTCATGAAAAAATTATTTACTCTCCTATTTTTATTCGTGTCTTTGCAGATAATAGCAAAAAAAACAGACACTCGTTACTATGAAATGCGTGTATATTACTGCCACCCAGGCAGATTGGATGCTTTAATCCAGCGTTTTACGAACCACACTACCAAAATTTTTGAAAAACACGGTATGACTAATGTGGGGTATTGGATTCCAAACAACAATGAAAAAAATGCATTATACTACATCTTATCATATCCTAGTCAGGCAGAAAGGGATAGCTCTTGGAAGCGTTTTGGCCGTGACCCGGAATGGAAAGAAGTAGCGAGAAAATCTGAAGAATCTGGGAAGATTGTGGCTAAAGTAGAAAGCACATTTATGATGGCCACCGATTTTAGTCCAAAAATCAAACCTTCTTCCAAAAGCGTAGATCGTACTTTTGAATTAAGAACCTACACGGCTACTCCAAACAACATTGAGAATGTGTTGACTCGCTTTAGAAATCATACAACTAAGCTTTTCAAAAAGCATGGCATGACTAATATTGCTTACTTTAAGACCATTGAAAAAGACCCAAGTGTACAACCAAAATTAGTGTATGTATTGGCGCATGAAAGTGAAGCTGCCGGAAAAGCCTCTTTTGATGCATTCAGAAAAGATCCTAATTGGATTAAAGTTCGCGACGAGTCTGAAAAGAATGGAAAAATTGTAGAAAAAGTAGAATCCATGTACATGCATCCAACTACATTTTCAACTATCCGATAAAGCTTTGTATCTTTGTTGTCCCGAAATTGTCGGGACAACAAAGATATTTATGCGTTGGATTAAACAAGGTTTACTCTTTTGTCCTGACGGGCAGTCCGAATGGAATCAAAAAAAATACGCACATGTCGTATGTGCCGACACGAATTATTCGGATAAAATCCGATTATATTATTCAGCCCGTGATTCAAAAGGGCGTTGTCAAGCATCTTTCATTGACTTAGATCCAGACAATTTATCCAACATACTTTATGTGCATCCTGAACCTATCCTCGATTTAGGGGAAGCGGGTACTTTTGATGACTGTGGCATCATGCCTACTTGGTTTCTGCAAAACGGAGAGGAAAAATGGTTGTATTACATCGGCTGGACCGTTAGAAATACCATCCCTTACCACAATGCCCTAGGTTTAGCTTATTCCAAAGACGGCATTCATTTTGAAAAAAAATTCAAAGGCCCAGTTATCAGTACTACTGCCACTGAACCGTTTTTCAATGGTTCTGCCTGTTTTTTATACGATCAAGGCAAGTATAAAGTATGGTATTTAAATTGTACACATTGGCTGCCAGATGGTAATCTCATGGAACCTTGTTACCACATTAAATATGCTGAATCAACGGATGGAATCAATTGGGATCGAAAAGGACAAGTAGCCATAGATTATCGCAATGAAATCGAAGGTGGTATTTCTAGACCTAGTGTATTAATCGAAGATGGAAAATACAAAATGTGGTTTTCTGCCAGAGCTTCTACTGACTACCGCACCAACCGCTCACGTTCTTATCGTATATATTATGCTGAATCCGAAGATGGTATTCACTGGAATAGAAGGGATGATTTAGCAGGAATCGACGTGAGCAATGATGAGCAAGATTGGGACTATGAAATGATTGAATACCCTCTTGTTATCAAACACCGGGGACAAAGTATTCTCTTTTACAATGGTAATCATTTTGGTCAAAGCGGCGTAGGATATGCCATTTTAGAAGAAAAATAATGAATTTCAGTCATTTAAATCAACAGGTTTATGGAATGCCCCAAGTGGTAAAACAAGCCAAGGTTTCGGTTTGTCTGATCACTTTCAAACATGAAGACTACATCCAAACCTGCCTGGATAGTATTTTAGCCCAAAAAACGAATTTTGATTTCGAAATCATCATAGGTGAAGATCATTCTCCAGACCGAACTGCTTCCATCGTGAAGGCATATGCCGACAAATACCCCGATAAAATAAAGGCTTATATTAGACCCGTAAATGTAGGGGCCAAGGTTAATTTTTTACATTGTTTCTTTGATTGTCAAGGAGAATACATTGTGCATATTGAGGGTGATGATTACTGGACTTCTCCCGATAAACTTCAAAAGCAAGTTGATTTTTTAGATTGCCATCCTGAAGCCTCAGCCTGTTTTCACAATGCCCAAATCATTTATGAAGACGGAACAGGAAGAGAACCTTCTGTAATAAATCCCGTCGATCAAGCCCCATGGATTCAATCCTCGGATCTATTACAAGAGCGTGAAGCCTGGTTCATGGCTACCGCCAGTGTTATGATGCGGAAAAAACTGGTAAAAACATTACCCGAATGGTTCTTCCATTCCAAAAGTGGCGACATTCCTTTGTATGTCATTTTAGCTGAGGAAGGTCCCATTGGATACTTGCCAGATGTGATGTCAGTATATCGAAAAAATGAGGGCGGTATGAGTTATACGGATAGCATCAAATCAGCTACGTTTATACATAACCGAATATTCATGTATTCCAAAATCAATGAATATACCCAGGGCAAATACCAGCACTTAATTCAACCAATCCTTTTTGAATACCACTTACTCCTGACTCGAATTACCGAAAACGAGCATTCCTTTTTCAAAAGGCTATATTTTTTAATTAAAGCATCCGCTCACTCTCCTAAAAAACTATCACAGGAGGATTGGAAAAACCTCATCAAAACCTATGTATTTACTGCTGATTCATTTTTAGCATATTTGGCATTTAGAAAAAAAATGAATCGTTTTTTCGGTATTCGCGGTTAAATCAGGATAAGCCCATTAGGATTTTACAAGGTTTTAATTGAAATTTATAGGTATTCTACGGAAAAACATACCTATATGAAGTTAACCTTACTTAAAAAGCCTGTTTTTTATTCGGCTACATCCCTGCTTGCCATTTTTATTGCCTTTTCATCTTTCAATAAAAATCAATCTGCCCGTTGGGGCCAGGTACTCTTAGATTCCTTGAATGAATCTCAAAAAAGACTCAGTGAAAATGCCCTGAAAGGCCTCAAAATACATCCTGAATTAGAAATTACCTTATTTGCCTCAGAACCTATGCTCCAAAATCCAACCAATATGGATATTGATGCACAGGGGCGTATTTGGGTAGTGGAAGCCTACAATTACCGTCCCAACATCAATGGTAACCCAATAAATTCACAGGGTGACCGAGTGTTAATATTGGAAGATACCAACGGTGATGGTAAGGCAGATTCCAGAAAGATATTTTATCAATCTCCCGAATTAAATGCACCACTGGGCATTGCTGTACTAGATTCTATGGTTATCATTTCTCAAAGCCCCTATATCTGGAAAATGTTTGATGATAACCGCGATGGAAAGGCCGACAGAAAAGAAATTATGTTCCAAGGTATCGGTGGTGAGCAACATGACCATGGAGCACATACATTCACCTTTGGACCCGATGGAAAACTGTATTTCAACTTTGGAAACGAAGGAGGTCAATTACTAAATGCCCAAGGCAAACCTGTCCTAGACCAAGATGGTGACCCAATTGGTCCTAAAAAATACAAACAGGGAATGGTATTTCGCTGTAATGTAGATGGTTCTCAAGTAGAGGTTTTAGGTCATAATTTTAGAAACAACTATGAGGTAGCGGTTGATTCCTACGGTGGACTATGGCAATCCGACAATGATGATGATGGCAATAAAGGTGTACGAATCAATTTTGTGATGGAACATGGAAATTATGGCTATAGAGATGAAATGAGCGACGCAGGCTGGTCTGCCAATAGAACCAATATGGAAGCTGAAATTCCTAGAAGGCATTGGCACCTGAATGACCCGGGAGTAGTACCTAATTTATTACAAACAGGCTCAGGCTCTCCTACTGGAATGATTTTATATGAAGGCAATTTATTACCAGCAGCCTTTCATAACCAAATGATCCATTGTGATGCCGGCCCAAACGTCGTAAGAAGCTATCCAGTAAAAGCCCAAGGAGCTGGTTTTGAAGCTAGTATTTTGCCAGTCGTGGAAGGAGTCAATGATCAATGGTTCAGACCAGCCGATGTGACCACCGCTCCAGATGGTTCTATTTTCATTGCCGATTGGTATGATCCTGGAGTTGGCGGCCATCAAGCTGGAGATCAAACTCGGGGAAGAATTTACAGAGTGGCACCCAAAGACCATACCTATCTAGTAAAAGCAATGCCCTTAGACAATCCTTCAAAAGCTATTGCTGCCTTGGAAAATCCTAATTTAGCTCAGAGGTATTTGGCCTTCAAAAAATTACAGACGTGGGGAAAATTAGCTGAGCCTGTCTTAGAAAAAGCATATCTAAATAACCCAAATCCTCGCATGAAAGCGAGAGCATTTTGGGCCTTAATGCAGACAAATCAAGCCCAAAAATACCTGAAACTAGCCGCGCAAGATGCCAATCCAGACATCCGAATGATGGCCATTAGACAGGCTAAGAGAGGGAATTTTAGTCAATGGAAATCATTGGCAAGCCAATGGGTTCAAGACAAAAACCCTCAAGTTCGCCGTGAGCTCGCTATTGCCCTAAGACATATCAAGGATCCACAAGCAGATCAAATTTGGGCACAATTGGCACAGCAACATGACGGGCAAGATCGTTGGTATTTGGAGGCTTTGGGAATTGGGGCAGATGGAGATTGGAATTCTAGACTATCGGCCTATTTAGGCTTGAAAGTGAATCCAAATACACTGGCCTTCAAAGATGTGGTTTGGAGAGCGAGAACAGAGATAGCATTGCCATACATCTTCACCGAATTAAAAAGCAAGGTAGATTTATCCCAAAAGCTTCGTTACTTCCGAGCTTTGGATTTTATTCCTAGTGATAAAAAATCCAATATGTTGATGGAAATTATTTCCTCCGACTTCCAAGGACAAACTGAAGCGCAGTTGATTGGATTGAGGCATATTGATCCTAACTACATTGCCTCGAATAGTGATGCCAAAAAAGTGTTGAGAGATTTATTGAATAAGACTTCAGAGGCAGATTACCTGGAATTAGTAGAAAAATATGAATTGGCCGAGGAAAAAGACAAGGTGCTCGGGATGATATTAAGTGGCAAGCAAAGTAGAAAAGCGGGAACCGTATTGTACAAACTGACCGGTGGAGCAGAATTGGTAAAACAAACCTTTCAGAAAGGTTCGGAGGAACAACAAAAAGCCATTATTGAGTCCATTCGTTGGATAGGCCAAAAGCAAACCTTATCGCTTTTATTTGAGGCCATGAATCAACAAAATTTATCTATGAGCATCAGAAAAGAGGCTGCAAGAAGTTTAGGAAACTCGGGTAATGGAGAAAATTTCGTGCTGGATATCCTAAAAAATAAGCAGGTTAGTGCTGAGTTTATTCCATCCGTTGTAGAAAGTGTAAGTCGTACCTGGAGAAAGGCCGTACGCATGGAGGCCAATTCATATTTGGGTGCAGTTAGCCAACAAGCCAAAACCAAACATCCAGATTTGAATACCTTATTAGGCCAAAAAGGTAATGCCCAAGCGGGAATTAAAGTATTTGTGGATCAATGCTCCATGTGCCATCAGGTATATAATGAAGGTATTGATTTTGGTCCTAAATTAAGTGAAATTGGCTCAAAACTCTCAAAGGATGGCATGTATGTTTCTATTTTGCATCCGAATGCCGGAATCAATTTTGGATATGAAACGTATGAAATTACTAGTAAGTCTGGTGAGACATATCAAGGTATTATAACTTCAAAAAATGAAACCGATATTATATTGAAATTACCGGGAGGCATGGTACAAAATTTCAAGACCTCCAGCTTAAAATCCGTAAAACAATTACCCCATTCCATGATGCCTGAGGGTTTAGCGGATGCCATGAGCACCCCTGAATTAATTAACCTTGTTGAATATTTAACTACATTAAAAAAGAAATAAATATGGATCGTCGTTCCTTTGCCCAAATGATGGGCGGAAGTATTTTGGGTGCTGGTATTACACAGTCTCCTGCTATTTTAGCCAATTCATCTAATCAACTTAAAAGTTTAGCTGCAGAGCCGCCTTTCAGTTTGAAATATGCTCCACATTTTGGCATGTTTAAAAATCATGCGGGAAATGATGAAATAGACCAACTGAAATTCATGTATGATATGGGCTTCCGCGCGTTGGAAGACAACGACATGATGGGGAAAAGTCCTGAATTACAGGCTAAAATTGGAGATACATTAAGCAAATTAGGCATGACCATGGGAGTATTCGTGGTCAAATTCGATGGTTTTTTTGATACCCAACACATGACAACCGGTAAAAAAGAAGCCACTGAGATGTTTGTAAAGGCATGTAAAACTGCCGTTGAAACAGCTAAGCGCTGTAATGCCAAATGGATGACAGTAGTACCTGGAAACTTTAACCGCAAATTACCCTTAGGTGTTCAAACCGGGCATGTGATTGATAATTTAAAGCGAGGTGCTGAGATTTTCGAACCACATAATTTAACCATGGTGCTGGAACCCTTAAGCGACAACCCTGATTTATTTCTTCGCTATTCAGACCAAAGTTATATGATATGTCGAGCAGTAGGAAGTCCGGCTTGTAAGATCTTATTTGATATGTACCACATGCAGCGCAATGAAGGCAATATGATTGCCAACATGGATTTATGCTGGGAAGAAATTGCCTACATTCAAATTGGAGATAATCCGGGCAGAAAGGAACCTACCACAGGAGAAGTAAATCATGCTAATATTTTCAAGCACCTAAGAAAAAAAGGATATACTGGCGTGCTGGGTATGGAACATGGTAATTTCTACCCAGGCAAGGATGGCGAAATTAAACTAATTGAAGCTTACCGTAAAGAAGATAAGGGATAATTTGAATAAAATTAGGATTACTAGCTTTATATTTAAATATTTGACTAATTATTTAAAGCAATATGGATATTGTATTCAAAGCTATCAATGATCCCACAAGAAGGGAAATACTTCGGTTTCTGACGCATGGCCCGCAAAATGCTGGGATGATTGCTCAGCAATTCAACATGACCAAACCCAGTATTTCCCATCACTTGGATTTATTAAAGCAAGCACATCTAGTAGATTTTAGTAAAAATGGCCAATTCATGGTATATAGTTTAAACAAATCAGGTTTTGAATCCATCCATGCGTGGTTTCAGCTTTTCACTTTATATTTTGAATTACCCAAACCCAAAATTCGCCTATAATCTAAGTTTGACTTAAGCCAATCTTTCTTTAAATTCGCCTACAAAAGCCCGAATATGAATCCTACATTACCTGCGTCACTAAACTTTCTTCGTTCAGAACTTCCTTCCCATTGGTTAGGATTAGGGGTAATTCAATTACCTAAGCGTAATTTCTTCCAATCTATCGGGGATTATTTTGCTGAAAAATCAGGAAAACAACGTATTTCTTTCGTGGTAGTTAGTGAAGATTCACTTAAAACCCTTCATTATCAAGGAAGCAGCTTGTTGAGTACGGATGTACTGGATATTCATAATTTAGATCATTTTTATTTTTCGGAAGGAAATACCTCAGATGGTTTGGTTTCCTTGTTTAATTGCGAAGCCAGTCTGATTGTATCTAAAAGTAAAAAGGGCGATCTTAAATTAAAAGACTATTTTTTCAGGATCATGCCGGTCCTTCTAGGCGAAAATGCGGAACCTATTCGTAAAATCGAGGAAATACAATGGGCGCAACAAAGCAAAAAAAATATAGCAGAAGTATTAAAGCACTGGCCTGATCGAATTAAAGCTCGTAAAGACGCAGAAGAAGCGGCTGAAAAGGCTAGACTAGCTCAGGAAGCTCATATTAGCTAATCTTCAGATTCGATTTTCTTGGCAACTTTCAAGCGAAGCAAATCCTTAGAATTAAAAGCGACTAAGCTGACAATGATTAAGGTAGCACTAGCTCCCACTAATACAGAAGGTACCGTACCCAAAAGTTTGGCCATCAATCCAGACTCAAATGCTCCTAATTCATTAGACGAACTCACAAAAATACCATTGACAGCAGAAACGCGTCCTCGCATTTCATCTGGTGTGTAAAAACGTAAAACGGTTTGTCGGATGACCACACTGACAGAATCAAATGCTCCTGTAAAAAACAAAGCCACTACTGAAATCCAAAAATTGGTTGAAATACCAAAAACGAGTGTAGCCACCCCAAAGCCTGCAATGGCCAGTAATAAATTCCTCCATGCTTTTTCGAGTGGTGGGAAATAAATCATAAAAGCCATGGACAACAAGGCTCCAATGGATGGTGCCGCACGTAATATTCCCAATCCCTCTGCCCCTACCTTTAAAATGTCTTCCGCGAAAATGGGAAGGATGGCAATCACCCCACCAAAAAGCACAGAAAACAAGTCGAGCGAAATGGCATAAAGAATTATTTTCGTTTTAAAGACATAGAGAATTCCTTCTTTCAAACTATGCCAAATGGACTCATGGGTAACAGCTTTAGGTGGGACTGGTCGTTTCTTAATAAAAAACAAACAGGTCATAACTCCTAATAAAAACACAATTACCGTTTCTAAGGATCCCGCCAAGCCCAAATAGGCATATAAAAAACCGGCCATTCCCGGGCCCAAAATAGCGCCCAATTGCCAAAATGAACTATTCCAAGTAGCTGCATTAGCAAAGACCTCCTTGGGAACCAAAAATGGATTTAAGGAAGATGCCGCCGGACTAAAAAAACCTTTGGCCAAACCTATCAAGAAAATCACAAAATAGATGGTATAAATATGTACGTCAGGGCTTTGCGAGTCTAACTGCAAACTGGAATAGAGCAATAATACTGAGCCCAATATGATCACAGACAAAGAAATCTGCATGATTTTTCTCTTGTCTCGGTTGTCGGCATAGTGCCCTCCAAAGAGCGCCAAAGAGATATAGGGAATCACCTCTGCCAAACCGATCAAGCCTAGCGCCAACGGATTATGAGTAATTTTATAAATCTCATAAGAAACAATCACCTCCTGCATTAGTAATGCCATAGTAAACAAGGTATTACCAATGATAAAGGCTCTAAATTCAGGAAATTTTAATGCGCGGTACGCATCTTTATTTTGAAAAAAACTCATAGGCAAAATATAGAAGTGGGCTACAATAGGCTAGCTCTCCCCAAATACGATAAGCTAATTTATCCTTTACAAAATAGTGAATCCATATTTGTAGGGCAAATGTAGTGGCAAATGGCAAAAATGCCATTTTTTCATGACTGTTAATAATTATCCTTAAAAAAAGAATGACAAATAACATTTCTGCTCCCAATAGGATACGTTTCCAAGTGTCAGCTGTTCCCAAAATTCCTGCATGTTCTGATTCTGCCATAGTATAAATTCCCAAGTTTTGAAGCACCAGGAGAAACAATAATGTTCCGATAGACACGATTGACCAACTCCAAGGAATACGATACCACGTACTTGCTCCAACTCCCAAAGCATAAATCAAAGACGTTATGAATTCCTTTGAATTCGATAGAGCCGGTAACCTGGATTCATACCATAATACCCAGTATACCAACATGATCCCAGACAAACCCAATCCCCACCCAATTAATCTCAAATCCAAATTCCAAACACTGATACTCCCGATGATTCCTAAAACAAATAGCCCAATTTGAATTTCGTGCGCATATTTAGCCTGAAAAGCATGTCGCTGATCTAGCACAATTCCCTTCTTTCTATCAATAATTCGATCAATGAGGTAGATGCCCCAAACTGCACATGCCATGGAAAGCAATTCAGCCCAAGTTGGATATTGTTGTAAAAATATGTCGTGCAATAATGCCTGATAAGCCAAGGTTCCACAAACCACGTCCAAACTTAACCAATGAGCTAATCTAATACTTCGCATATTGACGAACTTGAACCGTAATTTGATCTCCGAGTCTTAATTTACCTAAATGCTCTGGTACAAATTGCTGCCCAAAGTACACCTTATTCCCAAAAGTTCTAAGCTCAGCTAATTTAGCCATTACCTCTTTGGATATTTGCCCCGTTTGTGGATTAACAGTAATCAATTGACACCTCGCACAGGGTTTCGCCCCTGAAAGTAACACGGAACCTAGACTAATTTGCTTCCAAGTATCCTCCTCAAAAGCCTTAGAGCCCTTAACGATGATATTGGGCCGAAAACGCAAACGATCAACTTCCTTACCCATATGATTTTCCAAGGCCTCATAAGACGCCTCAGAACAAAATAATACAGGCAATGCATCTGCAAAGGAGCTTTCTTTCACGAGTGTAGTTTGAAATTTTTCAGGAATTATACGAGGCGATTCTTCTGTCAAACGAACTAAAAATACAATTTCTTGTAATAGTTCACTAAACCATGCCGACCAGCCATCTTCCACTTTTCTGGCCATTAGATGATCATCCCAAATTTGAACAGAAATGAGTTCCCCCAATGCTACGTTATTCATCAAGCTCTTTTCATGTCCAGTAATTGTGTCTAAAACCACAAATCCAGCTTCCTTTGCCTTCAACTGAAAACGTGTTAATTCAGGCTTAGTCCGCTGAGTGATGAATTTACCATTTGAATCCACCAGCATATACCGGCGGTCACCAGCCAAACCCTGCTTTTCCACTTGGGCCTCTTGTAGGGCCAATGCGCCCAAGGATTTGATGGGATAAATGTATAAATGAGCAATTTCCAAAGTAGCCATAAAACAAAAGTAAGTAAAATCATTTCAAATAAGCTATGGGTACTTGTGTGGTACAGGCATCGAAAAATGCATCAAAATCATTATGTTTGCTAATTAAATAAGCGTAATTAATTACCTATGAAAATTTCCGGCCTAAGATTTAGCCTCCTAGTCGCAGCTACCATGAGTGTATTTCCCTCTCTTTCACAAAAAAATTTGAGTTTGGAAGATGCCATACAGCAAGGATTACAAAACCACTATTCCATTCAAATTGCTAAGAAAAGGGAGAAACAAGCGGTAAATGACAATACCTTAGGTAACGCAGGATTTTTACCAACTATAACGGGCAACTTAAACAAAAACTACACCATCTCTGGCTTAGACCAAGAATTTTTTGGAGGTGTAAGGCCACCCTTGGTTCAATCAGGTGTAAACTCCAACTCATCCAACACAGGTGTAGCCATGGTTTGGACTTTATACGATGGAAAGGGAATGTTCATCTTGAGAGATCGCTTCAAGGAATTACAGAACTTAGGTGCCAAACAAACGGAAGCTTCTATAGAGAATTTAATTGCCCTAATTAGTTCTTCTTATTATGACATCATTCGTCAAGATTTACGTGTAAATAACTTTAGAAAAGGCCTAGAAATCTCCAATGATCGCCTCAAATTAGCTAAAGATCGTTTTGAAGTAGGCCAAGGATCCAAGGTAGATTTTTATTCAGCACAAGTAGATTACAACGAAGATAAAGCCTTACTTCTAGCTCAGGAGCAATCTTATTTAAGTACTAAAATCAATTTCAATACACTCTTGGTTCGGGATCACATGATTAATTTTGATGTAATTCCAACGATTGAATTATTGCCAAAATTGAATTTAGAAGAATTAAAAAACCAAGCCTTACAACAAAACCCAACGTTAATTTCCGCCTTATTGAATAAAAAAGTGGCCGATTTAGATATTAAAAATCTTCAAAGCCAGCAACAGCCTGTGATAGATCTTTTAGCAGGTTACAATTATAATACAGTTAACAACGGTGCGGGTTTTGGTGTTTCCAAGGGAAGCAGTGATGTTATAAATTACGGTATCCGCGCTACGATTAATATTTTTGATGGAAATAATCAAAAGCGACGTATTCAAAATGCTAAAATCAATGCAGAAATAGCTGATTTACAGGTTTCCGATTTAAAAAACACTTTGATTTCCAACATCGAAAAGGCTTATGTGAATTACGAAAATGCCTTAAATCTGATCAACTTGGAAACAGAAAATTACAGCATTGCTAAACAAAATATCGACATTGCTTTTGACCGTTTCAAAGTAGGTATTGCCACTTCTTACGAATTGAGAGAAGTTCAAAGAAATGCAGTAGCGGCAGAAACTCGTTTGATTGAAGCAAAATTTGCAGCTAAAACAGCCGAAATTGAATTAATTCGATTGAGTGGTAATTTGCTCTAAATCCTGCTTTTCTTGATTTAATTGCTGTTGGTATAATTCAAAATAACTACCCTTCCTTTTCATCAACGTGGCATGAGTACCCTGCTCTACGATGTTACCCTGATGTAAGACAAATATGCGATTCGCTAATTTGGCAGATGACACTCGGTGAGAAATAATCACGCAGGTCTTACCTTCCATGATATGCTTCAAATGGTTCAGGATTTTATGCTCTGTATGGGTATCTACCGCAGAAAGGCAATCATCTAAAACCAACATCCCTGGATTTTTAGCCAAAGCCCTTGCCAAAGAAACCCTTTGCTTTTGTCCACCTGATAAGGTAACTCCTCTCTCCCCTAAGATTGTTTCAAAACGATCTGGAAATTCCATGATGTTTTGGTAAACATCTGCATAGATAGCAGCCTGCTCCATGTCAGACTGGCTTAAATTATCTTGACCAAAACGGATATTTTCTGCAATGGATGTCGAGAACAAAAAAACATCTTGAGGAACGAAACCCAAGTTGGACCTTACCCATTCCATATCCCAATCCTTTAAATCTATTCCATCCAATAGTATTCTACCTTTAGATGGGTCATAGAATCTGGCCAATAGAGCCGCGATGGTACTCTTACCCGATCCGGTAGTTCCCAATAAGGCTACCGACTCCCCCGGTTCTATCGCTAAATTTATATCCTTCAGTACCCATCGATCCGTACCCGGATAAGCAAAACTTAACTGCTCAAAAGTCCAACGTCCTTGAATCTTTTGTCTGATTTGTTTCCCTGGCACCAATTCCGATTTCGAATGTAAAAACTCATTGATACGGCCCTGCGAAGCAGCGGCTCGCTGAATTTGAGAACTAGTCCATCCCAAAGCCGTCACCGGCCATGTAAGCATAAAAACATACATGATAAACTCCGTGATATTGCCCACTGATATCCGGCCAGCCATCACTTCTTGAGAACCTACGTAAACTACTAATAAAGTGGATAGTCCCACCAAAAGAGAAATCAAGGGTGTAAATAAGGAATCTACTTTCACCAGATCCAAGGACTTTTTTCGATAATTCGCAGATGCCTCAGCAAAAGATTCTACGGATTCCTTTTCTCTAACAAAGGACTTCAGTACCCGAATACCTGAAAAGGCCTCTTGGGCAAAGGTAGAAATGGTCGACAAGCCCGCTTGAATTTCCTCTGATTTTTTTAAAACCAAGGAATTAACATAGTAAATACTTACAGATAATATGGGAAGAGGTAATAGGACATACCACATCAAAGTTTGATTGACATGCCACATGTAATAAATCACCAAAATAAATACACTAATCAAATTTAGGCCATACATGATACTAGGGCCTACGTACATGCGGACTTTACTCACATCTTCAGAAATTCTAGCCATCAAATCACCCGTATTTTGTTTCCGGTAAAAAGACAGAGGAAGAGTTTGATAGTGTGCATAAATCTCATTTTTCATGTCATATTCAATATGTCTTGACATGACAATTAGAGTTTGGCGAACCAAAAAAAGGAAAATTCCCTTGATAAAGGCCATCAGAATGATTAAGCCCCCATAAAAAAACAGCGTTGCGGCAAATACCTCATAAAAGGCTCCTTGCAATGAAAACTGTTTGAATAGAAAATAAATATCGATGGTTTCAGTAACCAAATCCAAGGCATAGCGAACCAATTGTGCCGGAACAACCCCAAAAAAATTAGAACAAAAAGTAAAAAGGGTACCTAGTAACAGCAACCATTTATACTTCCAAAAATATTTATTGAGGTGACTTAGCGCGCCCATACATTATTTACTTCCAACAAAGATAGAATCTTTATCAATTAAAATCCTTAGTTTTGCAATTCAAACAACAAGAACGCTCTTTATTTTCGGATGGTAAACAGGAGATTACTTCGGGTGAAAGCATTTCAGCAACTGTATGCTTACAACACGCAAGAACGTGCCCAATATCAATTGGCATTTGACGAATTGGCCCATATCTTTCAGCCAGATTTATCACTTATGATCTCCAAGGAGGAACAAGCACCTCGACTGGAAGGCTTAAAAAAGTTAGCTGAAATCCAATTACGTGAGTTTTTCCAAGAAGTTCCCAGCGAAGAAAGTATTCCGCCAGAATCTTTGGCGGCAGCCAAATCAGTTTATAAGACTTATTTAAACCATAGTAAAAAAATAGCGGAAAAGCTAAAAAAGGATATGGTAAAGGAGGTTGAATCCATCTACAATCAATACCTCAAAATACTATTTTACATACAACATTTATCAGACATTGCTGTTTGGGATGAGAACCGCCGATTATTGGAAAATCCAATTAAAACCTCGCAATTAAGTAAAAATAAAGTGCTGGCTATCATGCCGAAATGGAGGGCATTGCAACAAGCTTTTGAAGAGCATCACATAGGTTGGTCTGAAGATGAGGAAAATCGGATTAAGAAATTATTTTTAGAAGTGATGTTGTTGGATCAAACATTTGTTGACTACCTTCCACAGGCCGGCAAAAGCTTTGAAGATGACATCGAAATGATTCGATATATTTTAAAAACATTTATTCTAAAACACTCGAGCATGACCGAGTATTTTGAAGAAAAAGACTTAAATTGGCATCTTAATAAGGATGTAATTAAAAGCTTATCTACTAAAACCTTCAAAGTTGACGCTTTAGAGGATTTAAGTTTGCAAGCTTTAGCCCTTCAATGGGATGATGATAAATTATTCTTTGAAGAATTGTTTGAAAGCACCATTCAGCTAGATAAAGATTTAGTACATTGGATTGGCGATCAAACGAAAAATTGGGAGTCGGATCGTTTAGCCATTACAGATTTTATTCTATTAAAAATGGCTTTAACCGAGATGATTAAATTCCCAAGCATCCCTGTTAAAGTGAGCATTAACGAGTACATTGAATTAGCAAAAAATTACTCAACACCCAAATCAGGGCAATTCATCAATGGTATATTGGATGTGGTTTCCTTGAGATTGATAAACGAAAAAATAATTACCAAATCAGGTCGAGGATTAATCGACATAGCGAGCAAATAATATGAGTAGATCATCTAAATCCTTTTGGGCATTTGTTGTAGGAGCTGCTACGGGTGCAATCATTGGTATCTTATACGCTCCAGATAAGGGAGAAAATACCCGTAACAAATTATATTTTCAGTTGAACAAATACAGAGAGCAATTGAGACAATTGATTAATGATATTGTTGAAGGAAAAGAAGTACCTGAAACTTTGGCTAAATCAGAAGGCAAGAAAGTGGTCAATGACACCAAAGTGAAAGCCGAAAAATTATTGGAGGATGTGGAGAAAATGATGAGTCAAATCAAAGCAAAATAGTAACATGAAGTATTTCATTATTATTTGCTTTCTTGGTCTTTTCGCTTGTACCAACAAGCAAAAAGAAGCTAGAAACTCCACCGAGGAATCCATCCCATTGGAACTTAGGCCATCCTTAGAGAAGCATCCAGTAATGAAATTTGACCAGCCAGTGGTTTACCTAGGTAAAATCACCGAAGGGGATAGCATTTCCTACACTTTTCATTTTAAGAATGAAGGGAATATGCCCCTAAAAATTTTAACAGTGAATGCTTCCTGCGGTTGCACCACTCCAAAATGGACAAAAGAATTAGTAATGCCGGGTAAGAAAGGATTTATCAAGGTAAGTTTTGATTCCAAAGGCAAAGAAGGAAAAGTACAAAAAACAGTAACCGCCTATTGCAACACCATGCCTTCCGATAATATGGTGGCATTTAAAGTGGAAATAGCGCGTAAAAAACTATAAACAACAATTCTATGGCTAACAATCCTCAAATCATGCAAATCTTTCTTTTTGGAGGGATTTTTGTAGTATTTTATTTTTTCATGATTCGTCCACAACAAAAAAAGGCGAAAGAGGCCAAACAATTCATTGATGAATTAAAGACAGGCGACAAAGTAGTCACTATTGGTGGAGTTCATGGAACTGTCGTATCTATTCGTGAAAAAACCTTAGTGGTAGAAATAGATCCGGGCAAAGGAGTACGTGTGGTATTCGAAAAATCAGCCATTTCCAAAGATGCTTCCTCTCGCTTAACAGAAGAGTAAAATCATGAAAACAGGCCTTCGACCTTTAATAGGTATCACAGGCGGCATGGGATCCGGCAAATCAATCATTTGTCGGATTTTTGCATGTTTAGGTATTCCCATTTTCGAAGCTGACCAAGTTGCCCATCAACTTATACAAAGCAGTACATCTCTGCAAGAGCAAATCAGGCAGGCGTTTGGCCCAGAGAGTTTTGATGTACAAGGGCATTATAATAAAGCCTATATCCGTTCTCAAATTCAGGAAGACAAAGCGAGATTGGAAGTTTTAAATCAAATCATTCATCCTGCTGTACGCAAAGAATTAGAGAAGTGGGCAATTATTCCAAGTCAGGCACCTTTTAAACTGTATGAATCTGCCTTATTAACTAGTAAAAATAAAGCTTCCTACATGGACCACCTCATTGCGGTAGATTGCCCATTAGAAGAGCGAATTGAAAGAATACAAAAACGAAACCATTTAACCTTTGAAGACAATATGAAACTAATTCAAAATCAACCAAGTCCACAAGAGTTTAGTGAAGGAGCAGACTTTATTATAAAAAATGGCAAAAACGATCGAGTATGGCCGCAAGTAGCAGCAATCTTGAAACATTTTACCATGATAATACTAGCAGTTCTACTTTTCAATACCAGCAGCCTAGCTCAAATCAAGGCCATGACTTTTAACATCAGGATGGATACCAAGTCTGACGGTATCAATCAATGGTCAAATCGAAAGGATCAATGTGCCGAATTAATTAAATACCACGAAGCTGACATCATCGGAATGCAAGAGGCATTTATTCATCAAATCAAAGATTTTGCTGAGAGACTTCCTAACTATGCTTGGTTTGGACGTGGACGTGACGATGGAAAAGAAGAGGGTGAATTTTCCCCGCTTTTTTACAATACCCAAAAGTTCAAAGTGATAGTACAAAAAACTTTTTGGCTGTCTGATTCCTGCGAAAAAGTTGGTTTTGGCTGGGATGCAGCTTGTAGGCGAGTAGTTACCTGGGGGCATTTCCAAGACATAAAAACCAAGAAAAAATTCTATGTCTTCAATACGCATTTTGATCACTTGGGTAAAATAGCCCGTAGAGAAAGCGCCAAATTAGTCTTAGCTAAGATCAAAGAAATAGCCAAAAACAGCCCCGTCATTTTATTGGGTGATTTCAACGCTACTCCAGATAGTGAGCCAATACAAATTTTGCTTGACCCCAATAATCCTGACCGCTTGACCAATGCAGAAAGCATCAGTAAGCGAGGACATTATGGACCCAAAAACTCTTTCAACGGTTTTAAAGCAGAAAAGGAAAATAGCCAAATCGACTATGTTTTTGTCAAAAATGGAGTCACTGTCGAGCAGCATGCTACCCATTCAGAGACTTGGAATAACCGCTACCCGACTGATCATTTCCCAGTGAGTGCTATTCTCCGAATCCCCTAATCGCATTTGGGTTTTATGACCTCAAATCGTAACTTGCAGTATGGAAAATTTTGTTGTTTCTGCGCGAAAATACCGGCCTACTCAGTTTGATTCTGTAGTGGGTCAAAGTCACATTACCACGACTTTAAAGAATGCTATTAAGTCCAATCATTTGGCTCAAGCATTTTTATTTTGTGGTCCTAGAGGAGTAGGTAAAACCACTTGTGCGCGTATTTTAGCCAAAACAATCAATTGCGAAAATCAAAGTGCTGATGGAGAAGCATGTGGTACATGTCACTCCTGCCAATCTTTCCAAGAAAATACTTCCCTAACCATTCATGAGTTAGATGCGGCATCTAACAACTCGGTAGATGATATACGAAGTTTGATTGATCAAGTTAGATATCCTCCTCAAAGTGGTCGCTATAAAGTATATATCATAGATGAGGTCCACATGCTTTCAGCGCAAGCATTCAATGCCTTTTTGAAAACATTGGAGGAACCGCCATCCTACGCTATCTTCATTTTGGCTACGACAGAAAAACATAAAATCTTACCAACCATTTTATCTCGCTGCCAAATTTTTGATTTCAATCGAATCAAATGGCAGGATATGGCAAGACATTTAGCCAACATTGCTGAGAAGGAAAATATCACTGCAGAGCCAGCTGCTTTGGAATTAATCTCCATTAAAGCCGATGGTGGATTGAGAGACGCCCTATCCATGTTTGACCTGAATGTGACTTTCTCCACTGACAATACCTTACGCCATAAGGCAGTACTGGAGAACTTACACATTTTAGACAGTGATTATTATTTCACATTGACAGACCATTTACTGCAGCAAAACCATACGGAAGTCTTACTTTTAATTGAAGAAATCATGAGAAAGGGATTCGATGGACTTCAGTTTGTATCTGGACTCATGGAACACATGCGTTTATTGCTTTATGCCAAAGATCCAAAGACCTTGGTCTTGATGGAAATGAGTGAGGAAAACAAAGCAAAGTTCAAAAAGCAGGCAGAGCTAAGCACTACATCCTTTTTGCTTTCGGCCATGAACATCTGTGCTCAATGTGAAACTCAATACAAAAGCGCCAAAAATCCTAGATTACTGGTTGATCTGAGCCTTTTGAAAATCAACTATTTAAATTCGGTATTCCAGCCAAAGCAAGCACCTGTGGTGGAGGACGGCGCAGGAAAAAAGTATGAGGCTTCGGCCAATCCCAGTCCCTTAGTTGAATCTACTCCTACCCCTTCCTCTGAACCCATTCAAAGAGAAACTTCTGAATCTTATGTTAAAGAGAACGTAATACCTACTCAAGTAGAGCCGGTGTCTAAAATGAGGGGTATTGAAATAGCCCCTAGGCCTAGCGTTCAATCTACTGGGCTAAGAAGTGCCAAAAAATTGGTAGAGACGAAACAATCTGAACAAAAAGAAACTACCTTGTT
Source organism: Aquirufa rosea (assembly GCF_004118285.1). Taxonomy (GTDB): domain Bacteria; phylum Bacteroidota; class Bacteroidia; order Cytophagales; family Spirosomataceae; genus Aquirufa; species Aquirufa rosea. The sequence continues at coordinate 410,039 of NZ_SDHY01000003.1, read as the reverse complement.
GACATCTGGGACCTCTAGTGAAGGTAACAAACCTTTCGAATTGGAGGATATCAGTCGAGAATGGATGCGAATCGCCAATGCCTATAAGGCCAATCACGACATCAATAAATTTGTCATGATGAACCGTCCCATCGAATTGGTGGGCACCGTATTACACCTAAAAGTGGAAAACGAATTACAAATTCAGCAGTTCAATGAATCCATCCGAATGGAGGTTTTGAACCAGCTAAGAACCTCTTTGCAGCACTTTGGTATTGACATACAGCTGGATATTTTAATACAAGAGAAAAGCGATAAAAAGGTTCTCTACACCCAATCCGACAAATACGAATTCTTAGCAGAGAAACATCCTATTTTGGCGGAAATGAAACAGAGGATGGGATTGGATTATGAGTTTTAAACTCTAAAGAAATGTGAAATTGTCCCCGAAACCTAATCACCTATCTTTTTCAAAGTAGACAATCATGCTTCTACTGAATCATATTCACTAAGGCCAGCATGGTCTTCCAATTTCTCGTCGTGGCACTTACTTTCAATTTACTTTCCAGAAAATTATTGTTCAATTTGGCTTTCCCATAACCCTGGGGAACATATAAATAAACTGATTGATCCCTCAATTGGATGAATTCCTCTGGAAAATATAAGCTCGCGAGTTTTTCTACATTTTCTTGACTTGGCTTATTGGCCAGCAAACTCACGTACAAGTGAGCCTCTTCGACACCTCCTTGCATGACAAAGGGATTATTTACGATGATTTGCTTCCAAGTACTTTCACTAAAAACTTGCACTTCTACCTCAAATCCAAATTGTTTTAAAATAGCCGACTGAATTAATTTATTCAATTCATTTTCTGAGAGATTTTCTACTTGAAAAACCAAGTTTCCACTTTGAATATAGGTCTGAACTGAGGCAAAACCCAAAGATTCAAACAAAGCCTTTAAATCAGCCATTTTAATCATCCTTTGGCCAGACACATTGATTCCTCGAAGTAAGGCAATGAAAGTAACCATTAAAATATCTATCTAAGAAAAAAAATACTAATTTGATTTTAAATTAATTAACTCTAAGGTTAACCACTATATGAAAAGTAAATTCAATTGTCCTAATTGCAGTAAGCCTCAAAATTTGAAATATCTATTTCTAGCCCATCATCCAATGAAATGGCAGTGCCCTGATTGTAAAATTGAAATTAACAATAAAAAATTATCTCCAATCGTAAGTGTATTAAGTACTTTAAGCTTTTACCTTTCGTGTTTTATTCCATTGATTTATCTCAAATGGAATTTTATTCATTCTCTTTTAACGGGTATAATTAGTAGCTTAATTACCTATTTATTTACACTTTTATTATACAATCATAGCAAAATCGTCTTAATCAAAAATTATCGTAATAGGTAAAATCCTCAACGATTTTCCCTTGCTCGATTCGGAAAATAACAACAATGGGTAATTCAAACTTCTTTTGATCAGGACCGGTTCCTGTGGATACAAACTCCACAGTGACATGATGCTCCCCTGATGGGTAAATATTAATCACCTGATCATGCACATCAGGAAAAGTTTTTGATAAAGCAGTATATTCTTCTACAAACTGAGCTCTCGACTTTTTTATAGGCTTCATGCCAAATGTTGGATCTTTAAAAATAGCAGTATCGGCATACATTGCTGCCAATGCTTTCCATTCATGTTGATTAAAAAGTTTAAAATATTGTTCAATCAATGCCTTGCTAGCTTCCTGCGATTTCTGTACTGGACCTTGACAAGCACAAAAAATTGCCAAATTAATAACAAGTATGGCTAAGTGCTTTTTCATCTGAACATTTTGATAAGTATTCTTATATCTATGGCATTTACCTCACCTGTCCATCTCCTACTAACACCCACTTTTCAGTAACCAATTTCTCAAGGGCAAAAGGTCCACGGGCATGTAATTTTTGGGTGGAAATTCCAATCTCTGCACCCAAATCAAAAACTCCTCCATCCGTAAATCGAGTAGAGGCATTCCAATACACAGCGGCAGCATCAATGGCCTGTAAAAAGTAGTTGGCTTCTTGGGCATCCTCGGAAATGATGGCTTCAGAATGTCTGGATGAATAGTTAGAAATATGTAATATGGCCTCCTCTGTACTATCTACCACTTTAATGGAACAAGCAAAATCCAAGAACTCCCTTCCAAAATCATCTTCTTGTGCTTCCATCAAATAAGGATAAGCCTGGGCCTTCAGCAATACATAAGAGCGTGGATCCGCATGGATTTTAACGTGGTACTTGATAAAATCATCTTGAATCAAACTTAAAAAGCTTGACAACTTACTAGCATGAATCACGATAGTATCCAAGGAATTACATACGGAAGGTCTACTTACCTTGGCATTCACCACCACAGGTACTGCCTTCTTTAAGTCGGCCGTCTCTGCTACGTAGGTATGGCAAACGCCCGCACCCGTTTCAATCGTCGGCACCAAGGATTCCCTTCTAACTCGCTGAATCAAGGCATCGGAACCTCGCGGTATAATCACGTCAATGTATTTGGTGGCAGTCAGTAAGGTGCTCACATAAGCCCTATCTGTAGGCAGCAAACGGACTAAATCTTTTGAAAAACCATTCTTTTCCAGGGCATGATGAATTAAGGAAACTAAAAAGGAATTGCTATTCCAGGCATCTGTTCCCCCTCTCAATACCGCAGCATTCCCAGAGCGAATACATAAGGCAGCGACATCAATAGTCACATTGGGTCTGGATTCATAAATCACCCCGACCACACCCAGAGGAACTGCTAACTTTCTTAAGTGAAGGCCATTGGCTAATTGTTTCTCTAAAATTACCTGTCCCGAAGGATCAGGTAAAAGCATGATTTCTCGCAAACTATCTGCCAAAGATTGAATCCGCTCTTCTGTGAGTAACAAACGGTCACGCATGGGATTATGGGCATCGTAATGAGCCAAATCTTGTGTGTTTGCCTGAATAACCCCCAATTTATTGGCTTCCAATAATTGTGCCAGATCGGCTAAAATGGCATTTTTTTGTTCGCTAGTTGCCATAGCCAAGGATATGGCAGCATGACGGGTTTCGGCCAAAAGCGCCAAAAGTTCACTCGAGTTTTCCATGAATTATTGTATTCTAAAAATCGTAACCAAAAGATAGATAGGTGACAGGAGCCTTAATTTCCTTATTATCTACGCCGAAAGCGTAGTCTAACTTGATAAAATAACCCAACAAATAGGCACGAGCACCTAAGCCGTAACCCATTAAAAATGGATTCCTAAAGTCGGTCACTGTGGCTAAGAATGGATTAGTATTTCCTCCATAAGTATTGGTATTAAATCCATTGGTTCTTGCAAATGGATTTGATCCTGTCCAGGCACTACCCACATCGGTAAAACCTGCAAATTGGAAGGAATTCATGAATCTGGACTTGGAAAAATCAGGCCCCATCAAAGATTTCAATGGCACACGTAATTCCACATTCAGAAGTATATGACTCTGACCGGATAATTTATTCACATTAAATCCTCTCAAAGGGCTGGCGACATCACTCATAAAAACATCCCGCTGGGCTATACCTGCCGTGCCTAGCGGATTTTCCTTATTTCTCAATTCCCTTTGAATAAATAACCAATTATCTACTCCTCCCAACATCGTATGTGGCGCCGCATCACCTAAGGCATTGGAGGCAGATAAACGGGCTGCCAACACAAAACTGTTGGTCAATTTAACGTATCGTCTCATATCCAAACGAATCCGACTAAAACTCTCCGATACAGCTACTCCTGCCTGGTACTCAGCTGAAAGATTCATTCGGAAACCTGTTCGTAAGTTTTCTTCTAAATGAACCGTATTATCAAAGCTATATTCCAATTTAGCACCCGCATAAGTGGCCAAATTTTCCGGTGTACTTAAATTATATTGATCTATGGCCCTGTTTGAACTAAAGGTTCCAGAAAAACTTAATTTGCTGGAAAAATTGAAAGGATAGACACCTTTCACCTCAATCCGATTGAACCTAACTTTCTGAGAAAAACTTTCATTTTCTTGGTCCAAAACTTTTCTATCAAAGCGCACGAACCAATCTACCTTATTGGCCAAATATCCATATTCAGCCCATAAATCTGCATTTCGTAGGTTAGATGTCACAAAAATACCCGTCCGAACTAAATGGTTTTCCAAGAGGTCATTCATTTTTACTTCAAATGAATAACCTAAGCCACGGACTGGATCTACCATAAAGCTACCTTCCGACTTATTGACAACAAAAGAATTTTGGTATTCCGTTGGACCTAGCAGTTTACCCGGATCCCTTTTTAAACGCTGATTTTGTTGACGTAATTCAATGCGCGCGCGGCGCTGATCTGCTCTACGAAGTATCGGTTTCTCAATACTATCTTTAGATGCAGTTAAGTTCGTTTCCGTATTGGTTAATTCAGCTAATTGTGGATACCATCGGTTTTGACCAGCCAATCCAATATTTTGAAGCGGATAAGTACTAATCATTTGGGTAAGCATCTCATTCTGACGAACGACTAATTGATCTTTGATCCATTCGGCGGCTCTCCATGGACCTGAACGAACAGAACTTTGATAAAAAGTAGTGTCTGCCCAACGCAAATTAATCAAATTGGTACCAGATGTCTCCTCGCTCAAAAAGCTCCAAACCGTATCAGACAATTGTCTCAAATTATGTATGTATCCACGGTGGGCAAAAATTCGACTAGGGTTGGATGGATCATCCGCCTTCCAATGATATAGTGAATATATTCCTTCTTTGGAAACAGTAGATTTCCAGGTGGAGTCCACGTATTTCTCAGTAATGTAAGCTATATCATTCCCATTATTCCACCAATGCGCCTCAATTTCATCATTAGGATCTTGCGTGACAGGCGTATATCGGTTTCTTCTTAAATCATAAATACCCACATCCACTTGTCCATTTCGCAAGGCTCTCACTAACATACGCTGACCATTTGAAGCCATTTCAAAATCCAAACAATTCAAATCCACTAGTTTCTTCTTGGATTCAACCCGCAAATTGAATTTGTTGGCCGTCAGGGCTGAATATGTTTGTAAATAGCTATTGCCCTCTGCGCTGTATAAAATATACAAAACATTGGATTTACCCCAAGACAACAACGGACCATGATCCGTGGAAATACGCTCTGAATCTTTTAGTCCCGTTTGAAAAATACTTTGAGACTTTTGATTACTTAAATTCATTAAGTTCACCTGAAACTTTCCAGCTTCCCCTTGAACATAGGCTAACCATTTACCATCAGGACTCACCTTAAAATCACCTAGGATCTGATCCTTTAAGATATCCGCAGAAGAAAGGCTTTTCATTCCACTTAAAGCCACGGTATTCACCTCTTCCTGCTTAGATTGATTCAAATAAAATTCAAACCATTCTCGTAGGAACTTGCTAAATGGTTTTTTGATGGTACTTGATATACTGGATTGCTCATTACGAATGATGCGCGTTAAGTTTAAAATATTACTTACCGGCTGCTTGCCATAGGTTCTCACTAAGTAAGCCCAGATGGAATGACCCAACCAAACCGATTCCTTCCCCTGAGCTAAATTAGGCTTACGAACCCGATTATTGACCACCACTTGGTGCATAAATTGGTTCATTTCAGGAGAATCTCCCTCAGCGATATAAGCTGCAATTCCCTCTGAAAACCACTGCGGCACTGATAGTAAAAGAGAATTTTGAAGGGCATCTTTAATACTTCCACCAAAGAGCATATCATGCACATATACCTTGGTTACTTCCCTCACTAACTCCTTTTTATATTCAGATACATTATTTTGAAAAGCTATTTCAACTTTAAATTTGGCAAAGTTTTCTGCCCTTGCCTCCTCGGCATTTTCCAAACTAATACCCGTATTGCTTTGAAGCCAATCTTGATGTGAAGGATACACAAATAGTTTGACCTTGTTAAAAGGACTATAACCTAATACCCCTGTTATACGAGGAAATTCATTTTCTAAAATTTGAATGGTATTACGAGCTAAATTCTCATTTTTGCCAAAATAATAAACTTCAAAATTCTGACTTGTAAAGTATTTCCAAATGAATTTTTGATATTGAATTCGAGTTTTATCGAATTTCTTTTGACTAGGATAAAAGTCTTGCCCACGAAGCACCAAAGAAAAAAGCAGCAAAAACGAAAGCAAAAGTCTTTTCATTCTGTTTTTAGATTAGTAGGCGATTTCAACAAAATCAAATTTAATGATTTATGTGGAAAATAAATGGTAAAATCTACGAATTGATGCCTCCGAATTAATCTCTTTTTCTCCCATCCATTCTGCTAACCATTCTTTGGCAAAATATGGACTCAAAGAAACTCCTTTTGATCCAAATCCATTGAAAATAGCCAAAGGTAAATGCGGATGAAAACCCACTAAAGGTCTTCGATCTTGCGTAGCTGGACGAACACCCGTGGACATTTCCATTTCTTCGTAATGGTAAACGCCTAAACTTTTCAACTTATTATTTAAATCCAATCGGGCTGTATCACTGGCTTCTTGGGAAAAATCATCCCAACGGTAGGTGGCGCCTACTTTAAACTCCCGATTACCCAAAGGCAAAAGAAATCCATTCTTATTGAGGATATAATCTTCTGCAGGTTCTTGAGTTCGAATTTTCAATAGTTCCCCTTTGGCAGGCAAAAAATTCAAATGTCCAAAATAAGGATTCTGTTTTTGAGCATGGAAGCCCTCACAAAATACCAAGCAAGAATATTCCTGTTCTTGAAAACGAACACTAGAAGCCCCCAATACTACATCTTTAATTGGGTCTAAAGCAAACTCCTTCAAGCATTTTTTTCCAAAAAAATAGTCTCTGGATACACGCAAAAATCCTTCAACATCCAGCCAACCAGCTTTTTCTACCCATACACCCTCCTCTGTCCATCTAAGGTATTCGTTGTGGATAGCTTCCTTTCTTTCCATTAACCATTTTTTCATTTCTTCATTGGCAAATGGCCTAAATAAAGGCATGGGATGAAAAAATGATTGAGCTAAACTTTTTTCTAAAGAAGTATAAAATGGGAACAAATAGTTAAAAAGCTCCTCCACTAACCAGGACTTTTCTAATTTTCTACCTGTAATGGGGTTAAAAATTCCTCCCGCAGCATAAGAAGAAGTAAAATAGATTTTAGGCGCATCCAATAGGGTAAAAGGAATACCTAATTGATCTAGGGTATGTGCGAGAACGGTGCCCGCCAAGCCCTGTCCTACAATAAGAATAGGTAAAGATTCATTATTTTTTGGCATGTTGAACTCGTCGAACTTGTTCTAACACAAAGGCTACTTGTTCATCCATGGATTTATATGAAGTATCCAAATCGATGGCATCATCGGCTCTTCTCAATGGACCCTCACTCCGATTGGAGTCAATTTCATCTCGAATTCTTAAATTTTCAACTATTTGTTCCATTGGTAAATCCTCCCCTTTTTGCATCAATTCCAATTTTCTCCTTTGAGCTCTGATTTTTGGATCTGCTGTCATGAAAATCTTAACTTCTGCTTCTGGAAAAACAACAGTCCCTACATCACGACCATCCATTACGACACCTTTCTTTTTTCCCATTTTTTGTTGCTGTGCCACCATGGCATGTCTCACAGTAGGAATGGCACTCACCTGACTAACAATATCCGAAATGTACATTTTTCTGATTTCCTTTTCCACGTTTTCACCGTTCAAATAGGTATCAGAGGCTTGTCTATCTGGATTAAATTCAAAATTAATATGTATTTCTTCTAATGCTTTTTCTACTGCTGATAAATCCTCGCAATCCACTTGATTGCGGTGAAAATAAAGAGCCACTGCACGGTACATGGCACCTGTGTCTACAAAGGCATAATGCAACTGAGCAGCCACACGCTTGGCCGTTGTACTTTTACCACAGGAAGAAAAGCCATCTAGGGCCACAATAATCTTAGACATGAAGGGTATTTATAAAAGAAACAATTGTGCTATGCACTTCATCTGGCGCTTCATAGGCTGATTGATGTCCTGAATTAGGAATACGCACCAGTCGATGTAAGTTTGAAGTTGCGCAAGCCCGTTTGACATCCTCCAAAGATACGATGGAATCTTGATCTCCATGTATGAACAAGAAAGGAATCTGTGTAGATGCCAACAAATCGAATCCAGCCGCGCGATCTCTCATGGCAGCAGAAGCAGCCATTAAACCTTCCGCAGGAATACTTTGATAACGTTGGATTAAATTTTGAATGAGAGATGCCTGATTGGCGGCAAAATCCTTTGTAAACAATTGAGGGACAAATGGCCCAATAAAGGCTTTTGTCCCCCAATTATTCAAAAAATCGATGGTTTTATTTCGATTCAGTTTTTTCTCATCTGAATCTGCCATGGCCGTAGAATTCAGCATCACTACTGCTTTAACCTGTTGAGGATAAAGCTTAGCAAATGCTAATGCCACATAGCCACCCATGGAATGCCCAATTAGAAACCAAGGCTGGTCTTGAGGCAAACTAGATACAATTTTATTGGCATAGTCCGACATACTCGAACAATCTGTCCAATCAGCATAGTTAGGTGAAAGGACAGGATAAGGCCAAGTATAAGGGGGAATAAAATCATCCCAAACACGGTGATCTTCACCAAAACCGTGTAAACAGACGATGACTCCCTTCATAAACTAAAATGTATGCAATAAGCCTAGTAAAACAAATATCAAACCTATAAAGGCAGATACGGCACCTATGGCTCCTAAGCCAAAGATGGAAAGGATAATACCTATAATTAATAGGATCACCCCAATCTTCACTTTAGAATCCCAAGAAGACGCCCCAGCTGCTTGCTTTTGTTTTTTAGCTTGAGCTTTATATTCTTTGATTTGGGATTTTAAACGGGCTTTGAATTCTTTCTTATGCTGAATCAATTCCTTTTTTTCCATGTGTTTCATGGATTTTACTTCTTGATTTAAAGAAGTTAACTCAGAAATCAACTTAGCCTCCTCTGGAGTATTAGCTTGTACAGGAGCAATTTCCTCTGTAATCTCATTGGATTGACTTACCAAAAGAGTAGGCTCTTCTACTTTTACAGGATTTGTTATGACCTTGCTATCAGCATGGTGAGTTTGCTGGTAAACAGCAAAATAAGCTCCTTTGTAAGAACAAGAAGCAATGAATAAACTTAATGCGAGAACGAATAGATTTTTTTTCATGTTAAGCTACAACTTTCATTTGATGGAACACAGTTTTTTCGAATTTCAATTTAGCATAAGCTAAGTCCACTTCAAAATTTGAAATGTCTGTTTGAGATGGTATTTCAAACATGGCATCTGTCATAATAGCTTCCATGATGGATCTCAAACCACGCGCACCTAATTTATATTGCATGGCTTGTTCAACCATGTATTGCAATGCTTCCTGACTAAAAGTCAATTTCACTCCTTCCATCTCAAATAGTTTTTCATATTGTTTCACCAAGGCATTTTTAGGCTTGGTTAAGATGGATAATAAGGCATCCTGATCCAATGGATTTAGGTAAGTGATTACCGGCAAACGACCAAGAAGTTCAGGTATTAAACCAAATGATTTTAAATCTTGTGCCGTCACGTATTTCATGATTTGATCCTTTTCAAAGGAATCATAAAAAGTATCATCTCCTGAAAATCCGATCGGACGAGCATTTAAACGCTTAGAAATATGTCGACCAATGCCATCAAATGCTCCCCCACAAATGAATAAGATATTTTCTGTATTTACCGCAATCATTTTTTGATCGGGGTGTTTACGTCCACCTTGTGGAGGTACGTTCACAATTGATCCTTCCAATAATTTCAATAAGGCTTGTTGAACTCCTTCACCCGATACATCCCTGGTAATGGAAGGATTATCAGATTTACGGGCTATTTTGTCTATTTCATCGATGAATACAATACCGCATTCCGCTTTGGCTACATCATAATTGGCAGCTTGTAACAAACGGGTTAAAATGGTTTCCACATCCTCTCCCACGTATCCAGCCTCCGTGATCACAGTAGCATCCGCGATGCAAAAAGGTACTTGTAACTTTTGTGCCAAGGTCCGTGCCAAATAGGTTTTCCCGGTTCCCGTCTCCCCTACCATTAAGATATTGGATTTTTCAATCTTAACATCCTGTTCGTGGGCAGGTTGCATTAAGCGCTTATAATGATTGTAAACGGCCACAGAAAGATGTTTTTTAGCTTCTTCTTGACCAATTACGTATAAATCTAGGTGAGATTTTAAATCCTTGGGTTTAACTAACTCAAATTGATACTGGGTATTATTCTTTTTGTTGACTACAGGAGCTCCTAACTCTTCCTTAATCACCTCATAACCTTGTTGCAGGCATTGATCACAAATTTGACCATCAATGCCTGACAACAAAATTCCTACTTCCGATTTATTTCGACCGCAAAAAGAGCAATTATTTTTTTTGGGATTAGCCATCCTACACGTTACGAGTTAAAATTTCATCAATTAAACCATATTCCTTCGCCTCAGCTGCCTTCATCCAATAATCACGATCTGAATCACGCTCGATATCCTCAAAACTCTTTCCTGAATGTTTGGCAAGGATCTCATACAATTCCTGACGAATTTTAACGATTTCACGGGCTGTGATTTCAATATCACGACTTTGTCCTTGTGCACCACCAGATGGTTGGTGAATCATGATTCGGGCGTGCTCTAAAGCAGAACGCTTTCCTGCGGCACCGCCAGCCAACAATACCGCTCCCATAGAAGCAGCTAATGAAGTACATACGGTAGCAACTTCCGGACGAATGTAGTTCATGGTGTCATAGATACCTAATCCAGCATAAACAGATCCTCCTGGACTGTTTATGTACATCACAATGTCTTTTTTGGCATCAGTCGATTCCATAAACAATAACTGGGCCACGATGATGTTCGCCATGTAATCATCTACTGGAACACCCATAAAAATAATTCGATCCATGATCAAACGTGAGAATACATCTATCTGGGCAAAACGCATAGGGCGCTCCTCAATGATATATTGGGTCATATCGTCAATGCGATGATTCACTTGACCACCCATTTGATTCATGTATTGATCTACAGCTAAACCATTCAAACCTCTGTGGTGTACGGCATATTTACGAAACTCGTCTCCTGATAATTCCTTGGGATACATAATTTTTAGTTTTAGATTCAAATTTAAAATAAATGTCGGATTAATTGCGAGCAATTAGCTGGTAAACCAAATTTCAAATGGCTTAGTTCACACAAAACCCCGTAAAAACGGGGTCTTGAAAATTCCAACAAATAAGACTTATTATAAAGCCGCTGCTATTTCTTTGAATTTGTCCACATCAATTTTAGATACCTTGTGTGGAATTTTTTCAACAATGACATTGGAAACTTTATCAGCGAAAGCCTGATTGTATAAATTCATAAAATTATCTGACTTCGACTTGTCGCTTAAATAACCCATAGCTATTTTCTCGATCATTTCTTCGATGCCTGGTTGATCGGCTGACAAGTAACCACCAAACTGCTGGCGCACCATGTCTTTTGCTTTTTCAACTACCTCAGCGTATTCTACTTTCACCTCAAATTTAGCCGCGATTTCATTTTTGATCAAATTCCAACGAATATCCTTTTTCACATTGTCGAAATCTTGGTCTATTTGCTCCGCTGTAAATTTACCTTCGTTGATACGAATCAACCAGTTACGTAAGAATGCCTCTGGCAAATCAATTTTCACTTGATCCAACAAAGCTTTCTCTGCATCGATGCGCAACAAATAGTTCGCTTCACGCTTGTAGTTATCTTGAACAATCTCAGTAACCTGCTCACGGAAACTAGCTTCATCTGTTGCTTTACCAGCTCCTAGTACTTTATCAAAAAATGCTTGGTCTAGGCTAGCTGGAACCGAGCGAGTAATGTCTTCTACTACATAAGAAACTTCTCCTGTCAAATCAGCCACCTCATCTTCTTTCTTTCCTGTAGCAAGTGCCAATGATTTGGCATCAACAAATACTTTATCAATGGCAAACTTTAAGGTATCACCCACCTTAGCACCTAAGAAAATCTTCTTGGATTTGTCATTGATTGAATGCAAAGGAATAGCTGATTTCTCTATCCATTCCCCTTGTGTGAATGTTCCAAAAACTAAATCACGATCTTCCACCGTTTCTGGATGAATTTGCTCGCCAAATTGCTTCTTCAAATTCTCAATGGTTTCCTCGATTTCCTTTTTATCAGCCTTGATTTCGTATGAATTCACCGACTTGATTTTTTCTAAATCCACGCTAAACTCACCATGAAATCCTAAATCATAATGAAAAGTAAATTCAGTATCTTTTTCCCAATCGATAGCGTCAGCCTCATCCACTGCTGGCATAGGCTCACCTACTAGGTTCAATTTGTTTTCTTTGATGTAATCACTTACTGCATGGCCCAATAAATGATTGATTTCTTCCACTAAAATGGATTGTCCTGCCAATTTTTTAATCAAGGGCATCGGAACCATACCTGGACGAAAACCTTTGATGCTCGCCTTTTTACGATAATCTTTTAATTTAGTTTCTACCTTTTCTTGGTAATCAGCAGCTGAAACCACAACAGTCAAACGACCTTCTAAATCATTTGAATGGTTGAGCGAAATATTCATATGGAAGTATTTAAATTTTTTAATTAAAAAAAGCCCCCAATACCTGTAGGTCTTGAGGGCTTGCCGATGGTACGGGCGGAGGGACTCGAACCCCCATGCCTCGCGGCGCCAGATCCTAAGTCTGGTATGTCTACCAATTCCACCACGCCCGCTTGCATTTGGAGGTGCAAAGGTAACTAGCAAAATTAAGTATTCCAACAGACATTGGAAATTTATATTTAGTTGGGATTTCGTCTTTTTACCAAACAAAAGAATTCACAAAAATTAACAGCTTTTCAAATCAATCTTGCTCTTTGTTAGTTTTTCTAATGTATTTTTAGACAATCATTTCCAACATGAAACCAGAAAACCAGCATCACCACACTTCTTGGAAATCTTGGTACCTGTCTTTAGGTATTTTTGTGGTATTGATTATTCTGTTTTTTGAGTTATTTACCGCCATATTCCGATAACCATGCATCTATTAGATTGGCTAGTCTTAGTGTTAACTATCGGAGGAATTGTACTGTATGGCAGTTGGAAAGGCCGTGAAGCAAAGCACTCGTTGAAAGGTTTCCTTTTAGCAGACAGGGAACTTCCTTGGTACCACATCCTTTTATCAGTAATGGCCACTCAGGCATCCGCCATTACCTTTTTATCCGTACCCGGTCAAGCCTACACTGATGGCATGCGTTTTGTGCAGTTTTATCTTGGCTTACCCATTGCCATGATTGTGCTATCGGTCACATTTATTCCTCAATATTACCATTTAAAAATATATACGGCTTATCAATTTTTGGAGGAACGTTTTGACTCCAAAACTCGTATTTTAACTAGTTTTCTTTTTCTTATTCCTAGAGCACTATCCACCGGCGTAACGATAGCTGCCCCTTCAATCATTTTATCTACCTTATTGGGTTGGGATTTAACTTGGACCAATGGCATTACGGCGGCGGTGGTAACTTTTTATTGTATTCTGGGTGGCTCCAAGACCATTTCTTATACCCAGTTATTGCAAATGGGTGTCGTGCTTGCCGGTATGGTAATTGCTGGCATTTATATTATTCTATCCCTGCCTGAAGAAATTGGCATGAAGGAATCACTACAATTGGCTGGAAAAATGGGAAAAATAAATCTGATAGATTGGAAATTTGATATCAATAATCGATATACCATTTGGTCTGGAATCATTGGTGGATTCTTTTTGCAACTCTCTTATTTTGGAACAGATCAAAGCCAGGTGGGCAGATATTTAACAGGCCATACTGCGAATGAAAGTAAGAAAGGTTTGCTATTAAATGGATTCCTAAAAATACCCATGCAATTTTTCATTTTGCTTGTCGGCATACTAGTTTTTGTCTTCTACCAATTCAACCAAGCACCTATATTTTTCAATAAAAGCACTGAACTACATTGGGAGACCGCCAAAGGACATGAGGCTATTGATCAAAAAAATAAAGCAATCTTTTTACAGAAAAAAGAGAAAGAAAAGGAACTAATCGCTGCCATCAACCAGAAGCAGGCCGACCAAATTCCCATCCTGAAATCGCAAATTTTAGATTTACATGCGCAGCAAGCAAAGATTAAAGAAAAGGCTGTCGATTTATTGAAATCACAAGATGTAAAAGCAGACAGCCAGGATACGAATTATATATTCTTGCGATTCATCGTAGATCACTTACCGATTGGACTGGTTGGTTTTCTCATTGCCATGATCTTATTAGCTTCTATGGGTTCCATGGCATCCGCCTTTGGTTCACTAACTTCTACTGTGATGGTCGATATTTACCAGAGATTCATACATCCACATGGTACCAATGAGCACTATTGGTGGTCTTCCAAAATGGTGACTTTGGCTTGGGGTATTTTCTGTCTGATTGTGGCCCAATTTTCAGTCAATATGGGCAGTCTGATTGAAGTAGTAAACATCTTAGGTTCATGGTTTTATGGAACCATACTGGGTGTCTTTCTATGTGCCTTTTATTTACCTAAAACGCAAGGAGGAGATGTGTTTTGGGCCGCCATTATCGCAGAAGCATTTGTTATTTATGCTTGGAAAATAGACTTAATGGCCTTTTTATGGTTGAATGTACTGGGCTGCGTGATGGTTGTTATTTTAGCCTTTACTTTCCAATGGATTGGACAAATCACTCAGGCAAAACCTTAATATCAAATTTAACTGGAATGACTGGCTTTTCATCGTAGGATTTAGCCTTAAATATGGCATCGACAACCTCCATGCCTTTGGTAACCTTACCAAATACCACATATTTTTTGTAAAATCTAGCGGCTTGTTCGGTGTCGGTGACAATAAAAAATTCACTGGGTGAAGATGCTTGCTCAGGATTACCCTCATCGTATCGGGCCATGGCCAAACTACCTCGCACAGGTTTTAAATCGTCGATATATTCTGCTGGAATCAAATAATTTAAGCGATCCATGTATTCGCCTCCTCCTTGTATACCCGTTACATAGATGATTCGGTAAAAATAACGGTCTTCATAATAGCCCAATTTCACCAATCGAATAAAATTCATGCGATGCAGGGGAGTGCGGGCATCCAATTCCATTTCAAAATCCCCTAATCGGGTACTCACAAGGACCTTTTTTTCAGTCCATTGGTGGACATCTTTTTCTAGGGATTCCTTGACATGAACCGGGTCCAGGTTCCAGTTCGACTGGCAAGCACTCAATGATAAAATAAAAAGAAGTAGGAGTATGCGCATAAAAAAAGGGGGCTAAATAGCCCCCTAAATTAATTAAAATATGGATTATGCTGAGTGATTTACTTTCTTTCCAAAGAAGTATAATCCTACAAAAGCAACAATCAAAATAGCTGGGAAAAGCATCATGTTAGAAAGAGTAGCCTGACCTGCAGCTAAATCAGCCGCATCACCAGCTAATCCAGTAGCCTCAGCAGCTACTTTGTTTTCTTGAATCCACGCACCAATGATTGGCTGGAACATAGAAGATGAAAACATTCCTATTCCTCCTAGAATGGATAATCCAAGAGCTCCTGTTTGAGGCATAGTCTCACTCACATAGCCAAGCATGTTTGGCCAGAAGTAACAAATACCCAAAGCAAAGAATACTGCTGCTACGTAAAGCATAGAACCATCCATGGTAGACATCATGTATAGACCAATAACTCCAAAAATAGCTGAACCTAAAAGTACTCCAACGGTATTTAATCTATGAATGATAGGACCTGCGAAATAACGACCCACAGCCATTAATCCAGTTACTAAAGCTAATATCAACATAGGACTAGCTCCTGCTTTTGCCAAGATTGGACCCACCCATTGCTGAGGACCAAATTCTGAAATAGCCGTTAATGCCATACAGGCTGCCATGAAAATGTACAAAGGATTTAACATGGCCTTGAAACTGTCTAAAGCATTTTCTGCTCCTGCACGAGGTTTTGGGAAAGCTTGTCCATAGAACAATACAGCATAAATAGCTGTAGGAATTAAGATTACCCAAATTTGTGCTTGCCATGGCATAGCTGCATCAGTCATAAATTTAGAAATCAAAGAACCAATCACAATTCCACCTGGGAACCACATGTGGAAACGGTTCAACTTACTATTGAAATCCAAACCTGAATAAGAATCTGCAATCATTGGATTACAAGCAGCTTCAGTACATCCATTACCTAAACCTATCAATAATGTTGAAATCAATAAGGTGTCATAACCTGTTGCATAAATGGTCATCAAAATACCAATGGTATGTGCAACCAAAGCAATTTGCATGATTAATTTGGGTCCTATGGCTGAATAGAAAACCCCTCCAAGAATCATGGAAATAGGGAAACCTAAGAACCACATTTGGTTGATATGTCCTAATTGAACAGTATCCAAGCTTAATTCTGCGCCTAACTGCGTCAGGATACCCGCTCTTATACTAAAAGAGAAGGCAGTGGTGATGAGGGCAAAACAGCTAGCATAAAATAGTCGATTTGCATTAATGGTTTGACTCATAGTTGTTTAGATTTAGTTAAAGGGTGAAACAACGTTTTTTCTTGAAAAAATAAAAGTTATCATTAGAAAAATCATGTCAAAAAAACAAAAAGATTTTGAAAGTTTCCTATTAAATTTAAAATATTTTTAATATTTCGTTAATTCTACCGCGTATTTGGCTCAAATTAGTATATTTAAAGTCAATTTTTTACAAAAATCTAAATCAATACAGATATGATTCAGGGAGGTTCTTCCACACAGGCAAAAAGCCGTCAAGGTAGAAAAGTTCGCATGGGAATGATTGGGGGTAGTTTAGATGCATTTATTGGTGCTGTTCACCGCCGTGGTTCTCAACTAGATGGAGAAATAGAATTAGTGTGTGGCGCATTTAGCTCAAGCGCCGAGAAGTCACGGGAAACAGGGGCTGCTTTGTATCTAGATCCTAGTAGGGTATACGGATCATATAAAGAAATGATTCTAAAAGAGAAGGAATTACCTGAGGGCGAACGAATGGATTTTGTTTCCATAGTAACACCTAATCACCTACATTTTCCAGCCGCAAAATTCGCATTAGAGAACGGCTTTCATGTAGTTTGTGATAAACCAGCTACCCTAAATTTAGCTGAGGCAAAAGAATTAAAAAAGATTATTGATTCCACAGGATTAATCTTTGCGCTGACACATAATTATACGGGTTATCCCATGATTAAGGAAGCCAAACATTTGGTAGATTCTGGAGAATTAGGAGAAATAAGAAAGATCATCGTAGAGTACCCACAAGGATGGCTGATTGACTTGGTAGAGGCTACAGGTCAAAAACAAGCCGCCTGGAGAACAGATCCAGCTCGTTGTGGTGCGGCAGGGGCAATTGGTGACATTGGTACACATGCTGAAAATTTGGCAGAATATATTACGGGATTGGAAATTGATGAATTGTGTGCGGATTTGACCATTTTTGTGGAGGGACGTCAATTGGATGATGATGGAAATATTTTGATACATTACAGCAATGGGGCACGTGGAGTATTGCATTGCAGCCAGATTTGCAATGGAGAAGAAAACGATTTAAATATCCGTGTTTATGGTTCTAAAGCAGGTATAGTATGGCACCAAATGGACCCAAATACCCTAATCATTAAATCGAGAGATGGGGGTAGTAGAACTATTCGTACGAATGTAGGCAGCCTATCTGCGCAAGCGCAAGCCCATACTCGTCAGCCAGCGGGTCACCCTGAAGGTTATGTAGAAACATTTGCAAATATTTATCGAAATTTTGCCTTTGCCTTGAGAGCTCGTTGGGAAGGGAAAACCCCTGATCCATTATATGATTTCCCTGGAATTGATGAAGGAATTAAGGGAATGGCATTTATTGAAAATGTGGTAAAATCATCCCGAGATAATAAAAATAAGTGGACCAAATTTGAAATTTAATTTACAAAATCATGACAAAAATTAAAGTTGGAATCGTGGGAACAGGTTTTATTGGACCTGCGCACATTGAAGCATTGAGACGATTGCCAAATGTAGAAGTGGCTGCATTATGTGAGGTTAGCATTGAATTGGCAGAGGCCAAGGCAAAACAATTGGGAATCGCTCGTTGGTATACTTTCGATGAGCTAATGAAACAGGATGATATCGAATGCGTACACATTTGTACGCCCAACTTCCTTCACTATTCCCAATCAAAAGCCGCTTTATTAGCTGGCAAGCACGTGGTTTGTGAGAAACCATTGGCCAAAGACCTTGCTGAGGCAGAAGAATTAGTGGAATTGGCTGCTAAATCAGGTAAAGTAAACGCGGTACACTTTAACCTTCGCTACTACCCATTGGTTCGCCAAATGAAAACCATGCGGGAGAAAGGTGACTTGGGAGATGTTTATTCCATCATCGGATCATATTTGCAAGATTGGTTATTTTATGAAACAGACTATAACTGGCGTTTAGAACCAGATAAATCAGGAGATTCCAGAGCTATTGCTGATATTGGATCCCATTTAATGGACATCATTGAATATGTGACAGGTCTAAAAACGGTGGAAGTAATGGCGGATTTCAATACGGTACACCCTACACGTAAGAAGCCTTTGAAAGCTATTGAAACTTATTCGGGTAAAATGCTTCAGCCAGAAGATTATGCGGATGTGAATATTACTACGGAGGATCATGCTAACGTTTTATTACGTTTCGACAATGGTAACCGTGGATCCATCACCGTTTCTCAAGTTTCGGCAGGACGTAAAAACCAATTGAAATTAGAAATTTCTGGATCCAAGAAAACTTTTGCCTGGAACTCAGAGGCACCAAATGAACTTTGGTTAGGAAACAGAGATCAGGCAAACCAAGTATTGATGCGTGACCCATCATTAGCTTATCCTGAGGCATCAGCTATCATGACATTCCCAGGAGGCCATAATGAAGGATTCCCAGATACATCTAAACAATTGTTCAAAGAGGTATATGCTGCCATCGAGCAAGGGAAACAGCCAGAAAAGCCAAGCTATCCCACTTTTGCGGATGGATACCGTGAATTATTAATTTGTGAAAAAATTCTAGAAAGTACCCGCAAACAAGCGTGGGTTAAAATTTAATAATATGCAAACCATCAAAGGACCTGCCATATTTTTAGCCCAATTTATGGGTGATGTGGCACCATTTAATACATTAGACGGTATTACCACCTGGGCCGCAGGTTTAGGCTACAAAGGGGTACAAATTCCTTCTTGGGATTCTCGCTGCATCGATCTGCAAAAAGCAGCTGAGTCTAAAACTTATTGCGACGAATTAAAAGGGAAATTGGCTGCGAAGGGTTTAGAGATCACTGAACTTTCTACTCACCTACAAGGACAATTAGTGGCGGTTAATCCAGCCTATGACATCATGTTCGACGGATTTGCACCAGATTCTGTCAAAGGAAACCCTAAAGCCAGAACGGAATGGGCTGTACAACAACTGATGTATGCCGCCAAGGCATCCGAAAATTTAGGTTTGAACGCTCATGCTACTTTCTCTGGGGCATTGATGTGGCATACCGTTTATCCATGGCCACAACGTCCCGCTGGACTAGTAGAACAAGGCTTTGCTGAATTGGCTCGTCGCTGGACTCCTATTCTAAACAAATTTGATGAATGCGGTGTAGATCTTTGCTATGAGATTCACCCGGGGGAGGACTTACATGATGGCATTTCCTACGAGATGTTTTTAGAGGCTGTCAAAGGACATAAAAGAGCTAACTTACTATATGATCCATCGCACTTCGTTTTACAGGCATTGGATTACAAACAATACATTGACTTCTACCATGAGCGCATCAAGATGTTCCATGTGAAGGATGCGGAGTTTAATCCAACAGGCAAACAAGGGGTATATGGCGGTTATCAATCTTGGGTAAACCGGGCTGGAAGATTCCGTTCTTTGGGAGATGGCCAAGTGGATTTCAAAAGTATTTTCTCGAAATTAACTCAATACGGATATCAAGGTTGGGCTGTTTTAGAATGGGAATGCTGTATCAAGGATCCTGTACAGGGAGCTACAGAAGGAGCTCCATTTATTGCTAACCACATCATTAAAGCTACCGAAAAGGTATTTGATGATTTCGCAGGTGGTGGCGCCGACGAAGAGTTTAATAAACGTGTATTAGGATTATAGGGATATAAGCCTTTCATGCTTTTACCAGCTTTTTGCTTAACGCTGTTAAGGTTTCAAACCTTGACAGCGTTGTAAAAGCATGAACGTTTTTAAATGGAATAAAATTGCCGTATTCCAAGAATTACCAATTAACTGATTACTTCCTCAAGTAATCAATTCAAAAAAATCTTTTTTGACAAAAATTCCCTAGCTTTAGCAAGGCTGTCAGCGTTTGAAACGCTAACAGCCTTAAGGGAAAAACAGTTATTTTTCAATGACCGTACCCAATTCTTGAGAGATATTCTTTTGAATCTCTTTGTAATGAATAAAATCCAATAAAAGAGCATTCATGGCATCAGCATCACCCTGAAAGCTTTCCATTTTCTGTAAAGTCTCTTGCAAATGTTGATCATTATATACCTTCCTCAAACGTAATACATTCTTAAATGCCAAATCCTCCAACATCTCTTCCTCTTGTCTAACGCGGATGTCATGTTTGTCTTTCCAAACGTCTGATAAACTATGTTTATCTGCCATCATATCAATGGCAAATCTTTGAATCTCCTCATTATGGTGATGTAAATAAAATTCAGGTGCAGGAAAACGCTGCTGACTAAACTCAGCTTTACAGATTTCTAATATCTCCTCAAAAAGTGGTGTTTGAAAATGTGTCCCCTCTAACTCCTCTATTAAATATTGCATCAAAGTTAGACCTGGCGCCTTACTAGGACTAATCTCTAAATGTCCAAAATTCATCAACAAACGAATGCATTCTGACTCTTGGAAATAAGCTAAATTAGTAGGACTCTCTTTTGTGACCTGACTACTTGGCTCAATGATATCTTGAATCTCTTGCCATTGTTGTGGAGGAATCGAATCTGGAACATTCGACATTCCTCCCCCTTTTTGCTTTAGATTTTTTAAATGAATCTTATTTAATTCCGCAAGCAAGATATCTTCATCCAATCGCATCAAAGATGCAGTCTTTTGAACAAATAAACTCCTTTGAATGGCATCTGGAATTTTGGAAATACTTTGAACCATTTCCTTAATCAATTCCGCCCTTTTAAAAGGATCATCTCCTGCTTCTTTTAAAAATAAGTTAGCTTGAAAAGAAATAACATCTTTTGATTCGGATTTGATATAAGCTAAAAATTCTTCGTAACCCACTTTCCTGACATAACTATCAGGATCCTGCCCATCCGGGAAAACCACCAAATTTACCTGCAATCCCTCCTCTAAAATCAGATCCATCCCACGCAGGGCGGCTTTGATTCCAGCGGAATCTCCATCATATAATACCGTAATATGTTGAGTAAATCGACCAATTAGGCGAATTTGCTCCGTGGTCAAAGATGTACCAGATGAGGCCACCACATTTTTAATTCCTGCTTGATGCAAGGAAATCACATCGGTATATCCTTCCACTAAATAACAAATATCCTTGGCCCGGATTTCGTTTTTAGCTTGGGATATTCCGTATAGACTTGCCGACTTATGGTAAACCTCAGTCTCAGGAGAATTTAAATATTTAGCTTGGTTTTTATTATCAGACTTTAAAATACGTGCCCCAAAGGCAATGACCTTACCGGCAACGCTATGAATGGGGAAAATGACCCGATTACGAAAACGATCATAGACCTTCCCTTCCTCATTCTTTTGAGTCACCAAACCCGCTTTCTCAATAATCTCTTGGCTAAAACCTTGTTTTAAAGCCGCTTTATAAAATACATCCCAACCTTCAGGACTGTAACCTAAATCAAAGGCTTGAATAGTCGCATCGGAAAAACCTCGCTCTTTAAAATAAGGAATGGCAATGGACTGTCCCTCCGGACTTTCCAGCAATTGTTTCTTGAAAAACGCTTTGGCATACTCAAGGATAATCAATAGACTTTCCCGCTCATTTTGGCGAATGATCTGATCATCACTCAATTCTTCTTCCTGAATTTCAATGCCATACTTTTTGGCTAAATGCCTCAAAGCCTCTCCGTAGCCCAAGCCCTCAATATCCATAATAAAGCGAACTGAATCTCCCGCTTTACCACAACCAAAACATTTATAAATTCCTTTACTTGGTGAAATTGAAAAAGAAGGAGTCTTCTCTCCATGGAATGGACAGCATGCCCAATAATTGGCGCCTTTCTTTTTGACCGTTACATAATCCCCTACCACCTCGGCCACAGCGGCCGCCTGTTTGATTCGTTCGACGGTTTCGGGATCAATGCGCATACCTCTACAATAATAATCCCGCTAAGGTAGCCGATAAATAACTAGCCAATGTCCCAGCAATCAATGCCTTAAAGCCTAATTTAGCTAAATCGCTTCTACGAGATGGGGCTAATTCGCCAATTCCTCCTATTTGAATGGCCACAGAACTGAAATTAGCAAAACCACACAAGGCAAAGCTGGTAATGGCAATGGTTTTGGGATTTAAAGTATCTTTCACTTTCATCATATCCAAATAAGCCACAAACTCATTCACCACCATCTTCTTTCCCATCAATGCTCCGGCCACCTCAATATCCGCAGAGGGAACACCCATAGCGAAAGCAAATACAGAAAATAATTTCCCCAATAATAAATTCATAGATAATTCAGGCATGCCAATCCAGCTACCCAAATGCCCTAAGCCTAAATCCACCAAGGCAATTAAAGCAATAAAACCAATTAACATGGCTATGACATTCAATCCCACTTTCAATCCTTCACTGGCTCCTGCCGCTACAGCATCCACCAAATTAGCATGAGATTTTTGTTTTTCTAATTTTACCGCACCCTCTGTTTCCGACTTCTCCGTCTCTGGAAAAATGATTTTTGAAATCACCAAGGCCCCAGGAGCAGCCATCAAACTCGCTGCCAATAAATAGGCCGCAGGAACGCCCAAGGAAATATATACCGCCATCACTCCACCGGCAATACATGCAAAACTTCCAGTCATAGATGCCATCAACTCACTGTTGGTCATATTTTTCAAATAAGGCTTTATCATGATTTGAGCCTCCACTTGACCAACAAAAGTTGAAGCCACGTTGGACAAAGCCTCCGCACCACTAACTCCCATTAACCAATGCACCACTTTACCAATAGCAGCTACAACCCTTTGTAAAATGCCCAAATGATAAAACATATTCACCAATACGGCCACAAAAATGATGGTAGGAACTACCTTGAAAAAGAAGATATAGTCATTACCTGTACCAAATGCGCGAGACATCAAATCCCTATTCACCAAGGACCCAAACACAAATTGAGCCCCTTTATCTGCCTGCCCTAAAAGGGTATTGATCGAATCTCCTAACCATTGAAAAATGGCCTGGCCAGTATCAGTTTTCAAGATAAAAACGGCCAAAAATATTTGTAATAGCAAACCCACTCCTACCGTACGGTAGTTAATCGCCTTGCGGTTATTGGACATTAAAAATGAAACTCCCAGAATTAATACGATACCCAATAAGCCCGTAAATCTTTCCATAAAATAGTATATTGATGTGTGTGATTGCTTATTTTTCTTCTTCTAAAGTAACGGTAAATTGATCAAATGGCAATTGACTGACCAAATCTTCCTCTTTTATTTCATAAAAGGCCTGATGAATATTAAAAGGCTCATTGCTTTCTACTTTCCAGTATGAGCCATCCTCTTGCATTTCATAAGAATTTACGGTATCTCTTAAATTCCACAATAAAATCGTGGTGGCCATATTTTTTGCCCTTGGATTAACCAATTCAAATAATGACTCTATTCGGCGGTCAAAACTACGCACCATCACATCTGCCGATCCACCATATACTTTAGGCTCACCGGCATTGTGGAAATAATAGATACGGGTATGTTCTAAATAATTACCAACAATGGACTTAATGTAAATATTCTCCGACAAACCCTTTCTTTGTGGTCTCAAACAGCAGATTCCACGTACAATCAATAGCACAGGAACACCTACCTTAGAAGCCTCATATAACTTTTCCATGGTCTGAGTATCTTGTAAAGAGTTGATTTTAAGACAAATACCTGATGGAAAACCATTGGAATGATTGTCCATTTCAGTTTGAATCATCTCCAACAAGCGATTCCTCATATCTCTAGGTGCAGTAATCAAATGCTCATAATGCGTGGGCATAGAATGACCCGTAATCACATTAAAAAACTCTGAAATATCTTGTGTAATACGACTGTCAGTGGTTAACAAACCTATATCCGTATAAAGCTTGGCCGTATCTTCATTGTAATTCCCAGAGGATAAATGCGCATAACTCATCACATAATTTCCCTCATTACGAATCACCTGTAATAATTTGGTATGCGTCTTCAATCCAGGAATACCATATATCACAAAGCAGCCCGCTTTTTGAAGTTTAGTGGCTTCTCGAATATTATTTTCCTCGTCAAATCGTGCTTTCACTTCAAATAGTACAGACACGTGCTTGCCTTGCTCAGCAGCCCTTAATAAAGCATGCGAAATTCGAGAGTTTTTAGAAATTCGATATAAGGTTATTTTAATGGCCAGTACATGAGGATCGTCTGCCGCCTGATCCAATAATTGTACCACAGGATCAAAATTATTGTAAGGATGATGAAGCAAAATATCCCCTCGCTTCATCGTTTCAAATATATCGTCAATCTTCACCGATTTTAAACCCAAAGCAGGTACCACAGGTGGGTTAACTGCCATTTTAGCCTTAAACTCCGGATGTTTGACTATTTGCCAAAAAGCAGTAAAATCTAGAATGGAAGGTTTGATGAAAATGTCGGACTTCTCCAATGACCATCGTTTCAACATTTCTTCCAATAAAAATTCAGAATGATTTTTCTCCACTTCCACGCGGGTCACACGACCTAAGCGACGGTCCTTAATCTTCTTTTTTATCTCATCTACAAAATCTGTTTCCGCATCCTCATGTTCTACCACATCAAAATCCCCATTTCGTGTAATCCTAAATAAGGTAGTAGACTCGATTTCTACATTACGGTAAAGTACTTGTAGATGGTGACGAATCAAGCGCTCAATCGGCAGAAAAAGCACTTTATCATCTCGCTCAATAACATAAAAACGTGCTAAATTGAGGGGAATCTGCACAAATGAAATCTTTTTGTCCTTATCGGATTTATGCTTCCCATGTAATTTCTTCTCCATAGTACCCAAGGTCACCACGCCAAAGATCAAGGTTTTGGCCAACAAACTCGGAAAAGTATGGGTATGGTCAAATACCATCGGAGTAAGCATGGGATAAATAGTCCGATGAAAATAAGTCTCTACCTCTTGCATTTCATCTACGCTCAGATCATCCAAGCTAGCCAACATCAAACCATTTTCAGGAAAAAGTGGTAAAATCTCCTCTAAAAATAGGCGGTGCTTTTCTTGACTAAATTCCTGTGCGGCGGCAATCAAGGTTTGCTTAAAAGGAACTTCCCTCAAACCCGAATAATCCGTACGCTCTTTACCAAAATCTATGTAGTTGTAAAGAGAGCCGATTCGAATAGTAAAAAATTCATCCAAATTGGAGGCAGTAATCGCCAAAAACTTTAGACGATCAAACAGGGTTCTTTGATTATCCCTGGCTTGATCCAATACACGCTCATCAAATTTTAACCAAGATAAATCTCTGGAGATAAATTTAGACTTAGCTATAATATCCTTTGACCTTTGAATTGCTTTCTCCACCTTCCTAGAAGAATCTCTAGGAGCTACTAAATTGATCTTCCAATTCTTAGGCTTTAGTAATGACAAAAGATTCCCTGTTGAGGAATCTTTTGTTTGGCTATTTTTGGATACTTTATCTGAATGATCCATTGCTTTCTCTAGGCATTTGAGTTTTTAATTGCTTCATAATCTGACCCTAAACGACCTACTTCTTGAAGCAAATAACGCTGCAATTCTGCATTAAAAACCTTCTTTTCTTCCTCACCAAGGCTGGCATAAAAGTCTTTCAACTCTTGATTAATTGCCTTTTTTTCTGCCTCGTCAGACGCATTAATGGCTCGAATATGGTAAGATTTGAAATCAAACTCCATGCGATTAAACGTCTACTTTAGCATATTTGGCATTTTTCTCAATAAAATCCCTTCGAGGGGCAACTTCATCACCCATCAACATAGAGAATAACACATCTGCCTCTATAGCTGACTCAATAGTTACCTGTTTCAGGGTTCTGGACTCTGGATTCATGGTAGTTTCCCACAATTGCTCTGCGTTCATCTCTCCCAAACCTTTGTAACGCTGTACGCCTACACTTTCTTCTTTTCCTCCTCCAGCTAATTCCTGAATAGCTTGGTCTCTCTGATTTTCCGTCCATACATAACGTACATTCTGCCCCTTCTTCACTTGGTATAAAGGAGGTTGAGCAATGTAGATGTAGCCATTGTCTACCAATGGACGCATGTAACGGAAGAAGAAAGTCAATATCAATGTCCGAATGTGGCTCCCATCCACGTCGGCATCCGTCATGATGATAATTTTATGATAACGTAACTTATCGATATTTAGGGCTTTCTCATCCCCATCTTTACCAAAAAACACACCCAAGGCGGTCATCATATTTTTAATCTCCTCGTTTTCATAAATGCGGTATTCCTGCGCTTTTTCCACATTTAAAATCTTACCTCTCAGAGGCAAAATAGCTTGGAAAGCACGGTTACGGCCTTGCTTAGCCGTACCACCTGCTGAATCTCCCTCCACTAGGTATAATTCACATATTTCTGGATCTGAATCTGAACAGTCAGCCAATTTTCCTGGCAAGGAGTTAGAACCTAAGACTGTCTTACGTTGAACCATCTCACGAGCTTTACGTGCTGCATGTCTTGCTTGAGCTGCCAAAATTACTTTAGCTACAATCTGACGAGCCTCTTTAGGATGCTCTTCCAGCCATGACTCCAACATATCTGACATCGCAGCTGAAACCGCACCAGAAACCTCACCATTACCTAATTTAGTTTTTGTTTGGCCCTCAAATTGAGGCTCAGCCACCTTCACTGATATTACAGCCGTTAAGCCCTCTCTAAAGTCATCCCCTGCAATATCAATCTTCAATTTCTCTAAAGCACCTGATTTATCTGCATAGTTTTTCAATGTACGCGTTAATGCACCTCTAAAACCGGCGACGTGTGTACCTCCCTCAATCGTATTGATGTTGTTCACATAGGAAACTACATTTTCCGAATAAGAAGTATTGTACAACATGGCCACTTGAACCGGTACACCATTTTTATCCCCCTCCATATAAATCGGCTCAGAGAACAAGGGCTCACGAGTAGCATCCAGATAGGTCACGAACTCACGTAAACCTCCTTCTGAATAGAACTCCTCCGACTTTGGCACACCATTTTCATCTAAATCACGTAAATCTGTCAAATACACCCGAATACCTGCATTCAAAAAGGATAATTCGCGCAAACGACCCGCTACGGTTTCATATTTATATTCCGTTACAGAAAATATGGTAGGATCTGGCTTAAATAACACCGAGGTACCGGTTTTATCTGTGGTTCCCACTTCTTTTACAGGATACTGCGGAACACCAATCTTATATTCTTGTTGGAAAATCTTACCCTCTCTCTGAACAGTTACCTTTAAATCGGTCGACAAAGCATTCACACAGGAAACACCCACCCCGTGCAAACCTCCAGAAACCTTATAAGTATCCTTATCAAATTTACCTCCAGCGTGCAGTACCGTCATTACTACTTCCAAAGCCGATCGCTTCTCCTTGGTGTGCATACCAGTAGGAATACCCCGACCATTATCTTCCACCAATATGGAATTATCGGTATTGATTGTTACTTTAATTAAATCACAATGTCCAGCAAGAGCCTCATCGATGGAATTATCTACCACCTCCCAAATCAGGTGATGAAGACCTTTAAATCCGGTATCACCAATATACATGGAAGGCCTCTTACGAACCGCCTCTAAACCTTCTAAAACTTGAATATTATCTGCACCATAATTTGCTCTATCTTGAGCCGACGAATCTTGTGCTTCTGACATAATGATATGTAAATGGGTTAAATGATCAACTCCCACATTACCTGTGACAGTCATCAAAAAATTCTTGAATTAATTTTTTAAAAATAAGGATTTTTTCCCTTAAAAGCTAACAAAAATCTTGGGAAAAAATGCAATAATTTTAGTGCTTGAAATGGCGAATTCCTGTCATAACCATGGCCATACCATGCGCATTACAGAAGTCGATGGAATCTTGATCTTTGATAGAGCCTCCCGGCTGAGTCACCGCTACCACACCGGCCTGACTAGCTATTTCTACACAATCAGGGAATGGGAAAAATGCATCTGAGGCCATCACCGAACCTTGTAAATCAAAACCAAATTCTTTCGCTTTCTCAATTGCTTGTTTCAAGGCATCTACACGAGAGGTTTGTCCCACGCCTGAAGCTAGTAATTGACCTTCCTTAGCCAATACGATGGTATTCGACTTAGTATGTTTACAAATTTTTAAGGCAAAGGCTAAAGCTCTTTTTTGTTCCTCTGAAGGGATTACCTGTGTTACAGGCTTAAAATCCGCTACTCCCTCCATTACTAAATCCTTGTCTTGTTCTAACACACCATTTAATAATGTCTTGAACATCACCTTTGGGAATTCCACCTGATTTCTCTTTAAAAGAATTCGGTTCTTTTTGGATTTCAATACCTCTAACGCCTCCTCTGTAAATGATGGAGCTATTAAAATTTCACAAAACAAGGGATTGATTGATTCCGCTGCTGCCTTATCTACTTCACGATTGGTAGCTAAAACACCTCCAAATGCCGACACAGGATCGCAAGACAAGGCTTTATCGTAAGCTTCTTTCACTGTACTTCCTGTAGCTACTCCACAAGCATTCATGTGTTTGATGATCACAAAGGCTGTTTCTTCAAATTCATCCAATAAAGATAAACAAGCATCTACATCCACTAAATTATTGTATGACAACTCTTTACCATGCAACTTATCAAATAATGCCTCTAAATCTCCATAAAACTTACCCTGCTGATGTGGGTTTTCTCCATAGCGCAATCCGTGAGCAGGTAATGCTTTGAAATGGGTTAAATCAGCTGATTCACTAGCAAAATAGCGTTGAATAGCTCCATCATAATGAGATGAAACGGCAAATGCCTTCTGTGCAAAACTTCTTCTTTGTTCCAACGTAGTTCCTGCTCCATTTGCTTCAAACATCGATAATACCTCAGCATATTGATCTCTAGATGAAACAATCAGTACATCGGCAAAATTTTTGGCTGCACCACGAATTAAGGAAATACCACCTATATCTATTTTTTCTATAATATCTTCATCAGAAGCACCCGAAGCTACTGTTTCTTCAAATGGATATAAATCCACCATGACTAAATCCAAAGCCGGAATTTCATATTGCCTAGCTACTTCTACATCCGAAGCATTATCACGACGATATAAAATTCCTCCAAAAACTTTAGGATGTAAGGTCTTTACTCGTCCTCCAAAAATGGATGGATAACCTGTTAATTCCTCTACCGCAATCACTGGAACTCCCAATTCTTCAATAAAAGACTGAGTTCCTCCTGTTGAATATAAGGTGACTCCTTCTTTGTGAAGTTTTTGAATGATAGGCGCTAAACCATCTTTGTAATAAACAGAAATTAAGGCTGAATGAATTTTTTTAATCGACATGAGGCTTGGAAATAAATGAAGCCACAAAGGTACAAATTAAAACAAAAACCGACTAATCAAATTGCGAATGCTTGGCGATTATTCGAGCTGTTTGACTCCGCTCCAAAGAGCGTCCAATAAAATCTACTTAAAATCAAAAAGGGAACACAAGTGCTTCGCTTGCACTCCCCTTAAATTGATAAATTAACTTCTACTTTTTGTTTTTCTTGCTCAAAGCTTCATAGCGCAACAAGCCTTCTAGGTAGTAATAATCCGCATAAACCAGGGGCACATCGATTTCCGAATTCAATGACTTAGCGCCCACACAATGCTTGATCAAAAAATTATTATTCTCACCCAATGCAGCACGATAAGCAGGACTAGACAATGCGTTCAACATAGTAACCGCATCTTGATAATAACGCTTACCTTTAACACCCGAATAAGTACTTAGCTCCAATAAAGCCGAGGCAGTGATGGCTCCTGCCGAAGCATCGCGCTCTTCATTTGGAATATTCGGCGCATAAAAGTCCCAATAAGGTATTTTATCAGCTGGCAGATTCGGATGATTCAAATAAAAATCAGCAATTTTTTGGGCAAAATCCAAGTACTTTTTATTCTTGGTTTCACGGTACATCACCGTATAGCCATAAATAGCCCAAGCATGTCCTCGTGTCCAAGTTGACTCATCTTGATAACCCTGATGTTGTTTCTTCGCTAAAACCTTTCCTTCCTCATCATAAAGTATCACGTGATAACTCGAATAATCAGGCCTAAAATGGTTTTTGATGGTATTATCAGCATGAGTAATGGCAATATCATGAAAGCGCTTATCGCCTGTTTCGCGACTAGCCCAAAACAATAATTCCAAATTCATCATATTGTCAATGATCACGGGGTACTTAAATCCTCCTTTGAAACTATTCCAAGATTTAATCAATCCAATATTGGGGTTAAATCGTGTGGACAATGATTTAGCTGATTGAATCAACACTTGCTTTGCCTGTGGATCTTTGGTTAGACGTAACTGATTGCCAAAGGAATCAAACATCATGAATCCAAGGTCATGCGTACCTGTATTAAACTGCTCTTTTTTGACGGCAGCTGTCCATAATCTAGCCGCTTTCTCCCACTGAGGATCTTTGGTCTTTTCATAAATCAACCATAAGCTACCTGGGAAAAATCCGGAGCACCACCAACTCGAAGGCATATTTCGATAAGTCCCATCTGGACGTGCGGAGTGTACCGTGGTACTGGTATCTGGGTGATCAGCCAACATGCGTTGGTATTGTTGAGCTGCCAAAGCAAATTGTTTATTTACATCAATTTTCTGGGCAAAAAGTCCTGTGCTGATAAAGCAAAAGATTAAAAAGACATGTTTCATAGGTTTGTAATTTGTTCCAAAGATATTCGCATCCGAATTATTGCGCTCATATTCCAAAATTTATAATCGATAATTTACACTCCATAATTTTACCATTTACCATTTACAATTCACCATTTACAATTTACCATCCATCATTCACATCCTACCTACCCATCCAGCCACCATCGACTGTCAGAATAGTTCCGTGAACATATTGGGAGGCCTCTGATGCTAAAAAAACCACAGGGCCTTTAAAGTCATCCGGACTACCCCATCTGCCTGCCGGAATTCTGCTGAGAATAGAACTACTCCGATCAGGATCATCCCGTAATGCAGCTGTATTATCAGTAGCTATATAGCCCGGTGCAATGGCATTGACGTTGATCCCTTTGGAAGCCCATTCATTAGAAAGTGCCATGGTCAAACGAGCGATACCGCCCTTACTAGCAGCATAGCCCGGCACATTGATTCCCCCTTGAAAACTTAATAAGGAAGCAGTAAATATAATTTTCCCTGAACCTTGTTTGAGCATACTTCGTCCTATTTCCCGACTTAAAATAAATTGCGAGGTAAGATTCACTTCTAAGACCTCATCCCAATATTCATCCGAATGTTCCGCCGCAGGATCTCGCAAAATAGTACCAGCATTGTTTACTAAAATATCGATTTTTGGGAAGTCAAAACTGACATTTTTAATCAATTGGTACAAAGATTCCCGGTTAGAAAAATCAGCCTGATAAGCACTAAAATTTCTCCCCAAAGCCTGAACCTCCTTTTCTACCTCTGAACCAATTAACTCCAGGTTGGCTGAAACTCCTATAATATCAGCACCAGCTTCAGCTAAGCCCAGAGCCATGGCTTTACCAATACCTCTTTTACAGCCTGTTACTAAAGCCAATTTTCCACTTAAATCAAACATTCTTATTTATTTTATTGTCAAAAGTCGAATCTTTTTAAAAATTACTCAATTATTTACAGCCTTCATCCGCTTTCGATACTGAACTGGACTTTCTCCAATAAGTCTTTTAAAAATTTTGGTAAAGTATGCCATAGAATCAAAACCACAAGCAAATGCAATATCTCCAATACTGCGATCCTCGAAAAGCATTTTTTTTGCCTGCGTAATACGGTATTGATTTACATAATTGGTGAAAGTCAATTGAGTTTTGGACTTGAAATACCGACAAAAAGCCTCTTTGGATAAATGACATTGCTCAGCCACCTCTTGCAAGGATAATGGGCCCATATAATGATTTTCCACCAAAGACCTTACCCGTGACCAACGATGCTGATCTCGGAGCGAGGGATTCTCCCAAGTAGCTAAATCATTCAAATGAATAATTTTCATGTCATGGGCCAATACCTGAAAAATAGATAGTATTTCTATAAACTGATTAAAATGGGATAAATTAGGTAAAGCCATCAGTCTTTGTCCCATTTCTTCCTTTCTATTCCCTTCAAAACGTACTCCATTTTTTGCAAGAGCAAAAAGGGCTTTTATCTCTTTTAATTCAGGTACTTCCGCCCAGGTTTTACCTAAAAAATCCTCTTTCATTTGCACCACAATTTTACTATAAGGCCCCTTGACTCCATAATCAAAATTTAAATGTGGTACATGAGGACCAATAAACACTAAATCATTTTTCTCATACTGACTCGCATGACCTCCCACCCTTCTAGGGCCTTGATTTGCCTCGACATACAACAATTCATATTCAGGATGAGAATGCCAAAGAAAAAAGTCTTGTAAATGGGGAGTTTGCAATATTCGAAAGGAGCTTTCTTCCTTGATTTGTATAGCCTCAAATTGAACTTTCATGTACCTATTTGACAATAAAGAGTTGCTTTCTCTAAATATTTGTCAATATAGTTATAAAAGTGGCTAATAGTTTAATAAAAAAGAACATAGTAACACGTTATCTTGCCGATGTTAAATCAATCATCACATGCAAGAATCTACCCAACCAACGATGACCATGGGAACCATGAATGCCCATTGGGATATACCTGGGAATCCATCCTTGGCGAAAAGCAGTATTACTCAATTAAATGATGGCAAATCCAACAAAACCTTGAAGGCATTGAGCCAGGAAGAATTTGAATTTTGGTTGAGAGAAGGATACATCGTGGTAAAAAATGCTATCTCCAAAGAACAGGCCGCTTTAACCGCTCAAGCGATATGGGAATTTGAAGAAAAAGATCCCCTTGACAAAAGTACTTGGTATACTGAACCAAGAGCCGAAATGCAAATGAGAGAACTCGTAGGTTCAGGCATGGTAGAAATGTACAACCATCCTTTATTGTGGACCAACCGACAAAGCCAACGGGTGTATGATGCCTTTGTGGATATTTGGGGAACAGAGGATTTATGGGTTACCATAGATCGTTGCAACTTAAATTTTCCAGTGCAGCCCAATAATCCTTTCAAAGGATTTATTCACTGGGATTATGATCCCGAGACAAAACCCGTTAATGTACAGGGTGTATTAGCATTGGTAGATCAAACCGATGAGAACATGGGTGGATTTCAGTGCATTCCAGAATTATATCGAACCTATGATACTTGGAAATTAACTCAACCTGCTGATAGAGATCGCTTTAAACCTGATATAACTGGCTTAGAACTCAAAAAAGTAAAAATGGAAGCAGGGGATTTGTTGATATTTAATAGTTTATTAGCTCATGGGATTCGTCCCAACTTAACTCAAGATAAAGTTCGTATAGCTCAATATATCTCCATGATGCCAGCGGAACCTCAAAATAAAGCCCTATTGGAATGGCGAATCAATTCATGGAAAAACAAAATTGCTCCAGAAGGTTATGCCTTCCCGGGTGACCCAAGAGGCAAAGAAAAAAGTCAAGCCGTAGCTGAACTTAGTGTACTTGGCAAAAAACTTCTGGGAATACAAGTTTGAGGGATAAACTCTGTCCAAAAAATTAGCCCAAGCAAATTGCCTGGGCTAATTTTTATCGTAAATGAATGGCTGAATCTTTGACTTCAAAGGGATGATTCTTAATCAATTCCCACATGGCTGAACCTGCCAAAAGCACCGGCCCATATCCATGTGCCGCAAATGGAGAAATCGGACGGTTAAAATAAAAAGCAGGATCCCATGCTAATCCGGTACCTACACAAGTTCCCTCTACCTGTCCTTGAGCATTCACCTTGGACGCCACAGCTTGCCAGCCTAAAATAGCGGCAGGGCCATATGTCCTAGGATCTAACCAACCCTGGTTAATTCCCTTTGCTAAGACATAAGTATAAATGGCAGTAGCCGAAGTTTCCAAATAGGAATCGTTTCGGTCAATTAATTGATGCCAAAAGCCCGTTCCATCTTGAAGTGCCATTAAACCTTTTAAATGCTTCTTTAATTGTGCCAATAAAGCTGGTCGTGCCGAATGATTAGCAGGCAAGTACTCTAAAAGTTCAGCATTGGTCAATAAAGCCCAACCATTAGCACGAGCCCAATGAAATTCAGGGTGCTCTTCTGAACCCTCCAAATACCCATGCATAAACAATCCTAAGTTGGGATTAAACATTCGTTTCTGGTAAGACTCAAACTGAAATACAGCTTCATTATAGCAATTCGCATTCAAGGAATCTTTTCCAAATTGTAACAAAGCTGGTATGGCCATAAATAAGTCATCTAGCCAAATCGTATTAGGTAAAGGTCGCATACGAGCTAAGGTTTTATCCGGCAAGCGATGTTCTTCCTTCAAAATAAAATTCAAAGCCTTTTGGGTAATCAGGGAATCATCGCCATCAAATCCAGCTCGTTTAGCCTTTAAAAAGGCCATAGACATGGCACCTATATCATCTAAGGCCTTGGGATTAATTAAGCCACTTAAGACATGTGTCTTACTTGGGTTTTGTTGAGAATACTGATAAGCTTTTGGTAAGGTTTCTAAGATAAATCTTAGACGCTTAAACACATATTCCTTGTATTTGGCATCCCCACTTATTTTTTCCAAGGCCAACATACCCATATAGGTCACACCAAACTCATATGAAACGGGTCGAAAATCCCCTTTCGCAAAAGTTAACTGATCGGAATAAATTTGATAAGGATTCCAACCCTCACCAGAAGCTTTATGAATCAAACTGGCAGGGGTGGCCTTTTCTAAATAGGTATAAACCTTATCCACTGTCGCCTTGATTTGCGTTTCGTTTGGAACCACATAAGGTGTGGTGTAATCTGGCTGAAGTGCATGCAAGGGCGCATTGGCATCCGACGAAGCCGTTATATTTTTTTGCGCCAAACTCGTAAATACAAATGAGAATATTGCCCCACCAATCAGAAAAATATATTTCATATCAATTAATTACCAGGTTGAAAAGACCTATTACACGCAAATCTACGCATTAATACATTAAAAAAATGGAGTTTTCTTCCGCATAATACGTCTAGAAAACTCCATTTCACTGTATTTATTGTACGTTTATTGCTTCACTTCGATACCTGAAATCTGAACCACAATTTGTTGAGGCGCAGCTTGAGGATTGACAGCAACAAAATACACATCATGGGTACCATTGACTGGCTGTATATCCACTTTGATTGGTGCCGGACCTCCCATTCTCCTTTGGCCACCACCTTGTGCAGCAGGTGCTGCTCCAGCTGCTGAAGCCGAAGTTGGCGTTCCTAATGGAGCTCCTTTTTGCTGAGAGTTAGCAGCAGCCGGCGGAGGACCAAATGCTGGAGCTTGAGAAACAGCAATCGGTGTAGTCTTTCCAATCAAGGTCCCCGTTGGTGAATCTAATCGAATCTCAATTACTCCACCAGAAGCATTGGTACGGGCTTGAGCCGAAGCAGAAATATCCATGGATTTAATTCCTGTCAAATCCAATTGCTTGTAAGCAATATATGGATTTTGGCCCACCATGTTAGTGGCGCGTGCAGGGGTAATCAACTGCTGAATTCCAAAACGTAAATCTGCTTTCTCTGGATCTAAGGCAGGATGACGTAATAACAACCACTTCTCCGATTGAGCTGGGGCAATTTTATTATTTCCTTTATCCAAATAGGTTGCACGAACTACAAATACTCCTTTGGTTCCCACATGCTCCTTAGGAACGACAGCATCAATTTCGCCCGCCAATGGAATGTTATTATTCGCTTTTTTATCACCTAAACTCAAAATATAATTAACCATGGATTTAGCATCAGCTTTAGAGATTTGAGGGTGCGCACTCATAGCATGTTCTCCCCAAACTCCCATTCCACCTGCAATAACCTTAGCGGCTAATTGATCAACTACATTTTGACCTTTGTATTTGGATGCGATTTCTTGGTAGCTAGGTCCCACTGAACGAACATTGGCAATATGGCATGATTTACAATCACTTTGATTGATTAATTTCAATCCTGCTGAAGCAAATAAATCGCTGTCTGCCTTGCGGTGACTTTGAGACATTTCAATGGGGTCATATCCCGAGGCAATGTAATCGATGGTAGCCGCTACTGATTCAGGAGCAATACCTTTTCCGAGTACACCATCTTCTTTATCTTCTACTTTAACTTGATAAGCTAATTTTTGGCCCGGGAAATAGAACGACTTATTGCCACTAGGCACGACGATATCCACGTTTGGAGATTCATTACCCACCTGAACCTCTAAAGATGCCGAATTACTCAATCCCTTAGGATCCGTTGCCTTTAAACTTACTTGGTATTTTCCAGGTTCAGCTAAGGCTAATTCAGGAGATGGGCCTTGCAAAGTCTTAACAAGCTTACCTTGTTTTTTAACGGTCCAAGTATAAGTCAACTTATCTCCATCATAATCTTTGGTACCTTCAGAAGATAATTTTGTTTTAAATGGAGAAGCCCCACTTAATTTACTCGCACTAATTTCTACAGCAGGTTTTCTGTTTCCACCTTGATATTCGATTTTCACTAATCTTGCGTTATCATTTCCCTTAAACCAAGCAGAGCCATATTCCAAAACATATAAATCTCCATCTGGACTAAATTTCATATCGATAGCACTGCCAAAACTTTGACTTGGCAAGAAACGCTCCATGGATTTATAATTACCGTTTTCATCTAACGTAACGGCCATAATCCAACCACGCATAAACTCAACGATCAACCATTTTCCCTCATAATATGACGGGAAAGCTCGTTTAGCCGTGGCAGGAAAATCAGCACGACGGTACACAGGACCACCTGTAGCACTTCTACCTGATGCACCTACCAATGGGAATTCATCTGAAGTTCCATAAGGATACCAAATAAATGCCTTTTGAGCAGCAGGCAATTCTTTTAAACCATCATTATTCGGTGAATCATTGATTGGCTTTTCAGGATTAAAACGTGGTCCAATATTTGTATTCTCAAAATTGTAATCGGCATAGGCTTTGTTATCCCCTATGAAATAAGGCCAGCCAAAAAATCCTGGACCTTTAGCTTGGT
The DNA here is from genome assembly GCF_004118285.1 of Aquirufa rosea. Lineage (GTDB taxonomy): Bacteria > Bacteroidota > Bacteroidia > Cytophagales > Spirosomataceae > Aquirufa > Aquirufa rosea. Next base: position 372,440 of record NZ_SDHY01000003.1, on the reverse strand, counting down.
TAAACTCATCATAACCTCTTGGACCACGGTCAGAATCTACCGAAGCATCTGGTCCAACTTCTCCCCAATAGATATAACCTGTTTTTGAGTCAACACTGACTCTCCATGGATTACGGTGTCCCATAGTATAAATCTCCGGACGAGTTTTAGGTGTGCCTACAGGGAATAAATTTCCTTTGGGAATGGTGTAAGTACCATCCTTCTCTGGGTGAATACGTAAAATCTTTCCTAATAGATTGTTGGTATTGGCTGCTCCACGCTGATCATCCCAATAAGCTTGTCCAGGACGTTCATCAATCGGTGCATAACCGTCTGAATTACTATTACTAGTATTATTACCAACGGTTAGAAACAAGTTTCCTGATTTATCAAAAGCCATACCTCCACCTGTGTGGCAACATTCCTCTCGTTGAGTAGGTACTTCCAACATCACTTTTTGCTGGTCTACCAATAACTCCTCACCCTTCAACTCCATACGAGCTAAAATGTGCTTGCTCTCCGTTGGATGTGCATAGTATAGGTATAACCAGTGATTTACTTTAAAATTAGGATCCACTGCGATCCCCATTAATCCCTCTTCCGCTTCACGTACAAAACCTACCCGATTTTTATATTTAGTATTGACTACAATATGAGCAATAACCTTCGTTTCTTTCGTAGCAGGATTGTATTGTTTAACATCTCCTTTTCTTTCTACAAATAAAATTCGACCATCTGGCAAAAAAGCCATTTCCATGGGTTCATCTAATTTTTCATTTAATACAGACTTCACGAATCGATTTTCGTCAGGAGCCTGAGCATTACCCTGTAAGTAACCGAAAGTAAAGCAGGAAAGTAGTAAAAGGCACATCGATTTGCCTAAAGTAGAGTGTTTCATATTAGTAAGGTTGTTCATTTTACAAAAATGATACAATAAGCTGAATGAAAAAAAATGTTGGATTGCTTTTGCTACCAATTCACAGTATTTGTCGACAAAGTCTTAAATAGCCATCAAATTCCTATCAAAATGATGAAAAATACTTAATTTTCTAAAAAATCAGCTACCATGTTTAGAAAAATACTCGTCTTCATTTTACTATCATTAAAATGTTTCGCTCAAACACCTTCCGATGAGAACGCCATCCGACAAGTATTGGCAGAACAAAACAAACGATGGAATCTGGGTGATATTCCAGGCTTTATGGCCTATTATCACCATTCACAAGACTTAAAATTTATTAGTAAAAATGGGATTACCCAGGGCTGGGACGCCACATTAGCTCGTTACCATTCCGCGTACCCCAATCAAGAGGCCATGGGCCAACTGAAATTTGATATTTTGGAAGTGGAGGTTACAGCCTCCAAAACGGCATGGGTAATTGGGAAATGGCATTTAACTCGACCTAAGCTAGGCGATATTGGCGGTCATTTTACTTTATTACTGAAAAAAGTTAAAGGCCAGTGGCTAATTTTCCGAGATCATACTAGCTAATCATTGCTTTAAGCTTTTCAAAAGCATAAAATAATTCCGAAGCGATTTGTTCGGAACATGTATCATAACGGAGCGCCTCTTCGGAGCTATCATCAAATTCCTTAGGATCATCATAGCGCAATGGAATTCTGGCCAAAGCTCCCGAAATAAAAGGACAATTTTCATCAGCATGCGAGCAAGTCATCACTGCGGCAAATTGTTGGTGAGGATTAATGGGACTGTCATATATCTTAGAAAATGCTATCATACATGGTTCATCCTCAGTATGAAAAATAAAATAAATGGGATTGGAATGACCACGTTGGTACACTTCAAATCCAAATCGTTTCAATGAAGCGATGGTACGTTCATTGCAGGCCGTTTCTTCCACCCCACCCGAATATGATTGCAAAGGAATTCCTACATAATGGGCAGCAGTTTGTGCCCATATTTGTGCCAATTGACTTCTTCGAGAATTATGGGTACAAATGAAATTCAAACGGATGGGTTTAGCCTCAACTATGCATTGCCGCATGTAATCAATTAAGAGATTTACCTGCTCTTTTCTTTCTTCAGATATGCTTCGCTGACGTAAGGTTTGAATTTTCTTGGCTAAAATGGGATACATACAATTAATTTATCGCAATATTACGATAAAATTTATGCTAAATACTGTTCAATGAAAAAAAATTAAGGGACGATGATTAGAAAATGTTGCGCCAACACTTGGAAATCAAAGCGCTTAGAAATCATCATTTCACCATCCACTTGCGCTTTAATTGGCTTTTCAGCCTGTACGATTATTTGTTTGGCTTGTTTAAATTGAAGGAAAGATAGATGCTCATGCTTCCCCTTTTGAATCTTGGGTAAATACCAAATCCTTTTAAGTATGGACAAAGGTTCACATAATAATACATCCAGTTGATTGTCCCAGATGGAAGCATGAGGCACAAAATGAAACCCTCCACCAGCTCGAGATGAATTAAAAACCATGCATAAAAAAACCCTTCGTTCCAACCATTCTTGATCAAGGCTTATTTTGACTTTAAATGACCTGAATAAAAAAATCTGAGGGATTGCTACTAAAAAATAGCCTATAAGGCCTCCGATGGCTCTAATTGTATTCATAGATTCTAGCACCTCTCCTTCCAAACCCATTCCTACTCCATTTAAGAATAATCTTCCATTGCATAGGCCGGCATCCACTTTCTTAACCTTACCTTGAAGTACAATCTCCAAATGTTCCTCAGGGCTGGAATTGCCATAAAGCTTCCAATAAAAATCATTGCCAGTCCCACCCTTGAAAAAGGCGATGGGTAAAGAACAATTGGGATAGCTATTGGCAAAATAATGGTAGGTCCCATCACCACCTAATACCCAGACTTGATTGTAAGGACTCAAATCACTTGGCCAATCCCCAAAAAACAATTTCAAATTAATGGAATGCCCTTTTTTTCCCTTTACCATTTCCTCTACCCATTGGGCATAGGATTTAGTTTTAGAGGAACAAATAGGATTAATTAAAAACGCGACGACTAGTTTTTCCACCTCCAGCAATTACATCTGAATATAATTCTTTAGATGCTCAATGGTATCCAAGTGGTCTTGAATAGTGGCAGTAATTAGGTCATTTACCGAAATAATCCCAACAAAATGCCCATTTTCTAGTACAGGTAAATACCGAATGTTTTTCTCTGATACGATGATCATGCACATTTCAATGGTAGTTTCTCGATTTACATGAGGCAAATCCGTGGACATAATTTCTTTTACAGAGGCATCGATCGAACTTTTTCCTAAGAGAATTACCTTTCTAGCATAATCCCTCTCTGTCATGATTCCTAAATAATGGTTCCCATCCATGACTACCACAGAACCTATATTTTGATCTTGCATAATCTTTAATGCTTCAATCACAGGTGCATCTGGGGCCACCGCTATGGTATCCCTCTTTCTTTGCGACAAAATATCGTGGACTTTTTTCATAACTTTAATTTTTTGCAGGAATTATCCAAATTAAAACAAAAATATTACAAACAAAATAATTGGGCATAAAAAAAGAGGCCGAAGCCTCTTGAAGAAATATCTATGAGCTACAACGCAATAAAAATGGTATGATTCAAATCGTATCCCCCTGATGCATTGACACTTACACTAGCTAATTCATTCGATAAAGAATCTTTAATGATGGAATCTGTCGTGTTTTTAGTGGCATTTTGGCCATGAGCTTTATATAAATCGGTATTATACACGGCCGTATTTATCTCTTCTGGAAAAGCTATTTGTGTGGTTAATTTCAGGACATTGTTTACATATATTTGTGCGTGAATATGCGTAACTCGCCCTTGATACCAACCTGGATAAATAGTTGTAAAACGGGCTATTCCATTGGCATCTGTAGTGGCAATCCCTCTACAAAAAGTCTTTGAAGTATTATCTTGTGTTCCTAAATATCCCGAATTGACATATCCTGAATAATATCCATCCTTATCACAATGCCATACATCCACTCGGGCATTAGGTAGCAAAGCACAATTAGCATTTACATCTTTCACTGCAATCATCATATTCAGGGGAATACCTGTTTTCCCCTCCGTAATATCAGCATGCGTAATGGATGCATCTCGCTTGTTGTATAAAGGATAGGGACCATCCGTTTCTGTGTCTCCAACTTTACAGGAAGTGGAATTGCTAGAGGATGAATTAGAACTGGAGCTAGTAGTACTGGATGGACTAAGTGTTTCATCTGATTTACAAGCTAAGGTAGCAAGAGTGCCCATAACTACGGAGGCTCCTGCTTTAAATAAAAAGTCTTTACGTTTCAATGTGTTTATCTTTAGAGTTTAGTTATACTTAAGATAAAAATAGAACAATAGGTCTAATGATTTCTGCAACAATCGGTCAACATATAATTGATAATGTCAAAATAGCTAAGGACGTCGATGAATAACCTACCTATTTAAATCCAAACGGTACATGAAACTACCCGTTCATAAATTTGCAAAATCAAAAAAATCAATGAATTGGATACCCTTAATGAATGGAATAAAAACTGCCTTTAACCAAAGAAAAAACCTCTGGAAAAAGGCAGCTTGTGATATTATCCTGACCAATTCAACTTTTGGCGGATTCTTAGGGGATATTTAGGTATTTATAAAATTTTATCTAAAGCGCTTTTACCTAATCGAATGCTCTCAAATGCATCTTTGGGCATATCATGCTCTAGGAAGAAATGCTTCAATCCTCCAATAGAGGCTGCTTCGAAAATAGGCTTATAATTAATGATTCCTTGTCCTACTGGAACGATATTTTTGTAATCTGCATCAAAATCTTTAATGTGGCATAATGGGAAACGGCCTGGTTGTTTTTTGAATAGCTCAACAATATTTTCACCAGCCTTATTTGCCCATCCTAAATCCAGTTCAAATTTCAATATATCTGAAGAAATCTGAGTGGAAAACACATCGAATGCCCTTTGGCCATCGATCTCTTTAAATTCAGCATCATGATTGTGGTAGCAAAAAGTCAATCCAGCTTTCTTAGCTAATTCTCCAGCCTTAGTCAAAATTTCAACTGCCTCTGATACTTCAGTTTTTGACTCGATCGGTATGTTGGCACAAACCAAATAGGATATACCTGCCTCAGCTACATTGTCAATAATTTGACTGGAATCAGTTTTCAGTGTTAAAAACTTAGGCATTTTACTTACATCAAAACCCGGTCTTGGCTTCAATGGTGCCCCCATTACGTGATGGGAAACCCACTTTAATCCCAAACTATTTGTCAATGACTTGAAATCTTTTCCCGAGTAACCATAAAACATGGGCTTAAAGCTAAAAGCAGACTCAAGTTCCTGAATTCCTAAATCAGCCACTTTCTTCAAATTGCCAGGAACATCTTGATCAATCACCTGAAACAAGGTAAATAACTGAAGTCCTAGGGGCTTTGAAGTGAATGCTTGCTCCCATGCTCCTAGACTCGGTAAAAATAAGGATGACGCCGCTAGGGCACTGGATTGTTGCAAAAACTGCCTTCTTTGCATGATTGTTGGGTTTTAATGGTACAATTATAATGTATTGTTTTGATACAATAAAATTTAATTCAGTATAAATTCAGACTAGTTTTCAGAAAATGAGGCATATTGCCACAAAAGCCTATAAGCCTTTTCCATTTATGCATCAATCTTTTTAATTTCACTTATCAATAAACCGAATAAAATGAGTTCAAAAAATAAATTACGCGTATTAGTGGTGGGATGTGGTAATATGGGTGCATCTCATGCTACGGCATACCATACCCATGATGGATTTGATATTTGTGGATTAGTCTCCCCGGGAAATAGCAAAGAGAAATTAAACCAACAATTGGGTGGCAAGTATGCTTTATTTGCCGACTATACGGAAGCATTAAATGCAACTAACCCTGATGCAGTTTGTATTTCAACCTATCCAGATACGCATGAAGCTTATGCCATCGCTGCCTTGGAGGCAGGCTGCCACGTATTTTTAGAAAAACCCATAGCTGATTCTTTGGCGGGTGCAGAGAGAGTCGCCGAAGTGGTTCGCAAGACGGGTAAGAAATTAGTAGTTGGTTATATTCTTAGACATCATCCCTCTTGGATAAAATTCATTGAAATTGCCAAAGGTTTAGGAAAGCCTTTGGTGATGCGAATGAACTTGAATCAACAAAGCCATGGATTTATGTGGGATGTACACCGAAACCTCATGAAGAGCTTAAGCCCTATCGTGGACTGTGGAGTGCATTACATCGATGTGATGTGTCAAATGACACGATCCAAACCTATTCGTGTTTCGGCTATCGGGGCTAGATTAACCAATGATATTCCTGCGGACAATTACAATTATGGTCAACTTCAAATTTATTTTGAAGACGGATCAGTAGGTTGGTATGAGGCAGGCTGGGGTCCAATGATCTCACAAACTGCCTATTTTGTAAAAGATGTTTTCGGTCCACTTGGCTCTGTTTCCATTGTGGCGAAAGAAGCTGGTGGAGAAGGCAAATCAGATTCCGTAGAATCACATACTAAAACTGAATCTCTCCGAGTGCATAATTCCAGTATCAATACTGAAAATGAGTTTACTCAAGAGGATGAATGGGTAAACTTAATGGATGAGCCTGATCACCAAGGCTTATGCGACCGTGAGCAGGAATATTTCTATCAAGCCATTATACAAGATTGGAATCTAAGTGATCACGTGGCAGATGCCGTTAATAGTCTAAAAATTGCATTCGCTTGTGATGAATCTGTGAAAACAGGAAAAATGATTGAACTGAACTAATTCCTATTTATCTAATAATTTCAATTAAAAGCCCGAGCTACTGACTCGGGCTTTTGTTTTATTTCAAATAAGTAGCTAACCAATTGCGAATTTCTTGGTAATGAAAACGGGAGTTTTCTGGCTTTAAAATCCAGTGATTTTCTTCTGGAAAAACAATCAATTTGCTAGGCACTTTTTGTCGCTGAAGTATACTCCAGTTTTCAATGGTATTGTTCAAAGGAACCCTGAAATCTTTTTCTCCCACCGTCAAAAGAATCGGTGTTTTAAATTGGGCAGCATATCGCATCGGATTTTGCTCTTTCCAAGTTTTGGTAGGAACCCAGGGAGCACCTCCATTCATCAGTTCTCTTCCCCAAATATAATCTGATGTACCCCATTGTGATTCAGAATTCACTAGCCCGGCATGAGATATCAAACATTTAAAATGACTGGTACTTGCTTGCATCCAGTTAGCCAAATGCCCTCCATAACTCGCCCCACCGGCAGCTTGTCTGTTCCCATCGATGAAAGAATATCTTTTCATGGCATCTTTTGCTGCTTCTAAAATATCCTGACCTGGCCCCCTAAATGGATCCAATTGAATGTCTTGAGCAAATTTTTCTCCATAACCCGTTGAACCCGTATAATCAGTCATTACGATAACGTATTCTGTACCAGCTAACACATGAGGATTCCAGCGATAGCCATAGGCGTCTTTAATAGAAATGGCTGGACCTCCATGCATTAAAACAAATAGCGGATATTTTTTTTGCGGGTCAAAAGATGCGGGCTTTAAAAGAAAACTCCTAATTTTTCTACCTCTACTAACCGTCCAAAATACCTCTGGATCTTTCAAATCATAGTCCTTTAACTTTGCGTCGTTGGCTTTCGAAATAGCTATTTCTTTGGTAGCAAATGAAACGAAATTCTCGGCAGGCAAAGCCATACTTTGGTATTGATAAGCAAAGATATTCTCCTTTTGAGACATTGAAACCTGAGTGTAAGAACCCTGTTTTCCGCCCAATACATTTTGAAAAGTTCCATCCTGAATGGAAATTTTGATAATGCGATCGAAGCCTTGGTCTTCCACACTAGCCAATATCTCCTTTTGACCAATTTCCATATGATTGATGGGCCTATCCAGTGTCTTGATTAATTCCATTTTCCCAGACATATCTGGCCAATTGAATCGATACAATCTGTTTAAATGGTAAATTTTGGTTTGATCTAAAGCTGCACCCGTAGCTATGAGATATTTCCCATCTTGACTAAAGTCGACCGAGGCATAATCCCATGAATCATCCACTAACAACTTTTCTTTGCCTCCTTCAAGGCTTACTTGATATAACTTGGATATGGCATTTTGATAGGCTGTCGTATTTAATTCCGTTGTGGCGGTAAATACCACAGACTGCTGATCTGGGGCCCAATTAAATGATCCTAACTGAAAACCAGGAGATTGAATTAAGCTAATCTCAGCGAATAAATTTTTCACCTGTTTATTGGATAAATCCAATACAAATACATGAGATTGCTTTTCATCTAACCAGCTATCCCACAAGCGAATAGGAAATGAATTGTATACTCGTGCATTATACTTTAATTTCTTCTTTTCCTCTGCTTTCTTCTTATTCAAAGAATCAGTAAAAACTCCTGGAAAAACCTTGGCACTAAACAGAATTTTACTCCCATCTCTACTTATCATGGGACTACTTATTCCTAAACTAAATTGACTGATTCGCTGCGCCTCCCCACCCAAGGATAAATCCAAAGAATATAATTGTGAAGCTTCATCTCCCTCACGTTTGGCGGTAAAGAAAATTCTATTTTCAGTAGGATGCCAAAAATAATTGTCTTCGCTGGATTTGGAATGGGTAATTTTTCTTGGTGCGGTGCTTCCGTCCGTTGCAGCCAACCATAGGTCGCTGGAATTTCCATCGGCATCATAGCTCACAATTTGTTGAGAATAAATAACCCACATACCATCTGGACTGATTTTTGGTGGAGCCACCCGCTTAGTCGACATCATTGCCTCATGATTAAATGTCTTTAAAACAGGCAATTGTGCACTAAGATTTCCCAATGCCAACAGCAAAAGTAAAATACAGGATAACAATTTGTTCATTGATGAGTTAATTAAAATAATTGTAATAAATCGACAAACTAAAGAAAATGAAAGCAATTTACCAATGCCTGGTATTGGCTGGTCTTTTTGTTGCCCCAGCTAATACAACTGCCCAAAGCCCCAAAAAGTTTATTGACAAATCAAATATGAACCTGAAAGTAAAAGCGGGGGATGATTTCGTCGAATACGCCAATGGAACATGGGTAAAGAATAATCCAATTCCCGCCAAAGAAACCCGCTGGGGAAGTTTCAATCAATTGAGAGATTTTAATATCCAAGCTGTCAAGGATATTTTAGAAGAAGCTAGAGCCAATCAAAAATCCTATCCAGTGGGAAGTATTGAAAGAAGAGTAGCCGATTTTTACGCTGCTGCTATGGATAGCGTGGCTATTGAGAAAATGGGCTATACGCCTATCAAGCCTGATTTGGATAAAGTAAATACCATTTCTAGCAAAAAAGAGGTTTTGGATGCACTAGCTCAATTTAGAATTTCTGGTATGGGTTCACCTCTTTTTAGTTTTGGTGTGGGTCAAGACAGAAAAAATGTAGAGAAAATGGTGCCGCAATTATATCAAGGAGGAACCACCTTACCTGACCGTGATTATTATTTAAAATCTGACGCAAGAAGCACCAAGATTCAAGAAGCCTACAAGAACTACATCAAAACCCTATTTGAATTAGTTGGCAACAGCTCTGAGCAAGCTAACGCACATGCTACCACGGTATTTGCCTTAGAAAAGAAATTGGCTCAGGCTCAAATGTCACGTGTAGAAATGCGTGATCCTTATAAAACCTACAACAAATTCGCATGGAACGAATTCCAACAGAAAACGACTGAAATCGATTGGTCGACTTTATTCCAACAAATGAACGTTCCGAAGCAGGATTCCATTTTGGTATCCGCTCCTAAGTTTTTTGAAGATGTGAATCAAATATTAAAAGAAACTTCAATTCCTGAATGGAAATCCTACCTACAATGGAACATTTTAAAGGGATCTGCTACTCATTTGAGCAGCCCATTTGTGAAAGCTAGCTTTAGTTTCAATCAGCTATTAAGTGGTCAAAAAGTCCAAACTCCTCGATGGCAACGTATGGCCAGCTTAACTGATGGAACCATTGGTGAATTATTAGGCCAATTATATGTGAGAAAGTATTTCAAGCCTGAGGCGAAAGAAAGAATGAATGAATTGATTGAAAACCTTAGAAAGGCCTTTGAGATACGAATTCAAAAACTAGACTGGATGAGCGAAGCCACCAAGAAGAAGGCCATGGACAAGCTGCATGCTTTCCGTCCTAAAGTAGGTTATCCGGATGTGTGGAGAACTTATGAAGGATTAGAAATTTCAGGTGATCAATACTTTCAAAATATTCGTAATGCAGGTGCTTGGGGATTCAAAGAGAATGTGAGTCAAGTAGGCAAGAAAGTAGATCGTAACCGCTGGGGAATGACCCCTCCTACGGTGAATGCGTATTACAGCCCGGTAATGAATGAAATTGTGTTCCCAGCAGGAATTTTACAATTCCCATTTTTTGATCCTAAGGCAGATGATGCTATTAATTATGGTGGAATTGGAGCTGTGATTGGACATGAAATGTCACATGGATTCGATGACTCTGGGAGTAAGTACGATAAAGATGGTACTTTGAGAAATTGGTGGACCGATGAGGACTTGAATAAATTCAAAGCCAAAACAGCTTTATTGGGTGCCCAGTTTGACGGCTATAAAATTTTAGATACCATTCGAGTAAATGGTAAATTAACCATGGGAGAAAACATTGGAGATCTGGGAGGTCTGAACATGGCTTATGAAGCATTTAAAATGACCAAGCAAGGACAATCCAAAAAGAAAATTGATGGCTTTACTCCTGATCAACGATTCTTCCTGTCTTGGGCTCAGGTGTGGCGCGGTTCTACTTTACCAGAAACAGCAGCTCAGTTAATTATTACTGACCCACATTCACCGAATGAATTCCGTACCATTGGTGCACCAGTAAATATGGACGCTTGGTATGAAGCATTTAATGTTAAGCCTGGCGACAAACTGTATAAGAAACCAGAGGACCGAATTAAGATTTGGTAATTTAATAAAATACCTTACCCTAATTTTACATGCTCATTTGATAGTTGCTAACTATTGGATGAGCATGTACCTTTTTAAAGAGTTTCTCAATTAATAGCAGTTCAATGTAATTGTAAGATTATTCATTCAAGAAATTATCTCTAGCAGAATAATTTACTCCATTGTATTTTAATCCAATTTTACAAAGTTCAGTGGACTGATGTAATAATTCACTCCTCCTTTCTTTTCTTAAAAAAGAATTTTAGCTTAAAATAAATCAAACTTAAAATAGCTAAGACAATAATTATATTGAAAATTTGCCATACTAATTGCAAAAATGAAAATTGGACTAAATCCATAGGTATATTATTAGTGGTTTAACGGTTTATTTAATCAATATCTAATAAATTTAGAAAAAAAAGGCTTGCCGATGGCAAGCCTTTTTTTTGGGAATTAAACTCTACTAATTACCGATACCTGGGTTAGTTTGAGTCTCCACTAATGGAATACCATAAATGTATCTTGGATCTGATGGTTGAATTAAAGTACCAGCTCCAAAAGAATTTAATGGCTCACCTCTACGTAATACGTCATTAGCACGGAAACCTTCCGCTAAAAACTCAATACGACGCTCCGTCAAGATAGCTCTAACTACATTAGCTTTGGTATCTAATCCAGTAAACTCATAAGTAGCATCTGAGCGCTTGTGAACAGCATTTAAGATACTGATTGCACGATTCAAGTTACCCGCTTCTGCCTCAGCTTCTGCTAGGTTCAATAAAACCTCAGCATAACGGATGTTTGGCACGAAATCGATGTATGGAGATACTCCACTGAATTTAGTTGAAGATGGGAATCTGGCAATAGCCGTAGTAGCTACTGTCAACTTAGTCTTACGGTCATCGGTGGCAGCAAACTGCGGATGGCTGTAAATACCCGTGGAACCTGTATTCAAATAGTATTCTACGTTACCAGCATTGAAATAATATCCCAACTGGTTTTGAGTACCTGGAGCATTAGTTGCATCCATAGGGAATGAGAAAATAGACTCAGTAGTGGTGTAAGGTGCCTTAAACACAGCAGAAACATCTGCCTGTAAAGCATGTGCTACACGAGTGGTTGATCTAAACGGAGCTGCGGCTGAAACAATTTTATTTGCCTCAGTGATAACTCCAGCATAATCTCCCTTAGCTAACAATACACGAGTTTTCAAGGCGATAGCCGTATTCTTGTGTGCACGTGTTGTGTTTAACAAAGCGGTTGAATAACTATCTGGAAGTTCAGTTTCAGCTTCATTCAAATCCTTTAAAATTTGATCATATACTTGAGCTACTGTACTTCTTGCCAAATTATTGTTAGAAGAAGAAGTTTCTCCTTTCAAACGCAATGGCAATCCCGGAGATGCTCCTTTGTCTAAGATATATGGCTTAGCAAAGAATTGTACCAAAGAAAAATAAGTCAAGGCACGAATAAACTTAGCCTCCCCGCGGTAATTAGCCGCCAAAGTAGAAGAAACTGCATTTGGATTAGCTGTTAAACCTTCTAGGAATAAGTTAGCACGGTTGATAGTCAAATAACCTTGAATCCAGAAACCAGCTAAATACGTGTCAGAAGGATCTTGGTTTCCTTGATAAGTAGAATAACCTGTTACCGAGTTAGTCGTACGGTTAACAAATTCCTCTCCACGGATATCGTTATAAATTAAATAACGACCACCGAATAAGCTACCACTCTTCGCGGAGCCATACAAACCATTTACTTGAGAAAGCACACGAGCAGGTGTACTAAATACTGTCGCATCAGACAGGTCTAGTTCAGGAACTGCATTAAGAAAATCCTTGCTGCAGGAGGATACCGTCATAGCAAAAGCTATAGTCAAATATCCTATTTTATTTGTGAATAATTTCATTTTATCTATACGTTAAAATTATAAACCGATGTTAATACCAAAAGTGAATGCTCTTGCTTGAGGGATGGAGTTTCTCTCGATACCGGAAGCTAAGTTAGAATCTCCATTGGAAGAGATTTCAGGGTCAACACCTTTGTAAGGCGTCAACAAGAACAAGTTAGTTCCTTGAGCATATACACGTAAACTTGAAATTCCTAAGCGACTTAAATCAGCTGGAATTTTATATCCCAAGGTAGCTGTTTGTAAACGCAAGAAATCACCTTTTTGAATATTGGCATCAATCAAGAACGATGAACCATTGGATACGTTATCTCCGTAAACAGCTCTTGGAATCTCCGTGATATCACCTTCTTTTTTCCAAGAAGTCAAGACTTCTACCGAATTATTCCAAACACGCTGATCACGTAAACCTGCTTGAGATCCGTTATAGATATAGTTTCCTCCAGAGAATGTAAAGTTTAGACCTAAGTCAAATCCTGCATACTTGAACGTATTGTTAAATCCACCATAAAACGTTGGAAGTGTATTTCCCAAAATTTGCTGCTCTGAAGATGGAGAAGTAGTAGGTTTACCATCTAAAGTAGTCCAAGCATTAGCACCTCCTAGGTGTAAATACTGTACTTTAGTACCATCTCTCTTGATGAAAATTCTGCGGCCGTTAGCTGGGTTAACTCCTCCTGTTTTTACACCGTAAATTTGAGCGGCTGAATAGCCTACTTTAGTGATAGAAGTTGCCTCTAAACCAGAAGTATTCGTCAAAATTGGGGTATTAGCATCCACCAAGGAAGTCACCATGTTTTCATTGGTAGCAAAGTTCAGGTTGGTATTCCAGCTAAATTTACCTGTATTGATTGGAGTAGCTGTTAAAGCAATCTCAAATCCTTTATTGTACATCGCACCCACGTTCGCCAAAATAGAGTTTCCTGGGATACCTTTAGAAGGTGCTTGCGGCACGTTCAAAATCAAGTTGTTGATATCCTTGTAATAATAGTTTGCCTCTAAAGTGATGCGATCATTTAAGAAACTTAGGTCTAAACCTACGTTAGTTTGAGCAGAAGTTTCCCATTTCAAATCCTTATTACCCGCTTGGTTAAAGGATAAAGTCGGAACAGCTCCGTACAATCCTGATCCAAATGTAGAGTAAGAACCATAAGCATTTGGAACGTTACCGTTACCCACTTTACCATAACTAGCTTTCAAACGGAAAGATGAAATAGTATTTCCTAGATCCATGTTTTTGAAGAATTCTTCTTCAGACACAGTCCAACCCAAGGATACTCCACCGAAATCACCCCAACGGTTTTCTGTCGATAAAGCCGAGTTACCATCGCGACGGATGTTACCACTTACAAAGTATTTTCCTTTGAAGTTATAACTCAAGTTAGCGAAGTATGCCTCGTAGGATACTTGATATATTCCATTACCAGCCGCCAAGTTAGTACCAAAGTTTCCTTGGAAATCAGTAAAGAAGAAATCGGCTAATGTTTGACGCTGAGCACCCCAGTTTAATACGCGAGTCTTTTGAACGTCAGAACCTACAATCGCTGAAAAATTATGCTTCTCTGCTAAAGTTAGATTATACTGTAAGGTATTGATCCAGTTCCAGTTGTCCGAACGAGCTGTGTTGTTATAAGCATCTCCAGATGTTGACCAACCATCACCATTGAAAGGGTTAAAGAAACGGATATTTTCCGTATTTCTACGATCCCATGAATAGGAAGTTTTAGCAGTTAAACCTTCCAAAATACGAATTTCAGCACCTAAATTGGCAATCAAACGAGTATTCTCAGAAGTAATCTTATCCAAATCACGAACTACCGCTGGGTTAGGGAACTGAGCTGGTAATAAGTTATTCATACGGCCAACCGTATTGTTTTCTAAGTTGTATGAACCATCTGGTAAATATGCTGGCAAGTTAGGCACTTGCGCTACTGCAATACGACCCAAACCTGATGTATTAAAAGCACCACCAGCATTAGAACCTGACATAGGGGCTCTGTTGAAGGTGTTAGAATAGTTGATATTGGTAGTTAATTTCAACCATTTGGTCGCTTGATGATCTAAATTAAAACGACCTGAACGACGTTGGAAAGTGTTATTTCTCAAGAAACCATCTTGGTCAGAATAGCCCCCAGAAAAATAATAGCTAGTCTTATCGTTTCCACCAGTGATAGTCATGTTGTGGTTTTGAGACACTGCTGTCTGATAAACCTCTTTGTACCAGTCGGTATCAATTAAACTTCCATCAGGATTGTAGTTAGGTAAAAATGATTTGTTCTCAGAGTTACGCTGAGTAGATGTTACTGCATTAGGATTTAACAAAAGAGCATTGGCAATCGCCATGTTTTTGTGATCCATGTATTGCTGAGCATTCAACACATCTGGTAAGCGAACTGCCTGACTTACTCCTGCCCAAGAGTCAATGGATACTTTAGCCTTACCTGATTTACCACGCTTAGTAGTAATCAATAAAACACCGGCACCTGCTCTAGAACCATAAATAGCTGCTGAAGCCGCATCTTTTAACACGTCGATAGACTCAATGTCAGAAGGGTTAATATCGGCTAATGGGTTGTTGGTAGTTGAGTTGGCAGAAACGTTATCTGTACTGATAGGTATACCATCAATCACTACCAAAGGGAAAGAGCTAAGGGACAATGAACTCAAACCACGCACACGAATAACTGGAGGGTTATTCAAAAGTCCATTAGGTTGAGTGATGTTTACCCCAGCCGCTTGTCCAGTCAAACCTTGTGAAAAGCTTTGAACTGGTCTTTCAGCAATGGTTGCTGCTTTAATGGTAGAAGCTGAACCAGTAAACTCTGTGCGTTTTTTGGTACCGTAACCTACAACCACAACTTCACTTAACTGTTTGTTATCAGATGCTAACTGAACATTGATGACAGAGCGATTTCCAACAGGAAGGGTTTGGCTGGTATAACCCACAAAACTAAATACCAAGGAGGCACCGTCTGCCACCTGAATACTGTATGAACCATCTGCAGAGGTTGTGGTTCCACGCGCTGAACCTTTTGCGCTTACACTGACACCTGGCAAGGCACTTCCATCATCTGATGAGGTCACCTTCCCTGTAACCTGTTTCATTTGAGCTATTAATGGGGCACATGAAGCCACCATCAATACCCCGAGGAGTAATAGTTTTTTCATTTTATTTAGTTTGATTATGAGAAATAAGTTGAGATAACATACATAAATGCACGAATACCCCATACAAATTTATTAACCAAATTGTTAAAAAATTGTTTTCATTTGATTAAAAATAAAAATGGGGCCCCAAAAGAGGCCCCATTTTTTCAAAATATGTAAATAAACTTTATACTAAAAATAACTAGAATTTATCCCAGTATAATTTAGTTGTTACCACATCACCACCAATCGCAGAAGCTGCAGCAGTGTAGTTAGTTCCATTTAAAGTTTGCTCATTTGCAGCATAAGTTAAACGAGTAGGGAAACCAGACTTAGCTCCTACTGGAGTTGAAATCTTAGGTTGGTCTAAGCGACGAATTTCTACCCATCCTTCATAAGGTCTGTTATATAAAGCAATCCACTTCTGAGTACCGATTTTTTGTTTCCAATCTCCAGCAGCAGTGGAATAAGCAACGTCAGCTTGAGCTAAATAAGCATCAGCATCAGCAGCTGTACCACCCCAGTAAATGATAGAAGCACGAATCGCATTGTTGTAGTGAGACTCAGCAGTACCTGCTACATTAAATCCTCTTTCTTTAGCTTCAGCACGTAAAAACTCAGTCTCTACATAATCAGCCAAAACATATGGAGCCGAAGCATCGATAACTTTAGTACCTGCACGAGAGAAGTCTACGTAAGTATTTCCTTTTCCAACAATACCACCAGCGTAAACACCAGCATTGTTAGGAGTAAAGTAAGCACTTTTACGTGGATCATTCCAGCCAATTAACTTATCCATTAAATCTTTCGCAGCGATATAGTCAGAACGACCACCTAGCACGATATCCACATATAATGGATTTTGGTTAGGAGAAGCGGCCATGTAGGTAAACAAACCATTGTCAGCAGCAGAAGAGATTGCATTTGCATCGGAAGATTCAACAGCTGTCTTGGCTAAAGTAGCGTCTACATCAGCTTGGATCATTCCCAATTTCATACGAAGGGTGTTAGCAAACTTAATCCACTTAGAAACAGATCCTTTGTAAATTAAATCTTCAGCAGAAGCAAAACCTGCAGCAGAAGCATTCATTTTAGAGATATCTGCATTCAAACGATTGATTAAATCGGTAGACACAGTTTTAGCATCATCGTATTTAGGAAATAAGATAGCTGGATTCAAGGACTCAGAGTATGGAATATTACCAAAAGTATTCACTAAAATACTGTAAGTATAAACCTCCATCACATCTAGAATAGCTAATTTATTCGCTTTTTCTCCTGCGCTCAAAGAAGCATCAGCATTGATCAATTTAGCAGACTCACGTAAATCCGCAATTACGTCACGGTACATGGTTGTCCACCATCCTTGAGGGATGTTACGTGTTGCAAAATCATACTGAGCTTCATCTTGATAAGTAGACATAGCCCAATGGCTAACCGTAAAACGGAATACATTCGTATTAACACTAGCAGATGCTAAAGATCCGGAAATTGTCTTTATCGCATTTGAAAATAAGGTAGGAGCAGGTACTGCTGCTGGCCTTTTAGTCTCAACGTTCAGTTGAGAAATATCTTCTGTACAAGCCGATGCAAGGAGCAAAAGTGGTACAAAAACTAAAAATATTTTTTTCATCTTTATCAAATTTTAGGATAATTAGAATAATAATTTGATGTTAAATCCAATCGAACGAGTAGTTGGATAAGCCCCTGATTGATTTCCTTGAATATTACCTGCT
This sequence comes from Aquirufa rosea, assembly GCF_004118285.1. Classification (GTDB taxonomy): domain Bacteria; phylum Bacteroidota; class Bacteroidia; order Cytophagales; family Spirosomataceae; genus Aquirufa; species Aquirufa rosea. The sequence goes on along the minus strand of NZ_SDHY01000003.1, from coordinate 354,734 downwards.
GAAAGGTTTTCTTCAGGATCAGCATAAGGAACATATTTTTGGATGATCCACAAGTTTCTACCGAAAATTGACAAATCAACTCCTTTAACACCTCCTAATTTACGTACAACCGAACTAGGTAAAGAGTAAACAATGTTTGCCTCTCTTAATTTGATATAACTAGCATCGTATACGAATGCAGCTGCTGGATTCTGTGCATAACCAAATGTACCGTAATCGTTCTCTACACGGATTGTGTTAACAGAACCATCAGCTAAAACACCTGGCATAATCACACCACCACCTTCAGCAATTGGCGAACGAGAAGGATTTCCTTTATCATTCAACACAACTGACTCAGGATATACACCTGTTGCTTGTCCGTAGTATTGATCCAATGAAAATACGCTACCACCACGCTTCATGTCGATTAAGAAGTTCAATGTTACATTCTTATATTTGAATGAGTTATTGATACCTCCTATCCAATCTGGATTTACATTACCGATATTGTTAGTAGTAGTAGAAGTAATGTCATAACGTCCATTTGCCTTCACTAATTTTTGACCATTCAAAGTCTTCCAAGTCTTTCCTTGTAAGATACCGTAAGGCTGACCTACTGTAGCATTTAAACTAACACCACCTTGGAAAGTAGCCAATTGCAAGTTTTTGCTATCGTTGTATAAACTCAATACTAAGCTGTTATTCTTAGTCCAGTTCACATTTACATTCCAAGAGAAATCAGGTGTTTTGATTGGAGTAGCATATAAACTAACCTCGAAACCTTTGTTTTCAATATTACCAGCGTTTACGAATGTACTAGAGAAACCAGTTGCAGAAGAAACTGAAGCAGGTAAGATTTGATCTAAAGTATTCGTGTGGTAATAAGTAAAGTCAAAACCTAAACGATTTTGCAAGAAAGCCATCTCTAAACCGATCTCTTTAGACTGAGTTTGCTCAGGCTTCAAGAATGGGTTGTTTTGAGTAGAAGGAGCTGAGAACAAGATAGTCGAACCAAATGGATCTGGTTTGTCATATACGTTCTTGATAGATCCCCAAGGAGCATCATTACCTACAGTTGCGTAGTTCAATCTCAATTTACCAGAAGTCAACCATGGAAGGTCTTCAATGTGGTGAGAGAATAACCAGCTAGCTGATCCAGCGTAGTATAAATAAGCATTGTTAGCAACTGGCAAAGTGGAAGACTTATCCTGACGGATAGTTCCATCTAAAGTTAAGAAATCCTTGTAAGTAAAGGTCAAACCTCCGAATACACCAAATACCTCACGTGGGTTATAGTTTTCTGAAGGAGCTGATACAGTACCTCTAGAGTTAGCGATAGAGTATAAACCTGGTACGATCAAACCACCATTAGTAGCAGCAGAAATAGAACGAACATAAGATTTACGCAAGTTCAAACCAGCTAAGGCTTTCATATTTAAACCTGAAAGGATTTCCTTGTCAAAGTTACCCATCAAATCGTAGTTAAGCTCTTGGAAAGTACGATCGAAACGGCTGTAAGCGGGAACACCTTGGCTACCTACTGCAATGCGCTCCTCTTGGAATTCATTGTACGTATCAATTGTCACACGACCCATGAAATTCAAGAAGTCAGCAGCTTTGTAGTTCAACATGGCATTACCAAAAATACGAGAACGAGTATCGTTCTGGTAGTTTTGATAACGAGTCCAGTAGTAGTTGTCTGTATAAATTGGTTTCAAACCAGCAGCACTTGAAGGATCAGACCAGTTCCAAGTTACGTTTTGTTGATTTCTGAAATAAGCTTCTTTTTGCTCTAAGATATCTACGTTAGTTTGGTACCACTGACGGAAGTTTTGGTTCACGTTCAATCCACTATAACCAGAACCATAACGACCTTTACCATCAATTACTGAGAAGTTAGCTGCAGCAGATGCTGTTACTTTCTTCGAGATATTGTATGAACCAGCTAAGTTCATGATGTTCTTGATCACGCTTGAGTTAGGTAAAGTACCACGCTCATCGTTACGAGTAAATCCTAACTTGAAAGTTCCTTGATCGGTAGCTCCATCCAATTGAACGTTAATGTTGTTGGAAATAGCTGTCTCATAAAACTTCACTGGAGTATTAGCAGCCGCTACATAAGGCTTAGCCTTTAAGTAATTTGGACCTGCAGGATCAAATGAATCCCAATGATAAACCATCAATGAAGGATTAAATTTAGTTCCATAGGAAGCATCCTCTGCTGTATTGATAACTAAATCCTTAGTACCATCACCGTTAGCATCGAAATACAAGAAACCATCTTTTTGGTATGGATCTGAATAACCCGCGCCATATTGGTTTTGGTAAGTAGCAAATGTTGATTTATCAATAGTTCCTACCGTTAAACCAGCATTAACTGTCAAACCTAAACCTTTTTTCGCTTTCTTAGTAGTAATCATGATTACACCGTTAGAAGCACGAGAACCGTAAAGAGCCGTTGCAGCAGCACCTTTCAATACAGTCATAGACTCGATATCATCTGGGTTGATATCCGCAGCAGCGTTACCGTAGTCATAACCACCACGTCCAGTTTGCTGATTAGAAGTGTTCTTAACAGAGTTATCTACAGGTACACCATCTACTACAAATAAAGCTTGGTTGTTACCAGTCAAGGACTTGTTACCACGAATAACCACGTTAGTGGAACCACCAATCGCATTACCCTGAATAATTTGAAGACCTGCTACTTTACCAGATAAAGCAGAAAATGCATTACCTGATCTAACACGAGTTAACTCGTCTCCTTTTACTTGCTGTGCAGCATAAGGCAAAGAGTTTTTGGTACGTGTCAAACCCAAGGCAGTTACAACAACCTCACTCAATTCAGCTGCATCGGCTGCTAACACAACGTTGATTGTGCTTTGGCTTCCTACATTGATTGTTTGAGCTTTGTAACCCACAAAAGAGAACTGAAGAGCTGCTCCGTTGTCTACACTGATTTTGTACGAACCATCAGCTGCGGTGGTAACACCACGCGAGGTACCTTTAAGGCTAACACTTACGCCCGGAAGCGCAGCGCCATCCTCTGAAGCAGTCACCTTACCGGTAACCACCCTTGATTGGGCTAGCAACGTACTGAATGCAGTCGCCACTAGTGCCATCACTAGTAAGAGTTTTTTCATATTGACTTAGTTTATTTAATGAAAAAATAATTTGAAAACTTTGGCAAATTATAAATTTTCCAATAGATACCAAAGAAAATTATGTATAAAGACAAGCTCACAGGCGAAAAAATGCCTAAATGCACAAATTAGCAAAATTTGATATTGAATTTTTCCTAGAGAAATTGAATAAAGTCAACTTTTTCTTAAAAAAATAATGACTCAACCATTAAATAAACTGATCCACCACAAGCACACCTAGTAGGCCTACGATAGATACAATACTTTCCATAAGTGACCAAGAACGAATGGTTTCTTTCACAGACAAATTAAAGTACTCTTTAAATAACCAAAAGCCGGTATCATTGACATGCGAAAACATTAAACTCCCAGCACCTATACTCAATACCATGAGATTGGGATTAACAAGTCCCGTGGAGACAATAGGATAAATCATACCAGCGGCTGTCAATCCTGCAATGGTGGCAGAACCTACACAAACGCGAATAATGGCTGCCATCAACCAACCCAATACCAAAGGAGGAAAAGGTAAAGTCTGCAAATAGCCTGCAATTTCTTTACTAACGCCAGAAACTAACAAAACTTCTTTCAATGATCCCGCCCCAGCAATAATCAATAAAATCATGGCCACATCCTTTACCGCATCTGTATAAATGTGCATAATTTCTTCCATTTTTTTCCCCATTCGTAAACCTAGGGTATAGGTTGCCACACAGATGGCAATTAACATGACCATGGAAGGGTCGGCTATTAAATGAATCCAGGGAGTCCATGCTGAATTCTTATCCATTTTTATATCAGCCAAAGTCGTCAATACCAATAAAAAGACGGGAAATAATGCCGTAATAAAACTGGATGTCCTACTGGGTAATTGAGAGGCTGGAATTTCATCCCCTTGAAACGCCTTCAATGAACGAATAGGCATATTCGTTAAAGTCTTGGAAAAAATAGGACCCGCACAGATGATGGCTGGAATGGATACGATGATGCCATAAAAAAGAGTAGTACCCATATTCGCATTAAACTGAGCCACTAGGGCAGCCGGCGACGGGTGAGGTGGCAAAAAGCCATGCGCTACTGACAGGGAAGCCATCATAGGAATACCCGTCATCAATGGATGCAATTTAAACTGATGAACCAATGAAAAAATCAAAGGTATCATCAACACAAAACCCACATTATAAAACAAAGGAATACCAATGATAAAACCCGTTAACATCAACCCCCATGCCATATTTTTTTGACCAAATGCCTGAATCAAACTTCCAGAGATTTGTTGAGCTGCCCCACTACTCGCGACCAGTTTACCCAGCATGGCTCCCAATACAATGATAGTGACCAAAGATCCCAAGGTATCTCCTATTCCTTTCTGAACTGATTTGGCTAAATCCCCCAACGGCAAGCCTAATAAATAACCTGTCGTTAGACTTATGATCAAAAACGCAATAAAGGCATTTACCTTTTGATAGGTTATCAAAAAAACGAGCAGGCAAATACACAAGATTACAATGGCGATGGTCATGAGTAAAGGATAAATTGAGGGAAACTGAGTGTTTTAATTTATTAGCAAAAGCACATTTTTTCTTTAAATTACTCCATTTATTTTGAAATATTTTAGTAAAAGGAAGAAAATCATGGAAACAAAAGCAGGTTTGATTAATCTCTACAGCTTTTAAATTCCATTAAAAATCCCCATAAGTATCTTCCAAATACTTTTGCATCACTAATATATCCTCTTTAGAAGTTAGATCGGGAACGTTTTCAGCTAATGGAATGGCGTAAAAACCTCTTCCAGTACCTTCCCCAAACAGAGCGACTGAAGTTGGTAATTCTTTTTCATTACGCACAGGGTGAAAGGGCGTTTTGGCTAAGTAGGGTAAAAAAGTAGAAGCTTCAAACACAAATATATTCATACTCACACCTAGTCTTCCTAGCTGAGCCATCAATTCCTCCGCCTGCTGAGCTGTAGGTTTTTCAATGATTTCCAACAAATAGCCTTCCGCATCCGTGCGGATTAGAGCAAAAGCAGATATTCGTTCAGCTGGGTATAATAGGCTATCCCGGTGATATGAAATCAAAGCTTGTTCATGTTCAGTAGCCCAAAGTGTCTTGAGCGCATTCACAGAATATAGATTATCGGAATTACACACAATCACTCTACCTTTTTGCCAATCTTCATGCTGCATTAAAGCTTGGTAAACGGCATCAGCTGTGCCAGCAGGTTTCTCACGATCCGCAGGTATTTGCTGACGGGCAAAAACAATTTTCATCCCCCAGCAAGCATCTCTAGACATTAAATCTTCACAATATTCTTGCGTTACTTGATCTGTTGGATGCAACAAAAGCATCACTTCCTCTATTCCTGCTAGATGAGCATTGTATAATTGGTAGTCAATTAGGGTTTTTCCATTTTTCCCGACTTGAATCATTCCTTTAGTAACAGAATTAGCTTGAGCTACCAAATTAGGATCTAAATCACTTCCTTCTGACAAGGCCTTCTTCATACGAGAAGCCATTCCACCCGCTAAAATCAATAATCTTTTTTTCATGTCTGGTATTAATAAAACAAACTTTCTTTTTCAACTTTTGTCCCCTCATCCACTCGAATGATGTAGGCTTTTCCCCCTTCTTTCTCAATGGCGGCAACCACTTTTTCAGGGTTATTGGGCACATAAGCAAACATGCAACCACCTCCGCCAGAGCCATTAATTTTCGCTCCCAAAGCACCCGCTTCCAAGGAAGCTTGAATCATGCGATCTATTTTTGATGTGGAGATTTTTTTGTGCTCTCTTAGGTTTAACTGATGTTGGTTTAGTAAATCTCCCAATTTTTCATCACTCCAGGTTTGCTTTCCTTCAAACATGGCTTTCGCCTCTAACAATATATCCCGATCGGAAATATTGGCTTGAAGTAAAATCCACTCGGCTTCATTTATGCTGGATTGATAAGGTAAACAATCTTCTAGGCTTGCCTTTTCTAAATCAAAACTTGGGTTAATCTTTTTAATTTTATCTAGGCCACTCAACATTCCAAACTTGACATGCGCCAAAATTTTCAAAGTATCCTTGGCCTCCAAAGAATCTCCTAAAACAAACGTTCCCAATTCTCTGGCATAGGTTTCTATAGAAATTTTAGGTCTACTTTGTAAAAATATCACATTCCCCACCGCCGTGGAGTATTGATCCATCATACCACCTGGCTCAGTAAATTCTAGCACCTCAGCTTCATAGGTAATCTCTCCAACTTCCTTTTGACTGAGGTGCATTTGGTACATTTCACTTAGAAACTTTACCCAGGAAACAACCATAGCAGAAGAACTAGATGTTCCCGAATTGATTGGAATATTTCCTTTCACTTCTATCTCCAAACCTTTACCAAGGGCATAGCCATTCCGATGCAACACATTGCAGACACTTTTAAAATAGTCTCTTTCTTTGGTATATTCTAAAGGAAAATCCAAATCAAATTCCTCCACAGCTTGAACATCCGGTAATGAAAAGCGAACCTTTTTATCGGCCCGAAACTGACCTTTCATCTGTATTCTTTTAGAAATGGCCGCGGCAATAACGGGTAAACCTAAGTAATCTTGATGCTCGCCAAATAAACAAATTCGACCTGGGGTAGAAACAATCATGCTAAAATTTAAAGTAAAACAAAAGTACAAATTAGATTTAAAAAAATACCTTACCTTTGAAACACTTAAATATCATCGATGATCACCAAGCGCATACCATCTGTCGATTATTTTCGAGGCTTTATTCTCTTTCTACTTGCCGCGGAAAGTACTGATTTGTACCATAATTTGGACAATTTATTTCCTGACAATTTCATTATCTCCCAATTTTTTCATGTCAAATGGCAGGGATTACATTTTTGGGATTTAATTCAACCAGGTTTTATGATGATTGCGGGTGCCGCTCTCTATTTTTCAACTTATAAAAGATTGGATAACGGTGAAACATATGGCACATTATGGCCAAAGGTTTTAAAAAGATCCTTATTGTTATTTTTATTTGGTACAGGACTTCATTGCCTTGGCAAAGAAAGGTTGGTTTTTGAATTATGGAATGTACTGACTCAATTATCCGTTACCACCATTATTGCCTTTTTCTTATTACGGTTCTCCATTCCTCTACAAATCGCCGCTTCCCTGTTACTATTATTACTTTCTCATAGTTTATATGTATTTAGTGACATTCCAGGATATAACGAACCTTATACACCGGATAAAAACTTTGGTTCTTACATGGACATGTTTTTAATGGGAAAATTAAGCGGTGGGCATTGGATTGCCATCAATTGTATTCCCACAGCGGCGCATACCATTTGGGGAGCATTAATGGGAAGAATCATTCATAGAAGTACATCACCCACGAACGTGCTACGCACCTTCATTGGATTGGGAATATTAGGGCTTTTAGTGGGCTATGGATTAGATTTTGCTGGGATTCCCATCATAAAAAGAACTGCTACCCTCTCCTTCACATTAGCCTCTGGAGGCTGGATATCTTTGATGATGGCTGCATTTTATCTAAACTGGGAAAGAAGCAAGCCCATTTTACCTGCGCCGAAATATATTTTATCCTTTGGGAAAAACTCTATTTTTATTTATTTGTTCTTTGAATCTGTAGGTCCACAATGGCTCAATAAAGCATCCTTTGTATTTGTTGGAGGCTTTATGGAAAAATTGCACATCACTGAAAATTGGGCCGAATTGGTTAATTCCCTCGTCGTGTTAGGACTGATTGGAGGCATTGCTGTTTGGCTGGATAAGCATAAAATCTACATTTCCTTGTAGCTTACCCATTGACCAAAAACAACGTTGACAAGGTTTTAAACCTTGTCAACGTTGTTCAAGCAAATAAAAAATTTCGATTTTACACCGCAGCAAGTTGATAATTTGATTATTTCTCCAACTTGTTTAAGTAGTCAAATTTATAAGCCCAGGTTTGAGCTATATTAAATGCCTTCGTCTTAGCTTCTTCCGCTTTAGGCCCTTCGAATAAGGAATCAATGGTTTGGGTAAACAAGCTAATCCAATGTTCGAAATGGGCTTTAGACAAGGGGATAACTTGATTTACCATTAAATGTGGTTGCATGGGTGCACCACGATAGGAATGCCCATCCAATAAGAGCATTTCCCAAAAATCGTACATTTTAGGTAGGTGATGATCCCAGTCCACTTTCATGACATCCAAAAATATATGACCCACCAAATCATCTGAGGTCATACTTTTATAAAATGCATCAACAAAAACTTCAATATCTGCCTTGGAAGTTATATCCCTTTTCATTAGCGAGTCTTAACTTTTTGAGTCAACCAATCCGCCACTTTTTGCCCCTGCTTCGCTCCCTCATCCAAAGCGGGCCAGAAATGGATTCCTCCATAAAGTCGACTAATAGAAGCCTCATCAGATGCCTGAATGAAGGAATTGAATTTCCTTGGAGGAAGGCCATAAGGAATTTCTGTAGAGTCATTAAAAGCAACATTTTCTCCAAACAACTTCGTTAAAACAACTGCAGCTGATCTAGAAATGGTACTATGACCTGAGGTATATTCTGGAAAGGGAGGTGTCTGTAAAACAGGCATCCAAGTTTTATCGATGGATGCATTGATAACCGTCTCAGGACGAATTCTAATGGAACGATATTTTTCATCCCAACAAGAAATAAATCCATCAAAAATAGCAATGGACGTCAAGGCAAAAGCCTCAGCAGTTTCTATGTAATTCTTCTTTAGCTGTCTTGATACTTGTCCCGCTATACCCAACCAATGTCCACCTGGCGACATTTTTTTGGTCGCAAACATGGCATGCCCTGTTATATTCATTTTAAATGGATTGCAATCCCAGAAATTAGCAATGTCCCGCTGCTCGTTGGTCAAATTTTTGACTGTTTCATAAACTTGCATCACTTCCTTATGATATGGACTTCCGGGTGTTAAATCGAAATGACTAGGAACTGGTGCGCGAAATTGGGAAGAAGAATCTAGTGCGGCTGGTCTTATTTTCGTCCAGTAAGGTTCCACGGCATCAATGTATGCCGGTGGCGTTGGAGTCCAAGTCCCCGGGGCATTAGTAACTGTAAACCTAAATCCTCGTGTTTGTTTATAATTATCTTTAGCTGCATATTTCATAATGGACTCAGCTACAGAATCACCGAATGCAATAGAGCGCTCATACACATCTTGGGGTATACCAATTTTCTTATAATCCGCCTCTAGTTTTTTATCAAATTCCGCATAAAGTTCTTGAGCAAATGTCAATTTTTTACCTACTGCCAAATAAGCTCTGACTGATGCCACAGGAAAACAATATTCTTCACCTGGATTAGGCTGAGCTACTTTTTCAAAACCGTTCAATTGCCCCACCAGTGAGCGATATCCCTTGTTACCATGCAATGCGGCCTCATAACCCGCAATACTAGCATACATATAAATCCTAGAAGAAACTGGAGGTGCGAAAATATCATGAATGATACTCTCCGTGAGCATGACTTCTGAGCGAATTAAAAATTCAGGATTGGCTGCCTCTTGCTGGTAATTAGGATTACCAGATTGACAAGCTGAAATCCAAACAATGATAAATAAAAATAAATATCCTTTCATTGGGCTTAATTTTCGTAAGACAAATATACCAATACTTGGTATGCTAAAATAAATATTGACAAAAATCAGCTAATCGCAGATTCAGCGGCCAAACGTCCGGAGGCAAATGCGGCCTGCAAAGAAGGATATTGGGTATAATCTCCTGTCAAGATAATTCCCTTTTTATGAGCTTTCTGTTTAATATGCTTCCAAAAACCTTGTTTAGGCAAAGATTCGGGAATGCTAAATGCTTTCAAAAATTTCCAATTTAATTTACCCTGGCACAGGTATTTTTCCATCTCTCGCAAAACTTCACCCTCGGAAATATCAACTTTTAAGGTAGTAACCGACATCAATACTTTTCCCTGGGGAGCACAATGGGGATTTATCTTACTTAAACAGGTAAAATGTAAAATTTCAGATTCTTCGTTTTGAGGAATCAAATGCAAGAGTTTTCCTTCATTCTCAAATTTATCTGCAGAGAAATAAAATGTTTTACTTTGCAAGATCGCTCCCTTGGCCAACGGAATATCCAATAAAGTAGCTGCCGCGGTTGGATTAGCTGCCAAAATAACTTTATGGTAATCCAGAACCTCTCCATTGCTTAACTCCACCTTCCCATTTTCTAAACTCTTGACTTCTACCCCTAATCTGACACAACTTGGAGGTAAAACATCTAGTAATTGTTGGGAAATAGCCCCCATTCCTGCCTTAGGAATTGCGGCCTTTCCTTCCAAAAACTGTTTCAGATAAAACAAAAACAAAGAAGCCGGCTGCGACAGTTGATTATCTAAAAATATGCCTTGAAAAAAGGGCTTCAAAAATGACTCGCGAAAGTTGTTCGAAAAATTCAAGGATTTAATGTATTCCCACGAGCTAAGCTGCAGATTGGTTTCTGGAGTGGCATCCCATTGAATTCTCAACCAAAGTTTTGCCAATTTAAACAAATCTGAAAAGTGAATAATTCCCTTTTCAAATGCTTGAAATAAGGCAAATGTATGCTGCCAAGGACTGTAAAAACTGGTCCAAGTATGATCCAACCAGAGGTAGGCTCCTGCATCAAAATAAGATAAATCCAAATCCTTCAAACGCAAACTACGCTGCACTTCAGGGTATGAAGTTTGTAAGACTTGAAAGCCATGATCAAGTATAAAGCCTTGAAAATGTTCACTTTGTACTCTACCTCCTACCTGAGCTTGTTTTTCAATAAGAATAAATGGAATGTTGGCCTCATACAGCACATTGGCCGCCTGTAAGCCCGCAATACCAGCTCCAATAATGACGATTGGTTTCATGTTAAATTTATATTTAAACAAACTCTTTCAACTTACAAAAGTTTAAAGTCTTTTTTATTACTTTGCACATTAAATGATTCCCTGGAATGAATTACAAAATTAAGGAGGAAAACGGTTATCACTATATCGATGAGGGTAAAGGGGAAATATTATTGATGCTTCATGGACTTTTCGGAGCTCTGAGCAATTGGGAAGGAGTAATTTCCCACTTCAAATCAAATTATCGAATCATTATACCATTAATGCCTATACATGATATGCCTATCAAAGAGGCAGGTTGTGAGGGTTTAACGGTTTTTGTAGAAGACTTTGTCGCCTTTAAACAATTGGATAAATTCAGCCTAATTGGTAATTCCTTAGGAGGACATGTAGCACTTATTTATACCTTAAGACATCCAGAAAAGGTACAAAGACTCATACTAACCGGTTCTTCAGGTTTATTTGAAAATTCCATGGGTGGCTCTTACCCTAAACGTGGAAATTATGAATACATCAAAGAGCGTGTTGAGTATACATTTTATGACCCAAAAACAGCTAGTAAAGAGCTAGTGGATGAGGTCTTTGAAATAACCAACAGCATACCCAAAGTGATGCGAATTATCGCCATCGCTAAATCAGCTCAAAGGAATAATATGGCCAAAGATATTGTCCATATTAACACCCCTACTTTACTTATATGGGGTTTAAATGATACCATCACTCCTCCGCATGTAGGACATGAATTCAATCAATTAATTCGCGGTTCAGAATTACAATTTATTGATAAATGCTGCCATGCACCCATGATGGAAAGACCTAATGAATTCAATGCCATTCTTGATAAATGGCTACAAAAAACGAAAGTTTAGCCATGTTAGCCCTATCTTATTTATCTGTCGACTATCCCACACTTACTTTGCAAGATAGCCTACAAAAAGCGCTGAAACTTATTCAAGCTAATAAGGTAACAGCACTAAGCGTTGTGGACAATAAAAAATGGATAGGTTCCATCTCTGCCACAGAAATAGAAAAATCTATCTCATCTTCCGCCAAATTAAAAGATATTCAACCCTCTTTCAATGGCGATAAATTAGAATTGGAAGAAGACATCTTGGCCAGCCTTCCTCTGTTTGAAAGTACCGGTTTTAATTTATTACCTGTCATCAATGAAGAAGGTAGATGGATGGGGTATTTACATCAAGACGTTTTAGCTCAAATGTTCATTCATTCGGGTCTAGAAGCCAAAAACGGAGGAATCATTCGCATGTCTTTTCATGCACAACGAGATTCCATGAGCGTTGTTTTACGTTTAGTAGAAGAGCATAAAGGCCTAATGGTCCGTAGCTGCTTACACCGCTCTGAAAAGAATCCACAAGCCTTACCAGAATGGATCATTCAAGTTCAAACTGATCAGTTTGCTCGTTTGGTTAAAAGTTTAGAAAGACATGACATTGCCATCGAAAAAGCATTTGCTTTTGGGCCGAACGAGGATGTAGACAAACTCCGATTTGATTTACTATTAAAATACTTAAATCCTTAATTGTGAGTTTAAAAATTGCCATTCATGGAAAACCATTTACAGGTGACACTAAAAGCCTGATGGAACAACTATGGAGCAATATTCTTTCTAAGAACTGTGACATCACTCTTTCAGATAGTTTTAAAACTCACTTATTATCACACGATTTTGAGGTAGACCATATTCCTGCTTACTCTTCCTTAATGGGACCACAAGGAGTTGACATGGCCTGGAGCATAGGGGGTGATGGTACCTTACTAGAAACATTGACCCACATAGGAGATAAAATGATTCCTATTCTGGGTATTAATACGGGAAGGTTAGGATTCTTGGCTACTATTTCGCCGCAAGAAGTTTCCCAAGCCTTGGATTTCCTAATTCAAGGGAATTTCAGGGTAGAGGAACGTAGTTTGGTGTCTGTCAAATCAGAAGTCGATTTATTCGCCAATCAATCCTTTGGACTCAATGAAGTGGGTATCATGAAAACAGATACTTCCTCCATGATTGTCATCAAGGCCTATGTCGATGGAAATTACCTGAATTCTTATTGGGCAGATGGATTGATCGTTTCTACAGCTACAGGCTCTACCGGCTATTCTCTATCTGTCGGAGGTCCATTAGTCATGCCTGGCTCCGATATATTCATCATTGCTCCAATGAGTCCACATAACTTAAATGTGCGTCCACTGGTAGTTTCCAGCGATTCTCAATTACGATTTGAAGTGAGTAGTAGAAGTCAAAATTTCTTGATTTCCATTGATTCCCGCTCCAAAGTATTGGACAGTCAATTCAGCATAGAAGTTCAAAAAGCTGTCTTCCCCGCCAAATTAATTAAAATTCCAGGTGACGACTTTCTTCAAACCCTAAGAAACAAATTGAACTGGGGGCTAGATGTAAGAAATTAATCAACAATTTTGCCGAATACAAAATTGATTTTAATTTCTGATAATCAATCACTTAGACTGATAAAGTTGTTTCAGCTCATTCAATTTCAACAAGGCCTCAATAGGCGAAAGCGCGTTGACATCAAGTTTCTCTAACTGATCATTTACCTCTTGCAAACTCGCAGGAATTTCAGCTCCAAAAAGACTCAATTGATAATTAGCCTTAGGCATTTGCTTCAATTTTTCCTCTTGATCTTCTTTGATATGATCCTTCTCTAAATGCCTTAAAATTTCATGTGCCCGCAATACCAAAGCAGTAGGCATACCAGCCATTTGAGCCACATGAATACCAAAACTATGTGCCGAACCACCAGGCAATAACTTTCTCAAAAAGATGATTTTATTCCCCATTTCTTTCACCGAAACATGAAAATTTTTGATTCGAGGAAAATCATCTGCCAATTGATTCAATTCATGGTAATGGGTAGCAAATAGTGTCTTGGCTTTGCTTTTGGGATGATTATGTAAATGCTCAGCTATGGCCCAGGCCATGGAAACTCCATCATAGGTGGAAGTTCCACGTCCTATTTCATCCAACAACACCAGCGATCGATTAGATAAATTATTTAAAATGGCGGCAGTTTCAGTCATCTCTACCATGAAGGTAGATTCTCCTTTTGATAAATTATCTGAGGCTCCAACCCGCGTAAATACTTTGTCTACCAGACCAATTCGCGCCGATTTTGCAGGAACAAATGAACCCATTTGAGCCATTAGTACAATTAATGCCGTTTGACGTAACAAAGCAGATTTCCCCGCCATATTAGGACCAGTGATCATAATGATTTGTTGGGTTTCATTATCCAGATACACATCATTGGGAACATATAATTCCCCTGAGGGCAACTGCTGCTCAATGACAGGATGACGGCCCTCCTTAATGTCAATGGCATCTTCATCCACTATTTCAGGCTGCACATAACCTTGTTTTTTTGCTATGGAAGCAAAACTTTGAAGCACATCTAAAGTGGCTATACCCAGCGCATTCCATTGAATCTGCTCCAAATATTTCAACGCTTCACGAATTAATTCCTGAAAAATATCATATTCAATCTGCGCAATTCTATCCTCCGCACTGAGAATTTTCTCCTCATAAATCTTCAGTTCATCCGTAATATATCTTTCCGCATTTACGAGCGTTTGTTTCCTAATCCACTCCGCAGGTACCCGATCTTTGTGGGCATTAGTTACCTCTAAATAATAGCCAAAAACCTTGTTATAGGCAACTTTTAAGGACGTTATACCGGTTCGTTCTACTTCCCTTCTTTGCAAATCTTGTAAGTACTCTTTTCCGTTTGAAGACAATTGATGCAATTCATCCAATTCCTCTAAATACCCCGACTTGACGATCCCACCTTGATGTGCCAACATAGGAGCATCTTCTCTTAGCGCCATTTCTATTTTCTCCACCAAATACTGGCAAGCATCTAATCTATCTGCCCATTTAGACAGATAAACCTGCTTACTCAATAGCTCTTTAATCAGTGGAATTTGTTGCAAAGCTTTCTTCAATTGAACCAATTCTCTTGGATTAATCCGACTAGCTGCCACTTTGGAGATTAAACGCTCTAAATCGCCGATTGGCCTCAAATAAGTCACCAATAATTCTAACAAGTCTGGCTGCTGAACCAA
Organism: Aquirufa rosea; assembly: GCF_004118285.1. GTDB lineage: Bacteria > Bacteroidota > Bacteroidia > Cytophagales > Spirosomataceae > Aquirufa > Aquirufa rosea. The sequence goes on along the minus strand of NZ_SDHY01000003.1, from coordinate 339,654 downwards.
TTCTGCCACTCCAGCTTGGCGCTCCTTAATTTCCTCCAATTGTTTCAAAGGAAGTACCATCCATTTGCGTAACAAACGCCCACCCATGGCCGTCAAGGTTTGATCTAACAATTTAATGAGTGGAACTCCTCCCTCTTGTGATGGATGGATTAATTCTAAATTTCGAATGGTAAAGCGGTCCAACCACACATATTTCTCCTCATCAATCCGCTGAATGGATGAAATATGCGCTACTTGCTTATGTTCTGTTTCAGCGAGATAATGTAGAATCACTCCAGCTGCAATGATTCCCAAGGGCATTTCTTCGATACCAAAACCCTTGAGATTTTGGGTATTAAAATGCTGGGTCAACAAAGGATAGGTGAAATCATGAGTAAAAATCCATTCTTCCAAACTAAAGGAATGAAATTGATCTCCAAAAGACTCGACAAATTGATTACGAAACTTTTTAGGATATAAAATTTCAGAAGGTAAAAAGCTTTGAATCAATTTTTGAATATAAGCCAAAGGCCCCTGAGAACACATGTATTCACCCGTGGAAATATCCAATAAGGCCAAACCATAGAGGTTTTGATGGTGGTCAGGAAAGACAATGGATGCTAGATAATTATTCTGTTTATTGTCTAATACTTGATCATTAAAGGAAACTCCAGGTGTCACCAATTCGGTTACACCTCTCTTAACAATGCCTTTAGCTTCAGCGGGGTTTTCTAATTGGTCACAAATGGCTACTCGTTGTCCCGCCCGTACTAGTTTAGGCAAATAAACATCTAAGGAATGATGCGGAAAACCCGCTAAATGATCATCAGCATTTCCATTATTTCTACGAGTCAACACTATACCCAAGATTTTGGATGCTTTCACAGCATCTTCCCCAAAAGTTTCATAAAAATCCCCTACCCGAAATAGCAAAATTGCACCAGGATATTTGGCTTTTATTTGATTGAATTGTCGGGAAAGTGGAGTCTCACCTTTTTTCAAAGGTTCTTGTCCGTCTGCTGCTTTTCTGGCCAAATCTGAATGGAAATGAAGATTGTAAAAATAGGCATTTTGCCCGAAAATGTAAACAAGCTACTTCATTTCAAAAATAAAGTACTCAAAAACTATTCAGCATTCCGACCTAATTTTTCAAAAATCATGCTTAAAGTCCTTGAACCGCTATTTCCAAGAAAATAAAATTAGAAATTGAAAAATTATTTGCCTATTTTGCCAAATAATTTCGAAACCCATAACTATGATTAATTCTTCCATATACATCAAGTCCCAGCAAGAGGTATTTGATGTAGTGATTGTTGGCTCTGGTGCTGGTGGTGGTATGGCTGCCCATATGTTAACCAAAGCAGGAGCTAAAGTCTGTTTATTAGAAGCAGGTCAACCTTATGACCCAGCTGATCCCAAAAATATCACTCAATTAAAATGGCCATACGAGTCACCTCGTCGTGGAGCCAATACCACCCGTCCATTTGGCGACTTTGATGCAGCTTATGGTGGCTGGGAGATTGATGGAGAGCCGTATACCCGTAAAGATGGAACCAAATTTGATTGGTTCAGATCTCGTATGGTGGGTGGACGTACCAACCACTGGGGACGTATTTCCTTGCGTTTTGGACCGGATGACTTCAAAAGAAAAAGTTTGGATGGTCTGGGAGATGATTGGCCAATTGGTTACGATGACATGAAACCTTATTATGATAAGGTCGATCGTTTGATTGGTGTTTTTGGAACCAATGAAGGTTTAAGAAATAACCCTGATGGTATTTTCTTGCCTCCTCCAAAAGCGCGTTTACATGAATTAATGATTAAAAAAGCGAACAAGACACTAGGTATTCCTACCTACCCTTCACGCTTATCCATATTAACGAAACCGATTAACAATGAGCGTGGGCAATGTTTCTATTGTGCGCAATGTTCAAGAGCATGTCAAGCCTATGCTGACTTCTCTTCTTCTTCGGTATTAGTGAAGCCAGCGGCTGCGACAGGAAATTTAACTTTGTTACCTTTTGCTATGGCAAGAGAAGTAACGACTGATCCTATATCAGGATTAGCTACTGGGGTTTCTTATGTACATACTGGTACCTTGCAAGAATATACCGTTAGAGGTAAAATTGTAGTTTTAGCTGCTTCAGCAGGTGAAACGGCTCGTTTGTTATTAAATTCTAAGAGCTCTCGCTTCCCGAATGGAATAGCTAACTCCAGCGGTGTCGTAGGTAAATATATCAATGACTCTACTGGAGCTTCTCGCTCCGCTATTATCCCTTCATTATTTGATCGTAAGACATACAATGAAGACGGTGTAGGTGGTTCACACATTTATTCACCTTGGTGGGGAGATAACAGCAAATTAGATTTCCCTCGTGGTTACCACATCGAGTACGGTGGTGGTATGGGTATGCCAAGCTACGGTTTTGGATGGGGAATTGAAGGTCTAAACGGCCGTGAAAACTTCACTCGTGATGGTTTGAAAAAGGCAGCGGGTGGATATGGAGCTACCTTAAAAGAAGATTATCGTCGCTTCTATGGAGCATACGTTAGCTTTGCTGGACGTGGTGAACCTGTACCTAGAGAAGATAACTATTGCGAAATCGACCCGAACGTGGTCGACAAATACGGTATTCCAGTATTACGTTTCCATTATAAATGGAGTGATTACGAAATCAAGCAAGCCAAGCACATGCAAGATACCTTTGAGCAAATTATTGATGCCATGGGTGGTAAAGCAATGGGTAAAAAACCTGGTGCAGATACTAATTATGGTTTAGCTGACCCAGGACGTATCATCCATGAGGTAGGTACGGCACGTATGGGTAATAATCCTAGTACATCCGTAGTGAATTCCAACTGTCAAGCACATGATGTGAAAAACTTATTCTTGGCAGATGCGGCGCCATTCGTATCTCAAGGAGACAAAAATGCTACTTGGACTATCCTAGCACTTTCCATGCGTACTTCAGAATATATTATTGATCAACGTAAAAAAGCCAACTTATAATGAAAAGAAGAGATTATTTAAAAAATATCGGCTTAAGTTCATTGGGCTTAGCTGCATTGAATCCTCAGGTAAAGGCAATGGAAGCTCTAGAGGGAGCACCAGATCCTAAAAAAGTGGCTCCCATTAAAGTACCTAATGGTAGAACTTTGGATGAGGCAGAACGTGATGCCAAATTAATGGCAGAAAAATTCTTGAATCAACATGAATTGGAGACCATCACGATTTTATCGGATATAATCATTCCTGCGGATGGAAAATCGGGAAGTGCTTCCCAGGCTGGTGTCACTAAATTCATTGAGTTTATCGTAAAAGATAAGCCTGAATTCAAAACACCGATGCGCGGAGGATTAAGATGGATAGATGGCGAATCAAAACGTCGTTTCAATAAATTGTTTACAGAGATCACTCCTAAACAACGCATTGAAATCGTAGAAGATATTGCTTATCCCGAAAAGGTAAAACCTCAATTTTCACAAGGTGTAACATTTTTTACCTTGATGAGAAATTTGACGGCTACAGGATTTTATACCTCCCGTATTGGTCTTGATGATTTAGGTTACAAAGGAAATACTCCGAATGAATGGAAAGGTGTTCCTGAAGATGTACTAAAACAATACGGTTTATCTTACGATGATTAATCATTCCGATTTATTCATTAAACCGGAAATTTTTAAAAATATTCCTCAATTAGTGGCGGGTGTCAGTACCCGCCACGGAGGAAAAAGCCCCTCCCCCTATCAGTCTTTAAATTTAGGAGTTCATACCGAAGATCATCCTACAAATATTCAGGCAAACTTGCTTCTTTTATGCCAAAACATAGGCATTGATCCTGCACATCTAGCTAGATCTTTCCAAACTCATCAAGATGTAATTTGGGAATGTAGCGAGCCAAATTATGCTCAAGGTTTTGATGCCATCATAAGCACTACACCGAATATTTTCTCGGCGGTTGGCATAGCCGATTGCTGCCCAGTTCTTCTGGTAGATCAGAATCAAAAAATAACTGCGGCTATACATGCCGGTTGGAAAGGCTCTGTTTTGTGCATTGTAGCAAAAACAGCTCAATTACTTCTTTCAAAATACGGTTGCCAAGCTCAAGATATCCTTGCTTACATAGGTCCATGCATCAGCCTTACCCATTTTGAAGTAGGGGATGAAGTAGCTGCTCAATTTTCATCCTCCTGTAAACAATTGTTTCAAGATAAATGGCATGTAGATCTCAAAAAACACCAGGTAATTCAACTCAATGAATTGGGAATTACTCAGATAGAAATTTCGCCTTGGTGTACTGTTGAGCACAACGAGCACTTCTTTTCACATAGAAAAGAACAAGGTATTACGGGTAGAATGCTGGCCTTGGCAGGATTTCATGCTTAAATTTTATCAATCTTTTGATTTGACTTTTCAAACTTATTGGAAAAAACTCATTCCAATTTGAATTATCAGCCTCCTCTTATATAAAATTATCTAGAAATTGATATTGTCATCTAAAGGGCTTGACATGCCTTGGCTAATCTGAACTTTTTCTTGAAATTGCCTTCGAAATAATTCAATCAACCTAACCCTTAACACAATGAAAAAGTTAAAATTAACCCTGACTGTTTTAGAAAACAGAGATGCTTCATTTGGTGGATCAAATGAAGTGGCATTAGCTGGTTCTACTTGTACCTGCACTTGCACTTGCTGCAAGTCAAACAACGACAACCCAGCTGAAGCGACAGCATAAGTTGATCAATGGGTGGAGAACATCTCCACCCATTTTTATTAAATACATACCACTAATGAAAACTACCATCACCCACCAAGCCATATTTTGTGGCTCCAATACCTTATACATCGTTGATGGCGATCAAAACCTGATTGAAATTCAGGGGGAATCTACCCCTTTGATAAAAGATATACTACAAGGCATCAAAGAGAATTTGACCCCGAAAACCATTTTTGAACAGCATAAAGAGCTTTTTGAACATGATCAAGAGGTCTTTCATGAATTATGGAATTGGATGCTGGAAAAGCAAATTATCCAAAAAGAAAATGCTGGTAGATCCATCAAAATACACCTTACAATTGATTTATCATCGTCTGACCAAATTCAGCCCATAATTGATTCATTGAATGAAATAAGTTTAGGCACTTTCTGCTATGTATACGAGGAAAAAATCGATGAATCTGATATCATACTCTACATAGGTTCATTATTCCCTCATCGAGAGCGGGTAGATCGACTAGCACAACAAAGCTATCATTTAAATATCCCACTGCTTTATGCGGAAATTGATCGTAATACTTTTACAATTGGGCCAATGATATACTCTGAAGTGAATAGTCCCTGTTTGAATTGTTTTGCGAGCAGAAAACAAGTTCAGCTTAAGAATCCACAAGCATTTAAACGGCTTGCTACAAATCAAGACCGAGAAAGTATATATAGCCCTGTCCTAAAAAGTAAGATTTACTATCCTGCGTTTGTCAACTTCTTACATCAAGAAATGATGTCATTTTTTATTTCAGATCGCACCTACTCCACTCTAATTGGTCAAAGTGTGTTAGTAAATCCTCGCAATTGGGAAATACAAAAACTAAAAATCCTTAAGGTGCCACACTGTAATATTTGTAGCCATCAGAATCAATCCATTCTCTTTAATTCCTAAAGCTATGACCCAATCCAAAGAAGCTGCGGCAAAAAGTGATTTAATTCATGGGAATACCTACGCCATTCCTACCAGAAGATGCTTGCCTGAGGGATTATACCAATGCTATGTCGAAGCAAATCATTTAGACCATTTAGCATCTAATACTTCCTTTATTCAAGGTTCGGGTATAGGTTTCAGTCCCATAGCAGCAAAAAATAGTGCCATCGGTGAATGGGTCGAAAGATATGCTGCATCGCATCAAAATAAGGCAGATTTACTGATGGCTAGTGAAGTGGAACTAAAACATAAAAATATACCCCATTTACCCCTTGAACTATTTATTCCTTTCCACAAGGACCAATACAAGCCTAACTTCCCCTATCGAATCATAAGCGAAGATGATAAAATCAGTTGGGTTAAATGTAAAAATATCCTTGGAGATAAATTAATATGGATTCCTGCTTTTGCTGTTTATCTCCCCCATGACACCTCGTTTGATGAAAATAAACAGTTTACTCTTCAAACCTCCACTGGAATTTCAGCGGGTCGAAATATGGAAGAGGCCCTGGTAGGTGGATTTTTAGAATGTGCCGAACGTCATGCTTTTTCAGAATTCTGGTATCGACAAAATCATTGGATTCACCATATACCAAGACTAAATCAAGAGGCGGTCTTACAAATATTTTCACACGAAAAAATCCAGCATCTTTTTGGAAACAAGAGAGTGCACATCATGCTATTTGACCTCTCACCTCTCAGTCCGATTGAAACCCATTTAGTTATTCTTTACTTCCCCTATAAAGGCAAATTATTCCAATCGATGGGTTGTGCTACCCGATTTAGCAAAGATGAATCCATTATAAAAGCCTGTTTAGAGGCCTACCAAGGCGTGGAATATGCGATTGGATTGAGCCAAAAACCTGAGAATTGGATTCAGGATAAAGATGATTGTAGAGGTATTGATAGTTTTGACAAGCATTTTGCCTTCTATAATAAATTTCCTGAATGGAGAAAAAAATCGGTAGTCCTACAAGCAGCAATAAACAAAGAATCATTTATTCCAACAATAAATAAAAGGGCCAAAAGTATTCAGTCTTGGCAAGAAATTAGTCAGCTTGATCTACGATATATTCTCGCGGTTCCATTAAGTACGGAAGATGTGCAATCACAAGGGTTTGAGGTAGTACGAGTAATTGTCCCCGAATGGAATTTACTAACCGGAATACATAGCCAACCTTTCTTAAAAAATTTAAATGTAACATCAGGTGAAACTTTATTTACTCAATACCCTCATCCATTCCCATAAGTCATGAAAAAAACAGTCTTAATTCTATCGTTATTCCTACTTTTCCCTTGGTTCAGCAAATCACAAGGCAACATGGAAACTATGCTTCAAGAAATTCAAAAAATCACTTGGAAAACACCCAAAGATAGTCTTCAAAAAATCATTTCTTTTATGAATAGCCATCCTATCAACGATTATCAGTACTACTATTGGAATGCTTACGCCCATTACATGGACTATTTTAATTACAAGCTTTCAAATCCTTCAGAAGAAAAAAAAGCGGAACAATGCCTGGAGCATGCTACCAAATTATTAGGAAAAATAAATCAAACAAACTCAGAGGTAGTTGCCCTACAATCATTGATTGATGGTCTAAAATTAAACTTCACCAATGTTTTCCTTTTACCCATCAAAGCTGGAAAGGTCGGCAAGCTAGCCGAAAGAGCCATCGAACTCAATCCTCAAAACCCAAGAGCATATTATGCATTAGCTATTTACGATTATTATACTCCCAAAATTTATGGAGGGAGAAAACGGGTTGAAGCTAATTTAACTAAAGCCATCCACTTATTTCAAAACCCTCTCATCCATACTAAAGAACCTCAATGGGGTTTCTCCGAATCGTATTTATACCTCATTCGATTCTTGAAAGAGGAAAATCAAAAATCGAAAGCGCAGCAGTATTTACAGGAAGCCAAAACCAAGTTCCCTGAAAATACCTCCTTTCAACATTTCAAATTATAATGCCATGAACAAGCTTAGAAATCTATTATTTGAACCCTGTATTTCCGATGTCTCTTATGACTTTTTGGAACAAAGTAAGCTGTATAGCTATCAAGCAAAAGAATACAGTGAGCGATTACACGCTGTAATGTCTAGCGAATACTTCATGCGAAATATCAGCCAGCATAGCTATGAAATGGGCTTTTGCGAAGAATTCGAATTACTAAATACTCAAGAATTAGCCCCCTTAGCCGAGGCTTTACATCAGTTAAATCAATTGAGAATTAGTCAGAGAAATTATAAATCTGATGAGCACATCAGCCTCCAAGAACTCTCCCATTTTCTTCAATTAAGCTATTCCATCACCCAACATTATGACCCTGCTATGCTGATACCTCCTAGAAGAAATATCCCGTCGGGAGGTGGGCTTTACCCCATCGATGTATATCTTATTAACCAACATATAGAGAAACTCCCCATTGGAATTTTCTTATATGATATTTTTTCCTTCAAGCTAAAACTAATACATAAGTTTTCAAGTGCGGAAGACTTAAATCAAAATTTGAATAAATCATTGTTCACTCATCAAAAAAATGACATTGCTTATGCTCATGCTAGTGCGTTTATTATTCTAGGTGCTGAACTGGAGAGATCCTGTTTCAAATACTTAAATAGAGGCATTAGATGGGCCATGATCGAGGCTGGTGAAATAACTCAGGCCATGTATTTGGCAAGCGCATCATTAGAACTTGCCAGCTGTGCCATTGGTGGGTTTGACGATGAATCAATGGCACGATTAATTGGATATAAACATCCAAGTCAAGTTACACTTTTAGCACTCTCATTAGGTAAAGGAATATGAACTACCTCTTGAACCCTGATTTTAAGTTGATTTACAGCAACAAAAGCGCTGGTGATCTTTATTTTAAACATACCTGGAAAGATACTTTAATACTCATCAGCCAAGTGGAATGGGAAATACTGAATCATCTCGTGACCCACAAGGATTGCCAACTCAGCTTGGAATTTATATCCAAGAATTTCGAGGCAGAGGAAAATGTTCTTCAAGATTTAATTCAATACTCGGAAGAAATAGGGCTATTGATGACAGAAGATGCCTTTAAAATTTACCTTTTACAAAAATCAGCCAATCAGAAAGCACACTTTTCTGCTTGGAAACTTATCCTAAGCCAATGCTTTTACTTCCTTTCCATACCCATAGAATTCATTGGAAAGGGCAATTTGCGCTTTTACAAAATCGCTAAAATCCCATTAGAGAAATCCTGGATGGAATTTATAGCTCAAAAAAAATGGGTCCAATTAGCAGGCCAATTATTAACACTATTTTTATTATTGGCTGGTATATTTCCTCTTTTATTTATTGATGGATATGTACAAAAGTGGTTAGACATAGATTTACATAGTAATCAACTTTTATTACCATTTCTGATTTCTGGATTACTGTTTACCACCTTTTTACATGAGTTTGCTCATTATCTCATTTATCTAAAATATGGTGGATTAGTAGCTGATTTAGGATTTTCATTGGTCTTGGGATTTATCCCCTTTGTGCACATCAATACCAATTCATTACATTTTTGGGAAAATCAAAAACACCGCATCACGGTCATTACGGCAGGTATTTTCTTCGACATTTCTTTGCTTGTTGGAATCAATGTCATTCTACAACAAATATCAGATATAACATGGATTTCCCATTGGAAAATATTACAGTGCTTCATCGCATTTCGAATTCTATTCAATGCGATCCCCTTTATTCCAGGAACTGATGGCTATTTCCTACTTACGGAATGGATGGGAGAACCAGCCCTTTTTCATGAAGCAAGCCGATCTTTCCAAAAATGGAAATCAAATTTCTTTCATCGAAATGAAATTGCTATTACAGGTAAAGACTACCTATATCTTAGCTATATAGTATTGAGCTACTGCTTCATAACGGCCTATTATTGCCTATTAGCTCTCTGGATCATTATACCATATCTCATTAGTGTATTCCCATGAAAAGCTTTTACCTCCTAATTTGCTTTTTATTAATTCTCTTTCCATTGATGGCTCAAAATAGCCTAAAAGGAAAAGTCATCGATTCTTACCGTAGACTTCAATTAGATCATGTAAGTCTTCAACTAATCAAAAACAAACTAAGCACATTAAGCGACTCTATTGGAGATTTTCATTTCAAAGAATTACCCAAAGGTCTTCCTGATACCTTAATTGTTTCCATGTTAGGATATAAAAAACAACATCTGCTACTATTAAAAAACGAATCACTACTTGTCCGAATGGAATTGGATCAACCCCATGCATTGGCAGAGGTACGAGTAAAAGCTAGTGTACCTATGTCGGAAGATTTTATCAATGAAAAATTAAGTTCATTGGATATCGTTTTAAATGCCTCTTCCAAAGCTGACCCACTGTTAGCCGTGCAATCCTCCTCGGCAGCTAGTCCCTATGGCGAATCCGCCTCCATTAGCTTTAGAGGTAGTAATCCTCAGTTAACACAAATTTATATCAACGACATTCCCATCCCCGAACCGATCAAATTTACCCAAATGTCTAGCCTGGGAACTTTCAGCTTAATTCCCATCAACACGATCAAGGACTTACTGATTTTTCCTAGTAATCCACCGCTTGAACTCATCAACGCAAGCACCGGAATTGTTCAAATACAAAGCAATGAAACATTTGTACCCCAACACGTGGACGTAGACCTGAGCATGGCTCAGAGTGGAATCAATTATACCCCTTGGGCCAAGGGTAAAAATGGTATCAATGTTTTTGCGCATCATCAATTTAGTTCTCTACTTAAATCAATCAATCCAAGCTCCTTGATAGATATCCCTAATTTCAGTGAAAGTGATTGGGGTATGAATGCCTATTTTCAAACTAAAAATCTATGGCGAATAAAGCTATTTAGCCTGTTCATGAAAGAGAAATATGCCAGTAATTTCAAGCACCCATCCTATCAAGGACTTTTTAATTATCAAAAAAATAGACATACTCAAACGATTCATCTATCAAAGCTGCTAGAAAAATCACAATGGATATTGAAATTGGGCTTTAGTCAATCACGGCAAGCAGATAGTACCGGAAACTACAGCTATCAACCCAGGAAAAGGCAAATATTTACGGGAATTGATTATCAAATGTTCCCAAAAGAAAACTGGACGATAAAACTAGGCTATCAATGGCTATTATCCGAAACTGACTATCAAATCACCAAACCTCTCTATTCTTTTGACTACAGACCCACTGCCGCTTCCATTCAGTTTTCGAATAGATCGGCTTCAGCACAACATGAGGTATTTCTTTCTAACAACTATTCCCTATCATCTAGAATACGATTGGGATTAAGTTTAAAGTGGAGTGAATTGGTTCAATTAAACACCTCTCATTTGTCTAAACAAATACATTCGAGATGGTTTTTCAATCCGAATACTACCTACATGAATTTGGCCTACAGCAATCAAATAGCCAATTGGTTTACCAATGAAAAAGATTATATCCCTATGCTCACAGAGCAAATTTCATGGGATTGGGTTCAAGAAAATGAATTAAACAAATGGAGCTTTGGTCTTTTTTACAAATCGGAAAAGTCTTCACTAAATGCATCACATGCCTGGGGATTTGAATCTAACTTTCAAATTTTACTTTCTAAATCAAAACATGAAATAGGTATTGGAAGTCATTGGAGTCAGATTAACCTAGGTACCAATTCAATAGCATCCCCCTATCAGGTTCCCTATTTTATCAGAACTCAATCGCAATGGAAATGGAAATTAGTTGACCTCAGCTTAAGTAATGTATTCAGAGCTGGAACGTATTACTCCCGACTTATTTCATCAGAATTCTCTCCCGAATTACAAATTTTCATCCCTCAATTTGATTCAAAAACGAAGGAAAGTTTCACTCCCTATTGGAGGACAGACGCCATGTTGAGCAGACAAATTGCTTCATCTAAAAAAATAGCATGGATTGCTTATTTGTCGGTAAGCAATGTGTTTAATCGCGATAATGTGAGATCCATGAATTATAGCTCCGATTACCAATTTTCCTTTGAAGAATATTTTCAAAAAAGAATTATTTATTGGGGAGTACAGCTAAGATTATAAGCTATTTGTTGGAATTCGTCTCTCTCAAGAATTGCTGCCTGGAAATATTTTCTTTGGGCAAAAATTCATAAGCCTTTTTCCATTCTTTTTTCTTTAAATCTCCATTTTTGATGGATTGAATAAAACTAATCCATGCAAAAGGATTGGTTAAAGAAAGCATAGGACTAGCAAAGAATGTCTTGTTTGCCTGCGCAGAGACCATTTGATCTGAAAAGTTTCTAAAATTAGCCGATGCGCCCATGCCAGCCTGTAAGGCAAAAACGTTCAGTTTTGATTGTTCCAAATTATTGGCCAAAATACCTCTCTGCTTTTCATCTCGCAAGCGCATTTTCAAGAAGGCTTGTTTAAACTCCTCCTCTGAGCTGTGAGGAAAGACCTTTACCTCGGATAAAATTTTAGATTCCTCAGAAAGTGAAATTATGGCCCTATGTACCTGATCCGTATTTTTAGGGATGATGTAATATTTCTTTTGATAACCTACATAGGTAAATACCAAGCTATCACCTGGGAAAACATACATCTCAACCATGCCAAAATTATCACTGAGAGCCCCCCGACCCGCTTTAGGATTGTAGACATAGGCTAAAGGTAAATCTTCTGCTTTACTGGCTGTCACCACTCTACCTAAAAACAAAACCGTTTTATCTTGGCCTTGCGCCAAAACATCTTGACCAAGACATGCTAGCAAAAAGAAAAGTCCGAATAATCCTCGTTTGTCAATTTTCATCGAGCTGCACTTCATAATGTTAATTTCAACCTCAAATATACGTTGGCTTAACGAATGAAAATTAAAATAATTTTAAAAAGGTGATAATAAATGGAATAGATAACAACAAGCCATCAAAGCGATCTAAAAATCCTCCATGACCTGGTATCGTATTCGCTGAATCCTTAATATTAATACTGCGTTTAAATAAAGATTCCACTAAATCACCATAAGTACCTGCCACCACTATGATTCCCCCTATAGCAAACCATTCCCATACTTCATAATTGGTAAAATAACCTGAAATTATATAAGCTGTCAGCATGGCGCAAATCAGTCCTCCAATTAAGCCCTCCCAAGATTTTTTAGGAGAAACTCTTTCAAACAATTTAGTTTTGCCAAAATAGGTTCCGGCAAAATAAGCCCCAGAATCACTAGCCCACAACAAAAATAAACAACCCATTATAATATTAGGGTCATAAGTACCTGATCGCATAAAGGCCAAAACCGTCAATAAAGCAAAAGGCAATGCCACATAAATAATCCCTAAAAAGGTGAATGCTATGTTTTGAAAGGGCTTTCCGTCATTGGATTTATATAATTTGATAAAAAATATGACCGTTAATAGTGGAGACAATATGTAATAATTATGATAACCTATCATACCTTTCTCAATAAAAAATGTCAGCAAATGCAAGACTACTCCACAAAAGGTACCATAAAAGGTCAATGGTAAATTCCCCTCTAAACTTCCCACTAATTTATAAAACTCCAACTGGGCTAACACTCCAATCAACAAAAATAAACCCAGAAAAGTATAATCGTTGAAATTAATACAGAACAACAAAAAAGGAATAGCAATTAAGGCCGCAATTACCCTTTGCCATAAATTACTCAAATTTGATAATCCCATAGATAAAATTAATTCATTGATTCTTTGATGGCTAGTTGAGCCGTTTCCAAATGATCTTCATGTACATATAATTCGTACACCCCAAGATTATATGGGCTAACCTTTTTATTGATTACCACGGCTGGAATGTCATAGCGCTCCATTAACATCGATTTTTGTAATTCCAAATCAATGCCATTGGAAGAACTTCCCACTAAAACCCAATCCATCATCATAACTCTTCTTCTTTTTGTTGATGTAATAAACGAATGTAATATATAAAGAAGATTAATGAAACTACTGACGACCAAAAAGGAATTACTTCCCCCACTTGTTCCGGATCCAAATCAATTACTTTTTCCTGATGTAAATAGGACAAGGTTAATGTCCATGCATTATTAAAAAAATGCGCTAATATGGGTAACCAAATATTCCTAAACCACACGTACAAATACCCAAAAAATGCACCTAGTATCATTCTTGGGATAAAGCCATAAAATTGAAAATGAATAAAAGAGAATATAGCCGCAGACAACCAAATAGCCGCATGTGCATTCCCCAAATGCCTTTCAAACAAATTTTGCAAAGCCCCTCTAAAAAACAATTCCTCACCAATGGCCGCCATTCCTGCGATTACTGCTAGGGCAGTGACAAAATCCATGGGAGTCTCAAAATTCAGTAAAAACTTAGTTAGCCTAGCCATATTATCCTCAGAAGCTCGCATCCAAGTTTCCAAAGCCTCATAACCAGGAGGTAGAATAATGGACTGATTCCATTCAATAATAAATTCCATCAAGGGTATAGATACTAACAAAGCGATAATAGCCCAAGAAAAAATCCGAAGAGAAGGCGCAGTGATAGGACTCAAATCATATAAAGTCCTCTTTTCAATAAATCGTAGATAGGCCCAAGTACCTCCTACAAAAGAGAACAATGAAACAAACCACTGCAATGCCATAACCCCCTTAAAACCATCTTGATATTTCTCTGGATTTGCCATGAAATCCAACATCAATTTTTGAAATTCAGGTACATTGTCAGCAGGAATTTCCAATATTAAAACCACCGCCATTAATCCAAAAAACTGCCCTAAAAAGCTCCCTAGGAGAAAAAATCCTAATAAACTGAGCAACTTTGAAATTAATCCAAACCAACGCGCGGGTCCAGAAATATAGTTTTCTTCCATAATGGTAGTAAATTTACTGAATTTTTAATGAGAATGGTAAAAATAGGCAACATCGAATTAGGATCTTTCCCTCTGCTTTTGGCACCCATGGAAGATGTATCTGACCCTCCTTTCCGCGCGGTTTGCAAAGAGAATGGAGCAGACCTGATGTATACTGAATTTATATCCTCTGAGGGATTAATCAGAGATGCTGCCAAAAGCGTTCAAAAGCTAGATATTTTTGAATATGAACGCCCAATTGGTATTCAACTTTTTGGCTCATCCATAGAAACGATGGCCTCTTGTACCGAAATTGCCACACAAGCCGGACCTGATTTAATCGACATCAATTACGGTTGTCCAGTCAAACAGGTGGCTTGCAAAGGTGCCGGTGCTGCCCTTTTGCAAGATATTCCCAAAATGGTCGCCATGACCAAAGCTGTGGTGGACGCGACTAATTTACCTGTTACCGTGAAAACCAGATTGGGTTGGGATGAGTCTACCAAAAACATTGAAGATGTAGCTGAAAGATTACAAGATATAGGTATTCAAGCTTTGAGCATCCATGGCCGTACACGTGTACAGATGTACAAAGGCGAAGCAAATTGGGAATTAATTGCCAAAGTCAAGAATAATCCTCGGATCAAAATACCTATTTTCGGAAATGGAGACATTGATACCCCAGAAAAAGCCTTAGAATATAAAAATAGATATGGTGTAGATGGTATCATGATTGGACGAGCCACCATCGGTTACCCTTGGATTTTCAATGAAATCAAACATTTTATCCAAACAGGCACCCATTTAGATCCTCCTAATTTAGAAGAACGTATTCGGGTTTGTCAGAGTCACCTCGATTTCTCCATTCGTTGGAAAGGAAATCATGGGGGTATTGTAGAAATGCGCAGACATTATGCCAATTATTTCCGAGGCATGGATCATTTCAAACCGTTCAGAAGTAGATTAGTTACTTCTCATTCCTACGAAGAAATATCTCAAATTTTGAGAGAAATTGCGGAGCATTATCAGACAGTTGTCCATGAATAAAGAAAAATCAGTCCAACAAAAAGTTCCCACATTATGGGTGGCTTTGGCCATTGCAGCCATTTCTATCATCTGGGGGAGCTCATTTATTTTAGTTAAAAAAAGCCTTAGCACCTATTCCGCTATGGAGGTGGGAGCTTTACGTATTGTTTCGGCAGCTTTATTTTTTTTTCCTTTATTCATCAAAAGAAGAAAGTACATTCAAGCCAATCACTGGCCCTCCTTTCTCTTAGCTGGATTAACAGGAAATTTATTGCCAGCCATTTTATTTTCCATAGCTGGGGAACATTTGCCTAGCGCCTTGTCTGGAATGTTAAATGCCTTTACTCCATTATTTACCTTGATCATTGGTATTCTCCTATTCCAACAAAAATTTGAGTTAAAACAAACCGGAGGAATCGTTTTGGGTCTAATTGGATGTATAGGCTTATTGGTAGCAGGTAAGAGCTTTAGTCTTCAATTCAACGTGCATGCTCTTTGGGTGATTTTAGCTACCTTCTTATATGGCATCAATTTACACACCGTAAAATCTAAATTCTCTGATATCCACCCCCTCACTTCCACCGCTGGGGTATTCATGCTCATTGGTCCTTTAGCCCTGATGCTTTTAGCTTACTCAGGCTTCTTCGCCCGTCCCCTGTCTGACCATGCTGCTATTTGGCCGCTAGTTGCCGCCATGGCCTTAGGACTTTTCGGTTCAGCTATAGCCATGGTTCTCTTCAATCAATTGATCAAGTGGACCAATGCCCTTGTGGCCAGTTCGGTCACTTATTTAATCCCAATCGTGGCCGTCATTTGGGGTTTATTGGATGGAGAAAGTATTTATTGGTCCCAAATCGTATTCATGTGCATCTTACTTTGGGGCGTGTACCAAGTTAATCAGACCAAAAACTGATAATATCATCATGTCAAAGGTAAAACTTTAGAATACCAAACAACTTATATTTTCCATGGCTAGATTGCCTAGACCTAACAAATAGGTTCTATATCTAGCCATGAACGAGCTCATCCTAAGTCAAATTTGGAGCAAACAACGCTTCAACCCCAAAAACCTGCAAACTCAGCAAGGCGAATTTCTCCAAATCATCCACCCTGGCTATCTAAATACACATGCTGGTGCGGATTTTCAAGAGGCTCACATCATCCTAGGACCTATGGCTTGGATTGGATCGGTGGAGTTGCACGTATTGTCCTCTGATTGGCTTGCACATGCGCATCACCAAGACAGCGATTTTGAAAATGTGATTTTGCATGTAGTTTGGAAAGCAGATTTACCTATCTATTATCAAGATGGACGTGAAATAGCTACCTTGGAATTATGCCATCGGGTGCAAAAAGAAAACTTAATGGAATTGGCTAGAGCCTCGACCAACAACCTAACTTGTCAACCCTTTTTTCAGGAAGTACCACATGAACTAAAAACTCAAATGCTCACCCTTTGTGCAGAAAAAAGGATGAAATCAAAATGCAGAGCCGTCTTGGAACTATGGCATTGCAACCAACAAGATTGGGAGGAAACCTTCTATCAGTCTCTGTGTAAAAGCTTTGGTTTTGGACTTAATGCTGAACCTATGTTGCGACTTAGCAGGGCCATTCCTCTCAAATTAATTTGGAGAAATCGAGATAGACCTTTAAGCATAGAAGCTGCCATGATGGGGCAAGCAGGTATGTTAGAAGAACCCATCAAAGATGAGTACCATTGGGAGCTTAGAAGAGAATACATTCATCTCAAAAAGAAATACCAATGGGAAGAATCCTATTTAAAACTGTCTGATTGGAAATTTTTACGCCTTAGACCCGCCAATTTTCCAACCATCCGCCTCGCACAGTTTGCAGAAGTTATACGGAACAATTGTTCCTTAATTTCAATTTTACTAGAATTCAACGACCTGAATGTCATACGAAAACTATTTGAGCTTAGCGCGGATTCCTATTGGATTAAACATTACCATTTTGGGAAAATGAGTAAAAAACCCCGCAACCAAATTGGAAAATCAACCTTTCAGTCCATTTGTATAAACACCTTCATTCCCCTGCTTTTAGCTTACTCAGAAGTACATCAAAAACTACATTATACCGAAAAAGCATATCGATGGCTTTTTGAAATGGAAGCAGAGCTTAATGGTATTACCCGTATTTATATCCAAAATGATTTGGTCATTAACAATGCCCATGATTCTCAAGCCTGTTTACATTGGTATAAACACTACTGTCAACCTAAAAAATGCTTGGATTGCTCCGTGGGTAAATTTATCCTACTCTGATTTCAAAATGGGGCCTCTTTTACCTATACCATTTTCATTGAAAGCCTCAATTTGAAAATAATAGGTTCTGTCCTTATCCATGGATTTAAAATAATACTCATTGGCTCCAAAGACTTGAACTGAGGTGTATAATTTATCTGGTGCGATACCTGCATATAGTACATATCCAGTGGCCTTGGGGTCATGTCGCCATTTTATCCATGCCGACCTTTTATCATGCTCTCCTCGGAGAACTACAAAATCCTTAACTTCTTTTGGCATTTCCCCATGCCCCTTCCCAAAAACCCTCAATCCGCTGATGGCAAATTTCCCTGCTGCCATGTGCTCATTTACCAATTTGATATATCTAAATTCCCCCGGCTTAACCAATTCCACATAATCGTGCGGCACATCCGTTTTATTGTTTGATTTATCAACGATTAATTGCCAAATTTTACCATCCTTACTAGCCAACACTCGGTATTGATGGTATATTCCAGGTATTTTACCCAAAAAACTTGAATCTACATCTTGATCCGCGTAATTGATTTGTACGGCATGAACAGTGGAAATTTCCCCTAAATCAGACTCGATAAATTCCCCCTTTTTAGCTGAGGTCGCCGACCAATACGTTTTCATTTGTTCATCCACTGCAAAATTAGCCCCATAACCTGGCAAGCTAGATGATACCCGCACAGGCTTATTATAATTCAACAGCATCCATCCAGTAAATAAATCTGAGGGCTTTTCAAAAGTCGAGGTAGGCATTTTATGCGGATAATCTCCATAAGCCGTTTCTGTATACAAAATACCATCTGCATCGAATCGACTAGGCCATAATCCTAAACGCCTTTCAAAGCTATTTTTAACGGCAATAGTTATAGTAGACACATGCCACCAATTTCCATATTGTCCTTGAAAAGTGGCTCCATGACCGGCACCACGAGTAAAACCACCAGGTTTAAAGGAAAAGGGATTGTGTGCCTGATAAGTAAATGGTCCCAAAGGCTTATCTGAAATATAGACTCCATCACCATAAGATGAAAACTCCGTACCCGGTGCGCCATATTGCAAGTAATATTTTCCGCGGTATTTATTCATCCAAGCCCCCTCCATAAAGGGCTTTAAAAAGGTATTATCCTGATACTCCCCAAACCTTTCCCAGCCATGTACTTCATCATTCAAACGAATCAACTCCTTTCTCTCTCCAGTAGGCTGCATGGTCTTACGATCAATCTCCTGACCATACATCGGATAGAAATTGCTAGAACCATGGTACAAATACAGCCGACCATCATCATCCAGAAAAAAAGCCGGATCCCAAGCTCCCGCGGTAAAGGCGTGTACCGATTCCCGCCAGGTATCAGTATCAGGGGAACTGCTAGACCAAAGGGTAAAATCTTTGGCATAAGTAGATCCAATCACGTATAAACTATCACCCATGGCGAAAACCGCCGGAGCACATAATTCATCATATACTCGGTGATAAGGTTGCAAAAATCTTCTAGAAACAAAATTCCATTTCAACATATCCTTACTCCACCAATAGCCCCATTGATTGGTTGAGAACAAATAATACTTATTCTTAAAATAAGTTATCACAGGATCCGCTGTGGCCCTGTGCCTACCCGCTTCAGAAAAATTGGGAATCGGGGTAAAACCGTAATCCAAGTTCATCGGATTACAATAAGTAGATTGTGCTATAAGAGAACTATTATCGACTGCCAAACAAATGGCCATTATCCATGTTAAGTAGAGGGTTTTCATCATTTTGATTCGAAAATATTGCTTAAAATACACATTGATAACGATAAAAACACCAATTTTACAAAGACAAAATTATATATCCTTTATGAAAAAATATACCGGTATATGGAGCGCAGGGATAATCATCCTTTGTTGGTCACTTCACTTGATATACTGGATTCAAACGCCACTTAATTGGAATAATCCTTTTTTATATTTGGGCATATTGATTCAAACTCATCTCTATACAGGTCTTTTTATTTCGTCACATGATGCCATTCACGGAGTAGTTTCTCCAGAATTTCCTAAGTTGAATCATGGTATCGGCCGACTATGTGCCACTTTATTTGCCTTTAACAATTATAGTCTTTTGAGGAAAAAGCATCACATGCATCATGCTTACGTAAATACGGACCAAGACCCAGATGTACATCAGGGAAACTTTTTCATTTGGTGGTTTAAATTTATGTTTCAATATGTTCACTGGACACAGATTCTGGCCATGGCTATTACTTATAATGTTTTAAAAATTTGGTTTCCCATGGAAAACATCATCCTGATTTGGGAATTACCTGCCATCCTTGCCACCCTCCAGCTGTTTTATTTTGGCACTTACTTGCCTCACCGAGGAGAACATGAAGCAAATAATATTCATCAATCCAGAAGTCAGACCAAAAATCATCTTTGGGCCTTCATCTCTTGTTACAATTTTGGTTATCATTATGAGCACCATGACAAGCCCTTTTTACCTTGGTGGAAATTAACGGAAGCAAAGGAGCAAAACAGCCAAATTTCTATCTGATAGATGAATATTTTTTCTAAATTTGCAGCGCACATAATCGACCCCAAACATCCCAATGTCTGAACCCAAATACAAACGAATCCTACTAAAACTTTCTGGTGAAGCGCTTTCCACTCCCACAGAAGTGATTGACCCACATATTTTAGATCAATATGCCGCAGAAATAAAAAAAGTACATGATTTAGGGGTTGAGGTGGCCATTGTTATCGGAGGTGGAAATATTTTTAGAGGTGCAAGTGCCGCCAAAGCGGGAATCGATCGAGTTCAAGGAGATTATATGGGTATGCTAGCCACTGTAATCAATGGAATGGCCGTTCAAGCTTCCTTAGAAAAACATGGTTTATATACCCGCATGATGACTGCCATTAAAGTGGAAGCCGTATGTGAGCCTTTTATTCGTAGAAGAGCCATGCGCCACCTAGAAAAAGGTAGGATTGTCATTTTCGGAGCTGGAACAGGTAACCCTTACTTTACTACTGACTCGACCGCTTCTCTTCGTGCCATTGAAATCGAGGCCGATGTAGTTTTAAAAGGAACTCGTGTAGATGGCGTGTATACTGCCGACCCGGAGAAAGATCCCAATGCTACTCGTTATTCTCATTTAAGCTTCTCTGAAGCTATCAGCAAAGGCCTAAAAATCATGGATACCACGGCATTTACTCTTTGCCAAGAAAATAAATTACCGATTATCGTGTTTGATATGAACAAAATTGGGAACCTATGTGATTTGGTTTCTGGAAAAGAGGTAGGTACATTAATTAGTTAATAACAATCAAATTACATGGAGGAGATAGAATTTTATATCGAAGCAGGACAAGAAACAATGGAAGGTGCCATCAAACACCTTAATATTGAGCTTTCAAAAATTAGAGCTGGAAAAGCCAGCACCAATATGTTGGATGGTTTAATGATTGAATATTATGGAGTTCCAACTCCAATTACAGGTGCGGCATCCATCACAACTCCTGATGCCCGAACCATTGCTATTAAACCTTTTGAAAAAGGCATTTTTGGTGAAATCGAAAAAGCCATTCGTAATTCTAGCTTGGGCTTAAACCCAATGAATGACGGAGAATTAATTCGTTTGTCGATTCCTCCCTTGACAGAAGAGCGCAGAAGAGATCTAGTAAAACGCGTTAAACAAGAAATTGAGACTGCCAAAATCAATATCCGTAATGCTAGACAAGATGCCAACAATAGCATCAAAAAACTAAAGGGTGAAGGAGTTGCAGAAGATGATATCAAAGCAGCTGAAGATCGTATTCAAAAATTAACGGATGCTTTTGTAGCCAAAATAGATCTAATATTTATGGATAAGGAAAAAGACATCATGTCTGTCTAGTTTTTCATCCCCAATAAAAAAGCTGGTCCTTAGGCCAGCTTTTTTATTTCTCAAAATTTGAAATGCTAAAAATACTCTTCAGCCTTACCCATGGCATAGCCTATTTCCAACATTCTGCGAATGTCCAATTTGTTGAAATTTTGTATATCAATAGACAATGGCTGAATGGGCCTAATGGAAATAATGGACAAATCGCTGCGCTGATTTTGGATAAGTAAAGCTTCCTTTAAATCTGCATTTAGAATTTCATTGACTGCTATATCCATCACCCGATCAACCAAAGCAAGCAAATCACCTGTATCAAAAATCCCACCTTCAATGGTCTGAGTGTGGCAACTGATACAAACAATGTGTTTTCCACCATCTTTAATAGCTTTTTGTAAGGGTGCCACATCGCGTAAACCTCCATCTAAAAAACTCCGCCTCTTATCCTGGTTAATATTCACCACGGGCATCAATATCGGTACAGCAGAGGAGGCTAATAAATAATCAAAAAAATGCTGATAACTAGGATCAACGTAATGAATACCCCCCTCAATAATATTCACGGCACCGATGCGCATTTCAATTGGACTAGCCTGAAGATTACGCATATCCAAAACTCCTTCAACAAGTTCTCTTAATGGTTTGGTGCTCACCAAACCTCGAAACTTTTTAGTAAGAGCCGACCACCCCAACTCAAATATGCCTAGAGGTTTCGATAAACACTCGGGGTGTGTAATTCTCGTTTCCCAAAAATCCCATAAATCTTTCCCCGCTTGAGGGAAATTTATGGGTTCTCCACTTAACTTTTGCCTTCCAAACTGGTCAATTAAATAAGCAGCGTTTAAACTACCTGCCGAAATACCATAAATTAAATCTGGCTGATAACCTCTTTCAAATAATGCTCGAATCACTCCTGCTTGAAATGCTCCTTTCACTGAGCCTCCAGCTAATGCCAAAATCTTACTCATAAATTTGGATATTGAAAGGTCAATTTGTCTTAAATTGTTTTAAATTTACGAAAATTAACAAGCCTAGAACTTCTTTCTCCATTAATATGTCCTACTCGCTTTCATCAATTCAAATACCCATAGAGGAACCGATGAAAGCATTCGAAGGGAAGTTTCGTCAATTCATGCGTTCCAAAGTCATGCTATTGGATACCATCATGAATTACATCATCCAGCGTAAAGGAAAACAGATGCGTCCCATGTTTGTATTCCTCTCTGCAGGAGTAATGGGTGAAATCAATGAAAAAACCTACCGCGGGGCTGCTCTCATTGAATTGCTACACACAGCTACCCTAGTACATGATGACGTTGTAGACGATTCTAATTACCGGAGAGGTTTTTTCTCCATCAATGCTATTTGGAAGAATAAAATTGCCGTATTGGTAGGAGACTATCTGTTGTCCAAAGGCCTTTTACTGTCCATTGAAAACGATGATTTTGATTTACTAAAATCTGTTTCCACCGCAGTAAGAGAAATGTCTGAAGGGGAATTATTGCAAATAGAAAAAGCTAGAAAATTAGATATTACTGAGGATATCTATTTTGATATCATTCGTAAAAAGACTGCTACGCTTATTTCAGCTTGCTGTGCTGTGGGTGTACAATCCGTAGGTGCCAGTGAAGAAAATGTTCAAATTGCTCGCGACTTTGGTGATCGAGTGGGCATAGCCTTTCAAATCAAAGATGATCTTTTCGATTATGGTGATGCAGAAATAGGTAAACCCCTAGGTATAGACATTAAGGAGAAAAAGATGACATTACCTTTGATTTATTCTCTACAAAACACCAATTCAGGTACCAAGAAAAGAATCATTCATTTAATTAAAAATGATTCTGAAAACCCAAAAAGTATTCGGGAAGTTATTGAATTTGTTAAAAATACAGGTGGATTAGAATATGCTACCAAAAGGATGCATGAATTTGCTGCGGAGGCCAGAGAAATACTCAATAAATTTCCAGAATCCAAGTATCGAAATTCCTTAAATGATTTGCTTGGATATACCATCGAAAGAAATAAATAGACGCCTCCAATAAATTAGCTTAATTTAAAGGGCACAAAAAAAACTGGAAACCATGGGCTTCCAGTTTTAAGCACTAAACTACTTTAAAACAAAATCTTATCTCGGACGACCTCCGCCCATTCCTCCACCTCCAGTGCCTCCACCCATTCTTACTCCTCCTGGCATTCCCATTGGTTGAGCTTGAACTGGCTGCGGTGCCGCATCTCCACTACCACTATCTTTTTGGTCGTCGTTATTCACTGATTTCTTCCTCTTGGTTCCTGTGAAACTCATTTTACCAATACGGTATGAGAAATTAACCTTGAAGTTCATGTTACGCATCGTATTAAATCCAACTTGTGAAATAATTGGAGTAACCGTCTCGCTGCGAATGACCATCTCGGAGGTAAAGAAGTTCTCCGCTCCAAAACCTACACTTCCCTTCTTGTTTTTGAAATCCTTCTTAAAGCTTAAGCTGTAAATTCCAAAACCACCACGCTTACCTTGTAATTGAATCTCATTAGCACGGTAAAAAGAGAATAGTTGCGCCCCCCAGCCATTGCCTAAATTGTAGTTACCAAAGATGCGGAAGTTAGAAACTAATCCTTCATTTTTTGCATTCAACAATGGATCAGGAACATTATTTGCCAACTTCAAATAAGAGAAGTCAGCCCCTCCACCAATCATCAAGCGGTTAGTTAAATTGGCATTGATATTTAAGTTTAAACCGTACGCATCCTCATTTCCGATGTTGACAGAGCGTGTTTTAACTGTATCTCCTATCACCTCACGAATTTGGTTAATCGCACCAGTCGTATTTCTCATGAACAAAGCAGAAGAAATGTAGAACGACTTAATGTATTTACTGTAACCAATCTCATAATTGTGTGTAAACTCTGGAGCCAGGTTTGGATTACCCGTTGAGATGTTCAATGGGTTTGTTGCATTCACGTTTGGATTTAAGAATTGAACCGATGGACGTTGAATACGCTTGTTATAACTGAATCTCCAAGTACCAGACTTAAATGTTTTCGACATATTGAAGCTAGGTACAATAACTCCGTAGGGAGGAATGCTCAAGTTCTGACCCTCTTTCTTTAAGAAGCTAGCTGAAATATCAGTGTGCTCATAACGTGCACCCGCTTTAACACTCCATTTGTTTTTAGTGGTTAAGGTATAAGAAGCATAAGTACCCCAGATATTTTGATTGTAATCAAAAACGTTGGTAGGTAAAGTTGCTAAATTCACTTGATTATATCCTGCTGGATTATTTCCAGATGGATTAATGAATGATTTATAATCGGAGGATGCATTTCTCAAGATTCCTTTTGCTCCAAATTCCACCATTTGATTTTTCAAAATAGGAGTCTGGTAATCCAGTTGAAATGTAGCCTCTTCATTATATGCCAAGTTCTCATTTTTGATGGAACTTAAAATTTGACTCATCGTAGCTTTTGGGTTCATGATGTCATTGTAGAAATCACTAGTACGGTTGCTTCGACTGTACATAGACAAAATACTAAATTCTTTTTGTGGAGTATCATACGTATGAGAATAATCAATATTCAAATCCACATTTCCAGAAGCATCGGAAGAGTTAGTATTTCTCAAACTAGTCAAAACCCCATTACGAATCTGTTGTAAATTATCTTGATAGTTATTACCATTTCTTACTCCAAATCTAGATGAAGCCGTAATGGAATTGTACTTGTTAATATCCCAATCAAAACCTATTTGATAATTACCGAATAGATTGTTGGTTCTACTTTCAGCTGTTTGAAAGTTAATAGTTTCCACACCCTGACTTTTCGTGGTTTGAGTATTTTCATATTTTCCAGTCACATTGTACTGAGAACGGCCAAATCCACCCAATGACATGCCCCAAGTCTTATTACGGAAATTGCCATTTAAAGACATATTAGATCCCCTCACACCCACACTGGAATCAAAACCTAAAGTAAGGCCTTGTAAAGTGTTCTTTTTAGTTACAATATTAATGATACCTGCAGAGCCCTCAGCATCGTATTTAGCTGATGGAGACGTAATTACCTCTACCGTCTTGATCATATCCGCTGGAATCTGTTTTAAAGCATCGGCCACATTGGCTGCCATGATGGAAGAAGGTTTGTTGTTAATCAATACCTTAATATTGGTAGAACCTCTTAAAGAAGGGTTACCATCCAAATCGACAGATAACATAGGAACTTTTTTCAAAACGTCAGTAGCATCCCCTCCTCTATTGGTCTGATCACGCTCTGCATTGTAAACAGTACGGTCCACTCTTTCTTCAATCATGGCTCTCTGACCTTCTACGGTAACTTCCTGCAACATCTTGGTGGAGGATTGCATTTTGATTACTCCCAAGTCATGGTCGTCTTTCTTTGCGCTGATATCAATGAAGATAGTTTTGCTTTCGTATCCTAAAAATGAAATAACAATTTTATAACTTCCGACCGCCACTTTATTCAAGGTAAATTTTCCTACTTGGTCAGCTACCGTTCCATCTACTGGACGATTAGTCGCTTTATTGATTAAAGCTACCGAGGCAAATTCCACTGGTTTATTGTCTGTGGAATCCAAGGCATAGCCTATAATTTTTGCATTTCCTTTCGGTGTAGCAACTGCTGGTGCAGGAGTTGTTCTTGGAGGAGCACCAAACCCACCAGGTACCTGAGCTTTAAGCTGTCCTGCACATACTACTAAGGCAATCAGAGCGAATAAGTTTTTCATAGTTTATTTTATAATTGGCTTTTTGATTTTAATAAGATAAAATCGACTACAAAACTGTTGTATTCCATATAAGTAATTTCTTTTTTGCGACCAATAGTCATAATTTGTAGGTCAATTTCAAGGATGCAAAACGTCTACAAAACATGATATCTATAAAAACTCCTCGCTTAAAATTAATTCCTCTGGACCATTCATTACTGGTCACTTGGAAAGAATATGGACGTGAAGCATTAGAATCTCAAATAGGTTTACAACATAATTCCTGGGAACTTGAAAAGTTTTACCATGAGGAAACCCTATCTGCTCTTCAAGATTTTTGGATTCCTATGACTAGAAAATTTCCCTTCGATTTTATTTGGTATACAAATTGGGAAATTATCCTAATGGAAAAATCCTGTTCTATAGGGGGAATTGGATTTTCGGGATTACCCAATAATGAGGGCTTTACCGAGGTAGGTTATTGTTTGGATAAAAAATTTAGAGGAAAAGGATATGCCACCGAAGCACTTCAATATGCCATCGAATGGGCAAGTCAAGATATAGACCTCAAGTATTTAGTAGCAGAAACACCCATAGAAAATTTTGCCTCTCAAGCGGTTCTGAAAAAAAACCAATTCATTCAAACGGGTCAAAAAACACTCATCCAACCAACAGGCTTAGAAGTATTTACTTGGAAGCTCCTTCTTCGAAATGCTTAACTTAATTCTGCTATTTTGTTTCCTTTCGAGCATTTTTCGGTATTTTTACTGAATTAAACTAGCCAAACCCTGTCAAGGACCTCATCTTATGCATCATTTCACTTCCATTCACGACGCCTATAATATTCCGCAATTGGTTAATGAAGCCCTTTTAATGAAAAGAGCTCCCTTTTCCGATTGTTTTATTGGAAAAAATAAAACCATCGGATTATTATTTTTTAATTCAAGCCTAAGAACGAGATTGTCCACGCAAAAAGCAGCGCAAAATCTAGGAATGAGTGTCATGGTGATGAATGTAGGAGCAGACTCCTGGCAACTGGAAATGAACGAGGGAGTCATCATGAATGGCGACAAGGCAGAACACGTTTCAGAAGCCGCTGCCGTGATTGGTCAATATTGTGATATTGTCGGGATTAGAAGTTTTCCTAGTTTAACCAATAGAGACGAAGATTATTCCGAATTGGTATTAAAACAATTCATGAAATATACCGGCAGACCCATTCTTAGCTTAGAATCTGCTACTCGCCATCCCTTACAGTCCTTGACCGACCTTATTACCATTCAAGAATTTAAAAAAACAGAGCGACCTAAGGTTGTATTAACTTGGGCTCCGCATGTAAAAGCCTTACCTCAATGTGTACCGAATTCATTTGCCGAATGGATGAATCATGCGGATGTAGACTTCACTATTGCCCATCCTAAAGGTTATGAATTAGCTCCTGAATTTAGCGGGTATGCGAAAATATGTTATGACCCTAAAGAAGCATTTGAAGGGGCTGATTTTATTTATGCCAAAAACTGGTCGTCTTACCAAGAATATGGAAAAATCCTTAACTCAGATCCCGCTTGGATGGTCACCATGGAAAAAATGAAACTAACCAATGATGCCAAATTTATGCACTGCTTACCTGTCAGAAGAAATGTAGTGGTAGAAGACGCTGTGTTGGATTCTGAGCATTCCATAGTAGTTCAACAAGCTGGAAATCGTGTTTGGGCGGCTCAGACAGTACTCAAAGAGATGCTTTTGTCACTAGCTAAAAAAGAAAGTCCCTATTTATTTTAAACACATGAGCGCAGCCCTTCCCAAACTTCAGGTGATTAAAATAGGAGGAAATGTCATAGACAACCCTCCTCTATTGGAAGCTTTTTTGACCGATATTTCCAAAATCAAATCCCCCTTTGTCCTAGTTCATGGAGGCGGAAAAATTGCCACTGAAATGGCTAAAGAACTAGGAATACAAAGCCAAATGATTGAGGGTCGTAGGGTAACTGATACTGCCAGTTTAAAGATTGTCACCATGGTATATGCAGGCTGGATCAATAAATCCATCACGGCAACCTTACAATCTAAGCAGAAGAACGCGCTAGGTTTAACGGGGGCAGATGCGGCACTTGTACTTAGCAAGAAAAGAAAACCTCATCCCATTGATTATGGTTGGGTAGGTGATATTGAACAAGTAAACGGAAAAGCTTTACATGAATTAGTGCAACAGGGATATTATCCCGTATTTGCCCCAATTACAGCAGATAAACAGGGGCAACTTTTAAACACTAACGCAGACACCATGGCCCAAGCTATCGCCATAGGTTTGAGTGAGTTTTACGAGGTAACCTTAACCTATTGTTTTGAAAAAAATGGGGTATTAAGCAATCCGGAAGATGATAACTCCGTGATTCCACATATCCATGAAGCCTCATTCCTACAATTGAAAGAGCAAGGAATCGTAACAGCAGGAATGATTCCAAAATTAGAAAATGCTATTAAAGCCATATCTCAGGGTGTTAATACCGTTCGGCTTTGCCATGCAAGTCAGGTATTATTAAATGAAGGAGGCACTAAAATTACTGCATAGATGTGCAAAGATTCTGACTATATAGAAGCCAAATCCCTACTATCACAGCTGATAGAATGCCCTTCATTGAGCAGAGAGGAAGCAGGTACCGCTCAAATTATTCAGTCTTTTTTAGAACAAAAAGGGATAAAACCTCAACAATTTTTACACAATATTTGGGCAGTCAATGCACATTTTGACCCTAAAAAACCCAATATTTTACTCAACTCTCATCACGATACGGTAAAAGCCAATGACTCCTGGACATTCCATCCATGGGAGGCGACAGAAAAGGAGGGTAAACTCATCGGTCTGGGGTCCAATGATGCTGGCGCTAGCCTGGTTTGTTTGATACAAACATTTTGTTCTTTTTATGATAAAAAGGACTTACCCTTCAATATCGTTTTGGCTGCAACGGCAGAAGAGGAAATATCAGGAAAAAATGGAATCGAAGCCCTTTTGCAATCACCTAGTTTTCCCACAATTGATTGGGCTATTGTAGGTGAACCGACGGATTGTCAAATGGCCATAGCTGAGAAAGGGTTAATGGTCATCGATGCTATTGCTCATGGAATTGCTGGGCATGCCGCCCGAAATGAAGGCGTCAATGCAATTTATGTGGCCATGCAGGATATTCAAAAAATCGCCAATTTATCTTTTAAAAAGGTGTCTCCTGTTTTGGGACCCGTGAAGACAACTGTTACCATCATTCAAGGAGGCAAACAACATAATGTCATTCCGGACACCTGCGAATTTACCATCGATTGTCGAGTGAATGAATGTTATAGACTAGAAGAAATTCTTGAAATTTTACAAAAGGAACTTTCTTCAGAATTAAAGCCTAGGTCCATCCGACTTCAATCCAGTAAAATGGAGGAAAATCATGTAGTATGCCAGGCAGCAAAAGCATTGGGAATCGAACTTTTCGGCTCACCTACTCTTTCTGACCAAGCATTACTAAAATGTCCTTCAGTAAAAATTGGCCCTGGACATTCAGGCAGATCTCATACAGCAGATGAATTTATTTACTTAGATGAAATAAAACAAGGTATTCAGATCTACCAAGATTTACTATCTGAAACCATTGTTCAATACCAACATAAAACCTTATAGACGTGGCAAAACTTTGGCAAAAAGCAAATCAAACAACCGATGCTAAAATTGAAAAATTTACCATTGGAAATGATCCAATATATGATTTACAATTGGCCCATTATGACGTATTAGGCTCTTTGGCCCATATTACCATGTTGGCGGAAGTTGGGCTATTGAAAAAAGAGGAACTTCTTCCACTGGCTAAAGAGTTAAAAGTAATTTTGGCTTCCATTGAGGCAGGAGAGTTTGAAATTGAGTCTGGCATGGAAGATGTACATTCGCAAATAGAATTCCTACTAACCCAAAAATTAGGGGATATGGGCAAGAAAATTCATGCAGGACGCTCCAGAAACGACCAAGTTCTTGTGGATTTAAAATTATTCATGAGAGCGGAAATTCAGGAAATAGCTGAAGCAGTTGAACAGTTATTTCAACTCCTTATCATTAAAAGTGAAGCTCATAAAAATGATTTGCTGCCAGGATATACTCACTTGCAAATAGCCATGCCCTCCTCATTCGGATTATGGTTTGGCGCTTATGCTGAAAGTTTAGTGGAAGATGTGGAGTTACTTGAAGCTGCATTTCGATTAGCCAATAAAAATCCACTAGGTTCAGGGGCTGGATATGGCTCATCCTTCCCATTAGACCGCCAGCTAACCACCGACTTATTGGGGTTTGAATTCCCACATGTCAATGTAGTTAATGCCCAGTTGTCTAGAGGCAAAACTGAATTTTACCTATTAACTGCCATCAGTCAAATTGCCACAACCTTGAGCAAATTGGCCATGGATGTTTGCTTATATAATTCGCAAAACTTTGGATTTATTGAACTACCAGATTCATTGACAACAGGTAGTTCCATCATGCCACATAAAAAAAACCCAGATGTGGCGGAATTGCTTCGCGGAAAAGCGAATAAATTAAAGGCACTGCCTAATCAACTACAGCTATTGACTAGCAATTTACCTTCTGGATATCACAGGGAGTTCCAGTTAACAAAGGAACTCTTAATGCCAGCCATAGATGAAATTAAAGACGGTTTAGAAATTACCCGCTATTTAGTAGAAAATATGAAAGTCAAATCAGATTTATTAAGTCCAGAAAAATATGACTTACTTTTTAGTGTGGAGGAAGTAAATCGCTTAGTGGTTCAGGGAGTTCCATTTAGGGAAGCCTACCAACAAGTAGGGCAAATGATTGAAAATAATCAATTTGACGGAAGCCAAAGAAATATTCACCACACTCATTTAGGAAGTATAGGAAATTTAGGCTTAGATCAGATTCAAGCACAAAAGAATCAAGTATTTCAACGTTTTGGATTCGATAAAGTGAATCAAGCCATTGCCAAATTAATTGCTGGCTAACATTTTTTGGACGTATTTCCCTACGATATCAAATTCCAAGTTGACCCAATCACCCACTTTGAGTTGGTGAAATACCGTGTGCTCATAAGTATAAGGTATGATGGCCACAGAAAAATCATTTACACCTGAATGTACTACGGTTAAACTGGTACCGTTAACACAAATGGAGCCTTTGCTGACGGTGACATGTTCTTTTGCCGCAGTATATTCAAAAAAATACTCCCATGAACCTTCATAAGTCAAAATCTTGGTGCAAACCGCTGTAGTATCTACATGGCCCTGTACAATATGCCCATCAAATCGAGCATTAGCGGCCAAGCAACGTTCTAAATTCACTTTTTGGCCTATTACCAAAGAGCCCAAATTGGTTTTCGTCAACGTTTCCTCGATAGCTGTTACTCGATACTTCATTCCATCAATTTCCACCACCGTTAGACATACTCCATTATGTGCCAATGATTGATCTATCTTCAATTCATGGGTAAAGGGTGAACTAAACCAGAAATCAATGTTGCTTCCTCGCTCTATTCTTTTCTCCAAAGTGCCCATGGCCTCCACTATGCCTGTAAACATCGAATTAAATTTTATATTTTTGTTTCATTCAAAATTACACCCAATCTTATGAAATTCAATAAATGGATTTTGATTCTTGCCTTAGTAGCTTTGGTCCTAATTGTTATTAGTATTCCCAAAAACACCACTAGCTCCCTATCTAAATCACAAGAGGATTCCTTAGCAGTCATGAAACATCGAAAAGACAAAGACCTTTCAATGAAGGAACAAGAAGATTCACCCATCAGGGATAAGGAAAATTTTGAAGGCTTGCATTATTATCCTTTCTCCAGTACTTGGCAAATTGAATTTGATCTAGAGAAAAGCGATCAGGTGGGTAAAATATCCATACCTATGACAGATGGTACTAAAGAAGAAATGATTTACGTGGGAGAAATTTCTGCTAATTTAAATGGCCAAGCTGTTCGCATGAAACTGTACCAACATGATAATGGAGATTTTTTTCTTCCATTTAAAGACAAAACCGCCCCCACAGAAACCTATGGAGGCGGTAGGTACTTAGATATACCCCTAATAAATCTAAACGGTAAAAAACTTAAGGCGGATTTTAATTTGGCTTACTTCCCGTTTTGTGCGTACAATCCGGATTATGCTTGCCCTGTTCCCCCGGCGAGTAACCAATTAAACTTCAGTATTTCCGCGGGTGAAAAATTTTAGTTTACTTGGTTAATAGATGCTGCACCGGATAAATCTTTGCTGATGTTGGGTACACCTTTGTAGGATACTTTGGAAGCACCCGATGCATCTACACGTAAAGTTTTTTGGCTTTGAATACTTACATGGCTAGCACCACTTGCCTCCACATCTGTATCGCGAGCTAGTAAGTCAGTTCCTTCCAAATGGCTTGCACCAGAAGCATCTACATTTAACTTCCCAACACGTCCACTAATATTTAATCTAGAAGCTCCGGATAGTTCTACATTGAGCTTATCAGCATTAACTTGATGCAATTGGCCTTTAGAGGCTCCCGTAAATACGAAGTTCATTTGCTCCTCATTAGTAAAACCTTCTACTTCAACCCGACAAGCGCCGGAAAACTCTGCATTGGCTAAACGAGGCATTGAAATAACCAAACGTACTTTTTTACGATTCTTTCCCCAATTAAATCCCCAACTTCTGTCCTTGTACAAAACCTTAAGTGTGCTTCCATCAATATCTACCTCTAAATCCTCTACATCTTCCTGACGGCCATAAGCTGCTAAGGAGTATGTATTTCCTTTCACTACTTTAATTTCAAAAGCATGACCTAAGTCTAAGTTTTGAAAACCGGATACTTTAAACTTTTTTGAAAAGTCTTCAGGCGAAGCCCATGCCACGACTGACATCAATAAGGCTCCCAATAAAATGAATAAACTAAATTTTGTTTTCATGTGTTTGTATATGTTTGAATGTAGATAAGATGAAACGATTGAGCAAATGGTTGCATGTTGTTAGGCCAATTATTTTTGAGTTTTAATCACTGCCTTCAAATTTGAATTAGATGGGTATATCAAATCTGCCTGGGAAGATTTGATCCCTGTAATGCTTTTAACAACTTGTAATTCCATTTTAGATTGATCTTTCAAGGAAACCACAGCCTTTTGAACAGTCAAATTGGGGGCAATTAATTCGGCGTTTTGATCGGTCGATGCTATTAACAAATCTGTACTTCCTTCGACAATAGCACTATGAAAATCATGTAAAACCACTTCCAACTTCGATTGATTAAATCCATTAATCTCAGTTCTGGCATTACCTCCCAATTCAACTTTTGCTAGCTTGGGTGAATGAATTTCAACTTGAATACCAGCTTGTAATTTGTTCAATTTCAAAACACCATTACTCACAGTTGCTTCAGTTAAAAAACTTGGCTTATCTGTTCCATCAAAGCGAATAAGATATTTATTACCAGGGACAATTCGTATGCTGGCACTCTCTGTATTTAAAGCTTCAATGGTTTGAAAATTTTCAAGGTCTTTACTAATGGAAAAATTAGCCCCCATATCATCACCTTTCGAACGATCCTCATGGAAAGATTCTTCTTTGTTCTCCATTGGCTCACGATTCAAACAGGTTAAACCTTTTTCTGGTGTAAAATTCCAAATGGATCCGACAAACAAATCTCCCGAACTTTCATTAAAATATCCCCCATCAATCTCATTTTCAATGTAATAGGCGAAATCTCGAGTCATACTGAAACTTTGGCCAAAAGGAATTAATACCTTGACACGCAAACGCTGATTTCTGAAACGCAGATTGGTAATACCAAAATGACTATCAAACACTATTTTATCTCCCTCTACTGAATAGCCATATTTAATACTTCTGGCATTTTTTTCAGCGTCTAAGCGATCCTTGCCATTAGATTTTGAAAATTCAATTACCTGAATAGTTGTACCGGAATAACCTTCAATGCTAATTTGGGCACGGGTAAATCCCTCGCGATTGTAATCATGTAAATCTTCTTCGTCTAAAATTTCATCAACTAACTCTCTGCTTCCCAACATTTTCTCCCAAATTGACTCCTGGGATTCTTTTTTAATATCCAATATGTAAGGCTTAGTAATTAATGAAATATCTTCCACTTGATTCACTGAGGCAGTTCTGGCAAAATTTTTACCGACCGTTGGTAAGGCAATGAAAAGTCCTATCCAGCCAATGATACATAAGGTGGTAGCAATGTATTGATAAGTTTTATTATAAAATTTACGATTAGCCAATAAAGAAACTCCCGAGATGATGATAGACACTAATATGGGTAAAACAGCAGCGATAAATGCTAGATAAGTCCAATTAGGCAAATCATTTGCCAATAAATACAATGGAATAGCCTCACCGAATGCAATTTGTACCTGACCATGGTCTAAACCTGAAAAACCCACAGATGAAAGAGTAATTAAGGCTATGATGCTACCTAAACCAAATATAGTTAAAATGATACCTACTGAAATTTGGAGGATCCAACGAAGGGCTACAAAAAAGCCTTTGAAAGCACCAAAAAATGCAGCAATCAACCTAAATGGAACTAATAAAATACGGGTAAGGGTACTTTCTTCTACTTCTCCTTCTTTTTGAAAATTCTTTTTGATGTTGTTCTCAATATTCTCCAACGTAATAGGCTCACCCGTCATTTCCATCTTATCTGTAAGGGTTTTAGCCTCTGGTGATATGGCTAATATCACCAGGTAGGCTACAATTCCTGAACCGAAAAACAAAACGGATAAAACGGCTAATACTCTCAATAATCCTAAATCCCAACCAGTGTAAGCAGAAAAACCTGCAATGACACCGCCTATTACTTTCCTTTCAGGGTCGCGATAAAATTTTCTGAATGACTTATCCTCTTCTAAATTGATTTCACCTGGAATAGCAATCCAGCAGATGATATATGCCCAAAAAATAACATTAGCTACATGGAATAAAGGAATTAACCCAAAGAATCCCACAATTATACACAAACGTACCCAGATAGGATCAGCATGCAAGTAACGAGCCAAGCCAGAGGCTACACCACCAATCATTTTTCTGGACAAATCTCTTCTAAACACTTTTGACTGAGGATTAGTCGAGGTGGAAGACTGACTTTGAGAATAGTTTTGATTACTTTCTTTCTTGTCCTCCTCACTTTCTAAAGCTTGGAAATCAGCTACAGTTCCTAAAGAAGCAATTAAGGCGTTTACGTGCTCCAAAGAAATCGCTTCGGTTTTTTCATCTTCACGAATTCCCCAAAATTTCTCAGCTATTCGAGCTTCAATGTCTGCTATTATCTCTTTTGAACCTTCGAAAGTCTCGAAGTACGCATGGATGGATTTGATATATGCATCCAATGTGGCAAACGCATCCTCCTCAATATGGAAGATAATACCGGCGATATTTATTGATAGGGTCTTTTTCATACAATGATAGATTTATGAGTTGGGGGTAGTAGGATTGGTTATTTGATGCACTGATCCTTGTAACTCATCCCAGGTTAAATGAAGTTCTTCTAAAAATTCTCCTCCTTTTTCTGTCAATACGTAATATTTACGTGGCGGGCCTGAGGAGGATTCCACCCATTTGTAATCTAAAAAACCAGCATTTTTTAAGCGGGTTAAAAGAGGATATAAGGTTCCCTCTACTACCATGATCTTTGCTGAGGTTAATTCTTCCAACATATTGGAAGCGTACACCTCGCCTCGCGAAATAATCTGCAGAATACAGAATTCCAAAATTCCTTTCCTCATCTGCACCTTGGCATTTTCTATATCCATCGGTTTCTGTGTTTTAATGTGATACAAAGCTACGTAAGGTACTTTGCATTACATAGTACCTTATAAACTTTTTTTTGATTTTTGGATAAACGGTGGCTAATTTGTGATGAATAGCCTTTATTAAGGCTGAAAAATCTGCACATGTTTAAAGAAGTTTCTTTACCACTAGCTTTTTATAATCGAGACACCTGGCTGAAGGTGGCATTTTTTGCAGTGTGTGTTTTCATGGCAGGCTTCTCACTGTATTTTACAGATGGACTGGTCTCTAAGCTCGAAGAGCGGGAAAAGCAGCAAATTGAGCTTTATGCAGAGACAATCCGCTATGTAATGACGAGCGATGAAAATGCAGATATAAATTTCTTTTTTGAGCGGATCAAAAAAATCAATGAAAACAATACTATTCCAGTGATCTGGAAAGATGGATCAGGCCACTTAAACTCCATCAATATTCCAATGCCAAACCAGCTTTCCACGGAGGCAAAACAGGATATTCTGAAACAAAAATTAACTGAAATTATTGCAGAAAATAATAAGCCCATAGAAATGGACATGGGTTTTCAGAAGGAATACATTTATTATGGTAATTCAAAATTGCTGAAATTACTTCGCTACTATCCTCTTTCACAATTACTCGTTGTACTCATTATTGGATTCTTAGGTTATATCTTTTTCTCTTATTCAAGAAGGGCTGAGCAAAATCGAGTGTGGGTTGGATTAGCTAAAGAGACAGCGCATCAGCTGGGCACACCGTTATCCTCATTAACAGCCTGGGTGGAAATCTTACGGAACGAACCCCAAGTGGATCCCAATATTGTAATCGAATTGAGTAAAGATATTCAACGTTTGGAAACCATTACTACACGCTTTTCCAACATCGGTTCGGCACCTATTTTAAAAGAAGAAAATTTGGAGGAGCTAATTAACACCTTCCTTCAATACTTAAAAAATCGTATTTCAAGTAAAGTAAACATAGATGTAATCAGCTATTTGGCTCCAGAGCAGTGCGCTAGAGTAAATAGATACTTGTTTGAATGGGTCATTGAAAATATTTGTAAAAATGGCGTAGATGCTATGAGTGGAAGCGGAAATATTCAAATTATTCTTTCAGAAGGAAAAAATAATGTCATATACATCGACATAACAGATACAGGTAAAGGCATTTCAAATAAAAACATGTCGAAGATTTTCTCACCAGGCTTTAGCACAAAAAAGAGAGGTTGGGGACTTGGACTGACATTGGCCAAGCGCATTGTTGAAAATTATCATGAGGGTAAACTTATTTTAAAATCCACCGAAATCAATAAAGGTAGTACCTTCCGAATTTCCTTGCCTAAGCCACCTATAACTGCATGAATTCCCCCAATTTAGTTTTTGGTTCTGCCCTCGTGGTGATTTCCATAGGTTATATTCTAAAAAGCCTAGGTTTTGTCAGCACGGGCGATGCTAAAAAGATTTCCAAGTTTTTAATGCATACCACCTTTCCTGCACTGGTATTTAGCACCATGATCAAGGTTCAATTTACTTCAGAGCTACTTTGGCTTCCGCTCATATGTATTTTATTTGCCTTATTGTGCTCATTCGTCGGATTTCATGTTTTCAAAAAAGAAGGTCCAGAGTATCGAGGTATTTTAACCATGGGATGCTCGGGTTATAATTTGGGTTTATTTGCCTACCCATTAATTGAGGGTATTTGGGGATGGAAAGGACTAACCTATGCGGCCATGTTTGATATTGGTAATTCATTTATCAATTTCATTCTTACCTATGGAATGGGGAATTATTTATCTGCACAAGCTAAAAAGGGGAACATGTGGAAACACGTTTTCAAACGTATTATGTCCCTATTCCCTTTCCAAGCCATGGTGATTGGTCTATTGGTTAATTTATTAGAAATACCTATTCCTTCTTTTATCAATGGAGTTATAGATACCATTGCCCAAGGAAATAAGCCATTAGTCTTACTATTAATGGGTATATATTTTAGTGTCAGGTTGCCCAAAAAATCCTTTATCAAAGTCTTTCAGGTATTAGGTATTAGATATATCCTTGGTTTATCCATCGGCTTGTTTTTATTCTACAGCCTTCCTTTTGATGCACATTTCAGAAATATGATGTTAATCTGTATCGTTCTTCCCGTAGGAATGACCCTCATTACTTATTCGGATGAATTGAATTTTGACACTTCCATTGCTGGGGCTTTAGTGAATTTTTCCATGTTGATTAGCTTCACACTCATGTGGCTACTTGTGGCAATATTCCATATGTCAACCGCCTAAACCGAATTATTTTGGTAATTTGCGGAAACAAACGAATTCAAAATACGTTTGTCAATATATCAATCTTCTAATATGGTAGTCCCTTACAAAGATCAATCGCAAGGAAAAAAAGAGCAAGTAGCTGAGATGTTCAATTCCATTTCGCCGAAATATGACTTTTTAAATCATTTGCTTAGCGGCGGAATTGACATTATCTGGAGGAAAAAAGCGATTAACTTATTGAAAAATAAGGGAATCAAGACCTTGCTGGACATTGCTACTGGAACGGGAGATTTTGCCATAGAAGCCTTGAAAATTCAACCGGAAAAAATCATTGGAGTGGATATTTCTCAAGGGATGCTCAATTTTGGTATCGAGAAAATCAAAAAAATGGGTTTGGAAAATCGTATCCACCTACAACTAGGAGACTCTGAAAAATTACCTTTCGAAGATGAAAGCTTTGATGCCATCACCGTTAGTTTTGGTGTTAGAAACTATGAAAACCTAGAAAAGGGATTAACTGACATGTTGCGGGTATTAAAACCTGGGGGATATTGCCTGATTCTTGAATTTTCAAATCCAAGAAAATTCCCAATGAAACAATTATACTCTTTTTATTCTTCTTTCATCTTGCCACTTTTGGGCAAAATGATATCCAAGGATCCTGCAGCATATACTTACTTACCTGAATCGGTTCAAGCCTTTCCTGATGGCGAAAATTTTCTTTCAATCTTTCACCAAGTAGGATATGTCAGTACTAAATGGATTCCAATGACAGGAGGTATCTGTTCCATCTATTTAGGTCAAAAATCAAACTAGCAATTTGAAAAAATACATTATCCTTCTTGTATTCAGTTTAGTTGGCTTTCATTCCTTAGCCCAAGGAAATAAATACGTTCGAATCAATAACGAATTTTATGACGACAAAAGGGTCCATTTCGGATTCCTTTTTGGTCTTAGCTCAACGAATTTTAGCATGAAGGCAGATTTATTAAAATCTCCAAGTTTATCTCCTAGAAACTTCGGGTTTCAAATTGGAGGTTTGGCAAATTACTCTTTCAATCGATTTTTCGAATTAAAATCCGGTATAAATATTGCCTTGTACGACAGAGAAATCACCTTTATTAATGCGAATGGCGAAGACACCAATATCACTCGTGAATCTACTTGGTTTGAAATACCTGTGCTCTTAAAATACAAATCCCTACGTAGAATGAATCACCGAATGTACGTATTGGCCGGTTCTAAATTTGGGATAGAAGCCAATGTCAAAAAAAATAGTTCGGCTTTGAGTGCTCAAAATATAGACCTCGCTATTGAATACGGTTTTGGCTTTGAGGGCTTTTTTAAATATTTCAAGTTTACCCCAGAGATACGTTTTTCACATGGAATTGCCAACCTCTATTCGGCTCCTTCAAGTACTACTAGTCCATATTCCAATGTAAGTAGATTGAATAGCCACAACGTTACCTTGTACATCAATTTCGAGTAGTTCCTATTTCAGACCTTTGCGAGCCAACTTAGGATCCACTTTCGTTTCCATCACACTCACCGCTGACACACCAAACCATCCTGCTCCTTGTAAAGTAGAAGAAGGATTGAGATTTTGAACATTAGTAGGGATGTTAGCGGCTGGCCTTGAGAATAAGCCCGCATTATTCAACTCTAAGCGTGCCTGAGAATAAAAATTATATTGTTCCTCTGAAATAGAATACAACTCCACCTTGATTAAATCATTGGCCAAATAAAGCTCTGGAGAAATAGCCCTACGAATGGGTAAATTGAATACCAATCCATCGGAAGCTGCACCTTGCTGAAATGCCCCATCATAGATCACGGCTAAGTTGGAAGGATCATTGAACAGTTTACCATTTTTATACGCTTTCACTCGATAACAATCTCCCAAACCAAGAAAATCTTTGGCAAAAAACTGGGCATCATAGCCTTCTTTAGGCTTATCATCACCACGTTGACGACCAGAAGCTTCATCAAACTGATACAACAAAGAATCAATGGTAGGTACTCGTCTCATGGTAGCAGATGCCGTAAAACGTTCATTGGACCAATTCACAGATAATTGATAAGTCATTCCCAATTTCCCTAAGATTTCGGTATTGTTAGTCGGTTGCCATACGTATGTCCCCATCTGATCCTTTTGTTCCACAAAAACATACTCTTTACCCATATTATCTCGCACCTTAACCTCTGCACCAGAAATTTTGGGTGCTGCCGAATTGTCAAAATAGGCCTGTGATTTGGTAAGATATATCTTTTGAGGTCCCGGTAAATTGGTCAATGTAGCCTCCACCACCAAATAATTATTTGATTTTGGACTGTCTAAAGTAACCACCTCTTCGCAAGAACTTAAAAAAAGCACCGCTAAAATAGAAAAAATATATAGTGACTTCATTTTCATATTAGAACGTGAAATTATATGTAACAGCAGGAACGAATGAACCTATGATAGACAATTGGACTGCTTCGGTTTGAACAGAATTGTCTTCATTGGGTCTGGTGTAAATTGAAAATGGATTTTTACGGTTGTATAAATTATAGACGGAGAACACCCACTCTGAGCTTCCTTTCCCGAATAATCCCTTCTTGTTTTTCTTAGTTGCCGAAACATCCAAACGGTGGTAATCCGGCACACGAATATTGCCTCTTGTTCCGGGTAATGTTTGTGGGTATGCTATACCCTCATAAACATATTTTTGAACAGGAATGGTATAAGGTACACCTGTGATAAAAGCAAAATTAGCACCAAAAGACCACTTGGCAGACAAAGCATATTGACCGATTAAATTGAAGGTATGGGTACGATCATATCGACTGGTATACCATTCATTATTATTAATTCCTTCAATTTTCCGCTCTGTTCTAGCTAAGGTATAACTCAACCAGCCCGTTAGCTTTCCTACGTTTTTTTTGACAAAAAATTCCAAACCGTAAGCACGTCCATCACCAAATAAGAGGTCCTTCTCAAAATATGGATTCAAAAACAAATTGGCACGGTCCGAATAATCAATTTGATTCTGCATCTTCTTATAATACACCTCAATGGATGCTTCATAGTCATTCCCATTCTCCCCATAGTTCTTGAAATAACCTAAAGCTACTTGATCGGCGATTTGTGGCTTAATATTATTCGTGGAACTTGTCCAAACATCTAATGGAGTGGATGCTGCTGTATTGGACATCAAGTGCACATATTGAGCTAATCGGTTATAACTTGCTTTGATGGATGAAGCTTCACTCAATGACCAATTCAAGGCTGCCCTAGGCTCAAAATTTCCATAAGAAGCAATAACCTGATCTGGATTCACTCGGTAAATCTGAAGCACATAGCCAGAGGGATTTTGCGCTGTCATAGGAACCGCTATTCGATTGTAATACTCACCATCCAGACTTTGATAAGAATAATGGGAGTACCTTAGACCGTATTGAGCAGAAAAACTTGGTGAAAGCTTCCATTCATCCCCTACATAAAAGGAGGTTTCCAAACCTCTCTTGTTTGCCTGCCCAAATTCACGCTTCTCTCCTACCGAAGAGGCAACTGCTTTACCTGGCTTAAATTCATAAGAAAGTATCTGTCCACCAAAGGTCAAGGTATTTTCTGGCGTGATATAATAGGTAAAATCCGGTTTGAAACTTAGATTAACAATATTAGAAGTCCAGCGGAAGGAATCATTGGGTCGCTTGTTTTGCAAATCTGAATCCAATAAGTAATCGTAATTACTGTAGAAACTGGTCGCGTTTAAAAATAACTTATTAGAAAACACGTGATTCCAACGAGCTGATAAAGTACCATTCCCCCAGTTAAATCCAAAGCCCGTTCCAAAAACGTCTCGACCAAAATATCCCGACAAAAAAACGGTATTTTTTGAGTCAATGTTGTAATTAACTTTTGCCGTTAGGTCATAAAAATTAAATTGCGCATTGGCGTTATTTCCAGTTAAAAAAGGCTTGGCTAGTATGTCTATGTAAGATCTACGAGCCGCCACAATGAATGAAGCTTTATCTTTAATTAAAGGGGCCTCCACAGAAAGTCTTGAAAAAATAACCCCAATTCCCCCATTCACTTCTAGTTTCTTGGTATTTCCTTCTTTCATTTTAACGTCCAAAATGGATGAAACTCTACCACCGTATTGAGCTGGAATACCCCCTTTGAACAACTTCACATCTTTAACCGCATCAGGATTAAAAACAGAGAAAAAACCAAATAAATGGGATGAATTATATACAGGAGCATCATCCAACAAAACCAAGTTTTGGTCAACCCCTCCCCCACGAACATTAAATCCAGATGCTCCTTCCCCAACAGTACTTACCCCTGGTAAAAGCTGAATAGCTCTCACCAAATCTACTTCACCCAATAAAGCAGGAATTCTTTTGATGGTTTTTATATCAATCTTATTAACTGACATTTCAATACTTTTCACATTTTCATCTACAGCCTTAGCAGTAACTTTCACCTCCGCCAACTCATTGTTGAGCGGCTTTAATTCTACAGAAAACTGCTGATTTTGAGCAGAAAATCGAATCTTTTTCTCTACTCGTTCATAGCCTGTATAAGAAAAAACCAGGGTGTATTCACCCGGAGCTAGAGTCAAGCTATAAAAACCATAAGTATTGCTTTGGTTTCCCACTTTGAGTTCCTTGACATACACATTTGCTCCGATTAGACCTTCCCCGTCTGAACTATCTTTGATATAACCGCTTAAAGTAGATTTTTGAGCATATGCAGAACTGCAAAGCAGACTAAATATGACGATTACTAAGTTTTTAAATTTCATTGATTTGATAAGTTGAACACTGGGATTAGTAATTACATAACAAGTTAAACCCATTAGACGACAATAAAGTTTCAAAAACTGATAATCTTTAAAAATTTAACATTTGTGTATTTTTAAAATAAATCAGTAACATATTACCGATTTATTTTTATTTTAATTTTTTATACTACTTTTACATCACAATCAAGAGAAAAAGAGATGGACTTGAAAATTTTCGGCGAAATTATCCGTGAAAAGAGAAGTGCACTTCGACTAAACCAGAATGAACTGAGCGAGAAAAGCGGTGTGGCTATCAAAACCATTCATTCCATCGAATTAGGAAAAGGAAATCCAGCCATCAAAACCATTCTCCGATTGTTTGACATACTTGAACTAGATTTAATCGTCATTGCCTCTAAACCTTAATTTTTTCACCATGGAACAGGCCATTAGTTTTGAAAGAGTACCCACTCGTATTTATTCCGATTCAGAAAAAGCTTCTAAAGCGGTAGCTCATGAAATTGCCAGCCTAATTCGAGAAAGAGCCAAGGAAAAAAAACCCGCTGTCTTGGGATTAGCGACTGGCTCCTCACCTAAAAAAGTGTATCAAGAGTTAATCCGAATGCACAAAGAAGAAGGTTTGAGCTTTAAAAACGTCATCACCTTCAATTTAGACGAATACTATCCTATGCAACCTGATGCCATTCAGAGTTATGTTCGCTTCATGAAGGAACAATTGTTCGATCATGTTGACATTCCTCTAAATAACATCAATATCCCAGATGGCACGCTACCCATTGAGAAAATTCCTGAATTTTGTAAGGATTATGATGAAAAAATAGAAAAATTAGGAGGCCTAGATTTTCAATTATTAGGAATTGGCCGCAATGGACATATTGGTTTCAATGAGCCTGGGTCTTTAATCAATTCTAAAACCCGTCTGATGACCTTAGATATCAGCACGAAAATTGATGCGGCCATCGATTTTGGAGGATTGGAAAAAGTGCATAAGAAAGCCATCACCATGGGTGTAGAAAAAATCATGCATGCCAAGCGTGTGATTTTACTTGCATGGGGAGAGCATAAAGCAGAAAGTGTAGCTCGCGCTGTAGAAGGCCCAGTGACATCCGACATCCCTGCCTCTTACTTACAGCAGCACAATAACGCCACCTTCATTTTAGATGAAACTGCCGCTGCTGCCCTCACTCGCATTAAAACACCTTGGGTAGTAGATTCTGTGATTTGGGATCGTAAAATGATTAAAAAGGCGGTAACCCATTTAGCTTTACAGTTAGATAAGCCTGTATTAAAGTTGACAAACAAAGATTATAATGAACACGGTCTTTCTGAATTGTTATCATTATATGGTCAGGCTTACGATATCAATATTGAAGTATTCAACTACCTGCAACATACCATTACAGGTTGGCCAGGAGGTAAACCCAATGCTGATGATACCCATCGTCCTGAAAGAGCT
This sequence comes from Aquirufa rosea, assembly GCF_004118285.1. Lineage (GTDB taxonomy): Bacteria > Bacteroidota > Bacteroidia > Cytophagales > Spirosomataceae > Aquirufa > Aquirufa rosea. The sequence continues at coordinate 294,939 of NZ_SDHY01000003.1, read as the reverse complement.
TTCCCTGCTAAAAAGAAAGTAATCATTTTTAGCCCACACCCAGATGATGATATCATTTCCATGGGAGGTACTTTCCAGCGTTTACATGATCAAGGACATGATGTACATGTGGCTTATCAGACCTCTGGAAATATAGCGGTGGCTGATGATGAAGCTCTAAGGTTTGCGGAATTCGTGGTAGATTTCAATGAGAAATTCGAAAGCTCTAACCCAAAGGCCAACAAAATTTATAAGGAAGCCGTTAAATTTTTAAAGAGCAAACGTGACTCTGAGATTGATATTCCTTCTGTAAGAGAAATCAAAGGTTTGATCAGAAAAGGTGAAGCCAAAAACACTTGTCGATTTGTAGGTATCAAAAAAGAGAATACGCATTTCTTAGAAATGCCTTTTTATGAAACTGGAACAGTGCGTAAAAAACCTATTGGCGAGGAAGACATTCAAATCATCATGAATTTAATTGAGGAAATACAACCTCATCAAATTTATGCTGCAGGTGATTTAGCGGATCCTCACGGAACTCACAAGGTTTGTTTGGATGCCATTTTGGAAGCTATTCAACGCTTAAAACACCGTGAATACATGAAAAACTGCTGGGTTTGGTTATACAAAGGTGCCTGGGCAGAGTGGGATATTGACCAAATTGAAATGGCAGTACCCATGTCACCCGATCAAGTATTCCAAAAACGTATGGGTATATTCAAGCACCAATCGCAAAAAGATGGTGTGGTATTCCAAGGAGATGACTCACGTGAATTCTGGCAAAGAGCAGAGGAAAGAAATCGTGGCACAGCCAATATATATAACAAACTAGGATTAGCTGAATACGAGGCCATGGAAGCCTTTGTTCGCTGGAGATTTTAATTAACCGACCTAAACCAAAGCCTCATATAAGATCACGGCAGCATGCTTCGCTTCGCGTTGTGTACCGTCGTGAATCTGATGGCGACAACTCGTTCCAGAGGCTGCAATAATCACCTCAGGAGCCTGAGCTCTGACTGTTGGGAATAGAACTAATTCCCCGATTTGCATCGACAAATCATAATGCTCCTTTTCATAGCCGAAAGATCCGGCCATGCCACAGCATCCGGAAGGAATCAGTTGTACCTCATAATTACTAGGCAAAGACAAAGCTTTCTTAGCTGGTATTAAAGAACTGATAGACTTTTGCTGGCAATGTCCATGCAATTTGATCAAACGTTTTTCTTGAGTAAATTGACTAGGAGACACACGTTTCGCTTCCATTTCACGGGCTATAAACTCCTCTAGTAATAGGGCATTTTTAGCCAAATGTGTTGCTTTTTCTACCCATTCATCAGTTACCAAGTCGGGATATTCATCACGGAAAGTTAAAATAGCAGAAGGTTCAATTCCAACCAAAGGCACCTCTGAACTTACTAATTCACTCCACAATTCTACATTCTTTTGAGCCAATTGCTTTGCCTCATCTAACATTCCTTTTGACAAAAAAGATCTACCCGAAATAGGATGTTCTAATGTCCGTACTTCATAGCCAAGAGCTTCGAGCAACAATACTGCTTTTCTTCCTACTTCGGCATCATTGAAATTGGTAAATTCATCCACAAACAAATACAATGCTTTGCTGGAACTAATACCCTTTCTATTTTTCAACCAAGCCTTCAGTGTTTGATTTGCCAATAAAGGCATGCTTCGCTCCGGATGGAAACCTACGATTTGATTGGCTATCCTTCGTAAGAAAGGAGTCCCCATGACTAAATTATAGGCAAATGGGATTTTAGAAGCTATGGAAGAAATGGTGGAAAAATTCCCTACCAACCAGCTACGGATGGGTAATCCCTTTTCCTTTTGATATTGATACAAAAATTCCATTTTCAATTTGGCCACATCTACATTGGATGGACATTCAGATTTACATCCTTTGCAAGCCAAACACAAATCCATCACCTCTTTTATTTCCTCATGAGCAAAGCGGTTTTCTTTTGGAGAGCGTGTCAAAAACTCTCGCAAGATATTAGCCCTGGCTCGGGTCGTCTCTTTTTCATTTCGCGTAGCCATGAAAGATGGACACATGGTGCCACCTGAAACTGGAGTTTTTCTACAGTCTCCAGATCCATTGCATTGCTCTGCATGTTGCAATACATCTTGGTCATGGTAACGAAAAGCTGTTTTGAACTCCGGGGTTTGTTGGCCTGCCTCATACCGCAAAAAGCTATCCATGGGCGGAGTATCCACTATCTTGTTGGGATTAAAAATACCTTGTGGATCCCACCATGATTTCAATTCCCTCATCAATTGGTAATTGGACTCACCCACCATCCAAGGAATAAACTCACCTCTTAAGCGGCCATCACCATGTTCCCCAGATAAAGAACCTTTATACTTTTTCACCAACCTAGCTATTTCCTCAGCGATGTGACGAAACAACTTATGTCCCTCTTTCGTCTTAAGGTTGATAATAGGCCTTAGATGTAATTCACCCGTTCCGGCATGTGCATAATGCACACAGTATAAATTGTTCTCTGAAAGTATTTCGTTGAATTCCGCAATGAATGCTGGTAAATCATTCACATCTACCGCTGTATCCTCAATCACGGCTACCGCCTTCTCATCTCCCGGTAAATTAGACAATAAACCTAGGCCAGCCTTTCTTAAATCCCACACATTCTTCACTTGATTCCCCGTAATGAAAGGAAAATGATAGCCTAAATTTTCAGCCATCATCGCTTTTTCAACCCCCTTAGCCTGTTCAGCTAATTTCTCTGGATCATCTGAACGAAGTTCCACCACTAAAATGGCTCCGGGATCTCCCTCCACAAAAAATCGATTTTTTCTTTGTTCTGGATTGGCTTTAGTACACTCTAAAATATAGTGATCCATCAATTCCGAAGCCGATGGATTAAATTGGATGGCAATTAAATTAGCTCTTAAAGCTTCATCAATAGTATTGAAATGCGCACAAACTAATCCCAAATGCTTTGGAGGCAGTTTGTCGACATGTAGTTTAATCTTCGTAGCAAAACATAAAGTACCCTCAGAGCCCGCTAATAAGGAACAAAAATTAAATGGAGGCATTTGCGGATCAAAAACCTCTGAATTCAATAACATGTCCAAAGCATATCCCGTATTTCTACGATGAATGCTGGGCTTAGGAAATTCCTCTCTAATTTCTTGCTGTCTTTCTGGATTAGAAAGAGCCTCTAAAGTTTTGGAGTAAATAGTAAACAGGCGTGATCCTTCTTCCAAATTCTTTAGCGTTTCAAATGGATTTTCCGCTCGGAAATTCACCAAAGTACCATCCGATAAAAAACCTTCTACCTCCAAGACATGCTCACGGGTAGAACCATAAACGATGGAATTAGACCCACATGAATTGTTCCCTAACATTCCTCCTATCATGGCACGGTTAGCTGTGGATGTCTCTGGTCCGAAGAATAAACCATATTTTTTGAGCTCCACATTCAACACATCCCTCACGACTCCTGGTTCTACCCATACATAGGACTCCTCGGGATTGATTTCTAAAATTTTATTAAAAAACTTAGAAACATCTACAATCAAAGCCTTTCCCACCACTTGCCCAGCCAAAGAAGTCCCGGCGGTACGTGGAATCAACGGAATGGTATGTTGTGCAGCAAAACGAATAATGACCTCTAAATCTTGCTTAGTTTCTGGAATCACAACTCCCAAAGGCATCTCACGGTATGCCGAGGCATCTGTAGCGTACAAAGTACGCATGACAGAGTCCGTATACAATGTTCCTTGGATTTTCTCAGCTAAATCAGCCAAGACTGGAGTCGTTTCAACAGTAGAAAGCATGCCGTCAATTTATTTTAAGAACGCAATTTAACCAAACCTTGCGTGAGTAGCAATTGAGCCAGGATATATGTGGACATTACCCAAAAGGAATTACCTGGGAATGAATGATAGAATTTATTAATGGCTAATAAACTGTCGGAAAGCACAAACAAAATAGCCCCTAGAAAAACCCATTGGTAATTCCATGTACTCACACTTGCCTTTCTTTGAGAAGCAAACCAAAGCATAGTTCCCAAACTTATGGCATATACCACAACGGGAATTGCCAGGCCAAAGTTCATGTTTGGCAAAAGTAAAGCCAATAAAACTAGCACATAAATGGCAACCAATAAGGTCATTCCATTAATAGGCACTAGAACTTGTTTAATATGTCCTTTGAACAAATAAATGTAAATCCATTGCATAATTAGGAAGCCGCCTAGCCCTAATTGAAAAAACAGGGGATTATTTCCAGGAACCATCAGAAACACATCACCCAGCCAAGCAAAAAAAAGAGCGGCTAATACCAAAGGTTTACGATCAACTTCCGTGCTAATACCCACATATACCATCAAACAAATCATCAATGCAGGTTTAGCCCAATATTTAATTTCTGACAAAGAAGGAAATATCATGGGCAACAAGACGTCCAAAAAAGCCGCCACTCCATACAAAAGCAAGAAAAATTTCGGCCCCTTCATCCCTTTATTTTAAATATTGACCTTCGCAAATCTCCTGGTCAATGATAAAATTGGGGCGACTTTTCGACTGAAAAAATATACGCAAAATATATTCTCCCAAAATACCAATAGCTAAAAGCTGAATACCTCCAAACAATATAATCACGAATAATAAGGAAGTAAATCCCTCAATGACATGGCTAAAAAAGAGCTTTTTCATAACCACATAAATGAAATAAACGACAGACGAGCTTATCGCTATGAAACCTAATGTTGATACAAATTTGATCGGGAATTCACTAAAATTAAAAATTCCATTTAATGCCAATTGTATTAGTTTGGAAAAGGTATATTTAGAATCTCCAAAGGCTCTTTCCTGTCTATTGTATGCGATGCCTACTTGCTTGAATCCTATCCAAGTTCTCATTCCACGAATAAATCGGCTCTCTTCTGGCATTTGGTTGAGAATATCCACCACCTTTCTTCCGATAAAGGAGAAATCACCACTATCTAAAGGAATATCTACGTTAGCAATTTTCTTTAATATCCGATAAAATACAAAGTAAGCCATGCGCTTGTACCAAGGTTCTTTCCGCTTTTCACGGATGGCATAGACTACCTCGTAACCTTCCTTGTATTTAGCATAAAAATCTTCCAATAATTCAGGTGGATCTTGCAAATCGCCATCCAACACAAAAACCCCTTCAGAGCCTCTAGCTACAGACAAACCAGCTGTGAGTGCTAATTGGTGACCATGGTTTCTAGATAAAAGCACCACATGAAAACGTGAATCAGCCAATGCCAATTGTTGCAACATGGCCCGGGAATTATCCCTGCTTCCATCATCAATCAACACAGCTTCTAATGATATGGGGGATTGATCCATTATTTTGGTCAAGCGCTCCACCAGGGTAGGCAAATTACTCTCCTCGTTATACACAGGGATCACGAAAGATACCTGGGGAATTCCATTGGTCATGCTTCTAATATCTATATTTCCCTTTTTTGAAATCAAAAATAAGCAATCTTCTGCCATTTTTTTTCTTTAAAAGTACGGAATCTTGGATTAAGGTATCTATTTTCTGAAGGTATAGATCACTTGGTTCAAAGTACACATTGGTCAGCTGTGCGTCACTGACATCAGCAACCCTTGTCTGTAAATGAGCCGAATTTAAAAAATTACTCATCCGAGATGGATAGAAAACCGTATCCCCAAGTTGATAATATTTCTTAATTTTCTGAGCAATGTAAGGGTAGGGATTAGAGATTCTATCGTGAGCGAAAGTGTATTTTTGAGGCTTGTCACTATACAATGGCAAAATCAATTGAACCAAGTAATTCACCTGAATGAATAAAAATATACTGGCTACAATTTTTGCCCAGACATTTAGCTGAAAGATATACTCCGCAAATCCTACCGTAATAAATATACCAAAGGGTAATCCAAAACTTGCATATCGCAAAAAATAACCTGTGGTAGTACCCGCATTAATGGCAGTAGCTATCAAAACCAGTATGGGGAATATAATTTGTATGAATCCCAAAATATATACTGCCCTAGCCTCTCTGTTCAACTTTTTCAGCCAAGAAAACACTCCCGCCCCAAAAAGCAACAAACACACGGCCCCGATTTTGAATCCATGACGAATATATAGATCATTGGTCCATAAAAACTGATCAGAAAGAATAGAAACCGTTCTTTTGAATAGATTTCCTGGACTAGCCGCTTCAATCCATCCTAAGATGGGTCCATTGGTATTTAAATAATCTAGGTATTGTCTGGCTGCGTCCGCTTGATAAGCTAAAAAATATTTGCCTGGACCCCACAGCATCCAACAAGCAAAAGGAAAAATCACAATAATTCCGGAGAGGATGTGTTTTTGCCAAAACTTCCAAGTGTTTCTCTGGGTGAATGAAAACAATACTTGACCCAATAAAACTAATGCTGTCAAATAGGTACTAAACAGGGCACCAATGCTCGTCAGTATCCATCCTACCCATCTATTTCTACTGTTTTTCTGCTGTTGCTCCGCTTGCATGGCAGACCAAAAAAAGAAATTAGAAGCTGTGGTAAAAAAGATACTAGTGGTATAATTACGGGCTTGTTGGCTGTATATCACAAAAAATGGTTCCAATACCGCTAGAGCTAAAATTAGGATTGGAAAGCTTTGTGAACCAGGTCGAAGCCTTCTCGCCCAAAAAAAGATTAACCAAAGAGTTAACATGTTAAAAAGCACTGAAACGGAGCGTAAGACTCCATCTTCTTTCCCGAATAGGAATGCAAAAAGTTTGAGCATCATGTCATGCACCAAACTATTGCCGCTGACATCTCCGCGAGCATCAGCATCCAACCAAGCTTTTAGCCCTCTGTCTGCCCAAAAATCTCCAGGAGTAAATGTTTTGGGAGGTGCCAATAAATCAGTCATACCACCAAAATTGGTATTTCCTACAGCGATGAGTAAACTCTGTTTTTCGTCTCCAAATAAACCAAATTGACCAATGTGGTAGACGCGTAAGACCAATGCAAGAAGCATCAATGCAAAAAAACTTCCCACAAATAGACCTTTATTCTTCATTTGAACACATTAGCTAAAAAACATAAAAATCACTTGATGTCGCCATCAAGTGATTTTTCAAACACAATTTGAAACTGAATAACAGCTTTTGATTAAGAACCACAGGCCTCACATGCTTCAGGATTATCTAGAGAGCAGGTCATATCGGCTCTATTTTGAGCATCAGTATCTGTAAATGAAGCAGCGGAGGCAGCTTGCTGTTTAGCATACTGCATTTCTGACTCATGTACTGAATTTGTCTGCTCAATGGCCACCTCAGCTTGTTTTTCAATAGTGAATTTGATGGCATCTGCTGCAGCCTTGGTGCGCAGGTAATACATACCTGTCTTCAAGCCAAGCTTCCAAGCGTGGAAGTGCATGGATGTTAACTTTCCAAAGTTCACATCTTGAATATGAATGTTCAAACTTTGAGATTGACAGATATAAGCACCACGGTCGGCTGCCATCTCTAAGATAGTCTTCTGCTTAATCTCCCAAACTGTTTTGTATAGATCTTTTAAATCTTGAGGTATTTCTGGAATATTCTGAACAGAACCGTTTGCTGCAATCAGCTTGTTTTTCATGCCTTCATTCCACAATCCTAACTTGATTAAATCCTTCAATAAATGCTTGTTCACAACAGCAAACTCTCCAGATAATACACGACGAGCGTAGATGTTAGAAGTATAAGGCTCAAAGCACTCATTGTTTCCTAAAATCTGGCTGGTAGAGGCAGTAGGCATAGGAGCTACTAACAAGGAGTTGCGTACTCCGTTTTCAACCACTAAACGACGAAGCGTCTCCCAATCCCAACGACCTGACTCAGGACTTACCCCCCACATATCAAATTGGAAAATACCTTTAGAGATAGGAGAACCTTCCCAAGTAGAATATGGTCCTTCCACTTTAGCTAGCTCCATGGATGCTTCCATAGAAGCGAAGTAAATCGTTTCAAAGATATCTTTGTTCAACTGTTTCGCAGCGGCTGACTCGAAAGGCATACGCAACATGATGAATACATCAGCCAAACCTTGAACACCGAGTCCGATTGGACGGTGACGCAAGTTGGAATTTCTTGCCTCAGGTACAGGGTAGTAGTTCACATCGATAATCTTATTCAGATTACGAGTCGCTGCTTTGGTTACTTCATATAATTTTTGGTGATCAAAAGCCAGCACACCTTGTTCGTTCATACGAACATATTTAGGCAATGCCAAAGAAGCCAAGTTACATACTGCCACCTCATCCTTGGAAGTATATTCCATAATCTCAGTACATAGGTTAGAAGACTTAATCGTACCTAAGTTCTTTTGATTGGATTTCTTGTTGGCATGATCTTTGTACAACATGTATGGAGTACCTGTCTCAGTTTGTGATTCTAACACTTTGAACCATAATTCTTGTGCTTTCACTACTTGACGAGCTTTTCCTGCCAACTCATATTTTTCATATAAGGCCTCGAACTCCTCCCCATATGCATCAGAAAGACCTGGGCACTCATGTGGGCAGAACAATGACCATTCTGCATTTTCTTCTACCCGCTTCATAAATAAGTCAGGTATCCAAAGAGCATAGAATAAATCTCTCGCTCTCATTTCTTCTTTACCATGGTTTTTCTTCAACTCAAGGAAATCAAACACATCAGCATGCCATGGTTCTAAATAGATAGCAAATGAGCCTTTGCGCTTACCTCCACCTTGGTCGACATAACGCGCTGTATCATTGAATACACGCAACATAGGAATGATACCATTGGAAGTTCCATTGGTACCCTTAATATAAGAGCCTGTAGCACGGATATTGTGAATGCTTAAACCAATACCCCCTGCAGATTGTGAAATCTTAGCCGTTTGCTTTAGGGTATCGTAAATTCCTTCAATGGAATCATCTTGCATAGTTAACAAGAAACAAGATGACATTTGAGGCTTAGGAGTACCCGCATTAAACAAGGTTGGGGTGGCGTGAGTAAACCAACGCTCCGACAATAAATTATAAGTATCAATAGCCGCTGCGATGTCCGCTCCGTGAATACCTACTGCCACACGCATCAACATATGCTGAGGACGCTCTGCTATTTGACCATCTAATTTCAACAAATAAGATTTCTCTAAGGTCTTGAAACCAAAATAGTCATATCCAAAGTCACGATCATAGATAATGGCCTCATCTAATTCAACTGCATTTTTCTTAATGATATCGTACACCTCCTTGGAAAGCAAAGCAGCGTTTTGACCTGTCTTTGGGTCAATGTACGTATACAAACGCTTCATAGTAGCCGAAAAAGACTTCAAAGTATTCTTGTGAAGGTTAGAGATGGCAATACGCGCTGCCAAGACCGCATAATCTGGGTGCTTGGTGGTCAGAGAAGCTGCAGTCTCTGCTGCTAAATTATCCAATTCCGTAGTCTTAACTCCGTCATAAAGTCCAGTAATCACTTTTCTAGCAACCTCAAGGGGTTGTACAAAAAAAGGATCTAAGCTGTAGCATAGCTTCTCAATTCTTGCAGTGATTTTATCGAACTTGACAGACTCACGGCGACCGTCTCTTTTGATTACGTACATATTTATATAATTAGAAATTAACTTCAATTTAATCGGTGTACAACCCGTTCAAAAAACAAAAGATTCCCGCTCTAGAAAATTTCTTATCTATAGTATCCAAGCTAATTTTGCCTGAAAAATGATTGGGCGGTTTTGTTTTTAAAGCTTTAACTTCATCCAAGGATTGCATAGTCCTTGGGAGGGTTGGGCACTACGTAAAATTAGAAAAAAAGAACCCTGCTTGCAAACTATTTTTTCTCCAAAAAAAATAAAAAAAATAGGCTTATTTGAAATACAATATGCAAACAATGGCAAGTCAATTCGTTACGACATTCGCGTCTTTGAAAAGTACCAGAAAATATTTTTCAAGATTTTTTAAAGCTGGTAGAAGTTGGCAAAAACGCCAAAAAATTGTTGTGAGATTTTTTTGGAATTCCCCTGTAAATTTTTAATTTTGCATCCCAAATTAACAGACCATCCTCCCATTGGTCTTCCTCATAAAACAAATGGACGGCAGGGAATCGTCATTATTTTAGCAACATGAAAAAAGACATTCACCCAGAATACAAAGAAGTTGTATTTCACGATTTATCAGCAGATTACAAGTTTTTAACTCGTTCTTGCGTTCATACCACGGAAACAACAGAATTCGAAGGAGCAACTTACCCAGTATTTAAAATTGAGGTTTCCTCTCAATCACACCCATTCTACACAGGTAAAAATGTGTTATTGGATACTACTGGACGTGTGGATAAATTCAATAAGCGTTACGCTCAAAAAAACTAATCCAAACAAAAACGTAATGAAGCCTCCCCGAACTTGTTTCAGGGAGGCTTTTTTATTGTATTTTTACCGCATGCTGGAAAACGTCAACTTCTATAATGATCCACTCTTGGTCCAATCATTGAGACCCTTAAGCTATTATCGTACCCTTGATCAATTGTGGCTAGGAACAAGTACCATCAGAGATAAATGGCAAGCTCTGAACATACAAATATCAGACCCAAGCCAACAGCTCAACATTTTGGGCTCTTTACTCCCTGACCCAGCCACAGTATCCGCCATTTCAGCATTAGAAGACCACACAGTCCTAATGCAAGATCGGCAGGTCCTGGCATTTGTTGGATCAGAGACTCATCCAGAAATTACCAGCAAGAAAAAAATTATCTATACCGGAAATGCCCAATGGATTCAGTACCCAGAGGATTTATTGGTTCACCAAGCTGCTACCTTGTGCCAGGAAATACAAGCGGCACCTTTTGACTTAGAAAAATACCAAGCCCTAGGCAATATCATCATAGCGCCTGAAAATTGTTTTATACACCCCAAGGCTCAAATGAAGGGCTGTATGTTAGATGCTAGTTCTGGACCTATCTTCCTAGGTGAGGATGTCAACTTACAAATGGGAACTATCATTCAAGGACCTGCAGCCTTTTTGAAAGGATCTACATCCAATCTTGGAGCTAAAATCAGGCCAAATACCACCATTGGACCAGCCTGTAAAGTAGGTGGTGAAATTAATCATTCTATATTTTTCCCCTACAGCAATAAGGCCCACGAAGGTTATATTGGAAGTTCGGTAATCGGAAGTTTTAGTAACATGGGAGCTCTTACCAGCAACTCTAATCTCAAAAATGATTTAAAGCCCGTCACACTATTCGACTACGGCCTAAAACAAAGCCGAAATACAGGACTAAAAGCGCTAGGAATCATCATGGGTGATTTTGTGACCACAGGTATACATAGCAAATTCAACACCGGAACGGTGATTGGCTGTCATTGCAATATCAGTAGCCAAGCTTTTTTACCCAAATTCATACCTTCCTTTACCTGGGGAGAATACCCCAAGGTACAAAGCTATCACATGGCAAAAGCCCTACAGGTAGCTTCAGATTGGATGTCATTAAAACAACAAGGTATTCCTGAAAATCTGACACAGGTCATGGAAGAAATTTGGAAAGAGGAGGCTTCTTTCCGAACTTAGCCCTTTCGTTTACTTATTCCAATAAGCATGCTTTTTAAGGACATTCCAGGCTTATTTGACATTAAAAAAACATTGAGTGCAGCTGTAAGAAACCAACATATAGCTCATGCTCAATTGTTTCATGGACCCTATGGTGGACCTCAGCTAGCCATGGCGTTGGCATTTACCACCTATCTATTTTGTAACAACAAACAAGGAGATGATGCCTGTGGGCAATGTGCGAGTTGCCAAAAGATGAAAAGGACGGTACACCCCGACCTCGTATTTCTTTTCCCAACCATCAGCACAAAAAAGGTAAAAGAACCCGAATCGGATTTATTTTTACCGGAATGGAGAAATTTCATTGGCGAATCTCCTTACCGTACCTTACCAGAATGGCTCGTTTTTTTAGGAGCTGAAGGCAATAAACAGGGAAATATTCCGGTGGAAGAAACCCGAAAACTAATTCCCAAAATCAGTCTAAAACCTTTTGAAGCACCTTTCAAAGTGGTAATTCTTTGGACTCCAGAATCATTAAATGCCTCCTCAGGAAATGCCCTTTTAAAGACACTGGAGGAACCCCCATCTACTACCCTTTTCTTGTTGGTATGTTCCGATCCACAAAAATTATTAACAACGATTATCTCCAGAACCCAGCGGATAAAAATACCACAAGTGGAGGAAAATCACTTAGCCGATTTTTTAGTTGAAAAATCAAGTATTGAGTATGAAAAAGCCCTGCAACTGGCTCAAAGTTCAGAAGGTAACATGGCATGGGCTTTGGAAAAATCCGCTTCAGAAAATTTAAGTACTTCCACCTGGTTTGCTGAGTGGATGCGAGCAGTTCATTCTAAAAATCTCAGCAAATTGGTTCTTTTGGCTGAGCAGTATGACGGCTTTGCCAAGGAGGACCAAAAGGGCATTTTGGAATATGGTCTACATGTTTTCCGCCAATGTGTTTATCAGATTGCCGGAACGACACAATTGATTAAAGCGCTTGAAAAAGAAAAAAAATTCATCGAAAATTTTTCCAAAACCCTAAGTCAGGAAAAGATTGAAAAAATGGCCAGCAAGGTATCCGATGTTCATTATCATTTGGAAAGAAATGCCAGGGCCAAAATGGTCCATCTGGATTTATCACTACAATTTGTTCGAATCTACCACAGCCCTAAAAACGTTTGATTATGACCCATATAAAAATAGGAACTAGAAACTCGGTATTAGCACTTTGGCAAGCCAATCACGTGGGGCATTTGTTAGAAAGCATAGGCTTTAGCTATGAACTTATAGCCATTAGTACCAAGGGTGACCAAGTGCTGGATCGTTCCTTATCTAAAATTGGGTCCAAAGGAGTCTTTACAGAGGAATTGGAAAGTATGCTTCGAGAAGGGAGTATTGATATCGCACAACATTCCGCCAAAGATTTACCTTCTCATTTACCTGATGACTTGGAATTAATAGCCTTTACTGAGCGAGAAGCGGCGCATGATGTGGTACTTAGCTTAGATCCAACTCTCAGATTAAATAGTGACAAAAAATTACGCATTGGCACCTCATCAACCAGGAGAAGGGCTTTTCTTCAGCATTTATATCCTCAGCATGAAGCGGTTGAAATGCGAGGAAATCTTCAAACGCGCTTAGAAAAACTTAAACAAGGTACTTGTGATGCTATGCTATTGGCATATGCGGGTGTTCATCGAATGGAGATGACTTCATATATACAAGAACATTTGGATTTATCGCAATTTGTCCCAGCGGTTGGCCAAGGTTCTGTGGCTATTCAATGTGTCAAATCATTAGATTCTTACATCAAAGAACAAATCAGAATGGCCTGTAATCACCTAGATACAGAAAAATGCTTATTGGCTGAACGTAGTTTATTGTATCAATTAGAGGGTGGTTGCAGTGTTCCAGTGTATGGACATGCCCAATTAAAAGAGGAACAGATCCAATTGACCGCTGGTGTTTTAAGTTTAAATGGTCAACAAAAATTAGAATTCACAAAAATCGGTACTGATCCTCAAATTTTAGGCGAACTATTAGCCGGAGATTTGGTAAATTCGGGTGCTAGAAAAATTTTACAAACCATTAGAGCCGAGTTAAATTCATAATCTAGTAGAAGTTTCGCATGAAAAAGAGAATTTTAATTACTGGTTCCAATGGCTTATTAGGTCAAAAATTGGTTCAATTGCTATTGAAGCAGTCAGACATCGACTTAATTGCCACCGCCAAAGGACCTAATCGGCTTGAATCGCAGGTAGGATACACTTATGTTTCTCTAGATATAACTCAAGAAAGCGAAGTAATGCAAGTATTTGAACAATACAAGCCTCAGGTATTGATTCATACGGCAGCTATGACCAACGTAGACACTTGTGAAATTGATCCCGCCGGATGTGAGTTACTCAATGTAAGGGCTGTTCATTATTTGATTCAGGCATGTGATTCCGTGGGAACTTTTATGGTACATTTATCCACAGACTTCATTTTTGATGGAGAAAATGGACCATATGATGAAGAAGCACTGCCCAATCCTATATCTATTTATGGAGCCAGTAAATTAGCTGCAGAAAAACTACTACAAGAATCTTCTATCCGGTGGGCAATTGCTCGAACCGTTTTGGTTTTTGGAATAGTTCAAGATATGAGTCGTACGAACATCATCTTATGGGTAAAAAAATCCTTGGAAGAGGGTAAATCCATTCAAGTAGTAACTGATCAATTCCGCACGCCTACTTTAGCAGAAGATTTGGCCATTGGATGTTGGTTGATTGCCCAAAAAGAAATTGAAGGAGTGTTTAATATCTCAGGATCGGATTTCTTAACACCCTATGAAATGGCTATCAAAACGGCTAATTTCTTTCAATTACCCGTAGATCTAATCAAGAAAGCGGATTCTTCCACCTTTCAGCAAGCGGCTAAAAGACCTCCGAGAACCGGCTTCATCTTAGATAAAGCAAAAAAACTCCTCGGATATCAACCTAGGAGTTTTGACGAAGGCATTGCCCTAGTAGCAGAGCAAATTGGTTCTTAATCCTCGGAAGATTCTTCATCCTCCAAAGAAATTTCATTCTCCTTGTTGTTTTTCGGATGGGATATTAAAAGCTCCGCTTGGAACCTCTCATTTTCTTCTTGCAAAGTATTCCAAAGAACATCTTTCAGTTCTTGGATTCCTTCTTGTGTAATGGAAGAAATAAATACAAGGGGTAAATCGGCAGGCAAACTGGCGGTGATTTCGTCCTTCATTTCAGGGATAGAAATGTCCATTTTGGAAATTACAATGACCCTTTGTTTTTGAAGAAGTTCTGGATTAAACTTCGTCAGCTCTCCCAAAAGTATCTCGTATTCCTTGACCCAATTGGCCGCATCTGCAGGAATTAAAAAACAAAGTATGGAGTTACGTTCAATATGACGTAAAAAGCGCAAACCTAATCCTTTACCCTCGGAGGCACCCTCGATGATTCCCGGAATATCCGCCACTACAAAAGACTTGTAATCTCGATAGGCGACCACGCCCAATTGAGGGACCAAAGTAGTAAAAGGATAATCAGCAATTTCAGGTTTTGCGGCAGATAGTACAGATAATAAAGTGGATTTACCCGCATTAGGGAAACCTACTAGACCCACATCCGCTAGAACTTTTAATTCCATAATCACCCAGCGATCTTGTCCTTCTTCTCCTGGCTGCGCATGACGAGGCGATTGGTTAGTAGAAGATTTAAAATGCGTATTCCCCAATCCACCTCTACCTCCTGGTAAAAGCAGAACCTTTTGTCCATCTTCGGTTACTTCGGCCAAAAACTCTTGACTCTCTGCATCTTTCACAATGGTTCCCAAAGGTACCTCGATGTACACATCTTCTCCTTCTGCACCAGATCTTCTACCTCCTTCACCACCCTTGCCATTCTCGGCAATGATATGTTTTTGATATTTTAAATGAAGTAAAGTCCAAAGTTGAGCATTTCCAACTAAATAGATATGTCCCCCTCTACCTCCATCACCGCCATCCGGGCCACCTTTGGGCACGTGTTTTTCCCTTCTAAAATGAGAAGAACCCGTTCCACCTCGTCCGGAGCGAACATTTATTTTAACGTAGTCTATAAAATTGGATGTCATAATTTCACCGAATTTACCCTTCAATAATTTGGACAATTTGTCCAAAGATCTCTTCAATTCCCCCGATTCCATTGATTCCTTGGAATTTACCTTGGGCGGCATAATATCCTGCTACTGGAGCAGTCTTTTCGCCATATTCTTGTACACGCTTACGAATCAAATCTTCATTCTGATCATCTGGTCTTCCCGAAGTTTTCCCGCGCTCCAATAAACGCTGAGTTAACTCCTCTTGATTAACTTCTAAAGAAATCATATGTTTAATAGATAACTGATGACCTGCCAATAAGGCGTCTAATGCCTCCGCTTGGGCGACGGTCCTAGGAAAACCATCAAAAATAAATCCAGAAGCGCCTTTATTCTCATTCAATTTATTTTCAATCATTCCAATCACCACTGAATCAGGTACCAAAATACCTTGATCCATCAATTTTTTTGCTTCTAGTCCTAATTCGGTACCTGCTGCAATTTCGGCACGCAGTAAATCGCCAGTAGATAAATGAATTAATCCGAATTTCTCAATCAACTTGGCCGATTGAGTTCCTTTACCTGCACCTGGAGGCCCAAATAATACAAGATTTAACATACGTATATAAGTATAGGTTGACATAAAAAATGAAGAACAAAGGTAATCAATGGCTAATGATATTGCACCATGGTACCTTATTTACCTTTAGCTAAATGACTGATAGAAAGAAATCTATATAAGATAAATGAAATTTTTTTTTGCTAATGTGCTAATCTTTAATTCGTTTACCCTAAATTGCAAGCGATTATGTCGATAAAAGCTTCCTTATTTGAGACATAATCAAATTTTCACTCAAATCTTTTACTAAATGAAAACAAATTTCTACGTAAGCAGAGTGGTCTTCTTAATGGCTTTAATGTTATCCGTTTCATGGGTAGCTTGGGGTCAGGACCGAAAAGTATCTGGTACTGTACAAGACGCTAAGGGCGATGGTATTCCAGGAGTATCCGTCTTAGTTAAAGGTACTACCACCGGTACAACAACCGATGGTACTGGAGCATTCTCCATTACCGTAAAATCAGCAAATGCTGAACTTTCTGTTAGTTCAGTTGGCTATGTAGCCAAAACTGTCCCAGTAGGGAACCGATCAAGCATCACCATCACTTTAGATGAGGATGTGAGCCAATTAAGTGAAGTAGTTGTGACGGGTTATGCCTCACAGCGTAAAAAAGACATCACAGGTGCCGTAGCGGTAGTTGGAGCGAAAGAATTAACCGCCGTACCATCAGCATCTGTTACACAAATGTTACAAGGACGTGCCTCTGGTGTGACAGTCGGAAATGACAACTCTCCAGGTGGTGGTACCATGGTGCGTGTGCGCGGATTCGGTTCCATCAACAACAACAGCCCGCTGTATGTAATTGATGGTGTTCCAACTCAAGGAACTTTGAACCAAATCAACCCAAGTGATATCGAGTCAATGCAGGTATTGAAAGATGCTTCTGCGGCTTCTATCTATGGTGCTCGTGCTGCGAATGGTGTTGTTATTATCACGACTAAGCGTGGTGGAGAAGGCGAGCCTAAAATCAACTTCGACATGTACACAGGTACACAAGATGTTGGTAAAACTTTGGATTTATTAAACACAAAAGAATTAGGTCAATACTATTACGAGTCTGAAATTGGAGCTGGAAAGCCTGCTGGAACATCTCCATCAGTTCAATATCGTTTTGCACCAGATGGTACACAAACTATCGCGGATTATATCTATCCAAACGTGTATGGTTCTTTGCCAGCTAACTATACTTATACCAACGATATCACTGATCCTAACTTAGGTAAAACAGCTTGGAACATTACTAAAGCTAACAAGGAAGGAACAGATTGGCAGCATGTAATTTTTGGACCAGCCAAAATCTCTAACTATCAGTTAGGTGCTACAGGTGGTTCTAAAAATGGAAAATATGCGATCTCTGGTTCATATTTTAGTCAAGATGGTATCTTGAAATACACTAGCTACCAACGTTATTCAGTTCGTGCTAACACAGAGTTCAAAAAAGGAAATTTAACTTTCGGTGAGAACTTCACAGTTTCTTATGATGAAAAAGTAGGAGTACCTTCAGGTAACAACAATGAATCTAACCCAATCATGTTTGCGATTCGTATCCAACCTATCATTCCAGTGTATGATATTACAGGTGGTCCAGTTGCTTTAGGTGGAACTAACTCATCTGATTTGAATGGTTTTGCTGGTTCTCGTGGATCTAACTTAGGTAATGCTCCTAACCCATTTGCTCGTCAATGGAGAGAGAAAGACAACCCAGTAAAAGGTAGCCACATTTTTGGTAACGTATTCTTAGAATATGAAATCATCAAAAACTTGAAAGCCCGTACTAGTTTAGGTTTTGAATATAACAACTACAACCAGTCGGCGTATTTCAACCGTGATATCGAAGCTGCTGAGGCTAGAAACTCGAATAGTTTAACTGTTTCTAACTCATTTGACCGTGCGGTAACTTGGTACAACACCGTAAACTACAACAAAACTATTGGAGATCACACTTTCAACGTGTTAGTAGGTACAGAAGCTGTTTCTACCTATTCATTCGGATTCAATGCTTCTCGTTCAAACTTCGCGTTTGATGATTTATCTTATCGTTATTTGAACAATGGTTCTGCAGCAGGTTTGGCTAACGCTGGATCAGGTGCTACTCAAACTGCTTTGTTCTCTCAATTTGGTAAAGTAAACTACTCTTACAAAGATTTCTTATTAGCTGACTTCACTTTACGTCGTGACGGTTCATCTCGTTTCTCTCCAGCTTACCGTTATGGTACATTCCCAGCATTCTCTGTGGGTGCTCGTTTAACGGAATTAGCTTTTATGAAAGATTTGACCTTCTTAAACGATTTAAAAGTACGTGCAGGTTGGGGTAAAACTGGTAACCAGTTAATTCCAAACGTATACAATGCTTATACCTTGTTTACTCCAGATCCAAACAACAATGCATATGATATCTCAGGTTCTGGTAGCTCTATTGCTTCAGGTTTTGATATTGCTCAGTTTGGTAACTCATTCGGACGTTGGGAAACGAACACTTCTACCAACATCGGTTTTGATGGTAGTTTGTTTAACAACAAGTTAGACATTGCATTTGACTGGTACACTCGTACTACCTCCGACATGTTAACTCAGGTGCCAATCCCTAAAACTGCTGGAACGGCTTCTATTCCTTACGTAAACATTGGTGAAGTAAACAACACGGGTATCGATATCAATATCACTTATCGTAACCAAATTGGTGATTTAAGATACTCGATTTCTGGTCAATACAGCCAATACAAAAACAACGTAGTTAAATTGAATGATGATCCTAAGGCTACTATCTTTGGATTCTCTACTCGTCTTCCAGCTATCTCCGTTACTAAAGCAGGATTGCCAATTGCTTCTTACTTTGGATATATCGTAGATGGTGTTATTAAAGATGATGCTGAAGCAGCTTCAGCTGTTCAAATCCCAGGTTACACTCGTGCGGGTGTATTCAAATTCAGAGATGTGAATGGTGATGGAAAAATCACAGCTGATGACAAAACGATCATTGGAAACCCACATCCTGACTTTACATACGGTTTGAACTTGAACTTAGGTTACAAAAACTTTGATTTGACTGTATTTGCTCAAGGTGTTCAAGGAAATGAAATTTTCAACTATTTGAAATACTGGACAGACTTCAATACCTTCCAAGGAAACCGTTCTAAGGACATGTTATACAACTCTTGGAAGAAACAAGGTGACGTAGCTTTATTGCCTCGTTTGAACTCGAATGATACCTTTAGTCAGCAAATCTCCACTTACTTCATTGAAGATGGATCTTACACTCGTATCAAGAACATTCAATTAACTTATACCGTGCCTTCAAGCGTGATTAAGAAATTGAAATTAAGTTCTTTACAAGTTTACGTTCAAGGCCAAAACTTGTTCACCTTTACTAAGTACAAAGGTTTAGATCCAGATATCAACTTGAGAACTTCAGGAAATGACAACCAAGATATCCACATGGGTATTGATGAGGGTGCATTCCCTGTAGCTAAATCATACAATGTTGGTTTAAGAGTAGGATTTTAATCTAGATATCATTTGAAAATAAATCATAAAAAAATGAAAAAGTTAATCATATTCGCATTAGTAGCGACCGTCGGACTGAGCACTTCTTGCTCGGATAGTTTCTTCGACATTCAGCCACAAGGAGCGGCTTCATTAACCTCCTTGAGCAATAAGAATGGGGTAAATGCATTATTGATTGGAGCGTACTCATTATTGGACGGTGTTGGAGCCGGAAATACGGGTCGTCAATCAACCATCTCCAATTACGTTTTTGGTGGTATCACTTCGGGTGATGCTGTAAAGGGAACTGATGCTGGTGACCAACCAGAGCAAAGTTTCATTGAGCAGTTCAACTGGTTATCTGACAATACCTATTTCTTAGGTAAATGGCAGCACACTTACGATGGGGTTGCTCGTGCTAACGAGGCCATCCTTTTAGCAAAAAGTACTGA
Source organism: Aquirufa rosea (assembly GCF_004118285.1). Taxonomy (GTDB): domain Bacteria; phylum Bacteroidota; class Bacteroidia; order Cytophagales; family Spirosomataceae; genus Aquirufa; species Aquirufa rosea. The sequence goes on along the minus strand of NZ_SDHY01000003.1, from coordinate 274,792 downwards.
CGTAAAAGATATGACTGATGCTGAAAGAACTCAAGTAGTAGCAGAAGCTCGTTTCTTACGTGGTCACTACCACTTTGAGGGCAAAAAGATGTGGAACATGATTCCTTACATCGATGAGACTGTGTATAAGCGTGATGATCCAAACTCAACTAAAGTTCCGAATGACAAAGACATTTGGCCAAACATTGAGGCAGATTTCAAATTTGCTATGGATAACCTTCCAGCAGTTCAAGCTCAAAAAGGTCGTGCAACTAAATGGGCTGCCATGACTTATTTAGCTAAAGCTTATATGTTCCAAAAGAAATTTGCTGCAGCTAAAACATTGTTAGAAGATGTGTACAAAAACTCTGGTAAGAAGTTAGTAACTAACTACCATGATAACTACAGAAATACCACCAACAACAATTCAGAATCAATTTTTGAGGTTCAATTCTCTGTAAATGATGGTTCTAATGGTAACAATGGTAACGCAGGGGATAACTTAAACTGGCCATATTCTGCTAATGCTCCAGGACGTGGATGTTGCGGATTCTATTTACCATCTCAAAACTTGGTAAATGCATTCAAAACTACTGCTGATGGTTTACCAATGATTGGTGATAAAGCGGATGGTACAGCTGATACTTACAATTTGGTTGACCTTCCAAATGACCAAGGTATTCGTTCTGCTACTGTTGAATTCAACTTAGACAAAACAGTACCTGTAGACCCTCGTTTAGACTGGACAGTAGGTCGTCGTGGTGTTCAATTCTTAGATTGGGGCCCAATGCCAGGTTATCCTTGGATTCGTGACCAAAACTACTCTGGTCCTTATACAGGTAAAAAATGGATGTACTATTTAGCCGACGAAGGTAGCTCTACTCACTCAACTAGTAAGCGTAACGTAAACAACAACTACCGTTTATTGAAATTATCATCTGTAATTTTGTGGTTGGCTGAGTGTGAGGCTGAGTTAGGCAACTTAAGTGGTGCAGAAACATATGTCAATATGATTCGTAACCGTGCCAAGAATGGTTCTGTTCAAGATCCAACTGTTAATTATGTAGTTAATCCATATCCAACTGGTACATTTGCTGCTAAAGGTAAGGACTATGCATTAAACGCAGTTCGCATGGAAAGCCGTTTAGAATTTGCGATGGAAGGTCACCGGTTCTTCGACTTAGTTCGTTGGGGAATTGCAGGTCCTTACTTGAACAAATACATGGCTGAAGAAGCTAAAAATGGTACTGACATGACAGGAAGAACCTACAACAAGAGAGGTTATTTAGCTGGTAAGTCATTTACAACTGGTAAGAACGAATACTTCCCAATTCCAAATGATGAGATCTTAAACTCTCAGAAAGATGGAAAACCAACCTTGAAACAAAACAACTACTAGTCGTTTATTCAAGTATCAAGAAAAGTCAGGACACATGTCCTGACTTTTTTTTTGTACCTTTTTATCATTAAACAGAAGTCCCATGAAAGCAACCTTAACCTTGGCAATGCTTTGCCTTTCTTTATCGCTTTTCGCTCAAATACCTCCAGGAAAAAGTGTAATTAGCTCTCTGCATATTTATGAGTTGAAAACCAAAAAGAGCGTTGAAATCCTAAAAGAACATCGGCACTTTGAAGCTCCTAATTGGTCAGTAGATGGAAAACATCTGCTAATAAATAGTAAAGGTCTTTTAGAAAAAATCAGTCCGACTGGAGAACATTTAGGAATCCTACCCACCGGAACTGTCCAAAAATGCAACAATGATCATGGCTATAGTTTTGATGGTAAAACATTGTATATCTCCAGCTCAGACCCAACTTCGGGTATCAACGGATCCCTCATCTTTAAAGTGGGCAGTGAAGGGGGGCAACCAATCCGACTAACCAACCAAGGACCCTCCTATTGGCATGGAATATCACCCGATGGAAAGACCATGGTTTATTGTGCAGAAAGAGACAAAAACTATGATGTCTACGCCATGGATACCAATGGTGGGCCCGAGATTAGACTGACTTCCGAGGAGGGTTTAGACGACGGCCCTGAATATAGTCCCGATGGAAAATATATCTATTTCAATTCTTACCGCTCTGGAAAGATGCAAATTTGGAGAATGCGGCCTAATGGTAGCCAAGCGGAACAAATGACTTTTGATGATTATTCCACTTGGTTTGCACACATCCGCCCCAATGGAAAAGAGGCCGTGGTGATAAGTTATATTCAAGATCAAAAACAAAACCACCCTTTCGGCCATCAAGTAAAACTTCGTTTGCTTAATCTTAAAAATAAAAAAATAGAAGATTTGACAGAGGAATTTTACGGTGGACAGGGCACTATCAATGTCCCATCTTGGTCACCCGATGGCAGCAAATTTGCTTATGTTCGCTATGAACTAGAAGACAAAAAACCTTAATCATCTGTCAATTGTGTATATTTACGATGTAAATTAAGTCGATGAATTTATCACAAGCTTTTGAAAACATTGTATTAAGAAGGAGGTCAAATCGGCGATTTGACATGAACCAACCCGTACCTGATGAGGTGATTCAACGTAGCCTAGAAAGGGCTATTTTATCACCCAATAGTAGTAACATGCAACTTTGGGAGTTTTATTGGGTTCAAAGCCCCGAGGAAAAGTCCAAATACGAAAAACTCTGTTTAGGACAATCCGCAGCCAGAACCGCCTCTCATTTAGTGGTATTCGTTACTCGACAAGATCTTTGGAAAAGCCATGCTCAATGGAATATAGAAAAGATCAAAAGTTCCATTCAAGGAGAACCTAGTAAATCCGAAAAAAGGGCATTGGACTATTATCGTGTACTTATGCCACTACTGTATCGCACAGATATTTTAGGGCTAAGTACATTAATCAGAAGAGCCATAACTTTGGTGAAAGGATTTAACAACCCATTCATGCGTTTTGCTGGTTTGGCTGACCAACGTGTCATGGTTCACAAATCTTGCGCCTTGGCCGCTCAAACATTTATGCTTTCTATTGCCGCAGAAGGCTATGACACGTGCCCTATGGAGGGATTTGATTCCAAGCTAGTTAAACGTGCCTTACAACTCCCTAAAGGAGCTGAAATCACCATGATTGTCGCAGTGGGTAAAGGTACAGAGGAAGGAATATATGGAAAAAGAAATCGACTGGATTTTGATGAAGTAGTATTTAAACGCTGATTACATACAATCCACGTCAATGATGAGTTGAACTCCTTTGCAAGCAGGACCGGTCATTTGAATATCCATTTCCTCTCGTAAAGTTTCTTTAAACTTCTTTAATGCGAGCCCCTTCTCTATTTTAATCAGTATTTCCATGGCAAATTGATTCCTGATGCGCTCAATCAATGGCTTTTCAGGACCAAGCACTCTACCATGACCAAATTTATTTTGTAAAGCAGCCGCCATATGTCTAGCCGCCGTTTCTACGCGTGAAGCATCCAAATTTCGGAAAGTCAATTTAATCAAACGGCTAAAAGGTGGATAATGATAACCTTCTCTTTCCACAATTTCCTCCGCATACATGGCTTCATAATTATTATGGATAATATGCTCTAACAGTGGGTGAGTTGGCTGATTGGTTTGAATAAAAACTTTTCCCTGCTCCTCTCTTCTACCAGCTCGACCTGCCACTTGGGATATTAATTGAAAGGCACGCTCGTGTGCCCTAAAATCTGGAAAGTTAATCGCCTTGTCGGCATCAAAAATGGCCACCATGGATAAGCCTTCAAAGTCCAAGCCCTTGGCCACCATTTGAGTACCTACCAAGACATCAATATTACCTGAACTAATTTCCGATAATAAACTATTGAAAGCCGTTTTGGATCTAGTCGTATCTAAATCCATACGCCCAATTCGAGCATCAGGTAAATGCAATTGTAACTCCTCCTCCAATTTCTCCGTTCCATATCCCATAGTTTTCAAATGCGTACTTCCACAAGCCGAACAGCGTCGAAGCAATCCTTCTTTATAACCACAATAATGGCAGCGTAATTCTTGTTCCCTGGCATGAAAAGTCAAACTCACATCACATTGATGGCATGTGGCAATCCAATCGCAATCTTGACATTGAATGTAGGGAGAATAACCTCGTCGATTTTGAAATAGCAAGCTTTGTTTGCCTTTTTGGAAATTATCTTCTAAAGCCTGAATTAAATCCACCGAAAAGCCTCCCTTCATCTGCTTCATTTTCTGGGCATACTTGGTATCCAAGAGAATCATTTGTGGTAACTGCGCCTTACCAAATCGCTCTTTCAGTGTAACTAATCCATACTTACCCTCTTGGGCTTGATAATAGGATTCTATGGAAGGAGTAGCTGAGCCTAGCAAAACTTTAGCCCCTTGCTGTTTAGCCAATACCACCGCCAAATCACGTGCATGGTACCTTGGAGCTGGATCTACTTGTTTAAAAGAGGCTTCATGTTCCTCATCCACAATCACTAAACCCAAATTGGAAAAAGGTAGGAAAACTGATGAACGTACGCCTACTACCAAAGGATATTTCCCTTCCACGATGGATTTCCATACCTCCACCCGTTCATTATCTGAAAATTTGGAATGGTAAATGCCTAGTTGCTCTCCAAAAATCCGTTTTAGCCTCAGCACAATTTGGGTTGTTAAGGCTATCTCTGGTAACAAATAAAGCACCTGACTACCGTTAGCCAATGCCTCTTGGATTAATTTTATATAAATCTCGGTCTTTCCACTGCCTGTAATGCCATGTAATAATACGACATCCTTTTCTTGGAATTGCTGCAAAATGGATTGGTAGGCTGTCGTTTGAGCGGGATTCAGTTCAAAGGCAGCAGGAATAAAATCTTCTGAATCCTCCTGTCCAAATCTAGAAACAATCACTTCAAAAATCTCGAAAACACCGTTTTTAATAAGCGTCTGCAAAGAGCTTTCAGAAAGATCTGCCTGTGTAAAACTGGACTTATCCAAACCCTTTTGATTGACTTCCGGATTTCTAAGAACTGGAATAAATTGCAGGTAGTGTAAAAGCTGCGCTAATTGTTTCGGCTTGGATTCCAAAGTTTGAATAAGATCAACCAATTTTTCTTTGTTCTCATACGCTTGAGTCAAACGAATTTTACGAATCACCTTAGGGCTATAGCGATCTTTTAATTCATCAAATATCAAAACAGCCTGCTTGGCTACCATGGATTTAATGAGGTGGTAAGGACTTTTTAATTCGGCAATTTGAGCGATTTCATCGTATGATAATGAGCCTTTTTCTTGAATGGCTTGAAAAACGCATTGTTCCTTGTCATTCAAGCTAATTTCAAGAGAATAAGCTGGATTAATTTGAACCTTGGATTGACTAGAAATCTTAAGTCCGGCTGGTAGTGCTATTTGAAACACTTCCCCCGGATAACACATATAATATTCAGCCACCCAATTAAATAGGTCAATTTGCGAGGAAGTGACCAATGGCCGATCATCCAATATTTCTAAAATATATTTAGCTTGGTATTGACTAGGAGGTTGATGATGCATCCGAACTATGACAGCAGTCAATACCTTGGATGAACCGAATGGGACTACTATTCGCATACCCACTTCTACTAGTTCCGCCCAAGCTCGTGGTACTCGATAAGTAAAATTCTTTGGAATAGGTAATGGCATCAAAGCATCCACAAAAACGGTGGATTCCTCAGAAGATGACAATACGCTAGAATCGTTCATGATTGATGCAAAGAAAGGGAAAGAATCCTTTAGTGACAAAATTGAATTTAAACAAAATCAAGGTACCCACTTCAAAGTTTGAATCATGTGCATGGCGTCCTTTTTCAAAAACTGAATCACAGGTGCCAAAGAATCATTGTGTGTAGCTGTTTTCACATATACAGCGCCTCTCAAATAATGTTTAACACTATCTGTGGTATAAAATTGAAAAGACGTGGCTACTTCTCCATCCAACTCTATAATTCCAGCCTTTCTGCCCGATCGAGTCGTCATGACGTATTCCTGAATACCTCGGGCCTTTCCTTGATGTTTAGCCGCCAAGGCATAGGCATCGTCAATGAGACCCGCCAATTTCTTTTTATCTCGGTTCAAAGGCTTATATGTCAATTGAATAAAGGCATGCCATCGAGGATAATATACATATAACCAATGAGGCTCTGCCCACGAAACGGTATCAGGCATCACTTGGGCATAGCTGGAAACTTCAAAAGAAAAGGGATGACCCTTTTCTAGTTCTTGGTACTTAGCTTTAGGCAAAATAAGGCGATTATACCCTTTTGGACGGGGCAAATCAGCTTTTTCTTCTTGGTCCTTTTCAGTACAAGAGAGCAGCATACTTCCCACCAAACAAACGAATAACCAAAATCGCATACAGGAATTATTGAATTTCGTCCAATGAATGATACTTCAAAATTGGATCTTGAATAATATGGTATAATTTCTCCCTCAACATGGGCACATCCTCTAAGCTTAGTCCTTTCGTAATAATGGGTGGATGAATTTCGGCCCGAATCACCCCCGGTCGAATCATCATAGGTTTATCAGAGAAAATCTCATAATTATTATACAAACTAATTGGCACCAAAGGTATTTGTTGCTGTATTGCCATGATTAAAGCCCCGTCTTTCAAAGGTTTAGACATGTAAGGATACCTTTTGGATACAATTCCGCCTTCAGGAAAAATAGCAATGCTTCTACCAGTTTGCAAGGCTCGCATGGCTTTGGCCAGTGAACCTGCTCTACTGGCATTGTCAGAACGATTTACTAAGATATTCAAACGAGCATACATGTAGCCAAACAAAGGCAATTTCCCCAAAGAACTTTTACCTACAAAAGCAGTATAATGCTCCAATAAATAAACGATCACCGGAATATCTAAAAAAGAAAAATGGTTGGCACAAAACACATAATTCTGATTGATATCAGGCTCAAAGTGGCGTTTCACATCAAAGCGAATAAAGCAAAAAAAGAAAAAGATTTTAGACCAAACACGTACTAATTTAGCCGCATATTTACGCCAAGTAATTTTTTGAAGAAGAATGAAAATGAAGGGATAAAAAAGCAAGAAAATAGCTAAGAACCAAAACATGGACCAAAGTGTGAATAGCCCTAGGTGAGGCTTAGAAAGAAACATATTCTTTTTTTTCATGCTTTAAACACCCAATTAAACATTAGGAGGTGGTTATTCAACCACCCCTAATTGCACAGTATTGGTTTTCTTACCCGAATGGGCAGGAATAGACAAGGTGGTCACGAAAACATCACCTGAGGATAATAATTGATCTTGTTTTAACTTATCCACCATAGCAGCCACCGTTTTTTCAGCACTATCAGCTGATGGATCATAAAAGAAAACTTTAACTCCCCATAAAAGACCCATGGTAGACATTAACTGTTTATCGGAAGTGAAAACGTATAAATCTGCTTTTGGTCGGTGAGCAGATAAACGAAAAGCCGTATGTCCAGAATTTGTAATACAAAGAATAGCCTTAGCTTTAGCATCACGAGCAAGGCGACAAGCTCCTGCTATCAAACGATCAGTCAAAGCTACTTCTTTAGAACCCTGGGCTAAAGCATGGTTTTTAAAATAAATAGCTACTTCATCTCCTTTCACTACGGAAATAGCATTTTGCTGCTGCTCTACTATCTCATGGATATGCGCCATCGTTTCAACAGCCTTGATAGGATATGAACCAGATGCTGATTCTCCACTTAACATGGTAGCTGAAGCTCCTTGAAGCACAGCGTTGGCTACGTCAGATGTTTCCGCACGAGTAGGAACAGGATTTTGAATCATTGATTCTAGCATTTGAGTAGCTACAATAACAGGTTTACCAGCGGCAGTACATTTTTCAACCATTACCTTTTGTAAGTAAGGTACCACTGCTCCATCCATCTCTACACCCAAATCTCCACGAGCTACCATAATACCATCGGTAGCTTCAATAATCTCATCTAAATTCTCAATTGCCTCTGGCTTTTCAATTTTCGCTATCACGCGAGTATTCTTTCCATAAGCTCTGATTTTTTCTTTGATATCAATTATGTCGGAAGCTTTACGCACAAAAGATAAAGCAACCCAATCCACACCATGATCTAGGCCAAAATATAAATCTGCCTCATCTTTCGGTGTTAAACAAGGTAAGGAAACCTTAGTTCCAGGTAAATTGATGCCTTTTTTTGACTTTAATGTCCCACCATAAACCACTTCTGTAAGTACTTCCTTTTTGACTTTATCGATAGCAAGAACCTTAACCTCTAAATTACCATCATCCATCAAAATCCTCTCTCCCACATTTACATCCAAATACATGGAGGTATAGGTTGTGCCTACTTTTTCAGATGTACCCAGCAAATTTTCATCCATAGCAAAGATGAGTTGTTTACCTGGCTCTAATAAAACTCCATTATTTTCGACCATTTGAGTCCTAATTTTAGGACCTTGCAAATCTTGAAGGATACATAAATTCAATCCTAGTTCTTCACTGATGGAACGAATCGTTTTCAATCGTTGCAAATGATCCTCATGTGTTCCATGAGAAAAATTTAAACGAAATACATTTACACCAGCTTTGGCTAATTGGATTAAGGCTTCTCTTGATTCAGATACTGGACCTACTGTGGCAACTATTTTTGTCTTGCGTTGATACGACATATATGCTTAATTATTCAATTTACCCTGCAAGTTACAGTTTAGTCATCAAAAAATTGAATAATTAAGTTAAATCATATCCAAAATTCCTAGTAATCAAACTAATCCAAAGAATAAACCAATTTATCAGCCACAAAAAGACGTAAATCAAATTGAAACCTTACAGGTGAACTATATTTATAACTCTTAATGACTGAGCAAAAGGTTATGGGTGCCCCCATATCTTTCAATACTTCGATATAAGCCCCCAGCTGCCGAGGAGATATTTGTAAATGAGCAGCCAAATTGGCCGCAGATCCTGTTGATTCATGCTGGATTAAGCGATGAATTCGGTGTAATCGTTCTAATTGTTTAAGACATTGCATAGTGGAAAGGTTTTTTCCCACAATTTCATACATGCCTGATAAAACAAAAATGGTTTCACTGATAATTCTTTTACGTTATCAGTTAACTGAAAAAAAAGAGGAAGCAAATGCTTCCTCTTCAATAAAAAAACTACAACTGGGAAATTAATTCTCCCACATATCATGCTCCATCTCCAATAATTTATGCTCTAACTGTTGGGACATTAATAGACCCTCACGATCTGAGCTGTAGATGTCAGTTAAGAACTTATTCTCTGCATTACCTTTTTTAATAATTCTAGCTTGAAACATTCTCAAATCAAAGGCATCTGCCATATTTTTATGCTGCGTCTCATTTTCAGAATTATACCAAATGCAATTCGGATTACTTCTGAACAATTTGTACACATCTTTGTAACGGAATGATGCTACTGGCTTATCAAATCCTGCCTTGGTTTTAGATGCTGGAATGATCAAAGTCAACGCTTGAATATCAAAATACAACCTAGATCTCTGACGATCGATAATGGCATCTTCCTTAATTTCAATGATAGAAAGTTCCTTTGGAAAAAAGTAAGAATCTAAATTAGCCACTGGCTTAGCGTCAAAATCATCATTTTTCTTAGCAGCGGTGCCTGGTTTGTTTGTTGTCCCCCAACCATCATCTTCTGCCGCAGCTTTTTTGTCAGAACCCTCAGCCCCAAAACCTGCTGCTTTTTCTGCTTCAGAAAGACTCCCCTCTCCAATTGAATCATCCATACGTAATTTTTCCTTAAACTGAGCTACCGTTAATTTGGTAATCAGGGAATCATTCACGTAAGGGGTTAGAATGCCGGCCTCTACCCATTCAACCAAAAATTTAGAAATTTCATTATTGACTGAAAAAAATGGTTGGTTTATTTTTTCATTCAAATCCATTCTACGCCATAAACGAGCCTTATAATGAATATTTGCAGGGTCTATAGGACGCACTGAATTCAATTTAGATTCATCTAAAGGCTTTTCTTGAGCCGTGGCAGCAAAGCCACTCACTAAAGAAAATACTACCAAAAACAATTGTTTTAACGATTTCATAAACAGGGTTTTCCTAATCACTCAAAGGAATATTTTTAACCATAGAAATAGGTATGGTTTCAATAGAACCTTTAAAATTCTTTCTTTGAACTTCTTTTACTTCAATGTAATAGCGATCACCAGGCTGTGCCTGAGCGGCTAACTTAGCTATTGACCCAGAACCAGGCAAATTAGCTATTTCGTCAATTTTTCTTTGACCACGCACTAAAGCAACATACACACTGGCTACACGGTAGTTAGCATCATCTGGATTTGTTGCTTTAAAGGACTCATCAGCTATAGCTCTTGCATCTAAAGTTCTTAAACCTGATGCACTGGTACCTCTTTTCTCGTTTAACTCGCCACCATTTCCAAAAATACGCACCTCTGGTCTTGGAACACGTCGAACTTTAAAGGTTTCTTTTCCTAACAAAGTACCCCCATTATTGACATTTAATGTGATGGTCGCTGAGGATGGAACAATGGTAACCTTTCCTCTATTTTGACCTGGAATTACCTCTCCTCCTTCCGCTGTAAACTGTGGATTCCACAAAGCTCCCAATCCAGGACTCACCACACTAAGACGATTGGCACAGCCTAAATAAAGTGCTGGCAAGGTAGCTGTCTCAATATTATAGGTAGGCTTTAAAACAAAATACTCTTTTTGAATAGACTCTGTCTTAGGACCAGCAGGGCTCATGTAAGATACTGTGGCAGTATAAGTCTTTTTAGAAAGGCCATTAGCATCATATCCTCCACCCGATGTCTTAAACTTAATCTGGCCACGACCATCCACTACCGGAATAGAGGCGCCATTTAAGCTCATACGTGGGGTAAATCCAGAGGAAGTAGCAGCAATAAACACTTCTGCTTGATATTCCATACCAGCTACTACCGTGTTAGCATTAGCAGATACTTGCGCAAATACTTTATCGAACTTAATTTCTTTCGCTCCTACTTTAGCAGCCAATTGACTTAATACTTCCGTCTCATAACGTCTAATTTCCGCCTGCTTTTGGCTTAAAGTGGCCAAGGCTGCAGGAACTGGTGTATTCTCAAAGTTCAACTCTGCAAAATCTTTATTAGACTGAGCCGCATCACGACTAGCTACCGGATCATCCTTGGCAGCTAAGGCCAAAGAAGGGAATTTGGTCCCTGGATCAGCAATCTTTTGCAGTTTGCTTACATAATCATCAAACATAGGAATTAATGTGTAGGCCTCTCCTTTAGAGTTTGCTCCAACCATTAATTCAAATACCTTCTCCTCTTCCTTTGGATTCTTGATGGTACCCGTCTCTGGATCAATGCCTCCGCCCGCTTCAATTACCTTAGATTTAATGCCATCGATGTGATTGACTAAGGCATCGGCTAATTTACGGACCTCGCCAGCTTTTCTTAAAACATCTACATAAGCCGCTGGATTAGGAAGATCCTTAATTCTATCCTCAATTCCAGAAACCATACTTTTGTTTTTAGAACTGGCCGACTGGTTGGCTATCTCCAAACTGTTATTTAACAAGGTAAACTTCTGTAATAAGGCATCACTAACCTGCAATGCTAACAGGGCGGTGAGTACCAAATACATCATCCCGATCATTTTCTGCCGGGGGGTCTCTTTTAAACTTGCCATATATTTATGATATCAAAGCGCTAAAGTGGAAAAATTAGCCTTTCATAGCCGTTAACATACTACCATATACCTGATTCAATGATTGAATATTGGCATTCAATTTCGCCAACTCAGCTTTAAACAATTCAGCATCTTTTTGAGTAGCCGCCATTTGCTCAACAGTTAAATTAACATTGCCATAATAACTATTAATGGCTTTCAAATGCTTAGTAGCTTCCTGAATCTCTGACTCATAAATGGAATTTAAGGTGGCTAGCTGATCTCCTGCCTTAGCATATTGCTGAGCATATTTAGCAGCCTCAGAAGAAGAAACCGATATAGCACCCAAGGAATTAGCCGCTTCAGACACCGATTTATTCAATGTACTCAAAGACTCAGATGAAGAAGATAATGATTTTACAAAATCTTGCGTTGCAACTGTAGCCTTGGAAATGTCTTGTAAACTGTTAGCAGTTTCCGTTAAACCTTTTAAACTCTTTGTCAAACCTTCTACCACATCAGGACCCAATCCTTTTAGATTAGATAAGGCATCAACTCCAGCCGTAGATGTTGGTCTAGATGCAGGAGCTCCTCCAACCAATTCTGGATAAACTCTTTCCCATTCATAGGTTTTCTCTGGCTTAGCTTGCAAGTACAATACTCCAAATAAAATAAAAATGGCAGCTTCAGTGAACATACCTATCATCAACATTTCGTTGGCACCGTTCCAGTGTACAATTTTAAATAAGGCTCCTACAATTACAACTGCTGCACCAAAACTAGCAATGACATTGATTGATTTTTCCATGTTAAAAAGATTCTATTATAAATTCAGTAAAGGAATATGATTAATTTTGTTTAGGACGACCTAAATAACGCATCATACATCTAAATCCAATATATGAACGCTTATTTTGTTCCAATTCATAAGCTCTGGTACCTGTCTCCAAGTAATAGGCAATATCCTTCCAAGAACCTCCACGAGTCACTTTTCTTGGCTCATCTGCATCTTTATTCACAGTATTTAAGTCCCAAGTGACCGCTACCGCGTTATCTGCATAGGCATCTTCACACCACTCTGCTACATTACCAGCCATATTGTATAAACCAAAATCATTCGGATCATAGGCATTTGCAGGAGCAGTATATGAATACCCATCCGCATCATAATTACCGCGATGAGGTTTAAAATTAGCTAAAAGACAACCTTTGGCATTGGAAATATAAGGGTTACCCCATGGATATTTGGCAGAAGCTCTTCCTCCACGTGCCGCCCACTCCCACTCAGACTCTGATGGCAACTCAAATCTTGGCAATATAAATTGACCTTGCTTTCTACGATAATCATTCATCAACTTGCTTCTCCATAAACAAAAATACTTAGAAGCAACCCAGCTAACACCCACTACTGGGTATTGATCAAATGCTGGACTTGAGAAATAGTATTCTGTCATGGGATCACCGTTGTGATAAGTGAAATCACGCTTCCAAACTGTAGTATCCGGATAGTATTCGGACATGATTTTATCCTCCCCTAAAACAGAAACAGAATCCTTTAATAAAGCATAAGTAAACTGCCGATACTCATGGTTGGTAATTTCTGTATCGTCCATGTAGAAGGCAGCCACCGTCACACGCTTGTTAAAATTCACACCAGCACGAGATACTTCTTCATCCGCCTGACCCATCATATAACTACCTGATGGCACCAAAACCATACCATATGGAGTTGGTTGAGACCATCCCTTGCGCGTAGTAGCAACAATCTCTCCGTTTTGTACACCTGGAACTTCTTTACCAGCTTTTCCTATTCCCAAGATCCCTTTTCCTGAGGAGCCTTTTTTACTACTTAATGTCTTAGACCCACCTGAATTTTTGGAACCGCAACTGTTTAATACAACAGCCATTGCCAAAATGGAAAGCCCCCATATTAATCTCTTTTCAACAAATTGAAAATTCATAAAAGCAAATTAAAATTACTGTTTGTTAACGTAAGCCGGCATTAAAAATTGTTTTTACTCCAATTAATCCTACTTACACTCATTCAAATTCCCCAAATTTAAAGCATTTTCTAGGAATATTTCAGTAAAAGTACAAAATTTTATACCTTATTTTTAATCCTATAAAATCTTAAACCTAGGTGTTCTAACTGGCAATCCCTTGATTCCATTGGGTTGAAATGATGGCAACTGAAACCGAACAAATATTTCATGTGTCAATGGTGCCTTAACCGCTGCTTGCACCACTGATACATCCAATGAATATCCAATATCTAATTTTTGTCTAAGTAAGGATAGTCCAGCCATGGCTATGGCCGCATCGTTTAATCGGAACGAACCTCCTGCCCAAAACATATCTTTAAAGCCTAATCTAGAGCCTAGCTCTGGTAAAAATCTACCTGAATAATACCTAAGCTGCCCAAATGGCATAACTGAAAAATTCTCGGAAAGCGCTAATTCTGCCGACCCATTAACCGCCGCTATCAATGGAACAGCTAAATTCCCCTGCGGTGTATCCATCGTAAACTTAGGTGAAGTGATATGGTCTGCAGACAATCCCACTTGCCAGTTATCCTTAGAATATATTATCCCAGCACCTACATCAAACTGATTTTGACTGATCACTTTTCCAGACAATTGACTGGCAATGGGATCATTATCATCACGGATTCGGTAAACACGTCCATCGAAAGATTTCCCTTGCAATCCTCCCCTGATACCCATAGACAAAATGGCTTCACCAATAGCATAATGATAGGCCACCTGCAACTTCATACCTTGTTGGCCGACACCAGATGGAGTTTTGTCAGACATCACTATCAGGCCAACACCCAAATTCATTTTACTAATAGGAAGCGATACTGCTAATAACTGAGTTCCTAAGTTACCCGGCCCTTCTACTGTGGCCTCATATTGTGTCCATTGATTACGGTAATGCAATTGGGCAAATGATGCCCCTCTTAAGCCCGAATTGGCAGGGTTTTGATTTATCGAATTCAAATGAAACATACTCAAGCCAGGATCCTGTTGAGCATATATATTTAGCCCTCCTAATAGCCATACTATGCAGAAACACAGAACTGTGAAAGCAGGAACCGAAGCTAGGTGCTTTTGGAAGCGCATATTCAATTTTTAGCTTGTTAGGCAATTAGATGGCTAAAAATAAGCAATATTTTCAAATGAGAAAATTCCCAAGCACATATTAATAAAAAAGCCCCGAATCGGGGCTTTAAATTTTAGGCATTCGCCTGCTTGATGTAATGCTCTAAGGCACCCGTCATAGAAGGTGCATTGGGTAGTGGCGCTTGAATATCTAAGAGTAAGCCGGCATCGGTTACAGCCTGGGCTGTTGTAGAACCAAATGCCGCTATACGTGTATTATTTTGCTTAAAATCAGGAAAGTTCTCGAACAATGAAGTAATACCCGATGGACTAAAAAATGCAATCACATCATAAAACACTTCTTCGAGATCAGATAGGTCAGCAGATACGGTTTCATACATCACTGCCTCCGTCAATTGGAAATCATTGGTACCCATGTAATCCGGCAAATCTTTTTGACGCTTGTTGGAACATGGGAATAAGAATTTCTCAGATTTATGCTTTTTAATAATTTCCAATAAATCTAAAGCCGTCTTAGTACCAGTAAAGACCTTCCTTTTTCTTATCACAATGTATTTCTGAAGGTAATTAGCCGTTTGCTCTGTAATACAGAAATACTTCATATCAGAAGGAACTTCAATTTTTGCCTCCTTACAGATTCTAAAGAAGTGATCTATCGCATTGCGACTCGTGAAAATGATAGCCGTATGCTCCAGAATATTGATCTTCTGCTTTCTGAAATCTTTAAAGGCAATACCACGAACCTCAATAAATGGGCGAAAATCGACTTTAACTCCATATTTTTTCTCTATTTCAAAATAAGGAGATTTAGCATCCGTAGGAGCTGCTTGAGTAACCAAAATACTTTTAACTTTTTTCAACCGCTTGATATCCGGTGTAGCAACGTTAGCTAATTCACTCATAAATCAAATTTGTATTAACTCAACAATCTAGAATAGTCAATTTTATGTGGCAAATATACAAAAAAATCTTGAAAATCACTCTCTTAAGTCTAGGTGTATTGTGGAAATATCAATTCCTTAACACCAAATAAAATAACTATGGCTTCTGTGATTATCAAATACGCATACAAAGATAACTTATTGACTGATAGTGTTTTATTAAAGACCTGAATAAAATAAACAAAGCGAATGAGCAAATAGGCATTTAATAAATATGAGACAATTTCCATATCAATAGAATAGGCTGGCCCTTGGTAGACAGCATACAACCCAATCCCAGAAAAAACTAAGATAAAGAATTGAATATTCGTCTGAATCGATTTAAAAAAATGAAAATTGGCCACATCTCTTAGCTTAAATAAATTGGCAAAAAGATGAAAAATAAAATATTGAGTAATAAACAAGAAGTAGGCCAACAAGGTGCGAGAAAAGATAAACCACAAAGAAGGAAGCAAGGTGTTATAATTTTCCTCGTTCACAAAAAAGGCATCACCAGCGCGGTATTTGATCCCATTGTAAAATGCCATTAATGAGATCAATAGGCTCAAAATAAATAAGACATATAAATTGGCCAAAGCAAAGGGGCTTTTGACTATGGCATTTTCTCTCGTTTCCCAATTTATCCAATCAATAAAACGAAAATACACTTGAAAATACCTAGTGAATCCCGCATACAATAAACCCAAAAAGGCTAGCAAGGTCAAAAATGCCAAAGTGAAAAAATTAGTAAACACGGCTGGTATTCTATTTAAGAATAATTGTACCTCCCTATTTTGAGCAATCACTTGATCGAAGCGCTTTTCTATACTCAGATCAGCTGGCAAACCTTCCAGGGTGCTACTATAAAAAGTGGCTATGACTTGATCTTTTTGATGTTCACGAAGTAAACTATCCAAAGAAAATCTGACCAATATACCTTTCTCCAGTTTCCTCTGAAAGGCCCCATCAACAAATAAATGGTAAGTTTCTTTCGGTTTGATGGTCAAATAACCCTGGTAATAGTCTCGATTATTCAACAAAATTGACTTGGAATGATATGCGTAATGTTGGCTTGGAATATACGGCAAAAAGCTGTTCCATGAAGACTGATACACCAGCCATTCTTTTTCAATGGCATGCATGGGCTTCCATACTGCCGCCTTTGAATGGGAATTCTGCCATAAAACACATACGATAAGGCACAAAAAAAATCTGCTCCACCGTGGCACGAATGCAAAATATGAAACAGATTTTTTACTAAAAGGAAGCATCCCTTAGATATATTACTTGGCTGAAAGAGCCTTCAACATGGTTTCACCAATATCTGCTGGCGAATAAACCACATGAATGCCGCACTCTTGCATAATTTTCATTTTAGCTTCCGCTGTATCGTCAGCCCCTCCTATAATGGCTCCTGCATGACCCATACGTCGCCCCTTAGGTGCTGTCTGACCTGCGATAAACCCAACTACTGGCTTTCTATTTCCATCGGCTTTAATCCAACGTGCAGCTTCTGCCTCCATACCCCCACCAATCTCGCCAATCATCACGATACCTTCAGTTTCTGGATCATTCATCAGTAATTCAACCGCCTCTTTCGTAGTAGTTCCAATGATGGGATCTCCTCCGATACCTATGGCAGTAGTTTGACCTAAACCGGCTTTGGTTAACTGATCAACCGCCTCATAAGTCAATGTTCCTGATTTGGACACAATACCCACTTTTCCCTTCTTAAAAATAAACCCTGGCATAATGCCTACCTTGCATTCATCTGCAGTCATAACCCCTGGACAGTTAGGACCAATCAAACGGCAGTCTTTAGTAGAAATATACTCCTTCGCTACAATCATATCTTTCGTAGGAATACCTTCTGTAATACAAATAATCACCTTGATTCCTGCATCAGCAGCTTCCATAATAGCATCTGCTGCAAAAGCAGGAGGAACAAAAATAATGGACGTATCTGCACCAGCTTTTGCTACTGCCTCTGCCACTGTGTTGAATATAGGACGATCTAAATGCGTTCCACCACCTTTACCTGGAGTAACACCGCCTACCACATTGGTTCCGTAAGCAATCATTTGCTCGGCATGAAAACTTCCTTCCGTACCTGTAAAACCCTGAACTATAATCTTGGAATTTTTATTTACTAAAACACTCATTTTGTCTGGTTTAATTATTCTAAGGCGAAAAAATTTTCCCAAAGGTACAAATTATTGATAAATTAATTTAAAAAGCTTTAAGAGCTTTAAATAAATATTTCAACAAATAATTTTCCGTAAATTTAAGCTTCCATTTGAGATACATGCTAAGGCACTTACAGGTACAAAACTACGCTTTAATAGACCATTTAGATCTCCACCTAAATGATGGCTTAACCGTGATTACAGGTGAGACTGGTGCGGGTAAATCCATCTTACTAGGTGCTATTTCTTTACTATTAGGTCAAAGAGCCGACACTAAAAGTTTGTACGATGATCAAAAAAAATGCATCATCGAAGGGACTTTTTCCATCAAGGCATACCCTCATCTGAAAGAAATTTTCCTGCAAGAGGACATTGAGTTTGAAGATCCTTGCTTGATTCGAAGAGAAATAAATCCCCAAGGAAAATCTAGAAGTTTTATCAATGATAGCCCAGTTACCTTGGAAAGTATGCGGCGGGTAGGACATGAGCTGGTGGATATTCATTCCCAACAGGACAATGGATGGATGGGCCACCCCGACTTCGCATTGGATTTGATAGATGATTTTTCACAAAACCATGAGTTAAAATCCTCATTTGAGCAGGCATTTAGAGTATTTCAAACGGCTCAGTATACATATGAAAAGCTAGTTCAAAAAGCCCAACAAGGAAACCAAGCTTTGGATTTCATTCAATTTCAATGGCAAGAATTGGAGAATGCGCAACTTACTGCTGATGAGTATGATAATTTAAGCGAACAGGTACAAAAGCTACAAAATTCAGAACTGATATTAGAAAAATTAGCCCAGCTGGCCAATTGCCTAAGCATGTCAGACGCGGCCGCCATGGAGCAATTGGGGCAGGCCCGGCAAATCAGCCAACAACTCTCCAAGTGGGGAGCTTCTTTTGAACATTGGAACCAACGGATTCTATCTCTTTGGATTGAACTAAAAGACCTTTCATTGGAAATAGAAAATGAAGCTGACTCATTCCAATCTGATCCCCTAGAATTAGAAAAGGGTCAAAAAAGATTAGATCTTTTGAATCGTCTCCTACAAAAATATCAGGCAAAAGATGTTGAGCAATTGATTCAATTAAGAAATCAACTGGAGGAAGAATTGGCTCAACACGAGAATTTAGACCAAGCTTTGGAAGAAGCCAAGATAGACTGGAAGAAAGCTGAAAAAGATGCCTTATCTAAAGCTAAATTATTGCAAGCTAGCAGGCTCTCCTCGCTTGAATTAATTCTAGAAATTTTAATCAAGTCTTTACATCAATTGGGCATGCCCAACGCCACCTTAACTTGGGATGCACAAGAAAGCCATTTGAGCAAAACGGGAATCGATAAAATTCAGCTCCTTTTTTCAGCCAATAAAGGGCTTAGCCCAAAACCATTCAAGCAGATAGCTTCCGGAGGAGAACTAAGCCGACTCATGCTTTCTATCAAGCATTTATTAGCCCAAAAACGAGCTCTGCCCACCCTTATTTTGGATGAAATTGACACAGGGGTTTCCGGAGAAATTGCCATTAAAATGGGCCAAATGTTAAGCCAAATGAGTGCACATCATCAATTGATTGCAATTACCCATTTGCCTCAAATAGCCCTCACTGGACAAACGCACTGGTTTGTTTACAAAAATCATGAAGGAGAAAAAACTGTTTCCAATATCAAATTGTTAGACGGTGAAAATCGAGTAGATGAAATTGCCAAAATGATCGGAGGACAGTCTGGTTACCTAGATTTCAAAGAACATGTACGCAAACTCATGCAACAAATTCAATCTTAGTAATAGATTCCATATGAAACATTTCAAACACCTATTTCTTTCCTCTTTAATACTCTTAGACACATCATGCCAATCATCGGAGGAAACTGCTATCAAGGAATTAAACGATTCTGTCATGAATTTACATGACAATCTCATGCCAAAAACGGAGCAAATTATCCAACTCAAAACAAGTTTAGATAGTTTAAGCAAAGGACCAGACTCTGTACATGTAAAAAAACTTATTCAATCCTTAGATAGAGCGGATAATGAAATGATGCATTGGATGCACCAGTTTTCCTTGGATTCATTGGCTAAGATGGAATTCCAAGCGAAACTTAGCTACTTACAAGATCAATTAAAAAAATTAAAGTCTGTAGAAACCTTAACCGACTCCACGCTTCATGCCGTCAATCAATATAAAAATTAGGCTGATATTGCTATTAGTAATCATCTTCAATGCTGCTTGTCAGGAAAAAAGGACGCTGCCCATTCTAGGTCACAAAGACACGGTGGTAAAAGCGGGTAAGGTAGATACTATTTACCATCAAATACCTGCCTTCCAATTTTTAAATCAAGATTCGGTTTGGATTTCGGATAAAAACTACGAGGGAAAAATCTATATAGCTGATTTTTTCTTTACTTCCTGCCCGACCATTTGTCCAAAAATGAAAACCCAAATGCTAAGACTGTACGAACGATATGCCAATCAAGACCAAATTGGGTTACTTTCCTTCAGCATAGATCCGGAATTTGACCGTCCAAATGTCCTAAAGGCATATGCCTCGCGCCTACACATACAATCCCCCAAATGGAATTTAGTGACCGGAGAAAAAGCTAAAATTTACGAACTGGGGCAAAAAAGTTTTATGGTAACAACCCAAGAAGACAAAAATGAAGCAGGGGGCTTTGTGCACAGTGGTGCTTTTATTTTAGTGGATAAACAACGCCATGTAAGAGGCATTTATGATGGTACGAAAGAACAAGAGGTCAACCATTTAATGGAAGACATAGAACTACTTTTGAAAGAAAAATAATGAAAAGCTCAACATGTATCATCGGAATTATTGGAATGTTTTCTTTTTTATTATGCTTTTCTGCTTGTCAGAGTCAGGAAGAAATTCTTAGGGAACAGTATGTAGTGGAAGGGATGGGACAATATGAAAGGCATTGTGAAAATTGTCACCAAAAAGATGGTTCAGGATTAAAGGACTTGTATCCTCCATTGGCAAAAACCGATGTATGGAAAAGACTAAGTGCCTACCAATTAACTTGCATCATCAAATATGGGCAAAAGGATACAATTGTTGTAAACCAGAAAGTTTATCAAAATTATATGCCGGGCAATACTAAATTGGAGGCATTGGACATAGCTGAGCTTATTACTTATATGAGAGAAAAATGGGGAGATGACAAAAGAATTTTCCCGTTGGACAGTGCCCGATTGGCATTGAAAAATTGCCATTAATCAGTAGGTAAGCTTTCTACTGTTAACACTGAATTACTTACGTGACGTAAAGAATAGTGAGTGAAATCTTGTGCAGCATCCATTCCCACCCCATAAATGATTTCCTTTTTTGTCCGAATTTGCACAGGCTTTTCGGTGAAGACTCTTTTCTCTTCAGGTAACCAAGTAAACTCGTCGGTCTTTAAGGTCTCCCCTTGCTGTACATTAAAAATTTGGACATTGCCCATCAACTTATAAGAGTTGTTTTGTCTAAAGAAATGAGCTGAATCACCTCGAACCTGAGATGTAACATTACCCAGTTTATCATAGAACCAAAGTTTCACCTCCTTTGGATACACGCGATCCTCCGAATACAGGGTAAGCTGAGTGGGGGTCACCATTCTAACGACAGTCCTTGCTGAATCAGAGTAGACCATATCAATGTCCGTCAATTCTGACTTGGGACCTACATAAATTAAATTTTTGGTTGATTTCTCTTCCCGACAAGACAAGGAAAGGAATAAACAGGCAAACAGCAAAACGAGATTTACCCCATTGCGCATAGCTTATGTTTAGTTGAGTTTCACCTTTTGGAACCAAAGATCGCTGAAGGTTAAACCGATCGTAATTCGTTGGTATTGTTCCTCAAGCCCATTATCAGCTAAGACTCCTCTTTTACCGATTTGATAGGCAATATTCAGATAAGACAAATTACGTAAAGGCAATGCAAGGCCCAAACTCACGTATTTATCCACTGCATATTTCCCATTGCCTAAATAGTCATAAGGAGTAGTGGAATAGCTGAAGCCCGCACGGTATGTCGCCCGCTTAAAATAATTTGATACAGACTCAAAATCAGGAGTATATTCACCACCTATGGACCAGCGGGAACTAACAGGTAATTGGGTAGATCGACCTAAATTATTATCTACTTGCGTCCAATCCGTTCTAGCATAATCTATACCCACCATCCAATTCGCTAATTTCTCTAGGCTAATTCCAAAATGCTGACTAACTGGTAAATTTTGAATGTATTTGGTTGACTTTTCAAGTGTATCAGCATTAATCATATTGATACCCGACAAATCCATGATGGCAAAACGCTTCAACTGTTTGGAATTCAGCGAAGAGCTCAAATCAAAGGAAGCTCCGAAATTGAGGTACATATCGTTTTTTAAACTTTTACGATAAGCTAAACCTCCTCTGAAAAGGAAATCAGAATAGTCAATTCTATTTTCCAATTGAATTTTATAATACTGTCCATCAGATAAATTCTGAGTCGAAACATTTCTATTTACCGTACCGAATAAATAATCAATGCCAAGACCCACATAAATTTCCTTACCAATCCTAAAACCATTGTTAAAAGTTAATTTGGTTACACCGCCTTTTCCATCATAGCTGTATATCAAACTATCTACTCCCAATAAATTTAAACGACGAAATGAACGAGTAGAATATTCGACAGATGAATGAGGTCTAAAACCGATGGATGCCGTCCAGCGACTTGAAATAGGCAAGGTTAGATTTAATGAATGATAATTTCCACCGAATACTTGCTGGCGCTGACGAGTGTCTTGTAAATCTTTTAATTCAGTTTTTACCCCAACTTCGAAGACAGTATATCTATTTCTGGCTAGTAATGCAGGGTTTAGCATATTGGTATAAATACCATTGGAATTAGATACTCCTAAACCACCCATCATGGCACTGGTGGGGCTACCTCCTTCATCTAATTCACCCATTCCGATGTAGGAAAGTGGTGAGTTCAAAATAGTTTGGGCACTACTCGAAAAACTTAACAGGGCATTAAAAATTAAGCTAAGCGCTATCAAAAAGCCACGGCTAGTTTTAAATGTTAAATTTTGAGTTATCAATGGACGAATAATCATAAAATAATTTACTATACAGCTTAGCCTGCAAGTCTGCAAAGGTCGTACTTTTTTTTCACATTCGACTAAGTTATTCTCTATATTTGGGGGCAAAATTGATAATTCAGATGAGAGAAGCATTGGCTAATTGGTATTTATTGGAAAATTCAGCAGAAGACATATTGTTTTTTGTGGGCATACTGCTAATCGGACTTGCTTTGAGACGGTTCTTCTCCAATTCATTTTCCAAAATCATCTTTCGCTTTTTGCCTAATCAATTTATTCAAGTACAAGATTGTATCCAGTTACTTAGAAAGCCAGTAGAGCTTTTACTCTTTTGGGTATTTTTATATTTCAGCATTCAATATTTACATGTTCCCAAGGTTTGGAATTTCAATCCCGTAGAGAAATTTGGCTTACTTTTTCTGCTACAAAAAACTTTTGAAACTGCCGTCATCATCACCTTTACGTGGTTAATAGTTCGTATGCTAAAGGTGATCATTTTGATAGCTCAACAAAAATGGCAAGGGGTAGAACAAAAATCTAAACAACAATTTATACCATTCCTTAACGACTTGGGTATGGTATTTATTATGGCAGGATCTTGCTTTGTCTTGTTGGGCCGAGTATTTCAAGTAGATGTTATGGCCCTAATTACTGGATTGGGCTTAGGTGGTTTGGCGTTAGCATTAGCTGCACGTGAGACTTTAGAAAATTTATTTGCCTCATTTACTATATTTCTTGATTTACCATTTGTGGTTGGCGACAGCATACAAGTAGGCAGCATATCTGGAGATGTGGAAAAAATTGGGTTTAGAAGTACCCGATTAAGGGCATTAGATGGCAATTTAATTATGATTCCCAATCGATTACTAACTTCCCAATCGTTAGAGAACATGAGTGAGAGAAATTATCGGAGGGCAAAATATACGCTTTCCTGTTCTTTACAAAGCAAGCCAGAACAAATTCAGCAAGTACTTCCTGAAATAGAACAAATCATTTTAGCGGAACCTCTGTGCAAGAAAAAAGCCCCAAAAATAATCTTTGAGGGCTTTGGCACTTATTCTTTGGATATTTCTATTACCTATTTCGTTCAAACAAGTGATTTTGGTAAATTTCAAAGTGTCAAACAAGAAATTAACTTGGGCATTTTAAAAAATTTGCACGAAGCAGGAATTGTTTTAGTCAGCAGCGCTACTGCACCGAACATGAACTAACCTACTAATTCTTTTAAATCCTCATCGTGGATCATCTTACGCTCATCTGCCATCAAAAGGAAGCGGGTATATAATTTATCCAACTCGGGTTTTTCAAATTCAAATCCTAAAAGCTGTAATCGATGGCGTAATGCAGCACGTCCTGATCTAGAAGTCAACAAAATAGCAGAAGAAGGTACACCCACATCTTCAGGATTCATGATTTCGTAATTCTGTGCATGTTTCAAGAAGCCATCTTGGTGGATTCCAGATGAATGAGCGAAGGCATTAGCACCCACCACAGCTTTATTTGCTTGAACTGGCATACCCATCAAATTGGAAACTAAAGTACTAGTTGGGTACAAGTATTTTGGTTTAATACCCGTAGTATAGCCTAAGTCTTTGTGCACATTCAATATCATGGCTACTTCTTCTAATGAAGTATTTCCGGCACGTTCGCCGATACCATTAATGGTCACCTCTACTTGTCGGGCACCTGCCTGAATTCCTGCAATCGTATTTGCTGTAGCTAAACCTAGATCATTATGATTATGCATGGAAATTGTAGCTTGATGGATATTGTCCACATGCTCAAACAAATAAGAAATTCTATGATGCATTTGGTGGGGCAATAAATATCCAGTGGTATCTGGCAAATTGACTACTGTAGCACCAGCTTGAATCACTGCCTGTGTTAATTGAGCTAAAAATGGCAAATCTGCTCTTCCAGCATCTTCTGCAAAAAACTCAACATCCTCTACATAGGATTTAGCATATTGCACGGCCCAAATGGCCTGCTCAATAATTTTCTCCCTAGTTGAATTGAATTTATGCTTAATATGTACATCTGAAGCCCCAATTCCCGTATGAATTCTAGGTCTACGTGCAGGCTTCAAAGCTTGCGCCGCGGCATCAATATCTTCTTTTTTTGCGCGAGTCAAACCACAAACTGTCGCGTCCTTGATCACTTCAGCAATAGCCTTTACCGAGGCAAAGTCGCCAGGTGAAGAAATAGGGAAACCAGCTTCAATGATATCTACCCCCAACTTCTCAAGTTCTTTGGCTACTTCAATTTTCTCCTCTCGGTTTAATTGACAACCCGGTACTTGTTCCCCATCGCGTAAGGTAGTATCAAATATCTGTATACGATTATTCATAGGTTTGTTTCGATTATTTAGTTCACAAAACTAGCTTTAATTACATTATTAACCAAAAAACCTAAATCGAAGAACTGGCAATTTTTAGATTAAAAATCGCGTAAATTTAAAATAAAAAGCACAAAAAAGAATAATAATCTAAATATGAAAACAATATTAGACAATTCGCCTTATTGCTATTGAATGTCTAGAATAAAATTTTATTAAATAAAATCAATTTTATTTTACAATTCGAGTATATACGAACAGCAATGGGGCGATAGAATAAAAAATATGAGAAGTCCAATGAAAGGATTATCAATTACTTGATTGAAATGTGGCAATAAAAATGTTTTGAAAATCGTTTAACGCTCTACGCTGTCAAGGTTTTAAACCTTAACAGCGTTAAAAATGAGCGTTATTTTCATTTTTGAACATAAAAAAAAGGGGGCAAATTACCCCCTCTCTTTTTTTATACTTAATGTTATTAGCTACGCTCTGGACGAAGGCTACGTACCGCAGCACCTGCTCTCCACATTTCAGAATCACGTAACTCTGCTAATTCTGCTTCTAATTTAACACGGTAATCAGGCTGTGAATTCAAATCGATAGAACGCGCAGCTTCTGCTTGTGTCTTAACGGAATTGTATAATTTCTCAAATACTGGTTTAGTAGCATCTTTGAAAGGTCTCCACCAATCTAATGCTCCACGTTGAGCGGTAGTAGAACAGTTAGCATACATCCAATCCATTCCATTTTCAGCTACTAAAGGCATCAATGATTGAGTTAATTCCTCTACAGTCTCGTTGAAAGCTTCTGAAGGAGAGTGTCCATTTTCACGCAATACCTCATACTGTGCAGCAAAAATTCCTTGGATAGCACCCATCAAAGTACCACGCTCTCCTGTTAAGTCGGAAGTTACTTCTTTGTAGAAATCTGTTTCAAATAAATAACCTGATCCTACACCAATCGCCATAGCAATACACTTTTCACGAGCTTTGCCAGAAGCATCTTGGTAAACTGCAAAAGAAGAGTTCAAACCTTTTCCTTCTACAAATAAACGACGTAATGATGTTCCAGAACCTTTTGGTGCTGCTAAAAACACATCTACATCTGCTGGAGGAACAATACCTGTTTTTTCCTTGTAGGTAATTCCAAATCCATGAGAGAAATACAAAGATTTTCCAGCTGTTAGATATTTCTTCACAGTTGGCCACATTTCAATTTGTGCCGCATCTGAAAGTAAATAACAGATAATTGTTCCCTTTTGAAGTGCTTCTTCAATTTCAAACAAGTTTACACCTGGAACCCAGCCATCAGCTACTGCTTTGTCGTACGTTTTTCCTTTACGTTGACCTACGATCACATTCAATCCATTGTCTTTCATATTCAATGCTTGACCCGGACCTTGAACTCCATAACCAATTACTGCAATTGTTTGATCAGCTAGTACTTGTCTAGCTTTCTCTAATGGAAACTCTTCTCTTGTTACTACCTCTTCAACAACCCCACCGAAATTAATCTTTGCCATTTTCGTTTTTGTTTAATTTATAATCTTTTCAAATCTATTTTACTATACTTCTATTAGACAATCTCCCAATTGCCTTCTGGTAAATATTCTACCAATCCTTTTTCCGTTTTTCCTACGGCTACTCGGCCTGATTTAATATATTCCAAAATATCCCATTGCTTCAAATAAGCATAGAATTCATTTATCTCTTCTTCCGAACCATTCTTTTCCACCACCACATAATCCAATCCCCAATGAACCACTTTGGCATTCCAATCTAAATTGATAGTTTTCACATCCAATGGCTCCGCCCCTAATGGAGTAGCAATCTTAAATAGCGCTATCTCATTAAATACAATTTCATCATCCAAATACCCGAATACTGCCAGTACATCCGTTATTTTACGAATTTGACGGACTAATTTTTCCACACTCTCACGATTATCATTGCGAATGACAATAGTAAAACGAGATACGCCTTTACGCTCGGTCTCTGAAACAGTCAAACACTCAATATTCAATCTTCTACGAGTGAATATAATCGTGATACGATTCAACAATCCGATGGTGTTGGTAGTAAATACCGATATAGTGTAAGTTGTCAACATATAATTTCTACTCAAGCATTACTTTAGTCACACAAGCGCCCGCAGGTACCATAGGGAATACATTCTCTTCTTTTTCACAAATAATTTCCAATAAATACGGCTTGTCAGAATTTAACAACGTATCAATAGAATCACTTAATTGTGATCGATCACTTACGGTATGTCCTTCTATACCAAACCCTTTGGCAATGGTAATAAAATCAGGGTTTTGTAATTCCACAAAAGAATACCGGTTATCAAAGAACATCGACTGCCATTGGCGTACCATGCCTAGAAAATTATTATTCAAAATAATGATTTTAACCGGCAAACCACTTTGAGCGATGGTTCCCAACTCTTGTAAAGTCATTTGAAATCCACCATCTCCAATAATCGCAATCACTTCACGATCTGGAACGCCTACTTTAGCACCAAATGCTGCTGGTAAGGCGAAACCCATGGTTCCTGCACCACCACTGGTCACGATGGAATTATGTTTTTTAAATCGGTAATATCGATTCGTAATCATCTGATGCTGACCCACATCCGTTACAATTACCGCCTCCCCTTTGGTTTTATCTGACAATATTGCTACCGCCTCTCCCATTTTGATTTGATTCCCTTCATGGAATAAATCTTTCTTGGTAATCTTCTCATACTCCTCATCATCATATTTCTTAAACTCGGCTCTCCACTCATGATGATCTGCCTTTTTAACCAATGGCAATAAAGCCTTCAGCGCTGCTTTGGCATCTCCCACCACAGGGGCATCTGCCTTCACATTTTTATCAATCTCACTTGGATCTACCTCAATATGAATCACTTTTGCCTGTTTGGCATAGGTACTTAAATCACCCGTGATACGGTCATCAAAACGCATACCAATAGCAATCAATACATCACATGAATTGGTCAACACATTAGCACCATAGTTTCCGTGCATACCTGGCCAACCCACATAAAGAGGATGATCTGCATCCATTGCAGACATACCCAATAAAGTAGTAGCTACTGGGATTCCTGTTTTCTCAACAAATTCCTTTAACTCATTCTCGGCTTGGGCTATTAAAACTCCATGACCTGCCAAAATATAAGGACGCTTCGCCGAATTAATCAATTTAGCTGCAGCCTCCACATGTTCCTCTTTTGGCTCAATTCTTGGCTTATAAGAAATAATGGATTCACACTTTTTATAAGAAAAAGGAACCGACATCACTTCTACCTGAGCCGATCTTGTAATTTCAATCAACACGGGCCCTGGTCTGCCTGACTCGGCAATATAAAATGCCTTTGCCATGACCTCAGGGATTTCATTCGCATCTACAATTTGATAATTCCATTTAGTTATAGGCATGGACATACCTATCACATCACATTCCTGAAATGCATCAGTACCCAATAAATTAGCTCTTACTTGTCCTACGATACAAACAATAGGTGTAGAATCTAACATCGCATCGGCAATCGGTGTAATGAGGTTAGTTGCCCCAGGACCTGAGGTAACCAAACATACTCCCGCCTTATTCAACATACGGGCATAGCCTTGAGCAGCATGACCTGCCCCTTGCTCATGACGCACCAAAATATGCTTCAATTGATCTCTGTAATCAAATAAAGCATCGTAGGTAGGCATAATAGCTCCACCCGGATATCCGAAAATGGTACTCACCCCCTGCTCAACCAACGATTGCATAACCGCTTGAGCCCCAGTTTTAAAATTTGAGGGTTGAGTTGATGTGGGTTGAGTAGTTGCTACTTGGGTTTTTCCCATGATACTAAAGGGTCTTATGTTGTTTCGTTAAATGGTTCGTCTAATTTATATTATCCGTAGATAGAAAAAAATCTAATTTGTCATTTTTTACAAATCAGTTACGCATCCTAAACTTGCAGAAGATACATTCTTGATGTATTTTCTTAATACTCCGGAAGTATGGGGAGAAACTCTTGGTTTCCATAATTTACGGCGCTCAGCCAGTTCCTCATCGGACACGTGTAGGATAATCTCATTATTTACCGCATCGATGGTAATCTTATCTCCATCCTTCACTAACCCAATGTTTCCACCTTCTTGTGCCTCAGGAGTAACGTGACCTACTACGAAACCATGAGTTCCACCAGAAAAACGCCCGTCGGTAATCATCGCCACGCTATTTCCTAATCCAGCGCCCATTAAGGCAGAAGTTGGCTTAAGCATTTCTGGCATACCTGGTCCACCCTTTGGTCCTTCATTACGAATTACCACTACATGGCCCGGCTTAATTTCGCCTTTGGAGATAAACTCCATTACTTCTTCTTCACGCTCACAAACCTTAGCAGTTCCCTCAAATCGCTCTCCTTCTTTACCTGTAATTTTAGCCACCGCACCTTCGGTAGCTAAGTTACCATATAAAATTTGCAAATGACCAGTTGGCTTAATTGGAGAGGAAATTGGATAAATAATTTTCTGAGTATCAAAATTTAAATCGGGTGCATCGGCTAAATTTTCTGCCATCGTTTTACCTGTAACAGTCATGCATTCCCCATGTAAATAACCTTCCTTCCACAGATACTTCAAAATAGCTGGCATACCACCGATGGCCAATACATCTTCCATGTAATATTTACCTGAAGGTTTTAAATCAGCTAATAATGGTGTACGGTCAGAAATATCTTGAATATCTTTTAATGAGAACTCGATACCTGCCGAACGAGCAATGGCCAAATAATGTAAAACCGCATTGGTAGAGCCCCCTAAAGCCATTACTACCGTCATGGCATTTTCAAAGGCATGGCGCGTCATGATATCTCTAGGACAAATATTTTTCTCCAATAAGTTTTTCATGGCAGCACCTATGGCCAAACACTCCTCTTTTTTACCTTCATGGGTAGCTGGATAAGATGAAGAATTCGGCAAAACTAATCCCATGGCTTCCATGGAAGAGGCCATAGTATTCGCGGTATACATACCTCCGCAAGCACCAGGACCCGGGATTGAATTACGAATAACTCCTTCATAATCTTCATCTGAAATGCTTCCTGCATATTTCTTACCCAAAGCTTCAAATGCAGAAACGATATCCAATTTTTCTCCTTTGTAAGAGCCAGATTTGATGGTTCCTCCATATACGAGCATACCCGGACGATTCAAACGGGCTAAAGCCATCATGGCTCCTGGCATATTCTTATCACAACCTACTACCGCTATAACGCCATCATACCACTGAGCTCCCACGACATTTTCGATGGAATCTGCGATAATATCACGAGATGGCAAGGAATAACTCATACCATCATTTCCATTGGTCATTCCATCAGAAACACCTATGGTGTGAAAAATTAATCCCACCATACCATTCTCTTGAATACCCTTTTTTACATGGACCGACAAGCCATTCAAATGCATATTACAAGGGTTACCTTCATAACCTGTACTTGCAATACCAATTTGTGCCTTTTGCATGTCCTCAGAACTTA
The DNA here is from genome assembly GCF_004118285.1 of Aquirufa rosea. Classification (GTDB taxonomy): domain Bacteria; phylum Bacteroidota; class Bacteroidia; order Cytophagales; family Spirosomataceae; genus Aquirufa; species Aquirufa rosea. Next base: position 244,004 of record NZ_SDHY01000003.1, on the reverse strand, counting down.
ATCCGATTCCATACAACATCGCTTTAGCTGCAGGGTTAGTAATCTCTTGAGTTAGAGTTTTAGAGAATTTATTTAACGACATAGTATTAATAGTCTGAAATTTTTTCAAATAACAAATATACACAATCCTATTTGTTCGAAACAAAAGATTCCCAAATAATGTATGGGCAATCAAGGAATTGCAAAATTTTTTAAAGGTTTCTTACAAGCTTTAGTTGCTTTTATTTTCACCCACCTGCTGGCGCCACATAGCAAAATACAATCCTTTGCTCTCAATCAGCTCATCATGTGAACCTTGTTCCACAATTTTACCCTTTTCCAAGACATAAATTCTGGTAGCATGCATGATGGTAGATAAACGGTGGGCAATCAGGATAGTCAAATGGGTAGATTCTTGAGAAATTGCACGAATGGTCTCTGAAATTTCCTCTTCCGTTAATGAATCTAATGCTGATGTTGCCTCATCAAAAACCAATAAATTTGGATCTCTCAAAAGTGCTCTGGCTATACTTAGTCGTTGCTTTTCACCACCAGACACCTTGACTCCTCCTTCTCCGATCAGCGTATCCAATCCTTTGTCGGCTCGGGCCAATAAAGTTTGGCAAGCCGCTTTTTCTAGTACTTCCAGGCATTGAGCATCGGTAGCATTGGGATTGACAAACAATAGGTTTTCGCGAATGGAACCAGAAAATAATTGAGTATCCTGTGTGACAAAGCCTATTTTTTTCCTCAGTTGATCAAAATCAATTTGCTCACCTTCCTCGCCATTGTAAAATACCTTCCCCTTTTTCGGTCGGTACAAACCTACCAGTAATTTCACCAAGGTAGACTTTCCTGCACCAGAAGGACCAACAAAAGCAATGGTCTCACCACCTTTCACATCAAAACTGATATTTTTCAATGCTTCTGAGGTCGCAGATTGGTGTTGAAAACTTACTTGATCAAATTGCAAAGATTGAATGAAACTGATGGCTTTAGGCTTTTCAGGTTTTTTCTCTATTGGAATTGTCAATATTTGTTCAAAATTCTGCAAAGAAACTTCAGCTTCACGATAAGTATTGACTACATTCCCGATTTCCTGTAGAGGATTGAATAAAAAGAAAGAATAGATATTCAAGGAGTAAAATTGGCCAATGGTAATTTGACCTTCATAGATCAAATAGATTAAAACTACCACCATCAACATACGTAAAAGATTCACGCATGTACCTTGCACAAAGGCCATGGAGCGCACATATCGCACTTTCTTTAGTTCTAAAAGCAGAATTTTTTCTGTGGTGGCATTCAAATGACGGATTTCTTGATCTGCCAAACCGAGGGATTTCACTAATTCGATGTTTCGCAAGGATTCGGTAGTAGAACCTGCCAAGGCGGTAGATTCTTTGACAATCTCAATCTGAATCGTTTTGATTTTTTTACTTAGAACAGATGAAACATACGCGATAAGCGGCCCTGTAAGTAAAAACAAGGGTAAAACCATCCAATGAACTGAAAAGGCATAAATGGAAATAAATACCAAGGCTATCACAGATTGAAACAAGATATTTATTCCAACGGTAATTAGCTTTTCTACATCGGTGCGTACCTTTTGTAATTTCCCCAAGGTTTCTCCAGAGCGCTGGTCTTCAAAAGTTTCATAAGGTAATTCCAAAGAATGACGGATTCCATCAGAATACAAGTTAGCTCCCACCTTTTGAGTAACCGTATTAATGACATAATCCTGAAAGTTTTTGGCGACCCTGGAAACAAAGGCCACGCCCACAGATGCCAAAGCCAAAGGCCAAATTGCTTGTACAAATTGGTCCATAGTATGCGTATTGGACCTGTATACCGCCGCAACATCATCAATGATTTTCCTAAAAATATAGGGATCCATCAAAGAGAATATCTGGTTGGTGGCTGCCAATGCCAAAGCACCCACTACCCGCCAACGGTAATGACTTAAATAAGTAAATAATAATTTCATGCTAGTTTATCTAATGGTTAAGGTAAAAATCTTGAACGCACTCAGTGATAGAAGGGTTCCCTAAGACTAGAATGAATATCAAGAAAATCGATTCAAGGCCATACTTGCTACCGTCTTACCAATGGATAAGGAGGAGGTCGCCGCTGGACTTGGTGCATTCAAAATATTAATGATTTTGGCATCTTCAATGATAGAAAAATCATCCAATAATCCACCATTACGGTCGCAGGCTTGAGCACGCACTCCTGCTCCTCCTTCCACTAAATCTTGCTCCTGAATTTCTGGAATTAGGACTTGTAGTGCTTTGGTGAAAGCCTCCTTAGAAAAGCTTCTGTACATCTCGCCCAAACCCGTTTCCCAATATTTAGTAGCTACTTTTTGGAATCCTGGCCATGTCAGCGTATTCCATAATTCCTTGAAATCCACACCCAATTTCTTGTACCCCTCTTTTTTGAATGCCAATACGGCATTAGGGCCTGCCTCCACGCCCCCACGCATCATGCGAGTAAAGTGAACGCCCAAGAATGGGAAATTAGGATCTGGAACTGGATAAATTAAGTTTTTAACTAAATACTCTTTTTCTTTTCTCAACTTAAAATATTCCCCTCTAAATGGCACAATGCGCACATCCAATGGCTCTCTTTGGGATAATTGTGCCACTTCATCTGAATATAAACCAGCACAATTAATCACCAATTTGGTTTCATATACCCCTTTAACAGTTTCTACAATCGAGTAACTAATACCTTTGGTGATTCCAATCACTCGCTCGTTCAAGTGAATTTGACATCCAGCCTGTTGAATTTTCTCCGCTAATTTAGCTGCTACCACTCGGTAGTCCACAATACCTGTTTGTGGCACCCACATTCCCTCCACTCCCGTCACATAGGGCTCATATTCTTGCATCTCTGGTAACGAAAGCTTTTTTAAGCCCTCCAGACCATTTTGCTGCCCCCTGATATATAAATTGTCTAACTGAGCTCTTTGTTCATGAGTGCTTGCCACCACAATTTTACCTGTCAATTCGTATGGAATAGCTTCCTTCTCACAAAATTCAATCAATTGATGATAACCTTCGATGCAATTTTTGGCTTTTAAAGAACCTGGTTTATAGTATAATCCTGAGTGAATAACTCCAGAATTATTTCCCGTTTGATGCAGGGAAACCATATTTTCTTTTTCGAAAAGGGCTATTTGCAAATCAGGTTTCGCTTCCAATAATCGCTGAGCTGTAGCTAAACCTACAATGCCTCCACCAACAATAATTACATCTAATGCCATGAATGTCCGATTGTTTAAAAATGTCACAAATATACGGAATGAGGAGGTGGAATTATCAATTTATTATCACTTGTCTGATAATAAATATCAAAGATAAAGCCCGATTTTTTATAACTTCGCTTACTTGGGAATTAACTTTAGGCTAAGGATTAACCCTTACATTAACCCTTGGTTAGGCATTAGTTAGCTCTTAGTTAGCCCGTAGTTAGCCCATAGATTTGACAACTTTTAAAAAGTTGTCAAATCTAAAGGTCGAAGGGGCTAAAGACATAACCCCAAAAGTAACAACTGGTAAAAGCGAACATTTCAAAACCACCACAGATATTGAATCCACAAATAGCTCATTTGTACCAAATAACCCAAAAACCATCCAGGTTGATTCTAGGACTCATGTCTGGTACCTCCTTAGATGGTTTAGATCTGGCACTTTGCCGGTTTAGTGGATATGGCTTACAAACCCAAATTGATTTACTTCAACATCAAACTATCCCCTATCCCGAGGAATTCAAACAATCCATCCGAGAAGTATTTGCCAAGGACAACATTCACTTTCCAAGTTTATCTACTTTGAACACTCAAATAGGACGTTTGCATGCTCAATATATTTTGGATAGTTTACAACACTGGGGGGTAAAACCAGCTGATGTAGATGCCATAGCATCGCACGGACAAACCGTTATGCATCGCCCCATTCGATCGGGAAAATTGCCCCATTCCACCATGCAAATCGGAGATGGCGATCATATAGCTCATCTGACGGGAATTATAACCTTATCCGATTTCCGTCAAAAACACGTGGCAGGCGGAGGTGAAGGCGCTCCTTTGGCCGTTTATGGAGATTATTTTTTGTTTTCAAAAAAGGGAGAACATCGGATTTTACTGAACATAGGCGGTATTGGTAATTTTACGTATTTGTCGGCCAGTCAGGAACCTAAAGATATTTTAGTCACCGATACTGGCCCAGGAAACACCTTATTGGATGCCTTTGTTCGGCAACATTTTCCTGGATTTCAATATGATAAAGATGCCCGTTTGGCTCGACAAGGGATATTGCATATCCCACTTTTGGACTCCCTATTGAATTTACCTTTCTTTCAGGAGCCATTCCCCAAAAGCACTGGACCTGAATATTTTAATCTCGAGCTTTTGCAACAAGTCATGAAAGAAAATAATTACTCATTGACTCCTGTAGATACCCTACGAACCTTGACCGAACTGACAGCTCAATGCATTAGTTTGGCCATGCAAACATACATTCCGAATCAGAAAGAAAACCATTTTAAACTCATTGTGAGTGGTGGAGGTAGTCGAAATCCCTTACTAATGGAAAGGCTTGCCAAAATAAATCCAAACATGACTGTTAGCCAAAGTGATAGCTTGGGTATAGCTTCCGAAGCAAAAGAAGCGGTATTATTTGCCTTATTGGCCAACGAAACCTTGATGGACAAACATGTTTCCTCTGAGAGACGTTTAGGGGATTCTCCCTGGTTAAGTTTAGGAAAAATTAGCCTACCGAACTAAATTTGTCTATGAAATGGAAAATAGAGGACGCTATCCTTTTCGAAAACAGCGATTTTTTTGTCATCAATAAACCGTCAGGGATATCCACTTTAGATGAGCGCAAAGACACTTTTGCTCCCAATATTTTACGATTGGCCAAAGCCTATTCTGACGATGCCCAGGTAGGCCATCGACTGGATAAAGAAACCTCTGGGGCCTTGGTGATTGCCAAACATCCGGAGGCTTACAGACATATCTCCATGCAATTTGAGCATCGAGAAACAGCTAAGCGCTACCACGCGGTGGTAGAAGGAATGCACGATTGGGATGGTATGCTGGTCAATTTGCCCATTTTACCCTTGAAGGATGGTATCGTGGTGATCGACAGAGCAAAAGGAAAACATGCGGAAACTTGGTTTCAAACATTACAAGTATTTAAGCATTTCACATTGGTAGAATGCATGCCCATTACTGGAAGAATGCACCAAATCCGCATTCACTTGGCTTGTTTAAAAGCTCCTATTGTAGCGGATGCCTTGTATGGCGGACAAGATATATACTTATCAGACCTAAAGAAAAAGTTTAACCTAAAAAAAGAAACAGAAGAGCTACCCCTGATTCGTCGCGTGGCCTTACATGCACATAGTTTAAGTTTCAATTTATTAGATGGAAGTCCTATCACGGTGGAGGCACCCTACCCGAAAGATTTTGCCGTGCTTGTCAAACAGTTAGAGAAGTTTTCGTAATTTTGACCCTTTGGCTCCGTAGTTCAATGGATAGAATGTAGGTTTCCGGTACCTAAGATGCAGGTTCGATTCCTGCCGGGGCTACAACATGACGATGGTCAGCTTCAAGGGACATTTCAAGAAGAGATGTCCTTTTTTATTGGGGTGAAAATGGAATTTATGCAGCAGAACTTCCAATAGGATTCCATTTTATGAATGCTTGGCATCATGTAGGTTTCCGGTACCCAAGATGCTGCTGGGGTCGCGTTCGACTCGATTCCTGCCGGGGCTACAAAATAACGAATCAGTCAAATAAGAGGACATTTCTTGTAGAGATATCCCTTTTTATTGGGGGTGAGCTGATTTCAATACAATCATTTTTCATGAAAAGCAGCAACAGCAACTTACTTTCATTTAAAAACATCTTTTAATATTTATTTAAATTACTTTTAGATTATATATTTATTCAATCCTACTTCAAGGTTTTGAAAATCAACCTATTTTACTCTTCTGTTATACCTCAAAATGAAAAACGCAAATCGAAGAGATTTTATCAAAAAAGCCTCTATCCTTAGTTTACAGGCAGGAATAATCTCCAAATCCAATTTTTTAATACTTTCCAAAAATTCCAATAAGCCTGTAATATTAGGTGGAGAAAAGACGATTTTACCCAACCAGTGGGTCAAATGGCCCATTTGGGATTCAGAAAATGATGAAAAAATCCTGTTGGATGTCATGCGAAGTGGAGTTTGGTCTAGAGCCAAAACAGTTAGTCTATTTGAAGAAAAATGGGCTAATTTAATTGGATCCAAACGTTGTCTGACCGTGGTCAATGGAACCAATGCGCTCATTATTGCCCTGAATCAATCCAAAATTCAAGCAGGTGATGAAGTCATAGTTACACCCTACACTTTCATCGCCACCATACAAGCGATTTTGGCCAATGGAGCCATACCCATTTTCGTAGATGTTGACCCTACGACCTTCCAAATGGACCCTACTAAAATAGAAGCCAAAATTAGTCAAAGGACCAAAGCCATCATGCCTGTGCATATTTTGGGACTTCCCTGCGATATGCCACGCATCATGGAAGTGGCCAAAAAACATCAATTAATTGTCATCGAAGACGCTTGTCAGGCACCCTTGGCTGCTATCAATCATCAACACGTGGGAACCTTCGGGAAAGCAGGCTGTTTCAGCTTTCAAAACTCCAAAAATATTGCCATCGGTGAAGGTGGGGCCATTATCAGCAACGATGAAGCCTTCATGGATGCTTGTTATTCCTTTCATAATCTAGGTTTACCCTATGGAATAGCCACAGGCTCTATTAGTGCAGGAAGTCAAATACAAGGCAATAAATTAAGGTTTTCTGAATATCAAGCTGCCATTGGTTTGGCTCAACTGAGTCGACTGGAAGAACAAACAGCCAAAAGAAATGAAAATGCTAACTACCTGACTTCCCTTTTAAAATCGATTGATGGCATACACACCGTCCGCCTTTACCCAGACGTAACTCGGGCGGCCTACCATTTATACCCTTTCCGATATGATCCCAATGCATTCAAAGGCCTCAGCAGAGCACAATTTTTACAAGCCTTAGATGCGGAAGGAGTACCCTGCTCTGGCGGATATACTTCCTTAAATACCCAGCCATTTTTGAAACAAACCTTTGAATCTAGCAATTTCAAAAAAATGTATTCTTCCAATGAGCTGAATTATACTAGCTACATGGAAAATAACCAATGCCCTTTGAACAATCAATTGTGCAATGAGGCCGTTTGGTTTACTCAAAATTTACTACTTGGTACGAAAAATGACATGGAATTAATCGATCAAGCCATCCAAAGAATTCATGCCCATGCGGACCAAATTAAGAAAAAGCTAAAATGAACCAAGCAAATCCTACCTTAATAGCCCAACGATTTGATTCAGGCTTCCATGATGCCCACGATACTTACAATGCCCTTTCATTAGCTAGCGATGGTCGAATCTATTACGTATTGTCATCTGACAAATTTGATGTGGCTGGTCAAATGTTTCGCTTTGACCCCACCACCGAAGAGATTAAGTTTTTGGGAGACTTAAATGTGATTTGTGGAGAATCAAGTCAAAAAAGTATTGCCCAAGGAAAAAGCCATGTACTCTTCTACGAATACAAAAACAAACTTTACTTTTCTACACATGTTGGATATTATCAATTGATTGATGGAATGGATCGCTTGCCTCAACAAGCGCCTGGTGGATTTGATTTATATCCCGGCGGACACATCCTTTCGTATGATTTAACAGAGGAAACATTTGAGGATTTAACTACCATCCCCCATGGTGAAGGGGTGGTCACCATGGTCATGGATACCAGTAGAGGAAATATTTTTGGTATAACATGGCCCACTGGCCATTTTTTCTGTTACGAAGTAAACAAGAAAAAACTAAGCTATTTACCCAACATATCGGGAAACGGTGAGGCAGGAACTCCAGGCGATGATTTCAGGTCCTTATGTAGGTCACTATTTGTCGACCAGGATACAGGTTTTTGTTATTTTACGAACATTGAAGGGGATATTTTCTGTGTTAATCCCTCAGAAATGAAAATTACTCCTTTAACAAACGTTCATATGCGCTTGGATTATTTCGGAAAATTTGAGGCACAGTGGCCAGGAACCATGGGGTACCATTGGCGACAAATATTTTGGTATGCTCCAGAAAAGTTAGCCTATGGTGTGCATGGCAATTCTGGTTACTTATTCAAGTTTGATCCCAAAGTGCAAAGCATAGAATTGATCGATCGAATCACCTCCCTTCCCTCTAAAAAGTCAGGCTTTTTTGACCAATTCAGTTATGGATATTTAGGGTTTACCTTGGGCCCTGATGGAAAAACTATTTATTATTTAACTGGTGGACCCATCTATGAAAATGGCAAAAGAATAGAAGGAGAAAGATCCATCGCTAAAGGAGCTGCCAAAGGATTAGAAAACTTACATCTAGTCACCTTCGATATTTCCACCCTCAGCTATAAAGACCATGGAGCCATATTTTATGATAATGGGGACAGACCGCTTTATGTAAATTCCATAGCATTAGACCTCAACGGAAATGTCTATACCCTCGCTAGAATCCAAAGAAATGGAAAAACAATCACCGATTTAATCAAGATCAGAATACAATCATGATAATTAGACATTTATTGCTCATCTTTTGGGCCACGATTGGCACCTGCTTTTCTCAGTCAAGTTTTCAAGTGGGGATTGCTAAAATCAACATAACCCCCAAATCACCGGCATTTTTGACTGGTTATGCCAATCGTGATAAGCCTGCAGAAGGTGTGGTGCATGATTTATGGGCGAAGGCGATAGTCGTGACAAACAAGAAAGAAAAAGTTATCATTGTCACCACAGATTTATTGGGCCTATCCCATCAGGTGTCCACAGAGGTGGCTCAGAAAATACAAGAAAAGCTTGGAATTGAACGCCGCCAATTGATGTTTAATTCCTCCCATACCCATTCGGGACCCATGATTTGGCCATCCTTAAGCGTCATTGCAAATTACAGTTACGAAGAACAAAAAATTGTATCGGAATATACTCAGGTTTTAATTGATAAATTAGTGGAGGTGATTAGCCATGCTTATGCCCAACAAGTACCTATGCAGGTTGCAATAGGTAAAACCTCGGCTAACTTTGCCATCAATCGAAGGGCTTTAGCCGCCAGGAAAAATGGCATATTATTGGCTGACCCCATTGACCACGAGGTTCCTGTACTTACTTGCAAAAATGCTTCAGGGGAAATAAAGGCAGTATTATTTGGTTATGCTTGCCACAATACCACTGTAACAGGAAATAATTATTTGATCAATGGAGACTATGCGGGTTTTGCCCAAATTGATATAGAGAAACAAATACCAAATGCTACTGCATTTTTCATATTAGGATGTGCAGGTGATCAAAATCCTGAACCTCGGGGAACCGTGGAACTGGCACAACAACATGGTAATACCTTAGCCAAACAAGTCATCCATTTAGCTTTTTCAGGTGAAATGAAGTCAATAAGTAATGATATCCAATCTGATTTTACCACTATCAACTTGCGATTCAAAAAAGTGCGGGCAGCAGACTATCAAAAAGACTTACAAAGCACAGATAAATTCATTCAAAGAAGAGCCAAATTAATGCTGGAAGCCTATAATAAAGGTTGGAATACAGATCATTACAACTACCCTGTTCAAGGAATTCGCTTAGGTAGGGAATTCAGAATCATTGCTCTGGGAGGTGAAGTCGTGGTCGATTATTCCTTACGAACCAAAGAAGATTTTCCGAATAAAAACATTTTTGTGGCAGGCTATAGCAATGAAGTCATGTGTTACATTCCCTCAGAAAGGGTATTGAAAGAAGGTGGATATGAGGCCGAATCCAGCATGATCTACTACGGCATGCCAGGTCCATTTGAAACAGGAATAGAAGAAAAAATTATGAAAGCTATTCATCAGATAGTTAAAAATATTAACTGATCAAATGGAACATAAATAATAACCATAAGAACTAAAATCGATTTTTATGAGTAAATGTCATTGTAGCTAACTCATCAAATCTTCGTTTCTTAGCAATCAGAAGAAAAATATTCATTTGATTCATCAATAATTAATATTAAAATATTTTATGTATATCATTATAAATATAAATAAAAAAATATGATTTTGATTACTGAATTTTGTGTCATCAAATTTTAAATCAAATCAATATGACTAAAATTACAGTAGCAAAAGGTGACGGAATTGGTCCAGAAATCATGGATGCCACACTAGAAATCATTCTAGCCGCAGGAGCCCAAATTGAAATTGATGAAATTGAAGTCGGCGAAAAAGTATACCTAGCCGGTAACACCTCGGGAATTGCACCCGAATCATGGGAAACCATTCGAAAGAACAAAATTTTTCTAAAAGCCCCTATTACTACTCCCCAAGGTGGGGGATATAAAAGCCTCAATGTAACCACTCGTAAATTCCTTGGTCTTTACGCCAATGTAAGACCCTGCATGAGTCTTCACCCCTTCGTAAAAACGAAGCATCCTATCATGGATGTTGTGATTGTAAGAGAAAATGAGGAAGATTTATATGCAGGTATTGAACATCAACAAACTGATGAAGTGGTTCAATGCTTGAAGCTGATCAGTCGCCCAGGCTGTGAGAAAATTGTCAGATATGCTTTCGAATATGCGAAGCAACAAAATAGAAAAAAAGTAACCTGCTTCACAAAGGACAATATAATGAAGCAGACGGACGGATTGTTTCATCAGGTCTTTGATGAAATTGCCAAAGATTATCCAGAAATCGAAAATGAGCACTGGATCATTGATATCGGTGCCGCTAAAATGGCCGATACTCCTGAGGCATTTGATGTCATTGTGATGCCCAATTTATATGGTGATGTACTTAGCGATGTTGCTGCTCAAATTACAGGATCCGTGGGTATGGCAGGATCAGCTAACATTGGAGAGACTTGTGCCATGTTTGAAGCCATTCATGGATCGGCTCCAAGAAGAGCTGGACAAAACTTAGCCAATCCCTCAGGTTTACTACAAGGCGCCATCATGATGTTAAACCACATTGGGCAAACGGATATTGCTGAAAAAGTGCAAAATGCCTGGTTGAAAACATTGGAAGAGGGTATTCATACCTACGACATCTACAATGAAAATACCAGCAAGCAGAAAGTAGGTACTAAAGAGTTTGCTCAGGCGGTAATTAAGAACTTGGGTAAAAAACCTGACCAATTGAAAGCTGTTTCTTATGCTCACAATTCTGCACTACAGTTACCAAGCTATAAGAGAAAACCTGCCGCTGAAAAAACCTTGGAAGGAGTTGACTTATTTATACACTGGGAAGGAAGCTCGGCTGATACACTAGCAGCCCAAATTAAACAAATAGAAAACCAAGGAGTTCAACTGAGTATGATTACCAATAGGGGAATCAAGGTTTGGCCAGATGGATTCCCTGAAACCTTCTGCACGGATCATTGGAGATGCCGCTTTAAGCCTAATTCAGCTAGTTCTTTCAGCAAAAAAGACATCATTGAATTATTGCAAAAAGCTACGGAAAGTCAAATTGATGTCATTAAAACGGAAAACTTATACTCCTTTAATGGTAAAGCAGCCTATTCCTTAGGACAAGGCCAATAAATAGCTTTTGATTTGTAAATTTGAATCTTCAGAGCTTTCCTAAATTACAAATAGTCTAGTTCTTGAGGTGAAATTCTGGAACTAGACTATTAATTTTTGTTCGCATACAGTTGAATCTAATATGATTAGTCAAGATATAAATCAAGCCAAGCAATTATTGGAAGAAATGGAATTAATTGCGATACCTACCGAAACTGTTTATGGATTAGCAGGAAATGCTTGGGAAGAGGAAGCCATCAAAAAAATATTTGAACTAAAAAAAAGACCTTTGAAAAACCCCTTGATAGTTCATATCTCCTCACTAGATAAACTAGATCAGGTGGCATATGATATTCCACAGGCGGCCTATCAATTGGCGAAAAGATTTTGGCCAGGCCCTTTGACATTAGTGTTAAAAAAACTTCCACATATTTCAAACCTAATCACTGCAGGTAAAGATACCGTGGCAGTTCGTGTACCTAATCACCCTCTTACCCTATCCTTACTAAATCAATTGGATTTTCCTTTAGTGGCTCCCAGTGCCAATCCCTTCGGATCTATAAGTCCTACTAGCTCACCGCATGTAGAAAAATATTTCAAGAATGATTTACCGCTAATTCTTGAAGGTGGCGAATGCGAAAAGGGCATAGAATCTACCATTGTGGGATTTGATGAAGAATCCCGAGCGATCATCTACCGCCTAGGCTCATTATCCATGGAGGAGATAGAATCCTGTATAGGTAAGGTTAACCTGCTCAACCATAATGACCAAAATCCGGAAGCACCCGGCATGCTTTCCAAACATTACTCTCCCAAAACCCCATTGATTGTAAGTGAAGACATGGAGAATTCGCTTCTATCCTTTCACGAAAAAGCCATTGGCCTATTACTATTCAAGAAAGCTAATAAAAACAACCCAAACCTTATTCAAGAAATCCTCTCTCCCACTGGTAATTTATCAGAGGCCGCTAAAAATTTATACGCAGCCATGCATCGTTTAGACCAAAAAGGGCTTTCATTAATCATAGCTGAAAAATTACCAAATGAAGGCATAGGGATCGTCCTAAATGATCGCTTAGCAAGAGCCTCAAAATTTGAATAATTAGACCATTTACGTAGAATATGGCCTAAAATAACTTTGAAAGTGGCTATCGGCATATCAAAATTAAACTAGCTAGTCGGCCTTCCCCTACCACCAATGTTACTCGATTGCCTTTACGCAGGTCTGTCTCGTGAATCACACCTCTGGGGCTGTTAATGATAGTTTTTTCATTAATATGAATTAGTTCTATAACTCCATCTTTTCTCTGAATTAAGAATTGATGTTTAGTTGGATCCAATTTGATAATACATCCCTTACCCCCAGTTACTCCACATAAATCATCATTGGTAGATACATAATTACGGCTTGCATCATTAGTTTCTATTTGAGTCATTGGCTCAAAACCAATCGGCAGGGGCCACCTAAAATTTGAGGCGATTAAGTAATAAACAAGGAGGACAGAAATGCTCAAAATAGAGAAACTCAGGAAACGATCCCAATGAATATTTGAAGGCAAAATTTTCCAAAATTCATGCCCTAGCCAAACCCCCAATCCATTTAAAATTACGTCATCAATTTCAAATATTCCTATGTGACCTATCGCTTGTAAACTCTCAATGCATAAGCTTAAGCTACATGCTATCACAACTACTTGCTTACGACTAATTGATGAAATTAGCAGGCTGGACAAAAAGCCGATTGGAACTAAAATAAAAATATTACCTAAAATATTTATTCCACTTATTAACCAGCCCTTTTCGCCACTCAAGTACAATCTAATCGTTTTAAATGGCATAAAATTGGCAGGCCCGTCATGAGTTCCTCCAAAGTTTAGCTTCAAATGTCCTATCCGAATTAATGATACATCTTTCATGACTAAAACTTGCATAAGAAAGGCCAAATAAAAGAAAATCAGTATGGCTGAAATAATCCGCAGTTTCATTTCTTGGGGAATTAAAAACAAGAATAGATCGAAATTAAACTATTTCATTGACAGACATTGCTCAAGCGAATTCTTTCCTAAATTCTTTAACTTCTTTTAACAATAGAATATTATTCAGCTAAGAATTTTCTCTCGTTAATCAATTGTATAGGTATAATGCTAAACAAAAAATCCTCTGACGATTAGGTCAAAGGATTTTTAAATCTCTGTGTACTAAATATTTCTACTCTTTAGCTCTCTTTCTTCTAAAGACTTTGAAATAACTTGCAATATTAGCATATAGAGTGCCAATTGCCCGAATTTAAGTTGTTCAGATTAAGTGATTATGAACAAAATATTGGGAGCCACTTAATAATTAGAGTACTTTTTAAATGAGCTCTTTCAAATTATTTGTAATTTTAAAATCAATAAATTGCTAAAAATAAAGCATCAAAAAGCTGATTTTTAGTAAGGTTTAAACTACCTGGTTCTATAATTAATAAGTAAAAACTCTACGGATTAAAGGTCGTAGGGTGATGGTGTATATTAATTTGAACATATTGGATAATTTAACCTTTTTAGTCATTACGCTTGTCATATCGACCATTGGTTTGGTGGTCGGTCTGTTACTTTTATTTGGCCAATCCGTTTCTTCATTTAGTTCTAAGATTTTGTCAGGATTAATACTAAGTTTAGTTATTACTGCACTTGGCAATATCATTCCACTGACCCAATTTTATATCAATTATCCAGAATATTACCGAATCCATGCTTGGGCTCCATTCTGCATGGGTCCTTTTGCTTATTTATATGTAAAATCCATTTTGCATCAGTCTTACAGGTTTCAAAAGAGGGACGCTTTCCTCATTATTCCATTAGTGATATATGTTTTGAATCGAATACCTTTCTATCTATTGAGTTATGAGAAAAAATTAAATTTTGTCAAACAGACTTTAATTGATAATCGACTTTATGTCTTAGAGCCTGATGGATGGTTTCCCGCAGGCTGGATGGCCATTTTCAGAATCAGTACTTTATTGTTTTTCTTAATTAGCGCAATTTTTCTCTTGCTTTCCTGGAGAAAAAAAATCCTAAATGCAAAAATCATTATCAAAAGGAATATTCAAATTTATCTTTTCTTGTGGGTGATTATTTTGTTTTTACTGATTGGCACTTTAGTCGTATATTCCTTCATCATTTCACAAATTCGTTCCGGTAATACCAGTAGTCAATCAGGGATATTGGTGGGCGAAGTAACCATTGCTACTTTATTAATTGAGATATTATTGATAAGTGTCTATTTACTGGCTCAACCAAAAATATTGTATGGAATGATTGGCTGGATTCAAATTATAGAACCTGTTCTATCATTGAATGATTCCTCAGATTCTGAGGATTTTGAAAATATGGATTACATCAGTGTATACCAAGGAAGGAATATTCTTAGTAGTATAAATAAACATTTTCAGAAAAAGCATCCTTATTTAAAAGTTGGTTATACTATTACCGATTTATCGAATGAAGTTAAAATACCTGTATACCTGATTTCACCTTTAATCAATCAGGAATTCGGAAAAAACTTCAATGAATTTATAAACGATGCTCGAATCAGTTATTTGAAGACATTTAAAATGAAGGACCCCAATTTTGAAAAATATTCCATAGAGCACATTGGAAATATGATTGGTTTTTCATCCAGAACATCCTTCATAGCAGCCGTAAAAAAAAGAACAGGAATGGTTCCAAAAGAATATTTGGCAAGTATTTAAAAGGGCAGTCCATTCCAAATGTCATGAATCACAAGGTAATCCGACACTCATTAGCAGACCACAAAGCATTTATTTCAAACTTGTTAAGATTTCTTCCATCTCCCTTTGAATTAACTTCAATTCCATCTCACTCATCACAAAATCATGGTCTACATCTAGAAATTTAAATTGAATAAAATCAGATAAGACATATCGATCTCTCACTTCTTTTCCACCATAAGGATCTCTTAGGCCTTGAAATATCAACATAGGTATTTGAATCTTTGCCAGGTGTATCGTTCTAAAATCCGCATCACCCTCTTCCGGATGTTTAAATGGATATCCTAAGCAAATGATTTGATCTACAGGCAACTGATTTGCGATCTTGCTGATGACCAAAGATCCTGCCGAACGAGTTAATACGACCAAACGAGAAACATGAGGTTGGATTGTTTCAATAAATCGGTTAACCACGCGAGTTCTAAATTCCAAAGCTGATATTTGCCCTGTAAGGTAGCAGATAAAGTCCCTCCACTGGCCTTGTCGAAAAAGTACGTACATAGCTCTAAATATGGGAAGCAAAAAGTATTTACCAGGGAAAGGTTTTGTTCCAACAACCTTTTGATAGGAAAAACGGATTCGATCCATTGGATCAAAAATAATCTCAAATCCACTTAGCTCTAGATTCGTTAACAATTCCTGATACAGCAAACTATCCCGATCCAAGGCCTCCCTCCCCAATACGAGGAGGTATTTTTTCTTTTTCATCTACTTAAGTATTCCGTTATTGGACGGAATTTTTATTCAAGTGCTTTGCCACTAATTGGGCTATATCCTGCGAAAACTGCTTGACAATATTCCATTTGGCATAAGGGCGGTAAAAGCATAAACTAACTTCCCGACTTATATCCCCTCCCTCCATGGTCAATATTTGAGATTGACGGTATTCATTCAGATGTCGCAAATATAGGGCTGGAAGTAAGGTCATTCCTTGAAATTCATCCACTAGATTTATTAAAGTATCAAAGGTATTTGATTCAAAAATCAAATTCGCAGGTAAATGTTTACTTTTTTTCAAATCACACCATTCTATAATCTGGTCTCGCAAGCAATGTCCCTCCTGAAGTAAGAATATTCGCTGCTTGGATAATTCCTCCATTCGAATAGACTTATTTCCATTTTCCAGGTATCCGTACACGTGTAATGGTTCCTCATACAACAAGGTTGTTTCCAAATCACCTGTAGCAATGGGTGTACTCAAAATCCCCAAATCAAGTTTACCCTCCCTTAAGTTTTTCATCAATTGACTGGTAGTCACCTCATAGATCTCCAAAACCAATTGCGGATATTTCTCCAAAATAGGCTTCAAAATGATTGGCATCAAAGAATTAGCTACCGTAGGAATAATGCCTAATTTCACCCGTCCCTCTATCTTATTTTGAATAGATTTGGAAGAGGCCAAAAGTGCATGTGCATGCGCTACTACTTGTTGAGCTTGAATAAGAATCTCCCGACCATTTTCAGTCACTACTATGGGATTAGCTTTCCTATCAAAGATGACAATGTCTAACTGTTCCTCCAATTTCTTCACCATAGCACTCAAAGTAGCCTGCGTCACATGACAATAGTCGGCCGCTTTGCTAAAACTTTTAAACTGGTCAACAGCCAAAATATACTCCAATTGATGAATATTCATTGATATAGATTTTATCTATGACAAATATAGAAAATTTCAGTTTTATCTATTAAAGTATACGAACTAATTTCACGTCGAAAGCACTTTAAACTAACATCACAAAATCCATTCAACATGAAAAAACTGCTCTTATTAAGTGGCCTATTATTTTCCTCTTTAGCACAGGCTCAGGAATATAATCCACATCATGGATCTGGCGGAGCACATCCAGGCGCTCCCAAGGAAGCAGGCACCAGCAATAAAGATTGGTGGCCTAGCTTATTAAACGTAGGCATGTTACGTCAAAACTCAGAAAAATCGAACCCCATGGGTTCGAATTTCGATTATAAAAAAGCTTTTAATAGCCTAGACTACTTTGCACTTAAAAAAGATATCGGAGACATCTTAACCAAATCACAAGACTGGTGGCCAGCAGACTTTGGTAACTATGGTCCTTTATTTATACGTATGGCTTGGCATAGTGCAGGTACGTATCGCACTGGAGATGGACGTGGAGGTTCTCGGGCAGGTCAACAACGCTTTGCCCCTTTAAATAGCTGGCCAGACAATGCTAATTTGGACAAAGCTCGTCGATTATTATGGCCTATCAAACAAAAATATGGCGACAAAATCTCCTGGGCAGACTTAATGGTATTGACAGGTAATGTGGCATTGGAACAAATGGGATTTAAAACTTTCGGATTTGCGGGAGGAAGGACAGATGTATGGGAGCCAGAGTCAAATGTGTATTGGGGATCGGAGAAAAAATGGTTGGATGATAAAAATCGTTACTCGGGTGATAGAAAACTAGAAAATCCGCTTGCTGCTGTACAAATGGGTCTCATTTATGTGAACCCAGAAGGACCTAAAGGTGTACCAGATCCAGTGGCAGCAGCCAAAGATATTCGCGAAACTTTTGGAAGAATGGGTATGAATGACGAAGAAACTGTTGCCCTGATTGCAGGTGGGCATACCTTTGGTAAAACTCATGGAAAAGGACCAGCAAGCCATGTGGGACCAGAGCCTGAGGCTGCTGGCATCGAAGAGCAAGGTTTAGGCTGGAAAAGCACTTACAAATCCGGAAAAGGAAAAGATGCCATTACTTCAGGACTAGAGGTTACCTGGACATCCACTCCTATCAAATGGGGAATTGGATTTTTAAAAATCTTATTTAACCATGAGTGGGAATTAACGAAAAGCCCAGCAGGAGCGAATCAATGGGTAGCTAAAAATGGAAAAGCTATCATTCCTGATGCATTTGACCCTGACAAAAAGCAATTGCCAACCATGCTAACCACAGATCTTTCATTGCGCATGGATCCCGCATATGAAAAAATTTCTAGAAGATATCTAGAAAACCCAGAGGAGTTTGCTAAAGCTTTCGCCAAAGCTTGGTTCAAATTAACTCACCGTGACATGGGACCAAGCACAACCTACTTGGGACCTGAAGCTCCTAAGGAAGCGCTTATATGGCAAGATCCCATTCCTGCGGTTAATCATCCATTAATTAATCAACAGGATATCGCCCTATTAAAAACCAAATTACTAAACTCAGGATTATCCATTAGCGAGTTAGTAAGTACCGCTTGGGCTTCTGCCTCTACTTACCGTGGTTCAGACCGTAGAGGAGGTGCCAATGGCGCTCGAATTCGCCTATTGCCTCAGCGAAATTGGGAGGTGAATAATCCAAAACAATTGGAGAAAGTATTGTCTGTATTGGAGAAAATCCAAAAAGAATTCAACGCCAGCGCAGGTAAAAAGAAAGTTTCTATGGCTGATTTAATAGTATTAGGTGGTAATGCTGCCATAGAAAAAGCAGCTAAAAATGGAGGACACAACATCCAAGTTCCATTTACACCAGGTAGAATGGATGCAAGCCAAGAGCAAACAGATGTAAATTCATTTGCCGTGCTAGAGCCAATGGCAGACGGATTCAGAAATTACTTAAAAACAAGATATACTATTTCAACAGAGGAGCTTTTGATTGACAAAGCACAGTTGCTAACCTTAACAGCACCTGAAATGACTGTGTTGGTGGGCGGTATGCGAGCTTTAAACACAAATTATGATGGCTCTAAGCATGGTATTTTTACCAATAAAAAGGATGTTTTAAGCAATGACTTCTTTGTTAATTTATTGGAAATGGGTACTATTTGGAAACCTAGCTCAGATACCAAAGAAGAATTTATTGGCACAGATAGTCAAACAGGAGCCGTGAAAGCGACAGCTACACGCGCCGACTTAATTTTTGGTTCTAATTCTGAGTTAAGGGCATTGGCTGAGGTCTATGCTACAAAAGATTCGCAAACAAAATTCGTTAAAGATTTTGTTAATGCTTGGACCAAAGTGATGAACTTAGACCGCTTTGATATTACATACAAAAAATAGGTTTATATAGATTTGAGTGAATGAAAAAGCCGACTCCCATGGAGTCGGTTTTTTTATTTATAGGGTTCTGGATAGCATCCCATAAAACCTGAAAAACCAGTTTCAAATAAATTCATTTATTTATAACTTTTCCAAGTCAACCTTCATAATTTAAAGCAAATATTTCATGTTAATACTTGTTAATGAATCCTTTAATTGCGACAAAACTTAAGAATTAGTCTACCAAATTCCTCAAACAACCTCCTTTGGAATATCCAAAATAATTAAGAAGTATAAAAAATATCAATGTATTATCAAGCTTTCAGGAAATCTAAAAATAAGTGAGGAACACCTACAAAAAATATCTAAAATAAACTTTTAAAGCTACTTTTGTTTCTTCGCATATGAATTCCCCACTTCTACATAACATTTGATCCATTAAACACAATTTTATAATTACCAGAAAATGTTCAATTTTTGATATTTATCTTTGTACTATTATAAAGTGAATCAGCATGAAATTCTTGGCAGTATTGCCGAATAGATTAAATACTGAAAGATAGAATCTTGCTTGTTCATCTATTTGAAAAAATTAGTACAAAACCAATGAAGCCTCATTTACTCAATCCGCTTTTCTCAAGAATTTCAACTTTCATCTATACATTTCCCAGCTGTGAAGAATAAAAAATTAAACGAAAAAGCATGATGTATCTTTGTGATACAATAATAAGTGAACAAAAAACTAGATTAAACCCTGATTTACCCATTGAAAATTTAGCAATTAAACCAGTTCTACCCTGATCCTTGAATAACATCATTTCTTCTAAGTAGACAAAACAATCAACCCATGAAAAATCAATTTTTAACATTCTTCTTGGCAATCAGCTCATTTTTTAGTTGGGCGCAAGGTCCTGCTGCAGGTGCAGGAGGTGCCAATGCCGCCAATTTAAATCGCGGACATATATTTGGTAAGGTAGTAGATGAGCAAGGTAAGCCTGTAGAATTTGCCTCGGTTGTTCTATTAAAAACTGTGGTAGATCCAGCAACCAAACAAAACAAAGACATCTTAGTAAAAGCTCAACAAGCAGAACTGAATGGTGATTTTAACTTTAAAGAAATCCCTGTAAATGTTCGACTTAAAATTAAAATTAGTTTCGTAGGCTATAAAAACTACGAAGCCCCTATCCAATTTGCTATGCCTAAAATGGATCCGAGTATGGCGCCTAAACCAGGTCAAGCTCCTGATCCAGCGGTAATCGCGAAAATGATGGCTGCATTTGAAAAGGATTTAGGAAATATCAAATTAGCTGCTGATTCCAAAGAATTAGAAGCAGTGGTAGTTACTTCTACCAAGGCTTTGTTGGAAATGGACATTGACAAAAAATCATTTAATGTAAGTCAAAACCTAGTGACCTCTGGTGGTACAGCTGTGGATGTGATGAGAAATATCCCATCTGTACAAGTAGATATCGATGGCAATGTTAAGGTGAGAAATGCTAATCCAACTCTTTTTATTGACGGAAGACCCACTAGCTTAACCATGGATCAAATCCCAGCTGACATTATTGAGAAGGTAGAAGTAATCACAAACCCCTCTGCTAAATACGATGCATCAGGAAGTATGGCCGGTATCATCAACATCATTTTGAAGAAAAACAAAAAGAATGGATATAATGGCATGGTGAATTTAAGTGCTGACCGTTTTGGAGGATCTAGCATCATGGGGAATTTTAGTTACCAACAAAACAAGTGGAGTTTAACCTTGATGGGCATGAAAATGAACATGAGAAATGTCACTGAGGGTAACAGCTTAAGAAATAGCAGCATCGGAGGCGTTGAGTCCAGCGTTTATCAAGACATCAACTCCAAAACTAGAGGATCGATGTTTTTCCCTCGCT
The DNA here is from genome assembly GCF_004118285.1 of Aquirufa rosea. Classification (GTDB taxonomy): domain Bacteria; phylum Bacteroidota; class Bacteroidia; order Cytophagales; family Spirosomataceae; genus Aquirufa; species Aquirufa rosea. Next base: position 222,730 of record NZ_SDHY01000003.1, on the reverse strand, counting down.
TGAGTGTTGACTATGCAGTTACGAATAGAACTACCTTGTCTTTAGCTGGATTTTTTGGCGGAGGTGGTAAATTCTCCCCAACAGAAGACATCAAGATTACAAGTACTGTAAACAACTTTACAACCTTAAGCAATCGTCTTTCTGACTCATACAGAGAGTTCAATCCAAGTGGGTTGCAATTAGGATTTAAACACGCATATCCTAAAGCAGGAGAAGAGTTGACTATGGACTTCAATTACTTTGGTGGAACCAACAAAAATGATGCGACTTACACGACCAATTATTTAAACAATGGTAACATTACTGGCACACAAATTCAGAGAAACATTGGTTCTGGAAGCAATAATTTCATGACCTTTCAAACGGACTATGTGAAGCCTATAAAAAATGAAGGTACCCTAGAATTGGGAGTAAGAGCTCAGCTTTTTGATTTGAAGAATGAAAACAACAATACCTTGAAGCCCGTAGGTTCAGATGTATATAAAACCATCCCCTCAGCTTCCACAAATTACGAAAACCAAAATAGAGTATATGCTGCTTATGTTTCCTTCTCAGGTAAAACAGCTAGCAAAGTTTCCTATAAATTAGGTTTAAGAGCTGAGAGCTCTAGCTATGATGGTAAATTGCTTAACACCAACCAAATATTTGGCAATAACTATCCTTTGAGCCTTTTCCCTTCTATTTTCTTAAAGAAGGATTTAACTCCTACAGATCAGTTGCAATTGAGCATCACCAGACGTGTTAACCGTCCGAACTTCTTCCAAATCATTCCTTTCGTTGATTACAGCGATAGTTTAAATATCACGAGAGGAAATGCCAATTTGGTTCCTGAATTCACTTCTTCTGGAGAGCTTTCTTACAGCAAAACCAAAGGATCTGCTACCTTCTTGTTGTCAGGTTATTATAAATATACCAACAACTTAATTACTCGCTTCCTTAGTCAAGAAATCAACCCAATCAGCGGTAAGTTGGATTTGATTAACACTTTCGTCAATGCGAATTCTAGTGTGAATTATGGTATAGAAGGAACCTATACCAACAAGCTTCAAAACTGGTGGGATTTAACTCTTAATTTAAACACATACAACTCGAAAATTAATACATCAAATATTGAGAATGCTCAAATTACGGATGGTATCTGGACCGTATTTGGAAAAATAAACAATACCTTCCAATTACCTAAAAAATGGTCTATCCAATTATCCATGGATTACCAAGGCAAAACCAATATGCCGATTTCTCAGAACCAAGGACAAGGTGGTGGCGGTGGCCCAATGATGCAAGCACAAAGTTCATCTCAAGGGTATATTGAGCCGTTCTATGGTTTTGATTTAGCTATCAAGAAAACCTTCTTGAAAAACGACTTGGCTTCTTTGACTTTAGCAGCTAATGACATCTTCAGAACTCGTGGAAACAATAGATATTCCTACGGAGAAGGTTTCTCTCAAAAATATTACCGATTATCAAACCCTCAAATGATTCGTCTTACTTTGTCCATTCGTTTCGGACAATTTAACATGAGTAGCATGAAGAGAAACAACAATCAAAATAATGATGCTATGCAAATGGGTCAATAAAATATTTGTAGGTTAATGATTTCAATAAACGGGTCAATCAATGATTGACCCGTTTTATTTACAAGAATTCTTTATTGAATAGACCAAGAAATCCCCTGTTCGATTAACTTCACATAAGCAGGATTAGCCCAAGCATCTTTGGAATGCCCCATGGAAGTATAAAAGGTCCGTCCTTTTCCTGCATTTTTATGCCAAGCCACTGGATGATATTTTCCCATACCAAAGTTTTTGTCCTTCATCCATAGCATATTGCCACTGGGTAATATTTTTTCACCGTCAATATAGTACACTACTCGTGCATTTTTAGGTTTTTCAAAAAAAACATACCACTCGTCATTCCCCTCCCAACTTGCAGATAAATTAGCTTTCAAAACAGAATCCGCACTTGGCTCCATCTGTACTAAAGCTCGCTGAAATTGTGGATTTAATGGATGGTGTGAGAATGTTGTTCCTAGTAAATTATTGACATACCAATCCCAATGATGGGAATTATCCCCAGCTCCATGTATCCCCATCAATGCTCCACCCTTTTCAACATACTTTTCCAAAGCCAACTGTTGATTGTCATTCAACACTCGGCCTGTAGAATTATTAAAAATTACTAATTTGAATTGGGACAATTGTTCCTGATTAAATACCCCACCCTCTTCTGTCTCATAAATAACCCAATTGTTTTTAGTTGCCAAGGCCTGAATAACAGGTTTTGAGGCCTCTATGGATTCTCCATGTCGGAAACCCGTAGTTTTAGAAAACAATAAAATTGCAGGCTTAGCTGCTGCTAAGGAAAGCTCCGGTTTTTCTGTCTCATAAGTAACAGGGAAACCATGTTGAACTTTGTACATAAACAAAGCACCTAACCCAAAAAGACTCAATACTAGCCCAAAAAGCGTCCAAGCGATAATTTTAAATACTTTTTTCATTGCAATTTATTGATCATTTATACTTTAACATTTTATTTATCGAATTCTATCTTTCATTTGATACCAAACTAAATTATTTATATTTGATTTAGCTCAGTGCATCCTATAGTTGGAGAACTGAAAAATTAACGACCCTTCATCAGAACATACCATGAATCCATCATTCCATAAGTTTCAAAAAATAATTCTAAACCCAATTTTATTTAAGTTTTTTATTTTCCAACGATTATCTGCCTCCTTTTGGGCAGGATTAAACATGCATCATTTTGATGCCAAAACCTCCATAGTACGTGTCAAAAAATCTTGGTTCAATCAAAATCCATTCCGCTCCATGTATTTTGCGGTAGAAGCTATGGCCGCCGAAATGAGTTGCGGCATGTTGGCATTCGCACAAGTTTACGAAAGGAAACCATCCATCAGCATGCTGATAGAAAAAATGGAAGCTTCCTTTGTGAAGAAAGCCACCGGTACTATTTTATTCACATGTGAAGACGGTGATGCCATCCGAGAGACCATTGAAAAGGCCATTGAAAGTGGAGAAAGTACTAAAATCATTTGTAAGTCAGTTGGAACCAACCAAGAAGGTATGATAGTAGCTGAATTTCTATTCAGCTGGACTTTCAAAGTTAAGAGCCCTGCTCCTTAAACTTATTTGAGAAGATTTGCACCTAGCCAATTGTTCATCTTTTCTACCTGCTCTGGATAATTCCAATGACCGGTATCCAGTGCCAAGTATAATTCTTTAGGAGCAGAAATTACATTATATGCCGCGTACATGGAGGTAGGAGGACATGTTTCATCGTTAAAACCCCAAGAGTAAAATCCTGGTACTTTCAATCTTCGTGCGAAATTGACCACATCATAATAGGCTATGGTTTCCAATTTCGCTTTTGTTTCATTAATTGCCCGGTTATTCTTATCAAAATAATGAGGCCAACCACCAGCTCTATTAAATAAATATCCTGTCACATCAGAGAGGGCCGGATAATAAGCTCCCAAGAATTTTACTCGTTCGTCTAAAGCAGCGGTCACGATGGACAAAGCACCCCCTTGACTACCTCCGGTTACTCCTAGATTTTGACCATCAAATTGAGGAAGTGAGGTCAAAAAATCATTGGCACGAACACATCCTAAATACACTCTTTTATAAAAAAAGCGATCCTTGTCATCCATATTATAATTGGGATATCCGTTCAAAATACCTGCTCCCAAATCTGTATAAACGGAAGGATCCATGGTAACTGGGATTCCATGTATACCAATTTGCAGGGTAATAATTCCTTTTTCTGCATTGGCTATATCTCCTGCATAAGGTCTAACTCCAGCTCCGGGTACATGTAGCAATGCAGGATATTTCCCAGGTTTCTTGGGCACACATAATATACCATATAGCCTAGCTCCCACACGATAGTTTTGGATATTCACCTGATACACATTAGTTTTCTCCGTACATCTTTCTGGCAGAAGCGTCATCTTGGCATCCATAGGAATTTTAGCTAGATCTTCTTTGGCTTTAGTCCAAAAAGCATCAAAATCTTGAGGATTATTGACAGTAGGTTGAATCGATAGAGGAGAAAAACCTACCGTTGCTAAATTCCTATATTCTTTCCCCTCTACCTCGGCAATAACCACACAACGCAAAAAACCTGCGGCTGACAAAGTTCCTCCATTCAGTTGAATGGCACCTTGAGGTAAAATGGCACTTTCCTTTTTCAAGGCTTCCAACTTCTCGGGTCCGATTTCATAACGAATCTTAACCTGAGGAATAGGACTTCCATTTTTTGTCACTAACACTGAAAAATTGACTTTTTCTCCTGGCTTATATAACCAATCTGAATGATCGGCTGAAACTTGAACTTTAATCTGCTTTTCTGTGGGCTGTGCCAACAGGGTATGCATGGAAATTAACCACAATAAAAGCAACCAGGATTTTTTCATTTGTATTTAAGTTTATGTTATGATGGGAAACTAGAGCGTCCCACTTGTACGTTTCGATTTAACAGGAGCTGGCCATTTTTGACCAGCAGGCAATTCAGCCTTTTCCGTAGACATTTTTTCTGGCTCTTCACAAGCCATGTATACCATAATAGCCGTTAAAATAGCATTACTTTGCACATCATCGAATACAATTTTATCGTATGTATCCCGATTGGTATGCCAAGTATAATTTCCATATGACCAGCTCAATGCACTTAAATTAAAGCCTGTTGCTCCCACTGCCACAAAAGAAGCAAAATCGGAACCACCTCCCCCAGGTGTCCCAGGAAAATTAGTTTTGATACGATTTTTGATGGAATCTGGCGCAGCGGATAACCATTTTGTGAGATAATCCTTGGCTTTGGCAAAACCTGATCCACCCAAATTCACCACACGTCCTGTTCCATTGTCTTGATTAAATAAAGCCTGCAAATTAGAAACCACCTCTGGATGATCCTCCACAAATGCCCTAGATCCATTCAATCCTTGTTCTTCGCTTCCCCAATGGCCCACTAAAATGGTTCTCTTGGGATTAGGATATACTTTTTTGAGGATACGCATGGCTTCCATCATCACCAAAGTACCTGTTCCATTGTCAGTTGCTCCTGTGGCTCCATCCCATGAATCTAAATGCGCTGAAAGCATTACATACTCTTGAGGTTTTTCAAGGCCCTTGATTTCTGCTAGGGTATTGAAAGTAGGTACTATGCCCAACTCTTTCGATTGGGTATTCACAGTAATTTTTGGCAGTCTTCCCGATTCAGTCAAGCGATACAATAGGCCATAGTCTTCCAAAGCCACACTGACGGTAGGGATTTTTTTAGTGGAAGCAGCAAAAATTTTATTGACGCCAAAGCCGTTAGACCACAAACAGGAAACGATGCCCAAAGCACCTGCTTCTTCCAATGCCATAGCTAATTTTGCATTTGTTAAACCCGTTTTAGCCAGCCTTTTTCTCCATGCCTCTGTCTGTTCAGCCCGCTCCTTTTTCATAGCTTCAAAAGACTCTTTGAGAGCAAACTCTTGCCAATTATAATCGGGTCTTCCTGTAATTTGTGGCATGGAAATAAGCACAAATTTGCCTTTTACTTGTGGCAACCAAGCTTTAAAAGCAATGGAATCGGCTACTTCTGCCAAAATAATTGTTTCACCAGTTTTAGGTTTTTGGGTAGCAGGACTAAATGCCAATTGTGTTCCTTCCAATGATTTAACCCATGGGGCAACCATGTCAATGGAGGAAATACCACGATCCCAACCTCTCCAAGTACCATAATTTTGTCTTTTTGCCTCAATTCCCCATTCTTTGTATTGTCCCAATAGATAATCACTTGCTTGAACCATTTTAGTAGACCCCACCAAACGTGGTCCAATTCCGTCCAAGAGTTCATGAGCCATTCGTTTCAACTGCGAATTTTCTGTTGCTTCCTTCACAATAGCATCTACCGTGCTTTTTTGATTTTGTTGTGCCCACATCGGAGTGGACAAAAGGCTTAAGCCAAGCGCTAGCTTACTTAGACCTAATTTAGTTTTGTTGATAAAAGTTTTCATAGTTTAAGTTTACGAAAGAAAAAGGCATGCACCAAAATTTACTGGAACCATGCTTAAAGGATTATGATGATTCAGAGGTAAATAAATATCTATTTCTTCCAAACAGTTGACAATATTTGGGATAACTCTTCCGGCTTATTAGTCCCAATTAAGACTTTGCGACCTTGCTTCATTTCCATTTGTAAGCCTTGATTTCCAGATACATTAAAAGCTTTTCCACTACCAAAAATCCCGTATCTAATTCCCCACCCCCCATATTCTAGAAGTGCGGAATATTTTCTGACATATACTTTTTCCATATTCTCAAAAGGGTAATACTTGAACTGCCAATGAAATGGAAAAAAGCGAAGGTAAATACCATCAGATGTAATCTTGGTCTCCAACTTAATTACATAAAATAAAACGATGATGAATATTATTGAAATGACTAAAGATACTATCCCCTCATCACTCATCGGTCGGTCACCCATCTTAATTCCCATTTGAATTTGCCGGTAGGCTCCCAAAGCAACTGAGCTAAATACCCCCAATAGTATAAGCCAAATCCACCATTTTCTAAATCTTTGCGTTTCTGTAAACAATATTTGCTCTTCTGACATCGGTTTCAAATGAAATTGGTTAAACAGAGATTACGAAAATATTAAATTAATTCATTATCAAGATATTGGACAACATATTTAAATCGCTAATCGTTGTAACGCTGTCAAGGTTTGAAACCTTAACAGCGTTGAAAAAATCCTAATCAAAATCATCCTTTGAAAAACTTAGAACTATCAATTATTTGGTAATTTTCTGAAAATCAAATCACATGAAAAAGCTAGAAAATAAAGTTGCCATCGTTACAGGAGCGGGTGCAGGCATGGGAAAAGCCATTGCTTCATTATTCGCTCTGGAAGGAGCCAAAGTCGTGGCTGGGGATATAAACCCAAGTCGATTAGTGGAATTGTCCCAAGAAGTGAAAGCCTCGGGTGGAGAAATAACAACCATTACCGCCAATATGGGAGAGGAGTCAGACATAAACCAATTAATCCAAACCGCTGTAGATACCTATGGTAGCTTAGATATATTAGTTAATAACGCAGGGATCATGGACCATTTTCAACCTGTAGGAGAAGTAGAAAATTCGATGTTAGAGAAGGTCATGAAAATCAATTTTGAAGGGCCATTTAAAGCCATGAGAAAAGCTATACCCCTGTTTTTGGCAAAAGGAAAAGGGAATATCATCAATGTTTGCTCTATAGGTGGACTAAAAGGAGGTGCAGCTGGTGCCGTCTATACGGCCAGTAAACATGCCCTAGTTGGATTAACCAAAAACACAGGTTATATGTACAGCAAGTCGGGGATTCGTTGCAATGGAATTGCTCCTGGTGCAGTTAATACAAGCATCAGTGAAACCATTGATATGACTAAAATTACACCTTTGGTGAATGATCGAATCATGACAGGTATGGCCATCAATCCTCGTGCAGGAGAATCGTCGGAAATTGCACAAGCTGCCTTATTTTTAGCCAGCGATGATTCCAGCTTTGTGAATGCACATATTTTGACAGTCGATGGTGGTTGGAGCGCATATTAGAAAAAATGACGATCAGGTCTCAGGGGAGTCCTTTGTCCTGATCTTTTTCAAACACGATACTTCTATTTACATAAAAATGCAGGATTAATTGGTTAATTCAAATTCCCAATGCAATTTTGGGTATGTATTCCAAGCGTCTAAGGGTTTTATTTTTTCTTTTTTGCTCGATTGTACTGACGATCATTGGAAAAAACACCCTAGAACATAACTCCACCTCCACTACCAAGCAAAAATTTAGACAACAAGTCTCTTATCGACTTAGCTTTATTAATGCCTTTGAAGAGGAAGAATCTTCAGAGGATGCTCAAACGGAGCGTATTCATGAAATTGATCAAATTTCTGCAAGCCGTTTTTACGCTAACTTTCAAGACTCACAACAAGTAAGTCAAAGTGATAGTTGCAACAACTTTTGCTACATTAAATCTCATTTCCCAGCCTTATTTGAGGTTCATGGAAATTGGCGAATATAGACTGTTCTGATCGCCCAATAATACAATTCCATTTATTTTTCTTTCCACTTTTGATAGAGATCGCTCTCTACTAATTCATTCATTTTATGAGAAAAAAACTCATTTTATTATTTTCCTTATGCCATTCCTTGTGCGCATTCGCTCAAAAAACATCAGATACTGAAGCGCTCAAAATAAAGCTCAATGAATCTGGATCCAGATATTTTCAGGTTACTTTTTTAAACCAAGCTTGGTTCCGTTTCAACGAAAACAATCCAGGAACTTTAGTCAATGGTAGTCCTCAAAATCAATCCTTTGATATAGGCCTTAGAAGAACAAGAATGCAATTATTCGGCCAAATTACCGACCGTACATTTTTATACTTTCAGTTTGGACAAAATAATTTCAATGCCCAGTATAATGCCAATGGTAACCGAAAAATAGCTCCATTCTTTCACGATGCCTTGGGGGAATACCGACTATCCTCGGGAAATCAATTGAAAATCGGTGGGGGTTTAAGTATCATTTCCGGTATCTCTCGATTTTCACAGCCCAGTATAGGCACCATCATGACTATGGATGTACCGGTATTTGCGCAGACCACCGTGGACCAGATTGATCAATTTTCCAGAAAACTAAGTATTTATGCCCGTGGTCAGGTAGGGCAATGGGATTATAGATTTATTTTGAGTGACCCTTTCCCAATTACTTCGAACGGACAGACAGCTCCTGCCATCAGTTCCAACTTTGCCAATTTTTCTCAAAAAGGTCACTCCTTACAGCAGCAAGGATATTTGATCTATCAATTTTTTGATCATGAGAATCATACTACTCCTTACATGACAGGAACCTATTTGGGAAGTAAGAAAATAGTCAATATTGGTATTGGTGGGGCCTTTCAGCCTAATGCCATGTGGCTAAAATCAGCTCAAGGAGATACGCTCTATCAAGACATGAAACACCTTGCGGTGGAAAGTTTTGTAGATATTCCATTACCCAAGCATGCTGCCCTGTCTGCCTATTTAGGTTATTTTAATACGAATTATGGGACAAATTATTTACGCTATAATGGTATCATGAATCCAGGCACAAGTAGTAATTTAAGTGCGTCCAATTCCATTTCTGGGCAAGGGTCTATATATGGAAATAGCCTTCCCATGTTTGGAACTGGAGCTGTGGTCTATACTCAAATAGGATATTTGCTACCGTCTATTCGAGCGGATTTAGCTAATCGCTGGATGCCATATTTAGCCGCTACTTTGGCACAATATGACCGATTAGGAAATCATGCTACTCATACTTTTAATGTGGGCATCAACTATTTCATTCAAGGACATAAATCTAAACTAAGCTTAGACTATCAAAATAGACCGACTTATCAAATCAATCAAGGAGAGCTTGGTTCGGGCAATCGAATGAGCAGCTTGAGTTTACAATTTCAATTATTTATTTAAAGTGTACTCCTTATTACCAAAAAAGACCCTCTTATGGAGGGTCTTTTTATTTTAATATTAACAAGGGAAGCCCTTACCCGTTATTTTTTCAGCAACCAAATATCAAATACCTTCGAATGTTGCCTCCAGTTTAAATGTGATTCCTCTGGCTCATCAAATGAAACCGATATTTTTCCATCACTTACAAACTTAGGATTCAGGGGAAATTCTTTGAATTCCTCCACACCTTTATTGTATAAGGTCGGTTTGATACGCTCTCCATCCACTCGCAATAAAGCATCTCCTTGTCCAGAAATCCGAATCATATAAGATCCTTTAGGGTCTAAATCGGTATATTCCAATTGAGGAAAATTTTGGAATAATTGCGTAGACAATCGGCGCCTACTAAGCCCATTATCCCACCAAGCTACATCGGTGGCATCTTCTGTACGAGTTTTCACTCTAGGACCTTTCAATGGATCGGAAATATTATCATAATAGCTTCCAGCACCTGGATTTTCCCATTTGGCAATCACCTCTATACGCGCTAGTTTTTCAGCATCATCCTTCATTTTTTTAACCTTTTCAAATTCATCTTGTAACCACCAACGATTGTTCAATGGATAATCGATAAAATCCAAGATGGCTCCACGTTCATAACCACTAGCCTTATATTTGGGCACACTAGTTTGTAATCCGATGGATTGAAATAGGGCTTCACAATAATCAACGATTTTCTGTTTTAATTCCGGTGAAGCAGGTTTACGATCTGCCTGATTGACTTTATCTAGTGCTAAGGACATTGCCTGGTCTGCACCTAGAGATTTAGCTTGATTCAAAATAGCATTAGCATCTCTTTCTAGCCCCTGCTCATATGCCTTTCTTCTCTTGATGAAAGTATCATAATAGGCACGCATCAACAATTGCTGCCAACGCCAATTTCCTTGTAATTCTGGATGAGATTTTTCTAGATTTTGCCAAAATACAAAGGTGGTTTCAATCCCTCCATTTTCTTCTACAGGTCCTACCCAGTTCCTTTCTAATGCCAATATTCCATCAGCAGCAGCTTCCGCCACCCCATTTCCAAAAAAGTACCTAGCATATTCCACCATAACCTGTCGCACCTCTTTCTCTGTATTCCATGCCATTTGACTCCAAATTACCTTGTTCACATCATCATGAACCCCATCGGAATAAGAAATAAATCCGTCCGTAAAAGGCGCAAAGCGGTTATGAATTTTGGCATAATAAGAGGGTTGTGGATTGGTCACTTCTCTGCCTTCAGTAAGCGCAAAAGCCTGATCCCAATTCTCCGTTGGGTATTGGCAGCGAACCGTATGGGTTAAATCAGGGTAATGACGATGTTGGTATTTCTTATCCAATCTAAAACGAGTGCTGGCTAAATCTGGACTACTTGGACCTGTAACCAACCCCGTAAACCAATCGGGTTTATTTTGTTCCAAATACTCATAAAAATAGTTCACCTGCTCATCTGTAAAGCCTTGCAAGGATAACCAAACTCCAGCCTTGGGATGATATTTTTTCAATTCCGCAGCTACCGCCTTCAAAAAAGGTAATACGTATTTTGGGTGATTCTCCCCAGGATCACCGCCCGGAAAAAAGACTCCATCTAATCTAGGGCATGCCTTATAAAATTCGACATGGGCTTTCAATTCCTCTTGAAATTTTTTAGGATCTGCTAAATCAACATCTGCAGGAGTCCACACCCAATAGTCTAAATCATATTCCTGGCACATCTGACTCATTTTTACATGCATCAGTTCACGATCTATTTTCATGTGTGGACTGGCCGCGCCATCTTGAAAAGGAATATTCTCAATGGCATTAGTTCCAAAAAAAGCTAGCTCACGGAAATAGCGTTCAAACTGTTTAAAGTCCCAAGCATCCCAGGAATTGGCCGTGTTTCTATAACCGATTTGATGCCCTCGAATAGGGTACATCGGAGCGCTTGATTTTTCGTACTTTTTGTCAAAGGCAATTTTTTGTTTGGTCAACTCAGCTATCCGCAAAAATTCCCCAATGGCAAACAAAATCCCTCTTTGATCCGCTCCAATCATCCAAAGAATATCTTTACCAGCTACTTGCTGATGCACCAATCTGAAGCCCTCTTTTTGAACTGAAGTCTGATCTGATGGGCTTAATGTGGGTAAAGGAAAACCATTAACTTCCCGACTGCTCTTATTTGCTAATATTATGAAGGATGTTTTTCCTGGGGTACTTATGGGTAATTTAAGGGACGTTTTCAAGGTGATTTCCTCTTGCAATACTGCGAGCATTTTTTCTTTAAATGGAGAGGCTATGTCGGACGAAGCCAAAATACTTGCCTTGGAAAAATCAATTAACTGCCCATGTAATCCATATTGAAAGCATAAGACTAGGGCCAAAAGTAGGTAACGAAAATGATTCATTTTCATGTTGTTAAAAGGTAAAAGGTTTAGATATTTAGGTAAAATTGGAATTAAATACTTTCAGACTTCACTTCTATGTGCTGATCAAGACCTTGAATAGCTTTCAATTCGTTAAAATCAGATTGCAACTTATCAGCAAACAACAACATATCAGAGCAATGCAATAAAATATTGGACCCAGCCTCAAGCCACTGCTTCTGCAAAGCCAAACTTCCCCGGTAACCGGTATGTCCTCCCACCGAAACGCCTAATGATTTAGCCTTTCGTATAACAGATGTACTTAATTCAATGAATTCCGTGGATTGATATTTTTCAGGCATCTCGTACGAGGTAGACAAGTCATGAGGCCCTATCACAAATCCATCTACCCCTGGACCACTCACCGTGGAAATACTAGCAAATTTTTCCAGATTTTCAACAGCAGATTGACTCTCAATATTTAATAAAAGCGAATGATGCTGGTTATGTTTTTGAAGGTAATTAGTAAATTCCGCATCGGGCTTTTCCTCTCCGTGTAAAATTCTATCTAACTTTTTCCCTTTCAAGGGACGGTATTTTACAGCACCTACCAATGCTAGCACTTCCTCTACATCCTCTACATAAGGCACAAGCACCGCACCTGCCCCAGCATCCAAAGCTTGAGTGGCCAAGTAGGGACTAGGCTCTAAAATACGAACTACGGGGTTAATTCCAGCGGCCTTAAATGCTCGACACATCCAACTTAAGGTTTCGGGATTGTAGGCGACATGCTCTGCACAAAAAAAGACAAAATCTAATTTCAAGCTTACAACTACATCAAAGCTTTTGGGGGAAGTCGAAGTTATGAGAGTTCCAAAAAGCGGCTTTCCTTGGTATAAAGCCATTTTAAAGTCGTGGCCAATCATGTATTAAATAGGTTTGAAAGCCCAAAGGAAAGAAAATTTAACTAATTATTGAGCTGATTTTTGATAAAATCAATACCTATTTAGTTTTCAGTCAAAAGCTTCTCCATATCTTTCACACATTGCTCTGCTTCCAAAGCCAGTGTCCCATTGTATATACCCCGAATTCTTCCTTCTTTATCCACCAATATCATATGCTCTGTATGCAGAAACTCAGTACTATCTTTGGTGAACCCTATTTCCTCCTCAGCAAAATAGGACCTACGAGCCAAATCATAAATATTTGACTTTGAACCTGTTAATAAATGCCAATTCGGTACATCTATGCGTTTTTCTTGAGCAAATTTATTTAAGGTCGGAACATCATCAATCCATGGAGTAACTGAAAAGGACAATAATTCCACCTGAGGATGAGCCCGAAACTTGTGGGCCACAGTCTTCATTTGGGAAATCATTTCTGGACAAATATTCCCACAGCGGGTGAAAATGAACTGAGCTACATGTATTTTCCCTTTAAGCTGATCATGCGAATAAGTATTCCCATGATGGTCCTTTAAATAAAAATGATCAATATGATGATTAATTAGAGCTTTTGCTTCCTGCTTATCTAAAAAATATGGACTAAAATCAGGACCATTGTAATAAGGAATGGAAGAAACTTGTCCACCTTCTTGACAAGAAAACAGGAGTGCCAAGAAACTAATTTTTAAATATTTTCTCTGAAATATTCCTACAATTCTTTGTCCCCAAAAGTCCATAACGCCTCCCATTCTCCATCCAATAATTTGATTTAATTTTTCCATTATCGTAAAACATTTTTTGAGTCCCTTGCTCATGTCCTTTTTCATAATGCATTTCTCTTATTAACTGACCGCTTGAGTTCCACTCTCTACAAAAGCCTTGGTATTCGTCATTTTCAAATTCAAATACCCTCATCCTCTTGCCATTTTCCCACCAGGCTTCATATGTACCAATCTTTTTACCTTTCTGAAATGTCCTAATTTCAAACAGTCGACCAGATGGATAATATTTTCTCCAAACCCCATCTTCCAAGCCTTGAACATAATGCTCAACACTGGCCGTATCACGTCCATTGGGGAAAAGTTGAAATAATCCCCCGGTATACATTTTCTGATTTACTCTCAATCTATCTGCCTCCCAACTTATGGTCATTGGATCTTTTAAGAGCATTTTTTCCTCGGGTTGTAGGCAGCTAAGCAAAGCCCAAGCCAAAAAACTATTGAGAAACAGTACCCGCGCTTCCATAAAAGCCACTTCCATTGATATAAGGATCCGTACTGGTGATGTGATAATGATAAATACCATTGGGGAATTCCGTGGTACTATGTGAATGGCCGTGATAGGCGTCTAAAGAGGAATTTTGTACCGTTTGACCATTCTCTTCTGGCCCATATACGGGAAAACCATCCAATAAAAAACCCAAAAGAGCAGATTTGGAAGCTTTTACTTGTGTCAGATATAAAGGTTCTACATGATAATGATAGGAACCTGTTTGCTGTGGATGCCCCCAATATTGATCAAAACTATTGATTTCATTCGTTAATGGTTGACTCGGACCTGCATACTGATTAAAAAGAGGCACACCATTTAAGGCTACACCTATAGGCCCTAGTGGAGTTGCTTTATGTGCCGGGTCCATCTGTGGATTAAGAGGAATTTTAAATGTATATGATTGGGTAGAAATGGAATTCGGATTTTTAGCAAAATTATTTCCTCCAAAAGTCTTCCCTGTAAATGCCTCATAAAGTGCATTGGTGCCAGAAAAATAAGCACTTTTATGATCTGGCACTCCTGTAGTTTTAATAGTAATATAAGTGCCATCATTGGTGATCGAGGTAGCTCCATAAATCTTAGAATATACGGCAGGAACGGCTACAGATGCAGCAGGACTTATAGTCTCAGATGAATTTTTACAGGAAATACCCAAACATGCAGCAAGTGGGAAGATGAAGTAAAATCTCATAGGTAGCAAGTTTATTTTTGTAAAAATATTAAGTTGTTTTTGAATAAAACCAAGTACTTGTCTCCCCTAATAGTTCAATAGTCGATTTTATCAACATACTGATAATTTATTACGATAAATACTTACAGTTACTTTGACATATATCAAAAAACTGATAAACATAATCACATGTAAAATAAACTTGAAAGGGAAAACGTTTTCCCAACGCTGTCAAGGTTTGGAACCTTAACAGCGTTAAAATTTTGCCTGCAAAGTCAAGTAAAAACTTCTACCATCAGATGGTAAAATTCCGGGACCCGGGTAACCAGTTGCGCGACGGGTGAAATACATGTTATTTGCCAGGTTATTGATATTAGCTTCTACTTTATAGCGCGAAAATTGATAGGAAATCCCTAAATCCATCACTTGATAGGCTGGAATTAAACCGACTACTGCAGAAACTCCTCCCTCCCGGGCATTGGTAGCTTCGGTAAACTGATCGGATAAATTAGTATACTGAAAAGATGCTTTCCAATGTTTATTTCCTACCCGTAAACCTGCCTTGGTATTCCATTGAGGTACAAATTCCACTTGCTTACCCACTATTCCTGGGATTTGGCTGGCCTTATACTCTGATTGAATCCAAGCAACATTTCCAAATACCACAGCGCTAAACTCATTATCAGGAGCTAAAGAACGCCATAGATCCACCTCACCATAAGACTCTATTCCCATAATGACTGCTTGGCCTATATTCCCCCTTCTTCTTAATACTCGATTATTTGAGTCATAAAACTGAACCTCACCAATACGATTATTATAATTCAAATAAAATGCACTGACATCGAAATTGTATAAGCTAGTTTCATTAGTTCTCAGACCCATGTCTACTGAGAAGCCCTTTTCATCTTTCATTTCAGGATCAATCACCTGAGAAGGATTGGCTATCCGCATATCGCTAAAAGTTATGGATCGGTAATTTTGAGATACATTACCGTACCATTCCAAATGAGTGCTAGGCTTATAACTTAGACCAATACCGCCCAGCACGAAAGATCTTTCATTGGTTCTCGATTCATTTGTTCTAGTGGCAGAAATAATATTCCCCGCTAAATCAAATTGTATATTACCATAAAATCCATCTGCTCTGGTGTGAATGTATTCGGCACGAATTCCAGGAGTAACAGAAAATTTTTCACTCAGGTAAAAAATGTTCTCAATAAAAAACGAGGCATTGTTATTGGGGAAACGATAATCATTCGCAATAGCATTCTGATTGTTGATAAATTCAAAATTGGCCGATTTATCCTTGCTTCCTAAACCCTGAATACTATGATTAAAACCATGGTAATAACGAGTTCCCGCTAAGAAAACAGACAATTTTTCCCCCATAAAAAACCTTTTCAAGTACCGAGCCTCCGCACCCCAGTTAGAGAAATCACCAGTAATCAAATCTCTTTCTGAATTATCATCCACGCTTGCCACTCGGTTAGGTCTAAATCCCACAGAATTTCTATAAGCAGAAAGTCCAAATACGCGCAAATTGACTTCATTGAGTGCATCAAATTTGTGATCAAAATGAAGCGCCCATAAATTCCAGTTAACCTGAAACCAATTTCGCTCACGATTTGTCTGACGAGGATTTTGAGCAAACATGGCGTCTGTCAATCCTCCAGGTTGGTGAGCTAAATAATCCATATGAGTAATATCAATGCCTATGCTGGTTTTATCTGACAAACGATAATCAACATCCGCATAAAAATTATAACTCTCAAAATCGGAATTGGCCCTCCAGCCATCAGCTCTCTTGTATTGAAAAAATGTATAATAGGAAAGTTTATTCTTAGTTCCACTAGCGCTGGTAAAGGCATTATAAAAACCAAAAGAACCCCCACTTTGCCTTATAAGCAGTTCCAATTTTTTATCCATTAGAGGTTTTTTCATGACAAAATTGATTAAACCTCCAAACTGAGTTCCGTATTGCAAGGAAGCTGCTCCTCTAACTACTTGTATTTTACCCACTGCCTCAATAGGTGGCGTGTAATAACTTTCTGGATATCCCAAGGCATCGGCACTAATATCATATCCGTTTTGTCGAACATTGAAATTAGAAGTTCTGTTTGGATCTAATCCTCGTCCTCCAATACTCAATTGCAATCCTGCTCCATCATTCTCCCAAATATTTAATCCTGCCACCCGAGAGAATACTTGTCTGGCATTATTCGTTGCTAAATTAGCAACTAGCTGTTCAGGTAAAATCACTTCTGTCTTTTTGCCCTCATAAATCCCCATACTCTCCACTGATCGCATTCGGGTGAATCCAAAATCTGTTTGCTTTTGACTGACCACTACCTCATTCAAAGTCACATTTAATGAATCAAGGTATATTTCTAAGTACACATTCTTATTTTGAATGGTAATTTCTTGTTGAAAGGATTGATAATTGGTAGCGAAAGTATGTAATACGTACTTACCCTTGGACAAATTTTTAAATTGAAATTCGCCCGGTGTATTTGTCGAAGTTCGAGGATTACCTTGGTTGAGGTACACCTGACAGCCAGACAATGGAGCGTTTAATTTTTTGCTATAAATTTTTCCTGAGATGGTAAATTGAGCCCAAAGTCCAAAACTGACAAAAAACAAAATAATCGTATTAAAAACCTTTGATCGTATCATGAAAGGGTAATATCCAAGTTTTATGTAAAAAAGTATCTTGTTCTTTGGCTAAGTCAGTATTGGGATTTATCAATGCTTGCCCTAATCTTCCATTTAATGCAACATAAGAGTCCACGTAAACCTGGGGCGACTTAAATCCCATTTTTGCATAATAATCCCTTAAATAATGGGCGTACTGCAAAATCATATCAGGTTGGGTACTCATCATCTTTTCCTGCAAAGTACTTAGGTGAAGTGTATTGTTGACTACGAGTTGTTGCCCCGAAGTGTCCTTTACTGTAAACTGTGCATAACCAGCTTTCTCCATCAACATCACTCGCCAGGAGAAACGATAACCCTCCTCTGTCCAAAATAATTCCCCGGGATAAGCCAAATAACGAAATGGGAAAAGTAATTGAAACACAAAAAATAAGCCTAATAACTTTGACACATAAGCTGGTGGATTATACACCGAAGAGGAAGAGTCTTTACTAATAGGTAACTTCCATAAACATGTCAACTTAGCCAATATTTTCTCGTGAAATTGAACCGAAAAGAATATCAATGCAGCCACCATCATGATATGCGGAAACATACCTATGGGGAATAGTAAGGCGGTTAATAAATGAAATACAATGACCGCCAAGTAGGCCCATGGTCGAGTTTTCTGATTCCACAATAAAAAAGGTATGCTGAGATCATACAAACATCCAAACCAAGAAAATAAGTATGGAACCCAAGAAAAATTAAATAAAAAGCCGATAATGGGCATGTCATTTCTTGCGGGCAACCATATACTCAAGGGCTGCGCGTGTAATAACCAATCACTATTTATTTTAGCTAATCCGGCGTAGAAATACAGGATGGCCATCATGAATTTGATGGTATCTATATTCCATTGGGGTATCAAAATAGCTCTAAGTGATTTATTTCGGTAAGCATCTATTGAAAAATATGTATGAGCCGGCAAAAAAATCAAAAGAAAACAGAGTAAACTGATGAAATAATAATGGTTCAAATAGGTACTTTTATCAATTAATTCAATATAGGTAAAACTCAAAAAAAGAGAGATGGAGGCTATCCGATAAAACAGCCCAATGGCTACCAAAAAGGCACTTAGGATACAAATAACAAATAATACATAGGTATACTCCCCCCAAGGCTTTATCCATTCAAAACCATAATAGTTAAAGAAATAAATAGGCTTTATGTACAGGGATTCTATCCAGCCTTTTGCCCAAAAGCGAAGCAAACTACCCAATAGCATTAAGCCAAAGCAGATTCTAAATACTGCTAAAGGCGCGGGAGAAATGGTCTTTTTAAGATATTGACTAATCTCCATCATTATCGGTATAGGTAATCGTGATGCTCATAGCGGAAGTCATATCCACTTTTAATAATCGAGTCGCTTTTTGCATTTCATTATAAACCGCAATCATAGCCGAGTTGTTGTTTTTAACCTCCTCATATAAACTTGGCTTTAGGGCATCTATTTTAACTTTGGAAGCTTCAAACTGAGCGTTAATGATATCGCTCAAATTTTTACCACTGGCACTATCTTGAGCTTTCAGGGCATTCAAATAGGTCTTAATGGATGGCCCCTCGGCACCTGTTTTTACAGCCTTTCCATTAAAAAAGTCGACATAGGCTTGGTGAGCCGTTTTCGCCAATAGCAAGGAGATATCTTTTTTATAATAGGCCTCCACTTTCTCAGGTGATGGTACGCCATTTAGCATAGCACCAGAAGGAATACCAAATTTCCCAGAACGAATAAAACGCTCATAATGAAGTACAAATCCATTAATCATCAAGGAAGTAGAGGAAGAAATATCTAATCCGGTTTTACTAATAAAAGTATCTCGATAAGTAGTATTCCATTCCGTGATAACCTTAGTAAGCAATGTATTCATGCGGGTGGTTAATCTTTTAATGTAGGCTAATCTTTTTACTCCTTCAGTAGGATTAGTATAAAATGCCAAAATCTCAGCATCGGTTTTACCTACGCCGTTGATCAAATAATCTAAAGCAGGAAATCCCTGCTGTGCATAGGAAGCTGGCACTTCCAAGTTGGCATTGGGATCCGAAATATTGGCCAAAATTCCATTTTCACTTGCTGGGTAGATATTGAAAAAGTTACGAATGGTTTGTTTTTCTGCCGGGCCAAAATCAAATAATTCGACTTTTTGCCATGCCACGTAAGCCTCTACCCAGGCAGACCTAAAAGATGTTAAATTGGCTTGAGTAGGCTGACTGCTAAATACATCTGACTGCTGTTGCATAGCATCAAATTTGACTTTAAAGTCAGCATAAGAAGGAATAATTACCTGATCTGCCAAGTGGGTCAAAATCGGCTTACGATCCTTTCCATCTTCTATCGGGGTAGGTATTTCAGTAGTTCCTGTGCCATTCGATCCGCAGGCCCACAAAAGGCTAGTCAAAACAATTAATAGATACTTTTTCATCTTGATAGAATAAACAAAACAAGGCCATAGAATGCATTCCATGGCCCCGAACTCTTTATAATTTAAACTTGGTACTGATGACTTCAGAGGCCGCATTGATTTTATCATTCGTCAAATCCCAAAATCCGTTGGTCGAATTGATTAAGGCATTTAAAATATCATCGGAAAATTTGGCATCTATATTATAATAATTACAATAGCGTAAAGAATAAATAAAACCTAGTCCTTCCCCAATGGCATGTGCCCTTGCGGCATCTGTGGTACTGGTTTTCCACTTTGCCAAATAACCTACTGCAGCAGAGGCAATAGCCTTCTCAGATTCACTCCGAATAAATGCGGCTTGCTTTTTCAGTTCGGTCATATCATTGTTTACAATGGCAGCACGTCCTTTTAAGAAGGCCAAATGAAAATTGGCATAATTGGCTTTATTATACTCCCAAATGTAAGAGCCTAAAAAAGATTCAGATGTTCCCCTTGTCGCATCAGTAGAACCGGCCAAATAGATAGGATTCAAGGTTAATAAGGCATAGGCCTCGTCCCAATTATGCTCCAGAGCGGAGTACTTTTTACCTTCAACTACCACATAATTATTGGCGTTCAACCCCGTGTTCAACAGGACATTGTTAATATAGTCAATCTGTAATGCCCCAATCAATGATTTTTGAATAATCTGGGCTGTTTCAATGCCTTTCGCATCCACTAAATAAGTTCCAAGTTTTCCCGCTGCACCTTTGGAGGCCGTATTTCCCACAGAATTACTGATAGTTGCCATATCCAAAAAGAGAGCGTCAATTCGTGCACGGGCGGCTTCGGCCTCAGTATTTGACTTAGAACTAGCAGTAATATTGCGCAATTGGAATGCTGATGAGTTCAAATCTTTGGCTATAACTCCTAAACTAGAAATATCAGTAAATGAACTAGCAGAGTTAGTATACATGGCCTTCATTAAATTGGCATCCAAGGCTTTATTATCACGAACGGCAGATCCCATATAATAATTCAAGGCCATAAACATTCTAAGACGAGTATTTCCAGAAGTAAAATCTACAGTAGTATCACCTTTGGCATCGACAAACAGCTGCTTATAAGGTGTAGTCGCGGTTAACTTAGAATAATCAATTTTTGAACGAAGGTTAGGCTGAACGTCGTTACTATTTTCACAGGAAAATAGACCAAAAACAGTGGCAAAAAGGGAAATAAAATACAGTTTATAGGCTTTAATAGGCATAATTATGTTGTTTAATTTTATGTAGACTAATTATAAATAACAAACAAAGCTATTCCTTATTTAGAGTAATTCCAAATAATTTGATTTATTTATTTATTTAGAATTAATTTAAATAATGGTCGCTAAAATTCAATCGAAAAATGATCAATGGACTATTTACCAAGCAAGAATCCACGGAGATGATTTTTTGACTTTTATGGAGTGACTTTGAATCAAGCTTGACATATCCCTATACTATTAAATCCATCTACTCCGTTAATGGGGATAGCCAGTTAAATCAAATCCAAATTTGAAGAACCAAGAAGTTTGATATCATGATAATTTAAACTTTACATAACAGGTATTAAAAAATCTTTACATATTAAACCTATTTTTTTGCTCAAAAATCAGACTTTAATATTCTTGAAAAATTTAAAGTTGCTCTGAATCGACTTACATATATATACATACGTTCGAAATTGTTTTAAGTACTTGAAAAGTCGATACTTAGCCCTATTTCAAACTATTTTAAATACATTATTTATTTATTTTTTTATTGTACTATTCCAATGAAATACCGTGAAATAAACCATTCCGAAAAATAAATAAGTGTTTTTTGGGTGATTAAAGTGTGTAAATAATTCAAACTGATACTTTATATTACGAGATAATTCTGTCGACCATCAGACTAATTGTGTCGATTAACCCTTTAACCATCGTTTGTATGAAAACAAAATTTATTAGCAGTAATGCGGTTTTGCTTTTGGCATTTTTGCTTTCGATGTCATGGATTTCCATGGGTCAAGGCAAAGGGTCCACGGTAACTGGTACAGTTACTGATGAAAAAGGTGAGCCGCTCATCGGTGTCAACATCATCCTCAAAGAAACAAGTAAAGGAACTACTACCAATGTTGATGGTAAGTATTCCATCAGCGTAACCAATGCGCAAAGTAAATTAATTTATTCTTTTGTGAGTTACGAGTCGAAAGAAGTAACCGTAGGAAACCAGAGTGTTATAAATATCAGCTTAAAACCTGATGCTAAAAGCTTATCCGAAGTAGTCGTGGTAGGTTATGGTGTTCAGAAAAAAGCTACAGTTTCTGGCTCTGTTGTTTCTGTCAAAGGAAATGAATTACAAAAATCACCTAGCGTTAACTTGAGTAACTCCCTGGCAGGAAGAATGGCCGGTGTGGTTGCGGTTAACCGAAGTGGAGAGCCAGGATATGACGGGTCTTCCATCCGTATTCGTGGTGCTAATACTTTAAACAACAGTGATGCTCTTATCGTAATAGATGGTATTCCCAATAGAGCGGGTGGACTTGACCGTTTGAATCCAGCAGACATTGAGTCAGTTTCTGTATTGAAAGATGCCTCAGCCGCCATTTATGGTGCTCGTGCAGCTAATGGGGTTATCTTAATTACCACCAAAAAAGGTAAATCCGGAAAGCCTGAATTATCATACTCATTTAACCAAGGTTTCTCTCAGCCTACCGTTGTACCGGCATTAGCTAATGCAGCTCAGTACGCAGGTATGTTGAACGACTTGGATATTTACCAATTACCCGTAAGCCAATGGGCCGATGCTACCAGAGCATACAAAGAAACTGGTGTATACAATGGCCGTAAAGCTCCTTATTCCCCAACAGACATGAAGTTGTACAACGATGGATCAGATCCATGGTTACATCCAAATACTGATTGGTATGGCGCAACCTTAAAGCCTTGGTCTCCTCAATCTCGTCACAATGTTCAAATGAGTGGTGGAGGGGAAAATATTAAGTATTTAGCTTCTTTAGGTTATCAAAACCAAGATGCATTCTACAAAAATTCAGCAACTGGTTATCAACAATATGACCTTCGCTTGAATTTAGATGCTAAAATCAACGAAAATGTCAATTTATCAATTGGGGTATTAGGACGTGAGGAAAATCGTCGCTTCCCAACTAAACCAGCAAGTGCTATCTTCCGAATGCAAATGCGTGGTAAGCCGAACCAGCCAGCATTCTGGCCAGATGGTCGCCCAGGTCCGGATATTGAAAACGGTGAAAACCCAGTGGTAATCACTACCAACCAAACAGGTTATGACCGTGATAAGCAAAGCTATTTCCAAACTAATGGACAATTAGACATTAAACTTCCTTTCATCAAAGGTTTAAAGTTTACAGGAACTGCCGCTATCGACAAGCGTTTCAGAGATACTAAACGTTGGGAGACTCCTTGGACTTTATATGAAAAAGGAACAGGATTTGAAGCAGATGGGGTAACACCTATTTTGGTACCTAGTAAACGTGGACCTGCTGAACCTCGCTTGACTCTAGGAAATGAAACTCAATTAAACATTTTATTGGGAGGTATTTTCACCTATGAAAGAAAGTTCGCTGATCATGGTTTAACTGTTTTAGCAGGAACTAACCGTGAAACAATCAACGGGGACAACTTCAATGCTTACCGTCGTTTCTTTATTTCTACCGCGCTAGATCAAATGTTTGCTGGTGGTGACTTAGAGAAAAACAATGGTGGTGGTGCTTATGAGAGAGCTCGTTTGAACTATTTCGGTCGTGTGGCTTACAACTACAAAGAGAAATATTTAGCGGAATTCTTGTGGCGTTATGATGGTTCTGATATTTTCCCTCCAGAAACTCGCTATGGTTTCTTCCCAGGTGTAATGGCTGGTTGGGTGATGTCGGAAGAAAATTTTATCAAAAACGAATTGCCAGTCATCAATTACTTGAAGTTAAGAGGTTCTTGGGGACAAATGGGTAATGACCAAATCGCGACTTACCAGTATTTGTCGACCTACGGATTTAGATCTTATATCATCGGAAACGTAGAAACTAAGACTTTATTCGAAACCAAAATCCCGAACAACAATATCAAATGGGAGGTGGCAACGAACTCAGATATCGGTTTAGAAGGTACTTTATTGAATAATAAATTAACTTTTGAATTAGACTATTTCTACAATAAAAGAACAGATATCCTTTGGGTAAAAAATGCTTCTGTACCACAGTCGACAGGTTTAACTCTTCCAGCACAAAATATTGGAGAGGTATCTAACCAAGGTTTTGACTTCACTTTAGGTTTCCGTGACCAAGTGGGCGAGCTTACTTACAACGTTGGTATCAATGGAGGTTATGCCAAGAACAAAATTTTGTTCTGGGATGAGGCTCCGGGAGCTCCAGAGTGGCAAAGAACTACTGGAAGACCGATGTACACTTACCAAGCTTACATCTATGATGGCGTATTCAAAGACCAAGCTGAGATTGATGCCAACACCATCAACTACAAAGCGATTGTTAACACTTTACGTCCTGGTGACATGAAGTACAAGGATTACAATGGTGACGGAAAAATTACTCCAGATGACCAAGTACGTAATGACTTTACACAATTGCCTTTATTCCAAGGTGGATTTAACCTAGGAGCCCAATACAAAGGATTTGATTTAACTGTCTTATTCCAAGGAGCTGCCGGTGCACAACAATATGTAAGTGCTGGCGAATCTGGAAACATTGGTAACTTCTTGTTGGATATTTATCAAAACCGTTGGACGGTAGAAAATCCAAGCAGCGTACACCCTCGAATTGCTAACCGTAGTGATCAATACTACTCAAGTAACAATACATACTGGTTACGTAGTACGGATTACATTCGTTTGAAAAACTTAGAAATTGGCTACAACATTCCTTCTTCGGTATTATCGAAAATTGGTTTGAAAAACTGCCGAGTTTACACGAATGGTTTGAACTTATTGACTTTTGATAAACTGAAAGTGTATGACCCAGAATCTTCCAACGCTACCGGTCAGTACTACCCACAGTCTAGAATCGTAAACGTAGGTTTGACAGCTACTTTTTAACTCATAAACACTCGTATTTATTATGAAAAAAAGAAACATAATCATTGCACTAGCATTTTTTAGTACAATATTCACCAGCTGCAATGACGATTTTGTTAATACAAAGCCGCTGGACCAACTATCTGAATCAGTTGTTTGGACCGACCCTAACTTGGCCGAAGCATTCGTTACTGAATTATATGGCGGTTTGGGAAATGGTGGATTTGACGAACAAATGTTAGCTTCTCTAACAGATGAAGCGTCATTCACACACCCAGGTCGTGGTATCACTACCATCACGGAATCTCGTTCCAATCCAGCGGATATTGGCTGGGTAAATGGTACACTTAGCTGGCAAAACATGTACACTCGTATTCGTGCATGTAACTTAGCCTTGACTAATTTGAAAAAAGCTACCACATTCCCAACGGCTCTAGTAGAGCGTTTAACGGGTGAAGCTAAATTCATGCGTGCCTATTTCTACCACCAATTAGTTCGCTACTATGGTGGGGTACCTATTGTAGACAAAGCTTATGCTTTAACGGATACAGACTTCCTGACTCAAAGAAATACTATGGAAGAATGTATCAACTTCATTGTAAAGGATTGCGATGAGGCAGCTGCATTATTAAACGGTAAGTCCTTAGCTTCTGGAAGAGGAAGTAGAGCAGCTTGTCTAGCACTTAAATCGCGAATTTTGCTTTATGCAGCCAGTGATTTATATGATGCTACTACTGCCAAATCTAAATCTACTGCCATGGCATCATTTGCTACACCAGCCATCTTAGCCTACACATCTTCTGATCGCGCGGCTCGTTGGACTAAAGCTAAAGATGCTGCTAAAGCGGTGTTAGATTTACCAGGTTTAGGTAATGCCCTTAACTTAAGTGCTCCAGCTGAAAAAACAGACGCTATTACCAATTACCAGAACAACTCTTTAGCTAGAAATGGTGGTGAAAAAGAATTAATCTTTGCTCGCTATTTCATCAATGCTAAGCAGGAGAATGGTGGTCGTATCGGTCTATTCAATGGTCCAAACGGATACCACAACTGGGCAGGTAATGCGCCAATTCAAAACTTTGTGGATGATTATGAAATGATGGACGGTAGTAAATTTTCTTGGTCTAATGCAACGCATGCAGCTAGTCCATATGAAAACCGTGACCCTCGTTTTTACGCTACATTGTTGTATGATGGTGCCAACTGGAAACCGAGAACGGCTGACGTAGCTTCTAAAGACCCAATGAATCAAATTCAAACAGGACAATATGAGCTTTCTTCAGGTTCTGGAAAAGTTTCTTACTTTGGTTTAGATACACGTAAGAGTACCGTAGAGGACTGGAATGGTAGTTATACTGGGTATTATTTCCGTAAATTCACTGATCCTAACCCAGCGATTGTTGACCAAAATACTTGGCAGCAAATTCCTTGGCCTTTCTTCCGTTATACAGAAGCTGTGTTGAACTACGTAGAAGCCTGTATTGAATTAGGTCAAGATGCAGAAGCACGTGCTTGGTTGAACAAGATCCGTTTCCGTTCAGGTATGCCGGCTATTACCGAAAGTGGAAGTGCCTTGCGTGAGCGTTATCGTAATGAACGCCGCATTGAGCTTGCCTTTGAGGAACACCGATACCATGATGCTAGACGCTGGATGATTGCTCCAAGCACTTTAGGAGCCAAAGTGAAAATCATCAATGTGTTTGGAGCTTTAAAACCGGGTAAAACGGTAACTCTTTACAAATACGATCCAAGCAGCTACGATTATTCTTATAAAGTAGTGGAAATGGACCCAGGAAAAGAAAACAGAACCTGGTTAGATAAGATGTACTTCTTACCTATTCACCGTGATGAGATGAACCGAAATAATAAATTGGTTCAAAATCCTGGATATTAATCTAGTATATTTATAAGGAAATGGTAAAGTAGAAATGCTTTACCATTTCCTTTTTTCATTATCTATCTATATTAAACCGTGAACAAATATTTTGCTCTACTTCTTATCATCATTAGCTTTTCTTGCCAACAGGCGAAAACTGACAAAGAGAGCAATCCTGAACCCCAATTATTTCAGCTATTAGGGCCTGAAAAAAGCCAAGTCACCTTCGAAAACAAAATAGTAGAGGGTCTCAATACTAATGTACTCATGTATGAGTATTTTTATAATGGTGGCGGAGTGGCCACGGGCGACTTAAACGGGGATGGAAAAACCGATTTATATTTTTCCAGTAACATGGAAAATAATCACTTATACCTAAATCAAGGAAACTTAGTTTTTAAAGAAGTAGCCGAAAAAGCAGGGGTCACTGGCAGACCAGGCCCATGGAAAACCGGAGTTTCTCTGGTGGATATTAATGGTGACCAAAAACTAGATATTTACTTGTGCTATTCAGGAAATTTACCTCCTGACAAAAAAAGAAATCAATTATTTATCAATCAAGGAAATGATGCGGCAGGTATTCCTATTTTTCAAGACGAAGCGGCGGGTTATGGTTTAGATAGCCCTGCCAACAGTACACATGCTGTATTCTTTGATTATGACAAAGACCAAGATTTAGACATGATTTTGGTCAATCATAACCCTAAATCACTACCCATCTTAGATGAATCCAGCACCGCTGATCTACTCCGTAAGGAAGACCCGAACAGCGGTTTACGCTTTTTCATTCATAAACAAAAAGGCCACTTTGAAGACCAAACCAGCAGCTTAGGAATAAGTAGCTCTACCCTATCCTACGGCTTAGCTGTGGGTATATCCGACGTAAATGCGGATGGTTGGTTGGATTTTTATGTGTCCAATGACTACACCATTCCAGATTATTTATACATCAATCAACAGGGAAAGAAATTCAAAAATGTCATTCAGAAAAGTATGGGACATAGCTCCCACTTCTCTATGGGAAATGACATTGCGGATGTTAATAATGATGGGATGCCCGATGTATTTACCTTAGATATGCTTCCAGAGGATAATTTGAGGCAAAAAAATTTAATGGCTCCCGATAATTACGAAAAGTTTAATTTCAACGTAGCTGTGGGATTTGGGCATCAATACATGCGAAACATGCTCCAATTGAACCAGGGCATTGACCCCAACACGCAAGAACCTAGATTCCAAGAACTAGGTCAAATGGCAGGAATTTCCAATACGGATTGGAGTTGGAGTGCTTTGTTTGCCGACTATGACAATGACGGTTGGAAAGATTTATACATCACCAATGGCTATTTGAGGGATTATACCAACCTAGATTTCCTAAAATACATGGGTGATTATGTACAGAATAATCAAACATCCATTCAGAGACAAAATGTATTGGAATTAGTTCAAAAAATGCCTGCTTCCAACATCAGTAATTACATGTTTAAAAACCAACAAAATGGTTTGTTCAACCAGGTAACCCAAGCCTGGGGCATGGAAAACACTTCCAATAGTAACGGAGCCGCCTTTGCGGATTTAGATGGAGATGGCGACTTGGAGATTATTGTGAATAACATCAATAAACCTGCCTTTATCTTTGAGAATAAATCGAATGAGTTAAAAAAAGAGCATAAAAATTTACAAATTGAACTCCAAGGTACAGGTTTAAACACCTTGGGATTAGGTGCAAAAATCTGGGTATACCAGCAAGGTAAAAGTCAATATGTAGAACAAAACTTGTATCGAGGATATCAATCATCTGTCTCTCCCATTCTCCATGTAGGATTGGGTAAAACCAAGGCAGATTCCCTCTTAATCATTTGGAATTCGGGTAAAGGGCAACGATTAAAAAATATAAATTCCGCTAAAATTATCCTGAAAGAATCAGAAGCAGGACCCATTTCTAAACCTAGTGCTTTAAATGAAAAACCCATTTTTGTTACCAAAAAGGCTCTTCAAACAGGTAATTTCCAGAATCAGGATTTCAATGATTTCAAACGTCAAACGCAAATCAGTATTCCACTTTCACAGGTTGGGCCAATCATTACCAAAGGAGATATAAACGGAGACAAACTGGAAGATATCTATGTAGGAAATCAAGGCAAAGGTGGAAGTATTTACCTGCAAACAAGCTCAGGTGAATTTAAGTTACTTTCTTCGGGTATACCACTAGAACAAGGTTTTTTAGATAATGATGCACGCTTTTTTGATGCCGATGGAGATGGAGACTTAGATTTATGGGCAGTTAGCGGAGGTTATGGTCTTATGGAACCCAATGACCCTCATCTAGCGGACCGCCTGTACCTCAATGATGGAAAAGGAAATTTCAAGAAATCGTCTCTTCCCTTGCCTAGTCAAGGTGTTAGTAAATCGTGCATTCAAATCATCGATATCAATCAAGATCGCTTGGCTGACGTCTTTGTGGGTGGTAGAGTGATTCCTGGGAGGTATCCTGAATGTCCAAAATCCTTTGTTTTGTTAAACCAAGGTGGTGGTAAATTCAAAGACGTCAGTGCACAGTTCCCGGCTATCCAGCAAGCAGGCATGGTAACCGATGCGGCTTGGGACGACTTAAATAATGACGGTAAAAAAGAATTGATTTTAGTGGGGGAATTTATGCCCATCAAAATTTTTAATTTCCAGGCAAATAGTGCACAGGAAAGCACCAGCCAGTTTTTTGAACATTCGCCGCAGGGATTATGGAATAAGATTAGAGTTGAAGATTTAAATAGGGATGGTAAAAAAGAAATTCTAGTGGGTAATCTGGGATTAAACAGCCAATGGAAAGCGTCTGCGGAACAGCCCATGGAGTTGCATTTTAAAGATTATGATCAAAATGGTTCCATTGACCCAATCTTGTGTACTTATGTCAAAGGGGAATCTTTCCCGTTCATGACTCGAGATGAGCTGCTCGACCAGATGAGTATCATGCGTACCCGATTCACGGATTACCAAAGTTTTGCGGAAGCTAAATTTTCTGACATCATCACGGATGAAGAACAGAAAGGGGAACAAATTTGGACAGCAAATGAATTGAGAACTTCGCTTTTCCAGATGAATGCTCAAGGAAAATATGAATCGAGGGACTTACCATGGGAGGTACAAAGTGCACCAATCTCCGCCATTGCCATCGTCGATCTAGATGGAAAAAATGATTTAGATATCGTATTGGCAGGAAATATGATTCATGCCAAATTGAGAATTGGTCGCATGGATGCCAATTCAGGCTTACTTCTAAGATCAATTGGAAGTTTAACCTATGAAGCGCTTTCGCCCCAAAAAACAGGGCTATGGTTACAAGGTGATGTCCGTTCTTTACAGATCATAGGAAAGCAATTATTGGTAGGTATCAATCAACATGGAGTATTTCAGTTTAATATGTCTTCTCGATGAAAAAATGGGTCTTAATATTTTCCGTAATAGCATGCTGGGCCTGCAAGCCAGAAGCTAAAAAATTGGAATTTGCTGGAACAGAAATAGACAAGGTGGTTCAAGAAATGACCGAAATGATGATTCATGATGTCAGCAACCCTCCATTAGCCATGCGCTTTTTTTCTTATGCAAGCCTAGCAGGATATCAGGTCATGACCGAAGCTGATCCCAATTTAGATGCCTTCCAATATAAATTAAACGATTATCCCAAATTTGACAAAGGAGCACCCATCGAAGCCCCCGAGTTCACGGCCATGCTTGCCATGATGGAGGTCTCTCAAAAAATGCAGCCTTCGGGAAATAGGATAAAAGCATTTGAATTGCGCTACATTGATTCCTGTCGTAAAGAGGGATTATCAGATAAAATCATTCAGTCATCCACTCAAAAAGCCCAAGCGGTCGCCAAAGGTATATTAGCCTATGCCAAAGCAGATGGCTATAACAAATTAAGTAATTTCCCTAGGTACACTCCAAAGAAAAGTCCAGGCTCTTGGTATAGCACCCCTCCAGGATATTTTCCTGCCGTAGAACCTTATTTTTACCGTATTCGAACATTCAGTTTAGATACCAACAAAATTACGGAAGTCCCTGCGCCGGCACCCTACTCGGAGTCGAAGAACTCTACTTTCTACCAACTGAGTAAGGCGGTCTTTGAGGCAAATAAATCCGAAGAAAACTTAAAAATTGCGGCATTTTGGGATTGCAATCCTTTTGCTTTAAATGACCAAGGACATTTGTTAATCGGAATGAAAAAAATATCTCCAGGTGCCCACTGGATGGGAATTGCCGGAATTGCCAGTGCTCAAAAGAAAATAAGCTTTGGAAATAGCTTGGGCATTCGAACTGCGTTGGCCACTAGCTTGATGGATGCCTTTTGGATTTGTTGGAGGGAAAAATACCATAGCCATCGGATTCGTCCGGAAACGGCCATTCGAAAATTGATAGACCCAGGCTGGAAACCGTTTTTACAAACTCCCCCTTTCCCCGAATATCCTAGTGGCCATTCCACGGTCTCTACGACGGCTGCCATAGTACTTACTCATTTTTTTGGACCAAATTTTGCCTATACTGATACCGTGGAGAAACGATATGGCATAGATGACCGTTCCTTTAAATCATTTGAGGCTGCCGCCCAAGAAGCCAGTATTTCTCGCTTTTATGGTGGTATACATTACATGGATGGTATTCAAGCTGGTCAGCTGCAAGGACAAATGATTGGAAAAAACTTTTTAACCTTATTGAAACATGAAAATTAACATCATAATCGTTGCGCTATTTCTGTTATGCGGAAATGCAATCGCACAAAAAATCTCAAAAGAGGAATGGGAGTCTATGTTTAATGGAAAAGACCTGACCAATTGGACACCGAAAATCCGAAATTATCCTGCCGGAATGAATTTTGGAAATACCTTTCGGGTGGAAGATGGTAAGTTAGTCGTGCGCTATGATTCAGCGGCTTATCCAACTTTCAACGAGCAATTTGGACACCTATTTTATAAAAAGAAATTTGGCTATTACCGCATTCGTTTGAATTACCGCTTTGTGGGAGAACAGGCCAATAAAGGACCGGGTTGGGCATTTCGAAATAGTGGCATCATGGTGCATGGACAAACGGCTGAAAGCATGGGCTTGAAGCAAGACTTTCCTGTTTCCATTGAGGTTCAATTATTGGGGGGCAATGGCAAAGACAAAAGAACCACTTGTAATTTATGTACTCCGGGGACCAACGTAGAAATGAATGGAAAGCTGTTCACTCCGCATTGCATCAATTCACAGTCGGACACATTTCATGGCGACCAATGGGTGCAAGCCGAAGTGCTCGTTTTAGGGGATTCATTGATTCGTCATTATTCTAATGGCAAGGAGGTATTGTCTTACCAAAAACCACAAGTAGGTGGTGGCAATGTCAGTGGTCAAGATGTGATTTTCGGAAAATCAGGTGAGCTGATTAAAGAAGGTAGTATTTCATTACAAAGTGAAAGTCATCCCGTAGAATTCAAGAACATTGAGATTTTAAACTTGGAAGGCTGTCTGAATCCAGAGGCCTTGAATTACAAGACCTATTATGTAAAATCTAAACCTGAGGCTTGTCAATTTAAACGGAAAAAGAAAAAATAAATGCAATCGGGATGCCTGATGAATAAGGCATCCCGATTCGTTTTCTTCAAAAACATATCCAAGAAACATCTCCAAAAGGAATCTTTATTCCACTCTACTACCACACAATTTCCTCCTTTTCAAAGATTCTAAGAAAGCTAAATCGGTAATTTAATGCAGGCAATTGTATTTAAATAAACGAAATTTGGCTAATTTGGACGTTCAGAAAATTAAACATCCTGTCATCTCAATCTAATCTATTGAATATTAAATCAAATCGCACATGTGTGGAATTGTAGCATATATTGGTCATCAAGCGGCCTATCCCATTATTTTAAAAGGTCTAAAAAGGTTAGAATACAGAGGATATGACAGCTCGGGAATCGCCTTATACGGTAATCAAATTGAATCCTATAAAAAAAAAGGAAGAGTAAGTGAATTAGAAAGCTGGGACTCCCCTATTCTTCAAGAAGCTCATGCTGGAATTGGTCATACTCGTTGGGCTACCCACGGCGAACCCACTGATGCTAACGCCCATCCACACCAATCCAATAGTGGAAAAATCACCTTGGTACACAATGGAATCATTGAAAATTATGCCTCTTTAAAAGCCGAATTAATTCAAAAAGGCTATACGTTCAAATCTGAGACCGATACAGAGGTATTAGTCAATTTCATCGAAGACATTCAAATCAATAATAATTCTACCTTGGAGGAAGCCATGCGCATTGCCTTGAAAAGGGTAGTGGGGGCCTATGTCATCATCGTGTTGGAAGAGGGTTATCCCGACAGATTAATTGCTGCGCGAAAAGGTAGTCCTTTGGTGATTGGAGTGGGAGAAGGGGAACACTTTTTAGCCTCTGACGCCTCCCCGATCATCGAATATACCAAGAGTGTCATCTATGTCAACGATTATGAATTGGCTATTATTTCCAAAGATGATATCATCTTAAAGAATCTGGGAAATGAGCCGGTAACACCCTATATCCAACAATTGGATATGGAGTTGGCCCAAATTGAAAAAGGTGGTTTTGATCATTTCATGTTGAAAGAAATCTTTGATCAGCCTGCTAGTTTGACGGATTGTTTACGTGGTCGACTAGACGTTTCTAATTTAACACTAACGCTGGCAGGAGTAGACCAACATTTATCTGTTTTCACCCAAGCCAAGCGCATCATCATGGTAGCCTGTGGTACTAGTTGGCATGCTGGGCTCATTGCTGAATACATGATTGAAACGATTTGTCGGATTCCAGTAGAAGTAGAATATGCCTCTGAATTCCGATACCGTGATCCCATCATTCACCCAGGCGATGTGATTATTGCTATTTCTCAAAGTGGGGAAACGGCAGATACCTTAGTGGCGATTGAACGAGCCAAAGAACAGGGTGCCTTTATTTTTGGAGTGGTGAATGCGGTGGGTTCATCCATCGCACGCTTATCCCATGCGGGAGCTTATACCCATGCAGGGCCGGAGATTGGGGTAGCTAGTACTAAAGCCTTTACAGCGCAGTTGACTGTATTGGCCATGATGGCCTTGAAAATAGGTAAAGCCAAACAAAGTATCTCGGAAGAGGCATATAAGCATTATTTGACGGAATTATCTCAAATTCCAGAAAAAGTGCAGGTGATATTATCAGGTCATGAATCCATTCGAGAAGTGGCCCAAGTTTATGCGGAAGCCAACAACTTCTTGTTTTTAGGCCGTGGATACAATTTCCCTGTGGCCTTGGAGGCAGCCTTGAAACTAAAAGAGGTAAGTTATATTCCTTGCTCGGGTTATCCATCAGGAGAGGTAAAACATGGGCCTATCGCCTTGGTGGACGAGACCTTACCGACGATGTTCATAGCTACCAAGGACAAATATTACGATAAGATTGTCAGCAATATCCAGGAAATTAAAGCAAGAAAAGGCAAGGTAATTGCCATAGTGAACCCAGATGATAGTGCTATTCGAGGTGTATCAGATCATGTGATGGAAGTTCCAGAAACGGACGAATTATTAGCCCCACTATTAACGGTTATCCCTACCCAACTAATGTCCTACTACATAGGAGTATTACGAGGCTTGGATGTGGATAAACCAAGGAATTTAGCGAAGAGCGTGACGGTGGAGTAGGATATGTTTTAACCGCTGAAAATCCCAACGCTGTCAAGGTTTGAAACCTTGACAGCGTTAGTGGTAAACCTAGCTTTTTTCAGGCTAAAACTACATCATCTTACTGCAAATAATCAGTAACTTGATTATTTCTGTGTCTTTTGTGGATACTTGGAATCTTCCTATCTTTAATTCACTAAACCAAAACTATGAAATCATTTTTTCTGTTCGCAGGCTTAGTGCTCATGGGCCATTTTGCCCAGGCTCAAGTCACCAAAGCCCCTGCCTATCCGCTCATCACACATGACCCCTATTTTAGTGTTTGGTCATTTACGGATCAACTCAACCAATCGGTCACGAGGCACTGGACAGGCTCGGAACAATCCTTAGTGGGATTATTGGAAGTAGACGGAAAAACCTATCAATTCCTGGGTGCCTTACAATACCCCTCCACTAGCATTGTTGCCCACGCAGAAAATAATCAGCCCATCGAGGTACAATATACCGAGACCAAACCTGCCGAAGATTGGATGGTCCCGCATTTCAATGATGTCTATTGGAATAAAGGCAAATTGCCCTTTGGGAAAGGCTGGGACAACAAATGGAACACGGCCTGGAATAGCAAAAACATCTGGGTAAGACGTACCTTTGATTTGGAGGACTTGGACATCGACCAACTTATTCTCCAACTGCGCCACGATGATGACGTGGAAGTCTACCTTAATGGCTACCCTGTCTATTTCTGCGAAAACTGCCATACCAAGCAATTGAAGGAATATCCATTGACCGACCTGATTAAAAGTAAGCTCAAAAAAGGCAAAAATATCCTGGCCTTGCATTGCCAGAACCCTGTCGGAAATTCTTGGCTAGATGCTGGTTTCGCCAAACAAACTCGTTCCTCGCAATCGAACCTAGCCATACAAAACTCCGTTCAAATAAGCGCCACTCAGACTAGCTATCAGTTTAGTTGTGGTCCTGTTAAATTGCAGGTGAATTTCCTCTCTCCCCTCCTCGCCTCCAACCTCGACCTACTTTCTAGGCCTGTTTCTTATATCAGCTTTGGCATACAATCTACCGACAATAAAATCCATAAAACAAAAATCACTTTTGGCCTTTCTACTGACATCGCTAAAAATGAAAAAGCACAAATGGTTGATGAAGTGGCTGGGAAAAAAGGCAATATCCGCTATTTGAAAACGGGACTTAGTGCTCAAAAAGTCTTGAATAAAGTGGGTGACGATGTACGCATCGATTGGGGTTATGCTTACTTAGCTACTAACCAGAGTAAACATCAATTAAAAACTCTTTCCCAAGCACAACTCATGAATTTAGTTGAAGGCAAAAAACCTTCTACTGAATCCGGAAGTCAAGATTTCCTCAGTGCTTCTTGGGAAATGAATGCCAGTAAGGCTCCTCAACAATCCAGTCTCATGCTCGCCTACGATGATTTATATGCCATACAATACTTCCAAAAAAACCTACAAGCCTGGTGGAAAAAGAATTTTGCCAGCATGGATGATCTACTAGTCAAGGCGGCTCAAGAATATCCAAGTATTTTGAGTCAATGTAAAAACTTTGACAAACAACTTTATCAAGAGGCGCTACAAGCTGGTGGTAAAGAATATGCGGAACTTTGTGTTATGGCCTACCGACAATCTCTGGCTGCGCATAAATTGGTACGGGGAGAAAAAAATGAGGTACTTTTCCCTCAAAAAGAGAACTTCAGTAATGGCTCCATTTGGACAGTAGATGTAACCTATCCATCGGCTCCTTTGAGTTTAAGGTATAACCCTAAACTACTTCGCGGGATGGTGGAACCACTGATTTATTACAGTGAAAGCGGACAATGGAAAAAGCCTTTTCCGGCGCATGATATTGGCACCTATCCATTGGCCAACGGACAAACCTATCCGGAAGATATGCCAGTAGAAGAAGCGGGCAATATGATTATTTTATCGGCGGCGATATGTAAGGCGGAAAAAAGCAACCAACTTGCCAAAGCGCATTGGCCGACACTCACTCGCTGGGTAGATTTTTTAGTGAAAGATGGACTAGACCCCGCCAATCAATTGTGTACGGATGATTTTGCGGGTCACCTAGACCGCAATGCGAATCTTTCCATCAAGGCCATCGTTGGAATTGGGGCTTATGCGCAGATGGCCCGACAAATGGGATTAAAGAGCACAGCAGATTCTATGCAAAACATTGCCAAAAAATATGCCTTAAAATGGATGGAAATGGCCGATGAAGGCGATCATTATGCCTTAACTTTTAACAAAAACAATACCTGGAGTCAGAAATACAATTTGGTTTGGGATAAATTATTAGGTCTTAATTTATTCCCTAGATATGTGTACGAAAAGGAAATGGCCTACTATTTGAAGAAACAAAACACCTACGGATTGCCGTTGGATAGTAGAAAAACCTATACCAAAAGTGATTGGATTTTGTGGACTGCCACCCTGTCCGATAAAGCCTCCGACTTCAAGGCTTTAGTACACCCTGTCTACCAATTCATGCAGGAAAGTCCGACTCGTGTCCCTCTGAGTGACTGGCATGAAACCACCAATGGAAAACAGGTGGGTTTCCAGGCACGCAGTGTCGTGGGTGGATATTTTATTAAAATGTTAGAAAAACGTTGGAATCAACCCAATATCAAATAATCCCATGCAGGAACTTGTTTGTACCACCCCATTTGAATGGAAATACCAAGAATCAGAAAAACCCTCCTTACAAGAGGACATGGCGATTCTTAAGATTAAACAAGTGGGTATTTGTGGAACTGATCTGCACGCCTTTGAAGGTACACAACCCTTTTTCTCTTATCCGAGAATCCTTGGTCATGAATTTGTAGGAGAAATCGTTGAAATTAGTTCTGGTTCAAATATCCCCATTGGAGCCTTGGTTAGTGTCATTCCCTATTTTTCATGTGGAAAATGTGTCGCTTGCCGACAAGGCAAAACCAATTGTTGTCAGACATTAAGCGTGCTAGGCGTTCATGAAGATGGTGCCATGCGGGAGTATTTACAAGTGCCAGTAAATGCTTTGATCTATGATGAACAACTCAGTTTAGATGAATACACACTCTTAGAACCTTTGTCCATTGGTGCCCATGGCGTTCGTCGGGCCGACATCCAAAAGAATGATTGGGTCTTGGTCGTGGGTGCGGGTCCCATTGGTTTAGGAGTCATGGAAATGGCAAGGATAGCGGGTGGACAAGTCATTGCTTTGGATGTCAATGCCGGACGATTGGCATTTAGTCAGGAGGTTTTAGGCATAGAATATGGCATTCAAGTAGGCCAAGAAGATATCCTCGCTCGTTTAAAGGAGATTACCCAAGGCGATATGCCCCAAGTCATCATCGATGCTACAGGTAATAAAAAGGCCATTGACCAAAGTTTTCAATATATGGCACATGGGGGAAAATATGTATTAGTAGGTTTACAATTAGACTCCATTCAGTTTTCCCATCCGGAATTTCACAAACGCGAAGGAACCCTGATGAGTAGTCGAAATGCCACTCGACAGGATTTTGAATGGGTGATGGAATGCATGAAAAAGGGATGGATACATACGCAAGATTTCATCACTCATCGTACTCCATTCAAGGAGGTGGCGAGCAACTTTGCCTCCTACCTGGATCCCGCCCAGTCGGTGATCAAGGCTGTGGTCACCATGTAGGCTTAAAACAATCTGAAGGGATAGCTAGTTAGCTAACCATATCGAATACGACATGCCTGAGTCCATCATATCCATACAACACCTTTCCAAAAGCTTTGGCTCTTTTCAAGCTGTCAAAGATGTCAGCTTTCAGGTAAATAAAGGAGATGTATTCGGTTTTTTAGGACCCAATGGCGCAGGTAAAAGTACCAGTATGCGTTGCATGCTTTCGCTAATTCAAGCAGATGCGGGAGAAATCAGATTATTTGACCTACCCATCAAAACGCATCGGAATGAGATTCTTCGCCGGACTGGCAGTATCATTGAAAAGCCTGATTTTTACAAATACCTGTCGGCCTACCGAAACCTAGATATTTTTGCGCGTATTTCAGGAACCTATTCCAGCAAAAGAGATATCTATGCCATGTTGGATTTTGTGGGATTGCATGGTCGAGAGCATGATAAAGTGGGGAATTTCTCGCACGGAATGAAACAGCGACTGGGCATTGCACAAACTCTGTTGCACAATCCTGATTTAATTGTGTTGGATGAACCTACCACGGGCTTAGATCCGCAAGGCATCATAGACGTCAGAAACCTCATTATCCGACTCAAAGAAGAGCAGCAAAAGACCATCATCCTTTCCTCGCATGATTTGAGTGAAATTGAAATGATTGCCAATCGAATGGTTATCATCAACCAAGGTAAATCCATCGTAGAAGGGTCTGTGAAGGAATTAATGTCGACCGAGCATTTATTGATTCGATTGGAGGCTGAACCTGTGGAAAAAGCCATCCAAGTATTGAGCAATGCATTCCCAGATATTGCGATTGAATTAAAAAGCGGAAACCTACTGGAGTTTCATTTGAATAGGTCATTGGTTCCACAAATCAGTCAGATCCTAAACGCCCAGGAAGTAGACATATATTCTCTGGAGGCCAAACGTAGTTTAGAAGATTATTTCATCAAAATTGTTCAACAAGATGCTATTTAAAAGCGTAATAAATGAGTTCATCAAAATCGTGGCCAAGCCTAGAAGTTATTTAGGTATTGGAGCCATCACGGTATTGGTGGGCGTTATTTTATTCGCATTAAAATCCGATGGCTTGTCGATTCTTTCCTTTGTCACCTCCTCCTTCGAACAGACATTAAGCTTTGAAGGTAACCTATTAAACGGCAATCTGATTGCCTTCATCATCCTTCAAATGTTGTTGGTTCAAATCCCATTATTGGTAGCACTTGTGACAGGCGACCTGATTTCCGGAGAGTTTGCCATGGGAACCATTCGCATGGTCATGACCAAGCCCATTTCCAGAACTACCCTACTGCTTTCTAAATTCATTGCTGGAGCGGTATACACGGCTTGCATCATCATTTGGTTAGGAATCATGGCCTTGGTGTTCGGTCGAATCTTTTTTGGAACTGGTGATTTAATCGTATTAAATACCGACGGGCTAGTGATTTTACAAGAGCCCGATATTTTATGGCGCTACCTGAGTGGATTTTTAGTCGCCTTTTTGGCACTGTTGACGGTCGCTTCATTGTCCATTTGCTTGTCTTGTTTCTCCGAAAACTCGATTGGACCAATTGTCGCCACCATGTCCATCATCATCCTATTTACGATCATTGGCACCTTAGAAGTTTCCGTTTTTGACCACATTAGACCCTATTTATTTACTACCCACATGGCTTCCTGGAGAAACTTTTTTGAAGAGCCTATCCCAAAATCCTCCATCATTCAATCAATTGTTATCTTGGTGGTTCATAACTTGGTGTTTCTGGGGATTTCCATATATACGTTTAACAAAAAAGATATTAGTGCCTGATGAGATTACTCCTATCCCTAATTTTTATACTCAGTAGTCTTTTCCCCTCTTTCGGACAAGATGCCGAAAAAATCATGCGGTCGCTGCAACAAAAGTGGAGTCAAGTGAAAGATTATTCGGTGGATTTGAATATCAAATCCAACATTCCATTGATTAAGATTCTTCCCGTCAATGCCACCTTATATTTTAAACAAAAAGATCAGTTTCATTTAAAATCAAAAGGGATTGCCATTTTGCCCAAGAAAGGATTTGGCGATTTAGCTCAATTATTGGCACATTCAGATCAATTCAATCCCATTAGTACAGGCAAAGAAATGTTGAAAAATAAGGAAACGGAGGTTATCAATTTGTTACCCAATGGAGAGAGTGAGGATGTAATTTTGGCCAAATTATGGGTCGACAAAAGCAATAACCTGATCTTAAAATCCCAAATTACTTCTCGCAGTAACGGAACTGTCAGTACTGAATACCAATATTCCGATGAAGCCAAATGGGGTTTACCAGAACAATTGATTTTCACGGTGGATGTAAAAAAATTCAAAGTTCCGAAAGGGGTCGTGGTGGATATCAACAAAACCCAAACGGTAGATAGTCAAAAACCCGTGGCTAAAACTGGAACAATTATGGTTAAGTTTAGCCACTATAAAATTAACCAGGGAATCGACCCCTCCATTTTTAAAAATTAAGCTGATGATAGCCACGCTTTCCGACATTGAGTCCATGGAGAAATCCTTCCGAACGAATTTAATCAATCATTTATCTGGAGGGAAGGCGGTGCATTTGTTGGGAACGTTTAATAAACATGGTCAGTCAAATTTGGCCATTTTCAGTAATGTGATCCATGTAGGAGCCAACCCTGCCATGATAGGGATTTTATTCAGACCCGTGTTAAACGACAGTCATAGCTACAAAAACATTCAAGCAAACAAACGTTTTACCCTGAATCAAATACCTGCGTCCATGGTGCAAGCAGCCCACCAGACTTCGGCGCGCTACCCATCGAATACCTCTGAATTTGAGGCTTGTGGTATTGAAGAGGAAATCATTCCCGAATTTGAGGGACCCTTTGTTAAAAATAGTTTGGTTAAAATGGGCTTGATTTGGGAGGAAGAACATGTAATCAAAACCAACCAAACCATTTTAATAGTGGGCAAAATCCAATATATTTCCGTAGAAGATTCCATACTTCTGCCAGATGGACATATTGATTTGGAAAAAGCCCAGAGTGTCAGTGCAGGAGGATTGGACAGCTATTACCAATTAAATAAAGTAGCCCAATTCCCTTATGCCAAGGTATCGGCAGATGCATCCCATGAACCTAGAAGAAATTCGTGATTTTGCTTTAAGTCTCCCGGAGACTGAAGAAAGCCTTCCCTTTGGACCAGACAATTTAGTATTCAAAGTTCACAACAAGATGTATTTGTTACTTTCCTTGGATGAAATTCCTATTCGGTTCAATGTCAAATGTGACCCAAGTCGTGCCATAGAGCTGCGGGAAGAATATCCTGACAGTGTCTTACCGGGTTATCATATGAACAAAAAACATTGGAACACCGTGGTGGTCAATGGGCAATTGCCCTTTTCCCAATTAAAACAGATGATTAGCGATTCTTATGCCTTGGTAGCGAAAAAATAAATACTCGCTCCGGCCTAACGCTGTTAAGGTTTAAAACCTTGACAGCGTTGCGTCATACCTGAGCGAACGATTTAAAAAACGATTTGTTGTCCAAGAATTTGATATTAAGCCAAGGCCTTTCTGAGTAATTCCACACTTTTTCTTACCCCAGAATAGGCATTCTCCTTACCTTCAAACTCAATGGAGACATAACCATGGTAATTGACCTTTTTCAAAATATTGATTATTCTTTTATAGTCCAATTCCAAAGAATACCATTCGCCTCCGCCATAATATGTCTTCGCTTGCACAAAGCTAGCTTTGGGAGCAATTTTCTCTAATTTGTCGTAAGGATCCTCTAAGAAATTACCCGTATCCATCAGTAAACCCAACCAAGGAGAATTCACCGTATCATGAATACGCAACATACCTTCAGGCGTGGAACCCAATCCCCAGTGATTTTCTAATGCTAATAAAACCCCGCATTCTTCTGCTTTGGCAAGGCATTGTTGAATACCATCCACACACCATTTATAGCCGTCATCCTCTGTATAACCTGGCAAAATAGGCTCAATTCCTCTGTTTTTCATCAAATCATCGAATGACTTAATCGTATTCCAACGACCCGTATTTAGTCGCAAGCAAGGTATTCCCATTTTATAGGCTAATTCAATGCAATGAATGGTATGATCCACATGTTTCTTCAGTTCCTCTTTGTCTGGAGTAACGAATCCCTGATGAATGGACAAACAGGTCATGGCTATTCCGTTTACAAACGCATGCTTCTTCAATTTCTGCAAATAAGCATTGTCCTCGCTTTCCATCTGTCGATGCAACACATCTATCCCTTCCAATCCTAATGCTGCCGCATCATCTATGACTTTTTCAATCGGAAACTTGTCCCCTTTGAAATGCCAATACGAATAACTGGATACACTTAATTTGATTTTTGGCTGCAATTGGGGTGCAGCTATTTTTTCTTGAATACTGGGCACGCCAGCAGCTAGGCAAGTCAATAGGGAGGATTGTAAAAAATCACGTCTTTCCATAGGTTGTTTTGGATGTATTATGTTTCAATTTAAAATTTTCTATTGATCAAATACAGGATTCTTAGATAAAATTATAGCAGGATACTAATCAGTATGGGATAGCAAATAAACAATTCGGCAATAATTTGCCGAAAATGACCATTTGATATGCGTTTCCACAAGCATTTTAGTAAATTTAAACTCGTTCCGTACGCCATGAATCTACAAATAAAAATCTTTCACTGCCTCTTGGCTTCGTCCATTTATTTAAGTTCTTTTTGCTCACAAGGACAGCATATAAACAGAGATTCCTGGCAAATCTTACCTTTCACTAAACAAGATGCGGTTAATCCTATTCTAAAACCTAGTCTACAGCAAGCATTTTTTTGTCCGATCCAAGGAAAAACCGTGGCTTGGGAAAATAAAAATGTACTGAATCCTACCGCCTTGGTTAAAAACGGCCAGGTGCATCTACTGTATCGGGCTCAAGACTCTTTAGGTACATCTCGCATTGGTTTAGCCACCAGTGAGGACGGTATTCATTTCAAAAAAATGCCTCAACCTATTCTTTACCCAGCACAAGATGAGTTTAAAAAATACGAATGGCCGGGTGGTATTGAGGATCCTAGAATCGTTCAAACGGAAGATGGTCATTATCTCATTACCTATACTTCATATGATGGAAAAACAGCCAGATTATGCTCAGCTATTTCGAGTGATTTATTGCATTGGAAAAAATTAGGTCCTATGTTAAAGGAACCAAAATACGTAGATCTTTGGTCGAAATCAGGGGCTATCGTGGTGAAACAATCCGGTACTTCCTTGATTGCTACGAAAATCAATAGCTATTATTGGTTGTATTTTGGAGATACTGATTTATTTATGGCGCAATCCAAAGACCTGATCCACTGGACAGTGCTGGAGGATGCTGAAAACCAACAAAGGATTTCCGTGCTTCATCCAAGAAAAGGCTATTTTGACAGTCGATTAGTGGAACCTGGCCCCTACGCCCTCCTACGGAAATCAGGTATTTTGCTACTTTATAATAGTAGTAATGCGGCAAATTTTAATGATTCCAAATTCCCCAAATTTACTTATAGCGCAGCTCAGGCGCTATTTCATCTGGAGAAACCTTATCAGCTCATTCAGCGATCTCAACAACCTTTTATTTGGCCCAATAAGGAGTATGAGCAGGTTGGAGAAGTGAATGAAGTATGTTTTGTAGAAGGCTTGGTTCCTTTTCGATCTCAATGGTTTTTATATTATGGCACCGCCGATTCCAAGATTGCTGTGGCCATTAGTCCTCAAAAATAATGCAAAATAAAATCCCCTTAATTGGTATACATCACGTAGCAATAATTTGCTCCAATTACGCTCATTCCAAACAATTCTACACCGAAATTTTGGGCTTTGAAATCCTTCGAGAAGTATATCGCAAGGAGCGGGATTCCTACAAGCTTGATTTACAATTTAATGGTATTTACTATTTGGAATTATTTTCCTTCCCTGAAACTCCTGCCCGAGTTTCTCGTCCAGAGGCTTGTGGATTGAGGCATTTGGCATTTGAAGTAAGCAATTTAGATGAAACTGTTGCTATTTTACGAGAGAGAGGGCTTGAATGTGAAGAAATCCGCATAGATGAGTTTACCCAAAAACGCTTTACCTTCACTTCAGACCCAGATGATCTACCCATAGAATTTTACGAAAGATGAATCGAATAGAGAAAAAACCCATCGCCTCTTTGGGATTCGAATTTGTGACTACTGCCTATTTAGGCCCCGAGGAAAGCGAATTTGATTTACGGAATCAAGTCATCAATGTGGCAGAATATCGATCTTTAACTACCCGAGAAATTGAAATTCTAGAAGCCAATTTCAATGAAGCAGAAAACTGGAAAAATGTGCTAGTTAAACCTGGCTTTAACCCCCACCTAATTAAAAACTGCCGTTTTTTTGGCCTCAATAGAATTGGGGTATTGGAACATGTCTATTTGGAATTCAAAAACTTGAGAATGCCCGTAGGTATTTACAACAGTACTATCATTAGTTCGGATATTGGCGATAATGTAAGTATTGACCGAGTCAATTTATTATCACATTACCAAATAGGTAATGAGGTCATGATATTACAGGTGAACGAGCTAGCTACCACACCTACTGCTAAATTTGGTAATGGACTAGTAAAAGAAGGAGAAGAAGAGCGAATTCGAATTTGGTTGGAATTAGGCAATGAAAACGGGGGCAGAAAAGTTATCCCCTTTGTGGGAATGCGCCCAGCGGACGCCTATTTATGGACGCAGGACAGGGATGATGCAGTACTACAATCTCAATATAAAGCCCTTACCCAAGCC
Organism: Aquirufa rosea; assembly: GCF_004118285.1. Lineage (GTDB taxonomy): Bacteria > Bacteroidota > Bacteroidia > Cytophagales > Spirosomataceae > Aquirufa > Aquirufa rosea. The sequence continues at coordinate 177,794 of NZ_SDHY01000003.1, read as the reverse complement.
GAGTTTTCTACCAAAAGAGGGTATTACGGGCAAATTGGCGATAGAACCGTCATTAAAAATACTGGCATCATCAAGGATGTCAATATGGGCACCGATACCTATATCAAAGGAGCTAATAAGCTAAAAAACCTGACCATCATCTCCTACCCAGGTGCCAACACTCAAATAGGCGAAGGCTGTGAATTGGTCAATGGAATCATACATGAAGGATGTCGCATTTTTTACGGGGTTAAAGCCGTCAGATTTATCTTGGCCTCCCACTCACAATTAAAATATGGAGCCCGATTAATTAACTCATTTTTGGGAAGTAATTCCACTATTTCTTGTTGTGAAGTACTAAATGCACTGATATTTCCTGCTCATGAGCAGCACCACAACAATTCCTTCCTCTGTGCCGCCATCATCAAAGGCCAAAGCAATATGGCAGCAGGTGCAACCCTTGGTTCCAATCATAACAGCCGGGGGGCAGATGGTGAACTACAAGCCGGTCGGGGTTTTTGGCCTGGTCTTTCCATTAGTTTAAAGCACAACTCCAAGTTTGCCAGTTTCAACCTGATTTCCAAGGGAAATTATCCGGCAGAAATCCATAATCCCCTCCCCTTTTCTCTGATTGGAAATGATGATACTTCGGGTGGACTTTTAATCATTGCGGCCTATTGGTTTCATTACAACATGTATGCCTTAGCCCGAAATGCCTGGAAGTTTGCCAATCGTGACCAGCGAATCGACAAAAACATGTTGTTGGAATATGATTTCTTAGCACCTGATACAATGGATGAAATCATCAATGCTCTAGCCCTGTTGGAAACCTGGGTGGGCGATGCATTGCCTGAAAAGACAAGAGCAGCTGGGAAAATATGGTTGAATAATCCTGCGAATGAACATGTCGCATTGGATGTTTGGGTTAGTGGAATCGAAAATTCTAAACGTAAAAGTAAAATTGCTAAGACCTATCGTGCTTACCATATTTTCAAGGATTTGATTTATTACCACGCATTCCATGAATGGGTACTTGCTCATGAAAGAAATCCAGAGAAATCTCCAAAGGAGCTACTTCATCAAATGCCTAAGCAACGCATTTCTTCCTGGGAAAATCTAGGCGGACAACTCATTCCGACCGAAGCGGTCAATGATTTAAAAGATCAGATTCGTCAAGGTAAAATTAAGAGCTGGAGTAAGGTGCATCAGTTTTATTCAGATCAGGCGATTCTTTACCCTGAACTTAAATTCCAAAATGCTTTATCTACTCTTAGCATGATTCATCCAGAAAATCTGGAGGAACCTACATTTATAAAAACATGGAAATCCAAAGCGCTGGAAGTATCGGCTTGGATTTCGGAGGGTATTGCCCAATCTAGAGCAAAAGATTTCCAAGATCCATTCCGACAAGCCATGTACCATAATCAAAAAGAAATGGAGCAGGTTATCGGAAATTGGAAAGAAAATGACTTCATTCTTCAGGCTCAAAAAAAACATGAGGCCTTTGTGGAGAAAATTTCCAATATGCTATAAGAATACTTGCCAACAAAAAAGCCCCAAAATCGGGGCTTTTTCATGGTCTAAGTTTTATTAAGGTTTGTTTGAATCAACAGGTAAACGTTGCTCTCTGTTGGAAATCTCCCAGGCCATATAGAATACTAAACGACCCACCTTTTGAATTTGATCAAATTCTATTTTCTCTACATCATCACCTGGCTGGTGGTAATCTTCGTGTACACCATTAAAGAAAAATGCCACCGGAATTTTATGCTTTGCAAAATTGTAATGGTCAGAACGATAATAAAAACGGTTAGGATCATTTGGATCATTGTATTTATAATCCAACTCTAAACCAATGTGCTTCTTATTTTGATCTTCCAAAATTGCTCTCAAATGAGAGGACAATTTATCTGAACCAATTTCATAAATGTAATCAGGCTTGCCAATATGGTCATCATCGTGACGACCCACCATATCAATATTCAAGTCACACACCGTGTTTTCCAATGGGAATAAAGGATGGTTGGAATAATACTCAGATCCTAACAATCCTTTTTCTTCACCAGTCACGGTCATAAACAAAATACTTCTGCGTGGACGATGTCCCTCAGCAGCCGCCTTTCCAAATGCCTCCGCTAATTCCATCACTATTACTGTACCTGAACCATCATCATTCGCTCCATTATTGATTCGGCCATCTGATGAAACCCCAATGTGATCGTAGTGAGCAGTAATAATCACTACCTCCGATTTTTTATCAGTACCTTCCAAATAACCCACCACATTGTAAGTATCCACTGGAGTTTCGGTACTCTCAATTTTCAAGTCGATTATGCCTGGTTTGAATTTAGTAGCTACCGACTTTTTCTCAGTAGAAACTTTTAATTTGTAAGCTTCTAAAGCCGCTACATCAGTACCTAATAATTGAGCGGCCATGGAAGCAGAAACCAACAAAACAGGGAATTCAGCATCTTTATTTTGAGTATCTTCTTTGAAAACCATGCGCTCATTTCCAAAACGCTTCATCATAGCTTGGCGCTGACTAAGCTGCGTGCTGAATGACTTCTCGTCTTTATCAGTAATCACGATTAAACCTTTGGCTCCAGCTGCTTTAGCCAATTTCACTTTCTCTCTCCAGCCAGTAGCTTTACCAAAAGCGGAAGGATCTTTAGAACCAGATAACACATAATTGCCTGCTTGGTCTTTTACTTCTCCGTCAAATACCACCACCATAGCACCTTTGGCTTTCAATTTATCAAAATCATTGAAGGCACCTTGCTGAACACCATATCCCGCAAAAACAGCAGGAGATTTGGTACCAGCGGCTACTGGGGCAAGGGCATAAGCCATAAAGTCCGTCATGTAAGCATAGCTCTTACCTTTGATCTGTGCTTGTACGGTAGTCCATGCACGATTGACTAAATCCACTTTTTGGAAATAACTACCCTGAACAGGAGCTAGGCCTACAGCCTTAAAATGATTCGCGATATAATTGGCAGCCACTTTTTGTTCAGCTGAACCTGTATTTCTACCCTTCAGACTATCCGAAGCTATAAATGTCAAATGTTTTTTTAATTCTTCTGCCTTAATCGTATAGGCATAAGGGACTGGATTAGACTGAGCTAATAAGCTCAAAGGAATAAGTTTAGCGACCAAAAAAAGTGCTAAAACCGAATAGTAAGTCTTTTTCATTTTGTTGAGGAAAAAATTGAGCTTGCAAGATAAGAATTGAAAAATAAATCCCATAAAAAGATTAATTTTACAGCGTTTTTTTACACAATTTTCGCCTTCATCCTATGATCCCCAATTTTAAGTACAGGGAGGATTTTTCATTGCGTCACAACAATTCAAATCCAGCTGATATTGCTGCCATGTTACAGACTATTGGCGCAGACAGTCTTCCTACTTTAATTCAACAAACTGTTCCTGAAAAAATTCGATTAGCTCAAGGATTACGTTTACCTAACCCAAAAACCGAGTTTGAATTTCTACGCGATTTCAAACAAATCATGGGTCAAAATAAACTGTTCAAAAGCCATATTGGATTAGGATACTATGATACGATAGTTCCATCTGTCATTTTAAGAAATATTCTAGAAAATCCAGCTTGGTATACTGCTTATACACCCTACCAGGCGGAAATTGCTCAGGGTAGATTGGAGATGCTATTGAATTACCAGACCATGATCATTGACTTGACAGGAATGGAAATTGCCAATGCTTCTCTATTAGATGAAGGTACTGCAGCGGCTGAAGCCATGACCATGCTACATGGCCAAAGACCTGCGGAGAAAAATGAGGCAGAATCCATCTTCGTTTCTGAACTTTGTTTACCTCAAACTATTGATGTAATCAAAACGAGGGCGGAACCTCTAGGCATAGAAGTAGTAGTAGGAGATCATGCACAAATGGACGTAACGGATCCCAAATACTATGCCATCGTTTTACAGTACCCTGCCAGCAATGGAGAGGTATTTGATTATACATCACTGATTGAAGCTGCTAAAGAGAATGGACTTCAGGTAGTAGTGGCGGCAGATTTATTAGCCTTGACCTTATTGACTCCTCCGGGCGAGATGGGTGCAGATGTAGTCGTGGGAAGCTCTCAACGTTTTGGCGTACCCATGGGTTTTGGTGGTCCACATGCTGCTTTCTTTGCTACTAAAGAAAAATACAAAAGAAATATTCCAGGTAGAATCATCGGGGTGTCCGTAGATGCGGAAGGCAATAGGGCTTTACGTATGGCACTTCAAACCCGTGAACAACATATTAGAAGAGAGAAAGCTACTTCCAACATTTGTACAGCCCAAGTACTTTTATCGATTATGGCGGCCGCATATGCGATTTATCATGGTCCAGAAGAATTGAAAAAGAAAGCCACCAAAATTTACGGTTTGACAGAACTTTTGGCGGCGGGTGTACAAAAACTTGGTTTTAACCTAGAAAATACCCAGCACTTTGATACCATCACTGTTATCACAGGTGAATACACGGAAGAGATTAGAGAAATGGCTGAGGCGGCAGAAAGAAACTTCCGTTACTTTAGAAACGACAACTCCAAATTGAGTATCTCCTTAGATGAGACTACTCAAGAAGAGGATGTGGTAGAAATTTTAAGTTTCTTCCAACGCGTGAAAATGCAAGGTATTTTAGGCGAGGAAATGAGTATTAGCTGGAAAATACCGGCTAAATTGACTCGTCAAAGTGCTTTTTTAACCCATGATGTATTCAATCGTTATCATTCCGAGCATGGCATGTTGCGCTATTTGAAATCATTGGAGGCAAAAGACCTATCCATGGTACACTCCATGATTTCCTTGGGATCTTGTACCATGAAATTAAATGCCACCACCGAGATGATTCCGGTGACCTGGCCTGAGCTCGGCAAAATTCACCCATTCGCTCCAGCTAGTCAGACGAGAGGCTACCAAAGACTTATCATGGAATTAAATGACTGGTTGTGCGAAATCACGGGATTTGCAGCGATGTCTATGCAACCCAATTCAGGTGCACAAGGAGAATACGCGGGACTTATGGTGATTCGTGCTTACCACGCATCCAGAGGTGAATCTCATCGTAATGTGGCCTTGATTCCTTCATCAGCACATGGTACCAACCCAGCCTCTGCGGTGATGGCAGGCATGAAGGTTATTGTGACAGGTTGTGATGCCAACGGAAACATAGATGTAGAACAACTTCGTGCCAAAGCCATTGAACACAAGGATGATTTAGCTTGTTTGATGGTAACATATCCAAGTACCCACGGTGTATTTGAAGAATCCATCAAAGAAATCTGTGCGATCATTCATGAAAATGGAGGTCAAGTATATATGGATGGGGCGAACATGAACGCTCAAGTGGGTTTGACCTCTCCAGCTACCATTGGAGCGGATGTTTGCCACTTGAACTTACACAAGACTTTCTGTATCCCTCACGGTGGAGGTGGTCCAGGCATGGGTCCAATTGGCGTTGCTAAGCAATTAGTACCATTTTTACCAGGCCATGTCATGACCGACTCTGTTGAGGCTGATAGCCATGGAGCAGTTTCTGCGGGCCCAGTGGGTTCGGCGAGTATTCTAGCAATTTCCTATGCCTACATCGCCATGATGGGTGGCGAAGGTTTAACAAGAGCTACTGAGACGGCCATTTTAAATGCCAATTACATCAAAGCTCGTTTAGAAACTAAATTCAACATTTTATACACAGGTTCACAAGGTCGCTGTGCCCATGAAATGATTGTCGATTGTAGACCGTTCAAGGCAAGTGCAGGTATTGAGGCCGAAGATATTGCCAAAAGATTAATGGATTATGGATTCCATGCTCCTACCTTATCTTTCCCTGTGGCAGGTACCCTTATGATTGAACCTACTGAATCAGAAAATAAGGAGGAGTTAGATCGTTTCTGCGATGCTTTGTTGAGTATTCGTGCTGAAATTCAAGAAATTGAAGATGGGTTGGCCGATAAATCAAACAATGTGCTTAAAAATGCTCCGCACACACAAAGCGTAGTGTTAGTGGGCGAATGGAATCGACCTTATAGCAGAGAGAAGGCCGTATTCCCATTAGCTTATGTGAAATCAAATAAATTCTGGCCAAGCGTTTCTCGCATTGATTCGGCCTATGGTGATCGCAACTTAATCTGTGCTTGCGAACCTATTACCAGTTATATGGAGCAATAATTTTTTATTTTTTCGTTAACCTCGACAGCGTTTAAAACGCTGTTGAGGTTTAGCGGAAGGGTAGATTTTTTTATCAAAAAAAATTAGTATGCTTGCATAACATTTCAAAATTTAATTAACTTTACGCGCTTTCGTTTTTAATAAAAACAATCATTCAAATGAATCGTTCGATCAAAAAAGTTGCCATTTTAGGTTCAGGCATCATGGGTTCACGAATTGCATGTCACTTTGCCAATATTGGCGTTGATGTGTTATTGTTGGACATTGCCCCTAAAGAACTAACCGCCGAGGAAACCGCCAAAGGACTGAGCTTGACACATCCCGCCGTCAAAAACCGGATTGTTAACTTAGCTTTTCAACAAACCTTGAAATCTAAACCAGCCTCACTGTATGTGTCTGACTTTGCGAAGCGCATAAAACTGGGAAATTTTGATGATAACCTTTCCGATATCGCTTCGGCGGATTGGATTATGGAGGTTATCGTGGAAAATTTAGAAATCAAAAAATCTTTGTTCGAAAAAGTTGATGCTATTAGAACGAAAGGAACTTTAATTAGCTCTAATACCTCTGGTATTCCGATTCATTTGATGTCGGAAGGCCGAAGTGAGGACTTCCAAAAGCATTTTTGTGGAACACACTTCTTTAATCCTCCGAGGTATTTGCGTTTGTTAGAGATTATTCCGACTCCACAAACTTCTCCTCACGTCATTCAATTTTTACTAAAATTTGGTCAAACCAACTTAGGTAAAACCACGGTCTTATGTAAAGATACTCCTGCATTCATCGCGAATCGCGTCGGAGTATATTCCATGATGCAAACCATGAAAGTGGTAGAAGAATTGGGTTTAACAGTGGAGCAAGTGGACAAATTGACATCCAAGGTAGTAGGTCGTCCTAAATCGGGTACTTTCCGTTTGTCTGATGTGGTGGGATTGGATACTACAGTTCATGTAGCTAATAATTTACATAAAGCCCTAACTAACGATGAGAGTAAAGACATCTTCGTACTTCCAAAGATGCTTCAAAAACTCATGGAAAATAAGTGGCTAGGAGATAAAACGGGACAAGGTTTTTACAAAAAGACAAAAAATGCCCAAGGTAAAACCGAGATCCTAAGTCTTGATTTACAAACATTTGAATACCGACCTGCACAAAAATTTTCCTTTGAAACATTGGATCGCTCTAAGGCCATCGATGCCCTTCCAAAGCGTTTTGAAGTGTTGTTAGCTGGAAAAGATTTAGCTGGTGAGTTTTATCGTAGAACCATTTTAGATGGGTTCCGCTACGCTTCTCACCGTATTCCTGAGATTGCGGATGATTTGGTGAAAATTGACCAGGCCATTTGTGCTGGATTTGGTTGGGAAATGGGAATTTTTGAAACATGGGATGCTATCGGAGTTCAAAAAGGATTGGACTTGATGCGTGAGAATGGTATGGAAGCTGCTGCTTGGGTGCAGGAAATGCTCGAAAAAGGCTTTACTAGCTTCTATAAAAATGAAGGCGGAAAACGACTTTATTACGATATCGTTTCCAAAAATTACCGTGCTATTGAGGGAATTGAAAATCAAATCTTCCTATCTACGCTGAAACCAGAGAAGGTAGTATATCAAAATGATGATGCGACTATCGTGGATTTGGGGGATGATATTATTTGCCTGGAATTTCATTCCAAAATGAATACGATGGGACAAGGAGTTTTGGAAGGAGTCCAAAAAGCCATTGACCTGGCAGAAAAAAATTACCGAGGATTAGTGATTGGTAATGAGGGTGTTGAAGCCTTCTCAGCTGGTGCCAACTTAGGAATGCTATTCATGTTTGCAGCCAATCAAGAGTTTGACGAAGTCAATAATATGATTGCTGTATTCCAAAATACCATGATGCGCGTGCGCTATTCATCCATTCCGGTGGTGGTGGCTCCGCATACCCTAGCCCTAGGCGGTGGATGTGAAATTAGTTTACATGCCGACAAATTGGTGGCTCATGCAGAGACCTACATGGGATTAGTAGAAGTAGGAGTTGGCCTAATCCCTGCAGGTGGAGGAACGAAAGAAATGGCGATGCGCATGGGAGATGCCCGTCAGGCGGGAGACGTAGAACTAAACCGACTACAGCAAGCTTTCATGAACATTGCAACTGCCAAAGTAAGTACCTCTGCTTATGAGGCAAAAGAAATGAACTACCTACGTCCATTTGACCGAATCGTACTGAATCGTAGCCAATTAATTGCAGAAGCCAAAAAAGAGGCACTTGCCTTGGCTGATGCAGGATATGTTCAAAAGCAACAGCGCTCTGATGTTTGGGTGGAGGGTAAACAAGGTTTAGCCTTGTTTAAAGCAGGTATTTTCAGCATGAAAATGGGAAATTATATTTCCGACCATGATGCTCTAATTGCCAACAAATTGGCATATGCCATTTGCGGAGGTGATTTAGATAGTCCTCAAATGGTCACAGAACAATACTTGCTTGACCTAGAAAGGGAAGCCTTTTTATCACTTTCTGGTGAAAAGAAAACCTTAGAACGTATCAGTAGTCTTTTAAACGGTGGAAAACCACCTAGAAATTAATTCATTGAAAATCCATTGATTATGAACGCATATATCATTGCTGGTTACAGAACAGCTGTAGCTAAAGCCAATAGAGGAGGTTTCCGTACCGTTCGCCCTGATACTTTGGCAGCGGAAGTTATTAAGCATTTAGTGGCGCAGGTTCCCAACCTAGATCCCGCTCATGTGGATGATTTAATAGTGGGTAATGCCATTCCTGAAGCCGAGCAAGGCATGCAGATGGCAAGGTATATTTCCTTACTTTCTTTACCTAAAAACGTACCAGGATTTATCATTAACCGCTATTGTGGCTCGGGACTAGAGGCTATAGCTTTAGCCTCCGCTAAAGTGAGTTCGGGTATGGCGGATTGTGTGATTGCAGGAGGTACTGAGTCCATGACCATGTTACCGATGCTTGGCCACAAAACCGTATTGAATTATGATTTAGCCACTGAACACCCTGACTATTATATAGGTATGGGATTAACGGCAGAAGCAGTTAGTAAAAAATACGAGGTGAGTCGGGAGGAACAAGATAACTTTGCCTATCAGTCGCATATGAAAGCATTGGCAGCCATCCAAGAAGGCAAGTTTACTTCAGAGATTGTTCCCATTAATGTAACAGAAAATTATTTTGATGCCAAAGAGGGTAAAAAGAAAACACGTACAACGGTAGTAAGTCAAGACGAGGGCCCGCGTGCTGATACCACTTTAGAGGCACTAGCCAAATTGAAGCCTGTATTTGCCATGGGTGGAACTGTTACTGCTGGAAATGCCTCTCAGACTTCTGATGGTGCGGCATTTGTCATGGTTGTCTCTGAAAAATTCTTAAAAGAATTAAACGTGCAGCCTATTGCCCGCATGGTAAGTTATGCCACCGCTGGGGTTGAGCCAAGTCTTATGGGAATTGGACCAGTGGAAGCCATCCCTATCGCTTTGAAAAAAGCGGGATTAGTTTTAGACAATATAGATCAAATTGAATTGAATGAAGCATTTGCTGCTCAATCCTTAGCAGTAATCAAAACCTTAGGAATCGATCCTTCTCGAGTAAATGTCAACGGAGGGGCCATCGCCCTAGGACACCCACTCGGATGCTCCGGTGCAAAATTGTCTATCCAACTTCTCAATGAGATGCGAAGAAGAAATCAAAAATATGGTATGGTTACGGCTTGCGTTGGTGGTGGACAAGGAGTAGCAGGAATTTATGAACTTCTATAAATTCAATTAATTGATTCAAATTATCAAGTTTTAGGTTCCATTTTAGCCAATAAAATGGAACCTTTGTTTTTATAAAAAATGACTTAGATTTGACAAGTATTGAACTTAGATTTGACAACTTTTAAAAAGTTGTCAAATCTAATGTAACATAAAAATACAAAAAACCAAAAACCATTTAAACCTTAAAATCCTTACAACCTAATAAATCCAGAAACCTTTAACCCATGAATAGCCAACAATATATCGAACTGGAAGAGAAATATGGTGCCCATAATTATCATCCTCTACCTGTCGTGTTAGAAAGAGGGAAAGGCGCTTCCGTTTGGGATGTTGATGGAAAAAAATACATCGATTTTTTATCAGCTTATAGTGCAGTGAATCAAGGACATTGTCACCCCAGATTGATTAGTAAATTATATCAGCAAGCCCAACAATTAACACTAAGCTCCAGAGCATTTTACAATAATCAATTGGGATTAGCGGAAAAGAAATTAGCAGAAAAGTTTGGCTACGATAAAGTACTTTTCATGAATACAGGTGTAGAAGCTGGTGAATCTGCCCTGAAATTATGTCGTAAATGGGCCTACGAAATAAAAGGAATTCCTTCTAATCAAGCACAAATCATCGTGGCAGAGGGAAATTTTTGGGGAAGGACTTTAGCAGCCATCTCTGCCTCAAATGACCCTCAAAGCTATACGAACTTCGGCCCATTTTTACCTGGCTTCATTAAAATCCCTTACAACGATTTGAAGGCATTAGAAGAAACCTTACAGAATCCACATATAGCTGGTTTTATGGTAGAACCAATCCAGGGAGAAGCTGGTGTCATTTTGCCCGATACAGGTTACTTAAAAAAAGCCTATGACCTATGCCAAAAATCTCAAGTTTTATTCATAGCTGATGAAATTCAAACGGGCTTAGGGAGAACTGGATCATGGCTTGCCTGTGACCATGAAAATCTAAAACCAGATATACTTCTACTCGGAAAAGCTCTCTCTGGAGGTATAATGCCAGTTTCTGCCGTGCTTTGTCGGGATGAAATCATGCTCTGTTTAAAACCCGGTGAACATGGTTCCACTTTTGGAGGAAATCCTTTGGCATGCGCTATAGCTTGCGAGGCCATTGACATTCTAGAAGAAGAAAATCTGTTGGAAAATGCAAAATGGAGAGGAATACAATTGAGAAATTATTTAAAGAAACTTGCCGAAAAATATCCTTTGATTCGAGAAGTACGAGGTAAAGGACTTCTTTGTGCCATTGAAATCAACACGATTGAAACTAGCCCTATTGCTTGGAAAATTTGTCTATCCTTAATGCAAGCGGGCTTATTAGCCAAACCAACCCATGGTAATAAAATTCGTTTAGCCCCCCCACTTTGTATCACGGAAGAAGAAATCAACACTGCCTGTCGGATGATTGAAAAAACCTTCGAAAATTGGAATTAATTCGAATTACTTGATTTCAAAACAGCGCATCGAAATACCACCATACACCAGTTCATCGAAAGTATAATGAACTTCCTCCCCTTTACGGGCTAAGGCTAAGGCATATAACATAGGTATATAATGATCAGGTGTAGGAACAGATTCCATACCTCCCGGCGCACCTTCATAATGAATCAATGCATTCACATCTTTATCAAGTATTTTTTGACTTGACCAACTATCAAATTCCTGAGCCCAAGCATAGCCGAAGGCCTCACGACCATTGCCTAAATTGGCCATACTAGCTCGAAGGTTATGCACAATATTGCCACTTCCTAAAATCAAAACTCCTCTTTCTCGTAAAAACTGTAATTCCTGAGCTAATTGAACATGATACTCCAATGGTTGGCCATAATCAATAGATACTTCAAATGCTGGAATATTGGCCTGAGGAAATAAGTGACACAAAACCGTCCAGGCGCCATGATCCAGCCCCCACTCAGTAGTGGCATGAATGGATTTACTATGAGAAGCCAGATAAACTGCCTCCTCAGCATCTCCTTTGGCTGGATATTGAAAAGTGTGTAATGCGGGAGGAAATCCCCCAAAATCATAAATGATTTTGGGTTGAGGACTGGCTTGAACAAAAGTGCCTCTTGTCAACCAATGGGCTGAAATAACTAAGACCGCTTTGGGCGTATTTTGCTCCAAAACGGTCTTACCTAATTGATTTAAATGTTGTGTGAATGGATTATTTGCCAAGGCATTCATAGGACTACCATGACCCACAAACCATACAGGTTGTAGATGATCAGTCTTTTCCCATGAAAATAATTCTTTGGGTAAAATACTCATCTTATCGATTCATCGATACTAAAAACTCTTCGTTGGTACGCGTACCCTTCATTTGCTGCTGCAAGAATTCCATGGCTTCTACGGAGTTCATGTCTGACATGTGCTTACGCAAGATCCAAACACGTTGCAATACCGCAGGATCCATCAATAAATCTTCTCTACGTGTACCAGATGCAGTAACATCAATAGAAGGATATATACGGCGGTTAGACAATTTACGGTCTAACTGCAATTCCATATTACCTGTTCCTTTAAACTCTTCAAAAATCACTTCATCCATCTTAGAACCTGTCTCAATCAAGGCAGTAGCAATGATGGTCAAAGAACCCCCATTTTCTACATTTCGAGCAGCTCCAAAGAAACGCTTTGGCTTGTGTAAAGCATTAGCATCCACCCCTCCAGATAAAATTTTACCAGAAGAAGGAACCACCGTATTATATGCACGAGCCAAACGGGTGATAGAATCTAATAAAATTACCACATCATGACCGCATTCGACCATACGTTTGGCTTTTTCCAATACAATGCTCGCCACTTTAACATGACGCTCTGCTTGCTCATCAAAAGTAGAAGAAATTACCTCAGCACGTACAGAGCGTTGCATATCTGTTACCTCTTCAGGACGTTCATCGATCAACAAAATAATCAAATAAACCTCTGGATGATTCCTCGAAATAGCGTTGGCAATATCCTTTAATAGGACAGTTTTACCCGTTTTGGGTTGTGCCACAATCATACCACGCTGCCCTTTACCAATCGGCGCAAAAAGATCTAAAATTCGGGTTGAATAATTATCTGCAGAAGTAGATAAATTCAATTTTTCCTCTGGAAATAAAGGAGTAAGATATTCAAAATTAATACGATCCCTGATTTCGTCCGTGGTTTTGCCATTAACCGTTTCAATCTTCAATAAGGCAAAGTATTTCTCTCCTTCTTTTGGAGGACGAATGGATCCTTTGATGGTATCACCTGTTTTCAAACCAAACATCTTGATTTGGGAAGGAGATACATAGATATCATCAGGTGAGGCCAGGTAATTATAATCAGAGGAACGCATAAAGCCATATCCTCCTTCTTGCATAATTTCCAATACCCCCTCATTTTCAATCAAACCATCTAATTCCTTAATTACCTGATTGTAATTGGAACGCTTAAAATGTGCTTGAGGAACTACAGGAGCCTCTTCTTTAGGCAGTTTTTTCAAGTCCTCGGGACTTCCTTGGGCCGCCCTTGCCTCTGCACCTGTTTCTTCACCCGTTACAAATGAAGTATCAACCAAAAACTCTTCTGCAGGAATAATAGCATCGTACTCAATGGGTTCTTCTACTTGAGTAGCTATGTGGTTAGTTGAGGGAGATGCTTGCTCACCGGCTACAGTGGCTTCCATGTCCAATTCTGAACTTGGAGCTGAAACTGCGTTTGCGTCTCCAGGTTTCTTAATTCTTTGCCTTTTCGGGCGTTCAGTAGCAGGTAAATCTTCTTGTACTTTCTTTACTCTCCTGATCGGTTTCTCTTCCATAAAATGGGAAATGATGAATCTTAAATGAATAGCAGTCCTGATTCCTGTTCAAAAGGATTTTGCGATATGCCTTACAGCAGAATTATCTACAAAATTGTGAAACTAACAATGGATGGAATGGAATCTGAAATACTGAATAGAGCACTTGCGATACGAAATCGCAGTGCAATACTACACTACAAGACGCAATTTGTCAAGGCTTTTTTAAGTTTTTTGTACGTTTAATCAATATTTTGGATAAAATTGGGGTATATCCTCATCAATTCCCTTTCTCAGCGCATTATTTTTGTAATTTAATGGATGAAATTATGAGCAAAGTCCGATCTTTTTTAGCTGAACAATTAAAAATCCGTAGCGAAGTTGGCCTCTTACGCCACTTACAAACTGTGGATCATTTGATTGATTTTTGCTCAAATGATTACCTAGGCCTTGCCCGAAATACTGAACTAAAACAGCTGATCTCCAAAGACTTTGAACTTTGGTTTGAAAAGAATCAAGGACAAATCCCGTTCAATGGTGCCACGGGTTCGCGACTTATCTCTGGGCATAATTCCTTAACCGAAACATTTGAGTCGGCTTGTGCTCAAATGCATCAGGCTGAAGCAGCTTTATTATTCGGTTCCGGCTTTGAGGCTAACCTGGGTTTATTATCATCCATCACCCAGGAAGATGACATCATTTTTTGTGACCAATTATTGCATGCCAGCATCATTGATGGCATAAGATTAGGAAAAGCGAAAAAAGTTATATTCCAACATAATGATTGGGAAAAATTAGCCCTTGAATTGGCAAAATATCCTAAACAAAGAAAATGGGTAGTGGTGGAGTCCATCTATTCCATGGACGGCGATAAGGCGCCCTTCGATGAATTGGTCCGACTTCAGCAAACATTTGATTTCGAATTAATTGTAGATGAGGCTCATGCTGGCGGTTTATACGGTCAACATGGTGCTGGCTTTGTTCAAGAATTGGGTTTAAGTTCAAAGGTTTTTGCTCGAGTAATCACATTTGGAAAAGCCTGGGGAAATTCGGGAGCAGTAGTTCTAGGTTCGCAAATTTTAAAGGAGTACCTCGTCAATTTTGCTAGATCTTTCATTTACTCGACTGCGCCTAGTCCTATGCATGTTTCCTCCCTGCTAAGCACCTTGAAATTCATCCAAGAACAAGATGAATTAAGAGAAAAACTACAACAAAAAATCGCATTTTTCCAGAAACATGCCAGGCATTCCAACTGGAAAAAGAGCCAAAGTACCATACAAACCTTCATTGTGCCTGGAAATACAGAAGTTAGAAGATTGGCCATTTTCGCTCAAAAAAATGGCTTTGGCGTGAAACCAATTGTCTCTCCAACAGTTCCTAATGGGGAAGAACGCATTCGTATCACCTTGAGTGCGCTATCAGAAGAAAAAGATATACTACGAATCATTCAATTATTGGAATCTAATCTATGAGTCAAACATTTATTATAGCAGGAATAGGTACCGAAGTAGGAAAAACAGTCATTTCTGCTATCGTGACGCAGGCTTTACAAGCCGATTATTGGAAACCCATCCAATCCGGCGATTTAGATCAAGGAGATGCTTATTGGATTCAACAATGGGTAAAACATCCTAAGCTAAAAGTATGGCCATCCACGTATCGCCTTACTCAACCACTATCGCCTCATACCGCTGCTGAAATAGATGGAGTCACTATCCAAATTGACCATTTTAAACGCCCTGAAACCTCCAACAACTTAGTTATTGAACTTGCAGGTGGTATTATGGTACCCATCAATGACCAGCAAACAAACATTGACTTAATCAAACACTTGAACGCTCCCATCATTTTAGTGAGTAAGAACTATTTAGGTAGCATCAATCATACCCTGTTGACCTATGAATTCCTGAAACAAAATTCCATACCCATGGTAGGAATTGTTTTCAATGGCCCAGAAAATGCTTCAGGAGAAAAATTTATCCTGCAGTATACGCAATTACCCTTTCTGTTACGTGTACGTGAAGAAGAGCAAATAAATGAAATTATCGTAAATCAGTATGCCCAACAGTTCCAACTATAATTCCTACGTGCAGCGTGATGCTGCCGCTATTTGGCATCCATTTACTCAGCATCAAATTGAACCATTTTCTATCCCCATTACTCGAGGGGAAGGTTGTTGGCTATATGGTGCCAATGGGGATAAATATTTAGATGCCATAAGCTCTTGGTGGGTCAATATTCACGGTCATGGACATCCCTATTTAGCTAAAAAAGTTTACGAACAAGCCCTAAAAATAGAGCAAGTAATTTTTGCCGGATTCACCCATGAACCAGCCATAAGGCTATCAGAAAGACTTTTAAGTCATTTGCCTAAACATTTTCATAAGGTATTTTTCTCAGATAATGGCAGTACGGCGGTAGAAGTAGCCATCAAAATGGCGCTACAATTTTATTATAATCAGGGTCATACCAAAAAAAGAAAAATCCTTGCTTTACAAGATGCTTACCATGGCGATACCTTTGGAGCCATGAGTCTAGGCGCACCTAGTTCGTTCAATGCTCCCTTCCAAGATATGCTTTTTGAGGTGGAGTTTATCTCCCAACCAGGAAATCCTGAGGCTTGTCTGCAGGATATGAAAAATAAATTGGAAGCAGAACCTGATGTCTATGCTGCCTTTATTTTTGAGCCATTGGTTCAAGGGGCCGGAGGTATGCTCATGTACGAGCCAAGCACCCTGGATGCTTTAATTCAATTGGCACATGAACACGCCATTTTATGTATTGCCGATGAAATCATGACTGGATTTGGAAGAACGGGTAAATGGTTTGCCATGGACTATCTAAGCCATAAACCCGATATCGTTTGTTTGTCCAAAGGACTTACAGGCGGAATGATGGCCATGGGGGTCACTTGCTGCTCCAATGATATATTCCATAGTTTTTTATCGGAGGATCGTAAAAAAACCCTATTCCATTCCCATTCTTTCACGGCCAATCCATTAGCCTGCGCAGCAGCTAATGCCAGCTTGGATATAATGGAGAAGGAGGAAACATGGTCCAACATACAGCGAGTTTCTGACCATCATGAAAAATGGGTGGCTTCTAAAAAAGGGCATCCTATCATTCAAAATGTACGTCAAAGAGGAACAATTCTAGCCTTGGATTTGCACACGGGAGAAAGCACTGGGTACATGCACCCGCTGCGTGACAGGGCTTACCAATATTTCATAAAAAAAGGGGTCTTATTGAGACCCCTGGGTAATACTTTGTACATTTTAGCTCCTTATTGCATCCAAAATGAGGAATTAGATCTCATTTACAAAAGCATAGAGGAATTTGCAGAGGAATTGAAGCCTATTTGTTAATCTTCAATGATTGCCATGAAAGCATTTGCCAACGGCCATTTTCAAAAATGTAAATGTCTGTAAACTTCAAACGGTTAACCGGCAAAAAAGCTCCGTCTTTTTTGTTGGTCACATTGACGATTCCTGTGTTAATCCCAATATTACCATACACACGTTGCGTAAATTCCTCTGGTTCAATAATGGCATAAATGGTCTTTTGTGAAACGATAGATTCAATGTAAGAAGCCTTCGAATCCTGTGTACCTGATGAATGAATATAGACCAAGTCTTTGTGCAAGACTTTATCCAATCCAGCACCATCTTGTGCCACCATGATTTTAAATCGATTTAATTCAGCTTCTCTCAAAGAGCTCACATCAGCTTTCTGTGCCATAAGATAAAAGGACGTGCCAAGGCACGCGATTGTTAGAAATAGGTTTTTCATAGGATACTTTTTAAACATAAAAACAATATTCATCAATTTCTTACTCAAAATCAAAATCTAGAATCAAATCGGCGGCTTTTTCTGCGATAGCCATGACAGCTGCATTCGTATTTCCTGCTACCAAATCGGGCATAATGGAGGCATCTACCACCCTAAGACCCGACAATCCCCGTACTTTCATACTTTGAGGGTCTACCACAGCCTCCTCATCGACACCCATTTTACAGGTACCCACGGGATGATAGACACATTCCAAAGCCGCTTGTATATGATTCAGTATATAATCATCAGTCCATTCACCAGGAGCAGGAAAATTCAACTGATCATTTAACCTCAGTGGTTCAAAAGCAGAGGAAAGCATAATTTCTTTAGCTAATTTGACTCCTCGAACCAAGGTAGCTAAATCTTCCCCACCTGCATCAGATAAGAATTTAGGATCAATTAAAGGAGCGTCCATCGGATTGGTAGAATGTAAACCTACATATCCCCGACTTTTGGGTTTTAATAAGGTTGGCAATACCGTAAAACCATCTGAAAGAGGCAAATTATCTTTATCATACAAGTCATATGCCCAAGCAGAGGTAAAGTGAAATTGCAAGTCAGGGCGCTCCGAATGGTTTACAGAATCAAAAAAAGCACAGGCTTCGAGCGGGCTAGCAGCCAAAGGGCCTTGATGACTCATAATGTAGGTGGCAAAGTTCTTCAAATTTAAAGCCATGTTATAGGATTCCCCCGCCGTATTGGCTCGGGCATTCATATTGATGAATACATGGTCGGATAAATTCTTCCCTACTCCCACCAAGGCATGCTGACAATCAATCCCAAAACTTGTCAAATAATCTGGGTCACCTATGCCCGAAAGCATCAAGATTTGGGGACTTTGGAAGGAGCCTGCCGACAATATAACCTCCTGCTTGGCTTGAAACTCGACGAGCTTTTTTCCTCCTTTCAAATAACCACGAACACCCATAATTCTCTCCCCCTTTCGAATAAGTGAAGCTACATGAAATTGACTGATTACTTGTAGGTTGCTCCGCTTGATAGCAGGCTCAATAAATCCTTTGGCCGCAGAACAACGGACCCCTTCGTGAATATTGAATTGAAAATATCCAGCTCCAACCTGCCTTACCCCATTAAAATCTGGATTTTCAGGCATTCCTACCTCCTGACAGGCTTCTACAAATGCCTTCCCAAAAGGACTAATATGTATGGCATTACTAACTGTCACCGGCCCATCTTGACCATGATACTCATTGTTAAAAAAGGTATTTCTCTCGGATTTCTTGAAATATGACAACATCTCTTGATATCCCCAACCTGAACATCCACTTACCTCCCAATCATCAAAATCGGCTTTATTACCCCGAATGTAAGCCATACAATTAATCGCACTGCTCCCTCCTATCGCCTTACCCCTAGGTTGATATATTCGTCGCCCATTTAACTTGCTTTGAGGTTCCGTGTAAAAGTGCCAATCCAAATAACTTTTCTGTAATAAAGAATATGCAGATGGCATATCCACACGAGGATCACGGCTATTTATTCCAGCCTCCACCAGTAAAACAGAATTTTTAGGATTGGCCGATAATCGATTAGCTAAAACGCATCCTGCTGTACCTGCACCTACGATGATGTAATCAAAAGCGGACATATATATAAATCTTATTTGCTATATTTTCCTGAATTTCAATATTTTTACCCAAAAACCACGCATCATGACCTATTTTAATACCTATTTGACACTTGGCCTTGAACATATATTAAATATACAAGCATTAGACCACCTGCTTTTTATTTTATCTCTTACCTGTATATACCGGTTTTCAGACAGCAAAAATCTTTTCTTTTTAATTACCGCCTTCACCATTGGTCATTCACTTACCCTTGGACTTGCCACCATGGGATGGATCCAGGTTTCCATGCATTGGATTGAATTTCTAATTCCTTGCACCATCTTTCTTTCAGCAATTGGGAATTTTAGCTTTCAAGATGCTGGACTAAAAAAACAAAAAAACTCTTCTTTAAAATACCTCTTGGTTGGAATCTTTGGCCTGATTCATGGCCTAGGTTTTTCTAATTATCTGCAAAGCCTATTGGGCAAAGAACAATCTATTGTGGGCCCTCTTTTTGCCTTTAATATAGGTTTGGAAATAGGCCAAATCATTGTAGTGATTAGCATTCTCATCCTTTCCAGCCTCATCATGCGATTAACCAAAATCAAAATGCAATCCTTAGTGCTGGTCATATCCGGTATCGTGATAGGCTTGGTCATCCCCATGATAATAGAAAGGTGGTAAAAAAAACACCCCCACCAAACGGCGAGGGCGCTGAATATATCAAATAAGTTTTTCCTAGAAATCTTCATCCAAACTGAATGACATAGTATCTTTATCTGACATTACTCCAGATTTTTGATACTCTGCCACACGTTTCTCAAAGAAGTTAGTTTTGCCTTGCAAGGAAATCATTTCCATAAAGTCGAACGGATTGGTGGCATTATAGTATTTTTTACAGCCTAGCGCCACCAATAAACGGTCAGCAACAAACTCGATGTATTGACACATCAACTGAGCATTCATACCAATTAATGATACTGGAAGAGCTACAGTCACAAATTCCTTTTCAATTTCTACCGCATTGGTAATAATCTCATATACACGCTCCTGCGATACTTTATTTTTGATGTGATCTGTATACAATAAGCAAGCAAAATCACAGTGTAAACCTTCATCTCTTGAAATCAATTCATTGGAGAATGATAAGCCCGGCATTAATCCACGCTTCTTTAACCAGAATATCGAGCAAAAAGAGCCCGAGAAGAAAATTCCTTCTACCGCGGCAAATGAAATCAAACGCTCAACAAAACTATCACTCTCAATCCATTTCAAGGCCCACTCTGCTTTTTTCTTCACACAGTCAATCGTCTCAATAGCTCTCAACAAACGATCCTTCTCTTTTGGGTCTTGAATGTAAGTATCAATCAACAAAGAATAAGTCTCTGAATGGATGTTCTCCATCATCACCTGAAATCCATAAAAACATTTGGCCTCCGCATATTGAACCTCTTTCAAAAAGTTATTGGCTAGGTTCTCATTTACGATACCATCGGAAGCCGCAAAAAATGCTAAAACATGAGAAATGAAGTGACGTTCACCATCATTCATTTTCTTCCAATCGGCTAAATCTTGCTGTAAGTCAATCTCCTCCGCTGTCCAAAAGGAGGCCTCCGCCTGCTTATAAAACTTCCAAATATCATTATGTTTAATCGGAAAAAGTACGAATCGGTTGGGATCTTCAACTAATAGAGGCTCAATCATTGTCAGGTTAGATGATTAGGGTAAAACATGAATTCGAAATTAAGCAATTCTGCGAAAAAAAAATGAAGTTTTATTATTAAAAAAAATGAAAATCCTCATTTCTTTTTACATCATGCTCACTGCAGTGTAATACCTATATTTCCCAAAAAATGTTTTGAAAATTAAAAGAAAAATCCACCTACTTGGACAACCAATGCCGAGCCATAAGGAGACACTTTGCCTGAGGAAGAACTATAATTTAAGTCATACATCACCGAAAGGTTAATGCCTAGCTTAGAACCTATTCCGATACCCACTAAGACTGGATTGGAATAGCCTAAATTATAAATATTGTTGCTTTGAGATAAGTTGGAATAATTCTCCACCTGACCTACTAAATAGCTTTGTCCCAAGAGAGCTGTCAAAGTAGGAATATATTGACGAATAAATACCCGCTCACCCAATAAATTACTTGTTATTTTTCCGATACTGCCTCCGTAGTTCACCGAATAATATTGGTAACTTACACCCAATCCCACAATGGTATTATTGGCTAAAGAATAGCCCACCATGGGTGAAACACCAATACTGGTAGGATTACCAAAGCTCAATCCAGAAAGTCCACCTCCAAAATGTAATCGTTGACGGAACGATAATTCACTTACATCTGGTTCCACATCCAAGTCTCCCTTAGCTCCATCTTCTTTTATGACCACAGGATCCTGAGCTCTGGATTCTAACGCTCCACCAACACAGATTAAAAAAACAAGTAATAATAGCTGCTTCATGAATTTATTTTTGAGTAGAAACGAAAAAAATGGAGGATTATGATGTTGAAAATACGATTAACAAAATTAAAGGATAATTTTGTTATATGAATCATTTGAATTCGAGTTTGGTAGACGATCAGGGAATAGAAAAATTAGACCCTAGAACACATATTATCATCAAAGGTGCGCGTGTCCATAATTTGAAAAATTTGGATGTCGCCATTCCCCGCAATCAATTGGTCGTGATTACTGGTTTATCTGGTTCAGGTAAATCCTCTTTGGCATTTGACACCTTATTTGCCGAGGGACAGCGTATGTATGTAGAAAGCTTGAACAGCTACGCTCGACAGTTTTTAGGCAGAATGGAAAAACCGGCAGTGGACTATATTAAAGGTGTTTCGCCGGCTATAGCAATTGAACAGAAAGTCAATTCCAAGAATCCTAGGTCTACCGTAGGGACTACTACAGAAATTTATGATTACCTCAAACTTCTCTTTGCCCGAATCGGTAAAACCTACTCCCCTATCTCGGGTCTAGAAGTCAAAAAAGATGCGGTATCTGATATAGTAGATTGGATACTTCAACATGACCAGAAAAAAGTTATTATTTTGGCACCTTTGCTGCGTCATGAAGATCGAAGCTTAAAAAATGAATGTCAATTATTAATTCAAAAAGGATATACCCGTTTAAAATTAGGGAATGACATCATTCCATTGGAGGATTTGGTTGAAGATGATGCGCAACTAGAAAAAATTGACAAAAAATCAGGTGATTTGGCCATTTTGATAGATCGCCTCATCGCGAAATCAGATGATGAAGAAACCCAATTTCGACTAGGTGATTCTGTTCAGACTGCCTATTTTGAGGGGGAAGGCATCTGTTGGGTGGAGTTAGAGGGACATGAAAAAAGGATTTTTTCTGACAAATTTGAACTAGATGGTATCTACTTTGAAGAACCTAGTCTAAATCTCTTTTCCTTCAATAATCCCTATGGAGCATGCAAAAACTGCGAGGGTTATGGAAAAGTATTGGGAATAGACCCCGACTTGGTATTCCCAGACCCAGAACTCTCCATTTATGAAGGGGCCATTGCCCCTTGGAGAAGTGAGCGGATGAATGAGTGGCTTTATCCATTGATTAGGCATGGAGTAAGTTTTGATTTCCCTATTCATAGACCTTATAAAGACCTGAACGACAAAGAGAAGCAATTACTCTGGACAGGAAACAAATATTTTGCTGGGTTAAATCAGTTTTTCGAACACCTAGAAAAAGAGACCTATAAAATCCAATACCGTGTCTTACTTTCCAGATACCGTGGAAAAACCACTTGTCCAGAATGCCTAGGCTCTCGATTAAGAAAGGATGCGGCCTATGTCAAAATTCACGGTCATTCCATCATCGATATGGTTTTGTGGCCAATTTCTAAGGTAAAAAACTTTTTTGACGAAGTGAATTTTACCGAATCAGAACAGCAAGTTGCCCGTAGAATATTAATTGAAATCAACAATCGTTTAGATTACATGAACCGAGTAGGTTTAGGGTATTTGACCCTTAACCGACTTAGCTCTACCTTATCTGGTGGCGAGTTTCAACGCATTAAACTAGCTACCTCCTTGGGAAGTGCTCTGGTAGGTTCTATGTACATTTTGGATGAACCAAGCATCGGACTGCATCCCAGAGATACAGAAAGACTCATCTCGGTATTGCTTACGTTGAAAAAAATGGGTAATACCGTTATCGTAGTAGAACATGAGGAAGATATCATGCGTGCTGCGGATCAAATTATTGATATTGGACCGGAAGCAGGTAGACATGGAGGCCAATTAATCTTCCAGGGAAATTGGCAGCAAGCCTTATTAAATGAGCATACAGGAAGTCATACATTACGTTTTTTACACGGAGAGGACAGAATCGAGATTCCAAGCTTCCGAAGAAAAAGTTTGGCACATATTGAAATAGTTGGGGCTAATGAGAACAACTTACAAAATATTTCTGTTAAGATACCTTTGGGTGTACTAACAGTAGTTACTGGTGTTAGTGGTTCTGGAAAATCCACGCTGATTCGTAAAATATTATACCCTGCTCTGCTTAGACAATTGCAATTGGGTACAGAAGAAACAGGTAAATTCAAGGAATTAAAGGGAAGTATTTCTCAAATTGCAGGAGTAGAGATGGTTGATCAACAACCCATCGGTAAATCTTCTCGTTCCAATCCCGTCACCTACATCAAGGCCTATGACGCCATTCGAGCCTTATTCTCTGAACTGCCCTTGGCAAAGACAAGGGGATACAAACCCTCCCATTTTTCATTCAATGTGGAAGGAGGGCGTTGTGAAACCTGTCAGGGAGAAGGGGAAATTACCATAGAGATGCAATTCATGGCGGACATCAAACTTGTCTGTGAGTCATGTCAGGGAAGTCGGTTCAAACAAGAAATCCTAGATGTCAAATTCCAAGAAAAAAATATTGCCGAAGTACTTGATTTGACTGTGGAAGAGGCCGTGGAGTTTTTTAGGACCAAAACACCAAAAATTGCAGAAAAAATTGATCCTTTATTTCAAGTGGGTTTAGGCTATATTAAATTAGGCCAATCATCAAACTCGCTCTCAGGTGGAGAGGCCCAAAGGGTCAAATTGGCAAGCTTTTTAGGCAAGGGAAATCCCAATAAAGGCAAGACCTTATTTATTTTTGACGAACCTACCACAGGATTGCACTTTCATGATATCAAAAAGCTATTAAAAGCATTGAATGATTTAGTGGAACAAGGCGACAGCGTCATCATCATTGAACATAACATGGAAGTCATCAAATGTGCAGATCATATCATTGACTTAGGACCTGATGGTGGAGAAGCTGGTGGACAAATTTGCTTTGAAGGAAGTCCGGAGGAAATGATAATGTTGGAGGACAATCCAACTGCCCATTATCTGAGTCAAAAAATTAATAGGTAAAAAAGCTGTAAGTTTACACTATGTTCTCTCCAGAAATATTACAAACTCTACCCCAAAAACTTGAAGGAATCAGTCAAGGGCTTTCCCTCATGATTCCTGAACTAGTGGTCATTATTTGGGTAATGGTAGGAATATTGGCGGAACTGTTTTTACATGGACGAAGCCAAAGATTTGCGAGTTCCTGGAGGTATTTCGTCACACAAATTGGTCTCTTATTGGCATTAGTTTTGGCTATTCAACGTATGCAAACTGGACTTGTGGGCTGGGCCTCCTTTTCTACATTTTGGATTAATGCTGGTAGCAATTCTGTCAATTCGCTTATCCTATTTTTGTCTATAATATTAATCTTGATCAATCAGGCCCAACAAAAAAGCTTTCAGTTTGAAGAAAAAATTGGCTTTTTATCCATTTTGGGTGGAGCTTTGTTAGTGTCCATTAGCAGCCATTGGTTGAGTATTTTTCTAAGTATCGAATGGATGTCATTGGGCACTTACCTACTGGTGGGTATTAGGAAAGATGCTGAAGGTTCCCGAGCGGTGTTGCCATATGTGTTATTTGGTTTAGCTAGTACTGCCTTTTTGCTGTATGGCATTTCATTTATTTATGGAATAACCGGTACCCTGCTAATTTCAGACCCAGCATTCAGTCGGGGAATTACTTCCTCTGATCCTTTACTGGTAGGACTTGCATTAAGCCTAGTGGCTTGTTCCCTCTTTTTTAAATTGTCTTTGGCACCCTTTCATCCTTGGAGTCCAGATGTAATAGAAAGTTTACCTGCTGCGTGGATGGCTTGGATATCAACCGCCCCTAAAATAGCCATTACTTTTTTAGGAATTCGCTTGCTTCATTTCATCCCAATTGCATTAGAAGTTCCGATTGCATTTTTTGCTATACTAACCCTGTTGATTGGGAATTTGGGAGCACTAAGCCAGCAAAATACCAAGCGACTCATGGCTTATTCGGGTATTGCTCATGGAGGATTTATGGCCATGGCTTGGTTATTTCCTAGTCAGCAAGCCGTGGAATCCTTAACATTTTATTCCTTGATTTACGGACTGAGTACAGTTTTAGTTTTTTATATCATTGATCAAGCCCCACGCAATACTTACCAGTCCAATGACTTAGAACCATGGAGTGGATGGTCAAAAACTCATCCATTAAATTCACTATTTCTCTTACTGGGTTTAGTAGCGTTAGCTGGTTTACCTCCAGCAGGAAGTTTTATCGCCAAAGTAACCTATTTTTCTCTTTTGTGGGAAAAATATCAAAATAGCAATCAAATCTTAACATTAGTCTTGTTCATAACAGCAGTTTTGACAACAGCTATTGGCATATTCTATTACTTGAAAATTCCTTACTATATGTACTTTAAGAAAAGTAGGAATGAAAATACACTCATCATTAGTGACGAAAATAAAAACTTATGGGTTTATGCGGTTTTGGTGGTCTTAATTTTAGGATGCTTCATTACTCCAACGGCAATTTGGAATTTCTTAAAGTAAGGAAATAAATAAAGGCAAATTCATCTGAGCCATTAATTTATTATTTAATTTTGTACTCGATTTTGAGATAAAACCTCTTCTGAAACACCCAATGTCTGATTCAATAAAGCACGAATGTGGGATTGCCCTAATTCGTCTGCGCAAACCATTTCAGTATTATCTGGATAAGTATAAAACGCCGACTTATGGCCTGAGCAAGTTGTACTTGATGATGGAAAAACAAGTCAATAGGGGTCAAGATGGAGCTGGAGTCGCCAATATCAAAATCAATGTTAATCCTGGAAGCCGATATATCAGTCGGTACCGCTCAGTAGAGCCACAAGCAGTCGCCGATATCTTCGGAAAAATCAATAAGAAATTCAGAAAAGCTCAAAAATTAGCCAAAGACGTTAAAAGAGAAACGGGCATAGACCCTAGCCATGATGCGGCTTGGTGGCAAGATAATGTAGCCTTTACTGGAGAAGTTTTATTAGGACACTTACGCTATGGCACACATGGTCAAAATGAAATTGAAAATTGTCATCCTATGTTACGACAAAGTAACTGGAGAAGCCGCAATTTGGTAATGGCAGGAAACTTCAATATGACCAATGTGGATGATTTATTTGATAAGTTAGTTTCTCTAGGACAGCACCCCAAAGAAAAGGTGGATACCGTGACGGTAATGGAGAAAATTGGCCACTTTTTGGACGAGGAAAACCAAAGACAATTTTTGAAGTTCCGTGATCAATATGAAAACCCTGAGCTTTCTGATGTCCTTGCGGAACAAATCGACCTGGTTCGGGTATTAGAACGTTCTTGTAAGGATTTTGATGGAGGTTATGCCATGGTTGGTTTAACGGGATATGGGGCTTCTTTTGTAGCCCGTGACCCGGCAGGTATTCGTCCTGCTTATTATTACATGGATGAGGAAGTGGTAGTAGTGGCTTCCGAAAAGCAGGCCATTAAAACCAGTTTCAATTGCGCCTATGACCAAATTCAAGAAATTACTCCAGGATCTGCCTTGGTCATTCATATGGATGGTTCCGTGAAGGAATCTCCGTTCATTGAGAGATTGGAACAAAAATCCTGTTCATTTGAGCGAATATATTTCTCTAGAGGTTCTGACCCAGATATTTACTCTGAAAGAAAAAAACTAGGTCGTTTACTAATTCCTCAAATTTTGGAGGAAGTAAACAATGACTTGAAAAATACTGTATTCTCTTATATCCCCAACACAGCAGAAACAGCCTTTTTAGGCATGATTGATGGGTTGGAAGACCACTTGGCCAAAGAAAGAAAGCAAGCCATCATGGGAGGGATTCTATTTGAGAAGGAACTAGAAGAAATGCTTACCTTCCGTCCAAGGGTAGAAAAACTAATTTCCAAAGATGTGAAGGTGCGTACTTTCATCACTAGTGATGACCAGCGAGACGACATGGTTTCGCATGTGTATGATACCACTTATGAAGTAATTAATAAGGGAGTTGACTCCGTAGTATTGATTGATGATTCGATTGTTCGGGGAACAACCTTAGAAAAGAGTATCCTGAGTTTATTGGATAAATTATCCCCAAAGAAAATTGTCATTGTTTCTTCTGCTCCACAAATCAGATATCCAGATTGTTACGGCATTGATATGTCAAAAATGAAGGAGTTTGTAGCCTTTAGAGCTGCTTTGGAGCTATTGAAGGAAAGGGGCTTAGAAAATATTTTAGATGAAGTAAACCTAAAGTGCCTGCTTGCCCTAGAAAATGGCACAGCCCATACTGAGAATTTCGTAAAGGCCATTTATGCTCCATTTACTGACCAAGAAATCTCCAACAAAATTGCTGAGATTGTTCGTCCTAAGCATATAAAAGCAGAGGTAGCTGTAGTTTACCAAACCGTAGAAAACTTAAACTTAGCTTGCCCAAATCATTTGGGCGACTGGTATTTCACTGGTAATTTCCCTACCCCAGGAGGAAATCAAGTAGTTAATAAAGCTTTTGTCAATTTTATGAAAGGTATTGAGGTAAGAGCTTATTAATTTTTGGGAGTTTATTTGTAACGCTGTCAAGGTTTCAAACCTTGACAGCGTTGTTTTTTTCACCCTTTTCCAAAAGCAACGAATAAGATTTAATTCATATTGCTTGGCCAAAAACAATATCAATTGGTTGATTTAATAAGCCACTACTACCGCTCCTCGCTGGGTCAAAACTCCTTTTTCTGGAAAGTTTTCTGGGGTTGATTGGTATTGAATAATCCAAGCATAGGTATCAGGAGGAACTAATCTGCCATTAAATTTACCATCCCAAGCTAATTCAGCTGAATTAGACCCCTGTTTGGAAAACAGCATTTCTCCCCAACGATTAAAAATTTGAACATTAACAATCTGTGTTCTAGAAGGATTTTTGGGTACCGGAATAAAAGTATCATTTTTCCCATCTCCATTGGGCGTAAATATAGACGGTGCAAAAATCAAAGGCTCACATTTATCAGGTACGGTGTAGGAATTAGTGGTCAAACAACCATCGGCATCTTTTAATTCGACCTGATAAGACCCATTCCGATTAATTTTAGCATAATTAACATTCAATGGACTTGTAATGGATGCACTTGGGGCCCAGGTAAATGTGAAATCGCGGATATTTCCTGCAATCTGTAAAAGGGCCTGAGGGTTTTGATCATCCATACAAATAAAATAATCCTTCTTTGGAAACAAATACTCATTCGTCAGGAAGTTCACCTGTGTTTTCTTCGTAACCGAACAGCCTGTCAAGGTGTCAGTAACCACCACACTGTATGCTCCACCTGGATTTGGAACAGTGATATCTGGAGTCTTGTCTTTGGTATTCCATTCAAATAGAAGCGACTTTTGAGGAGGGAGTTTATCTAATTTAACGGTGGCCTTATCTTTACAAATACTGTTGAATTCGTCCTTTAAGCTCAATGGTTCCATGATTTGAATATTAAACTCTTGGGCATCCAATAGGTAGTCCTTCACGCAAACATTGGATATAGCTGCTGTGATAACATATTTACCAGCTTCCTTGAATTTATATTTTAGCACATCCCCTTCGTAGGTATATTGTATTGTACCTGCGGGGTTTATCGGAACCGTTAAGCCGGTATTCGTAGGAAATGGATCCAAAATAGTCTTATAGATTTTCCAGACAATTTTATCGTTGTTCAAGGGATCACAAAGCTTCTTATCTACTTTATAACTGAAGGTCGTCCCCTCACAGGATTGTGTAATACTTGGTGGACTACTTGGAGTAGGAGGAGATGGAATGGAGGGAGGTAATCCCAATTGACTAGTCACATTGGTAGGAAAGGTGACTGCATTGGCTTCAAATTTGGCACGTTTAAGGTTATCCGTGCTGGACAACAAACCATTCGTCTGGGTTATTTTACCCAACGTGGAGCTACCCTCAATGGCAACAAAGATAATGGTATTGTATACTGGATCTATTTGCAGGGCACCTATCTTAGCAGTAGTATCCAAAAGAACCCGCTTTGATGCCAAAATGCTATCAGCATTGTTTTTGGATATGTCAAACTGCAGTATTTGTGAGTGAATTGACTTGCCATCACCTTGCATGGACACATACAATACTTTTTTATCTTGGGAATACTCGACACCATAAATGGTGGGTGGCGAAGCGCCTAAATTCAAGGTGGTCAAATAGGTAGGTTTTCCCTCCCCAGAGGCATCATAATCGAACAAGTCCAATTTATTTGTTGGTGGTCCAGGAATGACCACTGCCATTTTACTCCAATCCGTGGAAATTTTGGTATAACCTGCTGAACTAGTCAGGCTAGTGGATCCAGATGGGCTCGTGGTGGTGGGGGCGGAAATTCCTGCATCAGAAACTTTAAAGGTCCGAATGGTATTGCTATTGGCATCCTGTGTAATCAACCAATAAAAACCTGAACCGCCTTGAGAGGCCAATAAACGCTCTGAACTGGGTACGGGACTCAATAATTGATTGATGACCGAAAGTCCACCCTTCCCTTTATTCAACTTCATGTCCACAATGCTGTAATAAATCTGATTCTCACCAGCAGTATTTTTCTTCAAAGTGAAAATATAATATTCCGATTGGCATCCTTTACAAGATGTCTTAGGAATGGTGGTTACACCTTGGGAATTACTAATGTCCCCATTAATCAAAGCAGTGGGGTCCTTGGGGTAGGTAATTGGATTATTATCTCGGTCAAAAACCTTTTGTCCATCGGTGTAATATATGATACTATTAGTCACGTCTGCCATAACGGCAACCCCATTAGGTACGTTAATTCTACCAGTGGTAGGCGTAGGATTATCTGGATTATCAAATTTTACCCCGGCGCTACTACCAAAATACCAGGCTGGAGGAGCTTTTAATAATACTTGATTGGGATCCGTTTCCCCACAAATTTCAATCTGCATCTTGGCTTCTGCCGAGCAACCTGATTGTGGCTCTGTGATTTTTACGGAATAACACCCTGATTCACGGACTTTAATGGTGTCCGTGGTTTGACCTTTGGGATACCACAACACCTCAATGGGATAGGAAGGTCTGCCGACCTTTTGGAAAGCGTTCAATACCAATTCCTGTCCTAAGCATATGGTCTTCTTGACTTCAGAAGTATCCTTTCCCAAATAAATACTCGGCAGTTGACCGATGATAACCTTCTCCGTAAGTATGAGTGGAGGTGTACCCGCCACGGGACTTTGAATAGTTACTTTAACAGTATAAGTTCCGGGACTACAATATTGATGCACCCCTGTCGCCGTATTTTTCCTATCACCAGGAGCAGCTGGCTCACCAAAGTCCCATAAAAAGGTAGTACCTGTTGGGAAATGTTCAGTCAACTCAAACACGGTTGCCATGTCAGGGTTCACCCCCTTATCACAACTAGCACATTGGGTAATACAATTATTACGAAAAACAATTTTAGGAACCGAGTAAGCACGGAAAGAAACAAGCCAAACCAATAAGAGAAACAAGCACTTTTTAGTCATTAAAGAGGTAGGCAAGTACATGAGTTTAACACAAAATAAGTTAAAATATTGGTTTTTGAAAAGCTAAATACTAAATTGCTTGGCTATGTTACGAAAACTGGGCACATACCAATTTTTCATTTTAATATTGAGCGCATTTGTCTGCTTACCTAGTAAGATATTTGCTCAAGACCCCCAGCTTTCGCAGTTTTATTCCGCGCCGCTTTTAATTTCTCCTGCATTTGCTGGAATCAATAATACCTCCAAGGTCAATTTCAACCACCGAAATCAATGGCCAAATTTGAGTTCGAGTTATCAATTTTCATCCTTAACAGCTGATATTAATATTTCTAGCATCAATAGTGGGATTGGCCTAGTCATGACCACAGACAAGCAATTTGCCAATTTACAAACGACATCCATTGGTTTACAGTATGCTTACCACATAAATTTGGCTGAGGAAAGCTCCATTTCGGTTGGGCTACAAAGTTCGTATGTCAACAGAGGCTTAGACTATTCCAATTTAATTTTCGGTGATCAATTTAATCCAAGCACAGGAAGTATTAATCAAAATAGCGATGATCCCATTCTGAAAAATTGGGAAAAAAATGGGGCATTAAGCCGATATATGGATTTTTCTACTGGGGCATTGCTCAACCTAAGAAATTCATGGATTGGCATATCAGTACATCATTTAAATTCTCCCAATCAATCCTTATCTGCCAAAAATTCAAACATATTAGCTCCAGTAGCGATGAAATTTGGCATTCAAATTGGAACCAAAATCTTACTGGAGGATAGTTACTTTGAGCAAAACTCTTACCGTGCCAGAAATTCCGAAAAGAGTTTAAGTCCAGTATTGAATTATAAACACCAGGGGACCTTTGATCAATTAGATCTGGGCGCCTACTTAACGATTTCCCCCTTGGTGATCGGAGCATGGTACCGCGGTGTACCCATCAAAAAAGACAATGATGGGATTATGAATAGTCGAGAGTCGATTGTGGCCTTAGTGGGTTACCGACAAGACAATTTTTCGGTGGGCTATTCTTATGATTTGACCATCTCAAAATTAGGTTTGCCATCAGGAGGTGCGCATGAAATTTCCATAGCTTATTTATTCGACTGGGATATATCTTTAAAAAAGCCTTACCTAAAGATTAAGAGAACATTGGCCTGTCCTAAGTTTTAAATTATAACACTTTACCGAATCCTCAATACCCAAGGAAAGCGTAAGGTCGTCTACGAAAAAAAACGTAGATTTGTAAAATATTAATCATCTACATTATTTAACATGAGGTTGTTCACCCAATTCCATTCCTCCATATATATCATTGTCTTTTCTATTGTAAGTTTTCTTTCTTTGGGACAGATTACCCAACAAGCAAAACGAAATATAGATGATTTAACAGATGAACAAATATCTATTTTCTTTCAAAGAGCTCAAGCCAGTGGGATGACTGAACTTCAAATTGAGCAAGCAGCCATAGCGCAAGGATACACAGCAGCTGATATAGCTAAAATGAGAGATCGTTTAACTAAGGTTCAATCTGGGAATAACACTGGCACAAATAATAATTCAGGCAATTTTGGAACACAATCCTCCTCATTTAATAATCCGAATATGAAGGAGACTATTAAGAGGAGAACAAATGGGAAATTGAGTATAAAAAAGAGATATGACACCATAGAGGAAGATAGATTTGAGACCGATCAAGGTGAAGAATTCATACCAAAACCTAAGAGGTCTTTGGATGAGCAGATTTTCACCGTTGAGGAAAGAATGTTTCTTGCTCAACCTTTAAATGTATACAATGATAGCTTAGTTAAGGTTTATAAAAACCTACAATTGCGTAAATCAAAAGCTTTGGAAAAGACGATTTTTGGGGC
This sequence comes from Aquirufa rosea, assembly GCF_004118285.1. Lineage (GTDB taxonomy): Bacteria > Bacteroidota > Bacteroidia > Cytophagales > Spirosomataceae > Aquirufa > Aquirufa rosea. Next base: position 144,952 of record NZ_SDHY01000003.1, on the reverse strand, counting down.
TGATTTATTCGACTTAGAAGAGCTTAATTTTGAACCTGATTTACGCATTGCAACACCTAAAAACTATATTTTGGGACCAGAAGATGAATTGAACATCGACATTTTTGGAGATGTTTTGGACAATTTCCGAGTTAAAATTAGTCCAGAGGGTACAATTAAGATTCTCAACTTAAGTCCCATATATGTCAATGGATTAAGCATTGATGCTGCTTCAGAAAGAATTATTGGTCGATTAAGACAATTGTATCAAGGCTTAAATAAGCCTGGTAGTGGCTCCTCGGCTCAAATTACTTTAGGAAATGTTAGAAGTATTAAAGTTACCTTGACGGGTGAAGTAAAGTTTCCTGGTACTTACACCGTTTCATCTCTTGCCACACTTTTTAATGCCTTGTATTTATCTGGTGGTCCAAGTGCTAATGGTTCGTATAGAAATATCCGTTTAATCAGAGGAAACAAAGTAGTTCGTACACTAGACTTATACGATTTTCTCTTGAAAGCAGATCAAAAAGACAATGTACATTTACAAGATCAGGACATTATTCGAATAGCAGATTATGAAACTCGAGTAGAACTAGTTGGTGAAGTGAAGCGGCCGATGATTTTTGAATTAACCAAAGGTGAAACATTAAAAGACCTACTACGATTTGCTGGAGGATTTTCCGATAAAGCCTATACCTACACCATTCCAGTAACGAGAAATACCTCCCGGGAATTAAAACTATTGAATGTCACTCAAGATCAAGTTTCCACTTTCTTACCACAAAACGGAGACAAATTCACCATTGGAGCAATTATAGAAAGATTTGAAAATCGCGTAGAGATTGAAGGCGCAGTTTTTAGGCCTGGCATGTATGCCTTAGAAGAAGGATCAAGTACAGTAAAGGAATTAATTAAAAAAGCGGAAGGTGCCCGAGAGGATGCCTTTTTGAATCGAGCAACTATTACACGTAAAAAAGAAAACTTTGAACCAGAGGTAATATCCATTGATTTGGGTAGAATTCTTCGGGGAGAAAGTCCGGATGTTCCCCTGCAAAGAGAAGATATTATTAAGGTTTTCTCTGTAACAAATTTGAAAGAGAAAAGAACTGTGAGTATTTATGGGGAGGTCAACCTTGAGGGCGATTTTGAATTCAAAGATGGAATGAAAGTAGGAGATTTAATCCTATTGGCCAAAGGCTTAAAAGAAGGCGCAAGTTATTCAAAATTGGAGTTGGCAAGGCGCATTATTACCCATGGTCAAGGGAATATATCCGATGAGAAAATTGAAATAAAGACCTTCAATATTGACGGAAGCTTACATGTTTCCAATGAAGGTAGTCAGTATATTTTGGCCCCTTTCGACATATTATCTGTACGTAGATCCCCCGATTACGAAGAACAAAGATCCGTTACCATCGAAGGTATGGTGAATTATCCAGGGGTATATGCCCTTAAAAATAATAAGCAAAAACTATCAGATATCATTGAAATGTCAGGAGGCTTAAAAGAGGGGGCATACCTAGAAGGAGCGCAATTATATCGTAAATCAGTCATAGTTGGGGTGAATTTGAAAGAAATCCAAAATAATCCTAATTCAAAGGATAACATGATTTTAATGGCCAATGATTCATTATACATACCTAGGGTATTGCAAACCGTTAAATTATCAGGAGCATTACAAAACCCTATTTCTGTATCATACAAGGAGGGTTATTCTTTGACCGATTACATAGCGGAAGCAGGCGGCTTCACTTCAAGTTCAATTAAAAGTCAAATTTTTGTAAAAAGTCCTAATGGGCTTTCTACAAAAACTAAAAAATTTCTGTTCTTTAAGAATTATCCTCGCGTTTTACCTGGCTCAGAAATAGTCGTTAATGGTATTCCGCCAGGAACTAAAAAAGGTATGAGCACGGCAGAAATCATTGGACTTAGTTCTAGCTTAGCATCATTCTCCATTACATTAATTACTTTAATCAATCAATTAAGCAAATAGGAGTAATGTCGATAGATAATAATCAGGTACTGCCCAATACTGAAAACGATGAGATTTCCATCAATTTGGGGGAAATCTTCAAAGTATTAAAATCCCAATCTATTTTAATTGGAATTATTTCCATTAGCTTCGCCATCGTTGGAGCTATATATTCCTTATCCCAACCTAATGAGTATGAATCAACCGTTAAACTTTTACCAGAAATTGATTCAAAAACAAGTGGAGGAAGTTTAGGAGGTTTAAAATCATTAGCTGGATTAGCTGGGGTAGATTTGGGATCATCCAACTCATTTGATGCAATAAAGCCAGAGCTCTATCCAAGTGTATTAAAAAGCACTCCATTTTTACGAGAAGCCCTGAAAAGCCATGTATATGTTCAAAAAAGAAAAAAATGGCTTAGTGTATATGATTATTTAATCGTTTCACCAGAATTAGCTCCGATTCAAATTTTCAATTCAAAATCATCAGATTCAGATGAGGATAAAAACCCAATTAATATGCCTAAGGAAGGTTTATCTCCTGAATTAATCAAATTAAACAAAAAAGAGTTCTCTGCTTTAAAGAGTTTAGAAGGAAGAATTACTGCTGAAATAGATAAGAAAAATGGATTAATTACTATAACTGTGAAATTACCAGATCCAGTGGCTTCTGCAACATTAATTTCCTTTACCCAAAATTATCTTACCAAATATGTAATTAATTATCGCACAGAAAAAGCTCGAAAAGAACTAAAGTTTTTACAGGATCGCAGAGAAGAAGCCAAAAAAGCTTATGATAACGCATTAAATAGGCTTTCAACCTATAGGGATCAACATCGAAATACCTTTCTACAAGTTGCTAAAGATCAAGAAAAAAAATTACAATATGAAGTAGATTTAGCGTTCAATCTATATTCGAGTATAAGTACCCAAATGGCTGATGCAGCCGTTAAGATTCAAAAAGAAACCCCTGTATTTAAGGTATTAGAACCTGCTCAAATAGCCTTACAGAAATCCGAGCCAAAAAGAAGTCTTATCACTATTGGATTTGCGTTTTTGGGATTAATCATTTCATTAGCTATCGTATTTTTCAAAAGTGTTAACTTGAAACAATTGCTTGGATAGAAAATATCTAATTTCCTAGTAGGGGGACATAAAAAATGCCAGTTCAGATGAACTGGCATTTTTTATATGAATTATAAGGAAGAACTTACTTCAAAGTTCGCTTCACTTCTTTCATTTCATAACATTCAATGGTATCTCCCACCTCTAGGTCATTGAAATTCTTGATAGACAATCCACATTCATAACCAAATTTCACCTCTGCTACGTCATCTTTAAAACGTTTTAAAGCTGAAATTTCACCTTCATGAACCACCACAAAATCTCGAATAACACGAATTTTATTAGATCTTTTCACTGTACCATCTAGTACATAACATCCGGCCACCGTTCCAATTTTTGAAATTTTAAATACATCTCTTACCTCGATGTTGGAAGTAATTACCTCCTCAAAAGTAGGAGCTAATAATCCTTCCATCGCGGCCTTAATTTCATCAATAGCCTGATAAATAATGGAGTAATTTCTTATCTCAATTTGCTCAGCCTCTGCCAACTTACGAGCATTCACTGAAGGACGAACCTGAAAAGCAATGATAACAGCATCTGAAGTAGAAGCTAATGCAACATCTGACTCCGATACCTGTCCCACCCCTTTGTGAATGATTCTAACTTGAACCTCTTCCGTAGAAAGTTTTAACAAGGAATCTGATAAGGCTTCTACCGAACCGTCCACGTCACCTTTAACAATGACATTTAACTCACGGAATGTACCGATAGCCTTACGACGACCTATTTCTTCTAAAGTAATGTGCTTTCTGGTACGAAGTGATTGCTCACGTAAAATTTGTTCACGCTTATTAGCAATCTCTCTAGCCTCACGCTCATTTTCCAAGCAAATCAATTTATCACCTGCCTGAGGAGCTCCATTTAAACCTAAAACCTGAACAGGTGTAGAAGGACCAGCCTTTTTAATTTTATTGCCATGGTGATCAAACATTGCTTTCACGCGCCCGTAATTATCACCCGCCAACATCATATCTCCTATTTTTAAGGTTCCAGCTTGAATTAATAGCGTGGTCACATAACCACGACCCTTATCCAACTCAGCCTCAATTACAGAACCTACCGCCTTCTTATTTGGGTTGGCTTTAAGATCCAATAATTCTGCTTCTAACAATACCTTTTCCAACAAATCATCTATACCCAATCCGGATTTAGATGAAATTTCTTGGCATTGGTATTTACCTCCCCAATCCTCCACCAACATGTTCATGGCTGCTAATTCTTCACGAACTTTATCTGGATTTGCTCCATCTTTATCAACCTTTGAGAAGGCAAATACGATAGGCACACCTGCCACCATGGCATGATTGATTGCTTCTTTTGTTTGAGGCATAACAGAATCATCCGCAGCAATAACAATAATAACTACGTCAGTAACCTTAGCTCCACGGGCACGCATGGCAGTAAACGCCTCGTGACCAGGCGTGTCTAAAAAAGTAACTTTCTTACCAGATGCCGTCTGCACAGAGTAAGCTCCAATGTGCTGGGTAATTCCTCCAGCTTCTCCAGCAGCCACTTTAGCCCGACGAATATAATCAAGCAATGAAGTCTTACCATGGTCAACGTGACCCATAATCGTAACGATTGGGGCTCTGGGCACTAAATCTTCCGGATCATCTTCTATCTCAACCTCTTCCGCATCAATCTCCTCTTCTGCTGAGATAAAACTTACTTCAAATCCAAACTCATCAGCAATGATCGTAATAGCTTCAGCATCTAAACGCTGATTAATGGAAACGAACATTCCTAAACTCATACAAGTGGAGATAACTTCATTGACAGAAACATCCATCAATGATGCCAAATCACTTGCAGAAATAAATTCCGTTACCTTTAAAATCTTAGATTCTTCATCCTCTGCTAACTGACGAGCTTCATCTGCCTCTGCACGTTCCCTACGCTTAACTCTACGTTTATCAGCGCCAAAACTTTGCTTATTCGTAGCTCCTTGAAGACGAGCCATTGTCGCTTTAATTTGCTCTTGGATATCTTTATCTGAAAGCTCTTCTTTTGCCCCTCCGGCTTTTGTATTAGGAATAGCAGGCTTCTTACCAAAATCCTTTTTCTTGAAATCGCTTCCACCAGATGGAGCAGGTCGATTGTTGGTTTCATTAGATACAGGACGCTTCTCTTCTTTGATAATCCGCTTTCTCTTATGCTTCTTATCATTGGAGCGTTCACTCGGAGTAGGCAATTCAATTTTACCTAATACCGTCAATCCCTTTAAAGTTTCTCCCTTGGCCTCGATTAATTCAATATCAGGAGTAGCTCCATCTTCGCTAGAAGAAACCGTTGCCTCAAGGGGACTTGATTCAACAACCTCCTCTTTTACGGGTTGTGGAACTTCTTGAACAGGTTCTGCTTTAACTTCTGAAGCAGCTGCTACTGGTTCAGCTTTTACCTCCTCCACTTTAGGTGCCTCTACTTGTTTCTCAACAGGTTTGGGCGAAACAGGAAATCCTTTTTTATCTAAATCGATTTTTCCCAAAACTTTTAAACCTACAGGTCTGGATTCTTCTTCTTTTTGGGGTTCAGGATTTTCTGCCTTAACCGAAGGAGCTTCTTCCTCTTTTACTGGAGCAGGAGTAGGAACCAACACCTCCATTACTGGAGCCGGTTCTGGCTTTTTCTCCTCAGCCGCTTTAGGTTCTGGTACAACTTGTTCTTCAGCCACTTTTTTAGGAGCCTCAGACACTTCCAAAATATGGTTAGCATCATACTCCTTGGCCAATAAACTAAGTTGCTCAAAATTCAACTTGGCATTTGGGTTATTATCGATTTTGTGACCCTTAGCAGAAAGAAACTGAAGGATCGTAGACGTTCCCACGTTTATTTGTTTTGCTACAAGGCTCAATCGCATTGTCTTTTCTTCTGCCATATAAATTACAAAATACTATAAATCAATCAATGTGTTAATACTTACTCAAACTCTGCCCGTAGAATGGATAAAATTTCTTCAATAGTCTCCTCTTCCAATTCTGTTCTACGCTCCAGTTCTTCTTTTGAAAGTGCCAAAACTTGTTTAGCAGTGTCCAAACCAATCTTGTGAAGCTCATCTAAAATCCAACCGTCAATATCGTCAGAGAATTCATTCAATTCAACATCCTCCTCATCCAATTCTTCTTTAGGAACATCACGGAAAACATCAATCTCATATCCTACCAGCTTACCAGCCAATTTAATATTTTGACCTCCACGACCAATCGCCATGGATACTTGATCCGAATTTAGGTAAACAGAAATACGTTTACGCTCCTTATCAATGGTCATGGAATTTAGTTTTGCTGGACTTAATGTTCTAGCAACAAGTAACTCTAAATTGTCAGTAAAGTTAATGACGTCAATGTTTTCATTTTGCAACTCACGAACAATACCATGAATACGAGAGCCCTTCATACCTACGCAAGCTCCAACAGGATCAATGCGGTCATCATAAGATTCCACAGCCACCTTGGCACGCTCGCCCGGCTCACGAACAATCTTGCGAATGGTAATAGTTCCATCATAGATTTCTGGAATCTCTTGTTCAAACAATCGCTCCAAAAATACGGGTGAAATACGAGACAAAATAATACGTGGAGTACCATTAGCCATTTCCACTTTATGAATAATAGCCTTAATCGTTTCTCCTTTCTTGAAACGATCTTTCGGAATCATTTCTGTTTTCGGCAAAATCAATTCATTGTCTTCACTATCCAATAAAATCAACTCACGACCCAATATTTGATATACCTCTGAAGTCACTAACTCACCCACTAAATCTTTATACTTATCGTAAAGACTCTCCTTTTCAATATCCTTAATCTTTTGAATCAAAGTCTGACGAGCTGTTTGAACCACTCGGCGACCGAAGTCTTCCAGCTTAATCAATTCTGCTACTTCCTCACCAATTTCAAAATCAGGTTCGATTAACTTTGCCTCAGACAAAGGTATTTTATCGAAATCCCAAATATCTTCCGAATTATCGTCCACGATTTCACGTGTACGCCACATTTCCAAATCGCCACTCTCAGGATTGATGATTACATTAAAGTTTTCATCAGAACCAAATTTCTTACGAATCATGGTGCGAAAAACATCTTCTAAAACCGCAATCATTGACGGCTTATCGATGTTCTTTTCCCGAGCAAATTCTGCAAATGACGAAATTAATTCAACACTGTTCATTGCTATCTCTCTTTATTTATTGAAATGACACTTGTACTTTTATTTTATCTATATCTACTAAAGGAATCCGGGTGGATTCTTTAGCTACCATCACACGATGTTTCACTACTTTCTCCGATAATATTTCAATCGAATCATCTGTGTAAGCCAACAATTCTCCTTCAAGTTGTCCCTCTTTTTTCATCCAAACCTTCACCTTACGGCCAATATTTTTCTGAAACTGCCAACCTTGGGTCAAAGGAAAATCCAAACCTGGCGATGAAACTTCCAGATTATAGGCATCCTCAATCCACATTTGTTCTTCCATGTGATGGGCCAACTTTCGACTTAACAAAGCACACTCATCAATCGAAATCCCCTCTAATGTGTCCACCAATATGGTAATTTGAGTTCGCTTTAATCCTGGAGATACCTGCAAATCCACCAAAAAAATGGGGCCATCACCTACATATGCTGTCAACCACTCCCTAATTTTTCCAGATAAATCACTCATATATCTCCGTTGAAAATAAAAAGAGGGATTAAAAACCCCTCTTCATTTCTTAAATTTCCTTCGCAATTTACGCAAAAAATTCTAATAACCAACCCATTTAGCGAATTGAATCACATTTGGATAGGGTTAATCCATTCAATTCTGAGAAAAAATTCGTTACTTTGAGGGCAAAATCACCAAATTACTATCGATTTAGATCGCTTCTTATGGCATATCAATTACTTAAAGGAAAAAGAGGTATTATCTCTGGCGCATTAAATGAAGATTCCATCGCCTGGAAAATTGCTGAAAGAGCTCACGAAGAAGGAGCTACTTTTACACTGACCAACGCCCCACTCGCCATGCGAATGGGAGAAATCAATCACCTAGCAGAAAAATGTGGAGCTAAAGTAATTGGAGCCGATGCTACCTCTATTGAGGATTTGGAAAAATTATATGATGAGTCCATCGAATTTTTAGGAGGACCTATTGATTTTGTGTTACATTCCATTGGAATGAGCACCAATATACGCAAAGGACGTGAATATGGAGATTTGAACTATGAGTGGTTCTTAAAATCTTTGGATGTATCAGCCCTTTCTTTTCATAAAATGCTACAAGTTGCGCAGAAAAAAGATGCCATCGCTCAAGGGGGGTCTGTCGTGGCGCTATCTTATATAGCTGCACAACGTTCTTTTCCTGATTATACTGATATGGCACAAGCAAAAGCCATGTTAGAATCTATTGCTAGATCTTATGGATACCATTATGGAAAAGCAAAAGGAGTAAGAATCAACACTGTCTCCCAATCCCCAACCAAAACTACGGCTGGTACTGGTATTAGCGGATTCAATGCATTCTACGAATATGCAAATCAAATGTCCCCATTAGGAAATGCGACTGCGGATGATTGCGCCGATTATGTTATCACCTTGTTTTCAGATTTAACTCGTAAAGTAACCATGCAAAATCTTTTCCACGATGGAGGATTTTCTTGTGTAGGTATTTCGGAAGAAATCGTTGAAAAAATGGAAAAACAATAGCCAATTCGTAGTATTTCATTCCATTTTTATTTTGAACTTATTGCCCAATTTTTTTTGCAGCATTACGCTGATTTTGATGGCCTATATTCCATCTTGGTCAAGCTCTGAGCCCTTTCCAACGCCACCAGAAAGTGCTATTAGATTATTTTACATTCAACGAAGCTCTAACGCCAATGTGGTAATCTATGATGCCAATTTAACTGCAAATAAATCCTTAAATGCAAAAAATCCAGTGCATACTTACTGGATTCGATATGCTGAGAAAGGCCAATACCAAGAACTATCATCCGTACAAAAAACCTTGGCATATGGGCTTTACACCAATAAAATGAATGGGGAAATTGAACCATCTTATGAAGGGTATTTTTTGGCCTATAGAAAAAGAAAGTTTGTCGTTAAATTAAATCCTCAAGGAGTACCCATCGCCCTCTTCCCAATCAACGGAAAACTACAGGTACTCAAGCGAATTTTCGTTAGTGTTGACGAAAGTAAATTCATGCCTTCGGTCAATTACATTGAATTATTTGGGAAAGATCCTGTCTCTGGCAAAGATGTCTATGAGCGCTTTAAGCCTTAATTTTTCTTAACGCTGTCAAGGTTTGAAACCTTGACAGCGTTGGTAAAATTGCCCATTTTATTCAAACAATCACCCTCAACTTATTGATTTTCTTTTAATTTTATCAAGCTTTAGATAAATGAAATATATTATCAGTATTAAGGATTTATCACACCCGAAAACTGCATACCTTAGCTTAACGCTGTTAAGGTTTAAAACCTTGACAGCGTTGAGGAAAGCAGACTAACTACCACTGATATTTTAGCGCCAAAAGAAAGTTGAAGGGCTGCGTCGAATAGCCATAAGACTCTACAAATTTTTGATGATATAAATTCTTAATCAGCAGATTCATTTGCACATGCCTATTTAGCTGATAACTACTTTGAATTTCTGACCATAAATAAGCCGACAAATCTTTGGAAACCACCGAAAATAATGCTTCGTCATAAACCATATCCACTCTTCTTGCTTGCCAGTGATGCAACCAAGAAACTTGCCAAGAAGGCGAAATTTGAAGCCCTAAATTCAGTGCAATGGCATGCGCCGGCCTTCTAATCAAAGAGGAATACGTACTATCTTTTCCACCTATTTTATTCGTCAAATTACCATCTAAAAAGGTGTAATTAATCGTAGACCTAAAAGGGCCTAATTGATAGCCCCCTTCTAACTCGACCCCTCGGGTACTTTGCCGAGAAACATTCACATATTGACCATAGGGGTCCACATTTTTTGATTGAAAAACTATTCCATCTTTGACTTCATTTTGAAATACCACTACCCTAGATGACCATGCCGTTTTAGCGATGGAATACCCCATTTCCAGCGTAGTTCCTAACTCCTGTTTTAAGTCACTATTACCATAGGGCGAGTACAACTGATACAAAGAAGGCACCTTAAAGCCTGTATACACATTGGCAAAAAGCTTAGAATCTTGTGTCAAAATCAGATAAGGATTCAAATTAAAAGTGGTAAAGTCCCCAAAATTTGATGATTTATTCCACCGTGTACCCAACTCAATCCCCCTTCTTTCACCCGATTTTTGAACCATAACGAACAAAGCCCACATTGATTGATGGGCTTTACCAGGAGCAAGGGATGGAGAATCGTATCGACCATAAGAACTAATGGAATAATCAGATTGAAGCGTATTTTGATATCTATATTCGGAACCTGCCAACAAAGTGAGTTTTCTAGCCATGGACCATTTCCCATACCATTCTAAACCTTGACTTTTGGCTTCATAATTGGAATTGGAAAAATTAGTCCAGGCATTGGGCGCAATATAAGTTGAATCATTGGTGAATACTCGATCAATGACTTCATGAAATGCCCGCAAATACCAGTTTGTATTTTCTCCCTTGTATTGGTATTGAAAACGCAATGAATTGGACTTGGCCTTTGCCGCATAATCCTTTTCATCGGTATATGGACCAGCATCTAAATTACTTTTATTTGCGTTCCATTGATAATACAACTCTACCCAAGACTTACATCCAATAGGTCTCGACCAAGTTAAATGAACTTGCTGCTGTTTAAACCCATCCTTTTCAAAACTGCCAATTGTATCTTTTGCAGCAGAATAACCCCGACTCACATAGTCGCGCACTTGTACACTCCAATAGTTTTTAGCCAATGCTCCTTGAACTCGAGCAGTGCTGTTGAGCTCTCCTATGCTACCTGCTTGCACTTGAACGGAACCTCGAACTTGGCGTGTATTCGACTTTTGAGTCACCAGATTAATCACCCCTGCCATGGCATCAGATCCATACAAAGTAGATTGGCCTCCCTTCAAAATTTCGATTCGTTCCAAAGAACTAATATCCAACAAATTCCAATCCATCACCTGAGAGATATGAGACGGATCATTTACTGGAAAACCATCAATCAACAAAAGCATATGTCCTGTATTGGCTCCTCGTACATAAATTTCCTGATTGGAACCAGGTGCACTTCTAGCCCCACTAACAGAAATTCCCGCTTGAATTTGTAGCACTTCTGCCAAACTTTTACCTACCATTTGATCTAATTGAGCCCGGTTAATCAAACTGACTACCTTACCCGTTTGGTCGATTTTAGAGGGATACTTGGGGGCAGATACTTGCACTTCAGTTAATACTTGATTTTCAGCAGATTGCTGAGAAAACGCCCTAAAATTTGAGCATAAAATAATTCCCAATGCTAGGCATTGCCATTTAAAATTAAACATGATGTTAAGCCTCTCGGCTATAAAAATTGGAAAGTACTCGAACGCTCGATCTCACTTCATCCTCCGTAATGCGAAATCAAGAATGGAAGTAGGCAGGTCTCCTGACTTGTTTTCATCATTTGTTGGCCTTCCCAGAATCTCCAGTGGCAATTGATAGACAAATGCTTACAAAAACTTACAGTTGCGGGGACAGTTTTGGCTTAAACCAAATTCCCTATTAAGTGACAATCTCATGAAAAAGATCTACACACCTATTTCTAAGCCCAAAGGTAATTATATTTTTGAAAGCTTTTAAATTAAGTTCTTGATGCATTATTTATAAAATTTTATCAGTTTTTAACAAGGCTATTTGCCACAAATTCACTTGCTTGCAATTCAATTGACACTGATGACGTTGGAAAAAAGATGTGCGTGGGTTAATTCAGACCCTCTCTATATAGCCTATCATGACCAGGAATGGGGAATTCCTGTGCATGATGACCAACAATTATTTGAATTATTAATCTTAGAGGGCTTTCAATCAGGTCTAAGTTGGATAACCATTTTGCGTAAAAGAGACCATTTCAGAGAAGCCTTTGATCAATTTGATTATCGAAAAATTGCTCAATGGCCTGAGAAGAAATTAAGCGCATGCCTTAATAACCCACATATTATCCGAAATCGTCTAAAAATAAATGCCGTAAAAATGAATGCACAAGCATTCATCAATATTCAGGAAAAATTTGGTAGCTTTGATCGCTACATTTGGGAATTTGTGAATTACACGCCCATACAAAACCATTTCTTCAGTCATCAAGAATTGCCTAGCAGTACCGAGCTCTCCCTAACCATGAGCCAGTCACTGAAGAAACACGGTTTTAAATTCGTTGGTCCTACCATTTGCTATTCGTTTATGCAAGCTGCAGGACTGGTAAATGACCACTTGACCGAATGTTTTTGCTATCCAAAAAAATAGATTTATGAATTCGAGGATTGTCATCATCCCGACTTACAATGAAATTGAAAATATACAAGCCATCATAGAAAAGGTGATGAGCCTTGAGCCCTTGTTTGACATACTCATCGTAGATGATGGCTCCCCAGATGGCACAGCCCAAGCAGTAAAACAATTACAAGGTACATTCCCAGAAAGAATTCATTTATTAGAACGTCAAGGAAAATTGGGCCTTGGTACCGCCTATATTGCTGGATTTAATTATTGCATTGAAAAAAGATACGATTATATTTTCGAAATGGATGCCGATTTTTCGCATAATCCTGACGATTTAATTCGTTTATACCAAACCTGCGAAAAAGAAGCCGATATGGCCATAGGTTCCAGATATATCAATGGCGTCAATGTGGTGAATTGGCCCATTGGACGAGTCTTGATGTCCTATTTCGCCGGTTTTTATGTTCGTTTTATCACAGGGATGCCCATTCAAGATGCCACAGCAGGTTTTGTTTGTTACCGCAGAGAAGTTTTGGAAACTATCCCTTTAGAGGAAATCAAATTTATAGGATATGCCTTCCAAGTAGAAATGAAATTCACTACTTGGAAATATGGCTTTAAGATTATTGAAGTGCCAATTATCTTCACCGATCGTACCAAAGGAGAAAGCAAAATGTCTGCCAATATTTTCAAAGAAGCTATCTTTGGGGTGATTCAATTGAAAGTCAATAGTTTATTCAAACGCTACCAAAGAGCATGATCTATCCCATCATAAAATCACTACACATCATTTTTGTAGTAAGTTGGTTTGCTGGATTATTTTACTTACCTAGATTATTGGTTTATCATGCAGAATCTCAAAATAAGCAAGAGCCTGAACGTACTATTTTATCTGCCCAATTTGAGAAAATGCAAAAGGTATTATTCAATGCCATCATGATACCTGCCATGTTTTTAACCTGGATAACTGGGCTGAGTTTAATTTATTTACAATGGTTGGAGTCCTTTGGACAGCATACCTGGCTACACCTAAAATTAGGATTTGTCGTGGCTATCACCATCTATCATTTTTATTGTCGATACCTTATCCAACAATTTCGTCAGCAGCACTTTATTTTTTCCGGATCTCAGCTTCGTTTATTCAACGAAATAGCCACCATTCTACTTGTTTCGGTCGTATTTCTTGTTGTAGGAAAAAATAGCCTGGATTGGCTTTACGGACTGATAGGATTTACTGTGTTTGGTATTCTAATTATGTTGGCAGTAAAAATTGCCCGTAGGTTTAGAAAAAATGCCTAGGATAATTGTCGAGCCATTTCACGCTTGACATCTTTCTCTTTAATATCCTCCCGTTTATCAAAACTCTTTTTACCTTTTGCCAAAGCAATATTCAATTTAGCGTAGCCTTTGTCAGAGATAAACAATCGGGTAGGAATGATAGTCAACCCTACATTCTTTAATTCTTTTTGCAGCTTTTTTAGCTCTCTTTTAGAAAGCAACAATTTCCGATCACGAAGTGGCGTGTGGTTAAAATGGGTTCCCTCTTCATAAGTAGAAATATGCATATTTCTTACATACAACTCCTCCTGATGGAATAAGCAATAGGCATCCGTTAGATTAGCTTTACCTTGACGGATAGATTTAATTTCCGTACCCGTCAAAACTAATCCTGCTGTCCAGGTCTCTAAAAATGCATATTCAAAAGAAGCCCTTCTATTCTGGATTTCTACTTTCTTTTGAATTTTTTCTTTGGCCATTGTTTAGTCCATAAAAAAGCCACACAGAAACAAGCTGTGTGGCCTTTTAATCATTTATAAATTATTTGCCTGCTTTTTTAGCAGCATATTCTTTGTTCAATCCTTCAATCATCTTTTGAGTTACATCCACAGATGGATCTGCAAATAAAATACCTCCACCTAATTTAGAATAACCCAACACAAACTCATATTTGTTCTCCTTGTTCACTTTGGTGATATACTCACGAATGTTGTTATACAACTCTTCGTTTTTCTTGGCCTGCTCTTGACCTAATTCAGCTTGTTTTTGCTGGCTGTACTGTTGCAATTCAGCTCCTTTCTTTTTCAAAGTCATATCAGCTGCCTGTAGCTCTGCTTGAGTCATAGCAGAAGCACGCTGTTGAATAGCCTGAAGCTCCCCTTGAAGTGCACGCTCTCTTTGACCTAAATCAACTTGCAAGCGGTAACCTTTATTTTCAAATTCTTTTTGAGCGTCTTTGTAGAATTGGTAGTTATTCAACAATGAGTCTGAATTAACAAAAACTATTCTTTTTCCATCAGAAGTAGTGGCTCCCAAACCAGTTGTAGATCCAGTTGGTTTAAAATACAAATAAGCAATGGCAAAAGTTAAAACTACTAACCAAGCATAATGAAGATTTTTCACGGGTATAATGTTTAAAAATGACTAGGACGCAAAGATACAAGGTCTTGTTCAGTTGTCCTAAAAAATTACAATTTTCAATGAGATCCTCTCAATTTTGATCCAGCCCAAGACCATAAAGCCCCTGTTAATCCTCCAAAGACTCCGGTAAGCAAATACAGGGCCATGACGCTTCCCCCTAAAGGTAAAAGCTGTGCCATACGACCTGGCAAAGTACTTGGAAACTGCTTATCCATCCAAATAGCAGCCAAAGCCCATAAAATAAAGCCTGCTCCCCCGCCTACCACAAAGGCTGATCTACTTGGCAATAATAACAAATAAGAAATAATACCAAAGG
Organism: Aquirufa rosea; assembly: GCF_004118285.1. GTDB lineage: Bacteria > Bacteroidota > Bacteroidia > Cytophagales > Spirosomataceae > Aquirufa > Aquirufa rosea. The sequence goes on along the minus strand of NZ_SDHY01000003.1, from coordinate 129,768 downwards.
CCATTCCCATGGTATACCAAGGCAAATATACCTGTACGATAGCTCCTACAAGTATCATTATGATAATGGATAGAAGCTTGGATGTTGTTTTTATTTTATGTTGAGTCATGATTACTTCGTTAATATCACTTTTTTTCTAATTCGATTCGATTTTTGATCGGCTTGATGCATATACAACAATGGCTTCAACTCTCCCTTAGCCCATGTATCAATCAAATCATCATAATGTGGGCTACCTGGATTTCCTGATTGTCCACCAGGGTAAACCCCATAGGCATTTGGCTTACCAGACTTAGATAATTCAACCACCAGTCGCCAAGATGGTCCTGTTTTAGTGGTGGAAGCATTAACGATAGATCCGCCACCGCCAATAGGAATATTGAGCCTACTCAATGCATCCATACCAGGAATTAAATGTCGAACACCCGTTTGTTTGTGTTTGTACCAGGCCCAATTCTCTCCAAGTGATCCGTGTAGCTTAGTCAGACTATCCACATTGGCTTGGAAAGAAGTGCGGATGATTTCCTCCATACTCTCCTTTTTATTCTTGGTCTTTACATTATCCCACCAAATAGCCTTAGGCTCTTCTATCATTAATTTAACCGTACGATCTACCGTAGGTATATTCATAGGTACTTTTTCATCGCTATTAAATTCATCATCCCAAAGCGACGACTGCAATAAAATCACCCAATTCTCAAATATGGTGGCTCCGATGGATTCCTTTGAATTCTGTAAATTCCATTTTTTCAGAACATCCAATGCCGCTGACATGGCTGGTGTAGGTTGAGTCACGTGAGGTAAAAGCAGGGGTAATAAGCGACGAGCTCGAATATTAAAATTATCGTTTTGCAAACCCCGCAAAGAGTCAACGGTCGCCTTCTCCATCACTGTTAGCCTTTCATTGATTCTTCTACCCCGCTCTGAGGGTGCAAATTGCCAGCCCAAATAATATGGGTAGGATTTATCCACTGAAAACTGATTGGCTGAGCTTACAAAGCCCCTAGGAGGATTTTTAACATGAGGGTCATGATCATGCGGGATATAACCTTTCCAATCTGCCGCTGGATCGGTACCATCCATCAAATACTTACCCTGCAAATTGGATTTAAGTGGAAACTTCCCATTCACCCAAAGGGCTATATCACCCTGATTACTCGCAAAAACAAAGTTTTGAGCTGGGGCAGAAAAATAGGTAATAGCCGCTTTATAATCATCATAATTAGCTGCTCGGTTCAACTTATAAAATGCTGAAACCTCACTAGATTTTTCCAAGGCTATCCACTTTAAAGCATGACCAACTGGGATATTCGATTTAAATGGTTTTTCATGACTCAAATAAACCACAGGTCCGTGATGGGTAAAAAATACGGTATCCACGAAATCGTCCTCTCCGCGCACTTTGAATCTCTCTATGCGCAACTGGGTTTTCTTCCATTTCCCATCGTGCCAATATTCTCTTTTGGAGGCATCCTTAAACTTAATTTGATACCAGTCTAGCACATCAGAACCCACATTGGTTACTCCCCACGCAATATTTTTATTAAATCCAGTAATAACATTCGGCGAACCGGGCATCGTTGATCCGTATACATTGATTCCCGGCGCAACTAGCTGCATTTGGTACCAAATAGAGGGCAATGACAAGGTCAGATGTGGGTCATTCGCCAAAATAGGCATCCCTGAAATCGTTTTGTTACCAGCGACTGCCCAGTTATTAGAACCCGTGTTTGGATCTTTTTCTGGAGTTTTCATACTACTACCTAAACCTATGAAATCGGCAGGAGCAGCAGGTATAGGTAATGGTTTAAAATCTAAAGGTGTTCCCTCTGGGATAATAGGACTCTCTTCAAATGGATAGTTAGGAAATAAATGCTCTGCTACTTCTCTCCCATATTTTCTTAAAATATTGGTCATTTTTAAATCATCTGTTCCTGAAGCAAGTACAAAAGACATGTTCTTCAAAAACAAAGCACTTTTTATAGGCTCCCATTTTTCTGGACGATAATTCAATAATTTATATTCAAGAGGTAATTTACGATCATTCAAGGTCGCAATGTAGGCATTCACCCCATCAGCATAGGCCTCTAATGAAGCCTTAGCCACTGGATCTTCCACCATACCTTTCAATGATTGTTCTGCTCCATAAACTGCCCCCATACGGCGCTGAAACTGGTCAGAGGCCAATCCTTTTGAGCCCACAATCTCAGAAATTCTACCTCCTGCAAAATGCGTTTGAAACTCCATTTGCCATAAACGATCTTTGGCTGTCAAATAACCCTGAGCCATATATAAATCATGGTCGTTTTGTGCAAAAACGTGAGGAACGGCCATCTCATCATAAAAGACCTGCACAGGCTCTAATAATCCTGGAATTTGAAGTGTTTCTTCGGTTTGTTCGCTGGCGTCTGCTTTTTCAGCATTGACCCAAAAGCCCTGGAAAGGACTCAATAATTTACCCATGGGAGGCAAAGTGCCCCAGTTGGTGTGCAATGCGTAGGTCCAAATAAGGGTTACGATTAAGGGGAAAACGGATTTAAATTGTCTCATTGATGCGTTAGGCATAATTTGAAGATGAAAATTCAAAGATTTTTTTTTACTTTGGAAAGACAATTTTACACATTTGTTATTCAATCAACAAACAAAATTATTTCTTAAGAGGTCGAGGACTATAAAATTTGAATGAAAAGAAGATCATTTTTACAAACAACTGGAGTATTAGGACTAGCTAGTCCAAGTTTATTAAAAGAGGTGAAAACGGCCCCCGAACCGATCATCATCGCCACTTGGAAAAACGAAAAAGGAACCCAAGCAGGATATCAAAAAATCATGGAAACGGGTAGAGCCCTTGATGGTGTAGAAGCTGGCGCATGGGTCCCCGAGGCAGATCCCAATGAAACCACAGTGGGTTATGGTGGATACCCTGATCGAGATGGACATGTAACCCTGGACGCCTGCATCATGGATCATCTGGGAAATGCAGGTTCCGTTACGTTTTTAGAACATATCATGCACCCCATTTCTGTGGCAAGGGCAGTAATGGAAAAGACTCCCCATGTTATGCTTTCGGGAGCTGGAGCCCTAGAATTTGCTTTATCCCAGGGATTTAAAAAGCAAAATTTACTAACAGAAAAATCTAAAAATGCGTGGTTGGAATGGAAGAAACAAGCAAAATACGAGCCTAAAGTCAACATAGAAAGACATGACACTATTGGCCTATTAGCTTTGGGAAAGGCTGGTGAAATAGCTGGTGCTTGTTCTACTTCTGGAATGGCCTTCAAAATGCACGGACGAGTAGGAGATTCCCCCATCATTGGAGGAGCCGTATTTTGCGATGATGAAGTAGGTGGAGCTTGCGCTACAGGTTTAGGTGAATTTGTCATGAAAACCTTAGGCTCCTTTCTTATTGTTGAGTTTATGCGACAAGGAAAAAGTCCCCAACAAGCCTGCGAAGAAGCCATCATGCGCATCGTCAAAAGATATAAGTATCAAGATTTTCAGGTCGGGTATTTAGCCATGAATAAAAAAGGCGAATATGGCGCTTATTCTATTCAAAAAGGCTTTAATTTCACAGTAACTAAGAATGGCAAAACGGAAGTAATAGAAAGTGCCTCTTACATGTCTTAAATTACCATTTTATGGCAAACGAAGTAAAAACAAGAAAGCCCGTAGTTAAAAAGAAATTCCTGATAGAGGTAGCCTGGGAAACCTGTAATCAAGTAGGTGGAATCTATACGGTAATACGCACCAAGGTCCCTTCTATGGTAGAGAAATGGGGAGAAGATTATGCCTTATTAGGTCCTTATTTTCCTCAAACTGCTGCAGCTGAATTTGAAGCTTTACCATTGACGGATGAAAGCCCTATCGAAAGGGCTATACAATGGATGCGAGGAGAAGGATATCAAGTGTATTATGGACATTGGCTTATCACTGGAAAGCCCAAAATCATCTTGTTTGACATTGCTTCCATCTACGATCAAGTAAATAGCATCAAAGGAAGGATTTGGGAAAATCACAAAATTTCTACCTTAGGTGCAGAGGAATTGGTGAATCAAACGGTGGCATTAGGTGAATTAATCCGTTTATTTATAAGCAAATGGACTCAGGAAAATCAGAGTAAGAAAGATTTAATCGTTCATTTTCATGAATGGATGGCATCTACTTGCCTACCTGATTTAAAGAAAGATAAAGTAAAAATTTCTACCGTATTTACCACCCACGCCACCATGCTGGGCCGGTATTTAGCTGGAAATGTACCCAATTTCTACGATGTCATTGATACATTTGATTGGTATAAAGAAGCCGTCAATTATGGAATAGAAGCGCAAGCCAGCTTTGAAAGGCAGGCAGCCCAAAAGGCGGATGTTTTAACTACCGTTAGTGATATTACCGCCAAGGAATGTCAATATTTTTTAGGCCGTATTCCGGAGCTTATTTTACCCAATGGCCTCAATATTCAACGTTTTGCTGCTTTACATGAGCACCAAAATTTACACTCCAAGTACAAGCAAAACCTTTCTGAATTCGTCATGGGACATTTCTTCCAAAGTCAGGCTTTTGATTTGGACCAAACCTTATACTTGTTTACCTCAGGTAGATTTGAATTCAGCAATAAAGGCTATGATTTAACCATAGACGCTTTGGCGCTATTAAACCAAAAAATGAAAGAAGCTGGGTCTAAAAAAACGGTGGTCATGTTCTTCGTTACCAAGCAACCTTACCACTCCATTGATCCGGAGGTATTACATTCCAGAGCGGTATTAGATGAGATCCGTGAAAACTGCTCTGCCATAGAAAAAGAAGTGGGAGAAAAGCTCTTTTTGGCTGCTGCCTCTTCCAATAATCTGCAGCTTCCAGACTTAAATAATTTTGTGGATGAATACTGGAGACTTCGGTTGAGAAGAACGGTTCAGACCTGGAAATCAAGCTCCCGACCAAAAGTGGTTACCCACTTGTTAAAACAGGAAGATGATATCATTCGAAATCTGTATAGAACCAATTTACTAAATAATGCGGATGATAAAGTGAAAATTGTTTACCATCCTGACTTTATAGTTTCCACCAATCCCTTGTTCGGTTTAGATTATAGTCAGTTTGTGCGTGGTTGTCATTTGGGGGTATTCCCTAGCTACTATGAACCATGGGGTTATACGCCTTTGGAATGTATGGCACGAGGAGTACCTACGGTTACTTCTGACTTATCGGGATTTGGTGATTACATCATGCAAATTATGCGAGATTATGAACAATGGGGCGTGAGCGTAGTCAATCGTAAGAGCCAAAGCTACCAAGAATCCGTAGAACAGCTAGCGAATAATTTGTTCAAATTTACCCAACAGTCTCAAAGAGACCGTATCACCCAAAGAAACCGTGTGGAAAGTATCGCAGATACCTTTGACTGGTCAAATTTACGGAGCTACTACGATACAGCTCATGAGCTAGCTTTGATGAAGAAAAGAAAATAAGAATTTACATGGCAAAACAGCCTCATTGTCCAAAATCCTTGTCGATTAAAGATCGGCAAGGATTTTTTATAAATGCATCATAGCTTCTCGCTTACTTAAAGGTGCAAGGTCTTGCAATTGAACAAATTCTCTTACCCAATACCCATTGGTACGGGCATATTGGCGCAATGACCATCCAATAGCTTTCTGTATAAAAAATTCCTTTTCTTGGGCAAGTGATTGGATAAGATTGGCTAACAGTTTAACATCTGTATTCTGCTTATAAGATAGTTGGAACAACAAACATACCCGTTGCAACCAAAAATTCCCTGAGGCCATCCAACGACTTATCCAATAGTTTCTTTGCTCTGGAAATTCAGAAAAATAATAGCCCATGACCTTGGGGCCAAGCACATCCACCACATCCCACCAAGACTGTTTACCAATCCAATCCTCTACCAAGGTGGGAATCCGATCATCCCAATGTTTTTTTTCTAACAAAAGATAATCCATAGCTACATATTGAAACTCTCGCTCCTTTAAACCAAATAGCTCATTGGCCACTTGAAACCAATCTAAACCCTTTGCTTTGGATGGATACCATGCTTTAACAATTTCAGCCCGAATAGGCTTCTTTATCCCCAGAAAGGGAAACTGCTCGCGCATATATTTCCTCATCCAATGCGCATTTTCCTCATCTCGGTGAGAATGCATCACTTCCACTAGATGCGCTACGGCAAAATTCATCGGTTGCTAAAATATAATTTACCTGATAATCCACTTTCAGTAATTGGCCATTGCGATGCATCAAAAGGATTATATCGAATGTCAACAAAATTGATTTCATAAAAATTCTTCCACTTTCCTCCCTCTTTATCCAGTTGTCGAATCCTATTAGCAGCAACATTAGTTACTTCCAATTCCAAATGATTTTCTTCCTTCAGAATTCCCTCAGGAATGGCTATTTGATATGGGATAGACCATACTTTACCTATTTCCTTTCCATTTAATTTCACATTTACCCAATCTCGCACTTGATCAAAATGAAGTATTTTGGCAGACTTAATCTCATCAGTACTCAAAGTAAAATCCAAGGAATACCTGGCCATTCCTCCAAATTGATGGGTGGATACCTCCTTCGTCCAGTAATCTAAAGTCTCCATTTGGAAAGATTTAGGTAAACTCGGAGCTCCCTGAACAAAATCTATTTGAATCTTGCCACTTGGTTTCAAGGGAATCTCTTCCTTCTCTTTCCAATTGGATGCTACTCCACCTTTCAACGCCGAAGAAACTCGTATAATGCGACTTTCACCAGGAGATAAGGCCAATTTATGCAACTTATTTTTAGCTAATTTGATGGTGCTTCGCTCCTGATTCATGGGATTTAATATTTCAATACTAGTGCTTGATTTAGCCAAAGCTAGATCCCCTTCTTTAAATTGGTGAGATAAATTTGCGATGAAATACGAGTACCCATTTTCTGTTCTCTTACGAATGAATGAAAGCCCTTTATCGGCCATAGTTTCCTTAGTCACGCCATGTTTGGCAAGAGCATCGGCGGGATCATACAATACCCGTAACAGAAAGCTTTCTCTGGCTTTTCTCCAGCGGTCTTTTTGCTCAACCGAATAATTCCAAGTACTACCCAAGGATGGTATACGTTCTAAAAAATAGACTGGCATACCCTGTTTTACCCAACTGGCCAGCAGTTCCATGCTTTCCAAGGACAAATGTGTGGTTGGTGGAACTAACAACATTTTATAAAGATTTCCAGAAGGAGCTTTCCATTTTTTAGGAGCCACTACTTGCAAGGATTGTAACAAATTGTCTGAAATATAATCTACTTGAAAACCTCTATTTTGCAAGGCATTGGCCCATTTACCAAATGGCGTTTGAATCATCCAATCACGGCTGTTAGCATGTAAATCCAAGGCATGCGTTTTCCCAGTGGTGTTTCTTTGATGCCAAATATCTTCCATCGGAAAATATAAAAGCACATCCGAGTCCGTAGGATATTTTTGCAGCATGCTTTGGCAGGTTTCTATGTATTTGTTCAACTCAGGCAATGCCCCCCAAAAATGACTCTGTGGGTTAAAGTTAGTACTGGCATAAAACAACCAACCCGGCCAAGCTACCTCCGGTGGGGAATAGGTAGCCCCATGATAAAATACATGGTTTACCCCACCAATAAATACTTCGTCGATGATAGGTTTTACCTGTGCCAACGAAACTTTAAAATGATTTCCCAACCAGGTAGCAGTTTCACAAGAAACTAATTTTTTACCTAGTATATCAGCTGCCGAAGACGCTAATTTAATATTTCGAATATCTGGTATTCCAAAACGCAGGGTGTCATAATCCGAATCTACTCGGTAACCCGGAATGGTGTAAGGTTTACTACCAAAAAACTCTGTTTCAGGGATATCCACGGAGGCATATAAATCAATCAAATTACCGGGAGATCCATGTGCCTGATCTCGACTCACAAAACCCAAGCTTTTAATCCATTGTGCCCATGGTTTAGTGAATTGGTTCAATAATAAATGAGATAAGGTTCGGTGATAATCCGCCCAAACCTGATTTTTAAATTCACCCTCTGGCTTAATTTCCGCCAAAACGGGCAAATATTGTCTTAAATCATATCCATTTAACTGAATGAATTCATCAAATAATTTAGGACTAAAATTAGCGCCATAGACCTCATAGGAATCTGTATAAATGGCGCGCAGTGGGGGATGTGATTTCTTTAAAACCTGTATGAAAGGTTGTTTATAGGTTTCCCAAGCCTCTCTCGAAAAATGATCCATCACTAAGCCCTCCCCTCCCGGAGCCGCTCGTTTCACTTTTTGTTGAGTTAGGGTCTGATAGAATAAATAAATGATAGTGTTGGGAGTCTTTGCTTTCCATTGAGCCATTTTCCCCTGTTGGTATAAAGGCCACAAATCCTCCTGAAAATCCTTTCCTTGGTAGGCCGTAATGGATACCAAGTTCGAATTAGGCAATTTTTCTAAGCTGGCTGAGATGGGAGGAATACCTTCTCCAACTGCCACCGGGACTTGTTTGATTTGGTAGGCTTTTGCTGCTTCGTTCGGTCCAATCTGCGGACCACCATATGGCCAACCGGTTCCTAGAGTTAAATCAATCCCTAGGTGCAATCTTTTTGCTTCCTTTAATACAAAAGCCAATTTACTATTCCACTCAGAACTTAGATAGGTCAAAAACTGTTTTTCATATCCTTTGGCTCCATAAATAGGAATGATATGCAAACCTCCGAAACCAGCCTTGGCAAATGCCTCTAAATTATAGCTTATTCCCTTTTCTGTAACGGCATTTCCTGGCCACCACCAGTAAGCCCAAGGTTTGGCACTTGAAAAAAGAGCAGGGTCTTTCGGCCCTGCTGCTTTTACATTACTGCTGATTAAGAGCAATAAAAGGAGTATTTTTTTCATTTTCTTAGACAAATCTGCCCAATAAATTTTCCAAATATTCTTGTTTACCAGAAATTAAAGCTGGCTCACCAATTTCTGTAGCAATTTGGTACAAGTCCTCCAATTTTAGTTTACCCTGCTCAAACTCCGCTCCTTTTCCTGAATCAAAGCTCGAATAACGTGCTGCTTTCAAACGATCCATTTCTCCATGCGTCAAAATTTTATCAGCAATCAATAAGGCTCTTGCAATAGTATCCATTCCACCAATATGTGCATAAAACAAATCAGCTGGATCTGTGGAATTTCTACGACGCTTAGCATCAAAATTGATACCTCCACCAGCTAAGCCCCCTTGACGTAATACGATCGCCATGGCTTCTGCCCATTCATAGATATCGGTAGGGAATTGATCGGTATCCCAACCATTTTGATAATCCCCACGATTAGCATCCATGGAAGCTAGCATTCCATTATCTGAGGCTACTTGACATTCATGCGCAAAGGTATGGCCTGCTAAAGTGGCATGGTTTACCTCTAAGTTTAAACCAAACTCAGACATTAAATCAAATTCTCTTAGGAATCCGATTACTGTCGCTGAATCATAATCATATTGGTGTTTGGTAGGCTCACATGGCTTTGGCTCAATAAAGAACTTTCCTTTAAATCCATTTCTACGTGCATATTCTACACATGTATGTAACATCCTAGCAAAATGCTCGCGCTCACGTTTCATGTCCGTATTCAACAATGACATATAACCTTCTCTACCTCCCCAGAATACATACCCACGACCACCTAACTTAATCGTAGCATCGATAGCCGATTTCAATTGGGCACCTGCATGAGCCACTACCTCAAAGTTTGGATTGGTAGCTGCACCGTTCATATAACGTTCATTGGAAAACAAATTAGCAGTTCCCCAAAGTAATTGAACGCCGCTCTCTTCTTGTTTTTTAGCAAAAATATCGCTGATATATTGTACACGACTCGTGAATTCCTTGGGATCGTTCGATTGATCGATAGCGTCCACGTCGTGGAAACAATAAAAAGGTGCTCCCATTTTAGTAATAAACTCAAACGCAGCATCTGCTTTATCGGCAGCTCTTTGACGAGGATCCGACGCTACATCCCATGGATAATGATGCGTACCCGGACCAAATGGATCAGAACCGTCACCGCAAAAGGAATGCCAATAGGCAATAGCAAATCGAAGGTGTTCCTTCATAGTTTTGCCAGCTACGATTCGATTTTCATCATAATAACGAAAAGCTAAAGGATTATCTGAATCGACTCCCTCAAATTTAATTTTCTCAATGCCCTTGAAATATTCTTTTTGTCCAATGATCACACTCATGGTTTTATGATTTTAATTTATTTCTATAAGTTTCAAAAGTACAAAATCTACCCAAGACTAGAATGTCAAGCTATCCTTTTTTTTAGCAAGAATTCAGGAGAAAAAGTTGTCTATTGGTTCTGTGTGAACAAAGAGTAAAATCTTTTTTCTATTTTTGAGGAAAAAGAGCTCATCAATGATAAAAAAACTAGTTTACATCCTTTACTTTGGACTATTATCTAGCCCAGTTTGGGGGCAAAGTCCAGCAGGCACCTATAACGCAAACAACCGTTTCGAACAATTAGAATCCATTTTGCCTACTCCCAACACGTACCGTACGGCGAGTGGCTCCCCAGGTAAGGACTATTGGCAGCAACGTGCCGACTACGATATCAAAGTAGAATTGGATGATATCAACCGGAAAATCATTGGTTCAGAAACCATTACCTATTTCAATAATTCTCCCGATGAATTGCCTTATTTATGGTTGCAATTAGATCAAAACTTATTTGAAAAAGGGGCTGCTGGAACGACTACTCGCACTGGCGATATTAAAAATGGGATACCCATATCGGCATTTAAAGAATTAACAGATCCTAAGAGCTATGGTTATAAAATTACAGCAGTAAAAGACATCAAAGGAAATCCGCTTCGCTATACCATCAATCAAACCATGATGCGTATCGATTTACCCACTCCGGTGAAGTCTGGAGCCAGCGTAAGCTTTGCTATTGATTGGAATTACTTAATCACAGAATATTACGGTAGATCAGGTTATGAGTTTTTTGCGAAAGATGGCAATGCCAATTACTTCATAGCCCATTGGTTCCCAAGAATGGCCGTTTACAATGATGTGTACGGATGGCAACACAAACAGTTTTTAGGCCAAGGTGAATTCACCTTAAATTTTGGTAATTATAAAGTGGCTATTACCGCTCCGAACGACATGGTAGTAGGTGCTGGAGGAGAATTATTAAACCCCAATCAGGTCATGACTGCCGCTCAATTGAAACGTTGGGATAAAGCAAAAACCGCCCTTAGACCCGTGGAGATTGTTACTCAAGAAGAAGCAGAACAAGCTGAAAAAGGTAAGCCTACCGGTAAAAAGACTTGGGTCTATAAAGCAGACAATGTACGCGACTTCGCCTTTACTGCTTCTCGTAAATTTATTTGGGATGCCATGCAAGTGGACGTAGAGGGAAAGAAAGTTTGGGCTATGTCCTATTACTCTAAAGAAGGTAATCCACTTTGGGGAAAATATTCTACCATGGTGGTAGCTCATACCTTACGTTCTTATTCCAAAAGAACCATTGCTTATCCTTATCCAGTAGCTATTTCTTGTCATGCTACTTTGGGTGGAGGTATGGAATACCCGATGATTTCTTTCAATGGTGGTAGACCTGAAGCAGATGGCACTTATTCAGAAAATGTAAAAAATGGCATGATTGGAGTAATTATCCATGAAGTGGGTCATAACTTCTTCCCGATGATTGTTAACTCTGATGAAAGACAATGGTCATGGATGGATGAAGGTCTTAATACATTCTGCCAATATTTAGCTGAGCAAGAGTGGGATCGAAATTTCCCTGCTAGAAGAGGTGAAGCTCAAAGCATTGTACCTTACATGCGTTTGGATTCTAAGAATCAAGTACCTATCATGGCAAACTCAGAAAACATCATGGATTTTGGAAACAATGCCTATGCTAAACCGGCGGCAGCCTTAAATATCTTACGCGAGACTGTGATGGGTAGAGAACTTTTCGACTATGCTTTCAAAGAGTACGCACGCAGATGGGCATTCAAACAACCTTATCCTGCTGACTTCTTCCGCACCTTGGAAGATGCCTCTGGAGTGGATTTGGATTGGTTTTGGAGAGGTTGGTTCTATGGAACAGAACCTGTAAATCAGTCGATCGAAACCGTGGAATGGTATGGCATCGATAACCAAGATCCTGTAGCGAAAAAAGCCAAAGATAAGGCCGACTTTTTAGCTAAAAGAGAGACTATTTCTAACATCCGTAACAAAACAGATATCAAAGAAACAGTAGTAGAAAAAGAGCCTGACATGAGAGATTTCTATAATAGCTACGATCGTTTTGCGACCAATGATGCTGAAAAGAAAAAGTACCAAGACTATTTGGCATCATTATCTGATGAGGAAAGAAAATTAGTAGCGGAAGGAAAAAATTTCTACGTGGTTAATTTCAAAAATAAAGGTGGATTACCGATGCCAGTTATCGTCAAATTGACTTATGAGGATGGCACAGATGAGGTACTTCGTTTCCCAGCTGAAATCTGGAGATTAAATGATGTTCAGGCTAAGAAGATTATTCCTACCAGCAAAAAAGTGGCTAAATGGACGCTGGACCCGTATTTCGAAATTGCTGACATAGACACTGACGATAACTCCTATCCTCGTGAGCCTGCTCAGCCAACGCGTGTACAATTGTTCAAGGCACAACCTAGAAGTTATGGGGCCGGACAAGCTAATCCCATGCAAGAAGCTCAAAATGCTAAAAAAGCTGCAGGTGCGGTTACTGGCTCTAAAAACTAGTTTCAATAACCCAGATAAAAGAAAACGTCCGCCTTTTCAATCGGACGTTTTTTTATCTATACATAAAACTAAACTACATTGGCTATCCCCCTAATCCACACATCAGTTTCACGTAAATCCACAATTTTTCCCCATCAGGCACTCGAACTCGCTCGTTTTTGATTTGCTCCAAAGATGCCTGTTTAATCCTTTCAAACAAACGGATATAGTACAAATAAGCTAAAAGTACTCCTTTTTTAGCCTCTTGGGGCAATCGTTGAATACCACGTAAACCCGCATCAAAATCCAATTGAATATCTGCTTCAATGGCTAATTTATCCTGCTCGGTCATTTGCAAATACTCCATTCCGGGGAAATACACCCTCCCTCTTTCCTCAAAATCTGATTTTATGTCCCTCAAAAAATTAATCTTCTGAAATGCTGAGCCCAAGGCACAAGCATCAAATTTCAATGTTTGGTATTGTGTTTTATCTCCTTGACAAAAGACGTGCAAACACATCAGTCCAACCACCTCAGCTGAACCATAAATATATCTTTTGTAGCCCTCCTCATCATAATTCGTCTCTACTAAATCCAATTCCATAGAATACAAAAAGGCATCTACCAATTCCTTCTCCATTTGGTAAGTATGGAAAACCTGTTGAAATGACTGTAAAATGGGATTTAAACTAATCTTCTCATCCAAAGCCTGATAAGTTTCCTGCTTAAATCTTTCAAATAGCAGCTTTTTATCATGCTCATGAAAAGTATCAACTATTTCATCCGCCAATCGAACAAATCCATAAATGGCATATATTGGATCATGGAATGACTTGTCTAAGGTCCTAATTCCTGCTGAAAAGGAAGTGGAATATGCCTTGGTTAAGATTTTGGAACATTCCAAAGAAACTTGTTGATATAAATCTATTTGCGTCATTCTATCGAGTTAAGAATTTATCTACTTCTTTAGCCACCACCAAACCAGAAATCAAGGAAGGAGGGACGCCTGGGCCAGGAACAGTCAGTTGGCCCGTATAGTATAAATTATCTAATTTTTTATTTTTCAAACTTGGTTTTAAAATGGCGGTCTGCATCAAGGTATTAGCTAATCCGTAGGCATTTCCTTTAAATGCATGGTAGTCCGACATAAAGTCTTTGTGCGCGTAAGAACGCTTATAAACTATATGATCACGAATATTTTCCCCACAATAGGCCTCCAAACGATCCATTAACTGCCCAAAATATTTTTCTCTTTGTTCCTCCGTATCCTCCAAATTTGGAGCAACCGGAATGAGCAAAAACAAGTTTTCTGATCCTTCTGGAGCCACCGATGGGTCGGTTACGGAAGGGGCACTAACATAAAACAAGGGATCACTCGGCCAAGCGGGTTCCGTATAAATCTCATGTGAATGGACAGAAAAATCTCGATCAAAAAACAAATTATGATGTTTTAATTTAGGCAAGCGTTTCGATATCCCCAAATAGAATAATAAGGATGAAGGAGCCATCACCCGTTTGTCCCAATAATCTTCCGAATAATTTCGATATTTATCACCTAATAATTGTTCTACCCAATGGTAATCGGCACTTGCCACGATGACATCAGCTGTCATTAGACCTTGGTCTGTTTTAACCGCCTTTACCTGTTTATTCTCAATTTCAAAGCCCCGCACCTCGGTATTGTACATAAACTTTACTTGTTTTTCCTCCGCTAAACTCACCATGCCTTTCACAATTTGATGCATGCCACCCATGGGATACCAAGTTCCCAAGGTAATCTCAGCATAATTCATCAAACTGTACATGGCTGGTGTATTTTGAGAGATTGCCCCCAAAAATAAAATGGGAAATTCCATCAATTTTAAGAGCGTGCCCGATTTAAAAAACTTACGAATATGCTTATAAAAAGAAGAAAATACATCCATGCGGATGGCATCTAGCAACAATTTTAAACTCAAAAATTCCTGAATTTTCACAGATGGACGCCAAACAAAATCTTGAATTCCCACCCGATACTTATAAGCCGCTTGTGTTAAAAATTTATCCAATTGTGCGGCTGAACCAGGCTCGTATGATTCAAATAATGTTTTTATTCCCTCCAGTTGAGCCGGGATATCAATCACCTCTTTATCTGATAATATGACTGAATAAGAAGGATCCAATCTTTTTAAATGGTAGTAGTCAGATGGTTTTTTGTCAAATTTGCCGAAGTAAGTTTCAAAAATATCTGGCATCCAATACCAGCTTGGCCCCATATCAAATACAAATCCCTTCTCTTTAAATACGCGAGCTCTCCCCCCTGGTTCGGCATTTTTCTCAAGTACCTCTACTTCATATCCAAGATCTGCCAAGGCCGTTGCCGCAGATATTCCAGAGAAACCAGCCCCTATAACAATCACCTTTTTCTTTTTCATACTTTCCATTTTCGAACCTAAACAAATATAAACATCTTTTAAAAAGGGCTTACAGATTAAAAGAAAAAGTCAGATAAAATCTGACTTTTTACTTATTTCTTCTGTTAACCAAAAAACTAATCAATTCTGAAATTTTTAAGCGTACATGTGCAATTTCTTCTTTAACTCTTTGCGAGCAATGTGAATACGGTTTTTAACCGTGCCAATCGGCAAATTCAATTCCTCCGAAATCTCATGATACTTAAATCCTTTGAAATACATAAGGAACGGCAATCTGTACATTTCTTCTGTCTGACTTAAAGCTTTCTCTAAGTCTTCCCGAACAAACTCAGATATAGCACCATTTGCTTGCAAAGATTCTTGTGAGTTGATGAAGTGTAAATTATCAGTGGTGTCGATAAATGTATTTCTACGAACCATCCGCTGGTATTGCGTGATGAACGTGTTTTTCATAATGGTAAACAACCAGGCTTTCAAGTTTGTACCCTCTGCATACTTTTCGCGATTGGTAAATGCCTTTACTAAAGTATCTTGTACCAAATCATTGGCATCATCCATGTCTTTTGTTAAACGTAACGCAAAGGGTTTCAGAAACTTAGAAAAGGTTCCAACCTGATACGTAAATTCAAGAGCTGTCATATTTAGTTTGTTGTTTTGTTTAACAAATTTATAAAAAGATTAAACAAAACAAATTATTTATGAAAAAAAAATATCGATACATGCTTCTAGGTGGTCGCCCCAAATGGAGTAATCATCTGCTATTTCTATAGCAAATTGGGCTATAAACTAAATTGAGTGTATATTTAAGTTACCATCTAAACTGGATGGCATGCTAATGAAATATAAGTTCCTTCTAATATTTTTATTTTTTATTCTGATTTTCCACCAGGCAAATTCACAAAAAAACTGTTTTTGCACCCTTCAAGGAAAAGTATCTTCCATCGAAAATCAGGAAAAAATTAGAGGCGCATACGTTTATTTAAAAGGAACCAAGTTTGTAACCCAAACGGATTCCATAGGTTTCTTCTCCATTCAGAAAATTTGTCCAGGTACTTACACGCTCGTATGTGAAATGAGTAGTTATGACCCTGTAGAAATAAAAATTAATCTCCGAGATAAACACGAGGAAAATATTGCGCTTCATGCACACGACGAACATTTGCAGGAGGTTATCGTAAGCGGCAAAAGAACTGAGACAAGTGCACAATTGAGAGGAACGCTCTCCAGCGAAGAAAGAAAAGAAAGAGATGGCATGAATCTTGGTGAAATGCTCAAAGGCATTACGGGTGTTCAAAGTCTACAAACGGGAAGTACCATTTCCAAGCCCGTGATTCATGGCATGCATTCTAATCGTGTCATTATTCTAAATCAAGGCGTTCGACAAGAGGGGCAAAACTGGGGTAGTGAACATGCTCCTGAGGTAGATCCCTTTGTCAGCAAAAATATTCAGGTCATTAAAGGCCCCGGAGGTTTGCGCTATGGCGGAGATGCCATTGGCGGAATCGTCATGCTCGAACCTAACCCACTTCCAGATACTAGTGGCATCAAAGGAGAAGTACAAAGTATTTATTTCACAAATGGAAGACAGTGGGTAGGTTCAGGAAGTTTGGAAGGAGGAATTCAAGGAGCCAAAGGATGGGGATGGCGTGTTCAGGGTACATTAAAAAATGGAGGAAATATTCAATCCGCAAATTATTATTTGGCTAATACCGGAGTAAAAGAACAAAATTTCTCAGCACAGATGGGTTATAAATCACCTAAATTTGGAGCTGACCTATTTTATAGCAGATTCCATACAGTACTAGGTATATTCTTGGGTTCCCATATTGGTAATGTGAACGACCTAGAACGCTCCATTGAGTTAAGCAGACCCCTGGCCCAATTTACCCCAAATGAATTCATTCGAGATATTGACCGTCCAAACCAAGATGTCCTGCATGACCTTTTAAAATTTAAAAGTTTCTACAAACTTTCTGATCATTATACCTTACGTCTTACTTTAGCCCACCAATCTGACGAACGCTTAGAGTTTGACGTTTTGAGGGCCGGTAAGAACATCAATACGCTCAGCTTCCAATTAAGTACTTGGAACGGGGAATTTTTATTGGATGGAAGCAATTCTGGCAAATTATGGAAAGGACAATTCGGTTTGAATTTTTCTCTTCAAGATAATATCACCTCAGGAAACCGTGTCAACAACCCTACTTTAATTACCAGCTTATTGCCTAATTATGAACAAAATAACTTAGGGCTTTTTGGTATAGAAAGAATGGTGAAAGAAAAATGGGAATTGGAAGTAGGTCTTAGGCTTGACCACAAACAAATCCTTATTCACCGTCCTATTAAAAATTATTCAGCTGTTATTGATACAGATCTAAGAAACTTCACCGGATTATCTGGAAGTGCTGGCATCAAATACCATTGGTTGGAAAATCTAGAAAGTCAATTCATTGTCGCAAAAGCCTTTAGAGCACCCGGAGCCAATGAACTATTTTCCAATGGGGTTCACCATGGTGCTGCCGCATATGAGATAGGTCAGGCTGATTTAAAAGGAGAATCCTCTACCAATTTTAGTCTAAATACTCAATTCAACCCAGACAAATGGGACTTTGAACTTGGCTTATATAGTAACTACATTCAAGACTTCATTTATTTGCGTCCTATGGTAAATAATGGAGAAGCAGTATACATTGTGACTCTGAGAGGAATTTTTCCAGGATTCACCTATGAACAAATTAATGCCCGATTCAATGGATTGGATGCTCAAGTTTCCTATCACTTGAGTCCTCGCATTTCTATTCAGCAAAAAACTAGTTTAGTTAGGGCCTTCAATGTTAAGAACAATGAGTACATGGTCAACATCCCAGCCGATCGTTTTGAATATTTAATCCGTTACCAATTCAATCAAAACAAACAATATATCAGTGCAGGCTTAACTCAAGTATCGAAACAAAGTCGAGTGGAGCCAGGTTCTGATTATACCAATCCTCCTGCGGGATATCAATTGGTTCAATTAAATTGGGGATTTCAATTCAAGAAATTAGATGTAGGAATTCGAGTGAGCAATGCGCTTAATCAATCCTATCGGGATTATTTGAATAGGTTCCGATACTATGCCGATGATCAAGGAAGAAATATCCAGTTACGTGTAGCCTACCGCTTCAGTTAAATTACTTTCTTAACCATTGTTCCGGATTCTGACGAATCGTATTTTTCCATACTTGGAAATTGATTTCTGCTGTACCATCTTCATCAGAGGCAACAGATCCAATCCGCTGTCCAGTACGAACACGCTGACCAGTACTAACAGATACATTATCTAATTTACTATACACTGTAAAATAATCTCCATGCTGAATGGCCACCACCATGTTGATTCCCGGAATATTCACTACAGATTGTACAATACCCTCATAGACAGAATGCACAGGTGAGCCTGGTGATGTTTGAATATCAATTCCATTATTATTAATCATCACTCCTTTTAGAATAGGATGTTTATGAACGCCAAAATGATCAGAGATAAATCCAGAGGGTACAGGGAATGGCATTCTACCTTTTAATGCCCCAAATGAGCTGGCCAACTTAGCCTCCTCCGCATTCATGTAGTATATGTTCTTTTCCAATGGTGCTGCCGTTTTAGCCTCTTCCACTTTGGTAGCGGCCTTACTCTTGGCCAGCTCTTTCTTCTCCTCGGAAGTTTCTACCCGTGTTTCTGATTTACTTTCGTCGGTATTCGAGCGATCACTGAGTTTAGGTAATGTTCCATCTCCTTTTAAAGTGGGCAGTGCCGGCTTATTTACCTCTAGCTTTCGAGCTTGTTGGGCTAAACGTAAACGGCGCTCCCTTTCTTGGCTTTTCTGAATCTCCCTCGCCACAATCCCCGCAATCAAATTATCCAATTTACGGATCGCTAACTTTTTACGCTCCAACTCAATACGTAACTTCTTTTCCTGTTGAGTTAATACAGTTACTACCTTATCTTCCTTGGTCTTTAGAACTTCCAAATTTTTCTTCTCCTTCTCCTTCTCAATCAACACCTTTTTCTCTTCCGTTTTCTTAAAAATCACTTGCTGTTCTTTGCTCATCAAATCTTGACGAGTCTGAAAAATCTTGTGCGCTTGAGCTTTTCTATTACTAGTAAATTGACGTAAATAATCAAACCTTCTCGTGAACTCCCCCAAATTCGACGAAAGCAACAAAAAACTTAGTTTATTATAAACTGTAGAAGTTTTTTGAGCCTCAAACAACATTTGGGCATACATACGTTTCAACTTTTTTAGTTTGGCAGCTAAAATATCACTCTCTTGACGTAGCTTATTAGCTTCCTGCGCTAACAATTTTTGATTCTCACTCAGAATACCAATTTGCTTTTTCTGAACACCAATTTGCTCCTTCAAGACATTTAGCTTCCCTAGGGATGCTTTCTTTTTTTTGGTAGTTCTGGAGATAATACTGTTCAATTCCTTGATCTTGGCTAAATTCTCCTTCTTTTGACGCTCTAACTGCTCTCTTTTATCTACTTGCGCAGAAAGAGAAAAAGCGAAAAATAAACTCAATATAGCTACTAGGTATTTCAAGGTCTTGGGGTTTATTTGTTTAAATATTTGACAGGTACCTTAAATGGAAAATCCAAGGGTGTATCTAACAGTTCTACTTTAGAGTACTTAATACTAATGAGCGTTTTAACTTTCACATTATCCTTATCATTCACATCCAGGGTAATTTGACTAGAAAAAGGAAATAGGAATTGATTAATCGAAGCGAAATCTTCATAATCCAAGGTCAATTTATTCTGAGTGGGACCGTCATTCACCAACAATTTTTTCAATTTTCTGTTGGGTCCAACATAATTATCAATTTGAATACGCCCTTCATCTTGTTTCAAAATATAATTTTCATTTTCTCGAATCACTCTGGAATTGTTTTTCTTAAATGGCTGATTTCCCACAATGAGCGACTGCAAAATCTCGTAATTGATTTTAAAACCCATTTTAGTGCTTAAACTATCATAGGTCAAATTAAAATATTCGTTATTGATTTTATGAAAAAATTGAACCCTATCCTTAGAAAATAAGCCTGTTGCTCCGGTTATCATAGAGACCGAAATATTCATCCAAATCAGGCTGTCTTTCTTCATTCGAATATCAACCGTATACGTGTCTGAATTGGAATTAGTCTTCCAGAGCACTTTCGACTTCGCTTTAAGGTAGTTGAAATTCAGATCTTCCGTTGATACTTTGGGCTCTTCGGCTACTTGAATTGGTTCTGGTTCAGGCTTTTTTTCTTCGACTACGAGCGTATCCTTTTGAACCACGCTATCAACAACTGCCACAGCTACCACTGGCGGAACCACCACTTTTTTCCCACATGATTGAAAAAAAAGGAAAGCAATGACCCACAAACTAAATCTCCAAGGATGTAAACTAGGCATGCATCTATTTTTAAGCTACAAAATTATCTCAATTTTCGATAATTTGCTTCATCTGAATCTTTTTAAATAAATTGGGACTAGCCCCCTCTAGACTTTTTGCCTTTTCCCAAGCCTTCACGGCCTCCTCTATTCTCTTTAATTGATATAAAATATCTCCATAGTGTTCCCAAACCGTGGAACTGTTCTGCTTTTCATCTTTCAAGGCTTGCTCCACCATTTGCAAAGCTTTACTGTACTCTTTTTGCTGATATAGTACCCAAGCATAAGTGTCCAAATAAGTTCCATTACTTGGAAATTTATCGGTCAACTGCTTGGCCATTTTAGATGCCTTTTCCAATTTTTCCTTTCGCAAAGACAGATAATAACTATAATTATTCAAGACATGTTCTTCCGCAGGATTTTTAGCTAACACCTTCTCAAAACTTGCATCTGAATCTTGATATTTACCTACTGAATGGTAGGCGTCTCCCATCAAAGCGTATAATTGTATATACCAAGCATCTTTTTCTTGAGCATAAGGGATGGCTGATTCAAAAGAGACTATCGCTTCTTTGCTTTTCCCTTGCAAATACTGCGCAAATCCCATCTGAAACCATAAAAAACCTTGGTTCGGATATGCTTCCAAAGCCTCTTGTGCATGTACAATCACACTATCCAATACGTTCATTTCAAAGTCAATTTGAATAATTCTAGTCCAAACTTCAAATTTTCCCCCTCCATTTCTAGCAGCATGCAAATAGGCTTTTTGCCCTTCCGAAAACTTAGAAACACTCATCCACAAATCACCCTGCATGGCCATAAAACGAGGTTCCTTCGGAAATGCTTTCACTGCTCTTTGCAAAAAGGCATAGGCTTTGTCCCAGTCCGCCTGGCCTTTCATTAACTCAAAGGTCTCCAAACAAACCTGACTAAATAATTCAATATGCAGATCCGAATCACTTAAACACCTCTCCAAAAAGCCCAATGCCTCTCCGAAATTCTTTTCATGTACCCGAACATTGGCATTCAATAAGGCCACCTGACCGTCCATAGGGAAATCTCTCGACAACTGCTCCAAAGCTGGCTTGGCACCCTTCCAGGTACTCAAATGCCACCAATATTCCATTTGCTCCCATGCAAATAAAGGCTCCTCGGGATTATTGGCGATCATCCCTACTCCCTCTCGGATCGCATCCTCCCATTGTTCATTCTTTAAATAAATGTATTGCTTGGTGCGGATAATCTCTGGAAAATCCCCTATCCAGGGTTCTGCGGATTTCAAGGCTCTCAATGCCTCATCTCCTTGATTATTCCAAAGATAGGCCTGAGCAAGTCGCAGGTTGACATCCGGCTGGTTAGAATCATATTGAATCAGTTTCAAAAAACAGGCAATTGCTTCTTTTGCCTTACGATCTTGCAATAGTAAGTCGCCATACAACAATCCATAATCCAAAGAATATGGCGAAAGCTCATTCGCTTTTTGAGCGTATTTCAATGCATTTACTGGCTTATTTTGTGCCAAATACGACTTTGCCAAATAATAGGAAATAGAAGCTTCTTGGGGCATTTCGGCATACAATTGTTCCCAAACCAAAATGGCCTCATCATAATCCTCTTTTAAAAAATGACGCATAGCCTCTGCCATCCATTCCTCCGCTCGGGCTGGAGAAAATGCCGAACTACTAGCTTTCTTGACCTTTTTGGCCGAATCCTGGCAAAAAAGCGGTGTAGAAAGAAAACCGACAAAAAATAGTAAATAAAGGTATTTCATAAAAGTTCGAATATACCGAAATACACTGAATCCTTTTCAAAATTTGCCATGAAATGCGCTGTATTTAAATAGAATTCCATAGTTTCGTTAAAATAATTTTTCTTATGAAGTACCTTTTCTTTGCCTCTCTCCTATTCAGTAGCTCCTTGTTCGCCCAGGAAAAAACCATGAGCTTTGAAGAATATGACCCTATTTCAACCTTAAAAGTTCCCGAGCATCAAGTAAAAAGAGCTAAGTATCCTTTCATCGATATTCACAACCATCAATTCAATATGCCGAATCAGGACCTAGCCTATCTGCTGAAACAGATGGATAGCCTGAACATGAAAGTGATGGTAAACTTAAGTGGTAAGGGATCTCAAAGAGGCGCGGATATCGCTGCAGGTACTGAGTACCTAGCCCAATCAGCACGAGCAGGTAAGGAAAAAACAAATAACCGAGTGGTGGTATTTACCAATTTAAGTTTTGCGAATATTGATAGTCCCGATTGGACTTCCAAAACAGTGGCCGCACTGGAAGCAGAAGTGAAAGCCGGTGCCATGGGCCTCAAAATTTATAAGGATTTAGGACTGGAGGTAAAAGATTCTAAAGGAAATAGATTACCCACCAATGACCCAAGACTGGATCCTGTTTGGGCCAAATGTGGCGAACTAAATATCCCTGTCTTGATTCATACCGGAGAACCTATTTCTTTTTTTGATGTACATGATAAAACCAATGAGCGCTGGTTGGAATTAAAGCAGTTCCCTAGTAGAGCCCGACCCGCATCTAAATATCCTTCTTGGCAAGTGGTCATGGATGAACTTACCGACATCATTCGTAAGCATCCAAAAACAAAATTCATAGCTGCTCACTTGGCTTGGAGAGGAAATGATTTAACGGAATTAGGCAGACTACTAGATACCTATCCCAATATGTACACGGAGATTGGAGCTGTTATTCATGAGCTGGGAAGACAACCAAAAAATGCCCGTAAATTCATGATTCAATACCAAGACCGTGTCTTATTTGGAAAAGATATCTGGGCCACATCAGAATATTACACCTATTTTAGATTGCTTGAAACCGACGACGAATATTTTCCATATTACCGGAAAAGACATGCCTTCTGGCGTATATACGGATTAGATTTACCGGATGAGGTATTGAAGAAAGTGTATTACAAAAATGCGCTTCGTCTATTACCGAAGATTGACAAAAGTTGGTTTCCCAACTAGGGCAATTGATTCAAGATTTGATTTAAATCATTTAACCAAATCTGTGCTCCTCTTAAGGTCCAGTGGGAATCTGACTTGGAAAAATTAAGCTCAGCCCCTTTCTTCAAAGAAGAAGTTGGGTCAAGGAATTTGACCTTTAATGCTGGATGCTCTTTTATTTGGGGAATAGCCCTATTCAGACTTCCGTTTTCTGTGGCTAAAATGGACACAGGATTAGGTATCAATGAAATGATGACCTCATCAAAACCATACCTCAGATAATAGGCCTGAATTTCATTTAACTTTTGAACCATCTGATCAATCTCTTCTTTATTAAGACTTCTGAAGGACGAACCTTGGCTGTTCACATCAACAGTTTCTCTCAAATACAAAAATTGGGCATCTTGTGAAACTTGTACATCTGGATTGGTGCGTCCCAATACATGCCAAATAAAATCCGCTTTCAGCTCTTTGATAGGCCCCAATAATCCCCAATTAAACAAAACAAAGTCTAAATTTGACTCCAAGCTTGGATGATATAGCGCTTTTCTGACGGAGGCATCAAATCGGTCCAACTGAGATAACCATACATCTTTTAGTGAATTATTTCCTACCTTGGGCAGGTCACTTTTTTGTACATCCAATCGCAGGCGAGCATCTGCGAGATTCACACGAGCCCACATGTTTCTCTCCACACATTCTATCAATAAAACTTGTTTATTCTTCGATTTAGGACGAATCAAATGTTGCATGGTATCAGACCATCGGTATAAATTCACAGAACTAACCCGGTTA
The DNA here is from genome assembly GCF_004118285.1 of Aquirufa rosea. Taxonomy (GTDB): domain Bacteria; phylum Bacteroidota; class Bacteroidia; order Cytophagales; family Spirosomataceae; genus Aquirufa; species Aquirufa rosea. The sequence goes on along the minus strand of NZ_SDHY01000003.1, from coordinate 105,441 downwards.
AAATAAGCTGGATTCTCATGAAAAAAGCTATACAAATAACTATCTCCTAAAATGGTCAAATCATAGGATTTTGGGAGGGTATCTACCTGAGAAGGTAGAGCTAATTTATTAGTATCCTGGAGTATTCGGAAGTCAGACAAATAGGAAAGTCCATATAAATCTCCATACCGATATTTATCAGCCCCCCAAGCATCATTTCTGGCATATCGTGTATGAGTAATCCATCGCATACCCAGGTCAGAACTGCTCAGGCACAGGATGATAACGCTACTCAAAAACAATAAAAGGGCAATCAATCGACGCATGTTAGAATTGGAAATAGATGAATTGCTTCAAACTAAATACTCCTAAAAAATAGATAGCAATGACTAAAAAACTAAACTGCCAAGTAAATGAACCTGATTGGGATATCTTTAACATCTTTTGTCGATACTCCCAAATACTTAAACCTATAATTAATACAATCGACAAGACGACTTCATTCATATGCATGGCCAAGGGCAAACCGTCTTGATTTAAACTTAGCAAGGATTTAAAATACTGCTTCACTTCGGAAAAGCTTCTCAGTCGGAAAAATACCCAAGCAAATGTGACCAAAACAAAGGTAAATAATCGATAAGCCCAACGAACAAGCTCACTCTTCTGTGCCTCCGCGGCTAAGCTAGGGGCCACTCGATTAATGCTCAAGCCGATGATTTGAAACAATCCATGCAAGGCTCCCCAAATCACAAAATTCCAACTAGCGCCATGCCATATTCCCGAGAAGACAAATACAATCATGATATTCATGTACCATCTCGGAACGGACACCCGATTTCCTCCTAAAGAGAAATACACGTAATCTTTAAACCAAGTGGATAAGGAAATATGCCAACGACGCCAAAACTCTGGCAATGATTTAGCCATGTATGGCACATTGAAATTATTCATCAAATTAAATCCCATCACTCGGGCGGCACCAATTGCCACATCCGAGTAACCCGAGAAATCACAGTAAATTTGAAAGGAATAAAAAACAGCCGCCAAGGCTAAGGTGCCGCTAGATTGCTCCGTAATTTGTTGATAGCTAGGGTCAACTAATAAAGCCAAGCGGTCCGCAATAACTACTTTCTTGAAAATACCACTGGCCATTTGTAATAAACCAGATTTGACTCTATTCCAATCCCAGGCATGTACTTCATAAAATTGATGCAATAAATTTTGCGGCCTTTCAATAGGCCCAGCCACCAATTGAGGATAAAACATCACGTACAAACTATAAATCCCAAAATTCCTTTCCGCCTTTTGATGCCCACGATAGACCTCAATGGTATAACTCATGGCCTGAAAAGTATGGAAAGATAATCCAATGGGAAGAATCATATCCAGGACTGGTAGCCTCAGGGGATTGCCTAAACTGGCAGATAACCAAGAAATATTTTGGTCAATAAAATGATAGTATTTAAAAATGACCAGAACACCCACATTGGCCAATAAACTCAAAGCCAGAAAAAGCTTTTTGGCATTTCCTTGAAAGCGCTCCAAGTAGATTCCAGCTAAATAATCAATGACGATCGTGAAGCCCAATATACCTAAATACATGGGCACAAAGGCCATGTAAAAGTAGCATGATGCTGCTAACAGTAAGAACCAACGAAATTTGGGAGCTAATAAAAAATAAGCACTGGTAACAATTCCAAAGAAGACTAAAAACTGCAAGGAATTGAATACCATATCGAATTATTTATCTACTGCTACCTCAACCCATAAAATCGTATCATCCATGGCAATTTCAGAAGCATTTTCCAGCTGGTCTTTCCAAGCTATACTCAAAGCTTGAACTTCCTGACAAATATAAGCTCCAAACTCTTCTATACTTTCTTCCCAAATCTTTTCTCCTTTCTTTACTTCAATTCGAATTTTATCAATCACATCAAAACCTGAGTCCTTTCTTAGATTCTGAATTCGATTGACAAATTCACGAGCCATACCCTCACGGATTAAAGATGGGCTCAATTGGCTATCCAAAGCAATGGTCAATCCCGACTCACTGGCTGTTAAATAACCCGGCATATCTTCAGTCAAAATTTCTACGTCACCTAATGCAATGGAGAATTGCTCTAATGAAATAACCCCTTTTGCCTCCAATTCCTGTAAATTTTCGGCTGTCATGGAACTAATAGCCTCCGCAACTACTTTCATGTCTTTGCCAAACTTAGGTCCCAAAGCTTTGAAATTAGGTTTAACCTTTTTGCTCAATACGCCCGAAGCATCATCCAAGTAATTCACTTGCTTCACGTTCACTTCCGACTTGATTAAATCCTCTACCCGTCGGATTTGATCTCTCACTTGTTCTTGTAAAACAGGCACCAATACCTGAGCTAAAGGTTGACGTACTTTTAACTTATGCACCTTACGGATGGAATGTACTAAAGAACAAATTCTTTGGGCTAAATCCATGGACGCTTCTAAATCAGGATTGATCCAAGTAGGATTTACATCAACAAAATCAGTTAAATGAACTGACTCTTTGTTACTTAAATTTTTATACAACCAATCTCCATAAAAAGGAGCGATTGGAGACATTAATTGTGCCACTGTTTCCAAACAAGTATATAATGTTTGGTAAGCCGCTTGCTTATCAGGATTTATGCCCTTATCGGTAAACTCCGGATTCCAGAATCTTCTTCTAGACAAGCGCACGTACCAGTTAGACAAATGATCACATACAAAATCCTGGATGGCACGCCCAGCTTTCGTTGGCTCATAAGTACCATAGGCCTCATCCACTTCCTGAATCAAATGCATTAATTTGGATAATATCCAACGGTCTAATTCCGTTAAATTTGCCTCATCCAAGGTCTCAAATTGAGGCTCAAATCCATCTAAGTTAGCATACAGTGCGAAGAAATTATAGGTATTGGTTAATGTTCCAAAAAATTTATTTCTGACCTCAGTAATTCCTGCTAAATCAAATTTTAAGTTATCCCAAGGCTGTGCATTGGTGATCATGTACCAACGGGTAGGGTCAGCACCGTATTTCTTTAAAGTTTCGAAAGGATCAATGGCATTGCCCAATCGTTTGGACATTTTATTTCCATTTTTATCCAACACCAATCCAGTGGAAACTACATTTTTAAAGGCTACGGATTCTTCCACCATGCTTGAGATGGCATGTAAAGTAAAGAACCAGCCCCTTGTTTGATCTACTCCTTCAGAAATAAAATCAGCCGGATAAGATTCTTTAAAAATATCTTGATTTTCAAATGGATAGTGCCATTGTGCAAAAGGCATAGCACCAGAATCAAACCATACATCGATTAGATCCAGCTCACGACTTAAAATAGCGCCTGATTCACCTATCAAATATACTTGATCCACGTACGGACGATGCAAATCTGCCTTTCCTGCTTCCAAGGCTGCTAAAAATTCCTGATTACTCTTAATTTTCTCAGCATCCAATTTTCCTGAGGTGTTAGCTTTATTTAATTCAGCAGAAAGTTGTGCCAAAGAACCAATGCAAATCTCTTCCGAACCATCTTCAGATCTCCAAATGGGAAGTGGAGTTCCCCAATAACGGGAACGTGAAAGATTCCAATCCACCAAATTTTCCAACCAATTTCCAAAACGTCCAGTACCCGTAGATTCTGGTTTCCATTGAATACTCTGATTCAATGCAATTAATTTGTCTTTAACTGCTGTTGTTCTGATAAACCAAGAGTCAAGCGGATAATACAAAACAGGCTTATCCGTCCTCCAACAATGCGGATAAGGGTGATCAAATTTTTGAACTTGAAAGGCTTTATTCTCGGTCTTTAATTGAATAGCAATGCGCTCATCCACCGACAAATACTTATCTCTACCTTGTTTAATTCTAGCTTCCTCTTTCTCTTCATCACTAAGATAAGCCTCCTTGACCGGCTCCAAGGCATAGTCACTTACTTCCTCTACAAATCTACCCTGACGATTCACCAATGGAACCTCCTTCCCTGCCGCATCTAACACTAAAATAGCTGGAATGCCGTTCTGCTGTGCCACCCGGAAGTCGTCCGCTCCAAAAGTCGGTGCTGTATGCACAATACCCGTACCATCTTCTGTTGTCACAAAATCCCCTAAAATCACCCGAAAAGCTGGGGAAGAAGGTTGAACATAAGGCATTAATTGTTCGTACTCAATTCCCTCCAAATCGGCCCCTTTACACTCGCCAACTATTTTATAAGGAATGGAATTAGGCTTCTTTTCTGATGATACATATGCCTCAAAATCACCATTTTCTGCAGATGCTTGAAAATAATTTTTAACCAAATCTTTCGCAAGCACCACATGAACTGGTAAATAGGTATAGGGGTTAAAGGTCTTTACCAAAACATAGCTGATGTTTTTACCCGCTGTTAAGGCTGAGTTGGAAGGCAAAGTCCAAGGAGTAGTCGTCCAGGCCAATAAATACACCGGGTTTCCTTGACTCCAATCGAATAAAAACTGTGATTTTTCTTGTTGCTTAGCTTTAAACTGGGCAGTCAAAGAAGTATCTTTTACATCCCTGTAGCAACCTGGTTGGTTCAACTCATGGGAAGACAAACCTGTTCCTGCCGCGGGTGAATATGGCTGAATAGTATATCCTTTATACAACAATCCTTTGTCATAAAGTCTTTTGAGCAAATTCCATACGCTCTCGATATAAGGAGTTTGGTAGGTAACGTAAGGATTATCAAGATCCACCCAATATCCCATTTTTTGAGTCAGATCATTCCATTGCCCGGTAAATTTCATGACGGTTTCGCGGCACTTTTGATTGTACTCCTCCACCGATATCTTTTTACCTATATCCTCTTTGGTAATGCCTAATTCTTTTTCTACCTGCAATTCAACAGGTAATCCATGCGTGTCCCAACCTCCCTTTCTTTTGACCTGTTTTCCTTTCAAAGTCTGGTAACGACAAAAAATATCCTTGATCGCACGAGCCATCACGTGGTGAATACCTGGAGTACCATTGGCTGAGGGAGGACCTTCGTAAAAGGTAAAACTTGGATGTCCAGCACGAGTAGATATTGACTTCTCAAAAATCTGCTCTTGATTCCAGAAATTTAAAATTTCATCAGCAACTTGCGCGTAGTCTAAATTTTTGTATTCCTTGAATTTCACGTATGAGGGGATTTAATAATATATGGTAGGCAAAATTGAGGCAAAAGTAGTAAAATTTAGCCTGAAATCGTAATTTGACCGAATTAGCATTTATTTAATTTCATGATTAGAGGAAAAGGATTTATGTTGAATTCCGAGACATATTGGCTAATTTGGCCCTTGTTAACTTATGAAAAAGAAGGAAATCAGAAATTTACATCTAAGTCAGCGTAAGTCTTGGACATTGCAGGAATGGCAAAGTCGCCATGAGCAGCTGATGAAAAATGCATTGGACTATTTATGTTCTTTCCCTCAACAAAGCATCGTACTAAGCTTTCAATCGATTTTAGATAAAAGGGAAGTGGAGACGAATACCCTTCACGAGCGTTTAATTAAATCGCCATATTTATTTCAACTAGCCTTCCCAAGAGTGGAGGGAGAAGGAATCATGACAGCCTATTTATGTCGGGAAAATACTCATTGGAATCTTTCCAATTGGAATATCCTTGAACCAGATCCCTCCACTGCACAAAAACTAGAACCTACAAATATCCAAGTAGTTCTAGTGCCGTTAATCGCCTGTGATTTACAAGGCCATCGAGTAGGTTTTGGCAAGGGTTTTTATGACCGATATTTAGCGCAATGTGATCCTACATGTATAAGAATAGGACTTAGTTTGGAAGAGCCTTTAGAGAAAATTGACGACATTCAAGCATGGGATATTCCCTTACAGGTAGTCATCAGTCCTACCCGAGTCTATTTGATGTGAGGAATTAGTCCAAAAAATCCTTTCTAGTTCAAGATATATGCCCTAATTTTGTTGTCTTATCAATATTTTTCTGTGAAAATCAGGCATTTATTTGTGTTTTTCCTTGGTTTACTGAGCCTACCATCATTTGGACAGGAAGAAGGAAAAATGAAGTTGTATCCGATTGAACAGTTGGAAGGTAGTTGGAGAAAAAAGTTCTCCTACAAAAGACAAATTATTGAGAGTCCCATGGCCTTGCAAATACCTTTGTTAGAAGCAAGAGACCCAGAGGTGAGTTATGAATTTTTGACTTATAAACGTCAAAAAAGGGGTGCCGAAATCATCTCAGCTATCACAACTGGTTTTTCAATTTACACCTTTTTAAGTAAAGGTCAGGTATCAGATGGCTTTTATTGGTCAGTTGTGGGAGGAGCCGCTGTGCTGAACTTATATTTAGGCGCCGTAAGTATGAAGCATTTCAATCGAGCATTGAAACGCTACAATGAATTAGCGCAAACCGACAGTAAAATCAGTTTGCAAATGAATACTCATGGGTTCTCAGGGAATTCTGTGGGTTTAGTATGGAATTATCAATTTTAACGATTATACAATGAAAGTTGCAGTAGTGGGCGCCACGGGTTTAGTTGGCGGCGAAATCTTGAAAGTATTGGAGGAAAGAAATTTTCCTGTAAGTGAGTTAATCCCAGTTGCTTCCGAGCGCTCTATCGGTAAAAAAGTTAGTTTTAAAGGTAAAGAATACGATGTAGTAGGTTATGATACCGCTATTGCCAAGAAACCGAATGTGGCTATTTTCTCTGCAGGCGGTGGAACTTCCTTGGCTATCGCTCCGAAATTTGCTGAGGCAGGTATTACGGTTGTTGACAACTCTTCTGCTTGGAGAATGGACCCTACCAAGAAATTAGTGGTACCAGAAATCAATGCTTCTACCTTAACTCCAGAAGATAAAATCATAGCCAACCCTAATTGCTCAACCATTCAAATGGTGGTAGTCATGAACCCATTGCATAAAAAATACAAAATCAAGCGCGTGGTGGTTTCTACCTACCAGTCGGTAACGGGTACTGGTAAAGCAGCGGTAGACCAATTGTTCAATGAGCGTGCAGGCAAAAGCGAATATGATAAAGTTTATCCACACAAAATTGACTTAAATGTACTTCCTCACATTGATGTGTTTTTAGATAATGGATACACCAAGGAGGAAATGAAAATGGTCAACGAGACGAAAAAGATCATGATGGATGACTCCATTCAAGTGACCGCCACCACTGTTCGTATCCCTACCATAGGAGGACATTCAGAATCTGTGAATATCGAATTTGAAAACGATTTCGATTTAGAAGAGGTTAGAAATATCTTAGCTCAAGAAGAAGGGGTGATTGTGCAGGATGATCCAAAAAACTTCCTTTATCCAATGCCAATTACGGCACACGGAAAAGACGAGGTTTTCGTAGGACGTATTCGTAGAGATGAAACCCAGCCGAATACCCTCAACCTTTGGATTGTTGCCGACAATTTAAGAAAAGGAGCGGCTACTAATGCCGTTCAAATCGCAGAATACTTGGCCAAGCATCAATTGATTTAAATAGTAGAAACGGGCCGGTTTATCCGGCCTTTTTTTTGTCATGACTAGACTCAGTGTAAATATTAACAAGATTGCTACCCTAAGAAATTCTCGGGGAGGCAATAACCCAGATTTAATCCAAGTGGCTTTGGATTGTGAACGCTTTGGTGCCGAGGGAATTACGGTTCATCCAAGACCAGATGAAAGGCATATTCGCTATGAAGATGTATATGCTTTGAAGAAGGTAATTCAAACGGAATTCAATATTGAAGGTAACCCACTGGAAGAAAAATTTGTCGAACTGGTACTAGCAGTAAAACCAAAGCAAGTCACTTTAGTGCCTGATGCTTTGGAACAAATCACCTCCAATCATGGTTGGGACACCATTGAACACCAAGATTTACTTATTCGACTAATTGCTCCTTTCAAAGCAGCTGGTATTCGTACTTCGATATTTGTAGATCCCGATATAGACATGGTAGAAGCGGCAAAAAGCACTGGGGCAGATCGCATTGAACTATACACAGAACCATTTGCGCAATCATTTCCTGATCAACCCACTCAAGCTGTGGCTGCCTACAGAAAAGCGGCATTCAGGGCACATCAAATAGGCTTAGGGGTGAATGCGGGCCATGATTTAAGTCTAGAAAATTTAGCATTTTTCCACGCCCATGTGCAACCTTTAGATGAGGTTTCCATAGGCCATGCATTGATTTGCGATGCTTTATATTACGGATTGGAAAATACAATTCAGCTGTATAAGAGGCAATTAAAATAGGACATTTCTGTTATTTAAAGCGTCCTTTAAACAACAAAAACATCCTAATTGAAAATGAGTGAATCTAAAAAATTCATCATTTTAGATTAAAAGCGGTTAGGCATTCATGAGAACACCCAGCTAATCATCAGCTAATCAGCTTTCGCTGATTTCCTGTTCCTTGTAGTACAAAATTGACCATAATTGAGGAAAATCGTCTTGCGAAAAATCAATAAATAAAATTGCGTTAAATCAACAAAATGCAATGTAATAAAATCAACTAACTGAAAATTAGTTTATTATAAAACAAAAAGGGGCAATCGATTGATTGCTCCTTTTCATTCCATTTAACAATAATTAATCTCTTTGACCTGTCAAAACAACAGCACCACCTGCTACAGAAAGCTTAATGGCAGCCACTTTTCCATCTGTTCTAGAGAAAATGATATCAGCATCATATCCTTGAATAGTAGCTGTAAAAACATCAGCATCTTTAGATGGCTTTAATTCAGCAGGTTCACCACCAGTATCAGAACTTAAAAATAGCTTTCCTTCTTTAGCGGCGATTAAAATTTTCTTTACGTATTCATTTTCTGCCATTTTAAAAGAACCTGCAAACTCATCAGTAGATGATTTGGAAGCTTCTTTTTGTCCAGCTAACACTTGTCCTTGAGCATCAATTTTCAAAGAAGTCACCTGACCATTCACACGTTCAAAAGTGATGGTTGCTCCCATACTCTCTAAAATAAACTCGTCAGCTTTTTTACCTGTAGCCAATTCTGCATCAGGAAATCCTTCGGCAGACATCACCAATTTTCCATCTTTTGAAGTCATTTTAACTGATTTCACATAAGGATTCTCTTGTAATTTATAATTACCAGCATAATCTGCAACCGAAGTTTGAGCATTTGCTACAAAAGCGAAAAGCGCCATAGATAAGCCTAAAGCGATATTTTTAAATTTTTTCATTGGGCGTTAATTTTAATTTGTTCAACAAATCTACTAAAAAAATGATGCCTGCATAACATGTGGTAGCTTGAAATGATAAAAAAAAATATTAAAAATTTTATATCTAAAGTTTCACTGTGCATTTTGATTTAAAAAAGTTTTATTTATTTTTGGATCGAAATCAATTCGCCAAAAAAAACAAGACCCTGCATGAGATAAAACTCTACGTTAACAATTTTGAATTTTTATGATCAAAAATCAAGTTAACGATGCAGCGTTGGTGTCAGCGTACATCCAAGGCAACGACCAGGCTTTTGAAACCTTGGTTAAAAGAAGTAAATCCAAAGTATATACCACCATTTATTTAATTGTGAAAGACAGGTACATTGCCGAAGATCTTTTACAAGAAACTTATATCAAAGCGATCGACGTATTGAAGTCGGGACGTTACAATGAAGAGGGCAAATTTTTGCCTTGGGTGGTTAGAATAGCGCACAATTTAGCTATTGATTATTTCCGAAAAGATAAGCGTTACCCGACCATTGTTTTAGAGGATGGGTCGAAAGTATTCAATAGTTTTGAGTTTGCAGAAGATTCTGCAGAAGAAATACAATTAAAAGAAGATCAAATCGTTAATATCAGAGAATTAATAAAAAAATTGCCTGATGAACAACGAGAGGTCCTTGTGATGCGTCATTACGAAGAATTAAGTTTCCAAGAAATTGCGGCACAAACTCAAGTTAGCATCAATACGGCCTTAGGTAGAATGCGTTATGCATTAATCAACCTAAGAAAAATGCTAGAAAAACAAGAGAATGCCTATGACGCAAAACTTTACCCCAAATGACCTAGTCAAAAACCTTTATGAGCCTAAAAAGGGCCAGACATCCGTTTTAACATGGGAAGATCAATTGGAATTGGCTTCCTTACAAAAGGTCAAATTGTCTTTGGACAATGCCCTACTAGAACCCCCTAGTAGAGCAATAGAGGCTATTTTAGCCTATTCTAAACACCAAATGCCCATTCAATCCTAAGAATGGGCATTTCTTGAATTTTTCTTACCTTTGGTGAAAGCATTTTTCATGCAGAGAAAAGAACGATTTCAAGCATTTGTTAATCATTTTTCCAGCTCATTCCCGGAGGCAGAAACGGAATTACATTACCGTAATCCGTATGAGTTATTGGTAGCCGTAGTTCTTTCCGCCCAATGCACTGACAAGAGAATTAACCAAATTACTCCTGCCCTTTTCAAGCGCTTTCCTGGACCCAAGGATTTAGCACAGTCTTCCGTCGACGAGATATTTAGCTATATTCGTTCTGTTTCCTATCCCAATAACAAGGCGAAGCACCTACTGGGTTTGGGACAAAAATTAATTGACTCCTTTCAAGGAGAAGTGCCCGAATCTTTAGAGGATTTGCAAACCTTACCTGGTGTAGGACGAAAAACAGCCAACGTCATTGCGTCTGTCATCTACAAGCAACCCGCCATGGCAGTAGATACCCATGTATATCGGGTTTCCAGAAGATTGGGGCTTGTTCCACAAACCGCAAATACTCCCTTAAAAGTAGAACAATTATTAGTAAAAAACTTACCGACTGAGGTGATAGCCAAAGCGCATCACTGGTTAATTTTACATGGCCGTTACATTTGCTTAGCCAGAAAACCCATGTGCAGAGCTTGTCCAATCAGTCATTTTTGTTTGTACTTCGAAAAAAACACTCTAAAAACATGATCTTTTCATGGATTGTAGAAAATATTTGGGAGTTTAGTGGTATCCTGTGTTCTCTGTTAGGTGTTCATTTCTCCATTCAAAAAAGTGTTTTTGCTTGGCTTTGGAATATGATTGCCTCCATTTTATTTGGTATATTGTTTTATCAGCATGGCTTGTATTCCGACATGGAATTACAAGTTTTCTTTGTTTTATTAGCCATTTACGGGTTTTATCGTTGGCAAAAGGAAGAACTCGACTGGCAAGCTGAAAAGAGTAGTAAGCGGACATTAATTATTGGCACAAGCTGTTCCATAATTTATGGGATATTCATGGGATATTTCCATACCCAATGGACCCTCGGGGTTTCATTTGCCTACCTTGATGCTACATTAACCGGTTTGAGTATTTTTGGAACTTGGCTGGCAATTAATCGAAAAATAGAAAACTGGAAATTGTGGATTATGATTGATTTTATCTACGTAATCATGTATCTTCAGAAAGAACTTTGGGGAACTAGTTTGCTGTATTTCCTCTATATCTTCTTGGCTTTTCGGGGACTTTTGCAGTGGAAAAAAAATCTCCAGACCTAAAATTTATCTTCAATTTTTTGTAATAATTACCTAATTCAAATAGATAAATTTATATTTGTGCTATCATTATAAGAAACGAAACTAAATCACTGATTAACAAATACTTGCGACAGCAAAATATTTATTCAACATTCAGATTAAGCATTATTTAGAACATGGGAAACGAAGAAAAGCAAAGGTATTCAGCAGAAGAATTAAAGGAGTTTGAAGAAATCATTCTAAAAAAACTAGAAGAAACAAAAGCAGAATTAACCTACTTAAGAGAAACCTTAAGTAAGAAGAATGATCCGGGTACCGATGACACGGCAGGAAATTCCAAGGTGATGGAAGACGGAGCAGATACAGCAGAAAAGGAGAATTTAAATCAATTGGCTGTGCGTCAACAAAAGTTTGCAAGTAACCTAGAAAAAGCATTAATGCGAATCAAGAACGGAACCTACGGTATTTGTGTCGAAAGTGGCAAATTAATTTCGAAAGAAAGATTACGTTTAGTTCCTCATACACAGCATTCAATTGAGGCTAAATTGAAACAAAAATAAATGGGGCTATTCGATAACAATAGGTTAATCGACCTCTTGAGTAATTACCTCAAGACGCAATTCGAATTGGTGAAACTTGATATCCAAGAGCGAATTGAAGAGCTATTGTCTCGAATTTTCTCTTTTTTCCTGACAGCCTTTGCCATATTGATTACCTTGTTTTTTGCCCTGATGGCAATGGCTAATTTCTTAAATCAATGGCTTGATAGTCCCTACTTGGGTTACCTCATCGTAGCTGGAATAAGTGCTTTGGTAAGCCTGATTTTAATTCAAAGTCTCAAAAAAGAAAAAATCAAGGAAGAGCACGATGAAGTGCAGCATTCCTACACCTCTGAAGAAGAAATAGAGCTATGAGCAGAGCCAAAACTAAGAAGGAAGATTTAATTGCCCAAGCCGCAATCTACGAAAAAGAGCTTTCCTCTGAAGTAGGAGAAATCAAACAACAAATCAAGGAAAAAGGTAGTCAAGTCTTACTCATTGGTGGCGTATTACTCAGTGCTTATCTAGTGTATTCCTTATTTTCTGATTCTGATAAATCAGAGAAAAAAAGTAAACCTGAATCAAAAGAAGGGGGTTCTTTTTTGGGAGGTGCGATTAAATCTTATGCCATTGCCTTAGCACTTTCTTTAGCCAAAGATAAGTTACTTGAATATCTCCAGCAGTTAGAAGAAAATAATCAAGAAGTTACATCTGAAAAATAAGGTTGGTTGATAATTTTGAAACTGGATTTGGTTTAGATTTGACAACTTTTTAAAAGTTGTCAAATCTAAACTTAAACCTGAACCTGAATCTAAACGAAGTAATTACTCCCCCATCAAATAGGCCTTAATGAATTCATTAATTTCACCATCCAAAACAGCTTCCGTGTTTGAGGTTTGGTAATTGGTACGGTGATCTTTCACTCTACGATCATCGAGCACATAGCTCCTAATCTGAGAACCCCACTCTATTTTTTTCTTTCCAGCTTCCACCTCAGCTCTCGCAGCATTGCGCTTATCAATCTCAATTTGATATAATTTAGATTTTAATAAACGGAGAGCAACTTCTTTGTTTTGCAATTGAGACCTTTCTTGCTGACAAGCAATGATAATACCAGATGGCCTATGAGTCAATCGCACTGCAGTTTCTACCTTATTGACATTTTGTCCACCAGCACCTCCAGACCTAAATGTATCCCAATCTATATCTGCCGGATTCACCTCTATCTCGATGGAATCATCAGCCAAAGGATAAACATACACGGAAGCAAAAGAAGTATGTCGTCGGGCATTCGAATCAAATGGAGAAATACGAACCAATCGATGTACCCCATTTTCAGACCGTAAATTACCATAGGCAAACTCCCCTTCAATTTCAATCGTTACCGATTTTAAACCCGCCACATCCCCATCGTTGGAATCTACTAAACGAACTTTAAATCCGTTTTTTTCCGCCCACATAGTATACATGCGTAAAAGCATACTTGCCCAATCTTGAGATTCTGTACCTCCTGCCCCTGCATTTATCTCCAATACAGCACTCATTTGGTCTCCCTCTTCAGACATCATCTTTCGGAATTCCAAGGCTTCCAACTGTTCTTCCAGTTTTGCCCCTTCCAAATCTACCTCCATTTCGGAGGCATCACCTAATTCATAAAATTCCCAAATAGTTTCTAAATCTCCCAAAGAAGAATTAAGCTTATCAAACCCATCAGTCCAAAACTTCAATCCACGCATTTCTCGCATGGTACCTTCTGCTTTTTCAGGGTTATTCCAAAAATTGGGATCTAAAGTGACCGTTTCAAGTTCGGAAATCAAATATTTTTTGTGATCGTAGTCAAAGATACCTCCTCAAAGCCTCAATTCTGGCTTTCAGGTCATTGAACCTGTCTTTTGTCATACCTAAATGTGTAATTAAGCTACAAATATACCCGGTTTTGTGCTAAATTGCGGAGAAATTCATTTAATTCAAGCAATACAATGGCGCAACAATATGATTTAATTGTGGTTGGATCTGGCCCTGGTGGTTATGTAGCCGCAATCCGAGCTTCTCAATTAGGCTTAAAATGTGCAGTAGTGGAAAAAGAATCTTTAGGTGGTATCTGCCTAAACTGGGGTTGTATTCCTACAAAGGCATTATTAAAGTCTGCTCAAGTTTTTGAATACATCAAACATGCTGCTGATTATGGAATTACCGTTAAAGGAGCGGAAGCTGATTTCAATGCGGTGATTCAACGTTCTCGTGGCGTTGCAGATAGCATGAGTAAAGGCGTTCAGTTTTTGATGAAAAAAAACAAAATCGATGTGATTATGGGTTTTGGAAAAATCAAACCTGGCAAAAAAGTAGAAGTAACAGATGCCGAAGGAAAAGCGACGATCTATGAGGCCAAAAATGTGATGATTGCTACCGGTGCTCGCGCTAGAGCATTGCCTAATATTCCCATTGATGGAGAAAAAGTAATTGAATACCGTAAGGCGATGAGCCTAAGCAAAAAACCTGATTCCATGGTGATCATCGGATCTGGTGCCATTGGAGTAGAGTTTGCCTATGTTTATGCTGCTATGGGAACGAAGGTGACAATAGTAGAATTTTTACCTAATGTAGTGCCAGTCGAAGATGAAGATGTTTCTAAAGAATTAGCTAAGCAATATAAGAAAATGGGAATTGATATCTTAACCAATTCCAGTGTTGAAAAAGTAGATACCAAAGGCAAGGGTTGCAAAGTTGCTATTAAAACACCTAGCGGTAATCAAGAAATTGAATGCGACATCGTGTTGTCAGCTGCTGGTGTTATTGCTAACTTAGAAAACATTGGTTTAGAAGAAGTAGGTATCATCGTTGACAAAGGTAAAATCCCAGTAAATGCTTGGTACGAAACCAATATTCCTGGTTATTTCGCCATTGGTGACGTTACTCCAGGCCCTGCCTTAGCGCACGTTGCTTCTGCAGAAGGAATCATTTGTGTGGAAAAAATAGCTGGTCATAAAACAGAAGCATTGGATTATACCAACATCCCAGGATGTACTTATTGTACGCCAGAAATTGCTTCAGTAGGTATGACAGAGAAAAAGGCGAAAGAAGCTGGATATGATATCAAAGTGGGCAAATTCCCTTTTGTAGCTTCTGGAAAAGCCACCGCTGCCGGAGCTCGCGATGGCTTTGTGAAGGTAATTTATGATGCCAAATATGGCGAATTGCTTGGTGCGCACATGATTGGTTACAATGTTACCGAAATGATTGCAGAAGCAGTGGTAGTACGTAAACTAGAAAGTACAGCTTATGAAATCATGAAATCTGTACACCCTCACCCGACCATTTCTGAAGCGTTTAAAGGTGCAACAGAAGCGGCCTATGGTGAAGCAGTTGATTTATAATAGTCGAACTTTAATCGACTTATACATTACTTTAGATTTGGGATCATGTGCTTGAATAGCGATGGTCCCATTTTTTATTAGTCTCAATTCCTGTCCTTTATTTCTCAAAGGGTTTTCTGGTTGAGTATAGTCTACCACGGTGATTCCATTGATCTTTGTAACTATGCGGTTTCCTTTTACCGTTACTGTCATATCATACCACTCATTATCCTTTACATATACCTCGGCTACATCCACCACATTGTATAAACTGGCTGACCTTCTCCAGTCGGTATGTGAATTGTTCACTTGTATTTCATATCCTTGCTTTGGCCAATCTCCCGGTAAAAAATCGGTGTGTACATAAAGTCCAGAATTAGCTCCAGGAAAAGTCATGATGCGCGCTTGAACTTCAAAATCCTTGAAATTGTGATTGTTAAATGCTCCATCATAGTACAAATGTGCGCGCTGGCCTTCAACCACTAAATTGCCATCTTCCACGCGGAAAGATTCTGGTCTTTCACTAGCTTTCCAGCCATCTAAGCTTTTACCATCAAATAATTCAACCCATTTCCCCTTTTGAGAAAATCCTAGGGTACAGGCCATCAGGCCAAACATCACGGTCAATGCAATCTTTTTCATTTTCATAGTTTAAATTTTAATTCCCCAAGTTTTGTTCAATTTTCTTCCTAATAAAGCATCAGCTTCTGCATCATTAAATTTCTCCGTTTTTGGATTCCATTCCAATGACTTGTTGGTGGCATATGCGATATTTCCAATATTACATACCGAAGCTGTACGATGTCCAATTTCAACATCACAAATTGGCATGCTTCTATTTCGAATAGCTTGAATAAAATCCAAGTAATGATTTTCACTTTTATAGACGCGTTTCTCATTAGGCCCAATGACACGGTCCTTCAATTCTGGTTTAGAAGTTTCTAGTTTTTTTCTGGCGCTGCGTAATGTCCCTTCAGTTCCTACAAATTCTACCCCACTATTCCATTCCCAAGCCTGATGAGTCATGGTGATACCGTTCGCATAAGTATAGGTCAAATATGGCTGATCTTTTCCATTGGGAGCACTTACTTTCACCGGTCCCGAATGATCCATATCCAAAGCCCACTGAACGATATCGAACATATGAGCTCCCCAATCTGTCATTCCACCACCACCAAACTCCTTGTATTTTCTCCAGTTGGGGAATACATCTTGTGAAATTGGAGGTGCCAATTCTGAGTTGAACGCAACGGCATCATTGGGCCCTAACCATTTCTCAAAATCCAATCCTTCCGGAATAGCTTGAGCCGGTAAATGATAGGCTTCTGGAGGTGGCCCCACATTCACTTTGATGGATTTTACTTCTCCAATATATCCATTCCGAATCAATTCTACTGCCTGACGAAATTCTGGCCAAGATCGTTGCATACTTCCCGTCTGAAATACTCTTTTATGTTTTCTGGCGGCATTTACCATAGCTCTTCCCTCTTTCACCGTTAAGGACAAAGGCTTTTCGCAATAAATATCTTTTCCGGCCTCCGCTGCTTTTACAGCCATAGCTGCATGCCAGTGGTCTGGAGTAGCAATAACTACTGCATCCACATTTTTAGCCGCTAGTAATTCTCGGTAATCTTGATAAACAGGAAAATTAGAAAATGTCCCCCAAGATGGGTTTTTGGAATAATTTTCCTTGACACGATCAATGAATAAATTGGCTTTGGCTTGGTAAACCTCGCTGATGGCACTAATTCTTACCTGACCAGTGGACAGAAAGGAGTTCGAAAGACCTCGACCCTGTTTTCCAGTTCCAATAAATCCTAAATTAAGTACATCACTTGGAGCTAAATAAGCACTTCCATCCGGTCGCCTACCGCCTAAAACATGCCTTGGAACAATCATGATTGAGCCAAAGGCCAAACTGGCTTTCGAAAGAAAATCCCTTCGATTCAAGCCATCGATACGCTTTTTGTTCATATTCAAATAGGTTAATTAATTGGCATAAATGTAAACGAATTTCGCCAAATAAAAAACACTATTTATCTACCTGAACTTTGACTATCGATTAGACTTAGCAGAGCGAACCACATGACGCTTTTTCAAAGCCGAATGATAAATCAATGGGAAGACCAGTAATATAAATAGAGTTGCTGTCACTAATCCTCCAATAATGACTACTGCCAATGGTTTTTGACTTTCCGAGCCAATACCTGTACTCAATGCCGCCGGCAATAATCCAATGGCCGCCATCAAGGCAGTCATAACCACGGGACGCGTACGAGCCTGTACCGATTGTTTAATAGCCAAAGCCAAATCAGGCAATTCCTTGGCTTGTTGATTGATTTCTGAAATTAAGATTACCCCATTTTGAATACAAATACCAAAGAGGGCAATAAAGCCCACTCCTGCCGAAATACCGAAATTGATCCCAGTTAAATGTAGGGCAAAAATTCCTCCAATCACTGCAAACGGCACGTTGATCAACACATAACCCGCATCTTTGGCATTCCCAAACATGATGAACAATAGTACGAAAATTAATATCAAACTGATAGGGACAACCTGACCTAAGCGGGAAGTTGCACGCACTTGATTCTCAAATTCTCCTGCCCAACCAATGGAATAACCGACAGGTAATTTAATGTTTTTAGAAACATTTTTCTGAGCCTCCGCGATAGTGCTACCCAAATCACGATCACGTACGGAGAATTTAACCCCAATAAATCGTTTGGTATTATCACGATAAATAAATGCTGGCCCTGTGGCATTTTCTAATACCGCAATTTCTTTTAAAGGAATCTTTGTTCCTTTAATGGTAGGAATCATCAAGTACATGATGTCATTTTCATTTTTACGATACTCCTTAGAAAAGCGAATACGAATATCAAACTTCTTTTCTCCCTCATACTTAGAGGAAGCCGTTTTACCTCCAATAGCCATTTCAATTACCGCCTGTGCATCCGCCTTGGTTACTCCATAAATGGCCATTTTTTCTTCGTCCAACAAAATACTGATCTCTGGCTGACCAATATTTCTTAAAATACCTACATCTTTTACTCCAGGAACATCCTTGATCTGATCCAAAACTTGATTGGCCAATTGATCTAATTTACCTAAGTCATCACCATAAATTTTAACCGCATTAGAAGCATTCATTCCCGCCACTGCTTCCGCCACATTATCAATAATGGGTTGAGAATAATTGTAATTAATTCCCTGATAATTTTTCAGACGTTTGTCCATTTCATTCACCAATCCATCCACGGTCAACTTCCTTTCCCACTCTTCTTTGGGTTTTAAATTTACTTGCATTTGGACATAATAAAAGCCACTAGGGTCTGTGCCATCATTACTTCTACCCACCTGAGATAATACGCCATTGACCTCAGGGAATTTTCTTAGCTCATTTCTCAAGGTGGTCACCATTTTAACGGTTTCAGGCAAAGAAGAACTCATAGGCAATTTTGCCTCTACCCATAGAGCCCCTTCATTGAGTGGTGGTAAAAACTCAGAGCCAAGCCATTTTGTGGAAAAAATGGATGCTGCAAATAATACACCTGCGACTAAATAAGTTATTTTTTGATGCTGAAAGGTCCATTGAAATGCCTTTCCAACTATCCGATTGATGAAATCAATAAAAAAATTATGCTTCTCTTTGACATTTTTATT
The DNA here is from genome assembly GCF_004118285.1 of Aquirufa rosea. GTDB lineage: Bacteria > Bacteroidota > Bacteroidia > Cytophagales > Spirosomataceae > Aquirufa > Aquirufa rosea. The sequence goes on along the minus strand of NZ_SDHY01000003.1, from coordinate 86,467 downwards.
CAACAAAACGGAGCTCAATACAGGTACCAAGGTCAGGGTAAAAATCAAAGCCCCCAACAAAGCAAAACCCAAGGTATAGGCTAAAGGAGAAAACATTTTCCCCTCTACTTTTTGAAAGGAAAATATGGGCAACAAAGCCGAAATAATGATAAGCTTGGAAAAGAAAATAGCCTTCCCTAATTCGGTTCCTGTCTTTTTAATCAAGCTCATTTTAGCCAATCGATTAAAAGCAGGCATTCCTATTTTCTGCGCACGATGGTCTAGGGCCACGAACAAACCCTCCACCATCACCACAGCACCATCGATGATGATACCAAAATCGACTGCACCCAATGACAATAAGTTGGCACTCATTCCCTTCAGCTTCAAGCAGAAAAAGGCAAATAAAAGTGCTAAAGGTATGATAATGGACACAATCAGGGTGGTCCGCCAATCAGCCATAAACACAAACACAATCACCGTAACCAAGATGATTCCCTCCAATAGGTTGTGCATTACCGTTTTGGTACAATAAGCCATCAAATTATCCCGATCATAAAATGTCACCATCTTCACGTCAGAAGGAAGCACTCGCGTATTTAATTCGTCTATTTTAGTTTTTAATCGGGCTAATACCTCCGAAGGGTTCTCTCCTTTTCTCATCACCACAATTCCTTCCACCACGTCATCATTATTATTTAGACCTACCTGACCTACCCTAGGCATATTGCTTTCAATCACGGATGCCACATTTTTTACCAATAATGGATTGCCATTATAATTATCTACAATGGTGTTCTCGATATCAGCAATAGTTTTAAGCAAACCTATTCCCCGTACCACAAAGGCCTGTCCATTTTTCTCAATCACATCCCCTCCCACATTTAAATTTGACTTAGAAACAGCATTAAACAATTCTAGTGGCGTCAAATCATATTTCTGCAATTTCACTGGATCAATGGCTATTTCATAAGTCTTTTCTCTTCCTCCAAAAGCCACGATGTCTGCTACTCCTGGCACTGCCCGCAATTGGCGGTCAATCGTCCAATTTTGGATAGTTAACAATTCCCTGGAATCTCGGTCTTTACTTTGTAGAGTGTATCGAAATATCTCCCCGGTAGGACCATAAGGTGGCTGCACATCGGGCTCCACATCTTCAGGGAGCTTTACTGTTCGCAAAAGGTTATTTACTTGTTGGCGTGCAAAAAAATCGTCGACATCATCTTCAAAAATGACCTTAATGACAGAAAGTCCAAACATAGTAATACTTCGAACATTGGTCTTTCTTTGCACACTATTCATGGAAATTTCAATAGGTGTGGTCACAAATCGCTCTACTTCCTCAGCGCTACGACCATTCCATTCAGTCACAATTATAATCTGGGTGTTAGTCACGTCAGGAAATGCCTCGATGGGGATATTGATATAGGAAACTACTCCTCCTATAGTTAAAAGGCTAACCCAGAAAAAAGTAAAAAACCGATTCTTTAAGGAGAATGCTAGGATATTTTTAATGAACTTATTCATAAGTTAAAAATTAAAATTCTGTATGTACACGTAGCCCCCAAACGGAAACTGGACCACGATCTATATTGTAACCGGGATTAACCACCCATTGAAAATTTGGAGAAAGAGCGAAAGGACTGTGAGGAACTTGAAAACTGTAAAATGCCTCCACTATACACTCCTGTCCATAATTCAAATTACCATCTCCAATCATAAAGCCATTTCCGCCCAACTGCTGATACTTTTGATGCGAAGCAGACAATCCATTCGCCACTACAGCAATACCAGCAAAATCTTGTTCTCGGTGCCAGGATTTTCCCCAAAAATGAAATCCTAAAGAGATCGATTGATCAATTTCTGTGAATGCCCAAGTCTCATTCTTTCCATCACTCCAACCGTAACGAGCAAACAGGCCTATGATATCGGAATAACTCAATTCCACATTGAGTCCAACGCCATATTTAGTTCTAAATGGACTTCTTGTACTAGTGATATCGGGAACTCCTTGACTCGCGTTGGCCAAATCATAATTTCCCATGCCTGCCTGATTTCGGTAAGCCAGTACCCGTAAAAATCCATTCCAATCTTTATTAATTTGAAAAGGCTTGGTCAATTCCACATTAATACCGTTGGCTTTATCGTATTGATAATCCAAATCTGGCCCGTTGGCTGAAGTAGGTACAGCAGAAAAAGAAGCGCGCAATTCCAATGGAGCCGTTTTATATTCGGCATAAAACCCAGACGTATAACCTCTGGTATTGGCTGCATAATCCCAACTTCCTTGGTTCATCAATGACCAATTCATAAAATGCACACGAGGATCATGTGAATAGGCATTGAAATCAAAATAATCGGCTAAGCCAAATTTCCCAATCACCAATTTGATGGATCTTTGGTTTTTCAAATCAAAATTCTGTTCTAGAAGCAATCTTGCCACATAAACCACTGGCTCAGGATTTCCAATTCTAAATGTCTCCCCATTGGTAAATCCTCCTAGGCCTTTGGCCTGAGAAAGCCCTTTTCCCCCTGAAAGCTCTGGATTGAAAGTAAAAGTGGCGCCTTTCCAAAGTGGAGCATCAAAAAATAAGGTAGATGTCAAGGACATGGCACTCTCCTCCTTGTTTTGCAAACTATTATCACCGGAATACAGCGCATCAAATGCGGCATGATATTGATAAACAGCGGTTTGCTGAAAATGAAGACTCCATTGCCGATGAGTAGAATCTGACTGAGCTTTAACTGTCCATCCAGTCAAACAAAAACATAAAAAGAATAGATTAGAGCGCATGTATTCTTCCAAGATTAATCATTCAAGGCATCATAGACCAACATGCCATTTTGAGATATCACCTTCTCCCCCTTATTTAAACCATTTGAGAGGTAGGTTATATTTCCAATTTGACGGTAAACTTCCACTTGACGCGTTTCTATGTTGGCACGATCTTTGAATACCATCACCCAATTTTTACTTTTATCAAAAATGACCGAAGAAGAAGGTACAGCTATCATTTGATTATGCTCGGAGAAACGCACATCCACCGTGGCGTTCATGTCAGGCTTTAACTTATAGGAAGCATTAGGAATACGAACTCGCACCTTCATCGCCTTGGTTTCTGGATCAATGGCTGAGAAAATTTTGTCAATTTTCCCTTTGTACACATCATCCGGATAACTCAATGTGCGAACATCTGCTTCATAGCCTACTTGTATTTTAGGAATGTCACTTTCGTTAACATTAGCCATCGCCCAAACTTCATTAATTTCTGCAATAGAAAATAGCGCATCCGATTTATCTGGACGTATCTGCTCATTTGGACTGATTTCCTTTTGAACAATAAAACCACTCATAGAAGCTGTCACATTATATAGTGACCCTTTTTTCAAATTATAAATGCTGAAAACCTCATTAATTCGAGCTAATTCAGCTTTTTGCCTTTCCAATTCTCTGTCCGCCGCAACCACATCCTTTTCAGAAGACAATTTACTTTTGAATAAATCTCTAGCCACTTGTAAGTTTTTTTCCGCCACAGCAACATCCCCCAAAGCATCCAATCTATCTCGCTCGAAACCAGCCACTTCCCCGCTTCGAATTACGGCCAACACTTGTCCTTTTCTAACATAATCTCCTAATTCGGCATTAATCTTGATGACATTTCCTCCCACAATGGAATAGACCTGTGCCAACTTATTATTGTCTGCCTGAATTTTACCAAATAATCGAATCTCATTTTTCACCTCTTGTAAATCCGCGGTGTAAAATTCACAATGAGCCATCATGGTATCACTCAAACGAAAAGCAACAGCTTGGGTAGACTCCTTGTTTTCCATATTACATGAAAGCATCAGAAAGGTGGCTGCAAAAGCCAGTAACACTACATTTTTCATATTTAGAATAGTTCTTTACCAGTACTTAATTTTATTTGTTCTGCCGAGGTGGCCAATTGTATTTTGATACGGGATATTTCCGAAAGTGCGTTGTTATATGATTCAAAAAAATCGACAAATTCCAGCACACTGACGTTCCCTTTTTGAAAATTCTCCGTCATTCCCTTCAGGGTGATTTCGAATTCATCATTGTATAATTTATTATTCTTCAAAAACTCATCCACCGTTTGCTTGTAATGAAGATAGGTGCTTTGTACCTCGGCTATTACCTGACTTTTAAGCCCTTCCACATAATAGTTCTTCACCTTAATTTGAGCCTCAGCAGATTTGATATTGCCCTGATTTTTATTCCAAAACATTAGAGGAATGGCCACCCCCAGATTCACTTGCCTTTGGAAAGCTCCACCCCTTTGATCATAGGAAGAGAACAGAGTGATATCTGGTTTAGCCAATTTCTTTTGAAGATTAAAATACTGCTCCGCAAATGCAGCATCTTTCTTTCCCAGCAGTAAATCTGGACGATTTTCTAAGGCTTGATCGATTAGAAGTTGAACGTTAAAAGGCTGTATAAAGCTTTGGATTTCAGCATCGGTTACTATAGGCAACACAACACTTTTGGTTTGTAATAAAGTTTGAACTTTAGAAAGAACCTGAAAAAAATCACTGTAAATGGCCGCTCTTTCATTACTCAAATTCAAATAAACCCCTTTCAAGCGAACCACATCTTTCAAAGGAATATTACCTTTTTGGGCTTGATATTCGTAAGTGGTCAAAATATTATCGACCATACTAAGTTGCTTGTTGTACTTACCTATCAGTATTTGTTGTTGGTTCAAAAGATACAAACCTGTGTGTAATTCAAATTTCAATTGACGAATCAAATCTTGAAATGCTAGCTCTGCCATCTCGACATTCGTCTTGGCTAATTCGATTTGAGCTTTCCTCTTTCCACCTAAGAGGATTAGTTGTTCCAATTGAACACTTTGTTGGCCTGCATTACCCAAATGAAAAATTTTATTATTTTCTGGATCAACAGCGTTCATATCTACCGTCAAAACAGGATTAGGATATAAGGAAGCCTGTAATACTTGGGCCTTTTGAACATCAATATTCATGGAGGTCGCCAGCAATTGATAATTCGATTGGAGGAAAATCTTATCTGCTTGAGCTATGGTGATGGATAAGGTATCAGATTGAGCCCATGCACTAAAAGCAAACATGGACAGGAGAATAAGGCTAAATTTTCTGAAAATGGACATAGCTAATCATATTATGTCCACAAAACTGAAATAATTAGACTTAAAAAGAACTTAAAAAGAATTTTAATTTTACAAGTGTCTGAATAACAGATTATTAGACCGTTATTTTTTCAGGAAAATGTAGCGTAAAAACATTGCGAGATTGGGTATCAACATGATAATCGATCTTACCTCCATGTAGTTGAATGATTTTATTTACTAGTACCAAGCCCAGACCAAACCCCCTTTTCCCCTGACTATTAGAGCCTCTAAAAAAATGCTGAAATAAAAAGGGCACTTCAGAGGCTGAAATGGCTTGTCCCTCATTACAAAACAAAATTTTCAATTCGCCATATTGGTATTGAAACATAATTTCTGCTCTTTTATTAGAGGAATAATGAATGCAGTTCAACAATAAATTTTGGACTGCCATTTGAATCAAGCGATTATTGCCTTCAATCTCCAATTTATCTTCCTGTTCAATATTGGGATGAATTTTTATATCAAATTTAAATTGAGGATATAATTTTTTGGCCTCCGAACATGCATCAAAAACCACTTCATCTAGTCGAATACGTTGAAAACTCAAATTGGCATGAGTTTCTACCTTCGCAATCTCCAAGAGGGCATTAATCATATCACCTAACAACTTGGTATCTTCCTTTTGATTTTGAATTCCCTTTTTCAAAAGCACTGGATCTTTTTCCTTTTCTAGGTTTTCCAAATTACTGACCAAAATGGCTATTGGCGTTTTGAGTTCATGAGAAATATGATGTACGGCATGCTTTTGAAAAGCAAATGAACTCTGTAATCTTGTCATCAATTCATTGAATCGCTGGGCTAACAAATATATTTCATCTTTTTTCTCCGGGATAGGCAACAAATTTTGAGCAGTTTCCATGTTGATAACTCTCAGGGCACTCGCCATTTTAATGATGGGCTGGGTAATCTGCTTGGATAAAATAAAGGATGTCAACAAAATGACCAATGAGATTATTACAAAAAACACCCAAAGAATATTTCTTAAAAAGTCTAGTTTTGAATGACCAAATTTATCATAAGCCTTAGAAATACCATAAAATTGCTTCCCTCGAATTCGGAAAGTTACCCCAACCACATCAAATTCCCCTTCTACAGTTTCTATGATGGGGCGTTCAGCATTCAATTCATTCAACAAGTCGGAAGAGAATTCAATTTTGGTATCATCCAAACTTGAGTAAATCAATTTTTTCTGTTCGTCAAAAAGTAAAGTCTTTTCCTTGAATAATTTATTGACGGTTAATTCCCCCATCGACTGAATAATGTCTTGGTCTAACTCTCGGACTTCAGCCAAGATACCCATGGTGGAAAATATGTGATCTTTGATTCTCTGCTGAAAATCTTCCCGACGGTAATTCTTGAATACGGTGTAAAGCAGTAAAAAGGTTATCCCTACCACAGTGATGGATAAGACAGAAAAATAAATTAAAATCCTTTGTCTAATGCTCATGAGTTCCCAAGTAATAACCAAAACCCACCTTGGTTTTGATTAGATTTGAAGCAAAAGGTTTATCAATTTTTTTGCGTAGAAAATTAATATACACCTCAATGGTATTATTATTTTCATCCAAAGACCCTCCCCAAATATCCTTGTTCAATTCCCTTTTCGTGACCAATTTTCCTTTGGCTCTTGCTAATTTAAGCAGTAGATTGAATTCTCTGGGGGTCAAATTGATATCTACTTTTCCTCTTCTGACTGATTTTGTACTTAAGTCAATTAACAAATCCTCCACCCTTATGAAAGTTTCTTGCTCAGATGGAATTTGATTTTTAGCCCTTTTCAATAATGATTTGATGCGAGCCATCACTTCCCGCATGTAAAAGGGCTTAGTTAAATAATCGTCGGCCCCTACATCAAAACCGTGCATTTTATCATCTAAATCATCAAATGCTGTCAGCATTAATATAGGAGTATGTGTATTGTACTGTCTGAATTCTTTGCAAAGTGTTAAACCATCGATAAAAGGCAAATTGATGTCCAGGACAATAGCCTCATAGCTTTTCTCCTCCATTAACCTCTTGGCTACTAAGCCATCTTTGGCTATTTCAACTAAAAATCCTTCTTGAAAAAAATAGTCATGAATATTTTGACATATTCTGGGATCATCTTCTACTAAAAGAATTTTCATTTGACTTTTCATGGATGATCATTTTAAAATAATGATGCTCTATTTACTCTTTTTAAAGTTTTTACTCATGTATTCTCCAATGAGTTGATCTTGAGTAGATGAACTCTTGGATAATGCTTCAGCTATTTGAACTTGTTCCTTTTCCGTTCTATTCTGACTTATTTTCTTTTTAGCCTGAATTTCGGAAACAAAAAATTCAAATGCGACAATCCCCTTCAACATACGAGATTTATAGTCCTCAGAAAGACCATACCATTGTTTTTGGTAAGTACTTTCATAAAAATCTATACTTGCCTCCAAGATACGTTGAGATACTTCTTCTGAAGGAGCCCAAATAGCTTTACCATATAAATGCACGGAAATATAATTCCAAGTTGGCACATTTTGCTCCTTTTCATAGTGAGAAGGAGAAATATAGGCATGTGGTTCTTGAAAAATGATTAAACTTTCCTGATCAACTATGTACTTCCAATGTTCATTGGCTTTGGCAAAATGTGCCTGCAAAACAATTTGATTATCTTGAACGGAAGCAAGAAAAGGTAATGGAGTAGCAATAGGCTTTCCCTCTACGCTGGTTATAATTGTCCCAAAACTGAATCGTTGAATGAATTCAAGTATTTCGGATAAATCGGTCAGATGATTGATGGTAGGAATGTACAAAGTTCAGCGGATTTATGTGAACAAATGTATTGATTTCCTATGGATACGCTCATTCAAACATAAAAAAAAGACAAACCTTGTATAGATTTGTCTTTTTTGCAGAGGGGAAGGGATTCGAACCCTCGATAAGCTTTAGGCCTATACACACTTTCCAGGCGTGCTCCTTCAACCACTCGGACACCCCTCTGTTTGGGTGGGCAAAAGTAATCAATTCTTTTGAAGAATGGAAGCAGTCTGATTTCTAATCCTTAGTTAAAGTTTATTATTTCCGCTTTGTTTATGCCTTAAAACTCAAGATATAGTCCATTAAAAAAGTCATTAATTGGGAAAAGTTTTGACATTAGCGCTCAAAATTCTTTGTTGAATTACTTGTAATTTGTACTTTTGCTTAAAATCTATATATTATATAGAGTATATCAGATTAAATACGTTTCCTTATGCAAAGTTTCCGCTCAGAAATAGAAAATCCCGTAGTAGAAAAAGACATCCTTGATCTTGCCAAAAAAATTGCTCAATTCCGAGCTGGGGAGATTCATGAAGAAAAATTCCGAAGTTTGCGCTTGGCTCGTGGCGTTTATGGTCAAAGACAACAAGGGGTTCAGATGGTTCGCATCAAGCTCCCTTACGGGAAGATCAAGTTCAACCAATGGAAGCGAATCGCGGATATTTCGGATGAATATTCTACTGGAAATTTGCATTTAACGACCCGTCAAGACATTCAAATTCACTTTGTTTCCTTGGATCGTACGCCTGAATTATGGGCTAAATTGGAGCAAGATGATATTACTCTGCGTGAAGCTTGCGGAAATACCGTAAGAAATATCACTGCTTCACCTACCTCGGGCATAGACCCGAAAGAGTTATTTGATGTGAGTGCCCATGCCGATACGGCATTCAGGTATTTACTTCGTAATCCCATTTGTCAAGAAATGGGAAGAAAAGTGAAAATTTCCTTTTCCAACACCGATGAAGACACCTCTTTAGCCTATTTACACGACATGGGCTTTATTCCCAAAATCCAAGAGGGTGTACGTGGATTTAAAGTAGTAGTAGGTGGAGGACTAGGTGCTCAACCCATGTTGGCATATACAGCCTTTGAATTTCTAGCTGAAAATAAAATTATTCCGTTCATGGAGGCCGTTTTGCGTGTATTTGACCGCCATGGGGAGAGAAATTCTCGCCACAAGGCCCGCATGAAATTTTTAATTCAAAAAATTGGATTTGAAGCCTTCATGGATTTGGTTCAGGCTGAAACTAAGGCATTAAAAAATCAGATCGTTGAAATCCCTAGTGATGGCGTCTGGGAAGTTGCCTTACCCAATAAACTAGCTGATATTCCTGCAGACAATTCGGCAGAATATCAAACTTGGTTAAGCTCCAATACCTTTGAACAAAAACAAGCAGGGTATTTTGGTGTATATGTGCGCATCCTAAATGGTAACATTTCCAGCGATACCTCAAGAAGTCTAATGAAAGCTTTGGAGGGTTATGTAGGAGATGATGTGCGCATAACCATTAACCAGGGTTTAATGTTGAAATTTGTACCTCAACAAAACCTTCCTTACGTTTATCAAGTATTAAAAGATCATCAATTAGCAGCTCCAGGTGCTAATTCGGTAGCCAATATTACTGCTTGTCCGGGTACAGATACATGTAATTTAGCCATTTCTGATTCTACCCATATCACTTCGAAATTGGAGGAAGTGATATCTCAAGATTTCCCAGATTTAATTCTTGACAACCAAATGAAAATCAAAATTTCGGGTTGCATGAATGCCTGCGGACAACACAGCATGGCAAGTATTGGATTCCATGGATCTTCGTTAAAAGCACCTGACAAACGAGTGCTCCCTGCCCTTCAAGTTTTATTAGGTGGGGCCACATTAGGAAATGGTGAAGGTAAAATAGCGGATAAAGTCATCAAAGTGCCTTCCAAAAGAGGTCCCGAGGTGTTACGAGTTATCCTAAATAATTATGAAGAAAATTCCCAAGAAGGAGAATATTTCCATGAATACTATGACCGTCAAGGTGAAAAATATTTTTATGCTTTATTGAAACCAATCGCCGATTTACAGACACTTGAAGATGATGATTTCATCGACTGGGGTGCGGCTGAGAGCTTTCAAACTGAAATTGGGGTTGGGGAATGTGCCAGTGTCATTATTGATTTGGTGGCAACCTTGCTTTTTGAATCAGAAGAAAAGTACGATTGGTGTAAAAGTGCTTTAGAAGATAAACGCTGGGCCGATGCCATCTATCATGCTTATAGCGTATTTATATCAGCAGCCAAAGCCTTGTTATTAGACAAAAGTGTACAATCCTCCACCCAGCATGCAGTAATTACGAAGTTTGATGAACATTACGTTCAGAGTGGAGAGTTTGATTTAAATGGTAAAAGCTTTACCGACTTAGTCCTACAAATCAATCAGCATGAACCAAGCGAGGAGTTCGCGAAGACTTATGCCCAACAAGCTTTGATTTTTTTAGAAACTGCCAGTTCATTCCGCCAATCTCTTGCTAGTAATTAAGATGATCCAACAATTAAGTCGATTTAAATCATTAGAACCTCAGCCTCAACTAAGTGTAGTAGGTGCAGGTCCTGGCGACCCGGAACTAATCACTGTAAAAGCCATCAAAGCCTTGGAAAAAGCTCAAGCTGTACTATATGATTCCTTGGTAGATATCAGTCTTCTCGACTACTGTTCACCCATTTGTGAAAAAATATTTGTGGGCAAAAAAGCAGGGGAAAGCCATTCCCAAAATCAGATCAATGAATTAATTGTAAAGAAAGCTTATGAGTTGGGACATGTGGTGAGATTAAAAGGTGGCGATCCCTTTGTGTTTGGTCGTGGCCAAGAGGAAATTGATTATGCCCGCCAGTTCGGACTTCAAACTGCCTATATTCCGGGAATCAGCTCTTCTTATGCCGCTGCAGGAGCTGCCGATATTCCTCTGACAATCAGGGGGGTAAATGAAAGTTTCTGGGTCATGACTGGAACTAAGTCAGATGGCACCCTCAGCAATGATTTACATTTAGGATTACAATCTACGGCAACTCTTGTCATTTTAATGGGCATGCATCGTTTAGGGGAAATTTCAAGAATTTGTCAAGAGGCAGGTAAAGGACATATCTCAGCGGCTATTGTTCAGCAAGGAACTACCTCGGCGCAAAAGCTGGGTGTAGGTTTGGCGGGAGAGCTTGAAAATTTGGCAAAAAATGAAGACCTTAGCAACCCTGCGGTAATCATTATAGGAGAGGTTGTACGCCACTCGGTAGGTGATATCTGGGAAAAAGTGTCACATATAATCAATAAAAATGAGCAATAGAATTTCAATATCAAGTGGTTCTCCATTCGAAGATGTATTTGGTTACTGCCGTGCGGTAAAAACTGGAAATTTATTAGAAATATCAGGAACAGTGGCCCTGGTGGATGGAGATAAAGTAAAGGAAGATGATTTATATGCCCAAACTTATAACATCATTGAGCGCATAGCAGTAGTTTTAGAAGAAGCAGGTTCTTCGCTTGAAGACGTGGTAAGAACCCGTATTTTCACAACGGATATTTCCAAAAATCTGGATATTGCCAAGGCTCATGCTCACTTCTTTTCGAAGATCAAGCCAACTACTGGAATTTATGAAATTTCTGCGCTGATTGCACCTCAATACAAGGTTGAAATTGAATTCACCGCTTGGGTGAAGGAATAACTTATCAATTTCTTGATACAATAATAAAAATATATGTCGTTAGACAAACGCTGTTAAGGTTTGAAACCTTGACAGCGTTAAAAAAATCAAGCTTACATTAAGTGGCTCTCTGCCTCCCTTTTCAATAATTCCTTATCAATAGGAACTACTCCCAAAGATTCACAAACTAGCCCCCCACCTAAATTCGCCAAAGAAGCAATTTGTCTAGCAGGCAAATCTAATGCAAGTGCACAGGCAGCAATGGATATTACCGTATCTCCTGCCCCTGAAACATCAGCGATCTGACGAATATGTGCAGGTATTCTTACTTGTTCATTCCCTAAATCCATCAGCACACCTTTCTCAGATAAGGTCACAAATACTCCTTCAAATCCTTGACTCACTTTAAATCCATGAACTGTTTCCTGTAATTTTTGTCCTTCCAAATCTTCTGGAAATAGGCCCAAGCCATCTCTTAATTCATGTAAATTAGGCTTGAATAAAGTAGCACCGCGATAACTGAAAAAATTTCGCTTTTTAGGATCTACCACAGTTGGAATACCATGTTCCCTAGCTAAAGTAATCACTTCTTGAATGAATGATTCATGCAAAACGCCTTTGTCATAGTCCTCAAAAATCACCACGTCAACTTCCTTGATACAGGCATTTACTTTATTCAATAGTTCTGCAGTACTAGATTCTTGCACTAATTTATCCGTTTCCGAATCTACGCGTAATAACTGCTGAGAACCCGCAATCACCCGCTCCTTGATGGATGTAGTCCTACCTTTTTCCTCTACAATTCCAGTAGTAGCAATTCCCTCTTTCTCCAACAATGATTTCACTAGTTCCCCAGCTTCGTCGTCACCCACCACAGAAACCACCCAAGGTTTTGCACCTAAACTTGCAATATTCATCACCACATTACCCGCTCCTCCTAATCTGGCTTCTTTCTTAATTACTTGTACCACAGGCACTGGAGCCTCAGGTGAAATCCGACTAACCTTACCCCAGGTATATGCATCTATCATCAAGTCTCCAATTACCAACACTTGTAATTGGCTAAAGCCTTTAAAAATATCATTCACTGTTTTCATCGCTATCCGCCAATGGTTGTCATCGACTCGTTTATAATTCCTTTTCTATTTTTCTCTGCTTCAAAACCATCTTTAGGTCTATTCCCGAACAAAGCCAAGAAGGTTTGCCTAATTTCTTGATCACTAGCACCATTTCTAAGAAAGGCTTTCATATTAAAGACTCCATCATCATACAAACAAGTCTTCACTTCCCCCATGGCAGTCAAGCGAATACGATTACAAGTACCACAAAAAGTCCTACTAAAAGCCGCTATCACTCCCACATCTCCTTTATACCCTGATATCTGATACCTGGTTGATGTTTCTCCATAATGCGATGCCAGTGGAGTCAAAGCGCCATAATGACTACGAATATGTTCTAATATTTTAATAAAGTCCCAAGTTAATTTAGGGGCTTCTTTACCCGAACCGTTAAAGGGCATTTCTTCTATAAATCGGACAGAAATGGGGAATTTATCGGTCAACCTTACCAAAGGTAAAATATCTTGCTCGTTTTTACCCTCCATAACCACGGCATTGATTTTCACCTGAAATTGGGCATGAATCAAGGCTAACATGGCCGAGTAAACTACTTCAAAATCATCACGCCGAGTAATTTGACGGAAGCGATCCCTATCCAATGAATCCAAACTCAAATTTACAGACCTAACCCCAAGGTCGAGTAATTTGGGAATATGCTTTTCCAAAAGTACCCCATTACTCGTCAAACAAATTTCTAAGCCATCTAGCCGGCTAAGCTCTTCTAAAAACTCGATAATTCCGGAACGTAATAAAGGTTCCCCACCTGTAAGTCGTATTTTCTTTAGTCCCAAGGCATATAATTGTTGAACAATTCGAAGCATTTCTTCCCAAGTCAACAATTGTTTTTCGGGTAAATAGTGAATTCCCTCCTCAGGCATACAGTAAAAACAGCGCAGATTGCACCTATCTGTTACGGCCAAACGTAAATAGGTCATTTCTCTACCGTGGTTATCATAGAGAATAGGTCGAGAAGAAGTTAAGCTTTGAGAATTATCCAATATATTTGCAATAATTACAAAGGTACAAAATCGCCCTCAAACGAATGCCAAACTATCGAATTCTCCTTTTTGGTTTAACTCGGGATTTACTGCAAAACAAGGAAATTGTATTTAGCACCTCCGAAATCAAAACGGTGGATGAATTATTGCAGGAATTAAAAATGAACTATCCTTCTCTTGCCAATCTTCCTTCACTTCGCATAGCTGCAGAACACCATTTCCCGGATGCTCAATTTATCCTTCAAGAAGGCATGGAAATTGCTCTAATTCCTCCAGTTAGTGGCGGTTAACCGACAAAGAACTGTATATTTGCAAATTAAACTCGTGTAACCCGATGGGCTTAACCTCCTTATTTATGGGCCTCCTCCTATTTCCTTGGATTTCGGCCATGCTCATCGCGGTGGTTTCTAGTCTGCCCAAACAGATTATCGTTTATTTTTCTATTGGTTTATCCCTTTTACAATTGAGCATCATTGGATATTTTATCCTTCAACTAGGGGGTGAGAGTACTTCTTGGCAGGGGAATTGGTTTAATGTGGGTGATATTACATTTAGTGCCAGTTTTGTAGCGACTTCCTCTGCACAGCTTATTGCTCTTTTGGTAGGTATTGTGGCCTTATTGGTTCAGCAATTCTCCCAATCTTACTTAAAAGATGAACCTCAACTAGCCCGATATTATTTGTACCTGCACTTATTTGCAGCTTCCATGTACCTATTGCTATTTACAGATCAAATTTGGATATTTTATGCTTCTTGGGAACTAGTGGGTACCTGTTCATACTTACTTATCAGTTTTTGGCATCAAAAACAGGCTGCCATTAAAGCTGCAAAAAAAGCCTTTTTATTAAATCGTTTAGGGGATATCGGTTTGCTATTGGGTTTGATGGGTTTATCTATGCATTTTCATACTTTGGAATTTTCACAGATGCAGGTGAGTAGTTATGGCCCAGCCCCAATCCTTGTTGGTTTAGGATTGTTAATAGGAGCCATGGGAAAATCTGCCCAATTCCCACTCATGTCTTGGCTACCTGATGCCATGGAAGGCCCCACTCCTGCTTCCGCCTTGATTCATGCGGCAACCATGGTGGCAGCAGGTGTCTATTTAGGAATCAAAATTTTCCCAATTACTGGAGAGGATCTACATTTATTGATGGCAGGAATTGGTGCTATTTCCTTACTCAGTGGGGCCGTTTTTGCTCTATTTCAAAATGACATTAAAAAAGCATTGGCTTATTCAACCATTTCCCAATTAGGACTAATGTGGATGGGGATGGGTTCTGATGCCTCCTTATTGCATTTATTTGTGCATGGCATCTTTAAAGCTGGATTGTTTCTCTCAGCAGGTTCAGTCATACACTTTTTACACCAACAAAAATCCAGTCATCATTTGGACAGTCAAAGCCTGAGTAACATGGGCGGACTCAGAAAACACCTCCCTTGGACCACCTTAGGATATGGAATTTTTGCAGCCGGCTTGATGGGCTTACCCCTAAGCAATGGTTTTTACAGTAAAGAAAATCTAGCTGGACTTCTTTGGGAAAATGCGCAAAACAGTCCCTATTATCCGATTTATTGGGCCCTATTAGGCTGCTTGGGATTAGGTATGCTACTTAGTAACTGGTACATCAGCAAACAGTTTTACCTAATCTTTATGGGAGAAAACCGTCAAGGATTACATTTTGAAAAAAATACAACTTGGAACTTCCATCAAAATCTTCCTATTCTAATATTGGCTTTATTCAGCTTATTCTTCTGGATTAGCCCTAATGTCTTGCATTTCCAGCAATCTTCACTCTTAAACTGGTTTCACCTTAAAACCTTCGAAGTACCTTCTTTTTGGTTAATCATATCCTTTCTCAGCTGGGTGCTGGGATTAAGTTTGACCTGGTTTACCAAGGCTTGGATTCCTCTTGAAAACTATCGTTTTTGGTCTAATTTTTGGCCTTCTATTTTTGAACTTACCCATTGGAAAGCCCGCTGGGCCTATCTTTTAGACTCACTTATCTTAGACAGATTTTTAATTTGGTTAGCACAATTACAGGTAATTAGTGGCCATATTTTTGCATGGGCAGATCAATATGCTTTAGATGGTATTTTAGTTGGACTTAATACTAAAATATATCAATCAGCCGGGCAATTACTGAGTAAGTGGCAATCAGGGAAAATTCAACAATATTGGATAATGGTATTTATAACGTTTGGCCTATTTTTACTCTACCTTTGGATGTAAATGAGCCACAGAAAATGACATAATGGGTTTACCGCTTCTATCATTTATAATTTTATTGCCCTTGTTAGGTTCCCTTCTATCCGCAGTGGGTAAATGGGAAAAAGGACTTAAGCTTGGAGCTACAGGCATTTCCATGCTACAATTGCTCGCTTTAATTTACATGGGCAGCACATTTGACCAGACTAGCTCATCCTTCCAATGGAAAGAAGAAGTTACTTGGATACAATTACCTTTAGGTTCATTGGGGAATTTTATCATCAAATATTCCTTGGGAGTAGATGGATTGAGTTTCCTATTAATTGCACTTACTGGACTTATCTCCTTATTAGCAATCCTCAATTCCCATACTATTACGGAGAAAAAAAGTGGATACTTTTCTTTGATTTTATTGCTTAATGCCGCATTGATGGGCTGTTTCTTAGCTCGAGATTTGTTCCTCTTCTACGTGTTTTTTGAATTCATGTTATTACCCATGTATTTCCTCATTGGAATTTGGGGTGGGCCTCGAAAAAACTACGCATCCATCAAATTCTTTATATATACCTTAATAGGCTCCCTGTTTATTTTGATTGTGATGTTGGGAATCGCCTTGGCCTATATCGATCCCTATGAAACTGCCCGACATTTAGGGCTTATTCAAGAAGGGCAAAATTTTGATTTGGAAGCATTAAAAAATCTTCAATTATCCATAGCCAACAAAGAAATTGCATCATTCGATATAGTTCATAGCTTCGATATGCAAGCATTGAGTGATGTAAATAATTGTCAACCCAGCAGTATTCTACATCCCAATTCAGGCTGGTTATTACAAGGAATGAGTGCCCGAATGTGGGGCTTTTGGCTATTGTTTATTGGTTTTGCCATCAAATTGCCCATGGCACCTTTACATACTTGGTTACCGGATGCACACGTAGAAGCTCCCACTCCCATTTCGGTACTTTTGGCTGGAGTATTATTAAAAATAGGAGCATATGGATGGCTTAGGACAGCTATTCCTTTCTTCCCTGCAGAAGCCTTAGAATCGGCCAACATCATGGCAGCCTTAGGTGCCATCTCTATTCTTTATGGAGCTTATAATGCCCTAGCCATGAATGATTTGAAGAAACTAGTGGCATATTCATCAGTTTCACACATGGGATTTGTGTTGGTTGGGATTGCCTCTTTTCAAGCTGAAGGTTGGCAAGGTGCTATATTTCAATTGGTGTCCCATGGTATTTTATCTTCGCTCTTATTTTTAATGGTAGGTGTATTATATGAAAGAACCCATGATCGCCAAATTGATCATTATTCAGGCATATCCAAATGGATGCCTCGCTTCACGCTTATTTCGGGAATTGCTATATTTGCTTCTTTAGGACTACCTGGGTTTTCTGGTTTCATTGGTGAATTTTTTAGCCTTTTAGGCGCATTTACAAGTCCACACATCCACCCTGCCTGGGCTATTTTGGGTGCATTTGGCATATTATTGGGAGCAGGGTATTTCTTATGGACCTTTCAAAAAGTCTATTTAGGAAAAACATATCTTTTTGATTCTTCGTGGCAATTGACCGATTTGAACCGATTAGAAATAATAAGTTTGTTTAGTCTTGGGATTTTAAGCATCATTTTCGGTATATTTCCACAATTAATCTTGGATTGGTCCAATAGCTTTGTGGCCAATTTCTTGACCACCCTACCTTAACAAGCAACTTATGAACCCAAGATTTTTGCCCTTGATTTCTCAGTTAGAAATGGAGGAAATGATTGCTGTCAAACAAAAACTACATGGTTTGAGCGATAGCCAGCAAGAACAATTTTTAGGTATTTATCTCGCAAGAAGGCGTGATACATTACTTATTTTACTCTGCACGCTGATGGGCTTTGTTGGCTTTGCAGGAGTTCAACGTTTAGTAACCAATCGGATTGGTTTAGGACTGCTCTATTTTTTCACAGGAGGTTTACTACTCATAGGAACCATCGTAGATTTAGTGAAATACAAAAAAATTGCCTTGAAATATAATTTAAATGTATTAAAAGAAACTAGTGCTCTTATTGGAAACTGGCAGCACTAAGATAAATTTTTGAAAAAAATAACCATGAAAACTAACATTACAAGAAGAGATGTCATCAAAAATTCCATGGGATTAGCGGGTCTAGGAATCTTTAGCGAATCCATGGAGCATCGTTTTAAGGAAGCTGATGTACAAGCTGGAATTGACTTAAAAGGTAAAGTAAATCACTCGGCATGCCGCTGGTGCTACCAAGCTATTCCATTCGAAGAATTAGTGGTAAATGCTAAAAAATTAGGTTTACAATCCATAGAGCTGACAGGGCCAGAAGAGTGGGATATTCTAAAAAAACACGATATGACTGCTGCCATTGGTTGGGGTAAATATCCAGAGGGAATGGGCTTAACTAATTTCTTCAATAAAGTAAAAAACCACGATCAATTGGTAGCTTTTTATGAGGATTTAATTCCTAGAGCTGCCAAAGCTGGCGTTAAAAACTTGATTACATTTTCTGGAAATAGAGATGGAATAAGCGATGAACAAGGCTTATTGAATTGCAAAAAAGGCCTTCAGCGCATCATGAAAACAGCCGAAAGACATGATGTGACCATTTCTATGGAACTATTAAATTCCAAAGTCAATCACAAGGATTACCAATGTGACCATACAGAATGGGGAGCTGTGCTTTGCGAGATGGTAGGTTCTGATAAGTTTAAATTACTCTACGACATCTACCACATGCAAATCATGGAAGGTGATGTAATTGCTACCATTAAAAAACACCACCAATACATTTCGCATTATCACACTGGAGGAGTTCCAGGTCGTAACGAAATTGATGATACGCAAGAATTAAATTATGCGGCTATCATCAAAGCTATTTACGATACAGGTTATAAAGGCTTTATTGGACAGGAGTTCATTCCTGCTCGTGCGGATAAAATGGCATCTTTAGAGCAAGCCGTTAAAATCTGCGACATATAATATCAAATCCCTGATTATTACGCAAGCTATTGTTTACCAGTAGCTTGCGTATTTTTTTTATCAAGTATTTGGAATTGAACTAAGCAATCAACTTGCTAGCATTTTCATGTCATGCTTTGTCCATTGATTTGAGCTCTAATATATGAGCTAAACATGAAACAAGTTTTGATTCTAGTCCTAAGCTGTGTCATCCATTGGGAAATATTTGGTCAATGTCCTGTCATACAAACTCATCCTGCTTCCCAATCAGATTGCGATGGGAATAGTATCCGAATGATCGTTAAAAGCGATGGAGATACATTTCAATGGGAGAAAAAGCGGCCTGGCGATGCTAATTTTAGTCTGATAAGTGGAGCAACAAGTCCCAATTATCAAATATATCCCACGGGGGGAACGAGCAACCCATCTGGTACATTATATCGTGTAAAGATTACCAAAAATTCCTGTCAAGTTTATTCCCAAGAAGCAAGTATAACTTTACATGCAATCAATTCCATTCTGAATCCAAGCATTTGTGAAAGGGCTACAGGTAAATTAATTCCACAGATTCCAGAAACTTCATCTAGCCAGATTCTAAGCTTTCAATGGACACGTTCTATCAATGGAGGGCCATTTGAAGATATGATGGATGATACTAATTTTTCAGGAACAAAGACAAGAGAATTAAGTATTTCCAATGCTTCCATGGCGCTGAATAGTCAGAAAATTAAGGTCAGAATCAATTTTATCATTAGCCCCAATAATGATAATGAAGGCTCTTTGACCAATGACAACCAATCAAGTACTTGCCCCAGAACTTCCTCTGAGGTGAGCTTACAAATCAAAAATGCCCCCATCCCTACACATGCTTCCAATGTATACAAAGGGTGCATTGATGGTACCATTTCCGTCAATTCAACAGGGTGCTCACCATATTCTACCTTTTGGTATGATACCAATGGCCAAAAATTGGGTGAAGGCGCTAGATTAAGCGTAATCTTACCAAATAATACCGCAGTACAATACAAGGCCACTTGTTTCAAAAATGGGTGCGAAAGCTTGCCTTCTTTGGGAACTTATGCTCAAGCATTTCCTATTCCGGCAGCCCCTAGCAATAGCGGAACACCCAGCCAAGTATGTAGTGGCAGTCTAATTACCTTCAAAGCCTCTGGAGGAAGCAATAATATTTGGTACATAAATTCCACAGACAAATCTCCCATCAGCACTGCCACTTCTATTCAAGTCAGTCAAGTCAATTCCAGCCAAAATATGCTAGAAATAACGCGTTGGGTATCACAGAAAGTCAACGAATGTGAAAGCAATAAAACAGCCATTCGAGTCAATATTTCTCCATCCATCTTGGCTGATGCAGGAGAAAACAAACAAGTATATAGAGATGAATTATATGAAACTGGAAAGTACTTAACAGCAAGCCAAGGAACCCCTCCCTATTCCTACACTTGGTCTGCCCCTACTAGCACACCCATAACTAATTCCCAAGCAAGTAATCCTACCATTGGGCCATTCCGTTCCTCCGGATACGTCAAACTTCAAATAAGAGACCAGTCCAACTGCATCGCTAAAGACTCCGTATTCATTCAATGGGAAAATCAAACTCAAGTCGTACCAACAGACAGCGTATCCACACCAACAATTCCTACGGATAGTACCCAAATTTCAGATGATGAGAAAAATGAATCCTTACCGAATGAAGACTTAATACCCCCTTTGGAAGAGGAAATACTGGAAACTCAGGTTCCTCAATGGCATGAAATAAGCTATACTATGGAGCCATTGTGCCAACAAGATGCCTATAAAATACTGGTATCAGGATGCCCTGGAAATGTCATGTATTTTAATCAATTTGGACCGGAACAATTGAGAGCCCAAGGGGCTGAATGGATAGTAGATGCTCGATATGAATTATTTGTCCAAGTACGATGCTCAGATCCTAACAGCAACAAAATTGACCTACGCATCCCTCCATTAAAAAAGCCCATAATCCCCATTATCAAAAACTTTGAAAAATACGTTTGTGAAAATCAAATTGCACAAATAGAAATTGATCATGCCTATAAAAATCAGTTTATAGGTTGGGAAAAAGATGGTCATTTTTTCTCAGAGGCATTTATTTTACATCAAATTTTGGAGGCGGGGGAATATCAAGCGATTATCCAAAATGAATCCTGTTTTTACCGAAGCGAGCTATTGGTATTAGAAGTCAAAGCACTACCGCAGTCACCACATATTTTATCAAAAAAATCATCCCTCTGTCTACGAGATAGTACAAGCATTTACGTAGCTGATAACTATCCCTATGTTAGGTGGAAGCATCATGAACGTCATCATTCTTTTACTTTTAAGGCTCAAAAGCCTGGCAACTTTAATTTTCAGGCGCAAATCAGCTTAGATCAGCAATGTTGGTCAGATTGGTCTGCCCCCTTTTCCATTCAGGTTCATGAGCAACCAGAAGCACCTAAAATAATAGCCACTCCTGCATTAGGCTTTTGTGAAGGGGATTCCATTCAACTAATGGTTCCAGCATCTTATCATCAATATGAATGGAATACTTTGGAAAATAAATCTGCCATCCATAGTAAAAAGCCAGGTAAACATTGGATTAGAATACAAAATCAATTTAACTGTTGGTCAAATTCTAGCGATACCTTGCAAAGTTACTATTATCCTGAAATGCCCAAGCCTAGCATTCTAGCATTTCCAAGTAGGCAATTTTGTGCTGGCGATAGCATTATCCTTCTTTCAAGTAACGCCCATACTTATCAGTGGAAAAATGGATCCAATACTTCCCGTATTGGTATTAAAGAATCAGGAAATTATTGGCTTAAAGTGCAAAATAGTTTTGGCTGTTGGTCAAAAAACAGCGACGAAATATCAGTATACAGAAGGGAGAAACCTATGCTTCCAGCACTAAAAAAATCTGGGATATATTTTGCGGAAGCCATCAGCCTGGATAAACCAGATGAATATGAATGGCTCAAAGATCAAAAGAAATATCCCTCATCCCTAGCTTTAATCAAAATTCAAGAAGCAGGACTTTATCAGGTTAGAGCAAAAAAGAAATTTTCAATGAATGATGGTACAAGTATCGAATGTTTTTCGCCTTTCCAAGCCATTATTATGAGTATTCCAGAGGACTTACAAGGAATATCCATTTTCCCTAATCCCAATAAAAATGGTATACTCCGATTAGAATTATTGGAGAACCTGATCGGAGCAGAAGCAATCATCCTGAATTTACAAGGAAATGAACTTATCCGATACCCCTTACCCTCCAGTGTAGATCCAATCAAATTACAATTACCAGACCTACCGGCAGGTAGTTACATCTTAAAGATAATTGCCAACAATTACCAAAAGGAGAAAATCATTATATTAACACCATAATGAATACAGTTTGCCAAATAAAAAAAGGAGAATGCGAAGGATTGATGAATCATCCAATTGGAATAAAAATTACCCCCTGAATAATTTCAACAGAATTATTCATAAATCCCTTTGGCAACTTTTTCACTTAATGATTTAGGCATTAACCAAGCCAAAGTAGCGCCTAATTTATTGATGAAACCTGTAATTACCTCCGGCTTGTGAGCGAACATCCCATCCACAGCCTGTCTAGCTACTATTTGTGGGGTCATCACCACTTTTTCAGCCGCCTTTCTAGCCTTTTCTTGTAAATTGGCGCGATCATTGAAATTGGTAGAAGTAGCCCCTGGGCTAACTACGGTTACTTGTATTCCCTTCGATTTCCACTCATGATAAAGACCACGCGAAAAATTCAATACAAAAACCTTACTGGCCGCATATAGACTCATCAAAGGAATAGCTTGATAGGCAGTCGAACTGGCAATATTCAGAATGTAGGCTTGCCCCTTCCCTTGCAATAATGGGAAGAAACGATAACATGCCTCAGTAAGCGCGTTCATGTTCACCTGCATCATTCGCTGATTCTCTTCCCAAGAATATGATTCAAATGCACCTACAAGCCCATAGCCAGCATTGTTAACCAATATTCGGACATCCACTTGCTTTTCCACCACCCAATGATATAATTGAGCAACAGCTCCTTCTTGAGATAAATCAAGCGGCAAATAATCAACTTCTAATGAAAAACGAGAGGTTATTTCATCACTCACTTGTTGTAGTTCTTGCGCATTCCTGGCCACAAGAAATAAGTTATAACCTCTAGCAGCCAATTCTAAAGCAATTTCTTTTCCTATTCCTTTACTGGCACCAGTGACAATAGCGTATGACATATTGGGGTATGATTTAATGCGTTGAATTAAAAATAAAAAGCTGCTTACGCAGCTTTTTATTTGAATTATTTCTTTGGAGCCCCGGCTGCTGGTGCAGCTGGTGCTGGATTGAAGTAAGCTTTAATATCTGGATCATCTGGCTTAATTTCCTGAGCTTTCGTGAATAGCTCTTTCACTTTAGCCTCATCCTTAGTTACGGATAAATGATAACCTCCTAAGAATTTCAATGCCTCGAACATTTGGTTTTTATCTTCCTTGTATTGAGTACTTTTCTCGGCTTTTTGTTGTTCTACAGCAGCCAAGAATTTTTCATAGTATGGAGCACCTAACCATTTAGTTCCAGTGTAATCAATGAAGTTATTAGCACGAGCACGGTTAATATAAAATGGAGGCCATTTATCATTGATTTCAATCGCTTTAGCGAACATGGAATCTGCACGCATAGCCATAGCTGGACGACCTAGTGTGTCAGCACGATCCATATATGCTGAAGTTAAATAGTAATCCATCGCTACTTTAAAATAATCTCCAGAACCTACAGTCTGGCTTTTCTTCTTTTTCCAATCGATACTTCCAATACCAGCTTTAGCGGCATCAGCATATTTTTTCTGCTTGTACTTAATGTCATGGATGATAGAATATACGTTGTTGTTAGTATCCAGAGGAGCTGCTCTTTCTAAATATTGTAAAGCAATGGAATCCTTTCCTAAACCTTGGTAACCTTTTCCAAAATACAAATCATCCATAAAGTAAGGTTTTACTCCTTTCTTCACCATACCATCTAGGTTCTCAATACCTTGTTGGTAATTGCCCATTTCCACATTAGCATATCCACGCATACGGTAGATATCATTATCTTTTACTCCTTTCTTATCCGCCTCGTCAGTGAATTTCATCGCACCTTCATAGTCCTTGGATAAGAATAATAATTTAGCTGTCTCTAAAGTAACTTCTGGAGTAGCTTCAGCTTTCTCCAAATATTTTCTGAAATAACGAGCTGCATTTTTGTATTGGTTACCTACAATTAAATACTCACCATAACGACGGTGAGCGGGAGCGTAGTTGGAATCCAAATCAATAGCCTCTTTGTAACGGGCTTGTGTTTCTTTGTAATTTTTTCCACGAAGATAAACTACACCAATCTTAACCTTTGCCTTCACGTTTTTAGGATCTTGTAACAAGGCTTGCTCATAAGCTGTTACCGCATTTCCCCCATCATTCTTAATCAAGTAAGCATCTCCTTTAACAATATATTGTGCCGCAGAAGGTACTTTTTTAGTTTTCTCTTGAATCAAATCAATCAATCGAATAGCTTCACCTGGATCATTGTTGTTGGCATTGAAGCTATCTTCTTTACCTAACACATAAAACATCTCATAGGCCTCAGCGATGCGATGTAACACATCTGGATTCTTTTCCTTAGTTTCTTTAATGATACGGTCAAACTCCACTTTGGCAGCGGACACATTGTTTTGACCAACCAAAATAGATGCTAAACCTACTTGATTAAGGTAATTCTTTGGATCAGCCGCTTTACCTTTTTCGAATGCAGCTTTTGCATTATCCCAATCACGAAGATTCAAATAATAATAGCCCAAATAATAATAATTCTCACCAGTCGGTGCCGCAGCCACTAATGACTCAAACACTTGCTTGGCTCTACTTGGCTGATGACGATCTAAAAAATGCAAACCATCTTGGATTGTTTGCCCAAAGGCCACATTGGATACTAATAATCCCAAACCCAGTATCCACGATTTCATTTTCTTCATTGTAATTTTAAATTAATTGCTATTCTTAATAATTCTCAGGCCTTAAATTGAAATAATTCAATTAAATATCGTAAAAGTTTATTTTTTTACGAATTACAAAATTAATTATAATTCTTTAATATTTTATTAGACATTGCCAATTAAATATGTCTATTGACTAATTTGATACTGCCTAATCGTGATAGGTCGGGTCAGAGGGATTAAACCTGCCTTCAAGACAATAAGCTGCCCCATATCCCCACAAACGTAATTGACAAAGCCTGTTCCTAGTCCCATATGTGATTCTTTCAAAATAATCTTTACATCTCGACGTAAAGGATATTTTTTCAATGCCAAATTATATCCAAAAGGTTGATAATAATCAGCAGGCAATGAATTGTCCTTTTCACTTAGAGACATCACATTAACCGAACGAATAAATCCTAAAGATGTTGGATTGTCCCCATCACTTATCCAATTGGAACCAATTAATCCCAAGGCATTCTTATGGGTTTTGACATATTCAATAACAGCTTTGTTAGAACCCGCTGCAAAAATGGGTAGAGGCTTATTCACATCTAAGCCAAACTTATCTACCAAATATTTGATATTACTTGAATTAGCCTTGTCTACCACCAAAGCTACATCTCCTTTAATGCTTATCGCACCCAAAGATTCCCAAGTTTTATGCTCACCTGTCAATAAGGATTTCAAACGAGGAAGAGATAATAAGGTATCTACATTTTGTGGATGAACCAAAAGGGCTAATCCATCGGCCGCAAAATTAAAACTACGATATGTAACTTTTTCTCGGGTAAAAATCTCCTTTTCTTTTTCAGTCAAATCACGGGTAACCACCACGGCTCTAACCTTTTCATTTAACAAATCGGCAATAGCTTCATTCTCCGCATGAAAATCAAAGTTGATTTTCGCAAAATGATAATTATTTTCAAAAGCAGTTTTCTCCGCTATCAACAAAGGCTGGAAGGATTCATCCACCGCAATTGTGATTTCGCCTTGAGCGGGACCATCTGAAAATTTACCTTCTTTGGATTTACCACAAGAAAATAAACCAGCCAATAAAAATGTTCCTATAACAATTGATCTAGTCTTCATAATATCCATAGTCTGCATCTTTTGTTTCCTTAATATACATAAAAGCACGCCAAACACGAAATAGGCCGTACAACATAAATAGGATCCCTAACCAAAAGGTAGTAGGCATAGTCAACATCATACCTAATTGAAACTCTGACCAAAATCCAATATAATACCCAAGTAGGAAATAGGATATAGCTGCGAAAAAACGAAAAAATATATTAATCCAAATTGCAACTGGACGTGCCATAGATAAAACGGATAACGATTAAACAATCAGACCTGCCAAATTTGGAATTTAGCAGGTCTGAAAAATGGTAAAAGTATTGATTACTCGGAAAGTACGAAGGTAATCGGCTGAGTGAATCGAGAACGTACCGCACGACCTGATTGCTTACCAGGAGTCCATTTTGGTACAGACTTAATTACACGAACTGCTTCCTCATCGCAACCGAATCCTACAGATTTCAATACTGTAACATCCTGGATAGATCCATCCGTATTTACTACGAATTGAACATATACCTTACCGCCTACGTTGGCACGTTGTGCGGCAGATGGATATTTCAAATTTTTCTGCAAGAAACGTCCGAAAGCCGCTGGTCCACCAGGGAATTCAGCTTGTTGCTCTACCGCTGTGAAGATTTCCTCTTCAGCAGGCTTTGGTGGCTCAACTGGCTCTTCTTTTCCTTTAGCATCTGGATCAACTGGAGGTTCATAATTCTCAGTTTCACCTTTTACTGTTTCATTCGCTGTATTACCACGTACCTCTTCTGGTGGTGGCTCAGGCTTAGTTACCTCTTCATCATGTTTGATTTCAGGAGGTAAGAATTTAGTTGTCGTCACCTTAGGGATTTCCTTTGGTGGTGGCGGCGGTGGTGGCGGTGGTAACTCTACCTTCTTCTGTGGAGGAGGAGTGTCCAATTTCATTACTTCAGCTGTCACCTCTGTTTTCTCAGTATTAGAGGCAGTTAACTGTTTCCAGAATGCTGCCAATAACAATGCACCAACAAAAAGTGCTGAGCCTAGTAATACAGACCGCTTGATGACCTTAGGGTACGTTGTCCTTAAAAGAAAAGCACCATACTCCCGGTTCTTATCTCTAAAGATAATGTCATCTAATGTAGCATCTTGGCTTATTACTTGTGACATAGTTTATGTTATTTAAAAATTAATTTAAAAGGCCTTTGACCAAATTATTTTCCTGAACGTTTGATTAGGGCTTCTGTGTCTGGGTCAATCTCCAACAAGGCGTAACGCTTGTTATTGGTAATTGCACACTCATCCAACATATCTACCATGTTACGGTACTTGGCATTTTTTGTTGGCTTGATTACCAGAGTAAAGTTGTTACCAACCTTAGCCTTTAAATCCGCAATAACCTTACGGATTCCTGTATCAGAATAATCGGTCACCTCTAACTTGGTGCCTGCTTCAGTTGGGATACCTTGATAGTAATACACCTTTTTCTCATCTGGACACACGGTTAGTGTTTCAGATAATTTAACAGGTGATGTCTCTTTTGTATCCGTTTTATCAGGCATGTTTAATTGCATGGTAACGGGCTTTGCCAACGTAGTCGTCAACATAAAGAAAGTAATAAGAAGGAAGCCTAAGTCCACCATAGGTGTCATGTCGATTTTGGTCGACATCTTTTTACTTCGCTTCTTCCCGCCTTTCTTACCCCCACCGGAGCTATCTATTTCTGCCATTTCTTTTTCGAATTAGAATGTAAATTATTTTGGTTTATTCTCAGGAGCTGTAATCAACTGGAAGATGTTAATGTTCTGAGCCTGCAAAGTACCGATGATATCAGCAAATACTTTGTAGCTAGAATTTTGATCTCCTTTGATAGCAACCTTCAACTCAGGATTGGACAATTTGGCATATCCTACCCAATAAGACAATTCATTGTTAGATGAATCGATAGGTATACCTTTAATAAATCCTTTGTCCTTAGCTTCTGAAGGCTTCATATTCAACACCTGACGCATCGCACCAGCTGGGTAACCAACGATTTCAGAACCCATGTAGTTCTTCTTCATTTCGGCTGTTAAAGCTACTCCATAGCGATTCGCCATGCGCTCTAACATAAATTCCCTAGCCATTTGATCATCAGTTGCCAAATAGACCCCTCCCTCATTGGAAACACTGATGGTTAACATACCATCTTTCGCATTCAGAGCTTTCTCTGAAATGGAAGACGGTGGTGTAATCGTAACTGCCTCTTCTGGACGGAACTTCGCGGTTAACATGAAGAACGTTAGCAGAAGGAAAGCCACGTCACACATCGCTGTCATATCGAGTGAAACACTTTGTCGTTTGGCTTTAACTTTTGGCATAACAATTTTATTTTGAACGGTGAAAAATTAATACATCGAAATGTCTATCACACTTCGCAATGGTTCAAATATTAATTGTGATGCGTAGCATAGTTTTGGTTTACGCTCAAACCAATCTCATCAATGCTATAAGTCAACTCATCAATTTTAGATGTGAAGAAGTTATATGCAATGATACAGATAGCTGATGTACCAATACCCAATGCTGTATTTACAAGGGCCTCAGAGATACCGTTTGCTAAAGCAGTAGCATCAGTTGATCCACCTGAGTTACCTAATGCGGAGAACGCCTTGATCATACCAACTACCGTTCCTAATAGACCCAATAATGTTGATACAGACGCTAATGTTGCAATGATAGTTAAGTTTTTCTCCAACATTGGCAATTCCAATGAAGTAGCTTCTTCTACCTCTTTGCTTAAGGCAGATAACTTCTGCTCTTTATCTAAAGAACCATCAGTAGTTAATTGCTTATACTTTTTAACAGCAGAAAGGGTAACGTTTCCTACTGAACCTTTTTGCTTTTCGCAAGCTTTCAATGCAGCATCAACATCATCTTTGTCTAAAGCAGCTTGGATACCACGAACAAATGCATTTACATCACCAGTTCCCTTAGCTTTACCAATAGTTACTAAACGCTCAATTGAGAATGTTAAAGCTGTCAAGAAACAAGTCATTAACACGGGTACAATCACACCACCTTTGTACACGATACCAAAGTAATCGCCTGGAATTGGGTGTCCTTCATTGGTTCCACCTTCGAAGTGAGAGCCATCACCCATAATGAATTGGAAAATCAATAATGCAATGACAAATAGGATGACAAGAATTAATCCTGCTGGAATTCCACCAGATTTTTTTTGGGGTGCAGCTGGCTTAGCAGCTGGCTTTGGTTGTTGTGTACTCATTAGTTTGGTAATTTGGGGTTAAAGAATTATTTAAAAATAAAACTCGCGAAAATACAACGTAACAGTTTTCATAGGTTTTCTAAGCGTCCGCTGTCTTTTTCAGTAAAGGCAAAAGTAATGCAAATCTTAATTAATTTTTACACGGGTTTATCTAAAAAGTTCTCATTTTTTTCATATCCAAAAGCATGCTATTGTACTATCTTGATATTTTAAAGTAAATATGTCGTATTATTAGGTACTTTTTCGAGAATTAAAAAATGAAAAAAAAATGAAAAAAAATTAATTTAAACCCTTAAATCACCGAAAGTCCACCTCAAAAATTTTAACTTTAAACTCCAAAACAACCTTTTATCACATGGATTCCCCCTATTATCCAAAACGAATTAAAGCCTCTACCCGAAAAGAATCAAGTCATTCTTTAAAAGAGGTGATCGAAACCATGTTGAAGGTTTATCGAATTCAAGGAAAATACGAGGAAACTTTCGTGAGTGCACACTGGGAGCAAATTATGGGTAAGCCCATTGCCGCCAGAACGCAGAAAGTGTATGTACACCAACAAAAGCTATTTTTACAACTTAATTCCGCTCCTCTCAAAAAAGAGCTCATGATGGCAAAACAAAAAATGATTGACCTCATCAATCAACACGCTAAAACAGATCTAATTAAAGATGTGGTGTTTCTTTAGGTTTGGCGAATAATAAATCCTTAGCTAGGGCTAGCCATACCAACAGCAAGGGCAATATCATCAATCCCAATGGGTTAACCCATTCATTCCTAATCCATTTCGGGAACAAATCAGTTGGGGAAAAACTCGAAATGAGCAGTGTAAGCACCAGCAATACCCAATCCATCTTACTTTGCTTACTTAATACGAACCATATTCCAACTCCGGGGAAAGCCATAATTAGCGTTGGAGATTCCGTACCTGTACTTGCCAACATTAAATAGATGCTAACAAATGCCAATATTCTTAATTGGAAATGTTCGTCCTTCCACTTCTGCATTTGAAAATACACGAGCAAATTGATCAACATGGAAGGAATCAAAAACCATAAATTAGATAAGGATCCATCGCCCGTCCACCGACGAATCATCCCCATCACGCAGACATCTGTACGTAGATTGCGAATATCCACATTAAGTTCATTCTTGTGTGACAACACTTCCCTCCAACCGAGATAGGTCGACATTCCATACTCCCAACCACCCAATAACAGTGGAATCATTAATACGAGTAGCATCCAGCATATTAAATAAGCTGCCAAGCGCAAGGGCTTTTTTGAAAAAAAGAAAAAAGCCAAGCCTACCACGCCGTATAATTTGATACAAATACCCAGCACAATCCATAAGGCTCCCCATATATCCCTACCTCGCTGAATACAGATATAACTCCATATAATAAGTGCTATACAAAGTGGATGAAACTGAGTATTAAGTAATGCAGTCACAGTTGAATTCAAGATCAACCAAAGGATGGCTACTCGCTTTTTTTGATCTAAGGGTAAATTCCACACTGCTAAAAATAAGACCAGAGCATTCATGACATTCCACAAGCTCACACTCAAACTAGTGGGTAGCCACGAAAATGGCGCCATTAAAATGGCGAAAATGGGCCCGTATAAATACAAATCAAAATATTCTTTGGGATACTCCAAATACAAGGGCATTCGTTGCAAAAAATGCCCATAACTTGATTTAAAAATGATAAAATTGTTGATGTGAGAGTATAATTCTCCTAGATTGTATTGCTTAATGCCCGTGAATAACCCCACCAGTAACCAAAGTCCCAGTAAGAATTCAAATCGAGCATAGAATGCGGGCTTATTTTCCATTTTCTAATTGCTTTACAAAATCTTGCATCGTCATAAATTCCCCTAGATTCTCCTCTTGAAAATACTGAATTAAAGATTTCAATTTCTTTATTAGCTCCCCCTTGGACCCTCGACTCGCATGGGCAGGTAAAGGGTATTTTGATAAGTCCGAGAACTCCCAAGGATGAAAATACAAATTAAGAAATCCGTTCTTTTTTAAGGTTTCACGACAAAGCTGTTTAAATACGAACAATGGGAAATTTTTAAAGGCCAACCAAAACAAGGGTATCCGAAAATTGGGAGTCACAGAGGCGGGAATATTCCACAATCCCTGTTCAAAGAAAGGCAGCTTGGATGCGCTCAAATGATTGTATCTACCTGGAATCCAAGTGGGATTCAATGACGAGTGATATTGATAACCTGCTTTTAGAATTTCCTTTTCATCTATATGCTGCATCCTAGCCATTCTAAATCCTGTTACTTTTCTACCACTTAAATCTTCCAGCAATTGTCGGGATGATAATAAATCTGCTACCTGAAATTGACTATGATAAAATCCATGAGAGGCTAATTCATGCTGTTGCTCCAATTTCTTTATCCAATCCGAATTATGTTGGGCATAAACCCCAGTACAAAATACAGTACAGGGGACCTCCGCCTGAGTGACCACCGACATAAACTCCTTCAAGCCTTTTCTTGACTGCTCCAATTGTTCCTCCAATTCCATGGCATACCCATATTCTATTGGAATATCACATTCCTCTACGTCAATGGTCAATAAAATGGCAGGAGCTGGCTTCATTTGGTCAAAATACCCCGGAGTAAAATAGAAGCAAAATTAAATAACTCGATGAGAATTGTCTGGGTACGCATGGTGGAAAATTGAATTCCATCCCTTACCTGCACATAAATCCAGTCCAACTTGATATCCTTCTCCTTGGATACCAAAACCAAAAATTCCATATCAAATAGAAAGGCAGAAATTTTGGTTTTCAGAAATAATTCCTTCCCCTTGGCATTGAAACCTTTTAGACCTGATTGAGTATCTTTTACTTTTAAACTTGGAAAAAATAAGTAATTCATCAATTTGAGTGACAATGAAAATATTTTCCTACGTAAAGGCAATTGGTCATAATATTGCTCATCTCGAACACCTACCACAACATCCGATTTACCTGATGTCAAGATTTGGAACATTTCCCAGGCATTTTCCATGCGATAAGGATAATCCGCGTCCGTGTAAATGACCCAATCTCCTTGGGTCTGTTGGATTGCTTGCCGCAGGGCTCCACCTTTACCTAAATTCTGACTTAAGGGTATAAATGTAAAATGGGGAATAGATTGTTCTAAAAACTGAATATCCTTAGGATTTACTCCGTACTTACTCCCATCATCTACCACGTACACATGTACCACTACATCCTTTGGAATTTTGGACATAAAAAGTGTGTAATGACTACATAATTCCTGTGCCCAACCTACATGCGGATTATAACAGGGATGAACCAAGTCCAGGCATTTATTTGTCCTAAGAATAGTCAAAAAGGCTAATATTTTTTGCAATAATACGAAAATTAAACCTTGGGTTAAAGCGAAAAATCATTCATATTTGTCTACCATTCTACAGCACATGAAAACTCCTCCTTTATTACGTCCTGGCGATGAAGTGATTTTGGTATCTCCAGCCTCCCACCCAAAGAGCGATCAATGGAAACAAGGCGTTGAAATATTGGAGTCTTGGGACCTACAAGTACGAATGGCACCCCATGCCTTATCTCATTATTTCGGATTTGGTGGAAGCGATGTGGAGAGAAGCAGCGATTTTCAACTGGCATTAGACGATCCCAACATAAAAGCCAT
Source organism: Aquirufa rosea (assembly GCF_004118285.1). Lineage (GTDB taxonomy): Bacteria > Bacteroidota > Bacteroidia > Cytophagales > Spirosomataceae > Aquirufa > Aquirufa rosea. The sequence continues at coordinate 53,505 of NZ_SDHY01000003.1, read as the reverse complement.
CTTCCCTATTCGCGGCGGATATGGCTCAAGCAGGATTTTGGATCAATTGAATTTTGAAAGATTTGTTGCCAACCCAAAATGGATAATCGGATTTTCAGACATCACAGCCATATTGAATCACGTAACCCAATTAGGTATCGCAAGTATCCACGGTCCCATGCCCCATAATTTCTGTCAAGTGGGCGGAGATGAAGCTCTTGAGAAATTAAGATGCTTACTCTTTGAGGGAAAAACGGACATCGAATTACCAGCGGAAGCAGAAAATAGACCAGGTCAAGCGGAGGCAGAAATCATTGGAGGGAATTTATCTTTAATTGTGCACCTTATTGGTAGTGCTAGCCTTCCCAGCTTCAAAGGGCGTATTTTAATTTTAGAAGATGTGGGAGAGAACTTATATCATGTAGACCGAATGGTCCTACAATTAAAACGTGCCGGCTTACTGAATGGATTAGCGGGTTTGATAGTCGGAAGTTTTAGCGACTGTAAAGAAGCAAGCCTAACGGTGGGAAAAAGTATCAATGAAATCATTCTTGAGCATACTGCAGGTACAAAATACCCCATTGCTTTCGAATTTCCTTCTGGGCACATTGCCCAAAATTTCCCATTAGTCTTTGGCAAAAAAATCAAGCTATTGGTAAATAAAGACAATGTTCAATTAACTGATTAAGTCGAGAAGGTATTTGAACTAATTTGCTAACAAAAACCATGTTAGCAAAAACTTTTGGATGTGCCGTATTTGGAGTATCCGCCAATCTCATTACGATTGAAACCCATGTAGGGCAAGGAAGCAAATGTTACTTAGTAGGTTTACCCGACTCCACTATCAAAGAGTCCATACAAAGGGTAGAATCTGCCCTTAAAAACAACGGATTCTTTTTCCCGAGAAGAAAAGTCATTGTTAATTTAGCACCTGCAGACATTCGAAAAGAGGGGTCAGCCTACGATTTGCCTATTGCGCTATCCATCTTAGAAGCCTCGGAACAAGTAGAGCTAAAAGGCCTTGACCACTTTGCCATTATGGGTGAGCTTGCCTTGGATGGAACAATTCGCCCCATCAAAGGCGCCTTGCCTATCGCTGTGGAAGCGCAAAATAGAGGGATTAAGAAACTTATTTTACCCAAGGAAAATGCATTGGAAGCCGCCATTGTCGATGGGTTGGAAGTATATGGACTGTCTCACTTGAGGGAAACCATACAATTCATCCGGGGAAAATTGGCAATAGAACCTCTTCAGGTGGATATACCTTCCTTATTCAACCAATCTCATGAGGAATTTGAGGTAGATTTCTCTCAGGTTCAGGGGCAGGAAAATGTCAAAAGGGCCTTTGAAATCGCAGCAGCAGGAGGCCATAACCTCATTATGATAGGTCCACCTGGGGCTGGCAAAACCATGTTGGCCAAAAGACTGCCCACGATATTGCCCCCCTTTTCATTAGCGGAAGCATTGGAAGTTACTAAAATCCATTCCGTAGCAGGTAAACTGATGGGCAAACATGCGCTTTTAACACACAGACCCTTCCGAAGCCCCCACCATACCATCTCCAATGCTGCGCTGGTAGGTGGAGGCTCCTTCCCTCAACCTGGAGAAATATCTCTGGCCCATCACGGTGTTTTATTTTTAGATGAACTACCTGAGTTTAACAGAAATGCGCTTGAAGTCATGCGCCAACCTTTGGAAGACAGAAAAGTACATATTTCTAGGGCCAAATGGTCTCTGGAATTTCCCGCAAATTTTATGCTGGTAGCGAGCATGAATCCTTGTCCATGTGGTTATTACAATCACCCTTCCAAGGACTGCGTATGTGGGCCAGGGCAAGTCCAAAGGTACCTAAATCGAATATCTGGCCCCTTGTTGGACAGAATAGACATGCATATTGAAATCGTCCCTGTACCTTTCGATAAGATGCAAGCCAAACATAGCTCAGAAACCAGTGAGCAGCTCAGAAGTAGAGTACTAAAAGCCAGAAAAATCCAGCAAGAACGATTTATCCCATTCCCCAAAATTCATTCCAATGCCATGATGAGCAGTACTCAAGTAAATACTTTTTGCAACTTGGATGGGGCATCACAACAGCTTTTGTCTATAGCCATGAATAAACTGCAACTATCAGCGAGAGCTTTTGATAAAATAAGAAAAGTGGCAAGAACAATTGCCGACTTAGCTGGGGAAGAAGAAATTCAAGCGACCCATATTGCTGAAGCTATTGCCTACCGAAATTTAGATAGAGAAAATTGGGCTGGATAATGTATTTTTGAAAAAAATAATTATATGCGCCTATCTCTTTTTATCATTATTTGTTTCTTCTGCCTAGGTCAAAACCTATCCGCCCAGAAAATTGACCATAATAAATCATTCAGACCAATTATAGCCTTTGATGAGATTTTCAAAAAGGCTGAGAAAGAAAATAAGCCCATTTTTTTTGAGGCTTTTCTCCCTACTTGTGCCCATTGTATTGCCTACGACAAAACCTTGAGTAACCCTAGTGTCAAAGCCTACTTGGATCAAAACTTTCATGCTTATCAGTTGGATTTAAGCAAAAGAGAGAACATTTTGTTTTTACGCTCAAAAAAGATATTTATCCCTTCCACCCCCTCCTTCATTGTATTTTCTCCACAAGGGAAAGTGTGGAACATAGAACCAGTGGGAGAAAATAGCAATTCTGTGCAAGGTATCATTCAGCTATTAGACAGAGCCAAAAATCCATCAAGTAATCAAGCACAATTACTTACAAGGTATGCGCAAGGGGAGCGAAACAAAGAGAATATGATTTCAGCCGCATTTTTTACTCGTCTGAGTTTGGATACTTTAAAGAATGTGGCCTTGGTCAATGATTTAGTAGAATTAATCAAGCCGGAAGAATATGAAGGAGAAACTAGCTTTCTTCTCATGCAAAAAGTAATGATGGATGACGATAATCCCCTGTTTAAATATTTTATATCCCATATCAAGAACTATGAAAAAAAATATGACAGCTTAGATGTGAGACAAACGGCAGAAAATACCATTATGACCAGCTTGTATAGCAGCAGAGCCCGTAAATATAGCCAAGAGAGACTTGAAAGCCTGAAAAAAGGATTGCAGAATATTGGTATAAAACCTCAACAAATTGCCTCGAGGTTTATTTATTTGGAGGTATTAATTGATTTGGATAACAATTCCTTGGATCAGGCTGCTACTCGTGTAAAAAATTTCTATGGAGGCAAGGTCATACCTGAAAAGGAAAAAGAATTTTGGTGTAAGCTTTTAAAAAAACCAGGTAGCCAAGACTGCCTACTTCCTTAATTTTTCATTTCAATAAATTCCTAAAGATCTGAATTGTTATTTGGCGAAAAAAAAAGTAATTTTCTGAATCGTAAGCCTTCATCCTACCAAAGCTAATCTATGAAGAAAAGTATATTGTCCCTCATTTTGTGTATTTTAATACTTGGCTCATTTGGCTTTAGCCCTAGTATAGGGGGAGAAGAAAGTATAGAATCGGCCTTTAAGCGAATCAAAGATGAGGTAGAACAAAATTCCTTAGCCTATTCTTCCTTAGGAACAGCATGCCAAAGTCTTGGTCATCGTTTAACGGGTAGTGAAAAAGGAAAAAGAGCCGAGGAGTTCGCATTCAATCTATTCAAAAAATATGGTTTCCGAGATACCAAATATCAAGGCTTTCAAGTAGAGGCATGGGCTAGAGATACGGTAACTTTATCAGTGGCCCCACCCAAATCCGATGATTTCAGAGAAGTGCCTGTGGTTTCATTAGCTATGACTCCGGTAGAGGCTAATATCACCGGAACCATCGTCGACATGGGAAATGGTTTGGATGCAGATTTTGAGGCGAAAAAAGAACAAATCAAGGGCAAAGTTGCACTAATGAATATTGGTTTGGTGGATGGCAAACCTGGAGAAAAAAACCTTCATCGTTCAGAAAAAACAGCATTGGCTATTCAATACGGAGCCATCGGAGTTATTTTTATCAATACCGTTAAAGGACAGGTATTATTAACTGGAACAGCCTCTGTTACAGGAAATTTAATCTCTATTCCTGCTGTTTGTATCACTTGGGAAAGTGGATTGGAAATTAGAAAATGGTTGGTAGAACAACCGGGCCTTCTCGGTTTAATAGAAATGCATAATGTTAGTAAGCCTATCAAAGCACGTAATGTGGTGGCTACTTTGAAAGGGGATAACAAAAAATATCGCCGTGAAAAAATCATCATCGGGGGACATTTAGATTCCTGGGACTTAGCTACAGGAGCTATTGACAATGGGATTGGATCCTTTTCGGTTATTGATATTGCTCGAACATTCAAGGCACTAGGGTTAAAGAGTAAAAGAACTATTGAATTTGTGGCATTCATGGGAGAAGAACAAGGTCTACTTGGTTCTAGAGCTTATATCGAGAGAGCGAAGAAGACAGGAGAAATCAATGACATCGTGTACATGATCAACTTAGACATGACAAACAATGTCTACGGTTTTAATGCCGGTGGCCGAGATGAATTGGTCGCTGTTTTAAAAGAAATAGGTAATAAAATCAAATCCATAGACCCTTCATTTGCCAATGAAATCAGCAATGCGGCTGGGTTACATTCGGACCACCAATCCTTCTTGTTAGAAGGCATTCCAGCCAGTGCCCCTATGGGAAGATTAGAACGTAAAGTGTTAGATTGCTATCATGCCAACTGCGATTCATTTGACTTAGTCAATAAAAAAGAATTAGAAAATACTGTTAAGTATACAGCTATGCTCTTATATGGAATGGCCAACGCACCTGTCATTCCAGCTAAAAAACTTGATTTTTACTCGACCCGAGATTTCTTCATTAAGCAAAATTTACGAAGAGATTTAGAACTCGGTAATGACTGGCGCTGGGGAAAAGAATAGACTCTCCAGCATTATTGAATTAATTAAATTATTCCCAAAAAGCAGATTAAACTTATGAATAACCCGAACCCTTCCTTTTTCGATCATAAAATGGAAATTGTTCCTGAATCTTCATTTAAATCCATCATCAAGGTTATTGGAATCGGTGGCGGAGGGTCCAATGCGGTACGCCACATGGATAATATGAAAATTAAAGGAGCGGATTTGATTATTTGTAATACAGATTCACAGGCATTGGCCTCTAATCCTGTGAAGACAAAAATCAAATTAGGTGAGCAAGGGCTAGGTGCTGGAACTGATCCAGAGGTAGGTAAGACTGCGGCTTTGGAAAGTTTAGAAAAAATAAATTCAGTTCTGACGGAGGGCACTGAAATGCTATTCATTACCGCTGGTATGGGAGGAGGAACAGGAACTGGCGCAGCTCCAGTAGTGGCTGAAATTGCTCGCAAAAGAGGATTATTAACCGTTGCGGTGGTAACTGCACCTTATGCCTGGGAGGGAAGAGAAAAAATCCAATATGCCCTTACGGGTATTCAAGAATTGAAGAATTATTGCGATACAGTTTTAGTCGTGATGAATGATAAATTGGCTCAAATTTATGAGAAATTGGCAGTTAAGGATGCATTTGCCAAGGCCGATGACGTCTTAGCTAAAGCAGTAAAAAGTGTGGTGGATGTAATTGCCAAGCCAGGTGATATCAACACAGACTTCATGGACGTGAAAAAAGTCCTAAAAAATGCGGGTCAAGCCATGATGAGTTCAGCTTTAGGGAAAGGAGAAGACCGAGCATTTCAAGCCATTGCTGAAGCATTAGAATCACCTCTATTGAACTCACAAGAAATCAAAGGCGCCAAACGGATTTTGGTAACTGTTTCCACCAGCACGGATCATGCTTTGGTGATGAGTGAGCAAAATACCATCATTGAATATCTAAATGAAAGAATCAACGATCAGGCTGATATGGTCAAATTTGGTTTTTCAACCGATGACGACTTGGGTGAGGATTTGTATTTGACGGTAATTGCTGCAGGATTTGAGCATGAACAAAATGCCTTGGATGATTTCTTATTAAGCGACACCAGGCATTATGGAACAGCAAACAAACCAGCATCATTAACTTCAGGAGCTACGGTAGAATTTGACGAATTTGGTGCGAATAGTTCATCCAATACGGAAAGTGATGAAGTACGATTCCAAAAAATGGTGGATCATTTCAAGAAGGGTGGTCCAGATGAAAATGATTTCTCCATTCCTACCTACCAAAGAAATCAAATTCCTTTGTATGATTTGAGTAGAATACCACAAGATGAGTGGATCGAAACTCCTTTGTACGAAGACTAATAGTTTTTAATTTTCGACACCACAGCTCGAATGATTTCTGGGCTGGCATAAGCCACTTCAAATTCAGAAATTTCTGCTACTCCTCCCATGGATATCCCTGGTCTGCGGTAAACCATATCTGATTCACGCGTAGTTCGCGCGCTTAAATGAAGTGCGTCTACTCCGGCATCCAGCAATTGAAGGCAGTTTTGTGGATTGACACCACTTCCCGCCATAATTTGAATTCTTCCTTGTGCCGCCTCCACCATGTTGGCTATAGCATCTATTCCTTCTATCGCCTTATTTTTTTGTCCAGAGGTCAAAATACGAGTAAAACCCAATTCAATCAAAGCCTCCATCACTTCCAATGGCTGCCTGGAAACATCAATGGCCCGATGGCAAGTCAGTTCGGCAGAATCTCCCACGATATAAGTAACTTCTTTTAAAAAATCAATATCCAAATCTCCTTTCGGATTTAATGCGCCTACGACTATTCCATGTACCCCCATGGAAAGGTATTGGTTAACCTCGGCCAGCATAGTTTTTTTCTCCCATGCATCATAACAAAAATCTCCTCCCCTGGCTCTAACCATCACATGAATTCCCAAAGAAGTGAGCGTTAATGCTTCTGATACTACCCCTGCCGAAGGACTAGTACCTCCTTCCCAAGGAGAGGCACAAAGCTCTACTCGGTCTGCCCCCGCTTGATCAGCGGCAAGGCAAGAATAAAGGGAATAACTACAAACTTCCAGGGAAATAGGGCGGAAATCAGACATAAAAATGGGGCTTTAGAATCGTTAAGTTAGGATTACTTTTATTTATATAAAATTTAAAAAATAAATCTTTCATAAATATTTTTTTATTATACTTTTGCAGTCCGATAAATCTTTGATTCTTAAGAATCTGTAAGAGTTAAAGGAGAATTTGAATCTTTAAGAATTAAAATTAAACATATGTACTGGACACTAGAACTTGCCTCCTATTTAGAAGATGCACCATGGCCTGCTTCAAAAGATGAATTAATTGACTACGCTATTCGTACAGGATCTCCTTTAGAAGTAGTTGAAAACTTACAAGAGTTAGAAGATGATGGTCAACCATTTGAAAGCATTGAAGAGATTTGGCCTGATTACCCAACCAAAGACGATTTCTTCTTTAATGAAGATGAATATTAAATAAAGGAGGCGAAAGCCTCTTTTTTTATATCCTTTATCAATTGTCCCTTAGCCTGATCTCGCAAACTAATTCCCCACCGACGGTATAAAATATCCTCCCAACACTCCACCATTTCAAAGTTTTTTAAATAATTCAACTCTCCTTGTAAATATGGTAATGAACTATGGATGAGGTCAAGACCTCCTGTTGATGATTCACAATATGCCAAAACATCCCAGGCGTGTGAACCGTAAATTTCTCTTAAATGCCGGGCACTTTCTTGGCCTACCTGTAAGTCCAAAATTCGCTGTTGCCACTTCAACTCATCTACTGGCTCAGCCCCAAATAGAGCATAATCCTTTGTCCGACAAGGCTGCCTTTTACGATGTAAAACCTCTTCCTCCACCACATCCATTGTATCTTCTGCCATCACTCGGTAGGTCGTCCATTTCCCCCCCATGATACTCACCAATTTACTCCTTTGATCTACTTCTACCTCATGATCTCTCACCAATGACTTGGTATCTGATTGCATAGCATCCGATAAGCCCACTTGTAATAGGGGTCTTTGCCCAACGAAACCTGAGCAAATGTCTGATTTACTAGCCTTTTGAAGAGCGAATCGATTGAAATAATCCAACAAATAATCCTCCTCCTCCTCTTTAATAGGAGGATTTTCTGTCAGTTCATCTGGCTCATCCGTAGTACCTACCAGAATATATTCTCGCCATGGAATAACAAATACAACACGCCCATCATCGGTTTTAGGGATTAATAAGGCTGTTTCGCCTGGCCAAAATGACTTCGGCAAAACGATATGTGCTCCTCGTGACACTTTCATGCGCGGTTTCAATTTCAAATTGGCCAATTGCCTAATATGATCCGTAAAAGGCCCCGTGGCATTAATCACAACTTTGCAATCTACCTCATATTCCTCACCAGCAACTAAATCCTTAAAATGTATTCTTTTGATTTTCAAACTCTTAGGACTAAGCGTAAAATGACTTAACTCACAGTAGTTTAAAATAGCAGCCCCCTCTTTCTCGGCAGATTGCAAAATGGCTAAAGCATAACGAGCATCATTAAGTTGACCATCATAGTACAAAATTCCCCCTGACATAGACTTCACTTGCAAGTTAGGAACTAACTGCTCCATCTGCTTTTTACCTAATCCTTGGCTCGACTTTAAATTCGTCACACCAGAAATTCGGTCGTAAAGCCACATACCTACCCCATAATAGACACGATCCCACCAAGAATAACAAGGAGTTAATAAGGCCAAAGGGTGCGCTAAATAGGGCGCATTCTGAAGCATGACTTTTCTTTCATGCAAGGCCTTGTATACCATTTTGAACTGTTGCCAATCCAAATTTCTTACTGCCTGTTCCAAATATCGAACCCCACCGTGGACCAACTTGGTTGATTTAGAAGATGTTTGACCTGCGAAGTCCCCTTTTTCAATCAACAATACCTTGTAACCTCTTAACACGGCATCCAATGCCACACCTGCTCCAGTGGCCCCTCCTCCTATGATACAAATGTCATATTTTGCCTCATTTGCTTTAATTTTTTGAAATTGATCTAAACGGGAAAATGCCATGAATTAAATTTATACTTGGGAAATGCAGAATCCGACGAATTTACTAAAGATTAAGGAAAATAAAACCGAAAAGATTCTATTAATATTGATATAAATGAAAGAGATTTTATAATTTTGCAAACCTTTGATGAGTCTACCCCATAAAAATTAGTTAAATACAAGTAGACTCTTACAATAAGGATGTATTATGGCAAAGAAAGAAACTAAAGAATCAATTGAAATTATTGAAAGCCCAGAGGCGCTACAGCAAGAACTAACCAAGGTTACTGGCTTTTTTGAAAGTAACAAAACTACAGTTTTAGGATTAGGAGCTGTCATTATAGCGGTGGTCGTAGGTACATTGGGATATAAATGGTATACACAAACCCAAGATGAGGAGGGTGAGAAAAAATTATTTAAAGCAGTTTATGCTTTCGAAGCTGACTCTTTATCTAAAGCTACCAAGGAATTCAACAAAATCTCAGATGAGTTTGGTGGAAACACACAAAACTTAGCCGATTTATACCAAGGTATTGCTTTGCTTAAGCAAGGTAAATTTGATCAGTCGATTGAAAAATTAAAGAATTTTAGTAGCTCAGATTTATTGGTTCAAGCTAGAGCTTATTCTTTGATTGGAGATGCCTATGTAGAGAAAAAATCATATGCTGAGGCTATTGATTACTATAAAAAAGCGGCTGATTATAAGCCTAACAAGTTCTTTACTCCTACCTATTTATTAAAATTAGCTACAGCCTATGAAGCTAACAAACAGGGTAAAGAAGCTTTGGCAACCTACACGGATATCACAGAGAAATTCCCAGAATCTGCTGAGTCGGTTCCTGCTAAAAAGTACAAAGCTCAATTAGAAAGCTCTATCTCTGAATAATTAGATAACATGTTATATCAGTAAGGGATAAGGGCATCAGCTTTTATCCCTTATTGTTTTAATCCAAACAAGATGTCATCTCAACATAAAAATTTAAGTGAGTTTTCAACGGATTGCCTACCGCAAATTCAGAACAAGCAGTTCGCAGTGGTGGTATCTGAGTGGAATACAGAAGTTACCGAAGCGCTATACCAAGGCTGTATAAATACCTTATTGATATATGGTGCCCGAAAAGAAAACATCCATCGGGTACAGGTTCCAGGAAGTTTTGAATTAAGTTTAGGTGCACAAAAACAAGCCCAAAAGCCTGAAATTGATGCGGTTATTTGCTTAGGTTGTGTGATTCAAGGAGAAACTCGTCATTTTGATTTTATCTGCGATGCCGTTGCCAAAGGAATTACCGATGTTAGCCTAAAATATGATAAACCTGTCATCTTCGGTGTACTTACTCCCAATTCCCAAGAGCAGGCAATGGACCGTGCGGGAGGAAAACATGGTAACAAAGGCGATGAAGCGGCCATAACTGCGATTAAAATGCTAGCTATTTAAACCCATAATTTAAACCCATATGCAAGTTTGGAAATTTGGAGGTACCTCCGTTGGAAAACCAGAAAGAATGAAGTCGATCCGTCAACTGATTACCGAAGATGGAAAAGCCAAGATCGTTGTTTTATCCGCTCTTTCAGGAAGCACCAATTCCTTATTATCAATCTCAGAATCTATATTGGCTGGCCAAATTGCTGAAGCAAAAGATAAAGCGAAAGCATTACGTGAGCATTATGATATCTTTTTGTCTGAATTATACCAAACAGCAGAAGGCTTAGCAAAAGGTAAGTCCATCGTAGATCAAGAGTTTGCATTTATTGATACATTAATCGCTACCCAAGGATTCGGAACAAAGCAAGAAAAAGAAATGGTTGCCTTGGGAGAACTTTTATCTACCCAGATATTTGAAGCCTATTTACAAGAAGAAGGAGTCAACTCCTTGTTGTTACCTGCCTTAGACTTTATGGTCATTGACGAAGACAATGAACCCGTTTTATCTGTCATTGAAGAGAAATTAAAGGCTATTTTGGCCAAAGAACCCAACAAGCAAATTTATATCACTCAAGGATTTATTTGTCGAAATCCTCAGGCAGAAGTCGATAACTTAAAACGTGGTGGTTCAGATTATACGGCTTCCTTGATTGGTGGAGCCATTTCAGCAGAAGAAGTTCAAATTTGGACGGATATTGATGGAATGCATAACAATGACCCACGTATTGTTAAGAACACCTTTCCTATCCGTGAATTATCTTTTGCAGAAGCAGCTGAGCTAGCCTACTTTGGGGCAAAGATCTTGCATCCGAGTACCATTACTCCTGCTAAGTTAAAAGGAGTGCCGGTTCGACTAAAAAATACGATGGAGCCAAGTGCCTACGGTACCTTGATTTCAGAAAAATCTACGGATGTTGAAATTAAGGCAATTGCTGCCAAAGACAATATTACTGCCATTTATATTCATTCAACTCGCATGTTGAATGCCTACGGTTTCTTGAAAAGAGTATTTGAGGTTTTCGAAAAATATAAGACTCCTGTTGACATGATCACTACATCAGAGGTGTCAGTTTCGGTTACCATTGACCAAACTACTCATTTAGATTCCATTATGTCGGAGTTACGTGAATTTGCCGAATTGGAAGATCCTGATAAGAACCAAGTCATTATCTGTATAGTGGGTAATTTTTGGGCAGACAAGGAAGGCATTGCCATCAAGGTATTAAATGCCATGAAAAACATTCCAATTCGTATGATTTCTTATGGTGCATCTGAACACAATATTTCATTGTTAGTTGATGCGAAACATAAAAATGAATCATTAAATGCCCTAAACGAAGGTTTATTCTTCTAAAACTGATCTTATGCTAACCTTAGCTTTTATTCGTGCCAATACCGAACAATCCATTCAAGGTTTGAAGAAAAAACGCTTTTTTGATGCAGAAAAAGCTGTAGAAAAACTGATTTCATTGGATGACAAACGTAAAGCTTTATTACAACAAGCAGAACAAGCTTTAGAGAAATCCAATGCTGCCGCTAAGGAGATTGGAGCTTTTATGAAGAATGGTCAAGTGGATTTAGCTGAATCCAAAAAAGCTGAAACAGCTAATTTAAAAGCAAGTATCAAGGAATTAGGAGAGGCCGCCAAAATTGCCGAGCAGGAGGTATATGACCTATTGGTAACCTTGCCTAATCTTCCTCACAGTTCTGTACCTGAAGGCAAAACAGCGGAGGATAATGAGGTAGTTTTAAGCTGGGGGACAATCCCAGATTTAGGAGAAAATGCACAGGCGCACTGGGATTTAATCAAAAAATACGACATCATCGATTTTGATTTAGGTAATAAAATAACGGGAGCAGGTTTTCCAGTGTATAAAGGGAAAGGTGCTCGTTTACAAAGGGCCTTAATTAACTTCTTTTTAGACGAAGCCATTCAGGCAGGCTATTATGAAATTCAGCCACCCATATTAATTAATGAAGATTCTGGTTTTGGTACAGGTCAACTTCCAGACAAAGAGGGACAAATGTATGTAACCAAGGAGGAAGGATTGTACTTAATTCCTACAGCCGAAGTTCCAATTACCAATTTGTACCGAGACGTAATTGTCAACGAGAAAGAATTGCCGATCAAAAACGTAGGTCATACCCCTTGCTTCCGTCGTGAAGCAGGTTCTTGGGGGGCACATGTACGCGGATTAAATCGATTGCATCAATTTGACAAAATTGAGATTGTACAAATTCACAAACCTGAAACATCATATCAAGCTTTGGAAGAGATGTCTCTGCATGTTCAAGGATTATTGCAAAAGTTGGAACTTCCATATCGCGTATTGCGACTTTGCGGTGGTGACATGGGTTTTGCTTCTGCCTTAACGTATGATATGGAGGTTTGGTCAGCTGCCCAAGGACGATGGTTAGAAGTAAGTTCTGTTTCAAATTTTGAAACTTTCCAGGCGAACCGTTTAAAATTAAGAACGAAGATCGATGGAAAATCCATACTTTGTCATACGCTAAATGGTTCTGCCTTGGCTCTACCACGTATCGTGGCAGCTATTCTAGAAAACAACCAAGGACCTAAAGGAATTAAAATCCCGCATGTGCTAGTTCCTTATTGTGGATTTGAGTACATCAACTAAGACCTTCAACACTTAATCGAAAACCCTCACCGTGCAGGTTAATTAACTGCACGCGGGGGTCTTCTTTTAACATTTTTCGCAATTTAGTCATATAGACATCCATGCTTCTAGCATTGAAATAAGTATCATCTCCCCAAATGAGTTTTAGGGCATAACTCCGACTTACTGGCCTTCCTAAATTTTCACAGAGCAGTTTCATCAAATCATTTTCCTTGGGAGTAAACTTTTGTTCGTTATCTCCCAAAATCAATTTCATTTTATTCGGATAATATACAAAATCCCCCAATTTTAGCTCTTCGGCTAAGCTAGGAACAGATTTACCCGAATGGGTTCTACGCAAGACAGCCTCGATTCTTGCCACCAATACATCCATGGAAAATGGTTTCGTCAAGTAATCATCTGCTCCCACTTTAAAGCCCTGTAAGGTATCCTCTTCCATGGATTTGGCCGTCAAAAAAATGATGGGCACGTCTAAGTGTGTCGCCCGAATATCTTTGGCCAAAGAGAAACCATCTTTCTTAGGCATCATGACATCCAATAAGCATAAATCAAATGATTCCTTGACAAATAAGTCCAAAGCCTCATCTCCATTTTGAGCCCACTGGACTTGGTAGCCCTTTTTCTTTAAAAATTCTGAAAGTAATAGTCCTAAGTTAGGATCGTCTTCAGCCAATAAGATGGATGGATGATTTGTATTTTCCATAATCAGATCAAACTATTCGGTAGGGTTGAAAGGTAAATTGATTTCGAAAGTACTCCCAATTTGAAGTAAACTGGACACATTAACCGTGCCGCCATGTGCCTCCACAATCTTCTTAACGTAGCTAAGTCCTAGACCAAAGCCTTTCACATTATGTACATTACCAGTAGGCACTCGATAAAAGGGTTCAAACACAGAAGCTAAAACTTCCTTCGCCATTCCAATACCTTGATCAGAAATATGGACGCTGAAGGAGTTGCCAGTGGAATTTGTACTAATGGTAATTTCTGGCTTCTCTTTGCTGTATTTGATAGCATTATCCAATAAATTAAATAGTACATTAGAGATATGAACTTCGTCCACTTCAATGATGCATTGAGCGGCATCTAATAGTACGTGTAAGTTGCCACCTTGTGACTGGATCAATGGCCCATTCATTTCGACCACTTGCTGGATTAAAGTATGCATATTAACCTCTTTCTTTTTCAGAACGATGTTTTCTTTTTCCATTTGAGCGGTTTGTAATACTCGCTCCACTTGCCTGCCTAATCTAATATTCTCTTCTTTGATAATACCTACATAACGATTGATAGATTCATTATTAATGCCATTAGATTCCTCCTGAATCAATTGGGCTGCCAAAGAAATGGTGGAAATTGGAGTTTTAAACTCATGCGTCATGTTGTTGATAAAGTCATTCTTTATCTCAGCCAATTTTTTTTGTTTTAGAATTGTAGTAACAGCAATGTAAAAACAACCTAACATAGTTAACAAAAGTAAGGCTGAACCTAAAAAACTTAGACTCATCGCCTTCCAAACCATAGCTTCTTGGCTAGGGAAATATATTTGCAAATATTGACCACTAGGTCTTAAATCATTAGGAAATAAAGCAGTAGAAAAAGAAGCAGCTCTGGCTCTGGGCGTTTTCATAAGACCTGCAGAGGTATATACCCAATTTTTATTTTCCTGAGACTCTTTAGGTCCAATACCAAAAACATAAGGCATGGATATACCTTTGGCAGCTAATTCTTGCTTGATTAAACTATCTATATGTTTTGTCGAAACACGCTGTGTAATGGGTCTTTCTTTGAAAAGGAAATCTGCAAAAACCTCCTTAGCCATTTCTGTCTTTTTCAGTACCTTTTTTAATTCTGCTTTCTCCTCTTTCAACTTTTCAGCATTAATAGTCAGGTCATTAATTTTCTGCGTTTTTTGTTGATCTTCCTTATGTAATTGCGCCAAAAGCTTGGGGCGTATACGATTCAATTCACTCAAACGCTTGGCCTCTCTGGCCTTCAGACGATTACTTTCTTTTAAACGATTTAACTCTTGTAAAACACGTGGCCTCACTACACCCATCATCTCGTTCAATTGCTTTTCTTCTCTTAATCTACGGTTGATGCCTTTTAAATCAGCATTGATTTGGTACTCCTCTGTGACCTCGGCAATTTGTCCGTTGGGCAACATGAATGACTTCCTAACATATAAAATATCATTTGGCATTTCATTTTGCTGAAATTTCTTAAGAGCTTGAAGTTCTGATTGATTAAACTTAAATTCATGTGCTATATCCTCTGTAAGTAATTCTAAAGGATCATGAGGAGGTGTTGGTACATCTTTTAATTGAGGAGTTTTAGGCGGAGTAGGAAGATCCTTCGTAGCCAATTTCTTCTCCAAAGCGGCTATTTCTTTTTGCTGATTTTCATATTCTCTTTGTTTTTGAGATAGGACGTATAGCTCCTGCTTCTCGAGCTTCCTAACCACTTTCTCCATACCATCCCGAATATCAGCTGCCAATTGCTCTTTTTTGGTTTCTAACATAAAACCTAACCAATAGGATTGGAAAGATATTAAGCCTATCAGAGCTAAGGTCATCAAGCCAATAATGAGTCGAATTTTCTTTTGAGACATATCTTTTCAAACAATTGTAGGGACAAAATTACATGAATTATTCGTCCAATTTCCTTCCTTAATACTACTTAACATTCTTTAACAATCAATTATTGAATGCTTTATCTAAGTTTGTGCTGTCACAAAATTTCAAAATTATGAAAACAATTGTTTTATCTGCCCTACTGGGTACTATGGGAAGTCTCGCTATGGCACAAGAAGTGCAAAAATCAGAGTCCACTATTAAAATTGTAGTGGAAGAAAACGGGAAACAGAAAACCATTGAGAGAACCTTTGCGAATCCTGACTTAGCAGAAGCTGGGATTAAGCAATTAAATGACTCGCTGAACAAGGAGATAAGTAAGTCAGAGGGAAAAACTAAAATCATCACCATGGACATCAGAAAAAGAGGTGGTGACCGATTGAGAATGAACCCGATGGGATCTGTCCCGACTATGGAAAGGGATAAGATGGCACGCATAGAAAAACGAATGAGAAAGCTCAGAGGAGATATGGATGATAAGCAAATTCGAATTTTCAGACATGGCCCAGAGGACATGGAAATACATGTAGAACAAATGCCAGATGGCAAAAACTTCAAATTTGATTTGGATGAAAATGGCCCAGGTATGAAAGAATTGAGAAGAATTCAAGAGGATGGATTCCCATTTTTGGATCAGCATTTTGCGGGAGGCCAAGGCTCCAAAAACATCAAAGGCTTATTTGCAAATCCGAATAGCCCATTTAATGGAAAACTTAATATTCGTTTCAATGCGCCAGAGAAAGGTACAGTTTATATTAGGGTGTTTGACGTAAATGGAAAACAAATTGCTGATGAAATTGTTAAAGAATTTCAAGGTCGCTATTTGGGTCAGATTGATCTAAAGAAAGCCGGTTCGGGGGTTTATTTCGTACTGGTTAGTCAAGGAAATGACGGATCCACCATCCGAGTGAAAATAGACTAATATTCAATCCGCCTAAGTTAAAAATTCGAAATTTCCAACGCTGTCAAGGTTTAAAACCTTGACAGCGTTACTCAAATCTAGCTATTTTCAACTCCCAAGATCATCAAGAAATAGATAAACTTCAAATTAAATCAATCACTTGATTTAGTCTGTCAATTACCATAAAACTGATTGAGAGTTTTAAAAAAATTACGGAGCTTTATCCAACGCTGTCAAGGTTTTAAACCTTGACAGCGTTAAGTAAAAAAAATTAAAATAAGGTCCCCATCTGCGATCTAGGTTCAAGCCCCACATGTCGATATGCCTTTTCGGTAGCTTCTCTTCCTCTTGAAGTACGTTTCAAAAAGCCCTCCTGAATTAAAAAAGGCTCATACACTTCTTCTATGGTTTCGGCCTCCTCACCACATGCTGTGGCAATAGTTGTTAATCCCACAGGCCCTCCTTTGAACTTTTCTATAATTGTTAATAAAATGCGGTTATCCATTTCATCCAAACCGTTCATATCCACATCTAAGGCCTCAAGTGCAAATTTAGCTATCTCCATATCTATATTTCCAGTTCCTTTGATTTGAGCAAAGTCCCTAGTTCTCCTCAACAAATTATTCGCTATACGTGGTGTGCCTCGGCTCCTTCTGGCTATCTCAAATGCTCCTGTTTCATCAATGGGCATGTTTAAAATATTAGCAGACCTTTTGACAATACTAGATAACAACTGAGCATCGTAATATTCCAAACGTGCATTTATACCAAACCGAGCTCGTAATGGGGAAGTTAATAATCCCGCTCGGGTGGTTGCTCCAATTAAAGTAAAAGGATTCAATCCTATCTGAATACTTCGAGCATTAGGACCTGAATCCAACATGATATCAATCTTATAATCCTCCATCGCAGAATATAAATATTCTTCCACAATGGGATTTAAGCGATGTATTTCATCAATAAATAAAACATCAAATGGCTGTAGATTTGTTAATAAACCTGCTAAATCAGAAGGTTTATCCAATACCGGACCAGAAGAGATCTTCAAAGTAGATCCCAACTCATTGGCAATGATGTGCGAAAGCGTCGTTTTACCTAAACCTGGAGGGCCGTGCAATAAAACATGATCCAATGCCTCCTCACGGGCCTTAGCTGCTCCAACAAATATCTTTAGATTTTCAACTATCTTTCCTTGACCCGTGAAATCGGAGAAACTCAACGGACGTAATGCCTTATCTATCTCCTTGTCTTGTTGAGGTAATGACTCCGAATCGCCCTTCAAATAGTCTTCACGCATATCCATTGAAATTATAAAATATAAATCAAAGATAAATTTTAGCCCGCAATAAATGGACATTATGGCTAAAATTAAATTCGAGAAATAAAAATATACCTCCTAAAAAAAAGCCTATTTTTCTCGATAAATTTTCTATTTTTGAAGATACTTAAATTTGAAAGAATGAGTTCTATTTTTATCGGCGAATTAGCAGGAACAGCCTGTTTGATTTATTTAGGAAACGGTGTGGTGGCTAACGTATTGTTAAAAGATACCAAAGGACATCAAACTGGTTTACTGGCAATTGCTGCAGCTTGGGCTTTTGCCGTTACCATTGGTGTTTTTGTTTCCACTTATTTTGGTAGTCCAGGCGCTCATCTAAATCCCATCGTAACCATAGCAGGATGTGCTAAGTCAGGTGATTGGACTCTATTCCCTACCTATGTGGGAGGACAATTAATCGGCGCCATGATCGGCCAATTATTAGTTTGGATTCATTACCATCCTCATTATCAAATTACTGAAGACCCTGGAGCTATTAAGGCTTCTTTTTGTACTGATCCAGCCATCAAAAATTGGCCGTTTAATTTTATTTCTGAGGCCTTTGCCTCTGCCTTAATCATCGTTGCATTAGGTACATTTTCTAGCATAGAACATGGCCTAGGGCCATTCATTGTGGGTATTTTAGTTTGGGCAGTAGGTCTAGCACTAGGTGGAACTACTGGTTATGCCGTAAATCCAGCTAGGGATTTAGGCCCAAGAATTATGCACTTCATTTTACCTATTCCCAACAAAGGTAAAAGCGATTGGGAATATGCTTGGATTCCTGTAATTGGTCCAGCAACGGGTGCCTTGATTGGCGCATATTTACTGACATTAAATCAATAAACTTATGTATATCGGATCCATTGACCAAGGAACAACCAGTTCTAGATTTATTATATTCAATAAAGCGGGCGAAATAATCTCCATGGGCCAGAAGGAACATGAACAAATTTATCCTCAAGCAGGTTGGGTAGAACATAATGTAGAAGAGATCTGGCAAAATGTTCAGGAGGTGATAGGTCTGGCATTAGGTAAAGCAGGATTATCTGCCGGGGATATCGCTGCTGTGGGGATAACCAATCAAAGAGAAACCACGGTTATATGGAATAAAAAAACGGGGAAACCTTATTATAATGCCTTGGTTTGGCAAGATACCCGGGTGGGATCTGAACTAGCTGAATTGGCTAAAGATGGAGGAATGGACCGTTTTCGAGCCAAAACCGGATTACCATTAGCTACTTATTTTAGTGGTTTAAAATTACGCTGGCTACTTCAGAACGTGCCTGGTTTAAGAGAAGATGCTTTGCGAGGTGAAGCCCTTTTTGGCACTATGGACACTTATATTTCTTGGCAATTAACGGGTGGTACTGAGGGTGGTATTCATATCACCGATGTAACCAATGCTAGTAGAACCCAATTAATGGACTTGTCCAGCTGCACTTGGGATGATGAGATCCTCCAGGTTCTTCAAATCCCTAAATCGATGCTTCCAGAAATCAAAGCCAGCTCAGCTGTATATGGTAAGTCAAAGGGAGTTTTGGAAGGTGTCCCTTTAGCTGGAATATTAGGAGACCAACAAGCTGCCTTAGTAGGACAAACTTGTTTTGATCCAGGCCAAGGTAAAAACACCTATGGAACAGGTTGTTTTCTTTTAATGAACACAGGTAAACAAGCTATTCCTTCTCAATTTGGATTGTTAACTACGGTAGCCTATCAGTTAGGAAATGAACCCGTTCATTACGCCTTAGAAGGCTCGGTGGCTATTGCTGGTTCCCTGGTACAATGGCTAAGAGATAATTTAGGCATCATTCAGCAAAGTCCAGACATTGAGCGTTTAGCGAAGGAAGTGGACGACAATGGCGGTTGCTACTTCGTACCTGCCTTCTCAGGATTGTATGCCCCATATTGGAAACAAGATGCCCGTGGTGTATTGGTTGGATTAACCAGTTATGTCAATAAAAGTCATATTGCTCGTGCTGCTTTGGAGGCTACGGCTTTCCAAACATGGGAAGTCCTGGAGGCTATGGAAAAAGATGCTGGTATTTCCATTTCTTCCTTACGAGTAGATGGAGGCATGGTGGTCAACCAATTATTGATGCAATTCCAATCGGACATTTTGGGACAAGAAGTAATTTGCCCTAAAATCATAGAAACCACCGCTTTGGGTGCCGCCTATGCCGCCGGATTAGCCGTTGGCTATTGGGAAAATTTAGACGATTTGAAGAAAAACTGGGCTATTCAACACCGTTGGAATTCCCAAATGGATGAAAGTCGACGCAGCCATTTGAAAAAACAATGGAAAAAAGCCGTTTCAAAAAGTTTTAACTGGGAGGATTAACCTCTTTTCACTTTGGGTGCATCTGCACGGGTAGTACCGTAAGCCGGACAATTGGTATTTTGTGAACAAGCTGCACAAACAAATGTAGCAAGCAACACGACGGCCAATAATTTTTTCATATAATTTGATTTAAACAGACACTAATTTAGTTTTTGCTTTAATCTCAAGCTCCTTACCATTTTTTGATTCTTCATCATTGGCAAGCTCAGCAGCTTGATTGTAACCTAATATATTTAACATAGAGCTACTATTCTGCTCCTCAGAAAATAAACGAGTTGTCACGGTTCCATCCTCCAAACGATCAATTATCACATGCTTAGGAGCCGGAATTAAACAATGTTGAATACCCCCATAACCTCCTAATGACTCTTGATACGCACCAGTATGAAAGAAACCAACGTACTGTCGCTCAGTAGCTTCCTCAAAAATAGGTAAATATAAGTCAGAACTATGCGCCTCCGTATTATAAAAATCCATGGAGTCGCAAGTTAGCCCCCCCAAATTCACTTTTTGATAAGGAGAACCCCAATTATTCACTGGCAACATAATATATTTTTGATTCATACCCCAAGAGTCTGGCAACTGGGTTATGAAGGAACCATCAATCATATACCAAAGTTCTTTATCATTTTGCAACTTTTGGTCGATAATCTCATACAAAACAGCACCACTCTCCCCGACAGAATAAGAACCAAACTCCGTAAAAATGTTAGGAACTGGAACATTATTTTTATTACAAATCCAGGAAATAGACTCTACAATTTCATCTACCATAGCCTGGTAATCATAATTGAACTGAAGTGACGTCTGAATCGGCAACCCTCCACCCAAATCAATGGAGTCCAATTCTGGACAGATCTTTTTGATTTCACAATACTTATAAATGAAGCGACTTAACTCAGACCAATAATAAGCACTATCCTTAATTCCTGTGTTGATGAAAAAATGTAACATCTTCAGATTAAATCGAGGATTGGGTTTGATTTTCTCCAAATACAAAGAATTTACATCTGAATATCGAACTCCTAAACGAGAGGTATAAAACGCAAAATCTGGCTCCTCGTCCGTTGCAATGCGAATGGCTAAATTAACTTTATCCGCCGTTACCGACTTCTCATAAAAATCAATTTCCTTCAAATTATCCAGAATAGGGATGCAATTGAAGCCTTCGTTAATAAACTCAGAGATATATTGCGTATACAATGGCTGCTTGTAGCCATTGCATAAGATGTAGGTGGATTTGGTGATTTTTCCACGGTTATACATGTCACGAATAATCGGGATGTCAAAAGCACTACTCGTTTCTAGATGAACATGCTGCTTAATTACTTCATCCAAGACAAAGGAAAAATGAGATGATTTGGTGCAATAACAGTAAGTATAATTTCCCTTATAATTATATTTCTTTATGGCATTTCTAAACAATAATTTGGCATTATCTATATGTTCACCAATCTTGGGCAAATAGGATAATTTTAAGGGTGTTCCATATTGCTTGATAATCTCCATCAAAGGCACATTGTTAAACAATAATTCATTGTTCTCATTGATGTTAAACTCACGAGTGGGAAATTCAATGGTTTGATCAATTAGATCGATGTAATTTTTCATGGATTATACCAAATTAAAAAACGAGTACTCTCGAATTGTGGAAAAACGTGCAAAACTGCAATAAAAGTATGTACTTTGCAAACTATTCTATACAATGTTACATGCCAAAAATTCATTTTATTGCGATCGGTGGTGCAGCCATGCACAATCTAGCACTAGCACTTCATTTTCAAGGATATAAAATTTCTGGTTCTGACGATGAGATTTATGAACCATCCAAGAGCCTACTGGACCAACAGGGTATTTTACCTGAAAAATTCGGTTGGTTTCCTGAAAAAATTACCAAAGACTTGGACTGTGTGATCGTGGGCATGCATGCTCGGTCTGATAACCCAGAATTATTGAAAGCGCAAGAATTAGGCGTTCGTATAGAATCTTATCCATCTTTCTTGTACGAACACAGCAAAAATAAACAAAGGATTGTCATTGCAGGTAGCCATGGAAAAACCAGCATTACCTCCATGGTTTTGCACGTATTGAAAAACCTACACAAAAAATTTGATTATTTAGTTGGTGCCCGTATCGAAGGATTTGAATTGATGGCTTCCCTTTCAGATGCCCCTATCATTGTCATCGAAGGAGATGAATATTTAGCTTCTCCCATAGATCGAAGAGCCAAATTTTTGTTGTATCAACCCCATATTGCCCTTATTTCAGGTATTGCTTGGGATCATATTAATGTCTACCCGACCTTTGAATCTTATACCAGCTCCTTTAAAGAGCTAATTCAGTCTATGCCAAAAGCCGGTAGCCTTCTATATGATGAAACCGATGAAATCTTAAATCAATTGAGTGAATCTTGTCCGGACCATACCGACAAAACAGGCTATTCTGCTCATCCTTCTTATATCAAAAATGGGAAAACCATTTTAAAAGGCTTAGATGGAACAGATTATGAAATTCAAATTTTTGGGGACCATAGCCTTAAGAATCTGAATGGGGCCCGATTAATTTGTGAACAAGTGGGAGTCTCCAACACCGACTTCTATAAATCAATTCAAAGTTTTAAAGGAGCAGCCAAGCGCCTGGAGTTAGTAGGCAAATCCGACAATTGCTTGTTATATAAAGATTTTGCACATGCACCATCCAAGGTAATGGCTACAACGGAAGCCTTGAAAAAGCAATATCCTCAAAGTAAACTAATTGCTTGTTTGGAATTGCATACCTTCAGTAGCTTAAATCCAGCCTTTTTGCCACAATATGCTCATAGCTTAAACTCCGCAGACATAGCTGTAGTTTACCTGAGTGAGCATGCCAGAGAAATCAAACGCATGGATCGATTAGATGAGGGTCAAGTACAAAACTACTTCAAGCACCCAAATTTGACCATTCTCAGAGAGGCTAATGACCTAAAAGCATGGCTTTTACAACATGCTTGGATGGATACCAACCTCTTAATGATGTCGTCCGGAACATTCGATGGCCTAGACTTAACTGATTTGGCCAAACAAATGAATTTAAGCGTTCAATAATTGATCCAATTCCGTCTTAAATCCAGCCAAAAGAATTTCCTTCATGCTGATTTTACGTTTTTGGGTATTAATCTTACTTTGAACAGGCTTCTCTTCCATTTGACGATCCTGTTCCGCTTGAGCGATAAAGCTCTCCAATTCACTGCGCTCCTTTTTAGTCATGTAATCCATCTGATTAATCATGATTTTCAGTTGCTCAATTCTTGGCTTATCATTCAAAGCCGGATGTCTATAGGATATTACACGTAATAAGTAATTCATCTCAAATATCTTATCACAAATAGTTCTAAAACGTTCCGCTAGACTACGATCCAGAGACTTTACCTGTGCGGCAATCTCTTTCCATTTCACTAAATAGGCCTTCGCCTTTTCAGCGATAGCTGGCATATTTACCTGATCACCTAGCTTAGACTCTAGTTCCTGCGTCATCGCCATCAACTCCTGAACTCTTGGATCTATCCTTGGTTTCACTTCTATACCCTTGATGCGGTTATATTTTTCAAAAAACATGTCATTGGCTTTTTTGAAATTCTTCCAAAGCATAGACTGTTTTTTGGGAGGTAAACCTAAAACGGTTTTCCATTCTTTTTGTAACTCCTTCACTTTGCCCACAGAATCATCGATGTCTGGAGCCTTTCTTAATTGATGTACACTATCAATGAAGCCCTGCAACTTAGCAATCTTCTCATCAATCACTCGATTCTTTTCCTCAAAATACACCCTTCTTCTTAGGAAGAATGCCTCCATAATGGATTGAAAAGCAGCATTCAATTCGTCTTGATATTGACGGTCAACAGGTCCTGTTTTAACCCACTTCGATTTTATTTCTACCAACTGTTCAGTTGCCACCAATACATCATCTCCGTGAGCGGCCACTTTAGCATCTTCAATCAAGGCTCGCTTGATTTCCAGATTCTTCACTTGATTCTGTTGAATCAAAGAGCGTAAATATTCTTCAATCTTATCTAATTCATCAAATAAAGGTTTAAAATCCCCTAAACCATCAAAATCAGCCAAATAGGCTTTCATTTGAACTACTTTGGTCAGAAATGAACCTTTGTTTTGTACTTCCTTTACCTCATTGGATAAATCAGCCACTTTTTTCTTCGCTAATTCGAATCGATTAACAAAATACTGAAGAGCTTCTTGTTCGGTATTGCGAACAAAACCAATTTCACGCTCAGGAAAGTTTAGAAATGCTTTGATATAGACTTTGCCGTCTCGGCAAAATCCGAATTCATTGGAGGTGGTTGCTTCCATCGTTCTTGATATGAGAGAGCTTCAAGCAAATGCTATGGCTCAAAAATTTAGTGTGGTTTGAATTAAATATTACAAGGCACTAATTTATTTAAATTTTAATAAATCTCTAAACATTTCACCTGAATAATCTTGCAAAAAAATATACTTGTTAAAATAATCAGAAAACTGTTAACAGCTTTTTCCGATATTTGCAGTCCATTAAATAATTTTTATTTCCCGCATGAGCAACGAAACCATCATATTTTCCATGGAGAGGGTCTCCAAGACCATTCCACCTCAGAAAACTATTCTAAAAAATATTTACCTGTCATTTTTTTATGGCGCCAAAATTGGGGTATTAGGTCTCAATGGTTCTGGTAAATCTACCTTGTTACGCATCATTGCAGGAATTGATAAATCATACACCGGTGAAGTGGTTTTTTCTCCGGGTTACACAGTAGGCTTATTGGAACAAGAACCTCAATTGGATCCCAATAAAACTGTATTGGAGGTAGTAGAGGAAGGTGTAGCCGAAATCAAAAACCTCCTTAAAGAATTTGACCAGATTAATGAGGCCTTTGCAGATCCTGATGCAGATTTCGACAAATTATTAGCACGTCAAGGTGAGGTACAAGAAAAACTTGATCATTTTAATGCTTGGGAACTAGATAATCGCCTTGAAAAAGCCATGGATGCGCTACGTTGCCCACCTTCAGACGCTTTGATCAGTACATTATCTGGTGGAGAAAAAAGACGCGTTGCTCTGTGTCGACTTTTACTTCAAGAACCCGATGTTTTATTATTGGATGAGCCAACCAACCACTTAGATGCCGAATCAGTATGGTGGTTAGAGGAGCATTTACGTCAATACAAAGGAACCGTTATCGCAGTTACTCACGATCGTTATTTTTTAGATAACGTTGCTGGTTGGATTTTAGAATTGGATCGTGGAGAGGGAATCCCTTGGAAAGGAAATTACTCTTCTTGGTTAGAACAAAAACAAAATCGATTAGCCCAAGAAGAAAAGACGGAATCCAGACGCCAGAAAACCCTACAGCGTGAGTTGGAATGGGTTAGAATGGCTCCAAAAGCTCGTCAGGCCAAATCCAAAGCACGTATTGGGGCCTATGAAAAATTGCTCTCAGAAGAAAACAAACAGAAAGAAGATAAATTAGAAATCTTTATTCCAGCGGGACCAAGATTAGGAAACAAGGTCATCGAGGTACAGGGTGTATCCAAAACCTTCGGAGATAAAATACTATTTGAAAACCTTACCTTCTCTCTTCCTCCAGCCGGAATTGTAGGTATCATTGGACCCAATGGTGCGGGTAAAACCACATTATTTAAACTCATTACAGGTCAAATTAAGCCGGACAATGGGACATTTGAAGTTGGTGAAACTGTTCAATTGGCTTATGTGGACCAAGAACATCATCAATTAAAGGCAGAGAAATCCGTTTTTGAAACCATTTCAGATGGAAATGATTGGGTGATGTTGGGAGGTAAACAAAGTAATGCCCGAGCTTACGTAAGTAAATTTAACTTTAACGGGGCCGATCAAGAGAAAAAAATAGGTAACCTATCCGGTGGAGAACGTAACCGTGTTCACTTAGCCATGATGTTAAAAGAAGGTGCCAATGTATTATTGTTGGATGAACCTACCAACGACTTGGATGTTAATACCTTACGGGCATTGGAAGAAGGCCTAGAGAACTTCGCTGGCTGTGCGGTAGTTATTTCCCACGACAGATGGTTCCTAGATCGTATTGCTACGCATATTTTAGCATTTGAGGGGGATTCTCAAGTTACTTGGTTTGAAGGAAACTATTCTGAATACGAAGAAGCTAGAAAAAAACGCTTAGGTAATGATTTAGTCCCTAAACGTATTCGATACAAAAAACTCAACTAAATGAGAGGCCTTTTTACCCTTGTTTTACTCATCCTATCCAATGTGTTTATGACCTTGGCATGGTATGGGC
Source organism: Aquirufa rosea (assembly GCF_004118285.1). Classification (GTDB taxonomy): domain Bacteria; phylum Bacteroidota; class Bacteroidia; order Cytophagales; family Spirosomataceae; genus Aquirufa; species Aquirufa rosea. Next base: position 27,026 of record NZ_SDHY01000003.1, on the reverse strand, counting down.
ATTTACAATGGAAAGATAGCTCTTGGTTAAAAAATGCTGGTATTTGGAGTATCATCATCTTCAGCTGGGGCTTAGCCTTTTTTGAATATGTGATGCAAGTACCTGCCAACCGATTAGGTTTTAAGGAGAATGGAGGCCCCTTTACTTTTTTTGAACTCAAAACCATTCAAGAAGCCATTTCCTTAGTGGTATTCACCCTATTTCTTATTTTCGTGGTGAAATCGGAAAAATTAGCCTGGAATCATTTCTTGGGTTTTGGACTGATACTTCTGGCAGTTTATGTTATTTTTAAAAAATGGTAAGCGTTTAGGCATCACCTAATAATCAATACAATGGAACCAAGAGAAAAAATAAATGCCCTATTTAATGAGATGAGTAAGGTAGTGGTGGGGCAGGAAAGACTGATAAACCGGCTACTCGTAGGCTTATTTACGGGTGGACACGTGCTGTTGGAAGGTGTTCCAGGACTAGCTAAAACGCTTACGATCAATACCCTTGCCAAGATTTTAGACCTGCATTTTCATCGCATTCAGTTTACCCCCGATTTACTCCCAGCCGACTTAGTAGGCACCATGATTTTCAATCCCTTGAAAAATGAATTTGAAGTAAAAAAAGGACCCATTTTTGCTCAAATCATTTTAGCCGATGAGATTAACCGTGCTCCTGCCAAGGTTCAATCTGCTTTGCTAGAGGCCATGGCAGAAAAACAAGTGACGATTGGTGACACCACCTATCCATTAGACAAACCATTTTTGGTACTTGCCACACAAAACCCAGTTGAACAAGAAGGGACCTTCCCACTACCTGAGGCCCAAGTGGACCGTTTCATGCTAAAAGTCTTCCTAAATTACCTAGACAAGGAACAAGAATTAGAGGTTATGCGCAAAATGTCAAACATGGACTTTCAGTATGAGGTGAAAACCATCATGAATTTGGAAGATATTCAGAAAATTAGGAAAGAAATCAACCAAATAACCATCAGCGAAACACTGGAAAAGTACATCATCGAATTAATTTTTGCGACACGTAATCCAGCAGAATACGGCCTTGTTCAAGAGGCTAATTACATCCAGTTCGGTGCTTCACCCCGTGCCAGTATTCATTTAAATTTAGCAGCTAAAGTATTGGCCTATTTAGAAGGTCGCGATTATGTTCTGCCAGAAGATATCAAAGAGATGGCTCCTGATGTATTGAATCACAGAATTATATTAAATTATGTGGCAGAAGCAGACGGCATCAATACGCTTCAAATCATCCAATCCATTTTAAGTAGCGTAGCCATCAACCGATAATCGACAAAAATCAGTTTCAAACATACTGATTAATAATAAGTTGTGTTTATATTGCAACGAGTAAACATGTGATTTTCCATGGAGGGATTGAGAATATATGTATAAAAAATTAATATTAATACGATAAACATATTCTTATGGCATTCCCATCTATTTTCGTACCTGAAACCACTGAAAAAATCTTCAAAAGAATTGATGCATTGGATGCCCAAAGTCAAGGTCTTTGGGGAAAGATGAATGTGGCCCAAATGTTGGCACATCTATGTGTTCCTTATGAACAAATTATGGGAGAAAATACAGAACAATCTCCTTGGTATATTCGTATTCTTGTACAGATTTTTCTCAAAAGAACTTTAACCAATGAAGTACCTTACAAGAAAAATTCTCCCACTGCCCCCGCTTTTCTTAAAGTAGATACCCACGAGTTTGAGAAAGAGAAAGCCCGACTTAAAAACTACATCAAGGAAATTGAAAAAATGGGAGCTGAAAAACTTTGTTCCATACCCTCGCTTAGCTTAGGCATTCTGAAGGAAAAAGAATGGAACAATATGCTATATAAGCACCTAGACCACCACTTAAGGCAATTTGGAGTATAACTTAAAACGTCCGGACTGCCAAAACCCGCATACTAAGACGCTTGAAGTAATGAGTCTGCATTCCCGTATTGAGATTATGAGTCACCGCATGCTGTTGATCTATCTCGGTAGATGTCCAGTACCAGGCCGACTTTAATATATTATTGGACTTCATTTTTTTGAAATTCAATTTTTGATGAATCAACTCAAACTCTTCCTGGGTAGGTAATCGCCAATCATCAAATCCATTCAAACTTAGATTTTCACATGCAGCTATAGCTTGGTTATAATCAAACTGACCTACATCCTTAGTCGTGGCGATCAATCCATGATTTTCTTTTTCAAAAATGACATAGCCTCCCCATTTTTCCTGAGGTGCTCTAACATTAGCCCTTTGGGCCAAACTAACTACATTACTGCTTATAAAAATGACTAAAATTATTAGAATCCTACTGTACATATACCCGATTTTCCCTTCAAAGTTCTAAAATATTTCCTACAATCATTTCATCCCGAAAGGAAATACATAGATTTTCTTAAGGATCATTTACTCTTCAATACAAGTCCAATTATACAAATTTTATATCCTTTGGTCTATTTATATTGGAAATAAGCTCCAAAAGCCGTATTTTGAAGTAATTTTATGTTGACCTAAACAAAAACCCAAATAACTATTGCTTTGCCTTATACTTGATGGGTAATTCGAGTGGGTAATTGGAAAAGTACTTGTCTGCCTAATTTATTTTCAAAGATAATTACACCCTAAAGCCCTAAGATTTTCCCTTTCCAATGGGGCGTATAAAATCAGGAAGTCTCATAAAAAATATGTGGAACTTGCCTACGTTTTAATGACTAAACGTTAATACGTGAATAACCCAGCATGCATTGTTAGCCAAATTGATTATGTCTATACAAATAGAAGAACATACTACTTTAGATGAAATTGTTTTTCAACATAGGAATCAAGCCTATGGAGCTTTTCAATTAAGGCGTAATTACTCTTCTACCCTTTTCAAATCCATGGTGAAAGGGGCAGCCATATTTACCGTCGGGATACTACTTATATTTTGTTACCACTTATGGCTAGAAGCCAACCAAGATAAAAGCGAATTAAGCAGAGAAGTAACGGCAGAAGTCATGCGATTAGCTCCTCCACCCCCAGTAAAAAAACATGAGGAATTAGTCCCACCACCTCCCAAAGAAATTCCCAAGGTAACTACTACCAAATTTTTACCCCCGGAAATCAGACCAGATGATGATCCAGACCCAGTGGTTCGACCGCCTGAACAAGATAAGATTAAGGGTAATCCAGGACGTATAGATGCTCTTGGAGACGTAACGGAAGGTCAAGCGGATGGACCCGAAATAGAACCCAATCCACCTATACCAGCTTTTCCTATGAACAACGGAATTTGGGAGTGGCCATCAGGTAAAAGCCTGCAAAGCTTAATTCCTGGTGGTTCTACTGCTTGTTCCATCGACTTTAAAATTAAAATTAAAGCAGATGGTACAGTCAAAGAAATCCAAGCCAATAGTGATTGTGAAAGCAATGTTGAGGGAATATTAACTAATTTTTTCAAGACCCACCGCTTTGTTCTGCAAGGCACCCAAAAGGTAGGTTCTGCCATAGCTGTTACTTCAAAAAAAGAATATATTTTGAACTAACGTCAGTATTTGATAATTGACATGATAAAGGCATATAAATCAGCCCCTTTCTTTACTTATTTTTTTCTATTCTTATACCTAGGAATTGGTGCTTTGTTGCCTCAAAAGGGTATTTCTCAAGATTCTAATATCAACAAAAGTGCCTCTGAGCAATTTAGAGTAGCTAAAGAATATTTCAATGCTGCCAATTATGCGGCAGCCCGCATGGAGTTCTCCCGTTTTTTAGAAAAAAATGCCAAGGACTTTGACCGAAACTCAAATGAGATCGTTGATGCCGAATTTTTTATTGTTTTATGCGATTTCTACATTAATACTTCACGAGCTAAAGTGGCAGTAGAACGTTTTATTGCCAACCACCCTTCCAGTTTAAAAACCTCCATTTTGGTCAAAGAAATTGGTAGCTACCTTTATAAAGCTGGACAATACCAAGAGGCAATCCAGTACATTGAACAACGTGTTTCAATTTTAGATCCTGAAATCAGATTTCAATTGGCTATTTGTTATTTGCAAGTTGGACTTCAAACCAAAGCCTTAAGCTTATTTGAATTATTGAGTAACGATGATAATGAATCGGTAGCATATGCGGCCTCCTATTACTCGGGTTTGTTGAAACTCAATCTAAAACAATATTCTGCTGCTATTTTTGATCTTAAAAAAGCCGATGAAGCAGCCTTTCATTTGGCCCAAATTCCCCTATCAGATTCCGTTTGGGTAAAAATTAAACGACAAATTCCTACGATGATTACCCAAGCCTATTACCAAATGGGCCGAGAAAAATATGCGGATTTAATCGCCTATGCAGAACCTATCGTACTTCATGACACGAGACCTGTAGATAAATCAGACATCGCTAAACTATTGGGAGATATCTACTTTAATCAAGGCAATTTTTCAAAGTCGGCCGAACTATATGCCCAATTTCAAGCGCTGAATGAAAAGAAAAAATCCATTTATCAATCGAACGAAGTTGACCTTTCCTTGAAACAAGCTTTTTCATTATTTAAGTCGACCCAGTATGCTGCTAGTGAAAAGCTATACCAACAAATCGCTCAAACTCAAAGTTTGTCTGACTCCTTGAGTCAATTGATTAATTACCAAATAGGAATGGCTCAATTCCACCAAAACCAATTAGATTCTGCCAGAAAAAATCTGACCAAAGCCTGGGAAATCAATTGGAATAAAGCTTTGGCAGAAGATGCCCTTTATAACCAACTTATTTGCCTTGAAAACCAGGGCTTGTTTGACGAATTATTGTCAAAAACAAAAATCTATTTACAACACTATCCTATGGGCAAACACACGAATTCTCTGAATACGTTGATCGTCCATGCCATCCAAGAGTCTAGTACACAAGCATCAGGTATATTTCAAGTAAAGGAATATTTCACCTTTAATACCCTTGCCACAGAAGATTTCAAAAAAGCTTACCAAGAAAGAGCTTATTTCCTAGCCAATGAATTGCTTAACCAAAATAAAGCTACTGAGCAAAGCGATTTAATCTTGAATTTAATTGAAGAGGTGAAAGCTTATCCTTACAACGGGCAGTTGGTTTATTTGGCCAAGGTTTTGCAGGCTGAAACATATGGCATTTTGGCCCAGTCTTACATGACCAAGAAAAATCGTTCCCTCAACAAGGAAGAAGAAAAAGTGTATCAATTTTACTTGAATCAAGTAGTTCAAATTTATTCAGGCATCCATCAAATTCCCGTACCTGAGAATCCTGGAAGACAATTAAGTATCGATAGTTTATCGCTGGCCTTTCAAATTAAATCTGCCTTATTGAATACCTTAATCGACTTAAAACAACAAAGACCTCTTCAGCTCAGTTTAGCCACATATTTGTTTCAATCACCCAAAGCCAATGCTGAAACTAGAAGAAAGGTCATTGAAGTCTGGAAATACAATGCCACTCAAGAATCCAGTGAATACCAAGAAAATGTCATTTTAAGTCAAGCTATTCCATTTTTGGAGAAGGCTTATGAAAAGGCTAATGCTTCAGAAAAAGAGATCTTTTTGTGGGATAAAATCAAAATTTTAGAAAAGCTGAGACGCTATGAGGATGTTAGCGATTTGTATGGAAAATTTTTAAAAGAATTCCCTAATTCACCTAACAAGGAACTTGCTACCTTAAACCAATGGATTAGCCTATATCAAAAAGGAGGAAGAGAAAATTTATATCAGGCCATCAATGGCTTTACTCAAATTTTACAAAATAATTCCAAAAACTCATCGAACTACAAAAGAGCGCTGGACTTCCGTTCACAGTCTTATGATAAACTCTCCATTTTATCCCAAGGGGAAGAACTGATGAATTGGGGTAGATTGGCTATTCAAGATAAGGAGGAACAATTGGCTAGCAATACGGGTGATACCTTGCGAGTAAGTGTGGTCAATAAGTTAAAAAACTTGTACAAGCGATTGAACTTGGAGGTGGAATGGGTTAAAAAACATTACCAAGAATATGGAGGTGAAGAGAAGTTTTGGGAAGATTGCATGGAACTTTTCCAAAATAAACGTTGGGATGTAGCCCGAACTACCTTCTTGGAATTCCAAAAAATCTACCCTAATTCGACCAACAGTAATGCCTTACTTAAAAATATTGCTGCATGTTCTGATAGCTTAGGAGACGTCAATCAAGCTATAGCCAATTACCAGGAAATTCTACAGAAAAAAGATAAATTTAAAGCTACCGAGGTCATAGCTGCGGCAAAACGCTCGGGCGAATTAGCTTGGTCAAGCCATCAAGCAGACCTTGCCATTCAAGCCTTCCAATTCATCAAATCTTATACGAAGGTTAGTCGTCATCAAAAAATGGCGAATGAGAATTTAGTCAATATTTATCTAGCAAATAATCAATTGGACTCTTTGTATCAACTAACAGCCACTTGGAGTGATTTGTATGAAGTAGATGAAAAAAATACTTGGTATCAGAAATTCTTACAAATATCTGAAGAGGCCCACCAAGGAGAACTGGCCAAAAAATGGCTACAACGAATTAGTGAGAATAACTTTGGGAGTCCCATTGTAGGACAAATTGTGTTGGGGGCAGAGGCCGAGTTGAAGCTGGCCCAGATATTATTCCAAGAAAAGAAACATTCAGAATTAGATGAATTATTAGATAAGACATTAATCAGAAAAGTAGTTCCTACGAACATAAGAACTAAAAAGACTTATTTCAGAGCATTACTTTTGTATGCAGATAATCTGATGGCATTGGACCAAAAAGACAAAGCCATGGGATATTATACGGCATTAGCCCAAAACATGACCAAAGAAAACGATGTCAGAAAACAAGCTAAAAGCCGATTAAGATAGATGGAAACGACCATGATAAATAATTACCAACGATATATATTCTTATTCATCGCCTTTATCTTGCAGGTGCCAGTTGCCCTTTCGCAAGAAGTGGATACCATTCGAATTAATCGTGAAATAAATTTAGGTGAACTAAAACTTTCTCAGCAAAGAATTCAATTACCCAATTTTAGCGACAAAAAAACTAATCAAAAACCTGTGGAGGTTCCATTGTCTTGGAATGGCAAAGAAGAACATCAACTTACTTGGACTAAAATTAATCCGAGAGAGGGAGAAGTGTTTGTAAATGATTCCTTGAATAACAATGTGATTCGGGTAGGTGCAGGAAGTTATGGTTACACCTATTTGAACTTAAATCTCAATAAGGCGGATCAAAGACTAGGGGTTTACCTGTCTCATGATGCTTATGCCGAAGGACCAGTTGCCGATATATTTTCTCGGAAAAAATCGAACAACGTCAAAGTATGGAGCAGATCTAGAGCAGATAGCAAATTGGACTTAGAAACACATTTAGCCTTTAGTCAGCTGGGATCTAACTATTACGGATTTGAAGCAAACCAGAAAATACCCAGTTTTAGGGATCAGCGTTTAGTGTATGATATCTATAATTTCTATGGGAAATTTGGCACCAATTTACCAAAGTCCAATTTTGATTTTAATGCTAGTTTGGATGTCTCTCGCATATCTAAGTTTGACGAAGTCAGCGAGATAACCAGCAATGGATCATTTTACTCGAAGATTAAATTAAAATCTAATTCCTTTATCAATATTAGTGGGGAAATGATTTTGTCAGAATATAAAACTCAGGGGCTTACTTTGACCAGAAGTTTTTCCCGAATTCGACCTTTTTATACCTTCTCCAATTACTTTGTGACGGTATCAGCAGGTGCCCATTTTCTGCAGGAAACTACAGACGGACCAGAACCAGCCAATTCCAGTTTTTATCCTCAGTTTTTAATCGACTTTTCCAGCTTAGATTACATCCATTTCTTTGCTGGTTTGGGCGGAGACGTTCAATTTAACACCTTTGCAAATTATGTCAGACAAAACCCTTGGATGGCATCCAGCATACTGTTAAAAAACTCTTCCCAAGTAGGGAATCTATATGCCGGTATTAAAGGAACTAACCGTACGGATAAAGATAAAGCAGGGGACATCGACTTTGAATTTAAAATTGCCTATTCTGAGTACACTGATTTACCCATTATTTCCAATGCCTCCAGTGACCCAACCCAGTTTGTGATGAGCTATGTAGGAGGTTTAAAAAAGGTGCAAGTCACCACTTTCTCTGGAAACTTTGATTTGCAAATCAGTCGTTCTATCAAAAGCGCAGTCAGGTTTAACTATGATAATTATGATTCTTTGGGCGACTTGGAAAAAGCATTTCACCGGCCAGCTTGGAAAGTAAATTGGGTTGGTACTATTTTGTTAGGAAATAAACTTTCCATTATTCCGACCATCGAATACATGAATGGTCTATACGCTTGGAGTCCAAGTGCAGCTAAGGTAGTGGCTATGAATGAGATTTTCGATTTAAATTGTCATGTCAACTTTACCTTCAATCAAAAAGTAGGTTTAGGCCTCAATTTGAACAATTTGCTGAATAGAAATTTTCAGCGCTACTTGAACTACCCTAGTCTAGGATATAATTTCGGTGGAGTACTTACCTATTCGTTCTAATCAGATATCATATTTTAGCCATAAATTTGCAGTATGAGTCAAATCGAAGAACTGAAGAAAAAAATTCCCACACAAATTGCTGTGTTAGGTGGAGGTAGTTGGGCCACGGCCTTGGTCAAGATTTTATCTGAAAACCAAGTAAAAATTAAGTGGTGGATACGCAGAAAATCGGATGTTGACTTCATTCGTAAATATAATCATAACCCCAGCTACCTAACTGATGTGGCTATCAATCCAAGAAAAGTTAAGACCTACCATAAAATGTCTGACGCCTTGCACGGAGTTGAATACATCATTTTAGCAGTTCCTGCAGCATTTATTCCTAGCACATTAAAAGACCTAAATAAAAAGCACTTTGAAGGCAGAAAAGTGGTTTCTGCCATCAAGGGGATGATTCCTGAAGAAAATCTACTGGTAACAGATTGGATTGAGCGAGCATTTAATTTACCCTTGGGACAAACCTGCGTCATTGCTGGGCCATGTCATGCGGAAGAGGTTGCTTTGGAAAAACAATCCTATTTGACCATTGCCTCTCCCAACATAGCTTTAGCTCAATCTTTCTCCAATTTACTGAATAGCAGATTTTTGCAATCCCATGCCATTGATGATTTATATGGAGTGGAATATTGCGCCGTTATCAAAAACATCATCGCCATGGCATGTGGTATCACGCGCGGACTAGGATTTGGAGATAATTTTCAGGCGGTATTGGTTAGTAATGCCATGCAAGAAATTAAAATCTTTTTAGATGCGGTTTATCCTGAGGCGAATCGGGACTTAAATAGCTCTGGCTATTTAGGGGATTTATTGGTAACTGCCTATTCTCAATTTTCCAGGAATAGAACATTTGGGAACATGATAGGCCGAGGATACTCTGTCAAATCAGCTCAGATTGAAATGAACATGATTGCTGAAGGGTATTATGCTGTACGAAGTATTTATCATATTTCAAGACAACATCATATACAATTACCTATCATAGAGGCCGTATATGCCATCGTTTATGAAAAGGCCAATCCTCAGGCTGAGATGAATAAATTAAAGACCTTTTTAAAATAATTACAAAAAGGAACGAATCAATTCCGCTGTTTTAGCGAGTGACTCCTGACTAACTTGCAATTTGGCTTGAGTAAAGTTCAAGTCATTGGCTGTATTCATGGGCACTAAATGTACGTGAGCATGCGGCACCTCCAAACCTATAACAGCTACTCCAATTCTTTTGCATGGAATTGCCTTACGTATCGCAGGGGCAACGGTTTGAGCAAATTGCATGATACCGCCCAATTGATCTGGAGACAAATCAAAGATGTAATCTATTTCTTGTTTAGGAACCACCAAGACATGCCCTTCCACCAAAGGCATGACGTCCAAAAAAGCTAGAAATTGCTCATTTTCTGCAATTTTATGGCAAGGGATTTCACCTGAAATAATTCTACTGAATATCGTGCTCATATTAATCTACGCGTCTCAAATTACATTTTGAAATAGGTTTAATAATCAACGGTACTTTTTCCAATTTCACCGCATCACTATCTAAACCAAACCATTTATCTTCTGAATTCATAAACTGTTTCAAGAAGAAATAAAACTTCATCACCAGTCGGTCCATCAAAGGTAATTCATTATCAAATGAAAGAAATTTCTCCAAAACCACAAAGCGGAAATCACCAATGACATTTTGTTCATTCAATGACTTATAACGGGAGGTGATATCCACTTCTCCCCTGGCCACCATTTCTTCTACCACTTTCCTAAAATATAAATTAATCCGCTGTTCCACCCGGAAACCTAATTTGAAATTCACCTTAATGATGTCATCAGGTTCGATTACCGTCACCTTGTAGTCCATGGTATAAGGTTCATCCAAAGTATCCACATGTACAAACCAATAGATATCGGCACGTTTCGGCCGTCTTTGAAAGATGGAATAAATAATCTTGGATTCGATATCGGAAACTCGACCGGCATTGGACATAAATACCAAGTGGGTGGCATATTTTGGAATAGTTTCATCTCGGCTTAATTCCTTCAATGGCTCCACATAATCCGCCAATTTCTCATATTCAGTCAAATCTTTTTTGATACGAGTAGCGCGGAACCAAACATACATCACTAATAAAATGATGCCGGCAATGAATAAAGACACATAACCACCATGCGAAAACTTCTGCAAGTTGGCTACTAAAAAAGCTCCCTCCAGAGAAATATAAACCACCAAAAACAGAAGTATCCACCACATGTCAATTTTCTTGATATGTAGGTAATAAGCCATCAAGGAGGTCGTCATGAGCATAGTCAAGGTAATCGCTAAACCATAGGCAGCCTCCATATTAGAAGATTCTTTGAACCATAGTACTACGCCTACACAACCCAACCATAAAAAGATGTTGATGGAAGGAACGTACAATTGACCCTTTTGATCAGATGGATAGATCAACCGTACTTTAGGCCAAAAGTTTAAACGAATAGCTTCTGAAATGAGAGTAAAAGAACCTGAAATCAAAGCCTGACTGGCAATTACGGCAGCTGCCGTGGCAATACAAATTCCAGTAAATAGAAACTCTCTTGGAAGTAATTCGAATATCGGTTTTCTTCCTGCCAACAACATGCCTTGATGGTGCAATAACCATGCTCCTTGTCCAAAATACTGAAGTAATAAAGCAATCTTAACAAAAACCCAGCTGATACGGATATTATCTCTTCCACAGTGCCCTAAATCCGAATACAAAGCCTCGGCTCCAGTAGTACATAAAAACACTGCACCTAATGTCCAAAAACCGGCTGTTCCTGCTTGATGTGATGTCAACAATTCCCAGGCATAATGTGGAGAAACCGCTCTCAAGATACTCCAATCATTTTCTATCCAAAGTAATCCCGTTACGGCCAACATACTGAACCATAATAACATGATAGGACCAAATAATTTACCTACTACCTTGGTGCCTAGTATTTGAAAAATAAATAAACCCGTTAAAATCACCAATACGATGGGTACAGTGTCTGTTACATAGGGCAAACCTTCCTTGGTTTTTAGCATTTTCAATCCCTCTACGGCAGAAGAAACTGAAATGGGAGGTGTAATGATACCATCCGCCAGCAAAGTGGCACCTCCTATGATGGCAGGAAGAGTAAGCCATTTGGCATGGCGACGAACCAATGCAAATAACGCAAATATTCCTCCCTCCCCTTTATTGTCTGCACGGAGAATTAATACGACATATTTTAAAGTAGTTTGAAGTGTCAACGTCCAAAATATACAAGACAATCCGCCCAAGATCATAAGCTCATTGATAGGGTCATTTCCTATGATGGCTTGCATTACATACAACGGCGATGTCCCAATATCTCCGTAGATGATACCCATGGCCACGAGCAGTCCAGCTGCAGTAGCCGTGTTTTTGTGTTTTTGTTCCATTATGAATTGCGGGAGCGTAAAATTATTACCAAGCGAAACTGTTTATCGTAAGAATGCAATTAATGCAAAAAATTGTACTATTTATTGCTGTTTTCTTGAAATATTTCAAGAAGCGGCTGCAAATATACCTTCAATTTTGATATAAAAAATAGCAATTTTTCTTTTTCTTAATGTGGAGTTAAAAAATTGATTTACAGCACCTAAATAAGCTTAAAAACCCTCGGAAAAATGAAATTTATACTCCCAAACTTACTAATTATTCGTATAAAGAAATCCTCATTCATTTATTTATTGAAAGAGGGAGACCATCGCCTCCCTCTGTGCCTTTTTATTTTAAAATTTGATCAAATAGTCCCATGGTTCTAGTCCAGGCTAATTTAGCCACTTCGGCATTGTACCTGGCAGGAGAGGAATCATTGTTAAAAGCATGCTGCGCACCTTCATACACAAATAGCTGATAATCCTTTTTATTACTTTTTAGGGCCTCCTCAAAAGCTGGGATACCAGCATTGATTCTTTCATCCATACCAGCATAGTGCAACATAAGCTTCGCTTTTATCTTGGGAACATCTGCTACCTCGGCTTGCCTACCATAATAAGCCACTGCCGCATTTAATTCTGGATCCATCACAGCCATGGAATTCACCATGCCTCCACCCCAGCAAAAACCAACTACACCCGTTTTCTTATTACTATTTTTCAAGCCACGAAGATAATCGAGTCCACTTTTAATGTTTTCTAAATTCTGAACCACATCCAATTTGACAAATAAAGCTCTTCCTTCGTCTTCATTATTTGGGGTGCCACCAAAAGGAGATAGTGCATCGATACCCAGGGCGATATATCCTGCTTTGGCAATTCTCCTGGTAACATCCTTGATATGTGGAGTTAATCCACGATTTTCATGAATCACTAATACAGCACCTAATTTACCTTTGGCCAATTTAGGTTGTACTAAATAACCTTTCATGGTGCAGTTTTTGGAAGGATATGATATTTCCTCCATCAGTAAATCGGCATCTTGAACAGATACCTGGTTGGCCATAGCATAATTGCCTTCCAATAAGGGTAAAATAGCCAGAGCAGCTGCAGTTCCTCCAGCCAGTTTACTCAACTTGGCTAAAAATACTTCCCTTTTCAAGGGTTTATGTGTGTACTCATCAAACAGGTCAATAATTTTCTGATCCATACATATTAAATTAAACGAGTGAATAAATTAAATGAGGCTCTGTTTTAAAGTTCATAGTAATATCCAAAAATGATATTCATTTCATCCTCAGAAGTGAGTCCGAAACGAATAGTGCGATTGGTATTGTTATCATAGGTCACCACAGATGTTAATCCTTCACCAGCCTTCAGCTCAATGACCTTGGTAAAATTAATCACAGCTGGATGAGCCCAATCGGTGCTTTCATAGATTACTTCACCATTTCTCGATCCACCTTTGATTTTGATTTGGAATAGCTTTCCCCATTGGTGAGTATGAGAGGTCAATGAAACTATAGCCACAGGCTTATCAAATATAAAATCCTTAGTTACTATCGTCTTTTGATTGGGGGGCAAGGTCAGATTAGTCTGATTAAAATCAATCATTTTTACGACCTTTTTCACCTGATCAGCCTTTACCGTATATAGATTGACATAATTTTCACCAAAAATCACCTCGTTGGTTTTATTGAAATAATGAGGGTTTAGATCAATGGAACTGTTGGCTGGGAGCATTAGAGCCGTACCTTCTGGAAAGGTATAATCTGAGTTAGGATCAGTGCCTCCACCCAAGAAAATGTGATTTTGCATTTGCAGAAATGTAAAGACATTAATGCTATTATCACTATTTCTTAAATCCCTAATTTCATTCAAGTTCGGCAGAGATTGCTTATTCTCAAAATCATACAAAACCATATGATGACTATTAGGCCTTGATTTCAACTTTATCCGAGAGATATAAATAGGTGCGGTATTATTGAGAGGTTTGCGAACAAACAATTCCCGTTCAAAATTAGGCGCAACGGAAAACTTATCAATTTTCAATTGCAAACCTTCTTTCCCCTCTGCGGAAGGTTCTGCTAATGGACTAAAGTCTGAGCTTGGAACATAGCTTGGTGTGGTGTCATCCAACAATTTAGCATCAGCCACCTCACCCTTTTCTGGAGCTCCTGCTTCTATCCAATTTTGAATGAATTTTAATTGTCCAACCGACAGAGGTTTACCCCCCAATGGCATGGGAACTCCATAATCTACGCTAGAATGATGGGCGGCATCCCAGTTTAATTTGTGGTATAATAAGCTTTGAGCCGATTGGTATTTAGTGACGCGTAATATTTTATTTGCTTGAGCATTGGGATTTTTGGCGCTTACTCCCACAAGTTGCGCATAAGAACTGGATTTAGCCAAAACCAAGCCATGCTGAGCATATGATGGGTCTGTAGCGGATAAATGACATCCAGCAGTGGCACAAGAGGGGGTAAAAATACGGTCTTGAATTAAATCAAAAGAAGAAGTAGCAGTACTGGTTGGTTTAGTAGTCTGATCAGGTTCAAGAGCCTGCTTGGTACATGCGACCAAAGACACTATCAAAACCAGCATTCCTAATACGATTTTTTTCATCTCAGTGTATAAATATCGTGCATTTCACCTGGTAGTATACGTAAAACCCTAGCCAAAACCAGAAGGACTAATTTCCTAGATGCTAGCCATAGGGGTATTGATTGCTTCTCTGCAAACAAAGCTAATGTAATCTGTTGATTTTCATGCAAATATTCCATCAACCACTTTTCGGAATTTCCAAAACTAAAGCGAACTCCCTCCTCATTTTCTCTCCGTAAAATTTGCCTCATTTCTTTACTAGCCTGCACCGTACGATCTTTAATACGAACATAGCACTTCGGCTGGGAATCATCATCCAGCTGCACCAAGTGAGGTTTGTCAATACTTGGTAGTACATGATAAACTAAAATAGCTCTTTGAGAGTCAATTTCGACCCGATAATTGGTGTATGAAAAAACAGGAAAACAATATTTTTCAATTGCCTTTTCCAACAGATATTGCTCCTCATCCACAAATTTCACACCTTGCACTTGACCTTCATCGCCTACGCCTACCAGGAGGATTCCCCCGTCAGTATTCGCAAAGGCCACCATTTCCTTGATAATTTTTTCAGGAAATTTGACCTTCATTTTGAATTCTAATTGTTGCCCCTCACCCTGCTTAACTAGATTCTTGATCGACCTCAAATCCAGCAAAGGCGATTTTTCATCCTCTAATCCATCATTCCATACTATCTCAGAGCCGTGCAACATTCTAAAATTTTTATGTTGAATTTACAAAAGATTTGCAGGCCACAACTCAGAGAGCAATAATTCTTTTTTTAATTAAAGTATATTAATTCAATAGACATTATGTATTTTTGTCAAAAATTTGAGTGCATGGATATTTTAAACGTAGAAAACAGCTTAGTAAATTTATCTTTAGAAGAACGGCTACAAGCGATTATTCAATTATTTCCTAAGGATAAATTGGTATTTTCTACATCTTTTGGACAAGAGGATCAGGCTATTTTGTATGCTATAGCTACTCAGTCATTAGGCATTCAGATTTTCACATTAGACACCGGAAGGCAGTTTCAGGAAAGCTACGAATTGATGGATTTAAGTATTAATAAATATGCAGTCTCCATAGATACCTATTTCCCAAAAACCGAATCCGTAGAAAAATTGGTCAAAGAAAAAGGATTCAACTCTTTTTATAGTTCGGTTGATAATCGCAAGGAGTGCTGTTTTATTCGAAAAATAGAACCTTTAAATCGCGCGTTACAAGGTGCAAAAGTTTGGATAACTGGTTTACGTGCAGAACAATCTGATAATCGGGCAAATATGCCCATGATTGAATGGGATGAGCAGCGACAATTATTCAAAATAAATCCCTTGATTGATTGGACATTTGAACAGTTAACAGCATACTTGAACCAACATAAAATACCGCAAAACCCTTTGCATAAGAAAGGATTTGTATCGATAGGCTGTGCCCCATGCACCCGAGCCATTACCGAAGGAGAGCATCCAAGAGCAGGAAGATGGTGGTGGGAAAATTCGCAAAAAGAATGTGGATTGCATGCCTAATTTATTTGTAATTACCATGACAGATTCAACCATTAAAGACAAAATAGGCCAATTTCCCAGAAGACTGGAAGATGAATCTATTTATATCATGCGTGAAGTAGCCGCTCAGTTTGAAAGACCGGCACTTTTATTTTCGGGAGGAAAAGACTCCATCACTCTGGTTAGATTAGCACAAAAAGCATTTTTCCCAGGAAAAATACCTTTTCCTTTGGTACACATAGATACGGGGCATAATTTTCCGGAGACCATCGAGTTTAGAGATTGGTTAGCTAAAGAAACGGGCGCAGAATTAATTGTTAGATACGTTCAAGATTCCATCGATCAAGGTAAAGTCAAAGAAGAGACGGGCAAATATGCTTCCAGAAATGTACTTCAGACCGTAACACTTTTGGATACCATCGAGGAATTCAAATTTGATGCATGTATCGGAGGGGCAAGACGAGACGAGGAAAAGGCCAGAGCCAAAGAACGTATTTTCTCCGTTCGCGATGATTTTGGACAATGGGATGCCAAAAGGCAAAGACCGGAATTGTTTGATATGTTAAATGGCCGCATTGCCATCGGTGAAAATGTGCGCGTTTTCCCTATTTCCAATTGGACTGAACTAGACGTTTGGAATTATATTAAAGAAGAAAAAATGGAAATCCCGAGCATTTATTTTTCTCATCAGCGACAAGTGATTGAGCGAGATGGCATGTTATGGGCAGATTCTGAGTACTTAAATAAAGAGGCCGATGAAATTCCGTTTGAGGCTACTGTTCGTTTCAGAACAGTAGGTGATATGACCTGTACAGCTGCCGTTGAATCAGAAGCCGCTGAAATTGACATCATAATCGAGGAAATTCTATCAGCAGAAATTTCAGAAAGAGGAGCTAGAATTGATGACAAGCGTTCGGAAGCTGCCATGGAAAAAAGAAAACAACAGGGGTATTTTTAATTGGAGAGATAAGGAATATGGATATTTTACGCATAGCTACAGCAGGATCTGTCGATGATGGCAAAAGCACGTTAATTGGCCGATTATTATACGAAACCAACTCCATCACGAAGGATAAAATAGAGGCATTGGAAAGTGCTTCCAAAAGAAAAGGATTAGACTTTTTAGATCTTTCTTTGCTTACAGACGGCTTAATCGCGGAAAGAGAACAAGGTATCACCATTGATGTGGCACATATTTATTTCTCCACACCCAGCCGAAAATATATCATAGCGGATACACCTGGCCATGTGGAATACACTCGTAACATGGTTACCGGCGCTTCCAATGCTAAAGTATCTTTGATTTTGGTAGATGCCCGTCAAGGGGTAGTGGAACAAACTGCACGCCATTTATCCATTGCAGCCCTTCTTCGTATCCCTAAGGTGATCATTTGTGTGAATAAAATGGATTTAGTCCAATATGACGAATCCAAATTTGAAGCCATTAAAGCTAGTTTGGGTTCATTAGTGGCACAAACTACCTTTGAAGGGCAAGCTGTAAGTTATTTGCCCATTTCTTCGTTATTCGGACAAAATATCACCAAGCCTACTGACAAGATGCCTTGGTACCAAGGAAATACACTTTTGGGAGAATTAGAAGCTTTCGAGTTTGCAGAGAGTTTAGCCCATGCACCTGCGCGTTTCCCTGTTCAGTGGGTGATTCGCCCAAAGACAGAAGAATATCATGATTACCGTGGATATGCCGGAAAAGTAAGTTCTGGTACATTTAAAGTAGGAGATGTTATTCGCGCTTTACCAACAGGTCAGGAAAGTACCATTGCTTCCATTGAAAAATTTGGCGAGCAACTGCAGCAAGCGGTGGCAGGTGATTCTGTCGTGATCACTTTGACTACCGACGTAGATATTTCGAGAGGTAATTCTATCGTACTTGCCTCTGACAAAGAGGCTCCCCTCTTAAAAGATTTTGCTGCTCATATTTGTTGGCTCGACCATCAGGCATTAAGTCCCGGAAAAACCTACCTATTACAACACGGAGTACATCAGACAAAAGCCAAAATTTCACAAATCACGGAGAAATTAGACGTGGTAGCACAAACTTCCACACATGAAGTAGATTCCTTGAAATTAAATGAAATTGGTGGTATTCAGTTGAGAACTGCCCAAGCTATTGTGGCAGATGCCTATGCAGAAAACCCTGCCAATGGAGCCTTTATTTTGATTGATGAATTTTCGAACTCAACCGTTGGAGTGGGTTTTATTAAATAAAGCTATTCGTATTTTTTAGGGGCGTACAAGAATCCAAAAGCTTCTGCGCCTTCTTTTTCATGTACTTCATGATGCACATAATGTGCTTTTATCAGGCGTTTTAAATAGCGATTTTGAGCTTTGAACTTGATTTTTATTCGTCGGTGAACGATTACGTCATGAAAAACAAAATAACATAATCCATAAGTTGCAATACCTAATCCAATCCAAAGCAAGGCCCGATATTCTTCAATTTCGGCACCCAGGATGATGGTTAGGGTGGATAATATTCCAAAAATTACCGAAAATAAATCATTCTTTTCTAAGACATTTTTATGATGCACATGGTGCGACTGATGCCAGGTCCACATCCAACCATGCATGATGTATTTGTGCGTAAACCAAGCCAGGGCTTCCATCAAAATAAATGTCCCAAGCCAAAGCAAAATTTCCATACTTTTTCTTTTAAATCGAAACCCAAATTACATTGAATTGTTTTAAAATACCACCTTCCTCTTTAAGCTAAATCAATTATCTTTGTAGGCTATAATAAATCCGTACAGAAAACGGAATCCCCATTCGTTTATGATTGACAAAAATTACGCCCCGCAAGAAATAGAACAAAAATGGTATGCCTATTGGTTGGAAAATAAGCTTTTTGCTTCCAAACCTGATCCCAACAAGGAGGCTTATACCATCGTCATTCCTCCTCCCAATGTTACGGGAGTTTTGCACATGGGTCATATGTTAAATAACACCATCCAAGATGTCTTGATTAGAAAAGCACGAATGGAGGGAAAAGAGGCATGTTGGGTTCCGGGAACGGACCATGCCTCCATTGCCACGGAAGCAAAAGTTGTGGCAATGCTCAAAGAAAAAGGAATAGAAAAGAAAGATATTAGTCGAGAGGAATTCCTGAAATATGCCTTTGAATGGAAGGATAAATATGGTGGAATCATACTAGATCAGTTAAAAAAATTAGGAGCTTCCTGTGATTGGGATCGTACAAGATTCACCATGGAGCCTAAATTATATGAGGCGGTCATTGATACTTTTGTGCGTTTATACAATAAGGGTTTAATTTACCGTGGCGTAAGAATGGTCAATTGGGATCCTCAGGGCAAAACCGCCCTATCTGATGAGGAAGTTATTTATAAGGATGTTCAGGCAAAATTATACCATATCCAATACCCTTTAGTGGATGGAACAGGGCATGTAACTATTGCCACGACTCGTCCGGAAACCATCATGGCCGATGCTGCTATCTGCGTGAATCCATCGGATGAGCGTTACCTATCCCTGCATGGCAAAAAAGTGTTTATTCCATTGATCAATCGAGAAATCAGTATTATTCCGGATGATTATGTAAGCACAGACTTTGGAACAGGTTGTCTAAAAGTAACACCAGCCCATGATTTGAATGATTACGAACTGGGTATCAAGCACAAATTACCTGTCATTGACATCATTGATGACAATGGAAGCCTAAACGAAAAAGCCGTATTATTCGTTGGGCTAGATCGTTTTGAAGCTAGAAAACGTATTGTTAAACAATTGACAGAAGAAGGCTATTTAGTACATACAGAAGAATATAAATCTACGGTAGGTACTTCCGAGAGAACAGGTGCTGTAATAGAACCTAAATTATCCTTACAGTGGTTCTTGAAAATGGAGGAAATGGCGAAACCAGCTTTAGAAAATGTCATGAATGACAACATACAGCTGCATCCTGCCAAATTCAAAAACACGTACCGTTCTTGGATGGAAAATGTGCACGATTGGTGTATTTCTCGTCAGTTATGGTGGGGTCAACAAATCCCTGCATTTTATCTACAAGACGGCACCTTGATTGTGGCCAAAGATAAAAAAGAAGCCTTGAGAATTGCTCGGGACAAATACCAATTATTTGCTTTGGTGGAGGATGATTTAAGCCAAGATCCTGATGTTCTGGACACCTGGTTCTCATCATGGCTATGGCCAATTTCGGTATTTGACGGAATAGAAAACCCTGAAAATGAAGACATTAAATATTACTACCCAACCAATGATTTGGTAACGGGTCCGGATATTTTATTCTTTTGGGTCGCTCGAATGATCATGGCTGGTTATGAATGGAGAGGTGAGTTACCCTTTAAAAATGTTTATTTAACAGGTATCGTTAGGGATAAGCAGGGAAGAAAAATGTCTAAATCATTAGGGAACTCTCCGGATCCTTTGGACTTAATTGAAAAGTTTGGTGCCGATGGGGTGCGTTCAGGTCTTTTATTTTCTGCACCTGCGGGTAACGATTTATTGTTTGATGAAAAACTTTGTGAACAAGGAAGAAACTTCTCCAATAAAATATGGAATGCGTTTCGCCTTTTGAAAGGACTGGATCTTATTCAGGCAGCTTCCTTGCCAGAACATCAACTAGCTACTCAGTGGTTTGAATCCAAATTATCTCAAACCATCATTGACGTTCAGGATCACTTTTCTAAATTCAGAATTTCAGATGCCCTATTAAGTATTTACAATTTAGTGTGGGATGATTATTGTGGGAAATACTTAGAAATCATCAAACCGCCTTATCAAAGTCCCATTGAATCAGATACTTTGTCGTCTGCCTTGAGTCTCTTTGATCAGTTGATGCGTTTGTTACATCCATATATGCCATTTATCACTGAAGAAATTTGGCAAAATATGGAGAATAGAGCTGAGGGAATCAGTATATGTCGATCTGAATTTCCACAAGCAAAAAGTATAGACTCTTCTTTGGTTGCACAATTTGATGTGTTATTTGAAATCATTACGAAGATCAGAGAAATCAGAAACAGCAAGCAATTATCTCCGAAATTAGCCTTGACTCTTTGCATCAAAACTGAGCAGCCTTCGGCTTATGTAGCTATACAGGCTATTTTGGTAAAACTGGCCAATTTGGAGTCTATTCAGTTTATTCAGGAGCCAATGGCAGAGGCACAATCATTTGTGGTAAAATCAGACCAATATTTTGTTCCATTAGAAAGCAATGAGGATCCGGCTGTATTGCGAGCAGAATCTGAAAAAGAGCTTTCTTATTTAGAAGGATTCAAAAAATCTGTAGAAGCTAAATTAGCCAATGAAAAATTTGTTCAAAATGCTAAAGCCGATTTAGTAGAAAGAGAAAGGCAAAAATTGGCTGATGCTGAGAATAAAATTAAGTCCTTAAAAGAATTGTTAGCCCGCTTAAGCTAAATGAATAACTTTCGAAGTATTTGTGGATATGTAGGAATAATCATTCTACTTTTTTCTTTGGGTTCCTGCGATTCAAAGGAAGAAAAAGCCGCAGCTCCTAAGGTGTTAACTAAGATTAGTTTAGACATTCAACGACTAGATCGAAGCATTGCGGATTGTCGAAATGAAAAGCAGATTGATAGTATCCTCCAAAAATACCCTGAAGTGATGGAAGCGTATTTCGGGGCTTCTGTAAAACGCTCTCCGGAACTTGCAAAAAACTTGTATATACTATTTCAAAATCCAGCTTTGCGTAAGTTTTATGAACAAAGTCAACAAGAAACCTTTTTTGGAAGTCAGGTTTTAGAAAAAGAATTGCAAGCTGCTTTTCAAGAGGTAAAGAATGAATTTCCTCAAGCTAAAATCCCGAAAGTTCGCACCGTTTTTACAGGCTTTGGTGCCATTGGTAAATTTAAAAGTCAACATGTCATTGTCAGTGATAGCTTAATTGTGATTGGTTTAGATTATTTCATGGGAAAAAAAGGTATGTATTTACCCCAAGATGCCTATGATTATCAGTTGAGGAGATTAGAACCTCGTGCTCTAATTGGGCAAGTTTTACTGTTGTATTCCAATTTTTTTAACCGACATGTCGCACAAAACGCCACCATGTTGAGTGATATGATTTGGTATGGAAAAAGTTATGCCTTTGCTAAAAAAATGGCTCCAGCACTTGCTGACACTTTGCTCTTTGGCTATACCAACAAAGAATTAACCGAGTCAGAGATGTTTCAACAAGAAATTTGGGAACATTTCATTGATCAATCCTTGTTGTACAAACAGGATGAATTTACCAAAGCTAAATATCTGGGAGAGAGACCTAAGACCATTGAAATAGGACCGGCATGTCCAGGGTCCATTGGTCGCTGGTTAGGATGGAAAATCATTGAAGCCTATCAAACAAATCACCCGAATGAAAGTTTGGCAGAGGTAATGGCAAAACCAGATGCCAACCAATTATTCCAGGCCTCAGGATATAGAGGCAAAGCGAAAGAATAAATATATGGCCAAGAGACACGAGAAATTTGGTGAAGGTGCTGACCCCAAAGATGCTAGAAAAATTAACAAAGAGGGTATTCGTAAAGCATTAAGAATTTACAAATTCATTCTCCCATACAAATGGACATTTATAACAGGAATGTTTTTTTTGTTTTTTTCCAATTTGACCACTTTAAGTTTCCCCTTGTTGATTGGTGAAATGACCAAAGTGATGGAAGGGAAATCTAACTTCACAATCAACCAGGTTACAATCTTTTTCTTTTTGATCTTGGTAATTCAAGCCATTTTATCCTTTTTCCGAATCTACACTTTTGCACAAGTATCAGAGAAAGCCATGAGAGATGTGCGATTGAACCTTTATTCTAAAATCATCACATTACCCATATTTCAATTTGAAAAAAGACGTGTAGGTGAAATGATGAGTAGGATTACTTCGGATATCACCCAACTTCAAGATGTACTTTCCATCACATTAGCTGAATTCTTTAGGCAAATATTCACCTTGGTTGGTGGTATCGCATTAATCACGTATTTATCCTGGAAATTGACCTTGTTCATGTTGGCCACATTCCCGGTATTAGTAATTGCTGCATTGGTTTTTGGTCGATTTATCCGTAAGGTGTCCAAAAAATCCCAAGACGAGTTGGCATCCACCAATATCATCGTAGAAGAAACATTCCAATCCATTCAAGCGGTAAAATCGTTTACCAATGAAAAATGGGAAGTCAATCGCTATGTGAATTCTCTCAATCGGGTGGTGGAACAATCATTAAAGGCGGCAACCTTCCGTGGAGGTTTTGTCAGTTTCATCATATTTGCCTTGTTTGGCGGCATTGTGGGGGTGGTTTGGTACGGTGCTCAACTAGTGGCATCAGGTGATTTGATTTTGGCAGAGTTATTGACCTTTATTTTTTATACTGCCTTTATTGGAGGCTCTGTAGGGGGCTTAGGAGATATTTATGCACAATTGCAAAAAACGATTGGGGCTTCAGAGAGGATATTAGAAATCATGGATGACCCATCTGAGATTAATATCCAACATGAACAAAAGATGGATATTCCATTTGGCAAAATAGAGATAAAAGATGTGCATTTCACTTATCCAAGTAGACCCAATGTTCCTATTTTGAAAGGAATTAATTTCACGATTGAACCTGGGGAAAAAGTAGCAATAGTAGGGAGTTCTGGGACAGGTAAATCTACATTAGTGCAGTTATTTATGCGTTTTTATGAACCAAATTCAGGTAAAATTTTATTGGGAGAAACTGATATTCAATCTTATGATGTAAGTGATTGGAGAAAGTTGGTGGCATTAGTACCTCAAGAAGTTTTATTATTTGGAGGAAGCATTCGGGAAAACATTGCATACGGTAAACCAGATGCCACTTTTGAGGAAATTTCTAAGGCCGCGGAATTGGCCTTTGCCAAACAATTCATAGAATCCTTCCCTGAAAAATGGGATACTTTGGTGGGAGAAAGAGGAGTAAAATTATCTGGAGGTCAAAGGCAGCGAATTGCCATTGCTCGAGCTATCTTGAAGAACCCAAAGTTTTTACTGCTAGACGAGGCTACTAGTGCCTTAGATTCTGAATCGGAAAAATGGGTGCAATCTGCTTTGGAGGAATTGATGAAAAATAGAACTAGCTTGATTATAGCACATCGACTTTCCACTATTCGCACGGCTGATAAAATATTGGTGATGCAAGAGGGGCAAATTGTGGAAACTGGAAATCACGAGGAATTGATGAATCGGAAGGATGGAATTTATCAAAAAATGGTCAAATTGCAATCAGATCTAATTTAAATACATGGAGCAGTCATCACTCAGTTTATCCGACTTTGATCTCCGTCCCACTCCATGTAGGCGGGAAGTACTTAGTTTATTACAATCCCATGAATACGCTTTGAGTCAAAGTGATATTGAACAAGAATTAAGTAGTCAGTTTGATCGAGTTACGGTATATAGAACTTTAAAGACCTTTTTAAATCAGGGATTAATTCATAAAGTATTGGATGATATAGGTGGCACTAAATACGCTCTCTGTAAAGAATTATGCCACCAAGGTGGTCATGTACATCAGCATGACCACGTTCACTTCAAATGTGACCAATGTGGTCAAACTACTTGTTTGGAATTGGTACATATACCAGCCATCAATTTACCGAAGAATTTCATCAAGAAAGAAAGCAATTTACTTATTCAGGGAATTTGTAATCTTTGTAATAATCCTTCTTAATCCTTTAATTTCTTACGTAATATTTCTAGACAGTTAGAGTTTATTTTGTAGCGTTTCTGCCTTCGGTCATCCTCTGAGTTGATCCTAACAATGGTGTTTTTTTCCCCCGTCAATAAAGTAAGCGTTTGATTAATTTGATTGATGATGGCACTTCGACGATAACGTTGCGTATCAAATGCCAAATTATCAATTTCTAATATTCGGTTCACCTCCTCAATGGCCATACCTCCTGATTGTTGGCTATCCATTATAGACTTTAACAATAGCAGTGAAGAATTTTCCAACTCAAGCTTTGATTCTTGTAAAGCAGTATACCTCGGTTCTTTTTTTCCCTTACTCAGTTTCAAGTTTTTCGTAAAAATTAAAAGCAATGCGACAAGACTAAAAAGGATTAAGCCATAAAACCAATCCGTTTTATACCAAGGTAAATCATTTAAAAAACCGATAAACCTGGCATTTTTTGCGAGGTCATCAAAATTAATTAATATAAAGCTGTTAGAGGAATTCGTATTCTGATTTTGTAGAACAGTGAGTACCCAAGGGCCATTTTTGAAAACAGTGGTATTAGTTACTTGAATAGAGCGCAAATCTATTCTTGAATATTTCAGCTCTAAATCATCATAAGAAAATACCTCTAAAGTCCTGGGATTAATAAAATAGTATTTATGAATTCCATTTGTATTATTGGGAGATTCAAATACAAAATACTTCCCAGTAAAAAAAAGATATTGTCTATCTTCATAACTATACTCCTCGAGTATTTTAGAAATTTCAGGATGTGTTACTTCTCCTAATTTTTTCCATGATTTAGTAAAAAAAGAAAACTGATATATTGAGTTGTCAAGTTTCAATTTACCATATTCATGATTTACATCCGTGTGGTAATTAGAAAAAGTTACAAGCACATCTTTTTCGGGAATAAAACTAACAAAACCATGATATATCCCTTCAGGAGATTCTCCATAAGAATTTACGGCTTCCCATTCTTTGGTTTTCTTATCAAAATATATCAAGTGGTTATTGGTTCTCCAAAAGCCATATCCACCAATGGAATAAACCAAATCTCCTCTAAAGAATCGATATGAAGAACAATTATCACCTCGGTAATAGGTCTCATCCTGACGTTTTAATTGAAAACTAGTAAGGTCTACAACATATATCTGATTAGTACATTCTTGAAAAATATGTAAGCGATTAGTATTCTTTTTTTGAATAATAGTAAACTCTCCTGTTTTCATTAAATCAGGATGATAAGAGGAATCAGCTAACAGGCTATGATAATAAACCCA
The DNA here is from genome assembly GCF_004118285.1 of Aquirufa rosea. Taxonomy (GTDB): domain Bacteria; phylum Bacteroidota; class Bacteroidia; order Cytophagales; family Spirosomataceae; genus Aquirufa; species Aquirufa rosea. Next base: position 1,008 of record NZ_SDHY01000003.1, on the reverse strand, counting down.
ATTAGAATTAGAATCAAGGCGAGCAATTTCTTTTTTTATTAAATCAATTCGATAGGCTTTCTTATCCTTTGGATTCAGATAGTATACATATTGATTTGCCCAAAGCAAAAGTGGTAATAATAGGAAAGATAAAATGAACCCAGCAACTTTCATACAGTAAAAGTATTAAAATAAGAGTAATTGCATGGGAAGTAAGGGTGCAATAGGTGTGGATTTAAAAAAAATAAACTAGTTAAAATCTAGAAATAATTCGAATATGGTTTCCTTTTAAAAAAAACACAGGAAAATTAAAATCCTTTCCCTCAAACAATTCTTTTCAGCTATTATCTAGGATTTTCTTTTTTTAACAAAAAAAGAAATGCCATAAGATTTAAATACTCAGAATAATTAAAATTTTTAGCCTCTAACTTTTCTTTTCATCCAGTACCTAGAATTTTCTTTTTTTAGCAAAAAAAGAAATACCTAAAGAAGTGCTTTGAAGTGATGTTAGTCTAAAACAATAAGTCATTTGTTGGAATTAAAAATTCCAATTATCTGTCATTCGACATGTGACCCTACGGAACATGTCGAACAGCTTTATTAAAATACGTTAACCAATGATAAATTAGGATATATTTACATGAGTGTATCTGCTACCAGCGGTTAATCCCGACGAAAGATGGCAACGGAGCATGAGCGAAGCGGCAGGCGCATTTTTGACCCCTGCGCTGGACTTAGCCAAGCGTCAAAAATTAAAGCCGTATGCGGAGTGAACATCGGTTCCGCAACGCGGAATTTGTGTTGGATTAACTGTATTAAAATAAGTTTTTTGTTTCTTTTTTCTCCCAAAAAAGAAATACCTAAAGAAGAGCTATGAAGTGATGTTATTCTAAAATAATAAGTCATTTAATGGAATTACAAATTCCAATTATCTGTCATTCGACATGACCCTACGGAACATGTCCAACAGCAGATTTTAAACGATAATTGTTTGATGGAAATCTCCATTCCATTAGGGCATAAAAAAAG
>NZ_SDHY01000039.1 GCF_004118285.1 Aquirufa rosea | reverse complement strand
CTTCAAGTATTACAGGTACTTCTCCTACCATCACTACGGTGGCTGGTACTGCTACCAAATACCTAGTGACCTCTTCTGGCTATTCACCTGTCGCTGGAGCTACGGTGACCATCTCTGCTCAATTAGCTGACGCCAATAACAACCCTGTCAGTACCAATGGACAAACCGTCAATTGGACCAAGTCTGATGCTAACGGTAGCTTCGCATCTGCTTCTACAACCACCAATGCCAGTGGTATTGCCACGGTCGTTTTAACTACCCATACAGTTGCTGGTACTG
>NZ_SDHY01000038.1 GCF_004118285.1 Aquirufa rosea | reverse complement strand
GCGGAGTAGCCAATTTGACGAGTTTAGGCTTGAAGTTTACGGGAACATCTGGTTCCGGAACGTTTACTTTTACGCCCACAACGGGTACAGCTGCTGTTAGTTCAGCTATTACTATTAATCCAGGAGCAGCGACTAAATTAGTGGTGACAGGAACAGGCACGCAAACGGCAGGAGGGTCACAAACGATTACCGTTACTGCACAAGACGCTAGTGGCAATACAGCTACTAGTTACACAGGAGCTAAAAATATTACTTTCTCGGGTGCAACTGCTTCAAGTAGCCCAGTGA
>NZ_SDHY01000037.1 GCF_004118285.1 Aquirufa rosea | reverse complement strand
TTTGACTTGCTCTTATATATAATAAGAATTGTCTTTATCCTTGTCTTGAATGCTATTCTTTACTCTTCATAACTAACTTAAATAGTTATGAACTTTTTCCTTTTATCAACACGTCAAAGAACTCTTTGTACTTACATTAACCTTAAATCACTCAAAAACTTGAAGACAAAAAAAATTCGAAACTTAAAGTCTCGTATCCTTTTTTTTCTTATTCGCTTTTAAGCCATAAAGCCTCTCGTACTTCGAACAACTACCGTTGTAGTCGCTAAATCGGAGTGCAAAGATGTAGGTTTATTTTCCTTATTCCAAATCATTGCACAAAAAA
>NZ_SDHY01000036.1 GCF_004118285.1 Aquirufa rosea | reverse complement strand
TCTCACAATATGTCAAAGAACCTTGTGTAAATCTTTACTAGTTAACTAATAAATCTCTACATCGTTTCCCAATCATTCTACTTCCGTTGAAGTAGGAGGGAGGCTGTACTTAAATGATAAATGATAAGTGATAAATTATAAATGATAAATTATCGTCTACATTTAAGTTCTACTAAATCTCTTCATTAAACTCGTTCGTTTAATGTTGGGTACTCTATGTGGAGAATAACGGATTCAACACGGAATGTAATTCCGTTGACCCCTTGCGTTATTCAACAGTGTGGAGAATAACGGATTCGAACCGTTGACCCCCTGCGTGCAAGGCAGGTGCTCTAGCCAGCTGAG
>NZ_SDHY01000035.1 GCF_004118285.1 Aquirufa rosea | reverse complement strand
ATAATGTGACAGTTACTAGTAGTTTAACAGGAAGTATTAGTGGCTTATCGGGGACGAATAAATTAACAGGAGCAGGTGATTTCACGAGCGGAGTAGCCAATTTGACGAGTTTAGGCTTGAAGTTTACTGGAACTTCAGGAAGTGGAACATTTACCTTCACACCTGCTACAGGAACCGCTGTGACTAGTTCTTCCGTAACCATCAACCCAGGAGCAGCGACTAAATTAGTGGTGACTGGTACAGGCACCCAAACGGCAGGAGGGTCACAAACGATTACCGTTACTGCACAAGACGCTAGTGGCAATACAGCTACTAGTTACACAGGAGCTAAAAATATTACTTTCTCGGGTGCAACTGCTTCAAGTAGCCCAGTGA
>NZ_SDHY01000034.1 GCF_004118285.1 Aquirufa rosea | reverse complement strand
TACGGTAAATGCATTGGAATTGCCTGTTTTACCACTTACATTACCTGAACCTGAACCAGTAGCGGTTAATTCAACTCCTGTTTCTGCCTTGGTGTAGGTTACACCCGAAATGGTTACTGCACTGCTTCCCGAAGTGATGGTACCTGTTAATGTACCGCCTAATGTACCTGTACCTGTTTTACGAGTCAAGGTCACTGTACCATCTGCTGTGGCATTGACAGCATTGCCATTATCATCAGTTAAAGTAACTGTTACCGCAAATCCAGTCCCTGCGGTTTGTTGCCCGATGTTAGAAACAACTAATTTAGAAGCCGTACCTACACCGGTAGTAATGTTAGAAGTAGTACCCGTTAAGCTAGTATTATCAGTGGCCGTAATGGTGGTCGTAGTACCAGAAA
>NZ_SDHY01000033.1 GCF_004118285.1 Aquirufa rosea | reverse complement strand
ACAATGGAAGTGGCCGTATTGGTACAACCATTGGCATCCGTACCCGTTACGGTATAGGTTTTAGTTTCGGTAGCGGTAAATTCTGTACCATTGGTGATGCCATTGTTCCAAGCGTAGGAAGAAGCACCTGAACCTGATAAAGTTACTTTAGCACCTGCACAAACGGTTTGGTTTTGAGTGGCAGTAACGGTAGGTAAAGTATTTACGGTGACAATGGAAGTGGCGGTGTTGGTACAACCATTGGTATCCGTACCAGTTACGGTATAGGTTTTAGTTTCGGTAGCGGTAAATTCTGTACCATTGGTGATGCCATTGTTCCAAGCGTAGGAAGAAGCACCTGAACCTGATAAAGTTACTTTAGCACCTGCACAAACGGTTTGGTTTTGAGTGGCAGTAACGGTAGGTAA
>NZ_SDHY01000032.1 GCF_004118285.1 Aquirufa rosea | reverse complement strand
ATGGCGGAGAAAAACGCGTCCGACGTCTACATGTCGGCCAACACGCCCATCCTCATCAAGATCAACGGGCAGATCCTCCAGCTCTCCGACCAGGTCCTCACCACGCACCAGACGCGCCAGCTGCTGGCCGAGATGCTGGCACCGCAGCAACTGGAAGAGCTCGACGACACCGGCGAGCTCAACGTCGGCATCAGCGTCTCACGCGTGGGCAGCTTCCGGCTCTCGGCCTTCAAGCAGCGGGGCAGCATCGCCGCGGTCATCCGCTGCATTCCCTTCGAGATCCCATCGCTCGATTCGCTGGGCGTGCCGCCGCTGCTGGCGCAGCTGGTGACGGAGAAGCGCGGCCTCATCCTGATGGTGGGCGCCACCGGCACCGGCAAGAGCACCACGCTGGCGTCCATGCTGGAATGGCGCAACCAGCAGATGACGGGGCACATCCTCACCATCGAA
>NZ_SDHY01000031.1 GCF_004118285.1 Aquirufa rosea | reverse complement strand
ACGGATTCAACACGGAATGTAATTCCGTTGACCCCTTGCGTTATTCAACAGTGTGGAGAATAACGGATTCGAACCGTTGACCCCCTGCGTGCAAGGCAGGTGCTCTAGCCAGCTGAGCTAATCCCCCAAATTTAATTGGGTTTTACTTGTTAATCTCTTTATTCATTAGACTCGTTTGCCTAATGTGGTAATTTTGTTTCTCTGAGTGGAGAAAACGGATTCGAACGCGGACGGCCAGTTCGTTGACCCCCTGCGTGCAAGGCAGGTGCTCTAGCCAGCTGAGCTAATCCCCCGTTATTGGCTTTCTTCTCTAGCTTGTCCAGCTTGCCTCAACATCGCTTTAGGCTGTGAATCTTTTGCTTTTGTTGGTGGGCCTGCGTGGACTCGAACCACGGACCTCTACATTATCAGTGTAGCGCTCTAACCACCTGAGCTACAAGCCCGCTTGTTTCTTTCTCCCCTTGAATTCTTTCTCGAAAA
>NZ_SDHY01000030.1 GCF_004118285.1 Aquirufa rosea | reverse complement strand
GAGCGGTGATGGTTACGGTACCCCCAGCGGTAGGAGAAGAAGAGCTGCTTGTTACGATGTATTTGCTAGCTGCTCCAGCTACTACGGTAAATGCATTGGAATTGCCTGTTTTACTACTTACATTACCCGAACCGGAACCGGTAGCGGTTAATTCTACCCCTGTTTCTGCCTTGGTGTAGGTAACACCCGAAATGGTTACTGCACTACTTCCCGAAGTGATGGTACCTGTTAAAGTACCACCTAAAGTACCTGTTCCTGTTTTACGAGTCAAGGTCACTGTACCGTCAGCTGTGGCATTGACAGCATTGCCATTATCATCAGTTAAAGTAACTGTTACCGCAAATCCAGTCCCTGCAGTTTGTTGCCCGATGTTAGAAACAACTAATTTAGAAGCCGTACCTACACCGGTAGTTATGTTAGAAGTAGTACCCGTTAAGCTAGTATTATCAGTGGCCGTAATGGTAGTCGTAGTACCAGAAACTGTATGTGAAGTAAATGTTACAGTAGCA
>NZ_SDHY01000002.1 GCF_004118285.1 Aquirufa rosea | reverse complement strand
AGCCGATAGGACGGGTGTTCACCTCTTCCCATCTCGAACAGAGAAGTTAAGCCCCGCACCGCTGATGATACTGGGATCAAACCCGGGAAAGTAAGTAAGCTCCAAGTTATTATTATCAAGCCCGCTATTCCTAGTGGGCTTTTTTTATGCCCTAATGGAATGGAGATTTCCATCAAACAATTATCGTTTAAAATCTGCTGTTGGACATGTTCCGTAGGGTCATGTCGAATGACAGATAATTGGAATTTGTAATTCCATTAAATGAGTTATTATTTTAGAATAACATCACTTCATAGCTCTTCTTTAGGTATTTCTTTTTTGGGAGAAAAAAGAAACAAAAAACTTATTTTAATACGGTTAATCCAACACGAATTCCGCGTTGCGGAACCGATGTTCACATCGCATACGGCTTTAATTTTTGACACTTAGCTTATGCCCTACACACGGAGTCAAAAATGCGCCTGCCGCTTCGCTCATGCTCCGTTGCCATCTTTCGTCGGGATTAACCGCTGGTATAGATAATCCCAAGCATAAAAAATATAAGTTGATTGAGTTGCTTTATCTAATCTGAAATCAGTTTTAGCTACAGGATGTCAAACTAATAATGCTGTTCGACATGTTCCGCAGGGTCATGTCGAATGACAGATAATTGGAATTTGTAATTCCAACAAATGACTTATTGTTTTAGCCTAACATCACTTCAAAGCTCTTCTTTAGGTATTTCTTTTTTTGGAGAAAAAAAGAAACAAAAAAACTTATTTTAATACGGTTAATCCAACACGAATTCCGCATTGCGGAACCGATGTTCACTCCGCATACGGCTTTAATTTTTGACACTTAGCTTATGCCCTACACACGGAGTCAAAAATGCGCCTGCCGCTTCGCTCATGCTCCGTTCCCATCTTTCGTTGGGATTAACCGTTTTTTATTGGGCATTAGGATTCCACCATCATTTATACTTTCTAATTTATAATTTCTTTCCGCCTGCCGCTTCGTTCCCATCTTAGTATAAAGTTTAACCTTTGAATGTATATGTATTGATTTTCATCTTGATCTAATGTCTATTTTTCATATTAGATGTTTGATTTAAAAAAAATATTTTATGCAACATTGTTGCATAAGTTCTTTTTTACTATATTTGCAACAGTATTGCAAAATAATAATAATGAAATACACATTCTTTCTTTTCTTGGTTTTGATGATTTCTCTATTATCCTGTAAAAAAGGGGAAGAGGTGGAGCCTACTGATGATAATGAGTTAATTACTACGGTAGAATTAGGTTTTACCAATTCTAAAGGTGTTACTAAAACATTTGCTTTTCAAGATCTTGATGCCAATTCTCTAACTCCACCAGATAAATTTGAATCCATTTTATTGGAAGCAAATGAAAGTTATGACATGGATATTAAGGTATATGATGATTCCAAGCCCACTCGTGTGGATGTTACTAAGAAGATCGAGGACGATGCTGAAGCTCATTTATTTGTATTCAAAGTTACCCCCGCATCTCTTTTTTCAGTTAAGGCGAAAGATAAAGACAAAAACAACCTGCCTTTGGGTTTAAAAAACTCAGGTAAAACGCAAGGTAAAGGTTCTGGTAAATTACACGTGATATTAAAGCATCAGCCCCCTGCCAATGGTAAAAGAACGAAAACTGGTGATGAAGATCTAGGCTCAACAGATATAGATCTTGAATTTAAACTAGAAGTTAAATAATTATACAGATATTTAAATAATGAAAAAATATCGTCATTTAATGAATGTGGAAAAGATGGGATTATTCTTCTCTATAGCTTGTGCTATTCATTGCATGACCTTGCCCATATTTTTATTTTTTGCGCCCTATATCGCAAGTAGCTTTGCTTTTACTACTACTTTTGAGTGGATTTTAGTATCTGTTAGTTTCCTTTTTGCCTCGGTACTCTTGTTCCAAGATTATCGAAAACATCGTAAACCTATTCCGATGATGTTTTTGGGATTGGCCATTGTTGTGAAGCTGGTGGAAATTACTTGGGCTAAAAATTCCACAGATTGGGCATTTGGACTGTTACTAGGGCTATTTATTTCGATAGGTTACTGGGTCAACTACAAACATAAAGTAGCCTGCACTTGTAAAATCAAAGCCTAAGCCTAGCATTCCTATCCTTTTTCGTATCTTTACAGACTATTGATGATTTAATTTTTCAAATCTGTGAGTACATTCCAATCTTCTACTTATCAACCAGTAATCGGACTTGAAATACATGCCCAGTTGCAAACAGACTCCAAAATATTTGCGAGCGACGCTGTCCGTTTTGGGAGAGAAGCAAATACATTAATTTCCCCCATCAGTTTGGGTCACCCTGGTACCTTACCTTTTTTGAATAAGAAAGCGGTTGAGTATGCCATTAAAATGGGAATCGCGTTGGGATCTCAAATTTGTGCTTGGCAATACTTTGACAGGAAAAATTATTTCTATCCTGACCTTCCAAAAGGCTATCAAATAACCCAAGATAAAACTCCCATTTGTCAAGGTGGTCAAATCAAAGTAAAACTTAAATCAGAAGAAAAATATATTTCCTTTCATCACATACATTTGGAAGAAGATGCTGGTAAATCCCTCCATGAAGGGGACAATCCATACAGCTTTATTGACTATAACCGTGCGGGTACTGCTTTGATTGAAATGGTAACAGATCCTACTTTGCATTCCTCGGAAGAAGCTTTTGCTTTGGTTTCTGAGATCAGAAAACTGGTTCGTTATTTAGGTATTTGTGACGGTAACATGGAAGAGGGTTCTCTTAGAGCGGACGTTAATATTTCTTTAAGACCGCAAGGTACTACTCAGCTAGGGACAAAAGTGGAAATCAAGAATATGAATTCCATTCGAAATATTCAACGGGCTATTGAGTATGAATGTGTACGACAGGCGGGACTTTTGGATGCAGGAGAAAGTGTCATACAAGAAACACGTACCTTTGACGCTCATACGGGAAAAACATCTAGCATGCGGGTAAAGGAAACCATGAACGATTATCGCTATTTCCCGGAACCCGATTTGGCACCTTTGAACATTAGTCAAGATTGGATCAATGAGATCAAAGCGACTATGCCTTTGCTTCCTTGGGAGCAAGAACAAGAATTAATAGATCAATATGGATTACCGACCTATGACGCCCATTTTTTGGCTGATACCAAAGAAATGGCCTTGTTCTTCAAGGAAACTGCTAGCTATTCGAAATCCTACAAAGCCGTATCCAATTGGTTGATGGGTCCGGTAAAATCTCATTTGAATGAGCGTCTTTTGCACATTCAGGATTTGGAAATAAGTCCCCAAAATTTAGCTGAAATTGTGGATTTGGTTGAACAAGGGATAATCACGCATAATTTAGCGGCTCACCAACTATTCCCTTTATGTTTGATAGAAACCGGTAAAAGTCCGAAGCAATTGGTCGAAGAACAAGGTTGGGGATTATCGAATGATAATGATGAGCTGGTTCAATTCGTTCAAGATGTAATTAATGCATTCCCTGATAAGGTAAATGAATATCATAAGGGGAAAAAAGGACTTGTTGCTCTTTTTATTGGAGAAGTAATGAAAAGATCAAAAGGTAAAGCAGATCCAAAATTAGTCAATCAATTAGTGCAAGAAGCTCTTTCTAAATAAATACATACACTCTATGAAGCGTATAACATTATTCTTATTTGTGCTATTGTCCTTTGTGTTGAAAGCACAGGAATATACGATTCAAGTCAAGGTAAAGCAATTGGTGCCTCAAAGAAAAATTTATTTGGAATACTTAAATGGTCGTGGACAACCCGTAAAAATTGATTCTCAAATTCCCAATCCCAATCAAGAGGTAACTTTTAAAGGAAGGGTATTGGAAGATGGAGGCTTTTATTTAGTCAATTTTTACGATATAGCTAATCCTCAAAAAGTATTACTCATTTTAGAAGGTCAAGAACAAGTCCGAGTTGAGGCAGATGGGGTAAATTTACCTGATAAACCTGGCACCTATAGCGTTTCTGGGGAATCGGTAAATATCAATATGATGAATCAAGTCATGGCCATCTCCAGAAATCTTGAAAAAAAGGTAATTGCATGGAATGCGGAAATTCAAAAGACTCCCTCCACACAGTCTAGGATTCAGAAGGAGTTTGAGGTAGCACAAAACCTTGCATTAAATCAAATTAAATCGTTGATTCCGCAAATGGGCACCAATTTAGTGGCTTTGTGGACAACCAATTTTTTACCGGTAGAAAGTGAAATGGCTACTTTGGAAATGATTGCTGATAAGTTTAGGGCAGCAAGACCAAACCATGCTCAAATTAAACCTTTCTTGGAAAATTTGAAGCGACTGAAGGGGGTAAGCGTGGGTTCAGAGGCTCCCGAGATAAATCTTCCTTCACCTACAGGGGAAACGGTTGCCCTGTCTTCTTTACGAGGAAAATATGTACTCATTGATTTTTGGGCTAGCTGGTGTGGTCCATGTCGCCGGGAGAATCCTAATGTCATTAAGACCTATGCGCGATTTAAGGATAAAGGCTTTGAGATTTTCGGAGTCAGTTTAGACCAAGATAAAAATGCCTGGCTCAAAGCGATTGAAACGGATCAATTAACATGGAAACATGTGTCTGATTTACAATATTGGAATTCGGTGGCCGCACAAGCCTACCAAGTTTCGGCTATTCCGATGACATTTATGTTGGATAGAGAGGGCAAAATTTTAGCCAAAGGACTTAGAGGAGCTAGCTTAGATAAATTTTTAGAAGACTTATTTAAAGGTAAATAACACATGAAAATTGCTATCATCGGATGTGGAAATATGGGAATGGCTTTTGCCAATTCATTCATTCAATATAATCTTGTCAAGAAAGAAGATTTGTTGTTGATCGAAAAGAACAAGGAAAGAGGAGACATCTTACAAGAGCAAAAAGCTGGTGTAGTGGTAGATACTATCTCAGAAAAAATATCTTTCGTTAATCTGGTGATTTTATCTGTTAAACCTCAAGATTATCCCTCGGTTTCAGATGAATTGAAGCGTTTTCTACGTCCTGGCCAATTGGTGCTTTCCATCATGGCGGGTATTCCTATTAAGAAATTGCAAGATAGCTTAGCCTATCCATTGATTATTCGGGCTATGCCCAATACCCCGGCTTTGTTGGGAATGGGAATGACAGCATTTGCTTGTGCCCCAGAAGTGGGTCTCTCTGACATTCGTTTGGCAGAAAATTTAATCAATTCTACGGGGAGAGCCGTTTTTCTGGAAGAAGAAAGTTTGCTGGATGCGGTGACTGGTTTAAGCGGTAGCGGACCAGCCTATTTTTTCTACCTCATTAAAAATATGATTGATGCTGGTGTGGCCATGGGCTTTGATCCTTCTATGTCTGCTTTGCTTGTAAAGCAAACGATGTTGGGTTCATATCATTTGATGCAAACAAGTGATAAATCGTTAGATGAATTGATTCAGGCGGTAGCCTCAAAAGGTGGAACTACTGAAGCGGCCTTAAAGACTTTTGCTGAAAAAGGAGTGGGGTATGGACTTCAGAAAGGGATTTTTGCGGCTCGTGATAGAGCCGTAGAATTAGCAAAATAATAATCTTCTTTTGATTCAAAGGTAAATTATCCCTCTCTTATATACCCAAAGGATAATTAATTAAGAAAATTAAGCTTTCTTTATAGCTTAATACTATTCTTCTCTTTTCTACATATATAAAATTTTCTATGAGGGTCGTCAAGTACCACATCAAGAAGCATGATATTGATATTCATTCCGACTTGTTTTCAGGCATTTATACAATTTTAACTCATACCATTGGTCCAAATCTTAGTTTAGAGGAAGCCTTAGGAGGTTCCTTTTGTCAACCAGTCCCTGATGAAGTTTTTGTGTGGAGTTTTGAAGTAAAAGATCGAATGGTAGGTTTTTGCTATTTTACCATTTTAACGCATGAAGATTTAGTAATTATTCGACTAACTTTATCTGTTGAGCGAAATTATCGACATATTGTTAAAATGCCTTACCATGATTTCTTGTGGGAGATGATTTTCATCAAATTGAAGAATTTATCCAAGAAGGTTGTTTTTTATTCCAATCCCATTAATCCAGTAATTTATTCGGTGATAAGGGAGTATACCAAAAATTTCTTGCGTTACGAGAATAATATTTCCTCACAAACGGATACTATCAATAAGATTTACGATTTGTTTGAAATAGAACGTTATAAACGCATTCGAAATACCCCATTTAAGATGGAGGAGACGAGCTTAAACTTTGAGACGCTCCGACATAAAAATAAGTACATCAATGATTTTTTAAATCAGAATCCAAATTATAAGCAAGGAATGGGCTTAATAACCATGGTTCCTGCCACAGTAGCTAATATGATTTATGCCATAGTAAAAATGGCCAAGAAACATTTTAAATCGAAGCCAAAATATAAAAGGTAGACTATTGTAATAGATCGAGTAGTTCGAGGGTATTTAAAGCACGACTAATCCGTTCTCCATTGGGTGATAAATTAGGATTACTGCTGGCGAAGAGTTGTTCGACCAATGCATTCATCTCTTCTGTACTTAATTTCTTTTGCTGATATCTGATTGCAGATCTATTAGCCATTACTTGGGCTATTTTTTCGTTCCGGTGTTTCGCTAAATCACTTGATTCATGCTTCACTTGCTCTAGTATTCCTTCCAGTATGGATTGACCGTCCTCTTCGCCTAGGCCAGCTGGAATCCCTTTGACGGAATAATGTATGCCATCTTCAAGATCCAGTTGAAATCCAAGGTAGGCTAAGTCTTCCTTGATTTCTTCTAAGATGGATTGATCTGCAGGATTGATATGAAGTATTTTGGGGAATAATAATTGTTGAGAAGCCCCATTTTTTTTCTGTAAGTGATCCATAAACTGATCATAAAGGATGCGCTGATAGGCTCTCTTTTGATCTATTAGGATTAGCCCATTGGACCAGCTTAAGGCTAAATATTTATAAAGGACCTGTATTACTTGAAAATTAGAAGAATTGAATTCTGTATTTTCTCGTTGATTGGCTCTGCTTTGAATGATGGTTTCGGCTCCTATTGGATCTCGTTCAAACATAGGCGTATGTACAGACGGTGCCTGTTTTTCAAATGCCTGAATATTATCTTGTAGACCTTCATAGAGTTTTTTCCAAGCATCTTGTGCATTTCTTGGAGTGCTATTGCTTCCTGGATTTGAGAAGTTTCTAGAACTTGAAGTATCATTCATGCCAGATGAAATGGCAGGGATATTGAAGTTTACATTAGTGTCGAAATCTAAGGCTGGAATTAAATTATTGATGCTTAAGGTTTTTCTAACTGCAGCCTGAACTATGGCATAAATTGCTCTCTCGTCGTCGAATTTGATCTCAGTTTTGGTAGGATGTACATTGATATCAATATGGCTAGGATCAATGCTTAAAAAGAGCACATAGAAAGGGAATGCTCCCTCAGGTAATAGTCGCTCATAGGCGCTCATTACTGCATGATTTAGGTAAGCATTCTTAATATATCTATCATTAACAAAGAAGAATTGCTCGCCTCTGGTTTTTTTGGCGTGTTCTGGTTTTCCGACATATCCCTTGATACTAACATAAGAAGTTTCCTCTTCGCAAGCTGCCAATTGCTCCCGATAGGATTTACCAAACAAGTCGACAATTCTTTTACCCAATTTTTCCGAAGCTAGCTGATAGGTTTGTTGGTCATTTTGTACCAAAGAAAATCGTATTTCAGGATGTGCTAGGGCAATATGTTGGAATTCGTCTAAAATATGACGTATTTCCACAGGGTTTGATTTAAGGAAATTCCTTCTGGCTGGGATATTATAAAATAGATTTTTTACTGTTATGGAAGTTCCGACAGGGCATTGGATATTTTCTTGTGTTTTTAGAACTGAGGCTTCTATCCTAACTAAGGTACCTAATTCGTCTTGTTCTCTCTTGGTTTTCAGTTCCACTTGAGCTACAGAGGCAATAGAGGCCATGGCCTCTCCTCGGAATCCCATAGTTTTGATACTAAATAAATCTTCGGCCTTTCTGATTTTGGAAGTGGCATGTCGTTCAAAACACATTCGAGCGTCTACTTCCGACATTCCTGTGCCATTATCAATAACCTGTATGATGCCTTTGCCCGCATCTTTGATGATGAGTTGAATATAAGTCGCTTGAGCATCTATGGCATTTTCCATTAGCTCTTTCACGACGGAAGCGGGTCTTTGTACCACTTCACCGGCAGCAATCTGGTTAGCTATGGCATCGGGAAGTAATTGAATCAAATCACGCATGTGAAGAATGAGATATTAGGCAATGGAAACTCAAATAAAGCAAAAAAAAGGGAATGTTGCCATTCCCTTTTTCCAAAAATCAGTGTGTGAATTATTTTAATTCAACTTCAGCACCAGCTTCTTCTAAAGATTTTTTCAAACCTTCAGCTTCGTCCTTAGAAACCCCTTCTTTCACAGCTTTCGGTGCAGCATCTACTACATCTTTAGCCTCTTTCAAACCTAAACCAGTTAAGTCTTTAACTAATTTAACGATCGCTAATTTATTTGGACCAGCAGCTTTCAAGATTACATCGAAAGATGTTTTCTCAGCAGGAGCATCACCACCTTCACCAGCACCAGCTGCAGGACCTGCAACTACTACTGCTCCAGCAGCAGCTGGCTCGATACCGTACTCATCCTTAAGGATAGCAGCTAATTCATTTACTTCTTTTACAGTTAAGTTCACTAATTGTTCAGCGAACGCTTTTAAATCTGCCATTTTTTGAAAATTTAATTGTTAAGAATTAATTATTTTGTGGGGTTGTCCCCGGTAAAATCTAGTAATTATTCAGGACGCTCTCCTAAAGTTTTCACGATACCAGCTAATTTCTTCTCGCCACTTGTAAGAGCAGAGATAACGTTTTTAGCAGGCGATTGCAATAGGCCAATAACCTCTCCAATCATCTCGTTTTTCGACTTAATATTTTCGAGTGCTGATAATTGGTCTTCACCAATGTACAATCCACCTTCAATAGAAGCGCCTTTGAATGTAATTTTATCTTTTCCAGCTTCTTTACGGAAGTCCTTGATCAATTTAGCTGGAACTTTAGCATTTTCAGGTGAGAAAATGATTCCAGACATACCTTTCAATACACCTTCGTTGAATGCAGAATAGTCATTTCCCGTTTTTTCTAATGCTTTTGCGATCAAGGTGTTTTTGAATACTTTGTATTCTAAACCTCTTGAAAAGCACATTCTACGGAATTCTGTAGCTTGAGCCACTGTTAAACCGGCTGTACTTGCAATGTAGAAGTACGGAGTTACCGCGAACTTTTCGCTTAACTCATCAATAATCTGATTTTTTTCTTCTCTTGTCATGATTACAATCCAGTTACTGTCGCCTTATCAATAACAATGCCCGGGGACATAGTAGAAGATATATTGATCGATTTAACATACGTACCTTTTGCAGAAGATGGCTTTAATTTGATCAAGGTATTGATCACTTCTTGCGCATTTTCAGCAATTTTCTTCGCATCAAATGACACCTTACCAATGGAGGTGTGGATGATACCAGTTTTATCAACTTTAAAGTCGATTTTACCAGCTTTTACTTCATTTACTGCTTTTCCTACTTCCAAAGTAACTGTACCAGACTTTGGATTAGGCATCAGTCCACGTGGACCTAACACACGACCCAAGCGACCTAATTTGGCCATTACAGTAGGCATGGTGATGATTACATCGATATCGGTCCAACCTCCTTCGATTTTTGAAATATAATCATCTAATCCTACATGATCAGCACCGGCTGCTTTTGCTTCCTCTACTTTATCAGGAGTACACAATACGAGAACACGTACGTCTTTTCCTGTTCCATGAGGTAGGGCAACCACACCACGAACCATTTGGTCGGCTTTGCGGGGATCTACTCCTAAGCGAACATCAATGTCCACCGAGGCGTCGAATTTTGTATAAGAAATTTCTTTCAAAATTTCAGCTGCTTTGTTTAGAGAATACTCTAACGTCGCGTCATATTTAGAAAGGGCTTCCTTTTTTTTCTTCGTAAGTTTTGCCATTACCTTTTTATTAAAATGTTAAATTCTGACTATTACAATCAGAACGGTTTCTCTCCAGAAACAGTAATACCCATAGATCGGGCCGTTCCAGCAATCATACTCATTGCTGCTTCAATTGTAAAACAGTTTAAATCTGGCATCTTAGTTTCAGCGATAACTCGCACTTGATCCCAAGAAACAGATCCCACTTTTTTCAAGTTTGGTTGAGCCGAACCTGATTTTACCTTAGCTGCTTCCAATAACAAAATGGGTGCAGGAGGGGTTTTTACAACGAAATCAAACGATTTATCTGCGTAATAAGTAATTAGGACCGGCAATACTACGCCGTTTTTATCTTGTGTTCTAGCATTGAATTGCTTACAGAACTCCATGATATTTAATCCTTTGGAACCTAATGCAGGACCGATGGGCGGTGAAGGATTGGCTTGGCCACCTTTGCATTGAAGCTTAACGTAACCAGCTATTTCTTTTGCCATATTAAAACATCGTTTTTAAGTGAAATAATGAGGTTTATCTGCTAATAAGGGTGGAAGCTTCCTTATCTGATTCCCCTCGTTTTGATCTTCCAGCGTAACAAACCTTCCAATCTATTCATCCATTTGATTATCAAATGAATAGAATACCGCTTTTTAAACGGACTGCAAAATTAGGAGATTTATTTGATAAACCAAAGCTATTTGACAATAATTGAAATTAATATTCCCAGCTATGATATAATTCTAGGTATCCATTGCTCAGTCGAGATAAAGGCTTCGTGATCATCCACATGCGAATTACATAATAGGATGATTGGCATATATAGATTAGTGAAGCAAAATAAAGGGGATATTTGTCATTGCTGATGATTGTAAAATAGCCTGTCCAACAACACATTTGTATACACATTGTCAAAAATGGGAATGTATATTGCGCTATGTCTTTTTCTTTCAGGTCAAAATATACATGTTTGCCTTCAGGCACATCAATAGAAAATCGAGAGGGTGGATATTGAAAAATATTAAAGCGAAAGACTATTTCAATGATATGATTTCCAGGAGGGAGTGTAAATGTATCTTGTTTTTCTAAGTTTTTAGAAAGAAATTTTCTAGTTCGAGCGTTTTTAATGGCAATTACTCGTGACCGTAGGAGAGAACCATTGGTGGTAATTGTGATTTCGGACATGTTATTAGTGGGTTGGCAGATGATGACATCTGATTATTCATGCAAGTATAGCAAATAGGAATAAAATAAAAAACCCTAACCAAAATGGCTAGGGTCTTTTAAAGGCTATTGGGAATTTTTATTTTTCTACTTGAGAATAATTCAATTCCAATGGTGTGTTTCTTCCAAAGATTTTAACCATTACAGACAATTTCTTGCTATTCTCATGAATCTCTTCAACAGTTCCCTCAAAGGTTGCGAAAGGACCATCGATCACTCGTACCGTCTCTCCTTTAATAAAGGATACAGCTGCAAAATCTTCAACAGCAGCCGATTCATCTACTTTACCTAAAATACGGTTAACCTCAGATTGACTCAAAGGCATAGGCTTCTTCACTACCACTTTAACTTTCTTTGTCTTTCCTCCCTCAATTTTAGTTTCTTCTACCTCCTCATTCATGGTTTGAAGAAAACCAATAACACCTGGGGTAGAAGTTAAAATATGACTTACCTCTCCTGCCAAATCTGCCTCAATCATGATATATCCGGGAAACAGGTTTTTCTCACGAATGACCTTCTTTCCTTTTCTAATTTCATAAATTTTTTCAGTAGGAATCAATATTTGTGGAACAGCATCAGCTACGCCTTGACGAGCGATTTCGTTCTCCATATATGATTTTACTTTCTTTTCTTGCCCTGAGATAGCTCTCAAAACGTACCATTTAGTATCTGCCATGGCTATTATCTCGTGTTTAAGATTGGCTTAAGCCCAATTAAAATGAACTGTAAAATAAGTCCAACCCAGATTTGAATGCCAAATCAACTAATCCTACCAACAAGGCAAAGATTAGAGAAGCTACTAAAACCAAAATAGAACTTGATTGTAGTTCAGAAAATTTAGGCCAAGTAACGTGTTCCGTTACTTCTACCCAAGATTCCTTAATTAATGAAGTAAAACTGCTCATATTTTCACCGATTTATCGGCTTTAAATTTATTACATGGCACGGGCACAAGGATTCGAACCCTGACCAAAGGTTTTGGAGACCTGCATACTACCATTATACTATGCCCGTAGGAGGACTGCAAAATTAGGCAAATTTTCCTAATTCGCAAACCTCTAATTAATTAAAAGCAATTACCATTGTGAATATGCAGTAGGTTCCAAGAAACGACGTACCGTTCTAGAGTGACTATTAGCATATTTTGGGTCATTGGAAATGCGCTTCCATTCAGGATCGGCAGAAAATTTCGCCCAATTTTTATCACGTTCTGCCATATTTTCGAAGCTAACCATGTAAGTTAAACAAGGAGTATTTTCTCCCGCTAAAACCTCACCGAAAAATACACGGTGTAGGCCTACATTTTCAAATACTTGAAGTTCAGAATCATCAAACATGGCAATTTTTCTGCGCAATGCATCTTCATTATACGATTCATACGTTCTCCACTCATAAATCCGTCCTTCATTTTTAATGGGTAAGGTAAAAGCAGGGTGTCCCTTAAATCCTTTAGCTAAATAAGTAGAAATTTTTTCAAACAATGGTTTGTCCAAGCCAACCATGTCGAAATAGGATTTACTTGCTTGTAAATAGACCTCATCTTTTTCTAAAGCTGCTTTATAGCCAGCATAAGATTCAAGTGATGCAAATGGGATACTTACCACCAAAATAGCTGGCTCAGGCTTTCCCAAATCTTTGAATACTCCCACTTTAGATACGCCATACCTGTTTAGTGCTGGAATTAAGGCATTGGACAAGTATTTTTCCACTGCACTTACATTGCCTCTGAACTTCATTTGGTAGGTTCTTATCTCATAATATTCTTGGCTGAAAGCTAGATGACTGAATAAGATAAGTGATAATAATGTAATAATCTTTTTCATAGTAAAATTTATTTCAAGTTTCAATCGTTTCCAATCATGATTCGGATTTATTAAAATTTGACAACTTTTAAAAAGTTGTCAAATCTATTAGAAATTTTAGGCAAAAAAAAAGAGCGGGATGAACCGCTCTTTCTCTATATCTAAGAAAATATTAGTCTAAGATTTCAGTTACCTGACCAGCACCTACTGTACGACCTCCTTCACGAATCGCGAAACGAAGACCTTTATCCATAGCTACTGGGTTCAATAAAGTAACCTCGATAGTCAAGTTATCACCTGGCATACACATCTCCACTCCTGCAGGCAACATGATTTCTCCTGTTACGTCTGTTGTACGGAAATAGAACTGCGGACGGTATTTGTTAAAGAATGGAGTGTGACGACCACCTTCCTCTTTTGACAAGATATAAACCTCAGCTTTAAATTTAGTGTGAGGCTTAACAGAACCTGGCTTACAGATAACCATACCACGACGGATATCAGTTTTCTCAATACCACGTAATAATAAACCTACGTTATCACCAGCTTCACCACGATCTAAGATCTTACGGAACATCTCAACACCAGTTACTACTGATTTTAAGTTTTCAGCTCCCATACCTAAGATATCTACCGCTTCACCTGAGTTGATAACACCTGTCTCGATACGACCTGTTGCTACAGTACCACGACCCGTGATCGAGAATACGTCTTCAACTGGCATCAAGAATGGCTTATCTACATCACGCTTAGGAAGTGGAATCCAGCTATCAACTGCATCCATTAAAGCTTCGATAGTAGCAACCCACTTAGCATCTCCATTTAAACCACCCAAAGCAGAACCTTGAATTACAGGAATGTTATCGCCATCAAATTCATAGAATGAAAGAAGCTCGCGAATCTCCATCTCTACTAATTCTAATAATTCTGGATCATCCACCATATCCACTTTGTTCATGAATACAACCAATTGAGGTACACCTACTTGGCGAGCCAAAAGGATGTGCTCACGAGTTTGTGGCATTGGTCCGTCAGTAGCCGCAACTACTAAGATAGCGCCGTCCATTTGGGCAGCACCAGTAACCATGTTTTTCACGTAGTCAGCGTGACCTGGACAGTCAACGTGAGCATAGTGACGGTTAGCTGTTGAATACTCAACGTGAGCAGTGTTGATCGTGATACCACGCTCTTTCTCTTCTGGAGCAGAGTCAATGGAAGAGAAATCTTTCTTCTCAGCTAGACCTTTTTCAGAAAGAACTTTTGTGATAGCAGCAGTCAAGGTAGTTTTACCGTGGTCAACGTGGCCAATAGTACCAATGTTTACGTGGGGTTTACTTCGGTCAAAATTCTCTTTTGCCATGATTATTTAGTTCTTAATTTAGTTATAAAAAGTTTCAAAATGTGCTAATTCTACTGGTCTTGCGAACAGTTTTGGTGTGTTGAGCCTTTGAGCAGGATTGAACTGCCGACCTCTTCCTTACCAAGGAAGTGCTCTACCACTGAGCTACAAAGGCCTTTACTCTTGAGCCCATAGTAGGTCTTTGGGCCCTACCAATATAAAAATCGCCTATGAGTTTTCTCACAGAACGATTTTTATTGAGCGGGAGACGGGGCTCGAACCCGCCACCTATAGCTTGGAAGGCTATCGCTCTACCAAATGAGCTACTCCCGCTGTTAATTCTAACACAGAAATTTGGTACTTCTCTATGTGCGAATGGTGGGGACAGATGGATTCGAACCACCGAAGGCGTACGCCAGCAGATTTACAGTCTGCCCCATTTGGCCACTCTGGTATATCCCCCTCTTTCTTGTTTCAGTCAAACGTTTTACTGAAATAGTTCGCAAAAGTAGCTCAAATTTTGGTATCCACAAACACCTTGCTCAAAAATTTGCAAATTAATTTTATAATAATCGCAAACCAAAGCTAAATGCTTGTACCTCGGGGCCTTTTCCTATCTCAAATAGTGGACTTAAATCATAGGAGAAGAATAAGTCAGGGAAATGTTTCAAGGCAAACTCTGCACGAACTCCATATCTAATTTGATTTATGAATAGGTTGGATGTGGTTTTATGTAAATTACCGGACTTGTCTTCAATAGCCTTGGTATAGCTATCTATTCGATATGACACATAACCTCCTATTCCAAACATTTGTACGGCTGATTCTTTTGAATAAGTCCAGTGAGGCATAATTGGTAAGGTCAAATAGCTAACTGTCATTTTGTTCTTTGATAAGACTGTTTCGCCTCCATTGGAATCAATAATTGGTTGAAAAATTACCCCATTTTGACCTTTTTGAACAATCCTATTGTGGTCAAACATGAAATTGTACCAATCGAATTGTAAACCGTATCCCAAATTGAATCGCGATTTATTTCCAGATCCTAATCGGATGGACCTTGCGACCTCAATTCCTACGAACCTGGAGCCAGTTGGTTTTAATGTAAAGTCGGTAGAAAGGAGTGGGGCGGGGAATTGTGCAATACTTACCTCCGGTAAATTGGCAGATGCCCCATTTAAACCTAGATATAGATTTAAGCCTTTTCTTTGATAGAAATTTCGATCTTTTGCTTGAATTTTGGTCGTGTCTTTGCCCCAAATTACTCGTGTGACTTCATCTCCTTCTTTTACTTGTACTCCATTCCAACCCACATGTACCTCTTCATTCCCTTCTTTGACATGTACCCCGTTTAGACCTACATTCACTTGCTTGTTGGTAGGTGAGCTGGAATAAATGGATTTTGTATTTGCTTGTCCTTTAGTCTCGCTGAAGCTCGACTGATTCAATCGAATGTTGACATTTTTACCTCCAACTGTCACTAAAATGGCGGTATCCTTTTCTGTGTCTGCTTGTACTGCTTTACGAATACTTTGCCAAAGACTGTCTTCTAATACGATTCCGTTTTTGGCAAAAATGGCTTGCAATTCTTCCTTCAAGGATTTTTTCGAATTGCTTGGATTGCCAATTATCTCTTGATTACGCCTGTCTATTTTTAATAATAATGAATCTTGATTGGGACGGGCCATGATGCCTGTACTTATTAGGATGAAACCTATGATGAATAAATTTTTCATTTGCTTAAAATTGAAATGTTCTTTGTACAACTTGTTCGGTTTTGATATACGTATTCGCCACCTGGTGAATACTGTTTTCTAGTTTGGGGTCTCCCTGCTTTAAAGTTTGCCAATCAACAGGATCTCCGTCAATCGCATGCTTTAACTGCTTGACTACACGAGCAAATAAGGAATGTCTTTTTTTGCTAGGCTCCGGAACATAGCTATTTTCTTTTTCCGAGTTACTCGCTTGACTTGGTTGAATGTCTATTAGCATTTCTATGCTTTCTTCCTTCACCAAGGAGGCAGGTTTTTCTTTTTCAATAGTCCGGTTATCGGCTAAAATAACAGGATTGTTAGGTGTATTACTTTCTATAATGACCGGCATATTGGATGCCACAGGTGCAGGAGAATCCTGGCTTTCCTTAGAAGATGAGTGATGGGATACTCTAGCCACCTTGGGTGCTGAATCGTATGATTCACTTGTTTCCCCTAAACCGACCACTTCTGCTTGCTCTGGAAGGGTAGACTCAACACCTGACTTTGGTGCTTGGGTACTGATTTGATTTGCTATGTTGGAATGATCAATCAGCGCATCTGTATTGGAAAGTTGCCACCAACCAAGTCCAAATGATATCAATAATATGGCAGCCCATGACCATTGTTTCCGATTAATGATAAATGGAATTGCCCTTCCTTTTTTCTCGTCAAGCTTTTTTTCAATCTGATCCCAAATGGCAGCAGGTACTTCTTCCTCATGCGAGGTCAGCTTCTCCTGCCATTTTTTTTCTATGGAATTCCAATTGTCAATGGATGATTTTTTCATGCTTGTAATTCCTTTAATTTATTTTGTAATATTTGTCTAGCCCTTGAGAGCTGAGATTTGGAAGTTCCTTCTGATATCTGTAACATGTCAGCTATTTCAACATGAGAATAGCCTTCAATGGCATATAAATTAAATATGGTTCGATAACCCGGTGGCAGTTCCAAGATCAAATTTTGGATATCTTCCACCCCCAAATGCATGAAAGCGTCTTCTGGGTGACCTAAATCGTAGGTTTCATCTATATCCTGGTCAAATCGGTTGGCTGATTTTCGAAGCTTCATCAAGGACTCATTGACCATGATTTTTCGAATCCAACCTTCAAAACTTCCTTGACCCTGAAAGTTGTCAATTTTACCAAAAACCTTCATAAAACCCTCCATCAATGCGTCTTCTGCATCTGGCCCTACTCCTAAATAACGCTTGCAAACAGCCATCATCTTACCGGCATTAATTTGGTAGACTATATGCTGAGCTCTTCGGTCTTGTTTTTGACAAGCTTCAATCAGCTCTTCTTCGTTATGAAAGGGTAGTAAATTTTTATTCAATGATTATAGAACTTATTTGAACGTAAAGATGAACATTAAACATAAATGGTTGCATGGGTTTGAAAAGATTTTCAAAATTCCTTTCTTTACGCAGATTTACATTATATGCCAAACTCTGCGCCCATTGGGATTTTTGATAGTGGAATTGGGGGTCTTACTCTTGCCCATGCCATCACTGAGTTAATTCCTCAAGAACCCATCATTTACTTTGGTGACACGGCTCACCTACCTTATGGCGATAAATCCGCTACAGCCATTCAAGCTTATTCCGTAAAGATTTGTAACTTTTTACTGGATAAGAATTGTAAGTTGATTTTAATTGCTTGCAATTCAGCTTCTGCTGCAGCCTATGATTTAGTCAAAGCCTATGTGGGAACTAAGGCGGTGGTTGTCAATGTGATCGATCCAGTTATTCAGTATTTAGATCAACAATGGGCGGGAAAGACTTTAGGATTGATCGGAACCAAGCAAACTGTCAACTCAGGAATTTATGCTAAAAAAGCCTTGGCACTTGGAAAAAATATTGATGTTAAATCCTTGGCAACACCTTTATTGGCACCTATGATCGAAGAGGGCTTTTTCAATAATACTATTTCAGAACAAATTATCAGGGAATATTTAGAACAGGATGTGTTGAAAAATATCGATGGACTTATTTTAGCATGTACACACTATCCACTGATTAAGTCGCAAATTGATCAATTTTATCAAGGTTCTATTCCTGTTATTGATACTTCCCAAATTGTGGCTAATGAAATTCAAACAATTTTGACTAAAAATGATTTAGCCATTCAGAAAGGCCAGGTGGGTTCCAGACAATTTTATGTTTCTGATTATACGGATTCTTTTGAGAAATCAACTCAAATCTTTTTTGGGGAGGCAATAAAGCTGATCCAATACCCAATTTGGGATTAGCTTTGGCCTAAAATTTGACTGACTTTCTGACGAATTCTTAACTTGAATAATCGCTCTTCTTGCTCTTTTTTACTCTGACGAAACCATAAAAATGCCACTGCTCCTACCAATAAGTATGGGGCACATAGTAAGTATAATATACCCGTATTTAATCCAGTAGCAATATTTGAGCGACCATTGGAAATGGAGCTTTCTACCGTAGTCCTGCACATGGCACATTGGGCAATGCCTTCAAATTGGAAAAGCAATAAGAATAAGATTAGTAAGATGGATATATATTTCTTAGACATAATACGGAGCGATTAAGATATATACTAACACACCAGAAATGCTAACGTATAACCAAATAGGGAATGTCCACTTAACTAATTTTTTGTGGGCACCTATTTGATCAGTCATGGCATAAAAGATGGCTTTTAACACCAAACGAACAACTCCAATCGATAATAAAATATGGGAGAATAAAAGTATGTAATAGGTAGGGCGCAACCAACCACTGCCTCCAAATTTGGTAGGTTCGTTGGAAATATGATATGTCACATAGGAAACTAAAAATAGACTACCTAAAACAAATGCAACCCCCATTAATTTACGATGCAATTCGATATTCTTATTTTTGATGGCGATGAGTCCCAGTATTAAAATGATGGAACAGGTGGCATTCAATACTCCATTGACGTGAGGTAAGACTTTTGTCCATGTACCTAAATCTATTTTAGTCTGAATAGCATTTAAAAGTGCCACTGCTACTGGGATAGCTAAAGACAAAATATTGACAATTTGATTATTCTTAGCGGTGTTTTCAATCTTGTAAGTTGGCATATTATTTTTCACTTTCATAAATGCGTTTTAATACTTTTATCTCCATCATGAGTCTATCTACGTCTTTTTTGTCTGTTCCGTTGTAGAATCCTCTGATGTGCCTTTCTTTATCTACGAGTATTAACCGCTCAGAGTGTATAAATGTTTCATCCGGATTTTTGATGGCCTCGTCATATTCAGACGCATCAGCTAAAGGCACATGGAATCCTTTTAATGCCAAAGGGTATATGGTTTTTTTATCGCCTGTTAGAAAATACCATTTGTCGGCCTTTGCATCAAATCTTTGTGCATAAATCGCTAATTTTTCTGGAGTGTCAAATTTAGGGTCCACGGAAATAGAAAGCAGTTTCACATCATCGTCTTGACTAAAAGTATCTTGTAGTCTGCTTACCTGACTGGTGATTTTTGGGCAGATGGTTGAACAGCGAGTGAAGAAAAAGCTCGCTACGTAAATTTGATTATCAAGTGTTTTGGAAGAAAATACGGATCCCTTTTGATCAATTAATTGGAATGCAGGAATCTGAAAGAACACTGTATCCATCTCAGTTTCGTTCCACCGAGGATTTTTTCTTTTAGCCATTTTCACCTCACCCGTGGTTGAGTCGATTACCGGAATGTAGCGAGGCAACTGAAAATGATTGTTCCCAAATTGATTTAGGCCTAAATATAATAAGACAGGCACTATTAAAACGGTTAATAAAATGCCTGTCTTCTTAGTCATGCGCCAATAAGAATTGAATTCAATTAATATAAATGCCCGCCTTCGTAGATCAACGCTACTAAAAGCCACATTACAAATACGGTTGGGATTAAAATTGCCCAAATAAGCGTTTTCACTTCATGCTTTAAGTGCATAAATTCTCCTACAATATAGAATGCTTTCACAATGGTCATTCCTGAGAAAATAGCCACACGTAGCGTGTTAGCAGG
Organism: Aquirufa rosea; assembly: GCF_004118285.1. Lineage (GTDB taxonomy): Bacteria > Bacteroidota > Bacteroidia > Cytophagales > Spirosomataceae > Aquirufa > Aquirufa rosea. The sequence continues at coordinate 471,104 of NZ_SDHY01000002.1, read as the reverse complement.
TAATGTAAATGCAATAACGAATTCTATTGCCGTTAAAATTAAAAGTATCCAAAAAGTTTTCCAGATAGCACCAGTTTGTGGAGCAGGAATTTCTTTTTCTGAGGTTTCGTGTGCAGTAACGTGCGAAGCCATATATTAAATGATTTTTTGATTAAACAAGATAAAAGAAGGTAAATACGAATACCCAAACTAAGTCTACAAAGTGCCAGTATAAACCTACTTTTTCAACCATTTCATAGTGACCTCTGCGCTCATAAACTCCTGTAGCTGCATTGAAGAAAATCAAGATGTTTAAGATAACCCCTGAAAAAACGTGCGTACCATGGAATCCTGTGATGAAGAAGAATAAGTCAGCAAATGCCGGTGGACCATATGGGTTACGAACCAAATTCGCTCCTTCAATCGGAGTCATAACTCCATCAACTAATTGCTTCGCTGCTAATGATAAATCTTCTGGTCCGTGGATGAAGTGACTCCACTCCCAAGCTTGAGAGCCTAAGAACGTAAAACCACCCACAATAGTCCAAAGCATCCATTTTTCCACATCTTTACGATCTCCACGATGCCCTGCTTCTACAGCTAACACCATGGTTACCGATGATGCAATTAAAATGAAAGTCATGATACCAACGAATACCAAAGGTAAAGATACACCATGTAAGAATGGTACAGCTTCAAATACCTTTTCTGGAATAGGCCAGTGTGTAGTTGAAAAATAAAAATCACTTGGACTTCCCTCCCAAGCAGGTTGGCTGAAACGAATCATTCCATAGGTCACTAAAAGTGCGGAGAATGTAAACGTATCTGATAGTAAGAAAAACCACATCATGAGTTTTCCATAACTAGCTTTTAGAGGTTCAGAACCACCTGTCCAGGTCAAATTTTCAGGAACAGAAGGGGCAGCGTGTGCAACTGACATGAGGTAATAGCTTAATTGTTAAACACTAAAAATAAAAATAAATAGATCCACAAGGCATCTAAAAAATGCCAATAGGTGGAACAAATTTTAATCTGAGTAAGGGCTTTGGCATTGATTTTCATTTGAAATGCAGCTATTAGAGCTACTATCAATACAATTAATCCGGAGATTAAGTGCAGGCCATGAAGGCCAGATAAAACATATACAAAAGACCCTGAAGGGTTACCTACGAAATAAACGTTCATTTCGACCAATTGTACCCATCCGAAATATTGTAATATTAAAAACAATAATCCGAGCACAAAAGTAATAGAAATACTTATTCTTAACGCATTAAATTGGTCTTTTTTTGCAGCTAATAATGCAAAATGCATGGAGGCACTACTAAGTAGTAGAACCACTGTACTTACCCAAAATAAATTTGGTAATTGGAATTCTACCCAGTTACCTTCTGCTTTACGTACTAAATAAGCACTTGTGAAGGCCGCAAATAACATGATGATCGAAACAATGAATAACCACATGGTGAAAATTTTAGGATTCACCGCACGTGTAGCTGGGGCTTCTATGGAATTGGTTTCTGCTTTCATTTTATGAAATTTTATCAAATAAAAAGGCAATTTGTACTACAAGTAAATAGAAAAAAGATCCAAACATCATCCATCGAGCTGCTTTGTCGGTGGGTCTCATCATAAGGTAAAATGTTTGGCAAAGGAATAAACTACCGGCTATCACTGCTATGATGGCTGATTGTATTCCCGTCATATGCAACAAATAGGGAACGAGCCCTAGGGGTACTAAGAAAATGGTATATATCATGATGGTAAAAGCCGTTTTCATGTCTTTTTTCCCATCATTGGGTAGCATTTTAAATCCTGCTTTTTTATAATCACTATCCGCTACCCAGGCTATGGCCCAAAAATGGGGGAATTGCCAGAAAAATTGAATAGCAAATAGAATTCCTGGTTCCCATCCAAATTCGTTAGTCGCTGCTAACCAACCAATCATAGGAGGAAAGGCCCCCGGTATTGCACCTACAAACACAGAAATGGGACCAACTCTTTTTAAAGGGGTATAGACAAATCCATACAGGATATACGATATGAAACCAATAATGGCGGCTTTCCAAGACAAATAGCTTAAAAGTCCTAGAGAAAGTAATAGGATTATTATCCCGTAAAATTTTGCTTGATCAGGTTGTAGGACTTGTGTAGGCAATGGTCTTTTGGACGTTCTTTTCATCAGCTTGTCGTAGTCAATTTCTTTTAATTGATTAACGATATTTGCAGCTCCTGTCAATAAATAACCAGCCAAAGATATGATGATGATATGCCAAGTAGTATGCTCTATAGGAGCCAATAAATAGCCAAATGTTCCAGAAAATGCTACGGTGATAGATAATCTGGACTTTAATAATGCTATGTATGGTTTTATTTGAGCCATGTTATGCTGATGCTTGCGTTTTAATCCACATATTCATGTGTAATCCCAAGATTATCAGTGATATTGTCAAATGAATCGCCTGACTGCCCAAGGGTAAGCTAGCGTAAGCCATTAATATTCCTGTGAATAATGACACACCAATGAAAACCAAAAAATAGGTACTATAGTTTTTTAAAGCAGCTATTTTTGATTTACTTATTTGCTTCCAAAGGTATAGATGGCTCAATAAAATGACCCAAGAAAAAGTACGGTGAATGATGTAGATGTTGCCTAAATGACTCACCCATTCTGATTTGGCTTGTTCACCATATTGGATAATGACATGATCCATGGCTTCTCTCACTTGAGTGCCCAGAAGAATTTGAAAAATACACAGTATGGTATTGATCAAAATAAGTTTTCGGATTGATTCATTTATCTTAACGTGACTTTGCTTTACCTGCAAAGCCTTGTATAATAGGAAGAGTACACCAATGCTTAAGAGCATATGCATAGTAACTACCCCAGGTAATAAAAATGAATCAACGACATATTTCCCTAATACGGCATTTCCTACAACTAAGAGCAGAGCCAAAAAAGAGAAAATAAATTCTTTCTTACCCGTTTTAAAGGCTAAAATGGTGGTAATTAATACGAATAAGCCAGTTAAGGCTCCTATGAGTCGGTTGATGTATTCAATCCATGTTTTAGTAGGATTGAAGATGACTTCACCGTGTAATTTTTCTTTGTAAGTAATTTCGTAATGAAGGGGTAATTCGGAAGCTTTGGTGGGAGGAATAAATCTACCAAAGCATTTTGGCCAATCTGGACACCCCATCCCTGACCCAGTACTTCTAACGATGCCACCTGCTAAAATGAGCAGGTATATGCAGATGAGAGTAACAAAGCCAAATTTTTGGAATGTCATGATTGTTGATGGAAAAAAAAAGATGCATCCAAATGAGATTCATTTCGATGCATCTTTCAAGTTATTGGTTTTTATCGGTTGTAACTCTCGTTTTGAGCAGCTAATAAACCTTCAATATCCTTTTCTTTTGCAATCTCATCATTCTCTTCTGGAAGATTAGATTCCGGAGTAGCTGAATGAGGAACAGTTTGAGGAATAAAATCAGACTCAGCACCTGGCTTGCTATAATCATAAGGCCAACGGTAAACAGCTGGTATTTCTCCTTCCCAGTTTCCGTGTCCTGGAACTATTGGTGTAGTCCATTCTAAGGTATTGGATTTCCATGGGTTTTGCGTTGCACGCTTTCCTTTGAAAATAGAATAGAAGAAGTTAAAGAAGAAAATAGCTTGTGCAGAGAAAGTGATAATAGCTGCAACTGAAATAAATGCATTCAAATCAGTGAAAGCAGCTTCACCATCATTTCCTAATGCAGTAAATGAATAATAACGTCTTGGGAAACCTGCAATACCCGTGTAATGCATTGGGAAGAACACGGCATATACACCCACGAAAGTTAACCAGAAGTGAATGTAACCAGCTGTCTTATTCATCATACGACCAAACATTTTAGGGAACCAGTGGTACACACCTGCCATCAAACCAAAGAATGATGCAGCACCCATTACTAAGTGGAAATGAGCTACTACGAAATAAGTATCATGTAAGTTGATGTCCAAGGCAGAGTTACCTAAGATAATACCAGTTACTCCACCTGAAATAAATAATGAAACTAATCCAATAGAGAATAACATGGCAGGAGTAAATACGATATTTCCCTTCCAAAGTGTCGTAATGTAGTTAAATCCTTTTACAGCCGATGGAACAGCAATAATTAAGGTTAAGAACATAAATACGGACCCTAAGAATGGATTCATACCTGTTACAAACATATGGTGTGCCCATACGATAAAGGCTAGGACAGTAATACCCATCATAGATCCAATCATCGCTCGGTAACCGAAGATTGGTTTACGTGCGTTGGTAGCAATTACCTCAGAAGTCATACCTAAGGCAGGTAATAATACAATGTATACCTCTGGGTGTCCTAAGAACCAGAATAAGTGCTGGTATAAGATTGGGCTACCACCCATGTTCGGTAATGCTTGACCCTGAATATAAATTTCAGATAAGTAAAAAGAAGTACCAAAGCTACGGTCGAAAATCAACAATAATGCTGCTGATAATAATACAGGGAAAGATAATAATCCTAGTACCGCTGTAAAGAAGAATGACCAGATGGTTAGTGGCATTTTGGTAAATGTCATACCACGAGTTCTCAAGTTGATAATAGTACAAATGTAATTAATACCACCCATTAATTGTGATACAATGAATAAGGCCATACTCGTCAACCACAGTGTCATACCTAAACCAGAACCTGGCATGGCCTGAGGTAAGGCACTTAATGGAGGATATATTACCCATCCACCTGATGCAGGACCTGTTTCAATGAATAAGGATGAGAACATAATCACTGACGAAAGAGCAAAGAACCAATATGACAACATATTGATAAAGCCTGAGGCCATGTCTCGAGCTCCAATCTGTAATGGGATCAAGAAGTTGGAGAATGTTCCAGAAAGACCAGCGGTCAATACAAAGAATACCATGATGGTTCCGTGCATGGTAACTAAAGCTAGGTAAAATTCTTTGTCTAATTTACCTGACTCATCAATCCACTCTCCTAAAATAGGTCTTAACCATTCTAGGCTCATATCTGGGAATCCCAATTGTAAGCGGAAGATGATGGATAAGGATCCACCAATAAATGCCCATAGGATACCTGAGATTAAATATTGTTTGGCAATTGTCTTGTGATCTTCTGAGAAGATGTACTTACGGATAAAACCAAGTTCATGATGTTCATGTTCGTGATCATGATCATGATCGTGTCCATGAGCGTGTACTTCTTCAGTAGTTGAAATGGCTGTTGACATAGGTATTTTATTTGCTTTATTCTTTCTAATTATTTGATACTTACAGCTTCAGTGCCAGTACTATCTGTCGCAATGGGTTCAGCTGGGATATATTTGCTAGCTTTTGCCTTTAGGTTTTCAGGAACTTTGGTCAAGTATGCAGGATTCATCGTCAAGAACGGTTTTTGTTCAGATGTCCATTTTTTGAAATCTGCAGGCTCATCAACAAATACGGTGATAGCCATACCAAAGTGACCACGACCACAGATTTCGGTACAGTTCAATTTAAAGTTGAAATCCTTCTTACCTAGTTTAGCTCTCATTTCATCTGTCGAGATGGTGGGAGTAAACCAGAATTTAGTTGGCATACCTGGCACCGCATCCATCTTAACACGTTGGAAAGGAAGGTATACCGAGTGTAATACGTCTTGCGCTCTGATTTTCAACAAAACTGGCACACCTTTTGGTAAGTGTAATTCATTCGCTGTAAAATCATCAAATGTGTTTTTATCTGAGAAATCTAAACCTAAATTATTGGTTTCATCAATCAATTTATAATTCACATTACCTAATTGACTGTCATCATTTCCAGCATAACGAACATACCATCCAAACTGGTGACCTGTTACTTCTATCACTACCGCGTTACTGGGTGCTTGAGAGGTAATATCTCTCCAGGTTCTCCATCCTGTGAATACCAAGATTGCCATAACGATAGCCGGGATGATGGTCCATACAATCTCTAATTTATGGTTTACTGGATAGAAAGTGGCCTTTCTATTATTGTCATTACGGTATCTAAAGGCAAAGAAGAAAAGTAAGCTATTGGTTATAAAAAACGCCAATGTTACGATTGCCATCGAAATCCAAAACATTGAATCGGTTCTTACTCCGTGCTCAGAAGCAGCTTCAGGTAAAAAGTCAGGTTGAGCGTGAATGAAGGACCAAACTCCAGCGATTGTTCCAAATAGCCAGAAGAGTAAAAATCCAACAGCATTGGTATTATTGTGTGAATCAAGCGCAGAATCTGACTCGTTTTCTCCACTAAGGTTTTTGTTAAGCTTCAAACTTTTGCTGATTACGGCAATCGCTAAGATGAAGAATACAACGGATAAAAGACCAACTAGGTAATTCATATGTATAGTTTATTAGATTCTAGCTTTTAAATATTAAATATCGTGGTGAACAGCTTCTGGTAAGAATGGGTGGTTCTTAGCAATTAATGAAGCCTTTGTTAATTCATCACTTATGATGTAAATAAAGGCAGAAGCAAATACTGTAACCATTCCAAACTCTACTAAACCGTAACCTCCATGTTTTCCTAAAACACCTGGCATAATCATTTGGTAGAAGTCAATATAGTGACCTACAATAATGAAAAATGCAGCGATTTTTAAGAAGATACGTGTTCTTTTTGCATCACGCGTCATAAGAACTAAGAAGGGTAGCAAGAAGTTTAGTAAAACCATTAAAATTTCTGAGGCTTTGTAAATTTTATTGTGTCCTTCCCAACGCTCTAAGAAATAGATGATTTCTTCTGGCATGTTGGCATAGTAAATCAATAAGAATTGCTCAAACCACACATAAGACCAGAAGATAGAAAAGGCAAACATCAATTTACCTAAGTCATGTAAGTGGTTTTCATTTACATACGCCATGTAACCTTTGTCTTTTAAAATTAGGACAGCTAAGGTAATCACCGCTAATCCCGTTACATGCCAAGATGAGAACATATACCATCCAAACATAGTGGAGAACCAGTGGGTATCGATTGACATCACCCAATCCCAAGCAAACATAGAACTAGATGCTCCTAATACTACAATAAACGCGGTAGAAATACGTACTAATTGAGTAAATAAATCTGTTCCTCCGATTAAATCTTCTTCTAAGGATTTTTTACGCAATACAGTCCAAAGACCAATCCATAGTGCGAAAAATCCTACTAAGCGAACAATGAAGAAAGTTTTGTTTAAGTAACCTGCTTTTCCAGCTATGATCTTATCATAGTTTTCACTTCCTACTTCTGTTACACCATGGTGCATCCAGTGGAAAATAACATCTCCTTTGAAAAAGAATACTAATAATAAGATGGGTAAAGTTATAAATAAGAATTTAGGGAATGCTTCTGGTACACGCTTCATCACAGATGACCATCCAGATTTGGTTAGGTACTGTAACGAAACAAAGAACATACCGATGACAGCGATACCGGTAAAGAATACAGCATTTAACCATACGTTGGCCCAAATACGATTGGTCCAATCATAATGATCTTCAGCAGCTGGTTGGTGGGATACTGCTCCTCCTGATAGGTGTTCTCCGGCAGCCTCATGCCCTGCTTTTACAGCTTCATGCCCTGCGTTGGCAACTTCGTGGCCACCAGCCTCACCTTTGGATAAAAGATATATTCCAAGCACTAAAGCTATTACTCCGGCAATGAAAGCATAAATAACTCTTTTCTTGCCTTCAGAAGTGAATTCAAAGTGCTCTTCAACGTTTGCTGGGGAAAAATGTGAGTGTCCCGCCATTTTATCTGGTATTTTAATTTTTAATAATTGAACTATTGTTTTTGTAATTCATGTACATAAAGTACAATTTTCCAACGATTAGCCGGAGTGATTTGTGAACCATGCGGCCACATTCTCCCTTTACCATGTGTGATTACGTGGTAAATATGTCCGTCGTTTAATGTTTTCAATGCATCACTGGAATATACAGGAACCCCTTTGTACATCTTAGCCACTAAGCCATCACCTTTACCTCCTTCACCATGGCAATGTTGACAATATCTTTCATATTGTAACTTACCTGCTTCAATGTTCTCTGGAGTAGCGGCCAATGGATTTTTTAAAGCCGCGGCAGAATAACTAATGCTGTCGTTTGGTATAGTTCTTGAAATCAAATCTTGGTGAAGGATTTCATTTTTCAATGAATCACTTCCTGTGAATTTATTACGCGCTACGGTACCTGCTACCGGTTGACGCATATTCATTCCATAAGGATTGATAGTATTGGTATCGCCTTCCGTTTGTGACATAGGCTCGTAAGCCACGGAATGATACATGTTGGGAGCAAATTCTGTTCCAGTATCATTGTGGTCGTCAGTACATGAGGACAATAAGCCTCCTATTAGACCCGCAAATAAAACGAATTGGTATCTTGGATTCAACATCTTGTTATGCTTCTTCGTGAACAATTGTTCTTGATTAATTATTTAACATTTACTTCTATCGCACCTGAATCTTTCAAGGCTTTCTTGATATCATCGGCACTTACTTTTTTGTTTTTGTCAACGTTGATTGCCATTACAAATTTATCGTCCGTGATTCTAAGATCTAATATGTCAGGTTGGTTGCCAGGATATAAGTTATTGGAAATACAAAATGTAATTACCAATCCAAATGCAGTGAATAATACGGTTCCTTCAAAGCTAACTGGAATCCAGTTTGGAAGAGCGAAGAAATCTTTACCACCAATGATCATCGGCCAATCAAATACCATGGTATAACTAATTAGTGACAAAGCGCAGGTTAAACCCAAAACCCCAAATAAAAAGGCAGCGATTGGTAAACGGGTACGCTCATGTCCTACAGCACGATCTAATCCGTGAATGGGAAATGGAGTGAATACATCTTCTATTTTGATTCCTTTCGATTTTACCTCACTTACAGCGTGTAAAACCTCATCCTCATCATCGTATACACCTAAAATGTAGTTAGTTGTCGAACTCATATTGTTTTAATTTCGAATTGCTAATAAATTATTCTTCGGTTTTTTTCGTGGCTTTTTTCTTTTCAGGAAAATTGCTCGATACTCCTTTCATTACTGATTTCACCTCAGCCATATTGACTACTGGTAAATACTTAGCAAATAAGAAGAATAGCGTAAAGAATAAACCAAAAGAAAAAATGTAATCACCAATATCATACATGGTAGGAGAGAACATAGCCCAAGATGATGGTAGATAATCTCTGTGTAACGATGTTACGATAATTACGAAACGCTCAAACCACATACCCACGTTTACCACGATAGATAAGAAGAAGCTTACCATCAAATTTGTGCGGATAGCTTTTGACCAGAATAATTGTGGAGAGATTACGTTACATGTCATCATCATCCAATATGCCCACCAGTAAGGACCAGTAGCACGGTTGATGAAAGCATAACTTTCGTATTCAACTCCTGAGTACCAAGCAATAAAGAACTCAGTTAAATAAGCGATACCAACGACCGAACCTGTTACCGTGATAACGATGTTCATCATTTCGATGTGCTCAATTGTGATATAATCTTCTAATTTAAATACCACACGGGTAATTAATAACAAGGTTTGTACCATGGCAAAACCAGAGAAGATCGCACCCGCCACGAAATATGGAGGGAAAATGGTTGTATGCCATCCTGGAATCACAGAAGTTGCAAAGTCCATGGATACAATGGTGTGTACCGAAAGTACCAATGGAGTAGAGATACCTGCTAAAATTAAGGACATGTACTCATAACGTGCCCAAGTTTTAGAAGAACCAGTCCAGCCTAAGCTGAATAGGCCATACCAAAATTTACGTCCTTTGGTAGTAGCTCGGTCACGAATGGTAGCTAAATCGGGAACTAAACCCATGTACCAAAATAATAAAGAAACAGATAAATATGTCGAGATTGCGAATACGTCCCAAACCAATGGAGAGTTGAAGTTTACCCAAAGAGAACCAAATGCATTAGGTAGAGGTAAGGCCCAATGAGCTAACCAAGGACGTCCCATGTGTGCCAAGATAAAGGAAGCAGCACAAAGTACAGCGAAGATGGTCATAGCCTCTGCCGAGCGGTTAATGGATGTTCTCCATTTTTGACGGAACAATAATAGTACCGCGGAGATCAACGTACCGGCGTGACCTATACCAACCCACCATACGAAGTTGGTAATGTCCCATGCCCAACCAACTGTTTTATTTAATCCCCAAACACCAATACCTTGCCACCAGGTATAAAATAGACAGTAAGCCCCATAAATAAATACAAGTGTGGATATACCGAAGGCCCATTTCCACTCTTTGGTGGGTTCACCTTCTACCTGCTTGCAAATATCGTGGGTAACATCGGAATAAGATTTGCCACCAGTAACTAGTTTCTCTCTTATGGGTGATACAACGTGCGACATATTTTTATTTACTTTTTGATACGATTTGAATAATTATGCTTCTTTTTTACCGTCCTTGTTACGAACTTTTACTAAGTAAGAGATATTCGGCTTCACATTAATCTCTTCGATTACACCATAAGCTCTTCCTTCTCTTTCTGTAGCTAATAATTTAGAAATTTCAGAAGCAGGATCGTTCATGTCTCCAAAGGTAATCGCATTGGTTGGACAAGATTGAGCACACGCCACTTGGATTTCTCCGTCAATGGGTCTTCTCTTTTCTTTCTTCGCAGCTAATTTTCCTTCTTGAATACGTTGAACGCACATAGAACATTTTTCCATTACTCCACGTGAACGAACGGTTACGTCTGGGTTAATTACCATACGACCTAAGTCATTGTTGAAGTGGAAATCGAAATCGTCAGTTTGGAAATAACGGAACCAGTTGAAACGACGAACTTTGTATGGACAGTTGTTAGCACAGTAACGAGTACCGATACAACGGTTGTATGTCATTTGGTTTAGACCCTCGGTTGAGTGCGTAGTAGCTAATACTGGACAAACAGTCTCACAAGGAGCATTGTTACAGTGCTGACACAACATTGGCTGGAATACTACTTCTGGATTATCTGAAGCAATTTCTAAGCCTTTTAAGTCTTCTACCTCTGCATCAGATGAGTAATAACGGTCGATACGCATCCAATGCATTTCACGACGGTTGATTACTTCCTGGCGACCTACTACTGGTACGTTGTTTTCTGCAGAACATGAAACCACGCAAGCAGAACAACCTGTACAAGTATTTAAGTCTATCACCATACCCCAAGCATGGTTATTGTATTGGTGACCGTTCCATAAGGTTAGGTCTGTAGCGTTTTTCTTGCCTTCTGAAGTGGCCACTGTTGGGTGGAAACGTCCAGCTTGTGAATTTTTCACAAACTCAGAAAGAACAGTTTCTTGGATAACCGCCTGACGAGCCATTACTGTTTGGTGAGTTTGTGTTTGAGCTATTTCTTTAGAATCGCCAGTTGGGCTTAAACTAACTCCTTGAGTACAAGTACCTACACAAGCACCATTGATTTCAGAAATAAATGGATAAGCATTAGCACCTACTCCATCCGCTGATTTTCCAGCTTTAGTTCTACCGTAACCAATAGCAATAGCAATGGTATCTTGTGCTTGACCTGGTTGAACTAATACCGGTAAAGTTACTTCATATCCTTTAGCAGCTACTTTGACTACATCTCCTTGCTTCAAGTTTAATTTAGTCGCTGTAGGCTGTGAAATAGATGCATAATTGTCCCAACATGCTTTAGAAACTGGCTCTGGGAATTCTTGTAACCAAGGGTTATTTGCTTGAGAACCTGTTCCCAAACCTACTTTTTCATAAACGGCAATTTCTAATCCTGTTGAATTAGCCGTATAAGCTTTTGCGATAGCAGCGGCGGCGGCATTCGCATCTACCGAAGGTACTCCGCTAGATACGTTGACAGCGTTTGGTTGGAATACTCCATCATGTAAAGCATTTTTCCATTGTACGGCACCTGCTTTCAAGATGTTCGCTTCCCAGTTACGCTCTAAATAAGTAGCGTAATCACCATTCAATCCTGCCCAGGTCAATAAGCTAGATTGAGCTTGACGGGTTTTGAAAATGGTAGAAATCGTTGGCTGAGTTAATGAATAGAAACCAGCTTTTGGTTCAGCATCATTCCATGACTCTAAATAGTGTGAATCTGGAGCGATGAACTGGCATAGAGATGCTGTTTCATCAGCTCTTTCGTTAGTAGCTAAACTTACTTCAATTTTCGGTAAAGCAGCAGCTAATGCAGCCCCCATTGGGTGGTTGTAAACTGGGTTTGCATTGTAGAAAATGACTGCACCAATTTTACCTGCACCTGCTTCTTTAATGAAGTTAGCCATGGACATATCATTACCCTGACGGTAATTAACAGCTACTCCTGTATTAATCGTAGTACCATAAGCTCCAACGAGAGCATTGATAGCTACCACTACTTTTTGAACTTCAGGATCATTGGATCCAGCTACTACAATAGAAGCACCTTTGGATGCTACTAAATCTTTCGCTGCTTTATCTAAATGATCTACTTTAATGGATGCACCTGCTAAAGCAGCGGCTCCTGTTAATTTGGCAACTGCGTTGTATAAACTTACTACGACTAAACCCTCTTGTGATGGCTTATAAGTAGCACGGTAGTCTGCGTTAGCACCAGTGTTAGATAAGATCGTCTCAAATTGATAATGACGAGACATTTCTTTTTTACCTTCTTTGCCTGATCCTACACGACGAGTTTCAGCCCATTGTGCTGCGAACTCCGTAGGTGCTACCCAAGTACCTAAGAAGTCAGCTCCAACAGAAACAATTGTTTTTGCTTTGCTGAAATCCATGCTAGGAAGTATACCTCCATGAGCTTGTGTTAATCCATAAGCTGGGTTGGCATCATATACGACATGTTGAGTAGTTGGATATTTCGCTGTGAATTCAGCAATTACCTTTTTCGTTGTTGGAGAAAGAATGGTATTGGAAACTATTCTAATTTGTCCTCCTTTGGTAGCTACAGCCGCTAATTTGGCTGTAAACTCTTTATCTAATTGAGCCCAATCGCTTGCTTTTGCACCAATTTGTGGCCCTTTTAATTTTTCGTTATCATAAAGACTCAATACGGAAGCATGAGCTCTACCAGAAAGAACACCCTTAGAAACCGCTGATAATTTGTTTCCTTCAATTTTGATTGGACGACCTTCTCTTGTTTTTACTAAAATGGAAGCATATTCACCTCCATCTGTATACGTTGAAGCATACCAGTTAGCAATCGTAGGCTCTACATCTACTGGCTTGTTCAAGTAAGGAATGGTTTTCTTGACTGGAGCCTCGCAAGCAGCTAATGAAACTGCTGCTACACCGAATCCCAACATTTTTAGAAAATCACGACGGTGAGTTCCCGATCCATCTACTAGGGCTTCCCCTTTAGAATCGTTCTCAGATGGCATATTGCCAAACTCGTTGTGGATATTTTTTACAAACGATGGTTCATTGGTTAACTCCTCAATCCCTTTCCAATACCTCTTGTTCGAATTTTCCATATAATCTTTCTTATTCAGACTAAAATTGAATCTTTTATAACGCGTATACTATTAATAGTGGCACTTAGAACATTCTAAACCGCCAATGTTTTGCACTTTAAGTGGAGTCTTGCTATCCTTATTATGTACTTCTACCAATTTATCATAATACGCATTTCCTTTTGCGTTTACATCTGTATTACGATGACAATCGATACACCATCCCATAGTTAAGGTGGAACGTTGCTCAACTACTTCCATTTTTTCTACTTCTCCATGGCAGTTTTTACATTCCAAATTACCCACATTGGTATGTTGTGAGTGATTGAAATACGCTAAATCTGGAAGGTTGTGTACACGAACCCATTGAATTGGTTCGTCTTTTTCGATAGCTTGGTAAATCTTCTGAATTTCTGGAGATTCTCTTTTAATAGCGTTGTGGCAGTTCATACAAATGTTAGCCGAAGGAACGTTGGCACCTTTTCCTTCATATACGCCTGTGTGGCAGTAGTTACAGTTGATTTGATACTGACCCGCGTGAAGTTTGTGCGAGAATTTGATAGGTTGCTCTGGAGCATAACCTTGGTGGATACCTACTCCGTAAGCGGCATCAATGGTTGCTTTACCTCCTAATAGAAGAGCAAAAATGATGATACCCGTTTTCACAGCAGAATTAGCAGCTAATTTTTTAGCATTTTCAGCAAATCGTTGCATCAATGGAGCCTCTGAATCAGCTTCTCCGCTGCTTAGTTTACTTAATGTATTCACGATCGACAATAATGCGATCAATACAAATACCATGATAACTAACAAGCCTACTAATAAAACCTCCATCATTCCACCTGAGCTAGCAGCCGCTGGTGCAGCAGCCCCCGCCGGAGCAGCTCCTGCAGCTGGCGCGGCTGGCGCAGCATTGGAAGCATCTATATAAGCAATAATACTTTTGATTTGACCTTCTGAGAAGTTCGGATAAGGAGTCATAGCAGCCTTATTGAACTTGTTGTAAAGGTCGTTAGCGTATTTATCTCCTGAGGCAATGACTGCTTGAGGATTATGCACCCACTTAACAATCCATTCAATGGGTCTACGTTCACTGATACCCTTTAAACCTGGGCCTACAAGCACTTCATCTGTACTACTATGGCAAGCTGCACAGTTATTTTTAAACAATGTTTCTCCCTCTGCAGCGTCTTGAGCTAAAGTCGCATATGTTGATGCAAACAAAAACAGAAATGAGAAAAGGAACTTAACGAGCGTAAAATTGTTGCGATTCATGTTTGAAAATCTCCTATTTATTCAGTCCGCAAAACTACAATTCGAATTTTTAGGAAACAATTTATTTGCCACTCAATTTCAGGAATTTTTAAGCTTTACCCTTTTATTTAGAATTTTTCAAAATAAGCAATTTGTTAAATTTTAATATTTCAATAAATAATTGGATATAATCAGCTTTAAATAAAAAAACCTCCCAATCAGGGAGGTTTTTGGGAGGTTTCGAGCGGATTCGAACCGCTGTACAAGGTTTTGCAGACCTCTGCCTAGCCACTCGGCCACGAAACCATCTTTTTGGGGACACGAAATTAGGGCATTTTTGTTTAAATGCCAAGTCTTTTTTCATCTTAAGCCTTCAAGGGGCCGAAAACTACATTTCTTAGCCCATTTGTCCGAGTCGGTAAATTGCTTTGGGGCAATTCTGCCATTATCCTCTTTTCAGTGTAAAGACTGAAATTTCTGGTGGCATACCCACTCGTCCAGGGTAACCAATGTATCCAAATCCGCGGTTTACATATAATTGTTGTTGTCCTTCTTGATAAAGGCCAGCCCATTGTTTGTAAACATATTGTGCTGGTGACCAGGTAAAATCACCTACTTTAACTCCAAATTGGGTGCCATGCGTATGACCTGCGAATGCCACATCTATATCCTGGTATTTTTTAGTTACCTCTGCGTTCCAGTGTGTCGGATCATGGGATAACAATAATTTAGTGCTAGCTTCTTCTGAGCCTTGGTAGGCTTTAGCTAAATTTCCGTACCAAGGGAAACGACCTACTCCAATATTTTGTACACCGATCAAAGCCAATTTTTCTCCTGATTCCTCAATGATTTTATTTTCATCCATCAATAAATTCCAGCCCATTAATTCATGCGCTTTCATTAAATCTTGCAGGTTTTGTCTTTTGGCTTGTGGACTTTTCCAACGAACATAGTCACCATAATCATGATTACCCAGGGTACTATAAACACCCAATGGTGCAGATAATTTGGAGAACATTTGGAAATAATCTTCTACTTCTTTGGCTTCATTGTTTACCAAGTCGCCGGTGAAAAATAGTAAATCAGCTTTCTCTCGTTTCACCATGTCCACACCGCCTTGAACCGCTCTTTTGTTGTAAAAACTACCCGAATGGATATCAGACAATTGGGCTATGCGTAAACCATCAAAGGATTTGGGAAGGTTAGGTATTTTTAAACTAACCTGTTCTACTCGATAATCATGTGCGCCAGAAAGGATACCAAAGGTAAAAGTAGCGGCAGGTACAGCTCCAACAGCCAATGCCGTTTTTGATAAAAATTCACTTCGACTGATTTGTCCCGGAGCAGGTTCTCCAGGAATGATGTCTAAATTTTTATTGGTGAAGGCCCAACGAATAATTCGAGTGATATCTTCAATGAATAAAAATATAAGTACAAAAAGCTTGGAGAATACGGTAATCATGACGCTGGCCATGAAAAACGTGCGGAGGGTTTTGTTCCAAAATGCTAATGGGAGGAAGTTGTATCCTAATATGCCTAAAATGATGCCGCCAGAAATGCTCCAATATACCCAACGAACTATCTGTTGTGTGGAGTTACTTTGGTGTTGGAAGCTTGTTTTGAATGCTTGCCAAACATAGTAGTCGATGGCGAGTAAAATCAAGCTCATGAAAGGAATAAAAAATAGTTTATTCATATGGGTAATATAGAATGGCAAGTAGGGCTATTGCTAGCTATTTTCAAAATTAATCTGGATGAATGGTGTTTATCGAGTTATAATCCTCGTTAATTTGTTTCTTTAAACTACTTGATGGATTTTTTTGTTCCCATTTTTAATGAATAAGTTACATATTTCCATTTTAGGAGGAGGTTGGATAGGTGTTCCATTGGCTGAAACACTCGTTGCAAAGGGATATTCGGTCCAAATGAGCCAATCGTCCCAAAGCAGCTTAATACAAAATAAGGAAATCAGGTTGTTATCATGGAGGGCAGAACTCCACATGTCAGATGAAGCATGGCAACCAATGTTAGAAGCGGATATACTTATTTGGACAATTCCCCCTAGACGAAAAGAGCATGGGGATACATTTTATTTGGAAATAATCACCGATTTCATTCGATTGGCCAATAAAAGAAAGTATCAAAAAATTATCTTTTTGTCATCTACCTCGGTGTATAAGTCTGTTCATGGCGTGGTAGATGAGCAGTCTGAGGTCGAAGATAATATGATGAGTCAGGCTGAAAAGATATTCATGGAACTTCAGAGTCCTTGGTTAATCCTCCGTTTAGGCGGACTCATGGGGGGTAATCGATTTGTAGCTAAGTACTATTCGGGAAAAACGATACCTGCGGCAAACCATCCTGTTAATTATGTCCATCGTGTGGATGTGCTAGAAATTATTTCTCAGAGTTTAGTTCCATCCATCATAGGTATATATAATGTAGTGGCACCCTTTCATCCGATTAAATCTGAACTTGTTTTCAAGGAGTGCGAGATGCGAAATTTGCCAAAGCCACAAGGTAGTATAGAGGATGCAGAGCCCGCTAAAATAGTTAGTTCAGATAAAATCATCGGGGCATTAAAATATACATTTCAATACCCCGATCCATTATGGTTTCCCTTGGAAAACTAAGCCATATTGAGCTCCTGAATGGCTAGCCATGCCATGAGCCCCGGACCTATATGTAAGGCTTTTTCGTCGATATTAAAGTTAGGGGTATGAACGCCGTGAATGATACCTTGTTGGTCGTTTCGAATTCCTAGTCGATAGAAGCAGGCATCCACATGGTGCGTATAAAAAGCAAAGTCTTCTGCCGCCATCCAAATGTCCAGGTCAATCACATGTTCCTCGCCTAAATACTCGATGGCTGCTGCCTTCATTCTGCGAGTTAACTCAGGATTGTTTTTTAGGAAGGGATAGCCTTTTAAGACATGAAAGTCACATGAGCCTCCCATGGATTCCGCAATTCCTTCTGCCAGCTTCTTCATTTTGGCCAATCCTTCGGCTCTCCATTCTTCGTCCATGGCACGGAAAGTTCCTTCTATCTTTACCTCATTGGGTATCACATTCGTAGCCCCTTCAGCAATGAATTTACCAAAGCTAAGTACCGAAGGAAGTCTAGGGTTTTTATTCCTAGAAATGATTTGCTGCATAGCTATGATGATGTGCGAGGCTATGACAATCGGGTCAATGCACTGATCAGGCATAGCTCCATGACCACCTTTCCCTTTTACAGTTAAATACAATTCATCGGCACTAGCCATATACATGCCCTCTCTAAAGCCAACTTTTCCTACAGGGATGTTCGTTGCCACGTGCTGTCCCAATATACCCGAAGGACTCGGATTACTCAATGCTCCTTCCTCGATCATGATGCTAGCTCCACCGGGGGCCTTTTCCTCTGCTGGCTGGAATAGTAGTTTAATTGTTCCTTCAAATTCGTCTTTCACCGCCTGTAAAATTCGGGCACTTCCTAACAGGGAAGAGGTATGCACATCGTGACCACAGGCATGCATCACGCCCGGTTTTTGGGATTTATAGGATATATCGTTGGTTTCTTGGATAGGTAAAGCATCCATGTCAGCCCTCAAAGCAACTACTTTTTTGCTAGGATTTCTTCCTTCAATGATAGCTATAACCCCGGTAGTGGCGATACGTTCGGTGGAAATACCCATTTCCTGCAATTGTTTTTCCACATAAGCCTGTGTCTCAAATTCATGAAAGGAGAGTTCGGGGTGTGAATGTAGATGGCGACGGGCAGAAATATTTGCATTTGCCTGCTGCTCAGCTAGTTCCTGTATCTTTTTTAGAAGACTGGACATCATAAAATTTAATTTTTTACAAATCTACAAAATATTGCTTCAAAGAGTTTTTTTCTTAACTTTAAAGACAAGGGATGTGTAGGGAGCTTGTTCACCTTTAATCTTTTGTCTTATGAGTCGGAAAGTTTTAGTCTTAAATCAAGATTACAGCGCCTTAACCATTTGTTCCATGCCCAAAGCTTTTTTGCTAGTTTACCTGAATAAGGCAGAATTAGTGGCAGAATCAACGACAGAAAAACTTCATTCTATCTCGCAAACTTTTCCATTTCCATCCGTCATTCGCTTAAATCGTTATGTTTATTTCCCTTATAAAGGGGTGGTCTTAAGCAGGCAGAATATCTTCAAGCGAGATGATAGTATGTGTCAATATTGTGGTTCGAAAGACCATTTGACCTTGGATCATGTGATGCCTAAATCTAGACAAGGCAGAACTTCCTGGGATAATTTAACCACTGCATGTAAATATTGTAATTCAAAAAAAGGAGATCTTACTCCTGAAGAAGCAGGTATGACATTGAGGCGGCGTCCATTTAAGCCATCATTTGTTATGTTTTTGCGTAATTTTTCTGGAATTTTGGATCAGCAATGGGTACCTTTTGTTGGATCTAAAATGGAGCAAATAATTTAAGCATGAATATTTCTTTTATTGGTGCTGGTCATGTGGCCTGGCATTTGTCGCAGGCTTTAGAAAATGCGGGTCATAGTGTGCAAGAAGTCTTTAGTAGAGATCCAGCCAAGGCCAAGGACTTGGTTACTTATTTATATAATGCTAAAGTTCAAGAACATTTAGATTTTTCCGAATCCAAATCCAGCGTTTTCTTTTTGTGCGTTCCAGACATGGCTTACCCCGTAGTGTTAAAGGAATTATTGCTTCCTAAGTATGCCACACTTCTCTTGGTATCTGGGACAGTTTTATTAGCTGAAGCGTCCATTTGGTACGATCCCGCCAGAGAAAGTACGAATCAGTTAGGGGTGTTTTTCCCGGTTCAACATTTGCAGTCAGGTAGGAAAATTAATTTATCCCACATGCCTATTTGCTTGGAGGTATTGGTGGAGGAAACTGAAGCCTTGTCAGTGCAATTAGCCAAAGATATTACCGATGCCATGTATTTGGTCAATGGGCAAGAAAGAAAGAAGATTTACCTGTCTATGTTATTAGCTGGAATATTTACGCAGCAGCTATGGAATGAGGCAAGTCGATTATTGCATTCCATTGAGTTGGATACCTCCTTGCTTCAAGGCTTGATACAAAACTATGTACAATCCTATTTTAAAAACTTACCGGTTCAGGATCAAATAGAGGCGCAATCTTTTAAAGATGGCCGTTTAATGATTGAACAGCAATCCTACTTGTCCAGCATCGAGCTTCAGGAAGTGTACCGTAACATGGTTCAGCAGCTGATGAAGGCTACTTAATGAAAGGCTTGTCGATATTTAAAATAATTTGAGACTTGCTAAATCCTACCAGTACTACCTTGGATTTTTTGTCGATGAAAAGGTAGTATAAGCTATCTCCCTGGCTATTTTTCTGAATACTAGGTGGGATATCCTGCTGTAATGATTGGCTGTAGGCCAAAGCATCTAATGTTTCTAGAATTTTCTTATCCTTATGTAGCTTCTTTAAATTTTCGGCATCTCCTGATTGAATTTTTACTTGGAATTTTTTAGCAATACTATCTAGGCTAATTTGGTTTTTAGGATTTTCTATGAGCGCTTGAATTTCTTGCCCCCATGTATCTGCCTTATTGGTGATGTCTTGTGGAAGAATTCTCTTCACTTGACGCATTTTCATTTCTTTGACTGCCGCACTGGTATCAATGCGCTTGGAAAAATCGCAGCTTTGAAGGTGGATAATAACTATTATTAAGCTAGCCGCGGAAAGAAATTTCTTCATGAGATTAAATTGATGCACAAAGGTATTCTTTACAAGCAGAAAGGGCAATGAATTTAATTGTTATCTTTGCGGGTAATTTTAAATTTTTATACAAGTATGTTGGAGCAATTGGAGGCCATCAGGGAAAGATTCTTAGAAGTAGAGCAGCAAATTGCCATGCCGGAAATCGTTTCCGATTTAAAGAAATTCAAGACTTTAAGTAAAGAATACAAAGATTTACAAAAGATTGTAGATCAATACGCCGCATATTTGAATTTATTGAAATCCATCGATGAGGCAAAAGAAGTAATTGCCACGGAGAAGGACGAGGATTTCAGAGATATGGCCAAGGCTGAATTAGAGACATTGGTTCCACAAGAAAAGGAAATGCAGGAGCTTCTCAAAGAGATGTTAATTCCTAAGGATCCAAATGATTCCAAAGATTGTATTTTAGAAATTAGGGGTGGTACAGGCGGTGATGAAGCATCAATTTTTGCGGGGGATTTGTTCCGTATGTACCAGCGGTATGCTGAAAAGATGGGTTGGACATTCCAAATCATGGATTTTACCGAGGGGACTGCAGGCGGCTTTAAGGAAATTATCGTTTCAGTTCAGGGAGAAGATGTGTATGCAAAACTGAAATTTGAATCAGGTGTTCATCGTGTTCAGCGTGTCCCAGCCACTGAATCAGCTGGTAGAATTCATACTTCTGCCGCCACGGTGGCAGTGATGCCAGAGGCAGATGAAGTGGATGTTCAGATTAATATGAATGATATCAGAAAAGACACATTTTGTTCTTCTGGAGCGGGTGGACAATCCGTAAATACCACTTATTCGGCTGTTCGTGTAACCCATATTCCTTCAGGATTGGTTGTGCAATGTCAAGACGAAAGATCTCAGATAAAGAATTTTGAAAAAGCTATGACGGTTTTGCGCTCAAGGTTGTATGAGATTGAATTAGAGAAGAGAAATGCAGAAATAGCTGGAAATAGAAAGTCCATGGTAGGTTCTGGAGATCGATCAGACAAAATTAGAACTTATAATTATCCGCAGGGGCGTGTGACAGACCACCGCATAGGCTTAACGGTTTATAATTTACCTGTAGTAATGGATGGTGAGATTGGAGAGTTTATAGAGCAATTACGTATAGCTGAAAACGCAGAGCGTTTAAAAGAAGGCTCGATGTAAGGGATTTGTTTTTAAATAAAAGCGGCCTTATTTATCAAAATGAGGCCGCTTTTATTATCAAGTAACTGATGAGGAAATTGAAATAAAATTAATTTGCTCAACGTTGTTAAGGTTTTAAACCTTGACAACGTTAGAATTTCAGGCCTTCTCCAATTTGAATTGAAAGGAGGTTCCTTTATCTACTTTAGAGAAAACGGATATTTTGCTATTGTGTGCCTGGATGATATGTTTGACAATGGATAAGCCTAGTCCGGAACCACCATTTAGCTTAGCTCGACTTTTATCTACTCGATAGAATCTTTCAAACAATCGAGGCAAATGTTCCGCAGGCACACCAGGTCCATTATCTTTCACCATTATTAAAAATGCCTTTTTCTTTTCCTCCAAGTGCACGGTTACTTTTCCATCCTGATGTCCATATTTGATGCCATTGTCTATTAAATTAACAAGTACCTGACTGATACGTTGGTAGTCGGCCTTAACTAAAACAGGACCAGGGTGACCAATCAGCTTCAATTCGATATTTTTTGACTTGGCCTTAGCTTCTAATTGCTCAAAAATCTCCAATACCAAAGGCTTTAAATCCAAGGCTTTTTTGTCAATTTTAATGGCCCCAGTTTCAATTTGAGAAACAGTTAATAAATCCTTTACCAAAATGTCCAATCCATCCAGACTTTTGGCGGCTTTTTCCAGGAATCGTTTTCTGATTTCAGGATCCTCCTCTGGATTGTCCAATAAAGTATGAACAAATCCCTGTGCGGCAAAAATGGGTGTTTTTAACTCATGAGACACATCTGCCAAAAATTCCTGACGGTATTTAGCCGCTTTTTTAAGTTCTTTTACCTCATCTTCTTTGGTGGTCACGTAGGAGTTTAACTCCTCCTTCAATAATTCAATGGGGTTTTCTTTTTCAATCAATTGTTTGCGCGGAATGACCGAGAAATTCTTCTTTTTAATTTGTTTGATTCGGTCGTATAATTTGTTGACTTCCTTAAAAACCAAATTGTCTAAGGCAAAATAAATCACGGCACTCCCAAAGATGAAAGAACTGATGAAACTAATAAAAAGGATAGTGAAATCGGTATTAGGTAAAAACGACAAGAAAGAGGTACAAACCCCAGCAATGACGAATGCCAAAAGTAAGGAAAGGTATCGTGGGCTTAACATGCTGTTTTTTGAATCAAGTTACGATTTAAATTTCTTTTGGGGAACCATAAGCCCATTTGTTTTAGAATAATCGGGTTTTGCACACATTTTTGTACCTTTACGCTTTAGAAAAAATACCATGGAATTAAATCGTTTAACCGCCATCTCTCCCGTGGATGGCCGCTACAGAAAGCAAACGGAAGTTTTATCACCTTATTTTTCGGAGTATGGATTGATTCAATATCGTGTACGAGTTGAAATAGAGTATTTCATTGCTCTATGCGAAATTCCTTTGGCTCCTTTGGCTTCTTTTCCGAAAGACGCTATTCCTGCATTACGTGGTATTTATCAGCAATTCTCCGAGCAGGATGCTCTTTGGATTAAAGAAAAAGAAAAAGAGACCAATCACGATGTAAAGGCGGTAGAGTATTTCATCAAAGAGCAGATGCTAGGATTTTCCCGCTTTGGAGATTTGTCGTCTTACCTAGAGTTTATCCATTTTGGATTGACTTCTCAAGATATTAATAATACGGCCATTCCTATGTCCCTAGTGGAGGCGCATCGTGCCGCTATTTTACCAGCGTATAGTCAAGTAAAAGAACAACTAGCTACTTTGGCAAAAGAATGGAAAAATATTCCCATGTTAGCACATACACATGGTCAGCCAGCTTCTCCTACTCGTTTAGGTAAGGAAATACAAGTGTTTGTAGAGCGTTTAGAAAAGCAATTGGAATTGTTAGCTCAGGTGCCATTTACGGGTAAATTCGGTGGGGCTACGGGAAATTTCAATGCACATCATGTGGCTTTTCCAAACATCAATTGGCCAGATTTTGGAGCTAAATTATTAGCGAATAAATTTGGAATTCAGCGCAGTAAATACACCACCCAAATAGAGCATTACGATAATCTAGCTGCATATTTTGATGGTTTGAAACGCCTAAATACCATCTTGGTTGATTTGGCACGGGACATTTGGTCCTATGTTTCTATGGGCTATTTCAAGCAAAAAATTAAGGCAGGAGAGATTGGCTCCTCTGCTATGCCACATAAAGTAAATCCCATCGACTTTGAAAATGCCGAAGGAAACTTGGCGATAGCTAATGCGCTCTTAGAGTTTTTGTCTGCCAAATTACCCATTTCCAGATTACAAAGGGATTTGACCGATTCAACCGTATTAAGAAATGTAGGAACGCCATTGGCACACATCTTGATCTCCTTGACTTCCTTGCAAAGAGGCTTGGGTAAATTGGAGTTGAACGAAGTGAAAATTCATCAAGATTTAGAGGAAAACTGGGTGGTAATTGCGGAGGCAATTCAAACGGTTTTACGTCGTGAATCCTATCCAAAGCCTTATGAGGCATTGAAAGAGTTGACGCGTCATCATGGAAAAATTGACCAACAAGTTTTTCATGATTTTATACAAGGATTGGCGGTTTCAGATGCAGTCAAGGCCGAACTTTTGGTGATTTCCCCGTTCAATTTCGTAGGTAGAGACGAAAACTAAATCCATGAATCAGCGCATTGCCCAATTATCCTTAGTGGTAGATGATTACGATGAGGCCATTGCTTTTTATACGGAAAAGCTAGGGTTTGAATTAGTAGAGGATACAACTATGAGCCCCACCAAACGTTGGGTTGTAGTAAAGCCCGTAGGAGAAGGTTCATGCCAATTGTTATTGGCAAAAGCAGCTAACGAGGAACAAACATCTCGGGTTGGAAATCAAACAGGAGGTCGTGTTTTCTTGTTTTTGCATACGGATGATTTTGACAGAGATTATGATCGATTGTTGCAAAATGGAGTACAAATCATCCGAGAAGCTAGTGTGGAAGAATATGGGAAAGTGGCTGTTTTTGCTGATTTATACGGTAATTTGTGGGATTTAGTAGAAAGGAAAGACTAGTTTTTTTTATCGGAAATTTTGATTTCCCATATTTCAGTTTACATTTGCATCAAATTATTATAGAAATGAATAAAACGACACACAATAACAACTGGTGGCAAGGCTAAAAACTCCTTGAACAGTTTTGCTGTGTGTATATGATATGTTTTACTCAAGGCTTGCTGTTCTCAGTAAGCCTTTTTATTTTAATTTGTTAATAGCCCTCATGTCCAGTTCACATATATTTAACGTACATACCACTAGGAAAACTTTGTTAGCAGACACGTTAACACCTATAGGTATATTTTTGAAAATTAGGAATCATTATAAAAACTCTGTTATCCTAGAAAGTGCTGATTACCATGGTAGAGAGCATGGTTATTCTCACATTGCTTTTGATCCAGTGGCGAGTTTCGTATTAGACCAACAAATAGTAACTCAGACCTTTCCCGATGGAACAATAGAGACATTTCGACTAGAAAAGCCGCAGGATGCCGTAAAAGTATTACAAGATTTTTCTGCTAGATTTTCTTACCAAAAAGAAACAGGAGACTCTCCCATGTCGAATGGTCTTTTTGGCCATATTAGTTATGATGCGGTCACGTATTTTGAAGATATTCAAATCCAGGAAAAAAATCCTGAAACTGCCATACCTTCTATAAGGTACCATGTATACCGATATGTGGTTGCCTTGAATCATTTTAATAATCAAATGACTTGGTATGCGCATAGCTATGAGGAAGGAAAGGCAGCCAGTTTGGACCCCATTAAATATCATTTGGAGATGCCACATTATACCTTGGAGCCATTTCAAAGGTTGGGTGAGGAGAAAAGTAATTTGACGGAGGCTCAAACCGAGGAAATAGTTAAAACCTGTATCAAACATTGTTTACGTGGAGATGTATTTCAAATTGTTCCCTCAAGAAGATTTAGTCAAGATTTTAAAGGAGATGAATTTCAAGTTTACCGCGCATTGAGATCGGTAAATCCTTCTCCTTATTTGTTCTTTTTTGACTATGAGCAATATCGAATTTTCGGGGCTTCGCCAGAGAAACAAATAAAGATTGATCATCGATTAGCCGAAATTCATCCAATAGCTGGTACCTTCCGTCGGACAGGGGATGATGCCAAGGATGCTGAACTGGCACAAGCGTTGATTGCGGACCCAAAAGAGTCTGCCGAGCACGTGATGTTGGTAGATTTGGCGAGAAATGATTTGAGCAGAAGTGCCGATAATGTTCAGGTGGAAACCTTTAAAGAAGTGCAGTTTTTTTCCCATGTGATTCATTTGGTATCAAAAGTGACAGGTACTTTGCAAAAAGGAGTTAATCCATTACAAATGGTGGCAGATACTTTTCCTGCGGGAACATTGAGTGGTGCACCTAAGCATAATGCCATGACCATCATCAATCGTTTGGAGCCTACCAACCGCCATATTTATGGAGGAGCCATTGGCTTTATGGATTTTGAGGGTAATTTCAACCATGCCATCGCCATCAGAACCTTTTTAAGCAAGGGAAATACCTTGTTTTATCAAGCAGGAATGGGAGTGGTGGCTAAATCTGTGGTTGCCAGTGAAATGCAAGAAATACACAATAAACTAGCAGCTCTCAAAAAGGCGCTGGATGTAGCAGAAAATTTAGCATAGAGATTCATGAAAGTATTAGTAATAGATAATTATGATTCATTTGTATACAATTTGGTATACTTATTGAAAGAGATTGGCGCTGAAGTGGACGTCTTTAGAAATGACAAAATCTCCTTGGAGGAAGTGAATGCCTATGATCACATATTGCTTTCCCCAGGACCCGGAATTCCTTCGGAGGCGGGCATTATGTTGGATTTGCTGAAGGAATATGCAAGCACTAAACGAATTTTAGGGGTTTGTTTAGGTCACCAGGCTATAGCGGAATCTTTCGGGTCGAGCTTACAGAATATGGGAGAAGTCCTTCATGGGGTGACGACCGAGTGTGTGGTTACTGATCCTAATGAACGATTATTTCAAGGAATTCCAACTCGTTTTGAGGTATGTCGGTATCATTCATGGACGGTCATTCCTGAGACGATGCCCACAGATTTGAAAATTACGGCAGTAGATGATAAAGGATTTGTCATGGCGGAGGCACATCAAACGTACGATGTACGAGGAGTACAGTTTCATCCCGAAGCCTACTTGACTCAGCACGGATTGCAAATGATTAAAAATTGGATTAAATAAGAGATGAGAGAGATTTTAAGTAAGCGAGTTCAGGGTTATTCTTTGACGGAAGTTGAAGCAAGAGATTTGTTATATAGAATAGGACAAGGAGGAATTAATCCCAGTCAGATTGCCGCTTTTCTTGCAAGTTATTGGTACACACCAATTCAGGTTCAAGAGTTGAAGGGATTTGTGTCAGCTATGATGGAATTGGCTGTCACTATTGACTTAACGGAATTTGATGCCATGGATGTTTGTGGAACGGGAGGAGATGGAAAGGATACTTTCAATGTTAGTACCACTTCTTCTTTTGTGGTAGTAGGGGCTGGGCAAAAGATTGCTAAGCACGGGAATCATGGTGTTTCATCTGCAGTAGGTTCCTCAACCGTTTTAGAATTTTTAGGTGTCAAGTTTAGTAATGACCCGAATTATTTGAAACGCAAAATGGAATCTTCGGGGATATGTTTTTTACATGCACCTTTGTTTCACCCAGCCATGCGACATGTAGGGCCTATCCGTAAAGAATTAGGGATAAAGACTTTTTTCAATTTATTGGGGCCATTAATGAATCCAGCCTTGGTAACGAAGCAATTGACAGGGGTTTATGCCAAGGAAGTATATGATTTGTTTGTACAATTTTACCAATCAGGAGAAAATCAATTTGGGATTGTATTTGGGGAAGATGGATACGATGAGATTTCATTGACTAGTTCCTTTTTATTGACGACAAATGCTGGAGAAAAAAGGTATTTACCAGGAGACTTTGCCTGTGATACTTTCCAATCTCAAGATCTTCATGGTGGAGCTAACGTGGAGCAATCTGCCGATATGTTATACAAGATTTTACAAAGACAAGGAAGTCCAGCACAAACACAGGTGGTGTTAGCTAATGCGGGAGCCGCTTTATTGGTGGCAGGAAAGGTGAATAATTTGTCGGACGGATATTTAATGGCCAAAGAATCCTTAGAAAGCGGTAGAGCTTTTCAGGTGTTCAAGAAATTTATCATGGATTAGTATGAGTATTTTAGCTACTATATTAGAATCTAAGAAAAAGGAAGTTGCCGAAAGGAAGTCGCGAGTTTCCTCCAAGGACTTGGAAAAGACGGGCTTTTTTGCACGTAATTGCCATGCCTTGTCCACCTCCTTGGTTCAGCCAGCTAGCACGGGCATTATTGCTGAGTTTAAGAGAAAATCTCCTTCTAAAGGGGTCATTAACGATGCATTGACTGTAGAAGAAGTGACTCAAGCCTACGTGGCTTCGGGTGCAGCTTGTTTGTCCGTTTTGACGGATTATCCATTTTTCGGAGGGACTGACCAAGATTTCGAATTGGCTCGTCGGGCCAATCCCAATACTCCCATACTACGAAAAGATTTTATGGTTGATGAATATCAAATCATTGAGGCAAAAGCGATGGGTGCGGATGTTATTTTATTGATTGCGGCGGCATTGAATCCTGATGAAATAAAGCACTTAGGAAATTTGGCTAGGTCTTTAGGCATGGAGACTTTATTGGAAGTGCATGATGAGCAGGAGTTGGATCGTAGTTTGGGGGATTTTATTTCAATTGTTGGCGTTAATAATCGTAATTTGAAAAATTTTTCGGAACAAAATGTAGAGACTTCAAAGCGATTGGCCGAAAGAATTCCCCAAAGTTTTATCAAGGTTTCAGAGAGTTGTATTTCAGGGCCAAAGACTATCAGTGAATTAAGAGAATATGGCTACCGCGGTTTTTTGATTGGAGAAAGTTTCATGAAAACGGATGCGCCAGGTAAGGCCTTATTGGAGTTTTTAAATCAGGAATAAGATGAGGTGGAAGGTTTGTGGTATGCGGGAATCAAGTAATATTCAGGAAGTGGCTGATTTCCGCCCAGATTTCATGGGTTTTATTTGGGCTGAAGCCTCACCAAGGTATGTGGGAGAGGATTTCCGTATTCCCTTAGAGTTATTAGGTGATACGATTCCGGTGGGAGTATTTGTGAATAGGTCGGTATCGAGTATTTTGAAATTGTCTGAATCGGCAGGATTTACTTGGGTGCAATTGCATGGGGAAGAAACGGAAGAGGAAATGCTGGAGTTGAAAAATGCAGGAATCAAAGTGGTGAAGGCGGTTTCAGTGGCTGAAGAAAGAGATTTGAAGAATTTAAGTGACCTACCCGATTATTATTTGTTTGATACCAAAAAGGGTTCGCAAACTGGGGGTACTGGAGAACGCTTTGATTGGCAGATATTAGCTGCTTACCAGTTGGGAAAGCCATTTTTTTTGGCAGGAGGTTTGAGTTTCACGAATTTAGAGGAGGCTTTGACATTAAGTAAAAGCTTTCCCATTTATGCCTTGGATTTTAATAGTAAAATAGAACTAAATCCAGGTTTGAAAGATATCATAGAAGTGCAAAAAATATCAAAAAGATTAGTTGAAAATTAGTTTATGGCAATGACATATCAAGTTGATGAAAAAGGGTATTACGGGGAGTTTGGCGGGGCCTTTATTCCCGAAATGCTATATCCAAATGTAGAGGAACTAAGGACGCATTATTTGGAAATAATGAATGAACCTTCATTTCAACAGGAATTTCATGATTTATTAAGAGATTTTGTGGGGAGGCCAACGCCATTATTTGCGGCGAAGCGCTTATCCGAAAAATACCAAACCCAGATATTTTTGAAGCGGGAAGATTTATGTCATACGGGAGCGCATAAAGTGAACAATACAATTGGACAAATTTTAGTAGCTAAAAGATTAGGTAAAAATAAGATTGTGGCCGAAACCGGCGCAGGTCAACACGGAGTGGCCACAGCCACGGTTTGTGCCTTGATGGGTTTGGAATGTATTGTGTACATGGGGGCCATTGATATAGAGCGTCAAGCGCCCAATGTAGCCAGAATGCGTATGTTAGGAGCCAAGGTAGTGGCGGCTCAATCGGGCTCAAAGACCTTGAAAGATGCTACTAACGAAGCCATGCGTCATTGGATAAATAATCCAGTGGATACACACTATATTATTGGTTCTGTAGTGGGACCTCATCCATATCCGGATATGGTAGCTAGATTTCAGTCAGTTATTTCGGAGGAAATTAAGACTCAGTTGATGGAGAAAGAGGGAAGAAATTACCCTGATTATGTGTTAGCTTGTGTGGGAGGAGGCTCCAATGCAGCTGGTGCATTTTATCATTTTTTAGATGAACCTCGTACACAGTTGATTGCTGCTGAAGCGGCGGGTCAGGGAGTCGGTACGGGGCATTCGGCAGCGACTACTTTTTTGGGTAAGTCAGGAGTTTTACATGGTAGTAGGAGTTTATTGATGCAAACGGAAGATGGACAAGTGATAGAGCCATATTCTATTTCAGCGGGTTTAGATTATCCAGGCATTGGTCCTATGCATGCCCACTTATTTAAGACAGGCAGGGCACATTTTTATGATATTACAGATGAGGAGGCTTTAGATTCCGCCTTAGAATTAAGCCAGTTGGAGGGAATTATTCCAGCATTAGAATCAGCACATGCCTTGGCAGTTTTACCCAAGTTACAGGCTAAGCCCCAGGAAATAGTAGTAATTAATTTATCAGGTAGAGGAGATAAGGATTTGGCAACTTATCAGCAACGATTAAAATTGTAGTAGATGAATCGAATTTCAACAGTATTTGAGAAGGCATCGGGCCCAATATTGAATGTTTATGCCACAGCTGGATTTCCCAAACTGGGAGATACTATGTTGGTTTTAGAAGCTCTTCAAGAAGGAGGAGTAGATATCATTGAGATTGGAATGCCATATTCTGACCCAGTTGCAGATGGAGAAACCATTCAGCAGTCAAATCAGATTTCTTTGGATCAAGGAATGACCGTGGCATTGTTATTTGAGCAATTAAAGGATTTGCGGAAAAAGGTGCAGGTGCCCGTTTTATTGATGGGATATATCAATCCAGTATTACAATTTGGAGTGGAGAGGTTTTGTCAAAAATGTCAAGAAGTAGGGGTTGATGGTCTTATTTTGCCAGATTTGCCGATGGCGGAATATGAAGCGGAATATCGGGAAGTTTTTGAAAAATATGGATTGTATAATATATTTTTAATCACTCCTCAAACGAAGGATAAGCGCATTCATCAGATAGATGCTGTGAGTAAGGGTTTTATTTACATGGTGTCTTCTGCCAGCACCACGGGGGCAAAATCAGGGATTAGTTCTGAGCAAGCTTTGTATTTTGATAGGATTAATCAGATGAATTTGAAAAATCCTCGACTGATTGGATTTGGAATTTCGGATCGAGAAAGCTTTTTGAAGGCATCTAGTTCGGCTTCGGGAGCTATCATAGGAAGTGCATTTGTGAAGTTATTGGCTAAATCAAGCGATTTGAAAAAGGATATCATTGCATTTGTACGAGAAATTAAGGGCACAAATTAATTTGATTTTTTAGGTTGTCTTTTTTATAAAAGATATTTTTTCTTATCTTTGCAACCCAAATCAGAATGGCTTATGTACGATTGGACCGCTAAGCGCTGATAATCACCAAAGTTTGAACAATTATTAAGATGAGTGATTTAATTAAATTAGTTGAAGCAGAAAATGCAGCTCGCAGAGCTGAGCATCCTGAATTTGCAGCAGGAGACACTATTAACGTTCACGTGAAGATCCGTGAGGGTAACAAGGAGCGTATTCAGGTTTTCCAAGGATTAGTTATTCAGCGCAAGAATTCTGGTGCTGGCGAAACTTTTACAGTTCGCAAAATTTCTAATGGAATTGGTGTTGAGCGTATTTTTCCAATTTTGTCGCCAAATATCGACAAGATTGAGGTGTTACGTCGTGGTAAGGTACGTAGGGCTCGTTTATATTACATGAGAGGTAAGCAAGGTAAATCTGCTCGTGTTAAAGAAAAGAAAAAATAAGAGGTTTGAACTCGGTATAAATAGAAAGAGCTGCTTGAAAAAGCAGCTCTTTGTTTTATTAGTGGTTAGATGTTAAAGGGTACTAGAGTCTTGTGATTCCGTGGCATTTCTCACAAACAGGAGGAATTTTGAGGCTCCTCCTATTTTATTAGAAATTATTAGTGATTAGGTGGCTAATAAGAGTAATTAGATAAACAATTATTTTTGAAATTGAAGTGACCAAACTCGTTTCAAAAATGTGTAATAAATGTAGATCTAATATTTTCATTTATTAAAAATTTTAGAACACAGATTGCAAATTAAAACATATCTCTTATCAGCCGGTAAGAATTAAAATCTCTGACCAACATCATTGATTTTAATTTGATTACCTTGGAACAAAGTTGGCAAATTCAAATCAAAAAACACTTGCGAAAAATCAATAAATAAAATTGATAAAACGCAACAATTAGTTCAATAGGGAGCCGTTTTCCATGATTTTTCTACGAACTCGGCTGAGCTCAGAAGGGCTCATATTTAGAAAAGAAGCTTTGTATTTATCTGGAACCTGTTCGTCCATTTCTCGGAATGCCTTTCGAAAGGCCTCATACCTGATTTGTGTATTTCTGATATGTAAAAATGAAGTGATTCGTTCATGCTGCACGAGATTCTCTTGTAATATAATGCGGCAAATCGTGTTCGAATGCGGGATTTCTATATAGGCCCTTTCTAGATCCTCTTTTTCCATATAAAATAATTCTGATTTTTTTAAGGCATCTAGTGTAATTTCACTGGGTGTTTGATGGAAAAAGCTTTCTGCTGAAATACCAAATTTCCCCGGCAATGTGAACCACCTGGAAATAGGTTCTGGCATATCTAGGTGGTCTACCCAAGAATACTCTCTGAGTAAACCAGAGGTTAAAAAGTAAAATCGGCTATTAATTTCTCCTTCGGCAATGATTATTTGATTTTTTTGAAATTTAGCTGGTTTGAAATAACTCCCTAGTTGTTTGATTTCACTGGGGTTCAATAATTTAAATGAGTCTAGATAAGATTCTAGGGCAGCAATATTCGACATAAATTCAGAAGATTAGGGTTAAAAGGGGGAAAATAAATATCATGAGGCAAATTTATCAATGAAAAATCTGGATTGATTTTTGACTTGATTCCATTTCGGATGATAATCGAAAATGTTAATTTCCCCAATGAGTATACAATTAGAACTATTCAAAGATATGAATACCCTTGAATTATGCCAATGTTACAAGTCTTAAAGCTGTTCTGAAATTTAATTTCTTGCGAATTAGCAAGAAAATTATTTGATAATTCTCAAATATAAATCTTGATATATATATGAATTATAGGTATTGTGTGAGCAAATACCTGTTATTTGATGACTTTTCTAACGTTCTGATTAATAGTGTCAGATTCAATAAGTCCATCTCTTAAGCGTATAATGCGATGTGCATATTGAGCAATATCATCTTCATGGGTTACCATTACTATGGTGTTCCCTTTTTTGTGCAACTGGTCAAATAAATCCATGATTTCATAAGAAGTCTTGGTGTCTAGATTACCAGTTGGTTCATCTGCGAGCAAAATGGAAGGATCATTCACAAGTGCCCTGGCAACTGCCACTCTTTGTCTTTGTCCACCTGATAACTCATTCGGTTTATGGTTGGCACGATTGTCTAAGCCCACCCCTTTCAAAGTTTCCATAGCAATTTCATTACGCTCTTTTTTGGAATAACCAGCATAAATTAATGGTAGAGCAACATTGTCTAAGGCAGATTGCCTAGGTAATAAGTTAAAAGTTTGGAATACAAAGCCTATTTCTTTGTTACGAACAGCGGCTAATTCATTTTCAGACATTTCACTCACGTCATGGCCGTTTAATATATACTTACCGGTACTCGGGGTGTCTAGGCAACCCACGATATTCATTAAAGTCGATTTGCCAGAACCAGATGGGCCCATAAATGCGACATACTCACCTTTGTTTACTGAAATACTAATATTCTTGAGGGCATCAATAATCTCTTCGCCCATTATATATCTTTTGGAAATATTCTTAGTTTCAATAATCTTAGTCATAATTTCAGGAATAAAATATCCTTAAAAGTACATCCAAACAAAGAAATATGCTTCATTTTTCTACAAAAGATACGCATCGTGGATGAAGCAGCGCTAGCAAGGATAAGAGGTTTATTCAGTATATTGTTTTAGCTTTGTTACTTGTCATGTAATGGGATGAAATACGTACCTGCCTTGGATGGTCTTAGGGCCTTGGCCATTTTATTAGTTTTAATTTTTCATTGGTTTCCTACCAATCATTGGATTAATACCCTTCCTAACGGGCCCATGGGCGTCACATTGTTTTTTGTATTAAGTGGATTCTTGATTACGTCTATTTTGATTAATCAAAGGGATACAGTTGGTTTCTTCCAGGCATTTAAGAATTTTGTTGCTCGACGAGCCTTGCGCATTTTCCCCATTTATTATGCGGTGCTCATTGGCTTACTAGGACTGAAAAAGCTATTAGGTATTCAGATAGTTAGTGATTTTTACCAGTATCCTCTTTATTATTGGTCCTATTTATACAATCATTGGTTAGAGAAAAGTCAAAATTGGTCGGATATGCTTTCGCCTTATTGGTCATTATCGGTGGAGGAACAATTTTATATTATTTGGCCAATGTTCGTTTTAGGTATAGCTTCCAAAAGATCGTTGCTGACTTTACTTTGGTGTACCACTGGCATAGGCCTAATCGCAAGGTTTGTATTGATACATCAATTGAACGGGATTGGGGTATATATGATTACTTGTGTAGATACTTTTGCCTGGGGTGGAATATTAGCTTATTATTTGAAGGAAGGGAAAGAAGTTCAAATTAAAAATGTACTAACGTATGTAATGCCCTTGGCTTTCATTGGTTTTTTGTATACTACGCTATTGCTGACAGATCAGCATCTAGGAAAGCAATTGTTTTTTAGGACTTTTACTTCCATTTTTTCCCTTGGATTAATCTTTGGTGCTCTTCAAACGAATCTTTGGTCTAGGTTTTTAACTACACGGCCATTGAGGGAAATAGGGAAAGTGAGTTATGGCCTATATGTTTATCATATGGTTATTCCTGATTTGTTTTATCAATTGTTGAATCGAATTCATATTTCTATCTCAGACCCTTATCATGTATATGGTATTGTTGTCCTATTTGGTTTTAGTTTAGCTTCTTATTACATCTTTGAAAAGCCAATTCAATCACTTAAACGATATTTTGTTTAATCCTTAGTTGATTATCAGTTTTTGGATAATCGGAAGCCTGAAAATGCAGTATTTTTGCATAACGCTGTCAAGGTTTCAAACCTTGACAGCGTTGAAATTTTTTAATGAAATTTTTCTCCTCTGGAAAGCTTAGCCATGATTTCGTCCATACGTTTTTTGCGGGTTTCCGGTTTTTTTGCCGAGTGAAGTTTGAAATAGATAGCAAATAGATTACTACGATTGAGGGTTTTGAAAAAGCGTTCCGCGGATTCGTTTTTCTGAAGTTCAACTAGGAAATCATCAGGTATAATCATTTGACTTTGTGTATCATAGGCCTGATCCCATCGGCCATCTTGCTTTGCTTGATTGACTGATTTTAATCCAACATGACTCATTTTTTTAGATTTAATTAGGCGCTCCACATGCGCTATATTCGTTTTCGACCAAATACTCTTTGCTTTTCTAGGCCCAAATTTTTGCAACCAATAATGTTCATTTAATGGTAGTTTTTGGCTGTCTATCCAACCGAAGCATAAGGCCTCATCCAATGCCTCTTGGTATGAAATAGTGCTTTCTGGAGC
This sequence comes from Aquirufa rosea, assembly GCF_004118285.1. Taxonomy (GTDB): domain Bacteria; phylum Bacteroidota; class Bacteroidia; order Cytophagales; family Spirosomataceae; genus Aquirufa; species Aquirufa rosea. Next base: position 435,595 of record NZ_SDHY01000002.1, on the reverse strand, counting down.
TTTTACTTTGGAAATCTTAAGGCAAATTCCCTTTGAATGTAAGTGGTTTTTTTCTAGCCACTCCCTCCATTTTTGTGGCGTTTGAAATTCAACAATTTCCATGTACAAATTTTTTCAAGCTAATGAGTTTCAATTAAATCAATTGATGTCAAAAGTGTACACTTTTGACACAAAAAAAGCCCTCATCTCTGAGGGCTTCTAAAAAGAAATGTATTTGAATTACAAACCTTTAGCTTTCTTAACTACTTCGTCAGCAATATTTTGCGGAACGAATTCATAGTGAGAGAATGTTAAGGTAGCTGTAGCACGTCCAGAAGACATAGTACGTAAATCAGTCACATATCCAAATAATTCTGACAAAGGAACATCTGCTTTTAAGATCACAGCTCCTTGACGAGAATCCATACCTTTCATGATACCACGGCGACGGTTTAAGTCTCCTGTGATTGGTCCAGTATACTCATCTGGTGTAACTACGTCGACAGCCATGATCGGTTCCATCAATTTGGCACCAGCATTTTTCGCAGCTTCTTTGTAACCCATACGAGCAGCTAATTCGAAAGATAATGAATCTGAATCGACATCATGGTAAGATCCGTGGAACAAACGTACTTTCATGGAATCCATTGGATAACCTGCCAAAGCACCAGTTTTCATAGCCTCCTCAAATCCTTTTTGAACTGCAGGGATAAATTCACGAGGAATAACACCACCCACGATATTGTTCACGAATTCTAAGCCTGGTTTCTCATCTTCTCTTGGTCCGATTTCAAATACGATATCAGCAAACTTTCCACGACCACCAGATTGCTTTTTATAAACCTCACGGTGTTCAGTTGTCTTGGTTAAAGACTCTTTATAAGCTACTTGAGGAGCACCTTGGTTAACTTCAACCTTAAACTCACGACGCATACGGTCGATGATGATTTCCAAGTGAAGCTCTCCCATACCTTTGATGATGGTCTGGCCAGTTTCCTCATTTGATTCTACTTGCAAAGTTGGATCTTCTTCGATCAACTTAGTAATTGCTTTAGAGAAGTTATCAGCATCGGCTGTTTTCTTAGGCTCAATAGCGTATCCAATTACCGGCTCTGGGAATTCCATTGCTTCTAAGATGATTGGATTTTTTTCATCCGATAGAGTATCTCCTGTTTTGATATCTTTGAAACCAACTACAGCACCAATATCACCTGCACCTAAGCGCTCAATGGCATTCTGCTTGTTGGCATGCATTTGGAAAATACGAGAGATACGCTCCTTATTTCCAGAACGGTTGTTTAATACATAAGAACCAGAATCTAAACCTCCTGAATACGCACGGATAAAGCATAAACGACCAACGTAAGGGTCAGTAGCAATTTTAAATGCTAATGCAGCAAATGGCTCTGATTCAGATGGTTTTCTCAAAATTTCTGCTCCTGTGTTAGGGTCAGTTCCTTTTACGCCCTCCTTGTCTACTGGAGAAGGTAAGATAGCCATCACATAATCCAACATGGTTTGAACACCTTTATTTTTGAAAGATGAACCACAAACCATTGGAACGATTTTCATGGAAATAGTTGCAGCACGTAAGGCAGCTAAAATTTCATCTTCTGTAATAGAGTTAGGATCTTCGAAGTATTTTTCCATCAAAGTTTCATCAAACTCAGCTACAGCTTCTAATAATTTTTCACGGTATTCTTTCGCTTCTTCCAACATATCATCTGGAATAGGTACTTCAGTAAAGGTCATTCCTTTATCTGCCTCATTCCACTTGATACCACGGAAGTTCACTAAGTCTACCACACCCTCAAAACTCTCTTCAGCACCGATAGGCAATTGTAATGGAACGGCATAGCTTCCTAGCATTTCCTTCACTTGCTTACAAACGTTTAAGAAGTCAGCACCAGAACGGTCCATTTTGTTAACGAATCCGATACGAGCTACATTGTAGTTGTTCGCTAAACGCCAGTTAGTCTCAGATTGAGGCTCAACGCCGTCTACCGCTGAAAACAAGAAAACTAGACCATCCAATACACGAAGTGAACGGTTTACCTCTACAGTAAAGTCTACGTGACCTGGAGTATCAATGATGTTAACATGATAATCTTGGTTACGGTATTTCCAGTTTACTGTAGTTGCTGCAGAAGTAATCGTGATTCCACGCTCCTGCTCTTGCTCCATCCAGTCCATGGTTGCTGCACCATCGTGTACCTCACCAATTTTGTGACTCACACCTGCATAATACAGGATACGTTCCGTGGTGGTAGTTTTACCCGCATCAATATGCGCAGCAATACCGATGTTTCTAGTGAATTTTAAATCGCGTGCCATTTTAAAAGGTTAATTATGATATAAGTGTTTTTACTCTTCTCTAAGATTATCAAGAACTTGAACCACATGGTTTTAACATGTAAGATTTAGGTTCTTATTTAGGGGTGCAAAATTACTGAATCTTAATTAAATACAAAACTTTTTTCCAATGTTTAAGCGCATTTTACAATTGCTTTACCCAGATGTTTGTTTTGCATGTGCTAAGACCCTTTTAGATGCCGAAAAATTACTGTGCACTAATTGTCTATTTGACTTACCAAGGCCGGGATTCTTCCTTTCAAAGCCCAATTGGCTAAGTCTGAAATTTGATGGCTGGATGGAATATCAGGATGCGCAATGCTTCTTCTTATTTTCAGAAGGGGGGCGCGTTCAAAAAATTATGCATCAAATTAAATACCAAGGAGCTCAGAATCTGGGTTATTTCTTGGGTGCTTGGTGTGGAAAGGAATTGAATAAATACAATTGCGCGACAATATATGACCTGATAATACCAGTTCCTATTCATCAGGAAAGGTTGAAAGAAAGAGGTTATAACCAAGCTATGTGTATAGCTGAAGGAATTTCAGATAAAACACAAATACCTATATCAAGTCAATGTGTGGAAAGAATGAGCTTTAGTCAAACCCTTATCCATCAAAATAGGCAAGACCGATTTACTGTTTTGGAAGATGTTTTTCAAGTGATAGATTCTCGTGAATTTCTAGGAAAACATGTGTTGATTGTTGATGATACCCTCACGACGGGTTCAACAATGTTGGCCTTAGGTATAAAAGTAAAAACCGCCGGAGCTAAGAAAGTATCATTCTTGGCCCTGGCGGCTTTACAATAAACAAGAATACTTATTTATTAGTACCTGCGGAAATCATCGCACAACGGAAACCGATGGTGGCTGTTGCAGAATCTTCATCTAAATAACGGCGAGTACCTGGGGCTAACCAATAGGCAACATCTGCCCATGAACCACCTTTGTACACACGCACCTTATTGTCAATCAATGAATTATTGTTTTTGCTGTCATAGCGACTTGCTTTATCCAATTTTTCATTTCTACGAACAGGGTTCAAGTCATTGAAATCTTGAAATGATAGAGGACGATATAAATCTTGTACCCACTCATTCACGTTTCCGGCCATTTGGTATAATCCGAAGTCGTTTGGTGGATATTTGTACACTTCTGTGGTAATAATGGCTCCGTCATTCGATTTGCCGGCAATACCTGCATAGTCCCCGCGCCCACGCTTAAAGTTGGCTAACATGGTTCCTCTCGACTTACCCTGTGATTGGCGCAAAGATGGTCCATCCCATGGATAAATACGTTGGTTGATTTGGTTTTCATCTTCTTGCTGAGTTCCAATCATGGCTTTAGCGGCATATTCCCACTCTGCTTCCGTAGGCAGTCGGTAGGAAGGAAGTACCCTACCCGATTCGATGGTTAAACGTGCTGTCGTATTAGTTCTAGTGGTGGCGGCCGTTGCGGCTGTTCCCGTGCTAGCTCCTTTCTTAGGTTTTTTCTCTTTTACTTTGTCGCCTCCAGCTAATTGCTGATTCACGGCTGCCGTTCTCCATACACAATAGTCATTCACTTGTTTCCATGAAATACCTACTACCGGATACATGCGAAATCCTGGGAAGCGTAAATATTGCTCTATGTAGGGGTCATTGAAGGCTAAATCATTTCTCCAAACCGTAGTGTCTGGTAAAGCAGATTCGTAAAAATCTTGGGTAGAATCTTTTTGAACGGCGTACAAATACTCTAAATAGTGTACATTGGCAATTTCCGTTTCATCCATGTAAAATGATTGTACTGAAACTGTTCTTTCCACGTTGTCATGCATTCCTAATACGTCCTCTTCCAAGGAACCCATGGTAAAACGACCGCCTTCAATAAATACTAAATTGGGGCCTGTTAATTGGCCGCTGAATTTTTTATCTACTTGAAAACCACCTTTCTGGTTATAGGCTATACCCGTGGCTGTGGATTTAGAACCGATATTTACACTGCTGGGTTTGGTGCCGGATTTGATTCCACTTGGACATGATGTCAAGAGGACCACGCTAGCACAAATCCCTAATACAATTTTCAATTTAGCAATCATTGATATCTTTTATCGTAAGAATTTGAAAAACAAAGGTATAAAATTCAATTAATAAGCTCAAAACTAGCCCAAAATATCCACTAAAATAGTATTTAATTCATCAATAGTACTTATTCGGTCCACTTGAAGGATTAATTTATTGGCCTTTTCTCTCAGTTGACATTGGCCTTTTCGAGAGTTGACAAAGTTAATAACCTTCAAAACAATAGAACTGGCGTGCTTTTGATTTGTCTCAGAGGAAACGAAATGGAGTTTGAGGATATTGTTTTTTAGTAATATTTTTTCAATACCCAGTACTTGTGCTTTCCACCGACATTTTACCAGCTCAATCATATCTTTTACTTCCTCAGGCATTTTGCCAAATCGGTCCTCCATTTCCTGAATGAATAGATTCAATTCTTCTTGACGGTCTATTTCATCCAATCTAGTATACAGGGCCAATCGCTCTGAAATGCTTTGCACGTAGGTTTCAGGAATTAATACGCGTAAGTCTGTTTCTATCTGACAATCTACCTGAAGTGTTTCAGCTACTTGGTTTAAATCAGCTTCAAAGAGGGCTTTAAACTCATTTTCCTTTAGTTCTTGCACCGCTTCATCCAATATCTTATGGTACATATCGTATCCTAGGTCATTGATGAAACCACTTTGTTCGGCCCCTAATAAATTTCCTGCTCCACGAATGTCCAGATCTCTCATGGCTACTTTAATTCCATCACCTAAATCAGAAAATTCTTCCAATGCACTCAATCGCTTACGAGCATCACTAGTTAAATTTGCGAGGGAAGGAGTAACCAAATAACAATAGGCTTTTTTATTGGAACGGCCCACTCGCCCTCGCATTTGGTGTAAATCGGAAAGGCCAAAATTGTTGGCATTGATGATGAAAATGGTATTGGCATTTGGGATATCTAATCCGGATTCAATGATATTGGTGGCAACTAACACATCGTAATGCCCTTCAATGAATCCTAACATGATTTTTTCTAGTTTGTCACCCTCCATTTGTCCATGGGCCACGGCAATTTTGGCATCGGGTACAAGTCGTAGTATTCGGTTAGCAATACTATCTAGTTCACCAATTCGATTATACACCACAAATACCTGCCCATTTCTGGAGAGTTCCTCTCGGATTCCATCTCGCAGTATTTCATCGTTTAAGGCGACCAATTTGGTTTCTACTGGCTGACGGTTTGGGGGTGGTGTAGCAATAATAGATAAATCCCTAGCTCCCATCAACGAGAAATGTAAAGTCCGAGGAATGGGTGTAGCGGTGAGTGTCAATACATCCACATCCACACGCATTTCCTTGAGACGATCCTTAACTTTAACCCCGAATTTTTGCTCCTCATCAATAATCATCAGTCCTAAATTCTTAAAATTTACGTCCTTGTTGACCAGTCGATGCGTTCCAATCAAAATATCCGTTTCTCCTTTTGCAACACGCTCTAGGGTTTCTTTGATTTGCTTGGGCGATTTGAATCGGTTGATATATTCTACTTTGCAAGGAAAGGCGGCTAATCGGTCATGAAAAGTTCTAAAATGTTGCATGGCCAATACGGTAGTGGGTACCAAAACCGCTACTTGTTTAGAATCTGCCACGGCTTTAAAGGCTGCGCGAACAGCAATTTCTGTTTTCCCAAATCCCACATCTCCGCAAACCAGTCTATCCATGGGGTGGGGTTTTTCCATGTCGGCTTTCACATCTTGTGTCGCCTTGGCTTGATCCGGCGTATCCTCATATAAGAAGGACGATTCTAATTCGGCTTGAAGGTAGGTGTCCGGTGAAAAGGCAAAACCAGGAGCTGATTTCCGTTTGGCATATAGGGAAATTAATTCTTTAGCAATGTCCTTAACCTGCTTTTTAACACGGGTCTTCTTATTTTCCCATTCTGGCGAGCCTAATTTGGACATACTTGGAGGGGCACCTTCTTTGCCTGAATATTTAGATATTTTGTGCAAAGCATGAATGGAAACAGAAAGCACATCATCATCTCGGTAAATCAAACGAATGACTTCTTGTTCACCATGAGAGGTTTCTATGAGGTTGAGTCCAGCGAATCGACCAATTCCATAATCAATGTGGGTTACAAAATCACCTACTTGTAAGCTCCTTAATTCCTTTAAGGTTAAGGCCTTATTTTTTGAGAATTTATTTTTCTCTTTAAATCGATGGAATCGATCAAATAGCTGATGGTCAGGATAAAAAGCTATTTTTAATTGTTCATCAATGAAACCCTCTCTAAGAGAAATTTGAAGATTTTTAAATTGAATAGCTGTATTTAATTCGTTGAAAATGACTTCTAGTCGTTCCAACTGCCTAGAAGATTCCGAACAAATGATGTTTTGAAATCCCTGGGTCTGGTTATCTAAAAGAGCACCAGCCAATCGTTCGAAATCCTTATGAAATGCCCCCGGATTTTTGGAGCTGTATGGTATCGTTTCGGCATTTTTCAGGTGGTTTCTTTTCCCAAATTCTATTTGAGTGAAGTTGTTAAGTGCCTTCAGAAAATCTTTTTTGTTTTCCCAGCGCTCAGATGGGTCAGAAATGATATGAATATCTCCTCCTCGACTTTTTATTTCTTCAAATGCCTCATGAGTCTTTTGGTAATAGTTTTGAATAATTTCCAAAAGCATATCTTGGTCTTTGATCCAGACCAGGCTATTTTCTGGAAAGAAACTCAAAAAACTCTCTCTACTTTCTTGAATAAGTTTGGTTTGGACATCAGGAATCAGGTGCATGGCTGACACTGATTGAATGGAAAGTTGGGTTTCTGGGTGAAAAGTTCGTATGCTATCCACTTCATTACCAAAGAAGTCCAATCGATAAGGAAATTCAGTCGCATAGGAAAATACATCCAAGATTCCTCCTCTCACAGAATATTGGCCAGCCTCATAGACAAAATCCGTGCGTTCAAAATCATAGTCATTAAGGGTCTCAGCTACGAAATTTGGGTCAATTTTATCTCCTACCCGAATGGATAAGGTGTTTTTAACCAATGATTTCCTATTAATTACCTTTTCACTTAAAGCCTCTGGATAGGTTACAATAAACAGGCCTTTGTTGGATAAATTACTAAGTACATTTAGTACTTCTGCCCGCATCAGTACATTGGCATTATCTATTTCTTCCCACTCATAAGGTTTCTTATGTGACATGGGGAATAACATAACCTCTGCCTCATTTAGTAGCGATTGTAAGTCGTTCAGCAAATAATGGGCTTCCTCTTTTTCTTCACAAATCAATAAATAGGGTCTTTTATCCTGTTTAGTTGCTGCCATGAGGATGGCATCTAGGGACCCAGATAAGCCTTTGATATGGAATTTGCTACCTTTGGGGGCGTGATGAATCTTCGAAGAAATGGTTTGAATTATTCCGTCGTGCTGGTAATGCGTAATAAAATCTTTTACAATCATAATCTACCGAATCAGGGCAGTCAATTTTAATTAGGGCTTGCAAAGGTAGGAATTTTTGTATCTTTGTGCATCCACAAAAAGGGGTGCCCATTTAATTAGGCTGAGATTATACCCATTGAACCTGATACGGTTAGTACCGTCGAAGGGATTTTGTAGAGTTTTTAGCGCTGAAAACTCAAAAAAATCATCGATGTAAGGGTTATTTATGTTAAATCAGACAGGATTTGACTCCTTTACCTGTTGTTAAACTTTTCAAAAATGAAAAAGGTAACGACATCATTTATTTTATTGTTAGTATGCGTGTTGGTCGCACTTTCTGCCAAGGCGCAAAAATCCTACCGTTGGGAAGGTATCGTCCAAGATCAAGAAAATTCCCAAGCTCTTTGGGGGGCGAGTATTCAATTACAAGACAGACCACAAGGCACCCTGACAGACAGTAAAGGCCATTTTGTACTGACTAGTAATCAGTCCTTTGTTGTCATTCAAGTAAGGTTTTTAGGTTATGAAACAGAATCGCTAGTTCTTGATGCAAAACAAAAATCGCCAATAATCCGACTAAAGAAATCTTCCTTTATGTATGATGAAGTCGTGGTTAAATCCACTCGAGCTGATGGAAATTCGGCTATGGCGTTTTCCAATGTTGGAGCCAAGGAATTGGCTAAATCGAACCTAGGGCAAGACATGCCAGTATTGTTGAATTTCACGCCTTCCATTGTGACGACTTCCGATGCGGGGGCAGGGATAGGTTACACGGGTATTAGGATTCGAGGCACGGATGCCACTCGAGTAAATGTGACCATTAATGGTATCCCGGTAAACGATTCTGAATCACAAGGCACCTATTGGGTGAATATGCCTGATTTTGCTAGTTCGGTCGCATCTGTTCAAATCCAACGCGGAGTGGGCACATCCACCAACGGAGCAGGGGCATTTGGAGGATCAGTTAATATGCAGACCAATACTTTTGAAAAAGATGCATATGCTGAAATAAATGCTTCTGGAGGGTCTTTTGGTACATTAAAGACAACCTTAAAGTTGGGTACAGGTTTGATGGCGGGAAAATGGATCCTGGATGGTCGCTTATCCCGAGTGGTTTCTGATGGTTATATAGACCGCTCTTTTTCCAATTTGCAATCGGCTTATGTATCTGGAGCCTATTTTGGAAAGAAATCCTTTTACCGCGTAAATTATTTTACCGGTAAGGAAAAGACATTTCAGTCCTGGTATGGTACTCCAGAAAGTAGAGTCAATAATGACCTGGAGGGAATGAAGGCATATATCGAAAGGAATTGGTTGAGTGATGCTGAAGCCAAGAATTTGTTAGAGAGCGGAAGGACTTATAATTATTATACCTATCCTAATCAGACGGATAATTATGCTCAGGATCATTATCAATTATTGACACATCATAGTCTGGGGACGCATTGGGATTTGGACTTAAATGGACATTATACGTATGGAAGAGGTTATTATGAGGAATATAAAGCCGATGCCAGTTTGTCGAAATATGGCTTAGCTCCCATTAATCTTGGGTCAGTATCCTTGACAAGTACCAATTTAGTAAGAAGAAAGTGGTTAGATAATGATTTTTATGGAAGTACGTTTGCCTTGAATTTTGATGCCAATCAGGGTTTTAAATTCACTTTTGGCGGAGCTTGGAATCGCTATATTGGTCGACATTTCGGAGAGGTAATCTCAGGGGAAAATTTACCTAGTTCATATTTAGGGCATCGTTGGTATCAAAGTCGATCCCAAAAAACGGATTTCAATATGTACGTTAAAATGAATTATGCTTTGGCAGCCAAATGGCAAAGTTACCTTGACCTTCAATATCGAACAGTTGGCTATAAGATGCAGGGTACTGCGGATAAAATGCAGGATATTGGTCAAACTTGGACCTACCACTTTTTTAATCCTAAATTTGGTTTAACACATCAATTAGGGGAGTCTAGTAAAATTTATGCTTCTGTGTCAGTGGGGAGTAAAGAACCTAGTCGACAGGATTTTATTGACAACCCAGGAACCACACCAAGATCTGAGTTTTTGACGGATTACGAGTTGGGTTTTGAAAGGTCAGCTACAAGCTACTCCTTTCAATTGAATGCCTATCGCATGCAATATCGTGATCAATTGGTATTGACAGGTGCAGTTAATAGTGTAGGCGAGGCCATTAGAACCAATGTGCCAGAAAGCTATCGCATGGGAATTGAAGCCAGTTTGAACTACCGTTTGTCGAATCATTTTACTTGGCAAGCGAACGCCACATTGAGTCAGAACAAGGTCTTGAATTTTGTGGAAAGTATTCCTGATTATGATACGGGCGGAGTGAAATCGGTGAATCATGGCAATAGCGATATTGCTTATTCGCCTTCAACGATAGCTGGCAGTCAGTTGACATATAGTTGGAAGGGCCTAGAGACCACTTTGCTCACTAAATATGTAGGACAGCAATACTTGGACAATACTTCGAGTGAAAATAGGAAGCTAAAGGCCTATTGGACGCAAGATATTCGATTTATTTATCCCATTAAAACATCGTGGGCTAAGCAACTACAAGCTAGTTTATTGTTAAATAATGTGGCGAATAGCCTTTATTCATCCAATGGATATACTTATAGTTATGTGTATGACCAACAGGTGATTACGGAAAACTTCCATTACCCTCAAGCTGGATTTAATTTCCTATTGGGACTTTTTATTCGATTATAGAGAAATAAAAATCCCCTGTTTTGGCGGGGGATTTTTATTAAAAGAATCATGCTATTTTTCCATTAGATCCCATTTCCAGCCCATTTTGGCTAGTCGGTAACGCAATGAATACCATAAAACTCCTAATCCATAAATGGAACTTCGTTTAAAATTGATGGAGGAGGCCTCTTCAAAATATTTGGTAGGACAAGTGACTTCGCCTACTTCAAAGTTTTTCCAAAATACCTGTAGGACCATTTGGTTATCAAAAATGAAATCATCGTCGCAATCCTGAAATGCTACAGCTTCTAACACCTCTTTGGAAAATGCTCGATAGCCAGTATGGTATTCGGAAAGCTTTTGACCTATCAAAATATTTTGATAGAGAGTCAAAATTCGATTTGCAATGTATTTATAGATAGGCATGCCACCTTTTAAGGCACCTTTCCCTAAGATTCTTGAGGCAAAAACAACGGGATATAAGCCATTGCCGATGATACTAATCATGGCCTTGAGCAGCAAAGGAGTATATTGATAATCCGGATGAAGCATAATGACAATGTCACCCTGAAGTTCTAAGGCTTTGGTATAACAGGTTTTTTGATTTCCGCCATAACCTTTGTTCTTATCGTGGCGGATCACGTGTTGTATGCCAATTTTTTTGGCTACCTCCACGGTATTATCAGGACTGTGGTCATCTACTAAAATGACTTCATCCACCCAATCGTGCGGAATTTCATTATACGTTTTTTCTAGTGTGAGTGCGGCTTTGTAGGCAGGCATCACAACAATTACCTTTTTCCCTTCGTACATAAAATGTGTGCCAAAGATTTACGAACTTTGAGCTTTGGTGTAAAATTAGATATTTATGAGCGAAACTTTGTTTTTTATTCTGTTTTCCGTGGGAGTCTTAGCCGTGATGTTGGTGGATTTAGGGGTTTTCAGGACTGGCCCACAGTCTGAAGTTACCTTTCGGGAGGCAGGTTTTTGGAGTGGTGCATGGGTGATTTTGGCCTTCTTATTTTATCTTTTTTTACGTTTCAACGGGGGCATGGTTCATGGAATACATGACATCGCTAGCCTTGAAGTTGTCAAAGATTTATATGCCAAGCATATTTCATTGGGTTCGGGTTCTTATTTGGATCAATTGGCTGTATTTCAGGACAATATGTCCTTGGAATTTATCACGGGTTATTTGGTAGAATATTCGTTGTCGGCTGATAATGTCTTTGTATTTATTCTCATTTTCAATTCATTTGGCGTACAAAAACGCTATTATAAAAAGATTCTTGTTTGGGGGGTATTAGGTGCCATAGTATTGCGACTAATCTTTATTTTCCTGGGAGCGGCTTTATTACAAAAATTTGAATGGATCATTTATTTGTTTGGTGCGTTCTTAGTGTACACTGGAGTAAGTATCATTGTTAAGAAGGAGAGTGAGGAGGAAATGGTGCCAGGGCATCATCCCGTGGTAAAGATTTTATCCAAATATTTTAATGTGTATAAGCGAAATGTCATTGGTCGCTTTTTTGTTCGTATGAAAACAGGCAAACTGTATATTACCCCCATATTTGTGGTGGTAGTGGTTATTGCCTTTACGGATATTTTGTTTGCTGTAGATTCTATTCCTGCTATTTTCTCTATTTCAAAAGATCCTTACATCGTGTTCTTCTCCAATGTATTTGCTGTAATGGGCTTGCGTTCGCTATTTTTCTTTTTGTCGAACTTAATGGGCTTATTTAGATTTTTACCCATGGGACTGGGGGTATTACTCAGCTTTGTAGGAATCAAAATGTTAGCGCATCATTACCTGGAGCAAATCGGATTTGGAACATTGGCTTCTTTGGGGGTAATTATTGGAATTTTGACGGTGAGTATAGTTTTGAGTATATTATTTCCAGAGAAAAAATAATCAGTGATTTTATCAGTTTCTTGGAAGGGTTTTTGAGGGAGATTCGGTTTTTTTGCGCAGCGTCATTTTTCAACGCTGTCAAGGTTTCAAACCTTGACAGCGTTAGGATTTTGGTTCCACTCTAAAGTCAATTTTCTATATTGCCGCGGAGGCATTTTTATCCATTGTTTGAATTGCTTATTGAAATGTGAAAGATTCCCAAAACCGCTTTCAAAACAAATTTCAATCATAGGTTTGGAGGTGCTTCTGAGGAGTTGACAAGCATGTTTTATTCGAAATTCGGTCACGAGCTCTACAAATGTTTTTTGAGTAACTTTTTTAAAGTAGCGGCAAAAGGCAGTTTCCGTCATGTTCGCCAAATGTGCCACTTCATCTAAATGCACTTCATGCGTATAATTGGCTATCACATAGGCATATACCCGATTAATTCTTTCTAAATCAACTGTAGACAAGGCATAGTGACTTTGACTGGATTCGATTGGGTGTAGGTCCGCAGTTTGAATGCTTAATGTATGCAAGATTTGTAAAAATTGAAGCAGACGAGGAAATGGCGCAAGTCCTCTCAGAAGTAACATCTCTCGAGCAATTTTATCTTGTGTATTTCCTTGAATAGAAAAACCTAATTTAGCCCGATCCAATAGGGATTTAATGGTGACACTTTCTCGCTTATTCATAAAAGCTTCCCCAAGGAAATCGCTGGAAAAATGAATAACTAAGGCCTGTGCTGCATCCTCTTCTGGATCCTCACTTAGCCAGTCTTTCCGGTGGTTCTGCCAGCAATGGGGTAAATTCGTACCCAATAGAACCAAATCTCCGGGACCAAAATCACTGATTTGATTTCCTATAAATCTTTTTCCTTCACCAGCAATAATCAAAGTCAGCTCTAGCTCAGGATGAAAATGGTATGGTGCGTCAAATCGAGCTTGCTTAACTTCCTTAATTTCAAAAGATAAGGCCTCGGCACTTTTCGATAAATGTTCCAAACTGGCTTTCATCTTATTTGAAAATTATCATTATAATTAGTTATACTCCGATTACATGGTAAAATTGCATTAATTTTTACAAATTTTGCGGTAGTTAGCATCATTCTTTTTTAAGAAATTTGAGAAAAATTTTGCTTGATGTTACGTCAAACTTACTCGCTAAAAGAAACTGATAAAACCTATTTTAATATGAATGGACACGTCTATTTGCCAGACGTGTTGAGTACCGACGCATTGCAACCATACAGGGAGGCAATCAATCGCTGGGCTAAGGATTTTCGTGCTAAGCAAAAGTCCTTAGCTGAACGCGATACTTACGGAAAGGCATTTTTACAAATGATGAATTTATGGGAGGAGGATAGTCTGATAAAAGAGTTCACCCTGGCCAAGCGATTTGCAAAAATTGCGGCTGATTTATTGGGAGTTTCACATGTGAGGCTATATCATGATCAAGCCTTATTCAAGGAGCCTGGAGGAGGCCTAACTCCCTGGCACCAAGATCAATATTATTGGCCTCTGGATACTACCAAAACTGTCACCATGTGGATGCCCTTGGTGGATATAGATGATGATATGGGAATGTTGACTTTTGCTTCGGGTACTCAGGAGGTTAATTTGCCCAAGGTTCATATATCAGATGAGTCAGAACAAATGATTGGTCAATTCGTCAAGGAAAATAATTTCCCCATTGTAGCTCAGAAAACGATGAAGGCTGGAGACGCAACCTTTCACCAAGGTTGGACTTTACATGCTGCACCCGGTAACCATTCTACTAAAATGCGTGAAGTCATGACCATCATTTACATGGATGCTGATGCTCATGTGATTGAGCCTCAAAATGACAATCAAGAGGCAGACCGTCAGCGTTGGCTACAAGGTTTAGCGCCAGGAAGTTTGGCGGCGTCTGAATTGAATCCTATTTTGGTATAGATACCATTCATAAAGGCTTATTACAATTTAGGGCAGTCACAACCCTTTTTCTTCTTCTTGAATAGCCCCCATAGAAAGCCTTTTTTCTTTCGATATTTAGCAGCTTTTTTCTGATTAGATATGGAGTAACGCAATTCCTTGCTCGATTCAGCAGCATAAGAATCCATCGGGAGATTGAAAGAAAGTAGGCAGATGAATAGCAAATATTTCATAACTATAGATGTTGGACTGTTCACAAACTTACGGCAATTAACTGATAATTAGGTGCTTTTACATACTCTCTTTGCAAGATGTTTTATTTGGGGAAAATGGAAATAATTTCATACTTGTAAAATTATTGGCTGTCAAAATCTTTTTTTATGTGTGATACCTTTTTTAGTCCAGCTCATGTCAATTTACATGGTTATGCTATTTTGGCTAAAAACTCAGATCGAGAGCCTAATGAAGCGCAATCCATCGTTCGATTTCCTGCACACAAAAGATCAGAGAAACGGGTTCAGGCTACCTTTATTGTGGTAGATTGTCTAGAACAAGTGCATGAAGTGATTTTATCTAAGCCATTTCACATGTGGGGAGCAGAAATGGGGGTCAATGAACATGGTGTTGCTATTGGAAATGAGGCTGTTTTCACTAAAATGAAGCTTTCTAGAAATAACGACGGTCTGACGGGCATGGATCTGTTAAGGTTGGCCCTGGAACAATCCATTTCTGCCACTGAGGCCTTACATGTAATCATTCAATTATTGGGAAAATATGGGCAAGATGCCTGTGGTGGTTACCAAGATCGTGGGATGTATTATAGCAATAGTTTTTTGATTGCAGATACTCAGTCGGCTTATGTTTTAGAAACTGCGGGTCCTTTTTGGGCTTATAAATCGGTTAAGACCTTTTATGCTATTTCTAATTTATTAAGCATAGGTACGGATTTTGATGAGATTCATCCTGCTGCGAAAGCCTATGCCTATCAAAAATCGTGGATGAAGAGGGATGTCCCTTTTCATTTTCAGGAAGCTTTTTCAGAGCCCATCATGACCTTTTTAGGTCGAGGGGCCTCCAGGAAACAACAATGTGAAATTCAATTAGGTACGACCCAAAACCCATCTTTTTCCGTGTTGGATGCTTTTCAAATTTTGAGAAGTCATCGAAAAAAAGAACACTTTGAGCCATGTCATGGTGACATGGGGAATATTTGTTTGCATGCCCAGGGAATTCTGACCCCATCTCAAACCACCGGAAGCATGGTGGTAGAGTTGAGAGAAAAAGCTCAATCAAGTGTCTGGCTAACGGGTTCTTCAGCACCCTGTTTATCTGTTTTCAAACCGTTTTATTTTGGAACTACTACGCTAGAGGAAGCTCATTTTTTACCTTCTACGCATCAAATGGATGAATCATATTGGTGGAAATGGGAGAAAATACATCGGGCAGGCTTGCTGAACTATGCCCTAATTCATTCATTGGTACAGCATTTTCAGATGGAGAAGGAAAAATCTTGGTTTGATGTAGACCAGCAATGGGCGAATCAGGATAATTTATCCGAAAAGGAACAATTAAGCCAAAAGGCTTTGGAAGATTGTTTACAGCTCTTCAAACAAATAGAAGAATTACCCAAGTTGAGTAGCATGAGAGGACATTGGGGATATCGCTGGTATTGGAAATGGCAAAATAGAAAGGTGAACTATGAAAGAGCTTAATACAGATGTTCTGATAATCGGGGCAGGTTACGCGGGAATTGCTGCTGCGAAAAAACTGCGAGAGGCGGGCAAGGACTTTTTAGTCTTGGAGGCCCGAGATCGAATAGGTGGGAGAACCTTAACAGAAAATTTGAGTTCTGGCGCTACCGTGGATTTAGGTGCTAAATGGGTGGGGCCAACGCAACATTTGGTTTGGGAGTGGATAAAGGAAACGCAAACGGCCACATATGATACTTATGATCAAGGCAAGAATTTGTTGAAGTTCGGAGACAAAATAAGTGCTTACACTGGGACTATTCCCAAAATAGACCCAATTTCATTGATTGATTTGGGTTTGGCTATTAGTAAAATAAATCGTTTATCTGGTCAGATTTCTACTTCTGAACCATGGAATCATCCCAAAGCTAAAGAGTATGATGCCATGACTTTGGCCACTTGGATGGACAAACATTTATGGACAGCCAAGGCTAAGCATTTATTTGAGATAGGTATTCAAACCGTTTTTGCGGCGGATGCCTCGGAAATCTCCCTTCTTTTTGCGCTTTTTTATTTCAAATCTGGGGATAATATGGATACGCTGATTTCCATTAAAAATGGAGCTCAACAAACTATTTTAAAAGGAGGGACTCAAGGACTGGTGAAAAAAATTGCCGAAACGTGGATGGATAAGATTCACCTCAATGAACCATTAATGAGTTTGACGCAATCAGACGAAGGCATCATGGCCGAATCAGCTCATTTGAGAGTGAAAGCTAAGAAATGCATTCTGGCTATACCGCCCGTTTTAATTAATACTATTGGCTTTAATCCTCCTCTTCCTCAGCAAAAAGCACAATTATACCAACGCATGCCCATGGGTGCTGCCATGAAAGTTTACCTTATTTATCCAACTCCATTTTGGCGGGAACTGAGTTTCAGCGGACAAATCGTGAGTGATGAATATCCTCTCAAAGTGACATTTGATGTGGGACATGCGGACACAGACTTGGGGATTTTATTGGTATTTGTGGAAGGGAATGACGCTCGAAATTTTATTGATTTAGAGGAGCAGGAGAGGAAAAAAATGATCTTGGAAAGGGTTGAGAAAATTTTTGGTCATCAAGCAGCTAACCCGGTGCAGTACTTGGATAAATGTTGGACGGAGGAAGTGTATTCTCGCGGTTGCTATACTGGATTGATGGGGCCTAATACTTTGACGCAGTTGGGTCCTCAGCTTCGTGTTCCATTCAAACATGTGCATTTTGCGGGTACAGAAACGGCAGAAAAATGGTCAGGTTATTTAGATGGTGCCATATCCTCAGGATATAGGGCAGCTTCCGAGATCCTGTCACAGAACTAAGAAGCTGCCTTTTCTCTTACTTAATTCTTTCTTTAAAAAAGGCAATGGCCATGTTCCATGCTTCTTCAGTCGCTTTTTTATCAAAAGCAGGATTAGAAGGATTAGCAAAAGCATGTTCTGCATCAAAACTTTTCACCTGAAGGTTTTTACCTGCTGCCTTCATATTGTCTTGAAATTCGGAAACTACTTTAGGCGAGATCCACTGCTCTTTTCCAGCAAAAAGGCCTAATACATCAGTATTTAAGGCTTTTAATTCATTCACATCTTTCACGGGCATTCCATAATACATGACACAAGCCACGCCTTGTTTACCAGCTAAGATGGATGCTTTTAAGGATAATCCTCCACCAAAACACCAGCCAACCGTAGCAATTTTGGCCTTGGGTCCCACATGCTGAATGGCTCCTTTGATGATGGCTTCTAAACGGGCAGGATTAGCCTCACCCATGTACTTGCCAGCATCTTCCCGAGTTGTAGCTACTTTTCCATCGTACATATCGATGGCCATGACATTGACATTACCCAACGTACTGTAAAAATGCTCAGCTTCTCTCTTGATATGGTCATTTAAACCCCACCATTCCTGAAATACGAATAAAGTGGTCTGACTAGGCTTGGCCGCCTTGATATAAAAGGCACGGGCTTTTTGACCGTCAGGAGTGCTGAACTCCATCATTTCACCCCCTGCTTTGGAAACATGAACATAAGGTTTGGGTAATTTGTGAGAGCGTTGAAAGGCCTTATTAGAAGCCATTAATTGCATGTCATCTTTTTTTAGAAAGCAGCATGACTGTGCGTTTAACTCTTGAAAGCCAGCTAAAAGAGCCAATAGAATAACGATTTTTTTCATGGGATTATTTGAATAAAATTTTGAATAATTTAATCGAAAATGCGGCATTTGGATTAACTTTGCCTAATTCTTTAAGACTGAAATAATATATGAAACATTTAATCTTCGGCTCAGTCCGAATCTTTGCTAGCATCTGTCTAGTAGGCTTACTCTCATTAAATCTTGTTGCACAAGACAAGAACGTACTCAAAGGTAAAAAGGTTTTGGTTTTTTCATCTACAAAGGGCTTTCGCCATAGTTCTATTGAACCAGGTAAAATCGCTTTTTTAAAGATGGCTGCTGAAAAAGGCTTTTCGGTAGATACTACGGAAAACGCTGCCGCATTCACAGAAAACAATCTTAAGAAGTATCGTGTCGTGGTGTTTTTGAATACTACTGGAAATGTGCTAAACGCTCCGCAGCAAAATGCATTTGAGCGCTTCATTCAAGCAGGAGGTGGTTATTTAGGTATACATGCTGCCACAGATACAGAATATGACTGGCCATGGTATGGTAAATTATCTGGAGGATATTTTGCTTCTCATCCTGGCCGTCCTAACGTACAAGAGGGAAAAATGACCGTGGTTGATCCTAGTCATATTTCCACAGCACATATGCCTGCTAGTTTCATTCGTAAAGATGAATTTTATGACATCAAGGAGTTTAACAAAGATGTTAAAGTCTTAGTAACTGTTGACGAGAAAACCTATAAAGATGGTAAAATGGGTGATTTCCACCCAATGGCTTGGTACCATGAATATGATGGTGGACGTGCTTTTTATACCAACTGGGGACATACCCACGAGAGTTTTTCAGAGGATTTAGTATTAAAGCATATCTGGGGAGGTTTACAATGGGTAGCTTCAGGTCCAGATATTAATTACAACAAGAAGTTACGCACAGGCATATTGCCAGAGGAAAACAGATTCACTAAAGTAATTTTGGATCGTAATTTGGATGAGCCGACTGAATTGGCTGTTACGAATCAAGGGAAAATCTTTTATGCCGAGCGTAAGGGTAAGGTTAAAATGTATGATCCAAAGAAGGGTAAGACCAAAGTGGTAGCCAATTTGGATGTTTTCAACAAGTTTGAATATGGTTTAATGGGATTGAACATTGATCCAAACTACGATCAAAATAAGTGGATTTACTTATTCTATTCTCCACAAACGGGTCAGCCAGATACAGCGCAGCATTTATCTCGTTTCACTTACGATGATGTGAAAGATACCTTATTAATGAACACAGAGAAGGTATTATTAAGAGTTCCTGTTAAGCGTACAGGGTGTTGTCACACCGGTGGTTCTATTGCATGGGATAAAGAAGGTAATTTGTTTTTATCTACAGGAGATGATACAAACCCATTTGAATCGAATGGATATGGTCCGATTGATAACCGTCCTGGAAGAGCAGGATGGGACGCTCGTTCTACTAGCTCTAACACCAATGATTTAAGAGGTAAGATTATTCGAATTAAACCTACTCCAGATGGCTCTTATACCATTCCAAAAGGCAATTTATATCCAGAGAAGACTCCACATGCGAAAGCTGAGATTTACGTGATGGGTAACCGTAATCCTTATCGTATTGCAGTAGACCAGAGAACAGGATTTTTATATTGGGGAGAAGTAGGTCCAGATGCGGGTGAAGATTCTCCTAAATATGGTTCAAGAGGATATGATGAGGTGAATCAAGCGCGTGAGGCGGGTTATTTCGGATGGCCATTATTTGTTGGGAATAATCAAACTTATCACCAGCGCGATTTTACAAAAGATAGCACATGGGCTAAATTCAGTGTAGATGCCCCAATCAATGATTCTCCGCACAATACCGGTTTTGCTCATTTACCTAAACCTCAAAAGGCTTTTATTTTCTATCCTTACGTAGATTCTCCTGATTTTGGTCCAGTAATTGGAAAAGGTTCTAGAAATGCTATGGCTGGTCCGGTGTATTATTCAGATGATTATCCAGCAAATTCCAAGACTAAATTCCCATCTTACTATGATGGTAAATTATTTGCTTACGATTGGGCTAGGGATATCATCTACACCGTAACAATGAAGCAAAATGGTGATTTTGATTCCATGGAACGCTTTTTACCATCTGTAAAATTCTCTCACCCAATTGATATGCAATTTGCGAAGGATGGGACTTTCTATGGTTTGGAATATGGTCCTAATTGGTTCGCTCAAAATGAGGAGGCCACCTTGTATAAGATTGAATACAACGGGGGAAATCGTCCGCCAAAAGTGGAGATTTCTGTAGACAAGAAAATAGGTGCTTCGCCATTAAAAGTGAAGTTTTCTTCTGCAGGTACTTTAGATTATGATGGTGATGCCATTAAATATGCTTGGTCTTTTGGAGACGGACAAACCAGTACTTTGGCTAATCCAACTGTAACTTACACCAAATCAGGAACATTCAAAGCAGTCTTGAAGGTGAAGGATGCTAAGGGAAATGTAAGTTCTGCTGAAACGACTGTTAAGGTAGGAAACGAAGTTCCTAAAGTGGAAGTTAGCATCGAAGGAAATAAATCTTTCTATTGGAATGATAAGCCTGTGAAGTACCAAGTGAAAGTAGAAGATAAGGAGGATGGTTCTCTTAGTAATAAGAAAATTGCAGAGGAAGATGTGGTGTTGAATATCAACTATTTACAAGGATTTGATAAGACCTTAATTGAACAAGGACATCAAAGTAATACGTCCTTCTCCAATGGAAAACGATTGATTGAATTATCGGATTGTAAGACTTGTCATGCCGTAGAGAAAAAGTCCATTGGACCATCTTACTCAGAGGTAAGTAAGAAATACCGTGCTACTCCTGCCAATATCGATATGTTATCTAAGAAGATCATTACCGGTGGAGGTGGTGTTTGGGGAGAACAAATGATGGCGGCTCACCCACAAATTAAGCCAGATGATGCCAAAGAAATGGTACGTTATATCTTGAGCTTATCTGATACCAAGAAAACATCTAAGCCTTTGAAAGGGGAATATGTAACCAATGATAATGGTAAGCCAGGTACATTCTTATTTGTAGCTAGTTACACAGATAAGGGTGGTTCAAAAGTAGGTTCGGCAACGGGTCAGCAGGTAATTACTTTACGTAACTCACGTGTGGTGGCTGCTACGGCTGATCAAACTTTTAAAACCATGAAATATAAAATTGATGGTATAGGGGAGTTGTTAATTGCTACTGCCGACAAAGGTTATGCGAACTATGGTATGATTGATTTGACAGGAATTAAGTCGATTCAAGTATCGTCTTTCGTGATGCCTGGACAAACAGCTGGAGGTAAGTTAGAGTTGAGATCAGGTAGTCCATCAGGTACATTATTAGGTTCAGTGGATATCAATACCACAGGTCAAGTGAGCATGCCTGTGAATGTTTTGGGGTCTCAGAACTTGTATTTTGTATTCTCTAATCCAAGTGCTGGCGACAAGCCATTGTATGGATTAAAAGAAATTTATTTCGAGAATTAGAAATAAAGTGTAAACCATGAAAAAGGCTCCGAGAGGAGCCTTTTTTGTTACCATTTAGTTCGAAGGTAAAGATTCTCTACTTTTTGACGAGCCCATGGGGTTCGACGTAAAAAGGTCAGGGAAGATTTGATGCTTGGGTTGATCGCAAAGCAATTAATTCGTATTCTGCGGGCCAATTCGTCCCAGCCATAACGTTCCACCAATTGCACTAGGATAAAGGCTAAGGTCTTGCCATGTAAAGGGTCATTGGAAACTTGTCCTTCGCTCATAGATGATTATTTAGGCGCGCTCGGATAATTCCAGCCAACGCATTTCTTTTTCTTCTAGACTATTCTTTAAACGCTCAATTTCAGCCGCCCAAGCGGTCAAATCTTGAAAGTTATCAGAACCTTTGTTTAGTCGTTCGATAAGCGCTTCTTTTTGCTCCTCCATCACCGCCATATCTTTTTCTAATTCTTCCAACTCCTTCGCTTCTTTAAAGCTTAATTTGGCAACTTTCGTAGTTGATTTGTTTTCAATAACGGGCGTTGGAGTCTTTTTCTCTACCACTGGTTCTTTTTCCTTATTTTCTAAAGCAATGCGATAATCCGTATAATTTCCATTGAAGAAATTTACTTCTCCATCTCCTTCCACTAAGATTAATTGATCCACCAGATTATCCATGAAGTATCGATCATGGGAAACTAGTAATAAACAACCTTGGAATTCACTTAAGAAGTCTTCCAATAATTGTAAGGTATCTAAATCCAAGTCGTTGGTTGGCTCATCCAATATCAAGAAGTTGGGATTTTTTACCAGTACTTGCATCAATTGTAGCCTCTTTTTCTCCCCTCCTGAAAGTTTCTCTACCGGCGTGTATTGTTGGGCCGTTGGGAATAAAAATTTACTTAAAAACTGGCTTGGAGTTAGAGATTCATTCTTGCCATAAGGGATTACTTCAGCAATTTCTGTGATGACATCGATGACCCTTTGTTCAGGTTTAAACTCAAAAGGCAATTGTGTATAATACCCAATCACCAAAGTCTCTCCTGGATCGATGGTTCCGGCGTCAGGCTGTTCTAAGCCAGTCAACAATTGCAAGAAAGTAGTCTTTCCTGCGCCGTTCTTCCCCACGATTCCGATTCGGTCTTTTTTCTTGAATGTGTAAGTAAAATCGTTGACAATTTTTTTGTCACCCCAAGCTTTCTTCAAATGGTTAATCTCGATGATTTTATTTCCTAATCGAGACATCTGAATGTTAAATTCTAGTTTACTATCATCGACCTTGCGGTGAGCTATTTCCTCCGTTTCAGCAAAGGCATCTATACGGGATTGAGCCTTAGTTCCGCGAGCTTTGGGCTGCCTTCTCATCCATTCCAATTCCTTACGGTAAAGGTTCTTGGCTTTTGAGATGGTACTCGCTTCTGAGGCTTCTCTTTCTGCTTTTTTCTCTAGAAAATAGGCATAATTCCCCTCGTAAGTATAAATGGAGCCATTACTTAGCTCGAGCATTTTATTACAAACTTTATCTAGAAAGTATCTATCGTGAGA
This sequence comes from Aquirufa rosea, assembly GCF_004118285.1. GTDB lineage: Bacteria > Bacteroidota > Bacteroidia > Cytophagales > Spirosomataceae > Aquirufa > Aquirufa rosea. The sequence goes on along the minus strand of NZ_SDHY01000002.1, from coordinate 412,388 downwards.
AACTACGAGTACTGTTACATTAGGTCCGGACAAAATGCCTTCCAGCCATTCAATGGTTTCAATATCCAAATGGTTGGTAGGTTCATCCAGAATCATGATATCTGGACTTTCGATCAATAATTTGGCCAAGGATAGTCTTTTCTTTTGTCCACCGGAAAGCGTACTCACTTTTTGGTCTCCATCAGGAATACCTAAACGAGTGATGATTTGCTTAGCTCTGGCCTCGTAATCCCAAGCATTATGAGCTTCCATGAGCGCAAAGGATTCCTCAAGCTCCTTGGCATCGCCAGAAATCATGGCTTTTTCGTAAGCCTTAATTGCTTGTGCACTGGGTAAATCATCAGAAAAAAGGTAGTTGAGAACTTCTTCATTTTCCTGAAAAATAGGGTTTTGAGGAAGATAACCCACGCGAATCCCTTTTCGAATGGTTACTTTACCTTCATCAGGACTTTGCATTCCCATGAGGGTTTCCATCAGGGTAGTTTTACCCGTACCATTTTTTCCAATGAGGGATACTTTCTCCCCTTTTTGTAGGCCAAAGAATAGGTTTTTAAAGACCCATCTTTCCCCCAAATTGCGAGAAATATTTTCCGCGGATAGGTAATTCATGTTGTCCGATTAGGAATTCGATTCGAGCGCTTCTTCTCTCATTTTTCTGCGCAATACTCTTCCCGACACGAGGATACTGATTTCATACAGACCAAAAAGTGGGAAGGCCACCAATAATTGAGAAATCACATCGGGAGAAGGTGTAATGATGGCAGCTACTAATAAAATCACGATGAGTGCATGTTTTCTATACTCTCTCATAAAGGAAGGCGTTAAAATACCTACTTGAGAAAGTACAAAGGCAATCATCGGTAATTGGAAAGTTAAACCGCAAGCCAGAGTTAACATGGATAATAACGAAATGTAATCGTTAATATCAAATTGATTTTGGATACTTGGATCTAATTTGAAATTGGCCAAAAAGTTGATCGCCATAGGAGCTACCACGAAATAACCGAAGGACACTCCAATAAAAAATAGCAAGGATACCCAAAACACAGCTCCACGAGCGGCTTTTTGTTCTTTTTCTTTTAAACCCGGACGGATAAATCGCCAGATTTCATAAAAGGCATAAGGGAACGCGAATAATAGACCAACAATGATGGATTGAGTTAATGCCATCATGAACTGACCAGAAACCTCTCTACTTTGAAGAATGAAGTCGGCAGCTTGCATACACAAGCTCGTCATACCCGTGAGTTCTGCCAAACGACATAATACCTGATTGGTATAAAAATCTACTTTGGTAGGTCCCATGATGATGATCCCAAAGATTTCATTTCTAAAAATCCATGCAAGAATCGTGAAAATTACAATAGAAGCTAAGGAGCGGATAATGTGCCACCTTAATTCTTCTAAATGATCCATAAACGACATTTCCGTGCCGTCTTTCTCCTCATCTTGTTCTTCGTCGTCCCAGTCCTGATCTAAAGCCATGTGTATTTTTTATGAATAAAGTGGGAATTGCTTCATCCACTGATTTACTTCTGTTTTGATTTGAGCTAATACAGATTCATTTTCATGATTCATCAAGGCGCGGTCTACTAAATCCACGATTTGCTCCATTTCGGCTTCTTTTAAACCACGAGTGGTCATCGCTGCCGTACCAACGCGCATACCTGAAGTCACAAATGGGGATTTATCGTCAAATGGCACCATGTTTTTGTTGATGGTGATATCCGATTTGATCAAGGTATTTTCCGCTAATTTTCCGGTTAATCCTTTTGGACGTAAGTCGATTAACATCAAGTGATTATCTGTTCCTCCTGAAATGATATCATAGCCTTTAGCTAAAAATGCTTTCGCCATGGCTTGAGCATTGCTTTGTACTTGCTTAGCATAAGCCTCGAATGTCGGTGTTAGGGCTTCTCCAAAGGCAATGGCCTTCGCTGCAATGACGTGCTCCAATGGTCCACCCTGTGTTCCTGGGAAGACAGCACCATCAAGACATGCCGACATGGTTTTTAAATCTCCTTTAAGGGTTTTGAAGCCAAATGGATTTTCAAAATCATTTCCCATCATGATCAAACCTCCACGTGGCCCACGCAAGGTTTTGTGGGTAGTGGTGCTAACTATATGGCAATGTTGCATCGGGTTATTCAATAAACCTTTCGCAATCAAAGCTGATGGATGTGAAATATCGGCTAAAAGGATAGCTCCTACTTGGTCAGCTATGGCACGTAAGCGGGCATAATCCCAATCACGCGAATAAGCCGAAGCTCCGCAGATGATTAATCTTGGTTTTTCTTTGGCAGCCGTAGCTTCTACTTTGTCCCAGTCAATTAAACCTGTTTCCTTCTCTACTCCGTAAAAAAATGCTTGAAAGTATTTTCCAGAAAAGTTTACAGGTGAACCATGAGATAAGTGTCCACCATGAGAAAGATCAAATCCTAGAATTTTATCTCCTGGATTTAAAAAGGATAAAAATACGGCAGCGTTGGCTTGTGCGCCAGAGTGTGGTTGTACGTTTGCCCAGCTTGCTCCAAATAATTTCTTGGCACGCTCAATGGCTATCGTTTCCACTTCGTCCACTACTTCACAGCCACCATAATAACGTTTACCAGGAAGTCCTTCTGCATATTTATTAGTCAAAACACTTCCTTGCGCCTCCATTACTTGTGGAGAAGTGAAGTTTTCTGATGCGATTAACTCAATGCCGAATTCTTGTCGGTGAGCTTCTTGATTTATCAAAGAAAAAATTTCGTTGTCGCGCTGTTGTGGAAATGTGCTTGCAGCCATGGATTATATTAATCGTAATTACGTGAGAATGGGCACAAAATTACGTTTTTTTATCTGAATAGAAAAACCATTTTTGGGCTTTTCAGTTCTAAAGATTTGACCTAGATATCCGCTAAATTGTTTAATTTTATCAAATTATTTCGGTCACACGAACTACAAAGATGCCTAATGACGTTAGGTATGAAAAATATGAACCTTATGAAGTACAAATTAGTTCTACTTAGCTTCTTATGCCTTTTGGCAAGTCCTCTTTTGGCACAAAAAATAGTGCCAGCTAAGTGGTCATGGACTTTGGAGCCAGCTAAACCGAGTGTAGGGCAGGAAGCAGAAATTGTTTTCCAAGTAAAAATTGACAAAGGTTGGTATTTATATTCTTCCGATTTTGATAAAGATTTAGGTCCAGTGGTTACCACTGTAAACATCAAAAATCCCATTGGATTTGAGTTGGTAGGTGGATTAAAGGCCATTAACCCTCATTCAAAATTCGATAAAGAGATTTGGAATGGTACCTATACCTATTTCACGGGTCAGGGGGAGTTCAGACAGAAAATCAAGATTAACTCAGAGAATTGGAAGATTGAAGGGAATTATGATTCGCAGGCATGTTCTAATGAAAGCGGTTTATGTGTTCCCATTAAAGGCCCATTCGTCATTGCTAGTGCCAATGCCGCTTCGGATCTACCATCAGACGAAGCAAAAAAAAAAATCCCTGAATCAGTAAGTAGTGCTACTGAAGCAGAGCAGGCTGCTCCTCAGGAATCTTTGTGGCAATTTTTTTGGATTGCAATGGGTGCGGGTCTTTTGGCCTTGTTAACTCCTTGTGTATATCCTTTGATTCCTATGACGGTTAGCTTTTTTACCAAACAAAAAGGAGGTAAGGGCTTAGCTTTTCTCTACGGCTCCTTCATCGTATTGATCTATGTGTTTTTTGGTACCATTTTAGCCTTTTTTGCCGGGGCAAGTTTCGCCAATTTCTTGAGTACCCACTGGATACCTAATTTGCTGTTTTTTATCATATTCATCTTTTTCGGAATATCTTTTTTAGGAGCCTTTGAAATTGTCTTACCTTCCGGTATGGTCAATTCTGTTGATGCTAAATCGGATAAAGGCGGCATCATAGGGGTATTTTTTATGGCCTTTACCTTGGTATTGGTATCTTTTTCGTGTACCGGGCCACTGGCAGGTAGTATTTTGATTGCCGCTTCTCAAGGGGCTTTTGTGAAACCGATTGTCGGCATGCTGGGTTTCTCTCTGGCCTTTGCCATCCCCTTTACTTTATTTGCAGTCTTTCCTGGCTTTATGCAAAAATTGCCTAAATCTGGCAATTGGATGAACGAGGTGAAGGTGGTATTAGGCTTTTTGGAGATTGCCTTGGCTTTCAAGTTTTTAAGTGTGGCAGATCAGGTTTATCACTGGCATCTGTTGGATCGTGAAATATTCTTAGCTATTTGGATAGCTATTTTCAGTGCCTTAACTCTTTATCTTTTTGGTAAGATTTCATTGCCGCATGATGGACCATCTGGTAAATTATCCATTCCAAGAACTTTGGTCGCAACAGCTGTTTTAGCCTTTGTTGTTTACCTTGTTCCAGGCATGTTTGGTGCTCCGTTGAAGGGATTGTCGGGATGGTTGCCCCCATTGAGCACCCAAGATTTTAAGGGAAATTCTGGAGAGGTGAGCATCAAACCTGGTTCCACAGGCAATGTCAAATATGCAGATTTCTTAAAGTTACCCTTGGGATTAACGGGCTTCTTTGATTACCAAGAGGCAAAGGCCTATGCCAATCAAGTGGGTAAGCCTCTGTTTATTGATTTTACAGGGCATGGGTGTGTAAATTGTCGCAAGATGGAGGAATATGTGTGGTCAGATCCGAAGGTGCTTAAGCGCCTACAAGAGGAGTATGTGATTGTGGCACTTTACTGTGATGATAAGACAGAATTACCAAAAGATCAATGGTATGTTTCTACTGTGGATGGTCAAGAAAAGAAAACCTTGGGGGATCAAAATCTAGATTTTCAAATCACTCGTTTCAACTCGAATGCCCAGCCTCATTATGTATTGCTAGATCCACGAAAGGAAGGTGCTCCAATGGTGAAGCCGGTGGCCTTTGATGCGAATGTAGATCATTTTGTAGACTTTTTAGATCAGGGAGTTCGTCAGTATAAATTGAATAAATAATGGATTGGTCTTCTTATACAGCTGTTATGCTGGCTACGGCCATCAAGTTCATTGCTGGTCCAATTACAGGATTTAGCTTGGGCTTAACCTGGATTGAAACTATTTTTTTTACTTGGTTAGGGATGATGCTCACGGTTAGCTTTATGGTTAGCCTAGGCCAGTGGTTGGTTAAATATATTGCCAAACTTCGCAATCAAAAACCTTTGGTTTTTAGTAAACGCGCTCGATTAGCAGTCAAAATTTGGACGCAATTTGGCATCAAAGGTATTGCAGCCTGTACACCCTTGTTTTTAACACCCATCGGAGGAAGCCTTTTAGCGCTTTCTTTTAAGGTGCCTTTAACAAGAATCTTGTTCTTTATGGCCATTTCGGCATTCTTGTGGGCTACCATTTATACAGCCCTGATTTATCAATTGGATTTTATTCGGGACTATTTCATGGAAAAATAAAAAGCCCTCCGATAGGAAGGCTTTTCGATATGATATAATCTTTTGCTAGATCGACTATTCGCTTACATTTTTTGAGTTAAATAATTTTGCACGCAACTCGTTTGCTTTTACTTCCAACTCTGGCTTAGCCGTGTAGGTTTGCTTAGTTTGAGCAGCAGCACTATCCGGATGAACCCCATACACGTATGTATCACCTTGACGAACATCTTTTTGTTTGATTCGATTGTTTTTTTGATAATCGCAAGAGCTGGCTAAAGCAACAACAAGAAGGGCAGGTAATAAACTTTTTAATTTCATATGGTTGTGTGAAAAATTCGATGCAAAAATAAGTCCAAAATTGGTACAAAAAAAATTTCTTTAAATCTGCAGCTTAGCTTTCTTCTAAATTTTTGATTTTTTCAGCTAAAAAGCTCATTAATTCAGCTATGTAATCTTTGCTAAAGCTAAATTCTATTCCAGCAGTAGCATAAATAGTTTTCATGGGCTCTGTATATCCCAATTCCAAGGCTTGTAAGTATTGTTCCAATGCTTGTTTAGGATTTTGGCAATAGTTTCTCCAAACAGCTAAAGCTCCTAATTGGGCGATAGCATATTCAATGTAATAGAATGGCACTTCAAATAGGTGCAATTGCTTCTGCCAAATATTGGTTTTGATCTCAGATAAATCAGACCAATCGGTCATGCTGTCTGAGAACTTCCCACTGATTTCTAACCAAGCGGCATCACGTTGAGCCTGTGAATGGCTTGGGTTTTCGTAAATCCAATGCTGGAAGGCGTCGATGGTAGCCACCCAAGGCAAGGTTTCTAGTATGTCTTCTAAGTGTTTTATTTTAGCCCTTTTGGCTTCCTCAGGATTAGTAAAATATATATCCCAATGATCGATTGTCAACAATTCCATACTCATGGAAGCTAATTCAGCTACCTCCGAAGGAACATTTCTAAAGGAATTCAACGCTAAATCTTTGGTCACGATAGAGTGTACCGCATGGCCACCTTCGTGTAATAAAGTTACCATGTCTCTTACTTGTCCTGCCGCATTCATAAAAATGAATGGAAAACCGCTCTCCTCCAAAGGATAATTATACCCGCCTGGATTTTTGCCCTTTCTAGAGTCTAAATCGAAACGGTTCAATTTTACCATTTCTTTTAAGCAATTACCTAAGAATGGATCAAGTTCATCAAAAACCTGAATGGTTTTTTGAAGTAATTCATCTGCTGTTTTAAAAGGCACGAGTGGTTTTCTGCCCCAAGGATCTACCGCTTTATCCCATGGTTTAAGCGCATCCAATTTCAAAACTTCTTTTCTTTTAGCAGCTTGTTGGTTGATCATCGGAACCACCGTTTGTGCCACAGCTTCATGAAATTCAAAGCAGTCGGCCGGGGAATAATCAAAGCGACCCATGCTGGCGAAAGAATAATCTCTAAAATTTTGAAATCCGGCATTGAGAGCCACCTGATGTCTTCGCTCAATCAATTTATTGAAAAGCTCATTCAAATCATTTTTTATGCTCAATCGCTTATTGGCTATTTGTAAATATACCTCCTGTCGTTTTTGTCGGTCCGTAGATTCTAAATACGCATTGGCCTGTTGGAGTGTTTTTTCTTGTCCATCTATTTCTACCATCAATCCTCCAGTCAAGGCGCCATATTCCGTAGAAAGATTAGAAAGTTCCGTGTAAATGGGAATATTTTCTTCTCTAAATACCTCGATGGCTTTCTTCATGCCTCGAAGCATGATGCCATAACCATGTGCCGGTAATTGTTCAGTAAAGCCTGATTCCACCACTTTTTTATTCCAAGCATCCTCATAAATGGATGCATGAGGCATGATATCATTCACAAATTGTTGGTAACTTTTCTGCAAGGACTCATTCTGATTGTCACATGACATCTTAATGTATCTCCAGGCAAAATTCTCTGATAAATAGCTTTCTAATTCTGAACGGTTCAAGCAGAATTGTTCCAAGTCCTTTAGGCTTTCAATTTTTACAGCGCTTAATTGTTCAAAATAGGGCAGAATACTTTCCCAGGTACTTAATTCAAAATCAGAAGGAAGTAAATTTCTTTTAGGTGCAGTTACACGTATCGTTCTACTCATGCGAATAATTTTTTTACAAAAATACGGAAGGTATTTGTCTTTTTTAGTGGAAAAATAGCTTTGTTGATACTGGCTTAAGGAGGTGATACAATTAGGATGAAAATTCTCTTGATTTTTTTAGATTTGTCCCGCAAAATAATAATCCAAGAATCATGCATATTCCATCTATTACTTTAAACAATGGCATTTCTATGCCCCAGCTAGGATTGGGTTTATACGCCCCCAAACAACAAGATGAGATTAAGCAATCCGTATTAGATGCCTTGGATTTGGGAATTCGCCTGATTGATTCGGCAGCCATTTATGCCAATGAAATACAAGTGGGCGAAGCTATCAAGGAATCGGGCTTGTCCAGAAAGGAGCTGTTTGTGACGAGTAAGGTTTGGATGGATGACATGGGTTATGATAGTACTTTGAAGGCATTTGATAAGACCTTGAAGGACTTAGGTTTGGAATACCTTGACCTGTATTTGATACATTGGCCGAAGGATGGTCAGAGAAAAGAAACGTGGAAGGCGATGGAAACACTTTACGAACAAAAACTTTGTCGATCCATTGGTGTGTCCAATTATTACCAAAAGCATCTAGAGGAATTGTTTGTTAAGGCGAATGTTTGCCCAGCTGTCAATCAATTTGAACTAAGTCCATTCTGTTATATGCCTGAGGAATTGGCCTTTAACAAGGCTAATACGATACAAGTAGAAGGTTATGCTCCACTGGTTCGAGGCTGGAAAAAAGATGATCCTGTGTTAAACGAGATTGCCAATCATTACGGCAAAAGTACCTTTCAGTTATTGGTTCGCTGGAACATTGAATTAGGGGCTGTCACCATTCCTAAGTCGGTCAATCGAGCAAGGATTCAGGAAAATATGGATGTATTTGATTTTAGTATTTCGGAGGAGGATATGGAGCGAATGGCCAGTATGTATGACAATACTCGTGTGGCTTGGGATCCGAGAGATTTTTAGTGGAAATTCTAAACCTTGACAGCGTTGGAAACGCTGTCAAGGTTAACGAAAAATCGAATTTTTTATTGAATCAAGAAACTGATTTACTAATCTAAATCAATCACGACACCGCTTGAAAGTGGGTGGGCCACGCAGGTAAGTACATACCCTTTTTTGATTTCGTTGTCCGTTAGGCCATCTTCCTCATCCATCATTACTTTTCCACTTTTGCAAAGGCCCATACAGGCGGTGCACATACCCGCTTGACAAGAATAAGGCATGTCGATATCGGCGGATAGAGCAGCCTCTAAAATTGTTTCATGGGGCTTGACGCTTATTTTGTGCTCTTTGCCCTCATAAATAATGTGTACTTCCTGTTCTTTTAAGCTTCCGTCATCATCATTACTGTCCTCTTCAACACTGGAATTACTGTGAAATAACTCTCGGTGAATTTTCTGACTAGGAACGTCAAACATGCCTAATGCTTCCTGAATTTCGTCCATCATGCCTACTGGCCCGCATAAATAATAATGGGCAGAGGCAATATCTATTCCAAATTCCTGCTTCAAATAATACACGGTAGAAGCTTTATTGATCCGACCTTTTAATCCAGGCCAGTTAGCCTCTGGCCGACTGATAATATGTAGAACTTTTAGTCGATTGCCGTAAGTTTGCTCTAATTGATTTAGAGCTGACTTGAATATAATTTGACTTTCATATCGTGAACCGTAAATCAAATAAACATGCGATTTAGGCTCTGATTTAAGAACGGTTTTAATCATAGAAAGCAATGGGGTGATGCCCGATCCAGCGCCCATGAAAACATAGTTTTTAGCAGCATTGGCATCAGGTTCAATGTAAAAATTGCCCATGGGTTCAATGACTTCCAGGCTGTCTCCTACCTTGATTTGATCACATAAAAAGTTGGAAACCAAACCACCAGGGATACGCTTCACCGTAATAGCAGGAGAATGGTCTATTTTGGGCGAAGATGACAAAGAATAACTTCTTCTCACTTTAGTCCCATTGATTTCAGGTATGACGGTCAGAAACTGTCCCGAATGATAGTGCAAGGAATCATGAATCGGATGCCAAAAATGAATGGTTTTGGTATCATTTGTCTCTTCGGTGATTTCTTTGACAGTTAAATGTAAGAATTTCATATTCAGTTCATTATTCTACTTGGTTGGGCACTATCCATTGGATGGTCCCTGGAATAGATTCATTATGTAAACGGTCCACAGCTGTTACAACAAAACCTGTACCCGTTTTGATCCACTGGTTATCAATAATTAATTGTTTATCTGAACCTTTATAAATAATATTTTCTGCTTTATCTAAAGGTTCTATCTCATTTTTTTGAATACGATAAACAAGGTAATAAGCCGGTGGGTCATTGTCTAAGCTAGCTTCGCCTTCTCTCCATCGTAATACCCAACGGTCTTTTTGTTTGGATAAATTTACCTGATGGGGGGCCGTTGGAGCGATGCTGTCTAACCAAAGCATGGGCGGAATCAAGGCAATATGTTTAAAGTGTTTAGTGCTTAAACTATCTTTCCAAGCTTTTACGTTTTGGCTAACTTGTTTGGAACTAAAATAAATAGCTCCCTTGACTTTATCTAAACTTCTGGAAATACGTAATTGTTTCGCTAACTCTTCGTTTGCCCAAGTATCACTAAGGTGATAAGCAGCATGACCTATATAAATAGGTCTTTCAAAGCTATGATCATTCCACCAGGTTGCCAATGCTTGGTAAGGCGCCACTCGGTGGGTCGTTCCCCAGTACAATTGAGGCGCCAAATAATCTACCCAACCTTTTCTAATCCATAATTCGGTATCGGCAAATAAATCATCATATGATTGTAAGCCTGCTCGGGTGGGGGAACCATCTTTTTGGTCGATGCTCTGATGTCTCCATATGCCAAATGGGCTTATTCCGAATTTGACTTTTGGCTTGGTAGATTTTACCGTTTCAGCAATTTCTTTGATGAGCATATTGATATTTCTTCTTCTCCAATCTGCTTTGCTTTCATCAGGAAGTTTATACAGCTGATAGGTTTTTTCGTCGGCAATTTGGGCTCCTTTGATGGGGTAAGGGTAGAAATAATCGTCAAAATGGATACCATCGATATCGTAATTTTTCACCAAATTTCTAACCAGTTCCGTAATGTAATGACGTACTTGAGGAATGCCAAAGTTTAGGATTAATTGGCCATTGTAAGAGAAAAGCCATTCTGGATGTTTTCGGGCTAGGTGATCAGAACTCAGGATGGATTTGGAGGACATGGTAGCTCGGTTCAAGTTAAGCCATGCATGAAATTCCATCCCCCGTTCATGACTTTGTTCAATCATAAACTCCAGAGGATCATAATATGGACTGGGAGCTTGGCCTTGTAATCCAGATAAATAAGCCGACCAAGGCTCGGTACTTTTGGCATAAAGGGCATCAGCGGCACAACGAACCTGCACAAAAATAGCGTTCATGCCTGTTTGATGATGGGATTCCACTAAGTCGATGAATTCTTCCCTTTGTTTGATACTATTATAATTTCTAGCTGAGGGCCAATCAATATTTTGCACGGTAGCCACCCAAACTCCACGGAGCTCTCGCTTGGGACTTTGAGCCGCCAAGGAATGAATCAAGAAAAATAATGCTACAATTAAATAGGACCCCTTCATTGAAGGCGCAATTTACCTATAAATGATGGAAATGTGATGAGCTTAGTTCTTTTCGATAGAAAATAAATAGCCAACCCCTTTCAAAGTTTTGATATAGTATTCAGGGATTTTCTCTCTTAGCTTACGAATATGTACGTCGATGGTTCTTTCTACCACATAGACATCTGAGCCCCAAACTTTTTCCAATAATTCATCTCGGTTAAATACTTTATTGGGATTACGAGCTAAAAATGTAAGTAGTTCAAATTCTTTTTTTGGCAAGACCAAGGCTTTGCCTTCAAAAGTAGCCGCATACTTTGTTCGATTAATGACCAGGCCTCCAATTTCAATGAGGTCTTGTAGGTCTTCCACTATTTCTCGCTTGAGCATGGCTTTGATTCGGCTCACCAAGGCTCTTGGTTTTATGGGCTTGATGATGTAGTCATGAGCTCCTGCATCAAATGCTGCTACTTCTGTATATTCTTCTCCTCTGGCCGTCAAAAATAAAATGAGTACATCTTTCAATTCTGGCATGGATTTCATCCTTCGGGCGGTTTCAATGCCGTCCATGGCAGGCATCATCACATCCAAAATGACCAATTGGGGATTAAACGTTTGAGCTAATGAAATAGCTTCTTTGCCGTCCATGGCTTTGGCCAAAGTGAAACCTTCCTTTGCCAAATTATATTCTAGTAATTCTAAAATATCAGGATCATCATCTACCAAAAGGATCTTTGTTGAATGGGCGGCTGCCTGGCTCATAAGATGAAAATAAGGAAGTGTTTTTTAAACTTGGTGCAAAGATAGAGAGGGCTATGTTACCAAATTATTAATTTTTTTCGACTAAATTTAATCATTAGCTTTGGTTTATGCCGAAAGAATCTTCTTATATCATTCGTTTAGCTGCTGCCCTAATTTCCATTACTTTATTGGTTTTGGGCCTGTACCTGCTGCAAGACTTATTAATCCTTCTAGCCGCTGCTTTGGTCTTGGCCTTGCTTCTGCATCCTTTGGCTTCATGGTTAGAAAAAAAAGGATTTCCTCGATCTTTATCTATTGCCATTTGCCTCATTTTGACTGTGGCGGTCATCTCTGGCATTTTAGCTATTTTGACTGTTCAGATGGTGGAATTTGCTTCTGATTGGCCCATATTTATTAAAAAAGCGGAATCGTATATTTCCAGTTTGCAAAGTTTCTTGTCTCGTAATCTGAACATTTCGCGAAAGAAACAAATGCTTGAAATTTCCAATCAAACAATCAATTTATTGAAGAATTCTGGTACTATTCTGAGTACAACTTTTGGAACAATTATACATTCCATTACGACCATCATTCTGATTCCCATTTTTGTATTTTTCTTTTTGTACTACCGTAGTTTCTTTGCTCAGTTTCTGGAAATGGTATTTCCTAATACGGAGTCACATGTATTGAAGGTTATCATGAGGAAGACCGGTCAGGTGGTACAGGGTTATTTGGTAGGATTGATGGTTGTAATGTTAATTGTATCCATGTTAAATACCATTGGTTTTTGGTGGATTGGAGTGGATTATCCTTTTTTCTTTGGCATTTTGACAGGTCTATTGTTGTTAATTCCTTATATAGGAATTTGGATGGGGGCGAGTGGCCCAGTTATTTTAAGTTTGATTGTACTCAGTCCTTCCCATGCCTTTGCAGTCATTGCATGGGTAGCTTCAGTTCAGTTTATTGAGGCCAATTTAATTACCCCTCTGGTGATAGGCTCCAAGGTAAGTATTAATCCCATGGTTGCCATGTTGGCTTTATTGTTGGGGGAAATGATTTGGGGAATTCCTGGATTGATATTGGCATTACCTCTGACAGCCATAGTCAAAGTGATCTTTGACTATGTGCCATCTCTACAGGCTTATGGTTATGTGCTGGGTGAAGCACCTTCTAGGAAAAAGAAAGAGGTTAAGTTGGAAAAAATGGAACCTGATGAAAATGAGGAGACCTAGAGGGATAGCAATTCTTTGAATCGAATCGACTGTCTTCTAGAGATTTCTATTTTCTCACCTTTTCCTTGTAGTGTTACTTGCAGACCTCCAGAAAACCAAGGCTCAATTTTCTCGATAAAATTAAGGTTGATGATGTGTTTTCTGTTGGCTCTAAAAAATACCTTAGGGTCTAGTCGGTCTTCCAAAGCATTCAGTGATTTTAAAACCAATGGTTTTTGATCATCAAAAAATAAGCGTACGTAATTTCCCATCGACTCGCATAGACGTACTTTATCTAGTCTAACAAACCAGCATTTCTCACCATCCTTGACGAAAATTTGATCTTGCGCAGTCAAATAATGTAGAGGTGCTACCGTATTTTGGTTTGGATTAACTTTGGTTTTATTCGCTAAATGCTTCTCCAGTTTTTGAATACTTTCACTCAAGCGAGAAAGTTCGATGGGCTTCAAGACATAATCCAACGCACTTACTTCAAAAGCCTTTAAGGCGTACTCATCAAATGCTGTGGTGAAAATTACTTCTGGTAAATAGCCATCCCATTCTTCTAACCATTCAAAACCAGTTTTGCCAGGCATTTGAATATCGAGGAAAATTACATCGGGATGTAATTCTTCAATGAGCGCTCCTGCCTCATCGGTATTGGAAGCTTCTCCCACCACTTGAATGTGAGGAAAGTTCTCTAAAAGTCTTTTTAGTTCATTTCTGGCTAAACGTTCATCATCAATTATAATAGCATTCATAGTAGGGCAATTTTATAAATACACAGGATTTAAGGCACAAGATAAGGTATAATTAATTCGGCAATCACTTGATTTTTGTCGAAAGGCTTTAGCCTTAGTTGAGCGGTCTCTCCAAATAATATTTTCAAACGAGCAATAGAATTTTTCATTCCTACCCCTGTTTCACTCTCCTTCGTCTTAATGCTACCTGGATTGATCACTTGGGCGTGTAAATAATTCCCTTCCTTTTGTGCCTGAATTAAAATGGTTCCACCTTTCACCGAATGTGAAATCCCATGTTTGATGGCATTTTCTACCAAAGTCTGTAATATCATGGGTGGCACCTCGGCTTTCAAGTGTTCTTTTTCAATATTAACTTCCCAAAATAAGCGATCTTCATAACGTATTTTTTCCAAGGAAAGGTAGTCGATGATGGTTTCGATTTCTTCAGCTAAAGGAATAGTCTTTTTTCTTTCGGTAAGTAAAGAACTACGCAATAGTTTCGACAACTGATTGATGCCTTTTTTCGCTTTATTGGGGTCTTCTGTGATTAATGCTCGGATGCTATTGAGGGCATTAAATACAAAATGCGGATTCATTTGAGCTCTTAAGACCTTTCCCTCCGTTTCCTGAATGGTTCGTTCTAGCTGGTCGTTTTGTCTTTCTATTTCCAGTTTTTTCTGCGAATACTGGAAAAAGAAATAAATCAATTGCCAGATAGCTAGTGGCTTCATGAAATTGAATAAATACTGCAAGATGATGAAGGAGTTTAACTTCACCTCATAATTCTCTTGGAGCAGCGCAAAGTCTAGTGGTAAATTGAAACCCAACAAAACCATCGACATAACCAATAGTGCAAATACATTCCTTCTCAATAATTTAAAGAGGGGGAAATTTTGCCATTGATGTTTTTGAGTAATCAGTTTATACTGATGGGTCAGAAATATGGCTAAGGAAATATTGCCAACAAAAGCATAAAGCCATGCCCAGCGCCAGCCGTATTGCATCGTGTACAACAGTGCCTCATTGAGCGTCCAGGCAAACCAGCCTGTAAATTGTAATACCCAATAAAGCTTTTGTCTTCTCATTATTACATGGAATCAGGTAAATGCCTCAAATGTTCGGTTAGCGGGCCTTTAATAAGTTTAAATGCGCGGTCAGGGTAGGAATATTGTAAATGGTATAAGCAGAGATTGCTGTGCGCAAAATCATCCATTTTTTTCAAGGGTTGCTCAAACAAATACGTTAATAGAACACGCATAGCTCTTCCATGCATGGCTATTAAAATGGCTTGTTCCTCAGGCCTAGAAAGTATTAAATCCACCACGGGTTTTTGTCTTTCCAGTACCTGCACGGGACTCTCACCCTCGTCCGAAGGTACATGAATGTTCCCTTCTCGCCAAGTTCTGGTTAAATTTTTATAGTAAAGGTCGTCATCCGTGTTGGGCGACTTCCCCTCCTTACTTCCCCATGATATTTCATTTAATCCAGCATGTCTCTCCCAGGCTATTCCTTTACGTATAAAACCATCTACCGACTGGTGGGTACGGATTAATTCGGAAGTATAAATTTTATCAATGGCTAAGTCACCATAATGATCGAAAAAAGCTTGGGCTTGTCTGCGTCCTAACTCATTTAAATGGGCATCGATACCACTGCCTTGTACTACCCCCATTCTATTGTAATCTGTCTCTCCGTGGCGTATCAGGTAAATGTCTTTGGTAGGGTGCATAAAAAAGGAGAATTGGAGGAGTAATTAGTAAATTATTGCGAATTTTGATCACAAAAATACGAAATATATGTTTAATACATCCATCTCATCGGAACAGCTAAATAGCTTCAGCAAGGGTAATATGCTGGAGCATCTGGGAATAGAATTTTTAGAAGTACATTCTGACTATTTCACGGCACGTATGCCAGTAGACCACCGGACAAAGCAGCCATTTGGCTTGTTACATGGTGGAGCCTCCGTGGTCTTAGCTGAAACCATGGGTAGCATGGCCACCATGTTGGCCGCCAAAGATCCTCAAAACATGAAGGCCGTAGGCGTGGAAATCAATGCCAACCACTTAAAATCTGCTCGAGATGGCTGGGTGATAGGCACCTGTTCGCCCATTCGAATTGGGCGTACCATGCATGTCTATGATATTAAGATTCACAATGAGCAGGGCGACTTAATTTGTGTGAGTCGTTTGACTGTAGCTATCTTGTCAGCTTAAATATTCAATAGATTCTGTTCATTTTAGATTTTATCTATTAAAATTTTATGAATTAGATTGGGAACATAAATCTATGAATCGTAGTTTGTCATTTATTAGTTGAATCAATCCATGCCTGCCATACCTATTTCTGTTTTAGAATTAGCGCCTATTCCTCAAGGGGGAGACGCCGCTCTGGCCATAGAAAGGACGGTGGAAACAGCTCAGCATGCGGAGACTTTGGGATTTCGCCGAGTTTGGTTGGCAGAGCATCATAATATGGAGTTTATTGCGAGTTCTTCTCCTGCTTTGTTAATTGGACATGTGGCAGGAAAGACTTCTCGCATTCGGGTAGGTTCCGGAGGAATCATGTTACCTAATCATAGTCCTTTAGTGGTGGCAGAACAGTTTGGGACTTTAGCTACTATGTATCCTGGTCGTATAGATTTAGGATTAGGAAGAGCACCCGGAACAGACCAGCTGACAGCCAGAGTGTTGAGAAGGGACAATACGGATACGGCTTACCATTTCCCTCAGGATGTGGCTCAATTACAGCAATATTTTAGTGAAGAAAATAGCCTGTCCTCTGTGCGCGCATTTCCTGCAGAAGGCCTTGAAGTACCCATTTGGATTTTAGGGTCTAGTACGGATTCCGCCTATTTGGCTGCAAAAATGGGATTGCCTTATGCCTTTGCCGCACATTTTGCTCCTGCTCAGTTCCGACAAGCTATTGAAATATATCGTAAAAATTTCACTCCTTCAGATGCTTTGGGAATGCCATATGTAATGGCTTGTGTGAATGTAGTAGGAGCAGATACAGATGAGGAGGCGGAGCATCTTCGCAGCAGTTTGATACGTATGTTTGTTGGTATCATTACTAACCAACGCGTGCCTTTAGCGCCTCCAGGGCCTTTACCTGAGGCCTACCATATTCCAGAAATTAAGGCTATGGCAGATAAAATGCTGGCTTGCAGCTTCTTTGGCAGTCAGGAAACCTTGCAACAGAATTTGGGGGCCTTTATTGAAGAAACAGGCATTGATGAATTGATGGTGGCTACCTATATTTTTGATCGTGAGAAGAAAAAGAAATCCTATACCATCTTAAGAGAGGCCATCCATCAATTAAGCTCCGTGGGATTTGACTATTGATAAGAAAAGGATAATGGATTAGCCGAATTGTTTAACTTTGTGGCCCCAGATAATTTTATGCCAACAGCCATATCATATAACAACACCTCCTTACTCGATTGGGAACAATTGTGGAAAGAGACCGTTCAAAAACGGGGTGGAATGGCCGTGTGGCGATTACCTAAAAGCGATAAACGATATTTTTTAGTCGATTCCTCTGGTGGGGAAAAAGTAGGTTCTTTGGATTTGGAGAGCTTTCCAGCAGGATTTTTAGTAGCGCCCTTCACTGGCTTACCTTATTTTTTAAAGGCGGAAACATTATTGGAAGGCTCATTTACGTCAGATGAAATCCGGGCTGCATTTGGACAAAAAGCGAAGCATGATCAGGTACAAAATGAGCAGAAACATCAACATTTTGTTCATTGGGTTAGCAAATCGATAGAGGAAATCAAGTCAGGTACATTTCAAAAAGTAGTACTTTCGAGGACAGATGAAGTAGAATTTCCGGGAAATTTTTCCACCCTTAAGGCCTTTGGTCAACTATGTCAAGCTTATCCTAATGCTTTTGTCTGTGCATTGTATATTCCTGAACTAGCTAGTACCTGGTTATGTGCTACTCCTGAAACATTGGTGGAGCAGGATGCTCAAGGGATTTTTAGAACGATAGCCTTGGCGGGTACGCAATCAGCTTTGGATGCAGATGGTCAGATAGTTTCGCCTCAAAATGCCCGCTGGTCTCAGAAAGAAATTGAAGAACAGGCTTATGTTTGTCGCTACATCATCGAATGCTTTAAGAAAATACGACTCAGAGAATATCAAGAAATAGGCCCTAAAACTATTTTGGCAGGGAATCTTTTACACCTAAAAACAGAATTTACAGTAGATACCCAAGCCCTTAATTTTTCTCAGTTGCCCGGTATTTTATTATCTCTTTTACATCCCACTTCGGCTGTTTGCGGCACCCCTAAAGTGGAGGCAATACAGTGGATTAGCCAGGCGGAAAAACATGCCCGTGAACTGTATTCAGGTTATTTAGGCCCGGTAAATTTGGGGGATGAAATTCATTTATTTGTCAATTTACGAACGGTAAAAATAGCACAAGAGGAAACCGTATGTCGGGCTACCTATTTTGCTGGATGTGGTATTACCGAGGACTCTGACCCTGAAAAAGAATGGCAAGAGACTGTCATGAAATGCCAAACTCTACAGCAGGTTTTAGAAGGCTAGTGTTTAATTTTAAATTCTTCTTTGGGTGAATAAGGTCCGATGATCGTCATTTTGACGGTTTCAATACGCGTATCCGTGGTGGTTAAAATCTGAAATTGAAAAGGAGCCAGTGTGATGATTTCGTTTGCTTTTGGAATATCTTCATATAGGCTAATCAACATTCCACCCAAAGTTTCGTAATCTCCCTCCGGGAAGTTCCAATCATATTTCCCGTTCAGATAATCAATTTCATGGCGGCCAGAAAGCAAATAGGAGTTATCATCTAATTTCTTTTCAATCCAATCTTCCGAGTCATCATACTCATCCTGAATTTCACCAAAAATCTTTTCCATGACATCTTCCATACTGACAAGGCCTGAAGTACTGCCAAATTCATCCACCACCAAGGCTAAGGATTTTCTATCTTTAGAAAACTTTAACATCAGGTCATTGGCTGGCATGGCTTCTGGGACGATCAGTATATTCGTCAGGATGGATTGTATGTCTTTGGGTTTCTTAAATAGGGCTAATGAATGGCAATAGCCCAGAACATCCTCTAGGCTTTCTTTGTATACCAATACTTTCGAATGACCTGAATCAATAAATACTTGTTTTAAGCCTTCAATACCTTCTTCTACGTCTATGGCAGTAATTTCTGTACGAGGAATCATACAGTCGCGTACTTTTACCTGCTTAAATTCCAGGGCATTATGGAAAATTTTAGTGTCGACCTCAGCTTCTTCTTCGGTTGACACTTTTCTATTCAGATTTTGTAAATAATTATTCAAATCTGTCAGTCCGAAGGCCGGCTTCTCCTCCGAATAGGTCAGTCGGAGTACTTTGGTAATAAACCATTTAGAGAGTCCAACCGTCAGCCAAACCAATGGAAACATGAGCATATAAACCAACCAAATCAGAATGGCCAAAAATTCGAGAATAACGTCCGGATTGATTAAGAAAATGCTTTTGGGCGTAAATTCTGAGGTTATTAAAATGAGCACCGTGGCAATGATAGAAGCCAAAAGGCGAGCCAAGATTTCATTTTGCAAAAAAGGAATATGCTGGAGTATTTGATGGTGCAAGAACTCCTCCATAAAAATACCATAGGCCACTAAGGACAAGGTATTTCCAATCAGCATAGTTCCAATGAAACGGGATGGTGATTGGTTGAAGTTAGAAATGATTTTGGCACTTAAGATGTTTTGTTTGGCCTTAAGCTCAAAATACAATTTATTGCAGGAAACAAAAGCCATTTCTACGCCAGAAAAGAAGGCTGAGAATATCATGGAAATGATAATTCCTGCAACTTGCGTGGTATATAATCCGGGATCTGGGTCCATTGAATTTAGTTTTTACGCTTGCTACTTTTCATAGCTCGACTACGAATATCTGGTTTAGCCTCACCCGCTTTTTTTTCCTCTTCTTTGATGCGCATGTTCTTGGTGTACTGAAAATAAAGGAGTGAACCCAGGCCAAACATAAGCCAAACATAATGAAAGTATATTTCTAACCAAAAATTTCCTTTGATTTCAACAGGAGTAGGGGCATTTAAATCAATGATCCAAATGATTAAAAAGCCCAATCCGGCAGATAAAATGATAATTTCTTTCCTGGTCATTTGTTAAGCAGCTTTGGGTTGTTGCAACCTACGGTACATGGCCACAAATAATCCTATAAATATCAAAATTGAACCAATCCAAACCAAATTGATGTATGGTTTTTCCAAAGCTTTGATAATAATCAAATCTTGTTGGGTTGTATTAACAGCAAAACTAAACTGCTGAGTTTTAGGATTAATAGCGGTAAATTTAATTCTAATGCCAGTTTCTTCGCTTTCAAAAGATGGCATGGCCACCATACCGTCCTTAATAATGAATAGAGGTGATAAAGAGAACTGTTGGAAGTTTTTACCTAATACCTGGAACTGGGCTCTGACCGCTGCATCATTTGGCCCCAAGGTCATATCTTCTACCGTATTAACTCGGGAAACATCTTGCAAAATAGCCACGAAGTCATTCAAAAATAAGGTATCTCCTATGCTGACGGTAGAATTTACCGTTTGACTCCATTGCTTTTCTTCCCCAGCCTCCGCGGCAAGTCGTGGATCCAAGGAAACATAGGTATAAATATCATGATTCCAGGAGTGTTTCACATCGGGAGAAATGGCCGTACCCATTTTAGGATTCACCTGCCAGCGTGGGTATAAGGAAACCGTTTTACCTTCCGCATTTTTGAACTCTAATTCATAATAGGTGTTTTCTGGCTCCACAGTCAAGGTATCACCTTTTTTAGCAATGAGCTGTCCGTCTTTTTCCACATTGCGCAATGCTATCGCATGGAAATCTCCTTCGATGACTTCAAAATCTTTCCTTGGATAATAACCCGGCTTGCCACGCAATTCAATCATGCGACCTTTATAGGTCACCAAATAATCTTGCATTTGAGCGCCTTGCCCCAACCAAAGAGGTAGGTTTTCTTTATTTTCTTTATTGTCATCTTTTGTAAATTGTTCCACCTTGTTGGATATCGCAAATCCCGAGCGATTTAAAGAAACCACTTTGGAATAGCCAGATGAGAATAAAATACCTATTAGCATAATAGCTAATCCGACGTGCGCCATGGCACCTCCCACCAAATTGAAACGCTGACGAATTAAAAATAGGAGTATGTTGAAGTTGGCTATGGCAGAAAACAAGCTAGTCCAAAGCAATAAGATATAGGAAACCGTATAAACCTTACCCAAATTCACAAAAAGCACTGTCAGTAAGGTGGCTACTAAAGCGGAATTCGTTAATGGTTTAAATGAAGTCGATTCTTTTAATTTACCCCACCAAATGTACTGTCCTACCGCACTCAATCCTGCCACGGCTAAGAAAATCCATATTTGAATTTTGCTATAATGTTCCACTTGGTCTGCTGGTAAAGCAATATTTGAAACCACTCCAAAGGCTTCCGCGATTTTATTGTAAACAGGAATGGATGTGGTGAAAATCAACTGAAATGCGGATAGGCCTAAAATGGAGGCTCCCACAAAAATCCAAAATTCGCGAGAATACATGCCTAACTCTTTTTCATCGGCAGGTAATTTTTTCCAACGAATGACTGCAAAAAATATGGCCACCAACAAGAAGGTAAGCATATAAATAAGTAACTGCCCAGATAGGCCTAGGTCGGTAAAAGAGTGCACAGAGGCATTTCCTAAAATACCGGAACGATTTAAGAAGGTGGAGTATAGGACCAATATGAAGGTAGCAATTACCAAAATAATGGAGCTTTTCAAGGCAGCGCTGGAATGCTTATAGGCCAACATCGTATGAATGGCACCAATCATGACCAACCAAGGAACAAATGAGGCATTTTCTACGGGATCCCAATTCCAATAGCCTCCGAAGTTTAAGGTTTCATAGGCCCAATAGGCCCCCATCATGATACCTATGCCCAAAATACCTGCGCCAAAAAGTGCCCAAGGTAAAGCTGGTTTAATCCACTCGGTTAGTTGATTTTTCCATAGACCTGCGATAAGATAGGCAAATGGTACTAAAGTCAAAGCAAATCCTAAGAACAAGGTAGGTGGGTGAATAACCATCCAATAATTCTGTAAAAGTGGATTTAAACCTCGGCCATCTTTAGGGATGAAATTTGGTTGCATGCTCCAAACCGGTAGGTCTGGTTGCGCTTCTCTCAAAAGTAAGAAAGGAGAAGACCCAATTTTTAAGTCGATATAAGGAAGAATTACCCCTAAAATCATCGAAGTAAGGAATGTTTGTACCAAGGCAAAAACCGTCATGACGGGAGCTTCCCATTTTGGATTTTTTACCATCAAAATGATTCCAAGGATGGCTTGCCAGAAGATCCATAATAAAAAACTACCCTCTTGTCCTTCCCAATAACAGGAAATCATGAAAGCCAATGGTAGGGCTCTGGATGAATGAGAGAACGCGTAGTGGTATTCAAAATAATGGTTATAGATGATGACAAACAAACTTGACGCCACACCAATGACGGCTATTAAATGAACAATGAATATACTTCTAGCCAGTATTTTCCAGTCTCTAGCGACCGATTCATCGGTGGATTGTGTGGCTTTAAAATAGGAAAATGTAGCCAATAAGGCAGTTACAAAGGATATGATGACTAATAGGTGACCAACTGATCCAATTGTCTCGTGTATCATAATTATTTTTTAGCTTCATATGTGGCTGTAGAATCAGCCGAAATTTTTCCTTCCTGATATTTAGAAGGGCATTTCAAAAGAATTTTATCGCAATAAAAAATCTTGTCAGGTTTCATACTTCCCACCAACACAATTTTCTCTGAACGTTCAAAATCCTGAGGTTTAGGAGCTGCATATACTACTTGGTTTTCTCTACCCAAACTATCTTCCACGATAAATTCCAAACGGTTAGCATCTAGGGCTGGGTTGAAGTTCATTCCCACAATTTTCCCTTGGGCATCTTTTTTTAATGTCCCTACCACATGTACTTTTTGATTAGGGTCATTTTGTGAGATGCGCTCAGCCTCATCAAAGCCCACATAAGTGCTTGCATCACCTGTGGTGATCAATATGATTCCAATAGCCACCGCAATCAGGATCAGACCAATGATATGTGTCTTTTTCATAGGATTATTTTTTTATTTCTTTTTCTAGTGCGCTGACCTTTCTGTCTAGGCTAATTAAATAAATAAACAAGCCTGCAAGGATGACAAGGACCACGGCAATAACCACGTAGATTTTACCATCTGCACGGAATTTATCCGCCATTTCTATGTCTGTTTGAGCCAGACCTAGTAAACTCGTCAAGCTGAATAGTAAGGTGATGATGTATTTTTTCATGCTTCTTCTTTTTCTTCTAATGAAACTTCAATTTTTCTGATGCGGATGCGTAACTGAGCATACCAAAATCCCAGCGACATCCATCCGAGGATGGCTGGATAAAATACCATGCGCATACGGTTGTCTAAATCCATGGAATTAAAGCCAGGATTGCCCCCATTTCCAGGATGTAATGAATCTGTCATTCGAGGTAAAATCCAGATTAGTACCATGAAAATGATGAAGGCAAAAATATTATAGACAGAGGAAATTCTCGCTTTTTGTTGTTCATCGGGTAAAGAAGAACGAACTAAACCATAGGCTAAGTATATCAGCATTCCTATAGCTACCGAATTTAATTTGGGATCATTGGTCCACCAGTCGCCCCAAGTGAATTTGGCCCAAATACTACCAGTCAACAAGCCTAATGTGGCAAAAACCAATCCCGTAATCACATAGGCATTGGATTTTAAATCATGCATAGGGTCAGATTTGCGCAGGTATTGAATGGAATGATATACCGAAACACCCAATAAGGCAATCATGCTAAACCACATAGTTACGTGGAAGTAAAGATTGCGCACGGTCTCATTTAAAATTGGTTGACGGGGCACATGACCTAAAAAGCCCATGTACATCGTATAAACCAGCAAGATCATGCCAGCTCCTTTCCAATAATGTTTTTTTAATGTCTCCATATGTAAGGAAATAAAATGCCAGATAAAACCACGACAATAATGTCCAAGGAGGCTAACACCGAAATTTCATCCCAATTTTCTGAGATAGAAATTCCGTCCATGGCACTTTTCGAAAGTTTTAAAAGGAAAAGTAGCAAGGGGATGATAATAGGAAAGCTTAGTACAGCCATTAGTGTGGAGGTATTTTCTGCTTGTGCTGCAATTCCCCCCACGAGTGAAAGCGTGGATGCAAAACCTACAGCGCCCAAAACAAGGGCGATGATGTACAATGTCATATTACCCACAGGATTTCCCATAACCCAGGAGTACATGATTATTCCCACTAAGGAAATCCCTAGCATCAGTAAGGAATTATACAGGATTTTTGAATATATGACCGATTCAGGTTTTACCAAGGTATAATAAAATAAGCCTCGTTGGGCTGACTCTTGAGTAAAGCTTTTGCCAATGGCATTGATCGCAATGAAAAGTAAAATAATCCAAAAAAGGGCATTCCATGTAATTGGACTGATGGATTCTTGTCTAGCTTTGAAGGATAAGTAGCAAACAAAGATGGTGGAGGCCAAATAAAGCAACAAACCATGGACGGCATATTTTTGCCTCCATTCGAGTTGTAGCTCTTTTTGAAATAAAACTTTGATCTCCTGAAGCATTTTAAACATCTACTTAACTAAGAACCCGCAATTTACGACAGAAAGTTGGCTTTGGTGAATATTATGAAGAGTATTTTGGGGAATTAAAATCAAAACACTCAAAACTAAGAATTATCATTTTTTAGCTCGAAAATACTTAGTACATTTGTGCCTAATTTTGAATTATTCTAAATAAGAATAGGAATTTAATATATGCTGACACTGGCGGATTTACGGATTGGGGAACATGGTGAAATAACTGGGTTTACGGATGAAATACTTTCTTTAAAGCTTTTGGAAATGGGTTGCTTGCCTGGGACTGAGGTGATTTTGACACATCACGCTCCCTTTGGTGACCCTATTGCTTTAAAGGTTTCTGGTTATACCCTGACCATGAGAAGAGAAGAAGCAGCGACTATTCAAATTAAACGGAAATAAATTTTTGACCTTGGCTAACGTAACCAGAATTGCGCTTATCGGTAATCCCAATGCAGGGAAGTCTTCTTTGTTCAATACCTTAACGGGCTTGAACCAAAAAACAGGCAATTTTCCTGGTGTGACTATGGACAAATTGACAGGGGTTTGGGAGCTTGAACCAGGTCGAAATGTGGAAGTGTTGGATTTGCCAGGTATCTACAGTATCTATCCTAAGTCCATCGATGAGGAATTAGTGATCAATATCTTAGCCAATCCCAAGCACCCTGATTATCCTGATATGGCCATCGTGGTGGCGGACGCCTCCAATTTAAAGCGAAATTTATTGTTGTTTTCTCAGGTGCGCGACTTAGGGATTCCTACAGTCTTAGCATTGAATATGATTGATGTGGCTGAAAACCAAGGTTATGTCATCAATTCATTGAAGCTAGCCCGTGAGTTAAACGTGGAGGTAGCGGAAATCAATGCCAAAAAAGGAATTGGTGTAGGTGGATTAAAGTTGGCCGCCATCAAAACCTTAAAACATCGCTATGCTTCCAATGATGCCTTACCTTTGCCTGTGTCCGAACAATTGATCGAGGATGTCCAGAAGCAGTTTGGGGAAGCAGATCCATATAGGTCTTTGTTGTGGTTGATGGAACATGATCGAATGAAAATGTTCAGTGAAGAGCAACGTGAATCATTTGATCATTTGATGGAAAAGCATCATTTTGAATCAAAAAAATATAAATCGGCGGAAACTGTCAGGCGATATGAGCAGATTTCGGAAGTGGTAGAGCGCTGTGTCATCAACCTGAATAGACAGTGGGATGCCGAACCGGTGAAAACTTGGACAGACCGGCTCGATAAGGTTTTTATACACTCTTTCTGGGGGTATTTAATTTTCTTGTCCATATTGTTTGTCATGTTCCAAGCCGTTTTTACTTGGGCAACCTACCCCATGGATTTGATCGATGGCGGAGTGGCGCAGTTGAACGACTGGTTAAAGGAAATTTTACCAGAATCTGCTCTGACAGGATTGTTAACTGACGGTTTAATTGCGGGAGTTGGAGGTGTTCTGATATTCGTTCCACAAATAGCCTTCTTGTTTCTGTTTATCTCTTTGTTGGAAGAGACGGGTTACATGTCTAGAGTCATGTTCATCATGGACAAAATGATGCGGAGATTTGGTTTAAATGGTAAATCGGTAGTTCCTCTTATTTCTGGTATTGCTTGTGCTGTTCCAGCCATTATGAGTACCCGTTCCATTGGTTCATGGAAAGATCGATTGATTACCATTTTGGTTACCCCTTTGATGTCTTGTTCGGCGCGATTGCCAATTTATACCGTTTTGATTGCCTTGGTGGTACCTGAGAAAAACACTTTGTTTGGAGTTTTCAATTTACAGGGCGTAGCGCTGTTTGGTTTGTATTTATTAGGCTTTTTCATGGCTTTGTTTTCTGCTTGGGTATTGAAAAAAATCTTGAGAGCCAAGGAGAGAAGCTATTTCATCATGGAATTGCCTACTTACAAAGGGCCTAGATTCAAACATGTGGCCATTTCGATTTATAATTCCGTTCGAGCTTTTGTGTTTGAGGCGGGTAAAATCATCGTAGCCATTTCCATTGTTTTATGGGTATTCGCTAGCTATGGACCTGGCGATAGCATGGCCAAGATTGAGGAGCAAGTGAGAGTAAACAATCCGAGTTTGACAGGGGTGGATTTAACGAATAAAATCGCTTCAGAGAAATTAGAAAACTCCTATGCGGGTCATTTTGGGAAATTGATTGAACCGGCTATCAAGCCATTGGGATACGATTGGAAAATAGGGATTGCTTTAATTACTTCTTTTGCTGCTCGCGAGGTTTTTGTAGGAACTATGTCTACCATTTATAGTTTAGGAGGCGAAGTTGATGATGAAAATGCCACCATCAAGAATCGTATGCGCGCAGAGATTAATCCAGATACCGGAAAACCGATGTATGATGCCGCGCTTGGTTTCTCTCTTTTGATTTTTTATGCCTTCGCCATGCAATGCATGAGTACATTGGCTACCACATATCGTGAAACGAAGTCTTGGAAATATCCTTTGATTCAATTTGGTTACATGACCACTCTGGCTTATGTAGCGGCCTTTTTGGTTTACCAAATTTTATCCTAATTACATTCTGAAAGGAATGGATGTGGCCGCTAGATTGCTGGAGCCTTTAGCTAGGAGCTTGCCTTCTGCATTGTACATTTTAGCTTCTACATTGGCTACTTTTTTACCTACCCGAAAAACTTCGGAAACTACCGTTATTTTCTCGCCAGCCTTAGCTCCATATAGGAAGTCGATGCTTAGGTTAATAGTCACATAAAGGTGTTCAATTTCACAGGTTATGAGTGTAGTTCCCATCATCTCATCTAACAGCATAGAAATAACTCCTCCATGTAAAACGCCCGCATGGTTGCATTGGTCTTCTCTTACCTCAAACTCAGCAGTCATAGAACCCGCAGAAACTGATTTCAAGATTCCGTCCAAATATCGGGTGATGGGATTCGGGTTTTCGTCCCCCATTTTTTTGCCGATGTATTGAGATAAAAAGGCAATAGTTTTTTCGTTTGCTTTCATGATATGAATGTGTAGGCGGTATTGTTACTATTTAAGGACGAGTCCAAGTACTTGTTCTTCCGAACATGGCTACTCCCACAAATCCCCGGATGTCTAGGGTTTTGTTATTGTCCTTTATTTTGAGAATGCAGTCATAGGTTTTCCCGGAATGTGGATCATAAATGGTTCCATTTTCCCATGCAGAGCCCGTAAAACTAAAATCTTTTAGGATTACTGCGCCTAATAAGTCCCGACTTTTTAGGGCTTCATTTGGATTTTTTGTATCCTTTTTGCCAGGAGTTTTGCTCCAGGAGATTTTTCCATAAAATTTATCTCCCTGCTTATAAATCGTAATTTTCCCATCTTTCTGTTGAGAAATCCAATCCCCCAAAATAACGTCACTGGGCGGTTCAGCTAGGCTGATGGTCACGAAAAGGCAGTTAAACAACAGGAGTAAAATCGCGTTTTTCATACGTTTATTTTTTACAAATATACAAAAGGATATGTTCTTTTGAGCTTTCCATAGAATTGGATTATAGGAGGTTTGGCTCAATCAGATGTAATGCTTAATTTTGTAGGATAGCAAGAAAACTACTAGTCAACAAAATAACCTAATGATTGTTTCTATATGAACTATAATTTATCGCAAATACCTGAAAGATTTGAGAAGCCACGTCAGAAGGGCTTGACCATGGTTATGGACAAAGGGCTTAGCCTTCGACAAGTCGAAGATTTTTTAGAGGTCGCGGGAAGTTATACGGATTTAGTGAAACTGGGTTGGGCAACATCTTATGTGACGCCCAACTTAAAAGAGAAGTTAGCTATTTATAAGTCAGCGGGTATTCCAGTTTATTTTGGAGGAACTTTATTTGAGGCATTTTACATCCGTGGTCAAGTGGATGAGTACCGCCGTGTATTGGATCAATACGGGATGGAATATGCAGAAATTTCGGATGGTTCAGTAGAGATGAATTCAGATGTAAAGTGTGAATTTATTCATCAATTATCTAAGCAGGTAACTGTCCTTTCGGAGGTAGGCTCTAAAGATGAAGCCAAAATTATTCCTCCTTACAAATGGATAAAGTTGATGCGCATGGAGTTGGAAGCAGGTGCATGGAAGGTGATTGGAGAAGCTAGAGAGGGTGGTAATGTGGGTTTATTCCGTTCCTCTGGCGAAGTTCGTCAGGGTTTAGTGGAAGAAATTTTAACAGAAATTCCAGAGGAGAGCATTATTTGGGAGGCACCACAAAAATCCCAGCAAGTATGGTTTGTAAAATTGGTAGGAGCTAATGTTAACGTAGGTAATATTGCACCTAATGAGGTGATTTCCCTAGAAACAATTCGATTAGGTCTGCGCGGAGACACCTTTGACCATTTCTTAACCAAATAGAGTTAAGCCCCGAGTTTTCGGGGTTTTTTATGTCACCTAATGGAACAATCATGTTACAACAAGCTTTAGATTTATTAAAAGATCCTCTTCATTTTTTGACTGAATTTATCGCAGCTCATGGCTCCTTAACTTATGCCTTGTTGTTCGCGATTGTGTTTATGGAGACGGGTTTGGTGGTTACCCCTTTGCTACCAGGAGATTCCTTGCTTTTTTCGGTTGGTCTAATTGCTGCTGCTAGCGGACAGTTATCTGTCGTGATTGTGATTCCTATGTTGATCTTAGCCGCGCTGAGTGGCGATCAAGTGAATTATTTCATGGGGAAATATTTCAGTGCTTATGTACGCTCAAAAGATAAGATCTTATTTTTGAAACGTTCCCATTTTGAGGAAACAGAGAAATTTTATGAAAAGTATGGGGTGAAAACAGTGATTATCGCGCGTTTTGTACCTATTGTACGAACTGTGGCGCCTTTTGTGGCTGGTGCAGGTCGTATGTCCTATTCGGTATATTTGTTGTTTGGTTTTCTCGGGGCTTGCCTTTGGGTTACCAGCATAACCTTGGCAGGGTATTTTCTAGGAGACAATGACTGGGTTAAGTCCAACTTTGAAAAGGTGGTTCTAGGTATCGTGGGAGTCTCTGTTTTGCCCATTATTTTAGGAATTGTTAAACAAAAGTTTTCTTCTAAATAGTATGTCTATTTCTCATCTCTATGGTTTATTGGGTTACCCATTAGGGCACTCCTTTTCCAGAAAGTATTTTACTGAGAAATTTGAAAACCTGGCTTTGTCAGAGAGTCATGAATATAGACAATTTGAAATACCTCAAATAGAGGATTTTTTGCAGGTGAAAGCTGAACATCAAGGCATTTTAAAAGGCCTAAATGTTACTATTCCATACAAGCAACAAATCATTCCTTTGTTGGATGAACTGGATCCAGCTGCCGCTAAAATAGGGGCGGTGAATACCATCAAAATATACCCGGAAGGTAAAACTAAGGGCTTTAATACGGATTATTGGGGTTTTCGCCAAACTATTGAAACTTGGGATGCTTATTCATTATTCAAGTCGAAAGTCGCCGTAGTTTTAGGTCAGGGAGGAGCCGCCAAAGCGATTATTGCAGCCTTAGAAGATCTCGGGATGTCGGTTTGGAAAGTCTCGCGAACGCCTGAGGAAGGACAAATCTCCTATGAAACGCTGGCTTTGCAAATGGATGAAGTGGGCCTGATAGTTAATTCAACCCCTCTTGGGATGTACCCCAAGGTGGACACTTTCCCACCTATTGATTATTCTCGCTTAAAGAGTCAACATTATTTGTATGACATTGTATATAATCCATTGCGTACGGCTTTTTTGGAAAAAGGTATAGCACATGGTGTGGGCGGAATCTATGAAGGCCTAGCCATGCTGCATGGACAAGCAGATAAAGCTTGGGAAATTTGGAATGCTTAACGCAAATAAACGCCTAGTTTGGACTGATCAGACAATACCACTTCTACGTGTTCGGAGAGAGTCGTGGATAATTGATATCCAATATAGTCAGCTGAAATGGGGAATTTTCGGTAATTTCTATCGACTACCACAGCTACCTGAATTTTTTTGACATGCATACTTAGAAAAGGAGCTAGGCTGTAAGAAAAAGTTCTCCCTGTATTCAATACATCATCCACCACTATGATTACCTTTCCCTCAAATATGCTTTTGTCGCAATCAAACTGAACAGGACTCTCATATGGAATTTCTTTGTTCAGTTGAATGGCCACTGCTTGAGCTTTAATGGAAGAAATTTCCAAGATATTTTGACAGAGCAATTTGGCTAGAGAATAGCCCTCCCCAACGATTCCAGCAATGATGATTTCACTTTCTTCAAAGTTGTTTTCAAAAATTTGAAAAGCAATTCGACGAATTTTTTGGAGCAATGCAGGACCGTCAAGTATTTGTTTGGAATTCATGCAGATAGGATTCATTCAAAATAGCCTCTGAAATTACCAAAAAGTATTCAAATTTTGTACCTTTGCGACTTATTTAGCGATTAAAATACAGAAATATGGCCAAAATGTATGGGGCACAGCAGCGAGTGCAGCAAGCACCAAGTAACCCCTTAGCAATTAAGACAAAGAAATTCTGCCTTGAAAAGAATAAGTACATCGGATTGTGCATGCGCCAGCTTTTCTCTAATCAATGGAAATGGTCCTTTTTACCTTTGGCATTGATTTTAGGTAATGTGGCTTTGAATCTAACGGCTGTATATAAAAATTACTGGATTTATATTTTTATAGTGGTAGGTGTGATCGGATATATTCTATTCTGGTTAATTCAATTTACAGGTATTACTCAATTAGCTCAGTACAAACAATTGTTTGATAAGTATCGCTATGAGATTGACAGTAGACAGATTTTCATGAAAATCTCTGATAAAGAAGGGGGGATGATTAAGTGGGATATGATACTTAGTGTATATAAGGATAAAGATGCTTATGTATTAACTATGGGTAAATATCAATTCATTCATTTGCCTTTTAGCGTATTTACGAGTGATAATGACCGTAAATTGATGGATAAGATATTGCGTGACAAAGGTTTACTAGTCCAGTAATAGCTCAAATAATCCAACATGGGAAGGATATTGGCCATCGATTATGGCTTAAAACGTACGGGAATTGCGGTTACAGATCCTTTGCAGATTATAGCAAATGGCTTAGATACTGTTCCTTCTCACCAGTTGTTGTCTTTTTTGGCTAATTATATAGCAAAAGAGCCCGTGGATGAAATGGTGATTGGGATGCCTAAGAACTTAGACAATACTGATACCGATTCTACCCAGGCCGTTAGGCAAGTGGTGAAACAGATTCAAAAGAAATTTCCGACAGTACCCCTAATCTTACATGATGAGCGTTTTACTTCACAGATGGCCATGAAGGCTATGATTGACGGGGGGATGTCTAAAAAAGACAGAAGGGTAAAGGCCACGGTGGACCGAGTCTCGGCGACCATCATTTTGCAATCCTATATGGAATCAAAATAGCATAAAAAAGCCCTCAATTTGAGGGCTTTTCTTTATTTCTGAACCACTTTCGCAAATCGGTGATAGAAAGGAGTTTTGCTATTTTCAGACTTAGGTTTGAACTTACCAGTTATGATAGGTACGTACATAACACGTCTACGGGATTTTTCTCCAAAGTTAGGAGATACTTCCACTCGGTGCCACAAACGACCATCATGTATGGTTAAGTCACCACGCTCAATTTCAAACGCTACTTCACGAGGATCCGGACGGTGATCTATGAATTGTTTTTTGCCAAATAATAATTTAAGCACACTTTGATTCTGGGTACCAGGAATCACGCGAAGTCCCCCATTAGCAGAAGGGCAGTTGTCTAAGTGAATACCCACGTTTAACATCGGTAAAATCTTTTGACCTAAAAATAAGTCGCGTGGACTATCCGTATGCCAACCCATTTGGGTGAACTTAGAATTAGGTTGATTTACGTAATGGTTAAACACTAAACCATCTTTTTCATCTTCACTAATCCTACCTTCATATGGAGCCAAAAACTCAGTAAGCATTTGCAAACGAGGATCTTTCAAAAATTCACCTAAAACCGTGCTGTGTTTATTGGTAAAACACATGCGTTGAATCATGTCATTACCCTGAGGATCTTTTCCGAATTTAAGAGGTATTCCGTTGATTTTCTCCACTTTATCCGCTAACCATTTCTTCTCAATTTGAGCTAATTCTTGAATAAATAATTCAGCTGTTTCATTGGTAATGAAACCCTTAAACTGAATAACTCCATGTTTTGTAAAGTAGTCTTTCTGCTCTTGGGTTATTTCACTACCTAAAGTAAATGTCTTGTATTCAAACTTTGGTGATGATTTTTTCATATTCTATGGCCAACTTGGCGGATTTTGTTTCTCGCTAAGTAATTGGTTTGCTAATTATAAATTTGGACTTGCAAGATACGCCAATGTTACTAAAATTTGATTATTATACCCTAATTTTCTGATGAAAATCATGATATTTTAGAGATAGTTTGTGGAAAAAATAGCAGCTTTGTATTTCATTTTCAGCCTGTAGGAAAATGTTAGCCAATCAAATTTTTTAATACAATTTTATCATGTCTAAGTACCTGTTTTTAATTTTTATATTTCTCCCTTTTCTATCCTTTTCACAATCAGATTATTTACATCGCAAGGGCACATTTTTTGTATTTTGGGGTTATAATCGATCTGCCTATCCGAATTCTGATATTCGTTTTCAAGGTCCAGGGTATGATTTTACCCTCTCATCGGTTCATGCCAGTGATTCTCCTACACAGTTCGACGGCTTTGAAACGTATTTTAATCCATCCTTATTTTCTATCCCTCAGTTTAATTTACACGGAGGTTACTTTTTCCGTGATAATTGGTCCTTTAGTTTGGGCTGGGACCACATGAAATATGTTATGACTCCGGATCAGGTCTCTCACATCACGGGACATATTGATCCACAAGTATCTAATCCGCAAATTTCTGTTAATCCTGCATACGTAGGTAATTATTCCAATACTCCCTTCATCATAGAATCAAGAGATTTTCTACAATATGAGCATACAGATGGTTACAATTATGCCGCTGTGGAAATTGAAAATTATCAACCTATCTGGAAAAAAGCTAACTCCAGAAAACAGTTGGACTGGATCAATGGGGTAGGTATTGGAGCCGTTGTACCAAGATCAGATGTCCGACTTTTTACCGTTGGAACCAATAATTTCTGGAATTTGGCAGGAGCGGGAGCTTCCTTAAAATCGGGATTGCGATTGAATTTGAGTAAGCTTTTGTTCTTCGAGGCCATGTTCAAGGGAGGTTATACCAATTTGTGGGAAGTACATACCACAGGTAGATCAGTTGACCATGCTTCTCAAAGCATTTGGTTTGGGGAATTTTATGGAGCCCTTGGTTTTTCAATAGGAAAGGCTAAATAAATTTTTAGTTTAGTCTAAAAATTTGTAAACTCGCAGTATGTTGCGAGCAAAATTCTTTTTCCTGGTATTTTCTTTGTTCAGTTTTTCCTTGTTGGCCCAGCAAGAAGGCAGGTTGGAAACCGACCGCCCAGACCAAACAGAAT
This sequence comes from Aquirufa rosea, assembly GCF_004118285.1. Classification (GTDB taxonomy): domain Bacteria; phylum Bacteroidota; class Bacteroidia; order Cytophagales; family Spirosomataceae; genus Aquirufa; species Aquirufa rosea. Next base: position 378,406 of record NZ_SDHY01000002.1, on the reverse strand, counting down.
GTCCCTTCATTGTCAAAAAAGGCTATATTCAAATGGAATGGGGCTTTAATCGACAAGTGGAATCAGGGGTTCTTTCCTGGACTTATCCTACTTCATTGATGAAGATAGGATTAGGTAAGCGCTGGGAAGCCCGATACACATCTGTTTGGGGAAGAGAAGAAGGTCAATCCACTTACCAATCCGATGCCGTTGGTTTCAAGTATGCTTTATTGTTTCCAGAAAAATCCTTTGCTCGTGTGTCGCTCATTGCACATTATCGAATCAATGATCAAAAAAGAGATGAGAGTGAAAGGAATAATCAGCGACATTCAGTAGGAGATTTCGTTTTTACTGTACAGCATGATTTTGCCAAAGGATTTGGTTTAGGTTATAATGTAGGGGCAGAGATGCACAGCAATGGTACAGCCGAATGCATTTATCGTTTTGCACCAAATATGAACATTGGTAAACGAGGATATGCTTATGTGGAGGTTTTCGGTAGGGTGCCATCTTCCAGTCAGACAGACCAATGGGTAGATGGTGGTCTGGCTTATTATATCAGTGATGACCTCAAGTTGGATATTTCTGCGGGAAAAAGTTTGCAGTCTGAGCAGACTTGGTATGTAGCTCTAGGTTTATCCTTCCGATTTAAAGTTTTTTAGCTGGTAGTTTAAAGAGCTTGGTACAAATGCTTAAATTGCTACAATGAATTCACGGAATGCCGGTTTAGGCGTATTTCTTTATTTTTTGTTGGCCTTTCAAGCTTTGATGGCTCAAAGCAAGGTCGATTTTTCTATACAGATTGGTTCCAAGAACATTAATCAAGACGAAAATTTCATCATATCGATTACAGTACCAGCCAATGGAAATACCCCTGAGTCCATCACCTACAAATTCCCTGAATTACCCAATTTTCAGAAGTTGGGAATTAGTCGAGGCAAATCTTCCAATTACCAAAATGGTCAAATAGAACAACGGGTCATTTATTCTCAGCATTATCAACCCATCGGCGTGGGGCAATTTTATATTCCCTCCGAGGAAGTGGTTGTGAATCAACAAGTTCAAAAATTTGATCCTTTTTATGTTTCTGTTAGTCCAAGCAATGGATTGGCCACATCAGAAAGTAATTCAGACGAGGTTTCTATCTCCAATGAGCTTTTGGCTAAGGCTAACCAGCCTTTTTTATTGGTTTCTAGCAATCATATCCGACCTTTCGTTGGTCAAGGATTTACATTGAAATTCTCCTTGTTTGTTCCAGAGAGCAATACTCAGGAATTGGCTTTTGATCGAAATGATATACAATTACCTAAGTTGATACAGCAATTAAGGCCCAGGAATTGCTGGGAGGAAAGCTTTGGATTACAAGTGGAAAAGGTTTCTCAAGTGGAAATTAAACGAAAGAAATATACGGAATACCGTTTTTTCCAAGCTACCTATTTTGCCCTAAATGATCGGCCCATTCAAATTCCTTCCTTGAGTTTACAAATTCTAAAAAAGGAAAAAGTAGCGGGTGAATTAAAGTCCATTCCCATTATTTTTAAATCTCCAGCTTTACTAATTCAACCGAGGTCTTTGCCCAATCATCCATTGGCTTCCAAAGTGCCCGTGGGAGTGTATGAGTTGAAAGAGTCTATTTCAAAAAAACAGGCAAAAACGGGAGAAAACTTGGTGTACACCTCCAGTGTCATAGGTGATGGGAATGGTATTTTATGGGATTCCAAGGGACTTGACTCAGATTATTTCTTAGATTTTAATCGATTGTCTACGCAAAGTTCCGTCTATCCCTCCATGGACAAAATGTTTGGTGATAAAACAGAAATTATTCAGATTATTCCTAAACAACCGGGTAAATTTGCATTAAAGCAGTATTTTTACTGGATTTATTTCAACACACGGACTGAAAAGTTTGATACCCTAAGATCTAAAATTAACTTAGAAATAAAGGGGCAGCCCTCGGATTCTCGAGTGAATACCGAAAGAGAAATGGAGGGTTTATATCGGGGTATCGAAAATTTACGTTCCGATGAAGTGGTTTGGAATCGTTGGGCAAATTGGAGGCAATTAGCGAATTTGACCATTTTTTCAATTTTTGTAGTCTTGGTTTTCCTAGTTTGGAAGACAAAAAAATAATGGATATGGGGAGTATTTACGGGAAAATATTTCAGATTAGTACCTTTGGTGAATCTCACGGGGCAGCCGTGGGTGTAGTAGTGCAAGGTTGTCCGGCAGGGATCAATTTTGATTTGGATTTTATTCAATCCGAATTAGATCGCAGAAAACCAGGTCAGTCCAGAATTACGACCCAAAGAAAAGAAGCCGATAGCGTGGAAGTGTTATCTGGCGTTTTTGAAGGAAAAACGACTGGAACTCCCATAGCCATGTTGGTTTGGAACGGTGACCAAAGGTCAAAAGATTATTCCCACATTGCCGACCAATTTCGCCCTTCTCATGCAGATTATACTTATTTTATAAAATATGGCTTGCGGGATTATCGGGGTGGGGGCCGTAGCTCTGCTAGGGAAACGGTGGCTAGGGTAGCGGCAGGTGCATTGGCCAAATTGGTATTAGCTCAATTAGGTGTAGATATAAAAGCTTATGTTTCTCAAGTGGGCACCTTGAAGCTTCAAACACCTGTGGAGCAATTGGATTTGAGTCTAACTGAATCGAATGCGGTTCGTTGCCCTGATCCTACTATGGCTGAGCAGATGTTTCAATACATAGATGAAATTAGAAAACAGGGAGATTCCGTTGGTGGAGTCATTTCTGCCTATATCAAGGGATGTCCTGCTGGTTTAGGTGAACCTGTATTTGATAAATTACATGCTGAATTGGGTAAAGCCATGCTAAGTATCAATGCTGTCAAGGGATTTGAATATGGAAGTGGATTTGATGGCGTTGCCTTGAGAGGTTCAGAGCATAATGATGTCATAGTGAAAGATGCGGATGGAAAAGTTAGGACCTTAACCAACCACTCAGGAGGGATACAAGGAGGCATTTCTAATGGTGAACCTATTTATTTCCGTGTGGGATTTAAACCGGTCGCTACTATTATGCAAGACCAAGATAGTATCAACGAGAAAGGAGATAAAATTACCGTTTCGGGTAAAGGGCGTCATGACCCTTGTGTGGTGCCCAGGGCTGTTCCTATTGTGGAGGCCATGGCTGCATTGGTTCTAGTGGATTTTTATTTGAGAAATCGAGTAATACAGATGCCCGCCTAATGCATAGTCAGGAAGATGAATATTACATGGGTTTGGCACTTGTACAAGCTCAAAAGGCTTTAGACGAAGAGGAGATTCCTGTGGGTGCTGTGGTGGTTTGTCAAGGTAAGGTAGTGGCGAAAGCCTACAATCAAACAGAGGTTTTAACGGATGTAACCGCACATGCCGAAATGATTGCGATTACTTCAGCGGCTCAAACCATTGGAGCTAAATATTTAAAGGATTGTACCATGTATGTGACTTTAGAGCCATGTTTAATGTGTGCAGGAGCCTTATATTGGTCTCAATTAGGCCGTTTGGTTTATGGAGCCAAGGAAGAAAAACGAGGTTTTGAACGAGTGGGGCAAATGGTATTGCATCCCAAAACGGAAGTACTAGGCGGAGTAAGGGCCAAAGAATCAGAATCTTTATTAAAAGAATTTTTTTCTATGCGCCGCTGAACCGAAATAGTGATTTATTTGTTTTGCTTATCGACGATTTAGTCAAAATAGATTTTTTATTTAAAACATATACATTTTAAAACCTATATTATGGCTTTTGAACTAGCACCCCTACCTTATGCAAATAATGCTTTAGAACCGCATTTTGATGCATTAACCATGGAAATCCACCATGACCGTCACCACAATGCTTACGTGACCAATTTAAATGCTGCAGTAGCAGGTAGCCCATCAGAGGGTAAGACCTTAGAGGAATTGTTTAGTCATGTATCTAGCCTTAGTCCGGCTATCAGAAACAATGGAGGAGGACACTATAACCATGATTTGTTCTGGAATATTTTATCACCAAACGGTGGTGGAGCTCCAGTGGGTACATTAGCGAAAGCTATTGATGCTAAATTTGGTTCTTTTGATGCGTTCAAAGAAGAGTTCAAAAAAGCAGGTATTACTCGTTTTGGTTCAGGATGGGCTTGGTTAGTGGCTCAAAAAGATGGATCTATCGCCGTGTCATCAACGCCAAATCAAGATAATCCATTGATGGATGTGGCTGAAGTGAAAGGTTTTCCAGTGATTGGTTTGGACGTTTGGGAGCATGCTTATTACTTGAAATTCCAAAATAAACGTCCTGATTATGTAGATGCATTTTGGAATGTAATTGACTGGAATGCGGCTGAAAAGAGATATTTAGCAGCACAGAAATAAAAGTTATGGGGGTAAAATTTGATTTTATCCCCAATTTTTTTCTATTCAGACTTGCGATATACCTTGATTTGTGTATTTTTGCAATCCCAAATGGCGGTTGTAGCTCACTCGGTTAGAGCACTGGTTTGTGGTACCAGGGGTAGTGGGTTCGAATCCCATCATCCGCCCAAAAAGTCTCAGTTTTTACTGAGACTTTTTTGTTTCCTGACTTTTGTTTTTTTAGCATCCACCTGATCAAAGAATCTGGAGGTAAACCCAATAAAATTTGGCCAATTGGGTCCCGTAACATGCCCCTTATCATGCATGCGATAGGCGAGATTTCCCTCAATAAGAGCTTCATTGATCTTGGGTGCTTCAGTGGAAACAAGCCCTTTTTTGCCCAATAGCTCATATACTGGACTAGCTTCCTTGGCCGCTAGAAACATTCCATAGGGATCTGTCCATTGGTCGCCATTTCCTCCCACTCCGATATACATAGGTCTTGGAGCGATCAGAGCAATCAACTCATGCGCATCGATGGGTAAATCATTCCATTGTAATGGACCGGCATATTTGAGAAAATTCCCTGCCATCCAATGATATTCATTTTTGGCTGCGACGTTTTCAACGGTCTCACCAAAATTTCTTCGATATAATTTTAATCCAGCTGCACCGGATGAACAAATATAGCCTATGGCAAAGCGAGAATCCATGGCCATGGCTAGGGCTGCGGCTTTACCATAGCGGGAATGTCCCGTAATTCCTACTTGGGTATATTTGATTTGAGGTAAATTTTCCAAATAATCTAAGACTTTGCTAGCACCCCAAGCCCAAGCTCTCAAAGCACCCCAATCATCTGGTTTTCTAAATTCTCCTCGGTTCATGAGCCCAATAATTCCTGATCGTAACCCAGCACCATGATCAGCCTGTACTGTGGTGGGATTGAATTGAATGAATGCCCAGCCATTTGCAATAACTTGTTCTGACCAGGGGACTTCATTCGTAGGTGGAGTAGGTCTATTCATTCCAGGAGGAAATATCCACGTGAATTCCATTATGGCAGGCACCGGTTTATTGATATCTGTCCTAAATCCAATGCTAATTTCCAGGTTGACATTAACTGAAGGAAAGCGTTGGTTATTCACAGTGCCTATCAGCTTTTGTATCTCAACAGGGAATCCCGCCATGGTTTTATGTTCTTTAGAAACTATTTCCCAAGAGATTGGAGGGATATTATCAGGTACCCTGCCGTAGATTTCTCTTTCAAAATCTTCTATTATTTCTGGTTTTCGGTGGTAGTACCAGGTTCTTTTGGAGTCAACGGGCTTACCATTGTTTAGTTGTAGTACCTCAGGAAGCTTGGGGTATATATTTGCCTTCGTTTCATCATAATTAGCCGCATTGGAAGCTTGGGGATTACTCCCGTTTACCCCTGCTCGGAGGTGTTGAATGGATAATTGTTTTAGCATCTGCTCATAATCCAATTGCGTCTTTCTTTGTCGATCAGCCAGGACGCTGTCTTGTTCAGAAGTTCTAGCTATCTGGGCCAAGCCAAGAAAAGGTTGCAGTATAAAAAGTAGGAAAAGAAAGACTTGATTAAACTTCATCGTTAGTAATTGATTTAACGATATTAAGAATTTTTTACTCTTGATTTTCAAAATAAGTAAAGCTCCTAAAAAGTAAATGCCCCACCGGGGTGGGGCATCATTCCAAAGATGCTATCTTTGGAGAAGTTCTTGCACAAAGATACAATTCAAGGAAGAAAAAAGTTCATGAATAATAAAAAATATCGTGTAAAGGCCTACGTCGATGGTTCCAATTTATACTTTGGAATGATGGATGCCGGTTTTCGAAATTGTAAGTGGTTGAATGTAGATAAATTGATTAGGAGCTTTTTGCGAGCAAATCAAGAGCTAGTGGAGATTAAGTATTTCACCAGTCGGATTACCCATAATCCTCCCAAACAAAAGCGTCAAACGACTTATTTGGAGGCTTTGGAGTCGACAGGAGTTAATTTAATCTATGGCTCCTACCAGGCTAAATTCACTGATTGCAGAAAGTGTGGTAACAGCTGGGTGATTCCTAATGAAAAAATGACGGACGTAAATTTGGCCACTCATCTCCTGATGGACGCTTTTCAAGATCAGTATGACATCGCTATTGTAGTTTCAGGGGATAGTGATTTTGTACCTTGTATACAAAGTGTCAATGAAAACTTTTTGGATAAATCAGTGGTTGTTTTTTTTCCGCCTCTTCGGAGAAATGAATCAGTGGTTGCTGTGGCGAGGGCATTTCAAATGATTGGACGCAAGAAATTAGTGGAGAATCAATTTCCTTTGCATGTCCGTAAATCCGATGGTTTTGTATTAGAAAGACCTGATGAATGGGCCTAATTTTTAAAAAGAAATAAGATAGCTTATGTCTGGAGTGAATTTAAAAAGATTTCTCATAGTATTATATGCAGCGGGGCTGATTGGGATGAATCTGCCGGCAACCAGTCAATTGTTTGTTTCATTAGTGCCACTTACTCTTTGGTTCACCGGCTTTTTTTGCTTGTATTATTTTCCCAAGCCCAGTATGGCTGCCTATTTAACCTTAGGGTCTATCGTGGTTGCCTCCTGGTTTTTAGAAGTAGTAGGAGTAAGAACGGGAAAGATATTTGGAGAATATTATTATGGCGAAACGCTCGGTTTCAAGGTAATGGAGGTACCCATCACAATAGGACTTAATTGGATGGTGCTTTTATTAGGTTCTAGCGCCGTAGTGGAAGAGTGGAATGTGGGAGGGAAAATTGGAAGGGCAGCTTTAGGAGCGGGCATGATGACGGCATTGGATCTATTAATTGAGCCTGTAGCCATGCATTTTGATTTTTGGCAATGGTCTGGGGGACAAGTACCCTTGCAAAATTTTGGTGCATGGTGGTTAGTTAGTTTCTTTTTTCATTGGGTGTTCCAAAGTGGAGAATTCACGAGCAAATCCTCTTTGTTCAGGTGGATTTTGTTATTACAGTTTATGTTTTTTTTAGGTCATTGGATAATTTTACAATCCTAGTAATAAAACTTAAAACAATTTTAGTCAAATCGTGTTTTCTTAACATTGTTTTTCTAAGGAAATGAGTGTTTATTCGATAAAGGATTTAGAACATCTTAGTGGTATTAAAGCTCACACCCTTCGGATTTGGGAGCAACGTTACGGGATTCTTAATCCAGTTAGGACGGATACCAATATTCGCACCTATGGTGACGAGGAATTAAAGTTGGTGTTAAATATCGCTATTTTACAAAACCGAGGGGACTATAAAATTTCCGAAATTGCCAAAATGAGTGATAGTGAGCGTTCTGCCCACTTATTGCGGCTCTCCGAAGGAACTCTAAATTTTCCTGATCAAATCCAAGCGCTGACCATTGCCATGCTGGAACTGAATGAGGTGATGTTTCAGCAACTTACCAATAATATCATTAGAAAGTATGGATTCGAGGATTTCTTGATTCATATCATTCATCCTTTCATGTTGAGACTTGGAACCTTATGGCTTTCTGGTTCAGTTAGTCCTGCCCAAGAACATTTTATCAGTCATTTAATTCGTCAAAAGGTGATGTCTGAGATAGATCAGTTAGATCTAAGTTTAAAGCCCCATGCTAAGAAATTTCTTCTTTATTTGCCTGATGGCGAATTACACGAAATAAGTTTACTTTTTGCCAATTATTTGTTGCGTTCTAGGAAGCATCAAGTTATCTATTTAGGTCAATCTCTTCCATTGGACGAGTTAGTTTGCGCCTATGACATATTCAAGCCAGATTATGTATTGAGTGTATTTACTTCTCGGCCCAATCCTGAAGAGATCAACGATTATTTAGTAGAATTGACAGATAAAATCCCTGAAGCGAAACTATTACTTACAGGGTATCAAATGATGGCCTTAGAACAAGAGGTCCCTGAGCGCATTCAAGTGCTGAATAATTTTCAGGATTTGATTGATTTGGCTAATGCTAACTAAACTTAGGGTCTAGTTGGGTCGCATCCTCCACAAATTTTTTTACTTCTTGTTCCAGGTTTTTAGGGCAAATCATGAGTGCATTTCCCTGTTCGGCAACAATGTACCCTTGTAAACCTTGTATCACCACGAGTTTGTTATGGGGTGTTTTGATGATACAATTGGTAGTGTCATAAGCGATGACATTTCCTTCAATGACATTGTTGTTGGTATCTTTTTCATTGATTTCATAGAGGGATTGCCAAGTACCTAAATCGGACCAACCAATATCTGAAAGGATAACTTTAACCTCTTGAGCCTTTTCCATGATACCTACGTCTATGGAAATGTTTTTACACACGCCGTATACTTTTTTAATGAAGTCTTCCTCGCCTGGTGTATAATAATGAGCTAATCCCTCCTCAAATTGTTCCGCCATGCGGGATTGGTGTTTCTCTAATTCTTTTTTGAAGGTGGGAAGTTTGAAGATAAAAATCCCGGCATTCCACACATAGTCGCCACTTTCTAAAAAGGCTTGAGCCAATTCAAAATTGGGTTTTTCAGTAAAGGTTTTTACTTTTTGAGCATCTTCTGCAGAGGGTACATATTGAATATAGCCGTAGCCAGTATCTGGACGAGTAGGGATGATGCCCAAGGTGACAAATACCTCTTTTTCAGCTTCTTGAAGGGCTTTTTTAATATTTTCTTGAAAGAGTTGTTCCTTTAAGATAACGTGGTCCGCAGGGGCTACCACAAATTTGGCCTTCTTGTTCTTTTTGGAAATTTTATAGGCCGCATAGGCGATACAAGGGGCCGTGTTTTTACGCTGCGGCTCCTTTAATATTTGTTCATCACTTAAAAATGGCAATTGTTCTTTCACCAAATCAGCAAATTCATCACTGGTCACTACATACACGTTTTCGGAAGGAATGATGCCCTGAAAACGTTCTGCAGTCTGTTGAAGCATCGTTTTACCCACACCTAACACATCGTGAAATTGCTTGGGATTGGTACTTCTGCTAATTGGCCAAAAGCGAGTGCCTATTCCGCCTGCCATGATGATGAGGTAATTGTCTTTCATATGTTCTACTACGTTCAAATATATATTGAAGGATGCAACCTGCTTACTGCATACTTGAAACGAAGAATTTTTCTTTTTTGGTTAACCAAGTACAGAATTTTTTCATTCAAAAATGGAATTCAAAACTAACAAGAATTTTATTGGATGTAAAATAATACCCAATCCATTGGTTTTGACCACCGAAGACTAACTATCAATATTTAAGTATTTATTGAAAAACTAGTAATTTTTTAATAAAATAAGTGGGCAATTCTATTTTCTTCATTAGTTTTGTTTGAGGTCTAGGCCCATATTTAAATTGTTATCTAAATTTATCAACATGAAAAGACTATTTTCCAAATTCCTACCCGCTATTTTAGTCGTGTTTTTGATGAGTTTTTCTGTGATTGCTCAGACCAAAGTAGGGGGGCAAGTATCAGATGCTGCATCCAAAGAAGCTTTAATTGGTGTCAGTGTTGCCGTTAAAGGTAAAGTTATTGGTACTATTACTGATGCCAAGGGAAATTTTTCCTTGAGTACATCCACTCCAACACCATTTACTTTGGTAATTTCCATGGTGGGATATGAGAGGCAAGAAGTTAATGTCACTGGTAACAAAACCGACTTAAAAATTAGTCTTAAAGAGCAGTCTGTCTTGGGTCAAGACGTAGTAGTTTCGGCCAGTAGAGTGGAAGAAAGCGTGATGAAATCTCCAGTATCTGTAGAGAAAATGGATATTAGAAGCATCAGAGAAACTCCATCTGCTTCATTTTATGATGCACTTCGCAATTTAAAAGGAGTGGAATTGGTGACTCAATCAGTTTCATTTTCTTCGGTGAACATGCGTGGATTTGGAAGTAACGGTAACGTGCGTGTAGTTCAGATGATTGATGGTATGGATAACCAAGCCCCAGGTTTGAACTTCTCTGTAGGTAATATTGTCGGTATTTCTGAATTGGACTTAGAAAACGTGGAGGTTTTGCCAGGAGCATCTTCTGCCTTATATGGTCCTAATGCCATGAATGGTATCTTATTAATGAACTCTAAGAGCCCATTCTTATACCAAGGATTAAGCGCACAAGTGAAAGGTGGTTTTATGGATGCACCCAACCGTACCGTCCAAAACACTCCTTACAGCGATATTTCTCTTCGTTATGCCAAAGCGTTCAATAATAAATGGGCATTCAAATTGAATTTCAATACATTGAGTGCGGAAGATTGGCAAGCATCTGATTACCGTGACCAAAGTTTATTGAATGGAAGAACGTTGGATTTTGGGGGTCGTTCTACCAACTTGGCATATAATGGTGTAAACATCTATGGTGATGAGACCAATGTGAACATGTTAAGCTCCCTGACTCCATTGTTAGGCGATCCTACAAACCCTTTGACGGCAGGTATAAATCAGATATCTAGAGCTACGGGAGGTTTATTGTCTCCTTCGGCTATTTTAGGTTACATTGTACCTAATGTCAACATCTCACGTGAAGGATATGCTGAGCGCGATTTGGCTTCTTACGCTAATCGTAATATGAAGTTCAATGCAGCCTTGCATTACCGTTTTAACGACAAAGTGGAATTGATTTTACAAGGTTCTTATGGACAAGGAACTACAGTTTATACAGGTGCTGACCGTTATTCAATCAAGAACTTTAGTATGGGCCAATACAAGGCTGAATTAAAAGGATCGAACTTCTTTGTAAGAGCTTATACTACCCAGGAGAATTCTGGAGATGCTTATGCTACGGGAACATTAGGTCAATTAGTGAATGAAGCCGCTAAGCCTAGTACTTCATGGTACCCTCAGTATTTCTCGACTTTTGCTGGCCAGGCATTGACTAATTTTGGAACGGTATTAGCAACCACCTTGGCACAAACAGGTAATCCAACCTTAGCAGTAGGTAATGCCATTGCAACAACTCAGGCGGCTTTCCCAACTTATCATAACAATGCACGCGCTACAGCGGATGTGGGTCGCTTGATTCCAGGAACTGCTGCATTTACTAATGCGGTGGAGGCAATCAAAGGTAAGCCACTTCCACAGGGAGCAAGATTCTTAGATAAGTCGGCTTTGTACCACTATGAAGGTATGTACAACTTCACGGAGGCAATGAATAATAAATTAGAAATGATTGTTGGGGCCAATTACCGTATTTATGCTTTGAACTCAGAGGGAACTTTATTTGCCCGTCAAGATAATGGCCAAGAATTTTCCATTCATGAGTATGGTGGATACTTACAATTAGCCAAGAAGATGTTCCAAGATAAATTTAAATTGACTGGTTCCATGCGTTATGATAAAAACGAGAACTTCGAAGGACAATTTAGCCCAAGAATTTCTGGGGTTTTAACCGTAGGTCAGTCAAATTTCAGAGCGTCTTATCAAACAGGTTTCCGTATTCCTACCACGCAAGATCAGTACATCGACTTGAATACTCCATCTGCTCGTTTATTGGGAGGACTTCCAGTAGTACAAGATCGTTATAAATTGTCAGGCAACTCCTTTACTTTACAATCGGTGTTAGCTGGAAAGCCTGAAGTATATACGGCTAAAGCTTGGAAGCCTGAGCAGGTTCGTACTTTTGAAGTGGGTTACAAAGGAAACTTAGGCAATAACTTATTGGCGGATTTCTACTACTATCAAAGTACCTTCACGAATTTCTCAGCAGGTCAAGTGGTAGTACAAACTCCACAGCAGCATAGAGACAATACAGTGGTAGGTAATAAAGTTTTCTCATTCCCATCTAATGTAGACAACTTGGTGAAAACTAGCGGCTGGGGTTTGAGCTTAGATTACCGTTTGCCATCTAACTGGACTTTAGGAGGTAATGTATCTTATAACACAGTGAATGATAATGGAGGATTAAGCAATTATCAATTGGCATATAACACTCCAGCTTACCGTACCAACCTTACTTTAGGTAACCGTAATATTGGTGGTTCAGGATGGGGCTTTAGCACTGTATGGAGATACCAAGATGAGTACGTTTGGCAGTCAAGTTTTGTAAATCAAATCTTAAATCAAACCCAACAAAGTATTATACCATCGTTTAGTACTTTAGATGCTCAAATCAGCAAGAAGGTAGCTAGCATTAAGTCCATAGTAAAAGTAGGGGCTTCTAACTTGTTGGGAACTGCTTATACTACTGGATGGGGTAACCCAACGGTGGGAAGTATTTACTACGTAAGTATTACGTTTGACGAGTTGTTGAACAAATAATATATTTCAGATTAATTTTTATTGAGGCTGTCCTACTAGGACGGCCTCTTTTTTTGTATTTTTATGGATTGATTTGTAGCCATATATGCAGCCACCTAAAGATTTAACCGGATTTTCTCACATAGAAGTTTTAGGTGCTCGAGAGCATAATTTAAAGAACATCGATGTTCAAATCCCCCGAAATCAATTAGTGGTTATCACAGGTATTTCGGGTTCGGGAAAATCCAGTTTAGCTTTTGATACTATTTATGCTGAAGGACAAAGGCGATACATGGAAAGTTTTTCTGCCTATGCCCGAAGTTTTTTAGGAAACATGGAGCGCCCTGACGTCGATAAAATAGAGGGTCTTTCTCCCGTGATTTCCATAGAGCAAAAAACCACCTCTAAAAATCCTAGATCTACAGTGGGCACAACCACTGAAATTTATGATTTTTTACGCTTACTGTATGCTCGAGCCTCTGAAGCATTTAGTTACCTATCGGGTGAAAAAATGGTTAAGCAGTCGGTCGATCAAATCATTATAACTTTATTGCAGCAGTTTGACGGAGGGAAGGTTCTGTTATTGGCACCTGTGGTAAAAGGAAGAAAGGGTCATTACCGTGAGTTGTTTGTGCAAATTGCTAAATGGGGGTATACCAAAGTTCGGGTAGATGGAGAAATCTTGGAGCTAGAACCTAAAATGCAGGTAGATCGATTTAAGGTGCATGATATTGAGATTGTGGTCGATCGATTAATTGTCAAAGAGGAAGATCGTTTTAGGATTTCTCAAAGCTTGCAGACGGCCATGAATTTGGGTAAGGGGCAGGTCTATATTTTAGATGAAAAACTTCAGATTCATTATTTTTCTCAAACCTTGATGGATCCATTGACGGGCTTGTCTTATGATGAGCCAGCACCCAATACTTTTTCATTCAATAGTCCATATGGAGCTTGCCCAACCTGTAATGGTTTAGGCCAAATTGAAGAGATTACGGAGGAATCTGTTATCCCAAACCCAGAGTTAAGTATCATTCGTGGTGCAATTGCGCCCATAGGTGAATACCGTGATTTGTGGATATTTAAGCAATTGGAAGTTTTGTTGAAGCCATTTCAAGTAGGTTTATCTACACCTATAGCTAAGTTCCCACGCAAGGCTGTTGAAATCATGTTGTATGGAACGGATGAACCAGTTCCGGTACCTTCTAAGAAATATGTAGGAACAGAGTGGACAACCAAATACGATGGGATAATCAATTTCTTAAAGAGGCAGCAAGAAAGTGGATCTGAAAAAACACAAGATTGGCTGAAAGATTTTCTAGAGGTAAAAACTTGTCCTGATTGCCAAGGTTACCGCTTAAAAAAGGAAGCTCTTTGTTTCAAAATAGATGGTAAGCATATTGGAGAGTTGGCTCAGATGGATATTTTGGAATTGGAGCAATGGATGGAGGGATTATATCTTAGACTATCTTCTAGGCAACAGCAAATAGGGCAGGAAGTATTGAAAGAGATTCAAAAGCGAATTGGTTTTTTAACTCAGATTGGGTTAACCTATTTGACCTTAGATAGACCCATGAAAACCCTTTCTGGAGGAGAAGCCCAGCGTATTCGATTAGCTACTCAAATTGGTACACAATTGGTGGGAGTTTTGTACATTATGGATGAACCTAGTATTGGTTTGCATCAAAGAGATAATGAAAAACTTATTCAAGCATTGAAGGACCTAAGAGACCTTGGGAATAGCGTATTGGTAGTAGAGCATGATAAAGACATGATGTTGGAGGCTGATTACCTGTTGGACGTAGGACCTGGTGCAGGTAGGCACGGAGGACATGTGGTGGGCCAGGGGACTCCTACTGAATTCTTACAATTACAAACACCCACGGCAAAATACTTGAGTGGGGAATTGGCCATTGAATTGCCAACAAAAAGAAGAAAGGGTTCGGGCAAAGAAATTAAGTTATGGGGAGCTTCAGGCAATAATTTAAAACAGGTAAACGTGACCATTCCTTTGGGGAAAATGATATCTATAACAGGAGTTTCTGGATCGGGGAAGTCTACTTTAATTCATGATACCTTAGTCTTGAAATTAAAACAGCACTTTGATCGGGCTAAGCGAGATCCTAAAGATTTCAAGGGAATAGAGGGTTTGGAGCTTATCGATAAAGTGATTGAAGTGGATCAATCGCCGATAGGTAGGACACCTCGTTCTAATCCTGCAACTTATACTAATATGTACAGCGACATTAGGACGCTTTACTGCGAATTACCAGAGTCAAAGATTCGTGGATATAAAGCAGGTCGATTTAGTTTTAATGTAAAAGGCGGTCGTTGTGAAAGTTGCGAGGGTGCAGGAAGGAAAAAGATCGAAATGGAGTTTTTACCTGATGTGTTGGTGGAATGTGAATCATGCAAAGGCAAACGTTTCAATCGGGAGACTTTGGAAGTGCGATTTAAAGGAAAATCTATTTCAGATGTGTTGGATATGACAGTGGAGCAGGCCTTAGAATTTTTTGAACATCAGCCTAAGATTCACAGGAAGGTGAAAACATTGTTGGAGGTGGGATTAGGGTATATTACATTGGGGCAACATGCCACGACTTTATCTGGAGGGGAGGCACAACGTGTGAAGTTAGCGGAGGAATTGTCTAAAAAGGATACGGGAAAAACCTTATATGTGTTGGATGAGCCGACCACGGGTTTACATTTTCAAGACGTCAAATTATTGTTGGATGTATTACAAAAACTCGTAGATCGAGGTAATACTGTTTTAATCATTGAACATAATTTAGATGTGATTAAAGTATCTGATCATGTCATTGATTTAGGACCTGAAGGAGGGCTAGCGGGAGGTCAAATTGTAGCAGAAGGAACTCCTGAGGAGGTGGCCAAAGTGAAGAATAGTCATACGGGGAGATTCTTGAAGAAAGAGTTGAATATGGTTTGAAATTTTTAACGCTGTCAAGGTTCGAAACCTTAACAGCGTTGCGAAAACGAAATGATTTTCAGTTTATTCTAACAGTAAATTGATAATGTTTTTTTCATTCATCTCAGTCGCGTGAAATTCTTTAAATCCTTCCATGCCATCGAAATAATCCAGTACTGATTTTTTATCAACAAAACTCCTTTTCAAGCTCGTGAAATCTTGATAAGATGAGTTTTTATACTGCTTAAAATCATGCGCTATGCCATGGTATTCTGGGTTTAGGTGAATGTATTTAATCAATTGCGTGAAATAAGATTCATCCTCCACTGGAATTCTCCTATATGGTCTTTCAAACAATCCACCCGTTCGGTCGTTAGTCCTATTGAAAGCTTGAGCATAACTATTAAAAAGTGTGGCAAATTGAATGGCGATTAGTTTACAAATATCAATTTGGTCGCGCTGCTCTATTTTGATTTTTTTAAAATCATATATTTCTTGTGCAGATTTAAGTTTAAGTAGAAAATGAAAATGATTTCCTAACAAACAATAGGCATAGGTGTCAGCGATCGGGCTGATGTACTTTTGATACTTGCTTAAGAAAAAACGATAGTTCCTAAATTCTTTAAAAATTCTGGCTTTATTTATCCCCCGATTATAGACATGATAAAGTTGGTCTGGAACCATGTAAGATGTGTTTTTTTTCATGATTAGTGGATTTGGATGTTTGTTATTAATTCTCATAAACTTTTCGAAAAGATAATCTTAAAATTTTGGTAAAAAATATCAGAAATGTGGTAAAAACTTTGAGTAAAAAAACTTAGCTTTATCAGCATTTCTGCAACGCTGTCAAGGTTTAAAACCTTGACAGCGTTAGGGCAAAAAGATTCAGCAAAACACTCATCAATCATGCAAATTATTCTCCAAGTACTTTTTATTTTGGTCCTTTCAGGGCTGGGTTATTTGGTAACGCAACGATTCAAACTAATTATCTCCACTATTCAGTTGGCTAAGCCTATTGAATTAAATGATCAATCCAGCGAGCGATGGAAACGTGTTTTTTTGTTGGCTTTTGGTCAAAAGAAAATGTTTCAAAAACCCTTGGTAGGCTTTTTTCACTTCTTGATTTACGCTGGTTTCGTATTAATCAATGTGGAAATAGTTGAGATTGTTTTGGATGGAATTCTCGGAACGCATCGAATCTTTGCGCCCTATCTTGGAAGCATTTATCCTTTTTTATTAGACTTTTTTGAACTGCTAGCCTTGGGTGTTTTTGTAGCCTGTTTGGTCTTTTTTATGCGAAGGTCGATTATTCAGGTGCCTCGTCTACAAGTTCAAAACCATCGTGAATTAGCTGGTTTTCCATTGAAAGATGCTTATACCATTTTGGCTATTGAATGTATCTTGATGCTCGCTTTATGGACCATGAATGCTAGTGATGCCATTTTACAGGCAAGACAAGTCGAGCATTTTGAGCCGGTTGGGGCATTTGTTGTTTCTAAAAACTTAATCCCCATGTTTTCGGACTTATCCACTTCCACCTTGTTGATGTTGGAACGTGTGGCCTGGTGGTTCCATATTTTAGGCATTTTAGGTTTTGCCCTTTATGTTACCTATTCCAAACATTTGCATATTTTCTTTGCCTTTCCTGCTGCCTATTATTCGAGCCTCGAATCTTCCGGCAAAATAGCGCATATGCCATCTGTGGCACATGAAGTTAAATTGATGTTAGGTCAACCTGTTGATGCCAATGCAACTGTACCTGAGCAATTGCGCTTTGGTGCCAAAGATGTTATGGACTTAACTTGGAAAAATGCGCTGGACGCCTATTCTTGTACAGAGTGTGGCAGGTGTACGGAGCAATGTCCCGCGAATCAAACGGGAAGAGCTTTGTCTCCTAGGAAAATCATGATGGACACAAGAGATAGACTTGAAGAGGTTGGAAAAGTCTTATCTCAAAATAGAGGACAATGGTCCGAAGACGGTAAATCTCTTTTGGGGGATTATATCTCTGCGGAGGAACTTAGAGCTTGTACTACTTGTCAAGCTTGCGTGGAGGCTTGTCCCATGGAATTATCTCCATTAAACATCATTTTGGCCTTACGTCGCTATCAAATTATGGAGCAATCAGATGCCCCAGCTGCTTGGAATAGTATGTTTGCCAACATAGAAACGAACCAAGCACCATGGAAATTTAACCCATCGGATCGATTAAACTGGGCAAAATCATAAGCAAATGAAAAAGGTTTTTATTCCCATTATCATAGGTCTAATTCTGTTTTTTTCTCTTGGACCAAGCCCGAAAGCACCTCAACTTAATCGAGGGGTGACATGGAAAAATATTCCAGATTCTTTGCCTGCACTTGCCCAATATCTTCAAGAAAAAGAAGCAGCTTTTCCACAAATTAAGGCAAACAATGAGGCTAAAATAGTTTGGGCAGATTCATTGCACCCTCAGAAAACGCCAATTGTTTTTATGTATGTACATGGTTTTTCGGCTTCTCAAATGGAGGGAGATCCGATTCATAGATCAATTGCCAAAACTTTTGGAGCCAACTTATTGCTTGCTCGCGTGGCAGGACATGGTTTCGTCACCTCGGATAGTGTTTTGCAACATGTTACTGCGGATGACTATTTTGAAAGTGTGGAGAATCAATTGGCATTAGCCAAAAAAATGGGTGATCAGGTGATAGTTCTAGCCACGTCTTTTGGAGGAGCCTTATCCCTCGCATTGGCGGCCCGCCATCCAGAAATTAAAGCATTACTTTTGTATAGTCCTTGTATCGCCATCGCTGATCCGGCAGCAGTTTTAATGGATAATCCTTGGGGACTTCAAATTGCCAGAAAAGTGGTAGGAGGTAATTACAGGGATATTCCTGCTCAAAATGCGGACCATGACAAATATTGGAATTTACATTACCGATTGGAGGGAGCGGTAGAACTTCAGAACTTTTTGACTCATCAGATGAAAAAAGAAGTGTTTGAACAAGTGAAATGTCCTGTTTTCATGGGTTATTATTATCAGGATGAGGCTCATCAAGATCCCGTTGTTTCGGTTAAAGCCATGAAAGATATGTTTCCTTTATTAGGAACCTCAGCCTCACAGAAAAAAGAAATGGCATTTCCTTTGTCTGAAAATCATGTTATTACTTCCACCATACTTGCCAAAAGAACGGATCTGCCTTTACAAGCCAGTATTCAGTTTTTGAAAGAAGTTGTTCATTTACCTTAAATCTATGAATCCGAATTTAATTCTTTATGCGGTTCCATTCTTTTTGACTACGGTCATATTGGAGTCCTATGTGGTTTTTAAACAACATAAAGATTTTGTGGAAGCCAAAGATTCTATGACTTCCATCGGATTGGGATTGGGTAATTTATTCATTGGTTTGCTGACTAAATCGGTCATTTATGTTTGCTATTTTTATGTTTATGATCATTGGAGATTGTTTGATTTATCAGTCGACTGGTGGTGGGTATGGGTTTTTGCCTTCTTTGCAGATGATCTAACCTATTATTGGTTTCATCGTATATCTCATGAAGTACGATACTTTTGGGCCTCTCACATGGTTCATCACTCCTCGCCCAAATACAATTTAGCGGCTGCGCTTCGACAAACCTGGACGGGGAATTTATCCGGTGCATTTTTATTTTACATCTGGATCCTATTGATGGGGGTACATCCATTCATCGTTTTTTTCTTTCAACAGATTAGCTTGTTATACCAATATTGGATACATACTGAGTTAATCAAAAAAATGCCAGCATGGTTTGAGTACATCTTTAATACCCCTTCACATCACCGAGTGCATCATGGTACAGATTTGGATTACCTAGATACAAATTATGCTGGTGTTTTGATCATTTGGGATCGAATTTTTGGTACTTTTCAGCAAGAGGAAAATAGGCCTCATTATGGTTTAACTAAACAAATAGAAAGTTATAACCCTGCAAAAATAGCCTTTTTTGAATGGGTACAAATTGCTAAAGATCTGCTTCATTCCGATAATCTCAAGACTGCTTGGAATTATGTACTTGGACCTCCAGGTTGGAGTCCTGATGGTAGCAGGTTAACTGTAGAACAAATGCGTCAAGAAAAAAAGTCAAAAAAAGAATAGCATGGAACTTAAAATTAGAACAATGGCCGAATGGGCTGCTAGTGGAGAAAGCCCTGAATTTTTGTTTTGGGTAGGCTGTGCAGGTTCTTTTGATGATAGACATAAGAAAGTAACACGTGCCTTTTGTGAGATTTTACAAAATTTACAAATTTCATTTGCCGTATTAGGTACCGAAGAATCTTGTACGGGTGATCCTGCTCGCCGAAGTGGCAATGAATTTTTATTCCAAATGCAAGCCATGTCCAATATTGAAGTATTGAACATGTATGGCGTCAAAAAAATTGTCACAGCTTGCCCTCATTGCTTCCATACACTTAAAAATGAATATCCAGATTTAGGGGGGAATTATGAGGTAATTCACCACAGTACTTTGTTGGCAGAGCTCCTTGCCCAAGGAAAAATTCAATTAAAAGAAGAAGAAAAGGAAGCTGTTGCATATCATGACTCTTGCTATTTGGGAAGAGGTAATGGGATTTATGAAGCGCCAAGAAATATCATTCAAGGTCTTAAAAAGGAACTAAAAGAACTTAAAAGTTGTAGAACTAAAGGATTGTGTTGTGGAGCTGGGGGAGCCCAGGTGTTTAAGGAGCCAGAGCCCGGAAATGTAGATATTCAGTCCAAACGTTCGCAAGAAATCATTGATTCAGGAGTCCAAAAAGTGGCATTAGCTTGTCCTTTCTGCATGGTTATGATTCAAGATGGATTGAACAAACATGGCAAAGATAAAGAAATACAAGTAGTTGATTTAGCTGAATTGGTTCAGCAAACCATGATTTAAATTTATGTACGTAGCCTTACCAGAATTACCGAATCATTCCCGAGTTTGGATATATCAAGCCTCTCGGGCCATGAATGAAGAAGAGTTAGACTTTGTTCAGATGTATTTAAAGCAAGCTGTTCAAGATTGGAATGCACATGGTGTATCCCTTTTAGCTTCTTTTGAAATCAAGTACAAGCAAATCATTATGATTGCCGTGGATGAGCAACTTCATGCTGCCTCTGGCTGTTCCATAGATGCCTCAACCACTTGGTTTAAAGACCTAGCTGTTCGCTTAGGAATTGATTTTTTTGACCGTTCTGTGGCACTAGCGGAAGGAGATCATTTGCGATTATTGCCTCTTTTAGGAGTAAAGCAAGCGGTTGCAGAAGGTACCATACACCCTGACTCATCCATAGCTGTCCCTCAGGTAAAGGATCTAGGAGAGTATAGAAGTAATTGGCCAATTTCAGCTAAGAACTCTTGGTTAAGTAAGTATTTTGTGGCAACTACCATTTAATTTATGGCGGAGGATTTAAAAAAAGTAGAAGGAACTAGGGAGCAAAAGTATGCAGCATTGCTTCCTCAGGTAGAGGCATTGATTACTGGAGAAACGGATTTATATGCCAATCTAGCCAATATTTCAGCGGCTATCCATGAGTATTTTGGCTTTTTTTGGGTAGGTTTTTACCTCAATAAACAAAATGAATTGGTATTGGGTCCATTCCAAGGTCCAGTGGCCTGTACCCGCATCCCCTATCATAAAGGTGTTTGTGGACATGCTTTCAGAAATCAAGAAAGTATTATTGTTCCCAATGTAGATGAATTTCCAGGCCATATTGCCTGTGCCTCTGCTTCAAAATCGGAGATTGTATTACCCGTTATGAATTCAGCTGGTGAAGTCAGTATGTTATTGGATGTGGATTCTGACCAATTGGATGACTTTTCAGAAGTAGATAGAAAAGGTTTGCAAGCCATTATCGCCTTGATCGAAAAAAACTTAGGGACCTGGGCTTAAAGCATTAGTCCATTGCCTCCATGCCCATATTTTTCCATTCCTCTTTCGTAGGTCCATACATGCCTGGTATAACCCTGCCTGCCTGTCTTAATAGAACACTCAATTGACCTCGATGATGTGATTGATGCCTGATTAGGATACTTAGTACAGCGCCTCTTTTCCATTGATCTCCATACATCGGTATTTTTTCATCCAACATATTATCGGACCATTGGGAGGAAAGCGCCTTTAATGCGGCTTCTGATGTCGTTTGATAGACAAGAATTAAAGATTTAACATCCTGCTGTGCTGTGCTGGGATGAATCTCCTGCAAGCCTTTTATGCCTGCATGCAGCAACATCTCAGGAATGGTTTCTGTAATGTGCCAAGCAAGCCTAGCGATACTTCTGAAATTTTCTTGTTTACTTTTTTTAAAATGCTCATCAGCGATCGCCTCAAACATATGGATAGTTCTTTGGGATTCATATGCCCAATCCGAGTAAAAATCAGTTAAATGTCTGTACATTAGAATGTTTTTTGATTAAGAACGAATAATCAATGATCAATCAAGAAACCGATGAGCAAGAAAAGAAGAATTAATTATGCCAATTTTGCAATGACAGTTTCACCACCAACGGGTTTATCCCCTAATTGAACACAAATTTCTGCGTCTAAAGGTAAGTAAATATCAATTCGACTGCCAAATTTGATGAAACCGAATTCGGTACCTTGTATTACAGCCTCCCCTTCTTTGGCATACCAGCAGATGCGTTTAGCTAAAGCTCCCGCAATCTGACGAAACAATACCTCCGTACCATTTTCGTGCTTGACCACATAGGTTGTACGCTCATTTTCTGTGCTGGATTTGGGGTGCCAAGCCACTAAATATTTACCCGGATGGTATTTAAAATATGATACAATCCCTGAAATAGGATTGAAGTTGATGTGTACATTGATGGGCGACATGAAAATGGATATCTGCCTGCGCTTATCTTTAAAATATTCCGTTTCAACAGCCTCTTCAATCACCACTACTTTGCCATCAGCAGGGGCTATGATATGTTGTGGATTGATATTCGTTACTCGTTTTGGAACGCGAAAAAACTGAACTAAAAGCAAGTAAAACACTGCTGTTACCACTACGACAGCCTCTCTTATATAAACCTGTTCAGGTAAAAAATAAGCCACTAAGGCATTAATAGCCAATACAATAATGATGGCTGTCAATAAGAGCGATTTTCCTTCTCTGTGTAGGGTCATAAGCAATTTTTATGGTTTAATCCGGTCAAAAGATTAAACTTTAATCCGTAAAATTAGCCATTTTTGTTGAAAAATATGGTATAGCTCTTTAATCTATACCTAAGAATTAGACAATTTTAATTGAAAAAATTGCATTTTTATTATTCATTTGAAATCTAATATGCGTTTAGGCAGCTACTTTCTAAGTCTTTTTTTGATGATACAGGGAAATGTCTTTGCCCAAACTTTAGAATGGTTTAGTCCAAGTGCTGGTTATTTTTACAAGATTAATTTTGAAAATAATCAACTTTCGAGAACCAAGAATGGTTTACCCTGGTCTAACTTAGGAGAGCTTTCCCTTGAAAATATTGAAAAAGCAGATTTGATTTCGGCAAATTATGCCGTGAAAGAATTTAAAATAGAAAATTCTGACTGGGCTTATCTTATAATTTCCTGTACTAATCAAGTATATCAAATTAATAAAAAGCAATTGGTATTTAGGCGAATTGATGAAACTTATTATCGAGGGGCCAATTGCTTAAGTCATACATTTTATCGAAATGGAATTCTTTATTCTTTTGGAGGATATGGATTTTGGACTTCTACCAATATTCTGACCAAATACAATGCAGAAGGTAAGGAATGGTTGAGTATTCAAGCAAAAGGTGATGTTCCTCCTGCAATCACCATGGGTTTGTCAGCTTATGTTCCCAGTCGAGATAGGTTCGTAACTATGGGAAATCACTCGGTCAATGATACGGATACAAAGAAATTGGATTTACTTGATTGGAATATATATGAATACAATTTTTCCACCAGTGAATTTGTCATTAAGGGGGCCATCGAACTGGAGGAAATTAAATCTTTTTTGGAAAAGGATATATCTCGTTATTATTTATTCAATGGACGATATTTCTTTTTGTTGGATAAATCTGGTAGAGAAAAGAATTTTGATACCCTGTTTATCATTGATGTGTTGGATGATTTCAAAACCTATTGTTGGAAAAATAGAAATCGTTTGGTACTTGAAGGTTACTATGCCAGTAATTTTGATAAGGCATTGCATATTAATGGAGATACCTTGATTTGGACTAATTTGGCCATTCAAGTTTCACCGAATAATGTCAAAAATTATCGATTTATGGTAAATGATTTGCTTCGTGAGGCGGAATATCTGGGCAAGCTACATCAAGTACCATGGTATCAATCCATTATACAAGGGACTTTCATTTTGGTAGCCATAGGTTTTTTGGTCTTAGCTTTATTTCTATTCCAAAAATGGAAAAAGAAAAGATTGCGAAATCACTTAAAAATCATGTTGGGGGAAAACGAAAAAATGTTGCTTGATTTTTTGATTTTGAACTACAAAACAGGCTATATCTCTGGACATCAAATCATTGCTTTTTTTGGTAAACATAAAAGTTCACCAGAATCACAACGACAATTTAGAGCCAAAATGTTTGAAAATTTGACAAAGTCACTTCGCCTCTTGCTGGGTAAAGAACAGATTTTGGATATTCAATCCGACGAAAAAGATCAGCGGATGTTTACCTATCGCCTGCATCCGGATGTTTATCAAATGCTCAAAAAATTATAAATTTTTCAAAAGGAAGTTTGTCATCATTTGGTATAAATGATATCGGGTATTTCCTCCAGCAATACTATGATTCTTGTTAGGATAATAGAAACTTTGAAACTGTTTATTGGCTTTTATTAATGCCTCCTGTAAGGCTACTGCATTTTGGAAATGTACATTATCATCGCCCGTTCCATGCACCAACAATAAATTTCCTTTTAATTTATTGACATGATTTACAGGTGAGTTCTCGTCATACCCCTTGGCATTTTCTTGAGGTGTTCTTTGATAACGTTCCGTATAAATACTATCATAGAAACGCCAGTTGGTTACCGGTGCCACAGATATAGCTGTTTTGAATACATCGGCACCTTGCATTAAACAGTTGGACGACATAAATCCTCCATAACTCCAGCCCCAAATTCCAATTCTAGACGCGTCCACGTAAGGAAGTTTACCTAAATATTGGGCAGAATAAATTTGATCCTGCACTTCAATTTTTCCAAGGTTCTGGTATGTGATTCTTTTGAAATTTACCCCTCTGGCACCAGTTCCGCGGTTATCCACACAATAGATTAAATAACCCTTATCTAACAAGGTTTGATACCAATAAAAATCATTACTTACTGGATAGGCGTCCAATACTTGTTGAGAACCCGGTCCACCATATACATGCATTAATACCGGGTATTTTTTATTCGGATCGAAGTTCTTGGGTTTAAGGCAATAGGCATTTAAGAATTCGCCATTGGCTAAAGGAATTTGTAAAAATTCACGGCTTGAAATGGCATACTCTTTTAACTGCTGCTTTAGTTTGTTATTCTCTTCCAATACTCGAATCAAGGAACCTTGGCTACTCTTTAAGCTAATTTGTAAGGGCTCTTTCGCTGAGCTAAAGTATAGCATATAAAAGGAGAAATCTGGGCTGAAATTGGCCGTATTGGTGCCCGCTTGTGTCGAGATCATTTGAAAATTGGAGCCGTCCAATTGAACCTTATATACTTCTCTTTGAATGGCTGTTTTAGCAGCCGCATTGAAGTAAAGTGTTTGAGATTTTTCATCGTAACCATAAAAATCATCCACGTCCCAGTTGCCAGTGGTAATGGGATTTACTTTACCTGTGGCTATTTCAGCCACATATAAATGCTTGAAACCTGATTTTTCTGAAGATAAAATGAAGTGCTTTTGGTCAGCTAAATAAGTGATATCATTTCCGATAGATTCTATTTCCAAAGAAGTATTGCTTCTTTCCTCATACACAACTTTGGAGGAGCCATCCTTAGCAGAGGCATGCAAAATTTCCATGTGATTCTGCAGGCGATTCAAACGAATGAATGAAACCCAGTCGGAACTAGCCGTCCATTTCATGCGTGGGATATATTGATTTTGATCTTTTCCTACTTGGATAGGGATGTTCTTTTGGGAGTCTAAGGCATATACGCTCAAACTAACTATGGAGTTAGCTTCTCCTGCTTTAGGATATTTAAAGCGATAATCTTTCGGATACAAATCTCCCCACATTTGCATATTATACTCGGGTACTTTGGTCTCATCAAAAGTATAATAAGCAATTTTTTTGCTGTCAGGTGACCATTGGAAGGCTTTTGCAAAAGAAAATTCTTCTTCATAAACCCAGTCGCAAGCGCCATGAATAATATGATTGAACTTACCTGATGTTGTGATTGCTTTTTCTTTACCAGAACTTAGATCCACCAAAAACAAGTTATTATTTCGTACAAAAGCTACCTTTTTCCCATCGGGTGAAAAACTCGCATGCATTTGCTTGCCGGCTTTAGATAAAGAAACAAGGCTTTTGGTTTGACGGTCAAAGATGAAATTATTTTCCTTGGAACTACGGCGATAAATTTGTTCTGATTCGGTAGAAATTAAAATCTTCTTTTCATCAGAAGATAGACTAAACGATTGAACTTGAATTTTTTTACCATCGATCCGATTTAACTCTTCATCAAATAGAACTTCGGAATTCTTAGGGTCTTCTACAGCATATTTGATGATTTTGCCCTCTTTTAATTCCGTATAATGATGGCCATCTTGAGTCCAATTTAAGTTTTGAATGCTTCTTTGTCTGAAGGTGTAATTTTGCCAAACATCTTCTAAGCTGACGCTTTTTTGAGCAAAACTAGCATGGGCTAAAAGGAATAGGACAGCAAAGCTGAGGGTTTGATAAAAACGTGGAATCATAGGAAAATTTAGTCTTGAAAAATGACGATTGGACTGGTCTCAACCGTATTGCTTTGATGAAATGCTTTGTCTTTTATGGATATTCGGAAGGCTAGGGTATCATTTTTCTCTGTAAATTCTGGGGAATAGCCTTTGTAAAATGCGTATACGAATTGGGTGGAGTAGGAAATACTTCCTTCTATAGGACCTGGCTTTTGGTCAGGTTTAAAAGGGAAATTCATTAAACCTCCTAGTTTTGGACTAAAAGTGATGGGGATAAATCTACCGTTTTTCTTTAGTAATACATCCACTTCAAAATTTCTGTAATCCTTGTATTTAGGATCGGAGTTTTTTTCAGCTGTGGTAATTCCTAAATCGCCATCACCATCTTGGAATTTAATGGTCATAACCACGGAGTCAATCTTGGCTTTGCCTCCGAATCCGTCGTTACTTATTTTGGTGATTTTTTTGATTGATTCAAATTCAATATTCGGAGTAGTACCATATTCCGGCTCCTGAACACAGGCAACGAAGGCCCAGGTGCATAGCGCAATACCAATGATAAGACTACCTAGTTTAATCATGAAGATTCGATGGTCAATACAAGCGTAAAGTTAATGATTTGCATTAATTTTGTGCATAATTTCAAAAAAAGCTATGCAGGTTGGAAAAGAGGATTGGGAAAGCATCTCTCGGAGCTTGAAGAATCGGGTGAGTCAGATGAAAGAAGCTGATTTTGAAAGTTTGGCATTGGCTGTTTTTCAATATCAGTTTGCCCATAATCCTTTGTATCATCTCTATGTTGAATTGTTGGGTAAAGATCCTTCCACGATTACTCAGCTGAAAGAAATTCCTTTTTTACCCATTGAATTTTTTAAAAGTCACTTAGTACAAACGGGTTTTGATCCTATTTTATTTCAATTTGAAAGTTCAGGTACCACTGGACAAATTCCCTCCAAGCACGTAGTTTGTGATCCAAGTTTTTACCAACAACAGGCCAAAAGAATTTTTGAAGCACAATACGGTTCATTGCAAGACTACCACATTTTTGCCCTTTTGCCTTCTTATTTGGAACGAAGTACCTCCTCCTTGGTCTTTATGATGGATCATTTTATCAAAGAATCACGGTCGGAATTAGCTGGTTTTTACCTCAATCAATACGATGCCTTGGTGAATAATTTGAAGGCAGCTTTACAAACAGACCGCAAAATATGGTTAATGGGGGTGACTTTCGGTTTATTGGACTGGGTGGATACAGGCCAGGATTTTTCTTTTTGGAAAGAAGCGGTGGCGAGTGGTCGGGTCATGGTCATGGAGACGGGCGGCATGAAGGGAAGAAGGGAGGAGTGGTTACGTGAGGAAGTCCATGCATTTCTAAAGGGAAAAATGCACCTTAGTCAAGTGGCTTCAGAATATGGTATGACGGAATTGTTTTCTCAGGCCTATGCCGAAAAGGACGGAATTTTTAATCCGGGAGTATCCATGCGGGTCATGCTAAGGGAGGTAAATGATCCATTCGGACATGTAACGCAAGCAGGAAGGGTAGGAGGAATTAAAGTGATTGATTTGGCCAATATTGATTCTTGTTCCTTTATAGAAACCAAAGATTTGGGCTCATTAGAAGCCGATGGACTACGATTCAAGGTATTGGGCCGCTTCGATAATTCAGAGCAAAGAGGCTGTAACCTCATGTTAGCTCAAGGGTGGGGAACTAGCCAAGATGAACCATCCTCGTAAAATTCATTTTTCCAAATAGGCACTTCTTCTTTTAGTCGGTCAATCAACCACTGGCACGCTTGAAATGCTTCCGCTCGGTGGATGCAAGTTACTCCAATCAGTACAGCAATATCCCCAATTTGTAATGGACCCGTACGGTGCACCATCACTACTTTTTGTATGGGCCATTTTTCTCCCGCCTGATCAATCAGTAAGTTAATTTGCTTGACAGCCATAGGAGGGTAGGCCTCCATATCCAGAGAAAGCACTTCTTTATTTTGATTCTTGTTTCGAATGGTACCTATGAACAAGCAGATTCCCCCGGCTACATCATCCTGTAAAAAGGGATAAAAAGCATCTAGCTGTATAGCCTGTTCCAATAAAGCAACTTTTCTTTCCATGAGTTGGCTATGAGATTTTTTGGTAAGTCATGAAACTGTATTGATAAGGATTTTTCTCATCCGTGATTCCTCTTTCAGCATGAATGACTTCCCATTGCTCGCTGGGAAGTTCGGGGAAAAAGGCATCTCCATCAAAATAATCATGTAAGCGAGTGAGGATAATTTGGTCAGCAAGTGGAAGGGCTTGTCGGTATATCTCGGCACCACCAATGATGAAAATATCATCGCGCGAAAGGCTTTTGGCTTTTAGAATAGCTTCTTCTAAAGAGTGGCATAATATGATTCCATCCACATTTAGGTGGCTTTGGCGACTTACTACTAAATTATTGCGGTTTGGGAGTGCCTTGCCTATGGATTCAAAGGTTTTTCTTCCCATGATGATGGAATGTCCCATAGTCAAATTTTTGAAATGCTTCAAGTCGGCAGGTAGGTGCCAAATCAGCTGATTGTTTTTACCGATGACGTTTTTTTCGTCACAAGCCACGATTATTTTGATCACGCGATTTTAATTTTTATCAAAATTACGGGAAATAATGGGACGAAAGGAAATCAAATCAAGTAAATGGTCTGAATCCGCAAAATTCCTAATTTTTATTTTCGATAACGTTTCCCAATATGGGCTTCAACGACTAACTTTGTACAATTTTTGAGCCTAAGTGTAAAGGTCTTAAAATTTGTTTTCTCTTGATACAAAATAAATTTATCCCGTGCCAAAAGACTTATCCATCCGTTCCGTTCTTATTATCGGTTCTGGTCCTATTGTAATTGGTCAAGCTTGTGAGTTTGATTATTCTGGCTCTCAAGCTGCCCGATCATTGCGTGAAGAAGGAATTGAAGTAATCCTCATCAATTCGAATCCAGCTACCATCATGACGGATCCTATGAATGCCGATCATGTGTATTTAAAACCTCTAGATAAGAACTCCATCATTCATATTTTGGAGAGGCATCAAGTGGATGCAGTTTTACCTACCATGGGAGGTCAAACGGCCCTAAATCTAGCGATTGATTGTGATGAGGCTGGAATTTGGGAAAAGTATGGCGTGAAGATCATTGGGGTAGATATCAAGGCTATTGAAACCACGGAGGATCGTGAAAAATTCCGTTTGAAGATGTTGGAATTAGGTGTGGGTGTATGTAAAGGTAGAACGGCTCGTTCCTTTTTGGAAGGTAAAGAGATTGCTCAGGAAACGGGATTCCCTTTGGTTATTCGTCCTTCCTTCACTTTGGGAGGAACGGGAGGTGGATTTGTGAATGATCCCAAAGATTTCGATGCAGCTTTAAACAAAGGCTTACATGCATCTCCTACACATGAGGTATTGGTGGAGCAGTCTATTATGGGCTGGAAAGAATATGAATTAGAGCTATTGCGAGATAATTTAGGGAACGTCATTATCATATGTTCCATTGAGAATTTTGATCCAATGGGTATTCATACAGGAGATTCCATTACGGTGGCTCCTGCCATGACTTTGCCAGATACGGTCTACCAAAGGATGCGTGATATGGCCATCATGATGATGAATGCCATTGGTAAATTTGCAGGTGGATGTAATGTACAGTTTGCTCTTAATCCTGAAACGGATGAGATCATTGCCATTGAAATTAATCCGCGTGTTTCTCGTTCATCTGCATTAGCTTCTAAAGCAACGGGGTATCCAATTGCTAAAATTGCTGCTAAAATGGCCATTGGTTATAATTTAGATGAGTTAAGTAATGCCATAACAGGTACCACCTCAGCTTATTTTGAGCCAGCATTGGATTATGTGATTGTGAAGGTTCCGAGATGGAATTTTGATAAATTTAAAGGAGCTGACCGTTCTTTAGGACTTCAAATGAAGTCGGTAGGTGAAACCATGGGTATCGGTCGTAATTTCCAGGAGGCCTTGCAAAAAGCATGTCAGTCATTGGAAATTAAACGCAATGGACTAGGTGCAGATGGTAAAGAATTAAGAGATCAAGATGCGATCATGCATTCTTTGGCAAATCCATCTTGGAATAGATTATTCCACGTGTACGATGCCTTTAAAATGGGTATCTCATTTAAGACCATTCAGCAATTAACTAAAATTGATAAGTGGTTTTTAAACCAAATTGAAGACTTAGTTCGAGTAGAAAAGGAAATGGAACGCTATACCATAGCGACTATTCCTACCGATTTATTGGAGGAAGCGAAGCACAAAGGATTTGCGGATCGCCAAATTGCTCATGCCTTACGTTGTTTGGAGTCTGAGGTATATGATAAGCGTAATGGTTTAGGAATCAAGCGTTTGTATAAATGTGTAGATACTTGTGCGGCGGAGTTTGAGGCAAAAACCCCTTACTATTATTCTACTTTTGGACAAAGTACGGATTCCATGGACAATGAGTCTAAATCCTCAGATCGTAAAAAAGTAGTTGTTTTGGGTTCTGGCCCTAACCGAATCGGCCAGGGAATTGAGTTTGATTATTCCTGTGTACATGGGGTACTAGCAGCCAAAGAGGCGGGTTACGAAACTATCATGATAAATTCTAACCCAGAGACGGTTTCTACGGATTTTGATATTGCTGATAAATTATATTTTGAGCCTGTATTTTGGGAGCATGTGTACGATATCATTCAACATGAAAAGCCGGAGGGGGTAATTGTACAATTGGGAGGCCAAACCGCCTTAAAATTGGCAGAAAAATTATCCAAGTATGGCATTAAAATTCTAGGAACATCCTTTGAGGCCTTGGATTTAGCGGAAGATCGGGGAGCATTTTCTAGTTTATTGAAAGACTTAGATATTCCATATCCTAAATTTGGTGTTTGTGAAGATGCAGACAATGCCGTGCTTTTAGGTCGTGAATTGGGCTATCCATTGTTAGTTCGTCCAAGTTATGTTTTGGGCGGTCAATCCATGAAAATTGTCATCAATGAGCAAGAGTTAGAACAGCATGTAGTAGATATTTTACGTGATATTCCAGGCAATAAAATCTTGTTAGACCATTTCCTTGAAAATGCCATTGAGGCAGAGGCGGATGCCATTTGTGATGGGGAAGATGTGTACATCATTGGAATTATGGAACATATTGAGCCGGCTGGTATTCATTCAGGAGACTCTCACTCAGTATTGCCTCCATTTGATTTATCTGAGAATGTCATCAAGCAAATTGAAGATCATACAAAGAAGATTGCAGTAGCACTTAAGACAAAGGGCTTATTGAATATCCAATTTGCCGTGAAAGATGAGGTGGTTTACATCATTGAAGCTAATCCGCGAGCTTCTAGAACAGTACCATTCATTTGTAAAGCATACCAAGAGCCTTATGTTAATTATGCCACCAAGGTAATGTTGGGAGATAAGAAGGTGAAAGATTTTAACTTCCAGCCTGTTAAGAAAGGATACGCAATTAAGATTCCTGTATTTTCTTTCAATAAATTTCCGAATGTCAATATGGAATTAGGTCCTGAGATGAAATCTACAGGTGAAGCCATTTACTTTATTGAAGATTTGAAGGATGAATTTTTTAGAAAAGTGTATGGGGAACGAAATTTGTATTTGAGTCGTTAGTAGACAAAAAACAAAAAGATGTTAAAGATATTAGGACTTATTTTCTTGTTCATTTACGTCATTAGGCCATTGTTCAAATTGCTTTTTAAGAGTTATATCATTACTCAAGTTCACAGGCAGCAATCTGAACAGGCATATCGTCAAAAGACGACCAAGCGAGAGGGAAGCATTGATGTTGATTTTGTTCCCCCACAAGCTAAGACTAAGACAAGATCACCTAAGGTAGATGAAGGTGATTATGTGCCTTTTGAAGAAATTAAAGATTAATTTTTTATTTTTTGAACGATTTTCTGTTTTTTTGGTTAACTGAATTATAAGTGTAAAATTATTACTTACCTGCATGAGGAAATTGTTGACATGGTGTTTTTTCTTGCTAGCCGTTTTAATGATAAACGACGGTTTACTAATTAGCACCATCAAAAAATCTCATGAGGTATCCAAGATTTTGGTAGAACAGTTCTCAGACATCGAAGCTGAAGGTTCGTCTTCAGATGAGCTTCAAGATATAGAAGAAGAGGGTTTCGCATTTCTTCTACAGCCCCCCTTACAAGACCAGTTTTTTCATTTACTGGCTATTGAGCTTGTTATTCCTACTAAGGATCATTCATATCAGGACATATCATTAGACATGGTTAGTCCTCCTCCGCAAGGATTGGTATAAGCCCATCCGATAGAAACAAAACAAAATCATTTCTTGAAACAGGTATGTCAAGCATCAATTGCTTTGGTACACCTTTAAAAAATTTATTCAAATGAAATTTTTCATGCTAATCTTGGGCGTGTGTTGTGCGCACCTAGGAGTTAGCCAAGTACCGGCTAATTATAAAGCACAACTAAACAAAAATTTAAAATCCGAGCCTAAAGTAGTTCAAATAGTAAATAAGGAGTATTCAAATCAAGTAAGTAATGAAACTCCGAAATATAGAACAAGAGAAACTTTAATCGAACAAAAAGTACCAGTGAATCAAGGACTTGAACGAAGTTCTTATAAACAGCAGGCGGTAGCCCAAACTAAAGAAAAGTAACATGAATCAAGCGAGTAAGCTATTAGCGTTTTGTACGGGATTTCTTCTTTTGCAAGCATGTGGCACAAAAAATGAATCTAGTAATCAAGAGATTTCCAGTTTGGAAGTCAGCGTGCCCATAAAGTTAGATACTACTGTATCCCAGGAGTTTGTGGCAGATATTCATGCCATTAATAACGTAGAAATACGAGCTCGGGTGAAAGGGTATTTAGATAAAATACATGTGGATGAAGGGAAGTCAGTGAAAAAGGGACAGATTTTGTTTACCATTAATAATTCGGAATATTTGGCCGAAGTGATGCGTGCCAAATCTGTATTGAATCAAACCATTGCTGATTTAAAAGCCGAGGAATTGGAATTGATTAATACCCGTTTATTGGTCGATAGAAATGTGATTGCTAAAAACCAATTAGCTATTGCTCTTGCCAAAATAGATGGTTTAAAAGCCAAAAAAGAAGAGGCTGAAGCCCATGTGAAAGCCGCACAATTGCGTGTGGAATATTCTTCCATTCGGGCGCCATTTGATGGAGTAGTAGACCGATTGCCGTTCAAATCAGGTAGCTTAGTAGATGAGGGTACTTTATTGACTACTTTATCAGACACGAAGAATGTGTTTGCTTACTTTAATGTTTCGGAGAAGGAGTATTTGGCATTTGCTGAATTAGGTGAAGGCTTTAAAAGTAATGCGACTGTCTCCTTATTATTAGCTAATGGAGACAAATATCCTCATGTAGGTAAAGTGGAAACGATTGAAGGAGAGTTTGATAAAAACACGGGTAATATTGCATTTAGAGCCCGGTTTGATAACCCTGAAAAATTGCTGAGACATGGTTCTTCGGGTCGTGTTCAAATGCCGAAAAAAGTGACGGGTTATTGGTTGTTACCACAAAAGGCGGTATTCGAAATTCAGGAAAAAAACTACGTTTTTGTCAAAGATAAATCTGGAATTTTAAAGATGAAAAGCTTAGTTCCTGAAATTCGGATGCCGCACTTTTATTTAGTAAAAGGTTTCAGTTCTGCGGATACTGTTCTAGTAGAAGGGATACAATTGGTTAAACAAGGCCAAAAGATCAAGGGTGAATTTATTCCCATGCGTCGTATTTTGGAAAAATCTAAAACCCTTTAAGCTGGAGCCATGGTACAAAAATTCATAACACGACCGGTTCTTGCGATTGTGGTTTCACTCTTCATTGTCATTTTGGGAGTGATTTCCATGCAGCAATTGCCCATTACACAGTTCCCTGATATCGTTCCGCCAGCGGTTACAGTTACCACCAAATATACGGGTGCCAATGCGGAAGTTTGTGCGAAAGCCGTAGTAACTCCTCTCGAGCGTGCCATCAATGGGGTGCCTGGGATGACTTACATGACCTCAGTTTCTGGTAACGATGGAACTAGCATCATTCAAGTATATTTTGAAGTTGGGACAGATCCTGATATTGCCGCAGTTAACGTTCAAACCAGGGTGCAGACCGTGTTAGACGAGTTACCAGAAGAGGTAATTAAAGCCGGTGTGGTAACAGAGAAAGAGGTGAATAGTATGCTGTTGTATGTGAACTTGTTAAGTTCAGATACCAGCATCGATGAAAAATTCATTTACAATTTTGCGGATATCAATGTGTTGCCAGAACTAAAGCGTATCAACGGGGTAGGTTTTGCAGATATCATGGGACAAAGAGAATACGCCATGCGTGTTTGGTTACATCCTGACCGCTTATTTGCTTATAAGTTATCCGCAGATGACGTGGTAGCCGCTTTGAGAAGCCAAAACGTGGAGGCTGCACCAGGAAAAATTGGTGAGAGTTCAGGTAAAAGAGCGCAAGCCTTACAATATGTGCTTCGTTACACGGGTAAGTTTACGCAAGTTTCGGAATATGAGAATTTAATTATTAAGTCCACAGAATCGGGACAAGTTCTTCGATTAAAAGACGTGGCAGACATTGAATTCGGATCTTTGGATTACGATGTTTTGTCTAAAGAAAATGGTAAACCATCTGCCGCTATCTTGTTAAAGCAAAGACCTGGTTCCAATGCCGCCGAAGTAATTGCTACGGTAAAGAAACGTTTAGAGGAATTGAAAGTAAGTACTTTTCCTCCCGGTATGGGTTACACCATCAGTTATGACGTTTCTCGTTTCTTGGATGCATCTATCCATGAGGTAATCAAGACCTTATTAGAAGCCTTTTTATTGGTGGCGTTGGTGGTGTTTATATTCCTTCAAGATTGGAGGGCTACCTTGGTGCCCATTATTGCGGTGCCAGTTTCCTTGGTAGGAACCTTTAGTTTTATGCTCTTTTTTGGTTTTTCTATCAATCTATTGACCCTATTTTCTTTAGTGTTGGCCATTGGTATTGTGGTGGATGATGCCATTGTGGTAGTGGAGGCTGTCCATGCCAAAATGGAAGAAAAGCACATGACGGTACTGGAGGCCACGAAAGAGGCAATGTCAGAAATCTCTGGAGCCATCATGGCCATTACCTTAGTCATGGTATCTGTTTTCGTGCCTGTAGCCTTTTTATCTGGTCCAGTCGGCGTATTCTTTAGACAGTTTTCTGTGACCATGGCTATTTCCATTGCCTTGTCTGGATTGACGGCATTGACCTTAACGCCTGCTTTATGCGTTTTGTTGTTGAAAGCTCCGCATTTAGATAACAAAAATTTCTTAGGTCGTTTTTTCTTAGCTTTTAATAAACGCTACGAGCAAATTGCTCATAAGTATTTGGGCGTTGTTCAATTCATTATCCATAGAAGAACCATTCTTTGGGGAACCTTGGGTATTTTCACTGTAGCTACCGTATTTTTAGTTCGCGAAGTGCCGACAGGTTTTATCCCGACAGAAGATCAAGGTACATTATATGTCAATGTTACTACTCCATCAGGGGCTACCTTGGAAAGAACGGAGAAAGTGATGGATGATGTGTATAGTCAAATTAAGAATGTGTCAGCTATCGAATCGTTCTCCAGTTTGGCAGGATTTAGCTTGTTGACCGACGGAAGCGGTGCCTCTTTTGGTATGGGTATTGTGACATTAAAGCCCTGGGAAGTGCGCGATAAGAATCTAGATCAGGTCGTAAAAGAGATTCGGGAAAAGACTAAAGAAATCAAGGAGGCGAGTATCCAATTAATCCCCCCTCCAGCCGTGCCTGGTTTTGGAAATGCTTCAGGTTTTGAGTTTAGAGTGCAAGATAGAACGGGTAGTGGCGACTTGCAAAAGCTTTCCGCCGTGACCTTAGATTTTGCCAAGAAGTTAAATGAATCTGCCGCCATTCAGAACACCTTCTCCAGCTTTGACCCTACTTTTCCTCAATATATGTTGGAAGTAGACCAAGCCGCCGCCGCACAAAAAGGGGTGAATGTATTGACGGCCATGGACAACTTACAAACATTGTTGGGAAGTTTCTATGCTACTAATTTTATTCGCTTTGGTCAGATGTATAAAGTAATGGTACAAGTAGACCCAAGTTACCGTATTCATCCGGATGATGTGATGAAGTTTTATGCCAAAAATAAAGACGGAGAAATGGTGCCTTATTCTTCTTTCATGAAAATGAGAAGAGTTTACGGTCCGGAACAATTGACTCGTTTTAATATGTTTACTTCTGCTATGGTAAACGGTGAGCCAGCACCTGGATTTAGTACGGGAGAAGCTTTGAAAGAGATTCAGGCACAAGCCGCCAAAAACTTACCTCGTGGGTATACCATTGAGTGGTCGGGTATGACTAGGGAGGAGTTCTTAGCGGGGAATCAAGCTATTTTCATTTTTATCATTTGTTTGGTATTCGTTTATTTGCTGCTATCTGCCCAGTATGAGTCATTTTTAATGCCTTTCCCTGTGTTGATATTCTTGCCTATGGGAGCATTTGGAGTGTATTTGTTCTTGCAGGTTTTCGGACTTCAAAATAACATTTATGCGCAAGTGGCTATGGTTATGCTGATTGGTCTATTGGGTAAAAATGCCATTTTGATTGTGGAGTTTGCTCTGGCGCAAATGAGGCAAGGTTATAGTATTATTGAATCTGCCAAACAAGGAGCATTTGCTCGCTTACGTCCAATATTGATGACTTCTTTCGCATTTGTGGCCGGTCTAATTCCATTGATGATTTCCAGTGGTGCAGGTGCCATTGGTAATCGTACCATTGGTACTGCCTCTGCGGGAGGGATGATTTTGGGAACGATAGGTGGATTGATATTAATTCCGGGCTTGTTTGTGGTTTTTGCTAGTATCTCGGCTAAATTTTCTAAATCTAAGGTCTAATATGCGTCTAGTAGTCATAATAAGTATTTTATCCATGAGTTTGCTTTCTTGTCAGCAAGCTATCTTTCGTGATGCACGTAAAGTGGATGCTGAATTGGATTCCTATCGATTAAGGGATGCTGGACAATCCGTAACAAGCGTTGAGGCTTGTTGGAAAAAGGATAGTTTGTTGGTGCAGCTCATCGACTCAGTGTTAGTAAGAAGCAATGATATTAAGATAGGTTTTTTAAATCTGGCCATGAGCCGTGCCCAATATACTTTTGACCGTGGGGCAATGAAGCCAACGGTAGCAGGGGTAGTTCAACCTAGCTTACGGAGATTCAGTAAATATTCCATGGATGGGGTGGGTAATTTTGATACCCAGTTTTCTCCCAATATTTCTAAGGATCAAATCATCCCGGAGCATTTGCCTGATTACATGATTGGCTTACAATCTTCTTGGGAGGTGGACCTTTGGGGGAAACTTTCTAAACGCAAACGAGCGAGTGCTTTGAGGTATTTGGCTACGGAGGCCGGTCAGCAATGGTATATTACATCTTTGGTATCTGAAGTGGCCGGCATGTATGGCCAATTGGTGGCATTAGATCAAGAATTGGATATTTTAAAAACCAATATAGCTATTCAAAATAGTGCTTTGAGTTTAGTGAAAATTCAAAAGGAAGCGGGAGTAGTTAATGAATCTGCCGTTCAGCAATTGGAAGCACAATGGCTGAATTCAAGGGCGCAGGAAGGTTTAGTTTTACAACAAATCACGGAATTGGAAAACCAATTACGATATTGGTTAAATTCTCCCAACAAAAAGATTGTTCGATCCCAATATCCATTCAATTGTTCTTTGGATAGCACCATGTATGCTCAAATCCAGATTGATCAATTGGAAAGAAGGCCAGATATTCGTCAAGCTAAATTGGAGTTAGAAGCCCAGCTATTGAATAAAGAAAGTGCCGAATTGGCCTTGAAACCATCTTTGGTTTTATCCGGTATGCTAGGTGTACAAGGTTTTAGACCTGAATATTTATTCCAACTACCTTCTACGATGGCATATCAATTGATAGGTGGTTTAACGACCCCTTGGTTAAATCGTTCGGCACTATATTCTAATATTAATCGAGAGAATGCTCGTTGGAAGTCCTTGGACTTAGCCTATCAAAATGCCTTATTGAAAGGCTTTTTGGAATGGGATACCCAAGTGAAGTCTTTGGCTTATTTGCAAAGAATGGATCAGCTGAAAGAGCGAGAAGTGATGCTGACCAAAGGGGCCATTGCCACAGTGGGTACGCTTTTCACGACCGCCAAGGCCAATTACTTGGAGGTATTAACCGCACAGCAAAACGCATTGCGCTCCGAGCTTGAGTTGTTGGAAATTTCTAGAAAGCGATGGATACATGCTATTCAGCTTTACCGCGTTTTAGGTGGAGGCTGGTAGTTATTATAGCTTTTTAATCAATTTTTCTATCACGACAGGAAAATCCCTGTGCTCTAAAATTTGACCTTTTCGGGCGATATCCTCAGGGCTATCGTCTGGGTCAATTTTAAATGAGCTTTGATAAATAATGTTTCCTTCATCATAGTGCTCATTAACATAGTGAATGGTGATACCTGATTCTTTTTCTCTCGCTTCTTTCACTGCTTCATGAACGAAATGCCCATACATGCCTTTGCCCCCAAACTTAGGTAATAGGGCAGGGTGCAAATTGATGATTCGCTGAGGAAATGCCTGAACAAAACTGCCAGGTATTAACCATAAAAAACCAGCCAAAACGATGAGGTCGGTATTTAAGGCCTTGATTTCGTCTAAAATAGTGCCGTTTTTATATTCTTCTCTGGTGAATACTCGACATGGAATTTGAAGTCTTTCAGCGCGTTGGATGACCCCTGCTTCGGAGTTGTTGCAATAAATGTGGACTACTTTTGCCAAGTTTGTGTCTTGGAAATGTTGGACAATTTTTTCCGCATTGGAACCTGAACCTGAGGCAAAAATGACAATGTTTTTCAAGCTGGATGAATTAATATATTACAAATTTAGCCCATATTGCGGAACCTTTAGGTAAAATATCAAGTTTTGTTCTTCAGGTAATAATAGTAACATGAAAATAGGAATTATTTGCTATCCAACGTATGGAGGTAGTGGGGTAGTAGCCACCGAATTAGGAAAGGCTCTTGCTTCTGCCGGACATGAGGTGCACTTTATCACGTACACCCAGCCCCCTCGTTTGGATTTTTTCTCTGAAAATATTTTCTATCACGAGGTAAGTGTGGCATCCTATCCATTGTTTCAATATTTACCCTATGAGTCAGCATTAGCTAGCAAAATGGTGGATGTAACCATCAATGAAAAATTGGATTTGTTACATGTGCACTATGCTATTCCCCATGCCTCGGCTGCTTATTTGGCTAAGCAAATTTTAAAATATAAAGGTATACATGTACCCATTATTACGACTTTGCATGGTACGGATATTACTTTGGTAGGTAGAGATCCTTCCTTTGAACCTGTGGTAACGTTTTCTATCAATGAGTCGGATGGGGTAACTGCGGTTTCAGAAAGTTTGAGAAGTGATACTTATGCTGAATTTGAGATATTAAGTGCCATAGAAGTTATTCCCAATTTCATCGATTTAAAGCGTTTTAAGAAACAAGCTAAAGAACATTTTAAAATAGCCATTTGTCCTCATGGGGAAAAACTCTTGATGCATACTTCCAATTTTCGGAAGGTGAAGCGAATCGAGGATATCATACATGTTTTTGAAAAGGTTCGTAAAAAGATTCCTTCCAAATTGCTATTGGTGGGTGATGGTCCTGAGCGCTCTGCTATAGAGGTTTTGTGCCGTGATTTAGGAGTTCAGGGTGACGTGCGGTTTCTGGGAAAATTAGATACCATCGAGGAGGCTCTTTCTTTAGCAGATGTATTTTTCTTAACCTCTGAAAAGGAAAGTTTTGGCTTGGCTGCCTTGGAAGCGATGGCTTGCGAGGTGCCTGTTATTTCTTCTAATGCCGGTGGAATTACCGAGGTGAATATCCATGGGGAAACGGGATTTGTGAGTGAAATCGGTGATGTGGAGGATATGGCTAAAAATACCATTAAGCTACTTTCTGACGAAGCCCTATTGACTCAAATGAAGAAAAATTCCCTAGAAAGAGCGAAGCTATTTGACATTGAGAAAATTTTGCCACTTTACGAAAATTATTACCAAAGAATTATCAGTCAAAGTTGGAAATTCCCTACTCAGAATCTTTTGGATAGCGAATAGATTGTCGTATTTTTGTGACTAAAGCCTAAGTTAACATTACATTCGATTCCGATTTTTTTCTAAAAATTCGAAATATGGAAAAACAAACTATACGTCCGAAACACTCGGGTTCCAAACAATTGTTTGAAAATCCCATCCTAGAAAGACTCTCTAGAACTCATATAGCCATTCCGGTGACTTTATTTTTTCTTACGGGTATGGTTCTTTTGTATTTTGCTTTCAGCTTTGCCGTATTAGATAATTTGGTCATTCTGACTTTGTTTTTGATTGGATTTTTTGGATTTACTTTCATCGAGTATTGGGTGCATCGTAGTATTTATCACATTGAACCTACTACGGAGGCTAGATCGAAGTTTCAATACATTGCTCATGGAGTGCATCATGAGTATCCCAAAGATAAGTCCCGATTAGCCATGCCGCCGGTTATTGCGGTGTTGGTAGTGGCATTGCTTTTTTCCATCAGCTATTTCGCTTTACGTGAATATGCTTTTGCCTTTTTCCCTGGATTCATTTGGGGTTATGCTTCCTACCTATTAGTGCATTATTGTGTACATGCTTATCCTCCTCCTAAAAATTATTTTAAGATGTTATGGGTAAATCATGCGGTGCATCATTATAAGGATGGGAATGCCGTATTTGGAGTTTCTTCTCCCATCTGGGATTATGTATTTGGCACCATGGATACCATGGACAAAAACAAAGTTCAGGAGAATCTATAATTCTAAAGGCGTGACCAAGGATTGATCTGGGCACTCATCGAGTAGCGTTCTAATATCTTTTTCAAGAATTGGGTGCACCCAGGTGGGAGCAATTTCTGCTAGGGGAACTAACACGAATTTTCTCTGCGAAATATAGGGATGAGGAATCTGTAAATGACTTTCTTGTATAATCTGATCTTGATAGAAGAGAATATCCAGATCAATGATTCGAGCTTCCCAGGGTTGTTTTCTCACTCGGCCTAATTCGGATTCTATCGCCAACAATTTCTGGAGTAATTCTTGCGGACTTAATGAACTTTCTATCTGAATTACTTGGTTTAAGAAGTCAGCTTGATCGGTATTTCCCCAGGCTTTAGTACGATAAATGGAAGAATATCGTAGAATTACCCCTATTTTTTTTTCAATAATTGGATAGACTTTTTTAAAAATTTCAAGGGTATTTCCTAGATTGCCCCCTAAAGAGAGGTAAATGTTGGTGGCCATAGGCGAATTCATTTCTAACAAACTTACAAATTTCTTTTATATGCCTAAGAAAAATGCTCCCTTGGAATTGAAAGCTGGTATCTTACTAGTATCGGAACCTTTTTTGGATGATCCTTCTTTTCACAGGTCGGTGATATTGTTATGTGAACATTCTTCCTCACATTCCTTTGGCTTGGTATTGAATCAAAGGCAGGAAATCGTGTTGGATTCCTATATGGACGAAAAGATGATGGAGGAAGTGCCTATTTATTTGGGTGGTCCAGTAGATCCAACCATCATGCAGTTTGTCCATCGAAGACCGGATTTAATTCCGGAGGGGCTGGAATTGGGCGAGGGTATTTTTTGGTCTGGAGATTTTGAAAGAGCCATTGAACTAGTGGTGGCTGGAGAATTAGGCTTTGATGAGATTAAATTTTTTATAGGTTATTCAGGCTGGGGTGCAGGACAATTGGAGCGGGAAGTGAAATCCAATGCTTGGATGTTACATCCTGCCAAGGCGGATTACGTATTTGATGAACCCAGCACCCAGCTTTGGCGAAAAGTATTGTTTGATAAAGGAGGAGATTATCGGGTGCTTTCCACCTACCCTGATGATCCCAATTTAAATTAAGTTTCCGATTAACTTATTTTAGCCCAATTGGTCGTATCCTT
Organism: Aquirufa rosea; assembly: GCF_004118285.1. Taxonomy (GTDB): domain Bacteria; phylum Bacteroidota; class Bacteroidia; order Cytophagales; family Spirosomataceae; genus Aquirufa; species Aquirufa rosea. The sequence goes on along the minus strand of NZ_SDHY01000002.1, from coordinate 336,028 downwards.
GCGTTGATGGACCACTTGTTCACGAATCATTTGATGTTTGGGTTCGATTAACTGAGGATCCTCTTCTAGGATTTTATGAGCTGTTTCTCTGGCAACTTTTAAGATTTCCCCGTCTTTGGCCAAGTCAGCAATCATTAAATCTACTGCCCCACTCTGTCTTGTACCACCCAAATCTCCTGGTCCTCTAAGCTGTAAATCCACCTCAGCAATTTCAAAGCCATTGTTTGTCCGTACCATGGTCTCAATACGTTTTTTGGTATCGGCACTTAATTTGTAATCCGTCATTAAGATGCAATAGCTTTGCTCGGCACCGCGGCCCACTCGTCCGCGTAATTGATGCAATTGGGCCAAACCAAATCTTTCCGCACTTTCAATGATCATAATGGTGGCATTTGGTACATTCACCCCTACTTCAATGACCGTCGTGGCGACCATGATTTTGGTTTCATTTTTCACAAAACGAGCCATTTCAAAGTCCTTGTCTGCGGCTTTCATTTTACCATGTAATATACCGATAGGAACCTCTGGGAATGCCCTAGAGATACTCTCAAATCCATCCATTAAATCCTTGAAGTCCATTTTTTCAGATTCTTCAATCAGCGGATAGACAATGTACACTTGTCGGCCTTTGTTGATTTCATTTTGGATAAAACCAAAAACCTGCAGACGGTGACTGTCGTAGCGGTGGATAGTCTGAATGGCTTTTCTACCTGCTGGAAGCTCGTCGATGATGGAAATGTCTAAATCTCCGTACAAGGTCATGGCTAGCGTACGAGGAATCGGAGTGGCCGTCATGACCATTACATGAGGATGTGTTTTTTTGTTTTTATCCCAAAGTTTAGCTCGCTGCGCCACTCCAAAGCGATGTTGCTCATCGATGATGCACAAGCCAAGGTTATGAAATTGAACGACATCTTCAAAAATGGCATGTGTACCTACCAGTATTTGCATCTGGCCAGAAGCCAATTCCTCGTGGAGGATTTGTCGGTCTTTCTTTTTGGTAGAACCGGTTAATTTGGCAATACGAATATTCAATAAATCGGCTAATTTTTTTAAGCCCTGAAAATGCTGGTCTGCCAATATTTCAGTAGGGGCCATCAGGCAGGCTTGCGTACCATTATCAATGGCCAGTAACATGGCTATAAATGCCACAATGGTCTTGCCAGAACCTACATCGCCTTGCAACAAGCGGTTCATTTGTTGACCCGATTTCATGTCATGAAAAATTTCACGAATCACTTTTTTTTGTGCTCCTGTGAGTTCAAATGGCATGTGATTTTGATAAAAATTGGTCAACAAGGCCGCCGAGGAAAAAACCTGTCCTGGAAAAGCTGTTTTTCGAACTAAATTCTGTTTAATCAAGCGGAGTTGATTATAAAATAGTTCTTCAAATTTCAGTCTTCTTTTAGCCTGACGTAACCAATTTTCCGATTGCGGTAAATGTATGTGGTATAGTGCTTCTTGCTTAGAAATCAGTTTAAATTGTTGTATGATCTCGGTGGGCAAGGTTTCACGAATGTAAGGGAAGGCGACTTGTAACAGGTTCTTTTGAAGTTGGGCAATCAATTTACTGTCGATGTACTTTTTCCTTAATTTTTCAGTCAGGGAATAAACGGGATGAAAATAGGTATCATTGTTGGCTTTGCCCTTGTAGACCTCCATTTCAGGGTGGGTTATTTGAATCTGTCCATTGAAACTGGTGGGCTTTCCATAAAATAAATAATCAACTCCTGGCGTTAAAGTTTTTTCAAGCCATTTGATGCCTTGAAACCAAACCAGTTCTATGCAGCCTGTTTCATCGCAGCATTGAGCTACTAGTCTTTGCTTAGGTCCTTGACCAATTTTTTCTTTATAGCGAATGCGTCCAATAAACTGGGAATGCTCCAATTGTTCCGTGATTTGGTCAATAGGATAAATGGCAGTTCGGTCTTCGTAGCGAAAAGGATAATATTGAATGAGGTCGCCATAAGTGAATAGCCCCAATTCAGATTGAAGCAAGCTAAGTCGGGCAGGTGTCATTCCGCGTAACAAAGCTAAATCTGTTTCAAAAAAATGGGTCATGGGCTATCAACAAAAATTTTGTGAATTTAGGTATATTTACAAAACCTTAGGGAGAATTTTTCAAGCTTTATGTTTTTAACAAGCACTTTATTAATTTCTAGATGTAAGAACCCTTCATTCACCTTCATTAGGCAATTATTGGTTGTTATTTTTTTGTTGGGTATTTCATACGCTTCTTGGGCACAGTGTCCAGTATGGGTAGCCACAGAAAAAAAAGTGGTGGTTTTTTCTCCCAATATATTGAAAAATGAACCCTATCCAGATCCCGTTCCAATTCCTGTGAATGGAGCCCAAAATGCGGACATCAAATGGACTTGGACTCTAGCTGGAACCAATCGTGGACAGGAAATAGGTATTACAGATACGACCAAACTAAATACGACCTTCGATATCAAGAAAATCATTCAAAGTCATCAAGATTTAGAGGGGACTAGTTTCACTTTGACTTATTACATTACGGGTGTAGGAAAGGATGCCACGACTGGACTAGCTTGTCAGAGTTTTGCCACCATCGATGTGGTGATTTTAGTGAAAATACATCCTTACAATGTCATCACGCCTAACTCAGATGATACCAATGACGAGTGGTTTATCGATTATTTATACAATTATCCTGATGCCCAAATAGTTATATTTGATCGTTGGGGTCAGCCGGTCTTTGAGAGTACTGGTTATCAATATGAAGAGAGACCTTTTAAAGGGAAATTTAATGGGAAGGATTTACCATCTGGAACTTATATGTATAAAATCACTCCAAGTGAGGAATATGGTACTATTTATGGTAATCTAACTATTTTAAGATAAATATGAAGAGCTTATTAGACCAGCAGTTTCAGTCAGAGGGATTTGTTATCAGTCAAGTGGAAGACTTGCTGAATTGGGCTAGGGCAAGCTCTTTATGGCCTATGAGTTTTGGCTTAGCTTGTTGTGCTATCGAAATGATGCAAGCCTTTGCTTCTGGATATGATTTGGATCGATTTGGGGTATTTCCTCGTCCTTCCCCTAGGCAGTCTGACGTGATGATTGTGGCGGGTACTGTTACATTTAAAATGGCTGACCGCATACGCAGATTGTATGAACAAATGCCTGAGCCTCGTTATGTAATTTCCATGGGTTCATGTGCTAATTGTGGTGGCCCTTACTGGGACCATGGATACCATGTAGTGAAGGGGGTTGACCGTATTATTCCTGTGGATGTTTATGTGCCAGGTTGTCCACCGAGGCCAGAGGCATTATTGGGAGGGATTATCAAATTGCAGGAAAAAATCCAAAAGGAAAGTTTAGTGGTCCCTGCCCGAATTTTGGAAGCTATCTCTTAAGAAATTCCCATGAACTCCATATCAGCCATCAAAGAATTAATTGAACAGCATTTGGGGATAAGTATATCCATGGATGAGCCAAGAGGCCAGTTGACCTTAGGTGTGGATGAATTGGTACCTGTTTGCGATTTATTATGGCGTAATCCGGCCACCTATTTTGACTCATTGTCCTGCTTGACAGCCATAGATAATGGCCTTGAGGCAGGTACCTTGGAAATTATTTATACCCTATATTCTATTCCAAACCACCTGACTTGCCATCTTCGTTTAGAATTGCCTCGCTTGGATTCAGCAGGAGCTTTGCCTGAAGTGCCGACTATTTCTCATATTTGGAAAACGGCCGACTGGCACGAGCGGGAAGCTTATGATTTGGTGGGAGTTAAATTCAAAGATCATCCTGATTTAAGAAGAATTCTATTGCCAGAAGATTGGAAAGGTCATCCTTTAAGAAAGGACTATGATGACCCAGATACTTACCATGGAGTTAAGGTAAAATACTAAGCGAATGAAAATAGCAGGATTTACTTTCATTCGAAATGCAATCAAAAATGATTATGCGATCTTGGAAGCGATTAACTCCATCTTGCCCATTTGTGAAGAAATGGTGGTGGCCGTTGGTCAATCAGAAGATGACACTTTAGCCTTAATTCAATCGATAGCTTCACCTAAAATCAGGATTGTAGAAACGGTTTGGGATGAAAGCCAAAGGGAAGGAGGGAGGACCTTTGCCTTGGAGACGGACAAGGCTTATGCTGCCATTTCTCCAGATACCGATTGGGCATTTTATATTCAAGGAGATGAATGCGTTCATGAGGATGATTTGCCTATCATCAAACAGTGTATGGAGCATTATTTGTCAGATGAAAAGGTGGAAGGTTTACTATTCAATTACCGTCATTTTTACGGTTCCTATGATTTTGTGGCCGTTTCTAGGCGTTGGTACCGTAGAGAAATTAGGGTCGTGAGATTTAATTCAGCTGTACACTCTTATAAGGATGCGCAAGGTTTCAGGAAGGATGGGAGAAAGATGTTTGTGAAACATATTCCGGCATGTATATACCATTATGGTTGGGTGAAACCTCCTCAGGGTTTAAATAATAAGGTTAGAAACTTCACCCAATTTTATCATGATGACGATTGGTTAGCTGCCAATGTTCCTCCAAATTATCAATTCGACTATGGCAATGCCGAAAGATTGACCAGATTTGAGGGTACGCATCCACAGGTTATGCATGACCGAATAGCTCAGCAGAATTGGCCTTTTCAGGTGGATGCTAAGGAGCTGAGGAAGCGGATGAGTTGGAGAAGAAAGATTTTACAACAAATAGAGGATTGGACTGGAAAGCGGATTGGGGAATATAGAAATTATCGAATAATCGACTGATGGAGCCACAAATTTCCTATTTCTCGCCTGCTAATTCTGAGGATAAACCTTTTTTTTCAATTTTGATTCCTACTTGGAACAATTTGGCATTTCTTCAAAATTGCATTCGCAGCATTCGGACACATTCTACTACTTCCTACCAATTGGTGGTGCATATCAATGAAGGATCTGATGGAACCTTGGAATGGATTCAAGCGCAAGGAGATATAACCTATTCCTATAGCCATGAAAATGTAGGAGTTTGTTATGCCATGAACGCCATGCGTAAATTGGCCACTGCAGACTATCTATTGTATCTAAATGACGACATGTACGTCTTACCTAATTGGGATGGAATATTGAAAGAGGAGGTTTTAAGCTGTCCCAATCATTATTTTTTTATATCAGCCACCATGATTGAGCCTAGTGCTCAAAGTAATTGCTCGATTGAGCAAAATTATGGAACTACTTTAGCCAATTTCGATGAAGAGCGTTTGTTGAAAGAGTGGAACCATTGGGAAAAAAAGGATTGGCAAGGAAGTACCTGGCCACCCAATGTGGTGCATAAGGATTTATGGGATCAGGTAGGAGGTTATAGTATAGAATTTTCCCCTGGAATGTATTCAGATCCAGATTTTTCCATGAAATTATGGCAGGCAGGAGTGCGGCTATTTAAAGGGGTAGCGCGAAGTCGTGTGTACCATTTTGGTTCAATTTCGGTCAAGCGAGTTAAACAAAATAAAGGTTATTATCAATTTATTCGTACTTGGGGTATGAGTTCAGGTACTTTTTCTAAATATTATTTACAAAGAGGTAAGCCCTTTACAGGCCCTTTGGAGAAAAAATGGATACCCTTTTGGGTTCATTGGAAAAACGGGTATTATCGATGGCGTTTATGGTTTAATAAATAGCGAACAGTAATTTAAATGGGTATAGCCATTTACCCAAGGCCCCTTTTTTCTTGTAGGCCAGCATGCTATCTCGGTATTTCATGACTAAGTACATTCTGCGGAATCGGTGCAGTAAACTCTTGGAGCAAAAATCATAGGCAAGCATCAGCAGTACTTCTTTTTCCTCTTTTTTTTCTTGGGGACAGATCTCGGCCAGCAATTGAACGCGCTGTTGTATACGTTTATCACGCTGTTTTCTTGTTTGATACAATTTGGGAGCCGTTTTCAGGTTAGCTCCGATGGCGTTTTGATTGTGTTGCCTGTAATCCACCAGAACTTCGGGCAAGTAAGTAATGCCTTGAAAACAGGTAGCTAGAAATCCGATATAATAGTCATGAGAAACAAAACGAGGGAAAGGGAAAGCTGTTTTCAAGATGTTTTTTCGGAACAACATGCTATGACCTGGCGCCCAGGCACCAAAAGTATACATCAATGGCGAATGATAAGAAATTTGATTTTTGATGTCAGACATTCTAGTTGCCAACAGATTGCCCTTTTCATCCATCAACTGAGAATTCGAGTAAATAAGAGAGAAAGTACTTATGGATTCATATAATCGACTTATTTTATGACTTTTCCAGCGGTCGTCCTGGTCTGAGAGAGCAATCCAATCCCCTTGAGCCAGCTGGATGGCATGCTCAAAACACCCAATGTACCCTAAGTTTTCTAAGTTTTGATAAATTTTAATGCGACTATCTTTTTGTGCGAATTGTTGTAAAATGGACCAAGTATTATCAGATGAGGCATCATCAACATAAATAAATTCTAGGTTTGGATAATCCTGATCCAAGTGGCATAGAATCTGTTCTTCGATAAATTTCTCGCCTTGGTAACAAGCCATAACGATAGAGATCAATGGCGGAATCTGGCTCTTATTCTTGGAGGAGGGCATGGAAAGGGTATAAATTCTAAAGTAGTTTATTAAAATTATAGTAATTTGGCCTAAATTTAAGAAAGTTTATCATTGAAAACCTATCTCCGATTACTTAGTTACGCAGTCTCCATTCGGAAGTATATCTTTCCTTATTTTGGTTTTTCATTGTTGGCCAGTTTGTTTGGTATCTTAAATTTTACCTTGCTGATTCCATTATTGAATGTATTATTTAATCAAGCTGGTACTGCTAATATTACTTTATATCGAAATTTGCCTGAATTCAGTTTTTCACCAAGTTATTTTTCCTTTGCCTTCAACCATTATTTTTATGGGGCTTTGGAACAATATGGACGGATTGGAGCATTGCAGTATGCTTGTGGGGCCATCATGATATCCGTGATTTTGTCCAATATCTTTCGCTATTTTTCTCAAAGAGTGTTAAAGACGGTCGAGGCAGATACCATTGCTTCCTTACGTCAAGCGGTTTTTGAACAAGCAATTCGCTTGGATTTAAGCTATTTTAGTGATCGAAAGAAGGGGAATTTGATGTCTCGTTTAACCACGGACGTACAAGAAGTGGAGAATAGTATTGGTCGAGCTTTCACAGCCACCTTCAAAGAAATATTTTCATTGGTCTTATTTTTTGTCTTTTTAGCCAGCATGTCGGTCAAGCTGACATTATTTTCACTTATGATTTTGCCACTTTCGGGTGGAGTAATTGCTACCATAACTAGGAGGCTAAGAAGGGCAGCAGGAGAAGTGCAACAGCATTTAAGTGGCTTGATTAGTTTATTAGATGAGACATTTGGTGCTATGCGTGTGGTGAAAGCCTTCCGCGCGGAGCCCATGATGGATGAACGATTTCAACAGGAGAATGGAAAATATCGTAACTCTTTGTTGAAAATGGTATTCCGACAAGAATTGACTTCACCTGTTTCAGAAAGCTTGGGTGTTTTGGTGGTTACGGGCATTTTGCTGTATGGAGGTACTTTGGTGATTTCAGGCGAGGGTGAATTAAGTGCTTCCACCTTTATTGCTTTTATTGCTACATTTTCTCAGGTTATGCGACCAGCCAAAGCCATTGCTGATGCCTTTAGTGGCATTCAACGTGGGGTTGCAAGCGCAGATAGGATTATCGAAATATTGGATACACAGCCGAGCATCCTAGCAGAAGAGCCAATTATTTCCAAGAGGCAGTTGGAACGCAGTATTATTTTTGATCAGGTGAGTTTTTCCTATCAGTCAGATAAATTGGTTCTAGATCAAATAAGCTTTGAATTACCCAAGGGGAAAACGATTGCTTTGGTAGGATCATCGGGTGGAGGTAAATCTACCTTAGCTGATTTGCTTCCTCGTTTTTATGATCCCATGGCTGGTCAAATTTTGATTGATGACGTACCCATCAAACAAGTGCCTTTGGAAGATTTGCGTTCCATGATGGGGATAGTAACTCAAGAATCTGTTTTATTCAATGATACCATTTTCAATAATATTGCCTTTGGAACTCAGGCAAGTCAGCAGGAAGTAGAAGAAGCGGCTAAAATTGCCAATGCCCATGAGTTTATCATGGCAAGCCCGGATGGATATCAAACAGTGATTGGAGACCGAGGGTCTAAGTTATCGGGAGGGCAGAGGCAACGCATTTCAATCGCTCGGGCGGTGTTAAAAAATCCTCCTATTTTAATTTTAGATGAAGCTACCAGCGCATTAGATAATGAATCTGAGAAATTAGTACAAGCTGCACTTACCAATTTGATGAAGCATAGGACGGTGTTGGTGATTGCACACCGACTGAGTACCATTCAGCATGCTGATCAAATATTGGTCATTCAAAAGGGGAAAATAGTAGAGAGAGGGACACATGAAGAACTAATCAGTCAGCCTAAAGGACTTTACGCGAAATTGAGTCATCCGAAAAATCATAGTCATGGAAATGATGCTTGATTTATCAAGATTTCATTAGTAATTCCATTTAGAAAAGGGTAATTTTGCGTTCGAATTGTAAAACCAGCATTCATTACTATGTCATCCTCATTATTAGCACAAAGAATTCAGGCTTTAGAAGAGTCATCCACATTAGGAATGACCAAAAAAGCGCGTGAATTAGCCGCCCAAGGTCATAAAGTTATAAGTTTATCAGTAGGAGAGCCAGATTTTAAAACTCCAGCACACATTTGCGAGGCTGCCAAGAAAGCCATTGATGATGGTTTTCATGGATATTCTCCCGTAGCAGGTTATCCAGATTTGCGTATGGCTATTGCTAATAAATTAAAACGCGATAATGGATTAGAGTGGGCTTCAGAAAATATTGTGGTTTCTACCGGTGCCAAACATTCTTTGGCCAATGCTATTGCGGCTTTGATTGATCCAGGTGATGAAGTGATTATCTTTTCCCCCTATTGGGTTTCCTACTCTGAAATGGTCAAATTAGCGGAAGGAACTTCCGTGATTGTTCAAGGTTCTTTTGAGAATAATTTTAAAGTAACTGCAGAGCAATTTGAAGCAGCTATTACGCCAAAGACTAAAATGGTGATGTTTGCTTCACCAAATAATCCAACAGGATCGGTATATACAGAATCAGAATTACGTGACATTGCCAATGTGGTAGCTCGTCATGAGCGCATTTTTGTTTTGGCAGATGAAATTTACGAATACATCAATTTCACTCAAGGGGGCCATTTTTCTATTGGTTCCATTCCTGAAATTAAAGACCGTGTCATTACGGTTAATGGAGTAGCTAAAGGCCACGCCATGACAGGTTGGAGAATCGGTTTCATTGCGGCTGCTAAATGGATTGCAGATGGTGTGGAGAAATTGCAGGGACAGGTAACCTCTGGAACTAATTCCATTGCTCAAAAAGCGGCTGTTGCGGCTTTCAATGGCACCTTAGATCATGCACATGAAATGAAAGCTGCATATGACCGTCGCCGTAAATTGGTAGTTGGTAAATTGCGTGAAATAGAAGGATTTAAAGTAAATATGCCAGATGGTGCATTTTATGCTTTCCCAGATATTTCTTATTTCTATGGAAAATCAGATGGGAAAACCACCATCAATGACTCCGATGATTTCTGTAATTGGTTATTGCAGGAAGCACATGTAGCTACCGTGGCTGGTTCAGGCTTTGGAGCGCCAAATTGTATGCGTATTTCGACTGCTGCTGCTGATGCACAATTAGAAGAGGCTTGTGAGCGTATTAAAAATGCGGTTGCGAAATTGAAATAGTAAATACTTAGGTTCATAGAAAAGGTTAGCCTAACAGCTAACCTTTTTTTTAAAAAAAACTATAGCATTTGAGGGATTATTACTTTTTTAATGTCTGACTCAGCATACTAAATCCTATGATGGCCGAAACCAAGGAAGCTAATAAAATGCTGAATTTGGATACATCCACAATGGCCTCCTGATTAAACGATAGGTTGGTGATAAAGATGGACATAGTAAAACCAATACCCCCCAAAAAGCCAACACCCACAATGGAGGCCCAAGATAAATCTTTGGGTAATTTGCTGATGCCTAGACTAGCAGATAGGAAGCAAAATAAAAATATACCGATGGGTTTGCCCAAGCTTAAACCAGTAAATATCCCAAGACTATAGCTTTCCAATAACTTACTGGTGGTATCCGTATTCAATATAATTGCTGTATTGGCCAATGCAAATATGGGTAAAATAATGAAGCTGACGGGTTTGTGTAAAAAGTGTTGGATTTTAGTTGAAATCGAATGATGATCGCCCTTATCAAATGGAATGGCAAAAGCCAATAGCACACCCGTGATAGTAGGATGAACACCCGATTGACCCATAAAATACCACATCACTATACCACCCAATAAATACAGTGGAATAGATCTTATTTTGGCAAAATTCATTCCTCCTAAGATGGCAAAAGTTCCCAATGACAGGAATAAATTGGTCCAATCCAAACCGCTCGAATAAAAAGTGCCTATGATCACAATGGCGCCCAAATCATCAATTACCGCCAAAGCAGTTAAAAATATTTTTAGAGACAAGGGCACTTTATTCCCTAACAAAGAAAGGATTCCAAGTGCGAATGCGATGTCAGTCGACATAGGTATGGCGCTGCCTGAAATGCTTTCAGTTCCATAATTAAATAAGGTGTAGATGATTACTGGTACCACCATTCCACCCAAAGCCCCAATGATCGGGAAGGAAGCTTCTTTGATTTTTGAAAGTTCACCAATGTAGATTTCTCGTTCCAGTTCTAACCCAACCAAGAGGAAAAATATGGTCATCAAGCCATCATTGATCCAATGCTCAAAAGCATGTCCAAATATGGGTGTCTTCCAGAGCTCATGATAATCACTTCCCCAGGCCGAATTGCTGACGTAAAGAGAAAACAGGGTGCAAAAAATCAGGATAATTCCACTCGATTTTTCGCTTTCAAAAAACTCTTTAAATAATTTGGTGACTTTCATGTATGGCGTTGATGAAGGAAGAATTAAAATCGGTAACTGATGCTGGCAGCATAATAGTTCGGTGCGATTCTAGGCTCCCATTGTAAAGCTTGTTTGTCAGAGAAGAGCTTTTTCAATTGGGGATATATGCAATAAGCCAATTCTGCAGAGGCAATGCCAATCCCAGCGCCAACGAGGACATCACTTAACCAATGCTCGTGATTGGCTATTCGCAAGTAAGCAGTACTGGCGGCTAGCGTATATCCTGTGACAGCCAGCCAAGGATATTCCTTACCTATTTCTTTAGCTAAAACTCTTGCGCCAAAAAAGGCAGTGGCTGAGTGACCCGAGGGAAATGAATATTCTTCCCCATTGGGTCTGGTTTCTTGAATAATTCTTTTTAAGCCTTGAGTGCTTAGGGCATAGATTCCTGTACCTAAAATAAATAAACCTACTTGCTCCTTTCCTGCATGCACAGCCTTGGCTCCAAGTAAACGAGCACCAATATGTACCAGTGTGGGACTATATTGAAGAAAATCATCTGCCTGGCTATGGAAGTTGGCATAATTATCATGATGCCAAGTAATTTGTTGGTCTCGGGCGCCTTGATTATAAAGTAGGGCACCTCCTAGTCCCAAGCCTATACTCGCTACCCAAGGTTTTAGTTTATTTTCCTTCTTCTCTTGGCCTAAGATGGGTTGAGCAATGATTAAAACAGAAAAGATTAATAAGTAAATGGATTTGAAAGAAAGCATTATTTTTCTTTTAGTAAATTTTGAATAGTTTTTTCAAACTCTTGTACCCAGTCCGTGTAATATAATCCCGTGCCTGGTCCAGAAAAACCAGTGTGTATTTCTCTCACTTTCCCTTTTTTATCAATTATAAAAGTGGTAGGGTATCCATAAAATTTGTTTAACATCGGAAAAACCTGAGCGATGGTCTCATCATTAGGCACACCCCCAAGCACGATCGGGTAATCTATGCCAATTTTTTTCTTAAAATTTTCAATTTTGGGACCAGAAACGACCATCTCTGGAGAATACTCAAAAGAAACACCGACTACCTCCACTCCTTTCGATTTATTCTTGGCATAAAATGGAGCTAAAAATCTCGCCTCATCAATGCAGTTGGGGCACCATGAGCCCATAATTTCCACTATGACAACCTTGTTTTTAAATCGCTCGTCAGACAGGTTGATATTCTCCCCCTTTGGAGTAGGGAGATTGAAATTTAATCGATCGTAACCGGGTTTTAAAAAGGTTAATTTTTTTAAATCAGGTAAACTCGCCTTGGGGTCTAGTTGGCCTTTCACCTCTTTTTTAGTGGCAAATCCAGAAAACAATGTTCCTGAGATTTCCTTGCCAGTCACTTTAGTTTTAAACAAAAGAACAAAGCTGCCATCAAAATAGCTGATAAATAGACTGTCTCCGGACACATTTCCTTGTAAGAAACGGTAGTCTCCAGAAGTTTGTAATATCGATCCAGTTACTTTATTTCCTTTTTGCTGGAATACACCTACACTAGGCGTATGCTTGTCGTCCACGGAAATATCCACATTCCATTTCCCGCTTACATTGACCGTTGGTGTTTTCAGTTTGCTAAAACGTTCAGTGGAACCAAATTGAGCTTGGAAAGGTAGCTGATTGACAAATTTCCCATTTCTTTTTTTGATCCAATAACCCCTCATTTGTTGCTGGTTATCTAGCGAGGCAACCAGTTCAGAATCATACAGATCAAAAGGGATAACCAAGGAATCACCCCGAAAAAAAGATTCACCCAGGTGAAAGCTTTCGGAACCGTTGATTACTTTAATTAAAAATGTATTTTTCTTCTTGCCAGGAGCAACATGTAGATTAAAAGGCAGGCCGCCACCTTGCGACTGTAGCTCAGCTCTCCATGGACCCAATTTAGGAGCTTGCGAGTTTTGAGCTGATAGATTGAAAGTGACTTGGCAGGCAATTAAAATACTTAATATGTATTGTTTCATCATGATGTAGAAATGCTTGTGCACAAAGATAGGACAAAGCAAGGCGGCTTTAAAAAAAATGAGGACAAATTCCCAAATTGATAAAAAGGAGCACAGGATAATTTGTAAATTTGTTTGGAATGAACCCTATGATTGAGAACCCTTACCATACCTCCGTTTTATTGCATGAATGCGTTGAAGGTTTAGCCATAAAGCCGGCAGGCATTTATGTGGATGTTACCTTCGGTGGGGGTGGACATTCCAGAGCTATTTTGGATAAATTGGGACCAGATGGACGATTATTCGCATTTGATCAAGATCCAGATGCTTGGAAACAAGCAGAGAAAATAGAGGATGATCGATTGACTTTGATTACGGCCAATTTCCGATATATCCAGAAATATTTACGTATACATGGGGTTAAACAAGTGGATGGGATTTTGGCGGATTTTGGAGTGTCGTCTTTTCAGTTGGACGCTGCCGAAAGAGGATTTTCCATTCGCTTTGATGGTCCTTTGGATATGCGCATGGGACCTTTTGCCTCCAGAGATGCGGCAGAGGTGTTGAATAGCTATTCAGCAGATCAATTGCAGAAGATTTTTGGCATGTATGGAGAGATAAAAAATGCCAAAACATTGGCCCAGGCAGTACTTCAAGCCAGGACTCAAAAAGCACTAAAAACGACATCGGAATTCAAAGAAATATTGGCTAAATTAGCTCCAAGATCCCGTGAGTTTAAGTACTTTGCTCAGGCCTTTCAAGCAGTCCGCATCGAGGTAAATCAGGAACTAGCGGTGATTGAGGAATTTTTAGAACAAGCGGCGGCAGTTTTAGCCCCTGAAGGGAGATTGGTCATTTTATCTTTTCATTCCTTGGAAGATCGATTGGTCAAAAATTTCATTCGTACAGGAAATTGTCAAGGGAAAGAGGACAAGGATATGTTTGGGGTGGTGCATAAACCTTTGGAGTCTGTCATACGTAAACCTATTACTGCTTCAGAAGAAGAATTACAAAGAAATTCTCGTTCAAGAAGCGCTAAATTGAGAATAGCAGTTAAAATATAAGATGGCAAAACAAGTTTCAGATACCGAACGACAGGCCTCCAAGTCTTCTGTTCCTAAAGAAGGAATCTTGGATTTGTTGTTCAATATGGACCCATTGACAGGTGGCGAATTACCCATGAAATTGGTGTACCGAATTACCCATATAGCTATTTTAATTATTGGTTACATCTATTATTCCATGTTGGCGGATGGCAAGATCCATCAGATAGCTAAGACAAAGGCAGAATTAGAGGAAATCCGGGCGGATTATACTACTCAGAAAGCAGAATTTATGAAGATAGGGAAGCAGAGCTACTTGGCGGGTGCCATGAAAAAATATTCCCTGGAGGTAAGTTTAACCCCACCGACTAAAGTGGTGGTGGATCAGTCCAAAGAAAAGTAAAAGTATCGAATAGTATATGGCAGTTGGTAAAAGACAAAACATACGTGAAATTATCACCAAGCGTTTTATTGGTTTTTTTATCTTGGTGGTGATGCTGTTTGTGGTATTACTTTTTAATTTATACAAAATTGTTTTTATCAATGGCGAGATATTACGCAATGACGTATTTAATACCTACATCAAAGAGCGAAGTGTAGATGCTACTCGCGGAAATATTTATTCGGATGATGGAAGTTTGCTAGCTACTTCTTTGCCAAAATATCGTTTAGGTTTAGATCCATCCGTTTATAATCGAAATGCAATTTCAGAAAAGAATTTTAAGGAGCATATTGATGAATTGGCCAATGCTTTAGCTAATTTTTTCCAAGATCGATCAGCCGAAGAATATAAAAATAAAATAGTTGCAGCAAAAAAGAGCGGTAAAACTTACTTATTGCTTAATAATCGTTTACTCGATTTTCAGGAGCGCAAAAAAGTGGCCAAATTCCCTTTGTTTAATTTAGGTGAGGCTACCAAAACGGGGATTGTTTTTGATAAAGTCAATGTTCGTTATGCCCCCTTTGGTCAAATGGCTTATCGAACCGTGGGTTATTTGAAAGATAAGGTAGCAGTGGGTATTGAAGGTAGTTTTAATGCAGAGCTGAAAGGGACACCGGGGAAAGGCTTTTTTGAGAAAATGGATAAAAATACTTGGCGGCCCGTGGAAGGTGGGGAGGAATCAGTGCCAAAGCCAGGATTGGATATTTATACAACGTTAGATATCAACATTCAGGATATTGTGGAATCTGCCTTGATGAAAGCTATGACCACCTACGAAGGTGATTATGGCGTGGTGATTGTGATGGAAACAGCTACTGGAGAGATTAAGGCAATTTCCAATTTATCTAAGAATAGCAATTCCCCAACGGGATATTCGGAGAGTTTCAATTATGCTATCCGAGAGGCTAGAGACCCGGGGTCAGTTTTTAAATTACCATCCATGATGGCCATGTTAGAGGAAGCGGATTTACCTTTGGATATGCCTGTTTCTACCGGCAATGGTAAATATCATCATTACAATGGAACTATGTCTGATTCCCATCCCATGGGAACTATCTCCGTGGCACAGGTCATAGAAAGTTCTTCAAATGTGGGTACCATGGTTTTGATGAAGAAGGTTTTTTCAAGCAAGCCAGCTAAATTTTACGATTATCTAAAGAAGTATCATTTAATTGAATCTTTACATTTTCAAATACAGCCTAACCCTAAGCCTAACTTTCCAGTTCCAGCCAAATGGGATGCGTTTCAATTGCTTTGGTCATCTGTGGGATATTCGACCCAATACTCTCCTTTGCAGTTGATTGCATTTTATAATGCCATTGCCAATAATGGATATTGGGTACAACCCATTATCGTAAGTAAGGCTACCCGAGCAGATGAAGTAGTGATTGATTATCGATCAAAACAAGTTCGAGATGCCAGTCCGCTATGTTCTCCTAAAACCCTAGAAAAAATCCAAACGATGTTAGAGGGTGTCGTGACTCGAGGTACCGCCAATAACATCAAGGGAACTTCCTATGGGATAGCAGGTAAAACAGGTACGGCCCAAAGAATCATCAATGGACGATATATTCCTGGGAAATACTATACCTCATTTATTGGTTATTTCCCTGTTAAAAAACCGAAATATACCATATTGGTATCCATTGATAATCCACAAGGACATGCGGAGGCTACCTACGCCCGTCAGGTAACGGCGCCTGTATTTAAAGAGATTGCGGATAATATTTATTTGAGAGATATGAAGTTGCACCGCAAATTATCGGGTACATTACCTGATTCTTTGAACACGGCATCTTTGAGTCATACTGTTCATCCCATGGATCAGTCAATTTTATATTCCAGCCTTGGATTGCCTAGAGTGGAAGAGGACGGAAGTTGGCTCGAGTTTAAAATGGACAAGCAAACTGTGCAAAATACACCACTCAGCTTTCCTGCTAAAACGGTTCCGAATGTGGTGGGTATGAATTTACGAGATGCCTTATTTGCCTTAGAAAACAGAGGCTTAAAAGTGAAAGCCAATGGCCTGGGAACTGTAGTTAGTCAGTCGATTCCTCCAGGAAGCCCGACTCGTAAAAACCTTTTGTTGCAAATTCAACTCCGATAATATGTTATCTGTTCAGTCTTTATTTCAGTCGATACCAGTAATCAACTTATTGGGAAATGAACAATCGGTAGCAAGTTTGTGCTTTGATTCTAGGAAGGCGAAAGAGGGTTCTTTGTTTTTTGCGATTAAAGGAACTCAAGTAGATGGCCATCAATTTTTGCCGCAAGTATATGAGCAAGGATGTAAAACTTGGGTGGTGGAACAAATACCGACTGAAATTCCTTCGGATGTGACTTGTGTACAGGTAGCAGATTCCAATGAGGCCTTGGCTTTAGCAGCAGCTGAATTTTATGGTCATCCCTCCAAATCCTTGAAATTGGTAGGTATTACGGGAACCAATGGTAAAACTACTAGCGTCACCTTATTATTTGAGTTGTTTAGAAAATTAGGTCACCGCTGTGGTTTAATTTCCACGGTTCAAAATAAGATTCAAGACCGCGTTATTCCTGCCACACATACCACGCCTGATTCGCTTAGTTTACAGGAATTACTGAAAGAAATGAAGGATGAGGGCTGCACCCATGTATTTATGGAGGTTAGTTCGCATGCGGTGGTTCAAAAGCGCATTTTTGCCGTTGAGTTTCATGGGGCCATTTTTTCCAATATTACTCGAGATCATTTGGATTTTCATGAGACATTTGATGCCTACATTGCAGCTAAGAAAGGATTTTTCGATGCATTGACCTCAAAGGCCTTTGCCCTTACCAATGTGGATGATAAGCGAGGTATGGTCATGTTACAAAATACCAAGGCTAAAAAATATAGTTATGGTTTGTTAAATGCTGCAGATTTTAAGGCCAAGATCATAAGTAATGGAATAGCTGGTTTGCAGTTGGATATCAATGGTCATCAGGTACATGCTCAACTTATAGGGACATTTAATGCCTATAATTTATTGGCAATTTATTCCACTGCCGTAATCATGGGAGAAGATCCTATGGAAGTGTTGATACAGTTGTCCAGCCTCAAAACCGCACCAGGGCGCTTTGAGCAAATGGCAGGCAAACAACATAAAATGGCCATAGTCGATTATGCACACACGCCTGATGCATTGGAAAATGTTTTGAAAACCATTCAAGCTATACGTAATAAACATCAGCAAATCATTACTGTAATAGGTTGTGGAGGAAACCGTGATGCGGGTAAAAGACCAATCATGGCAGCATTAGCGGCCAAATATTCAGATGCTTTTGTGTTAACATCCGATAATCCTAGGAAGGAAAATCCTGAATTGATTTTAGATCAAATGGAAGCAGGTTTGAGTCAGGAAGAAAAGGCTAAGATGAATCGAATTGTGGATCGAAAAGCGGGGATATTTTACGCCATCCACCAATTGGCCCAAGCTGGAGATATTATTTTAGTAGCGGGTAAAGGTCATGAAACCTACCAAGAGATTCAAGGTGTGAAATATGATTTTGATGATAAACAGGTGATCAGAGAAGCTTTCGAAGCCTTGAATTAATTTGTACAAAGCTGTAAAATTTTGCATTTTTGCTTTTAATATCTGATCCAAAAACCCATATGTATGCTGTATTACCTCTTTGATTATTTAGATAAGCAATGGAACCTTCCAGGCGCAGGGGTATTTCAATATATTTCATTTCGGGTATTTATGGCCATTATTACGTCCCTTGGGATTGCGGCCATCTGGGGAAAGACGGTAATTTACCGCTTGCAACGCCTTCAAATTGGAGAAGAAATTCGTGATTTAGGTTTGGAAGGTCAAATGCAGAAAAAGGGGACCCCTACTATGGGAGGGTTTATCATTCTTTTGTCTTTGATTATACCCACACTACTTTTTGCAAAAATTACCAACGTTTACATTGTATTGTTATTGACTTCGGCTATCTGGTTAGGTGCTGTCGGATTTGCCGATGATTATATCAAGGTTTTTAAAAAGAATAAAGACGGCCTTTCTGGACGATTTAAAATCGTAGGTCAGATAGGTTTAGGTATCATTGTGGGCTTGACTATGTATTTTAATGAGCATATTAAAGTACGATTGTTTTCCAAAGTCAGTGTACTAGCGGATGGTTCCACTATTCAGTCTTTTACAGATCACAAATCTTTGATGACCACGGTTCCATTTTTGAAAAACAATCAGTTTGATTATAATATGTTATTGCCAGACTTCATCCCAGACCATTATGTTTGGGTAGTTTATGTTCTGGTGGTAATTTTCATTATTACGGCCGTTTCAAATGGGGCCAATATTACGGATGGACTCGATGGCCTAGCAGCAGGAACTTCTGTAATCATAGGTTTGACTCTGGCCATTCTTGCCTATGTATCAGGAAATAAAGTTTTCTCTCAGTATTTAAACGTAATGTTTATCCCTAACTCAGGTGAATTGGCCATATTTTGTGCGGCTTTCGTGGGTGCCTGTATAGGATTTTTGTGGTATAATGCCTATCCAGCTCAAGTATTCATGGGAGATACTGGAAGTTTAATGCTGGGTGGTGTGATAGCCACCTTGGCTATCGTTATTCGTAAAGAAATGTTGATTCCCGTATTATGTGGAATCTTTTTGGTAGAAAATCTATCTGTTATCATTCAGGTGGCCTATTTTAAATATACCAAACGAAAGTATGGTGAGGGTAGGCGCGTCTTCCTAATGTCTCCCTTGCACCATCATTTTCAAAAGAAAAATTATCATGAGGCTAAAATTGTCATCCGCTTTCTAATTGTGGGGATTATTTTGGCTGTTATTTCACTTGTCACATTAAAATTGCGCTAAGCACCCTCCGTTTTGAGTCAAATTCGCCTATTCCCGAGAAAAAAGTCTTTTCAAGAAATTATACCATTACCCGCTTCTAAGTCGGAAAGTAACCGTGCTTTGATTATCAATGCTTTGGCGGGAGGGGACTTGTCCAATCTCTCCAATTTAGCTGAAGCCCGCGATACTCAAACAATGATACGCTTATTGTCAGAAAATGGGGAAGTGGCGGATGTATTGGATGCTGGTACCACGATGCGCTTTTTGACTGCTTATTATGCCATTAAGGGCCAACCTAAAAAAATGACAGGAACTCCACGTATGTGTGAGCGACCTATAGGTATATTGGTAGATGCTTTAAGGACTTTGGGTGCAGATATTAGTTATTTGAATCAGGAAGGTTATCCGCCCATGCAGTTGAATGGATTTACATATGCTGGTAACAGGCAATTATCTATTCGTGGAGACGTAAGTTCCCAGTTTATTTCTGCTATCCTGATGTTGGCACCCTCGCTACCGGATGGTTTGGAACTGACAATTAGGGGTTCTTTGGGATCTAAGCCCTACATAGAAATGACTTTAGCTCAAATGCGCCATTTCGGTATTCAAGCTGAAGTGGATTGGAATAGAGCAATGATCAACATTCCTCCACAAAAATATCAAGTTCATCCTTTTGCTGTGGAATCAGACTGGTCTGGTGCCAGTTATTGGTATTCCATGGTTGCATTGTCGCCTTTTGAAGATAGTTCATTGGAGCTTTTGGGTTTAAAAGAGAATTCTTTACAAGGGGATTCCGCCATTCAACATATTATGGCAGAGATGGGTGTAAAAAGTACTTACACGGGTAGAGGATTCTTGTTGACTAAAATAAATGCTAAATCTAGCTTGACCTGGGATTTTACGGATTGTCCGGATTTGGCCCAAACAATTTGCGTAGTAGCTGCAGCAAAAAATATTCACCTCACCCTATTGGGAATAGAATCCTTAAAAGTGAAAGAAACAGACCGGGTTTTTGCCTTGCAACAAGAACTACGTAAAATTGGCGCTCAATTAGTGGAGGTGGAGTCTTGCCTGAGGTATGAGTTGACAAGCTCGAAACGAGCAGAAAGCAAATCAGTTCCTGAATTTGAAACTTACGATGACCATCGTATGGCGATGGCCTTTGCACCATTAGGCTTGCTTCAAGAAATCGTGATTCATGAACCAGGGGTAGTGGCTAAATCTTACCCTAGCTTTTGGTCACATGTGGATAAAATATTGGATTCGAAGCAATAAGTATACTGGATTTTTTTTCAGAATACATCAGAATTGCGCGATTTCCACTTAGATTTGACAACCTTTGGAAGGTTGTCAAATCTACAAGGTAGCAACAAGGCAACAGTAAGGCAACGACTAGGTAACAACAAGGTACACAGGGTATCAACAAGGTATTTGCATAAATTACGACATCACTAAATCAACAACGAATGAAAAAAATTCTACTGATTCTTTTGTGGGCAGTTCAGCCTATTCTTGCTCAAAAAACCATTATTCATTGTGGAAATTTTATCGATGTGAAAACATTGAAGGTTTGGCCAAAAATGTCCATCACGGTACAGGGGAAAAAGATTATAAGTGTTTCATCTGGTTATATTAATCCAGAAAAAGGTGATCAAGTTATTGATTTGAAAAATAGAACAGTCATGCCTGGATTGATTGATATGCATGTTCATTTGAGAAGTGAAACCAATCCCAATGCCTACCTGGATAAATTTGTTAAGAATCCAGGAGATCAGGCCTATCAAGCTTTAGTTTTTGGAAAGAAAAATCTGATGGCAGGATTTACCACAGTTCGCGACTTGGGTGGATTGATTAGTATTAGTTTAAGAAATGCTATTAATAGTGGTTTAGTAGAGGGGCCCAGAATATTTGCTGCTGGAGTAGCCATTTCTACTACGGGTGGACATATGGACGGAACTAACGGCGTAAATCAATATTTCACCAAAGATTTAGGCCCTGATGAAGGGGTAATAAACGGAGTTGATGAAGCTCGCAAAGCCGTAAGACAACGGTATAAAGAAGGATCAGATGTCATTAAAATAGCTTCTACTGGGGGAGTTTTAAGTTATGCTAAAGATGGCATGGGAGCACAATTTACGGTAGAAGAGGTGCAAGCCATAGTTCAAACAGCTAAGGACTATGGATTTAAAGTGGCTGCTCATGCGCATGGAGCAGAAGGTATAAAACGGGCCGTTTTGGGCGGGGTAAATTCCATTGAACATGGAACTTTTATGACAGATGAAATCATGGAATTAATGAAAAAGCATGGCACCTATTATGTGCCTACTGTGATTGCAGGTAGATCTACTGCGGACTCGGCAAAAATTCCTAATTACTATCCTGAAATGGTTCGTGCAAAAGCCTTAGCGATAGGTCCTATGATTCAATCTACTTTTGGTAAAGCTTATAAGGCAGGTGTTAAAATTGCATTTGGGACAGATGCTGGTGTATTTGGTCACGGTAAGAACGCTCGTGAATTTGAACTGATGCATGAAGCAGGAATGCCAGCATTAGAAACAATACAAACTGCCACAGTAAATGCCGCGGATTTATTAGGTCAAAGTGATATGTTGGGGTCTATTGAACCAGGAAAATGGGCTGATATCATCGCTGTGGATGGAAATCCTGCCGAGACGATTCAATCGATGAGTAAAGTGAAATTTGTCATGAAGGATGGCAAAGTGTACAAGAATGAATAGCCTGCCTATTCATTCTTGTTTTAGCGCAATACTGGAATTTGTTTTTTGAGTAACTCAAAACCTCCAAATAAAATCCCAGAGAATAGGAATTGGCTAATCAGGCTATTTTTTAGAAATGGTAGGCCCATGGCATAACATTGCATAAGACCGTTCCAATCTTTGGAATATACTAATTCATCTCCCACAATTGCAGTTCCCCAAGAAGGTAAATTTAACCATACAGTAAAGTTGGAAAGTAAAAAGAAACCTATCACCACCATAAGATTGGAACCTAGGAAGTTTAGCACTGTGATTCTATTTTTCAGCATGTAAGAACCCACCATTGAAATACCCACGAACAAAGCCATGTGAACTGGGGCGAATCCGAAGGAAAATCCTTGATAATACTGTGGGTAAACAAGATTATTTAATACCAAATTCGCCAACCAAATACTCAAAATGGTCCAAGAGATGGCAGCGGTTCTAGAACTAAAATAAGCACCAGCAAATAGGGCCATGGAAGTAATGGGAGAAAAATTTGCCCAAGCGGGTCCTGCTAAGATTAAAAGTCGACTAGCCACAGCTAGTAATAAAATGCAAATAAGGGTGAGCGTTCTTTTCGACATTACCTTAAAATTTGTAAGAATCTAATTGGGACAAAGAAAATAATTTCCAAAGGTAAAACAAAAGCCGTAATTTTATCTATTCGAATAGAATTTATGTATCGAGACTTGCCAAAAATCGGATTATTAGGAGGAGGACAGTTAGGGCGTATGCTCTTACAGGCAGGGGTAGATTTAGATTTTCAAATTTCCTGCCTAGATCCAGATTCTGAGGCGCCTTGCCATCGTTTGGCTTATGAATTCAAACAGGGCTCTTTTCAGGATTTTGATACCGTATATCAATTTGGTCAATTCTATGACCTGATTAGTATTGAGATCGAGCATGTAAATATCGATGCCTTGGAGAAATTAGAAGCAGAAGGGAAGCAAGTTTTTCCTCAGCCACATTTGCTTCGCATGATTCAAGATAAAAGAACCCAAAAGCAGTTTTTTCAACAATATGGTTTCCCTACAGCTGACTTTAGATTGATAGAATCCAGAGAGGAAATCAAAGAGCATATCGATTTTCTGCCGGCCTATCAGAAGCTAGGAAAAGGAGGCTACGATGGAAAGGGAGTTCAGCTGATTGCCCATGAGGGCCAAATATCAGATGGATTTGATGCCCCAGGTTTATTGGAAAAGGCGGTAGAATTTGAGAAAGAATTGGCTGTTATTGTAGCTAGAAACATACATGGTGAAGTCAAGGCTTTCCCCACAGTAGAAATGGTATTTCATCCTGTTCAAAATTTGGTGGAGTTTTTAATTTCTCCAGCAGCCATTTCGGAAGATGTTGAAAAGCAAGCAGTGGACATAGCTACCAGGTTGATTCAGGAAATGAAAATGGTGGGTTTGTTAGCCGTAGAGATGTTTTTGACCAAGGATGGACAGGTGTTAATCAATGAGGTCGCTCCTCGTCCACATAATTCAGGCCATCAGACCATTCGAGCCAATATGACCTCCCAGTACGAGCAGCATTTACGGGCGATTGCGGGACTTCCCTTGGGAGATACCTCCACCTCCGTATTTGCGGGCATGTTGAATTTGTTAGGGGAGCCTGGTCATACTGGAAAAGTAAAGTATGAAGGACTTTCGGAGGCGTTGGCTATTCCGGGAGTTTTTCCATTTTTATATGGGAAAAAGATAACTAAACCTTTTCGTAAAATGGGGCATGTAAGTATTATCGCAGAGAGTAGAGAAGCCGTGGAAGAAAAGGCCAATCAAGTTAAAAATATCATTCGTGTCATCAGTTAAGAAGCAATAATTTTAGGTATGGTAGGAATTATCATGGGTAGTAGTTCAGATCTTTCGGTCATGCAAGATGCGATCGATATCTGTCAGTCATTTGGTGTTGCTTATGAAGTGGATATTGTATCTGCCCATAGAACACCGGTAAAGATGCTTCAATACGCACAAACGGCTAAAGAGCGTGGAGTGAAGGTGATCATAGCGGGAGCTGGTGGTGCCGCTCATTTACCGGGTATGGTGGCTTCAGCTACTATTTTGCCCGTGATAGGTGTGCCTGTAAAATCCTCCAATTCCATTGATGGATGGGATTCTGTTTTATCTATTTTGCAAATGCCTAATGGAGTACCCGTGGCTACTGTAGCACTAAATGCTTCCAAGAACGCAGGTATTTTGGCGATTCAAATGCTAGCCATTGCAGATGAAGCTTTGGCTCATAAGTTAGAGACATACAAGCAAGAATTGGTAGAAAAGGTGGCTGAAATGAGCCAACAGACTAAATCAAATTGGAAGTAATTCATGAAAAATCCTTTTTCATTTATCAAAGATAGTTCTTCTTCGAAGCTCCCTTTAATCACTCTTTTGATATTATTGGTGACTTTGTTGGGATTAATGCTGGTAGGTTACGAGCATTTTTTGAGCCCTAAATCTGAAGAATTGGTCAAAGCTGAGAAGCTTAAATTGGAGGAGAATGAATCTTTATTAGAGGATCCAACTCCAGTTATCGTTGAATCCGCTGAGGATACAGTGCCTGCAAACCCTAGTCCTAATGCCGAATTGGCCATTTCTAGTGCTGAGAAGGAATTAGAGGAGCAAAAAAAGGAGGCGGAAGCCGAGAAGGTTCCTGATACTGAAGCCGTGAAAGATCTTGGTGGCAAAAGTCATAGCTATACAGTGGAAAAAGGGGAGACTTTTTTCGGTATTGCCAATCGATTTGGATTAAAGCCAGACCAATTAAAAGCTCTTAATCCTGGAGTAGATCCGAACGGAATCAAAGTGGGTGTAACGAGGTTGAACGTCAAAATTAAAGCCATTCACACCGTAGGTCCAGGAGATGTTCTTCGGGTAGTGGCAGCAAAATACGGGGTAACTAAAAAATCCTTGATGGAGGTAAATCACAAGGATCAAGATGTCACCTTGCGTGGGGAACAATTGATTATTCCTCTACATTAATGTGGTGCAGTATGCGTAAAATAGGGCTTTTGATAGTCTTATGTATATCAACTTACGCGAGCTTGGCACAATCTGTCCTTCGAACTTGTCAGGTCAGTCGAATCGATAGTCTTTCATGGAAAGACTTAGTTTGGATGTACGCGCAGCAAGATAGTCTGGATAGGATGTTGCCCATTCAAAATTTGACCTTAATTCTAGAAAATACCTCGGGTCAACGTTCAGAAAAAACCTATCAAGCAGATAGTACCTTTAGAATGGGTGGACAAGTGGATGAGTACCTTGCTCAGCGATTGCTCATTGATAAGCCAGATTTGACGGCCTTTTGGGCTTTGGAATTAGTCGATGATATCCAATTATTTCAATCCTTGAAAGATAGTTTAAATGCAAAATTTAAATTCAGGTATTATCGCATGCGCTATTCGTCTGAAACAAGGTCCTTGGCTCAACAAGGATTGTTACAAAAGCGAGGTCGTTCCAAAATTGCTCTTTCTATGCATAATTTTAGCCTGGCTGCCGATGTAGCCATCTACAGGAAAAAACGGTATTTGAAAAGAGGGCCCATGTATGATCAAATGGGCGCTTTGGCCAAAGAATTGGGGCTTTTTTGGGGAGGAGATTTTATTGGATTCCCAGATTTGGGACATATTCAAGCTTTTAAAAATTCAGCGGCACTACTCCGACAGCATCCTAATTTAGCTTTTGAATTTGAACATTTTAAAAGTAATTATGAATTAATTTATGAGCAAAAGGCTAATATAGGGAGAGAAGATTTGGTCCAAGATACCCAAGATTTATTGGAAGCCATGAATGAGTTTCGATTAAATCAAGCCTGCCTATGTCAATATGCTATGCCTGTGCCTCCCAGTGCCCAAGATTGGATAAAACTATATCAGCAGGATCCTAAACCTAGGATTCATGTCAATTTGCAGGAGCAATGGGCTTATGTACAGTGCGGAACGACCGGCTATTTTTTTCCATTGGGTAAATGGCAAAGAAAAATCAAAGGATAAACGAGTAGCCTCGTAAAAACTCCGCGATAGGCATACGCTTTTTGCCCTCCATTTGCCATTCCAATATTTGGATGTAACCATCCGCACAGCCCACTCTCAAATAAGTCTTTTGGTCAGAATCCCATACGCCAATACCTAAGTCGGGAATTACTTCTGGATGAAACTCCACGCGAATCAGCTTGCAATTTTTGCCTTGAAACGTAGTATGTGAGCCTGGAAATGGGTGCATGCCTCGCACTAAATTGATGATTTCCTTACCCGGTTTTGACCAATGTACTTCACCTGTGGCCCGATGTAATTTAGGTGCGGGTTTCATGTCACCAGTCAATACTTGTGGACTCGGATGGACATTTTTATCTTGTATGGCTTGAGCGGTCTTAACCACTAATTTTGCCCCTTTTTTCATCAGGCGCTCATATAGATCACCAGTGGTATCTGTTGGATAGATGGGCTCTTTTTCCTGAAATAATAAATCTCCCGTGTCGATTTCATGCTGAAGGAAAAAGGTAGTCACACCTGTTTCTTCCTCACCATTAATTACTGCCCAATGAATAGGTGCGGCTCCGCGGTAATTCGGCAATAATGAGGCATGTAGATTAAATGTACCCAATGGTGGCATATTCCAAACCGCCTCTGGTAGCATACGAAAGGCAACAATAACCTGCAAATCAGCTTGATATGACTTTAATTCTTCCAGAAATTCCGGGTCTTTTAATTTGATGGGTTGTAAAATTGGAAGCTGATGTTTTTCGGCATAAAGTTTGACGGGGGAAGCTTGGATTTGTTGACCTCGACCAGCAGGTTTATCAGGTGCAGTTACTACGGCCACTACCTGAAATTGAGCTTCCATCAAGGCCTCCAGACTAGCCACCGCAAAATCAGGAGTACCGAAAAAAATTATACGCATAAGCTAAATATCTTAAATGTTAGATATTGGAAATCATTTGGTAAACTATCAGCTTTTTGATTACCTTTGCAGGGCAAAATAAACCGAAATACGTGTTGATAATAAAATATTTATTTTAAGAACGAATCCGAAGCAAAACTACGAATAAATTAAGTAGAACGGTCGGAGGCCGTTCTATTTTGTTTTTACCACCTTTTATAATGAATAAAGTATATGGCAAAGTTACAATATTACACGGCGGAAGCTCTGGAGAAATTAAAGGCTGAGTTACATCACTTAAAGATTCAGGGTAGATCAGATATGGCTAAACAAATAGCTGAAGCCCGTGACAAAGGTGATTTAAGTGAAAATGCAGAATATGATGCAGCCAAAGATGCTCAAGGACTCTTGGAATTGAAAATCTCCAAGATGGAAGAGATTATTGCTAATGCTCGGGTCCTGGACGAATCTACCATTGATTTGTCTAAAGTGTCCATTTATTCGATTGTTCAAATTAAAAATACAAAATCAGGAGCAGTGGTAACCTATACTATTGTGTCTGAGGAGGAGGCAGATTTAAGAGCAGGTAAAATTTCAGCCTCATCTCCATTTGGTAAGGGCTTATTAGGGAAAAAAGTAGGAGAATTGGCAGAAATTCAGGCTCCAGCGGGTAAACTAGAATTTGAAATCATTTCTATTTCTCGCTAAGATTAAATCATTCATTTCTTAAAATCCCAGTCGTTCGATTGGGATTTTTTGTATTTTAGAGGATATGAATATTCATTTTGCTCATCCCATGTATTTGTGGGCCTTATCGGGATTAATCATACCTATATGGATGCATTTCTATCACAGAAAAGCGAGCAAGTGGAGGTATTATTCTGATCTAAGCTGGCTAAATAAAGTTTACCAAGAAGGAAAAGGGACAAAACAAATTCAGAAAATCTGGCTTCTTACAGCTCGATTGCTTAGTCTTATTTTTTTAATCCTTGCTTTAGCGAATCCGCTTGGGGATGGGCCGAGCCCTTCAGTAGCGGTTTCCAAACCTATTTTATACGTCGACAATAGTCCATTACAAGTCATTGCGGGTAGGAAAGCATTTTTGGAAAAGGCTCAAAACTTGCCCAAAAGTCCCAACGGACAGGCCTATCTATTTTTTAATGATTTTGAAAGTCAGGATTTTGAACTCAAAGCCTGGCCTCGAATACAAGAACAATGGAATCAAATTGGAACTGGATTAAGTCGTGTTAAACCTTCTCAAGTCATTCAACAAGCTCAACAAATTTCCGAGGAAAATCAGCAGAAAAATACCTTGTATTGGTTTTCCGATTTCCCTAAGAATAAAGCACTACCACCAATATCATCAAATGAGCCTATCGTTTTACAAAAATTGGACGGAATCCATTCGGATAATATATACGTAGATAGTATCCGTTTATCGTCCAAGTTTATTCGACCTAATTCCAACTATGACTTACTAGTACGGATGAAAAACGGAGGGACTAAGGCCGCCAAAGGCAGGCAAATTGCCTTATACATGAATGATTTTAGGATGGCAAGTCAAACTCTGAATTTAGAACCTGATGAAACGGTCGAACTTCGTTTTCCTTTTTCCTTGGCCAATTCGGGCGTTTACAAGTTGAGGTTGCAAATGGATGATCCCGTGGCCTTTGACAATAATTTTTATTTCTTGTTGCAGAGTTCAGCCCCAAGAAAAATTTACGTAGTGGGAAATCAAGCACAAAGTTTAGAGAAGGTATTTGAGAAAGAAGAATTTTTCGAGTTCAAGCAAGTTACGACTTCGGAACTTTTACCGGCTCGTTTGCCGGAAGATGCATTTGTATGTTTAGTAGGCGTAGAAAATCTAAAAGCTTCAGATTGGAAGGCTTTGAATCAATGGGTGAGTCAAGGACATTCGCTGGCCATCATTCCCAATCAGAATCCCAATGAGGCCACACTTCAAGATATCAATCGTTTTTTGGCGGGTTCAGGTAAGCAAATGGCGGTCACCTCGTCTTCTACTCTCCCAGTCCAACAAGTATCTACGAAGCAAGCTTTTTTTCAGGAAATTTTGGCTAAGAGAACAAAAGAAAATGCTGCTAAATTATGGACTTCTAAACCCCTTTGGGAATGGAATCCAGGGAAAGAGGTCTTGATTTCCTGGATGAACGGGAAGCCATTTTTAGAAAAAATTAACCTGGGTCAAGGGAAGGTTTTTATGTTTGCTTCTCAAGTTTTGGGTCCTCAAGATGGATTTAATAAGCATGGATTATTTTTGCCTGTTTGGCATGAGATGGTATTGTCTAGTGCTTCTAATCCCGTTTTACATCAGCGCATTTCTTCTCATGGGATTGAAGTGAAAGCCAGCCCTAATTTTATCTATCAATCCGCAGAAAAAAGTTTGTTGATTTGGAATAAATCGGGCCAAAGGTTCATCCCAGAGCAAAATTGGCTAGGAAAATCCTGGTTGTGTCGAATTCCTTTAGCGATGATGCAAGACCTGAGGTCTGGTGCGAATGGATTTGTAGAAGCACAGGTTGATGGAAAAACCATGGCTCATTTGGCATTAAATTATCCTAAAGAATTCAGTCAGCTTGCCAGCTATTCTTTGGAGGAATTGAAAGATCATTATCGAGGTCAGTCGCTCGTGAAGGTTGAGCAAGAGGTACCAGAGGGACTTGGTGAAGCGCCGGAGAGAAAAAGCTGGGCCTTATGGTGTTTCAGTTTGGCCTTACTTTGCTTTTTCTTAGAGATGGCTATGGTGTTGTGGAATAGTCAATCCTTAAGAACGGGCGCCGTAAATCGCTGAACCCACACGGACCATGGTAGAACCTAGTTTGGCAGCTAAAAGGTAGTCGCCAGACATGCCCATAGAAAGTTCTTTCCACTCAACTAAGCCTGTTTGATAAGCTATTTTTTGACCTTGTAACTCGTCAAATAATTCCTTTAAAGAACTAAATTCTTTGGCAATTTGATTGTCATTTTCTGTAAAACTTGCCATGCCCATAAGTCCTTGTATTCGAATATGACTCAAGGAAGCAAATTCGGGACTGGCTAGTATTTCAAGTAATTCCTCTTTGCTTAGACCAAACTTGCTTTCTTCTTGAGCGATATACATTTGGAATAGGCAAGAAATAATACGTCCATTTTTTTTTCCTTGACTATCTATTTCCTTTAAAAGACGAAAGGAGTCCACAGAATGGATTAGATGAACGAAAGGAGCAATGTATTTTACTTTGTTAGTTTGCAAATGCCCAATTTGGTGCCAACGAATATCAGAGGCAAGTTGTGCTTGCTTTTCCACCATTTCTTGCACTCGGTTTTCTCCAAAATCCTTAATGCCAGCTTCATAGGTAGCTTGTAGCTCAGCTATGCTTCGGGTTTTGGTAACTGCAATGAGTTTCGCTTGGCTACCTTGCAATTGCGCTTGGATGTTGGCAATGTGTTGGGCAATGGACATGCTTGAATTTTGAAAAGAATGAATGAAGAAAAAAATAAAAGTAAAATTAATTTATTATTTTTGAATCTAGGAGCTTGTTCCACCAAGGCTCCGAAAAATAGAAAAATTTGAACATGGATTCAGATAATATGAGTTCCAAAGAAAAAAGTCAGCAGCGGATAATTGTAGTGCTTGCTTTGCTTCTTCTCATCATGAGTGGGCTCTGGATAAGTGAGCGCTATCAAATTCAGCTATTTTCATTTGGTGATACCCAGGAGAAGTTTGCAGAAAATGCCAGTGAGCAGTTGGATTCTATATCCAAGCAGCTTCAATTACGCATGATCCAAATCAAGAAATTAGGCGGCCGAGTGAGCGAGTTGGAGATGGCTCGTGAACAAATCCTAGGGGATAAAAAGGAATTGGCAGAGAATCCCAAAATGAATGAAGAAGATTTTAAGCAAAAATTAGCCTATTATCTCCGTCTGTTGGGATTGAAAGATTTGGAAATCAAAAAGTTGCGAAAAGAAAATACATTTTTGATAGCTAGAAATGATTCCTTGAGTAGAGAGGCGAAGATTTTGCAGGTAGGTTTATCCAATGTTCAGAAGGCCTTGAAGGATTCATCTGAAACCTTTGGAGTAAAGCAGAGAGAGTTGAACGAGCGTTCCAGGATTTTGGAAGTACGTAATCAAGAATTAGTAGAAAAGGTTTCCGTGGCGGCGGCTTTACGTGCTGAGGGGGTTAATGTGTATGCCATTTCATCCAGAGGAAAGGAAGTGGGAATTCATAAATCAAAGAAGATTGATAAGATAAGAGTGATTTTCCATTTACAAGAAAATCCATTGGCAACTAAAGAGGTAAAAACGATCTATTTACGTATCATTGAGCCTACTGGTCAAACCTTATCGGATTATTCACTGGGCTCAGGTACCTTCAGTTTTAAAGGGAAAGACTTATCCTACACAGCTAAGCAACGTATTTTTTACGAAAATAATCACCAGTCGGTCGAATTTATCTACGCACGTGCGGTACCTTATCGTGAGGGTAAGCATGAGATTGAGCTGTATGCAGAGGGCTTCTTAATTGGTCTGGGCTCATTTGAGGTACGCTAAGCAATTTTTTCATTCAAGTTTTTAATTGTGAAGTATTTTTGATACTTTTGCAGTCCAATTTTAATTTTTTACTAACAACAATTTTTTATGGAATTAAAAAACTATGAAACGGTGTTCATTTTAACTCCCGTTTTGTCTGAGCAACAGACGAAGGACGCCGTTGAAAAATTCAAGAAAGTGTTGGTAGATAACGGTGCACAAATTGTTCACGAAGATGCATGGGGCTTACGTAAGTTAGCTTACCCAATTCAGAACAAGCACACAGGTTATTACCAGATTTTTGAATTTTTAGCCGCACCAGCTTTAATAGCTAAGCTTGAAATTGAATACAAGCGTGATGAGAAGGTTATTCGCTTCTTAACATTAGCCTTGGACAAGCACGCAGTTGCGTACAATGAGAAAAAGAGAAAAGGTTTAGTAGGAAGAAAACCAGAAAAAACAGAAGCATAAGATGACACTTGTAAACGAACCTGTAGATAAAAATAGTAATCGGAAAAAGTATTGCCGATTTAAGAAATCGGGAATCAAATACATTGATTATAAAAATCCAGATTACTTATTAAAGTTAGTGAATGAGCAAGGAAAAATCTTGCCTCGTCGTATCACTGGTACTTCGTTGAAGTTTCAACGTAAAGTAGCGCAAGCGGTAAAAAGATCTCGTCACTTGGCCTTAATGCCATATGTAGCAGACGGTTTAAAATAAACCAGTTACATCCTAAAAACATTTGATTTAAATAAAAATGGAAATAATATTAAAAACGGATATTGCTGGATTAGGCTACAAGAACGATGTCGTGGTTGTGAAACCAGGTTACGGTCGTAATTACCTAATTCCACAAGGTTTTGCCATGATGGCAACACCATCCAACCGCAAGGTCTTGGCTGAAAACATCAAGCAAGCGGCTCACAAAGTGGAAAAGATTCGTCAAGATGCAGCTGATTTAGCAGCTTCAATCGGCGATTTGAATTTAACCATCGTTGCTAAAACAGGTGATAGTGGTAAAATCTTCGGTCGTGTTACTAGCCTTCAGATTTCAGAAATGTTGAAAGAAAAAGGTTTTGATGTAGATCGCAAGAAAATCTCTTTTGATAGTGAAGTAAAAACTATCGGAGATTATTCTGCTACCTTAGATTTACACAAAGAAGTGAAGCATAAAGTAACTTTCTCAGTAGTTTCGGAATAAGAAACTCTGGATTGAAACTCAAAAGAAGTCGTATCAGGTTTATTCTGGTACGACTTTCTTTTTTATAGACTTTTAGCATTTAGATTATATCCCTAAATTAGCAAACAAAATATTCCTCATGAAGAAAAGTTTACTGGCACTATTGATTGGCATGTGCATTCAGACTGCTCAGGCACAAGTTAAAATTAGCTATCCGCACCTGCGGCAAGTTTTTCAGAGAAATAATCTAAATGAAGCGACATTTTCAGTTTTAGGAAACTATACAGGAACAGTGGATCAGGTTCAGGCTAAACTAATTCCGGTGGAGGCTGGTCAAGGTCAACCATTGGATTGGTTTACATTGGATGCAAAGCCTAAGGCTGGACTATTTCAAGGAAGTATCAAGGTCCAAGGGGGCTGGTACCAACTCTTAGTTAGGACATTAGTCAATCAACAAGTCAAAGATAGTACACTCCTATCCCGCGTAGGGGTGGGTGAAAATTTTATCATTTCAGGACAGTCCAATGCCGAGGGGACATTTCGCAGACCCAATGATACCGAGGCCACAGATGATCGGGTAATTGCCGCCAATTTTTTCAATTATTTCAAAGAATATAATCCAAGTACCAATAATAAATACATTGGAGAATATAGTTTGGATTATCCCATGACGGAATTCAGAAAGATTGACTCTACTGTTACCATAGGACCTATGGGACTTTCGAATTTTTATTGGCCTATTCTAGGAGATTCCCTGGTTAAAAAATACAATGTTCCAGTTTGTTTTATCAACACAGCTTGGTTAGGGACGGGGATAAAAAATTGGGCGGAGTCTTCACGTGGGCTACTCACGGCGAGTCAGTGGGCGCCAGAGATTTATTATCCCAAGGGATTTCCTTATGCCAATTTGAAGAGAGCGGTGGAAGTATTTGGACAAAAGAATGGTGTTCGAGCGATTTTGTGGCATCAAGGAGAAAATGATGCTTTTCATAAGACAAGCTACGCCGATTATAAAAACTACCTGTTAGAAGTCATCACGACCTTGCGAAAACATACGGGAATGGACGTACCTTGGATAATTGCAGAAGCTTCTTCCGTTTCTGTTCAATTGTCAGACGGAAGCTGTACGCCCACACTGTGGTCGACAGATATTGTTCAAGCGCAGAAGGATGTTGTAAGTACTAGTGGTGTTCCTTTTTTATTTTCGGGCCCTAATACGGAAGATGTTGAAATACCTAGAAAATCAGATTGTATTCACTTTTCTCGAGGTGCTTATCTGACTTTAGCCGACCTGTGGTATCAAAAAATCTCGAAACAATTGGATGCTATTAAAACTCCAATTATCCCAAAAGCAATGCCAAATATTCAAATTGCTTGTTCTCCGAACTATGAACTTTCTGTAGATTTATCAACAAATTTCAAGAAGGTAACTTGGTTAAATGCTAGCTCCGCTAAAATAGGAACTCAGCTAAAAAATCAATTGCTTGGTACAGGTGATTATTCTGCCATTTTAGAGGATGATTTAGGCAATCAGTTTACTGTTCCTAATTTTAGTTTGAATACGTTCCCAATTCCAGCTAAACCTAGAATTTCTGTGTTAGGAGATACTTTAATGTGTGAAGGCAAATCCGTTGAGTTAAAAGCTTTAGGAAGTGGTGTAAATTATTCTTGGTCCAATGGCTTCCAAGGACTTAGTCAGACCATTAAGACAACTGGTTCATTTCAGGTAAAGACTACAGATGCCAATGGCTGTATTTCTGATTATTCCAATAAAGTTCAAGTTCAAACCTTCCCGCAGCCTGTCGCTTCGATAACGACCTTTGGGCCATATATGTTGAAACTGAATACTACTCAGTTAGACCCTCAAATAAATTACCAATGGGAGTTAAATGGAGTGTCATTAGGTGAGAAATCCAATTTGTTGCGCGTGAGGTCTTCGGGTAAATATGCGCTCACCCTTTCTAAGCGATATACGAACACCTTGACTTGCCTCAGTGCCAAAGCAGAGTTTGATTATACCTTACCAGCTGATGGTGGCATGTCGATTTTCCCTAATCCTGCCAGTAACGAGGTCAATATTGAATGTATTAACAGTCTTGCTGGGGCAGAATTTTTATTGTACAATTGGGACGGTCGTTTGGCCTTGCAAGGAAAAATCAGTCAAGATGGGGCCTTTAATTTGAATTTAGCAGGAATCTACTCGGGTAAATATCAACTTGTCTTGAAGTCGGAAGGACAAGTATTTAACAAAAGTCTGATAGTCGTTAAATAATCCGACGATCGATCAATTTGGGTGATATACAAGAGCACAAAAAAGCCCCTTATTTAAGGGGCTTTTTAATGAGTATGCTAAGAATTATTTACCTAGAGCAGCTTTTAAATTTTCATCTAAAGCGGTCAAGAATTCTTCTGTATACAAGTAGTGTTCTCCATGCTGAACTTTATTTCCATGGATACAAACAGCTAAATCTTTAGTCATTTTACCAGACTCCACTGTTTCAATACAAACCTTTTCTAAGGTTTGGCAGAAATTAATTAAAGCTTGGTTATTGTCTAATTTACCACGGAATTCCAAACCACGAGTCCATGCGAAGATAGAAGCGATAGGGTTGGTAGAAGTGGGTTTACCTGCTTGGTGATCACGGTAGTGACGAGTCACTGTTCCGTGGGCAGCCTCAGCTTCCATTACTTTACCGTCTGGAGTAATTAACACGGAAGTCATTAAGCCTAAAGAACCAAATCCTTGAGCAACAGTATCTGACTGAACATCTCCGTCATAGTTTTTACATGCCCAAACAAAATTTCCATTCCATTTCAAGGCAGAAGCCACCATGTCGTCAATCAAACGGTGCTCATATACGATGCCTTTGGCATCAAATTGCGCTTTGTAATCAGCCAAATAAATTTCTTCAAATATATCTTTAAAACGACCATCGTATTTCTTTAAAATGGTGTTTTTAGTCGATAAGTATAAAGGCCATCCCTTGCTCAAAGCCATGTTGAAACATGAGTGAGCAAAACCACGGATAGACTCGTCTGTATTGTACATCGTTAAGGCTACACCATCACCTTTGAAATTGTACACTTCAAAAGTTTGAGCATCACCTCCATCCTCCGGAGTGAAAGTAACAGTTAATTTTCCTTTTCCTTTGGTTACGAAGTCCGTAGCACGGTATTGATCACCAAATGCGTGACGACCAATCATGATAGGAGCAGTCCAATTAGGAACTAAGCGAGGTACATTGGCACAAACGATAGGCTCTCTAAATACGGTTCCGTCCAGGATATTACGGATGGTACCATTAGGTGATTTCCACATTTGCTTTAAACCAAACTCAGTTACACGAGCTTCGTCCGGAGTAATAGTAGCACATTTGATACCAACTCCATATTTTTTGATGGCTTCAGCAGCCTCTATCGTTACTTGATCATTGGTTTCATCACGGTATTCTACCCCTAAATCATAGTATTTAATATCTAAATCTAGGTAAGGTAAGATCAATTTATCTTTGATGAATTTCCAAATGATTCGGGTCATTTCGTCCCCATCAAGTTCTACGACTGGGTTAGCTACTTTAATTTTTTCCATTGTTTAAATCAAATAAAGGATGTTATGTTCATACAATTATCTGTAAGGCTTCAGATAATCCTGCAAAGGTACGGACTAAATCTTTTTTACTCCATTAATTCAGCCTAAATTTGAAGAATTTACGAAGAATTTTTTCATGGAAACGATTATTAAAATTGCCTGCCGAGATGAGAAGGGCCTTGTTCATAAGATCACAGGGATTTTATTTGAACAAATGGTGAATGTGACTCAAACAAATGAGTTTGTAGATGAGGACTCCGATCGTTTTTTTATGAGGATATCTTTTACAGGTACTTGCGATGTAGAAAAAATACAACGACAGCTTTTAGACATGCTCCCAGCCCAAGCCGAGGTTGATATAATTTCACCCAAGCAGAAGCGGGTGCTGATACTTGTCACGAAAGAACATCATTGCCTCGGAGAGTTATTGATTAAATATCAATACCAAGATTTGAATTTTAAGGTAGAAGCCGTTCTTGGTAACCACGAAGATTTGGCGCCCCTTTGTGCTCAATTTCAAGTCCCTTTTCATTTTATTTCTGCCGAAGGTTTATCCAGGGACAGGCATGAGGAATTATTGGATGAACAAATTGCCACTTACCAACCTGATTTGATAGTTTTGGCGAAATACATGCGTATTTTAACCCCTCAGTTTTCCTTGAAGCACAGGGGAAAATTAATAAATATTCATCATTCCTTTTTGCCAGCATTTATAGGTGCAAGGCCCTATCAACAAGCCTATAATCGAGGAGTGAAAATTATTGGGGCTACAGCCCATTTTGTAACGGATGATTTGGATGAAGGGCCAATTATCTGCCAAGAGGTAGTACCCGTCAATCATACCTATTCAGCCAAGGACATGTCTAAGGCCGGAAAAGATGTAGAAAAGATCGTATTGGCCAAGGCTCTGCGTTTAGTTTTAGAGGATCGAGTGTTTATTCATCAAAACAAGACGATTTTATTTGAATAAATTTTGCTCGAAAAAGCGTAAATTGCACTCCCTTTTTTAATCGATTCCACATTATGTTTGAAAATTTAAGTTCAAAGTTGAATTCTGCCATGCGTACCCTCAAGGGAAATGGCCGAATTACCGATGTCAATGTAGCTGCTACCGTCAAAGAAATCAGAAGAGCTTTGATGGATGCCGACGTGAACTATAAAGTAGCCAAGGAAATTACTGATCGAATCAAAGAGCAGGCTTTGGGTCAAAAGATTTTGATTTCAGTGGAGCCAGGTCAATTGTTGGTGAAGATTGTGCACGAAGAGTTGACCAAATTGATGGGAGGCCAAAAGCAGGATATCAATTTAAAAGGAGATCCTTCAGTGGTGTTGATTGCGGGTTTGCAAGGTTCGGGTAAGACCACTTTCTCTGGTAAATTAGCTCAATACATCAAAAAAGGAGGTCGTCAGGTATTGTTGGTAGCTTGTGATATTTACCGTCCAGCGGCGATTGACCAATTGAAAGTTTTGGGAGAGCAGGTTGGAGTAGAGGTTTATGCAGAGCCAGAAAATAAAGATGCGGTTAACATAGCTGAAAATGCTCTTTCTTATGCTCGTAAGATGGGTAAGAAGGTAGTCATTGTGGATACCGCCGGTCGTTTGGCGGTGGATGAGGCCATGATGAATGAAATAGCAGCGGTTAAGGCCGCCATTAAACCCACAGAGATTTTATTTGTAGTGGATTCCATGACGGGTCAGGATGCGGTGAATACAGCCAAAACCTTCAATGATCGCCTGGATTTTGATGGGGTTGTCTTAACTAAATTGGATGGTGATTCTCGTGGAGGTGCGGCTTTGTCTATCCGTCAGGTTGTAGAGAAACCTATTAAATTCATCTCGACGGGTGAGAAAATGGAGGCTCTGGATCAGTTTTATCCTGATCGTATGGCTAATCGTATCTTGGGCATGGGTGACGTACTTTCTTTGGTGGAGCGCGCACAACAGGCCTTTGATGAGGATGAAGCTGCCCGTTTAAATAAAAAGATTCGTCAAAATAATTTCTCTTTTGAAGATTTCTACACGCAGTTGCAGCAAATCAAGAAGATGGGAAATATCAAAGATTTGATGGGTATGGTACCTGGTATGGGCCAAGCCGTCAAAGATGTAGATATTTCGAATGATTCTTTTAAGCCCATTGAAGCAATCATTCAATCCATGACCTTGAAAGAGCGCCAAAATCCGGATATCTTGAATCCATCTCGTAAAAATCGTATCGCGGCGGGTTCAGGAACTTCTATTCAACAAGTGAATAATCTTTTGAAGCAATTTGAAGATATGCGTAAAATGATGCGCATGATGAACAAGGTGCAAGATGGAAAAATGAAAATGCCTAATATGGGTAATTTCATGAAGAGATAATTAAGCTTTATAAGCTGAGAAAAGAAAGAGGGCTTTGGCCCTCTTTCTTTGTTTATAAGACAGAACTGGATTTTCTGATTTTGACGAATTTTATAATGCTTTCGAGCAAATAAGAAATCGGAAATATGGTCATAGTTGCGACCATAATCCAAGGCATATTGGTTCGATGCCATAATGCTAAACCCAGTAAGAATACATTCATTGAAATCACGGGTAATTTATTTCTAATGAATACCACATTTAGCTGTAATACTTGGCCGTCTAGAGATAAATAGCTGGCTTGCGATTGAATGAAACCCCAGTAAATTAGATTGAATTGATTAGCTCCCTGAACTGCAGGGTCATGATGGATTATGATATCTTCATTTAAAGGATATGTTTTTCCATCTACTTGTAATTTTGTTGGAATGAGATGGGTAAAATAAAAAGGTATTTGTTGAAAATGGACAAAGGTATTCATAACTATTAGTGCTTCGAAACTGCCCATGATATATCAGCAAAGATCAAGCAGTTATGGGCAATATTATGAAATAATTGCCTGATAATAGTGTATGAAAATATAAGTTTACTGATAAAATATTACCAGTAAACTTATACTTTAAAGACAATTAAGAATTTTATTTACGAATAATGGCGCCTAATTCCTTCTCAAAGCGCTGGATGAATCGAGACATGGTAGCATCAATGACCTTGTCGGTTAAGGTCTGATTCTCATCCTGCAAAATGAAACTGATGGAATAGGATTTCTTTCCTTCCCCCAAGTTTTTACCTTCATAGACATCGAATAAGGCTACTTGCTTCAAAATGTTCTTTTCCGTTTGATCCGCCAGTCTTTGAATGGACTGGAAGCTAACTTCTTTGTCTAAGACCAAAGAGAGGTCACGACGTACTTCAGGAAATTTTGGTATTTCTTGATAGACGAAATCTGATTTTTCCTGTTTTACCCAATAGTCCCAATCGAAATCAGCCATAAACACATCTTGCTTGACATCGAATTTCTCGGCCAATTGCGGTTGAATCATGCCTATTTCTAAACAGGCTTTCTTTTGGACAGAAATACGCAATCCATAGGCAAAGACAGAAGACCCTTCTATGGCCTCCGTATCAAATGGCTTGTTGCCCAGTTTTTGCATCACTGCTTGACAAACCTGATATAGGTGGTGTAATTGAGTTTTTTGAGGACTGGCATCCCAGGTTTCTCCTTGCCATAAACCCGTGGCATAGAGGGCTGCATGGCGCTTCTCTATGTATTTGTTGCCTTTTTTATGATAAGTTTTCCCAAACTCCACCAATTTTAAATCTTTTTGACGGCGGTTGATATTATGAGCTAAAGCCTCTAAACCATGGAACACCATGTGTTGGCGCATGACCCCTAAATCTTCCGATAGTTTATTTAAAATTTCTACTGTCTCAAAGTTTAAATCCTTTTGAATCCAAGAATGAAATTCTGCTTTGGTCAAGGAATTGCTGATAATCTCCTGAAAACCTTTTGCCGCTAATTGTAGTGAAAGGTCCTTTTGCACTTTTTCTTTGTCCAAAGCCGGAAACTCAGAAATGAAATGCGCGCTAAGATGATCAGATAAAGGAATATTATCTAAGCCATGAATTCTCAAAATTTCTTCAATAACATCCGCTTCACGAGTCACATCTACCCGATAGGCAGGTGCCAAGGCAGTAAAACCTTGTTCGGATACATGAGTAATTTCAAAATCCAATGCCTTCAAAATTTCTTGAATGCGCGAAGGAGCTAATTCTATTCCCATGATGGAATGAATTCGCTCATAAGTCATATCGATGGATGCCAAGGTAGCTTTGTTCGGGTAGTAGTCCACTAATTGAGAGGCTACCTTTCCCCCCGCTAATTCTTGAATCAAGATGGTCGCGTATTGCAAAGCCAATAATTTTGCCTCTATATCAGTTCCACGCTCAAAACGGAAAGAGGCATCTGTTTTTAAACCATGTACTTGTGATGATTTACGGATGCGCTCGGGTTTGAAATAGGCTACTTCCAAAAATACCTTTTGAGTGCTATCTTGAATACTCGAGCCCGCGCCACCCATAATTCCAGCCAAACCAATCGGCCCAGAGGCATCACAGATCATGATTTCTTCCCCATCTAATTTTCTTTCTACACCATCCAAGGTGGTAAATGGAGTGCCCGCGGCCAAGGTTTTGACGATCAATTGTTGTCCTTTGATTTGATCCCAATCATAAGCATGCATCGGTTGACCTAATCCATGACAAATGAAATTTGTGATGTCGACAATGTTATTGATGGGACGCAAACCAATGGCTTGCAAGCGTTCTTTTAACCATTCCGGAGAAGGGCCTACTTGCACTTGATCTAAACTGATGCCACAAAAGCGGGTGCAGCCATCATCCTCAATTTTGACTTCGATAGGTAATTTATCTTCCGCATCTTGGAAAGCAGAAACATCAGGTAATGTGATGGACAATCCACTCACTGCTCTAATGTCCCTAGCTACGCCCCAATGGGAAGCCGCATCGGCACGGTTAGGAGTAAGACCAATTTCTAATACTAAATCCGATTGAATATTGAAGTATTTAGTGGCTGGAGTGCCGTTGGGTAAGTCCGTATCAAGCACTAAAATTCCATCATGTGAATCTCCTATTCCAATTTCGTCCTCAGCACAAATCATTCCCTCGGAAGCCTGTCCATATACCTTGCGTTTTTCGATGGTAAAAAGCGCTTTTCCTTCTTTATCGTATAAAGTGGTACCTGGGGTAGCCACAATGACCTTTTGTCCTTGAGCCACATTGGCTGCTCCACATACGATATGTAATAATTCCTCCAGGCCGACATCCACGGTAGTAGCGCTTAACGTTTTTTCTTTCACCTGGAATTTTTCACAACTCATCACTTCGCCCACCACAAAGCCCTTTAAACCGCCAGGTATTTGGTCGTGTGATTCAATGCCCTCCACCTCTAGACCCGTATTGGTTAATAATACATCTAGTTCTTCTGGGCTGCCTTGATGAGGAAGTTGAGATAAATCAATAAAATCTTTAAGCCAAGTAGTTGAAATCTTCATATTTGATTACCTAGGGAATTTCATTTTGTAATCCACAGAAACTTTTCCGCGGGTGATATCAGTCAATTTATTTTTAATCAATCGTTTTTTAACCACATTCAAATGATCGGTGAATAGAATGCCTTCGATATGGTCATATTCATGTTGAATAATTCGAGCGGCAAGGCCTTCGAATACCTCCTCTTTCTCTTCCCAATTCTCGGTGAAATAATGAATTTTCACATATTCTGGCCGCCAAACTTCACCTCGAATTCCAGGGATGGAAAGGCATCCTTCTTCAAATCCCCATTCTTCCCCGGTTTCTTCGATGATAGTAGGGTTGACAAAAACCTTTTTAAAATCAATGAGCGAGGTGTCTATATCTTCATCCTCTTCACCTTCATTCATAGGGCGGCCGTCCACGACGAACAATCGAATGTCTTTACCTATTTGAGGTGCAGCTAATCCTACACCACTAGCAGCATACATGGTTTCAAACATATCATCTGCCAAGGTGATTAAATCAATACTGCCAGGTTCAATGTCCTTGGCCACTTTCCTTAAGACAGGATCACCGTAAGGTATGATGGGATAAATCATAATCAATGGAATTCAAACTACGAATTTAACTAAATTAAATGGAATGCTTGCTAAATGGCTGAGCTTAGAAAGGACTTAGCAGGGCTGATTTCAGTATATTTTTTGTAATTTAGCAGGATTAAAACCTGAGTAGCAATTTAACCCAGAAAAATATCATGAATAGAAACTTCTTTAAAGCCCACCCATGGCATGGAATTCAAATCGGAGATCAAATGCCAGAATTGGTGACGGCTTTTATTGAAATTGTGCCTACGGATACCGTTAAATATGAAATTGATAAGCAAACAGGCTATTTGAAGATTGATCGTCCTCAAAAGTTTTCCAATATTGTTCCTGCCTTATACGGCTTTTTACCTCAAACTTATTGCGCGGAAGGCATTGCTGAGTTAGCAAGGAAATATTCTGGAAAGGAAATTTTACAAGGAGACGGTGACCCATTAGATATTTGTGTCCTGTCTGAGAGAGCTATTACTCATGGCGATATTTT
Organism: Aquirufa rosea; assembly: GCF_004118285.1. GTDB lineage: Bacteria > Bacteroidota > Bacteroidia > Cytophagales > Spirosomataceae > Aquirufa > Aquirufa rosea. The sequence goes on along the minus strand of NZ_SDHY01000002.1, from coordinate 293,360 downwards.
ATGTCAAGCCATTCCTATTGGTGGAATACGTATGATTGATAAGGGTGAAGCAGATGATAAGATCATTGCGGTATTGAAAGATGATCCTATTTACGGTAAGTGGAGAGATATTTCTGAGGCTCCCAAAGATATTGTTCAAAGAATTAGGCATTATTTTTGGACTTATAAAATGTTGCCAGGGGAAACGAGTTCATTGGCAGTGGACATCGACGATGTATATGGCCGAGAAGTGGCACATGAAGTGATTAAGCAATCAAGAGAAGATTACCGTAAAAATTTCGGATAGACATTTCTCCGTTGTTTGTTGGAATTTTCCTTTGAACATATTTTGTGATGGATTGTTAAGTAATGACATCAAATTCGCAAGTAAATTCAAATGTATATGTGGCAATTTGTTAAATACACACTAGCGACCATAGTTGGCATGTTTTTGTTTCTTCTAGTAAGCATCATTTTACTAGTAGGAGTGGGTTCGGCTATGAGTTCATCTGATTCCGTTTATGAGGTAAAGGAAAACTCCATTTTGAAATTGGACTTGAATCGCCCCATGGCAGAAAATGCCTCGGATGAGGATAATCCCTTCGCAGAAATACCTAATCCTTTTTTTTCAAGTACCGAAAAGGTAGGTTTAATTCAAATCATTTCGGCCTTGGAGAGAGCTCGCGTGGACGATAAAATCAAAGGTATCTATTTGGATATAAGCTTCCCAATGGCAGGATATGCCCAGCTGTCTGAAATTAGGGACGCTTTAGAGAAGTTTAAGAAGTCTGGGAAATTTGTTTATGCCTATTCCAATTCTTACTCAGAAAAGGCATATTATTTAGCTTCTGTTGCCAATCAAGTCTACTTGAATCCATCAGGATTATTGGATTTTAATGGTATTTCAGTTCAATATATGTTTTACAAAAAGGCATTTGATAAACTGGAAATCGAACCTTTGGTATTTCGCGTGGGAACGTATAAGTCGGCAGTGGAGCCATTTATTCGAGAAGATATGAGTCCTGAAAATAAGGAACAAACCTTATCATTTATTCGATCCATCAATCATGTAGTATTTAATAAAATATCCCTCAGTAAGGGCTTGTCCATTCCTAAATTGGATCGAATTGCGGATAGTCTTCAAGCCATGAATCCTCAAAAAGCGGAAAAGCTAGGTATGTTGAAATTGGGTTATTGGGATCAATTTGAGTCCTTATTGAAAAAATCAATAAAGATTGGGGATAAAGAAAAATTATCTTTGGTCAAATTAACGGATTATTTACACGCAAAAAATCCCATCCCAGAGGTAGAAGGAACGAAGAAAATAGCTATTTTGGTGGCAGAAGGTGAAATTGTTGGTACTAGAGGGGGAGAAGGCTCAATTGGCTCGGATGATTTTGTAAAAGAACTTAGGAAATTAAGGGACAATAGTTCTGTAAAGGCTATTGTTTTACGAATTGATTCCCCAGGAGGATCATCTTTGGCATCGGATATTATGTGGCGAGAGATTTTATTGGCCAAAAAAGTGAAGCCTGTCATTGCTTCTATGTCTAATTATGCTGCTTCCGGGGGTTACTATATGGCTATGGGGGCAGATGTGATTGTGGCACAGCCAACTACGATAACTGGTTCCATTGGCATATTTGCTCAATGGTTAAATTTGGATAATTTCTTTAAAAATAAACTTGGTATTACCCAAGATCATGTGAGTACCCATGAGCATTCACATTTTTTAAATTCTGCAGGTCAATTAACCGATTTCGAGAAGTCGATTATTCAAAATATGGTCAATAAGGGCTATGAGAGTTTTACGACCAAGGCTGCTGAGGGCAGAAAAATGTCGGTTGAAAAATTAAAATCATTGGCGGGAGGAAGAGTTTGGACGGGGGAGCAAGCCCAAAAGAATGGATTAGTAGATGAGTTGGGAGGATTGGATAAGGCTATTGCCATAGCTGCTCAAAAATCTAAGTTGAAAGATGGTGACTATAAAGTAGCGGTTTACCCAAAGGCAAAGTCTTTTTTTGATACACTTCTGGAATCAGCTACCTCTTCTGAAAGTATGGAATTACGTTGGGCCCAATCCAATATCCCTTGGGCTAAATCAATCTTTGAATTGGACCGCATCAAAAAGAGAGAAGGCTTTTTGGCTATGATGCCTTACATGATGGAATTGGATTAGTGTTTCGTGGTAAAAGATTTTCAAAGTATCTTTGGTAAAAATTTAAAATATGATTCGTAATAATTGGACTCGTGCTGAGGTGGAGGCGATTTTTAATCAACCGTTTTTAGACTTGGTTTATCAAGCTGCCACGGTACATCGTCAATACCATGATCCCAATGAGGTACAAATCAGCACTTTGTTGTCCATTAAAACAGGTGGTTGTCCAGAAGATTGTTCCTATTGTTCTCAAGCAGCTAGATATCATACCAATGTGAAGGTTCATAAATTATTACCTTATCAAGAGGTAATAGAAGCAGCATTGAGAGCCAAAGAAAATGGAAGTTCTCGATTTTGTATGGGTGCAGCTTGGAGAGAGGTACGCGATAATTCTGATTTTGATAAAGTCTTGGATATGGTGAAGGGGGTTAACTCCCTAGGTATGGAGGTTTGTTGTACCCTTGGTATGTTGACGGAGCAACAAGCCGAGCGCCTTAAAGAGGCGGGTTTGTATGCCTATAATCACAATATTGATACGAGTGAGGAATATTATGATGATGTGGTTTCCACGCGTACCTATGATGATCGTTTAGAGACCTTAGGCAATGTGCGGAAAGCAAATATTTCTGTTTGCTCGGGTGGAATTATTGGTATGGGAGAAAGTGTGGATGATAGAATTGGCATGTTATTGACTCTAGCCAATTTGCCAGAGCATCCAGAGTCTGTGCCAGTAAACAATTTGGTGCCTGTTGAGGGAACTCCATTTGAGAATCAAAAAACAGCATCTGTTTGGGAATTGGTTCGTGTGATTGCTACCGCCAGAATAATGATGCCTAAGTCGGCAGTGCGTTTATCAGCAGGTCGTTTGGAATTAAATTACGAAGGTCAAGCCTTTTGTTTTATGGCGGGTGCGAATTCGATTTTTTCAGGAGATGTGTTGTTAACTACGCCTAATCCAGATGCTAAATCGGATGCTGAGTTATTTCAAATATTGAATATTAAGCCTAAAGAGGCATTTAAGGATGCTAAAAAGCAAGGTATTGAATTCAATCAAATTCCTAGTGCACAGGGGCTAGAACATAAGCATTAATCTATCTTTAAAGCTTAAATGGGCAGAGATTTATCTCTGCCCATTTATTTTTATAGGGGTGTGTCTAGCACTAGTTTATAGTTTTTTTTTCATGGTAAAATGCTGAATGCTACCAAATAAAAGATAGGATTCTTTTTCGATGCGGTATCCTAAACTTTGATAAAAAGGGACTGCATTTTCTCTAGCCTCTAATATAATTTCTTTCCAGTATAGTGCTTTCGCTTGCTGTTCTAGGTTTTGCATTAGTAATTTTCCTATTCCTCGCCCTTGGTGGGCTTCATCTACAGCCACACATCTTACTTGTCCCTGTCCAGCCTTGGATTGATGCATTCGTGCAGCTCCTATTACCTGTTTATTTTCAATAGCCATGACATGGATGGCCTCGGAATCGTCAGCTAAGTGTTCTGAACCAGCTGGTTGATTCCAAGGTTCGCGTAGAACCGTGAAACGAAGCTGAAAATAGGCTTCCCATTCCTCTGGATTCTCTGGACTACGGATTTCCATGAAAATATGATTGTGGTGAAAAATGTAACGCTGTCAAGGTTTTAAACCTTGACAGCGTTGGAAAATTTAGTGAAAATAGCTGATTCTAGCCACTGTAAGTTTCTACTACTTGATAACTCTTTCAAATAATCAAGTTCTAGATTATTTAGCGAAATTCACGGCACGCATTTCGCGAATTACCGTAACTTTAATCTGACCTGGATATTGCATTTCTTTCTCAATTTTTTGTGAGATATCGAAAGATAAATTGGATGCTTTTTCATCAGTTACACTTTCTGAATCCACCATGATTCGTAACTCACGTCCAGCTTGGATGGCATAGCATTTTTGTACACCATCAAATGAAGTAGCTAGTGCTTCTAAATCACGTAAGCGCTTCATGTAAGACTCCATCATCTCACGTCTAGCTCCTGGTCTAGAGCCAGAAATGGCATCGCAAACTTGGATGATAGGGGAGATCATTGAAGTCATCTCAATCTCATCGTGGTGAGCACCGATGGCATTACATACCTCAGGATGTTCCTTGTATTTTTGAGCCAGTTCCATACCCAATAAAGCGTGTGGTAACTCCGGCTCCTCATGCCAAACTTTACCAATATCGTGCAATAAACCAGCACGCTTGGCCAACTTAGCATTTAATCCTAGTTCAGCTGCCATGGTAGCACAAAGTTTTGCTACCTCACGGGAGTGTTGTAAAAGGTTTTGACCATATGAAGATCTGAAACGCATACGACCAATCATCTTGATTAACTCAGGGTGTAATCCATGAATGCCTAAATCAATGACCGTCTTTTCTCCGATTTCTATAATTTCATCTTCAATATTTTTCTTGGTTTTGTTGACCACCTCTTCAATTCGAGCTGGGTGGATACGTCCGTCCTGTACCAAACGGTGTAAGGATAAACGGGCAATCTCTCTTCTAACAGGATCAAAACCAGAAATAATGATGGCTTCTGGAGTATCATCTACTATGAATTCAACTCCAGTAGCGGCTTCCAGCGCACGGATATTTCTACCTTCACGACCAATGATTTTTCCTTTGACATCGTCTGATTCAATATTGAATACTGATACGCAGTTTTCAATGGCATTCTCTGCCGCAGTTCGTTGGATAGTTTCAATAACCACTTTTTTGGCTTCCTTGGTAGCGGTTAATTTCGCTTCTTCTATCGCTTGTTTTACCAATGAACTTGCTTTACTTTCAGCTTCCGCTTTTAAAGCATCCATGATTTGTTGACGAGCCTCATCCGCAGAAAGCCCAGCAATTTTTTCGAGCTGACTGATTTGTGTGGCCAACATGGCCTCGGCCTCTTGACGTTTTTTCTCAACATCCTCTAGTTTTTTGCGGTAATTGTCTTCTTTGGATTGCAAACTTTGTTTTTGAGAATTCAATTCCTGCTCTGCTTGTCTTTGTTGTTCTTGTTGTTGATTTAATTGACGCTCTTTTTCACGCAATTTTTGCTCATTTTCAACCAAAATAGCTTTTTTACCCTGAGTATCTTCCTCAAATTCAGCTCTTAAGCGAAGGAAATTTTCCTTGGCTTCCAACATACGGTCTTTTTTGAGATTTTCTGCAGCGATTTCTGCATTTTTGAGGATATCATCCGCCTTCCTTTTGGCATCTTCCTCTATGTTTTTATTCACTTTAGAAAAGAAAACTTTTCCAGTAAATACGCCACCTGCTAAACAGACGATGGCTATCATTATTTCTAATATCATGGAACCTTTGGTTTTTTATACGTTGGCTCCGTTCTGACTGAATCAAGAAAAAGTGGGATTACAAGGCGTAAAAATCAGTCAATTCTAACAATTGCTTGTTTTCATTCAGTACCTTGGATTCTAATGAACGCTGCTGTTCATCAAATTTTAAGCCACACATGGCTAAATCCAAAGCAACCAAAGCCATGACAGCATTGGGGTCTGAACTATTGGTCTGTTGTTCATAGTATTTTACTAATTTGTTAACCAAATTGGCTGCGTTTCGTACACATGCCTCTTCCAATGGATCAACCTTCATGGCGATGGTTTGAATACCCAAAATAAGATTACACGGTAGGTTTTGGCTCATGGTTGACGCAATTGCTCAATACACTGATCTATTTTTACGATATATTCTTCTAACTTTTCCTTCAATTCAGCAGTCGGGACCGCTGTGTTATCTGTATTAACTACAATTTTAACAATTTTATCTGATTTTTTAAAGTTTTTCTCCAATTCTTTTAGGCGACGTTGGGCCTTAGCTAGCTCTTCTGTTTTACAATCTAACTTTTCCTGAGCAGTCTGTAATTGCCTTTGTAAATCATGAATCGTGCCTTCATTTTCCTGCAAACGAGTTAACATCTGACTAATTTTTAGTCGGAGGCTCAAGTACTGCATTTTAATGTCCTGCTTCATGAGGTAGGAGAATATTAATTGATTTTAATACTGGGTTTTCCGCCTTTCCAGTCTAATTCTTTGAGCATCATAAATAGCAAAAGCAACAATAAGCCCACATTCTGACTAAGTAGTTTAGGAATTCGTATATCCACCAATAATCGTCCAGAAATGATCGCTAAAGCCCCTAGCACTAAGTATAAGAGCATCTCTTTCCATCGGTAGGGGGTTGGGTCATAAATTTGTCCGCCCCAATAACACATTAAGGTCATGATAGCGCTCGACAAGAGAAACGACCATGCACAAGCCATGTATCCGTATACGGGTATCCAAATGATATTCCCCAATATCGTAACAGTTAGTCCTACCAGAGTAATTATAGTGCCCATATAGGTTTTATTGGTTTGCTTAAACCAGACAGACTGAGTGTAATAAATTCCCAAAAGGAGGTTGGCTAACAATAAAATGGGAACTACACCGATACCCTCCCAATAGATTGCTCTCTTCAAAAATAATTGTTGAATCCAAAATAAATTAGAAGAAACACCTACCCAAAGAAAGGTACATACAATGACAAACCAATGAGTTACCAAGGCTAAATTTTCCTTACTGTTACTGCTATTCTTTTGTCCTAAGAAAAAGGGCTCTGCTGAATATTTGAATGCTTGAATCGCCAAACTCATAAATACCGAAAGCTTGTAGCAATTGCCATAGATACCCAAAGCATCTTGGGAACTTTGACCTGGGTAAAACCCTTCTGGTAAATATTCTTCTAATAATAATCGATCAAACATTACATTAAACATGGCGGCCAAACTCATGAACATTATGGGGTAGGAGTAAATCCAAAGTGATTTAAATTCCGCCCAACTCCATTCCCATTGGAAGGATTTGAATTCAGCACCTAGCCAATAAAACAAACTAGCATTGGCTAATAAGTTGGCTAAAAAAATGTAACCCGCTCCAATGGAAGGATCGTATAAATCATGAAGGAAATGAGGCCAATTAGCTCCCCAAAGGCCATCATGTAGCGGTTTTAATCCCACAAGGAAAAACAAATTGAGGCCAACATTAATCAAGATGGAAATGATTTTTGCCAAGACAAATTTTTTGATTTTTTGTTCCAGTCGTAAACGAGCAAAAGGAATGGCTGTGATGGCATCAATAGCCAAAATCAAAGCCAACCACTTCAAAAATACGCCTTTCCCTGCATAACCCAGCTGTGCCATCAAGGGGTCTGAAAATAGAAACAAAATCAAGGTAAACAGGCCAGAACTTAGAATAATAGCAGAAAGGATGATGTTGTAATACTTTTGATGTGCCTCTTTGGCAAAGCGGAAATAGGCGGTTTCCATGCCATAGGTATATATAATATTGGCAATGGCCATGTAACCATATAGCTTTACATTGATACCTAACTCTGCTGGTAAAAATGCCCAAGTGTGTACGAATACCAATAAAAAGTTGAGGGAGCGCCCCAGGATAGTACTGAATCCATAGGAAAGCGTTTCGCCAGCTAATTTTTTGAGTATGGACATAGGTTGATGTTACCAAAAACCAAAGTTACATTTTTTCTGAGGATCCCGGTTTACTCCGCTCAGAAAATGACCATGGTCAAAGTGCTATTGTTTTTGATAGCCTATAGTTTGGTAAAAATGCTCCGCGTAATTTTCACTTAAAGGGATATGATTTTCACCGATTTTTATTTTTTGATTTCGAATGGATTCCACTTTTTTTAAGGAAACGATGAAGGATTTATGGATTCGGAGGAAATCGCTTGAAGGTAGTTTTTCCTCTATGGACTTCATGGTCATCCGACAAACTACTGGGAATTTTTGAGTTTTCAAATGTATTTTGATGTAGTCTTTTAAGCCCTCTATATACAGGATATCATCCAGCATGATTTTCATTAAGGAATAATCGGCATGTATAAAAATGTATTCTAATTTAGTACTATCTGCCGTATTTAATCCTAATGATTTCTTGCTTTTATAGAAGTCCAAAGCCTTATTTGTGGCTTTAAGAAAGCGTTCAAAAGAAATGGGTTTCAATACATAATCCACCACATCTAAATTGAATCCCTCTATGGCATATTGCTGGTAGGCAGTAACAAAAATTACCATGGGTTTTTGGGTCATGCCTTCCAAAAACTGTACACCTGTCAATCCTGGCATTTGAATGTCCAAAAAAATCAAATCAACGGGAAATTTTTGCAAATAATCCATGGCTTCAAATGCATTACGGCAACGAGCCTCCAATTTTAGAAATGGAATTTTAGCGATATTATCTTCCAATAAGTCGAGAGCCAGACTTTCATCGTCCACTGCTATACAACGCAAAATGGTGGATGGAACTTCAGCAAATTTTTCGTTTGATTCCTCTTCTGACATAACTAGGTATGATGGATTTCTAATTCTATTTGGTAGTATTCTCCCTCTTCCGTAATCTTTAGTTGATGCTGATCAGGATAAAGTAATTCTAATCGGCGTTTTACATTGGCTAAACCGATTCCTGAACTATCATCTTTTTTCTCACTGACTTGAGAGCTTACTTTATTACGAACACCAAAATACAATTTTTCGCGGTCATCCAAGAGTGTAATCTCAATAATGGGATTGAGTACCATACCTACACCATGCTTGAAAGCATTTTCCACGAAAGGGATTAATAACATCGGTTCAATGGAATTGGGAGTGTCAGATAATCGGTGGTTGAAGGTAATTTCAATGTCATTCCCAAAACGTATTTTTTGTAGTTCAATGTAGTTTTCCAAGTAAATCATTTCCTTGCTGATGGCCACTTTCGCATCAGTAGTTTCATAAATCATGTAGCGCATTAATTCGGACAATTTAATCACTACAGATTCCACCATTTCTGGTTTTCTACGAGATAAGGAAACGATGCTATTCAACACATTGAACATGAAATGTGGACTGATTTGAGATCTCAAAAATGATAGTTCCGATTTTAATCGCTCATTTTCTTCTTCTTTTTGAATTTCCTTTTCTTTTAAATTATCAGAAAGGAATCGATAGGAAACCCCGATGGCAATGATGAATAAAAGCTGGAATATGGTACCCATGAATGGCCCCCTTCTAAATCCACCTCCTCGACTACCTTTTACATGATCTGAAATAATGATTAATTCTTGTAGTTGATAATACACCCAAATCATACCAGGGATGGCAATGGAAAGCAAAATTAAATATAAGATGATTCCCCTTTTCTTTAATATTTTTGGAATTAGGATTTCCGTATTCAAATAGAAAAACGGCATATTAGTAAAAGCGAAAGCTACAAAAAATAAGGTCCAAGAATTGTATCGCTGTAAGGCCTGAGGGTCTGTAGTGTTGGGACTAGGGCGCATCCAATAAGGCAAAGCCAAAAAACATGTCCAGAAGATGACATGAAGCAAGATGGGTTTGAATCGAATGTTTTTATTTGGCATTGTTTTTAGGGTACATGGTCTTCAAATTAACTTATAAATTCTTATATTTCTCATAAATTTTCTACCATATTCCCAATTGTGCCGATGAAGTTGCCAATTGATTTTTTGGTAGAAATAAATTTTCAACCCCAAGATTACCCAAACCTAATGTTTAAAATGAAAAAACTCTTACTCTTCTTGTTATGGCCCGGTTTAGCTTGGGCTCAGCAGGAAATAGCCCTCCATGATTTAAGTGCATTTGATCATCCGAGTACTAATTGGACTGTTGAACAATCCGTTATAGCCAGTAGTTCGGATACTTCTTTTCAGGTTTCGCCAGGAAAAGGAATATTGGTAAATACGCTTAGAAATGGTAAGTACAAGCGTTCAGATGATTTAAAATTCAAATTAAACCATGGAGATATTCGCTTGATGCTAGATTTTATGTTGCCCAAAGGCGCAAACTCCGGGATCTATCTACAAGGTCGATATGAAGTACAATTATTTGATTCTTATGCGAAAAAACAGCGCATGAAATTTGGAGATTGTGGTGGAATATATGAGCGCTGGGATGATACCCGAGGAAAGGGAAATGAAGGCTATGAGGGTTATGCCCCTAGACAAAATGCTTGTAAAGCTCCAGGCTTATGGCAAACGATTGAAATAGAATTCCAATCGCCGAGATTTGATGCTACTGGCAAAAAGATTCAAAATGCAATCTTTAAAAAAGTGATTTTGAATGGAGTTTTAATCCAGGAGAATATCGAAGTTTCTGGTATGACAAGAGGGGCATTATTCGATAAAGAGGCAGCTTTAGGTCCCATCATTATCCAAGGTGATCACGGTCCTATTGCCTTTAAAAATATCAAATATGAAACTTATGAAAAGCCATCGGTAAGCATAAGTGATTTGAATTATAGTTATTATGAAGGCGCATTTACGAATCTTCAGGCCAATAATGCCACAGCTTTACTTAAAGGCAAAGCCAGTGAGATAACAGGAAAAATCATTAAGGTACAAAAAGATTTTCTTTTAGTTTATGAGGGACAATTACATGTTCCAGAAACGGATACCTATGAATTTATTAGCCAATGGACAGGGAAGGGACGTTTGGAAGTGGATGGCCAGGCATTGAATCAAGGAGATTATTGGTATTCTGATCGAGTGAGCAAGTCGATGAACTTAACAGCCGGAAAGCATTCTTTTAAATTGAGTTTTAGCAAGGACTTTTCCTGGGGAAATCGAGCCTTGGGATTATTTGTTAAACGGATAGGATCGCATGTGGTCGCATTGCATGCTAGAACCTCTTTGCCAGACCAAGAAGCAGTAGGTTTAATTGAGGTAAAGGCAGATGCAGAACCCGTTTTTCAGCGTTCATTTGCTTTTCATCAAGGAACTAAAAAGACTCACGTGATTCATGTAGGAGATCCTGCTGGAGTGCATTATAGCTATGATTTAAATCAGGGAAGTATTTTACAAGTTTGGAGAGGTAAGTTTCTTAATGCCACTCAAATGTGGGAGAACCGTGGTGAGCCACAGACGGCAGAGCCTATGGGTTTAAATCAAGTTTTAGACGGTAAATTCCCATTGGTACCCTCAGGTCAAGCGCAACCAGATTCTATAAACCAGGCTTCATGGGTTTATAAGGGTTATCGTATTCTGCAGGGTAGACCTATTTACATGTACCAATGGAATGACCTTTTATTAGAAGATACTTGGGTGCCTAATGCTTCTGGCACAGGTTGGACGAGAACATTGTCCTGGAAATCAACTCAAGGGACAAATCCAGCTTTGGACTTAGTGTTGACAACGAGCAATAGCATAGAAAAAATTCAATCAGGATTGTTAGCGGTGGATAGTCAACATTACTTCATTCAATGGAATGGTCCTATGGAGTCTATCCAACGGTTGGAAAACGGAAGGCAGCAAGCGCGAATTCCAGTGCAAGGAAATAGTATCTCATATCAAGTGATCTGGTAAACCTAATTTAAATATGAAACAGTCAGTTAGTATCTTATTATTATTCATTTCCACGTTTGTCATGGCACAAAATCCAGCGGCAAAAACAGAAAAGGATTATTATGAAATAAAAACATTACCCATTCCTCAAGATATTTATTTGGAAATAGGAGGTTTAGCCACCATGCCTGATGGTAGACTAGCAGTTAGTACTAGACGAGGAGAAATTTGGATCATTGATAATCCTTACCAAAAGGAAAGTCATCAGACCTATTACCGACGATTTGCTAGTGGTATGCATGAGATTTTGGGATTGGCATATAAGGATGGGGCTTTTTATTGCTCACAGCGGGGTGAATTAACCAAAGTGACAGATACGGATCGCGATGGAGTGGCTGATCGTTATGAGCCTATTTATCAATTTCAGCTGTCTGGCAACTATCATGAATACACTTATGGTCCTGTTTTTGATAAAAATGGAGATATGTGGGTTACCTTGAATTTGGCTTGGGTAGGTTTTGGCGAAGGTAAATTTGCTAAATGGAGAGGATGGTTAGTCAAGATTAGCCCCGATGGGAAATTAGAGCCTTTTGCGGCTGGATTACGCTCACCTGCGGGTTATAGCATTAATCAAGAGGGTGATATTTTTTATGGGGAAAACCAGGGCGACTGGGTAGGTTCTGGACGTGTGACGCACTTGGCCAAGGGAGATTTTGCGGGTAATCCTGGGGGATTGAAATGGGCCAAAGAACCTAATAGTCCATTCAAATTGACTTTGGAAGAGATTCCAGACAATGGTTCACCGATGTTTGAGGCTGCCAAAAAAGTGAAAAATTTAAAGCTACCTGCTGTGTGGTTTCCGCATGCTATCATGGGAATTTCTACATCGGATATTTTACAAGATACCACCAAAGGGAAGTTCAGTCCATTCCCTGGCCAGTATTTTGTAGCTGACCAAGGGCAATCTAAAGTAATGCGAATGGGATTGGAAAAGGTAAATGGAGTCTATCAAGGATTTTGTATCAATTACCGTGAGGGTTTCCAATCAGGTATTTTGAGAGAGCGCTTTGGTTTGGATGGAAGTATGTTTGTAGGAATGACCTCTCGTGGATGGGGATCCACAGGTAAAGACAATTTTGGCTTACAACGCTTGGTTTGGAATGGAATAACCCCATTTGAAATCAATATGATTGAGGCAAGACCCGATGGATTTGAAATAAGTTTTACCCAGGCAGTAGATGTTAATTCAGTTAAGAAGGCGGCATCTTATGCGATTAGGTCTTATATCTATAAATACCAGCATCAATATGGAAGTCCGATTATTGATGTCAAGGATGTCGGAATAAAGGGAATTGAAGTTTCCTCTGATAAAAAGAAGGTTAGAATCGTGCTGGATAATATCCGTCAATATTTTATCCACGAATTTAAATTGTCGGGAGTGAAAAATGAAGCTGGAGATTTGTTGCTACATGAAACAGCCTATTATACACTTAACCAGATTCCTGCTGGAGAAAAACTTCAATTAAACATGAGCAATGCTCCATTGCTAGAAAAGGTTGTGCCTGAGAAAAAGGTAAGCAAAGTTGAATCTAGCAAGCCGAGTACAATAATTTCCGATAATGAGGCTATGGCCTTATTAAAAAAGCATACTTGCGTGGCTTGTCATGCCCGTGAGGAGAGATTGATTGGTCCATCCTTCACAGATATTTCTAAGCGCAAGTACAGTGATAAGCAAATTTTATCATTGGTATATAAGCCAAATCCTAAGAATTGGCCAGATTTTGCTACAGAGATGGCACCTATGTCTCATGTCCCAGCAAAGGATGTTTTGAAAATAGCATCCTGGATTAATGGACTTACCCAAAAAAGAGCCTATGACGCTCTAATCAATCGGGATTAACATAAAAAAAGCCCCCTAAGAAATTAGGAGGCTTTTTTATTTAAGGGAAAATAAATTTTAGGCCTTCGGTTTTACAGATCCTGAAATCATCAAAATGATTTGAGATGTAGAACCATTGTTGATTACCGTAATGGTTTTACTGAAATTTCCAGGTCTACCGGTCGAGTTGTAAGAGGCCGTTACCTTACCAGTTTTACCCGGCATAATGGGTTCTCTTGTCCAATCTGGTGTGGTGCAACCACAAGATGGCTGAACATTAGAAATGACTACTGGAGCATTTCCTGTGTTAGTGAATTCAAAGCTATAGGTAGCTTGAACACCTTCGGCGATGGTACCGAAATCATGCTTTTCTTTTTTGAATTTTAAAGTTCCTTGGGCGTTGGATTGAAATGCAAAACCTACTAGCAAAGCCAAAATACCAATTAATTTTTTCATGCTTCTTTGTTTGAAATTTTTCAATGTGTGTTTAGCAAAGCTAAAACAAAGCTAAGATTCAGCAAAAAAAATCACCTATTTTTTATGTAAGAATTGAATGACTGGGTATTTGGCTCACGATTATTTTATCGTATTTTTACCTTGCAATTTTTAATGAATTTCCATTGATTATATCCAAAACCAAACAATTTTCACGCGTTGAGATTGATTTCAATCCAGACCATGTGTTGGAAGATTACCGTTTGGCAGTCATCAGCAGACAATGTAGCTTGCTCGTGCGTAAGGAAGTTTTTTCTGGTAGAGCGAAGTTTGGTATCTATGGTGACGGTAAAGAATTATGTCAAATTGCCCTGGCTAGATCCATGCGTTTAGGGGATTATATCTCTGGGTATTATCGAGACCAAACGATTGGAATTGCCATTGGAGATTTAACTTGGCCACAGTATTTTGCCCAATTATACGGTCATCCTGATCGGAATTTTGATCCTCATTCGGCTGGTCGACAAATGAATAATCACCATGCTACGCGCTGGTTAGATGAGGCTGGAGAGTGGTTAGATCAAACTAATCAATATAATTCTGTCGCAGGGGTATCTTCTACGGCTATGCAAATTCCGCGTTCTTTAGGAATTGCGTACGCCTCCAAAATGTATCAATTTAGGAAAGATCTAGCCGAACATAAATCCAAGTTTTCCAAGGATGGTAAAGAAGTTTGTTTTACCACCATCGGTGATGCGTCAACTTCTGAGGGGATGTTTTTGGAATGTGTGAATGCCGCAGGTGTTTTGCAAGTACCCATAGTATTCTCTGTTTGGGATGATGGATACGGTATTTCTGTGCCCATAGAGTTTCAAACAACGAAATCATCCATCTCCAAAGCATTAGCTGGATTTCAGCGCAATGAGCTGGAGAAAGGAATTGAAATTATTCAAGTACGAGCCTGGGATTATCCAGGATTGATTCAGGCATATCAAAGAGCGGCCCATTTGGCCCGAGAGGAATTTGTGCCATGTTTAGTGCATGTCATGGAATGTACTCAACCTCAAGGGCATTCGGCTTCAGGTTCCCATGAACGTTATAAATCCTCTGAGCGTTTGGCTTGGGAACATGAGATGGATTGCAATTTGCTTTTCAGGCAGTGGATTTTGGATCAAGGAATGGCTTCTGAGGAGCAATTGAAAGCCATCGATGAGGCCGCTGTACTAGAGGCTAGAAAATATCAAAAAGAGGCATTTGCAGCTTATATGGCTTCTATTGAGCCAGATAAAAAAGTATTTTTGCGCATTGCGCAAAATTTAATGGAGTCTACCAATGAGGCTAATCTTTTGTCGCCCATTTTGAATGAATTAAAACAATTGCCATATCCAATATTCAGTGATTTGGTACGTGCAGGAAGAAAAACATTGAGGGCATTTCGGGTGTACCAAGGTCCTGCTGTGAAATTACTTAGAAAATGGTTGAGCGAATTGGAGGAAAGAAATCAACGTAGATTCAGTTCACATCAAATCAGTCAATCCGAGCATTCGC
The DNA here is from genome assembly GCF_004118285.1 of Aquirufa rosea. Lineage (GTDB taxonomy): Bacteria > Bacteroidota > Bacteroidia > Cytophagales > Spirosomataceae > Aquirufa > Aquirufa rosea. The sequence goes on along the minus strand of NZ_SDHY01000002.1, from coordinate 278,008 downwards.
CTTTATTAGTTGATCCTATCAAACCTGTTTATTCCAAAAATCCTACTTTGATAGATGGTCGGGAAATTTTGAATAAAACCTTTGCCTATCTACTAGAAGACCCTCGGGTGTTTATTTTGGGGGAAGACGTTGGTAAAATTGGGGATGTGAATCAGACCTTAGCGGGATTGCAAGAGGTTTTTGGTGATTTGAAAATTACGGATACGGGCATTCGAGAGGTAAGCATCGTGGGGCAGGGGATAGGTTCTTCCATGCGTGGACTAAGACCAATTGTTGAAATTCAATATTTGGATTATATATTTTATCCTTTTCCTGTTTTGTCAGATGATTTGGCATGCTTGCATTACCGCACTGCAGGTGGACAAAAGGCTCCGATGATTTTAAGAACCCGTGGGCACCGTTTGGAAGGAATATGGCATTCGGGTAGTCCGATGGCCGTTTTGATTAATGGATTACGAGGAATACATTTCTGCGTCCCTAGAAATATGACGCAAGCAGCAGGGATGTATCGGACCCTATTAAAGGGAGATGATCCTGGAATTGTGGTTGAGTGCTTGAATGGGTATCGCCTAAAAGAAGCTTTACCGGATAACTTATCTGAAATTACAGTTCCCTTGGGTGTTCCTGAGGTATTACGTGAAGGAACAGATATTACGGTGGTTACTTATGGTTCCATGTGTCGCATTGTCATGGAAGCTTCTGAGAATTTAGCAGGTATGGGAATTTCTGTGGAAGTGATCGATGTGCAGACTTTATTGCCCTTTGACCGTACACATAGTATCGCGGCCTCCATACAAAAAACACATCGAGTACTTTTTGCCGATGAAGATATGCCCGGAGGAACTACTGCCTACATGATGCAGGAAGTATTAGATAAACAAGGGGCCTTCGCTTGGCTAGATACGGCTGCTAGGTGCTTGTCTTCGCCACCACATCGTCCAGCATACAGTTCTGATGGAGATTATTTCTCCAAACCGAATGTTGAAAATGTGGTGGATACCGTATATGAAATGATGAGAGAGTCTGATCCAGGACTTTTCCCTGCAATTTATTTCTAGCTATGTCTGCACTAAGTCTTTATTTTCGGCAAATTAAATCGGCCATTTCAAGTACTCGCAAAGGCTTGGCTTTGACTTGGAAGCACGCTTGGAATGCTCGAAATCAAAGGACTATCCAAAACGTACAACATGCAGATTATTTTAAGTCGAATGAGGGCGTTTTTACCCTAGAATATCCGCATCAGGAAATTCCGACGCCCGTTAATGGACGGTATCAATTGCATAATGAAATGGATGATTGTATCGTTTGCGACAAATGCGTGAAGGTTTGTCCAGTCGATTGCATTGAAATAGAACCTATTAAAGCCACAGGTCTAGTGGGTTATACCTCGGATGGTTCTCCGATTCGTTTATATGCTGCCAAGTTTGATATTGACATGTCGAAGTGCTGCTTTTGTGGATTGTGCACGACAGTCTGTCCTACTGAATGTCTTACCATGACTTCGGAATATGATTTTTCTGTTTTTGATGTTAAAGAGCATAATTTTTCATTTGCCAATTTAAGTCCGGAGCAAGCGGCTGAAAAAAAGCAAATGTACGAGCAGTTTGTAGCAGAGAAAGAAGCTTTGAAGCAATCCAGCGCTAATGCTGCGTTGGCTCCAGTAGAGGAGACTAAGCCTGTGGCCAAACCCGCATTTAAACCTATTTTCAAGCCGAAGGCAGATGCTAGTACTGAATCATCACCCGCGGAGGAAGTAAAGCCTGCGGCCAAACCTGCATTTAAACCTAGCTTCAAGCCGAAGGCAGATGCTAGTGCTGAATCATCACCCGCGGAGGAAGTAAAGCCTGCGGCCAAACCTGCATTTAAACCTAGCTTCAAGCCGAAGGCAGATGCTAGTGCTGAATCATCACCCGCGGAGGAAGTAAAGCCTGTGGCCAAACCTGCATTTAAACCTAGCTTTAAGCCTAAGCCCCCACAAACAGAATCATGAGCCCAATGATTGCCTCTTTCTTGGTCTTGACCATGTTGACATCTGCAAGTGCTCTAGCTATGGCTTGGACAAAAAATTTATTGCATGCTGCATTGTCCATGTTTTTATGTATGTTGGGTTTAGCGGGATTATATGTCATGGCATATGCTGATGTGATGGCGGTTTCTCATTTATTGATTTACGTGGGAGGTGTCCTGATTTTGATATTATTTGGAATCATGCTGACGCAACAACCCGGTAAAGTAAGAGCAGAAATGCAAAATGATTTAGAAACTAAGCAATCAGGCCGTTTTTGGGCAATGTCAATTAGTATCTCGACCTTCCTAGGGATTATCTGGATATTGACTCGTTCGTCCATTACTTGGGCTATGTATTCCGATGAGGCTCAAAAGTCCTCTAAATTGACTTACCTAGGTTTAACTTTATTGACGGAGTATTCATTTGCCTTTGAGTTAGTCGGTGTATTTTTATTGGTAGCATTGGTTGGATCCACCTATATTGCGAAGCATCATGAATGAGATACCTTTGATTTATTTTTTAATGGTGAGCGCCTTACTTTTTTCAGTGGGATTAGCCATCATGCTATTAAAGCGAAACATGATTTTTGTTCTAATGGGGATAGAGTTGATGTTGAATGCGGCAAACCTGAATTTGATTGCTTTTTCTCGTCATGATGATCGAATCCAAGGACTAGCTTTTTCTGTATTTGTATTGGTGGTAGGTGTCTGTGAAATGACCATTGCCCTAGCCATTATTTTACAAGTTTATCGTCAATTTAAACACATTGATCTGGGTTCAGAGAAATCGAGATTTTAGTCTACCCAATCTTTGATTTGTTGTTTTAGGCTCAAAGCCTTCATTTTTCCCAAAACCTTTTCGAGTTCTTCCATGGGTGCTTCATGGATATTTTTAATAGTTCCGAATTTTTTCAACAATTTTTGGGCAGTTAATTTTCCGATGCCATCTAATTCTTCTAAGTGACTTACAATAAAATGCTTGCTCCGTTTATTTCGATGTGCAGTTATACCAAAACGATGTGCCTCGTCCCTTAGTTGTTGGATGAGTTTAAGCGATTCTGATTTTTTGTCGATGTACAGTGGCAAACTGTCCTCAGGAAAATAAATCTCCTCTAAACGTTTGGCAATACCAATGATGGGAATTTGTCCGTAGATGCCTATGGATTTCAGCGCATCGCAGGCAGCACTAAGTTGTCCTTTCCCTCCATCGATGATGATTAAGTCGGGTAAGTTAGCTTCCTCTTCTATTAAACGGGAGTACCTTCTACCGACTACCTCTGTCATGGTAGCAAAGTCATTGGGTCCCTCTACGGTCTTGGGTGTGAAAAGGCGATATTCTTTTTTAGCAGGAACTCCTTGAATGAAACAGACCATGGCAGATACAGGGTGGGAGCCTTGTAAATTGGAATTATCAAAACATTCAATTCTTTGGGGTAATTTACTCAAATGCAAATCATTCTTCAGGGTGAGTAACACCCGCATTTTTCGGTCGCCTCCACTTTCCTCTGCAGCTTTTCTATCGGCCTTTTCTTTTCTAAAATAAAGTACATTTTTTAAGGACATATCCAGCAACTTTTTTTTATCGCCCATTTGTGGGATATGATTTTTGACTCCTTGAAATTCGATGGTCATGGGAATGTTGCTGATAATCTCTTTGGCGCTGCTTTGGAATTCCTCTCTTTTTTCCCAAATTAACATGGTTAAGACATCGGCTTCGTCCTCCTTTAATTTTTTCTTGACTTCCCAAGTTTGAGATTGTACAATGGTTCCATTGTTTACTTTCATGAAATTGATGTAGGAAAGCTGTTCGTCTGAAACAATAGAAAATACGTCTACATCATGAATGGCAGGATTAACAACGGTAGATTTAGCTTGGAAGTTTTCCAATAGCTGCCATTTTTCTTTCCATTCTTGTGCTTGTTCAAATGCTAGTTTGTCGGCAGCCTCTTGCATTTTTTCAACGAAATACAACTTGGGCTTTTGATAGTTACCTTTTAGTATTTGGGAGATCTGTTCAATGTATTGTAAATAATCTTCTTCAGTTTGCAGATTTTCACACGGCCCTTTGCAGTTGCCAATATGGTATTCTAGACAAACTTTAAATTTCCCTTCCTCGATGGCATTTTGCTTGAGGTTCAATGAACAGGTCCTGATAGGAAATAGCTGGTGAATAATTTCCAGCAAAGTGTTCATGGATTTTGGGTTGGCAAAAGGTCCATAAAATGTACCTTGAGCATGATTGATTCTTCGAGCTGTTAAAATACGTGGGAATCGCTCATGACTTATACAAATAAAAGGGTAAGTTTTGTCGTCTCGTAAAAGGATATTGTACTTCGGCTGAAATTGCTTGATTAGCGTATTTTCCAATAAAAGTGCATCAAATTCAGAGTGTACGATAGTAAATTCTAGTTTCTGAATTTGTTGAACGAGCCGACGGGTTTTAGTATCATGGTTTTTAGGATTAACAAAATAGCTACTGATCCTATTTTTTAGATTTTTTGCTTTCCCTATATAGATGATATGGTCTTCTGCATCGAAGTATCGATACACTCCAGGTTCCTCGGGTAGGGAATGTAATATGCTTTTGGGATCGAAGCTATTCATAGCTCAAATTTAATAAATCATTTTGAAAATCTATTTTTGTATTTTTCTAAGAATATGAACCTTTTTACGTATAGATATTTGCTTTTTTAGTTTATTTTTTTGCTACAAAAGTTCATGCAGGTTGTTTAACAGGGCTTAAACAAGATTTAATGAATTAATAACAATGTCTCAATGTATCATAAGTATATAATAAATTGCTTATTAAGTGCATTTTCCAATAAATAATACAATACCGTTAAAAATTTGCATTTATTGCTTGCAGATTAGTATTGAATTACACATATTTGGAGGTATTCTAAGCTATAGGATAGTTAAGGATAGTTTAGTTCTTAGAAGAATTATATCATTTAGTAGGGTGCCGATTTCTAAGTGACTATTAAATGAATGTAAATATTTCAAGAATTTGCTTTCCTTTAAATGTTAAACGCTAAACACTTATAAAACGAAAGGAGGTCCGATGATTTAAAAAAGGGCGATTATTCAAACGCAACATTTTAAATAAATAATTAATCAACTATTACTTATGAAACACAAATATTATCAAAATTTCAAAAGCTTCTTTTTGCTAGCTATTATGGTGCTAGGGAGCTTTGCGTCATTTGCTCAAGACCGCAAGGTTTCGGGTAAAGTGGTTGGTACCGATTCACAAGGTATCCCTGGCGTTAGTATATTGGTAAAAGGAACCAATACAGGAACCACTACTGATATTAATGGAGCATTTTCGATTTCAGTTAAATCTGCAAACACTGTTTTGTCCATTTCTGCAGTAGGTTACAAGACAAAAGAAGTATCTGTAGGTTCTCAAGCCTCAGTTTCGGTTACATTAGAAGAAGATGTTAGCCAATTGAGTGAGGTTATCGTTACAGGTTACTCGGTAACCAACAAAAAAGAGTCCACAGCCGCTGCATCTATTGTTAAGGCCAAGGACTTACAAATTGCCCCTTCAGGAAACGTTGAACAACAATTACAAGGTCGTGTGGCCGGTGTTACTTTGATCACAAACGGTCAGCCAGGTACCAACAGTATCATTCGTGTACGTGGTTTTGGTGCATTCGGTGGTAACGAACCATTGTACATTGTTGATGGAGTACCAGTAGGATCTACTGATTTCTTATCACCAGATGATATTGAAAGTACTACTGTTTTAAAAGACGCTGCAGCCGCTTCTATCTATGGAGCTCGTGCAGCTAACGGTGTAATCGTTTACACTACCAAGCGTGGTGCAAAAGGAAAAAAACCTTTACAAATTACTTATGATGGATTATATGGTGGAACAGACCCTAACGTAAATGGTGCTCCAAAAATGTTGACTCCACAAGAGCAGGCTGATTGGACACACGTAGCCTACCGTAATAACGCGGCTGCTAACGGAACTGCAGTGTCTTACTCTCACCCACAATATGGTACTTCAGCACAAGCTACTTTACCAACATATTTGCACTTCAATGGACAAAATGGTGTAAGAGGAGCAGTAGATATGGCTGCAGCTCAAGCTGCCTATGCTGCTAATCCATTAACGACTTTTGTTATTCGTCCAAATTTAGCGGGTACTAACTGGTATGACGAGATTACTCGTTTCGGTACTACTCAGCGTCATTCATTAGGTTTCAGTGGTGGAACTGACAATGGACGTTTCTATATTGGTTTGTCTGCTCAAGAGCAACAAGGTATTTTATTGGAAAATGATTTCCGTCGTTATTCAGCTCGTTTTAACTCTGAGTTTGATTTAGGAAAGCATGTTAGAATCGGAGAGAACTTACAGTTTACTTACCGTTCAGTAAGAGGTCAATCAGGTGGTAACGGTGGTCTAGGTATCGCTGGTGATGAGTCAGTGATCTTATCTGCTTATCGTATGCCAACGGTTATTCCTGTGCGTGATGATTTTGGAAGTTTTGCGTCTACAAGAGCTGCTGGTTTTAACAACCCACGTAACCCAGTTAGACAATTAATGACCAACCAAATCAATGACCAAAACTACAACGCTAATGCGGTAGGTAACGTGTATGTGGAAGTTGAGCCAATTAAAGATTTGATCATCAAATCTAGCATTGGAGGTCAATACAACAACTCATACTTCGTAAACTATAACTACAGATATTTGGGAGACTCTGAGCCAGAGGCTTCAGATAGCTTCTCAGAAGGATCTGGTTATTCTTTTGCTTGGGTATTCTCTAACACAGTAGCTTACAAATATCAGTGGAGAAAGCACGGTATTAAAGCTTTAGTTGGTTTAGAGTCATTGAACACAGGACGTGGACGTAGCATTTCAGGATCAGGTATCAATCCATTCTCAATGGACTTAGACTTCGTTACTTTGAACGCTGTTCAATCGCCAGTAGTTAACTCAAACTTATTCAGCGGAGTAAACTTCTACTCATTATTCGGTAAAGCTGATTATAACTTCGATGAGAAGTATTATTTAACAGCCGTTGTTCGTCGTGACGGTTCATCTCGTTTCGGTGCTCAAAACCGTTATGGTGTATTCCCTGCATTCTCTGCAGCTTGGCGTGTGACTTCAGAGGAATTCATGAAGGATCTTCCTGCAATCACTGATTTGAAAATCCGTGGAGGTTGGGGTGAAATGGGTAACTCAAACAACGTGGACCCAGCTAACCAATATTCCTTATATGCTGCAAGACGTGATTTGTCTTTCTATCCAATTGACGGACAAAGCTCTGGTGCTAATGAAGGTTATATCCGTTCTCGTATAGGTAACCCTGCTGCTAAGTGGGAGACTTCTGAGACTACCAACATCGGTTTTGATGCTACTTTCTTAAACGGTAAGTGGGAATTGGTATTCGATTTGTGGAGAAAAGATACTCGTGATTTGTTATTCAACGTACCACTTCCTGCGGTTGTTGGACCAAACGCATCTGCTCCATCAGTTAACGTAGCTAAAATGCGTAACGAAGGTATCGACTTCCAAATCATTAACCGTGGTAACATCACTAGTGAGTTGAAATACGAATTGACTTTCAATAACTCATTCTTGAAAAACGAAATCGTAGCATTCGCTCCAGGTATCACTAACTTAACTGGTGGTGCATTCCGTGGTATTACTCCAATCCGTATGGAAATTGGTCGTTCATTATCTTCATTCTATGGCTACAAAGTATTGGGTTATTTCAATACTGCTGCTGAAGTTACTTCTGCTCCTGCTCAATCTGGTGCTGGTGTCGGTCGTTTCCGTTATGCTGATATGGATGGAGATGGTAAAATCACTCCTGCTGACCGTACTTATTTAGGTTCTCCAGTTCCAACTTACACTGGTGGTATCAACGTAGGTTTGACTTACAGAGCATTTGATTTGAACATGTACGTATATGCTTCTGCTGGTAACAAAATTTGGAACCAGTCTAAGTGGTTTACTGACTTCTTCGGAACATTCGAAGGTTCTGGTAAAGGTGAGCGTGCTAAGCAATCATGGACTCCAGCTTTAGGAAACAATGCTTTAGCTCCAATTTGGGAGTCAGCATCTAACATCTCTACTTCAGGTGCTGAGAACTCTTGGTACGTAGAAGATGGAGATTACATCCGTTTCCAGAACATTTCATTAGGATATAACATTCCTACGAAGTTTTCTTCTAAGCTAGGTATCAAGCGTGCCAAGTTGACACTTTCTGCTAATAACTTGTTGACATTCACTAAATACAAGGGATTAGATCCAGGTGTTGGTGGTGCTGCAGATACTAGTTTTGGTATTGACGTTGGTAACTACCCTGTTACTCGTTCATTCAACGCTGCTATCAACTTGTCATTTTAATCCGCGAAAGCCAATTTAAATTAAAATAAAATGAAAAAATATCATATTTTAAAACGATTAGCCTTAGTAAGTGCATCTGCATTTACCTTGACATTCGCTTGTAAGGATCAGTTTTTAGAGGTATTGCCAACGGGTTCATTAGCTCAGGCGCAATTGACTTCTAAGGCTGGTGTGGAAGGTACTCTGATTGGAGCTTACTCAGCATTAGCTGCGAAAAACTTCACTCAGGTAGCTGCTTCAAACAACTGGCTTTGGGGTTCTATCTTAGGTGGTGAGAACAATAAAGGAACCGATGCGGGTGACTTTACTTCCATCAACCCAATTCAGCGTTATGAGTCTTCACCTGTTTCTGGTGATATTAATGGTACTTGGCAAGCAAAATACGAAGGTATTGCGCGTGCAAATGCTACTATTAATTTAGCCAACGAGTCGAAGGTTCTTTCTGCTGCTGATAAAACTCGTATCATCGGAGAAGCACGTTTCTTACGTGGCCACTTCTACTTTGAATTGAAGCGTTTGTTTAACTCTGTACCTTATGTAGACGAGACTTTAGACTACGGTAAGGGAATTGAGAAAGTAGCCAATACTCCAGATATCTGGGGTAAAATTGATGCTGACTTCAAATTTGCTTATGACAACTTGCCTGAGACTCAGTCTTCAGCGGGTCGTGCTAATAAATGGGCTGCAGGTGCTTACTTAGGTAAGTCCTTGTTATACCAAGGTAAATTTGCAGAAGCTAAAGCTATCTTCACTACTGTTATTGCTAATGGTAAAACTACCAATGGCAAGAAGTATGGTTTAGTGCCTAGATTCCAAGATGTATTCAATGCAGCTAACGATAATAACGAAGAAGCTGTATTTGCTATTCAATCATCTATGAATACGGGTAACGTAAATAACTCAAACGCATTTGACGTATTGAACTATCCATACAACACTGGTCCAGATGGTCCAGGTAACTGCTGCGGATTCTTCCAGCCTTCTTTCACTTTAGCTAATGCTTACCGTACTAAAGATGGTTTGCCTTTATTGACTGAAGTTGACGGACAGCCTGCCTACAATGCACCTGAAAATGCAGTAAAGCATGATTACAAAATTGGTTCTAACGATCCATTTACTGAAGATCAAGGCCCATTGGATCCACGTATTGACCACACTATTGGTCGTCGCGGTATTCAATACTTAGACTGGATCGAGCACCCAGGTAAAAACTGGATCCGTGACCAGACTTATGCAGGTCCATATTCTCCTAAGAAATATGTGTATTACAAATCTCAGGAAAATACATTGACAGATGGTTCTGGTTGGACTCGTGGATATGCTACATTGAACTACAACATCATTCGCTATGCTGATGTATTGTTGATGGCTGCTGAAGCAGAAATCAAAGGTGGTGGAAGTTTAGCAACTGCTTTAGGTTATATCAACCAAGTACGTAACCGTGCTGCTAACCCAGCTAGCTTTGTTAAAAATGCTAAAACTGGAGAGTTAGAAGCTAACTACGTAATTGCACCATATACTGCATTTGCTAACGCAGATGAGGCAATGAAAGCACTTAAAATGGAGCGTATGTTAGAATTAGCAACAGAAGGTCACCGATTCTTCGACTTAGTTCGTTGGGGTGATGCGAACAAAGTGTTAAATGCGTATTTAACTTACGAGTCTAAAAACTTAGTAACGATGTTTGGGGGAGCTAAATTCACTACTGGTAAGGAATTCCTTCCTATTCCACAAGCTCAAATTGATATCCAGGGAACTTCTATTTTGAAGCAAAACCCTAGTTATTAATAGTATATTTTTAATTATTAAAAAGGTGGGAACTTGTTCCCACCTTTTTTAATTTTAGCCTACCAATTTTGATATGATGAAAATGCGCCAACTACTTTTTCTTAGCTTTGTTTTTATTGGTTTTAGCTCCTGTAAAAATAAAACCACCTTCGAACTTCTGCCTAGTGACCAGACAGGTATTCATTTTTCCAATCAAATAGTCGAAAATGACACTTTGAGTATTTTGAAGTATGAATACCTTTACAATGGTAGTGGAGTGGGTATGGGCGATTTTAATAATGATGGCTTATTGGATTTATTCTTTTCGGGTAACCAAGCAAATGGCACCTTATATCTGAATAAAGGTGAAATGAAATTTGAGGAGGTATCCAAGCAAGCGGGCATTGACACTAAAAATCGTTGGTGTGCGGGTGTGAGTGTGGTAGATATCAATGGCGACGGATTGATGGACATTTATGTATCCGTAACCTTAAAAAATGGAGATAAGGACCGTGAAAATTTAATGTTTGTTAATCAAGGTATTAAAAATGGTATTCCGTCTTTCAAGGAAATGGCCGTGGAATATGGAATCAACGATTCTGGGCACAGTCAACATGCTGCATTTTTTGATTATGATAAAGATGGAGACCTAGATTTGTATGTCCTAACCGATAAAATCACAGAGTTTCCGTCCCTTTTTCGTCCAAAAGTAACGGATGGAAGCTATCCTAATACTGATAGATTGTATCGAAATGATTGGTCAGAAACATTAAAACATCCTGTATTTACCAATGTATCTAGAGAAGCAGGAATTAACTTAGAAGGATTCGGTTTAGGTATTAATATTTGTGATATCAATCAGGACAATTGGCCGGATATTTATGTAACTAACGACTATGTTTCTGATGATATTTTGTATATCAATAATCAAAACGGAACTTTTACGGATCAATCTAAGATCTATTTTAAGCATACCAGCCTCAGTGCTATGGGTAATGATGTGGCAGATATTAACAATGATGGTTTGGCAGACATTGTGGCTTTGGATATGTTGCCTAAAAGCAATGATCGCAAAAAGCAATTGGCACCAGGAAATCATTACCAAACCTATTTGAATAGTGATACTTATGGATATACTTATCAATATATGCGCAATACCCTGCAATTAAATGCAGGTAAACAACCCAATGGTCAACCCTATCCTTTCCAAGAGATAGGTTTAATGGCTGGGGTGGCTGAAACCGAATGGAGCTGGTGCCCCTCTTTAGCGGATTTTGACAACGATGGTTATCGCGATTTATTGATTACTAATGGTTTTCCTAAAGACGTAACCGATCGTGATTTCATGTCTTATCAGGCTGAATCCAAACGACTAACCTCAGAGGCCATCATGTTGGAGAAATTGCCAGTAATTAAAATCAATAATTATGCTTTCAAGAACTTGGGCGGATTGAAATTTGATGATGTAAGTGCTAATTGGGGTATTAATGTAGCATCCTTTTCTAATGGTGCGGTTTATGGCGATTTAGATAATGATGGAGACTTGGATTATGTGGTAAATAATATCAATGATGAGGCTTTTGTTTATCGCAATAACACCATCGAACAAGACAAGGAAAAGTCTCAATATTTACGAGTTAAGTTTGAGGGAAAGGCTAAAAATCTATTAGGCCTCGGAGCGAAGATTGAAGCAATTTTCAGTGATGGTTCCCGATATTATTATGAAAATACGCCTTATCGTGGATATTTATCCAGTGTGGAAACCGTGGCTCACATAGGCTTAGGTAACAAATTAGCCATCAAAGAAATGCGCATTTTTTGGCCTAATGATTCCATGCAGGTGATTAAAAATCCAGGAAAAAATAAGGTGATTACTGTGAAGGAATCGGATGCTAAAGAGCCTATTCAAAGCATGTTTGATCAGCCTAAACCGCTGTTAGAAGATATCAGCCAGTCTCTTCAATTGACAGATGTACATAAAGAATATGATTTTGTAGATTTCAACTTCCAAATTCTCCTGCCATTTAAGCTTTCACAGCTAGGACCTGGTTGTTCGGTTGGGGATATTAATGGCGATGGATTAGAGGATTTCTTTGTTGGTGGTTCTAAGTTTTATTCTGGACTTATTTATACCCAACAGGCCAACGGTCGCTTTACTTCGAAGCCATTGGATGGTGCATTGGACCAACCTAAAAAAATGGGAGAGGATTTAGGTTCATTATTAGCTGATTTGGATAAAGATGGTGATTTAGATTTATACATCGCTCGCGGGGGTGCAGAGGATAAGCCAAATTCACCAAGTTTTCAAGATGTCATTTATAAAAATGACGGAAAAGGGAATTTTAGCTTGGATAGTCAGGCATTACCTAGTTTTGTCGAGAGTAATTCCGGCGTAAGGGCCATTGATTTTGACCGTGATGGGGACTTGGATTTATTTGTTAGCGGTAGAAATGTGCCTTTTGAATATCCTAAAGGAACGGTTTCCAGATTATTACGAAATGATTCCAAACTAGGTCAAATTAAATTCACTGATGCCACGGCTACTTGGGCTCCAGATTTATTAAAGGAGGCTCTTGCTTGCGATGCTGTTTGGGCTGATGTTAATCAAGATGGATGGATGGATTTGGTGGTAGCTGGTGAATATCAACCTATCCAAGTTTTTGAAAATCAGAAGGCTAAATTGGTCAAACTTTCTGAAACAGGATTGGAGAATGCTACTGGATTATGGGCATCTATCACTAGTGCTGATTTTGATCAGGATGGAGATCTTGATTTTCTTGCTGGAAATATGGGTAAGAACACCATTTTGCGAGCTAATCCTAAGCAACCAGTGGAAATTGTACATGGGGATTTAGATGGTAATGGCTTATATGATATTTTCCCATTTGTGTATTTTGAAGGTCCGAAAGGTCTTTATGAATCATATCCATTGTTTGGAAAAGATGATACACATAAACAGCTGAATGCTACCCGTGCGCGCTATGTTTATTACAAGGATTTCGGTAAGGCTAAGCAAGAGGATATGTTTACTGATACAGAGAAGAAAAAATCTTCCAAAGTAGCATTTACTGAAAACGCCTCAGTTTATATAGAGAATTTGGGTAAGGGTAAATTTGCTATTCATGAATTACCTGCCATGGCACAGGTTTCTGCAATGAACGGTATGCAGGTATTGGACATCAACCAAGATGGATTTTTAGATGTATTGTATGTCGGAAATAACTTTGGTAATGAGGTGTCCACCGGGCGTTATGATGCTTCTAATGGTGGGGTATTATTAGGAAATGGCAAAGGTAAATTTACTTATCAGCCTAATTCTGGATTGTTTGTACCAAAGGATGCTAAATCCTTGGTAAGCATTCAATTAGGTAAGAATCAATTGGGCTTTTTGGCTTTGCAAAACCGAGGCGAAATACATGTATTTAAGCCTGTGAAGAGTTTTATGCCATTGGTCAATGCTCCCAAAGATTTCACCTATGAGTATTTAGGCAAGAAACAAAAAGTTTGGTGGACCTATGGTGCTTCTTACCTAAGCCAAAGTGGATTGGCTCAAGGATATGTTCCTCAAGGCGCTAAATTAGCGAATTAGGTTCTTGAAATAGGTCAGTTGAAGTCCAGGAGTCAGTTGGGTTCCTGGCTTCACAGCACCAAATTGATAGTTACCTAAGACAATATCAATATCCCCATCTTGATCTACATCTCCCGCATCCATACAAATGTAATGACCGCCATTACCAATGTTTAAATTGCTCACTTGGAAGGTCATGTTTCCTTGATTTTGGAAGTATAAGAAATTTTCATTTCGTCCCTGGTCATTTTCAGCAAAAAATGCAATCATCGCTAGGTCTAAATCTCCGTCCTGGTCGAAGTCCCTTGCGACGGTTTTGGAGGCGCCATAAGACGGATAAAAATAGCCTTCTTTAAAGTTATTTCTTCCGTCATTTAAGTACACATGAACGCCATGAAATGCCTTTTTTGAACGAGAATAGTCGGCATTATCCCCATTGGAAACGATGATGTCATCGTGGCCGTCTTGGTTCATGTCAGCCACTTCCATATAACTGCTACCAAATACCGAATCGAACTGAAGAAGGGGTTTTTCCACAAAGATTCCTTGTCCTTTATTAATGAATAGGGAAACTCCTTCTCGGGATTGTGCCATTAAAACTAACAAGTCAGGTTTGCCATCTCCCGTATAATCTTTAATGACCACATTGCGGGCTCCGGCTTGTGCTTTTAACACATGTCTAGTTTTATTTTTCCCATCAACCCAGGTCAATTGACCTCTTTCAAATCCATATTCACAGATGACGAAATCTTGAACTCCATCGCCATTAAAATCACTGATCTGTACATCCACTGGTCGCTTGAGTGAATCAATTTGAGCAAGCAATTTTCCCTGAGGATTGATGGAATACATGGTGCCAATTTTTTCATCATTTGGATACATTTTACCAATGGCCAGAAGGTAGGGAGTTCCCGCCAACATTTGTGTTAATGCTACCGGGCTGTTAGTTTCTACGGTTCTTTTAATTTGCTTTTTGGAATCAAGTACCCATAAGGTACGATTTCTGGTTCCTGCCCAAACTTCTCCTTTAGTCGGTTCAATCCGTAATGAAATCACCACACCCAATGGATCTTTTTTAGAAATTAAAGTTTCTTCTTTAAAATGCAGGGTAGAGGTGCTGATTGTACTTCTCTTCTTTTGAGGTATGGGTTTTTCGGGAGCATTGTTTACATAATAATCCACGATGGATTGCCAATCTTCCTCGCTAATTTTGGGGTCTAATGGATAGATATCCATCGCCATGGCACTTTGATATTGCTCCTCAGAAATACGGGTCATCAATTGAAAGCGATCACCGATACCCAAGCGATAGCCCATCTCAGGCAAAACTCCCTCTTTCCAAGTTTTTTTGTCGAGCAAGGAGGGATCGGGGAATTTGTGACAAGAGGAGCATGTTTCTTTGGCTAATCGGGCACTTTTTTCCTCTTTACTTTCTTGACAAGCGGTAATACATAAAGTTAAACCTAATAAGGCGGCAAAAAAACGCATATTATTGAACATTGGTATTTTGTATTGCTGATGAATCGATGCCTACTTTACCACTGCATGTGAAATCAAATACAAACTTCTCAGGCTTTAAAAATGGCATTTTTCGATAGCCTTCAATGGCTAAAGTTTGGTCGGAATATACTTTTTCCATGAATTTAGCATAGGCTGGCATGGCCATTTTGGCTCCTTGACCAAGGGCCAAGGTTCTAAAGTGGATACTACGATCATCTCCACCTACCCATACGCCTGCTACTAATTTTTGAGTGACTCCCATGAACCAACCATCAGAGTAGTTGGAAGTGGTACCTGTTTTGGCACCAATTTCATTCTCTGCCACAATGGAAGTTCTTTTAAGTCCCTCGGCAGTTCCTCCGGGTTCTTGAACGGCACCCTGCAACATATATGTCATTAAGTAGGCTGTTTCCGGTTTAATGGCTGCTTTAGCCGTAGGAGAAAACTCCCGAAGCACATTGCCCACCTTATCAGTTATTTTCAAAATCATGATAGGCTCAATTCTTTCTCCTAAGTTGGCAAAGGTGCTATAACCAGCCACCTGCTCAAATACAGATACTTCTGAGGCTCCCAAACAAAGGGAAGGGCCTTCGTATAAAGGACTAGTAATTCCAGCCTTGTGCGCAAAATCAGCAATTTTTTGAGGCCCCATTTCTTTCATTAATTTGGCTGAAATGGTATTGATGGATAAGGCCATGGCCCGACGAAGCTTTAGTTTTTCGTAGCTGTATTTCCCATCTGAATTTTGAGGGGTCCATGTTCCAGTGGTCAATCCATCTTCTTCTCCGAAGGTGACAGGCTCGTCGATGAGTTCATCGCAAGGAGTGGCTAATTCATTTTCTATGGCTGCTCCATAAACAAATGGCTTGAAGGTAGACCCCGGCTGCCTTCTACTCTGTGTGATGTGGTCAAATTTGAAGTATTTATAATTGATACCACCGATCCAGGCTTTCACATGGCCATTAGTTGGGTCCATTGCCATAAAACCGCAGTTCAATATTCTTTTATAATAGTTAAGGGAATCCATTGAGCTCATAGTGGTATCGATGTCGCCTTGGTAGGAAAAAACCGTCATTTTTACCTTCCTGTTCAGTTCTTCCCATACTTTAAACTCATCATTGTTATAGGCCGCCATCAATTCACGGTATCGATCTGTCCGTTTCATGGCATCTTTCAGGAATCCTTTGATTTCCTTCATTTCTTCATTGACCCAAGGATTTCTCCCTTTCCAATGTGCATTGAATAGACCTTGTTCCGCACGCATGTGCTCCTGAATCGACTCTTCAGCATACTTTTGCATACGAGAGTCGATGCTGGTATAGATACGAAGTCCAGAAGTATACAGGTTAATTTGTTGATCCTCAGGTCTATCGGCATTTATTTCTTTGATGATAGCCAAAATTTGTTTTCTAACACTTTCCCTGAAATAAGGTGCTGCTCCAGTGTTTTGGTTTTCTACCTTAAACTTTAAGTTTAAAGGTGTTTCCATCAAACGCTCGGCTTCATCTCTTAAAATATAGTCGTACTTGGCTAATTGGCCTAAAACTACATTTCTTCTCTCCAAGGTTTTTTCTGGGCGGATGCGTGGGTCATATAAAGATGGATTTTGTAATAAACCAATCAGTGTGGCAGCTTCTGTAAGTGTGACCGTTTTGACGTCTTTTTGGAAATAGGTCCGACAAGCCACTTGTATGCCATAGGCATTATTACCAAAACTAACTTCGTTCAAGTACATGGCCATAATTTCCTGCTTGGTATAGCGTCTTTCCAATTTGATGGCTAAAATCCATTCTTTGACTTTGGCAATAGCGGTCTTTAGACCTCCAATCTTCATGAGTAAACCCATGTATAGAGGATCGTCTTCACCAAATTCAATCGAGCGTGTGTGAAACAGGTTTTTGGCTAATTGTTGGGAAATAGTACTTCCCCCACCTGAGGTTCCCATACTGAGCACCACACGCATCATGGAGCGCATATCTATACCGGAGTGGGTAGTGAAACGAGCATCTTCCGTGGCCATGAGCGTGTTGATTATGGCAGGAGATAATTCCTCAAATTCCACTGGGTGGCGATTTTCACGGAAGTATTTTCCAATTTCTTGGCCATCCTCCGAGATTAACAATGAAGCCTCTTGGCTCTTAGGATTTTCTAACTCATATAAGCTAGGCATTCCGCCAAAAAGCCAAAGAAAATTAAAATTGACTGCTGTAATAAAAAGCACAGCAAACAAGGTAGAACCCAATAAGAATTTATAAGTAAATCGAATCAGTTTTAGATATTTTCCCTCTTCAAATTCGAACATATTAGTTTTTATTTTTGGAATAAGCATTTAATAATGCTTCTGCCTCCGTTGTTAATGGGCTTTTTGGGAAAGCTTGTATGAAGTTTTTTAAATTGTCTTGATAGTTGGAGTATTCTTTTAGTCCTCCGTAACAAAGAGCCTTTAAAAATACGACTTTATCTTCTAAGTTACTACCCGGAAACTGCTGCAAGATTTGTTGACACAGTCGCGATGCTTCGGTGAAATTGGAAGATTTAAATTGTGTAAAGGCTTGTTCATAAGCTTTTTGTGCTGCCAATTCATTGCTTTCTGTCAAGCTTCCATTTTCAATTTTCAGTATCAATTGCTTGAAATAAGCAGTGGGGAAGCGATCAAATAGGCTAGTCCTGTAGGCTTTTTGCTCGGGTGATTCTTTTGGACTGCTTAAATACAATAAATATAGTGCTTCTGCCTCATGTGTGCTTCCAGGATAGTTGGCCAACAGTTTTTTCAAAATTTGACGAGCCTGATCTTTTTCTCCGATTTCTAATTGGACAAATTTCCCTAATTCAAATAGAGCCTCCTCTTGACGTTTTTTTACCTGGGCTATCTCTTGAGCACTTTTGGGTATTGAATTGAGCCAAATCTGCAGGGAATCCTTATTCTCAGTACTTGTGGATAAAGGCTTCAAATTTTCATTGGAAGGATTGGGATTGTTCTGAGTTAGGTTGACAATCTGACTATTCAGGTTGTTATTTTTATTTTTTCGATTCCAAAAATCTTCCAGAGTTCTCACGCCCCATTTGTTGTTAAATTCTTGCTGACCTTGAATTCTGGCCTGATCATTATAAAAGTAAAAACTTTGTTGTTCAGGAGTAGATGGCCTTCTAGTAAAGCTCACTTGGCTGGCCAGGGGTATCTTCGCATTATTCAAGGAATCCGATTTCTTGGCCAGTTTTTTATGGGTCTTTTGGTAAAGGGAGCTTAACTCGTCCAAAGACATTTGACTTAAATGAAGCAATGAATCCTCTTTGCTCAGGGCTTGACTTAATTTTAAATAGTTAGACCATGTAGCTTTAAGTTTTTGAGCGGATGCATGGGCCGGATGATTGGGAGAAAGATAGGTAGCAGCACTATCAAAATACAGCGCTGCTTCATCCAATTGTTTTAGTTGAGAAGCAAACAGGTTTCCTAATTGCAAATATACTTCCCCTCGATCACTTCCATTACTACCACCTTTTGTCCAATAATTTTTGGCTTTTTCGTATTCTTTGTTTTTGAAATACATCTGCCCCAAAGCGACATAAATAGCTGAAACGAGGTCGGCGTTTTTAGGCTCTCGAATCATTTTTTCCAGTTCTACTGCATCATTGTTTAGTTGGTGAACAGCTAAAGTAGCCCGGAATTGTAATTCGTAACTAGCCTTGTTTTTTTTAACTAACGCGAAGTTTTCCAAGGCTAATTTATTTTTCCCTTGAGATTCAAACATTTGCCCAAGAATGAAGAATAAACGGGCTTTTTCCTCCCCAGCTTTGAGGGAAGGAATAACTTCCTCTAAAAGTGCAATGGTAGGAATTATTTCGTTTTTGTTTTGATGATAAAAAGCTCTAGCCAACAAGTAAGAATTCTTTTGTTCGCGGTTGAGGTTTAGTGTCTGGATAAACTCCGATACCTTTTCTGCCGAAACGAAATCGTGTTGAAAAGTATAAATTTGATACAGATGAAGTAAGGAAGTGAATTGCGAACGAGGGTCATTGTCGATCGAATTCACAAACTTAAATGTCTCCACCGCATTTTTAAAATCCTTTTTAATGTATCGCCCCCAGCCTATTAAGGAATAGGCATCATCAATAAAATGGGAGTTTTGGTGGCGATCAATGACTAGTGAAGCCTTTTTGATTACTTGATCAATCTCGGAGGCATGTTGCTGTCCAAAAGTTGAATCAACAGCTGGAAGTATGGGGAGGATTGCTCGGTAGTCTTCCTTATGTTCCTCCCAAAATTTCTTTTGGATCGTATTTTTGATTCGATCGGCTTGCCAAATCGCATTGTATTTGGCGTTGAGGTTGTGGAATGCCACCGCAGCAGGCTTGGTGCTTTGTTGAGAACAAGCACTCACAAGAGCCAATAAACCAAGAAGCCAAAATCTTATATGCATGTGGAAATCCAAAATTGTTCAAATTTACAATTTATCTCAACGAAAAAGGGATAAATTTAGCATGGCTTTGTGATTAATTTAATCTTAACTTATGAACCCCTATCAAAAATACATGGGAGCCGCTTTTCAGATGTTGGTCACCATATTATTAGGAGTATGGCTGGGCAGGTATTTGGATGCTTACTTTCAATTCAGCAAACCCTGGATGACAATCGTTTTTTCATTAGGCTCCATCGTCTTTTCCATGTTCGGTTTGATTCGAAGTTTGTTAAAATAATTGGCAATTCGCTCGATTTATAAGCCGAGATATTTCTGTAAATTGCTGAGATTTTTCATGTTAATGTTTTCTTTAGGTGTTTGAGGGTCGTAGACAAATTCTATTGTTGTTCTTTATCATCATTGGCCTGGTGTTTATAGGTAAGTTATTTTTTCTTCAGGTCATAGATGATAGTTATGAGAAGGCAGCCGATAACAATGCCATCAGGAAAATTATTCAAGTTCCTTTTCGGGGAGAGGTTTATGATCGAAACAATAAATTAATCGTTTACAATACGCCTGTTTACGATTTGTACATCACGCCCAGGAAGGCTCGTGTGCGAGATACCATGCAGTTTTGTCGGCTATTTGGCATCACAAGGGCATATTTTGATTCTACATGCAAGCAGGCAAAAGCTTATTCTAGGGTAAAGCCTTACTTATTTTTAAAGCATTTATCGAAAGAGGACTTCGCCCGAGTGCAAGATGCTATGGTGGATTTTCCTGGATTTACTTTTACCACCACGGCCTTTAGAACTTATCAATCTAAGGCATTCTCCAATGCCTTGGGTTATGTGGCAGAGATTAATTCTACTTCTTTATCTACTCAAAAAGACGATTATTACCGACAAGGGGATTATGTCGGGGTGTCGGGAATCGAGAGCTTTTATGAGGAAGATTTGAGGGGTCAGCGGGGGGTGAAATACCGCATGGTGAATAGTAATGGAGTGGAAAAGGGAGATTTTAAGGAGGGGAGTTTGGATATTCAGCCCATTGCAGGGAAGAATCTTTACACGGGTGTGGATATTCGCTTGCAGGAATATGCGGATAGTTTAATGCGTAACAAAGTGGGTTCAGTGGTGGCCATAGAACCGAGTACAGGGGAAATTTTAACGATGGTGTCTGCGCCATCCTATGACCCAAGTCTTTTGGCTGGAAGAAATTTTTCCAAATACTACCGCAATTTGGCATTGGATCCAATGAAGCCATTACTAAATCGACCTCCTTCCGCCTATTATCGTCCAGGATCAACTTTTAAATTAATCCAAGCCTTGGTGGGTCTTCAATTAGGCATTATTACACCAGGGAGTGTTTTTACCCATGCTGGTGCACCTGTCAAGTGCCACTCCCACAATACTTCTCATAATGATCTGCACAATGCCATTCAATGGTCTTGTAACCCTTATTTCTATCATGCTTTTAGAAAAATATTGTATGATGGGACCCAAGGAAATACCTATGAGCGTTCAGCACAAGGTTTAAAACGCTGGTCTGAGCTAGTAGCCAATTTTGGGTTTGGAAGAAAGTTGGGTGTGGATTTAGGTAATGAGAAAAAAGGTATTTTACCCAATGTAGACTATTACAATAAGGTGTATAAAGGTGAAAATACGTGGAAGTTTTCCAACATTTATTCCTTGAGTATCGGTGAGGGAGAGTTGGTGGTGAATCCTTTAAAAATGGCGAATGTGGCTGCGATTATTGCCAACAGAGGTTGGTATATTCCTCCGCATATTGTGAAGGCTATTGGCGATAAGAAAGAGGTGGATCCATTTTATAAAACACCTGTGTCAGTAGGCATAGATTCCAAGCACTTTGGAGTGGTTATCGAAGGAATGAAGGATGCTGTTTTGCATGGTACGGTGGGCGGAGATGGTAAAATTCCTGACATCGTTATGTGCGGTAAAACGGGTACTTCTCAAAATGCCAAAGGGGAAGATCATTCCGTTTTCATTGCCTTTGCACCGAAAGACAACCCCAAAATTGCCATTGCTGTATTTGTGGAGAATGCCGGTTTTGGAGGTTTTGCGGCGGCACCCATTGCTTCGCTCATCATTGAGAAATATTTAAAAGGAAAAGTGGATAGAAAGGCCGTGGAGGAGAAATTCATGAATAAGAGTTACCTTCCGAATGTATTGTCGGTAACTGGACCAAAACCTGTAAAAACTAAAAAAGATACTTTAAAATGAGTCAGCAAAATCAATTAGTATCTAAAGTGGATTGGATTACCATATCCCTTTATGCGCTATTTGTCATAGCTGGCTGGATGAATATCTATTCCGCGGTGTATAATCCTGAGTCTCCTCTCTGGATTTTTGATGCCAAATTTTACGATTCCAATGCAGGCAAGCAACTTATTTGGATGGGTACTAGTTTGGTCCTGATTATCATAATTTTTGCCATTGATTTTCGCTTTTTTGAAGCATTTGCCCCCATCATTTATGCTGGCTTTATTTTACTTTTGGTCCTAGTGCCTTTTTTAGGAGTCACCATCAACGGCTCACATTCTTGGTTTAAGCTGGGTAGCATTACCATTCAGCCGGCGGAATTTGCTAAAACAGCCACAGCTTTACTTCTAGCTAAGTATTTAAATGAACCTCAAGTAAATTTGAGTAGGTGGAAAAATCAATGGGTAGTGGGTGTCATCATTGCCTTGCCGATGCTATTAATTATTGCCTCTAATGAAACGGGTTCAGCACTCGTTTTTGCTTCCTTTTTAATTTTACTTTACAGAGAGGGATTACCTGGAGAATACCCTGGCATATTTGTTGGTTCTGTGGTCATTTTTGTTTCTGCTTTACTCTTGAGTCCTTGGACTATATTACTGGTTTTAATTTTAATGGTAGGGGGTATCATTGGCATGTCACCTATTTACATTCAACGCATGAGGCAAACATATGTGAAAGCGGCGCTCTTTATTGCGGGAGTTATGATGATGGTTTTTTTGGTGGATTTAGCAGTTAATAAAGTACTAAAAGAGCATCAGAGAAATCGAATTAAAGTGTTGATTGACCCTTCTTTTGATCCGAGGGGTTTGGGATATCAAGTGACTCAATCTAAAATAGCCATCGGATCAGGGGGCTTTTGGGGAAAGGGTTATTTGCAAGGGACACAAACCAAATTTGATTTTGTGCCTGAACAAAGTACTGATTTTATTTTTTGTACTATTGGAGAGGAGCATGGTTTCTTTGGGGTCATGGTGGTAATCCTTTTATTTGTGGTATTCCTATGGCGAATTATGTATTTGGCAGACCAGCAGCGGTCACGCTTTGCCCGCGCCTATGGATATGGAGTAGTTGGGATTTTATTTTTCCATTTTTTAGTCAATATTGGGATGACGATAGGTTTGATGCCCATCATGGGTATTCCTTTACCATTTTTTAGTTATGGAGGTTCTTCCCTATGGTCATTTACCATACTATTATTTATATTTCTGAAATTAGATTCACATCGTTCAGATATGCTTTCCAGATAATTTACCATAAACCTATGATTGAAGAAAAACTAAGCTCAAAAGTCAAACTATTGATTGCCGTAGCCGCGCTAGGCTATTTTGTGGATGTATATGATTTAATCCTATTTTCTGTTGTCCGTAATCCCAGTTTAAAAAGTTTGGGTCTTTCAGGTCCTGAATTACTCAATCAAGGCCTTACTTTGATGAATATTCAAATGGGAGGAATGTTGCTAGGTGGAATTTTATGGGGTATTTATGGAGATAAAAAAGGTCGTAAATCGGTTTTGTTTGGCTCTATTCTTTTGTATTCTTTGGCCAATGCTTTAAATGGATTAGTTCATGATTTAGATACTTATGCCTGGCTAAGGTTTCTGGCGGGGATTGGTTTAGCAGGGGAATTAGGTGCTGGAATAACTTTAGTGAATGAGACCTTACCTGCCTCTAAGCGTGGAATTGGTACCTTGATTATTGCGGGAGTGGGTGCCTCTGGGGCCATTTTTGCGCCTATCGTTTCTAATTTTAGTTCAGATCCAGAGTGGTGGAGAACCTGTTATTACATAGGAGGAGGAATGGGTTTAGCCTTGTTATTATTGCGATTGGGGACCTTTGAGTCGGGAATGTTTTTGGATTTGGAGAAGGATGTCAAGCGGGGTAATTTCTTTCAATTGTTTTCGCATGGGAAGATTTTTAAAAAGTATTTGTACTGTATTTTAATGGGTTTACCTATTTGGTACATCATTGGGATATTAGTCTTTTCATCCCCGGAACTTTTGCAGGGCATGGGTTTAAAGGGGGTTATTACAGGAGGAGATGCCATTATGTATTGTTATTTGGGCCTATCGGTGGGTGATTTTGCGAGTGGATATTTGAGTCAGTTCTTACAAAGTAGGAATAAAGCCGTGATGATCTATCTACTCATTGCTTGGGTATTAACCATTTATTTCTTGTATGCGATGTCGGATATTTCGGTAGTTTATGGCAATGTTATGATTACACTTTTGGGATTTTTTGGAGGCTACTGGGCGGTATTTTTGACCAGTTCTTCCGAACAATTTGGCACGAATTTGCGGATGACGGTGACGACCACCGTACCCAATTTTGTGCGTGGAGCTTTGATTCCCATCAGTTTACTATTTAAATTTTTGATACCTTCAGTAGGTATGGTTCATGCAGCCGCTTTGGTAGGAGTATTATGTTTTGCTGCGGCGATTTGGTCAGTAAGTCAGTTGAAAGAGACCTTTGGTAAGTCATTGGATTTTATAGAAGAATAATGGCATTAATATCACGTAAGAAAAACCTATATCGGATAAATCATCAGCTGAGGCGCTACTTGCACAAGTATGGTCGTGAGCATGCGATGAATATCAGTTACCAGGATTTATTGCGCTATGATAATGCTATAACCTTATATGACAAAAATGGGAACGACACCCTTTGGGAAACAGTTTTTTATTCGCAGGCAGATCAAGAGGAAGTACATGAGTCTCTAAAAAATATTTATGCTGATTTAAAGACAGATGGGAATGAAGGGGTTATTAAGCACTTGGTGATTGATCGGGTGGACTATTGTACGTATGGGAATACGCATCCTTTTAGAATACGTATAGTGAATAAGGTAAATGATATTTTTGATTATTTCTATATCAAAATAGCGGATGCCTCACGGGTGTATGGTTTAGAATTGGAGCATATTCTTTCTCCCAATCGAATCAACTATGTGACTTATGATAATACCTTGGTAGAGGAGCATATTGCAGGTGTTCCAGGGGATGTTTTTCTCAAACAAGATTTAGAGAATGATTTGGAATCACCCATTCGCTTAGCTAAGGAATTTGTTAAGTTTAATGAGCGCTGTTTGGTACAATTATTAGGAGACATGCATAGTACCAATTATGTGGTCATTACCACTCCTGATTTTGACGATATTTATTACCGCATAAGACCTATTGATTTTGACCAACAATGTTATGAGGGGAAACGCTCAGTTTATTTACCTCAGTATTTTAAGCAAAACAATCGATTGGTAGAATTGGGGATGAAATACATGACTCCAGAATCCGTTTGGCAGTACCAAATTGAAGAGCGATCCATGATAGCTAGTCGTTTGAAGTCAGAAAGCCAGCGGGTCTATGATTTAATGACTGTGATGGCCAAGGATGAAATTGCTCCCACGGAAAATGTGGAGCAATTGCGCTTAGATTTGGCCAGGCATTATAATGATGATCGTTTTTTGAATTGCAAAACGATGGGTGAAATAGTTTGGAGTAGTTTAGAATTAGTGATGCGCCACTAGGCTTTTTGGTAGGCTGCGATAGCCATGCAGCTAAATCCAGCCATAAAGGCTAGTCCTCCCAATGGTGCCACTGCTCCCCAGATATTTTGTTGAGTAATGCAAATTAAATACAAAGCACCGGGAAAAATGACGCTTCCAGCTAAGATGAGGTAGGAAGCCCACTTTAAAAACTTATTTCCAGAGTTTATCTGCCAAATCCCCAATAATAACAGGGCCAAGGCGCCGTACATTTGATATCTAGCTGCCGTTTCAAATGTTTCCAATCGTTGGGTGGATAGGAGATAGGTTTTCCATGCGTGGGCACCAAAAGCACCAATGGCAACGGACAAGGTGGCTAAGATAGATCCAGCTAATAGGCAAAAACGTTTCATCGGGATTAGATAAAAAAAGCCTTGTTTGACAAGGCTTTTGATGTTATGAAGCGAAAGATACTTTTAAATCGTTGAGTTTCCTTCGAATGGAATCGTCTACTTGTTTGTCGCCAACTCGCAATACGAAACCTCCAATTAATGATTCATCGATGGATTCTTGTAATTGCACATCTTTTCCAGAATATTCTTTTACAATGGCAATTACTTTGTTACGTTGTTCCTCCGTCAAAGCAGATGGAGTAATAACTTCTGCCTTCTGGATTCCTTTGTAGTTGGTATATAATTCAATGAATTGTTTTGCAATAGCGGGTAAGTATTCTTCTCTGTTTTTACGAGTTATGATTTCGAAAATGGAGTAAGATACTTCATGGAATTTATCCTTGAATAATTTACTCAGGATAGTCATTTTAGTTCCATGTTTGATAATAGGGCTCCTAAACGCTAAAACCAATTCCTTACTGCCCTTGCAAGTTTCGCGGAAGTTTACCATATCTTGGTAAACATTTTCCACCACTTTCTTTTCAATGGCTAAATCTAGCAAAGATTTAGCGTAACGATGGGCAACAATTAACTCAGACATTTGATCAAATTTAAGGTGTTGCTTCTTATTTTAAAGTGACATCAGCAATCCACTCAGATACTAATTTTTCCTGAGCAGCTTTGTCTTTCAATTGGCTTTTTAATACTTTCTCTGCTAGGTCAAGCGATAGGCTAGCGGCTTCCTTACGGATAGCAGCTACTGCAGCTACTTTCTCTTGTTCAAAAGCCGTCCGAGCTTTTTCAATTTCTTGATTGGCAGCTGCTTGAGCGTCTAACTTAGCTTGAGCAATCATGGCATCTGCAGATTCCTTCGCTTGCTTAATTAATGCATCACGCTCAGCACGGGCAGATACTAATAACTGTTCGTTTCCAGCTTTAAGCTCAGCCATTTCTTTCTTAGTTTCTTCAGAAAGTTTGATGGCTTGGTCAATCGACTCTTCACGCTCATGCAAAGATTGAATAATAGGCTTCCAAGCAAATTTTGCTAGAAGAAAGAACAAAATTCCAAATACTAGAACTTGCCAAAAAATAAGTCCAAACTCTGGGGTGATTAACTCCATACTCGTGTATAATTAAGATGTTAAAATCTTCTAAAAACGCAACTTGATGCCTATTGCGATCAAATTGCGTTTGAAATTAGGTGAATCAAATGCCTAGGCTAACCCTAGGCCAGACCCTGTTTGAGATTACTTTAAAGTAACCAATAAACAAATTACTGCAGCGAAAAGAGCAACCGCCTCCACGAAAGCAGCTACGATCAACATCGCACCTTGGATTTTTCCGGATGCTTCTGGCTGACGAGCGATAGATTCCATAGCAGAACCACCAATGTTACCGATACCTAAACCAGCACCAACGGCAGCTAAACCAGCTCCAACACCTGCAAGACCAGTTCCTACAGAAACTTCCATTAAAATTGATAAAAGAGACATACTAATTGGGTTTATGAATAAAAATTAAAATACAAATTCTAGTGATGATGCTCTTCAATAGCCGCACCAATGTAAGTAGATACCAACATGGTGAAGATAAAGGCTTGAATGAAAGCAACAATCAATTCAATCACGTTCATAAATAAGGAGAACGGTACCACGGCAATTCCTAGCGCTGCATTTTCAAAAATGAAAATTAAGGAAACTAAGCTCAATAGGATAATGTGACCCGCAGTCATGTTAGCAAACAAACGAACCATGAGAGAAAATGGCTTCATGAACACACCTACGATCTCCACGGGAGTCATGATGATCAACATCCATTTGGGAACACCTGGCATGGCAAAAACGTGTGTCCAATAAGTGGCTTTGCCATTTAAGTTGGTAACAAAGAACGCAATGATGGCCAAAATAGCTGTCACGGCGATATTTCCCGTTACGTTAGCTCCACCAGGAATTAAACCTAACATATTATTGAACCAGATAAAGAAGAATACTGTCAATAAATAAGGCATGAATCGGCGGTAGTGTTTTTCTCCAATATTGTTTTTGGCAATTTCATCGCGAACAAAAATGATGATAGGCTCAAATAAAGATTGAATGCCTTTCGGTGCGCGGTGAGGATTTTCCTTGTATGTTTTACCAATTCCAATGAATATGGTCAACAATAAAACAGCCGAAATAAGTAAAGAAGCTACGTTTTTAGTGATGGAAATATCATAAACTTTTTCTCCATTCTCCGCATGAATTTTACCATGCTCTAATTTTAAGCCTTGGTAGGACACCTCTTCGTGGTGCTCATTTTTGAAATTGGAAGAAGAAAATACCTGTAAACCAGCTGATTCTCTATATACGATGCAAGGGAGCGGTACAGTGGCGTGGAAATGACCGATAGTGAAAAAATGCCATTCATGTTCATCCGCAATGTGATGTAAAATCATTTTACCCGCATCAAACTTCTCTTCTTGTTGAGGAGCATGCTCAGTAGCTTCTGCAGCAGCAGGCTCATTAGCCCAAGCGGAGAAACTGAAAAGGGAAATGAATAATCCGAGGATTATATTTGAAAAATACACTTTTTTGAAAATGGACTTACCCGACATCTTAATGCTCGCTTTTTCTTTAATTTCTTTGATTAATGGGGCTAATTCGCTGATTAGCTGGATGTAGAAAAGAATTTTAGGGGCTTTTTACCTAAGGCTTTTCTAAAAACGTCGCAAGTTACGAAGCAAACCAATTATTTCAAAATTTGTACAACATAAATAGAGTACAAAAAAATTGCCTACAAAAAGTATCATTTCTGGAGTACCTGTATATCCAAAAACACCAATAAACAATAGACTTGCGATGAAACGTATGGCTAAAGAGGCCATGTGAAATGGGATGAATTTTTCTCGATCATTTTTCCAACCTATTTGATGCAATGCATGACTAAAATAAGCCAAAAAGAAAAAAAAGGCCCAAATGAATGCTATATCTGGATGCAGCCAACTAGCCCAGCTACTTTGATGTATTCCCCAAAGTATGAGACCTAGCCCCCCGTAAAAGCTGATGAGTTTAAGCATGGTGCAAATATCTGCATTATGTCTTATAATTATCGTATCTCTTCAAACAAAGAATTACTCTAGTATCAACTTCTCGTTAGTAATTATCAATTAATAGATTAGAAGAGGTGATTCGAAAAGGTAATTTAGATTTAGATTTGTCAACTTTTTGAAAGTTGACAAATCTTCCCTGCCCCCTGCCCAGTCCGCCCCCTGCCTTGTCCCCTTCGCGCGCCCTTGCCTGAAACCTACTGCGTCAACCCACATCACCTGAACTACCCACCGGGTGCTTACTTCCTGAACTTCCTCCGCCAAAAGAATCCGAACTAAATAAACCCCAGAGCATCCTAATTTGCCAATACCTGAATTCAAGTTGACAATTCTACTTGGCTTTTGGATTTATTCTATTTCATTCTTTACTTTGCAGTCCAGAATCAATCTCAAAGGCAGCATTGATTTATAAAGAAGAAGGGAGAGACTAGGCTCAATGAACTTCTGGCAACCAGTTGAAAAACTAAGGTGCTAATTCCTACCCCGGGCAAATGCCTGTTTAGGGAAATATAAACGAATGTTACATGCAAGCAGAGTTCAAAGTATTTCATTCTTCCCAATCTTTTGCCCTTGAAATGGGCGGGGAGCTACCTTCTATCCAACTAGCATATGAGACCCTTGGTAAATTAAATGCCCAAAAGGATAATGTCGTTTGGGTATGTCATGCCTTTACCGGAAGTTATGAAGTATCTGATTGGTGGCAAGGTTTGGTAGGATTGGGTAAATTGTTTAATCCCGAAAATCATTTTATCATCTGCTGCAATATTTTAGGTTCACATTATGGTTCCACAGGACCGTTATCTGTTAATCCTCTGACGGGTGAACCTTATTACCACAGCTTTCCGCATGTGACTATTCGGGATGTGATTCAAAGTTTCGAATTACTCCGAAAGGATTTAGGTATCAATAAAATCAAAACCTGCATTGGAGGTTCTTTGGGTGGGCAACAGGCCTTGGAATGGGCCATTATGCAACCAGATTTAATTGAAAACTTGATATTAATTGCAACCAATGCCGTGCATTCTCCTTGGGGGATTGCCTTCAATGAATCCCAAAGAATGTCCATTGAAGTGGATCCCACTTGGAAGGAATCGCAGCCTCGTGCTGGAATAGAGGGGATGAAGGCAGCACGTGCCACAGCATTGATTTCCTATCGAAATTATGAAACCTATCAGGTAACTCAAGCCCGACAAGAAAATACGACGGGCGAAGCCTTGCGGGCTATTTCTTATCAAAGATACCAAGGCGAGAAATTGGCAGCTAGATTCAATGCTTATTCCTATTATGTGTTGTCCAACATGATGGACTCCCAGGATGTGGGAAGAAATCGGGGGGGAGTGGTGAGAGCATTGAAATCTATTAAAGCTAGAACCCTTGTGATTGGAATTAAATCAGATGCTCTTTTCCCAATTGTAGAGCAGGAATATTTAGCTAAACATATACCTGGGGCTTCTTTTCAAGTCATTGACTCCTTATATGGACATGATGGGTTTTTAATTGAAAGCGGTTTGATGACCAAGGCCATTCGGCTTTGGCAAAAGTTGCTTCGCCTTGAGGTTAATCCCATGGCTGACTTTTTCCGAGAATTAGAGAGTAAACAAATCTTCTACGCTTCTTAATCATGAAATTTTCCCAACAAGTTGTTTGGATAACTGGTGCCTCTTCTGGCATTGGTGAATCTTTAGCCAAAGCTTTCGCTGAAGAGGGTGCTCATTTGGTTTTGTCTGCAAGAAGGGAGTCTGAATTACAGAGGGTGGCCACTGGTTGTCTTCAGCAAGCTGGTTCAGTTTTAGTCTTGCCTTTTGACATGACAGATTTGGAAGTTCATGAATCCATGTTGGAAAAGGTATTGGCTAGCTATGGAAGGATAGATGTGATGGTTTTAAACGCCGGTGTCAGCCAGCGATCTATGGTCGAAAACACAAAATTAGAAGTTTATAGAACTCTATTTGAAATCAATTTTTTCTCCATTGTCGCACTTACTCAGAAATTACTTCCGGTATTTAAAAAGCAATCCTCAGGCATATTTGTGCCTATAGCTTCGGTTGCGGGGCGTATCAGTACTCCCAGAAGAGGGGCCTATGCAGCATCAAAACATGCCTTGATTGGATTTTTTGATGCTGTTCGTGCTGAAACTCAAGACTTGGGAATTCATGTCTGTACCGTTTTGCCCGGTTATATCAAAACCAATATTTCTT
Organism: Aquirufa rosea; assembly: GCF_004118285.1. Taxonomy (GTDB): domain Bacteria; phylum Bacteroidota; class Bacteroidia; order Cytophagales; family Spirosomataceae; genus Aquirufa; species Aquirufa rosea. The sequence continues at coordinate 246,968 of NZ_SDHY01000002.1, read as the reverse complement.
TAAACGCTATGAATGAAGATGGTGAGGCATACGGTAAAATGGACCCCAATCAAGCCAAAGGTTTAGATCCCGATGTTACCGCCCAAGGTATAGTTCAGGCAGTATTTGCTAAAAAGAAAGAATTCTTTATCGGTGGAAAACTGGAGGCTCTTGGTTTATTTGTCAAGCGCCTCAGTCCATTACTCTTATTTTGGATGATTCGGAAAGTTAAAAATACCTAAGCTAGTTTTTCATCCTTTTTATCGCTAAAGAATAAGATAAACAATACTAAAACGAGTCCTGCAATGGCCGCAGGAACCATCCAAACGGCTTGCCAATCATGCACCCCATCAGTTGTATAGTGGTCTAAAACAATACCCGATAGTTTTGAGCCAATCCCCATTCCAACACCATAAGTAGCCAAGGTAATTAAACCCTGCGCAGCATTTTTTACTTTCTCACCCGCTTTTTGATCAGTGTAAATTTGTCCAGTGACGAAGAAGAAATCATAGCAAACCCCGTGTAAAATAATACCAATAAATAAAATCCATTCTGTGTCAATACCATCTCCATATCCAAAGCAAAGGAAACGAATTACCCAAGCAATAAGCCCAACAATTAACATTTTTTTGACACCCAAACGACTGAAGGCGAGAGGGATTAACAGCATGAATATAACCTCTGAAGCCTGCCCAAATGACATTTTGTTTTCCACATTTTGCATGTGAGAATCCGTCAGGGAAGGATTGGCCATGGCATAATAAAAAGACAATGGAATACAAATCAAGATGGAAGAAATAAAGAATATCAAGAAAGAACGATCCTTGAATAATTGTAAAGCATCTAATCCAATGATTTGTCCAATCGAAGCATTTTTATCAGCTTTAGGTGGAGTATCTGGTAAGAAAAAAGCATATATACCTAGTATAAACGAGCTAATCATGGAAATTTGGAAGATAGCAACCTGATCTCCTAAGGCAAAAAAACCGATGATGTTGGTTACCACTATCCAAGCCACCGTTCCCGTTACTCGTATACTCGGAAACTCTTTCTCTGGATTGTTCATTTGATTCATGGCAATCGAATTGGATAGAGCCAAGTTGGGCGCAAAGCTAAGCGTATAGGCCAGGATATACCAGAAAAATGTTTCAGGATCATTATTTTGACTCAAGAAATACAAAATAATTCCACCTAAAATGTTTAAAACTCCCATGACTTTTTGGGCGGAGAAAAAACGGTCAGCTATCAAACCTACAAAAAATGGAGCCACAATGCAGGCAATGGAAAAGGTAGTGTAGGCATTACCTACTTGATCTCCCGTGGCATGTAGCGTGGTTAAAAGGTATTTACTCATTTGACCATACCATGACCCCCATGAAAAGAACATAAGGAACATCATTACCATCAGTTGGATTCGAGTGCTGTTTTTCATTGTTAGCTGTTTTTGAGTGTGCCAAAAATACAAATTTGAATGAATTTTATCTCCTTTAAAAAATATTTTTTGGACATGATTTAGATAAATTTAAACTTCCCTAAGGTCTATTTTTCATTTTTTTGCTTCCAAATCAAGAAAATTAAACCTCGAAATTCAATTTGAATAAAAAAAGGCTAAAAAATGCTTAAAAATTGAAATGAAAGGCATTTGCTTCGGAAGGACTAAGTATTTGATTTTCAGTCATTTTTATTGTTAGTTTGGCCAATAATCGAGCTTTAAAATACATTTTATTGTACATTATCAAATGGAATTAAACTTCATCTTTTTGATTTCAGCTAGGCCAACGGGAAATTTTCAGGGGTCAACTACCTTGTTCATGGCCTTGTTTACTTTGATAGCTTTGGTACTTTTGCTAGTAGGTGGCCGACTTTACAAAAAGCGTAAAGAATGGATAGAGCACAGTAAATTAACCTATGGCCGTGTAGTAGAAATTTCTCGTAGATATGCCCGTGGTGATCACGCCGGTCGTTTTCCTATTTATTTTCCTATTGTTTCATATCAAGTAAATGGCTTGGAGTTCCGTCGGGAAGCGGAAAGAGGCATTATGAAAAATTATGAGATTGGTCAGGAAATTCCTGTTCGTTATTTGTCTGAAAAACCCTATGAGGCCTCTTTAAATGATCAATCTGTGCCTGTATTGAGCCCAAACGTATTTTTTATACTTGGATTACTTATGTTAATCTCTGCAATAATTTTATCAGTTATACATCCCTAATTTTATTTTTAACATCTTAGTTTGTAATTTGGGTCACCAAATTATGAATAGCACTATGGAAACTACAATTGCCAAGGAGAAGAGCGAATTTAGAAATTATGAGCAAGGAGACATTACGGCTGCCGTAAAGGAGCATTACAGAAAGATGCGTTCCCGTCAGACTTACGATTATGTTCAAAGGATGAAGAAGAAGTATTTAACTTTCGAGCGTCCGATGGATTTATGGGAAATGATGGAGCGTTTAAATGCTTTGGTTGACGTAAGTGATCCAGACCTGAATCTTCCTAATGTCATTCATCTATTGCAAACAGCAGAGGGTTTACGTGCCGAAGGACGTCCAGATTGGATGCAATTGGTAGGTTTAATTCATGATTTGGGAAAAGCGATGTATCTATTCGGAAGCGATGAGGACGGAACTTCTCAAGCAGAGCAGTGGGGTTTAGTAGGTGATGTATTTGCCGTTGGATGCAAATTCCCAGATTCATGTGTTTATCCAGAATTTAATTCTTTGAATCCAGATTCTTTAGTGGATTTATACAATACAGATTTAGGTATTTATTCTCCTGGTTGTGGATTAGATAATTTGGAGTTGGCTTGGGGACATGATGAGTATCTGTACCAAGTTTTGAAAAATCATAAAGACAATAAAATTCCTCACGAGGGTATGGTCATGATTCGTTACCATTCATTCTACCCATGGCATACAGGTGGTGCGTATAAGCAGTTTATGAATGCTGAGGACGAAAAATATTTAGAATGGATTAAAGACTTCAATAAATATGATTTGTATACCAAATCTCCTAAGGTTCCAGATTACCAAGAGTTAAAACCTTATTACGAGCCAATCGTAGAAAAGTATTTAGGCAAGGGTCCAATTTACTGGTAGGAATACCTAAACATCATAAAAAAGGGTCTGACATTGTCAGACCCTTTTTATTTGTACACATTTTTGGCATTTTACCAGCCATCATCTTTTTTAGGCTTAACCACTTTCTTGCCAGCAGCTGCAGGGGCCTTGGTGCTTGCTCCTGCAGAACTTTTAAGTTGAACATCGTTGTCTACTCGACTAAACACTCGGCAAACGATTTTCCATTCATCATTCACTTTCAACAAGCTCAATAAGTCGATGTACTTGAAATCTTGGAATTCTAATTCTACCGTAGCCGTGGCAGAAATTCCTGCATAGGCATAGGAAATTAATTTAGTGCTAGCTTTGGCTCCACCCGCTGGCGTATTTCTAATAAAGTTTCTAACAGGGAAATCTTGAATCTTTCCGGTGTTATTATTAAATGTGCGCAAAATAGCCGTGGGATGGAAGGCCTTTCCCAATAAAGCCGTATCACCTTTTGTGATACCGTCCAAATAGGCATTGACGGTGCTTTTGATGGCATCATCATCTTGAGCCCATACCATCGTGCTTAAACACAGGAAGGCCAAACAGGTGATTAAAGTAGTTTTGAGTTTCATATCAATTATATTAAATTATATTCCTCCTGTAAATTCCATGGGAAGCGCTTCACCTTTCATAAATAAGGCTGTTTTTTCTGGGTAAAGGATTGATTGCACGATATTTACTCTACCCAAAGAATGATTGGCCATATTACCTAAAATGATGATGGCCGAATTGTCCTTGGCATTGTGCAAATAATAATTTTTAAAACCATGCCACCAACCTGTGTGGTATGTTAACCATTCTCCATTATCCAATTGAGTTAAACGCCAACCAAACCCATAGTTCTTCGGCAAGATGTTTGGTGTACGATGCTGAGGTGAAAATGCCTCCTCTAAGGTATTAAATTTTACAATAGATTCGTCATTTAAGGCCATATCCCAGCGGTGCATGTCTTCTACCGTGGAATAAATTCCTTTGTCACCAACCACTCCATCCAAATGATCAAAGCCCACGACTGCTGGTTGGCCGCGCCTTGGAGAATATCCAGTGGCTGCTGTTTTTAACATCTCTGGATGTAGAGGGTCATATACAAAGGTATTACTCATACCTGCTGGCTCAAAAATGTGCTTTTTTAAATAGGCTCGGAAATCCTCCCCGCTTAAACGTTCTACAATATGTGCTAGAAGTAAATAGTTCGTATTGTTGTAACTAAACTTCGCATTCGGTCGATAATCAATCCTCGGTTTAAAACGAATCATCATATCTACCACCATCTTGTTAGTAAGCGGATTTTTTTTGTCGTAATATTTATCTAAACAATAAGCATAATTGGGTAAACCCGATCGGTGGGTCAACAAGCTACGTATAGTGATGCTAGAATCATAGGGGAAGTTCGGAATATGCTTGTAAATAGGGTCATCGTAATTCAATAAGTTTTTCTCTTTCAGTTGCATGATGGCCACGGCAGTAAACTGCTTGGAAACTGAAGCCAACTGAAAGTGAGTCTGTGTGGTTAAGGGGTTTTTCGTGAAGTAATTGGCAAATCCAAATGCTTTCTTATAGATAATTTTTCCGTATTGAGAAATGAGCACTACTCCATTAAAACCTGTTTTGGAATGAAGCTTTTGAAAGAAGGTATCTAACTTAACAGCCTTCTGTTGAGCCACTGTTGGGTTATATAAGGCAGCTATGCTATCATTTCTTTTTTCTGCGGCAGAACTGAACTCAAACAGGTGTCCGGGTTGATGAGAACAAGACACTATCCCAATAAATGCACTTAGGGCGAATAAAAAGATGGATTTAGGAAGATTCAATTTCATGAATGTAATGTCTTTTTATGCTACACAATATAGTAGAAATGTGCAGTTAATTCAACTCAAATCGTATAAAAACCTATAAAATTGAATGAAAAAGGCGTAATTTGGTGTATCATTTAATCAAATGGGAATAATTTCGAATCTGATCAAGTATTTCATGTTGTTACTGCTTCGCATGTATCAAGGAATGATTTCCCCATTTTTACCCAATGCCTGTCGGTACAGCCCCACTTGTTCTGAATATGCTAAGCAGGCTTTGATCAAGTATGGAATTTGGAAAGGAACTAAACTTGCCGCTAAAAGGATTTCACGTTGTCATCCCTGGGGAGGAAGTGGATATGATCCAGTTCCATAGGATTTAAAAAGGTATTGTCTGTAGATTTATGTATCGCATTCTAGGCTTGTTTCTTATTTTTTTGTCCCTCGAATCTTGCACCAAAAATCAAGATACCTTGTTTGAGGAATTGCCAGCCTCAGCCACGGGAATTGATTTTGTCAACCGTAGCTTAGATACTGAAAGTTTCAATATTTTTAATTACAGAAATTTTTACAATGGAGGCGGAGTTGCCATAGGCGATGTAAATAACGATGGCCTTTCGGACTTGTTTGTGACCTCCAATTTTGAGGATAATAAATTATACCTGAATAAGGGACAAATGCAGTTTGAGGATATTTCTCAACAGGCAGGAATTACTAGTAAAAAATTTTGGTCTACCGGAGTAACTTTTGCAGATGTAAATGCAGATGGACTCATGGATATTTATGTCTGTAATTCGGGATCCAGAGACCAGCGAGGGAATCAATTATATTTAAATCAAGGCATTACAAATGGAGTTCCTCACTTTAAGGAAATAGCCCAGGAGGCCGGATTGGTCGATGGAGGCTATTCTACCCATGCGGCATTTTTTGATTATGACCGTGATGGGGATTTGGATATGTACTTACTTAATAACAGCTTTATTTCTGTGGGTAAATTGGGCTACATGAATTTCCGCGAACAGCGAGATAAATTGGGTGGGGACAAGCTTTTTAGAAATGATAGTCAGGGATCAAAAATACAGTTTTCAGACGTATCAGAGCAGGCAGGTATTTATGGGAGTTTGATAGGCTTTGGACTTGGTATTACCATTGGCGATGTCAATCATGATAATTGGCCAGATATCTATATTTCCAATGACTTTCATGAGAGGGATTACCTTTACATCAACCAGCAAAATGGGACATTTAAAGAGGACTTGGAAAAGTCCATGCCTCATATCAGCATGAGTTCTATGGGGGCTGATGTGGCAGATATCAACGATGACGGTAACCTGGATATTTTTGTAACTGACATGCTTCCGGGTGATGATATGCGATTGAAAACCACCAGTGTTTTTGAAGGGCATAACTTGATGGAATTGAAACTGAAACAAGGTTTTTGGTATCAATACATGAGAAACAACCTGCATCTCAACAATGGAGATGGGACCTTTAGTGAAGTGGGGCAGTTGGCAGGTGTTCATGCCACCGACTGGAGTTGGGGAGCCCTGATATTTGACATGGACAATGATGGCAAGAAGGATATTTTTGTGGCCAATGGCATTGCCAAGGATTTGACGGATCAGGATTTTGTGGATTTCTTGGGAGATAGAAATACCATGCAGCAAATGCTCAATGGAAAGAAGTTTGATTACAAGGAATTTACGGATAAAATATCTTCTGTCCCTATTCCCAATTATGCCTTTCAGAATCAAGGCAATTTAAAGTTTGTCAATCAGGTTAAAGCTTGGGGATTGGAGGGGCCTGGTTTTTCCAATGGCTCGGCTTATGGGGATTTGGACAATGACGGGGATGTAGATTTGGTGGTCAATAATGTGAATGCTCCACTGTCAGTATTTAAGAATAAGACCTCGGAGAATTTAAAGCATCATTATTTGCGTATTTCCTTGAAGGGGAAAGCTAAAAATATTCATGGAATAGGAGCCACCCTCACCATGTATCAAGCAGGTAAGATTCAGGTCTTACAGCAAATGCCCAATCGTGGTTTTCAGTCTTCCTGTGATCATCAATTGATTTTTGGATTGGGGAATGAAGTCAAGGTAGACTCCTTGAAAATCGTTTGGCCAGATGATAGCTATCAAGTGATTAAACAGCCTAAAATAGACCAATTGTTGGAATTGGATCAAGCATCAGCTCAGGGAAAATGGATGCAGCAACCCGAAAAACAGGAAAGATTATTTACCGATGTAAGTGCAGGAAAATTGAATTACCAGCATCAAGAAAGTGTGTTCAATGATTATGACCGCGATGTATTATTGAAGCAAAAATATTCTACTTTGGGGCCTGCTTTGGCGGTAGGTGATGTCAATGGGGACGGCTTAGATGATATCTATTTGGGAGGTGCAGCAGGACAAGAGAAAAAATTGTTTGTTCAGTTGCCTACAGGTGCTTTTAAAGAATCTAAGCAAGCTGATTTTGTATTGGATAAGGCATCAGAGAATACAGATGCTTTGTTTTTCGATGCCGATAAGGATGGTGATCTGGATTTGTTTGTCGTGACAGGAAGTAATGAATTTCCTATTCAAGCACCTGAATTACGTGATGTACTTTATATGAACGATGGCAAAGGCCAATTTAAACGAGATAACAGATTTCCCTCCATTTTTGAGAATGGATCATCCGTAGCCGTGGGGGATTTTGATCAGGACGGAGATTTGGATTTGTTTGTCGGGTCGCGCTTAATTTCCACCAAGTATGGCTTAAATCCCACTAGTCATTTGTTTTTGAATGACGGAAGAGGGGCTTTCAGCAATTCAGGTAGCAAGATTATGCCCCAATTGAAAGAAATGGGTATGGTGACGGATGCCGCCTGGGTGGATGTGGACGCAGACCAATGGTTAGATTTGGTTATCGCCCAGGATTGGGGTCCCATCCAAGTATTTAAAAACATTCGGGGAAAACAATTGGCTTTGCAAACTGATATAGCTGGCTCTGCCGGTTTATGGAATACCATCAAGGTAGCTGATCTGGATGGAGATGGTGACCAGGATTTGATTTTGGGGAATCTAGGTCTGAATTCCAAGATTAAGGCTTCCGTTCAGCATCCGGCCTATTTGCATGTGAATGATTTCGACAAAAATGGAACCTATGAACAAATTATATCATGCGTTACCGAGGATGGGAATACCTACCCAATGGTACTAAAGGGAGAAATTCAGCGTGCTTTGCCTTCCATTAAGAAGAAATTTATCAAGTATAAGGATTACGCCAATAAAACCATAGAAGATTTGTTTGATGCAGATCAGCGTCAAGATATGATTAGCAAACAAATAACAAGCACCGAATCATCCTTTATGATTAACGACGGTAAAGGAAAATTCAGGCTAGTACCTATGCCTGTAGAGGCCCAATTTTCCCCAGTGAGGGCAATCGAGACGGGAGATTTTAATCAAGATGGACAGCTGGATATTTTATTGGCTGGAAATTTCTTTGACAACTTACCTGAATGGGGCAGGTTGGATGCCAGTTATGGCCTCTTGCTATTGGGCAAAGGGAAAGGAAAATTTGAGGCCATGAAATCTAAAGATTCAGGTTTTAAGACCTTGGGTCAAGTCAGAGGCATGGCTAAAGTTAAATCGGCCAAGCAAGGAACCTTGCTCGTTTTGGCCAAAAACAATGCCCCCGCTCAGTTATTTCTTTGGAACAAGTAAGTCCAGCCAAGAATTTATTTATTCATTGATCAATCCTCATTTTACCGGAATCCATCAATTTGAATATCAAAGGGATATTATAAATTGCTAAAAAACAACCATTGGGCTTATCGGAATTCTTCTATTTTAAATTCAGAAATAGTATGCTTGCATAATATATTTTTTTTCTGCATTTTTGGATTCCTAATTTTTAGCAATATGGCAAAAGAATATGATCGTCGGAATCTCGACTTTATTTTGAAAGAAGTATTGGACTACGGTTCATTGTGTTCTTACCCTTATTTCGCAGATTATACTCCAGATATGTTTGACATGGTGCTGGATTCTGCGGAATCCATTGCCGAGCGTTATTTGCGGCCACATTTTGTAGATACAGATAGAAAGCCTGCCGAATTGATTGATGGCACGGTGCACGTACATCCCTCTACGGAAGCTTATGTGAAGGAAATGGGGGAATCAGGTATGATAGGGGTGACATTTTCTTATGAAAAAGGGGGGCAGCAATTGCCAAGTACTGTAGCTGGAGCCCATGAGTTCATCCGTGGGGCAGCGAGTAATTCCATCGTCATGTTTACGGGTTTAACCAACGGAGCTGCACACTTGATTGCTTCCTTTGGTTCAGAAGAATTGAAACAAGCCTATGTTCCTAATATGCTGAATGGCAAATGGACAGGCACCATGTGTTTGACAGAGCCGCAGGCAGGAAGTTCCTTGAACGATGTTTCTACCCAAGCGAAGGATTTAGGAAATGGGACTTATTCCATCAAAGGACAAAAGATTTTTATATCAGGAGGTGATAATCATTTCTCTGAAAATATCATTCACTTGGTGCTGGCGCGTTTGGAGGGAGCACCAAAAGGAACTAAGGGAATTTCACTTTTTGTAGTTCCCAAGCGCAGGAAAGAAAATGGGCAATGGGTTTCCAATGAAGTAGTATCCTTGGGTCTATATCATAAAATGGGTCAAAAGGGAACGCCAGCCTTGCATTTATCTTTTGGAGATAAAGGTGATTCCATCGGCTACTTAGTAGGTGAGCCTAATAAAGGATTAGCCTACATGTTCCAAATGATGAATGAGGCTCGTTTAGGAGTGGGTATGGGAGGAGCTTACATAGCATCGGCAGCGTATCATTTCTCCAAGCAGTATGCCCATGAGCGTTCTCAGGGGCGTAAGTTAAGCAATAAAGATCCGGAGACTCCACCTACTTTAATCAAGAACCACCCAGATGTGCAGCGTATGTTGTACTTCCAAAAGGCCATTGTGGAAGGTGCCATGGGATTATTGTTCCAATGTTTTATTTGGGAGGATTATTCCAAATGCCTCAATGGCGAAGAGGCCTCCAATTACCATACACTATTAAATTTAATGACGCCTGTAGCAAAAACATATCCCGCTGAAATGGGTCTACAAGCCGTAAATCAGGGTGTTCAAGTATTAGGTGGTTATGGCTATACCGAGGACTTTCCACTAGAGCAAATGGCTCGCGATGTACGGATTATGTCCATCTATGAAGGTACTACAGGTATACATGGTTTAACCTTGTTGGGAAGAGAAGTGCCAGCTAATCAAGGTAAAGCCTTGAAGCTTTTGGTGGATTTGATTCAAAAAGATATTAGTTCGGCAAAACAGCAACCCGCGATTCAACGCTATGCGGAAGAATTAGAGCAAGAAGTGGCCAAACTAGCTAAGGTAACCCAGCATAAATTAAAAATAGCGGCGGAAGGAAAGGCCGAAGAGTTCCTAGCTGATTCCACTTTATATATGGAATTATTTGGCTTGGTGGTAGTGGCTTGGCAATGGTTAAAGCAAGGAACAGCAGCATCTCAGGCATTAGACAAGTCCTTGGCTGCGGCAGAAAAGGAATTTTATGAGGATAAATTACATACGATGAAATTCTTCTATCACTATGAAGTTCCTAAGGCGCTAGGTTTAAATAAGCGCTTATTAGATACAGAAGTATTAACCGTATTTGAGTCCTAAGAATCTATGAAAAATATGAAAAAACTATTCGTTTTAACATTCCTATTATCGACTTGCTCATGGACTGCATGGGCACAAACGAAATCTTCTTATAGTGCTTATGATTTGTTCCATCCTCTTTGGAACTACCAGTCAAATTCCCCTTACCGCTCAGGAACGGGAATTCCCGGCCCATCTTATTGGCAAAATTCAGCCGATTATAAGATTCTGGCAACTTTAGATGAGGAGGCAAGAAAGATTTCTGGTGAGGTAGAGATTACCTACAAAAATAATTCCCCAGATAAGCTGAATTTTCTTTGGTTGCAATTAGATCAGAATTCTTTCAATACGCAGTCAAGAGGAGGGAAAACAACTCCTATCTCTGGCGGGCGCTTTGGCAACGTAGGTTTTGATGGAGGTTACAAGATAGAAAGTGTATGGGTAGATGGGAAAGCGACACCATTTATCGTGGAGGATACCCGCATGCAGATTCGTCTGGCGCAAGCTATGCCTGAAAAAACAGGTATTGCTAAGATTAAAATTGTCTATTCATTTACTTCTCCACAAAATGCCTCTGACCGCATGGGATTGCAGGACACAAAGAATGGCATGATATTCCAGGTGGCCCAATGGTTCCCTCGTATGTGTGTGTATGATGATATCGAGGGATGGAACGTATTGCCCTATTTAGGGGCAGGTGAATTTTATTTGGAATATGGCAATTTTGAATATTCCATCAATGTGCCTGCTTCGCATATTGTTGTGGGTTCCGGGGAACTTATTAACCCTTCTGAGGTATTTACTGCCGAGCAATTAAAGCGTTGGAATTCGGCAGCCAACTCAGAAACCACAGTGATTATTCGTGGGGCAGATGAAGTGACCAATCCTGCATCTCGACCAGCTAAGGATCGTTTGACATGGAAGTTTAAATGTTTAAATGCACGTGATGTGGCATTTGCCACTTCCAAATCCTTTATCATGGATGCTGCCAAAATTAATTTACCTAGTGGTAAAAAGTCCATGGCAGTTTCTGTTTATCCGGTAGAATCTGACGGGAAGAATTCTTGGGCAAGATCGACGGAATACGTGAAGGCTTCCATTGAGTACTATTCTAAATGGCTATATGAGTATACCTACCCAACTGCCACTAACGTAGCGGGAATTGTGTCTGGTATGGAATATCCTGGAATCATATTTTGTGGTTTTAAAGATCAAACAGCCGCTTTGTGGGGAGTTACTGACCATGAGTTTGGACACAACTGGTTTCCGATGATTGTGGGAACCAACGAGCGTAAATTCCCATGGATGGATGAAGGATTTAATACCTTCATCAATTTCTATTCGACTGATGCCTTTAACAATGGGGAGTATAAAAATAGGAAGTTTGATATGCATCAAATTGCTAAACCTATGTTTAGGGAGACGGCGGATCCTATTATGACGATTCCGGACGTGGTTCAACCTAGAAATTTAGGCTGGGAAGCTTATAACAAACCTGGTTTTGGATTAAAGATTTTGCGTGAGCATATTTTAGGGCCAGATCGTTTTGATTTTGCTTTCAAAAATTACATTAAAAATTGGGCATTCAAGCATCCTACGCCTTATGACTTTTTCCATGCCATGGAAGATGGTGCTGGGGAGGATTTAGGTTGGTTTTGGAAACAATGGTTTTTTGAATTGTGGAAATTGGATCAAAGTGTCAGTGAAGTGGTTTACATCGACCAAAACCCTGCCAATGGAGCCATCATTACGATTAAAAATTTAGATAAGATGATTATGCCGGGTATCGTTGAAGTGGAGTTGGCTGATGGTAAAAAGGAGCGCTATACCTTCCCGGTAGAAATTTGGCAAAGAGGCGGAACTTGGGAATTTAAAACCAATACGACTTTACCGATTAAGTCTGTGACGATAGATCCAGATCATGTTTTCCCAGACATTAATTCACAAAATAATACCTGGAAACCTTTTGCTTACCGAGCGCCTAAAGGCAATTAATCGGTGAATTAATCGGTTTTTTTATAAACGTTTTACATTTAATTACGCTTTCATCAGCAATACAAACATGCTCCAGATGTCGAAAGATGTCTGGAGCTTTTATGTTTATTTGCGGTTAAGAATTCGGCCTATGTCATTGGCCTTGGCCAACTCTTCCTTGAGTTTTTCATAACTACCAGAGAGCATTAAACCTTTATATTTTAGGAGGGTATTGATGTATTCATCTAGCACATCCAAGAGGTTTTCTTGGTTTTGATGAAATATCTGAATCCATGTTTCTGGGGATGATTTAGCCAAACGAACGGTAGACTCAAAACCCGTGGAGGCCAATTCAAAAATGCGCTTTTCATCTTTTTCCTTTTCCAAAACCGTATTGGCTAAAGCAAAAGAACAAATATGTGAAATATGTGAAATATATGCCGTGTGAACATCATGACTGATGGAATCCATGTAAATCAAGTTCATTTGAAGGCCATCTTGATACAGACTTTCAATGGTTTTTTCAGCCTCAGCATCACTCAATTCAGCATCGCAAATCACGCAGCGCTTACCGATGAACAAACCTTCAATAGCAGCTTCCGGACCGGAGAACTCTGTTCCAGCCATGGGGTGGGTAGAAACAAACTGCTTTCTTTTAGGATGGTTTTTCAAAGCCTCATAGATGGGGCTTTTGGTAGATCCAACTTCAATCACAATCTGTTTATCATTGAATTGGTCTAACACTTGAGGTAATTGTTCCACCAAATTGTCCACAGGTGTAGCTAAAATCAATACATCGATCACTTCCAAAGCCTCTTTCATAGGCAATAGACGATCGATTAAGCCCAATTCCAAAGCCCTTTTCTGGTTTGGACGATTGGTATTTATGCCGATGCACTCTTTAGCCCATCCACTTTGTCGGAGACCCAAGGCCATGGATCCTCCAATTAATCCAATACCTAATATGCCAACTACTTTATTAGATTCCATTCGATTGAGTTTTTATACGTTGAATAGCGGTTTCAAAAAGGGAAATGGGAGCACAGAGTGAAATACGGATATAAGCATTTCCTTGACTTCCAAATATGCCTCCAGGGGTGATAAATACGGCATTTTCGTCCAAAATTTTGTCGGAAAGTTCGTAGCCATCTTTGTATTTACTCGGTACTTTCGCCCAAACGAACATGCCGCTTTGATTTGGGTCATAGCTGCATTCCAATAAATCCATTAATTGAAATACGACTTTTTGTCGGGCAGCGTAGATCTTGTTTTGTTGAGCAAACCACACTTCATTTGACTCCAATGCCTTTACAGCTGCTTCTTGGAGCGGTAAAAACATACCAGAGTCCATATTTGATTTGAATGTCAAAATGGGAGCAAGGAATTTTTGTTGGCCCAGCACTGCCCCAATGCGCCATCCAGCCATATTGTGGGATTTGGAAAGGGAATTGAGTTCAATCGCCACTTCCTTCATGCCAGGAATACTCAGCATGCTATTGGGATGTTGATTCAAGATAAAGCTATATGGGTTGTCATTGACCAATAAGATGGAATGAGTCAGAGCGAAATCGCGGAGTTTCTCAAAAAAAGCTACATTGGCTTGGGCGCCCGTAGGCATATGAGGGTAGTTGACCCACATGATTTTAACCCGGGATAAATCGCGTTTGGCCAATTCCACCAAATCTGGCAGCCAACCATTCGCCTCAGTAAGCTCATAGCTTTGCACCTCCGCGCCGGTAAGCGCGCATGCGGCTTGATAGGTAGGATATCCAGGATTGGGTATAAGGGTAATATCCCCTTTTTCCAAGTAAGCCATGGCGATGTGCATGATACCCTCTTTAGAGCCGATTAAAGGGAGGATCTCCCCATTAGGGTCTAAGTTTACCTGATAATGCTTCTGATAAAAATTAGCAAATGCCGTACGCAATGCTGGAATTCCTTGGTAGGCTTGGTAGGCATGATTTTCTTTTTTCTGGGCGCTTTCTACCAATGCCTGGATGGTGGCATCGGAAGGAGCTAGATCGGGGCTGCCTATGCCAAGATTTAGCACAGGGATACCTGAGGCTTTTAAGGCAGCTATTTGCTTTAGCTTGGTAGAAAAGTAGTATTCCTTGACTACCTCTAATCGAGAAGCGGGAGAAATGTGAAAGCTCATAAAACAAAAAAACCGACTTGGGGCCGGCTCATAATAAGTTTAAATTAAATCTATACCTACAATAGCCTATTGGCAGGATGAATATCCTGCGTAATAATAAGCATAGTAATAAGTAGTTGAATGCATAATCATGTGCCAAAGGTATAAAAAAAATGTTTTTATGCAAATCGGGACTTATTAAGAATTTTACTGCCACTCCAAATAAATGAGTACAAATTTTATTGAAATTTACTTGGAAGAAAGGCTTGTATTTTCTAGTTTAGCCTTGCTAAAAAGCGCTAACCACTAAAAATTTATACCATGTGTTCTAAAACTCAAGCCCCTTTGGGCCACTTTTCATGCATTTTTTCGGCTATTCTAGATAAATTCTTTTGGAATTTATAGGTTCATTTTTTTTCAGCCTGGTCCTGAAATAATGGTAAAATGAAATTGCCATTAATTCATTTGAGTCACAAGGAATATTTATTGTTTTCAGGGTTTGGTATATCCTAGATACCCGATAAAGGGATTCAATTTATTCCAAACAAGAGAGTATCTGCTACCAGAATCCTGAAATTAAGTACCAGCGAGTAGAATCGTTTGATGGATGTTTGCCACTAATAAAATTATTAACAATCGGAAGATTAGCTTTTGCTATGCATTGGCAAAAATGGCTATTTTCTCCAGCCTTGCTGGAAGATGGCTAATGGGCTTGTGTCTAATTTCCATTTCTGCTTTTTCAAAAAGTACCAGCTTATCTCCTTCGTCCACGGCATTAGCGGCAACCCATTTTGAAATTGTTGGGAATGGGTTACAAATAGCAGGAACTTTTCAGACTATTAAAATTAGAGCAGTAGATGAAAATGGTTTATTGGATACGAATTTTAAAGGTGGATATGCTGATGTCAATTTAGTTTTTTCGGGTGCGAGTCAGTCTCCTAATACTGCTTACAATCCCAATGTAAATAGTAATGGGCTGTATGGAGATCAGTCGAATAATTTCAATGAATCTTTAAAGATAAAATTCATCAAAGGTGAGACGGTACTTGATCTGTATTTGTATCGAGCAGAGAAGGTCAATGTCCAAGTTACCGATGGTACTATTTCAACTAGTGAAGGATTATGGATAGACGTTAAGCCAAGTTCAGTAGCTAGTATTCAGGTCGATATCACTTATCCTCAAATAATTGGAAAAGCATTTACAGGGATTAATACATTGACTGTTTTGGATTTATATGGAAATATTGTTCAAGACTTTGATGCTTCTGTTTCAGGGCAATCTATTGAGCTAGGAATAATGGGTGAATTTAAAGGGAAACTTACTGGATTGTCTGGAGGCTCTGTACTCAATAGTTCAGATGATTTTGTAAAGGGTGTAGCCAATCTAACTGGAAGACTAATGTATCTGGGAGAAGAGGATTACATACGGATTTCGTCAAATTTGAAAGGAAAAAATGAGATCAGAGGCCAAAGTATTGGTTTCCAAATCAATAATAATCCAGATTTAAAATTTTCTTTGATGGGTAATGTTACCCAAGAGGCGGGAACTACTCAGCCTATTACAATTAATTTAAAGGATATCAACGGGCAAAAATTAACATTCTACTCTGGTAAGAAAAGTGTACAATTTAAAGCGGTAATCAATGGTACAATGGAGCAAGTAATAGCGAAAGTGAATAATCAATCAATAAATACTCCCATTGATGTGGAATTTGTTTCTGGGGAAGCTAAAGTAGAGTTGATGTTGAACAAGGCAAGTCCAATATTATTTACCGTGAGGGAAGCGGGAATTGCGACAAATGAACCATTATTGATTGAAGTAACTCCCAGCCATTTTGCCAAATTCCAATTAATTATTTCCAATAAGCAATATGTGGAATCCACTTGGGTGGATTCCAATCAACTTATCGCTCTAGATAATTTTGGAAATATAATAACTGATTTTGATGCCTCACTTAATCCTATCACCGTTAGTACCACCATGAATGGTCAGGTGTTGGGTTTAGGAAAAGATAATAATAATATACTAAATCAAAAGACAGATTTCAAACTAGGCCTGGCGGATTTGACTAGTTTGGGAATTTCTTATCAAGGAGCTATTGGAGAAGGGACTTTTACATTTAGATCCGCCAATGGGGTTGAAGTGAAGAGCCCACTCATTATCATATATCCCAATTATCAAAATATTTACCCGCTTAAAATCCAAGGGGATTCCTTATGGACTGCGGGTAAAAGTCAGGTGGTAAAAGTAAGCTTATTGGATACCCTAGGAAATATTTATTACGCCTTTAACGGAATAAAATCGGTCATTTTTACGGGTGCAGGCAAACCATTAAGTTCCAACTTCCAAGCATTGGCTTACAATAACTTAAATGTGCCCATCCCATTTGGTCAAGCTACCGCCTTAAATTTTACCGCTGGAGTAGCCCAGGTTCAAGTAACGCTTTATAAAGCGGAAACAACTTCCTTGGGGGCTTATGAATTAGGAACGCTATTGCCATTGGAAAAGAATAAATTGAAGATAAATGTCTTGGCATCATCTGTCTACCAATTATTGCCCCAACTAGCCAGTCCACAAAATAACTCGCAGCCCTTTACTGGGGTAAATACCCTAACCGTTGCCGATGAATATGGAAATACTTGTTTGGATTTTAATGCCGCTGAGAATCCCATTAGTTTAAGCTCCAGTTCTGCTACAAAGCTTGGCTTCAAAAATGCCAGTGATCAGCCATTGCTAAACCGAGCCTCAGATTTTACGCAAGGAGTAGCTGATCTAACGGCCTTGGGTTTTTATTTTAGTGGTGCTACAGGTAATGTACAAATAAATTTTACAAGTTCCACAGGGTTTTCTGGGCTAAGTAATACCATTCGCATTGATAAGTTTATTCCCATCACATATTATTCACTTAATGGAACAAGTAATACTGTCAAAGCAGGAAACAGTCAATGGGTGGAAATTAAGGCCATCGACCTACAGGGTAATTTAGTTACGGATTATCAAGGAACTAAAGCCATTATTTTTTCAGGAGCTAGAGCCATAGGTAATTTTAAACCTATCGTACAAGATTCTGCGGGTCTAAGTACAGCTACCTTTGGTCAGGTAATCAATATTAACTTCAAAAATGGTAAAGCCTTCGTCAAGATGACGCTTTATTTGGCGGAACTCGCGGCCATATCCTTAAAAGAAAATTCTAATCAAGGAGTCATCTCACTTTCGGATTGGCTGGTTCAGGTGCAGGCAAATCAAGTGGCTAAAATGTTTGCTTCTATCTCAAGTCCGCAAACCAATGGTCAAAAATTTGTGGGAACCAATACCTTGACTGTTCAGGATGCTTTTGGGAATATTTGCCTAGATTTTGATGCTTCTAAAAATCCAATTCAAATTTCTACCAATACTAATGCCAGTTTCCTATTTGGAAATGCGGAGAATGTGTTGAATAAATCAAGCGATTTTGTGAATGGAGTAGCCAATTTAACCGCTTTAGGCTTGAGTTATTATAGTTCTTCCATTAGAACAAAAAAACAAACTACTTGGTCAAAATTGGATAAGACTCTTTCGACCAACGTAGACCCATCAGCACCGAATTTCATATTTAGTTTGAGCGCTGATTCTAGTCTTATTAGTATGACAGTGAGCAATATGAAAATTTCTGGGGAGGTGGAACGACTTGCTATTTCAGGTTCGAGCGTACAATTTTTAGGAAGGAGTCAATATATACAAATACAAGCATTGGATGCCCAAGGAATATGGGTAAGAACTTATTCAGGGACAAAATCTCTCGTGTTTACAGAAAGCGTTTCCAAAAATATAGGGGCAATTGCTTCTACCGTGTTAGGGATAAATATGGGAAGCAACACCTCGGTAGATTTTTTTGAGGGGAAGGCAACCGTAGAAATAATACTCAATAATTTGGCGGATAAGGACACAATTCAGGTACAGGAAGGAACTTTAAGTAGTTCTTTGCCAATCGACAAATTAATAGTTCAAATTCTGCCAGCGGAAATTAGTAATCCAAGTACAGGTAATCAGTATGAACTCACGAGTGATATTTATTTTTCATTTAATGCTAGGCAGATTCCCGTTTGGTCCATCAAAGGGCGAAATGTGGTTTTGAGAATTGATAAATCCTACATCACTAATGATCAATTAAATGATTTTAGCACCTTGGTAAAATTGATAGAAAGGACGGATGCCATTTATGATTTTTATAAAAATACCTTAGGCTATGAACCCGCTGGTGGAAATCCCAATTTTGGCAATCGTGCTAGTGTATTTTTTGGAAAACCTTCCTGTGGTTCAGGTTGTGGTTTAGTGGGCGCGAAGGGGATAGAGGTGAGCGGTTTTGATAATATGTTTTTCAATATCAAAAACAACACCAATGTTAATCGAGATGTGATTTTAGCCTATGAGTTTGGACGAAACTTTTTTGACTTTAGTAGTAAGGTTTTATTCCCTTATAATCCTAACACCAATGAAAAGAATGGAGGCATGGCGGAGGCTTTTGCCAGTTTATTTACCGCCTACGCATTCGATACTATTTTATCAGACAATGAACAGAGGGTATTTAATGAATCTCTGTTGAATATCTCTTGGTTTAAAGAGAATTTCATAGGTTACATCAATGACTTAGATGCGAATCCTTATAATGTTTGGGCTAAATGGGATAGGATTGGATATAATGATTATAACCGTGGAACAGGAACCAACACGGATGATGAAACAGCCTGGAAACCGGTAGGCTTGCTCGAGGGGATATTTAGCACCTTTGGAAAGGATAAACTATTTCCGAAGTTTTTTCTAGAGCTGAGGAAAATGCCCAAAGTAAATACTATTGAGGATGCGCTAAGTAATATCGCCCAAGCCACCGCAAATTGTACCCAGACCAATGTGCTTCCTTTTTTCAAGAATGTGGCTAAGTTTAATTTAAATGCTGCCACAGAATCTTCTATCAATGCGCTCCCTAGCCATGCAGATCGGTTGATTCGATACGAGGATGTACTTTGGTTTATTACTCCTTTCCATACCATACGCTTGAATATTCGTAGTATCAATTATTTAAATACTACTCATAAATATGTACTGAAAAAGGGAGCTGTGGTGATTTCCTCTTCCACGCATGGTAATAATGAAATTCCTTATTCCATTTTAGGGAATCAGAATGAAGTGACTTTAACGGTAGAGATGCAGGATGCTGCAGGGAATGTATTAGATTCCTATCTTGTATTGATCAAAAAAAGGCATCAAATCAATTTATTGGACTATCCCAATGATTTGCATGCCTTTTATTTGGCCAATCGTTCGACTAAAATCAGTCGATTGTCGGGAGGACAAGTGTTGATAGAAAATCTCAGTCCTGCAATGTATGATCATGGCTTATTAAGAAGGAATTTTAGAATTGCTCGTGATAGAAAAATGAGGTTTATTACTTCGGCCAATAGAATTGGGCCCAATTTCGTGGGCTCTCAAGTGGTCAATTATGCCGATGTTCATACTAGCTCCACTACTTTTAGTATTGGTTCTCTACGATTAGGTTATGATATTGGTAAAAACGATGGGAGTAATTATTATACGCTGAATCATTATGCCAACTCCAATCAATTTTTAAAGACAGGTTCCAATCTAAGTATCATGAGTGTGGGAATTGAATCGATTGGCTATAATCAAAAAACGTATTTTTCCACCTTGGAGTATAGGGACGAGACAGATACAGATGGTGATGGAATCATTGACTTTGAAGATAATTGTCCAGCCGTATTTAATCCGGGCCAACAGGATTTAGATCAAGATGGATTAGGAGATAGCTGTGATGACGATTTGGATAATGATGGTAACCCTAATGCCAGTGATCCCAATCCTACCATTCCCAAGGCAGTTCCTGATAATAAGCAGCAGTCATTTCGAGATGGCCCTATCACTTTAAACATTTTAGCTAATGATGATTTTATTCCAAGCAATTTGTTGATTTTAAGTCGTATAGGTGGAACAGCACAAGGTATGGTGAGTTTTAATCCGAATGAAGGCACTATGACCTATGTTCCCTTAGCTTCGGAAGTAGATTCAGTCACCATTATATATCAAGTGTGCAATGTAAATACGGGGGTATGTGCTACGGCCAAAGTAACTTTGTTGGATATCACGCAGGCATCTAAGTTTCTGTTATCAGGAAATAATCAACAATTGGCAGGTAGCAGCCAAGTAATTCATTTGCGGGCAGTAAATTCCCAAAATGTTGTTATGACCAATTATACAGGAACAAAGAATCTTGTGGTAGGAAGTATCCTTTCAGCATCATCTACTAGTCCTTTTTCTGCTCGAGCGAATGGTATCAGTTTTGGTCAAACTTCGCCGGTTGTATTTAATCAGGGCGAAGCAGATATTTCTGTGGAATTGTTTACTGCGGGCTTGGATACTTTGTTTGCCATGGAGGGTGTCATTCAAACGCAATCAGCTGACCGATTAGCAGTTGAGGTGTTAGCCAAAAGCTTTCACCATTTGGCTGTTACGTTGCAAAGTCCTCAAGTGCTGAATACGGCTTTTTATGGAACCAACGTGCTTAGCGCTTTGGATGAATATAATAACCCCATTATTGATTTTAATGCTTCCAATAATCCCGTGCTCATTCAAAGTGTTAAATCGGCCAATGTAACTCGATTAAGCGGAGGAAATTTATTAAACTTGACTAGCGATTTTGTAAAAGGTCGGGCTGATTTGACCAGTTTAGGACTTAGATATTCGGGTGTTGCAGGAATTGATACTTTGATTTTTACTCCGAGTTCTGGAATAGGGACGAGGGCAGCCTTGGACTTAGTGGATCAGATTATTGACCCTAGTCATTTACAAATTGTAGGAGACTCGATTCAATTAGCAGGTAGCCAACAAGTTTTAACCGTCAAAGTACTCAATGCCCTAGGGCAAGTAGTGAATACCTATTCAGGAACTAAGACCGTAGTTATTAGTGGAGCAAATCCAAGTTACCTTTCTCAGTTTCCTTTTGCCTTAGATAAAGATCATCAAGCTAGAAGATTGGGTTTTGCCACGTCTGTGGAGTTTGTGCAAGGTTTGGCCTCCATTCCCTTGACTCTATTTGCTACCGAACTGGCCAAAATCCAAATTAAAATCATATCGGATGATTTAGTCAATACCCCTTTGTTCCTAGTTCGTGTCAAATCGGGTACATTTTCTCAGTTTTCCATTCAGATGACTAGTCCTCAAACCACGGAAACACCTTTTGTAGGGGTAAATAAATTGATAGCATTGGATGAATTTGGGAATATCGTAGAAGATTATGATGCGGCGATTAATCCTGTGGAAGTAAGTACTGATTTACCGGGATTTGTGATTGGATTGTCTGGCGGAGATAAGCTGAATAAATCCACCGATTTTGTACGAGGCATAGCTGATTTGAGCAGTCTCGGATTTACCTACCTAGGCAGGGAAGGAAAAGGTTTTTTTACCTTTAGAAGTCAAAGCGGAGTAAGGGTAAAGAGTCCATTAATAGAAATTAGCATGGCGGATTTTGATGGCGATGGGATACCTAATTTCATGGAATGTTATCAAACCTATACGCTACTAGGAACTTGTCAAGATTTTGATGGAGATGGCTTAGTTAATTCTTTAGACACCGATTCTGATGGGGATGGAATTCCAGATGAGCGGGAGAAGAATCGGGATTCTGACGGCGATAAACATGCTGATTACCTGGATTTGGATTCTGACAATGACGGTATACTTGATTCTATTGAGGGAGAATTTGACCCGGATGGAGACGGTATTCCCAATTATTTGGATTTAGATTCTGATAATGATGGGATTTTAGATGCTTGGGAAGCTACTGACAATAAGCGGGGGGCCATAGATGAAAATTACGATGGACGGGTAGATATCAAAGGGCAATTGCCTGATGCTAATGGAAATGGATTAGCTGATTTTCTAGAAATAGGGTTTGGAGGTAAACCTGCCCCAATACCTGATACAGATAGGGATGGAAAGCCTGATTATATTGACCTGGATTCCGATAATGATGGGATATGGGATGCACAGGAAGGGACAGCCGATTTGGACGGTGACAGTTTTCCAAATTATAGAGATTTAGACTCAGATGGAGATTGGTTAGGGGATCAAGATGAAAGAAATGTGGATAATGATGAGGATGGCTTGGCCAATTTTATTGATCTTGACTCGGATAATGACGGTATTCCAGATGCCTGGGAGGGAAAAAATAAATGTGCCCTTTGCCAGTCATTAAAAGATGATTTGGATGATGGCTGGGATGATCGAGGTCAATATGTTCAGGTAATTGATACGGATGCGGATGGAACTTCAGATTTTCTGGATTTAGATTCAGACAATGATTGTATTCCTGATCGTATCGAGTTAGGGGCGGATGGAGATGGAGATGAGATTCCTAATTTCAGAGATTTAGATTCAGACAATGATGGAATGCCCGATAGTTTAGAAGCAGGAGAATGTCAAAATCCAAGGGATAGTGATCAGGATGGATTGCATGATTTTGAAGATAACGACTCAGACAATGATGGCATACCTGATGTAGTAGAGGCAGGTAGAATTCCTACTAAACCCGTAGATACTGATGCTGATGGAAAACCTGATTATTTGGATTTGGACTCAGATGGTGATACGATACCTGATGAGGTGGAGGCCGGAAAAAACCCTAAAATTCCTGTGGATTCTGATCGCGATGGTCTGGCAGATTATCAAGATGAAGATTCAGATAATGACAGTATTCCAGATTCTGTAGAGGCTGGAAAAAATCCAGATAAGCCAGTTGACTCTGATTTAGATTTATTGCTGGATTATATCGACTTGGATTCAGATAATGATGGTATGTTGGATAGTTTAGAGGCGGGACCTATTCCAAATAAGCCACTTGATACCGATGGGGATGGGCAAGAAGATTTCAGGGATTTGGACTCAGATGGGGATGGCTTGATTGATCAATTGGAAGCCATTGATTTTATGCACCCTGTGGATACTGATCAGGATTCATTGCCGGATTATCGAGATACTGATTCAGACAATGATGGGATTCCGGATCGGGTAGAGGCAGTAGATTTTTCCAATCCCATTGATACAGATTTGGACGGTTTGTCGGATTACCGAGATACAGATTCCGACCAAGATGGAATGCTAGATTCTTTGGAAGCAGGAAAGGATGCGATTCATCCCCTAGACAGTGATGGAGATGCTAAACCAGATTACCGGGATACTGATTCTGACAATGATGGGATTCCTGATGTGGTGGAGGCCGGATCAGATCCCAGCAAACCACTAGATACCGATGGTGACGGGCAAGAGGATTTTAGAGATATTGATTCCGATAATGATACGATTCCCGATGCCATAGAGGCAGGTTCAGACCCACTTATTCCAGTAGATTCAGATAAAGATGCTTTGCCAGATTATCGTGATATGGATTCGGATGGAGATAGTATTCCTGATTTAATTGAGGCAGGCTTAAATCCCTTGAAGCCAGTAGATACAGATGATGATACTCTACCAGATTACATTGATTTAGATTCCGATAATGATAGTATTCCCGACCGAGTAGAAGTGGGCCCAGATGTGTATCATCCATGGGATACGGATGGAGATGGCAAATATGATTTCAGGGATATAGATTCGGATAATGACCTTATTCCAGATCAATTGGAGGTCGGACCTGATGTCAATAATCCCATAGATAGTGACCAAGATGGAATGCCCGATTACCGTGATATTGATTCAGATAATAATGGATTAACAGACACTGTAGAAGCAGGACCGGATCCTTTACATCCTTTAGATACCGACAGCGATGGTATTGCAGACTACAGAGATGTTGATGATGATAATGATGGAATTCTAGACATATATGAAAATGATATCAATTATGGGGCATTGCCGGATTGTGACAAGGATGGAATCGACAATCGATTAGATGCTGATATTTGTGATATATTTGCCCCTCAGGCCATTTCTCCCAATCAGGATGGATTGAATGATGTCTTGATTATTCCAGGTATTTTCCGCATGCAGCCTAATCATTTGTATATCTATAACCGCTGGGGAGAATTGGTTTATGAAACAGAAAATTACCAAAATAATTGGGGTGGCTTAACCGATAAAACCCTGGGTGTATTGACAAATGATGGTCGTTTACCTGATGGGACTTATTACTATACTGTTGATTTTAATGGAAAATATCCAACTATTCGAACATTTGTCTACATCAATCGACTAGCAAAATAAGCCTTTGTTTATTCGGTAGGAAGTTCCTGAATAAATGAAGAAACAATATCTGCCTCAAATCCTTTTCTAAGCGCATATTGAAAGCATTTTTGCTTTTTTAGCCAGGAATTATTTTCCTTTTGCTGTTCGAATTTGTCAAATATTAGCTTCTTCAGAACGGAGTCATAGGGCAGTTCATGTAGTTCTTTTAAGGCCAAATGAATGAGAGAATCTGATACTTGTAATCTCTTCAACTCAAACTTGATTTTATTTCTTCCCCATGATTTTTGGTTGAATTTTGATCGGACAAAAAGTTTGGCAAAGCGTTCTTGATTCAAGTAATTATTGTCTTCTAGCCAAAGAAAGTAATCTGATTGTTCATTCTCAGAAACAGATAAGCTTTCCAGTTTTACTTGAACTTCCCAAACACAGCGTTCCTGGTAGGCGCAGTAGCGGGCCAGTTTTTTCAATACTTCAGCATCCATGGAAATATTTATTGAACAGGAGCGTTGGAATCTTGCTCCTCGTAGGCTTCTAGGTTGAACAAATCATTCAAAGCATCTACCATAGAATCGGATTCGCCTCTTTTACAAGCCGCTTTTAAATGTATGATAGGTTGTTTGATGATTTTTTGAACTAAACTAGCCGTGATTTTTTCTATTTTTTCAGCCTCCTGAGGGTTTAATCCTTTCAAGTGACGGTTGATCTCCTCCTTACGGATTTGCTCCAATGCATTCTTTAATTTATGAATGGTAGGAGATACTTCCATTTCTTTGGACCAATCATTGAAACTAAGTACTGATTCTTCAATGATCCTCTTGACATCTGGAATGGAGGCGATACGCACGCGCAAAGCTTCATCAGCTCTTTCTTTCAGCGAGTCGATATTATATAATAAAACACCTGAAATCTTTTCAATGCCTTCTTCAATACTTCTAGGTACTGATAAGTCAATGAAGTATTTAAAGGTCAAAATAGACAATTTTTTAAGCTCAGCTTGAGTGATGATAGGATCTTGATTTCTAACTGAGGAAATGATGATATCCGCTTGGTCAATTTCTTTCCATAAATCCTCAATGGGAGCTACTCTAAATGGCTTTCCTTGGGCTATTTTTTCAGCCTTCTCCAAGGTACGATTCATGACGGTGATTTCAGCGAAATCTTTGTCCTCCATGTTTTTGCAAACATCTAAACCGATTTCCCCTAGTCCTAAAATCAATACTTTGGGTTGGGCAATGGCCTGGGATAACTCCTCCGCTAGAGCTACTGTAGCATAAGAAACGGAGGCCGCCCCATCACGGAAAGAAGTCTCCTGTGCAACCCGCTTATTGGCATAAAAAATGGTATGCATTAAACGGTGCAAATAAGGGCCAGCCAAATTTAAATCAGCCGATTGCTGATAAGCTTTTTTAATTTGGTTAGGGATTTGCAAATCCCCCACTACCTTAGATTGTAAACCTGTAGCCACCTCAAATAAGTGACGTAGCGAAGCTTCTGCATCATTTTCATGGTGAAAATAGGGCGTATATTCCTTTGTTTGGTGTATCCCTTTTTCAATCAACAAACTTTTCACCAAATCCTGAGAAATATCCTCAGGAGTATTATAGTACACCTCTGTTCGGTTGCAGGTAGACACAACCAACATTTCTTGTAATCCAAAAAGATCTTTACATTTAATAGCAAAGGCTCTACTTTCCTCCTCACTTAAGGCTACTTGCTCACGGATGGTGAGTGGCGCAGAACGATGAGAAATACTGATAGACTTAAACGGAATTGACATTCGGTGGTTTTGAAAAATAATTAACAAAAGTACAAACCAAAATTTATTTTATGTACTGTCTTAACAAGAAAATAGTAAATTAGACAAAGTTTAAATAAGACAAAATGAACTTCAGCAACAAGACGGTTTTTATTACGGGAGCTTCCCGTGGAATTGGATTTGAAATTGCCAAAAAGATGGCTTCATTGGGTGCAAACGTGGTTATAGCCGCAAAAACGGCAACACCTCATCCTAAATTACCGGGTACAGTTTTCTCCGCTGCCGAGGAAATCGAACGAATCGGAGGCCGTGCATTGCCTTTGGTACTGGATATTCGTGATGAAAATCATGTTTTTGAGGCGGTAGAAAAGGCCGTGGAAACCTTTGGTGGCATTGATATTTTGGTTAATAATGCTTCGGCTATTTCATTGACTGGGACCTTGTGGACTGACATGAAAAAATATGATTTGATGCATCAAGTGAATGCTAGAGGAACTTTTTTGACATCGAAAGCCTGCTTGCCTCATTTGTTAAAGGCTGAAAACCCTCATGTGCTAACACTTTCTCCCCCGCTCAACATAGAAGCTCGTTGGTTTGAAAATCACGTTGCGTATTCCATGGCTAAATTTGGAATGTCGCTTTGTACATTGGGGATGGCCGCAGAATTTAAAAATAAAGTAGCCTTTAATTCACTTTGGCCTAAGACTATTATTGCTACGGCCGCTATAGAATTTGCCGTAGGAAATGCTGACATGCTCGATAAGGCTAGAAAGCCGAGTATCATGGCTGATGCCGCATATGAGATTTTTAAGCAGGATCATAAGACGACCACAGGTCAATTTTTTATTGATGAAGAGGTGTTAAAAGCAGCTAATTATACTGATTTCGATGTATACAAGGTCAACCCTGCCTTAGGTGATCATGAATTAATTCCAGACTTTTTCATTTAATCCAGTGCCATTAATTAATCCAGAAAACTCGTATCAAGCTCCATTTTGGTTGCCTGAGGGACATAGTCAGAGTATTTTTCCTTCTCTTTTTAGAAAGGTACAGTACCTGAGTGCACAGAGGGAAAGATTAATTTTGAGTGATGGCGATTTTGTGGATTTGGATTGGTATGTAGATGGGCCTTTATCAGAAAAGCCCTTGTTGATTATTTCTCATGGTTTAGAAGGGAGCAGTCAGGCGCAATATGTGTTGGGGCTAACAAAAACCATGCGGGAAAAAGGATTCCATGTCTTGGCTTGGAATTTCAGATCTTGTTCTGGCGAGCTAAATACACAATTAAGATCTTATCATAGTGGGGCTACTGATGACCTGGAAGAGGTGATACAAGCCTGCGTAAAGCAGGGAGCGAAAGAGCTCTATTTGGCAGGATTTAGTTTGGGAGGAAATCTAACCTTAAAATGGCTAGGTGAAAAGGGACAAAATCATCCCAATTTGATTCGAAAAGCTGTGGCATTTTCTGTACCTTTGCACCTTTCAAGTAGTAGCCGAAAGTTGGCTCGACTGGAAAATGGACTCTACACTCATCGCTTTTTACAAACTCTTCTAGCCAAAGCCCAAGCCAAAGCTGCCAAATTTCCGGGAGCTGTGGATCCGGCTATTTTGCGAAAAATTAAAACATTGAAGGAGTTTGATGATGTAATTACGGGTCCATGGCATGGTTTTAAGGATGCAGAAGACTATTATGAACAAAATAGTTCGCTGTATTTTTTAAGTAAAATCCAGGTGCCAACCTTGGTGGTAAATGCACAAAATGACCCTTTTCTTTCGCCAGAATGCTTACCTGCAGATATGGCTTCCAAGTGGGAACATGTCTTTTTGGAATTACCAGAGCAAGGGGGTCATTGTGGATTTTATCCTGTGAATTATCAAGGAACCTTGTGGTCGGAACAGCAGGCAATGAATTGGTTTTTGAATAAAGAAACGATTAATTATGTCTAATAAACAATTGGAGCCATTGCACATTGTGATTGATTTTGATAGCACTTTTACTAAGGTTGAAGGGCTGGACGAGCTGGCGAATATCGCCTTGCAGGGAAACCCGAAGCAGCAAGAAATTGTAGCTAAGATTCGGGAAATTACAGAAAAAGGGATGACGGGATCTTATTCGTTCGCAGATTCATTACGTGATCGTGTGGCTCTTTTATCGGCCAATCGTGGTCATGTAGAACAATTAATCCAGTTTTTAAAGGGGAAAATTTCTGATTCTTTCAAAAGAAATAGGGAGTTTTTTCAAGAGTATGCCGAGCAAATTCTCATTGTTTCCAGCGGCTTCAAAGATTTCATTGTTCCTGTAGTGCAGGAATTAGGCATACCTGCGGAAAACGTTTTTGCCAATACATTTAATTATGATGCAGAGGGAAATATTACAGGCTACGATCATGATAATTTATTATCGAAAGATCGTGGTAAAGTAAGTTTATTGCAATCCTTGAATTTAGAAGGGGAAGTGTACGTCATTGGTGATGGCTATACCGATTATGAATTGCGAGAAGCGGGATTGGCCAATAAGTTTTTTGCATTTACGGAGAACGTTTCTCGAAAAGTGGTGGTAGAGAAGGCGGACCATGTGGTACCTTCCTTGGATGAGTTTTTATTTATCAATGGATTGAGCCGGGCTCAGTCTTATCCTAAATCTAGAATTAAGGTTTTATTGTTAGAAAATGTCCACCCGCACGCCGTACAAGCATTTAAAAAAGAAGGTTTTCAGGTGGAGTTATTGAAGGGGGCATTGGATGAAGCCGAATTGATCGAGAAAATCAAAGACGTTTCTATTTTGGGATTACGCTCCAAGACCAATTTAACGAAAAAGGTTTTAGAGCATCCTAATGCCGCTAGATTGATGTGTGTGGGAGCTTTTTGTATAGGTACGAATCAAATAGACTTGGCAGAATGTGAAAACCGTGGTATTGCCGTATTCAATGCGCCCTACTCGAATACGCGTTCCGTAGTAGAATTATCCATTGGTTTGATGGTCATGTTAACCCGCAATATTTTTGAAAAATCCAATCGCATGCATGCAGGCGTTTGGGATAAGTCTGCGACCAACTCCTATGAAATTCGTGGAAAGAAATTGGGATTAGTGGGTTACGGAAATATTGGAACGCAGATTTCGGTGATTGCCGAGGCATTGGGAATGGAAGTGTATTTTTATGATACGGTGGATAAACTGGCACTGGGTAATGCCAAGAAATGCAGCAGCATGAAGGAATTGTTGAGCCTGGCTGATTTTGTGAGTTTGCATGTGGACGGAAGAAAAGTAAATACCAATATCATTGGGAAACAGGAATTTTCTTGGATGAAGGAGAATGTGATCTTCCTAAATCTTTCCAGAGGACACGTGGTAGAAATATCCGCCTTGGTGGAGGCCATAAAATCAGGCAAAGTATGGGGTGCGGCGGTTGACGTATTTCCGTATGAGCCTAAAACAAACGATGAAGAGTTTATTAGTGAGCTGAGAGGCTTACCCAATGTTATTTTAACACCGCATATTGGTGGTTCTACGGAAGAGGCGCAAGCTAATATCGGCGAATTTGTACCTGCGAAATTATTGCAATTCATGAATAATGGAAGTACTTATGGTTCTGTGAATTTTCCTGAATTGCAATTGCCTCCCTTGGAAAATGCTCACCGATTATTGCATATTCACCACAATGTCCCGGGTATTTTGGCACAAATCAATAATGTATTTGCCAAGTATCAGGTTAATATCATTGGGCAATATTTGAAAACTACGGAGCGAACAGGTTATGTGATCACGGATGTTGCCAAAGAATACTCTGAGGAAATAGTAAATGAATTGAAACTCATTGATAATACCATTAAGTTTAGAATGCTTTATTAATATTTATGATGCAGCCTGTATTTTTTACCCCTGGCCCAGCGGCACTTTATCCTACTGTTCAACAGCATTATCAGGAAGCTTTCCGCTTGTCTATTGGTTCTATTTCGCATCGTTCGGCTCAGTTTAGGAAAATTTATCAACATGCCGATGAGCAATTAAGGCAGCTGTTTAATCTTCCCAAACAGAATAATGCCATTTTATTTACGGGTTCTGCCACGGAAATATGGGAACGCATCATCATGAATACGGTGGAGCATGAATGTTTTCATTTGGTGAATGGTTCATTTTCTAAAAAGTTTTTTGATTTTGCTCAAGAGCTTCACAAATATGCCCATGCGGCACATAAACCTTTTGGGGAGGGCTTCGATGCATCGGATGTTAGTGTTCCAGAATATGCGGAATTAATTTGCGCAACGGCCAATGAAACAAGTTCGGGCGTACAAATGCGTCCTCAGGAAATTCATAAACTAAAAAGAGCCAATAAGTCGAAATTTATGGCGGTGGATATGGTTTCTTCAGCACCCTACACTAATTTAGATTTTACAGTGGTGGATACTGCGTTTTTTTCTGTTCAAAAGGCCTTTGGTATGCCAGCAGGTTTAGGAGTTTGGATAGCCAACGAGTCCATGCTGGAGAAGGCTGAGCGAATGAAGAAGCATGAAGGAGTGATAGGAACCTATCATTCTTTACCAAGCCTTTGGGAAAATTACAAGAAGTTTGAAACACCTGAGACACCCAATGTGATGGGTATTTATGTCCTAGGAAAAGTGGCGGAAGATTTTAATCGAATAGGGGTAGAACAAATTCGAAAAGAGACAGATAAAAAAGCAAAAGCCTTGTACGATTTCGCTAAGAAATCAGATCGATTTGAGGCATTTGTTGAAAATGAGTTACACCGCTCAGCTACGGTAGTAGTGTTAAATTGCCATGAAGCGGCTGGAGCTGTGATTAATAAAGTTAAAGAGTCTTCAGGAATGGTAGTTGGATCTGGATATGGAAAAATGAAGGAAACTCAAATTAGAATTGCTAATTTCCCTGCCGTTTCTTTGGAACAGGTAGAGACATTGATACATACCTTGAACACTATTTAATTAAACAAATGAGTCATTCAGGAAATCCAATCCGTTGGGGCATACTAGCCTGTGGAAAAATTGCTCGCAAATTTGCCGATGATTTGGCCTATGTGCCTGATGCCCAGTTGACAGCCGTTTCCTCTCGAGACATTAATCGAGCAGAGGAATTTGCCTCTCATTACCCTGGCTCTAAGGCTTTTGGGTCTTATGAAGAAATGCTTGCTAGTGGATTGATAGATGTGGTTTATGTAGCTTCTCCTCATGGACTGCACCATGCACATACTTTATTATGTTTAGAGGCAGGTATACCTGTTTTATGTGAGAAAGCCTTTGCGGTAAATGCTAGGCAGGTGTCTGAAATGATTCAGAAAGCCAGGGAAAAGAATCTATTTTTAATGGAGGCTCTATGGACTCGTTTTCATCCCTCGGTGGCTACGGTATTGGCTATCATTGATTCAGGTAAAATTGGTCAAATAAGGCATATAACGGCCGACTTCGGGTTTAAAGCCGTATATGATGTGGAGAGTCGTTTATTCAACCCCGTTCTGACAGGAGGTTCTTTGATGGATATTGGTATTTACCCATTGTTCATTTCTAAATTGTTACTAGGGCAGCCTAAAACGTTGGTAGCTACCGCTACCATGGCTCCTACGGGAGTGGATATGAACTGTTCCATTGCAACTAGTTATGAGAGCGGTGCTACCGCCAGTTTATTCTCTACATTAGCGGCCCAGACAGATACTACATGTACTATCTATGGTAGTCAGGGTAAAATTTTTATGCATTCACGTTTTCATGAAACCTTTGCTATAACCCTTACTTTAGAAAGTGGAGAAGAAGAGGAAATTACCTGTGAGCGTAAGGGCTGGGGTTATTCCTATGAAGCAGAAGCGGTGCAGGCGGATTTAAGAGCGGGAAGAAAAGAAAACCAATGGATGACGCATCAGTTTAGTCAGGAGCTTATGGGCCTTTTAGATGAAATTAGAAAACAGATAGGCTTAGTCTATCCTAATGAATAAGTATGAAAAAAAACCTATTACTATTGGGCTTGCTACTTTCTGTAAGTACAAGCTTATTGGCACAAATCGACAAATTTGAAAAAGAAATCAGGGCTTATGAATCGAAAGATTCTTTGGCTATGCCCGCAAAAAACCTTCGACTATTTTTCGGGAGTTCTAGTTTTAGATTGTGGAAAAGCTTTGACCAAGATATGGCTGCTTATCCATCCATCAATCGTGGTTTTGGAGGCTCTACCTTGGAGGAGGCTTTGTACTATTTTGACCGTATGGTACTTAAATATCAGCCATCTTGGGTCTTCATGTACGAGGGCGATAATGATTTAGCTAAAGGTCAAAGTCCAGAATTCATTGCTCAAGAATTTGTAGAATTTTCGAAACGGCTTAAAAGTAAACTGCCTAAAACCCAATTGGTATTTATCGCAGCAAGACCTAGTTTAGCTCGATTGAATATGTTAGATAAGCAAAGAGACTTGAATGCTCGAATTCAACAAATTGTAGCTAAGGAAAAAGGGCGCTATTTTATTGATATGCAGAGTCCATTTTTTCGACCTGATGGTTCTTTGATGGACGATATTTTTGTAGCGGATCGTTTGCATCTGAACGAGAAAGGTTATCAGATTTTTGTCAAACAAATACATGAGTTCATTCAAAAGCATCCTTAAAATTGACGTATATGGCGAATAATTATTCGGGAGTGAATTGGCTACCTCATATTTCAGTGGACTGTGTGATTTTCGGTTTCCACGAAAATCAATTGAAAGTACTTTTGTTGAAATTCAAAAATACAGATGTTTGGTCCCTTTCAGGTGGATTTGTAAAGGCTAATGAGGATATTGATCAGGCAGCTAGTCGGGTATTATTTGAACGGACTGGATTGAAGGACATATACCTAGAGCAGTTTTATACTTTCGGTGATGTTAAAAGAAATGTAGATGCCATTCAGCAGCATGAAAAGATTCAGGCACAGATAGGAGAATCCCGTATCGATACCTCATTTCTTTCAGAGCGTTATGTGTCAGTAGGTTATTATGCTTTGGTTGACTTCTCTAAAGTGAAGGTGAATTTGGATCAAATGTCAGACCAGTTTTCTTGGAACGATATTAACGACATCCCAAATATGTTTTTAGATCATAGCGCAATTGTTGAGAAGGCTTTGGAAAGATTACGCTGGTCACTAGATCAAAAGCTTTTGGCATTTAATCTTTTGGGAGAGACTTTTACTATGTCTGAATTACAACAAGTTTACGAGACCATTTTAGGTAAGAAATTAGTTCGAACTAATTTTCAGCGTAAGATTTTGAGCATGGATATTTTGGTGCGACTAGAAAAACGCTTTTTGGGGGGAGCCCATAAGGCGCCTTATGAGTATCGATTTGATGCGAAAAAAGCCAAGGTCTATTTATCGCAAATTAATATATAATTTAGATACACATCTAATTATCTAAATTTATCGTTCCATTTTTCTTGTTCCACCGGATGAATACCATGTCCTGTTTCTGTATCATAGGTTTTTTGTGTATTATTCATCCAGCGATAGGCATCTAAAAACCACCATTGAAGCTCGCTATCATACCACAATGGTCTTAGTTTCATGCGTTTAATTTGATCTTTGAATTGCTGCGCAGCTTGATGAGTTATTTTAAAGTGAGTTAGTTCATGCTCTAGGGCTCTATCTGGGAGGTTTTCCTTTTTCCATGAATGCGATCGGAGCATATACACTTTTACTTGTATGGGCAAATAAAGGATCCCTTTTTCTATTTTGGGAAAGGCATGGTATTCAAAATTGCTGAATATTTGAGCGGCAAATCTGGAGCCTGGGTATGACTTGGATTTGAAGTCACCCCAGTCTAAGGTTTTTTGTCCATAGAATAAAGTATCTTCTTCTGCTTTTTGGGGTAAATAGTCAGGTAGAAAATCTACCCTTACTTCTTGAATGAGTTTAGGATCTCTATCCCAATTATTTTTCCACCAAGCATTAAATCTTTCAGATAGGCTTTGAGAACTGAGTTTGGCCATTTCCTCCCCATGTTCTGCTTTACTTTTATAGCCTTGGGTTTTGAATTGGCTTTTGTAACTATATAGTAGTTGAGGGCCAGAAATGGTATCTCGGACTACAAAGATATCCGCATGGAATTGAAACAAATCCTTTGATTTGAACTCAAATTCCTTCACTTGCATTTGCAAATCAAAGTCGGCAGTGGAGGCTTGTTTTCCTATGTATTTTTGAAAATAAGGTAGTGAATGGGCGGGTGTGCCTCCTATGGATTGAAACCTGAATGTAGGAATTTGACCTACAGCAAGTAGGCTGAATATAAAATAAAAAGCACCTGCGATGAGGTGCTTTTTATGGGTATTTTTAGCCCATATTGTGGTAAACATTTTGAACGTCATCATCTTCTTCTAATCGTTCAATTAATTTTTCCACATCGGCGGCTTGTTCATCCGTTAGTTCTTTGGTTTCATTGGGAATACGCTCAAAGTCAGCGCCCAATAATTCATAGCCTTTTTCTTCTAGAAACTTTTGAATGGCACCAAAGGCAGTGAATTCTCCGTAAATATTAATCTGATTGGTTTCTGTATCTAGAAATACTTCTTCTCCACCCAAATCAATTAATTCGAATTCCAACTCTTCTAAATCAATATCAGGTTTAGCGGCAATTTTGAATACAGATTTACGAGAAAAAATAAAGTCCAACATCCCTTGAGTCCCCAAGCTACCGCCACATTTAGTGAAAGAAGAGCGTATATTGGCTACCGTGCGGTTGATGTTGTCGGTAGTAGTCTCAACCAAAATAGCTATTCCATGCTGCGCATATCCCTCATATACAATCTCTTTGTAATCCTCTTGGTCTTTAGAAACAGCTCTTTTGATGGCACGCTCCACATTATCTTTTGGCATGTTTACAGCCTTGGCATTTTGAATGATGGCCCTCAGTCGGGAGTTACCCGTAGGATCTGGTCCACCGGCTTTCACCGCGATGACAATGTCTTTCCCAATTTTTGTAAACGTTTTGGCCATTTGCCCCCAACGCTTAAACTTTCTTGCCTTTCTAAATTCAAAAGCTCTTCCCATAATTCGTGCGATAATTGATATTGGCTGCAAAAATAAAACATGCAAAAGGATTTTTGTCTTTCCACTTGAAAAATCTGTCGAATTATTTCTTTCAATTCCTATAGATGCCCCACAATACCTACTTAGCCTTCGGTTTAATTTGGCTAAATTGCAGTTTCTTCTGATACAGAACTACGTACATATGAATCGAATTCTCCTGTTAATCTTTATTTTTCTTGGTACATCTTTTTACTCTGTAGCTCAAACAGCAAAAAGGAATGAAAATTTTCAAATGCTTATAAAGCCAAGCAAAGGTCCTCTTAAAATGGATGGGAAGCTGGATGAGGAGGCTTGGATGGAAGCATCAAAGGTGAGTGACTTTATGATGTGTAATCCTACAGACACTATATGTTCCAATGTACGGACAGACGTACGAATGACCTATGACGATAAATATTTATACATTTCGGCGGAGTGTTTTTTAAAGGATCAATCTCGCTATGTGGTGGAATCCTTAAAACGTGATTTTAGTTTTGGAATCAATGATAATTTTTTGGTATTCATTGACACCTTTGATGATAAAACTACCGGCTTTTCATTTGGAGCTAATGCGGCTGGTGCCCAATGGGACGGACAAATGTCTGAGGGGGCTAAGGTAAATTTAAATTGGGATAATAAATGGGAGTCTTCAACGTCTTACAATAAAGAATCTTGGATATGGGAAGCGGCCATTCCATTTAAATCTATTCGATATAAAAATAACTCTACTCGGTGGGGCATTAATTTCAGTCGATTGGATTTACAGGCCAAAGAAAAATCGGCATGGGCACCCGTTCCGCGACAATTTCCAACGGCTTCATTAGCTTATTCTGGGGTGTTATTATGGGAAACTCCGCCACCAGCACCAAAACAAAACATTTCTGTGATTCCTTATGTGTTGTCAGGGGTGACAAGCAATTATGAAACCAAAGATCCAACAAACTTTAGAAAACAAATAGGAGGTGATGTTAAGGTGGCGCTAAGTTCCAGTTTAAACATGGACTTAACCATTAATCCTGATTTTTCGCAGGTAGATGTGGACCGTCAACAGACCAATTTGGACCGTTTTGAATTATTTTATCCAGAGAAGCGTCAATTTTTCATCGAGAATTCCGATTTATTTGATGGTTTTGGAACGGAGACCATCCGTCCATTTTTCTCTCGTCGAATCGGATTGGCCTTGAATGCTCGGACAGGGATTTATGAGCAGACACCCATTACTTATGGGGCCAGGGTAAGTGGAAAATTGACCAATGATTGGCGAATTGGATTGTTGAATGTGCAGTCGCAACGTATTGA
Organism: Aquirufa rosea; assembly: GCF_004118285.1. Taxonomy (GTDB): domain Bacteria; phylum Bacteroidota; class Bacteroidia; order Cytophagales; family Spirosomataceae; genus Aquirufa; species Aquirufa rosea. The sequence continues at coordinate 209,995 of NZ_SDHY01000002.1, read as the reverse complement.
TGATAAGGGTGTTCCAACACAAAACTATTCCATGGTGGCGCTGCAAAGAAAGCTATTTGCTCGTTCCAATGTAGGTGTGTTCATGATTAACAAACAGTCTTTCATTGACACGGAATTACAACGCCAAAATGGCTTTGCTGAGTACAATAGAAACATAGGGGTTGAATACAATTTAGCCTCGGCAAATAACTTCTGGACTGGAAAAATTTTCTATTATCAGTCGATTAGCCCAGATGCCAAAGCCAATAATTTTGCTCATGCGGCTTCCTTAGCCTACAAGGATAATCACTGGATTTTCACCTGGAAGCATCAGTGGGTGGGGGACAACTACAATCCAGAAGTAGGATATGTTCCTCGTGTGAATTATACCAACATCAATCCGGAAATTGGTAAAATCTTTTACCCTAAAAGTAAGACCAGTCAATTGTTCTATGCTCAGGTTCGTTTGAATAGTCTAAGCTTCTGGAACAATTCTGGAGGTTTAACTGATAATACCACCTACATCGCCTTGGAAGGAAAAATGAAGGATCAGTCTAGCTTTTCGGCTTTCCATGGCTATGATTACGTGAAATTGCTCTATGATTTTGATCCTACCCGAATGGGAAATATTCCTGAGAAAAAAGGTTCAGAGCATACATGGCGCTCAGTAGGTTTTGGATATATTTCTTCTCCGATTAAATTATTTACTTATTCCATTACCTCTCGTTTTGGTGGATATTATGGTAATGGTTATAGAACCGGTATTACCAGTGAATTGGGATACCGTTTCCAACCTCATGTGGGAATTTCCATGGCAGTTGACTACAATAATATTGGGGATGTAGAAGTCCCTGTAACACAAGTAGATGGTACCACAAGAAAAATCATTTCGGCCTCCGAGTTTTGGATTATTCGTCCGAAGGTTGATATCACTTTTACCAATAAATTATTTTTTACAACCTTCTTTCAGTTAAATCAACAAACCAAAAATATGAACCTGAATGCGCGCCTACAATGGCGATATAAGCCAGCCTCTGATTTGTTTTTGGTGTACACAGACAATTATTTACCAGAGAATTTTCATATTAGAAATCGATCAATAGTATTAAAGTTGAATTATTGGCTTAATTTGTAGTTCAAAAATTAACAAACATCATCCATGAAAAAATTACTTATTCTTCTCTCCTGTATTTTGAGTTTTGGTGCATTAGCACAAACACCTGCTTCTCCACCGGCAGTAGCATCACAAAAGGTCGGAAAGACTCAAGTGATGATTAAATATGCCAAACCTTCGGTAAAAGGACGTTTGGTTTTTGGTACAAAAGAACAAAAGGCTTTGGTTCCTTACGGCGAGGTTTGGAGAACTGGGGCAAATGAAGCTACCACCATTGAATTTTCCAATGATGTTCTGGTACAGGGAAAACCATTAGCCAAAGGTGTTTATTCTTTGTTGACAATCCCTGGCCCAACTGAGTGGACTATAATTTTTAATAAAGTGTCTAAAATGTGGGGTGCTTATACCTATAAGGCAGAGGAAGATGCCTTACGAGTTACGGCTAAGCCAAGTGAACATGCTAAGACTGAGCAGTTTACTATAGGTATTTCTGAAACCGGCCAAGTAACGTTAGACTGGGACAAAACATCCGTTTCATTTTACGTGAAATAGGTAAAATGTCAAAAAAAAGGCGGGCTCAACAGGTCCGCCTTTTTTTATGTCATAATTTCATTTGAATTACTCAATGCTTTGGTTATTTTTACCTCATTATGGGTATAAGAACCTAAGCCATTTTAACAAGATTGTCTTATGAAAAAAGTATTGATTGCAGAGGATAGTTCGGTCATTCAGAATTTAGCCAGGAAAATATTAGAGTTTCAAAATTTTGAAATTCATGCGGTGAAGAACGGACAGCAGGTCTTGGACGAATTAGCCAAAGCTGATTTCGATATCATTCTTTTAGATATCAATATGCCAGTGATGGATGGTATGGAATGTGCTAGAGCAGTACGAGCCTTATCTGATGCCAATAAGGCAAAAATCCCGATGATTGCTATCACAGGTAATGCTAGAAATTACAGCATGGAAGATTTTAAAGAGGCAGGTTTTGATGATTTCTTAGCTAAGCCATTAAATTTTGATGCGCTTGTATCTCAAGTTAAAGCATTAACAGAATAACGGCATGTCGCCGATCTCGGTCGAATTTTTGGGTACGGGAACCTCACAAGGTATTCCTATGATAGCTTGTTCATGTGAAGTTTGTACATCATCAGACCATCATGACCAACGTTTGAGAGTTTCTTTGCACATTCAAACCCAGGGCAAGAGTTTTATCATTGACACGGGTCCAGATTTCCGACAGCAGATGTTGCGTGCTGGTATCAAGCATGTAGATGCTGTGATTTATACTCACGAGCACAAAGACCATACGGCCGGAATGGATGATTTACGGGGCTTTAATTATGCCCAAAAATCCAGTATTCCACTCTATGCACAGATAAATGTCATTGAGCAATTGAAAAGGGAATTTGCCTATGCTTTTGGTGAAAATAAATATCCAGGTGTACCAGAGATAGAGACAGTGCCGATTACCAATAAACCTTTTGAAATTCAAGGGGTGCTTATTCAGCCCATTTTAGTTCGACATTATTTTCTGGATGTATTAGGTTTTCGCTTTGGGGATTTCACCTATATCACTGACGCTAATTTCATTGCAGATGAGGAATTGGAGAAGGTAAAAGGCTCCAAGGTCCTAGTCATCAATGCACTCAAGAAGACTTCACATATTTCTCATTTCACTCTTGATGAAGCCTTAGAGGTGATTGAGAAAGTGCAGCCTGAGAAAGCCTACATTACTCATATTAGCCATCAAATGGGACTTCATGCGGAGGTGCAAAAAGAACTTCCGAAGCATGTTTTTTTAGCCTATGATGGTTTACAAATTACGATATAATATGCCTATTGCTGCTGTTTTGTTGGATATGGATGGTGTAGTGGTGGATAATTTACCCTACCATGTAGATGCTTGGTTATTGTTTTGTGAACAGCATGGAATTCCATTAACTCGTGAGATATTTTACAAAGAGCTTAATGGGATGAATTCGAAAGATACTTTTGAGTGGTTTTATCAGAGAGAAATGTCTGCCGAAGAAGTAGCCCATTTGGAAGAGAAAAAAGAACTTATTTACCGCAATTTTTACGCAGACCATCGAAAAGCTGCACCAGGTTTGGTGACTTTTTTAGAAACTTTACAAAAGGAGGGTATTCCTTGTGCTTTGGCCACTTCTGCAGGCAAAGGAAATATTGATTTCATCGTAGATGGATTAGGGATTCGTTCATTTTTTAAGGCCATTGTGGGTGGAGGCGAAGTAAAAAAAGGAAAACCAGATCCTGAAATATATTTAAAAGCTGCTCAAATTTTGGGAGTAGATCCTGCTCAATGTTGGGTGGTAGAAGATTCATTACAAGGCGTTCAAGCCGGCTTATCGGCAGGAATGCAAGTGGTAGGGATGACCACCTCCCATACCGCGGCAGAACTATCTCATACGCAGATTCAGGTACCCCATTTTGTAGATTTATTTGACTTGATTCATGCCAAATAATTGTACGAGATATTTAGATTGATCTAAATTTTCTTTGGTATAAATAAGATATTTCCTAATTTTCAAAACCTTTAAGCTATTAAAGGGTTCTTACTTATTGTTCCTTAATTAATCTAATTATTTCATCAAAAACATTCCCTTATGAAAAGAAAATTATTATTCAGCCTTGGAATGATGCTGCTCTGGATAGTTCCAGTGCTTGCTCAAGACCAAGTGATTTCTGGAAAGGTGAGTTCTTCGGAAGATGGGTCGGCCTTGCCAGGTGTGAGTGTCTCCATCAAAGGAAGTTCACGTGGAATCACAACAGGAAGTGACGGTAGCTACCGTTTATCAGTTCCTGGAAAAAATGCCGTTTTATCCTTCACTTTTGTGGGATTTGCCAAACAAGAAGTGTCAGTGGGCAACAAAACTGTCATCGATGTCTCTTTAGTGCCTGAGGCCTCTAGTTTAGAAGAAGTGGTCGTAATCGGTTACGGTACTGCCAAAAAACAAAATTTAACCGGAGCTCAAGTAAACGTTAGTTCCAAGGCTTTAGAAAATAAGCCAGTGACTAGTTTCGAGAACTTGTTGCAAGGTAAAGCAGCTGGGGTTCAAGTGACTGCTCAAAATGGTCGTCCAGGTGCGCCAGCCTTTATCCGCATTCGTGGAGAAGGTACTCTAACAGCAGGTGCTCAACCATTGATCGTAGTGGATGGAGTACCCACTGCCAATAGTGAGGGATCCATTGGAAGTGTTAACGTATTAAGTTCATTGAACCCAAATGACATTGAAGATATTTCAGTTTTGAAAGATGCTTCTTCAGCAGCCATTTATGGTTCTCGTGGAGCGAATGGTGTTATTTTAGTAACTACCAAAAAAGGAAAGAAGGGAAACGCTAAAGTAACCCTTTCCACTTCCTATGGTATTAACGAAAAGACTCCGGATAACTTTCAAATGATGAACATGCGTCAGAAGTTGGAATACGAGCGTGACTTGGATTATGCCAATGAATACGTAGATGCCGCAGGTATCACAAGTCCAGCTAGTGCTTCTCAAGCTGATTTAGACAAAGTTTGGGCTAGCTTGGAATCCAAAAAGACCGATTGGTTCAATACTTTATTACGTAAAGGAATGAATCAGATTACTCGTTTGGGGGTAAGTGGGGCTAGCGATGTATTTACCTACAATGTGTCCTTAGAGAATCAAATTAATGAGGGTATCTTCAAATTAGCATCTGATTTGTGGAGAAAACAAGGTCGTGTTAATGTGGAGTTTAAACCTAATAATTGGGCGAAAATTGGAACGAATATCAACTTCTCCAATATTAAGACCAATGAAGTTCGTGACCGTTATAATGCACAAAATCCAGCTTTTGCAATTTATGCATATAATCCATACGAGCCAGAGCGCTTAGCAGATGGATCTTTCAACTTAACACATCAAGGTTTCCCAATTTCGGAAGCTTTAGAGAACAACCCAGAGTCATTAACTACCAATACGGGTTTATCGAGTGCTTATTTATCTTTAACTCCTATCAAAAATTTTGAGTTTAGATCACAAGCGGGTGTTACTTGGGTAGACTACTACCGTGAAAGTTATGTTAAGCCAAATTCAGTTTTAGACCAATACGTAGGTGACCCTGCAGCTCGTGGTTCTAAAACAGATAATGGTTATCAGTCTTTCAATTACGTATTCTCCAACACCATCAATTACAACAACACGATTGCTGATAAACACAACATTCGTGCTTTGGTAGGTGTGGAATATACGAATGACAACTACCGCTCTTTCTCCTTCAGTACGAAAGGATTCCCTAACGGAAAAGTAAGTACACAAGACAATGCCTCAACTCCTGTTTCGGCTACATCAGCTAAGACGGATTGGGCTTTATTCTCTTTATTTGGACGTGTGGGTTATGATTTTAACCAAAAGTATTTCTTAGATGCTTCTATCCGTCGTGATGGTTCATCTCGTTTTGGTGTGGATAACCGTTACGGATTATTCGGTTCAGTGAGTGCTGGTTGGGAACTTACTAAAGAATCTTTCATGGAAGATTTGACCTTCGTAAATCAATTGAAATTAAGAGGTTCTTATGGTACTTCAGGTAATGACCGAATCGGAAATTATACTTCTTTAGGATTGTACCGTTATTCTAGTTACGGAACTTCATCGGCGACTTTCCCTTCTCAATTGCCTAATCCAAGTTTAACTTGGGAGAAATCAGCTTCTGCTAACGTAGGTATTGATTTTGCTTTATTGAAAAATAAGTTGACAGGTACGGTGGATTATTATCAAAGAAAAACTTCCAACTTATTGTTTGATCGTCCGGTGTCTTCCACTACTGGTTTCTCCAGTCGTACGGAAAATGTAGGAGCCGTAGAAAACTCGGGTATTGAATTGACCTTAAATTACAAGATTATTCAAACCAAGGATTTGTATTGGGATATTTCGGCCAACTTTACCAACAACAACAACAAGGTGTTGGAGCTAACGGAAGACAATTTAAACCGTTCAGGTGGTGTGTCTAAATTGAAAATTGGAGAACCTATTGACGTTTATTATTTGAATCGATATGTTGGGGTAAATAAGGAAACAGGTGCTCCTATTTATTTAGATAAAAATGGCTCAAATACAGAAACTTGGAGTGCAGGCGATGCTGTTATTTTAAGTGGAAAATCTCGTCAAATTAAGTATTTCGGAGGTTTAGCTACCTCGGTAACTTATAAAGGCGTGACATTATCTGCGGATGCTGTATACCAAGGAGGTCACTACGTATTGAACTACAGATGGCAGGACTTGACTTCAGATGGAGAGAATGTTTACCAAAATCAGGCGGTAGACGCCTTGAATTATTGGAAAAAAGCAGGAGATGTGAATGTATTACCTGATCCACGTAAATTGTATCAATCATTCTCTTCTGATCGCTTTTTACAAAAAGGAGATTACATCCGTTTACGAAACGTAACTGTAGCTTACAATTTACCGAGCAATTGGGTAAAGAAAGCCAAGATGCAGTCGGTACGTGTGTATGCACAAGCACAAAATTGGTTATACTGGGCACCTGAATTTAAGGGAGATCCAGAGGTTGGTTTTGGTCAAGCAGAAAGTACTGGTGGAACCGTTCAAGGTCTATTTTCTGCCTATTCTTACCCGCAGACAAGAACAGTTAATGTAGGTTTAGACATCACTTTTTAATTAGTAGAGATATGAAAATGAAAAAATTCATTCTAGCGATAAGTACAGTTTGCCTAGTGGGACTAGGCTCTTGTGAGAAAGGATTGGAACTGGGACCATATAACTCAGCGACCATCGCACAAGCTTTTGAATCAGATTCTGATTTTGCTAATGCTGTAAGAGGTATGTATGCCTCTGCATTGGGTGGTTCATATTATGGAGGTTCTATGATAAGCTTACCCGATATTTTATCGGACAATGTATTGGTGGCTCGTACAGGACGTTTATCCAACTTGTCCTTCCATGAATGGCGTTATACAGCAGATGGTACTTGGGGATTATTTGCGACTGCCTACACCGGTATTCGTAGAGCCAATGCCATTCTGGAAAACATTGAACGTTTGCCAGCTGGAGCATCCAAGGAGAATTACAAGGCAGAAGCCTTAGCTTTCCGTGCCATGGCTCATTTTGATTTGGTTCGTTTATATGGTAAAGCTTATACTCAGGCTTCAGATACTGATTTAGGCGTGCCATACGTAACTTCTACTGATGCAACCTTAAAGCCAAGCAGAGAATCTGTGAAGACAAATTTCACGAAGATTGAAGCTGACCTTAAAGCTGCTGAAGCGGCGATTGGATCTACCAATGGAATTTACCGATTCAATAAAGCTTCTGTGGCTGCCTTGTTGTCAAGAGTTTATTTGTATGAAGGCAAATGGCAAGAATCAGCAGATGCTGCTACACGCTCTTTGGCGTTAAGCTCCAATCCAGGTGGTTTAGCGGATTACGCCAGAATTTGGACAGATGCCGTAAATACAGGTGTATTGTTGAAATTACAAATTGTGGACAAGGATCGTATTTCGCCGGGTGTGGAATACAGCCAAAGTTCTGCCTCTGGTGTTCGTAATGAATACGTAGTAGATCATTTATTCTTACAGTCTTTTAAATCGAATGATGTTAGAACTGCAGCTTCTGTTCGTTTAACTACTTTTAATGGTCAGCCATATAATTCCATCGCAAAGTGGTTTGGTAGAGCAACAGGTAACGCCAATGTAACGGATTCTAAAGTGATTCGTGTAGCGGAGGTTTGGTTAAACTTGGCAGAGTCTTTAGCGAATTTAGGTAAAGATGCAGATGCATTGACGGCATTGAATAATCTACGTAAGAATCGCTACACAAATTTCGATCCAGGTAATTTTTCAGAATCAGGTAATACTTTAAAAGCAGCCATCGACCTAGAGCGTCGCTTGGAATTTGCTTTCGAAGGTCATCGTTTGTTTGACTTGAAGCGTAAAGGTTTAGGAATCTCCCGTTCATCTAGAGGTGATAAGGCCGATGGAACAGGAACTCCTGCTCGTTTCTTGTCTTTGAGTGCTACGGATTATCGTCTGCAATTACCAATTCCAAGCAATGAACTACGTGTGAATTCTAATATTCAGCAAAATCCGAATTATTAATCGACGTATTTTGCGAGTTAATCGAAAAAGTCCCTTTTATAGGGACTTTTTTGGTTTATAATTTAGCAGAACATCTTTATATTTAGGGATAATTACCACTCATGAAGAAATATTTACTCACTTTGCTAGTTGTGCTGGGCCTGTGGCACTTGGCTTATTCGCAAAATTATCCCATGGAATTTATTCCGGGTAAAATGGTGGAAGAATATACGCCAGAATTCACTAAAATTAAGCGCGAATTGCCCGAAGGCTATACCCAAGAAATGCAAGAATGGGTAAGAAAGAAAAACATAGAAATCAAGGGTTTCTCTAATAGAACTTCTGCTAGTGCAGCAAAATTTAGTTTGAGTTTTGAAACCACACCTCCAGCCGATGTACGGGCCATCTTTGAAAAAGCGGCGGAAACTTGGGCCTCCGTGTTGAATTCAGATATTGAGGTGAAAGTTTTGTGTCGTTGGAGAACTCTTGCTACCAATGTATTGGGGAGTGCGGGTGCTACGGCCAATGTGCGAAATTTCCCAGGTGCCGCTAAGGTTAATACCTTTTATCCCATTGCTCTTGCTGAGAAAATGGCGCATAAAAATTTGAATGGGACGGACTTTGATATTGTGGCTAATTTTAATGCCGATTATGCCAACTGGTACAAAGGATTAGATGGGGTTCCTACCATCAATCAAATCGACTTATATTCTGTCGTTTTACACGAGTTTGGCCATGGACTTGGTTTTATTGGTCAGGTTTCGGTAGATAATACTACGGCTTATTACATTTATCCAGGGATATTTGATCAATTTATGGTGAATGGTACGGGAATCAGTTTGACTGATACTTTGTCCTTTAAGAATGATTCACCTGAATTAAAGGCTCAATTGACCTCAAATAATTTATTTATGGGTACGCCTAAATTATTACTTGCAAATAAAGAAAAGGCTAAGCTCTATGCACCTACAACTTATACACAAGGCTCTTCCATTTATCACGTGGATGCCTCCAAATATCGCCCCAAGGACCCCAATGCTTTGATGACGCCTAGTATAGCTAAGGGAGAAATTACTCGTGAATTAGGAACTATTGTTCCAGCAATCTTCAATGATTTGGGTTGGTATTCTTCCAGTGTGATTCCAGATGGGGCTTTATTTACCGATACAGAGGATCTTACAAAGGACCTTGTATTTTCTGCCAAAGTATATTCCGATACTCTTCTCAAGGAGAATTCCTTGAAGCTCATGCTGTCCACAGACGGAAATATTCAAAATGCCACATCTAGGCCATTGACTTTATCTGGGACTAGTTACAGCTACACCTTGCCCAAAGACAGTAAATTAAGAACTATAGCCTATTATTGGGTAGCAGAAGAAGCTAGCGGAAAAAAGTTTACCACTCCTGCACAAGCTCCTATTATCACAGGAACTACCAGTGCTAGCTTTTATAAATTTACCATAGGACAAGATACGGTTAAGCCTATCGCCATATATTCTAACCCGCTCAAGTATGTGTTTTCCAATCAAAAGGAAATTAAACTCCCAACTTTATTGGCCAGTGACAATTTGGGCATTGATTCGGTTTACATGGAGTACAGTATTGGCTCAGGTCCAGTGATTCGTTCTGGATTCATTCGTTCTACCTCTGATGCCTTCAGTTTTAACGGTTCTTTTGTTTTTTCTACGGGACAAATCAAGTCGGGAGATATTATTAAATATCGGATAGTGGTAAAGGATAAAGCCAAAATTGCTAATTATTTATATTTCCCATCCACAGGTAATTATGAGTTTGTAGTATTGGCATCTATGGATGCAGTGACATCCTATAAAACGGATTTTGAAAATAAGCCTAGCACTGATTTTTACTTGAAGGGTTTTGGAATTACGCAGCCAGCTAATTTTAGCTCTTTCGGACTTAATTCAGATCATCCTTATGCCAATGGCTCTGAAGAGTCATATGATAATTCTGGTGGTTCTGATAAATTTACCAACTATGACGCTATCTTGTTGAAACCGATAATTGTGCGTGCTGATACGGCAAAAATCTTTTTTGATGAAGTTGTGTTGGTGGAGCCCGCTGAGTCGGTAGGCACATCCTTTTTGAATGCAGACGGATCCGTGAATCGCTCTTTTTATGATTATGTGGTGGTGCAAGGTTCCAAGGATGGTGGCACTACTTGGTATAATTTACGCGATGGTTGGGATTCAAATGATTATTCAGAGTGGCAAAAAGCCTGGACGGGGAGTAACGTGGATAGAAATGGTAATTCTATTTTTAAAGGAACGGCTACCTTATTTCAGAAAAGAGAAATTGACATACTCGGTTCAGGGAAATTTAATCCCGGCGATAGGGTATTGTTACGCTTCCGATTGCATTCAGATGTAGGGGCATATGGCTGGGGGTGGGCCATTGATAATTTAAATATTCAAGGTCCACAGGCTTCTGCACCGGCTAAATTGGTATTAGCTACAGAAGAAAATTTGGAAAACAAGGGCTTGTCCATTCGCCCTAATCCTAGTCAAGGACTGTTTAGGGTACAATTGCCATTGGAGCAAATAGGGCAAAGTGTAGAGCTTCAAGTAATTGATTTGCAAGGAAGAGTGGTGTATCAGGACCAACAAGTAGTAGCAGGTTCATTACTCGACCAGGAAATCCAGGCGGGCAATTGGCCTACGGGAACATATTTTTGTGTCGTGAGAACAGCTAAGCAACAGTGGGTTAAACGTGTATTTTTGCTTAAATAAATAGCTAAAAGGGAATAATTTTTCCTAGCCAACTCTTTTTAATTATCTTTGCAGTCCTTTATAAAAAAGAATATATGTCTTGGTTTACCAGAAAAGATAAGGGAATTCAAACTCCTACTGAATTTAAAAGAGAAGCTCCCGATGGTTTATGGTATCAATGTCCTTCCTGTAAGAAGGCTATTCATACTAGAGAACATCGTTTGTTTGCCTATACTTGCTCCAGCTGTAATTATCACGAGAAGATTGGTTCTCAAGAATATTTCGAATTATTATTTGATCAAACAAAATATACTGAGTTGGATGCCCGAATGAGTTCAGGTGACCCCTTGAATTTTGTGGATACAAAAAATTATCCAGATCGAGTAAGGGCTACTGAGCAGAAAACTGGATTGAAAGATGCGGTACGTTCGGCTTATGGGGAAATGAATGGTATGCCAATTACCATCGCAGCCATGGACTTTAGTTTTATTGGTGGTTCTATGGGTTCTGTGGTTGGAGAAAAGATTGCCAGAGCGATAGACTATTCATTGGAGCATGAACAACCATTTTTAATGATTTCTCGTTCGGGTGGAGCCCGTATGATGGAAGCAGGATTCTCCTTGATGCAAATGGCAAAAACCTCGGCTCGTTTGGCCTTATTGGATGAAGCCAAGATTCCTTATATTTCCTTGTTAACAGACCCAACCACGGGTGGTGTTACAGCCTCATTTGCGATGTTAGGTGATTTTAATATAGCCGAACCTGGTGCCTTAATTGGTTTTGCGGGTCCTCGAGTTATTCGTGAAACTATCGGTAAAGATTTGCCCAAAGGATTCCAAAGTGCAGATTTCGTATTGGAACACGGCTTTTTAGATTTTATCGTTGACCGTAAAGACCTCAAAGATAAATTAACATCTTTGTTGGGTATGTTGAAGAAATAATCTTAATCAAATCGATATAAAAAAAACTCCCAGAATTTTCTGGGAGCTTTTTTTATTACTCTGCTGCTGGAGCTGCTGCCGCGGTGGCTGCCTTGCTCCGGCTTTTCTTTTCTTTTTCTGGAGGAGGAATGATGTCTTCCACTCCGGCAAAGACACGCCCACAGTGTTCACACACGATGATTTTCTTTTTGTCTTTGATATCTGTTTGTCTTTGAGGCGGAACTGAACTAAAACATCCACCGCAAGCCCCTCGCTTCACCATCACTACGGCCAAACCGTTGCGTGCGTTTTCGCGTAATTTATCGTATGATTTCAATAAACGAGGATCTACAGACTTCAATGCTTTCTCACGATCTTTGATCGCTTTTTGCTCATCTTCCTCACTCTCATTGATAATAACTTCTAATTCTTTTTGCTTTTGCTCTAAATCTTTTTTGCGCTCAAACAAGGTAGATTCTACTGAAGCAATTTCGTCATTCTTGTTCAAAATCTTAAAATCAATCTCCTTAATTCGCTTGTCGGCAATTTCCATTTCCAGACCTTGAAGTTCGATTTCCTTTGAAATAGCTTCAAATTCACGGTTGTTACGCACGTTCATTTGTTGCTCTTTGTATTTCGCAATCAACTTATCAGAATCCTTTTTGGAGTTTTTGTAGTTAGAAATTTGCTCTTCAAAAGATGCGATTTCTTGCTGGAATTTAGCCAAACGAGTTTCTAAACCCATGATTTCATCCTCTAAATCACGTACTTCTTCAGGTAAATCTCCTCTAACTTTCTTGATATTATCTAAGGCTGAGTCAATGGTTTGAAGCTTCAATAAAGCTTCTAACTTTTGGGCAATCGTAGTTTCGGTAGCTGTAGCCATTATTATTGTTACGTTTGAAAGTTTCTAACTCTCTTTATTCTTATGCATACTTAACCGGATTGGTCAAGGTTTTGCATTTTAGAACGGCAAAAGTACTAAAAATTTTTGATAAATAATCATGGATAGCATCCTTTATCATTACTTCAGATTCATAATGTCCTATATCACAAAGCATGCAGCTATTTTCGGCATCAAAGAACTCATGATATTTAAGGTCACCTGTCAAAAATACATCGGCTCCTTGTCTTTTAGCCTCTGAGATTAAAAAACTTCCAGCACCTCCGCAAAGAGCTACTTTTTTGATTTTTTTAGCTACAATGGGACTATGACGAATGACGGAAAGGTCCAGACTTTTTTTGACAAATTGGATAAAATCATCCGCTTCCATAGCCTCAAGTAATTCACCTATGTATCCTGTACCGACCTCCTGCCAAGTATTGGATATGTGATGAATGGAGTGAGCGACCTCTTCATAGGGATGGGCTTTTTTCAAACTTGTCAACAAACTAGTTTCCAAATAAGAAGGAAAAATCATTTCCACTTTTACTTCTGGCACTTCCGTGGCTTGCTCTTTTTGACCTAATGTTGGATTGGCATTTTCGGATGGAGTAAATCGACCAATACCCTCTGCACTAAAACTGCACTCTGAATATTCGCCAATATTTCCCGCTCCTGCGGCATGCAAAGCTTCTCTTACCTCAGCTTGATGACTTGTAGGAACGTAATAAGTCAGTTGTTTTAAATTGTCTTTGGCCGCTAATAGTACTTGACCTTGTATGCCTAATTTTTGAGCCAAATGATAGGAAACGCCCTTAGGTGCATGGTCCAAATTGGTATGTGAGGCATAAAGTGCAACGGAATGTTGCAGCGCTTTGATGACCGTCCTTTCCACATAATTTTTCCCAGTCAATGATTTAAGGCCTTTAAATACAATGGGATGGTGTGATACGATCATGTTGCAGCCGTTTTGTACAGCTTCCTCCACAATTTCCTCAGTACAATCCAAGCTGATCAAAATGCCTGTAACGCTCATTTGAGGGTCTCCCACTAGGAGGCCTGCATTATCATAGCTTTCTTGCCAGGCTAAAGGAGCCCAGGCTTCCATACTGCGACAAACATCAATAACTTTCATATTATTTTTTAGGTGTTCAAAGGTAAAATTCTTTCGTCAGCTTTGAAAAAAATGGTTATATTTAAACAAATAAACCCTATTCAATTTAATTAGTTTATGCGTTGTAGACCGGCCATTGTGATCATCGAGAACGATCATGTGTTATTAATGCGCTATCAGTTTGGTACAGGAATGGTATATAATTTCCCTGGTGGAAATCCAGATCCGGGGGAAGTTTTTACAGAGACTATTGTGAGAGAATGTCAAGAGGAATTAGCCGTGGAGGTGGAGGTTGGGAAAATGCTTTTAATGGGTCAAATCACGAATAAAGAGGAGAATAAAGAGTCTTTGCACATATTGTTTGAAGGGAAAATTGTTTCAGGAATCCCCATACTGCAATCCAAAGAAACAACGGCTCAAGAAATTTGTTGGATACCCATTTCACAGTTATCTCAACTTCATTTATACCCTAACGTGGGAGAGGCCATCCAAGATTCATTCTTTTTACAAAAAAAGGGGGAATATATTGGAGCTATTCAACAGCCTTGGGTGGATTAGGCCAAGCATAGGTTCCGAGCAATAGCCCTAATAAACTAGCTGCGAGTCCAAACCAAATGGAAGGAATAGCATCAGGGGCAATGAATTGAAAATAAGCCCAGACTACTAAGCCTAAGATCATACTGAGGTGGCTGCCAACTGGACTTGCCTTCTTCCACCAAAGTCCTGCATTCAATGGTAGAAATAGAGAAACCAAACCAAAGGCAGATGATTCTCCTACTAGTTCGAAAATATTTTGCCTTTTGATGGCCATGTATATACAAACCATGGTAACTCCTATGACGGACAATCGAATCATGAATAAGACTTTTTTGTCGCTAGGATGGCACATATAAGGCTTGATGAGGTTTTCTCCCAATACAGATGCCGGAGCTAAAATGGCGCCACTAGTGGTACTCAATAAGGCTGAAAGTAAGGCGCCCAAAAATAATATTTGCATGCTCGTTGGCGTAAACTTCATAACTAAGTGCGGGATAAGTAGCATGTCTTCCTCCATTAAACTGGGGTATAAGCTGACGCCCATAAAGGCAATCAATAAAGGTAAGATAGCAACACTTAGGTACATAATGCCTGCTGAAAAACTGGCTGTACTAGCCACGCGGGCTGATTTGGCGGACATCACTCGCTGAAAAATATCTTGCTGAGGAATGGAGCCCAAGCCAATGGTAATCCAGGCGGCTAAATATTTCAGCCAACTGACTGCATCTCTGTCTGAAGGGGTAAATCGAAAGAAATCTGCCGGTTGCTTTTCTACCGCAGCCGCTAAGTTGGGATGCTGTTGAAACAGCAGGAAGCATAAAAATGCCAAGCCCAAAATCAGGATAATATTATGGACAAAATCTGTAATGGAAATGGACCACATGCCGCCTAACAGGGTATAAGTCATTACCAATAAGGCGCCCAAAACTATGCCCCATTCCGTGCTAATGGGCAAAAGTAAATGCAACGTTAAACCCAAGGCAACCAGCTGGGCCGAAATCCAACCAAAATAGGAAGGGACCATCACTACCGCAGATAGTTTTTCTGAAAATGAGCCAAACCTTTGTCGGAAGTAATCACTGAAAGTAAGCACCTGTAAAGCATATAATTTGCGGGCATAGATCCCACCCGCTATGATTAAGCCTAAAGCCGCGCCCAAAGGTTCTTCAATAATGGCCATAACACCTCCATGAACAAATTCCCTTGGGGCACCCAAAATAGTTTCTGATCCAAACCAAGTCGCAAAAGTGACCATAGCTGCCAAGGCAAACGGTAGATTTCTACCTGCTAATACAAAATCCTGGGTGGTATGTACCTTTTTACTCGCCCACCAGCCTACAGCCAGGTTTAATGCTAAATAAAAAAGGACAAAAGCGATGAGCATGTTGTATAGAATGAACCTAAAAATACGTAATTTTCAGCTAAGCTTTTTCCTTATATAGCCTCTAAGATTTTCTATGCGCCATATTTCTCCTGTATATTTTTTGTTTTTATCGCTTAGCTTGCTCATTAGTTCTTGTCAGTCCATGCGATTGAAAAGGGCCTTTGTTCAATCGGGACTCAATCAATTTCACACGGGTGTTCTTATTCAATCCTCTACGGGGAAAGTGGTCTTTTCAGAGCAGGCCGACAAATATTTTATGCCTGCTTCTAATGTCAAATTATTAACCTTATTGGTAGCTAAATCGATTTTACCGGATTCTGTTCCGTCTTTTCAATATCAAGAGAAAGGAGATAGTTTGTATTTCTGGGGTACGGGAGATCCCTCCACTTTACACGAAAAACTTAAAAATGTAGCCTTGTGGAATTTTCTTCAACAGTCCAATAAAAACCTAGTATATGCTGATAATCCCCAACATGTGCTGCCTCAAGGAGCTGGTTGGGCATGGGATGACTATCAAGATTATTATGCGGCAGAAACAACTACTTTGCCTCTGTTTGGTAATTTAGCTCATTTCACCAATACGGGTAAAAGTTGGAAGGTGATTCCATCTAATTTTCAAAACAGTATTCAAATGACTGCCGACAAAGAGGCATCACGAGAGCGAAATGCTAATCAATTTAGATTACCTAAAGCACAGTTGAGCTCTTCCCCTACACGGATTACGATCCCCTTTTTGACATCCCCTGCATTAACGGCTCAAATACTCTCGGATACTTTACATAAAAAGGTTAATTATCGATCCGCTAAGCCTGACCCGAACTTAGTAAAGACCATTTATTCATCTAAGTTGGATAGCCTTTTGGTTCCATTGTTGCACTTCAGCGATAACATGGTAGGAGAACAATTGATTTATCTCATTGGGGCGCAAAAGGGATGGAATGGTCCAACTAATCAAATTATAAGTCGTTTGACTCAAGAACCCGGATTCGAGTTTTTAAAAGAATTAAAATGGGTGGACGGCTCAGGTCTTTCTAGGTATAATCTATTTCGTCCTAAAGATATGGTTTTCATTTTGCAGAAATTGCAAGAAAAATTATCAGATTCTCAGTGGAAATTTTTGTTACCAGAGCTAGGACGTTCAGGTACTTTAAAATCCATGAAATTAACGAATCCAATTTCTCGAGCATGGGCTAAGTCGGGTTCATTTGGGAATACATATAATTTAACAGGCTACTACAAGAACTCCCGGGGTAAACTGTATTTATTCAGTATCATGACAAATTTGGCTAATCAATCTGTGGCAATAAATAAGAAACAAATTTTAGAATTTTTGAACAGCCTCAATTAGGTTTTTTAAATAGGCCCAAGTAAATCATATAGCTTAGAGCAATAAAACCCAGTACATATATCCCACTAATGGGATTTTGAATCAGGGTACCTGCCAAAAACAATCCCGATACAAGGCAGAGTATTGAGGGTATGTATGGGTAGCCCACCACTCGATAAGGTCTTTCCAATTCTGGTTCTGATTGTCTTAATTTCAGTAATGAGGAAAATCCTGAAAAATAGCTGGCAACAAAGAAAAAAGTAGCAATATCCGATAATCGTTCATTTAAATTTTTACCAGCCAATAATAATAAGCAGGACATTCCCACAGTTAAATGCGTGGCAAAACTAGGACTGCCTAAGGAATTTACTTCTTTTGCTTTGTTCCAGAATAAGCCATCCCTGCTCATGGAATATAGTACGCGCGGGGCAAACATGACTTGGGTGTTCAGAATGCCAAAAATACTGAGGGCTAAAAAGGCGGTAATCCATTGCCCTGCATTTTCCCCAAATAAAAAAGAAATGGCCTCAGCAGCCGCTAATTTGGAATGTCGTAAGATATCCCAAGGTAATACATACAGAATAACAATATTTATTAAAAGGTAAATAGTGGCAACTACAATTACTCCGATGTACATGGACTTGGGCATGCTTTTGACCGGGTCTGCGTTTTCCTCTGTAAAATAGGCAGCCGTATGCCATCCATCAAAAGCATAAAAAATGGATAATAAAGCCGTCATGATACCTGCCCCCAAAGTACTGTCACTTAGAGTATGGATAGGTTCAGACCAAACGCCACCTGAACCATACCAGAAACAAATTAGGATGAAAATGGCTAATGCCAAAGCTTTGATTCCGCTGAGCCATTCTTGAGATTTACCCGCGAGAATGACGCCCATTTGGTGAAATGACCATAATAAAACTAAGGTACCAACTGCCAGAAAATTTTCCTTGTGGGCAAGGACCGGAAATAATAGACCTAGGTATTCGCTAAAAGTATAGGAACCAAATGCAAGTGCGGTGACGGTACCTAACCAAGAACTTATGCCCACTAAAAAACCGATGTATCGCCCAAAGGCTCTTTCAGCATATCCGTACCACGCTCCAGCTTTGGGTATGGAAAGACTAAGTTCCAATACCGTGGAAATTCCAAGAAGGGCATAGAAAGCGACCAAGAGCCATAATCCTATAATCAGGAAGGGATTTCCTAATAAATCAGCAATGGGCCCTGGTTTTCTGAGGATGCCTGTCCCGACGGTTCCCCCCAAGGTGACGGCCACACCAAAGCCTGTACCCAACACTTTCCATAGTTTATTTGTTGTGTTGTTTTGCGACATAATAAGCAAAAATAGATAAATTTAGTTTTTACCACGCCTACCATGAAATAAATGAAAAAACTGCTTTTCATAAAGCTGTGTGTTCTATTACTTGTATCTTACGCTCTTTGTGCTCAAAAGAACAAAGCAGCGAAAGAAGAGTATATCAGTTTTCATTGGAAAAAATCTAAAAAGACCGTTTATATTCCTTTTGATTTGTATTCCAACTTGGTGATTATTCCAGTAGTCATCAATAATTCAGATACCCTCAAATTCATCTTAGATACAGGAGTTGGAACCACTATTTTATCAGATCCTGAAGTAGCCAAACAATTGGGATTGAAGTCGGTCCGAAAAATTAGAGTCAATGGGGTGGGAATGGGGGAACCCATTAATGCTAATATTGTCATTGACATTCGGATGAGTATCGGGGAGGCCCGGGCGAATCGACTCTCTATGATTTATCTTGATACGGATGTGCTGGATTTGTCGAGTTACGTAGGAACTAAAATCCATGGAATTATTGGTTCTGATTTATTTCAAAACCTAGTAGTTACCGTCGACTATTTGAACCGTAAAGTTGAGCTTAGAAATACCTCCAGATATGTGTATCGACCTAGTAAAGGATTGAAATTTCCTATAATTTTAATGGACAATAAGCCCTACATTCAAGGAGTTAAACTGCGAAATAAACGTCAAACGACTTCGGATTTATTGTTGTTGGATTCTGGTGCTGGACATGCCTTCTCCATTGAGGGTCAAACGGGAGATTCGACTAAGTTTCATCTTTCGCCCTATCAATTTCAATTGGGCAAGGGCCTCAACGGGGTTATTCTTGGCCATTTAGGAAGAATTAATCAAGTCGGTCTAGGGCCCTGGAAATGGAATGATGTTGTAAGTTCTTTCCCCGATTCATTGTCCTATCAAGTGAAGCAGATGCAAGGCGCCTCTACAGTTTCAGGGAGTATCGGTGGCGAATTTTTACGTCGCTTCAAACTAACCTTTCACTATACAGATAATTATGTGGTATTTAAGCCCATTCCTTCTAGACTAAATCGGCCCTTTGAAGAAGGCTTATCGGGCTTGACCATCATGGCTCTTTCCCCTGATTTTAAAAGATTTAAAGTTGAGGCGGTACAAGATGGTTCTCCAGCAGATGATGTGGATTTTAGACCTGGAGATGAAATTTGGATGGTGAATAACAAAAAGGCTACCGAATATCGACTGGATGAGTTAAATCGATTATTGCAGACCAAAGTAGGCGATAAAGTTGTGTTTTTAATCAAAAGGGGAACCGAAGTACACTTGAAAGAAATTACTCTGAAGCGATTATTCTAGCGTTTTTTAATGACGTAACTACCCACAATAGGAAAATGGTCTGAAAAGCTAATTTTACGCAGGGTGTTAAATTCCAAGATTTCAAATTCTTTGGAATAAAATTGATTGTCAATTCTGACCATGTAAGGGCTTCGGTTTAAAGTAAATCCAAAACCTCTACCAGCAGACTCAAAGGCATTTTCCATACGTTCCCGAAGGGTTCCATATACCCATCCATATGGTGTTTCATTGAGGTCTCCCATGACCAAAACCGGATAAGGGCTCGTTTGTATAATTCGATTAATTTGACTGATTTCTTCTTTATGACGAATGAAGCCCTTTCTTAAGGAGGCAATAATACCCCTTCCTTCTTTTTTGGCATCTTCATAATCTTGGTCTCTAATCTTGCCAGTTACTTTTCCTACCCGGATCCCCATGGACCAAAGCTGTAAATTAATGACACGAATGGTGTCTTTTCCTTTCACTAAATCAGCCAATAGAAATCCATTGGCCGAATTTTTAAATTGCTCCCCTTCCTCATGAATGATGGGGTATTTGGAAAAAATGGCCAAGCCCATTTTTTCTTTGGCATCAAAGATCTCTTTTTTTAGGGGCAGAAAAGCATAATGCGGATACTGCTCCTTCATCATGCTAATGGTTTTGTAAGCAGGTCTACCAGCATGCGAATAAAACTCTTGAAAGCATTTGATGTCAGCTTCGTAATCTCGCATAAAATTTTTAAGCTTTTCTACGTTCTCCTCATTGGATTCATAGGCATTGGAATACATGCCATAAACGTTATAGCTCAACACTTTAATGGGCTTATCCAAACTTTCTTTGGGATTATTGACCGCAATACTACGTTGGATAAAACTATAGCCGAAAACAAGAACGGTTAGCGGTAGCAGAGCTCTTTTTGCTCGTTGGAATATCCAGTAAATCAGTGAAATCAAGCATAAAATTTGTGCAAAAGGCATGCTCATCATGATGAATCCAGCAAGCCAATGATCCACCACCAAGGAATAACTTAACAAATAAGTCAATAGGGTGTAGAGACAAAGAGGTAAGGTTCCTAGCCAAATAATGGAAGAAAGTATTTTTTTACTAAGAGAATCAGAGCTTTTACGCTTACCCATGCTCAAAGATACTAATCAAAAGAATATAGCATGGATAATTTATAATTTTTAGAAAGGGGATTGGAACTTTACAAAATAATGAGTACTTTTGCCATCCGATTTGATAACATATAAAATTCAAGAGCAAGTCTCATTTAAAAGCAACATATTATGGCAAAGGTTTGTCAATTAACTGGAAAGAGAACTAGAGTAGGAAACAACGTTTCTCACGCAAACAATAAGACAAAACGTAAGTTTTTCCCAAATCTTCAAACTAAGAAATTCTTTTTAGAATCTGAAGGTGTTTGGGTACGTATGAAAGTAAGTGCTAAGGCGATTCGTACCATCAATAAGAATGGTTTCGAAAAGACTTTAATTGCATCTGCACGTAAAGGAACTTTATCACTATAGATTGTAAAATTTTTACGAAATTAGAGCCTCTTTGATAATCAAAGAGGCTTTTTTTGTAACCTATGTTGACATCAGAAGATTTCGTACGTTACCAAAAACAGCTTAAAATGGCTGATTGGGGTGAAGAGGAGCAGTTGAAACTGGCCAATGCCCAAGTTTTGGTCGTGGGTGCAGGAGGCTTGGCTAGCGGTGCTTTGCCCTATTTGGCAGCAGCTGGTGTAGGAAATTTGACTATTTTGGACGAGGATACCGTGGACTTGTCTAATTTGGGCCGACAAGTGATTTACCAACAAGCCGGGGTAGGAGAATTTAAAGCTATCCAAGCAGAGGCCTTTGTCAAGGCGCTAAATCCAAGTATTCAGGTACGAGGCATAGCGCAAAAATTGAACGAAGAAAATGCGGAGTCATTCATTCGGGCAGCGGATTTGGTTGTCGATTGTACGGATAATTTTAGCACGCGCTATTTAATCAATGATTATTGCGTAGCCTTAGGCAAGCCATTTATTTATGCCGCTATTCATACTTGGGAAGGCCATTTAAGTGTGTGCAACTTTTCCTTGAGCAGTGGAAAAAGGACTCCGACCTACCGTTGTTTTTATCCCAATGAACCTGGTCCCTATGAAATACCTACCTGCGATGAGGCAGGTGTATTAGGGTTTTTGCCCGGTATGTTAGGAATCATGCAGGCCAAAGAAGCCATTTTTGCTTTAGTAGGGATGGATTCACCCGCACAGGGGGCACTGATGACATGGGATGCCCAAGCTATGCGATCCTATTTTTTTAAATTAGAAAGAGACCCAAAGGCAGAACAAAAGATATTTCCTGCTGCTGCCGATAGTCAAGTAGTAAAAGAGTTAAGTCCAGAAGAAGTTTTTTATCGGTGGCAAAATGGACAAATTGATTATTTGTTGGACGTACGAGAACTAGATGAATGGGATTATGCCCGCATTGATGGTGCCATTCATATTCCCATGAATGAAATACCCGAAAAATTTTCCCTTTTGCCTAAAAGCTCTAGAGGTGTGGTGCTTTGTCACCATGGCATGCGCTCTGCCAGTGTCATTCTTTACCTACAGCAGGAACAAGGCTTTAAACATCTCGTAAATTTGTCGGGGGGAATTGACGCTTGGTCGAGGCGAATTAATCCCGATATTCCGCGCTACTAGGAAACAATGTTTCCATATAAGTCAAACTCCTCCGCACGTTCAATCTTTACCTGAACGAAGTCTCCTAAACGAGCGTATTGTTCAGCCGGAATCAGTACTTCATTGTCTACCTCTGGAGAGTCAAATTCGGTACGCCCCACAAAATAGCCACTTTCCTTACGGTCTATCATTACTTTGTAGGTTTTTCCAATTCGAGCTTGATTTAATTCTTCCGAAATCCCTTGTTGTAGCGCCATGATTTCATCGGAACGCTCCTGTTTTACCTCCTCCGGCACATCATCCTCTACCAAATAGGCATGCGTATTTTCTTCATGACTATAATTGAATATACCCAGTCGGTCGAATCGCATACGTTCAACAAAAGAATATGTTTCTTCAAAATCGGCATCTGTTTCTCCCGGATAACCAGAAATCAAGGTCGTTCTCAAAGCGATACCTGGAACTTTCTCGCGAATGGTTTCGATGAGGGCCTCCGTTTTTTCTCGCGTTATACCACGGCGCATACGTTTAAGTACAGCATCTGAACCACTTTGTAAAGGCATATCTAGGTATTTGCAGATATTTTCTCTTTCGGCCATGGTATCCAAAATTTCTACTGGAAAACCCGCAGGGTAGGCATATTGTAATCTTAACCATTCGATACCATTGACATCAGATAGTCTTTCCAATAATTCCTTTAATTTCCTTCCGCTGGCTCCGCCTGCTTCTTTGAAATCAAGACCATAGAATGTTAAATCTTGTGCAATCAGAATAAGCTCTTTAGTTCCTTTTTTTGCCAATGATTGGGCTTCTTTCACCAATTCTTCCATCGGACGTGAGACATGTTTTCCACGCATTAAAGGAATAGCACAAAAAGAGCAAGGACGGTCACATCCTTCGGCAATTTTAAGGTAGGCATAATGGGCAGGAGTGGTCAGTAATCGCTCACCTACCAGTTCATGTTTATAATCTGCCTTTAAAGCCTTCAGTAAACGCGGTAACTCGTTGGTTCCAAAGAAGGAATCGACTAATGGAATTTCCTTTTCCAAATCATCTTTATACCGATGAGAAAGACAGCCAGTTACATATAGTTTGTCTATTTTACCAGCTTCTTTGGCATCCGCATAGCGTAGAATCGTATCAATGGATTCCTGTTTGGCATTGTCGATAAAGCCACAAGTATTGATTACTACGATGTTGGCTTTGTCTTTTTTTGCTTCATGAGTTACTTCCAGGCCATTTCCCTTCAGTTGGGTAAATAGCACTTCAGAATCCACCAGGTTTTTTGAGCAGCCTAGCGTGACGATATTGATGGAAGGTTTGGCAACAACTTTAGTTTTCATGAAGCATGATTAAATGAACTTGCAATTTACGAAGAAAGAATGAATCCTCGATTTTTAGCTTTTTTGTGTAATTTTTTCTTTTCGGGATACAAATTTTAGATTCTTTTTATAGTATTGCAGTTCACAAAATGTACAATTTAATTATGAGAAAATTTATTTTAGTTTGCTCTTTGATGGCAACCAGCTTACTGACTTTGGCTCAGAAAGCTAATACATTGACTAGCAAGGAGAAAAAAGAAGGGTATAAGCTTTTGTTTGATGGTACTTCATTAAAAGGATGGCATGCTTATAATAAACCAGGCACCGTAGGAACTTCATGGTCCGTGAGCAATGGAGAGATTGGTTTTGATGTAACTAAAAAGGATGGAGGAGATTTGACTACCGATGAGGAGTTTGAAAACTATGATTTTTCGGTGGATTGGAAGATTTCTCCTAAAGGAAATAGTGGTATTATTTTCAATGTAACGGAAGATCCCAAATACCACAGCTCGTACAATACAGGTCCAGAGATGCAGGTGTTGGACAGTGACGGACACCCAGATGGAAAGATTTTCAATCACCGTGCGGGGGATTTATATGATTTGATTCATTCTTCTAAAGAGACTGCAAAACCAGTAGGAGAGTGGAATACAGCACGTATTGTGAATAATCGTGGTTTATTACAGTTGTACTTAAATGGTGAGAAAGTTGTAGAAACTCGTTATGATGATGAAAATTGGAAAAAGATGATTGCAGGTTCTAAGTTTAAGAATATGCCAGGCTTTGGTGTGAACATGAAAGGACGTATCTGTCTTCAAGATCATGGCAACCCAGTTTGGTTTAGAAATATTAAGATTAAGAAATTGTAATTGAAATAGATTGATTGATAGGCCTGAGAGAGATCTCAGGTCTTTTTTTTGGGCTTATGTATCCTTTGAATCTGTCTTCGACATGGAATATGTTGAACAGCGGGTTATCAATTTGTTGATCATATCATGGAATAGAGTTTTTTTGAGAAAACGCAAGATTATTTTGTATGATTTGCTTCAATTTTGGGATTTCTCACTGAATCCTATGAGGATTAACGAACCAAGAGGGTATAGGCTTTATGTTGTTTTATTTCTGACAAGTTTCTGCCTACAAGCTCAGAGTTATCACATTCAATTGCTTAGTAAGACAGACAGTTCCGCTGTTCCATTTGCATCAGTATTGTTTGAAAGTAGAAAAACGGGTTTTCATTCAGATGAATTCGGTAGATTCAGCTTGAAATCTAATCAATTGATCGATACCATCAAGATTCGTTCCATTGGTTTTCAGGATACTTTATTAATCGTAGATAAATCGAAAGTCAAGGGTGAATTATTGATTTATTTAGCAGTCCAATCCATCATATTACCTGAGTTTCGGATATTTTCTGATAATAAACCATATACTAGCAAGAAACCTAAAAAAGTAGGTGCATTGCAGCAATGGGGTGGGGTTGGGTCTCAATATGGGCTACTCTTGGATGATGAAAAATTGATGGGTCGTAAAATGCTCAAAGCTCATTTTTATTTGGCACATGGGGGGAATCCAAGATATCCCTTTCGGATCAGGATATATTCCATCAAACAAGGTGAGCTAGATAAAGAGTTAAGTCAAGAAAGTGTCATTGTTCGAGCCCTCCATATGGGCTGGAACGAATTTGATATTAGTCAATACGATATTTATGTTCCAGAAGGAGGATGCCTTTTAGCGATGGAATGGCTAAACTTTGAAAATGTTTTACCGGCTGAATTAATTCAGACAAAAGGTAAATATCCAGGTCAAGTTCTAGGTATGGGGTACTTTGGGAATCGTTATTTGGGTTTTGTTAAAGATGATTTTAGTGCTTGGCATTATAATCGAGATTATCTTCAAAGGTACCCGTTACCTGAAAAAAGTAAATTTATGAATCCCATGATTCGTTTAACGGTGAAATAATGTCCTCATAATTACGCAGTTATTGATTTGCTAACACAGATAATCTTTTATTTGCTTTGATAATTGTTTAGGCAGTTTTTTGTTATTATGGGAGGTGGGATTCCAAATCCATTTAATCTGATTTCGAAATAGCATATGTTGAACAGCGGGATGAACTACCTGTCAAATACTATTCAGGATCCCATTTATTTTATCTCGTTGCATGGGATTAACTTGGGCCATTTCAGCAAATTCGTTCCATTTTTTTACCGATTGGTGAATTTGATCAATAATGCCTTTGGCTTGTTTTATGTTCATGGATTTTGCCACAATTTCCAAATCATGTTTCTTTATTTCATCTCTTTTTCCATTGACGCTCAGTGCATGTTGGCTCACCCATTGGCTGTCTGGTCGGTAGGCAAAGCAAACATCATAGGCAGGACTTAATTCCCAGTGGCTATCCTTTTGCAGTCGGAAAGCAAAGTTTTTAGTATGATCATCACAATTTTTGGCCAATACATTGAGCACCATACGTCTAAAGAGTTGCTCCGCTGCTGGATAAGGTAAACGTAGTTGCCTCATGGTTTGGAAGAGTTGCTCGTAACTAAAGCTGGTGATTTGGTTGAAATCGACATGCTGCATCGCACAAAACGTTTGAATATGATACTTTTCATTTCCTTTCCCTCGATCAAATCTCTTGGTCATAAAATGAGCTCGTCCATGTTCTTCCATTAATTTGGACTCCATCATGTCCACTCCACAGGCTTTCGCTAGGTAGTAATAAGCCATTTCGATACGACCATAGCCTGTACTTTCACCAAATTGCACATCACTCACCGTATCGAGTTTAATTAACCAATGCTCAAAACCTGTCGGTGCCATACTTTGGCCTGATTTTACTTGGCCGGTTTTCGGATGATAGGCGATGATGGCCTTGGGTCTAGCCCCTCCAGCGGATGTTCCAATTTTCAGAATATCCATCATGGCTTTTTCCTCATCTTGATTTAAGTTGGTTTCAAAGCCTTCTTTTTTATAGCCTATTTTCTTAATAGTTTTCAGTAAACTGTCTATTTCAATATCATTAGTGCCTTTCATGTGGGCATATTGACTAGGTTCAAATTCCAAAGCTCCCATACCTCTTGCTCCAATAAAGCATAGCAACTCCACAGGATTCATGCTATTTTCTGCTCGCCCGTGCTGAGCAAGCCAACTGTTGATTAATTGATTTCCATAATCATCCGGTAAGACATCCGCCAATAGTCCTGGTAAGCCTTTAAATGTTTTTGAACCTCTTAACTCAGGAAAGGAGAATATGCGACCCTTGCTTGATGCTATGGGCATTTTAATAGGAGATAAATTCCATTTTTTTTCTAAGAATTTGGGGGAATATTCAAAATCCGCGATTCCTTCCTCCGCATTCCATGCCACAGCACCCACGGTTTCATTCCATATTTTGATAATAGCTGTAGTTACCATGATGAATCGCTTTGAAGTGGTTTATTTATGGGACTGCGTGCCCTTTGCTTTTTCTTTTTAGCTAGTTTAGCTAATAGCAATGGACTGATTTTTTCTTTTGTTGAAAATATGTCCAATAAATGCAATATGTCTAACGCCCGCATGATTTGAATCAAGGATACCAAGGAAATAGCTTCTCCCTTTTCAATTTGTGTTACGGTCCATCGGTTCAATCCCGCCTCTAGGGCTAATTGAGCCTGCGTTTTATTGATTTCTAGTCGTTTTTGCTTTACGTAAGCACCTATGGATTCTAGGATGGCTTGATCGCTTTTATTTGACCAATTTATGTTGGTATTTTCCATCTTAATATTGAATATATGTATATAAAGTTGGTTTATGCCAACAAATATAATCATAAATTTATTAAAAGTTGATGAGTAGTTTATTATGTTTGTATAAACCAACTTTATGATAAATATATCAATATAATGTTGGTATTTACTATCAATAAACTGATAATTTAAAAACAATAGATAGAAAAGACTTGATAAATCTCCCAAGCCTATTTTATATGAATTTACAGGCAGTTAAAGTAGCTATTTGACATGTACTAAAAGGCATGTCGAATTGATGATGAATGATAAACATCTTCAATTCGCTATCATAAAAATAAGGGCAGATATATTTTACAATTTAGTGGGCTTATAAATCCATTGAATCTGATTTCGAAATAGCATATGTCGAACAGGGGATTTAAAAAAGGCTTGAGATACATCTCAAGCCTATCATTTATAATCTACAATTTATAATTTACCATTTACCATTTACCATTTAATTTTCAACATCTCCTACCAGCCCATCCCCTTGGTTTTCGTTCTTACACGTAACAAGTTCATATCTGCTGTGATAAATAGGGTGGACCCGTCTTCGCCAAAAGCCACGTTGGCCGTTGCACTGCCCGCTTCAATTCTTCCTAATAATTTACCTGCTGGACTGATGATCAAAACACCACCAGGACCTGTGGCCCATAAATTGCCCTCTTTGTCAACTTTGAAACCATCCGGAGCTCCTCTCCATCCATTTTTTGCTAGTTCAGCCCCATCAAAAAATACTTTCCCTTCTCCTAAATTACCATCTTTGTCTACTGGGAATGCCTTCCAAATCAGACCTTTCGGGTCAGATTGGCCTACATACAAGATTTTTTCGTCTGGACTGAAGGCCAAACCATTCGGACGTGTCATGTCTTTGACTTGTAGGCTTAACTCCCCCTTTTTGTTCAATCGGTAAACTCCTTGAAAAGGTAATTCTTTGGCAGGCTCATCTTTACCTCTACCTGGCAAGCCATAGGGCGGGTCAGTAAAATAATAGTCACCTGAACTGTGTTGTACCAAATCATTGGGGCTGTTTAGTTTTTTACCTTCAAATAAATGAGCTAATGTTTTCTTTTTGGCGGGATTATCCAAAGGCATTTCGGCTATTCTACGATCTCCATGCTCACATGAAACCAAATTGCCTTTTTTATTGATGATCAAGCCATTGGCCCCTGGTTCTTCCGAATATGGCACTGTTCCTGTATAGCCAGAGGGTTTTAAAAATACCTCTACCTCTTTTCCTGGAGCCCATTTATGAATGACATTTTCTGGTACATCGGAAAACAACAGGTAATTCCCTTTTTTTACCCAAACAGGCCCTTCTGACCAAGTATAACCTGTTCCTAAAATTTCGATAGGACTATTCACATCTAATAATTTATCCAAAGCTGGATCCAGTCGATGTATCTTTCCAATAGTTGGATAACTTTTTTCCTGTGCGTTCATACTATAAAGACTGCTTACTAAGCATAAAAAGAGGTAAAAGGTGTATTTTTTCATGGTCATGAGAAAAAAAATGTGGGCTGGTAGGCCCACATTTCATGGAGAAAATCAACTTATAAATTACGTTTCTTCAATTCCTTCACGGCAAAATCGGCAGCACGGGCTGTTAAAGCCATGTAGGTTAAGGAAGGATTGACACATGAAGCAGAAGTCATACAAGCTCCATCCGTCACAAATACGTTTTTCACCGCATGAACTTGATTGTTTCCATTCAATACCGAAGTTTTTGGATCACGACCCATGCGTGCTGTTCCCATTTCATGGATAGCCATACCCGGATATGAACCGTTGTCATAGGCTCTCACGTTTTTCAAACCAGCACTTTCTAACATCTCGCGGGCATCTTCCATGATGTCTTTACGCATTTTCTTCTCGTTTTCCTTGAATTCTGCGTCAAATACCACCACCGGTAAACCCCACTTATCTTTGGTGTTTGGATCTAAATACATCTTGTTTTCGTGGTAAGGTAATGTCTCACCGAAACCACTCAAAGCCATCATCCATGGTCCTGGTTTGGTCATAGACTCTTTGTAATCAATACCAAAGTTCAAATCACCCACACCACGGTTCCAACCTTGACGGGAGCCGCTTCCCTGATAGCCAAATCCACGTACATAATCACGTTTATCATTTCCGATATTGCGGTAACGTGGGATGTAAATACCGTTGGCACGGCGACCAATGTAATATTTGTCTTCATCACCCTCCCATACACCACTAGCACCAATTTTAAAGTGATGGTCCATCAAATTGTGACCTAACTCGCCAGAATCATTTCCCAATCCATTCGCGAAGCGGCGGGATTTAGAGTTTAGTAAAAGGGCTGTGGTACTTACAGTTGAACCGCAAACAAAAATGATTTTTGCATAATATTCACGAACATCCTTGGTTACTGTATCAATTACACGTACCCCTTTAGCTCTTTGTTTTTGTTCGTCATATAAAATTTCTGAAACTAAAGAATCAGGACGAAGTGTCATTAAGCCAGTTTTAGCTGCTGGAGGTAGGGTACAGGACTGTGAACTAAAGTAAGCGCCATAGGGACATCCCAAACGGCACTTGTTGCGATACTGGCAAGCACTACGTCCAATGCCTAATTGGGCTTGTTTGGCTTCTGATAAGTTTGCCACACGACCAATCGTCATATGGCGACCAGGGAAGTTTTTCTCAATACGCTTTCTAACTTCTTTCTCTACGCAATACATGTCCATTGGCTTCAAGAACTCCGAGTCAGGTAACTGTGGTAAGCCCAAAGCCTCTCCAGAAATACCTACATGTTTTTCTACGTAGGAATACCAAGGAGCAATATCCTTGTAACGAATAGGCCAATCTACCCCAATTCCTTCTTTTAAATTGGCTTCAAAGTCAATATCACTTAAGCGATAAGTTTGACGTCCCCACATGATGGATTTTCCTCCCACGATATTCGGACGAAACCAATCGAATCTCTTTTCCTCTTTGTACATGGAATCGGAATCATTGAACCAATAGGTTTCCGTCATCTCGTTGTAAGGATAATCACGGGCTAATTTCGGGTGAGTAGCCTTTTGTTCATTGGTCAATAAACCATTGTATTTAAAGTCCCATGGGTCTTTGTAACTAGGTGTGTATCCCGTCACGTGCTCCATTTGTCTACCTCGGTCTAGCACCAGGACACGTAAGCCTTTTTCTGTTAATTCTTTGGCAGCATACCCGCCAGAAACTCCAGAACCTACGATGATGGCATCGTAAGTTTGATTTTTTATTGAATCTATGTTTAAGTTCATTTTATGCTTGTCTTGACATGAAAATTAAAGAGCCCAAGTTTTTTGGCCTGGAGCTAATGGCATACATCCGTCGAATTTGCCAGGAATTGGTAAATACTCCAAGGCTTTGGTCGCACCAATTTCGGAAGTAAAATAACCGGTAGTGGTTAATTCTTTCATCATAAAAAAGAATGGAGTTGGGGCTTTCTTACCACGATTAGCTGTTCTTTCTGCATCTGATTCTAGCATAATGCCAGTAAGAATATCTTTCTTTTCTACAGCATTAGCTTGAGTAAAAGACTTGCCAGTTTTCGCTTGGCAATTTGCTTCTAATTTCGCTAAACCCGCATAAAAATGCTCTTGGTCTTCTTTTGGATAGCAATCACGTACCACTCGTACAATGAATTTTTCAACACCCGCTGCTTTAGCACCCGGTGTTGAACTGCTTGGAATAATAACGTCAGCCACTTCTGCCAATAAGGACTCTTGTTCTGCCGTTACTTGGACAAATGCGCCGTGGTTTAACTTTTCTCCACGCAGTCCAGCCATGGCAGGAGCAGATACAACACCCCCCATTAGCATGACCACTCGCTGTACAGCTTCTCTACGGTTTATGTTCATAATCAATTTGTTTTATTAGGATTCAAGGTAATTCATTGAAATAGTTCAATTTTTTCCATACTGATTTCAAATATATACAATTATCGCAAAAATACTAGTC
Organism: Aquirufa rosea; assembly: GCF_004118285.1. GTDB lineage: Bacteria > Bacteroidota > Bacteroidia > Cytophagales > Spirosomataceae > Aquirufa > Aquirufa rosea. The sequence goes on along the minus strand of NZ_SDHY01000002.1, from coordinate 178,578 downwards.
GGTATTAGTGGCCATTTCTAAAAAAAATATTGCGTAAATTGGGGCTAGAACTTACTAATATGCCCGTTTTAGCTGCAGATTTAGTCCGACAAGTGCAGGTTCGCATTCAAGGATTATATTCTCCCCAAGAAGCAGAATCAATCGCCTATTTTTTCGTGGAAATGTCCACGGGAGCTTCTCGCATGGATTGCCTGCTGGGGAAGGAAGTAGAGCCCGTGGAGGATTGGGAAAGTTCATTGGGCCGCTTGGCAGAAAATGAACCTGTTCAATATGTGCTGGGTAAGTCATGGTTTCGAGATCGAATATTTTATTTGAATCGGCATACCCTAATTCCTAGACCAGAAACAGAAGAATTGGTGGATTTGGCACTCGACAAATTGACTACCTTGAATCCACCTTATCGTGTCTTGGATGTGGGAACCGGATCAGGTTGTATTGCTATTTCATTGGCGAAGGAGGCCGCTCAGGCGAATGTTTCGGCTTGGGAGATTTCTCCTGATGCAAAGGCACAGGCGGAAGAGAATGCAAATAGGTTAGGTGCTCAAGTTCAGTTTGAGTTGCAAGATGTGTTTCAGTGGTCTCATAGAAATAGTTCAGAGCCTTGGGATATGATTGTTTCCAACCCTCCATACGTTAAACTTTCCGAAGCAGCTAGCATGGAAAACCATGTCAAGTCCTTTGAACCAGGTTTAGCCCTCTTTGTGCCAGATGCAAATCCGCTTATTTTTTATCATGTCTTAGAACGCATGGCTACTAAGCATTTGAATATTGGGGGTTGGCTAATTGTAGAAATTAATCAATTATTTGGTGCAGAAACAGCAGCATTATTTGATAATGAGCGGTGGAAAAATGTGGAATTGAAACAAGATTTTCATGGCAAAGACCGTTTTTTGATGGCTCAAAAAGCTTTTTAACCCCACTTAAATTCTTTTGTCAGTTAAATGGAACATTTATCCTTGAAAAAGCATTTTAATGGAAATTTGCAGAGGACAGATGTTAAATTGTATACCTTTGTAAGGCAAAAATAAATACTATCAACAATGAACAGAAAACTTTGGATTGCTTTGGGCGTAATTGCTCTTGTGATTTTTTGGGGAGTAGGCGTGCGTAATGGTTTAGCCACTAGTGACCAGGATGTAAAAAGTTCTTGGGCCAATGTACAATCAGCTTATCAGCGTCGTGCGGATTTAATCCCTAATCTAGTCAAGACCGTACAGGGAGTAGCTAATTTTGAGAAGTCAACCTTAACTGCGGTGATTGAAGCTCGTGCAAGTGCCACGCAAATGAAATTAGATGCGAAGGATTTAAGTCCTGAAAATATGCAGAAATATCAGGCAGCTCAATCTTCCTTAAGTGGAGCTTTGTCACGTTTGATGGTAGTTGCAGAAAATTATCCACAGTTGAAGGCTACTGAGAATTTCTCTGAATTGCAGGCTCAGTTGGAAGGAACAGAAAACCGCATAAAAGAAGAAAGAGATCGTTTTAATGCTTCAGTGAAAGCTTATAATAGCCAAGTAGTAACTTTCCCTAATAATTTAATTGCTTCTTTCTCTGGATTTACTGAGAAAGGCTTTTTCCAAGCTGAGGCTGGAGCGGAAAAGGCACCTGAAGTTAATTTTGACGAAAAGAAATAGGTATGCACGTTAGCCAGGATCAGCAAGCTGAGATTATCAAAGCAATCAAGCAAGCAGAGTTGCATACATCTGGTGAGATACGTGTACATATAGAAAGTCATTGTGAAGGGCACCCGATCGAGCGATCGAAGGTGCTCTTTTTTCAACTAGGCATGAACCAAACTGACCTTCAAAATGGGGTCTTAGTTTACTTAGCTATTAAGGACCGTAAGTATGCCATCATTGGTGATAAAGGAATCGATGCCCGAGTAAATCCTGAATTTTGGGAAACGATTCGAGACGAAATGAGGCCTTATTTGGCTAAAAATGAAATAGGCGCAGGACTTGCTTGGGGAGTTCGTCGCATTGGCGAAGTGCTTACTCAGTATTTTCCTTACCAAAAAGACGATATCAATGAGCTCACGGATGAGTTGTCCTTTGGGGCTTAACCTGTTGCGTATGGTGATAGTATCCATTGCCTTTTTAGGCATATGGATTCCTAATACTCTAGCTCAATCCGGCATTCCGGATAAGCCGAACGGTTATGTGGTGGATTTGTCCAATAAATTAAGTCCAGAGGAAAAGCAAAATTTAGAACAGAAATTGAGGGGATATGCCGACAGCACGTCTACTCAATTAGAAGTGGTCATCGTACCCAATACAGGGCAAATTGATCCTTATGATTATGCCATGGAAATTGGTAAATCATGGGGAGTTGGTCAAAAAGGGAAAAATAATGGCTTGGTTTTGTTGATTACTTCAGAAACCAGGAAAATTAGGATTGTCACTGGACGGGGCTTGGAATCTGTCTTACCAGATGCCATTTGCAAGCGAATCATTAACCGCATTTTAAAGCCAGCGCTCAAACAGGGTGATTACTATGGTGGAATTAATGCGGCTACCTCAGAAATGATGCAGAGAGCCAGCGGTACCTTTCAATCAGACGGAGAAGGAGATTCATCTGAAGGAATACCTTTGGTTTTTGTAATTTTGCTTATACTCATTGTAATTACCATCATTAGGGCAATTATCAATAGGGGAGGTGGATCTGGTCCAGGCTCACGTGGTGGAGGTATGTTTTTCCCGCCTATTTTTATGGGAGGAGGAAATGATGGACGCGGATTTGGTGGAGGTAGCGGTGGCGGATTTGATTTTGGTGGTTTTGGTGGAGGTGATTTCGGTGGGGGTGGTGCAGGTGGAGATTTTTAATTGAATTATACAAACATGGTACAGCAAATCATACAAAACTCTTTAGTTGAGTCGCATTCGGTACTAGACCGTTTCATGAATAATCCTAAACAAATTCAAGCAGTTGAAGCGGCTGCTCAATTGTTAGTTGGGGCTTTGAAAAATGGTCACAAAATCATTTCCTGTGGTAATGGAGGCAGTCATTGCGATGCCATGCATTTTGCGGAGGAACTCTCAGGAAGATATCGTGAAAATCGTCCAGCATTAGCTGCGATGGCTATTTCTGATCCTTCTCACATCACTTGTGTGAGTAATGATTTTGGCTATAATTATGTATTTTCTCGCTTTTTAGAGGGCTTAGGTCAAGAGGATGATGTGCTAGTAGGAATTTCAACTAGTGGAAATTCAGCTAGTATTATTGAAGCCGTACGCGCAGCAAGGGAGAAAGGGATGAAAGTGATTTTATTAACAGGAAAAGATGGAGGTAAATTGGCAGATACTGGCGATGTTGAGATTCGTGTGGAGCATGATGGTTTTGCGGACCGTATTCAGGAAATTCACATTAAAGTTATTCATATCATGATTCAATTGGTAGAGTTTCACCTCTTTGGTAGAGTTTAGCCTTAATGTATGGTATCAACAAAAAATCCGAGGAATCACCTTCCTCGGATTTTTTTTTATGTTTAAATAGGAGCGAAGGTATTAGTATTCGCCTTCTGCTTCATTACTACCCATGAGTACATCTACTACTCGGGTGAAAATTTTCTTAATACCTGGTTTGTCTTTGTTATTTCCTTGGTTTATTTCAGCACCCGTCTGGCTAATGATAGTTGTAGCTTCCGCTTCCTCAGATAAAATGGCTTCGTTCAATTGTTCATAATACACTTGAATCAGACCAATAGCTGTAGCGTATGAAGGGTCAAGAATCTCTTCTGATACTTGGGAGTTCTGAACTACCATAGGTACTCCTACACGACATTCTAAATCGGTAACTTTTTGGAAAAGTTCGGCTATGTCGGGTAGTTGAGCACCTCCACCACATAAAACAATTCCACTCTTAAAGGATTGCGGATCGCCAACTTGACTCACCTCAGCAATGATTTTTGCTGCTAATTCTTTTAAGCGCTCTTCTAAAATGATGGCTAGATTCTTAACGGAAACAGGAGTAGGTTTACGTCCAGCGATGCCTGGAATCATAACCACTTCATTGATGTCAATTAACTTACTGATAGCCGAGCCAAAGGTGGTTTTCAATGCCTCAGCATTTTCATAGGATACGTTTAATCCTATTCGAATATCTTCCGTTAAACGATCGCCTCCCCAATTTAAGACTAAGGATTTTACCAAACCTCTGTTTTGATACATGCTAATTTCAGTGGTACCGCTTCCAATATCCACCAAGATAACACCCTCTTCTTTTTCTTCTGAACTTAAAACGGCAGTAGATGCAGCCACTGGGCTAAAATACACATTGCCTTTTTTGATATGCTCAGATTCGGCGGCTAATAAGCATTGAACCAGCAAACCATATTTGTCAGGGTTGGCGGTGATGATCATTAATTCAGCCTGAATCTTTTGACCTACTTGACCCACAGGATCATTGGTTGTAGGTAAATTATCTACCTTAAACCCAATTGGCAGCGTGTGCAATAAGATGGGGTTTTTTTCTAAGATAGGTTTTTTGGCATCTTCGATTAGGGCCTGAATTTCTTGTACAGAAACGGCTTCTCGAGGATTTTTTCTGATTTTAGTACTAGTATATGGCTGAACATTAATGTGACTCCCTGATAAATTGGAGGAAAAATAATAATTAGTGTTTTTCCCGTCTAATGCTCCCGATATCTTTTTGATGGCCTCAGAAATAGCCAATGAAGTTTTGTTGATATTAACAATTTCTCCTTGTAAAATATGACCTGTTGTATTGGCTTTACCAGAGGCAATAATCTCTAATTTGCCTGAGTTATTTTGTCTACCTGCAACTGCTCTGACAAAAGAGCTACCAATGTCTAATCCGATAATTAAATCGTTCCGCATAATTTGTTATTGAAGATTACTCTAGCTCACAAGGAACCCATAAAGTTTTAAAAATAGCTATTTTGACTAATAATCGCAAATAACCTGATTCTTATATTTTAGGCGTACCCAGCTATAGGTATTCCACCCTTTATTAGGGATAATTTTTTTATAAAAGAGGGCCAATTTTTTGAATTTCGTGGGAATGTTGATGGGTAAACCAAAATCAACTTTTGTGATACCAATTGTTGGAATAAGAACCACTCCTCCATCTTCTGCCACTTCCAATTGGGAAATTTGTGCCCGCCAAAATTCGTTGTTATTGATGTATTCAAATAGCTCGATGAGGTGTTTTCCTTTGGAATCACTCAAGTTTTTACGGTTATTTTTGAAGAACGGACCTGAAACAACCAGTATTCTAGGAGTAAATAGCGGACTTGTTCCAATAAATTTCCCGTCTTGGGTGACATATTGGTCATTTTGATTGGATTCGCCTAAGGTGTTGCGAAGTATGCGTGCGATTGGGCTATACTCCTTCACAGAAATGATGATTTTTCCTGAAAAGTCATAGTGTGCTTCACAGGATTTAACCAATGGAATACGTTTAACCCGTTCTTCCATATGGTGCAAGGAAATATTTTGAAGGTATTTGCCCGTGTAATAGCGAGTACCTTGCTCGGTAACCACGTTGTTAATATCCTTTTTACCAAGCAAAGGTCTTTCATTTTCAGAATCGAGCTTAACCACGATGCCTGTGCACTTAATATCATTATAGGCTAAATCCGAATAAATGACAGCGGCAATGGCCAATGCTAACAAGATGATTAAGCTAATTAATCGTTTGACTAGGGCCCACCTACTTGCATTCATTAACGCCATTTTTTGAAATATTTATTGTAATGCAGCTTTTAAATCTGTCAATAGAAGATCAATATCTCCTGCCCCCATGGTGACAAGCAAAGCAGGTTTTTCCTTTTTAATGGCTTCTACCAATCCTTCTTTACTAATGCACTGCTTCTGCTTTAAATTAATTTTATCTAGTAATTTTTCAGAACTAACCCCTGGAATAGGTAGTTCTCTGGCTGGATAAATGTCCAACAAATATAATTCATCTGCCAAAGACAGACTTTGAGCAAAATCATTTAAAAAATCCCGGGTACGTGAGAATAGGTGTGGTTGAAATATCGCCACAATTTTTTCATCTGGATAAAGAGCTTTGACAGATTTTAAACAGGCTGCAATTTCTGTTGGATGATGGGCATAGTCATCAATCATGACATGCTCTGGGGTCTCTAAATGATATTCAAATCTCCTTTTAACTCCTTTGAAACTGGCTATTCCAGCTTTAATTTCTTCACCGCTCAATCCCACCTGTCGGGCCAATGCTGCCGCTGCCAAGGCGTTTTCAATGTTGTGAAAGCCAGGGATTCGCATGGGAATATCTTTGATTTCTCCTTCCGGATATAGCATATCAAAGACCATTCGATGTTCTTCAATACGGATATTAACTGCTTGATAATCACCTGATTCAATTCCAAATGTAGCCTTACGGTGTTTGGAAGCTAGGTTTAAACCATCCTTTTGAATAAAGAATCCGTCGGATTGAATTTGACTGACAAATAATTGAAATGATTCCACGACTTGTTCTGAGGCTCCATAGATATCTAAATGATCCGCATCCGTAGAAGTAACCACCGCTGCATATGGGTGAAGCGTTAAAAATGAGCGATCATATTCATCTGCTTCTACCACACAAATGATATTTTCCTTATCCTTATTGGGGATATAATTGGTGCCATAGTTCTGTGTAATACCTCCCAAAAATGCTGTGACATTCTTTTGAGCATGAATCAATAAATGCGTCAAAAGAGAAGAGGTAGTTGTTTTTCCATGTGTTCCTGCCACCGCTAATGTCGGGATTTGCTGAGTAATCCATCCCAAAATTTCTGATCTTTTATAAAGAGGAATTCCCTGATTTAGCAAGTAATTTTTCTCCGCGTGATTGGCAGGTATAGCTGGGGTATAGATGAATAAACTATGTGCTGTATCAGCTAGAATGACTTTTGGAATACAGTCAATATCATCTTCATAGTGGATTTGCATTCCCTCCTGACTTAGTGTTTTTGTCAGTGGGCTTTCCGTTTTATCGTAACCGAAGACAGGGAAACCATTGTGTAGAAACCATCGGGCTATAGCCGACATACCTATTCCCCCGATTCCCAGGAAATACACATATTTTAAATCTTTTAGCTGGATATTACTTTTCATGAATATGAACGATGTCTAATATATGTTGGGCAATATCATGGGCTGCCTTAGGTTTTGCCAAGGCCTTACTATTATTTTCTAATTGAGTAATGAGCTCATAATTACTTATACTATCAATTGCTTGTTTGACCAAAGAGTTTTTTGCCTCGGAGTCTTTAACTAGTAAAGCCGCCTGTTGAGCCACTAGACTTTGAGCATTTTGGGTTTGATGATCTTCTGCGGCACTAGGAAGAGGAACTAATATACTGGCTTTCCCAACCAAGCATATTTCAGAGACAGAAAGAGCTCCTGCACGGGAAATGACCAAATCTGCTGCGGCATAAGCTAAATCCATTTCATAGATAAAGGCAGAAACATAGGCAGAAAGCTCTTCACATTTGCTCACGGAATCTAGCGCTTCATTTTCAAATGGAATTCCTGTTTGCCAAATGATTTGTATACCAGCATGGGCCAAGGATTCAAGTCCAGCTTGAATGGCCAAATTAATGGTCCTAGATCCTTGGCTACCCCCAATGATGAGGATAATAGGTTTGCCTGCTTGTAGCTTAAAATGCTTGATGGCCAGTTCTTTTTTACCTGACGGGTCAATCAAATCTTTACGCACAGGATTCCCCAAATACAGTATTTTATTTGCAGGAAAAAACTTTTCCATATGGGGATAGGCTACAAAAATACGCTGAGCTTTAGAGCTCAAAAATTTGTTGGTAATTCCTGCAAAGGAATTTTGCTCCTGAATTACGAAAGGAATTCCTTTGATCCAAGCTGCGATTAACATAGGGCCAGAAGCATATCCTCCCACGCCAATAGCCATATCAGGTTTGAATTCGCGTAAAATAGAAAATGCCTGAGAGAGACTTTTGAATAATTTGAAAGGGAAAAGCAGGTTTTTCATCATATGTTGACGATTTATCCCTACGATGGGTAAACCCACAATCTGGAAACCAGCTTTGGGTACCTTTTCCATTTCCATTTTACCTTCGGCCCCCACAAAAAGAAATTCACAATTGGGTTCAATTTCTAGGATAGCCGAGGCGATAGCAATAGCTGGGTAGATATGTCCACCGGTACCACCTCCTGAAATGATAATTCTTTTTGCTCTCACTAAATAATCGTTTTTAAATCTTTAGTCTCTTGGTCTTTATCCCTACTTACTGAAAGTACCAGACCGATACTGATTGCCGTAAAAATTAATGATGTACCTCCGGCAGATACCATAGGCATTGGTTGACCCGTGACAGGACCTGCTCCCACGGCTACCAACATATTGATAAATGCCTGAAATACGATGGAAAAGGTAAGGCCTGCCGACAATAATCCTCCAAAGGGTTTACCGCTATGCCGGACTGCATTAGCCCCTCGATACATCAACCAAAGAAACAATATGGGAATGAAAATAGCTACCACAATTCCATACTCCTCCACGATGATGGCATACACAAAATCTGATTCAGCTTGGGATAAGAAATAACGTTGCTGACTCCGACCAGGTCCTTTAGGACTTAATGCCCCAGTAGCTATAGCATAATAGCTTCGATAGAGTTGATAGTCTTCGTCTTTTTTATCCACAGATTTGCCCTCTTTTTTTCCTACACGATTACTGAAGTTAGCAATCCTAGCCTTAACCGTTTTAGCCCTTTGTCCAATTTCCAAGGTAACGACTAAGCTAGCTAATATGGCTACAGAAGCTATAATATATCCAATCTGCTTAAATGGTACCCTTCCAAAAATCATTAGGATGATACTCGTCAAAAATATCAAAATACTGGTGGAGAAGTTCGAAAGCATGATGAGGAAACAAGTAATTCCGATTTTGATTAATAACCAAAGGAAAAACTGCCAATTATAGGCATCGGGGTTGGATTGTCGAGTGGAAAAATCCTTAGCCAAACTACCAATCAAGCATAATTTTGCCATATCAGAGGGCATGAAGGAGATTGGGCCTATTTCTAACCAGCGACTAGCACCACCCTTACTTTCCCCAAAAATAAAGGCGATTAAAATGAGAACCCAAGAAAATAATAAGGCAATGTGGCTGTATTGGGCAAATTTTAAATAGTTCTGTCGAGAAAACCAAGACATCAAAATAAAGGATATACCCAAAATAGCCAAGGACTTGACAAAACTGAAAATAGGATCCATTGGGTTCATCATGACCATTCTTCCTTTAGCAGAAAATTGAATGAGCAATCCAAAAGCATTTAATACAAATACGATAAACCATATTTGGTAATCACCGGCTAATTTGGACTTGATGAATTCCGTGATTTTATTCTCCATCTTGTAGCAATTTTACCATGGCTTTAAATTGATTTCCTCGGTCTTCATAGTTTTTGAATAAATCAAAACTTGCACAGGCAGGCGATAATAAGACTACATCACCAGCTTGAGCCCAATCTATACTTTTTTGTACAGCTAGTTGTAGATTGTCTGTAGAAAATATTTGTGGACAAATATTTCCGAAGTGGGACTCTAATTTTTTATTGTCGGTGCCCAGACAAATCATCCCTTTTACCTTGGATTTGATTAGTTCATCCAGGACTTCATATTCATTACCTTTATCGACTCCCCCAATCAATAAGATGATGGGCTGTTGGAAGCTATTTAAGGCATAATAGACGGCATCCACATTGGTAGCTTTGGAATCATTGATAAATTGCACTCCATTCCAAGTTCCACAAGGTTCTAGTCGGTGAGGCGCATTCTGAAAAGTCTTTAATGCTTGGTAAATATCAGCCAGCTGAATGCCGACTGATTCTGCTGCCAAGATAGCCGCCGACATGTTGATGGCATTATGAGGTCCTTTTAAGGGGGCATCCTCTAAAGCCAAATGGAATTGGGAACGCCCTATTAACTGATTGTTTTGGATCAGCATTTCGGCATTGGCATCGCTGAAACTAATGGTCTTTAGCTGAGCATGCTTAGGCAGAGCCTGGGCATGTGACATTAAAACGGGATCCTCAGACCAGTAAATGCAAGTTTGAGGAGCGCCGGCATTTTGAAAAATCCGAAATTTAGATTGAATATAATTCTCGAATTGATACTCGTAGCGATCTAAATGATCAGGGGTGATATTCAATAATACGGCCACATCAGGAGAAAATTTAAAGCAGCGGTCGAGTTGAAAACTGGATATTTCCAGCACATAATATTCATGCTGGTTTTCCATGACTTGCTTGGCAAAACTTTGACCAATATTCCCTGCTAAGCCTACTTTTAGCCCAGCTTCTTTCAGGAGGTGATAGGTTAAAAGGGTAGTGGTGGTTTTGCCATTACTTCCGGTTATCGCAATGATTTTAGCATTCGTGTAGCGAGAAGCAAATTCAATTTCAGAAACCAAGGAGATGTTTTTTTGCTTGATTTCCTTGACGATGGGGCTTTTCTCAGGTATACCTGGACTGATGATAATTTCCTGAGCTTCGAGTATTTGGCTCAGTGTATGTGTTCCCTGTTCAAATGAAATGCCCGCATCCACTAAGTTTTGTTGGTACTCTGGTTTTAATTGACCTTGGTCAGACAAAAAAACTTCGAAACCTTGGTGCTTGGCTAGTAGGGCAGCGCCTACGCCACTTTCACCTCCGCCTAGGATTACGATTTTCGACATTCGTTAATAAAGAAAGGGAAATGGTTGATATAAACTATCTACAAGTTAGAAAATGTCTGTGATTAATGAAAATACGAAATTACGACTTTCTTAAAAATTAGAAATTATGTGTCACGTGGAATAAATTATCATTGTTAAAAATAAACATGTTGATAATTCTTCGAATGATTTAATTGATCGATTTTAAAAGAAGTATTTATTATTTAAAATTGGCTAAACATAACATAATTTAATGAAACCAAATGTTCATAATACGATTAAGCAATTATAATTATTAGGAGAAAAACTTTTGGCATTGGAAAGTCATTTAAATGCTGATGTATTTTCATACAGTGGTCAAATCGTAGATGGTTTAGAAAATTCCATTCTAGATTTGATTGAGGATTTAGCCAAGGATAATGAAAAAAAGAAGGATAGACTAATTGTGATATTGACAACTCCAGGGGGTAGCGCAATTGCGGTTAAACGTTATGTAAATATCATAAGGCAACATATGATGAAATAGTTGATTTTATTATTCCAAATTATGCTTATAGCGCAGGAACTATATTTTGTATGAGTGGCGATAATATTTTTATGGATTATTTCTCAGTATTGGGGCCTATAGATCCACAAGTTCAAAATAAAGAAGGTAAGTGGGTGGCTGCTTTAGGTTATTTGGATAAGGTGCATGAAGCAATTGAAAAATCATCTAGAGGGGTATTAACAGATGCCGAATATTTGATGATTAAAGATTTGGACTTGGCAGAATTAAGGAGTTACGAACAAGCAAAAGATTTGACATAGATTTGTTGAAAAAGTGGTTAGTGAAATATAAATTCAAAAATTGGGATATTCATTCTACCTCTCTACAATATATGGGTCAGCTTGTTACATTGGAGCAAAAGGAATTGAGAGCAGAGGAAATCGCAAAAGAATTAAGTAACAATAGTAAATGGAAATCACATAGTCGACCAATTAATATTGATGCATTAAAAGAACTTAAACTTAAAATTGAAGATTTTTCAAGCGATCTTACTTTAAGAAATTTGATTAGAGATTATTGTGATTTACTATCAGATTACATAATTAGTAATAATCTTCCTATTTTTGTTCAAACTAGAAAATTCGTTTAAATGATATGAAAACAGAACTTAGTATAGTTGCGCAATTTGAATTATTAATTGAGAAGGAAAGGGATACTCTGATTAAAAGGCAGTCTTTCCAAAAGTTAAATGAAGCTAATAATCGCCATAACCATTTAATTGAGACAGGGGTAATTAAAAAGCGAGGTTATACACTTCGAGGTATCGAGGATGTACATTTATACAGGAGGAAGATTTAGTAGGAGAGTTAGTTTCAAAAGTAGATAAGCGGCCAGAAGAATCATCACATGGCTTTATGGTCTATTTTTTTTGAGATATTGAGACTGTTTAAAACAATGAGAGGCTGCCCTTTTGAGGCAGCCTCTTTAATATTTCGGTGGTTTTGGAATTATGCCAAAGCCACACGTTTGAAAGTTGAGATAGTCAACCCTTTTTGAGTTTGCTCTAACAACTGACGAATGTTGATGGATGAGTCTTTTACGAATTGTTGGTTCAACAAAGTAGATTCTTTGTAGAATTTCTCCAATTTACCTATCGCAATTTTCTCTAACATAGCTTCAGGCTTACCTTCTTGGCGAGCTTGATCTTTACCGATCTCTATTTCGCGTTGGATTGTTTCAGCATCTACACCATCTTTATCCAAAGCAACTGGCTTCATAGCAGTGATTTGCATCGCGATATCTTTACCTACTTCAGATACATCGGTTCCTTCAACACCTTCAAATGCTACTAATACACCGATTTTGTTGTTGGAGTGGATGTAAGATACTACTTTCTCTGCATCGATATTCTCATAAGCAGCTAAAGAGATTTTCTCTCCAATTTTACCAGTCAATTCAATGATGTGACCTTCTACCGAACGACCATCTGAAAGTGGCTCCGCTAAAAGAGCAGATACACTTGGAGCGTGTGATTTAACGGCAGCTTCCAAGATGCTTTGTGCTAGGTTATTGAAATCAGCTACTTTAGAAACAGGCTCTGTTTCGCAAGCTAAAGCGATTAATTTACCATTAGAATGATCAGCTGAAAGAGCAACGAGTACTACTCCCTCGTTGGTTGCATTTTCAGCACGTTTGGCGGCTACCTTTTGACCTGCCTTACGAAGGATATCAATGGCTGCTTCAAAATCACCATCAGCTTCTGTTAAAGCTTTCTTGCAATCCATCATTCCGGCGCCAGTCATTTGGCGTAATTTATTAACGTCTGCGGCTGTAATTGACATTTTATGAATATGTTTATTCTTGTTCTGCTTCTTTTTCGTACTTAGCGGCTACTTTAGCAGCTTCTTGTGATTCCTCATCAGCGATACGCTTTGATTCCTCTTCTTCTGCTAAACGAGCATCATCCTTATCTTGCTTTCTTTCAGCTAAACCTTCTTCGATAGCTTTACCAATCGCAGCTGTAATCACAGCAATCGACTTGTAAGCATCATCGTTAGCAGGAATAGGGAAGTCCACTAAATCTGGATTTGAGTTAGTATCGCACATGGCGAATACCGGAATACCTAATTTCTTAGCTTCTTCTACGGCGATGTGCTCACGCTTAACATCTACCACAAAAAGAGCGGCTGGAAGGCGAGTTAATTCGGTGATACCACCAAGCACACGCTTCAACTTTTCTTCTTCACGAGTCATCATTAAACGCTCACGCTTAGCCAAGGTTTTCACAATAACTTCATCCTTCAGCATTTTGTCAATACTGGACATTTTTTTGATTGACTTACGTACGGTGGCGAAGTTGGTCAACATACCCCCTAACCAACGGTCAGTAACGTAAGGCATCTTTAATTTCTCTGCTTCAGCAGTTACTACTTCTTGCGCTTGTTTCTTAGTAGCTACGAACATGATCTTACGACCAGAACGAACGATAGCACGCATAGCAGCAGTTGCTTCATCTAAACAAGAAAGTGTTTTATTTAAATCGATGATGTGAATCCCGTTTTTTTCCATGAAAATGTAAGGAGCCATTTTCGGGTCCCACTTACGGGTAAGGTGTCCAAAGTGTACACCAGCATCTAATAATTCATTGTAGGTTAATTGTGCCATTTTTTGAGTTTAAGAATGAGGAAAAATAAAAATGTGGAAAAGGCATCGGCAACAGACAAGCCCTTTCCACGCAAGGTTAGATTAACGCTTAGAGAATTGGAATCTTTTGCGCGCCTTTCTTCTACCTGGTTTTTTACGTTCTACCATGCGTGGATCACGCGTTAAGAAACCTTCTTTTTTCAAAGGAGAACGTAATTCCGAGTCTTGCGTTTGCAATGCACGTGAAATAGCTAAGCGCAAAGCTTCAGCTTGTCCCTTGATTCCACCACCATCTACGTTAGCGGTTACATCATAAGAACCTAATGTGTTGGTTAAAGCGAAAGGCTGATTAACGACAATCTGAAGAATTTCAGATGGGAAGTAATCAGTCATCGTACGGCCATTGATTTTAATCTGGCCTTTACCAGGGGTCATTGAAATACGGGCAATTGCCGTTTTTCTTCTACCGATTTTGCTTGTTAATTCTGCCATTTGATTGAGGATTGACCTATTTTCGGGTCATATTGTCCGTTAAAACTTTATTTCTTTTGGTTGTTGAGCTGCGTGTGGATGTTCACTACCTGCATACACGAATAGGTTGGTGAATAATTCACGACCCAAACGATTTTTAGGTAACATACCTTTTACCGCAGATTCTATCACACCGCGTGGGTTCTTAACTAACACCTCACGTGGAGTAGCAAAACGCTGTCCACCTGGATATCCTGTGTGACGGATGTATACCTTATCAGTCAATTTCTTTCCTGTTAAGCGAACTTTCTCCGCGTTGATCACAATGACATTATCACCACAATCTACGTGTGGAGTGTAGGATGGCTTGTGTTTGCCACGAATAATTTTTGCGATTTCAGAACATAAACGTCCTAAAACTTGATTTTCAGCATCTACCACCACCCAGTCTTTCTGTACTGTAGCCTTATTGGCGGAGATGGTTTTGTAACTTAAAGTATCCACTATAGTATTGTTTAACTGTTGAATCGCACCTTTTAGACCACGGAATTTGTCTTAAGGATTTGATTATGACCTATTTTGCAACTAAACGGGCATTCAATCGAAAAATGGGAGTGCAAATTTAGAAATTCATAGACTAATATCCAAGCGAGATATTAAAAAATAATCTTGATGCTGTAAAAACAAAAAAGGAGGCCTAGGCCTCCTTTTTTGTTTTTAGCAAAATACTGCCTATAGATTGCTTAGATCGAAGCTTTCCATAAAGGCGGTGGTGAATTTACCCGATTGAAAACCAGGATCATCCATCAGTTTTATATGGAATGGAATGGTTGTCTTGATTCCCTCAATAACAAATTCCTGTAAAGCACGCTTCATACGTAATAACACCTCTTCTCTACTTTGTCCACTCACAATTACTTTCGCAATCATGGAGTCGTAGTTTGGAGGAATGGTATATCCGGAATACACATGTGAGTCAATTCGTACCCCATGACCACCTGGTAAATGCAAGTTGGTTATTTTACCTGGAGATGGACGGAAGCCATTGGCTGGATCTTCGGCATTAATACGGCATTCTAAAGCGTATAATTTAGGGAAGTAATTTTGACCAGAAATAGCTATACCAGCAGCCACTTTGATTTGCTCTTTTATTAAATCAAAATCTGTTACTTCTTCCGTAATTGGGTGTTCCACCTGAATACGGGTATTCATTTCCATGAAATAGAAGTCGCCATTTTTATCTACTAGAAACTCAATTGTACCAGCGCCCTCGTATTTGATGGCTGCCGCACCTGCGATGGCCGCAGCACCCATGCGCGTACGTAAATCTTCTGATAAAGCAGGAGATGGGGTTTCTTCACATAATTTTTGGTGACGACGCTGAATAGAGCAATCACGCTCAGATAAGTGACAAACTGTCCCAAATTTATCTCCTACTACTTGGATTTCGATATGGCGAGGTTCTTCCACGAATTTCTCCATGTACATACCATCATTTCCAAAAGCTGCAGCAGCTTCCATTTTGGCATCGTTCCAAAGCTTCACAAATTCTGATTCTTCACGAATGATACGCATTCCTCGTCCACCTCCACCAGCGGTGGCTTTAATGATCACGGGGTATTTAATTTCTTTCGCCAATTCAATAGCTTCCTCTACTGTATCTAAAAGGCCGTCTGATCCAGGAATAACAGGAACTCCTGCTTTTTTCATGGTATCTTTGGCTGTAGCCTTATCTCCCATGGCATTGATCATTTCAGCAGAAGCTCCGATGAACTTGATTCCATGTTCTTCACAAATGCGAGAAAATTCTGCATTTTCAGATAAGAAGCCATATCCAGGGTGGATAGCATCTGCACCTGTAACTTCAGCGGCAGAAATAATGGCAGGAATACTTAAATAGGATTGTTTGCTAGGCGGAGGTCCAATACAAACCGCTTCATCAGCAAAGCGTACATGCAAGCTATCTCGATCAGCGGTGGAAAAAACGGCAACCGTTTTGATGCCCATTTCCTTGCAAGTACGAATGATACGAAGGGCAATCTCCCCGCGATTCGCAATGAGTATTTTTTTAAACATAGTAATTCTTTTTTGTGGCTATAATTCCTTGAAATCAAGGAGCCTTCTTTAAGCTTTTTCTACCAAGAAAAGTGGTTGGTCAAACTCTACTGGAGTAGCGTTTTCTACTAACACTTTGACAATTTTGCCTGAAACTTCTGCATCAATCTCGTTGAACAATTTCATGGCTTCAATCATACAAACCGTTTTACCTGGTTCAATGCTCGATCCTACCTCCACATAATTATCTTTATCCGGTCCTGGAGCTAAATAAATCGTTCCAATCATCGGGGATTTAACTGTATATAAATTATCAGCTGCAGGAGCTGGGGCGCTTGGTGCTGCAGTGGCAGGTGCAGCGGCTACAGGAGCAGGAGCAGCGGGTGCAGGAGCAGCCATTGGGCTATGTACAACTTGTACTTGTGGCGTAGCTTCGCCATGTTTTTTAACCGAAACTTTTAATCCTTCTGTTTCGATACTAACCTCAGCTAAAGGTGATTTTGCGATATAATCGAGTAATCGCTGTATTTCTTTGGTGTCCATTCTTGATAGTATTAGGTTTACCTGCTTGTAATGTGGTACAAATGTAATAAAAATGAGATAAGCTGTTTATTTTACACGCTCAGCATAAGCATAAGTACGAGTGTCAACTTTGATTACTTCGTCCTGTTCAATAAAAATAGGTACTGTAATCGTTGCACCTGTCTCTACAGTTGCAGGTTTTTTAGGCGAGTTAGCCGTATCTCCACGAACTCCCGGCTCTGTGTAAGTAACTTTTAATTCTACAAACGGAGGTAATTCACAAGAAATGGCCTCATCATTTTCTGTATTGATTAAAATCTCAACTTCCTGTCCTTCCTTCATCAAATCAGCCATCACCACTAAATTTTCATTTAATAAGATTTGCTCAAATGATTCATTATCCATGAAATTGAATCCATATTCATCTTTATAAATGAATTGGAATTTTCTTCTCTCCACACGAACTGGATAAATAGTGACCCCTGAGTTGAAAGTATTATCAATAACTTTTCCAGATGTCAATGATCTTAATTTAGTACGTACGAACGCAGGACCTTTGCCTGGTTTTACGTGTAAGAATTCGACGATAGAATATAGGTCATCATTGTACTTGATCACCATTCCATTTTTAATGTCTGCTGTAGTTGCCATGTATGTAATGTAAAATTATTTCGGTTGGTAAGCCCACTTCACATAAGCAGATGCCCAGGTAAAGCCTCCGCCGAATGCTGCTAAAATTAAATTATCTCCTTTTTTTAATTGATTTTCATAGTCCCACAAGCAAAGCGGAATTGTGGCGGCTGTGGTATTCCCATAGCGATGAATATTCAACATCACTTTATCTTCTCCAATATTCATTCGATTGGCTGTGGCATCTATGATGCGTTTGTTAGCTTGGTGTGGTACTAAAAAGGCAATATCATCACCTCTTAGTTGATTTCTCTCCATGATCTCTGCTGAGATATCTGCCATGCGAGTAACGGCAAACTTGAATACCGATTGACCTTCTTGACGAATATAATGTAGTTTTTGGTCAATAGTCTCATGGGTAGGAGGATAGGCACTTCCGCCACCTTTTTGCATCAAGCTTTCGCATCCTTCTCCATCCGACTTTAAGATAAAGTCTTGAACCCCCATGCCATCTTCCGTTGGCTCTAGCATGACCGCTCCTGCACCGTCACCAAACAAAATGCAAGTGGTTCTGTCAGAATAATCTACGATAGCCGACATTTTATCAGCACCTACCACAATTACTTTTTTATAACGTCCTGATTCAATGAAGGCGGTTCCTGTTCCTAGGGCATTCAAAAAACCGGAACAAGCGGCGGCTAAATCAAAAGAAGCCGTTTCGCGAATTCCGACTGCTTTACAAATTAAATTGGAGCAAGAAGGGAAGAAATAATCTGGGGTAACGGTGGCACAGATGACCAAATCAACCTCATCAGGTTGGGTATTCGTTTTTTTAAGGAGTTCTGTAACGGCTTTAGCACCCATGTATGAGGTACCTAAACCCTCTCCTTTTAAAATTCTACGCTCTTTGATGCCTGTTCGAGTGGTTATCCATTCGTCGTTCGTATCAACTAACTTTTCTAATTCTTCGTTGGTCAGCACATAGTCTGGAACGTATCCTGCTACTCCCGTAATGGCTGCGTTTATTTTATGGGTCATGTTTCTTTAACCTAAATCTTGTTTTATTTATTCTCGATGATGCCCTTGATTTTTTCGCAGACCTTCGATTCTACCACGGATTTACATAATCCAATCATATTTTTAATGGCCACCGGGCTTGATGCACCGTGGGCAATAATCACATTACCATTGATGCCAATGATTGGACTACCTCCGTATTTTTCATAATTCGTATTTTCAATAAACTCATTGCTCATTCCTTGGTCTTTCATAATGTTATAGATGGATTCTCCCATTTTTAACATGATATTACCTGTAAAACCATCCGTGACAATCACATCGGCTTTACCTTTGAAGAAATCTTTTCCTTCAATATTTCCGATAAAATTGATTTTGGGATTGGCTTTCAATAAAGCGTGGGTGGCTTGAGCTAAGATAGAACCTTTCTGTTCTTCTTCTCCGATGTTGATTAATCCAACGCGTGGAGATGATTGACCCGTTGTTGCCTCGAAATAGACAGAACCTAACAGGGCAAATTGTTCTAACATTTCCGGTTTGCAATCGGCATTTGCCCCAATGTCCAACATCACCGCATATTTTCCATTGGTTTGAGGGACAAAGCCTGCAATGGCGGGTCTTTGAATACCCTCAATGGTTTTAACAGAAAATAGGGAACCCACCATCATGGCTCCTGTATTACCTGCTGAAGCAAATACATCCGCTTTAGCCTCCTTTAAAAGACCAAACCCAATTCCTATGGAAGAATTGGGTTTTTGGGATAATGCTCTGGTAGGATGCTCACCCATTTCAATCACTTGATCGGCGTGAACAATTTTAATTTGTGTTCCTACGTATTGATACTCATCCAAGATGGCTTGGATGGTATCTTTGGGACCTACCGCTAGAATAGTTTCGTTGTTGGAAAGACTGGGAAGCGCTAAAAGTATACCCTCTACCACTGCTTTCGGAGCAAAATCTCCGCCCATCACGTCGACAGCTATCTTCATCTAATTATGTTTAATTACTAAAGCTTGGGGCAAAAATAGTATTAAATTTAGTCAAAAAATAGCATTTTAACGGGATATTTTCGCTAAAAGCAAAAATAAGTTCTTTTCCTCACACAAAGGGATTAGACTATGAAGAATAACCCTCAACAATCATTTTTCCTTTGTAGTATAAGTTACCCTCATGCACGTGTGCACGGTGGAATAAATGAGTTTCTCCTGTTTGGCTATCCACAGCTAATTGTCTTGGAGTGCTAAAATCGTGAGAACGTCTTTTGTCACGGCGTGTGGTGGAAATCTTTCTTTTAGGATGTGCCATTGTATGTAAATTGAATTAATTTCTAAATATTATTATCACTTAATTTCTTTAATGCTGCCCAACGTGGATCTATTTCTTGCTCCTGAGTTTCTTGGATTTCTGACTCCTTGGCAGTGGTATATAAAAATTCATCTGCGGTGGAATCGTCGTTTGCTTTTACAAACCTAGGATGTAATTTTTTCATAGGTACTTGTAGAGCTATGAAATCAAATAAATCCTGCGATAAATCCAGTTTTGGCTCTTTTCTGTCAATCATAAACAGATTGTCGCCCAAGTCCTCATTATGATCCCCATATTTATAAATCAACTTTTCTTGAACATCCAAAGGAAATTCAAATTCCTCATTGGATCGATCGCAAATTAAATTTAAATGGCCTTTGATCTTCATCAAAACCTGAATCATGGTGGCAGATTTTTGTAATTCAACTTCTGCCTCAAACTTGCCTTTTTGTACCCATTCCTGCTCAAAAGCCTCAAAAAACTCATCTCCGCCCTCAAAGCTATATCGATACGATTTGTCTTCTAGGGAAATGATAGGTATCTGGTAGACATCCAATACTTTCATTGTCTCTTGGGTAAAAAGGATTGCAAAATTAGTCATTTTTTTGGAAACAGCAAGGCTAAGCTTGAAGTATTTGATAAAATCTTCCGACCTTTGAAGCTATGAATCGAATACCCGCCTCCTTACGAGCATTTGCCTACACGTGGTTGATCTTTGAAGTACTGGCTTGGACATATTCCCTAGCTTTTTCTCGTTTCGATCAAGTCCGATGGATCAATGAGGCCCATCAACCTATATTTGATGTTGTATTCCGAGCATTGACCAGTTTGGGAGAGGTGATATTGGCCTTAGTTTTTGCCCTATTCCTTTTTTTTAAAAGAAAGAAATGGGTCTTACCTTATTTAGCCTCTTATTTACTTTCTACGCTGATCACACAGGGCTTAAAGCACTCCATATTTGCGGGATGTTTGAGACCGTATGCTTATTTCCGTAATGAGGCCTATGATTGGTATACTGTACCCGGGGTATTTATCAATGAATTCAATAGCATGCCATCGGGGCATACGGCTGCGGCTTGGTTTATGTTTTTTTGGATGGCTTTATTTCTCAACAAACCTATCGGAGCTGTCTTAATGGGCCTTCTGGCCTCTGGCGTTGCCCTTTCTCGGGTATATTTGTTTCAGCATTTCCCTATTGATACTGCGGTGGGGGCCTTCATTGGCCTACTAAGTTCTATGTTATTCTATTGTTTATTTGTAGTTAAAAAAACAACTGATGATGTCCTTCCTTCTGCGTAAGCCCTATCTTTTTTGGTTTATTCTGGGTGCCCTGGTGTATGTTCCTTTCCTAGGCGCAAGTCATTTGTTTGATTGGGATGAAATAAATTTTGCTGAGTCTGCCAGGGAAATGATTCAATCTGGAGATTATTTAAGCGTGCAAATTAACTTCAAGCCTTTTTGGGAAAAGCCTCCCTTATTCATTTGGTTTCAGGCTCTGAGTTTTCTATTCTTCGGTATTTTTACGGAAAATGCCTGGGTGAGTATGGAATTTGCTGCTCGCTTTCCCAATGCCTTGATAGGAATTAGTACACTATTGACCCTCTACCAGATTGGTGCCAAGCATTTTTCTCCTAAAATGGGTCACCTTTGGGCTTTTTCTTATTTGGCTGCGATTACACCTCATGTGTATGCTAGTTCGGGTATCATAGATCCATTATTTAATTTATTGATCTTCCTGGGGGTCTATTACTCAATTCAGTCGTTCTGGAAAAACTTCGCCAGCAAAGAATTACTAATTTCAGCTGTTTTAATAGGCCTGGCATTGTTAACCAAAGGACCTGTGGCCTTATTGATTTGGGGCCTTACTGCCCTAGTGTATGTGCTTTTGAACCGACAAGAGTGGCTTCGTTGGCAGGCATGGTTCAGGGCCTTAGCTTATGTCAGTATTATTGCTATCGTGTTTTTTGTTTCCTGGTATGGCATCATTGCCTGGAAGTTTGGTACGGGTATTATAGCTGATTTTTTTGCCTATCAAGTTCGCTTGTTGACCACTGGTGATGCAGGGCATGGACAACCATTTTATTACCATGCCTTGGTCTTATTATTTGGTTGTTTTCCTGTCTCCATTTGGGCCATTAGTCCCCTGATTTCCCGCAAATCCGAGCTCAATTTGGCTACGCTAGAAGAGAAAGATTTAAGTGTTTGGTTCCGAATTTTATTCTGGGTAGTTCTCATTTTATTTAGCTTGGTGAAAACTAAGATTGTCCATTATTCCTCTTTGTGCTGGATTCCTATCAGCTTTTTTTCCGCCCGGGTTTTGTACGATTGGGATTTGGGGCTAAGCACTTGGAAAAGAGTATATAGCGTGGGTCTATTGATAGTCGGGTTTATTTTATCGTTTGTTCTCTCCTTAGTTCCTTATATTGGCTCCCATACCGACATGTTTATCCCCTTAATTAAGGATAAATTTGTTCAGGGTAATTTACAGGTCCCTGTGTATTGGTCTGGTTATGAAGTGTTTATAGGAATAGGATTTGCCGTAGCCATAGTGTATTGGATGCTAGCCAAAGGAGCTTTGACCCCTAAGCGAATTTATGGATTGATGGGAACAGGCATTGTCTTCATCATGTTATACATGGCGGTGGTAGTACCTAAAATAGAAGGTTATACTCAGGCTACGGTGATTGATTTCTATGAATCTAAAGTGGGGCAAAAAGTGTATATAGAGACGGTGGGTTTTAAGTCGTTTGCCCATTTGTTATATTTTCAAAAGCCAAGTAAATCCCCAGATGGGGAGACTTTATTGAAGAAGAAGACCGTGGATAGACCCACCTTTTTCATCATGAAAAATGATGTAGATGATGCCATGAGGTACCATCCTCACATCACATTCATGAAAGAGGAAAACGGTTTTTTATTCTTTAAGCACAAGTAGACTAGGCCAATTCCTTTTCTGAAAAGAAGAAAGCAGCTTCAATGGCGGCATTTTCATCTGAATCAGAGCCATGAATGGCATTGGATTCCAGCGAGCGAGCGAATTGCTTACGAATGGTTCCTTCTGCAGCTTGTTCTGGGTTGGTAGAACCAATCAGCTTACGGAAATCTTCCACTGCATTATCTTTCTCCAATACCATAGGAATGATGGCTCCGGAGCTCATATAATCACACAAACTTTGGTAAAAAGGACGCTCCGCATGGATGGCATAGAACTTGCCAGCTTCTTCTTTACTCAAGTGAACTTTTTTTATAGCAATGATCTTGAAACCAGCGGCTTCAATTTGCTGAATGATGGGACCAGAGAATCCATCTGCCACAGCATCAGGCTTAATCATGGTAAATGTGCGATTTGTAGGCATGCTAAAATTTTTATTCAAATTTATCTTTAACTTTGCGAACGCCCAAATTTATTATGGCGCATTATCTATTTTATGTCCTCCATTTCGGCGCTTCGAGCGCAATTACGTCCCGGTACCAAGGTAGTCATTACGACTCACTTCAATCCTGATTCCGATGCCATTGGTTCTTCTTTAGCTTGGCAAAATTATTTACTACAGCTAGGTTTAGAGGTTCGGGTAGTTGTTCCTTCAGCTGTAGCTGCTAATTTGCAATGGATGGACGGAGCGGATCAGATTCTCAATTTTGAAGATACCGTACATAAAATAGCCATTGAAAGCCTGTTACAAGACGCTGAATTTGTCTTTTGCTTGGACTTTTCCGGTTTACAGCGATTGCATGGATTAAGTCATAGGGTCACAATTGCGCCCGGGAAAAAGGTGGTCATTGACCATCATTTGAATCCAGAAGATTTTGCGGACTATTATTACCATCGAACAACTGCCGCATCTACTTGTGAATTAATATACGATCTAATTCAGGAGTGGGGGGATGATGAAAAAATTAATTTGGAGATGGGTGCATGTTTATATTCAGGCATCATGACAGATACAGGTTCATTTAGACATCCCAATACCACGGCTCATGTTCATGAGGTGGTGGCTCGTTTGATTCAGAAAGGAGTCAATACCAATGCCATTCACCGCCGTATATTTGATTCAGCACATATTGATCGTTTGCGTTTTCTGGGTCACGTTTTGGCAAATCGAATGGAATATCTTCCAGAATACCATTTGACCTTAATGTGGATTACTGAAGAGGATCAAAAACAATTTAACTCCCAAGCAGGTGACACTGAAGGCATCGTCAATTATGGTTTGCAAATTGCAGGTTCCATCTGGTCAATATTGTTAATACAGCGTCCGGATGGAATCAAGTTGTCATTTCGTTCCATTGAACCTTTCGCGGTCAACGAGTTCGCTTCTCAATATTTTGAGGGAGGAGGACATAAAAATGCCTCCGGTGGTCGATTTTCTCCAAGCTCTTTGGATGGAGCGAAGGAAAAATTGCAAGAAGTGTTACCTTTGTACCTTTCCGAAATAAATCGAGTAAAAAATTTATAAAGAATTAACCTAAAACAACCCTTAACAGACTTCGGTCTCAACAAATCAATCATGCGTAAACAACTCATTGGTCTTTTATCTGCAGTCGTATTTTTGTCTGCATGTAATCAAAACAAAGTCGAGGTAATCGATGGCGTAAAAATTCAATTTCACAGTCATGATGACAAAGCCAAAAAATTAAAAGATGGCGACATCATTACATTTGGACTTGTAATCAAAAATTCAACTGATTCTGTATTACAGGATACATATAAAGAAGGAAAACCAGGTAAAGGAATGATTCAGGCCCCTAATAATGCCCCTGGTTCATTTAAAGGTACTTTTGAGAATGGTTTACGTTTGTTGGCTTTAGGTGATAGTGCTACTATTTTGGTGCCCATTGATAGCTTAACCAAGAATATTCAGGCTCCACTTCCTCCGTTCTTGAAACCAGGCACTGACTTGAAATATACAGTTAAAGTGTTGAAGGTTCAGTCTCGTGCTGAGTTTGAAAAAGAAATGGAAAAAGAAGCAGCAGCAAACAAGCAAGCCGCGGCGGGTAAATTGGCACAAGAGCCTAAAGTGTTGGCGGATTATGTTGCTAAATCAGGTAAGTCTTTCCAAAAAACGGCCTCAGGCTTATTGTATTCAATTGTTAAACCTGGTTCTGGTGCTGCTCCAAAAATGGGAGAAACCTGGGTAGTAAACTACCGGGGTACATTTGTGGATGGTAAGGAGTTCGACAAGGGAAGTAGTGCAGAAATGCCATTAGGTCAAATGATTCCAGGTTTTAATGAGGCGTTAACCTTATTGAAGCAAGGAGGAAAAGGTGTATTTGTAATTCCATCTGCTCTAGGTTATGGTGATCAAGAGCGTGGTCCAATACCTGCTAATACGGTATTGGTATTTGAAGTAGAATTATTAAGTAAAAAATAATACAAGGGGATGCAAATCCCCTACTTGTTTTCATACTTTACTCCCCTTTTATTCGTTTAGGAGGGGATTTGTTGGTATGAAGTAGTGAATTTAAATACATGAAGGTGAATCGAATGTTGGTTAGAATAAGTGCTTTTTTTGTTTTGGCATTGGGTTTGGGTGCTTGTTTAAGCAATGTAGAATTGGTCGATGAAATTCGAGCCAAGGAGAATCAAGCGCAAATAGCTGCTTATTTTTCTAAGCAAGGACAAAGTCCTACTGCTATGGAAAATGGAGCTTATTTTTTTGTTACCAAGAGCAATCCCTCCGGGGAATTGGCTACCAAGGGTGATACGCTTTCTGTGCATTATGAATTTGCAAATCTAATTACAGGCCAAATTTTAGATAGTACGGATCGTAAAGCGAATAGTCCTTTTACCTACCGATATGGTTTTACCAATCCGGTATTTAGTCAATTAATGGCCTACCTAAGAGAAGGAGAGCAGGCGGTACTGGCATTGCCCGGTACAGCTCAGGAATTTCCGGGTTTACCTGCTTACACGCCTATGAAAGTGAGTATTAAATCTTACAAAGTGCGTTCTCAAGAGGATAATATCAAAGAATTTATTGCAGCTAAAAAATACCAGGTTACTGAGACTACAGAAGATGGACTTCGTTTCATCCAATTGGTTAAGGGTACTGGTGATTTGCCTGCCACAGGAAAGGTGGTTAAAGTGAAATATACAGGCCGTTATTTAAATGGTTTTGCTTTCGACGGAAATATGTTGAAAACGGATAGCTTATCTGTGACCATCGGAGGTTCACAAACCGTCAAGGGTTTTCAGAAAGGAATAGAGAAAATGCGTTTGGGTGAAAAGGCCGTATTAGTATTTCCTTCTTCCTTGGGTTACGGACAGGCGGGTTCTGGATCTATTCCTGGGTATACCCCCTTGGTGTTTGAAGTCTATTTAGCCAAAATTAACGAGTAGTGAATATGTATAAAAGTACCCTTAGCCTTGGTTTTTTCATTATTATCTCCCTCCTAACATTTTCTAGCTGTAATTTCAATGCGATTGATCAACAAGTAGAAAACAACGAGAAGGATATTCAAAAGTACATTGCAGATAATAAATTAAATGTACAAAAGTCCCCAGAGGGAATGTACTATTCCATATTATCCCAAGGAACGTCGGGGAAGCAAGCCAATTATACCGACTTAGTGAAGTTTCATTATGTCATGACCTTGCTGAACGGTTCAAAGGTAGATTCTACTTCCCGAATCTTAAATCAGCCTCGCGGTTACGTGACAGGTAGTTTTGAAAGTATTTTCACATTGCCACTTCGTTACATGAAGGAAGGGGATAAGGGTGTATTTATTTTACCTTCAGGTTTGGCTTTTGGTGGTAGTTCCTATGGTAATGGGTTAATTCCTGCCTATGCAGTGATTAAAATTGATATTGAATTGATTTCTATTCAATCTGAAAATCAGGTAATTGAGGAGATGAAAAAAACCTATAATGTCAATAATCCCGAGGTGACCAGTACAGGTTTGATATTTCAGAAAACTATTTCTAATCCAACCGGGACAGCTTTAGTTCCTGCAAAATCCTATTTAGTCAACTATACAGGAAGATTAGGGTTTAGTTCCTTGAAGTTAGATGCAGCAGGGAAAGTAATATATGATCCCATCTTTGATTCCCGGACGGGAGCCTCTTTATTAGTGGGAGCTGGTCAATTAATTCCAGGATTTGATGAGGGAATTATGAAATTGAAAACGGGAGAGAAGGCCATCATTATTATTCCTTCCAAGCTTGGATATGGTGCGAATAATCAAGGTTCTATTCCTGCGAATTCTCCTTTATGTTTTGAAATAGAAGTACCTATCCAATAGCCTCATGTTACCAGTTTTGTACCTTGCGACTCAAAATCCACATAAGGTGGAGGAAATTGCACATATGTTGAAAGGAAGGTTCGAGGTTAAAACGGTAGCCGATTTAGGATTGAAGGAGGAAATCCCAGAAACGGGAAATACATTAGCACAGAATTCTTTACAAAAGGCTCAGTTCATTGCGGAAAAGTATCAGGTCAATTGTTTAGCGGATGATTCAGGTTTAGAGGTGGAGGCTTTGGGGGGAGCCCCTGGGGTTTATTCAGCAAGATATGCAGGAGAACCCAAAAATGATTTGAATAATCTGAATTTATTACTTCAAAATTTAGAGGGTATTACCCATCGCAAGGCCAGGTTTGTGACGGTGTTAACTTACCATTCTCAAGGAGAGTATTTTCAGTTTGAGGGAGAAATTTTCGGTGAAATTACCTATAACGCTAAAGGTATCTCAGGATTTGGATATGATCCCATATTTCGGCCTGAAGGAGAAGAGTATAGAACCTTTGCCGAAATGTCCTTGCAAGAAAAAAATCAGATAGCCCATCGGGCAAGAGCGCTAGAAAAATTTAAGGTTTTTGTCGACCAACATTCAAAATCTCGCGACAATTAGTAGTATTGTTCCAATCAATCAGTATTTTTGTTGGAATTTATGGAAAGCTTTTAACCTTGTTCAATTGTAGATTAATGAATTGGAGTAGTCGTGTTTTTTGGGCACTACTGATTCTTTTGTTGGGAGTGAATTGTGCTGAGGCTCAATTTGTTATCAAGGGAAGAGTAACCGATGCTTCGAATGGAGATCCTGTTCCATTTGCCTCGGTAGGATTGGTGGGTGTCAACCTTGGTACTACGACCAATTTTCAAGGAGAGTATACTTTTCATTCCAAAGTCTTGACGGATTCTTTATTTGTTTCTTTTGTGGGATACAAAAAGCGTGTCAAATTCATTGATAAAAAAAAGGCAAGTCAGGAGGTTGATTTTCAATTAGAACCAGCTCAGAGATCATTACAAGAAGTAATAGTGTATTCAGGGGAAAATCCTGCTTTCAAAATATTGAGGCAGGTGGTCAAGCAAAGGGATAACAATGATCGGAATAAACTGACAGCATATGAATATGATTCATATACCAAAATGGAGCTGGATGTAGATAATATTTCCGATAAGCTGAGGAATACCAAAATCATGAAGGAGATAGAATCCTCCATTAAAAAATTTGAAAAGGAAGCGGGAGAGGATGGAAAACCCGTTATTCCTACCTACATTTCTGAATCCATCAGCAAGTTTTATTACCGGGAGTCTCCCAAAAGGAAAAAAGAAAAAATACTTAAAACTAATATCAAGGGAGTTGGGGTGCAAGATGGTGGTTTTATCTCACAATTGGTAGGAGGAAATTTAGTGGCCAACTATAATTTCTATCAGAATTATGTGCCATTCTTTGGCAAGGATTTTGCTAGTCCTATTGGAGATAATTGGAAGGGTAATTACAAATACTTCTTGGGAGATACAGTAAATGTCGATGGGCATATTTGTTATCAATTAGATTTTGATCCTAAAAACCCTCAAGACCTAGTATTTACAGGTCAAATGTGGATTGATACGACCAGTTTTGCTTTGGTTCAAATTGATGCAGTCATCGACAAGCAAGCCAACCTGAACTTTATTGATAAGATTAAAATTTCTCAAGAATTGGAGCAAGTGGCAGATGGAGCTTGGTTACCTGCTAAAACGAGATTTTTAATTGACATTGAGGAGTTGACTAAAGGCTCTGCGGGAATGTTGTTAAAAATGTACATATCCAATAAGGATTTCGTCATTAATCAGCCTAAGCCATTAGAATTTTATGATTTGACCTCAGAAGTGGCTGAGGATGCCAAAGAACCAGATCCTGAGTTTTGGAAACATGCACGTTATGAACCACTGAGTCGGCAAGATTTAACGGCCTTTGCCCTAATTGATTCGGTGAAAAATCTACCGATTGTTCGTACTTATGTAGAAATCGCGGAAATTGCTCTAAGTGGCTACAAGAAGTTTAATGATATTGAAGTGGGGCCTTATTTGAGTTCTTTTGCGGTTAATAGGTTGGAAGGAGCCCGTTTTAGATTAGGTTTTAGAACAAATTCTAATTTTGATAAGCATTGGATATTACGTGGTAATGTGGGATTCGGAACGAAGGATTTAGTACCTAAATATTCCATGGAGGTCAATTATCTTTTTTCCAAAGCTAAATGGACTGTAGCAGGAATTCGACATTCCTATGATATTGAACGTGTAGGTTTGACTCCAGAATTAATTGGTGACAACCGTTTATTTTATGCCTTTACTCGTTGGGGAGCCTTTTCAGGGGCATTTTTCAGGAGAGAAAGTGAGGCCTTTTTTAGTACAGAGGTCACGAAGGGTCTAAGTTTTACCGGCCAAATAAATACGCGGTCCTTTGATCCATTGTTTAGATTTCAATACCGTCTAAATCCAGAGTTAGGGAACGCCTCTCCTGTACAAGATTATTATCAGGAATCATTTGTCACCTTAGAGGCTAGATTTGCCAAAGGAGAAACCTTTATTATGAATGGAAATGAGCGCATTACGCTTTCCACCAAGCGTATCCCGGTCGTAACATTTAGATATCAACGCGGTTTCAAAGGATTTTTAGGGGGTGATTTTGACTATGAGCGATTTACTTTAAAAGCTTATCAAACCTTCCGATTGGGAACTTTTGGTCGATCGGATTATACGCTGTCCATGGGTTATACACCTTCTAATCTACCAGCACCTTTATTGTTCCCTCATTTAGGAAATGAAACCTTGTTTTTTGTTAGAAGTGCCTTTTCAACTATGAATTACTTTGAGTTCGTGAGTGATCAATTTGTTTCCTTGCAATACAATCACAACTTTGAAGGCTTGTTATTTAATCGTTTGCCTTTGATTAAAAAGTTGAAATGGAGGTTTATAGCCAGCGGAAATTTATTGTGGGGTAGTCAGCGTAAAGAAAACCGGGATATCATGAAGGATGTCAATAATCCATTAAAGTCTAAGTTCTTGGACATGTATTCATTTGACTCGCTTAATCCCAATGTCCCTTATGCAGAAGTTGGATATGGAATAGATAATATATTTAAGTTATTTAGGATTCAAGCCTTCCATCGTTTGACGTATATGGACCATGGTTCCCCTAAGGCTTATAGATTGATGGCTTCAGTTAATTTCTCATTTTAAGCATTTTTAGTATATATCGAAGATAAAAATTTAAACATTTCAAGAATGTTTTTCATGTTCTTGATTTTGGACCTTTGCCCTCCTATATTTGGACATTGTGCTCTCCTTTTGCTATGGTGACTTTCAATATAATTATGATTATTATTCTCATTGGGCTTTGTCTTTTGAGCTATATTCTTGGCTCAATACCTACCGCTATTTGGTATGGTGAAGCCTATCATGGGGTGGATATTCGTACTTTGGGAAGTGGGAATGCAGGAGCGACCAATACATTTCGTGTCTTGGGTAAAAAGGCTGGTAGCATCGTTTTATTTGTGGATGCCTTTAAGGGCTTTTTAGCTACCTCTTTATCTACATTTTTGTTTTATCTACACCTTATAGATTGGCAGACTTGTGTTTCCTTGAAAATCTTATTCGGAATGTTGGCGGTTTTAGGACATTTATTACCCATTTTTTGTGATTTCAAAGGTGGAAAAGGAGTGGCCACTTTAATGGGTATGGTGCTGGCATTACATCCAGAGGCAGCTTTAGTGAGTATTGCAGTATTTTTATTGGTATTTTATATTTCCAATTATGTTTCTTTGGGTTCCATGGTGGCCTCATTGGTTTTTCCATTTTTGATGGTCTTTAAGGTATTTGGTGACGAGTTTCCTATCTTGATTTATTTTGGCTTTATCGTAGCGGGGTTAGTCATTTTTACCCACCGTAAAAACTTGATCCGAATTCTGCAAGGAACGGAAAATCGCATGTATCTAATCCCACGAAAGAAACAATCCTAAGGCCTTTTTTTCTATCTTTGTGTGTGGATGATTTTCCCATTCACCACTTCATATGAAAAAAACACAAGCTTATATTCAAGCAAATCAGCCAAGATTTTTAGAAGAATTATTTGACTTATTACGGATACCTTCCATATCTGCAGACCCTAAATATGCAGGGGATGTACGAAGGGCTGCCGAGTTCATAGCGCAAAATTTACGTCAGTCAGGTGCAGACAATGTCCGCTTGGAAGAAACGGCAGGTTTTCCAGTTGTATATGGAGAAAAAATAGTAGATCCAACTGCTCCGACTGTGTTGGTATATGGACATTATGATGTACAGCCAGCAGATCCTTTGGAACTTTGGGATAGCCCGCCATTTGAACCTGTTATCAAAGATGGAATTATCTATGCACGTGGTTCATGTGATGATAAGGGGCAGATATTTATGCACATCAAAGCTTTTGAAGCCATGTTGGCGACTGATTCCTTGCCATGTAACATCAAGTTTATGATTGAAGGAGAAGAAGAAATTGGCTCCAATCATTTGGCCATTTTCGTGGCCAATAACAAAGAATTATTGCAAGCAGATGTAATCTTGATTTCCGATACGGCTATCATTGCCAATGATATTCCTTCCATTGATGTAGGATTGAGAGGGTTAAGTTATTTGGAAGTGACCGTACAAGGTCCTAACCGCGATTTGCATTCAGGAGTATATGGTGGGGCTGTTGCCAATCCAATCAACATCCTTTGTGAGATGATAGCCTCTTTACATGATGAATTTAATCGAATTACCATACCTGGTTTTTATGAGGCTGTGCAAGAGCTAAGCGCTTCAGATCGCGCAGCTATGGCCCAAACACCTTTTGATTTAGATATGTATCAAAAAGACTTGGGTATCGCTTCGGTTCATGGAGAGAAAGGTTATTCCACCCTGGAGAGAGCAAGTATTCGACCAACTTTGGATGTCAATGGAATTTGGGGAGGTTATATTGGAGAAGGTGCTAAAACGGTGTTGCCATCTTTGGCACATGCCAAAATCTCCATGCGTTTGGTGCCTAATCAGCAATCAGAAAAAATTACTCAATTATTTACAGATCATTTTAAATCCATAGCACCGAAAGGCGTAAAAGTGACGGTGACTCCACATCATGGTGGA
Organism: Aquirufa rosea; assembly: GCF_004118285.1. Lineage (GTDB taxonomy): Bacteria > Bacteroidota > Bacteroidia > Cytophagales > Spirosomataceae > Aquirufa > Aquirufa rosea. The sequence goes on along the minus strand of NZ_SDHY01000002.1, from coordinate 146,420 downwards.
GAGGCCTACGTGATGCCTACCGATTCGGTGGCCTATCAGGCGGCTGCTAAGGCTATGGCAGAGACATTTGGAATAGAGCCAGTACCTACACGTGGAGGAGGAAGTATTCCTGTGCCAACCGTATTTGAAAAGGAATTAGGCATCAAATCAGTATTAATGGGATTTGGATTGGATTCAGATGCCATACATTCGCCCAATGAACATTTTGGTTTGTTCAATTTTTACAAGGGAATTGAAACCATACCTCATTTTTTTAAGCATTTTTACGCCCTTTCTGGAAAATAATGGCAGAGAATTTAAGTAAACTGGCAACTGAATCTGACTCCAAATACCTGGATTTGGATAAGCAATCGATCGATACGCTTCTTAGGCAAATCAATGCTGAAGATAAGACGGTGCCCTTTGCCGTAGAAAAGGTGATTCCACAAATCGAAAAAGTAGTGGAGCAAGTGGTCCTAAGAATGAAAAAAGGAGGACGTTTATTTTACATTGGAGCAGGAACGAGCGGTCGATTGGGAATCGTAGATGCTTCAGAATGCCCACCAACATACGGAGTACCTCACGATTGGGTGATAGGTTTAATTGCTGGCGGAGATAGTGCTATTCGAAAGGCAGTTGAAAATGCTGAAGATGATGAGAAACAAGCCTGGATTGATTTGAAAGCCTATGATATCGACGAGAATGATGCCTTGATTGGGATTGCGGCTTCTGGAAGAACACCTTATGTCATTGGAGGTTTGAGGGATGCCAATGCGCATGGAGTTTTGACCGCTTGCATTGTATGTAATGAGGGAAGTGCTGTGTCTAAAGTAGCTCAATATCCCATTGAGGTGGTAGTAGGGCCAGAATATGTAACGGGGAGTACTAGGATGAAATCAGGTACGGCGCAAAAATTGGTGTTGAACATGATTTCAACCACCGTGATGATTCAACTGGGCAGAGTAAGAGGAAATAAAATGGTAGATATGGCGTTAAGTAACCACAAATTGGTTCTCAGGGCCATTCGAATGGTGAAAGAAGCTACGGGTGTATCGGAGGAAAAAGCATCTGAATTATTGGATTTACATGGAAGCGTAAGGGCAGCTGTGGATGCTTTTCATGCTTCAATGAAATAAAAAGGGAGAAATATGCGTAAAAGCATATAGAGAATAACGTTTAAATCCCTTATTTTGTAAATATTTAAACACTCAATCAAAATGAAAAAAATATCAAAATTTATTTTGGCTGTTACATTGGGAACATTTGCTTTCGGCTTTCAAGCTAATGCCGAGGACTTTCCTGCTGATATTAAGCCATTAATGCAAAAATATACTTGCTTTGCTTGCCATAAGGTAGATGCCCGATTAGTGGGACCTGCTTACACAGAAGTTGCGAAGAAGAAGTATAGTAACGCGAAAATTGTAGAATTAATTGCAAATCCAAAACCAGAGAATTGGCCAGGATATCCACCGATGATGGCCTTGAAAAACGTGCCAAAGGCAGATGCCATGAAGATAGCTGCTTGGATTAACTCCTTGAAATAAGCATAAAAAAACCCGAACTTGTTCGGGTTTTTATTGAATATAATAGCAAAGCGACTTATTTAGTCGCTTTTGTTTTTTTAGGTGCTTTATTTGTCTGTCCTTCTGCCGCTTCTTTCGTGGCTTTTACCTTTTTACTTGGTTTTTCTTCTTTAGTTTCTGGTGCAGGAAATAATTCAGGAGTATGATTAACAAGAATTAAATACCAAGAAAGAATTTTTTTGACATCAGATGCATACACACGATCTGAATCATAATTGGGAACTATACTTACCAAAAAGCCAAATAATTCTGGATCACTGGCTTTTTTAGGTTCAATGCTCAAGGTTCCTTGGCATACAGCATGGATTTTTTGGAATAATTCACCCAAAGGTAAAGTGCTGTCCTGATGGTCATCTAAATACAAGGAGATATCTTTCAATACCGAGATGCGGGTTTGGCCACTTACCACAGATTTTTGCTTAAGAGCGTCTAAAGTTTCCACAATCACACCTGTTCGAGTAGGTTTTAACACTCTAAATAATCCGCTTTTGCCTGAGATATGGGCAATTTCATTTAATAATTCCATGATTGATGTTTAATTCGGTCGCAAAAATATTAAGATTTCCTTGATTTATAGGGAGAAGCGTCAATTAATTCCTGAATACTTTCCAAGATTTCCTCTCTGCCCAGATGTTTTTCTGCAGAGGTGATAAACATCCGTGGGAGTGCTTCCCAGGTTTGCAATAAATGCTCTTGGTAGTGTTTGAAATTTTCCTCTACCTGCTTTTGAGATAGCTTATCGGCTTTCGTAAATACGATGTAAAAAGGGATTTGTTCCTCTGCCATTCGCTCCATAAAGGCAATATCCACGGGCTGAGGCTTTAGACGTAAATCTACCAAAAGGAAAAGACAGGTTAAGCTTTTTCGATGGATTAAATAATCCAGGATCATTTTTTCAAATTCTTTCCTTTTTTCCTTACTTACTTGGGCATATCCGTAACCTGGTAAATCCACCAAATACCAATTGTTATTAATTAAAAAGTGATTAATTAACTGCGTTTTACCGGGAGTTTGTGAAGTCTTGGCTAATTTTTTATGCAGTGTAATGGAGTTGATCAAGGATGATTTACCCACATTTGAACGTCCAATGAAGGCAAATTCGGGATATTTGTCGGGCGGACATTTTAGGTAATCGGTATTACTGGTGAGGAATTGAGCACTAATTACTTGCATAAGGGAAACCAATTAAAGAATGCAAAGATACGAGGATAATGGTTATTAGTGTTTAATGATTAAGTGTTAGTCTTTAGATTTCTAAAATTTGGTTTATCGTTGAATATACGTAATCCATTAAATTTTTAAAAACTTTTAAGTTATCACCTACTACTTATCACTGGCAATTAAATCCTAATTACTAAACACTAATAACTATTCTCTAATCATTTGGCATTTCTTGACTACCTTTGTAGTCTTGAAAAAGCATATGGAAGTATTACAAAATGATCGTTTAATTAGGGCAGCTCAAGGATTGCCGGTAGATAGAATTCCAGTTTGGGTAATGCGACAAGCAGGTAGGATTTTGCCTGAGTACCGAGAGGTGAGAGCCAAAGCTGGTTCTTTTATCGGATTGGCCACCCATCCTGAGTGGGCAGCGGAAGTGACCATTCAGCCAGTGAAACGTTTCGATGTGGATGCAGCTATTATTTTTTCCGATATTTTGGTTGTTCCTGAAGCCATGGGTTTACCTTATTTGATGGAAGAACAAAAAGGACCCGTTTTTCCACAGGTAGTTCGTAATCAGGCTGATGTGGATGCCCTAAAAATGGCAGAACCTGAGGAGGATTTGGCTTATGTGTTAGATGCCATTAAATTTGTTAAACGCGATTTAGCAGGAAAAATACCTTTGATAGGATTTGCAGGAGCTCCCTTTACCATATTTTGCTACATGGTAGAAGGCAAAGGTTCTAAAACCTTTTCTCAAGCCAAGAAAATGCTCTATGCTGAACCAGCATTAGCTCATGCATTATTACAAAAAATAACCGATTCTACCATTGCCTATTTAAAAGCGCAAGTAGCTGTGGGGGCTAATTTAGTTCAAGTTTTTGATTCTTGGGCGGGAATTTTGTCTCCTGCCCAGTACAGCGTATTTTCTACTCCTTATTTAAAGCAAATTTGCGACGCATTAACTGAAGTTCCTGTGACTTTATTTGCCAAAGGAGCCTTTTTTGCTCGGCAAGAAATGGCTCAGTTAAACTGTGCAAGTATAGGATTGGATTGGAATATGGATATTGCTGAATCGAGGAGATTGGTGGGACCAAACAAGACTCTTCAAGGAAATTTAGATCCTTGTGCATTATATGGAGATTTTAAAACAGTAGAAGAGGAAACCAAAAAGATGATTCAGCAATTTGGCACGCAGCGGTATATTGCTAATCTAGGTCATGGGGTTTATCCAGATATTCACCCTGACAAGGTGAAATGTTTTGTGGATACGGTACACAATTATCCAGTTTAAAATTTTTTAAACTCTTCAAAATAAAAAAGCTCTGAATTAATTCAGAGCTTTTTTAATATCACTATTCTGGACAATATGTCCAAATTTAAAATCGTTTTTGCAACGCTGTTAAGGTTTTAAACCTTGACAGCGTTAAGACAAAAGCCAAATTATTTAGCGCTGTAATTTGGTGCTTCTTTAGAAATGCTCACATCGTGTGGATGGCTTTCTTTTACACCGGCAGAGGTAATTTTTACAAATTTCGCTTGTTGCATCTCTTCTATGGTGCTCGCGCCGCAGTAACCCATTCCAGCTTTAAGACCTCCCACCATTTGGTATAAGATTTCTGTCACGGAACCTTTAAAAGGTACTCTTCCTACAATCCCTTCTGGTACCAATTTCTTTATATCATCCTCCGCATCTTGGAAATAACGGTCTTTGGAACCATCTTCCATGGCTTCCAATGAGCCCATACCACGGTAAGATTTAAATTTACGACCTTCCAAGATAATCATTTCACCCGGTGCTTCATCCGTACCCGCTAATAAAGAGCCAATCATCACAGTACTAGCACCACCAGCAATGGCTTTCGCGATATCACCCGAGAAACGGATACCTCCGTCAGCGATTAGAGGAATCTGATAAGGCTCTAGAGCTTTGGCCGCTTCGTAAACTGCCGTTAATTGTGGCATTCCCACCCCAGCAATGATTCTTGTAGTACAAATACTTCCAGGTCCAACCCCCACCTTCACGGCATCTGCCCCTGCTTCTGCCAATGCCTTTGCCGCCTCACCTGTAGCGATATTACCTACAATTACATCTAAACTTGGATAAGAAGCTTTGACAGATTTTAAAGCATCAATTACTCCTTTGGAGTGGCCATGAGCCGTATCAATACTAATAACATCCACCCCAACTTGTACTAATGCCTGCACTCGATCCAACAAATCAGGAGTAACTCCCACGGCTGCACCTACGCGAAGGCGTCCTAAAGAATCCTTGGATGCTAATGGATGGCTTTTACGCTTTAAAATGTCTTTATATGTAATTAAACCAATTAATTTTCCCTTCTTATCGATGATAGGTAATTTCTCGATTTTATGTTCTTGCAAAATGCTTTCAGCCGCTTCCATCCCAATTCCCTCATTAGCCGTGATCAAATTGACCTTGGTCATAATCTCATGAACTGGCTTACTTGTTTCTTTTTGGAAACGCAAATCACGGTTAGTTAGAATTCCTACTAATAAGCCTTGATTGTCAACCACCGGAATGCCTCCAATTTTGAATTCTTTCATGATGCGTTGCGCATCACCTAAGGTTTGTGTATCGTGTAAAGTGATAGGATCAATGATCATTCCTGATTCTGAACGTTTCACTTTACGTACCTGAGCGGCTTGCTCAGAGATACTCATATTTTTATGGATGATTCCAATTCCTCCCTCTTGTGCTAAGGCGATAGCTAAATCCGCTTCTGTTACGGTATCCATCGCGGCAGAAACAATGGGGATATTTAAACTGATGTTTTTGGTCAGTTTAGTTTGAGTTTTTACCTCACGGGGTAGAACTTCTGAATAGGCAGGAAGCAACAGTACGTCGTCGTAGGTGAGTGCTTCAAAAAGGAATTTGGATGAATCAAGCATGGCAAATATGTTGAACGGGAATTGGATTTATCGGATGAAGGCGAACCATACCCTTATTTGCCAGACAAATTTACAACATTTTTTTGTAATATTTGAAAGATGAACAAAAAAACCCTATACCTATTCATTGCTTGCTTATTACCTAGCTTTTTACTTCCCGGTCAATGGGACAAATACCGATTTGAAACGGCAAGAATGGGGTCTCCATTTAGAATCATCATTTCTACACAGGATTCCACGGGATTAACCCATGTGGTACATGAAGCCCTGCTTTTAGCCGAGAATTTGGAAAATCAATTAAGTGATTATCGTTTGGAATCCGATGTAAGTAAAGTAAATCAACTAGCGGGAACAGGTCAATTTCATCCCATCAAGGAGCCATTTAAAGCCATTTTAAATGAATCTTTGTTGGCATATCAATATAGTCATGGAGACCTTAATGTATTTCTAGGAAAGCTGGTGGCTGCTTGGCGAAAAGCCAGAAAAACCCAGGTGTTACCAGACCAAAAGCAAATGCAGAATTGGCTTGAAGAATTGAAAAGTCCTTGCCTTGAATTCAACAAAGATAGTTCGGGTATTCGTTTGAAGCAGACTGCCTGTCAATTGGATTTTGGATCCATAGGTAAAGGTTTTGTAGCCCAGCGCGTATTGGATTATTTAGTGAAGAAATCATTCCCCTATGCCTTAGTGGATGCTGGAGGAAAAATTTGTGCTACACAAGTAAATCCAGCAGGAGAGGCATGGAAGGTTGGTTTGGAGTTACCTAATAGTCGGAATGTATCTTCTGATTATTTAGAAATCAAAAATCAATCGATTGCCAGTTCTGGAAAGACCTACCAACAGGTGAATATTGGAGGCAAGATATATTCGCATGTTATTGACCCCAAAACCGGTTTAGGCTTGGAACATGCTCGTTCGGCTACTGCAATTGCGGCTCATGGAGCTAGGGCAGATTGGGTGGCTACTGCTGCCACCATCATGGAGATTAGTGAACTAAAATTATTATTACAATCACTGCCTGAAGTAAAGTTACTGGTCTGGGAATACCAAAATGACCAATTGGAAATATTACTGAATCATGGTATCTTGATAACCGATTAGAATTAATTTAAGAATGAATAGAAAATTACGTGTTTTAACGCTTGTCTTGTCCGTGGGTTTTAGTCAAGTGGGGATAGGGCAGGCATTAAAATCCTACCGACAAGTTATTCCCAACTCAAACGTCGCATTTGACATGCAGGCGATTCCAGCAGGGAATTTTGTATTAGGTAGTCCTAGCATTGAACCAGGAAGAAATTCGGATGAGGGGCCGCAACAAAAACTAAGCATGGAAGCTTTTTGGATAGGAAAAACAGAAGTGACTTACGATGAATATCAATTGTTTTTTGAAGAGGACCGTGATCCGGCTCCCAAACCAGCCAAAGAAGGTCCAGATGCAGTTACTAGGCCTAGTCCTCCCTATATTGATTTTACCTTGGGCATGGGGAAAGTAGGAGGATATCCTGCGAATTCCATGCAGCATTTTGCTGCGCTTATGTATTGCAAGTGGTTATATGCCAAAACGAAAATATTCTATCGATTGCCTACGGAGGCCGAGTGGGAATATGCATGTAGGGCAGGAGGTAAAGGGGCATATTCTTCCTTGAAGGAAAATGAAAAATTAGAGGAATATGCTTGGATAGCCACCAATTCAGGAGATAAATACCATCTGGTGGCACAGAAAAAGCCTAATGCTTGGGGACTGTATGATATGTTGGGAAACGTACATGAGTGGGTATTGGACCATTATGAGCCTGCTTATTCTAATCAAAAACAATCCCATACAGCTATTTTTAAAGACAAATATGCAGATGCTGTGGTACGTGGAGGGAGTTATCGGGATGAAGCCAAAATGGCTAGAAGTGCTAGTCGGTTGGCAGCTGATCCGGTTTGGAATCGTAGAGATCCCCAGGAACCTAAAAGTAAGTGGTGGAATGCTGATGCCCCTTTTGTAGGTTTTCGAATCATGCGTCCTGCCAAACAACCCAGTCCAGAGGAGGTTCGAGCCTTTTTTGACAAGTATTTAAAAGATTATTAACAACCTTTCAATCATACCTAAATAACATGAAAAATTCGCGTAGAGAATTCATCGTACAATCTAGCTTAGGAGCAGGGGCCCTCATGGCCGCGCCTTTGTTGTCAGAAGCTAAGTCCAGCGTTAGTTTTAGTCAGAGTAATGTGGGCGATACTCTAAAAGTGGCATTGATCGGCTGTGGAGGCCGTGGAACTGGGGCTATCATCCAAGCACTCAGTACTAAAGAAAATATTCAGTTGGTAGCCATGGCAGATGCATTCAAAGATCGTCTAGATGATTGTTACAAAAGTGTAATGAATTCTCGTGCCAAAGATGTATCAGCAAAAGCAATCCCGGTAAATCAGAAAGTTAATGTACCGGAGGACCACAAATTCGTGGGGTTTGATGGATATAAACAAGCGATGGCTTTAGCAGATGTAGTGATTTTAACTACCCCTCCAGGATTCCGTCCATACCACTTTGAAGAAGCAGTGCGCCAAGGCAAGCAAATTTTTATGGAAAAACCTGTGGCGACAGATCCAGCAGGTATTCAGCGGGTTTTGGCAGCCGCAAAAATTGCTAAGGAGAAAAAATTAAACGTAGTGGTAGGATTGCAGCGCCATTACCAAAATTCCTACCGAGATATCATGAAACGAGTTCAGGATGGTCAGATTGGGGATGTAGTTTCAGCGTCTTGTTGGTGGAACAATGATGGTGTTTGGGTAAAGCCGAGAAAAGAGGGACAGACAGAAATGGAGTACCAAATGAGAAACTGGTATTATTTCAATTGGATTTGTGGGGATCATATTACGGAGCAACATATTCACAATATAGATGTAATCAACTGGGCTAAAAATGGCTATCCAGTGAGAGCTCGCGGAACAGGAGGTAGAGAAGTGAGAAAGGGTAAAGATTATGGTGAAATCTTTGATCACCACATCGTAGAATTTGAATATGCGGATGGGACCATCTTAAATAGTCAATGTCGCCATATTCCGGGAACCTGGACCAAAGTAGATGAGCATTTAGTGGGAACGAAAGGAAGAGTTCTATTTGATTCGGCTAAAATCTTGGATTTGAAGGGAAATGTCAATTATGCTTTTGATAAAAAGACGAAGGAGAATAATCCCTATCAAACAGAGCACGATGAATTGTGGGCGGCAGTAGCCGCGGGGGAATACAAATTTGCCGATGCGGAAAATGGGGCATATTCTACCATGACTTCTATTTTAGGAAGAATGGCTACTTACTCTGGACAGATCATCGAATGGGATAAGGCGCTTAATTCTGGAATCAATATTGCACCTAGCAGATTTGCTTGGGATGCCGATATGCCATTGAAGCCAGATGCGAATGGTTTGTACCCAGTAGCTGTGCCAGGAAAAACCAAGTATTTTTAATAAAATAATCTTCGAAATTAGATTTTAGTGAGTAAATTGCCGCTTCAAATTTAGCGACGTATAAAATGAACTATCAACCTCAAGATTTTTTACCGATTTTCGTTCAATTAGCGGCGGCATTGGCTTTTATCGTGTTGGTCATGATTCTTACTCACACCTTAGGTCCCAAGCGTCATTCAGCTAAAAAAGACGATTCATTTGAATGTGGTATTGAATCCATTGGAGATGCTCGTACACCGATTTCGGTGAAGTATTTCTTAGTGGCCATTTTGTTTGTTTTGTTTGATTTGGAGATTGTATTTATGTACCCTTGGGCGGTTAATTTTAAGCAATTGGCATGGAATGGATTTTATGAAATGATCGTATTCATGGGCTTATTATTAGTTGGATTTATCTACGTAATTAAAAAAGGTATTTTAACCTGGGAAAAATAAACTTTTGGCTGATTGCTTGGTTTATTTTGATTAGAAAAGAAGATGTATATGAGTGACGCAAAAATTAATATCGTAGAAGCGCCGGCAGGATTGGAGGGACAGGGATTTTTTGCTACCAGTTTAGATTCATTAGTAGGTATGGCTAGAGCTAATTCGCTCTGGCCATTGCCTTTTGCTACCTCTTGCTGTGGAATCGAATTCATGTCGACGATGGCCTCACATTATGATATTGGTCGTTTTGGTGCTGAGAGATTAAGCTTTTCAGCTCGTCAGGCGGATGTTTTAATGGTGATGGGAACCATTGCGAAGAAAATGGCGCCCGTAGTTAAACAGGTTTACTTACAAATGGCTGAACCTCGTTGGGTTTTATCAGTAGGTGCATGTGCTTGTTCTGGGGGTATTTTTGATACTTATTCGGTATTACAAGGTATAGACCGTGTTATTCCGGTTGATGTGTATGTACCAGGTTGCCCACCACGTCCAGAGCAAATTTTGGATGGTTTTATGCAAATCCAAGAACTAGCCAAAAATGAATCAATTCGTCGTAGGAACCAACCTGAATACAAAGCCTTGTTGGAATCTTATGGCATTGAATAAGTAAATTGTATGGAAAACGTGAGTAATCAACAAATTATAGATGCCTTACAAGGGCAATTCGGCGAAGAATCCATTTATGGTATCGCTGAGTCCCATGGTATTTTACAGGTGACAACAGAAGTGGAGCACATCGTTCCGATGCTTCATTTTCTATACCAACATCCGGTATTGAAGTTCCAGTTTTTAACTGATTTGGCAGGGATTCATTTTCCAGAAGCTAAAGGTCAGGAATTGGGCGTGATATACCATTTGCATAGCCTGGAAAATAATGTTCGCCTTTGGATCAAGATCTATGTTCCTATCGAGAATCCAGTGGTTCCAACCGTTACGGGTTTATATGCTACTGCCAATTGGATGGAGCGGGAAGCCTTTGATTTCTATGGAATTATTTTTGAGGGTCATCCTAATTTGATACGTATTTTGAATGTGGAGGACATGGATTATCATCCTATGAGAAAAGAATATCCATTGGAAGATGCCACCCGTCACGATAAAATAGATGAATTATTTGGTAGATAATCTACCCTCAACCAGCGAAACATGTCTGAAGTAGCATTAGTAAATAATCCCAACGTAGGTTTAGATAAGACTCCGAAAAGCGGGCCTTATGTGAACGAGTTGACTACCCTCAACTTAGGACCTACCCACCCAGCCACGCATGGTATTTTTCAAAACATCTTGACGATGGATGGGGAGACCATTGTAGATGCCGAACAAACGGTTGGATACATTCACCGGGCATTTGAAAAGATAGCTGAACGCCGTCCTTTTTATCAAATAACTACCTTGACGGACCGAATGAATTATTGTTCAGCCCCTATCAACAATATGGGTTGGCACATGACGGTAGAAAAATTATTAGGCATAGAAGTGCCAAAGCGTGCTCAATACATTCGTGTAATCATGATGGAGATGGCTCGTATTGCGGATCACATCATCTGTAATTCCATTCTTGCGGTTGATACAGGAGCTTTAACTGGATTCTTGTATGTGTACCAATGGAGGGAGTTTATCTATGAGATTTACGAAGAGTTGTGTGGCGCTCGATTAACCACGAATATGGGGCGTTTTGGAGGAATGGAGCGGGATTTGAGCCCAGTGGCAATTGAAAAAATTAAGAAATTATTAGCTGAATTACCAGCGGCATTGAAAGAATTTGAAAGCATGGTGGTGCGTAACCGTATCTTCATGGATAGAACTCAAAACGTGGGAGCTATCTCAGCTGAACGAGCTTTGAACTATGGTTTCACTGGTCCAAATTTGCGGGCAACCGGTGTGGATTACGATGTTCGTTCCTTGAATCCATATTCTTCTTATGAGGATTTTGACTTTGAGATTCCGGTGGGAACTAAAGGTGATACCTATGATCGCTTTTTAGTGCGTGAAGAGGAAATGTGGCAGAGTTTACGCATCATACAGCAGGCGATGGATAACTTACCAGAAGGTTCGTACCACGCCGATGCTCCACATTATTACTTGCCTCCAAAGCAAGAAGTTTACCGAAACATGGAAGCTTTAATTTACCATTTCAAGATTGTGATGGGAGAAATTGATGCGCCAGTGGGTGAAGTTTATCATTCGGTAGAAGGGGGTAATGGAGAATTAGGATTCTATCTGGTTTCAGATGGTGGCCGTACGCCTTATCGTTTGAAATTCCGCAGACCAGGATATATTTATTACCAAGCATTCCCAGAGATGATTAAAGGTTCTACCTTATCCGATGCCATTGTGACAATGTCATCGATGAATGTGATTGCAGGAGAGTTAGATACATAATACATGGAAGGTAAGAATAACATAGTTTTCCCAGCAGAAACGCTGGAATTAGTGAAGAAAATCATCGCTCGTTACCCAGAAGGGAAACAGAAGTCGGCCTTATTGCCTATCCTTCATTTGGCCCAAGCTGAGTGGAAATGGTGCAGTCCTGAGGTGATGGATTATGTAGCCACATTGTTGTCCATTAAGCCTGTGGAAGTATATGAAGTGGCTAGCTTTTATACCATGTTCCATTTGGAGCCGGTGGGTGAGCACGTCATTGAGTATTGTAGAACAGGCCCTTGTTGTTTGATGGGAGGGGTTGAAGTGTACGATCATTTGAAAAAGCGTCTAGGCGTTGAAACGGGTGGAACTACGGCTGACGGGAAATTTACCGTGAAAGAAGTAGAATGTTTGGCGGCTTGTGGCTGGGGACCTGTGTTTCAGATTCGTGAGAAGTTTTATATGCACTTGACGAAAGAGAAGGTAGATCAAATCATAGATGAATTAGGAAAATAAGCGAGGATGAAGATATTAACCGAACATATTGAGGTACCTGGAATTGAGACGATTGACGTTTATCGTAAGCATGGTGGGTACCAAGCGGTAGAAAAAGCTTTGAAAAAAATGACACCCGATGAGGTCACTGAAGAAGTGAAAAAATCTGGTTTACGTGGACGAGGAGGAGCTGGTTTCCCGGTGGGCATGAAATGGTCATTTTTGGCTAAACCTGAGGGAGTACCCCGCTATTTGGTTTGTAACGCCGATGAATCAGAGCCAGGAACATTTAAGGATCATTATTTGATGTGGAAATCCCCACATACTTTGATCGAGGGAATGATCGTTTCCAGTTATGCTTTAGGGGCAAATACTTCTTATATCTACGTACGTGGAGAGTTGATGTATGTGATTTATATCCTAGAAAAAGCTATTCAAGAGGCCTACGATAAGGGTTTATTAGGTAAAAATATTTTAGGATCTGGATATGATTTAGATCTATATGTGCAATCAGGAGGTGGAGCCTATATCTGTGGAGAAGAAACTGCCTTGCTAGAGTCATTGGAAGGAAAGCGTGGTAATCCTCGAAACAAACCTCCATTTCCAGCAGTGAAAGGTTTATGGCAATGCCCTACAGTGGTTAATAACGTTGAGTCTATTTCAGCTACTTCATGGATTGTGAATAATGGAGGTGATGCTTATGCTCAAATAGGGGTAGGTAGAAGTACAGGTACGAAATTAATTTCGGCTTCTGGACATATCCGTAAGCCAGGGGTTTATGAAATTCCATTAGGTATAACAGTAGAAGATTTCATTTATTCGGATGAATGGTGTGGCGGTATTCGCGATGGTCATAAATTAAAAGCCGTGGTGGCTGGAGGTTCATCCGTGCCTATCCTACCTGCTGAATTGATATTAACCACCGCAGCCGGAGAAAAGCGTTTAATGACCTATGAGTCTTTGTCAGATGGTGGTTTTGCTACCGGAACCATGTTAGGTTCAGGAGGTTTTATTGTGATGGATGAGACGACCTGTATCGTACATAATACCCTGACTTTTGCTCGTTTTTATCATCATGAATCCTGTGGTCAATGCTCTCCTTGTCGGGAAGGTACAGGCTGGATGGACAAAGTGATCAAGCGCATTGAAATGGGTCAAGGGCGTAAGGAAGACATTGATTTATTGGTGGATGTGGCTAAAAAGATCGAGGGGAATACCATTTGCCCACTTGGTGACGCAGCAGCTTGGCCAGTGGCGGCGGCTATTCGTCATTTTAGAGATGAGTTTGAATGGCATATTGAACATCCGGAATTAGCAACTCAACCTGGCGCTGTGTACATGCGTCCTGGGGCCAGCTGGTCCAATTAAGATGGCGGCAAAGATTCTTTTTGTAGGACATGATGCCAATAGGGCAGGAGCGCAATTGGTCTTGTTGCATTGGTTGAAGGAAAATGCGGCGAATGGACAAAAAGGATTTTTGTTATTGGAGAAAGGTGGTGATTTATTAGCTACCTATCGTAAATATGCAGAGGTATGGGTTTGGAGAAGGGAGCATAGTAAGTCGAGAAATTTTTTTAAAAAAATACCTTTTCTCAAAAGAGAGGAAAGTTCACCAGATCGGGAACCTAATAAGGCAGAAATTCAGACGATGTTGAGAGAGTTTCGCCAGCAAAAGTTTGATTTAATCTTAGGAAACACTGTGGCTTCATTGTCATTGATGCAACAGTTAAGTCCTTTGAAAATTGCATTTGGAGCTTATGTTCATGAATTGAAGTTCTCCTGCGAGACTTATGCTTCGGAAAAAGATATGCAGTTTCTAGCTCAAAAGGTTAAAAAGGTATATGCGGTTTCTGAGCAGGTAAGTTTATTGCTGAAGGATAAATATGAGATTAGTGAGGATAAATTAGCTTTATTACCTCCGGTGGCGGAATTAGCCAAAGCTAAATCCAGTACCACGGAACAAGTTAGAGAGCACTTGAATATCCCAGCTTCCAGTCCAATCGTTTTGGGGTGTGGATTGGCTGAATGGCGTAAAGGTACGGATGTATTTATTCGGGTAGCTAGGCAGGTTATTCGTTTGCGGCCTGATGTGCATTTCATCTGGTTAGGCATGGGGGATAATCTGTACTCAGCGGAGTTAATGGAGGAAAAAGAAAAATGGGATGTAAGTGCGCAAGTGCATTTAATCCCAGCTAAAGCAGATACTAAAGCTTATTTTGAAGCGATGGATTTGTTTTTCTTATCTTCTCGTGAAGATCCCTTTCCATTGGTTATGTTGGAAGCGGGATACCAAGCAAAGCCTGTGTTAGGTTTTAAAGAAAGTGGTGGAATTGCTGATTTTACCCGAGGTTTAGAGGGTTTGTTGGTCGACTATCTGGATGAAGGTCAAATGACAGAATTAATCATTCATTGGTTAGATAGCCCAGCCGCCAATCGTGAAAAGATAGGAGAAGAATTACAATTGAGGTCAACCCAGTACACTGTGGAAGCGTTTATGGCGCGTTGGGCAGAATTAGAAAAAGAGCTTTAAAAGAACAAGGGTTTCAACCCGGAAACATAGAAAATGAAAGTAACAATTGATAACATCACGCTAGAGGTAGAACCAGGTACTACCATTATGCAGGCAGCTAGGATGATAGGTCCGGAGATTGCTCCGCCTGCAATGTGTTATTACGAGCCCTTGAAAGGAACAGGCGGGAAATGCCGCGGCTGCTTGGTTAAGGTGACAGCTGGTTCAGAAAAAGATCCTAGACCCATGCCTAAGCTAGTGCCATCTTGTATTACAGCAGTTCAAGATGGTATGATTGTTGAAAATACCATCAATGAGCAAGTATTAGAGACTAGAAAAGGTATTGTTGAGTTTTTATTGTTAAATCACCCATTAGATTGTCCTGTCTGTGATCAAGCTGGAGAATGTCACCTTCAAGATTTTTCATTTGAGCATGGGGTTTCTTCTACTCGTACTGTAGAGGAGAGAAATACGTTTGAGCCTGTGGATTTAGGCCCATACATCAAGCTCAACATGAATCGTTGTATTTTATGTTACCGTTGTGTGTATGCAGCGGATCAGTTGACAGAAGGACGTGTTCATGGGGTAATGCACCGAGGCGATCATGCGGAGATTAGTACCTACATTGAAAAGGCTATAGATAATGATTTCTCAGGAAACGTGATTGACGTTTGTCCTGTGGGGGCACTGACTGACAGAACGTATCGTTTTAAGAGTCGTGTATGGTTTTCTAAGCCAGAAGATGCTCATTGTGAGTGTGAAAAATGCTCGGGTAAGGTAACTTTGTGGTATCGTGGAGAAGAAGTTATTCGTGTTACAGCGCGTAAGAATGAGTGGGGAGAGGTAAAAGATTTCATTTGTAATACTTGTCGCTTTGAGCGCAAGAAGACTTCGGATTGGGTGATTGAAGGTCCAACCAAAATAGCTCGTCATTCGGTGATTTCAGCCAATAAGTACGGGGCTAATTTGATTAAGCCATCCTTCCCAATCAAGCAAGCGGCGCTGGCTTATAAGCCGATTGATGATAATCGTGATCGTAGTTTTTTACCTGCTAAAAAGAGTCTTCCCAGTTCAGAAAAGAAATAATTATGGAATTACTTACTAGTGTATTTATAGCTAAAGCCATCATTGTAGGAGTCGTATTTGCGATTACCTTAGGGGTAGCAGCCTACTCCACTTATTTTGAACGAAAGATTGCTGCTTTTATGCAAGACCGAGTAGGTCCTGATCGTGCGGGACCCTTTGGTATATTACAGCCTTTGGCGGATGCGGTTAAAATGTTCATGAAAGAAGATTTTATTCCAGCTAACTCTAATAAATGGTTGTTTATTGCAGGTCCATGTATTTCTATGCTAACAGCGCTCATGACTTCAGCCGTAGTTCCATTTGGGGATACGGTGACTATTGATGGTGTAAGTTTTGACCTACAAGGAATTGATGTGAACATCGGAATTTTATGGGTGTTTGGTATCGTTTCATTGGGCGTTTATGGCATCATGATTGGTGGATGGGCTTCCAATAATAAATTTGCTTTGTTAGGAGCCATTCGTGCTGCTTCTCAAAATATTTCTTATGAGTTGGCCATGGGTATGGCCATCATTACCATTTTAATGATTACTGGTTCATTGTCTACGAAGGAAATTGTAGAGGTGCAACAAAACGGTCATTGGAATATATTTTACCAACCACTAGGCTTCATTATTTTTATTATTTGTGCTTTTGCCGAGTGTAATCGTACTCCATTCGACTTGCCGGAATGTGAAACGGAATTGATTGGTGGATACCATACGGAGTACTCATCTATGAAATTAGGTTTTTACCTATTTGCAGAATACATCAACATGTTTATTTCTGGTGCAGTTATGGCGACTCTTTATTTTGGAGGTTATGACTATCCAGGTATAGATTTTGTGACACAACAGTTCGGTAGCAATGTAGCTAGTTTTGTAGGTGTAGGAGCTTTGTTGGGTAAATCTTTAGCTTTCGTATTTGTATTTATGTGGGTTCGCTGGACGATTCCAAGATTTCGTTATGATCAATTAATGAACTTGGGATGGACAGGATTAATTCCTTTGGCCATGTACAATGTGGTAATCACTGGACTAGGTATATTACTTGGTAAACCTTTTATGGTATCTGTGGCAGGTCTTATTCTTTTAATTGCCGCATTGTTTGTGTATGATCAATTAACCGTTAAGAAAAAAATAGCTTAGGTATATGAAATTGAGCAATAAAACCAAGGTATTGGAACAAGGGGAAATGACCCTAGCGGAGCGTTTATATTTGCCTGCCATTGTAGGCGGTATGGCCACTACCTTAAAACACTTCTTTTCAAAGCCTGTAACGATTCGTTACCCAGAGCAAAAACGCTATTTGGGTCCTGTGTATCGTGGACAGCACATATTAAAGCGTGATGAGGCAGGTGCTGAGCGTTGTACTGCCTGTGGCTTATGCGCTGTGGCTTGTCCTGCAGAGGCTATTTCCATGGTAGCTGAAGAAAGAAAACCAGGAGAGGAAGCATTGTACCGTGAAGAGAAATATGCTAAGGTCTACGAAATCAATATGCTTCGTTGCATTTTCTGCGGATTGTGTGAGGAGGCTTGTCCTAAACAAGCCATCTATTTACAGCATGATAAAATGGTGCCTGTCTTCCATGAAAGAGATGAGGTTATTTGGGGGAAAGATAAATTAGTTGAAAAAATGGATCAGCGCTATTTACGCGATGGTTGGAAATAATTGAATGTATGGAAATCTCTAATATTTGGTATTTTTTATCGGCATTAACTTTATTGAGCGCCTTGATGGTGATTTTGTCTAAAAATCCCATCCACAGTGTCTTGTATTTGGTGTTTACCTTTTTTTGCATTTCGGCACACTATGTGTTGTTAAATGCACAGTTTTTGATGGCTGTGAATATCATTGTGTATGCCGGAGCCATCATGGTATTGTTTTTGTTCGTCATCATGATGTTTGATTTGAAGAAAAATACACCTGAAGCCAAGAGCTCCATGACCAAATTAGCGGGATCCATTGTGGCTGGCTCACTCTTGGTGGTCTTGATTGCCATTGTGCGTAAAAATGCCATTCCTGGACCAGCTTTGGAGAAGTTTAATTCACAGACGGGTATGGTTGAAAACCTAGGACAAGTTCTCTATGGAGAGTTTTTACTACCATTTGAATTAGTTTCTATCTTGTTCTTTGTTGCAATGGTAGGTGCAGTTCTTTTAGGTAAGAGAGAAGCAGGAGAAAGGAATTTCTAAGTATAGAAAACATAGAAAAGGCGAACCAAACAGTTCGCCTTTTTTTATACACTGAAAGTAGATTATTTTTTACTAGGTAATTGGTGATTAAAGAAGCCGACTTTTAAGCCTATCTGTCCGGAAAGACCTGATAATTCAGGTAATTCATCATTCCCAATGGCTAGGCGGTAGTTGGCTCCTACAAAAAACCGAATGTATTTGTGCACATTTAATTCTGCATTAACTCCAGGCTGTAAACCAAAAGCACTTCGACTGTATCTCCAGTAATAATCCCCTGAACGTCCAGGACCCGGCATGGCAGTAGAATTAACTAATCTTGGCTCTAGACCGTCGTTGTATCGAATTGCACCAATCATCAGGGGAAAGCTAATGTGAACTAGGTTATTAGCTTTGGGTGTGTAGGCCACAGATAATGCGGCGAAGCTTTGTCTTAAATCATTGGAATAGAGTTCATTTCTATGACGCATGCTTCCTATAAAACTACCACCAATCTCCCATTTATTATTCAGGTGTAAGGCTAATATGCCGCCTTCTTGAGGGCCAAGTTGACCAAACTGAAATATGGGAGAAAATGATAAACCATAACTTTTTAATTTGTTAGACGAATTGACCTTGAATAAGGTCTTGGGCTCACTTGTATTTGGACTTTCTTTCCTATCTTGGGCAGATTGGGAATTTTGTGCTATAGCAGCATGAAATAGGAAAACGGATAAATAGGAGAAAATGATAAGGCGGATTGAATAAAGTTTCATACAAGGTTGGTTTTTCTTTTTGGTTCGACTAAGGTAGGTAGCATTTCTCTAGAATTTTTTTATATTCGATTAGCCTAGTTCAAAGGAGGATGTATGAGCTTATTTTGTCGATAAGAATGGTTTAAATTATTGGTTGGCTGAATTTTCTCATTGGTCGATGCAATTACCGCTCCTGTAGACTGGATTTCTAATTTGATGATGTTTGGCTAGCTTTGTTATAGAATATTGCGTGTATGTGGAAAGCCTTATTACAACCTAAATCTCAACGAACGTTTAAGATCCTATTCAATCTTATTTTATGGGGATTGTGGATAGGATTACCTCTATTAAGTCCTGTGCATCAATCGCACTCCAATGAACATCCGCATCCACACCAAAATCCAGAATTTACTGAGCATATTTGGTTGGAAATTTGCACAGTAGTGCCTCTGTTTTACACCATTACATTGGTATTAATTCCCATTGTTTTTAGAAAAGGAGGCGTACTTCAATACATCGTAGCCGTCATTTTATTGGTTATTTCCTTTTGGTTCATCCAATATTTCCTAATGGCCTATGTGCTGCCCTTCGATGAGCAGTCGATGGAATGGCCTACACTCAATGGGTTTTTTCCCTTGATCATGATTACGGGAATAGCCTCTACTTATGGCTTATTACTTGAGTTTATTACTATTGAAGCCAGAAATGAGGAATCAAAAAATGAGCAAATGAAATCAGAGCTCTCTTTTTTACGTTCCCAAATTTCACCGCATTTTATTTTCAATGTATTGAACAGCATCGTGTATTTGATCCGTACCCAAGCAGATAAACAAGCGGAGGATGTGACAATTCGGCTTTCTAATTTGATGCGTTATATGCTCTATGATTCTGATCAAGCTATGATTCCATTGAGTAAGGAATTGGAATATTTGAAAAATTATATTGATTTACAGAAAATGCGTTTTGAGGATGATGTGAAAATTGAGTTTGAACAAGTGGGAACATTGCTTAATAGTGTGATTGAACCTATGCTTTTGATTCCATTTGTAGAAAATGCATTTAAACATGGTGTTGGATTCGTGGTGGATCCCATTATTAAAATAAGATTTGTCGTGGAAGAGGGGATTTTGAATTTTCAGGTGGAAAATAAAAAAGGGGACAGGGATCCGATGGTCAAGGATGAAAGCTCAGGTATAGGTTTGAAAAATGTTCGTCGAAGACTGGAATTATTGTATACGGGCCGGCATGTATTGGAAATCCAAGATTTAGAAAGAGATTTTAAAGTAGTATTGCGATTAAAATTGCATAAAATTTAAGCATATGGAAAAGCTACAATGTATCGTGGTGGACGATGAAAATATGGGGCGGAAATTATTAGAAGAGAATGTAAGACAAATTCCCTTCTTAGAATTAGTTGCATCTTGCAAGAATGCCTTCGACGCCATGGAAGTTCTACAGAAACAATCGGTCGATTTGATTTTTTTGGATATTCAAATGCCCGGTATGTTAGGGACACAATTTTTACAAACCTTGAAAGAGAAGCCATTGACCATTTTGGTGACTGCTTATGACCATTATGCGGTAGAAAGCAGCTATGAGCTAGATGTTGTGGATTATTTAATGAAGCCTGTAAGCATTGAACGTTTTAGTCTGGCTGCACATAAAGCCTTGGAATTATTCCAACTTAAAAAGAATAAGTTGGGGACTAATTCTAAAACAACCACCCCAGAAGCTGCACCCCAAGAAGATTTCTTCTTTGTGAATGTGGAATATTCCTTGGTGAAAATTTCAATTCCTCAAATCACACATATTGAGGGCCTGAAGGATTATGTGAAAATTTATTTGGAAGGAGAGAAAAGGCCAATTTTAACGAAGCTGACCATGAAGTCCATAGAAGCAAAAGTAAGTAGTCATTTATTCATGCGTGTGCATAAATCCTTCATTGTCAACATGAGGAAAATTGAGTCTATCAAGCAACAAAGAATCAAAATTGGGAATTTTGATATTCCTGTGAGTGATTCGCATGCAAGCGAATTAATGGAAAAGCTTAATTTTACTAGACCTTCCTAATCAAAAGAAGCCAATTTTCAGTCCACCCGAAAAATTCCTTCCTGGTGAGGCATTATAATACCTGGCGCCCACGGCATTCAAGTCAGGGCCAGCGCTGTATTTTTCATTGAATAAATTGTCCATAGCAAACCAAAGCTCCCAGCTGTATTTTGCCTGTCGTTTCTGATAAGAAATTTTAGAGTTCCATAATCGGCTAGAAGGCAAAATGTCCGTATTGGCATCATTCAGGTAAATATAATCTGTCATGAGGAGTTGCTGATTCCATTTTAAGCCAGGTAATAAATTCCACACCAATAATAGGGATTGTTGGAATGGGCTGGTTCCTGTCAGGAAGTTTCCTGAATAATTCCTTCCAGCTGAATTATAATCGGTAAATCGGAAATTCTGCCAGGTGGTGGCCGACAGGATTTGTACGAAGGGCGTGGCCGTCCATTGTACACTTAATTCCATACCTTGTTGGGTAGTTTTCCCCACATTATCGTAAAAGTCAGCACCGTCAGCAGCTCTTCTCAGTACAATAGTTTCATCTAAATTGAACTGGTACAAACTTAAATCCCAAGTTAAATTAGCTTTGGGTAGTAAACCTCGATAACTCAATTCATAATTCCAACCTTTTTCAGCTCTCAAAGTACGATTGATGACATTGGTCGATGGACGTATCTCCGCTATGCTGGGAGGAGAAAAACCATGCGCTATTTTCCCCACCAAATATTGATATGGACTTAGTTGGCGTACGATGGCTAACCTAGGAGAGAAGATTCCCTCGCTTGATTGGAATTCGGTCCAAAGTTTATTGTAGCTTCCAGCCAGGGTAAAGGCCCAGTTTTTTAGGCCATTGTATTCCATCTGTGTGAAAATACCCCCTTGCTGTACACGAGTATTTTGCTCAAATTGTAGGGTGTCTTTTATCCCTTTGCGGTTACCATAAGTTCGGCTATCAAATTGTCCAGATTGAAATTCATAACCGATATCCCAAGTGAATTGGCCCTGGCCTGCTGCTTGTTTATAATGAATTACCCCACGGTTATTGACATTAGGCTCATTTCTAAGTTCATAATTTCGAATGGTTGGGTTTTCCACTTGATTCACTTGTAAAGCATGCATGGCATCCCAAGCCCAGCGAGCATTCCAAGCATTGGAGACATGGGCACCTACTAAATAGCTTTTTAACTTAAAGGTTGCCATTTGTTCCACAGCACCTCGAATGGCCCCAGCCGCAGGTCTGGCTTGTGTCGGATTTTCTTGGTATTGCTTCAAGGTTAGTCCACCCGGTGTTTGGTAGGCTAAGTCTCCATAGTAAGCCAATACATTGATGGCCCCAGAAGTACTAAAGCTCTTGTTCCACTCATAGGAGAACCATTGTTTTTTCATGGCTGACTGTTCCCGATATCCTTGCTGTTGCCAAAATGAGGCATAAAAGCGGTGTGCATTACTTACATTTCCCAGGCGAATATCCCAAGATTGTTTGTAGCCACCTAAGGAATGGAAAAGTTCTTGATGGTGTACGGAGGGTGCTTGATATGCCTGGCTGGAAAGCAAAATAACGCCACCTGTTCCTGCTCCGTAAAGTCCTCCACTGGGACCTTTGGAAACCACCATTTGTTGGAATTGATCTGGATCTAGAAGAGCAAAATAGGAGTTGTTTCCCGCATCAGTGAAAGCCATTTGATTCCAATAGATTTTCACATTACGGACACCAAATGGTGCACGAAGTGAACTACCTCTTATGGCTAAACGGTAGCTACCTGGGGATCTTTCCTCCATACGAATACCTGCTTGGGTATTGAGGGCAGGTAAGAAACTGAGTGCATTGCCAATTTGTAATTTGCTGGAATCTAAGACGACGATGGCATCGGGAGATTTTAATGGATTTCTCTTTTTCTCAAATGCTTGTACTTCGACACCCGCTAAGGTTTTGTTGCTAAATTCATCTTTAGCTTGCCCCCAAACAAGTGCAGGGATAAGTAGAAAGGTACAAATCCGTATGATAGAAATTCTTAATAATTTCATTAAAAATAATAAGTAAGATAGCCCGAAAGAAAATGTACACTCGAAGCTGGAATTGATTTGGAATTAGGATTCGAGGACGCACCTAAATTAAGCAATTCATACATGAATGTTGCCCCGATTTGTTGGCGTTTGTACTCAATCTTACCTTTAAAAGAGAAGTCATTGGCCGTACTTAAGGTTTGGAAGGGAACACCCACGTATCTTCCAAATAATGTTACTTCACGGATAACAGGTTCGAATACTTGGGCTGTAAAAGCAAAATCATTTTTACCAGGTATTTTAATTCCAAAACCCGCCGTAACTCCGTGCAAGCTGTATTTTTCTTCCTCAATATATTTATAAGATGGGGTTGAAATTCTTCTTGCCAAGGATTTACTGTATAAACTCAGTAATGGATAAAAAAATGGATCAACCTTTTGGGCTTTGTATTGCCATTTAATTCCAAGTTCAGCTTCACCTCCACGATAGGCAGATTCTAAATGATTTAAATTACTAGGAGCATTTTGGGGCTCTATGAAGGAATAGGTAGCTAAATCTACGGGAGCCTGATGAATATTTCCATACGTTTTTAAACGCAAGAAGAAAAGCTTTTTGGATTGGGGTTTTTGAAAAGTTATCTGGGTAGCAAAGTCAATCGTTTGTTGGTTTTCATACCATAAAATATGGCTACTACCTACACTTGTTTCCAACTTAAATTTTTGTCCCCAAGTTAGAGGAATGGACGCAAATAAGAATAGTACTAAATAGCCCAGATTTTTCATATTACCTGTAAATTTAAAAAAGATTACCAGTATTTACCTCTTTTCTTCCAAGTAAAAAGAACTCCTCTAGCGATGATGATGAGGTGGTTGAAACAAGTGGTGAAAAAGCCAAAATGCTTACTGAGGATCAAAAAACGTTCTTTCCAAGTAGTTTGAAGATTTTTGACAGAAGCCCCTCCCATCAAATACCTACATATTGGATAATCAGTTTTTAAGATATTTTGGGCATTTTTTAAGCAATTAATTTCCCAATCAATATCTGAACTCATCCGGTAATCCATAGAAAAAGCGGGTGATATCTCTCTTTTGGCAATAAATGATTGGTGACATACGACCATTCCTCTTTTGAAATCTTTCCAACTTAAATGTGCTGGGAGTGGATGCGGACTTACCTCTGAGCGAAGCCCAATGGCCTTTCCAGCTGAGTTCACGAATATAGCATCTCCATACAATACGTCAGGGTTTTTTCTTAGATCAGCTAGCATATGACCCAAGGTGTCAGGCCCTGCTAAGGTATCTCCTGCATTTAAAAAATAAATATATTTACCTTGAGCTAGCTTCATTCCTTTATTCATCGCATCATAAATTCCCTGATCAGGTTCCGATACGATGTGGGCAATGTGGGAAGCATAGGACTGTACTAATTCCAGGGTGCGGTCCTTGGAACCTCCATCCATGATGATGAGCTCAAAGTCCTCTTCTCCTTGAGAAAAAATACTCCGTAATGTTTGGTCAATAAACGCTTCTGCCTGGTAAGTTACAGTGATAATGCTCAGGGTTTTCGACATACTATAGGCAAGTTTGGTAATATTGAATATGCTTTTCGGCAATGATAGAGGCTTCGTAATGAGATTCTACCTTTTTTCTTGCTGCCAATCCTAATTCCTTTGATTTTGGAAAAATATAGGCTATGCCCTCACTAAGGTCTTTGGCATTTTGAAATTGTGCCACATATCCATTTATTTGGTGCTCAATCATTTCGGGTATTCCACCTATTTGAAATCCTAAACAAGGAGTACCGCAGGCCATGGCTTCCATGATGGTATTGGGTAAATTCTCCTCCAGTGAAGGGGTGATAAACATTTCTGCGGCTTGATAAGCCTTCATCATGATGTTTGGATCATGGACAATGCCCAAACAACGCAATGCCAAAGGGAGTGATTGTATGGTGGGTAGGTCAGAAATTTCACCCACGACCAACAACTCTGTAGACGAGGCTTGTTCCGGATATTTTTCAACCCATAGGTCCAAGGCCTTTTTTAGATAGTGAAATCCTTTGGCTGGAGCGTTGACACGCATGGCTACAAATAACAAATATTGCTTGGCAGGATCTAAACCTAAAGATTTTTTTGCCTCCGTTTTATCTCCCATTTTAAACAGTCCTACATCGATAGGGTTAGCTATCGTTTGTATGGTCCTTCCTTTCAGGATGCTACTAGATTCTGCCCGTTGACCAAGCCATTCGGAACAGGTGATGATATGTAAATTGGGGTATTGAAATTTTTGTTGCTTGGCAGCCCATAATCGATGAGATATATCTTCACTTTTCGGACAGGCTAAAAATTTACATTTACCACAATGCAACTCGAAATGTAGACAATCTCCACTATGGTGACACCCCCCTGTAAATGCCCACATATCATGCAGGGTCCAGAATACGGGCTTATTGAGTTGAAGTATTTTTTCAATGGAATCGATGGACAAAAAACCGAAATTGATCCAATGTAAATGAATGATATCTGCCTCTAAGAGGGCAGGGTGCCGACTGATGTCTTGTCCAAAAATACCTGGATTGAAATGGAAGCGAATCGATTTGTCCTTTTCAAAAAGTAGAAAATAAAGCCTTTCTGATACAAATCGAACCCAAGTCATCCATTTTTTCCAGATGCTTGTTTCTAAGGATTGACTAGGCCCAATTCCTCCTTTTTTTTGGACTAATGTTTTTACATCATGCCCCGCCTGGGTTAAGGCTTCATGCAAACGTCCACAAGCAATCGCCGCACCACCATTTTGATCATGGTAGGAGAGTAATACGATTTTCAAGGGCCTTTCAGGTTTCATGAATGAGGAAATAGTTGATGTATGATGGCAGCTATTCTTTCTGCGGCATGTCCATCCCAAAGGGGTGGGATTTCTCCTTTTTTCACTTCTCCTTGCAGGACTTTGCTTAGTGTAGTAAAGGTCTTTTTAGGATCCAAATCAGATAAAAGCTGATTCGTTCCCAGGCTTACGGTAATCGGTCTTTCTGTACTATCCCGAAATGTCAAACATGGAACCCCTAAATAAGTTGTTTCTTCCTGAATACCTCCAGAATCGGTTAAAATGGCGGAAGCATTTGACATCAATTGAATGAATTCAATGTAGCCCAATGGTTCGGTAATAATCAAGTTAGGAATTTGATTTAGCCTTTCTGTCAAATGGAATTTATCCATATTGGCCCGGGTTCTTGGGTGAATCGGGAAAATTACCTGGGTTTTGGAACTACTCAATTCCAATAATTCCAAGATGGAAATCAGCCCCTTTTCCGTATCAACATTGGCTGGGCGATGCATAGTAACCAAAATGAATTCGTGGGTATTTACTTTTAAATCCGTCAAGATACTACTTTGCTGGGCTTTTTCTCGGTATCTCTCTAGGGAGTCGATCATTACATTGCCGACAAAAAATACTTTTTCTGGAGCTACGCCCTCTCGACTTAAATGTTGCATCCCACTTTCTTCCGTCACGAATAGGTAATCAGCCACAGAATCCGTCAAGATTCGATTGATTTCCTCCGGCATTTTCCTGTCTCCAGAGCGCAATCCTGCCTCCACATGAGCTAAAGGAATGTTTAATTTGATGGCCACTAGAGTGCAGGCTAAGGTAGAAGTAACATCTCCCACCACCACAATTAAATCCGGCTTTTCATCCAAGACTATGGGCTCAAATGCTAACATGATTTTAGCCGTCACCTCAGATTGAGTACCCCCACCAATTCCTAAAAAATAGTCGGGCTTCGGCAGTTCTAGCTGAGTGAAGAATATATCACTCATTTTAGCATCAAAATGCTGCCCCGTATGAACTATTTTAGATTCCCATCCTTCCATGGCTTGAATGGCACGGTGGAGAGGAGCTACTTTCATGAAATTGGGGCGAGCACCCACTATTTGTATTACTTTCATAAGAGGCTAATCGATATAATTGCTTGGATGATAATTTATTTGGCCTGATGTTTGATTGCAAAGCGAAAGGCTTCCATATAATTATTCAAAACCGAATGAATGTTAATTTCTTGTTCAATGATTTTTTTAGAGGCTTGCCCCATCTTCTTAATTTGGTCAGGCTGTTGAAACAAACGAGAGATGACTTCCACCAAGCTCGATAAGGAACCCGATTCAAAATAATGGCCATTAATTCCTTCTTTTACCAATTTTTTCTCCGTTCCATCCGCTACAGAACAAATAACAGGCTTGCCGAAACACATGGCTTCATTGATGGATAGTCCACCCATCCCCGCTAAGACATAAATTCCAGAAGCCAAGGTAATCTTTCCTAATTCTTTCATGTCATATATTCCTCCCCAAAAGTGAATGTAATCATGGGCCCCTAGACTCTCAACCAGTGTTTTTAATGAGGCTAATTCTGGGCCATCACCCACCACATGTAATTCTGTCAATGGAAATTGTGATTTTAACTGAACCGTGGCCTGAATCAATAAGTCAACCTGTTTCCACTTGACCAATCTGCCTACATGTAAAAGTCGGAAGGGATTTGACTCTGGAATTTCTTCTTTTTTAATCTCAGCATATTGCTGGGCAATGTAATCCGTATCTGGAGAATTCGCCGTGACAAAAACTCGCTCTGGCGGAACTCCATAGCTAGCATGAATATCTTTGGCTTCATCCAGGTAGTTGATGTGGGCATCCACCAGATTGACAAATCGTTTTCTACTTTCTCTAACCAACCAATATTTAATGTAGGCCAAAGGGGAAGAACTCTTTTGGTGATTCTGATTATTTTCTGTGATACCTCCTCCTCGCAGGTAATAGTTCATGGCCTGTTGGTAGGTTGGTACTTGAAAAGGAATTTCCTTGGAAATTAAGGCAACATTTTGTTCACGCAAAAAGCGGTACCAAGAAGGATAAAATACATAGGCTAATTGGTAGGGCCAATTCACCATCAGGATATCGGGTTTTTCTTGGAGAATCAGCTCCTTGAGTCCTTTAAAGAATTTTTTACCATAATAGGTCGTGTATTCTTCGGTATATATCACCTTAAATTCGATACCACTTTTACTTTCAAAAACCCCAGCCCCCAAAGTAGCTCCATTCCCAGCGGGTACCACTACTACCACCTCTACGCCAAATTCATGCTGCATTTTGTTCAGCACCAAATTGTAATAATGAGGTAGGCCTCCGGCCAGGGACATTAATTTCATTTATTCAAATAATTTTTAATCAGTTGATTTAGGTCTGGTGACAAATTGAATTTCCAGGCAGCTAGAAAAAATAAGATACTGACACTAATGGTTTTTAGGCTAATCGTTAAAAACCAACTGAGCCATT
This sequence comes from Aquirufa rosea, assembly GCF_004118285.1. Lineage (GTDB taxonomy): Bacteria > Bacteroidota > Bacteroidia > Cytophagales > Spirosomataceae > Aquirufa > Aquirufa rosea. Next base: position 118,162 of record NZ_SDHY01000002.1, on the reverse strand, counting down.
TTTCACCACCCACTACAGGCAGTTGATGACAAATCAAAAAAATCACTAGACTTAAAATTAAAATACCTGCAGTTCTTTTTTCAAAGGGTTGAAGGCCCATTTTGGCCCAAATAAATATAAATTTAATGGCGTTATAGATAAGCAAGGCCAATAAGCTAGCAAATGCCGCCCCATTGAAGGAATACAATGGTATAAAAATCAGATTCCCTACCACCACAATACTTGCCAAAATGATATAAAAAAGTAGGTCGTAACGGTAAAACTTGGAGTTAATCAGAATCTCGGAATTCAAGCCGGTACCCATGTCAATGATTTTACTGATTCCTACCATTAAAACCACCCATTTTCCTGTTTCATAGACCTCGCTTCGCGGAATGATTTGATAGATTTGGTCCAAATTAATCCAAACTAACAGGAATAAGAAACAGCCCACGAGCAATAAGTTGAGGGAGGATTTCTTGTAAATTTCCTCAATCTGACTCGTGTCATTTCTCTTCCAAGCTTGGGCTAATAAAGGGGTGGAAATAGCCGCTATCACATTTCTTGGAATGGCAATCATCAGCGCCATTCGTGAATTAATATCAAAAATGGCCGTAGTGCTCAGGCCACCTGCATAGGCTGGAAGCATGATTTTTTCTACATGCTGAATGAGCGTAAAACTGGCTCCCGCTAGAATCACCCATGCTCCATAACCCAACATTTCTTTGAAGATGGGTTTTTTCAAAAAGGAGAAATCCATTCGGGTATAAAAGCGCTTTAACTGTTTGATATATAGTAAAAGTGCCACCACAGCTAATAGGTAAGAAATGGTAATTCCTTGTACCAATTGATGAAAATTTAGGTATCCCCAACCATAGGCGACAATCAGTAGCGCATTAGAAATCCGCAAATAAAGTTCCCGAATGATGGCTGGAACCACGATGCGCAGGTGAACCCTGGCATAAGCTTCCAATACACTCATGTATAGAAAGCTGGCCGTTAAGGGGATAATGTAATAGAAATAAGTGGGAAGGAGCGGAGAGTTTTCTGCATAAAACTGGTTAAAGACTCCTTTCAAGGCTACATATCCAATGGTGAATAAGCTCAGTCCCACTAGAGGGGATAAGAGCAAGAAGGTGAAAAACCCTCCGTGCTTGTTTTCTGGATTATCAAAATGGGGAAAAAATCGAACAGCAATGTGCGGTATTCCAAAATGGGTAAAAGAAGAAAATATTAATGGAATGCTCACCAAGGCTCCCGCGATTAAACCAACTTCTGCTTGGCTGAGAAATTTATTGTACAAGAAAATCACATTGAACGTCCCGATGGCCGTACCCAAATAGGTAACAATAGAGCCTTTTAAACTTTGTCGGATGACGATCCCCATGCGTTTTCTTTAGAATAATCAACAAATTTACACATTTGCCTGTATTGTAGGCACTTCAACTTAGCTCAATAACTGTTTAATCTTTTGACTTAAGCGTCCCACTTCATAATGTTCTGCCATATGTTTTCTGGCTGCCATCCCCATTTGTTGACATAAGGCGGGATTAGCTGCCAAACGGATAAGAGCTTGACCCATAGAAGCCACATCATGTTCATTCACTAAAATTCCGGTTTCTTCTTCGATTACTGCTTCGGGAATGCCGGCATGGCGAGTAGAAACAATGGCCAAGCCTGTGGCTGATGCCTCTAATATCGCTACAGGCGTTCCCTCTGAATCACCTGAGGGCGTGACAATGGAATGTTGTATGAAGGCATCAGCCTCCTGCAATAGAGGTAAATACTCCGTAGGAGATTTAGCTCCTAAAAAATGTATATGTTTTTCTAAGCCCTTGGCTTGAACATAGTCTTTGGCCTCTTGCCAAAGTGGACCATCCCCCACCATGTTAAATTGGGCATTTGGAAATTCTTTTAGTAGGATTTCAAAGGATTGAATACTCAACAATGAGCCCTTTTTAGCCGCAAACCTAGCCACAGATATGAGCTGAAATGGTCCACCTTTTTTCTTTTCTTTGGCCGGATAAAATTGCTGTAAATCTACGCCACAAGGAATGATGTGTAGGTTTGGTAAAGGCCCACAGATTTTCTCTAAAGTAGATTTCATGGCTGAGGCAACGGCAATGATGGCCTTGGCCTTGGGTAAAACTTCCGCATAGCGCTTTCCGTAATTCTCTAATGTTTTGGTTTCATTGGCATCAAAACCTAGAAATACGATGCCAAAGGGTATATTTTCCGCCTGACATGCCTCAGCAATATGTGTTCCCAAAGGGCCATAATTGGCTAAAAGGGCATTTATTTGATATTCTCTGAGGTATTTGCGAAGAAAATGCGTGTAAATCTTTTGATAAAAGCTAGGTAAAAGTCGGCGAAGACTCCCGCGAACTAGCAATTGATTGAACGGAAAGGGATAAATGGAGCCACCTTGGTATAATCTACTGGGCTGCCAGCCCTCGTAGAGTACCGCGAAAGGTTGCATTTGCTTGATTTGCTCATCGATGAAAGTTTCGGAATAAGAAAAGTAATTCGAACGAGCAATAACTAGCTTCATTTAATGGGGTTCAAAGTGAATGAATGAACGAAAATACAAAATTATTTTCAAGGCTTCCCGACTAGGTTAATCAAATCTTAGCTCTATTTTTGCAGGTCATTAAAACGTATGGAAAAAATTTTACTCATTGGGGGAGCAGGTTTTTTAGGATTGAATTGGATTCAATATCTGGAAAAGCAATCGGTACGTTCAGCGGTAGAATTAACAGTTTTATCCCGGCATTTTCCAGAGGAAAAAGAAAATTTTCCACAGGTAAATTGGGTATTAGGGGATTATGGGGACCTCGATTTATTGAATCAGTTATTTCAAAAAGGCCAATTTACGCAAGTATTTCACTTTGCTAGTACCATCGTCCCTGCCACTTCTACTCAAAATGTATCAGAGGATTTAGCGGCAAATTTGAATCCGACCATTCAGCTCTTGGATGTAATGAAACAGCACAATTGTCGATTTTTAGTGTATTTTTCTTCGGGTGGGGCTGTCTACGGACATTCGGGTAAGGAGTCTCTGAGTGAAAGTCATGCCTGCAAGCCTATCTCTTCCTATGGGATTATCAAATTGGCGGTTGAACATTACATTGAATTGTATTCCAAAATCCATCAAATTGATTATTTAATTCTGCGTCTGTCCAATCCCTTTGGTTGTTTTCATCATTCAGAGCAGCAAGGTGTGATCAATATTGCTTTGAGGAAAGCTTTACGTGGTGAAACATTCACGGTTTGGGGAGATGGTAGCCAAACTAAAGATTATATTTTTGCGGAAGATATTGCTAAGGCTATATTTCAGTTGTGGCGTTCAGGTCATAAAAATGATACCATCAACATCGGTTATGGTTCAGCCATTTCCTTGTTGAGTATCTTAGAAAAGATTAAAGAATTAGTTCCAAGTTTTCAATTGGAGTTTAAGGAAGCTAAACCAACGGATGTTCCACATGTTTGTTTGAATGTTCGCAAATTGGAGTCCATCATTCCCTTTGAACGTACTTCATTTGAGGAGGCCTTGAAGAGAACATGGGAATGGGAAGGTGTAAATTATAAATTGTGAATTATAGATTATAAATAATGGATGGCTGGTGTCTTTTTCTGAAATAATTAGACAGTTGCGAATAGAAATAATCTATAATTTATAATTTGCCTTGATATAGATAGACAGTTGCAAAAAGAAATAATTTATAATTTATAATCTTCCTCGTCCTGATACAGGTTGATAATTGCGAATTGTGATAATCTATAATTTATAATTCACAATTTACAATTTTCTAGCTACCAAGATAAACGTACATGCATCCTGACGACGAGATTGGTTACCTGCAATTTTGTCAAAGAAAATAATGAGTGGTTGTAATAGCATAGACCATAGAGGACGTATGAATTTTGGGAATTTAAATAGTAAACCATCTTGAAATAATTGAAGTCCCATGGAGGACCTGGACAGGATTCCTTCAAAATAAATGATTTCAAAGCCCGCTTCCTTGACAATTTTCTGTAGACCGGTAGAAGTCCAGCGCCAGAAATCCGTGGGGTCTGGATGAAACATCCAATAGCCATGTGTGGATAATATAAGTTTACCCCCTTTTTGTAAAATGCGATTTGCCTCTTCTAAATAGGATTTTGGATCTTCCACATGCTCTAACACTTGGGTAGAAAGCACAAAGCCGACACTCTCCTCGGGCATATCAATTTTCCCCTTGGGGTCTACCACCACATCTGCTTTGGTATTGAGTGCTAAATCCAATCCGATGTATTGTTCCACAAATGGTTTAAATAAGGGCTCATAGGGTTTATTGCCACAACCATAGTCGGCAAGTAATTGGTGAGGAGCGTTTTTGACAAACAACTCGATAACCTTTTCTAATTGTTTTCTAAGTTGAATGAGGTAATAATATCGGGCCGACATCCTTCCCCAAATTTTGGGATATAATCGCTCTATTCCTGCTTCTCTACTTTCCATAATTATAAAATTTGGGACATGCGTTTATACTCATCTTGTGAGTTTTTGTATTCGATGAATTCTTTTGCCAAATGTAAATATTTTTTGGCTTTGGCCTTTTGGCCTGACTTATAAGCAATGCGGCATAAGCCTAAATAGGCCAATCCTCGGATATCCTTAGTAAACCTTTCTTCAAAAGGGTATTGCAATGCCTTCAAATAATGGAATTCTGCCTGCGCCAGCTTTTTTCTGCCAATTTCATCGGCTATCCCTCGAAATACACACGCGGCGCCCTGGTAGTAAGGAATTTTCAATTTGTCCAATTTCTCATTGTAAATTTCACCCTCTTCAAAATTGTTAGTCAATGCCAACAGTTCAGCTCTTTGCAATATAAATAAATGATTGTTCGGGAAATCTTCTAGGAGCGCCTGATTTAAAGGTAGTGCCCTAGCTGGTGTCCCTTCATATTTGTTGAATACATAGCCTAGGTAAAAGCGTCCCTCATTTTTAACAAAGGTAGTCTTGCGGGTACTTTGCTCTAAATAACTTAAACCAATCCGCTTATTCCCATCTTCAAAAAACACCATAAAAGGCTTAATCACCGGGTGTAATTCTGGATATACGATGCGGTAATAATTGTAGATGCCAGCTGAATATAGGAACTCAGGCTGCCTTTCGGTGTTTTTTAGAGCAATCTTCAAAAAGGAATAAGATTTGCGCGTGTACGAAACCGCTTTCATGAAATTTTGATTATCAGCCTCATAAGCAGCTAAAAAACCCGTGGAGGAAATGCAGAAAAAGACGGCCTCTAAATCATTGTCGTTTTTTTCATAGGCTAATTCAGCCAGCTCAAAACTTCTTTCCAAGTAAGCTAAATAAGCTTTGCTTTGATTTGGATGATCTTTTAGTGGAAAATATTGCTTCTCCCACTGCATGGCCAACAATAAATAACTGCTAGGGTGCTTGGGGTATTTAGCTTTCAAAGCATTGAAATCTTCCGTAGCCTCTTTGAATTCATGGTTGTACATGTGGTTCAATCCATTGGATATCCATTCTTTCGCTTGATTGTCGGACAAAATTTGTCCAGAAATACTAGCAGAAATGAGTAAAAAAAGGAAAAGGAAAATTCGATGCATGCAGACTATATTGAACTGCAAAAATACGTAAGTGTGGTAGTTTTTAGGCCTAATTATTTACTTTTGTTTCTATTTTAGAAATAAATATTCCGAATGATTTCATTTCAAGAATTTACTTTAGAGAATGGCTTGCGTGTCATTGTACATGAGGACCCAAGCACCACACTGGCTGTGATGGATGTGATTTATGATGTGGGTTCACGAGATGAAGATCCGAATAGAACAGGATTTGCTCATTTGTTTGAGCATTTGATGTTTGGAGGTTCAGAAAATATCCCCAATTATGATGGGCCATTACAACGAGTGGGAGGGGAAAACAATGCCTTTACTACTCCAGATTTGACCAACTATTACATTAGCTTACCTTATCAAAATCTAGAAACTGCTTTTTGGTTGGAGTCTGATCGGATGAAACAATTAGCCTTTAATCCCAACTCTTTGGAAGTTCAAAGGAAGGTGGTCATCGAAGAATTCAAGCAACGTTATTTAAACCAGCCTTATGGCGATTTGTGGTTGAAATTCCGTCCCATAATTTACCAAAAACATCCATATCGATGGGCCACCATTGGAGCCGATATCAATCACATTGAGGAGGCTAGCTTGGAAGATGTTAAAGCTTTTTTTTACAAATACTATGTTCCTGCTAATGCAATATTGGTCGTGGCCGGAAGAGTGAAGTTTGATGAAGTGAAAGCCTTGGCAGCGAAGTGGTTTGGGTCTATTCCTGGTGGGGAAAAACCGCAACGTCACTTGGAACTTGAAGACAAACAAGTAGAAGACCGACATATGGAAATTCGGGCGAAGGTTCCATCTGATCGGATTTACAAAGCCTATCACATGGTGGGGAGATATCAAGAAGGATTTCATGCCATTGATATGCTGGCCGACTTGCTAGGTCGTGGGGAATCTTCCTTTTTATATCAGCATTTGGTGCAGGAAAATCGATTATTTGATTCTGTACAAGCCTATCAAATGGGTTCATTGGATCCAGGTATTTTGGTGGTACAAGGCCAAGTGAGCGAGGGGGTGGACATTGAATATGCCAATCAAGCTCTTGATGAAACGCTTCACTCATTTGTCCGTTCGGGAATTTCTGAACATGGTTTACAAAAAGTAAAAAATCAAGCGGAATCTAGTTTGGTATTTATGGAGGTGGAGGTGTTGAATCGGGCTATGAATTTGGCAATGGCAGCCAATTCAGGAGATCCCAATGCCGTTAATACGGAGGCAGATAAAATCCAGGCAGTAAGTTTAGATGAAGTACAAACTTGGGCTCAGCGTTTGTTTATTGATGGGAAATCCAATACCTTATGGTATAAGAAAGAATTATAGAAATTATGAAAATACGTGTTGGTCAAGGATATGATGTGCATCGCTGGGTGGAAGGTAGGCCTTGCATTTTAGGGGGTATCAGCATTGATTCACCCAAAGGGCCATTCGGTCATTCGGATGCCGATTTGGTTTGTCATGTGATATGTGATGCCCTTTTGGGAGCGGCTAACCTACGGAATATTGGTTTTCATTTTTCTGATAAAGATCCCCAATGGAAAGGTGTATCCTCCCTTGCCTTGTTGAAGCGAGTATTAGAAATGGTTCGTGAAAAAGGATGGGAAGTAGGTAATGTGGATGTGACCATCATCTTGGATCAACCGAAGTTAAATCCTCATATTCCCTCCATGCAGGCAAATTTGGCGCAGGTGATGTCAGTCGATTTGGATCAAATAACATTAAAAGCAACCACATCAGAGGGGATGGGTTTTGTAGGGAGGGGAGAAGGAGTCTCGGCCATGGCAGTGGCACTAATTACTGCTGAATAAGCTATGCCTATCAATTTAGAAAAAGAGCGTTTAGAAATTTTAAAGAGGTATCGGAAGTTATTGCGTACGGCCAAACCCTTTTTAAAGGATGATGATGCCAAACAAATCAAAAAGGCATTTCTGATTTCCGCAGATGCACACAAGGAAATGCGTAGGAAATCAGGGGAGCCATATATTTATCATCCTCTGGCAGTGGCACAGATTTGCGTGGAAGAAATAGGTCTAGGGACCACTTCCATCATCTCTGCACTTTTGCATGATGTGGTGGAAGATACCGACACGACTTTAGCCGACATTGAAAAGGTTTTTGGGCCAAAAATTGCCTCCATCATTGATGGTTTGACCAAGATATCCGGAACCTTTGAATATGGAACTTCTCAACAGGCGGAAAATTTCCGTAAGATGTTGTTGACGCTCTCAGATGATATTCGAGTAATCTTAATCAAGTTGGCAGATCGCCTGCACAACATGCGAACGCTCTCCAGCATGGCTAAGGAGAAGCAGTTGAAGATAGCCTCAGAAACTATTTATTTATATGCTCCTTTGGCCCACCGTTTGGGATTAAATGCTATTAAGACAGAATTAGAGGATTTAGGTTTAAAGTATACTGAGCCAGAAGCATTCAAGGATATTGCGAATAAGTTGACCGAAAACAAGCGTAATCGGGAAAGCTTTGTGGATCATTTTATTCGTCCAATCAAGAAGTCTTTGGATGAAATGAATTTTCATTATACGATCAAAGGCCGTCCTAAATCCATTTATTCGATTTACAATAAGATCAAGAGTAGTAATACGCCCTTCGATAAAATTTATGATTTATTCGCAGTGCGGGTGGTCATCGATGTGCCATTGGAAAGGGAAAAAGCCGATTGCTGGGAGGTGTATTCCATTGTTACCGATCATTACCGACCTAATCCTAGTCGATTAAAAGACTGGGTTTCCACTCCCAAGTCCAATGGATATGAGTCTTTACACACCACGGTGATGAGTTTGCCTTACGGCAATGATAAGGAGGGGCGCTGGGTGGAAGTGCAGATCAGGACCAAACGTATGGATGAAATTGCAGAGAAAGGGGTGGCTGCACATTTTAAGTATAAAGGAACAGATACACGTACCAGTCAAGCTTTTGAGTCTTGGTTAAGTCAGGTAAGAGAGGCTTTGGAAACCAATGATCGAAGTCAATCTGCGATTGAGTTGGTGGATGATATTAAAAACTCTTTGTACCATGAAGAGGTCTTTGTCTTTACCCCCAAAGGAAAATTAGTGGTCTTGCAGGCGGGATCTACCGCCTTGGATTTTGCATTTGAAATTCACTCGGAAGTAGGTGCTAAATGTATCGGTGCCAAGGTCGGAGGGAAATTGGTTCCTTTATCGCATAAATTAAGTAACGGGGATCAGATAGAAATTTTAACATCTTCTAAGCAAAAGCCTTCTGAGGATTGGTTGCGTATCGTTACTACGACCAAGGCGAAGGCCAGAATTAAGGATTTTATCAAGGAGGAGAATAAGTCTCACGTCATCAAAGGGCGTGACATGGTGGAGCATCGTTTGAAGATTTTGGGTTATCCAAGCTTGACTTTGGAGATTACTAACCAACTGAGAGCTTATTATAACGCTAAAGACGCCAATGACCTATTTTACCGATTTGGTAAAGGCTATATTGCGATTGAGCAGTTGAAACATTGGAAGGCCGACAAAGAAATGCATGAGCGCAAGCAGGCAGAGAAGGCAATTCAGGCTCCGATTGTGGATAGTAAAAGCTTTACCAAGGAAATGAAACGGGTGCAGCATGATCGTAAGGATGCTGATATTTTGTTGATTGGTGAGGATATGGATAAGGTAGATTATACCTTGGCCAAGTGTTGTAATCCCATTTCGGGAGATGAAGTGTTTGGTTTTGTGACCATCAATGAGGGGATTAAAATCCATAGAACGAACTGTCCCAATTCTCCCGAACTTTTGTCGAGACACGGAGATCGCGTCATCAAGGCTCAATGGGCCAGCCAGATAGCCATGTCCTTTGTGGTAGATTTGGTTATTCGAGGGATAGATCGGGTGGGTTTGGTCAATGATGTGACTAGAGTGATTTCGGATGAATTAAAAGTGAATATAACTGCGCTAAATATTGGGGTAAAAGATGGACTTTTTGAAGGAAGAATTTCACTCATGATACAAGATACGGATCATTTGGTAGAGCTAGTAGGGGAATTGGAACGGGTGTCAGGAGTAATTGAGGTAGCCCGGGAAGAATAATAGCTTTTTTCAGTTTTTATAGCTTATTTTACGTCGTTTTTTTCAATAAATGTCCACAGAAATAGAGAAGTTCGATTCGGTCAAGAAGATTTTTACAGCTTACTTGGAAAACAAGGGTCTGCGCAAGACTCCCGAGCGATTTGCCATCTTGGAAGAGATCTATTTACGTGATGACCATTTTGATGTGGAGGAGCTTTATATCTCCATGAAAAATAAAAAATACCAAGTTTCCCGAGCCACCGTTTATAACACTTTGGATGTGTTGGTGGAGTGTGATTTGGTGGTGAAACACCAATTTGGACGTAATCAGGCACAGTTTGAGAAGTCTTATGGCCGTAGACAGCATGATCATTTAATCTGTACAGATTGCCATAAAGTGACTGAGTTTTGTGATCCACGCGTTCAAACCATTCAAAGTTTGGTAGGAGAAATGTTACATTTCAATGTCATGCACCATTCCTTGATTTTCTACGGATCATGTACCAAAAAGAATTGTGAACACCGGGTTAGTTTCCAAGCTAGGTCACAAGAATAAAAGATTTAAAAATAGTTTTTATGGCAGTTGATGTATTATTAGGCTTACAGTGGGGGGATGAAGGAAAGGGAAAGATTGTGGACGTTTTGGCGCCCCGTTATCAGGTTGTGGCAAGATTTCAAGGAGGACCCAATGCAGGTCATACCTTGGAATTTGATGGTTTTAAGCATGTATTGCATCAGATTCCATCGGGTATATTCCGTCAGGAAGTTCAAAATATTATCGGAAATGGGGTGGTTTTAGATCCCATTATTTTCAAAAAGGAAATCGAAGGCTTGGCTCATTTCAATTTAGATTTGAAGAAAAACCTGGAAATTTCTAAAAAGGCTTCCATCATTTTGCCTACTCACCGACTATTGGATGCTGCTTATGAACTGGCCAAGGGAAAGGAAAAAATTGGTTCGACATTAAAGGGCATAGGTCCTACGTATACCGATAAAATATCCCGTCAAGGGCTACGCGTGGGTGATATGATTTCTCCTAATTTTCCTGAAAAATACAAAGCGTTAGTTGATCGCCACAAAGCGATTTTAGACGTGTATCAATACGAATATGATCTGGCGGAGGCTGAAGCTGCTTTTTTTGAGGCAGTAGACTTCATGAAGCAATTCCCATTGGTGGATTCGGAGTATTCTGTTAATCATGCCATCACGGAAGGTAAGACTATTTTAGCTGAAGGGGCACAAGGTTCCTTGTTGGATGTGGATTTTGGTTCTTATCCATTTGTGACTTCTTCCAATACCGTTACGGCAGGTGCCTGCACAGGTTTGGGAGTTGCACCTAAGAACATTGGAGAGGTATATGGTATTTTTAAGGCTTATGCTACTCGTGTGGGTTCTGGTCCATTCCCAACAGAATTAGAAGATGAGGTAGGAGAGGCGATGCGTCAGGAAGGTCGTGAATTTGGCTCTACTACTGGCCGTCCACGTAGATGTGGTTGGATTGATTTACCTGCCTTAAAATATGCCATGATGATCAATGGGGTGACTCAATTAATCATGATGAAGGCAGATGTCTTGAATATTTTCGAAGAAATTCAGGTTTGTACAGCCTACGAAATGCCAGATGGTACAGTGACGGATCAAATTCCATTTGAGATTACTGATATCAAGGTGAAGCCTATATATTCTACCTTACCAGGGTGGCATTGCAGTTTAGAGGGCATGCGTGATTTTAACGAGTTGCCGGCTGAATTGACGAATTACATCGCTTTCTTAGAGAAGCATTTAAATTTACCTATCAACTTCATCTCAACTGGTCCTGACCGTGAAGCTTGCGTTTTGAGGGGATCTTTAGCATAAACAGGATGGCTTCGGATAGAATAGACTTGGCAGAATTGTATAAGTTCGACGAGATTTACTGGATACCAGCGGATCGCTCAAGCCAACCATCCGAAGCCGATTCTCCTGTGGTGATGGAGAAGCAAGAAGTCCAGCCTGAGCAGGAGGCAAAACCTTCTATTCCAGATTCGCCGGTCGAACCACTCAATATTAGGGAAGAATCTAAAGTAAAAGAACCACAAGGCCCAGGTTTGCAGGCTAGCTTGATGGATGAGGAAAAAGTGACCAAGCCAAGCAATTCATCCGAGCGCCCCAACCTAGCATCCATTACTTGTCAATTACTCATTGTGGGTAAAATTAATGCCACCGAAAAAGAGCGCCTACAATTGGTCTTGTCTGCTGCCCCGGTCTCTTTATCAACAGCGGATTGGCAAGTACTTGAGCCAGTAGAAGATATGAGCGTGGAGGAATTAGTGCGTGAAACCCAGGCGAGTTATTACCTGTTTTTAGGGGAACAAGCACCAGCTTGGAAAGAGACCTTGGTAGAAGCTCAAATCAAGTCCATAGCCAACAAATCAGTATTTTATTTTCCTAGACTAATTTCTAGCTTAAAAGATTCTGAGAAGCCACTAAAATTAGCTTTTTGGAATGCGATGAAAGAAATGGTTAGGAATGGTAAATGATGAATGGTGAATGGTAAATTGTAAATTATAAATTATAAATGGCAAGTTGTGAATTGTAATTGACTGAAATACAATAAGATATCATTCACCATTCACCATTTACCATTTACCATTCACCATTCACCATTTACATGGCCATCCTAGGCAAAGGACTTACGTCTTGTCCGCAAAATATTCCCGCTTCAGCTTTGAAATGTGCGGCCATGGCTATCATCCCTGCATTATCTGTGCAATAGGTGAAGGCAGGAATGAATACATCCCAGCCCTGTTGTTCTCCTAATGTCTGTATGCCATTTCTCAAGCCTGAATTGGCTGCCACCCCACCAGCAATAGCAATTTGTTGGCAATTCTTTTCTTTCATGGCTTTTTTAACCTTTCGAAGCAAAATATCAATCAAAGTTTTTTGAACGGAGGCACAAATATCAGCTTTGTTTTCTTCGATGAATTGAGGATTATTTTTTTGCTCTTTTTGTAAAAAATAGAGAATGGCGGTTTTGATGCCTGAAAAAGAAAAGTCCAATCTGGGCATTTCACCCATGGGAAAAGGGAAACGGTCGGGATTACCCTCTTTGGCTAGTTTATCAATCATGGGCCCACCTGGATAGGGTAGTCCAAGAAGTTTGGCCGTCTTATCAAAAGCCTCGCCTACGGCATCATCTTGTGTTTCCCCAATGACTTCCATTTCCAAGGCACTTTTCACCCAAACCAGTTGCGTGTGTCCACCACTCACGGTGAGGCAAAGGAAAGGGAAAGTCGGTTTTGGATCCTCAATAAAATGAGCCAAGACATGCGCTTCCATGTGATTTACCTCAATGAGCGGGATGTTTAGACTAAGCGCTAAAGCTTTGGCGAAGGAGGTCCCCACCAGCAAGGCACCTAATAAACCCGGCCCACGTGTAAAGGCAATGGCATTCAGTTCATTTTTGTTTATATTTGCTTTTTGCAGAGCCTCGTGAACGACCGGAATGATAGATTTTTGATGAGCTCTACTGGCCAATTCCGGTACTACTCCACCCCATTGAGTATGGATAAGTTGGGTAGATACAATGTTGGACTGAAGTTCACCGTTTACCATAATGGCAGCGGAGGTTTCGTCACAAGAAGATTCAATAGCCAGTAGATTCATAGGGAATAAAAACTCCGCAAAAATAAGGCAAAATATGCCGTAATCGTTGGTTTTTCTGAAAAAGAAAATATGATTAAAGCAACAAAAATCTTCGCTAAATCCATTCTTTACGGTTTGGTGGGCATTTTTTTGTTGTTTTTTTTAGTTGTTTTATTACTTCGCGTTCCCGCCAATCAAACCCTTCTTGCCCAGTATTTTGCACCGAAAATTGAAAAAGCCATCGGTTATCCCATTTCGGTTCGCGCCATTCAGTTGAAATTTTTCGATGAAATCAGCTTTTGGGATCTTCGAGTAAAAGACCCTTGGGGTAAAGAAATGATTCATATGGAGCGATTGGATGTCAATTTCAGCCTCTCTGATTTAGTATTTAAAGTGGGCAATACCCATTTAGATTATGCACGTTTGTATAAGCCTAAAGTTCACCTGATTTACGAGAAAAAAACCGGTAAAATGAATTTGGATGAGTTCATTTTCAGAATTGACCGTTGGTTAAATCCCGGTCCGAGTACCGGTCCAAGTTCCAAATTTGAAATCTTGGATGCTGAGGTAGTGAATGGCTCCTTTATGTTAGATGATCAGCAAATTAAGAGTGAGGCCAGTGCTAAGCATTTTGATTTGAATCACATCATTTTTACGCATATCCATGCCAAAATCAAGAATTTTTATGTGTTGGGAGATACCATAGGATTACAAGCGGAAGGTTTAAAGGCATTTGATCCAGTTAGTGGATTGAATATCAAGTCTTTGGATACCAGGTTCATGTATGCCGACAAGCAAATGCGTTTTGATCAATTGAACCTATTTTTTAACGATTCCCAGATAAAAAATCAAATTGTTTTTGATTATCAAAGCACAAAGGATTTTAAGGATTGGAACAAAAAAGTGCGGATGAAGGCCTATTTCGATAATAGTCTGGTCCGAGGGGAGGACTTAGGTAGATTTGTGTCGGATATGTACCAATACAAAGGTTTATACAAATTGAAAGGTAATTTGGAGGGCCCTGTGGCCCAGTTAAATTTACGAAATTTTGAAATGGCCTTTGGTACGAAAAGCGTTTTACGAGGCGATTTTAGCTTTAAGGGTTTACCTGAAATCGATAAGACCATCATGGATTTTGACATGGTCAATTCCCTCTTCCATCCTCAGGATTTACAGGTATTTTTGTCGAAGTCGGCCATTGAAAAAATGAACATATTAGGCCCAGTTTCCTTTGGGGGTAAGTTCAATGGAACGAACAAGAATTTCAGTACATCAGGCAAATTAAATACAGGTTTAGGCTATTTAGAGGGGGATGTGGCGATGAACCTGAGCGACTCCTCGGCACTTTCTAAATACCAAGGAAAACTAAAATTAAAGAAATTTAAATTAGGTAAACTTTTCAGTTTAGAGCAGTATTTAGGAACGGTTGATTTGGAAGCTCAGGTGAAGGGTTCAGGGTTTTCTAGTAATTCTGCCAAAGTGGATTTTGATGGTCAAGTATCGGAAATCAATGTCAATCGTTATGCCTACCGTCGAGTTAGTTTAAAGGGAAATTTACAAAGGCAATTGTTTAAGGGTTTGGTTTCGGTGAAGGACAGTAATTTGCTGGTTCAAATGACTGGGGAAATCAATTTGAGACAAGAAAAACCTGTCTATAATCTCGAAGGCCGTATAGATCACGCAGACCTTGGAAGATTAAAATTGACCGATTCACCGATGCAATTAGTGAGTGATTTTCAAGTCAATATTGCTATGAATGATTGGGATGATTTGGAGGGAAGAGCTACGTTTTCAGAAGCTATTTTGGGTACTCCCAAGAAGATGGATTTACCCATTCATCTGCTCACATTCAGTTCTGATTTAAGAGGTCTTAAAAGACACTATCGATTGAATTCCGATATGATTTCTTTGGAGGCTGAAGGTGATTTTGTGCCCTCTCAACTGCAAAAAGATTTGAGTCAACTGTGGGAAGAATATACCCTGTATTTTACCAAAAATGAAAGTGAGCGGGCCACCTATTATGCCTCCAAGGCCCATGAAACGAGTCGCAAATACGGTTCTGATTTCACTATCATTTGCCATGATGTCAAGCCTATTTTATCGCGCTGGTTTCCTACTATTGATCTAGCCAAAAACACGGTATTTTCGGGCAGTGTTAACAAGGGCCGTTCAGTTTCCTTGAGTTTGGAGTCCTACCCAGACACGGTAGTTTTGGGTGGTTATAAATTTTACCAGTCCATCTTTTCTTTTCAAAGCTCTAAGTTTTTGGGTGGACCGGAAGTGTCGAGTAGCTTGGTTTTTCAATCGAGAAAGCAACAATTAAACTTTTTGACACCCACCGAAAACCTCAAATTGGATGGGCTTTGGGACCAGGATCGAATCAATTTTGAGCTGGATTTCAAACAGCAAGGAGATGAAAATTCAGCTCATTTGGGAGGTATTTGGCGCTTTGAAAAAGATGGACTTTCCTTGCGTTTTAGGGATACCTACCTGCGTATTTTGGGGCAAGATTGGGCCGTTGACCCAGAAAATAAAATATCCATTCAGGGAAAAGAATTGCATGCAGAGCACTTCCTGATATCCAATCAAAAACAGTCCATTGCTCTACAAGGAAGCCTGTCCATGGACTCGACGGAGACGCTGAGATTGCGGGCTAATAAGTTTCAATTGGGAACTTTAGCTCCTTTGTTTTCTTGGAAAGTACAAGGAGAACTTAATGCAGAAATCAACATTCAAGATTGGTACCAACATACCCGATTGGATACATGGCTGTTGCTAGATTCTTTGCGTTTGAATTCTTTTTATATCGGAAATCTTCAGGGAGTGGGTACCTATAATGCGGATTTAAAAACCATGGATTTGAATTACCATCTTAACCGATTAGGTGAATCCGTTTTGGAGGTAGATGGTCAATATAAACCCTTTGAGACGAAAAATAAATTGGATATTACGGCGGAACTCAACAAGACAAACTTGAGTATTTTGGAGCCATTCACACAAGGGGTATTCTCCGGTTTGGCAGGGGATGCTTCGGGTAAATTATTGGTTCGTGGTACTTTTGAGGAACCCGATATTCAGGGTAAAATTGTGGTTCAAAAAGCCAAACTATTTTTTGATTACTTGAAGACCAGTATGGCATTTTCAGATACTGTCGTTTTTAAAACTAGACAGATTATTGGTCGAAATTGGAAGATTACAGACCCTGAGGGAAATACGGCAAAGCTGAATGCCAACTTTAATTTCCCAGTAGGCAGTCCTTACGAAATGAATATTGAGGGCAATTTGAATCGCTTTAAAATTTTGAATACACAGCGTGACCCCACTTCATTTTACTATGGAATAGGCTATGCATCTGGGCCCTTGTCTATCAGAGGAACGGTAAACGACTTATTGATTACGGCTGATTTAAAGAGTGAAAAAGGAACCAGATTGTACATTCCTTTGGACCGAGAAAGCAGTTCTGATAATGAAGAAGATTATGAGTTTTTCAGTAAATCTTTGCAAGCGGATATCAATGCTTTAACCCAGCCTTTGACATCTAAATTGAAGGAAGGAGGAATCAGTTTAGATTTGGATTTGGCCTTTACTCCTGAGGCATATGGCGAGGTTCAGATCGACAAGAAGAAAGGAGACCTGATGCGGATATATGGCACCGGTGGTATCAATATGACTTTGGATAAAAAAGGGCAGTTCAGGATGATTGGTGATTATGCCATCGATCAGGGAGATTATACCTTTACCTTGCAAAACTTGATCAATAAGCGCTTTTCTATTCAGCGAGGTTCCAAGATTTCCTGGACAGGAGATCCCTTAGAAGCGAATGTTAATATCAAGGCTATTTACACGCAATACGCCTCCTTATTTCCCATTTTATTGGATACGACCAACAAATCGAATTTGCCTGAGTTTAAAAGACGTTATCCAGTGGATGTGACTATTAATTTACAAAACCGATTATTGTCGCCCAATATTGGTTTTGACATAGGTATTCGTGATTATCCTAAAGACGTGCATTTGAATGGGGCCGTTACTGCTTTTACGAACCGAATTAAAACGGATGAGCAGGAGTTGACCCGACAAGTTTCCAATGTGTTGTTGTTTGGTCAATTGGTTTCCCCATTTGGAGGCAGTGGTATTGCGCTGGGTAATTTGGTGGGGAATTTCACGGAAATGCTTTCTAACCAATTAAGCAATTTGGCCTCGCAGATAAATAAGGATTTGAATATCGACGTGTATTTGGGAGGAGGAAATTTGAATCAGGATATCTTGTCCAATTTACAATTGAGAGCTTCTTATAATGTCAACGATCGCCTACGAATTACTCGCAGTGGAGGCTTTACCGATGCCCGAAATCAGACCAGTCCACTGATTTTATTGGGAGATTGGGCTTTGGAATATTTTGTCAAAAGAGACGGTTCTCTTCGTCTAAAAACCTATAACCGCAACGTCCAGACGACGCTATTAGGTTCTTTGAACTCCTACCAAATCAATCAAACTTTAGGAGCTAGTTTACTCTACAATCGTAGCTTTAATAAGCTGTTTGGGAAGTGAAATTAATGTAGCAAGTAGAATTTTAAGGCTATTTTTTCATATCCTGTATATTCTATATTTAAAATGAATAATCAATGAACCCAATTCAACCTACATCTGGACAAGACACAAATAATTCTCTATTTTCCAATAAAAAAGGAACCACTTTCGCAGTTCCTTCTTTCAACAATATAAAAATTGAAAATCCTTACTTTACTTCAAATCCTCCTGAGCCAATAGCAAAACCTTCTGAATACAATTCAATGGTATATTTACCTGGCTTATAAGCTACACCACCACGAGAATAGAAAACATCTACGCTTTGGTTATTGTTGGAGTAGCTAACAACCTGTTTAGCTGTGTACACCATTTCTTTTCCGTCTTGGGTGAACTTACCTGAACCAGCTGCCTCGTCGGAAACAATTGCTCCATCGCCATCCAATACACGCACAAAAATGGTTTTGTTCTCCAATTTAGTAATAGGATTACTAGCTAAGTTGAAGGTGATTTTTAGCTTCTCAATTTTCTTGCCATTGAATCGTGATTTTTCGGCTTCTTTACCTTTTGCGTTGACCGATAATACACGTAGATTTTGAGCTTTCAATGCCGCAGCAATACTTACTTTTCTTGCTAACTCTTTGTTCTTCGCGGTAACTTCTGATAAGGTATCTGCCAATGTTTTGTTCTCGTTTTTCAATCCACTGTTTTCTGTATTTAGAGATTGATTTTGAGTAGTCAAGACTTGGTTGTTTTCCGTCAAAATGCCATTTTGTTTCTTCAATTCAGCAATATCTGCATCTTTTTGTGTCAGCACTAAATCATACTCTTTAATTTTAGCCTCATAAGAAGCAATAGTAGCATGATTGGCTTTCTTAAGGGAGTTTTTATCCTGTTCTAGTTGAACTTTTAAAGCTTCTAAATCGCTTACTTGTCCACCTAAAGCTTTAATTTCTTCGATTTTAGCATCCAATTGTGTGGATATTGAATCCAATTTCATTCGAGTATTGGCTAATTCAGTGGCTTTTTCCTCAATGTTGACGGCCTGTTCTTTGGTCAGTTGGTTGGACCGGAAATATAAGACACCCAATACAGCTGTTAATACAGCCAATACAATTAGGGCAATCTTTGAGGTGTTGTTGGAGCTTTCCATTTGCTTGAAATGTTTATTTAAGGGTTTAATTAGAGACAAAGTTAACATTAATATTCAATATTTCGTTTTAAATAGGCTTTTGGTTAATTTGCGCCTCTGAATGACATGAATATGCCTACGTATGATTTTATTGTGGTGGGTTCAGGAATTGCTGGTTTATCCTACACCGTGAAAGTAGCTCAGTATTTCCAAGACAAACAAAAACCCATCAAAATTGCATTGATTACCAAGACCGTTGCGGAGGAAACTAACACTAAATATGCACAAGGTGGTATAGCGGCTGTTTGGGATCAGGAGGATTCTTTTGACAAACACATCCAAGATACCTTAGTGGCAGGAGATTTTGAGAGCGACCAGCAGGTGGTTGAAATAGTCGTGAAGGAAGCACCTGAACGATTAAAAGAACTTATTTCATATGGAACGGATTTTGACCGTAAATCGGATGGAAGTTTCGATTTAGTCAAAGAGGGCGGTCATTCAGACAAGCGCATATTACATTACAAAGATTCCACTGGAAATGAAATCGAGCGCGCCTTATTAGAGAAAGTAAAGTCGTTTTCAAGCGTTGATTTTTTTACCCATTATTTCGCCATTGACCTAATCACCCAGCATCATTTAGGGGAAAAGGTAACTAAGGATACCCCGCATAAAAAATGTTTTGGGGTATATGTACTGAATAAAAAGACTAAAAAGGTAGAAACCTTTATTGGTAAAACTACCTTGCTAGCTACAGGAGGAATTGGTCAAGTATATCAATCGACAACCAATCCAACCATTGCTACCGGTGATGGAATCGCCATGGCCTACCGGGCAAAGGCTTTTGTGAAAGGCATGCAATACATTCAGTTTCATCCGACGGCCCTTTATCAACCGGGTAAAAAACCAAATTTTTTGATTTCAGAGGCTGTGCGTGGACATGGTGGTATTCTCAAAAATTTGGATGGAACCACCTTCATGGAAAAATACGATGAACGACTGTCGCTGGCTCCTAGAGATATTGTTGCTCGGGCTATCGATTCGGAGATGAAGAAGAACGGAACTGACCATGTGTATTTAGATACTCGACATATACCTAAGTCGGAAATCATTGCGCATTTTCCCATGATTTATCACTATTGCCTGGATCAATTGGGAATAGATATGTCGGAAGAAATGATTCCGGTAGTTCCTTGTCAACATTATTTATGTGGAGGTATTATTGTCAATGAACACAGTCAAACCAATATTGAACATTTATATGCTGCGGGAGAGTGTTCCCATACGGGTTTACATGGAGCCAACCGTCTTGCATCTAATTCTTTGTTAGAAGCTATCGTTTTCGCTCATCGGGCTTTTGAGAAATCGGTTCAGGAATTTGGTACACAAATTATTCCAGCGGGCATACCTGATTGGAATGATGAGGGTACAAGAAATCCAGAAGAAATGGTTTTAGTGACCGAAATGACTCGTGAATTGGAGTCGATTATGAGTAATTATGTGGGTATTGTGCGAACGGACCGTCGACTAAAACGCGCCTATGACCGCTTGGAATTGATTTATTTGGAACATGAAGAGCTGTATAAACAATCCAAGATTACGGTTCCACTCTGTGAATTGCGGAATATGATCAATGTGGCCTATCTCATCATCAAACATGCGCGTGCGCAGCGAGAAAATAAGGGATTACATTATAACTTGGACTTACTTAATGCGTGATTTTAAGTAATGTACGATTACCTCTAGTCCTTTTTCAAAGTGAATATTATTGGGAATCACGATGTCACAGCTTTTTTTGTGCGGTCGAATGTATTCCTCGTAAGTAGGCTTCACATGGTATTTCCAACGATACATCACGTCTTGTAAATCATAGCCGCGTTCTTCATTGTCGCGCTTAATTCTCCGCTTCAGTTTAATTTTGTTTTGTGCGTCAATGAATATCTTAAGGTCTAGCAATTTGGCTACCTCTGGAAAGTGAAATACAAAAATACCTTCCACGACTAATATTTTTCTAGGATAAAAATGAAGGATCTCGGGTACTTTGCTGGAATTGTTGAAAGTATACTCTTCGCGAGTAACAATTTGTCCTGAGCGTAATTTTTCAACATCCTTGGCAAAGGCCTCATCATCAATGGCACCTGGTAGGTCAAAATTCTCAATTCCATTATCGTCTTTGGTTTGTTCGTGCTTAGGACGGTAGTAATTATCTTGAGACAAAAGACAAATTTCTTCGGATGGAAACTGGGACATGAGCCTTTGTAAAAAAAGGGTTTTTCCAGAGGCACTCCCACCGGTAATTCCGATGATATAGGGTCTTTCGTTGTTTGGGGTCATTGATGTTGCGTATTCGGAATGCAAATTTGCTAAAAGCATTTTACTCCTCAAAATTAGCCAGATAATTCAGGCTTTTTGATATTTCAAATAACAGGACTGTTGGTCTTTCCAAATCTGCTGATTGAGTCGAAAAGAGATACTTTTCATTTGCTCGTTCAGTTCATCTAAATAAAGCAATTTTTTGCCACAGCCCTCATGAAAACGCCTTTCTTGTAAGGACAATTCTTCTTCTATTAGGATCCATCCTTCCGGTTTTAGGATGTTCTTCAAGGCAGGTAAAATAGTATCCCAAGTATCCAATTCATGCCAGGCGTTGAATACCCAAACACCATCGATATGATGTTTGTCTAATGGAAGTTGCTCTAAGCTTTGATTAAAAATTTGATAAGTACATTCCCATTTTTTTTCCAATTTTTTTTCAAAGTAGTCGATATTCTCCTTGAAATGTTCGGGATTTAATACTTCAGCGTTGGTATCGACTAAAATTATCTCTTGACAAGTTTGATGTAAAATCAGGTTGGCCTCCCACCAAGCGGAACCGCAACCCAAAGAAAGTAGTCGGTCGGTTGGATTCCATGCAAAGTGTTCTAGCAATTGTTTCATCGTTAAAGAAAAGATATGGGTTGTTAGATTTTAGGAATTTTTGTTAGTTCTTAGGGTATATTGGCTTGCTCGGATTTCAGTAAGATTTGATTATTTGAATGACTATGAGTAGAAAAAATGAAAGGAAATGGAAAGAAAGAAATTAATCAGTAATTTTCGGAAAGCTAAATTTGAACAAAAATAACATCTTATGGCCATTTTTATCGCTCCAACTGCTTCCGTTATGGGACGTGTTTTTATTTCTTCGGATGTATCCATCTGGTATGGGGCGGTGATTCGTGCAGATGTGGAGGAGATTCATTTGGGAGAAGGTTGTAATATTCAAGATAATGCAGTTCTACATGCCGATGAAGGGGATAAGACCATCATTGGTCCGAGAGTGACCGTTGGTCATGCTGCTATCGTGCATGGGGCAGAGGTAGGAGAAGGTAGTTTGATTGGAATGCATGCCACAGTTTTAAATAGGGCTAAAATTGGTAAGTATTGTTTGATTGGTGCGCATGCTTTAGTCACTGAAGGCATGGAAATACCTGATTATTCTTTAGTCTTGGGTACTCCTGCCAAAGTGGTAAAAACATTGAATGAATCGCAGATTGAGCGATTGAAGTTTGGACCGCCGCATTATATCAAAATGGGGGCTAAACATGCCCAAGGAGAATTTCCATTCATCACCCAAGCAGACGTGGAATCATGATAGATTTAATCCTCATCCGACATGCCCACGCGGGCCCTTATGATCAGCCAGATAAGGAAAGGCCACTATCCTTGCAAGGCATGGAGGAAGTAAGTTTATTGGCTCAAAAAATGAAATCGGTTCATTTGCCATCTGGACTGTGGCTTTGTTCTGATGCCAAAAGGACCCTAGAAACTGCCACGGCACTTCGGAGTGAGCTAGGGATAGTCGGTCCCATTAATTTGGATAATTGTTGGTATCATGCCTCAGGACCTAAATATGTGGACATCATTGAAGCGCAAAACAGGCCTGTCATTTATTTGATCGCACATAATCCTTCTATTTCTTACGTAGCATCTTACTATGCTGGTAGTTTAATGCAAATGGAAACGGGAGGCTGTTGTTATTTACGCTTTCAATATGCCGACTCACCTGCAGAATTAAGTAAGGGTGCGGGTGATTTAGTTTTTCATTTTAATCCTCAAATTGTCTAATGAATCAAAATCAGAAAATTTTCCGCTGGATACTCATTTTATTTACTTTGTTGATGGTGGCTTTAGCTATTGATATGGCTAGAAATACGACAGCTCCGTGGAACAAAAAGAAGGTGGAGAAGGGGAGATAAGGACTAATTTGGAAGATATTTGCCTGAGGAACTTATAGATTACCCTATGGAACGACATCAATTGCTACATCGAATAAAGTTCTTAGTCTTAGTTTTTTGGGGTATTTTACCGTTCTCGACTTTTTCTCAAGTCTCCAAGGCTGAAATGGCTATTCAATCCATGATGCAGTCGAATCCTATCGTGGGATTATCTGTGGCTGTGGTGAAAAATAATCGAGTAGTCTATCAGCATTCGTTTGGTCTGAAGGATCAGGAACAACATACTGCCTTAACGGATGATTGTCTTTTTCGGATTGCTTCTATTTCAAAATCTTTTTCAGCAACCGCTATTATGCAATTGGTGGAGGCTAATAAGATATCCTTAGAAGATGATGTGAGTAAGTTGCTAGGTTTTCGAATTCGCAATCCCCGATTTCCCGATGTAATAATAACCCTGCGAATGCTATTGTCACATCGGTCATCCTTACACGATAGTCAAGGATATTTTAATTTAGACGTACTGAATCCTGAGAAGAATCCGAATTGGGCAGCATGTTACAATCAGACGGAGCCCGGGAAAGGATATTTGTATTGCAATCTTAATTTTAATTTGGCTGGAACGATCATTGAAAGGGTTTCAGGAGAAAGATTTGATCAATATATAAAAAGGCATATTCTTCAACCTTTACGAATTGATGGGGGATATTGCGTCGATTCATTGGATAAATCCCGCTTTGCCACCATCTATGAATACTCCTTGGAATCCATGAAATTTAAGCCTTCTCCAGCGGCATATGCTCCTAGGAGTCAGGAGATTGCCCATTATATCATGGGCTATTCTACGCCCATATTTTCACCCACGGGAGGGATGAAAATTTCTACAGGGGATTTGGCGCGCTATATGATCATGCATAGTCAACAAGGGAAATTAGCGGGAACACGAATTATAAGTAAGCGTAGTTCCAAAGAGATGCAAACAGCACTTTCTGAGGAAGAACATTATGGATTAGCCTTGTTGCAAACAGATCGCTTGATTGAGGGAAAGACCTTGGTGGGACATACGGGCTCCGCTTATGGTTTAGAAAGCATGATGTTTTTTCATCCTAAAGAAAAGTTTGGTTTGGTGGTGATAAGCAATGGTTGCCATCCTGAGATGTTAGATGGCTTTAATGCAGTCTTGAAAAGAACAGCCAATGTATTATATGATGCTTTTGTTAAGTAGGCATATAAATTTACCAGACCTTGGTTTAAATCGTTTTGAGCGAAGTATACAACCATTCATCACTTAATGCATCCGCGTTCTTCATAATTCCTTAAGTTTGATTCGATTTTAATCTATATCCCCCTACCATTATGTCTACTTTACTCATTATTGGAATTATTGCCATTATATTGATATTTTTCAGTTTGGTGACAGTTCAGCAAGGTAATATTGCGGTGATTTCCATGTTTGGAAAATATCAACGTATCCTTCATCCAGGTTTAAACTTTAAAATACCCCTGATAGAAAGTGTATTCAAAGTGATTTCCATACAAAATCGCTCCATTGAATTGGAATTTCAGGCGATTACCGTTGACCAGGCCAACGTGTATTTTAAATCCATGCTGTTGTATTCCGTGATCAATCAAGAGGAGGAAACCATCAAAAATGTGGCCTATAAATTCATTGATACACAGAGCCTTATGCAGGCTTTGACCCGAACGGTGGAAGGATCTATTCGCTCTTTTGTAGCTACCAAAAGACAAAGTGAAATTTTGAGCTTGCGTAAAGAAATCGTTTCCTACGTGAAGGATCAGATAGACCAAGTGATGGAAGAATGGGGCTATCACCTGCAAGATTTACAATTGAATGATATCACCTTTGATGAGGTGATTTTGAAATCTATGAGTCAAGTGGTGGCATCCAATAACCTAAAAGCTGCAGCTGAAAATGAAGGTCAAGCTTTATTAATTACGAAGACGAAGGCAGCAGAGGCGGAAGGTAATGCCATTAAAATTTCTGCTAATGCCGAGCGTGAAGCGGCGCAATTGCGTGGACAAGGGGTGGCATTATTCCGTCAGGAAGTTGCGAAAGGTATGTCAGATGCGGCTCGAGAGATGCAACAGGCCAATTTGGATACATCTGTGATTTTATTTTCCATGTGGACAGAAGCCATCAAGCAGTTTGGAGAGCAATCTAATGGGAATGTGATTTTCTTAGATGGATCTGCAGAGAATATGCAAAGAACCATGCAGCAAATGATGAGTGTCAACCAATTACAAACGATTAAGTCTACTAAGAAGAAAGAGAGCTAAGGGCTCTCTTTCTTCTTTTATTTGACCGATAAAACATGGGCTAGATGATGGTCGCAATGCCAAGCATAAATTCCTAATGCCCTGTCCAATGGATAGGTAATTCCTCTTTCAGGATTGGTATAGGCATTTTTCCAATCGGATTCTTGAAAGGTTCTAAGCAAATAGACCCAGCGCAAGTGCACATATTTTAATCCTTCTATGGACCATTCTATTGGGGCTTCATTTCCATCAGGAAGATTTGCCCAATCTGCCTCAGAATAGGCTTTAATAATGGGTTTATCCTCTGTTAATGCCATTTTGAAACGAATAAATGAATTCATATGGCTGTCGTAGACATGATGAATCACCTGTCTAGCCGTCCAACCCCCTGGGCGGTATGGTTTAGCTAAACTTTCCTCCGACATCCCTTTTATGGCCTCTTGAAGTTTTTCTGGAAAATCTGCCAACGTTTGAATCCATGCTTGGCGAATTTCCGGTGTGATGTTTTCCGGCGCAGAAAATTTTCCAATGGGGTATTGCAATGGGTTGATTTCCATATAATTAAGCTTTTTTGGCAAGTGTGTAAAATTCGGTAATTTCTTGAGCTATTTGATGTGTTTGAGCAATTAACGGATGTACACCCTTGGAAATAGAGTCTAACATTTCAGTAGCTGAGTCTTTGTTCCATTGAGCAGTGTTCACAACAACCATTATTTCTCCTTCCTCTACCAAGATGGGTGTTTGAACCTGAAAAGCTTGTTTTCCTGATGCAGCTAAGGCATTGGCTTGCTTTTTGACATCATCAAAACTTGCTTCTAGTTCTTTGGCATTGCTACCTCTTATTTCTAGGATTATTTTTTCTTGTTGGCTTTGAGCTTGCAATTCAGTAGAAATAGCTAAATCCAAGGATTCCAGCTGTTTTCTAATGGCATGGTAGTTTTTACCTGTCCGCATTCTCTCCCGAAGGGATTGTCGAATGAAATAAGTAATGGAATCTGTGATAGTAAGCCCTATTTCAGCCATTTGCTTAAATATCAAAGAGCTTGGTGACATACCCGGTATGGTATTGGGATCGTGTAAAACGATTTGACCGTTTTCTGCTAAAAATCCATCTATACGAGTACAAACTCCGAACCCAAGATCATCAAATGCCTGACAAACCATCAGTTGGATTTGTTGCAAATGAGCTAAGCTGGCTTCCATAGGAATCCGCTTGCGGGTGGCTTTGGATTTATATTTGGCGTTGAAATCAAATACTTCCACTGATTCATCGATGACGATTTCCGTAGGAGGAAGGGCAATGGTTTGTCCTTTCGGACTTTGAATTACTCCACAGCTGAACTCGTTTCCTTGTACAAAAGACTCCAATAAAATGGCATCTTCTGAGTGGATGGAATGAATGCTAGCCTTGGTTACACTTAATTTAAAGTATTCTTGCAAGCTAGCTAAAAGGTCCGCTGGATGCTGGTAATTTTGATGATTGAATCGTACTGGAAAGCCAATTCCTTCATCCAAATTCACCATTTTTTGCAATAAGGAAAGTTTGTCTTCTTCAGAATACAGTAACCAATCTTCGCGATAGATTTCTTGAATAAATAAGCACTTTTTAATGGCTTTGTCGAAGTCCTCCAGAGAATCCTTTTTTACAAAAGCCAATCCAATAGAAGAACCCTGATGAGGGGCTTTGGCGACAAAAGGTATACCGATTTCTTTTTTTACCTGTTCAAAAAGCGTTTCTCTACCGTATTTCTCGTAGTCTTCTCTTTGAAGAACAAAGTATTTTTTATCCAAACCCACACTCTTTTTCAGCCAATCGTTCTGCTTAGCTTTATCAATACCAATGGAGGAGCCTAATAAGCCTGGCCCAGAATAAGGTATACCATACCATTCCAACATGCCTTGGATGCTTCCATCTTCGGCGGCTGGACCATGCATGGCTAAAAATACAAAATCGAAGTATTGGGTAAATTGGTGCGGGTGTATTACTTGTCCTATTTCGGAGATAATTTCTTGGTAATCTGATGCTGATAAATCTTTTAAAGACTCAATGTACACCGAGAAAATGTCATCTTGAAATCTCTTGGGAGGATAGAAATCTCGGATAGAGCTAGCATGAATCAACTCTTCATGAATCAAAATAAAGTTCCCCAAGCTGTCTACAAAGACTGGTACAGGTTGAAACAGTGCTTGGTTGATATGCGCCATAGCCGTTTTACCTCCAGCAAAGCTAATTTCACGTTCACGAGCTGGGCCACCAAAAAATATTCCAATACGCATCATGAATTTATGAATGTAGGGTTTGACTTAACTCCTCCACCGAAACAATTTCGGGCACCTCACGGCGAATAGCTTCTTCTACACCAGCTTTGAAAGTCATGGCTGACATGTTGCACGACTTACAAGCTCCTAATAAATTTAGCTTTAAGCGATTGTCGTCTGTAATCTCCACGATTTCAACATTTCCGCCATCTGCGATTAAGTATGGACGTATGGAATCAAGGGCTGCTTGTACTTTGGAGTATAGAGGGTGATTTTCCATGGATTAAAGTTGTGGCGTTGAAGCGTTTCTAATAGCTATTTGTTGTGCTAAATTGGCAGCAATGTGTGCAAATGCTTTCGCACTCGCACTGTCATTCGATGCAATTGGTTTTCCTTCATCTCCAGCTTCACGGATGGCTTGCACTAAAGGAACTTCTCCTAAGAAAGGAACTTTATATTTTTCTGCTAATTGCTTACCCCCATCTTGTCCAAACAAATAGTATTTATTTTCTGGTAATTCTGCCGGAGTAAAATAGGCCATATTTTCTACTAAGCCTAAAATAGGCACATTAATTCCCGCTTGATTAAAAAACTGTAGACCTTTGGTAGCATCTGAAAGTGCTACCTTTTGAGGCGTGGTCACGATGACCGCCCCCGTTAATTTAATCAATTGAACTAATGTTAAATGTATATCAGATGTTCCCGGAGGTAAATCAATCAACAAATAATCTAGTTCATCCCAATGGGTATCACCGAAAAACTGGCGCAAAGCCTGTGTCATCATAGGCCCTCTCCAAGGCACTGGGCTTTCCGTTGGGGCTAAAAAGCCCATAGAAATCATTTTAATACCGTATTGCATGATCGGTTGAATACGGTTTTTCCCATTTACTTCTTGGACCAAAGGTTGTAAATCCTCTGCCCCAAACATCACGGGGATGGATGGGCCAGAAATATCAGCATCTAAAATTCCCACCTTGGCTCCGCTTTGCTTCAAAGCCATAGCCAGGTTGGCCGTAACAGTCGATTTACCCACTCCACCTTTTCCGGATGCTACGGCAATCACATTTTTAACTCCTGGTATCAGTGGATCGGAAGAAGCTAAACTCGTTACTTCTGCCGTCATGTTGATGGTAATCTTCAAATCTGGGTGAACCAAGCGATGAATGGCCTCCTCACAATCTTGTCGGATTTTCTCTTTCAGTGGACAGGCGGGTGTAGTTAAAACGACGGTGAAACGAACTTCACCGATACCTAATTCCACATCTTTAATCATGCCCAAGGTAACCAAATCCTTTTTCAGATCGGGCTCTTGAACGGTACTTAGGGCACCTAATATTATTTCTTTGCTGACGCTTAATTCTCCCATGTCGGTTCTTTCTCTATCAAACCTCAAATATAAGGTATTTTCACCTTTTTTTGCCTGCCTACATTAAGTAATTGATAAAATTCGAGCACGGATAGCCTCTTGGATTTTATGAGTATCATATGCCAAAGAATCATGGGAATATTCGCTGAGGATTTGTTCCAGATTTTGTAGATAAAGGGCTTTTTTGGCTGGATGAAATTGATGCGCTAGTGTTTGATAGACGGATTTCCATTTTTTTTCAATGGCAATCAAGTCGTCATGCAGGTAGCAGGTCTTAAATTTCTGCCAAATATATTCTTCTGCCGTTTCATTCGGGTGGATTAAATCAGAAGCATGGAATCGATAGTCCCTCAATTCATCCATCATGATTTCATAGGCGGGGAAATAATCCACCTGCGGGAAAATCTCCTGAATTTTTTGCGCAGCTAAGCGGAGCGTAGCCTTGGATATAGCATTTTCTGGTAAGCCATCTTTGGTATGTCTGACGGGAGATACACTTAGTATTATACGTAAATCAGGATTTTTTTGTAGCGTATTTTTGATAAATGTTTGATAGACTTCCACTATTTCTTCGATAGTAGAAAGGCGTTTTTCGAATGATTGGGCGGCTTGTTTGTGGCAATTAGCGATGGGTCTGCGCAGCTTTTTGTCCCAATAATAAAAGGCAGTTCCCCAAGTAATCATAAGGAATTGGCATTGTTCTAATTGCCTTTTGACCTTTTGTTGACGCTCTTGAATAAGCTCCATTAAATCGGAGGCATCATTAGCACACAGGCTAGAATGATAATCAGGATGTAGCCAAACGCCCTGTTGTTTTACCAATTCGATGGCGGAGAGCTTATGGGTCTGCAAAGCATTTGTAATTGCTTGAGGGTGAAATAGTGTTCCGAAGGGTTGATTTAGGATAGATAGAGGTAACAGTTCCAATCTTTTGCCCATATTTTCTGCAAAACAGGAACCAATACTGAGCAATGTGCTTTTGTCGGTAATTTTATGAACTGATTCAGGAATGTATACAGGGGTACTAAACTGCATTTTTGATCTTAAAGTAATTATTTATGTAAGAGAGTGATTATGTAAACTCAAATTAAAGTTTAAAGGTATTGAATTTTAGAAGAATTTGAGAGGGGAGTACTCATTGGATT
This sequence comes from Aquirufa rosea, assembly GCF_004118285.1. Classification (GTDB taxonomy): domain Bacteria; phylum Bacteroidota; class Bacteroidia; order Cytophagales; family Spirosomataceae; genus Aquirufa; species Aquirufa rosea. Next base: position 87,980 of record NZ_SDHY01000002.1, on the reverse strand, counting down.
TTCACTCTTTTTCCATGAAATAGTATTTTTCAATGCTTGTTTACAATTCGCCTCTGATAATATTTCCATTCTGCATGAAATGAATAACTTTGCGAATTGCATTTATTCATACAAATTAAACGATATGTCGGAATTAGGAGCGGAGCGGGCACGATTAAAAACTCGGAATGATAATAAGGGTTGGAAGAAGTGGGGGCCATATTTGACGGAGCGACAATGGGGAACAGTACGTGAGGATTATTCCGCACATGGGAATGCATGGGATTCCATCACGCATGATATGGCGAGATCCAAAGCCTATCGCTGGGGCGAGGAGGGTATAGGTGGAATTTCGGATAATAAACAACATGTTTGTTTTGCATTTGCGTTCTGGAACCATAAAGATCATATCTTAAAAGAAAGATTTTTTGGGCTGACGGGTGGTGAATCCAATCACGGTGAAGATGTCAAAGAGCTGTATTACTACGAGGATTCTACGCCTACGCATTCCTACATGCGCATGAGTTATAAATACCCGCATCAGGCTTTTCCTTATCAAAAACTCATTGATGAAAGTAAAAAAAGGACTCGCTTAGAACCAGAATACGAGCTATTAGATACCGGTATTTTTGATCGTAATGAGTATTTTGACATCAAAATGGAGTATGCCAAAGCCGATGAGCAGGATATTTTGATTCAGGTGACGGTTGAAAATAGAGCTAAAGTAGCGGCACCCATCACGGTTTTACCGACTATTTGGTATAGAAATACCTGGTGTTGGGGATACGAAAATTATAAATACAAGCCTTTACTGACGGGAGTAGGACACTCTTTTATTGAGGTGGATCATCGGGTCGTGGGACGCTTCAAGCTTTATGCAGAAAATCCGGACGAGTTTTTGTTTTGTGATAATGAGACCAATTTCAGGCGCTTACATGATTCTCCAAATCTTAGTCATTTTGTGAAGGATGGAATCAATGATTATATCGTAAACAAGGCAAAAAATGCGGTTAATCCCAATAATATAGGTAGTAAGGCGGCCGTTCGATTTTCCGCAAAGGTGCCAGCAGGGGGCAAAAAAGTATTTCGTCTTCGATTGACCAACCAGTCGATGGCGCATCCATTCGAGGATTTTGATGCTATTTATGCCAAGAGGATTCAGGAGGCGAATGAATTTTATGAGGAATTGCATGGACAAGTAAAGGATGAAAAACTGAGAAATATTCAGCGGCAATCCTATGCGGGGATGCTTTGGACTAAACAGTGGTATTATTATAATGTTTTTGAATGGATCAAAGGTGATCCCGCCATGCCAGCGCCGCATCCAAGTAGGAAGTTTGGGCGTAATCATACTTGGCGTCACATGTATGCGGCCAACATATTGTCAATGCCTGACAAATGGGAATACCCATGGTTTGCTGCTTGGGATTTGGCCTTTCATACCTTGCCTTTAGCTCGTTTAGATCCAGATTTTGCCAAGAGGCAATTAGCGGTTATTCTTAGAGAGTATTATATGCACCCCAATGGGCAGATACCAGCTTATGAGTGGTCATTTTCAGACGTCAATCCTCCTGTACATGCTTGGGCAACGTGGAAAGTTTACGAGATAGATAAGCAGATGAATGGGGTGGGTGATGTGACTTTCTTGGAGCGAATTTTTCATAAATTGTTATTGAATTTTACTTGGTGGGTTAATTTAAAAGATGAAGGAGGAAACAATATTTTTGGAGGTGGATTTTTGGGGATGGATAATATTGGGGTCTTTGATCGATCGGCGACATTGCCAACGGGAGGACATTTAGAGCAGGCTGATGGCACGGGTTGGATGGCCATGTATAGCTTGAATATGCTTCGCATCGCTTGTGAGATTTCCCTTGAAAATCCGGTTTATCAGGATATGGCTTCCAAGTTTTTTGAGCACTTTTTGCATATTGCAGGTGCCATGCAGGCCATTGGAGGAGATAAAGTAAACCTTTGGGATGAGGATGACCAGTTTTATTATGATATGCTGCACAAGGAAGATGGTAGTGTCATGTTATTAAAACTGCGTTCTATGGTGGGGCTAATTCCTCTATTTGCGGTGGAGGTCTTAACCTCTGATATGTTGGAAAAATTACCTCTATTTAAGCGCCGAGTGGAATGGGTATTAAACAACCGTCCCGATTTGGCCAATCTTATCTCTCGATGGTATGAACCGGGAAAAGGAGAAAGTCGACTTTTATCCATTTTGAGGGGGCATCGAATGAAGATGATCATGAAGAGAATGTTCGACGAAACAGAGTTTTTATCTGATTATGGTATTAGAACTTTATCCAAATACCACAAAGAACATCCTTATCGATTTAATTATGAGGGAGGAACTATTCAGGTAAATTATGACCCAGCAGAATCTACTGGGGATATGTTTGGTGGTAATTCCAATTGGCGAGGGCCTATTTGGTTCCCCATGAATTTCTTAATTATTGACTCCTTGAGGAAATTCTCGGATTATTACGGTACTGACTACGAGGTGGAGTTTCCCACTAATTCAGGAGTCATGGTCAATATCAAGGATGCGGCAGAAGGAGTTTCTAAGCGCTTACTGGATTTGTTTTTACGCAATAAGGAGGGGAAAATTCCTATGTATGGAAGTTATGAGAAAATGCAAGAAGATGAACATTTCAAGGATTCCATCTTGTTTTTTGAGTATTTTGACGGGGATACAGGGAAAGGATTGGGTGCCAGCCATCAGACGGGTTGGACGGGTTTAATTTCAGAAATCATACATCAACTATATGGATAAGCATACACCTGAAGAAAATTTTGCAGCCTTAAATTTGGAATTACCGCCAGCTCCTAGCCCACTCGGCGTTTACAAGCCTGGGCTTCAAATGGGAGAATTATACTATGTTTCAGGACATGGTCCTGTTCAAACAAATGGCCAGCTGATCATAGGAAGAGTGGGAGATGCCTTATCTATGGAAGAGGGTAAACTAGCTGCCCAACAAGTTGGATTAACCATTTTAGCTACCTTGAAAGCTCAATTAGGTAGTTTAAATCGAATCAAAAGAGTGGTAAAAGTATTGGGAATGGTGAATTGTACAGCTGATTTTGAACGTCATCCTTACATCATCAATGGATGTAGCGAATTGTTTGCCAAGGTATGGGGAGAAGAAAGGGGGATAGGAGTTAGGAGTGCAGTTGGGATGGGAACTTTACCCGATAATATTCCTGTCGAGATTGAAGCCTTATTCGAATTACATCAATAAGTTGATTTTTATTTTTGCTTTTCCTCATTTAGATTTGTCAACTTTGACAAAGTTGACAAATCTAAATGAAACTCAAGTGAAATTCAGGTAAGCCCCAAGTGAAATTCAGGTGAATTTCAAGTGAAATCCGGGTGAAATCTTCAGATCGCAAGAACTGATTAACAAATTAGAATTCCTTTATTTGGAAATTTCCAACATGGCCTTCAGTGCCTTGTAAGCGGGAACACGTATTTCTTCGCTTAAATGAATTTCTGGGAGTTCGTAAAATAAAGCATTGTACAACTTTTCCATCGTATTCATTTTCATGTATGGGCATTCGCTGCAGGCACATGAATTTTGTTCATTGGCTGGGGCAGGAATCAAATGTTTATTGGGAACGGCCAATTTCATTTTATGTAATATACCTGCTTCAGTCGCGACAATAAAGGTTTGTTTATCGGATTTTTCTACGTAGTTCAATAGCGCAGTAGTGCTACCCACATAATCTGCTTCCCGTAAAATCATTTCTTGACACTCTGGGTGGGCAATCAACAAAGCATCTGGAAATTCGACTCTCAATTGCTTTAATTTTTCTAAGGAAATGTCAATATGCACCATACAAGCACCTTCCCATAATATCAGTTCTCGACCAGTTTTATGGGCTACGTATCTTCCTAAATTGGCATCTGGGGCAAAGATGATTTCTTTATCAGCAGGAATAGATTCTACTACTTGTACGGCATTGGAGGAAGTACAAATAATGTCGGTCATGGCTTTAATCTCTGCCGAGCAGTTAATATAGCTTACCACCACCGCATCAGGATGTTGGGCTTTTAGTGCCGCAAATTCTTCTACCGGTACAGAATCTGCCAAAGAACAGCCCGCATTGAAATCGGGTACTACCACCTTTTTACTTGGATTCAATATTTTAGCGGTTTCTCCCATAAAGTGTACACCGCAAAACACAATCAGATCAGCATCTGTCTTTTCCGCAGCTTGGGATAACCCTAGGCTATCTCCCACATAATCAGCTAATTCCTGAATTTCTCCGTCCACATAATAATGCGCCAATATCACGGCGTTTTTTTCCGCTTTCAGTTTTTTGATGGCATTAATTAATTCAGCTCCCTTGGGGGCTGATCTACTGATATATCCTACTTCTACTGCTTCTTCCTGTAAATTCATGCTTTTGTTGCTTTTAAGCTTAGATCTAAACTTTTAATTTGATGAGTTAATGCTCCCATAGAAATATAATTAACGCCCGTTTCGCCGTAGGCCCGAAGGGTATTTTCTGTGATACCACCAGAAGCCTCTGTAATATATCTTCCATTGATTTTGCGAACTGCATCACGGAGTCTATCTGGGCTAAAATTATCTAACATTATACGTTGTATTCCACCTACTTCTAAGACCTCATCCAATTCTGCTTCATTGCGCACCTCGATTTCGATAGCCAAGCCAAGTGCATGACTTTGGTTGTATTCCTGAGCTTTTTTTAGGGCAGCTTTGATTCCACCTGCATAATCGACATGATTATCTTTGATTAAAATCATATCATATAAGGCATAGCGGTGGTTGACAGCTCCACCAATCTTACAAGCCCATTTCTCTGCAATTCGGAAATTGGGAGTTGTTTTCCGAGTGTCCAATAATTGACATCGAGTACCTTCCAACAGATTGACCATTTTTCGGGTATAGGTGGCAATTCCTGACATCCTTTGCATGCAGTTCAGAACGAGTCGCTCTGCTTTTAGAATGGATTGTGCATTTCCTTGTACATCTAAAACTACTTGTCCTGGCTGAATGTTGGCGCCATCCATCAAGAAAGTTTGTACATGGAGTAAAGGATCCACTTCCTTAAAAATGTAGTGAGCCATTTCTACTCCTGCTAAGATGCCAGAATCCTTAACTATTAAATGAGCTTTTCCTTGAGTGGATGTATCCACGGTGGCAAGAGAGGTGAAATCTCCAGGACCCACGTCTTCTCTCAAAGCAGCTTGAATAAAAGACTTAATATGTGTAGGGTCCAGGTAAGCCAGCATGGTTGGGTGTTTTGTTTCGCAAATTTACTAATTTTAATTGTAAGCTAGGGGAAATTGATTTGTAAAAAAAATGTCCTATTTTTGCACTCCATCATGCAAAAGAAGGTAAATATTTTTCAGTTGTTTTTGTTTCTTCCCGTCCTATTCTGGATGGTGGCAAATCCTATTTCTTTGTTAGGAGTAGGAAAGGAACAACATAAAACTGAAAAGACTACAACCAGTGGCAAAAAGGATTCCTCTAAGGAAACTATTATTAAAGCAGAGCACCCCGTTTATCAGGTAAGTAGTCATTTACAGCTTGATTTTCCAAGTGATTGGGTCTTTCCTCAAATCAATATTCCGATTTTTCAGGAGACTTTGCATGCCATCAAATTACCTATTTCATTACCACGTGCCCAAATTCTGAGTATTCTATTTACTCAATTTATAGCCACTCTGGCCCCTTGATGATTGTCTTGTTTTAAGGACAATTATATTCATTTATTTCATTTTTAATTTACTATTATGCGTTACAAAAGTGCCATTATATGGCTGACTACGATTATTTCAGCCTTATGTATTTTCTTCCTTTCCTTTACTTGGAAAGCTAATCAATTACGTGATCAAGCGGTTTCTTATGCTACGACCAAAGATGGCAAGTATGATCCTGCTAAGCGTTTGCGTTTTATTGACTCTCTTTGGAAACAACCCGTTTATTTAGGATATACATTCCAAGAGGTTACTCAATATGCTTTACAAAAAGGTCTTGACTTAGAAGGTGGTTTACATGCTGTTTTGGAGGTTTCTCCAGATGAGATTTTACGCGCTCTTTCCGGTAAAAGCAATGACCCGAATTTTGAAAAGGCATTAGCTGAGGCTACGAAGCAACAGGTGAATTCGACCTTGCCTTTCAATGAGTTGTTCTATGCTGCCTTTGCTAAAATTGCACCGAACCAAAAGCTAGCTTCTGTATTTGCTAATTCAGTGAATAGAGGTAAAATTAGTTCAACTTCTTCTGATTCTCAGGTGAAGAAAGTGATCAATGCGGAGATTGACGGAGCGGTAGATCGCGTGTACAAAATCATTCAGGCACGTATTGACAAATTTGGTGTGGCTAACCCAAATATTCAGCGTTTGCCAGGTTCTAACCGTATTCAAGTAGAATTACCAGGTGTGGATAATCCAGAGCGAGCTCGTAAATTATTGTCAGGCGCGGCTAAGCTAGAGTTTATTGAGTGTTATGAATTGAACGAATATGGTGCTGGCTTAAATGCTTTGGGTGCTTTATTAGAGCAAGAAACTAAGGCTCCTGCTGTTGCAGCTAAACCAGCTACGGCTACAAAGGATACTGCTTCCAACGCCCTAGCATCTCAATTGGCATCATCTTCTAAATCAGATTCTGGAAAGGCGAAGGCAGATACATCTGCGGGTAATGCCCTGACAAAATTATTTGTTCAAATGGGCAATGGCATTGGCGTATATCGTAAAGATACTGCTCGTGTGAACGCTTTGTTTCGTCGTCCAGAAGTGAAGGCTTTCTTCCCAGCGAACTTGACATTTGCCTGGTCAGCTAAAGGTACCCCATCGACAAACGGCGATGAGATTTTAAGTTTAGAAGCATTAAAGAAGGGAGAAGGTCAATCAGCTCCATTAGAAGGTGATGTGATTACTGATGCCGCACAAGACTTTGATCAAACGGGTCGTGCAGAAGTAACTATGTCTATGAATGGAACAGGTGCTCGTATTTGGAAAAACCTTACTGGTGCTAATGTAGGTCGTCGTATCGCCATCGTATTAGATGGTTATGTGTATTCTGCCCCAGTAATTAATGGTGAGATTCCAGGTGGTCGTTCCTCTATCTCAGGTAATTTCACTGTAGAAGAGGCAAAGGATCTAGCTAATGTGTTGAAGGCTGGAAAGTTACCTGCCCCTACTCGTATCGTAGAGGACGCTTTCATCGGCCCCTCATTAGGTAATGAGGCGATCAATCAAGGATATATTTCCATGGCCATTGGTTTGTTATTAGTGATTGTGTTCATGGTAGGCTACTACGGTGCTCCGGGTTGGATGGCCAACTTATCTTTGTTGTTCAACTTATTCTTTATTGCCGGAGTTTTGGTTCAAATTCAAGCTTCCTTGACTTTACCGGGTATCGCGGGTGTAGTTTTAACACTAGGTATGGCGGTAGACGCCAACGTATTGATTAATGAGCGTATTCGCGAGGAGTTGCATAAGGGGAAAGGATTATTGGATGCCATCAACTTAGGATACGAAAAGGCATTGAGTGCTATCTTGGATGGTAATATCACTACAGTTTTAGTGGGTGTTATCTTGATTATTTTTGGATCAGGTTCAGTAAAAGGCTTCGGAGTAACACTGTGTATTGGTTTAGCTACTTCCGTATTTACTGCAGTGTATTTGTCCCATATTTTCATCGACTGGATGGCAAAGCGTGCCATTAAGGCCGGAAAAGAAAAGGAGATGACTTTTGAGACATTTATTTCTAAGGATCTTTTCAAAGGAATGAATTTCGATTTCATTGGAAAGCGTAAATATTCTTACTGGTTCTCATGGTGTTTAATTATTGCTGGAGCTGTGGTATTGTTTATGCAAGGAGGATTCAACCTTGGAGTAGACTTTAAAGGTGGACGTTCCTATGTGGTGGAGTTCTCAAAGCCAGTTGAGGCTGGTTTGGTGAAAGAAGCTTTAAAAGATGACTTTAATGGAGTAGGTTCTGAGGTGAAGACTTATAACGGTCAAACCAAGTTGAAAGTGACTACTTCTTATTTAGTGGAAGATGAGTCGATTCAAGCGAACAATACAGTTAGAACGGCTTTAGAAAAGGGATTAAAAGAGTTTTCGGCTAATAATCCTAAGATTTTATCTGAGTCAAAAGTGGGAGCAACCGTAGCGGATGATATTTTGACTCAATCATTTGTGTCAATTTTCTATGCACTGATTGCCATCTTCATCTACATCTTGATTCGTTTCCGTAAATGGCAATACTCTTTGGGAGGTATCATTGCCCTATTGCACGATACATTGGTAGTATTGGGTATGGTAGGAATCGTTCGTTTATTTGGTTTCGAATTAGAAGTAGATCAAGTGTTTATTGCTGCGATATTGACGGTAATTGGTTATTCCATCAATGATACCGTGGTAGTATTTGATCGTATCCGAGAGGAAATTGGTGTGAACCCTGATATGAACAACAAAGCCTTGATGATTAAAACCATCAATGAGTCCATCAACCACACCATGTCACGTACCGTGATGACTGCGACTACCGTATTTTTAGTGGTTACTGTATTGCTTTTCTTCGGTGGAGATGTACTAAGAGGATTCTCTTTCGCCATGTTTATTGGTGTTGTATTTGGTGCATATTCATCTATATTTGTGGCAGCACCTATTGTTATCGACTTGGGTTCGTCGAAAAAAGATAAAAAATAAATTCATTAGGCCGGTGCAACATTGCACCGGCTTTTTGATGATTTCCATTTAAAAATTTGATGCTATGAGCAACAGTATTTGGAGAAAAAAACCATTGGAAGCCTATGCTGCCGATGTGAAAAACAATCAATTAAAAAGAGTACTTGGTAAATGGGCATTGACTTCCTTAGGTATCGGTGCCGTTATCGGTGGAGGTATTTTTACCTTGACGGGTATTGCTGCCCATGATTGGGCAGGTCCAGCCCTAGCTTTATCTTTTGTGATGGCAGGGGTAGCATGTACTTTTGCTGCTTTATGTTATGCAGAATTTGCTTCCATTTTACCTGTGGAAGGCTCTGCCTACGCTTATTCCTATGGAACAGTAGGAGAGTTTTTTGCCTGGTTCATTGGATGGAACTTGATTTTGGAATATATGATGGGAGCTACTACGGTAGCCGTGGCCTGGTCTGGGTATTTTGAAAAACTATTACACCTCTTCAATATTAACTTACCGATTTATCTCACCAATGACCCTGTAACTGCCGCAGAAAAAGCGGAAAAGTTGAGAGCTGCGGGAGAAGTAGTACCGGATTTTGCTTTTGCCTTTAATTTACCAGCCTTCTTAATTGTTTGGGGAGTAACTTGGGTCTTAGTAAAAGGAATTAAAGAAGCTGCCAGTACGAATAATTTAATCGTGATTTTGAAAGTGGCAGCGGTGGTTTTCGTGATTGTGGTGGGTGCTTTTTATGTAGATACCGCCAACTGGACACCATTTATCCCGGATGCAGTCATTGATGATTCTGGGGCACAACATTATGGTTTTAATGGGGTGGTAACAGCTGCGAGTATTATTTTCTTCGCTTATATTGGTTTTGATGCAGTATCTACCCAAGCCGGAGAGGCTATCAATCCTACCAAAGATATTCCATTTGCGATTATCGCATCCTTATTGATTTGTACCTTATTGTACATCTTGGTGTCATTAGTATTAACTGGTATGGTCAAATACGATACTTTGGATTTAAAAGCTCCAGTAGCATCAGCTTTTGAAGGAGCTGGGTTGCCTATTGCCATGTACATTGTGACAATTGCCGCCACGGCTGGTCTTACATCTGTGATGCTGGTTATGATGTTGTCTCAAACACGTATTTTCTTAGGTATGGCAAAAGATGGTTTGTTGCCAAAAGGATTGTTTGGAGCAATTCACCCTAAGTTCAAAACCCCTTGGAAGAGCACTATTTTCGTAGGAGGTATTGTTTCTGTTGTTTCTGCCTTGACACCTATCGACAAAGTGTCAGAAATGTGTAGTTCGGGTACTTTATTAGCTTTTGCGATGATTTGTGGGGCAGTGTGGTTGTTGCGCGTTCGTGAACCGAATATTGAGCGTCCATTCCGTGCCCCATTGCTTCCGGTAGTGGCTACCTTAGGTATCTTGTGCAACCTTTACCTCATGTGGGGATTACGTACAGAAACTAAGATTTCTTTCTTGATTTGGGGTAGTTTAGGTGTATTGGTGTATTTCCTTTACAGTAGAAAAAATAGTAACCTGAATCAGAATAAGTAAGTTTATCAGAGACAATATTTGGCACCCGCATTGGGTGCCATTTTTTTTTGCCTTAATTTTGCAATTCATTTTTTAAAATTCATTGAATGAGTAATCTCGCTGCTGAAATTTCCAAAAGAAGAACCTTTGGAATCATCTCTCACCCGGATGCTGGAAAGACCACTTTAACGGAAAAATTACTCCTTTTCGGAGGAGCTATACAAACGGCAGGTGCTGTTAAGTCGAATAAGATTAAAAAGGGCGCTACCTCTGATTTCATGGAAATCGAAAGACAAAGAGGAATCTCGGTGGCTACCTCGGTGATGACTTTTGATTACCAGGGGGTTAAAATTAATATCTTGGATACACCAGGGCACAAAGACTTTGCGGAGGATACTTATAGAACCCTTACGGCAGTTGATTCCGTTATTTTGGTGATTGATTGCGTAAAAGGAGTAGAAGAACAAACCGAGCGTTTGATGGAGGTTTGTCGGATGCGAAAGACTCCAGTGATTATTTTTATTAACAAAATGGACCGCGAAGGTCAAAATCCATTTGATTTATTGGATGAGTTGGAGCAGAAGCTTTCTATTCGCGTTCGTCCTTTGACTTGGCCTATTAACATGGGCTCCAATTTCAAAGGAGTATATCATTTGCTAGATCATTCCCTGAATTTATTCTCGGCAAATAAAACAAAAATTGAGAAAAATGTGGTTTCGGTGGATATTCATACCCCAGAATTGGATGCTCGAGTAGGAGAGAAGGATGCTGCCCAATTACGGGAAGATGTGGAATTGATTGAAGGAGTTTATGAGCCTTTTGATCGTTCTGAATATTTATCTGGAGAAATTGCGCCCGTATTTTTTGGATCGGCGGTGAATAATTTCGGTATTCAAGAATTGTTGGATACGTTTACCAAGATAGCTCCACCCACTCAGGCTCGTGGCACCGATGTAAGGGTTGTTGAGCCTACCGAAAAGAAATTTACAGGTTTTGTGTTCAAAATACATGCCAATCTAGATCCTAAACATCGGGATAGAATAGCTTTCTTGCGTATTTGTTCGGGCGTTTTTCAAAGGAATACTTTTTATCAACATGTTCGATTAAAGAAGAATGTACGTTTTGCCAATCCATACAATTTTATGGCCCAAGAAAAAGAGGTGATCGAAGAGGGTTTCCCCGGCGATGTAGTGGGATTGTATGATACAGGTAACTTTAAAATTGGCGATACCCTCACAGAAGGAGAAGTGCTGAATTATCAAGGCATTCCTAATTTTTCACCAGAAATTTTCAAGGAATTGATTAACCTGGATCCAATGAAAGCCAAGCAATTGGAAAAGGGGATTGATCAGTTGACAGATGAGGGAGTAGCTCAATTATTTTTGCAACCTCAATTGGGTAATCGTAAGATCGTAGGAACGGTAGGAGACCTTCAATATGAGGTCATTCAATATCGATTGGAACATGAATATGGTGCAAAATGTCGCTTCGATGGTATGCAAGTAAGTAAAGCTTGTTGGATAACCTCAGAAGACCCCAAAAAGCTTCAAGAGTTTGTGCGTTTGAAGGGCCAGAACATTGCCCAAGATAAAGATGGCAATTATGTGTTTTTAGCAGAGTCTGATTGGATTTTGCGGATGAACCAAACGAATAATCCAGAAATAGAATTCCACTTTACTTCGGAGTTTAAGTTAGCGTAAAATCAGTTTTCTGGACAATATCTTTTGTTTTAAAAACGTTACAACGCTCAACGCTGTCAAGGTTTTAAACCTTAACAGCGTTAAAAAAGAGCGTTGAAAATTCTCTAATTTCCTCAGGAAACAATTTTATTTAAGCCCTAAGTCCTCCTGAATAGTTTTGACTTTTTCCTGCAAAGCCTTCAATGTTTGGTCGAAGTCGCTTGCCTCTTTTAACGGGGCATTGACAGATACATAAAACTTGATTTTAGGCTCTGTCCCCGAGGGTCTAGCGGAAACTTTGGATCCATCAGCAAGGATTAGCTGGATCACATTGGAAGCCTCTATTCCTCTTCCCTCCACGATTGGACTCACTTGTCCGGTGTTTAAATCCGTGGACTGTAATCCTTCATAATCCAATACCTTAACGGGTTTACTTCCCGCCACGCTAGCAGGGACATTAGATCGAAGGTTAATCATCATTTGCTTGATTTCCTCCGCACCTGCTTTACCTTTTTTCGTAAGCGAAATTAATCCTTCATAATAGAAATTATTCTCGATATACATTTCAGCCAGAAAATCGAATAGGGATTTTCCTTGGTCTTTGGCAAAGGCTGTTAACTCAGCAATCATCGCACATGAGGCCACGGCATCTTTGTCGCGCACTGCATCCCCAATTAAATAGCCATAAGATTCTTCTCCTCCACCAATGAATTTTTCCTTTCCTTCTAATTCGCGAATGACCTGTGCGATGTATTTAAATCCCGTCAATGTGTTATAACACGGCACACCTTGCTGAGCACACATTTTATCAATTAAGTCGGTGGTTACAATTGTTTTAGCTACAAATTCCTTGCCCGTTAATCGGCCAAGCTTTTTGTCTACTTTCAATAAGTAATAAAGAATCAAGCTGGCCATTTGATTTCCATTTAACAATTGCCAATTACCACTAGGGCTCTTCACGGCAGCTCCCACACGATCCGCATCTGGGTCGGTCGCAATCACCAAATCAGCATCCAAAGCTTTGGCTTGTTCAAGTGCCAAAGTCATCGCCTCTTTTTCCTCTGGATTAGGATATATTACGGTTGGGAAATTCCCGTTTGGTTCTGCCTGCTCATGCACTATATGTACCGAGGTAAAACCCAACAATTGCAATGCTTTAGGAACCAAAGTGATACCAGTGCCGTGAATAGGAGAAAAGACAATCTTAAGGTCTTTTTGACGCTGAATAACCTCCGGTTGACGGCAGTTTGCTTGTATAGTTTTTAAATATTCTTGATCTATTTTCTCATCCAAAATGTGCAAAAGTGCATCGTTGCCTTGGAATTTAATGTCATCTACTGAAAGAATGGCGTTCACTTCAGCAACGATGTTTTTGTCGTGAGGAGCCACCACTTGCGATCCATCTGCCCAATACGCCTTATAACCATTGTACTCCTTGGGGTTATGAGAAGCGGTAATAACCAATCCCGCATGGCAACTTAAATGTCGCACTGCGAACGATAATTGAGGAGTAGGACGCAAGGCAGGGAATAAATACACTTCTATGCCATTGGCAGTAAAAATATCAGCCGCAATCCGACAAAACTCCGGCGAGTTATTTCTAGAATCATGGGCAATAACCACTTTGATTTTCTGATTACCCAATACGGTCAATAGGTAGTTGGCAAATCCTTGTGTAGCAGCACCAACCGTGTAGCGGTTCATGCGGTTACATCCTACCCCCATTTCTCCGCGCATTCCACCTGTTCCAAATTCCAAAGATTTATAAAATGAGTCGGTCAGGGTCACATGATCTTCTTGATCAATCAAGCGCTGGATTTGAGATTTTGTTTCTGCATCATAGGCTCCGGAAAGCCACTGATTTACATTTTGTTGAGTCGTACTGTCAAGGTGTAATGCCATAAGGTTAATTTTCAAAGAAGGCTGTCAAATTATTTGCTTACTTTTGTGGATATGAGAACACATAGCCTCTAAATTAGAAAATTTTCTTAAGAATAATATTGGGTTTAATGAACTTGTTTCGCCAGCGGTATTTTTATTTTTTTCTTTCACTAGCACCTGCCATTTTCTTCTATTTATTTCTGCTGAAATTTGGAATCAATGCTCCTTTTGCTGATGACTGGAGTGCTATCAATGGCTTTATAATTCGTTTTTTTTACGGGAATGATACATGGTTAGACAAAATTGCCTTGTTGGTATCTCAATGCAATGAACATCGAGAGGGTTATTTGTCCATTGTCAGTTTAATACAATATTTCATAACTGGGCAGATTGACTACATGACTCTAAACCTGGTTGGGGCAGGGGCAACCTTGGGGGTACATTTCATTTTACAAGCCTACCTGCATCGCTACCAATTACCTCAATGGTGGATTATTCCATTAGCTTTTATTTGGTACAATGTCGCTTATTTTCACAATGTCTTTTGGCCGGTCTGTGCCTTGCAGCATAATAGCATTGTGTTTTTCATACTAATTGTATTTTATGTGCTGGACGGTAAAGGGAATGCCAAGACCCAGTTTATCACCGCACTAATTTTAGCATTTATAGCAGTTTTCACCAGTGGAAATGGCTTTTTACTATTTGCTGCGGCCATACCCATGTTGAAAAATTATGCCAAGATGTATTGGTTAATTTGGGTTATTTCTGGAGTTGCCTTTTTCGGATTGTATATGTGGGGCTATCAACATCCGTACCAACGAGGACATTTGTCGGATAATCTACATCTGGTGGGAGCTATCATTCAAACTTTCTTGGTTTATTTAGGTTCATTTGTAGGAGTATTTTTCTCAACCACTTCCGAGCTTCGGATTCAAGTAAGTATGGGCCTAGGAGCAGTGGCTTTATTAGCTTGGATGATATTTGTTCTCAGAAATACCTATCAATTGATTCGTCAGAAATCATCTTTTGACTTCATTATTGCTATTCAGTTATTCATTCTGGCTACCGCCCTGATTTATTCAATTGGTCGTGCCAATTTGCCGATTGAATTTGTGTTTGAGAGTCGTTATGCGATTAATAGTACCCTGTTCTTAATCAGCCTATGCCTACTTTATTGGCATACATTTTCACTGAATAAATCATGGAATGTCTGGCTAATTTTAGCATTTTCTATGCTATACTTTGGGTTGTCTTATTGGAATAACTTATTGGCTGTGGTTAATTTTACCACGGCAGAATCTGCAGCTATCATCAAACACAGCATCCAGCGCAGAGAGCATTATTATTTTGTTGATTCATTAGGTAAAAAATCTGATTTAGGAGCTCCCAAAGGTGTATCATTGTCTCAATTAAGTGGGCCAATCGTGGATTTTACGGCAGAACTTCCTAGTTCAGTGGCATACGTGAATGATGTGGTTTCGCTAACATTTGCCCATGGATTTTACCAGTTGGGCCCTAGAGAGGCACATTTAGAAAAGGAATTTCAAAAAGATGTTCAGGTAAAAACTTCCTTATCAACAGGCAAAGATTTGTTGCAGTTTAAGTTAGAAAAAAATGGTTTAAGGTATCATGGCGAGAAAACGCATGTCAAGGTTTCGCATGGTTCCGACGGGATTTACGTGGTCTTTGAGAATGCCGAAAAGAAATGCTGGGTCTTTAATTTGTATTTTATGGAATTGGATAGAGCCCGTCAGTTGAAATATCACGATGCCATTTATGTGCGACACGCTGAAGGATATTTGCCATTTATTTATCTGCCAGATGGAAATTACCGCCTGAAAATATACCGGGTAGAAAATAATCAAGTAAGTGCGATGGGAAGTTTTACCAATATACCCGTTAAAGGGATGTAATTTCGCCTTTAAAGACACACACCGCTGGTCCAATAAGGAATATATCATGATATCCGTTTTGAGCATCACCTTTGAACTCAATGGATAGATTTCCTCCTAAAGTTTGAATGCTAATTGGACTGGACAGGCCTTTGACCGAGTTAGCCACTAAAGCGGCAGCTGTTACCCCAGTTCCACAGGAATAGGTTTCATCCTCTACGCCGCGTTCGTAGGTTCTGACAAATAGTCCTTTTTCTAGAATTTCCACAAAATTGACATTGGTACCACCTTGTGGTTTGAAAGTGTCAGAATAGCGGATGGCGGCACCTACTTGCTGGACATTCTCATCCTTCACACTTGAAGTAAATCGAACCAAATGCGGGGAACCTGTTTGTGCAAAATAGTCGCCTTCAATAGCATCAATTTTGGCCACATTTTTCATGTGCAAGGAGATTTTATCCGGGGCAATATGTGCGTGGTGCTCTCCATCAATGGCAATGAAAGTGGTGAAATTTTGTACGATATTTAAGTCGGCCGCAAAGCGTACTAAACAGCGTCCACCATTGCCACACATACTACCTTCGGTTCCATCTGAATTATAATAAACCATACGGAAGTCATAACCTTCGGCATTTTGAAGTAGCATTAACCCATCGGCTCCAATGCCAAAACGGCGGTGACATAGATGGGCAATCTCCGCTTGACCGAGCTGAAAAGTTCCTTCTCTGTCATCAATGACCACAAAATCGTTGCCTGTACCTTGGTATTTGTAAAATTTCATGGGGTAAAGATAGTGAAGAATGAATAATTGTTAACAGAGTTAGTAATGTTGTAGAATGTAAAATGAATATTGTAGAGTTTTGGTTTAAAAATTCAAAATAATCACTTGAATGATAGATTCGACAGCAACTAGGTAAGACAAATTGCAATGCCCGTAGGCGCAAGACCTCCTAACACTCAATTGTACATTCCAGTTGCTACATTCCTAATTCCTAATAGCATATCGCTCATTCATAATGGACAGATGATGCTTTTCATGTCCGGCAATCATCCAAGATAATGCACGAACAGAGACGGAATTGCCATTAGCCTGACCAATAGTATTCCATTGATCAGGAGAGAAGGATTGTAAAAGGGCGATGGTAGCTTGACGTGTTAGGTGATACTGTTTGAGGATCAGTTCAGGATTTTGATTTTCGTAATGGGCTTTTACTAAATAGGCATTTTCATCAAATCCCGGTAGGGCCTGTTGTTCTCCTCGACTAATAGCCAAGGCACGATAAGAGATGATACGTTCTGTATCTACCATGTGGCCTAAAAGCTGTTGCAAGGTCCATTTACCTGGGCTATAGGCGTAAGACCATTGCCTAGGAGAAAGATTTTGGTAAATGTCCAAGATTATTTTTGTTTGATTCTCAAAAACTTCAAAAATATTCTCGTTGGGCTCAAAATTCAGATATTCAGTGAAGTAGCTGGTTTTAGGGTATTCATATGAGGCAGGAGGGAACATATTTTTTAGGTTTTTTTTGCTTGGGCATTTGTTTGAAAGGATAAATTAGCTAATTTTGTGCCACATTACAAGACGGTCCGGTAGTTCAGTTGGTTAGAATACATGCCTGTCACGCATGGGGTCGCGGGTTCGAGTCCCGTCCGGACCGCTCAAATAAAGTTAAGTCCCTGATTTTCAGGGACTTTTTTTATGTCTATTAGATTGTATCAAAATCTAGTTCGGGGCAATATATGGAGGAGGAGATCGGGGAATGGACAAGTGAGGTTAATTTCTTACCATATGTCATTGGAAAGAGTTACATGAATTTCCATTCAACTATTGCTTTCATTCAATATACGGTTGATAAACTTATCTTTAACCCGTTTTTTTGAACTAAGAGTAATTCATTGTATCTAATGTTCTTGTAAAATTCAAGCAATTTTTTGGGAAAACATTAAGAACCCATTTATTAAAAAATAATCCCCTAACCAAAGGCTAGAGGATTAATATGTACCTGTGTTCTATTACTGTATCTGTTTCTAAATACGATATCCACGAAATTAAATAGGGTATTTTTTGTCCACAAATGGTATATGTTCAATAAATTCAAATAAAGTTCATAATTAGAAATCTGCTGACCATATTTTTTGATTTTGAACATTACCAAGATTAAAATTGATGCTGTTATACGTAACTATTTGATAATTAAGCGATTTCGTTTTTGTTTTTTGAATGAAAAAGTGTAATTTCAGGTATCAAATGATTGAATTTCACTTGGATGTGTTCAAGCTTACAAGCTAGGTTTTCAGGGGTCTATTCGTCAGTGTTCTATTAAATACTATGGTTGTATGATTTTTGGTATCACTTTTTTGGTGATATCGTAATTGTTGGATTTAAAAAACTATAGGATTTGACTAATTTAACCTATTTAATTATCACCCTTGTTTTATCATCGCTCGGGTTTATTGTAAGTTCCATACTACTTTTTGGACAATCCATTTCATTTTTAAGCTCGAAGCTACTCGCTGGATTACTCATATCTTTATGCTGTACCTCCATTGGCTTATCCATGTCAACGACGAGTATATATCTAGAATACCCCAACTCATATAAAATATTTGCTTGGGCGCCATTTTCTATTGCTCCTTTTGCCTACTTGTATATAAAATCGGTCTTACACCAATCCGTAAGATTACGCCGAAAAGAATTTTTATTGTTTTTACCTGTGCTGCTTTATATGCTCAATAGAATCCCATTCTATCTTCTTTCCGATGGTGAAAAAATGCAGTTTATCCTAAGAACATATCAAGATAAAACATTGTATTTAACCGAACCTGAAGGATTGCTTCCTATACAATGGGCACCAATTATTCGATTTATCTATTTGTTGACTATTACCATCTTTACCGTTTATGAGTTAATTAAATCTAGAAAAAAAATATTTAATCTTAAGGATATTAATTCCAACAATCAAGATATATATCGTTTTCATTGGATTATTACTTCCATTTTATTTTGGGGATTAATCGCTGCCATTTTAGGTGTGATCATTCAAGTAAAATTTAACATACAAGCTAATGGGATATTTCTTATAAGTTTATGGGTAGAAATATTAGTTATCAGTATTTACTTATTTTCAACGCCTAATATTCTATATGGATTGATAGGATGGATTCAAATAAATAATCCAGTAAGAAGTTTACAAGAGGCAGTGGGTATCATGGAGGAGGATGAAGAAATCTCCCATGTCAGTATTCATAAAGGGAGAAATATTTGGTTGACCATCAATGAACATTTGCAAAAAAAGAGATCATTTACCAAAATTGGATACACTATCGTGGATCTTTCCACAGAAATCAATATTCCCATGTATCTGATTTCCGCAGTTATAAACCAAGAGGCAGGAAAGAATTTCAATGAATTTATCAATGATATTCGAATTGAGTATTTGAAAACCTTTAAAAAGGAAGATCCATTTTTTGAAAGTTATTCCAACGAATACATAGGTCAAAAAATTGGTTTTGCCTCCCGTACCTCATTCATTACAGCTATTAAAAAAAGAACCGGTTTGTTACCTAAAGATTATTTAGATCAATTGGATTGATTAAATGTTTATTTACTACTTATTATCTAAAAAGCTTCAGAGGAATCTGAAGCTTTTTTATTTAAGTATTTAGTAAAATGTTAGATTGAGGAATAGAAAATTTGTATTTGTAAATTACATTAAATAAATTTTAGCTGTAGATGCAAAAAAAATAATCCTTCAGCTATAAGCCAAAGGATTACCAAAAACTGTGTTCTATAGTTCTATCTGTTCCTAAAACAAATAAAGTCGAAATTAGCCACCCCAATTTTAGTGTACAAGAGCTTCTTGTTCACTTTTGGGGAATTTGTGTTCAAATTTCAAGATTTTGGACATCATGGTGCTCTCTTTGTCGTTTGTTCCCTGCGTTTTTTTCTAGTTTTACTTTAAAATAGGATATTATCAATATCAATTGTTGTCAAACGCATGGGTATTATAATTTCTTTAGGTGTTCTATGATGGAATAAACCTTAAATTTTTAAAATAATACGATACTGTTCTAAATTAACATTACAATCATTTACACTTCAAATTGAACGATTTTACATTTATACTCATAACCCTGATTGTATCTACGCTGGGAATTGTAGTTGCTTGCATACTGATCTTGGGGCAATCCTATTCGTCTTTAAGTTCAAAATTATTAGGAGCTTTAATTTTGATGTTAGTATTAACCTCTGCAGGAAATATATTGCCTTTGACGGATATATACATAAAATTTCCATACACGTACAAAATTTATTCTTGGGCACCCATATGCATCGGCCCTTTTGCTTATTTGTATATTAAATCAGTACTTCATCAGTCGGTAGTTTTATTGCGAAAGGAATTGTTAAACTTTATTCCTGTGCTCATATATATGGTTAACAGAATTCCTTTTTATCTACTTAGTCAGGAAGAAAAAAAGGCGTTTATATTAAATACAATTTTTGATAAATCGCTGTATATTTCTGAGCCTGAAGGAATGTTGCCAACTAATTGGGCTCCTTTTTATCGGATTTTTTGTTTATTGATTTTTTCGGTTTTGACCTTTTATGAATTATATAAATCAAAGGATAAAATATTTAATTTAAAGTTACAGATTGAAAGAAATAAGGAGATCTTCCGATTTCATCTAATCATAGCTACTGTTTTATTTTTTGGAATACTTGTTGCATTTGTAGGAGGCGTTCTGCATCTAAATTATAATATTTCTGTGGGTCGATTCATTTTAGTAAGTATTTGGGTGGAGATTTTGGTTATTAGTTTGTACTTATTTTGCCATCCCAAAATTCTTTATGGATTGACGGGATGGGTTCAAATCAATAATCCCGTTAGGTCTTTAAATGAGGCTGTCGAATTTGTAGAACCAGAAGAAGAAATCACTTTTGTCAGTATTCACAAAGGGAGAAATATTTGGTCTACCATAAATGAACATTTTGAAAAAAGTCAGTCATTTACCAAAATCGGCTACACCATTTCTGATCTTTCCATGGAAGTGAATATTCCCATCTATTTGCTTTCGGCAGTTATAAATCAAGAATCGGGTAAAAATTTTAATGAGTTTATTAATGACGCTCGAGTAGATTATTTGAAGACTTTTAAGAGTGAAGACCCTAACTTTGCTAATTACTCCATTGAATTTATTGGAAAATATGTTGGCTTTGCCTCGCGTACTTCTTTTATAACGGCTGTTAAAAAAAGAACAGGCTTATTGCCCAGTGAGTATTTGGAAAAACTCGCATCTGTGGATTAATTTTATTCGGGATAACAGGTTTTCTCATTACTTTTCACTCCGCATTAAAAGAATATTATGCCTTAGTTTTGAGGCAAGCCTTTGAAATTTGGATAAAATGATGAGGGTTATTTATTTTTTTGTCAATTGTTTTATTCTTTACATTTACGTATCGCCGTTACTTTTTTCAGCACTAGTCTTTCAGCTAACTAATTGGAATGGTAACTAGCTAACCTTACTAGCAAAAATGGAAGTATTTCAAGGAAGATAATCGGATTATTCTTTAAAAATTAATAAACTAAATATAGCAATTGGAATAGTTAATGTTTAAGAGCTAACCTTTTAATTTGTCTGATTATAGGCGAATTGTGGCAGCAAAATTACTACATGACTGTGACTTTGTTTGTTGATTTATGTGGTTTTTGAATATGAATTATCTCACATGTGACAGTAATGTGATAGTAACATCTTTCTTCCTCACTTTATAGATATTTAACTTACATCTTTTGTGATTTTCAAATTTTGAGAAATGATTTGGGAGAAGAAAAATGGTATAATTTGTTCTATTTAATATCTGAATACTAATTGCTTTTTAGCTATGAAATTTGTTTTTGGGTACTTACTGTGTTCTTTCACAATCCTATTGACAATATCCTGCGAGAATGAGAAATCACTCGATGTGGGAATTTTGACGGACAGTCAAAAAATCAAAGACTCTTTACAGGTCATTCAGAAATTACAAATTGCTAAGAAAAATATATTAATAAACTATAAGCTGGGTATTAGTGAAGCTATTGAAGCATCGAAACTTGCTGAAAAACTAGATATTCCCAAGCTAAGATTTGACGGCTATTTAGAAGTCACAAGAGGGGCTTTGTATGCGGGAATATATGATATAGCGGAGGTATATTTAAATAAATACTTGGATTTGGCAGAAAAGGAACAAGATGAGAAGAGAATAGGTCAAGCTATGGGTAATTTAGGGGTATTACACATGTTTTTGGGAGAATTAGATCATGCGGATAGTTTATTTAATCAAGGGATTACCAAGTTACAGCAATATGCCAAACAACATCAAGAGGATGTTTCCTTGGAGGATCAGCTGAATATTTATTTGGATTTAGGGCATATTTATAAAGAGAAAAAGCAATTTTCTAAAGCTGAACAAGCTTACCTTTCTGGTATTACCTTTGCAAAGCATAAATCGGAATTCCAATTAGTTTATGCACAGTTACTTCAATCATTGGGTATTTTATATGTTGAAACAAATCAAATAGCTAAAGCAAAAAGTTATTTAGACTTAGCCCTAGAAATTCAAAAAAAGCTAGAAAATTCTCCTATGGTAGCGGCATGTTATTTGAGTTTGGGTGAATTTTCTGAAAAAAATAATCAAAAAAATGCTGCGCTAGATTATTATACGAAAGGTCTCGAAATAGCTAAAAAGTCAGATTTAGTGGAGGTAGAAGCTGAAATTTCGGATCATTTATATCAGATTTATCAGAAGGAGGGGAATGCCAAATTAGCCTTGGATTATTTAAATCAAAATTTGGATTCCAAAGCAAAAATGAAAAGAGATGAAGCTAAAGAAGCTTTGTATCGGAAATCATTTGCTCGAAAAATTTTTAAGAAATTAGAAGCAGAAAAGAATCAAGAAAGGAAGACCAGGCGACTTTTAGCTGTTTTACTCTTGGTCATTATACTCGTTATTTTATATTTCTTAATGAAGTATTTTCGGCGTAGTAAGGAAATCGAATTAGGTTATGAAAAGGAATTACAGCAATTGGAAATCAGTAAGTTGGAAAATGATAGGTTGCAGGCAGACCTAGAAATGGTCAATAAGAAAATGGCCTCTAATGCCTTGCAAGCCATTCAAAAGGAAGAATCACTTAATCTAATAGTTCACCGAATAAGATCAACAAAGCCAACTAATTCTGACCCTAGCCATCTATTAAAAAGTATTTCTAAAGATATAGAAAAGCTTAATTCAACAAAAAACTGGGAGGAATTTGAAGTCCGATTCGTTGAGATACATAAATTTTTCTTTCAAAAATTACTGGAGGCACACCCTGGGCTAAGTAATAATGACCGGCGTCTATGCGCTTTCTTGAAATTAGATATGAGCACTAAGGAGATTTCTAATTTAACAGGTCAGTCATTAAGGGCAGTGGAAATGGCTAGAATTCGACTAAGGAAAAAGTTAAACCTGACTAATTCTGACGTCAGTATTTTTACTTATTTGTCTGATTTTTAGCTAATTAAAATACTTCAAATGTGTATTTCTTTTTTGTGACAGTTATGTGACAGTCTGTAATTTGCACCACAATTTTTGGGTGTATTTATTTGTACATCTTTAATGATAGAACATGTTAAAGAAATAGAACACAGAGATTTTGGAAAGCTCAACCTTTGATAGGGTTGAGCTTTTTTATTCCCTCCATGTTTCCAATTTTCCCTTCTATTCTTATTCCCACCTCTTCTTAATTTCCCTGATCATTATTGGTATTTAATGACAAAGAGTATATTTACCAATATAATTACTAACCTATTTAAATAAGATAAGTCTTGGACATTCAAGCGAAATTGGGCTACAGGGGATATTACTTTTGTTGATTTTCCAAAATTTAATGAAATTCTAGACTATTGCCTTTCATACATGAAAAAGCGACTAACCTATATTTCAATTTGTAGCCTATGTTTGTTGGCTATGGTGCCTTGGAGTGTTGCGGGCCAAAAAAAATCTAAACCCAACATTCTTTACATCCTAGTAGATCAGTGGCGGGCGCAATCTACTGGTTATGCCGGTGATGAAAATGTACAAACGCCCAATCTGGATCGTTTGGCAAGTAAAAGTTTAAATTTAACTCATGCCGTCTCAGGTATGCCTGTATGTTCTCCACATCGGGCCTCTTTTTTAACGGGTCAGTATCCTTTGACCCACGGAGTATTCATGAATGACGTGCTCTTGGATTCTAACCGTACTACTATTGGTAAAATATTCAAGGCTCATGGTTACCAAACGGCCTATTTAGGAAAATGGCATGTGGATGGTCATGGGCGTAGTTCCTATATTCCTAAAACCCGTCAACAAGGTTTCGATTATTGGAAGGCTTTGGAATGTACGCATGACTATAATAAATCGGCCTACTATGAAGGAGATTCCCCACAGAAAAAAATGTGGGAAACCTATGATGCCATTGCGCAAACCCAAGATGTTTGTCAATACATTAATAAGCAGCAAGCTGGTGATGATCCATTTTTTTTAGTGCTTTCCATTGGTTCTCCTCATGATCCTTACCAAACAGCACCTGAAAAATACCGAAAAATATATGAGAATAAAATCTTTAAACTCAGGGATAATGTTCCAGCGGATAAAGTAGCCAAAGTACAAAATGATTTGAGAGGTTATTATGCTCATATGACGGCCATTGATGATTGTGTTGGGCAGCTTTGGCAAACATTGAAGGATAAAGGATTGGATCAAAATACCCTGATTGTTTTTACTTCTGACCATGGAGATTTGCTGGGTTCACATGGGGCCTGGAATAAACAGCAACCTTATGATGAAAGCGTACGTGTACCGTTTTTAATTCATTATCCTAAAGCATTGGGAGAGAAGGGTAAAAAATCCAAGGTATTGATAAATTCTCCAGATATCATGCCTACCTTATTAGGGTTCACTGGAATTAAGATACCCTCATCGGTGGAAGGAAAGGACTTTTCAGCTATTTTAAAGGGGAAAAAGAAAAATGATGTTTCCTATACCCTTTTGTCTTGTGTACAGCCATTTGGTCAATGGACTCGTAAAAGAGGAGGTAAAGAATACCGTGGGGTCATGACAGAAAAATATACTTATGTGCGTGATTTGAATGGGCCTTGGTTACTTTTTGACCGAGAAAAAGATCCTTTTCAAATGAATAATTTGGTGGGTAAAAAGGAGCTGTATCAGCTAGAAAGTAAGTTGGACAAGATGCTATCCCATGAGTTGAAAAAGCGGAAAGACGCATTCTTGCCAGGTTTACAATATGTCAAAAAATGGAATTATGTGATCGATTCCACGGAAACCGTGCCTTATGTAAAAATTAATTATCAAGGATTGCCCATCAAGGATAATTCTTCCGGATATCCAGAAACTAAATAAATATGAAAGTATTTCAATTGATTCCTGTTTGGATTCTTGCGCTTGGTTTATCGGTTCAAAACCCCATCTATAGCTTGGCGCAAGGGAAGTCACAAAGACCAAATATTATTTTTATTTTAACCGATGATCACCGGGCAGATGCGATGGGTTTTGCCGGAAACAAAATTATTCAAACGCCGGAGATGGATAAGCTGGCCAAGGAGGGTATATATTTTAAAAATGCTTTTGTTACCACGCCAATTTGTGCAGCCAGTCGGGCGAGTATTCTTACGGGATTATATGAGAGAACCCATTTATACACGTTCCAACAAGGTAATTTGAAACAAGGCTATGCGGATATGTCTTATCCGGCTTTACTTAAAAAGGCGGGGTATTACACGGGGTTTTATGGAAAATTTGGTGTAGAATATCCGCATTTTAATACGCTATTTGATGAAGGAGAGAATTATGATCGAAATACGAAATACAAAGATAGAAGGGGTTATTTCTATAAAACCTTGGGTCAAGATACGGTTCATTTAACCCGATATACCTCTCAAAAGGCCATGGATTTTATTTCCAAAGCGCCAACAGATAAACCATTTTGTTTATCCTTGAGTTTTAGTGCGCCGCATGCACACGACCCGGCCTTAGACCAATATTTCTGGCAGCCTGAATTGGATACTATGTATCAACATGTCACCATTCCTCCGCCAATCATGTCTTCTGATGCTGATTTTATGGCTCAACCAGAGTATGTAAGAAAGGGAGAAAATAGAACACGCTGGTTATGGCGATTTGATACACCAGAGAAATATCAAAAAAGCGTAAAAGGTTATTATCGTATGATTTCTGGAGTAGATTTGGAAATTGGAAAGATTAGAAAATTGTTGGTCGCAAAGGGAATTGATAAAAATACCATCATCATTTTGATGGGAGATAATGGCTACTTTTTGGGGGAAAGGCAATTTGCCGATAAGTGGTTAATGTATGATCAGTCTTTACGAGTGCCCATGATTATTTATGATCCCAGAAATTTAAAGCCTCGGGTTATCAAAGACGAGGTATTGAACATTGATATTGCTCCCACCATATTTGGATTTGCGGGAGTGAAGGCTCCAAATGCTTGGCAAGGAATCAATTTGGCTAACTATACCCAATCGCAGGCCCCTGCCAAAAGCCGATTGGAGTTTTTATGTGAACATTTATGGAAAGTGGATATTATTGCCTCCAGCGAGGGCTATAGAACCAAAAAGTGGAAATACTTTAGGTACCGAGATGATTTGAAGCACGAAGAATTATATGACTTGCTTCGTGATCCAATGGAAAAAAATAATCTGGCCAATCAAGAAAAATATCAATCTGTTTTGGTGGAAATGAGGAAGAAAATGGGGCAAAAGATTGCCAGGTTAGAGGCGAGTAGACTATAATGTATTGCCATATTATTTTTGTGATATATGAAAAACTTGTTTGTCAAATCAGCATCAGGGTATAGTTAAATTATCTTTCCTTAAATCGGTACAAATAAGGCGCCTTATGCGCTCCACCGGTGAATTGTTTCTCCAATCGGTCTAGGATATTTAGATCCAGCATCATTTTTTGGAAATTATTTCTGCGGAAGGGTTTATCAAAAATGGTTTCGTACAATTGCTGTAGGTCCTTCATAGTGAAAGTTTCAGGTAAAAGGTTGTATCCAACCATCTGGTCGTCGAAATTCCTTCTCAATGACTGCAATGCTTCTGCAATAATTTCTTTTCCATCCATAATCAGGTTGGGTAAATCATAAATATCTACCCATTCCATTTTTTCATCCAATTCCGTTTTTTGGGGGATAACTTTTTCCATATTCACCAATGCAAAATAACCTACCGAAATGAATCTTCTGACAAACCAGGCAAATTCTTCAGGCGAGCCTTGTAGTTGTGGATTTTGCTCCAACAGAGAATTGATGAATACGGAGTTGATTCGATTCGATTTCCCAAATACATAAAATTGCTTGAGGTATATATTCTTTATTTGGGTTCTATCCTCCAAGATTCGTTGGGCTGCTGCATCCAAATCCTCATCCTGGTAGATAAACCCACTGGGTAAGCACCAGAAATCTCCCCGAAAATTTAATTTGGAAACCAGCACCTTGATATTGCCCGATTGGTAGCCAAATATGACACAATCAATTGACAATTGAGGGATATAATTCTTCTGAGAAATGTTTATGTAGCTGTTAGACATAGGTTTATGGAGCTCTACTCAAAAATAATAAATTATTGTCTAAAAAATAGACAATATAAATTTTGTTTTTATATTTGAGTCAAATTAAATCCTTTCCATGAGAGTTCGTGGAGATTTTTACTATCTAAATATTTCAATCCATGAAAAAAGTAAGTATGTTATTAGCCTTGTTAGCTTTCTTCGTAAGCTTTCAAAGTTTTTCTGCCTCCAGCTTTGCGCCTGATTTTTTTGCTGGGAAATGGGAAATCGTAGTTGTTGGAACTCCCAATGGAGATACCAAACTCATTAGTGAGATTACGCGTGTTGAGGGTAAACTTAAAGCCGTGTTGAAAGGTGAAGCTGGGGATTTGGATGCTAGCGTTGAAGAAAAGGAAAATCAAGTTCAAATCTTTTTTCAAGCGCAAGGAATGGATATCACGATGACTTTGACTAAAGTGGATGATGATAACTTGAAAGGTGATTTATTAGGGATGTTTGAAACAAAGGCCAAGCGTATCAAAGAAACTAAATAATTAGGTAATAGTTTGATCTAAAAAAGGGGCTTCATGGCCCCTTTTTTATGTTTTATTCATTAGTAAATTTTCATTTTAGAGAAATAAATAACTTAATATCAGGCTTGTGAGGGCAGGCAATGCTTGTTTGAAAAATATGGCCTTGCTGTACATCGCCCCGAATAGACCTGCTACCGACACACATCCCAAGAAAAATAGTGCTATGTTTTTTGACCAAACAGGATCTGAGATACAAAAAGACCAAATTAATCCTGCCGCTAAAAAGCCATTATACAATCCTTGATTGGCAGCCAAGCTCTTGGTGGGCTTAAATAATTCGGGGGCTAGTACCCCACGGAATGTTTTTTTGCCCAAGGTTTCCCAAGCGAACATCTCCAAATACAGACATATAGATATGCTCTAGGGCAACCAATCCAATACTAATTTTGGCTAGGATTTCCATCGGATATTATTTAAAAATGCTTTTTCCTTTGGCCATTTTTTCAATTTCAGCTACTGTCCTAGGTGAACCTGCCGACAAATTAATAGGGGCATCCTGGGTCACTAAAATATCATCTTCAATCCTGACTCCAATATCCCACCACTTTTGATCACAATTACTTCCTGCGGGAATATATATTCCTGGTTCCACCGTTAAAACTACCCCTGCTTCCAGGGTTCTTGGCCCCATATCATGTACATCCAATCCCAAATGATGGGAAGTTCCATGAGGGAAATATTTTCTAGCTTCTTTGTCGTTGGCCGCAATACCTAACTTAATTAAACCCTCATTAACAACTTTTCTGGAAGCAGCATCGACACCTGAAAAGGGTAATCCGGCTTTACATGCAGCTATTCCTGCATCTTGTGCCTGTAAGACAATTTCATAGATTTGCTTTTGCGCCTCACTGAATTTACCATTGGCAGGTACCGTTCTGGTTACATCTGCACTGTAGCCATGATACTCAGCGGCACAGTCGCTCAGTAATAATTCTCCCGCTTTGATTTCCTTCAGATTGGTGATGTAGTGTAATACACAGGCATTACCCGCCGCTCCGTTGATGCTAGGGTAGCCCGTATATTCTGATCCTTGGTTTTTAAAATGATATTCCATGATGGCCTGCGCTTGGTATTCTTTCATTCCTGGCTTGATGGAACGCATCACATCATTATGTCCCATTACACTGATTTCAGCTGCTTTTTTGATTAAGGCAATTTCCTCGGGATGTTTGATTCCTCTCAACTTGCTTAATATTTGCATGGTCGAACGTTGAGCCAAGGGTTTATTGTGAGCAATAATTAGACTATCCAACATATTCGCCATGCGAGTTAATGGCTCTTCTCTTCTTTCATATTTGCCAAATATACCCTCATTTCTGTAAAGGGAATAAACGGAATCAACCTGTGCAATGGGTAGGGTGGAGGCCATTAATTTGTCATACGTAAAGACCTGCTCCATATGGCTTTTTTGCTTGAAACCTTCTACACCTAGAATTTTACCTGTCCAAAGTTCTTTGAATGGGTCACGGTTTTGAATAAAGATAAATTCAGTATCTGTTTTCCCCAAAATGGTCACGGGTTTTTTAAATAGGAACAGGACCGCATTAGGCTCATCTAAACCTGTGAGGTAGTAAAAGTTTTTATTTTGAGCATATTGATAAGTGATGTCATTATTTCTAACCCGAACCTGAGAGGCAAAAAATACAGCCATTCCTTTATCCGATATTTTTTCTTTGAATGCTGCTCTTCTACTGGCGTGAAACTCGGGACTAAGATAATCGTTGGGATATAATGAGCTGGATTGTGCGAAGGCATCCATCCCAATGACCATGGAAAGTATCCAGCTAAATAGTAGTTTATTTTTCATGTTTTTTGGCTTTAATTGGATCAAGAAAATAAAAGTATCAATTTCATTTGAGATAATGACGGAAGCTCCCATTAATTTGATGCACCTCATGTAGGTGTTTGACCTAAATATTTAGTAGCTTCATCCCAAATTTTTAGCTAGCTATCTTACCCAATGAAAACGACTAAAATTATATTTTCCCTACTTGCCTTACTATTTAGCACGTCCTTGAGTATTGCACAGTCTTCCGATAAACTGGTTGCGGGGATGTCTATGGAGCGCCTAAAACGCTACGAAGCTTTTTTACAAAAAGAAATTGATACCAAGCAAATTCCAGGTGCGGTCAGTATGATTGTTAAGGATGCTAAAATCATTGAGCATCGTGCTTTAGGATATAGCAATGCCGTGGATAAGATTCCTATGAAAACGGATGACCTATTTTACATGCAATCAATGACCAAACCTATCATCAGTGTGGCATTTATGATGTTATTTGAAGAGGGCCATTTTTTATTGACAGATCCTGTTTCCAAATACATTCCAGAGTTTAAAAATATGCGTGTAGCTAAGGATATTCATCAGGGTGCCAATGGTGAAACCGACTCTTTGAATAGTCAAATCACCATAGCTCAGCTGCTTAGTCATACATCCGGCATGACGCATGGATTGGCCACCACGGCGCTTGATCGGGATTTTAGAATGAAATATTACGGTTTGCCTTTCCCTAAAAATATTCAGGAATTAGTCATTAAGGCAACCAAGATCCCTTTAGTAGGACAACCAGGAAAGCAATGGAATTATAGCGCAAGTCCCGATGTTTTATCGGCCTTAATTGAGAAGTTTTCTGGCATGAGCACCAACGATTTTTTGCAGGAAAGATTATTCAAGCCCTTGGGAATGACCAATACGGCATATAACTTGACAGATGCCCAAGCTGCTCGAGTAGTGAAAGTGCATCGTAATGCTCCAAGTGGGGAGTTAGTTTTGAATTCAAATCAACCCAAGACTTCGGGCAATACGATTTGGTTTGGAACACATAGTTTATTCTCTACGGCCAAGGATTACATGGAATTTTGTCAGATGCTTTTGAATGAAGGTAAGTGGAAAGGAAAGCAGTATTTGAGCAAAAAAACCTTGGAACTAATGGTTTCCAATCAAGTAGGAGATATGTACGAAAAGCGAATTCCTGATAGACAAGGGGAGGGTTTTGGCCTTGGATTTGCGGTGTTGGAAAGTGTAGCTAGTAGTCAAATGTTGGGAGATAAAGGATTGTTTTTTTGGTCAGGAGCGAATAATACCCATTTTTTTATTAACCCCAAAGAGAAGTTAATCGCAATCATGTTGACCCAAAAGGATCCACATACCATTTATTACCATACTAAAATGCGTCAGTTGATTCATCAAGCGATAGTCGAGTAAAAATCAGCCGAGCTTATTATACCCAAGAATTTACTCCTTATGCCAAAGCCTTTGTAGCTTTGGCATAATTATCTAAACCTATCATGAAATATTTAATCCTTCTATTTAGTGTAGGGTTCCTACCCCTATGTGCACAGACAGCCAAAATAATCCGTGGCCCTTATTTACAAAATTTTACTGCTTCTTCTGGTGTTATTCGATGGAGGACAGATGTTCCTACGGAAAGTCGGATTTATTATGGAAAGAAAGGTCCAGAAAAGAATCTGATGGTAGAGGACGGTGGATTGAGCACCGAACATGAATTGAAAATAACGGGATTAAAACCTAATCATACTTATTTTTATTCCATTGGGAATTTAGAAAAAGTGGACAATCAGTGGTTTCAAACCTTGCCTAAAACTGGTTCAGAAAAGGCTATACGTATCTGGGCGTTGGGAGATTTTGGTACTGGCAATCGAAATCAGTTGTTGGTAAGGGATGCAATTAAGGCATTCATGAAGGAAAAGCCCATAGATGCTTGGATTTGGTTGGGGGATAATGCCTATGGAAGTGGTAAAGATGTTGAATATCAAAAGAATGTATTTGATATCTACCAATCAGATTTTTTTCCTAACACTAAACTATGGCCTAACCCGGGAAATCATGATTATAAGGACAATAAAGACTCGAAGAAATTAGCTTACTATCAAAATTTCACCATGCCCACTGATGGAGAGGCTGGAGGGGTTGCTTCCGGGACTGAGGCCTATTATTCTTTTAACCTTGGAAATGTACATGTTGTGTCGGTCAACTCCGAGGAAACTTCGGAGGATGGTACGAGTATCATAGACAGTACGGGCCTTCAAGCTCAATGGTTAAAGAAAGATTTGGCAGCTAATAAATTACCCTGGACTATCGTATATTTTCATGAGCCTCCTTATTCTAAGGGTTCACATAATACGGATACAGATGAGGAAATGACAAAAGTTCGTGAACAAATTGTACCTATTTTGGAACGTTATCAAGTGGATTTGGTATTGGCTGGCCATAGTCATTCCTATGAGCGAACCTTGCCTATTCGGGGACATTATGGAATAGATGCCAGTTTTGATACTTCTAAGCATGTGGTTGCCAAGGAATCCAAGCCTAATCACTACCTGGTGGACAAAATCAAGCCTCAAGGAACTATATATATTGTAGCTGGGTCAGGAGGACAATTGGGTAAAAGTCAGCCCGATTTTCCATTGAAATCATCTGCATATTCAACAGTCGCTTTGGGAGGATCATTGATCTTGGATGTTAAAGGCAGGAAATTAGTGGGGAGGTGGATTGGATCAGACGGACGAGTGCACGATGAATTCAGTATTCAAAAATAATTGTCGTAGTGATGTTTTCCTTCCGAAATCTTTTCAGAAGCCTTTGAAGGAATTTATTGGTTGATTTAGTGGCAACCCTAGGACGGACTATGATAGTTTGAAAGAAATTCTTTGGTACTTTGCAAGTATAAAACTGAATTTTTCATGGTTAACTATCGACATTTATTAGTCATTATTCCCCTTTGCTTAGGTATGGAGGCGCAGGCACAAGATGCTATGAAAGCCTCATTTCAATCTCCGCCCAATTCGGCCAAGCCACGGGTTTGGTGGCATTGGATGAATGGAAATATCACCAAGGAAGGGATTCAGAAGGATTTGGAGTGGATGGAGAAAACGGGTATTGGAGGATTTCAGAATTTTGATGCTAGCCTGATGACCCCAGTGGTGGTAAAGGAAAAGCTGAGTTTTATGAATCCTGGGTGGAAAGATGCCTTTAAGTTTACAGCGGATTTAGCCAAGAAAAAGAATTTGGAGATGGCTATTGCAGGGTCTCCGGGATGGAGTGTGACGGGCGGCCCCTGGGTAAAGCCTGCTGATGCCATGAAAAAATATGTATGGTCAGAAACTCGAGTGATGGGGGGTAAATTGTTTACAGGTAAAATTCCAGCTCCTTCCTCAGTAACTGGTCCTATGCAAAATACACCTGTGGAAGTGGGAGGTTTTGGTGGCCCTGTTGCGGGTCCGGTAGCTCCTACGCCCGAGTATTACCAAGATTTTGCGCTTATTGCTTATCCCTTAAGTTCACAGGATAAAACACTTGCTAGCTTACAACCTACCTTAACAAGTAGCGGAGGTAGTTTTAGTGTAAGTCAATTGACCGATGGGGATTTACACAATTTCTCTATGCTGCCTCCTAAAAACGTGGGTGAGGAAACCTGGATTCAATATGAATTTGCCTCGGCAGAGGAGATTTCGGCGGTCACAGTGGCTAACGAAGGATATGGTGAATTGGCGGTATTTAGGGGAGGTCCTGAGAATAGATTTTTACAGTATAGCTTGGATGGAATAAATTTTAAACAGATTATAGCCATTCCTGGTACCATTACGGCACAAACGACTCTTTCATTTAGTCCAATTAAGGCTAAGTTCATCCGATTGGTCTATAAGACCTTAGCGCCAGCGCCTAGTATGATGGCTATGTTTGGAGGAAATGCTGATAACACTCCTAAAGGCACTATGGTCTCCGAATTTGTTGTTCATTTTAGTCCCAAAGTGCATTTATATGAAGGAAAGGCTGGATTTCAACCATGGGTTGAGACGCCAGAAAACCTTACATATAACCCATCTGGACCTAGTGTTCAACAGGTTATCGACCTGACAAGTCAAATGAAGCCAGATGGTAGTTTGACTTGGGAAGCACCCGCTGGACATTGGGTGATTTACCGCTTTGGTTATTCCTTAACGGGTAAAAAGAATCATCCGGCTTCTCCTGAAGCGACGGGTCTGGAAGTGGACAAGATTGACCGAGAGGCAGTGAGTCGATATTTGAATAATTATTTAGATCAATACAAGGAGGCTACGGGCACCGAGTTGATGGGTAAAGAGGGTTTAACCCACATGGTTTTGGATAGCTATGAAGCTGGCCACATGACCTGGACTCCTGCTATGTTTGAGGTTTTCAAAGCGAAAAGAGGCTATGATATGAAACCTTGGTTACCCGTTTTGGTGGGTCAAATTGTTCAAGATTTAAAGTCGAGCGAGAAATTCTTATGGGATTTCAGAAAGACCATCGGTGAAATGATTGTGGAGAATCATTATGAATTGATTGGCGAAATTTTAGCCCAAATAGGCATGAAAAGATACACGGAGTCCCATGAAACGGGTCGTATATTTTTAGCGGATGGAATGGATGTCAAAAAGAAATCAGACATACCTATGTCTGCCATGTGGCAGCCGGGTGCTTTGGTAGCGGGTTCAGATGAGGAAATTAGGAGCCGAGCTGATATCCGTGAGTCTGCTTCGGTGGCCCATATTTATGGACAAAATATCGTGGCGGCAGAGTCCATGACTACCGTGGGAAATCCATTTAAACCTCATCCAGGTACCTTAAAAAGAACTGCTGATGTGGAAATGGCCTCGGGCTTGAATCGATTTGTGATACATACATCTGTGCATCAGCCCTTGGATAATTTATTTCCTGGGTTTACGTTGGGGCCTTTTGGTCAATGGTTTACTCGTCAGGAAACCTGGGCAGATCAAGCCCGTGTTTGGGGAGATTATTTAGGAAGAAGTTCCTATATGTTGCAGCAGGGAAAGTTTGTTGCGGACATACTATATTACTATGGCGAGAATACCAACATCACTTCCAATTTTACACAAGCCCTGCCTGACTTACCCAAAGGCTATGAGTATGATTTTGTTAATTCGACAGCCTTGAAAAATGTTATCCAGGCTAAGGATAAAAAGTTGACGAATCCTCATGGAGGAGTTTATTCTATCCTAGTGTTGGACGCTACAGCGAAACAAATGACATTATCAGTGCTTCTTCAAATACTTCAGTTGGCAAAAGCTGGGGTGCCAGTAGCTGGACAGGTTCCAGTATACAGTCCAAGTTTGATGGATAATGAAGAAGAATTTAAATCGCAATTAGCTCAATTGAAAAAATTGCCCAATGTATTTTTTGGACAATCCATACCCGATGTATTGAAAAAACATGGTGTGTTGGAAGATGTAAAGATTTCTAATCAAAAAGCCGAAATCTTGTATGTACACCGTACTTTGGCGGATAAAGAAATTTACTGGTTGAACAGTCGGTCGGATGCTTCTAATTCTGCCCAAGTGTCTTTCCGTGTGACAGGAAAAGTTCCTTTCATCTGGAATCCAGAAACGGGAGAAATTTCTACAGTGTCTTATGAGATGAAAGGTGGTCGCACGGTATTGGATTTAACTTTTACCCCTTGGGATGCCTATTTTGTCGTATTTGAAGGGAAGGCCACCTCAGTGAAAATGTCTTATCCTAAACCTGCATTAGTCGGTAGTCAGTCCATAGAAGGGCCTTGGAAAGTACAGTTCCAAAAGGATAGAAGCGCCCCGTCTGAAATAACCTTAACTAATTTGATTTCCTTGGATAAACATGAAAATCAAGGGGTGAAATATTTCTCAGGAGCTGCCACTTACAGTAATAAGTATGAATTGTTGAGCATCGCTCGCGGTGAAAGTATCAAGTTAGACTTGGGTGATGTAAAGAATCTGGCGGAGGTGTATGTCAATGGTCAAAAGGTAAGTACTTTATGGAAAAAGCCATTTATCGTGGATATCACTTCCCCATTGAAAATGGGTAAAAATACCATTGAAATTAAGGTAATTAATTCATGGGTGAACCGTTTGGTGGGCGATGCGCAAGCAGGGGCTAATAAAATTACGTTTACCTCGTTCCCATTGGTTCGTCCTAATAGCCCAACGGAGGAATCAGGCTTACTTGGGCCAGTTAAAGTTTTGAAATACAAATAAAATGATAATGAGTAGTTAAAAATCCCCGGTTTTTCCGGGGATTTTTTTTGATGAAAACCTTAGTTATAAGGCAATGTTAAGGGAGGTCGTCTTTTGGCTTTGAACAGTAATTCCATTTACTTGTTTTTCTACTTTGATCTGCCCTGTTGCCGTTTCTGAAACCAGAATTAAATCATAATTACCTGCTGCCAGAAATGATAAGGTATATGCACCAGTTGAGTTGATTTTGGTACTGGAAATAGCGTTAGGGAAACGGACATTTTCGCCTGTAGGCTCGTTACTTTCGCTGTTGGTATATTTATCTTTTTCATAGCTATACAACACATATTTCTTGTCGCCAGCTAAATTGCTCACTATTCCAGAAATACTTCCAGATTGATTGTTAACAATTATTTTTAGGGTAGGATTAAGTATATAGGTATTTCCTGAACCTGTAACAGTAATGGATTTTCTTAAGTCGAAGTCCGCTGTTACTTCTACTGTTCCGTTGATTGGTACAGAGAAATTGCCATTGGCTTTATAACCTGACTGGGATCCACTGGGAACAAAAAGTGGCATTTTTTCGCCTGTGTTCAATTCGACATAGCATCCAGGGTTCGTTGGATTGTTTGTTCCTTTACTAGGGGCATCCAATTTGAATCGTAAACCTGAATAGTTACCTGATTTAAGCGTATAATTACCCAACAAGGAAGTTTTACCATTTTGCAAATCAAGTATGTTAACAGTTTGTGGACCAGTAAAGTCGGTAGCGGTTTCCCAAGTACCTCCATTATTTTGATATTCTAAACCTGTAAAAGTAACATAGACCGCTTTTACATTATTAGCATCGATTGGGGCATCTGTCACGCTAAGGGCAAGTTTTCCTGTTCCCTCAGATACTTCATCTTTAGAACAAGCAAAAAACAAGGCAGAAAATACAACAAGGGCTGAGAGTTGATTAGAGAGTTTCATGTTAGTTTATATTTTTTAAATTTTCATTATAACGAAATTATACTGTTAAATTTTATTAAAAAAATGCTAAATTGGTTAAAATAGACGGGTTTATTAGTCATTTTTCGCCTATTGGTCATCGCAAATTTTGTGTTTATAGATATGTTGAGTTCTTTAGTCGTTTTATGCATTATTTTGGCAATAATTGCCTTTTTGTATGCATCGGTGGGGCATGGTGGAGCGAGTGGTTATTTAGCTGTGATGGCTTTTCTGGGAGTAGCTCCTGCCATCATGAAGCCTTCTGCTTTGGTGATGAATTTAGCTGTTTCCTTATTTTCCTTTATTGGATTTTATCGGGCAGGATATTTCAGAATAAAGCTGTTTTTACCCTTTGCATTGGCCTCGGTGCCCATGGCCTTTCTAGGAGGAACAATGACCCTTTCAGATTCGATTTACAAGAAAATTTTGGCCTTGTGTATTTTGATTTCTATTATGAGATTACTTTTTCGGTTTAAAAATCAGGAGGAGGAAATTAGACCTATTTCTTGGGGGGCAGGATTGCTATCAGGTGGAGCCATAGGTTTGTTATCGGGTATGATAGGCATAGGAGGTGGGATCATTTTAAGCCCCTTGATGCTGTTGATGCGCTGGGCAAGTCTGAAGCAGACGGCGGCGGTATCAGCCTTATTTATTTTTGTCAATTCTTTATCTGGATTGTATGGACAATTGCAAAAAGGTGGCATTCAACTGACAGAGCATTTTCAATGGGCTGTCGCAGCTACAGTCCTTGGAGGATTATTGGGGTCCTATTTTGGAAGTCAAAGATTCAATGTACCCACCTTGCGATACTTATTGGCCGTCGGATTGGTCATTGCAAGTATCAAACTAATTTTCACCTAAATGAATGATCTCTTATTCAGTCAAGGTAATTTCTTGTCAAAAAGATTCTTTAGGCCAAGGTTTCAGGTGCTATGGGTCTTCGGGCTATATTTCATTTTGTCAGGAGAAGTCATGGCTCAACAAAGTCAATGGCTCTGGTTAAAGGATAAGGCTCAAATAAAAAGCTTAGACTCATTGATTCATCTTTCGCCTCAATGGGCGCTCAAGACTGAATTTTATTCACATGCTTTGTTAGATTCATTGATTCAATTTCCAAATAATTTGAAAGGTAGGAATGATTCTTTACTCTGCGAGCAAAGAATCGCTAATGTGGCCCAATCCTTTTTTGAAGATTTGAGCTTTGGTAACCCTAGGCCAACTTTTAAGTTCCAGGGCTATGCCTTCGAATTAAGGAAAAAAGAAGTAAGCCAGTTAATTCAAGAGTATATGAAGAAAAAATCAATTGTAAAATTAGCTAATCATCTAAATAGTCCAATTGAAATAAAAATTTTGTTAGCTAGTTTACAAGTTCAGCGAGATAGTCTCGGCTCTAAATCTGCTTATTTAGAGCCTTTAGTTCAGTCCATAAACCGTTATCGCTGGTTAAACCACGTTCGTAAAAATACTTTACTGACCGTCGTGAATATCCCCGCTGCCTCTTTAAAGGTTTATCAAGGAGATCAAGTAGCCTTACAAATGAAAGTGGTGCTTGGGCGACCAGCTAGACCTACCCGTGAACTAAGCTCTCAGATTAAAAATATTATTATCAATCCTAATTGGTTCGTTCCTCGCAGTATAGCTACGGAGGAATTGTTACCTGAGATACAGAAGAACCTTCGCTATTTTTATGCCAGTCATTTAGAGTTATTGGACAGAAATAATCAGGTAGTTGATGCTGCCAAAGTAAATTGGAAGAAACTGAGCAAGGAATACTTTCCCTATAGTTTCCGTCAAAGAACGGGAGTTTGGAATACCTTGGGAATAATGAAGATAACTTTTGATAATCCTTATCGACTTTACTTGCATGATACCTCAGAAAAGAAGCTATTTGCTTCCTCCAAAAGGTTTTACAGTCATGGCTGTATCCGACTGGAAGATCCTATAGCATATGGTAAATTACTTTTGTCGCCAAATACTTTGGCCATGGATACTTTGAATATCAAAGGACCTTATCACGATATACCTAGCAAGTGGATTAAAGTAAATAAGAAAGCTCCTTTGATTATTTGGAATAATTTAGTGGATATTGATGAAAAGGGGGCTGTGGTTTATTGGAAAAATGTTTACTAATAGAATGACGAGATCGAGAGTCAAGTTATATATTATAGATTATGAATGTATTGTGTTCTAATCTAGTCTTATACTTTGGTTTAGTAATGATTATACATCCAACACATAACCAGGTTACATTTTATCCTCAGGATTTTAGGTATGGGTATTTAGTTCCTAAGCACCTAATTTCAATTGGTTAATCCCAACTATGTTTATAATCAATAATCTATAATTTACCATTCACCATTCACCATTCAGCATTTACCATTCACCATTCATCCCCCTAAACTTTATAATATTGTTCCCAACCTTTTCTAGGTGCAGCTCCTTTCAACAGGCTATTTGCCAAAGAGTTATTGGTGATTTGCTTGGTTTTTGGATCGAAGATCAATTTAGTATTTAATTTTTGAGCCATACAGCCTAATGAGAATACCTGACTCAACGGTCCTGCAATGGCAAATGGAGAACGAGTTTCCTCTTGTCCCATACAGGCCTTCAGGAAGTTAGCATAGTGATTGGAAGGACTCTTAGGAACTTCTGGAAGTTTAGAGGCCATGTCTTTGGCCTGCTCCGGTGGAATGATGGATAAGGTACTTCCATGTGATCCTCCTTTAAAGGTTAGGTCTTTTGAATAGATGATTTTACCAGGGTTTAATTTGGCAGGTTGAATCTTGCCATTGCTAGCAGGAGGGATGTTCGGATCTAGTTCGGTGACACCATATCCCTGAGGTACAGGAGGGAGGTTATTTACCCCATCATACCATGTGATATCCACTGGAGGCATATTGCCTCGTTCTGGAAATTTGAATAAGATGGTGGAGGCTTGTGGATAAAAGAAAGGATTATGTCCGTCTGCACGTAGCATATTGATTTCCGTTGGAAGGCCTAATTCTAAAAACTGATGAGCTGTATCAATGATATGCGCACCCCAATCTCCCAAGGCACCTAATCCATAATCAAACCAGCAACGCCACTGCCCGTTCACAAAATCCTTATTATAATCTTTGGGTTGAGTAACACCCATCCAAACATCCCAATCCAAAGTACTTGGAATGGGTTCTCCTGGAGGAAAGCTTTTGATCTGGGTGTTCCAGCCATGCCAGCGTCTGGAGGAATTCATATGTGCGGTGATCGCGGTAACATCTTTGATGATACCCGCCTCTTTGTAGGCTTTGAATTGAAAGTAATTAGCTTCCGAGTGTCCTTGGTTTCCCATTTGAGTCACCACTTTACTGTGTTTTTTGGCCGCTTTCATCATCAATTCGATTTCGTTGAAAGTACGAGCCATTGGTTTCTCCACATAAACGTGCTTGCCCAAACCTAAGGCCATCATGGTGATAGCAAAATGCGCATGATCGGGTACGCCGATAGCTACCGCATCTATTTGATTGCCCATTTTGTCGAACATCACTCGGAAATCCTGAAATCTAGGAACATCTGGGAATTTTTGAAGTACATCCAAGGTTTGAGGTGCCCCCATGTCCACATCACAGAAAGCCACGAAATTGGCTAGACCTGTTTTATGAAATGACATCACATCTGAACCTCCTTGGTTACCAATGCCTATACAAGCTAGATTAACTTTGTCCCCCGCTTTTTTGGTAGCTAAAAAAGAAGAATGTTTTTCCGGATTGGTCCAAATGTAAGGGAAGGCAGAGGCGGCTGAAAGTAATCCTGCATTTTTCAGGAAGGTCCGACGGTCTTGATTAGATTTCATATGCGTTTCGTTTGTCCAAATATACCATTTAATATGAAATAGCTTGGTGGTATTTATTCCTTGTGATTTTTTATTTAAAAGAAATATATGAGGGAAATTTACTGAAATGGAAATAAAAAAGGCTAGAACTTTATGGTATCATGTTCTAGCCTGTTAGTTTATTTTTTGGTGATGGAGAATCGGTCATGTATTTCTCCGTCTGATCCGAGCCAAACAGCTTCTAATTTGCTTTTGGTGATATCTAAAATCATAGACCCTCCAATTTTATTGTTAGAATAAATGGATGATTTCAAGGGATAGCCTTCTCGCTGCCCTCCTAATTGTCCACCGGAACCATTGACGATATAAATCACGCCTTGTCCTTCTTTGCCGACCACATATTCATTCGGTGCAGACGTCTTTTCCACGATGTGCTTGCTGGCATCAAAGGTATTGTTGATACCATAATGACCTCTCAAAGGATGCGTTCTTTCATAAACGTGGCTATGACCAGCCATTACGATATCTACTTTATATTTCTCAAACAATGGATTTACATTTTCCCTCATTTTAACCATATCCTTTTCCGTGTCAGAGTCATGTGAACCCTTAGAATAGGGAGGTTTATGGAAATAGACGATAGTCCATGGAAGCTTGTTGCTAGCTAAATCTTTTTCTAACCACTCAAATTGGGCTCCTTTCCCATCCATGACCTGTAATCCCTTGGGCTCCATCAATTCGGAATCAATGGATACCAAATGTACTTGACCATAGTTGACAGAATAATAGGATTCATTGCCAGAAGGCACTCCTCCCAATTCGCCTTGAACGGGCATATTGAATATTTTGAAATAGGGTGGCTCGGCAGGATCATGTTTTCCAGCATAATCATGGTTGCCTGGGGCGGGATATAAATTTAGGTTTTGAAAAAAATCCTCTTGATAAATTGGAAATACCTTCCTTTGATATTCTTCGTCTAGGCCCTTACTGTACGCATTATCACCTAACCAAATCCAAGCGTCCGGACGGTGATTTTTGGTGTAATTGATGATGGCATTTTTTACCTCCAGCTGATTTTTGGAACCAGAACCAAAATCACCTAAAGCCCAAATTCTTACCGGCTGTGTAGAGCCTAATTTAGGGGCAGTCAGAATAAATCGCTTTTCCGTAGCGGGCTCTAGGTTTTTGCTATCTCCAATAGTATAATAGTATTTTTTATTCGGTTTTAGGTTAGAAATTAAAAGTTCATGTTCGGTTACTTTTTGAGCGCTTTCAACCGATTTATTCAGTTTGTTAGGGCTATCTCCAAATACCACTTTACTTTCTGTGGCTTGTTCAGTACGCCAACGCACAATGGCCTGACTTGGACTCACACTTTGCAAATATGGCCCACGAATGACTTGTGCTACTAGGGTAAATTGAGCGAATAATAGGAATAGAATAGAAAGGAATTTGTTCGGAATTTTCATAAGTGAAAAATAGGTTTTTGAATGCACAATATTACCCATTAATATTTATAGGAGATGAAGTCTAGGTGAATTTTTGTTTAAGATCTGTCCAACATGGCCCATGGACTTATTAATTAAATTCAAAAAATCATTAACTTAGTACCATATTCTAAACCTATTCATTTATGCAAGCTAATTTTTTATCAGCTGTTTTATTGCCTCTGGCTTTAGCCATCATCATGATGGGCCTAGGCCTATCTTTACAAATTTCAGATTTCAAGCGGGTAGTTACTTTTCCTAAAGCTGTGTTGCTAGGACTATTCTGTCAGATGATTTTATTACCTGTAATTTGTTATTTTATTGCCTTGGGCTTTGGATTGTCACCTGAATTAGCAGTAGGTTTAATGCTTTTATCTGCCTCACCGGGTGGTCCCACTGCCAATTTATATTCCCATATTTCCAAAGGTGACGTAGCTCTAAATGTGACCTTAACGGCACTGAATAGTTTGATTTCGGTCTTTTCCATCACCATCATTGTCAATTTTGCTATGAAGCAATTCATGCAATCTGATCAATACGTGCCTCTACAATTTTCTAAAGTGATGGAGGTAGTGATGATTGTTTTATTACCCGTTTCGATAGGTATGGTCGTTCGCTCCAGGTTGGCTAATCTTGCGGCCACTTTGGATAAACCAGTGAAGATAGCCTCAGCCATCTTTTTGACTTTGGTGATTATTTTGACCATTTTGAAAGAGAAAAACCATATCGTTGACGACTTTAAAGAGGTTGGATTAGCTACTTTGACACTAAACATTGCGAGTATGGCCATTGGTTATTTCCTGCCACAATTCTTCCAAATTAGTAAGAAGCAAGCCATTGCCATTGGTATGGAAATTGGCATTCATAATGGAACTTTGGCCATCTTTATTGCGCTGACGGTTATTGGAAATAGTACCATGAGTATTCCACCCGTTATTTATAGTCTATTGATGTTTTTTACCGCTGCCATTTTTGGATATTTAGTTAATATTGGCAGGAAAGAAGACTAATTTCACTTGATTTCGCTAGAATAGTTTATTTTTTGGAAAGTATAATTAACTTCTTCCGTTTAAATATGCTATTAATTTGTGGTGTGTTAACTATAATTACGCCACATGAATTCTATGCATAGTAAGTTGATTAAGATTATTGCGCTTATTTTAATTATCAGTTCATCTGTTTATGCTCAAAAAAGCAAGATACTTCCTGAGACAGCATTAAGTTCATATATTCATAATGGAGATGCATCATATCATTGGGAAGTGCGTGATTCATCCAACATAGGAGCATGTAAGGCTTATCAATTAATCTTGACTTCTCAAAAGTGGCGTGAATATACTTGGCGTCATCAATTGACTATATTTGTTCCAAGGGAGATTAAGTACCAAGATGCCATGTTATTTATTTCAGGCGGTTCCAATAAAAATGAGCAGCCCAATTTAGTAGCCGATGAGCGTCTTTGGCCCATTTTATCCAATATGGCTGATAAGAATAAGGCGATTGTGTCATTAATTCGACAGGTTCCCAATCAACCATTATATGGGGACAAAACGGAGGATGAGTTGATCTCATATACCTTACATCAATTCAAAGAAACCAAAGATTATACTTGGCCATTGCTTTTTCCTATGGTTAAATCGGCGGTTCGTGGTATGGATGCCGTGCAAGAGTTTAGCCAAAAAAGGATGAAAACCAAGTTGGGCGGTTTTGTTATATCTGGCTTTTCTAAACGTGGATGGACTACCTGGCTCAGCGCTGCCATAGATGACCCCAGGGTAAAGGCTATTGGGCCGATGGTGATTGATATGTTGAATATGCCAGCTACTTTGGATTACCAATTTAAAACCTATGGCGAATACAGTATTCAGATTCAAGATTATGTTAATTTGGGAATTCCTCAGGGGAAAGACACTCCTGATGGTAAATTATTAACAACCCTTGTAGATCCATTTTCTTATCGTGCCAAATTGAAAGTACCAAAGACCTTATTCATTGGTACCAACGATGAATATTGGACGGTGGATGCCATCAAGCATTACTGGGATCAGATTCCTGGTAAAAACATGATTCATTATGTACCCAATGCAGGACATGATTTAGCAGGTGGTAAGCAGGCC
The DNA here is from genome assembly GCF_004118285.1 of Aquirufa rosea. GTDB lineage: Bacteria > Bacteroidota > Bacteroidia > Cytophagales > Spirosomataceae > Aquirufa > Aquirufa rosea. Next base: position 43,755 of record NZ_SDHY01000002.1, on the reverse strand, counting down.
TTTGAGGCTTTAAGTGGATTTTTTGCCAATACCATTCAGGGCCGTGAGTATCCAGTTTGTACTTGGAATGTGGTTTCCGCAGTAGCTGCGGCTGAATTGTCGGTCAATGTAGCCACACAAGATTTATTGGAAGCAACGCTCTGGGAAACCACATCCATGGATAAGGATTTCAGAAACAACCTATGGTTGAGTTCTCGAGTAAAATTGCAAGATCTACCTCAGTTGAAAATTAAAAAAGAATACCCTAAAAAGGGGTTTCAAGCATTTTTTCTAGACCTAAAATATAAAGATGCTTCTGGTGGAAGCTATACCATTAGTACCAGGGTATTTGTCACAGATACCCAAAAGATTATATAATAAACCTCTAACCTATGAAAACCGGTCAGGACAGATGTCGCAAGATGTTTGTCCTGATTTTTTTGTTTACTTGATGCTGTGTAAAGAAAATAGGAATTCTGAGCAATTTACTAAACAATGCACTAGGGCAGCATAAAATACATTTTTGGTCTTAATGTAAGTATAACCATAAGCCCAGCCTGCCACACTGGCTAGTCCCACAAAAATCACTGAGCCGGCATGGAAATGTACTAAGCCGAAGAACATGCTAGTTATAGCCAAGGCGGTATAGGTGCCGGTTTTGGCCACTTGATTTTTCTCCAATAAATAAGCTCCAGCAAAAAGCACTAGACTTATAACCCCCGGAAACCAAAAGAGCGCTGGATACATGGCATAGCCCGTAAAAAAACTAAGTAGGGTAAACAACAGTCCTCCCCATATCCAATAGGATTTCCAATGAGTAGCCAAATTGATTTTCCTCGCCAAGATGTTTTGAATAAGCCCTCTAAAGAATAATTCTTCAAATAATGCCGTACCAATGTACACTCGAATGAGCTCACGAATGGCTGCGGGAATCAATAACCAACCAAAGTCTTGGAAGGGTTGATTGATATTAAAGTCCCAGATAATTCCTATGAAGTACACAAAACCCAAAAAGGAAATCCATGAACCCAAGGCAACACTTAGATGTGAAGCTTTCCAGGTGGGATAAAAACCTACTTCGGGTAATTTTCTGACAACCACAAAGGAATAGGCTGCGCCTAAAATTAAGGTGATTTTCTGCACTGAGCTGAAGCCAGAGGTTTGCCAAGGTAAATCGCTGTTTCCAGGAAAATGAATGATGGTGCTGGGGATTAATACTAGCAAAAGTATCCATAAATCTGCCCAGGCTACGTCTTTCCTGGGGAACGCTAGAAAAGCCAGCACGGGAAATAAGTACAGGAAAAAATACAATCCCGAACTGCCTGTGAAAGGATTGATGCCATGCCAGAGGTAATGGCTAGCCAATAGGGTGAATAAAAAAAGAGGAACCCATAAGGCCCTCTCTTTTGAGTTTTGATACAAATCCTGCAATTTCTTTACCACCGCAGGCCTCCCCATGGTAAATATGAATCCATATAAAATGAGGAAATAAACACTCGAAATGAGCAGCTCTTGGACAGCGACGGAATGATTGAAATATAGAAAAATTACATAAATAAGCCCTGTTAACACAGCGCCATGTTGGATGGATTTGTGATAGCTAGACATCTTAACCAATGAATTTTTGGATATGCTGATAGCTTTTCAAAATTAATTCTTCCTCGGTAGTATAATTTTTTCTCCAAATGCAGGCAGCAGGAAGAAGTGGCGTAAAGGCCTCTACAACTAACCAACCCTTGTAATTCATTTTGTCAAGACTTTCAAAGACATTGGCCCAATGCACCTGACCTTCTCCTAAAGTAGCACGGGTGTTTTCAGATAATTGAAAATGGCCAATTTCATCGGCAATTCGAATCATGGCCTCTCCTGTATTGAATTCTTCAATGTGTGCATGGAAGGTATCAAACATGATTTTGACATTCGGGTGATTGATGGCCTTCACTAAAGCGTATAACTGATCAGCTGAGCTAACCACGTAATTCTCAAATCGGTTTAAATATTCTAGTCCCAGCATTACGTTCATTTTCTGAGCATGTTCGGCTAGGGCCAGCATACTTTCCTTAGACCAATCTAATTCCTGTTGGGTTGGAGCAGCCCCAGAAAATACACCCAAAGCAGAATGGTAAGGTCCTGATAACCAAGTGGCACCCAAATAGGCTGTTACATCCACAGCCTTTTTAAGAAAGTCCACCCCATTCTGGCGAACTGCAGGGTCTGAAGAGATGGTATTGCGATCTGCTCCTAAGAAAGTAACCGTAAATACTTCCAGTCCCAAACGTTCAATTTCTTCTTTCCATGGTTTCCAATAAGCTAGGTCAGTTTCAAAAATGGGAATTTCCACTCCAGTATAACCTACTTCTTTGATGTAGGATAAATGAGGAATGAGTGATTTGTTCATGTCTGGACCATAGACCAACATGTTCATTGCAACAGGATATTTCATAAAATATGAGTGATTTATTTCAACAAAAGTTTATTTCATTCCACGATAAGGAACATGGATGTCTAACATACCTGGCCAGTTTTTTGGGACTTTTTTGCCTAGCTCCCAGTGGATGGCATTGACAATTAATCGCTGGAAAGGCTCCACAGAAAAGTCCTCAGGATGCCCCATGGTAGTAAAAAACACTCGCCCTTTGTAAGGGTTTACCCAAGTCCAGGCGATGGGTTGATCTTCTGCCGCTTTATCAGGGTTCACGGCTTTTCCCATGACCAACCATTCTGTACCCTTAGCAGGGTAATTTGGTAATACTCGATATAACCAAGAACGTACGTGGAAATTGGGTGCTACTCCAGTTAAAATAGGATGTTTACTGGCAGAGGGAATCACCGAGGCATCGGTACTGGCATTATGTCCGTAATGGGTATGCTTAGCCTTACCACCCCAGCCTGGAGGCGCTCCAAAGGTAGATTCTGCCCATGCATTATATGATTCAAGTGGATCTCCCTTAGGATAATTGAAAGCATGAGTGGTAGTTCTAAAACCCATCACTGGCTTACCCGATTTGACGTAGGCATCAATCATAGCCACTTGATCGGCAGGTAATAATCTCCAGCGAAGGAAAAAGACGGCTAAATCAGCTTCAGCTAAGGACTCTAAACCAGGTATATTTTTTTCGGCATTTTGATCAGGGTAGGAGGTCAATACCTTGGTTCTAAAACCATAGTTTTTCTCTAAAATATTGGCTAATAGCGGTAAAGTACTTTCTCCACTATATTCATGATCACCTGCTACAAATACAATGAGGGGCTTTTTTGATTTTTGCTTTTGAGTAGGCTGCTTGCCAAAACTGCTGATTGAAAATAGGCAAATAAGTACCAGCGCAAACGGCCAAAGACGAAGAGTTAATTTCATAGTAGTTATCAATTCATGGTGAAAAATTTAATTCACCCTGATAGGTTTATGTATTCTCCAAAACTAAATGATTTTTAACAAAACATTGAATACTTTAGTGAAATTTATCTAGGATTACATGGACTTTACGTTTTTATCATCCACCAATTTATTACTGATTTTTATTTTTTGTACGGCGATTATTTGGGTAGCTGGAGTCAAGATTACCAAGGCAGTGGATGTGATTACCACCTATTTCAATTTGGGGGAGGCTTTTGGAGGTATGGTTTTTTTAGCCATCGTGACCAATTTACCTGAAATAGCCATCACGGTAGTAGCGGCATATCACCAAGATTATGATATTGCCGTCAGTAATATTTTGGGTGGGGTGGCCATTCAGACAGTAGTCTTGGTTTTAATCGATGTGTTTGGGGTAGGGAGGATAGCTCCTTTAACTTTAAAAGGGCATTCAAGGGTTTTGATTTTGGAGGGCGTAGCTCTCATCATGATTTTAACCTTGGTCATGATGGCGAAGCAATTCCCTTCTCATTTGGTTATATTCAGATCGAATCCCATAGAGTGGCTGATATTGTTTATCTGGCTAGGTTCCATCTATTCCATTTCGAAAATCGCCCAATCCGATCAAAATACGCAGGAAGCTAAGACTCCTATATCCAAATTACGACATCCCAAATCACCTTTAAAGGGAGGAATACAGTCAGCCATCACCATCTTGATTGTCGGAGCCATATTTACCTTATTTGCTGGTTGGGCTTTAGAATATTCGGGTGAAATCCTTTCTAAACGTTGGGATATAAGTGGCGTAATTTTTGGAGGAACCGTGTTGGCTTTGGCCACAGCCTTACCTGAAATTTCTACCGGAATAGCTTCTGCCAAAATTCGAGATTACAATATGGCTGTGAGTGATATTTTTGGTGGAAATGCTTTTTTACCGGTATTGTTTTTTATCGCTTCTGTCATTAGTGGTGAAGCGGTTATTTCTACTTTGAGCCATTCCGATATGTATTTGACAGGCCTGGGTATTTTGCTTACTTGTATCTATATGGTCGGTATGGTGCTGCATTCTAGGAAGCAGGTTTTTCGGATGGGCATTGATTCACTTTTTGTGTTGATAACATATATCCTCGGGCTGGTCGGACTTTGGGCAATAACTTAATGAGTGCACAAGATTTACACTATAAAAAATCCTCTCTGCTTGGATTAAAAACATCGATCAACTCTCCATCTTCCAAGCAAACGACACCATGTACCACTTCGCTAGGGACGAAATAGACATCTCCCGCTTGTAAAATTTTCTTTATTCCTGAGATGTTTACCTCGAATTTCCCTTTAGAAACATAGGAAGCTTGGGTATGGGGATGGTGGTGTAAACTGCCTACAGCTCCCTGACTAAAAAGTACTTTGACCAGCATCATTTGGGCATTATGGGCCATTACTTTTCTTTGGATTCCGGGTTCAATATCAGTCCAGGGAATATCTTGATCTTGTATTAAGGTTTGCATAATAGGGTAGTATTTTTTTTAAGGAAAACGTAACATGGCCTCGGCATAGCGTTTTCCTAAGATGTTGGCAGATGAACTATTGAAATGTATGTTGTCTGCTTTCGCCTCTAGGCCTTGGGCTGAGACCAAGGCAGTATGATGATTGGGAGAGTTGAGTACAGTCAAAATCTGGTTGAATTCTTGGTAATTGGAATTGAAATAGCCCAATTCCCCCGCCACAAAAGGAAGGTTGGGCTGCTGGATGAGCTCTCTTAACAAACGGATTAATGCTTGTAATTTGGGTATATAATCGATGCGAGCTTGGGGCGATGAGTCACTTTCTCCTTGATGCCAAATGATCCCTTTGATTACCCCAAATGGCTTGGCCGCCATAATACGTTGGATGGCATCGTCCAAGGGATGTGTTTTTGTAGCCTCATCGTACCCTTGGATTTTCCATGAATTGATAGATGTACCACCTACGGCGCAGGGTATTAAACCAATTTTAATGTCAGGTCGATGCTCTGCCATTTCTATGCCAAAACGGAGGCCAGGCCCCACGCCCACGATAGAAGGTTTGTCAAAATGCATGGGATGTTTGGCTTGCACAAATTTATTTTGAGCATTGAGCATTTGTACCCTTTCATGTTGCTCTGAGGCAAATGGCTCAATCATTTCCCCGCGGCCTGCCATATTGGATTGTCCGATGAGGATATAAATATGAAAATTAGGGTCAATTTTAGTTTGACTCCACAGGCTTATGGAAAGTAAACTGAGCAATAAACTAAGGAAGTATTTCATCTTTATTTATTTTTCCAATAATTGGCTAATGTGGACCCGTTGATATTCATCAAGGGACCAAAAATAGCAGCAGGTAATCCCAAAGTAGCCACTTTGCCCATGGCCATGGCTAGGCCAGATGCCAATCCAGCGTTTTGTAATCCTACCTCTATGGCGATGGTGCGGCAATCCTTTTCGGGCAATCCACTTATTCTGCCACCCCAATAACCTAGAATGAATCCTAAAACATTATGTAAAAAACAAGCCAAGACTAGTAAAGGACCTACGGACAAAAGAGAATTTCTTCCATTGGCTGTTATGATAATGATTATGAATGCAATGCTAAGCATAGAAATCAGTGGGAGCTGTTTTTGAAACCAAGGCCATCTTTGGCCAATCAATTGATTGTAAATAACTCCGAGTATAATAGGGATTAAAATCAGTTTAGATATTTCCCAAACCATATCCCAGAAATGAATTTCAATCAATTGTCCTGCCAAAGTTTTCATCAAAAAAGGTGTAAGTATAGGGGCTAGGAAGGTAGCTATCGAAGTTAAGGTTAAGGAAAGGGCCACATTCGCCTTGGCTAAATAGGACATCACATTGGAAGCGAGACCGCAGGGCATGCAACCCACCAGAATGATTCCAGCGGCAATTTCAGTGGGGAAATTAAATACTTTAGTCAATCCCCATCCGACCAATGGCATGATGCTGAATTGGAAGAATACCCCCAGAAAAACGGCTTTAGGGGATTTTAGGATTTCTTGAAAGTCCTGAATTCCCATGGTAGAACCCATTCCAAACATGATGAGCTGTAAGAGCGGGATGATTAATACTTTGAATGAAAAGTCGCCAATTCCTAAAAAAGGTTGAGGATAAATAAGGGTAAAGATTACTGCAATGATAATCCAAAAGGAGAATGAAATGCCACTGATAAATTTTTTCATAGAAGGTTTTGATCGTAACAAATATACGATTTCCTCGAATGAATAAAAGATGCATTTTTACAACGCTGTTAAGGTTGACAACCTTGACAGCGTTACAACGAACGGGGATTTGTATTTAGTATCTAATCCCATTACATTATTAAACTACTGATTTTTTAAAGGAAACAATTTCCCCATGTTCGGCATGAAAATATAAAAAGCCGATAGAGTTAAATTTCATTTTTAAAAGTAAAAGTTATCTTTGCTCACATTCAACCAACCTATTCCAAATGAAAAAAAATATCTGGGGCCTATTTGCCCTACTACTTTGTTTTAGTTTGCATGCTCAGGAAAGCTATAATTTAGTCCCTAAACCTGCCAAATTAACTCCTATTCAAGGAAAATTCACCTTTCAAAAAAATACAGTCATCACCATCAGCTCAAAAGATGATAGTTTTCAGGCAGTGGCCAATATGCTCAAGGAACAATTAAGAGTTTCTACAGGCTTACTATTGGATGTCAAATCTGGAGCAGCTACTTCTAAGGGAGTAGTTTTTGTTCAAAATGCGAATTTGGCTGATGAAGCATATCATTTGAATGTTTCAGCCAAAAAGATTGAAATTCAAGCCAAATCTGGAAAAGGTGCTTTTTATGCCTTGCAAACCTTGTTTCAATTGATGCCAGCTCAGATTTATTCTCAGTCAGCATCCAATGAAACTTTGACTGCCTTGGCCTGTCAAATTGAAGATGCCCCTCGATATTCTTATCGTGGTATGATGCTGGATGTAGGACGATATTATTTTCCTGTTAGCTTCATCAAACGCTTTTTGGATTTGATGGCCGTATATAAATTGAATACTTTTCATTGGCATTTAACTGAAGACCAAGGCTGGAGAATCGAAATAAAAAAATACCCATTATTAACCAGCATCAGCTCGGTTCGTAAGGAAACCATGGTAGGCCATTACCGCGATCAAAAATTTGATAATAAACCATATGGTGGTTTTTATACTCAGGAGGAAATCAAGGAGGTGATTGCATATGCGGCTAAGAAATTCATTACTATCATCCCTGAAATTGAAATGCCGGGCCATTCTCAAGCAGTTTTGGCTGCTTATCCAGAGTTGGGATGTAATCCGGACAAAATATATCAAGTAGCCACCAAATGGGGTATATCAGAAGATGTTTTATGTCCGAGAGAAGAAACTTTCACGTTTATGGAAAATGTGTTGACTGAAGTAATGGCCTTATTCCCTGGTCAATACATCCATATTGGAGGAGATGAATGCCCTAAAAAGCAATGGAAAGAAAGTCGTTTTTGTCAAGACCTTATCAAGAAATTAGGTTTAAAAGACGAGCATGAATTGCAAAGTTATTTCATCCGTCGAATTGATAAATTTGTTACTTCTAAAGGTAAAAAATTATTGGGATGGGATGAAATTTTAGAAGGAGGTTTATCACCTAATGCCATGGTGATGTCATGGAGAGGTACCAAAGGGGGTATCGAGGCAGCGAAACAGAATCATGATGTGGTGATGTCGCCAAACAGTTATTTCTATCTAGATTATTACCAGGCAGATCCTAAAACGCAACCTTTGGCTATAGGCGGTAATCTTCCTTTGTCGAAAAGCTATTCATTTGAACCAGATCTACCAGAATTGACAACAGAAGAAGCTAAGCATATTGTGGGAATCCAAGCGAATGTTTGGACTGAGTACATCAGTACACCTGCGTATGCAGAATACATGACTTTCCCAAGAGCCTTGGCTTTGGCGGAGATTTCTTGGTCCCCTAAACAGACCAAAGATTACGATGATTTCTTACGCCGAGTGAAGGGTATTTTACCAGGAATGGATGCTTTGAAAATCAACTATTGTCCTGTGGGATTGAAATAATTCCCCTAATTAATAAGAAAGGCTGTCGAGGTATTCCGACAGCCTTTTGTATTTTATGGGTCTAATGAATGATTTCCCAAGCGGGTATTTTTGCTGGCTGATGCTCCTTTTGCAAAATACTATCCAACTGCGGAATTATCTCAGGATGCTGATTTGCCACATTATTGTGTTCCATCGGGTCATTTTCTAAATCGTAAATCTCCCAAGGAGCCTGCCTATTTTTCTTCAAGTTTGATTTAACTCCTTTCCATCGGCCCATTCGAATGGCCACCTGACCAGTTTTCTCGGGAAATTCAAAATAGATAAAAGGATGTTTTTTTTGTTCGCTATGTCGTAAAATACTTGGTAAAAAGGAAATGCCATCGGTCTCAGGTGTTGGCTGACCCGTAAGTTCTGCCAAAGTTGCCAGCATGTCATATTGCACAGTAGGGTGGTGGTTGACCTGTCCACCAGGAATGACTCCCGGCCAAGCCACAATCAATGGTTCACGTATTCCTCCCTCATAAACATCTTGTTTTCTGCCCCTCAAACCTGCGGTGCTTTGGAAAAATTCAGTATCCACGCCTCCCGCATCAAAGGTCGCGCCGTTATCTGACGAAAAGAAAATGATGGTTTGCTGATTGATTTTATACTTTTTTAAAGCTTCTACTATTCGTCCAACCTGACTATCTAAATAAGAAATCATGCCGGCGTAAGTTGCCCTTGGATATGGATTAGGAGTATATCCTTTTTTACCCAAATAAGCACTATCTGGAAAGGCACCTATATATGTTCTGACTGCTTCCTCAGGTGCTTGTAGAGAAAGGTGGGGTAGAGGTAAGGGAAGATACAGAAAGAAAGGCTGGCTTTTGTTTTTATCAATGAAATTCAAGGCCTTGTTCATCATTTTATCTACGACATATTCTTTGCCTTGGAATTGCTTGAAATCAATATCAGCAGGTGCTCCCTTGCCTTGGAATTGATGAACATTGATATAAGCATTGTTTAATGTATCCCATTTGCCATTTTCCCAAAGGTGCGTTGGATAGTAATTATGGGCTTGTTTTTGATCTAATAAACCATAAAAATAGTCAAATCCATGGGCATTGGGATTTCCAGTGCCATCGGCCATGCCTAATCCCCATTTACCTATTGCGGCCGTTTGATAACCCGCGTTTTTCATCAAGGTTCCTAAAGTGAAAGTGCCTTTTTCTAGGGGCATTTGTCCTCTTTCTGTCTCATCAGTGAATCCACCCAATTCATGATTTCCGCGGATTTGTGCGTGTCCTGCATGTTTACCCGTCAACAACATACACCTGGCAGGAGCACATACAGGAGCTGAAGTATAATGTTGAGTGAATTTAATCCCTTGTTTAGCTAAGGCATCCAAAAATGGAGTTTTGATGAGTTTTTGACCATAAGCACCTAGCTCTCCGTAGCCCAAATCATCCGCATAAATGTAAACCACATTAGGCTTTTTGATTCGTCCAATCTCTCGGTTTTCTTTGCCTTTGATTTGTTTTAAATCATCCCCCAAATCCTCTCGGGCTTTATCCGCTAGGGCTAAGAGCTCTTGTACCTTTGCTGGATACTTGGCTTGAACATCGTATCGTTCACCTGGATCTCTTCTTAAATCATATAAGCCTTGTGGTACGGCAAAATTTTCATTGACTTGGCCAGCAAATCCATCATTGGCGGGTAAAAAGCCTTCATAGGTTCGTCCAGGATGTGCCAATACTAATTTCCAATCTTCCTTCCGGACTGCTTCCAAGTTATTTCTGCGATAATAATATAAGAATTCCTTTCTAGGTTCGGCCTTTTTATTTCCCTGTAAAATGGGCCAAAGACTAAGGCCATCAATCTTTTTTTTCGGTAATTTGGCTTGTGTAATTTCGGCGATAGTAGGTAATACATCCATGGCGGCCGCTAATTTATTGGATACCTGTCCAGCCTGAATTTTGCCTTTCCAATAGGCAATGAATGGAACGCGTTGGCCACCTTCAAATGAAGTTCCTTTGCCTTCTCGTAGGCCACTAGTGGACCCAGCATGATTGCCGTAGTTTAACCAAGGCCCATTGTCGCTGGTAAATATGATGAGCGTATTTTCTTCTAAATGGTTTTTCTTGAGAGTTTTAATGATTTCACCCACCGACCAGTCTACCTCCATCATGACATCACCATAAAGCCCCAGTTTACTTTTCCCTTGAAATTCCATGGAAGCAGCAATGGGTACATGAGGCATGGAATGAGGAATGTAAACGAAAAAGGGTTTGTCTTTATTTTTCTCAATAAATTGAATGGAGCGCCTTGTCAGGACCCCTGTGATTTGTTCTTGATCTTGTAAATTCCTCAAATAAATACTGGGTTCGTCTCCATCAAAAATAGAAAGTACGGGTAAATCCTGTTTGTAAGCACCGGGTGTAGTGATGGGTTTGCCTTCCAGATCCACAGGCCACATATCATTGGAATAAGGGATACCCACATATTCATCGAAGCCCTGTTGTTTCGGTAAAAATTCTTTTTTATCGCCCAAATGCCATTTGCCAAACATGCCAGTAGCATAACCTTGATCTTTTAAAATTTCCGCAATGGTCTCTTCCTCTGGATTTAATCCCACGGGTGAATTCGGGAAGAGAGCTCCGGAAATTCCCAATCGATTAGGATAGCAACCTGTTAAAATTCCGGCTCTGGAGGCACTACAAACGGCTTGAGCTGCTAAATAATTGGTAAATCGAATGCCTTGATGGGCCAGTCGGTCGATGTTTGGTGTCTCATATTGTAAGGCGCCATAGCAACTTAAATCCCCATAACCCATATCATCCATAAGAATTAATATGACATTGGGCTTCTTGTTTTTGGGAGCAGAAATAAGATTAGTGCTTGCCCAAATAAGGGCCATCATAGTGATAACAAGTTGCTTCATAGACTTGATTTGTTTTCCGAATTTAATCATTCCCTTCGGATAACATCTATGTCTGAGCATAAAGCGCTAATTGCGTCTCAAAAAATATAGGAAGAAAAAAGGCTATTTATTGAAAAGATTCTTCAAAAAATAGCCATTGAAATTTAATTGTTTTTGGCACCGGCATCTATCCAAGATTTAATTTGACTGATTTCACAGCTAGAAATTTTGGTAGAGGCATTGGGCATCGGTATGAAGCCAGTAGAATGATTAACAGATCCATATAATTTACCATTCGTAACCACTTTCATGACATTGGTATAGGTACTTAAATCAATACCGGCAGAAACAACGGCACCACTATGACAACCTTGGCAATTCGTTCTTAATATCGCTTGAATGGTCGTGGAAAAGCTCACATTGGTAGTGTTACAATTGGAAGCACTGGCATCGCAAGAATTGTTCAAGGCTCCTTGCTTGATCCAGTTAAAAATGGCAGTTTTATTATCCGTGCTCAGAGGTGACATGGGTGGTGGAGGCATTCTTTCATTATCTGTACGCACTATACTCTTATATAGTTTGCTGTTGTTAGGATCACCGGCTTTGACGGATTTCATGATGTTGGAATAATCGGTTAATTGAACACCATCTTTTCTACTTACCGCATCGTGGCAACCGCTCATGGCGCAGTTGGAAATGATGATTGGCAAGACTTTTTGTTGAAAATATACCAGATTGGGATCACAGGTAACGGTGGGTGTGGTATTTGATGGAGGTACCACAGGACTAGCCGTCACGACTGGATTGACTGGGTTGGTCGGATTCAAATTGACTAGTACAGAGCCAGATGGGTATGAACCGACAATCCACTTTTTAATAATATTGATATCACAATTGGATAGGCGCGTAGTGGAACTAGGCATCGGGGAATATCCCGTGGCATGGGTAATAGCTCCATATAGTTTGCCATTTTTCACATAGCTAATGACCTTATCATATGTACTTAAGTCTACACCTCCTGATATAATGGCGCCACTGTGGCAGGATGTACAATTATACTGTAAGATGGGCCACACAGATTTGTCAAATGTAATGGTCATCGTATCGCAAGTAGAGGTGGAGTTGGGTAATGTTACACTTCCATTATTACTGTTACCACTCACTACTTCAGTCCCTGATGCAGTAGGTGTAGGTGTGTTTTTATCGCTAAGGCAGGCAGCAACCAATAGACTGGCGCCAATTACTACAAGGAACTTATAATTCATATGTTTTATTTCTTGGGGGTAAAATGTATCTTACTCTGGACGTCGATGACCTCTGCTATTTTGGCAAAGACAATTTTAGGGATATCGATTTGATAATCTTGTAAACGTACACTAAACTGACTTGTCAAGGTCAGATTTGTTCCATCGGAGACGATAGTTCCTTTGAGCTCAATGGGTTTAGTAACGCCATGAATGGTGGCTACTCCAGAGGCACTTACAGGATAGGTGCCTGCTTTTTTTAAGTCAACATCCTCTTTGATTTTGCCCTTAAATGAGGCCATGGGGAACTTCTCACTTTCTAGGTAATTTTCATTAAAATGTTCTTGCATTAGCTTGTTTGGGAAGACAAATGTGGTGACACGCACTTGCACAGCTATTTCGTTGGTAGTAGCATTGATGATACTATTCACATTTTTTGATTTGGCATCAATATTTTCAAGCGGAGTTTTAGAGAAAAATGATATCTCTCCATTTTGAGCTTGAAAAAGTTGAGCATGGCCAAACTGAGGAATGGCATAGGTTGCAATCACTACTAGGGCAAAAATTAATTGTTTCATGTGGGTTTTATTTATGTGTTTTTTTAGCATCAGGTTCAAAACTGAAAGTTCGAGCAATGTTGAAACCGTAGAAAATATCTGCATTGCCCCAGGTGCCATTCGTTTGTCCTATAAAATGTTTTTCAATCATCCCTCTCGAGTTGGAAAAATGCAGCTGAAAAACGTGGCCACCAGTTTCTATGTCAAATCCAATTGCGAATGAATCATGATAAGGATAAACTTCTCCAGATTTGGCTAGGTAGGCGTTTTTATCAATCAAGTTTTTGTAATACTCAGCGGATATGCTCAATCGATTACTTAATTTATACCGCCCGCCGAATCCTACGGAAGAAATGGTGTTTTCATGGTAACTGGTCTCGCTTAGGTTATTATGTAAAATAGTCGGCATGATTTGTAAAGAAAGTTTTTCATTCCATTTACGGGCAATCAAAACCTGCCCAACAAAACTTTGCCGCTGCTGGTCATTATAAAATCGCATTTGCGTTCCACTAGGCATGATATATCCCGTAGGCATCGTATTAATTGCCCAGTTTCCGTAAGCTGCTACCGAGATAGGCATTTGGTTTGACTGCCTCAGTAATTTATATTTGGTGTAAAAATCATAGGTTTTTTCTATGGACGAGCGACCAGCACCGATTAGCCATTGATCGGTAATGCCATATTCCAAACCTAAACGTATACGGGCTTCGTCTAAGCCAAAAAAGTTCTCCAAAAAGCCTGAATTTACTGCACCAAAACGATGTGAAATCCAAAAGTTCAAATGTTTTTTGGCAATCGTTTCAATCGTTTGACCATTGATTAATCGAGTTGCTTTAAATGTTGCTTGGGTGTATACTTTCTCTTTCGAGGCCTGCTGATCCAGCATGGCCATTAAGTCATCTTGGGCCATAGCAGTATTGATCGTACTACTAAAGAAGAGCAGTAAGATGGATAATTTCTTCATGTTAGATTATTTTATGAGTACACCCTTAGGTTGGTACCGGTTAATGCTGTTTTATAAGTAGTTAATCCTCTGGCGCCTTCTGCATTTAAACCCTTGCCATTGATGTCATAAAGCGCTCCATGGACAGAGCAGTTAAAACCTCCATTGGCATAGCTGATGGCTACATTTCCCTCGTGGGAACAAACTTGCGTCACAGCAGAGAACGTATTTGTATTTACTCGAACGATGACAATCTGGTTTACAATGACAAATCCTTCTGGGTTATTTAATTTGGAATAATCTGTTTTTGTCAGATCTAAAGTAAAGTCTACTCCAGTAGCAGGAGTGCCCGATTTTACATTGGATGCCGGACTAACATTTTCTTCTTTGGAACATGAGCTTAAGCCAGAGGCAGCACAATAAACGGCCATTAGTGAGGCTCCTTTGAAGCCAAGTGACTTCAAAAATTCATTTCTGTTTAGGGTAGTTTTCATGGAATTATAGAACATTTGAGTTTATTTAACGGTCAATGTTGCTATATTTTTTTTGAATTCCAAAATAATCTACCCAAAAAGTAGATTTATGAATAAACCCTAAGCGAATTGCCAGATAATGCTGTTTTATAAGTAGTTAACCCACGGCTACCGTTGGCATTTAATCCTTTACCATTGATATCAAAGCTAGCACCATGCTCTGGGCAATAAAAACCACCATTACTATATACCACAGATGGTCGACCTTCGTGGGAACAAACTTGGGTTACTGCCGCAAAAGCTGTACTAGAAACTCTAGCCACCACGATACCTTGAGTGACCACATAAGAACCTACTGTATTGAGTTTAGAGTAGGCCGCTTGGGTTAAATCCAAGGTGAAATCAGCTGACGAGGCAGGTGTGATGCTGGATTCATTTTTACAGGAACTAAGCGTACTTGCTCCACAATACACTGCCATTAGTGAGGCGCCCTGTAAACCCAAGGACTTTAGAAATTCATGACGTTTAATTTTTTCTGACATAGGGTTTGATTGATTTTACTGTTGTAAAACTAAGCAAATGAACGATTGTTTTTACTGACCATTGTCAGGTATTTGGGTAATTTCGATTTTGTTAACAAACACGCCTACAACTAGTCTAATTGTGGCGATTTATTTTAATTATCTTGATTGATGGCTTATCATGTATATCTGGGGACCAGGTGATATTCGTTTAGTTTAAATTATTATCTTGTGATTTCTTTTAATATTTTTATGCCTTTCCAGCTTAGATTTTCTTGGATTACTTGGAATAGAAGATGCTTCGGTATGGTCTATATGATGCTAAGTTTACCTGTGCTTGGCCAGGACAAATTGACTCAAAAGCAAAAGGATTCTTTGGCAGCTTGCCATGTGCCTTTACCTGCCAAGAGAGGATGGGTCAAAAGGAATACGTCCACCCAAAATTTACTGCAAAAGAACTCATTGGTAGGAATGAAAAAAATTCCAGCGGGTGTTTTTGAAATGGGTTCACATGATGAGAAGGGTAGAACAGATGAATACCCGCTACACCGTGTGGCGGTTAAATCATTTTGGATGGATGAAACCGAGGTAACTAATGCTCAATTTGCAAGTTTTGTGGCGGCAACAGGTTATATAACAACGGCCGAGAAAGCGGTGTCCTGGGAAGAATTGAGTAAGCAAGTTCCACCAGGCACTCCACGTCCTCCAGATTCATTATTAGCTCCTAGTTCATTAGTTTTTGTCCCCACAACAGGTCCCGTGAATTTAGTGGATTATAGCCAATGGTGGCAATTTGTCCGTGGCGCAGATTGGCGGCACCCTTCTGGACCTCAGTCATCGATAGTGGGAAAAGAGAATCATCCTGTTGTTCAAGTATCTTGGGATGATGCCCAAGCCTACGCTAAATGGGCAGGTAAACGCTTACCTACCGAAGCAGAGTGGGAGTGGGCAGCTCGGGGAGGATTGAAAAATATGGAGTATCCTTGGGGGGCAGAACCAGTAGATGTGGGGGTGGTGAAGGCAAATACCTGGCAGGGGAATTTTCCATATAAAGATGTAGCCAAAGACGGATACCAGTTCACTACTGCGCCAGTAAAGCAATTTCAAGCCAATGGATTCGGCTTATATGATATAGCAGGCAATGTTTGGGAATGGTGTCAAGATAATTACCGCCATGACTATTATGCTCAATTAAAAAAGCGTGGAACAATAGCTCAGAATCCCAAAGGCCCTGTCACCAGTTTTGATCCAGATGAGCCAGGCATTCCTAAAAAAGTAATGAGAGGTGGCTCTTTTCTGTGTAATGATTCCTATTGTGCCTCTTATCGCAGTTCAGCCCGCATGAAATCAAGTCCAGATTCCGGATTGATGCATACGGGCTTTCGCTGCGTAAAAGATATTAATTAGCGGTTTTTACCCGACCTTTTTCATCATCTAAACCCGTGTTTCTGGAACGAGCGCCTTTGATAGCCGTGTTTCCAAATCGATAGGTAAAATTGAACCTTATTACGCGTGTATCATTCCTGTTTTTCACCGTTATATCAATGTCGCCGTATTTGATGAAGGCCTTAGGATTTCTAGTATATAAGATATCGTTGGCATTCAAGCTGATCGTTCCTTTTTTGTTTAAGATGGATTTTTGAATACCTAAGTTTAAGGAACCTCCCGGACCGAAGTTAAAGGCTTGCTCTAAACCACCTGAGAAGAATTGTCCGCCCATTTCTAATTTAAAGCCATTGTTTAGCGTAAATGTATGGTTAGAATTGATGTAGAACATGTTTCCAGATTGGTTAAGTTGAGCATCATCTACCTTACCCACTAATTCGTTGCGGTTAAGTTGGATGTCCGTATTACTTGTCCACCATTTGGTTACTGGTATCGGTAAGGAGAAACTTAAGCTATAAGATGTTCTCTGAGCTAGGTTAGCAGAAGTTTGGTACGTCTTACGCGCTTCAGTGTCTTGTCTGAGCAATTGGGTAATCACATCATTGGTATGGCTGTAACCAAAAGTGGAATTGAAGGCGCCTTTAAATGTATGAGTAAGTTCGAAGGAGTTGGTCAGCTGTGGCATCAACATCGGGTTTCCCACTTGATAAGTATAGTTGTCCAAGAAGAATACGAATGGATTTAGGTCTGAGTATCCAGGGCGATTAATGCGGCGACTGTAGTTCAATCCTAAAGTATGGTTCTTGTTTACTTCGTATTGTAAAAAGGCACTTGGGAATAATTGCTTATAATCTCTGTGGAAAGAAGAATCTGTAGCAGCATTTTCATAAGCCATGGATTTACCATCTGCGATCGTCCATTCTCCTCTCAATCCAATTTGATAGCTCCATTTACCTATTTTCCGCTCTGTATTTAAATATGCGGCATGAATCTGCTCTTCATACATAAAGCGGTTGCTTTGTTTATATAAGAAGGTATAGTTCTCTTCACCGGCTGTTTTTCCCCTGAACTGTAAATCGTTATCAGTTTTAACATAGCTAGATTTAACTCCCATTCCCCATTTGCTAGTCTTAGAAATGGGTAGAACGAAGTCAGATTTTAAGGAATATTGATTGATGAAAGATCGTGCTCCGGTACGCAAAAGGGAGTCATTTTTGATTTTAGTTAACTCTGATCCATACCATTGAGTCAAATAGTCATTTTGGTTTTTATCCACAAATCTAGCATAGTCCAAATCGACTGTCAGTTCTTTTCCTGTGCTATCAAAAGTATGTTTTAGATTGAAGTTGTTCGCAAAGTTATGGAACGGGTTGTCCATAGAATTGTAAGTATCCAATTTGCTCATGATGGCATTGGTGCTCAGGTTTCGCTGTATGGATTGATTTAAGCCGTTGTTCAAGGTAGTTTGATTTAACCCTCCCGAGAAAAGCACTCCCAAAGTTGTTTTTTCGTTGACCGTCCAATCTGCCCCAGCTTTTAAATTGGTGTAAGTACCTTTGAAGGGTAGGTCGGTCGAGGAACTCCAAACCTCATTTTGTGCACGGAAATATCGAGTAATATCATTATGCTGCAAGTTATTTCGACCAAAATAAGAGGCGTTTCCAAAGACATTCCAGCCCTTGTTACGATAGTTCAAATTTAACCCTGCGCTGGAGCGAGTGTAAACACCTTGGCCAATCGAACCATTTACTGATCCGTTCATACCCATGTTTGCATTCTTTTTCATTTTAATGTTGATGATTCCTGCGGTACCAGCCGCATCATATTTAGAAGAGGGGTTGGTCATAATTTCCAATTGAGAAATTTGATCAGCAGATAGATTTCTCAAAAAGTTACTTAGGTCGTTTCCAGAAAGGTAGGAAACCTTTCCGTCTATCATCACTTTCACTCCTTGTTTGCCACGTAAACTGATGTTCCCATCTTTATCGACAATTACACCCGGAGAGCGCTCGAGCACTTCCATGGCGGAGTTTCCTGCGGCCATCACTGAGTTTTCTACATTGACTACGGTTTTATCCAACTGTTTTTCGATGAATGGCTTTGTCGCTTTTACGATGACTTCAGTCAACTCAGTAGTTGCTGGTTCTAAGGCAATAACCCCTAAGTCTATTTGAGTATTGGCATTCACTTCACCTATGTTTTTTGTGAAGGCTTTGTAACCAGTAAATTGAATTTTTAAAGTATAATTTCCTTGAGGAATGGCGGCGGCTTTTAACTCACCATTCTCGTCAGTGATAAATCCCTTCACTAAAGTCGAGTCACTAGCTTTTCTCAAAATAACTGAGGCAAAGGGAACAGGCTGATTTTTTTCATCTCTGATTTTAGCCGATAAACCGTTGTCGGCAAAAGCTAAAATAGGGGTAATAATGGCCATAAAGGTGGATAAAATAAAAGTTTTCATTAGGCGGATTGAATTAGTTTTTTGGTTGTTTTATGAGAATATGTCTTAGATGTATACATGAAGCCATTGGTTGCATGTCCTTCGTTAACAATGCAAAACTATACTAGGTACTTTGTTATACATAGTACTATATGACGAACAATAGTTTGTTTTGGATGAGTGGTGAATAGTTCATGCAAATTGTAAAATACCAGTATTGGCGAGTATGTGGAAGGAAGCAGTATTGCTCCATAATAATGGGCAGTAAATGGAAGGCTATTAAAAAACAAAGGGGCCAGCATATCATATGCTGACCCCTTTTCAGGTACTAAATGATTAAATTCTTATTGTGGCCTCAAACGGAATACCATGCCTGGATTCTCTACGCCTACATATAAATAGCCATCCATACCCATCTTCACATTACGCATACGGCCTAGGTTAACCAAGACTTTTTCTTGAGAAACTACTTTATTGTTTTTTACTACAACTCTGTTCATGTAGTTAAAACGCAATGAACCCATCATTAAATTTCCTTTCCAAGCTGGGTATTTATCACTGTCTACAAAAGCTAAGCCTGATGGAGCGATAGAAGGTAAGTAATAGGTAATCGGCTGTTCCATGCCTTCTTTTTTTGAAATATTGGTAATAGGTTTACCATCATAATTGATTCCGTAAGAAATAGTGGGCCATCCATAGTTTTTACCAGCCTGGATAATATTGATTTCATCACCACCTCTTGGACCATGTTCTGTTTCCCAGATATCACCAGTGTATGGATTTAACGTTAAACCCTGTGGGTTTCTTTGTCCATAAGAATAAATGCTGTGATGGAATTTTTCTTTATCCTTGCCTACAAATGGATTGTCTTTTGGAATAGATCCGTCATCGTTTAGACGGTGAATTTTTCCATTGTCATTGTCCGTTTCTTGTGGGAATACTTTTTCCATTCCTCTTTCACCCACACTAAAGAATAAGTATCCTTTTTTATCAAAGGCAATACGAGAACCAAAATGGTGGAAGGTTTTGGTATAAGGTATTGACTCAAAAATATCTTGAGACTCTACCCATTCATTGTTCTTAATTTTTCCACGGACTATTCCGGTAGCAGTTAATGTTTGACCATTTTCTGTTTTAAACTTGGAATAGGAAAGGTAAATCCAACCATTGGAAGCATATTTTGGATGTAGAACTACATCTAACAAACCGCCTTGTCCCTTCGCCATAACCGCTGGAGTACCTTTTATGGCTGTTTTATGTTGTTTTTGGTCTACTAAATATAAGGTACCTGAACGATCCGTAATTAAGTAGTCTTTGTTCGGTAATTGAGCAAAGCCCCACGGACTTTCGAATCCAGTAGCAATGGTGTCCAAAACCACTGTCATTCCTTCCGATTTGAATACATTGGAGCTAGGCTTATTGGCAAACTTGTATTGGTCTACACTGGCTAATTTTTCTGTGATTAAATCCGCTAACTTTTCAATTTCTTTGGCGCTCAAAGCGGCTTTCCAAGCAGGCATACCTAAATCAGCATATCCATTACTGATGGAGGCAATCAATTCTGGCTTCGTTTTGCCATGTTTCCAAGTGCGGTCTACAAAGGCGTCCACTTTCTCGCCATGGCAGCTAGAACAATACTGGGTGTAGGTTTTTTCAGTAGATTCATCTAGTATGGCCTCCTTAGGGGCGTTTTTTAGCGACAGCAAACTGATGGATGCAAGGGCAATTCCGCCGATGAGGCTAAGTCTCTTATTCATATTTTGTCAAATTAAAGGGTCCTTACTGGGTATTTTAACGCACTAATCTAAAAATAAAATGTGGAAATTTTATCTAGTCCTATCCCTGTAAAAAGATGAACATTTCAAGATTTTTTTTACATTAGAACTTTAAACCTATTAAACCATGAAAATGTTTCTCTCGATTTGCTTGGGATTAATCTCACTTGGGATGTCTGCGCAGGACACAAATCTTTCTTGGCAAATAATAAGTTCCCAACAGCCAGCACAAAAAAGACATGAGAGTTCCATGGTGGAATGCGATGGAAAATTTTATGCTCTGGGTGGTCGAGGTAATCGTCCGATCGAAGAATTTGATCCCAAAACATCCAACTGGACGGTTTTAGCGGATGCTCCCATGGAGTTTCATCATTTTCAAGCCATTTCTTTTCAGCATGAGATTTATGTGATTGGGGCATTGACAGGCTCCTATCCACATGAAAAACCTATACCTCATTTTTTGATTTTCAATCCTAAAACAAAAACCTGGAGACAAGGTGCCAGTATTCCTGCCGAACGTGTAAGGGGTTCCGTTGGTGTTTTTACTCGTGGGACTAAAATTTATTTAGTCGCAGGCATTATCGATGGACATTACGATGGACACGTAACTTGGTTTGATGAATATGATACTAAAAACAACACTTGGAAAGTCCTACCTGATGCACCCAGGGCGAGAGATCATTTTCAAGCAGTAATGGTGGGAAAGGATAAAGCTTACGTGGCAGGAGGCCGGACTTCCCACGCTAAAATTGGTAAAGTGTTAGATTTGTGCATCAAGGAAGTGGATGTATTTGACTTTAAAACCAATCAATGGTCTACCTTGGTAGAGGGGCTTCCTACCTTAAGAGCGGGCACTTCCTCTTTAGGAATCGGTCCATATTTGGTGGTGATGAATGGGGAAAGTGTGAAGCAAGTGCCAGGTCATGCTGAAGTAGAAGTACTAGATACGAGAAAAGGAACTTGGTTTAGCTTACCTAATTTAAAACAAGGTAGACATGGAACAGGCGTTGTTTATTGGAAAGGTAAAATATACGTAGTAGCTGGTAGTGCTAATCGGGGAGGAGGACCAGAGTTGAATGAAATGGAATGCTTATCTTGGAAATAAATGAGTCTATATATGTTAAAGCAATTCATTCGGTTTTTACTTCTTGTTGGAATTCTTAGTGTCTTTGCCTACAGTTCTTGGCAATGTACCACTTTACAAGCAGATGATACTAGCTTACCTGATGTCGTTGATTATAATTACCATATTCGCCCTATATTATCGGATCGGTGTTTTAAATGCCACGGTCCTGATGCTAATAAAAGGGAAGCCCATTTGCGATTAGATACCCCAGAGGGAGCTTATGCTGCATTTAAAGATAATACCAAAGCACATGCCATTGTACCAGGAAACCCAGAAGCCTCCGAAGTGATGGCCCGTATCACTTCCAAAGATACCTCTCTTCGAATGCCTCCCATGAAGTCAAATTTGACCCTCAGTCCTCGGGAAATAGAATTGATAGAAAAATGGATTCAGCAAGGTGCCAAATACAAGCCACATTGGGCTTTTATTGTTCCTAAATCCCCTGCTATCCCTGACGCGGATGAATCTTGGGTACGTAATCCCATCGATCATTTTACCTATGTTAAGATGAAAGAGAAAGGATTGAGCCCAAGTGAAGAAGCGGACAAGGAGCGATTACTCAAACGGGTATGTTTTGATTTGACGGGCTTACCTCCAAGCTTAGAAATGCAGGAGCGCTTTTTGAAAGATACTAGTCCCAACGCTTACGAAAAAATCGTGGATGAATTGCTTGGCAATAAACATTACGGCGAGAAAATGGCCACCTATTGGTTAGATGTGGCCCGATATGCTGATTCTCATGGGTATCAAGATGATGGATTGCGTACCATGTGGCCTTGGAGAGATTGGGTCATACATGCTTTTAATTCGAATTATTCCTATGCTAAATTTTTAACCTGGCAGTTGGCCGGAGATTTAATTCCCCATGCCACTAAAGAAATGGTTCTTGCCACGGGTTTTAATCGAAATCATAAAATCACCCAAGAGGGTGGGGTGATAGATGAGGAATACCGCGTAGAATATGTCAATGACCGAACCAGTACTTTTGGGAAGGCATTTTTGGCATTGACCTTTGAATGCTCCAAATGTCATGATCATAAATATGATCCGATTTCACAAAAGGACTATTACAGTACTTTTGCCTTTTTCAATCAAGTGCCTGAAAAAGGTTTGTTTGGAACCATCGATGCTTCCTTTGCTGACCCTCCCAATATTAAAATTACCAGTCAGGAAGTGTCATCCATTTTGAAATTCATTAATAAGCGGGATACAGCGGCTGTGGAAGTGATGGTGATGCAGGACTCTACTCAATGGCGTCCCACTTATGTATTGAATCGGGGAAATTATGATGCACATGGGGAACCGGTAGGAGTGGGTATTCCTAAAAGCATTTTGCCTTATTCTCCACAGAAATATGGAAAAAATCGTTTAGGTCTAGCCAAATGGCTTTTGGATGATCAAAACCCATTGACTTCACGCGTATTTGTCAATCGGGTATGGTTTCAGTTTTTTGGAAGGGGAATTGTAAAAACCTTGGGAGATTTTGGAATGCAAGGGGAATTACCATCTCATCCTGAATTATTGGATTGGCTAGCCGTAGACTTCAAATCCCACCATTGGAATATCAAGCGATTGGTGAAGCAAATTGTCACATCAGCTACTTACCGTCAATCCTCCGTAGTGAAGTCAGAACACCTGAAAGTGGATCCAGATAATGTTTATTTATCCCATGCCCCTCGTCTACGGATACCTGCCGAAAATGTTCGTGATCACGTATTGGCTAGTTCAGGTTTACTCAATCCAGAAATAGGTGGTCCCAGCGTGAAGCCTTATCAACCCAAGGGTATTTGGGAAGTGGCCTCCTCGGGTCGGGGTTCCTTAATGACCTATGTACAGGACCATCGAAAAGATTTATACCGAAGAGGCATGTATGTATTTATTAAACGTACTGTTCCTCCTCCCTCCATGTTGATTTTTGATGCCAGCAACCGAGATCAATGCGAGGTGCAACGAGGAAGGACTAACACGCCTTTGCAAGCCTTGGTCATGATGAATGATCCCCATGTTTCAGAAAGTGCCCGCGTGTTGGCAGAAAATATGTTAAAGCTTAAGTTGCCTACGGATGAACTGTTAAGTCAAGTGTTTAGAAAGATTGTTTGTAGGACTCCCCAATCCAAGGAATTATCGATTTTGAAAAAATACCTGGAGGCTGAGCAAAATGAGTTCAAGAAGAGGCCACAAAAAATTAAGAAGCTCCTGCAAATTGGGGAATATCCTGTAGAACCATCTTTGCTTAACCCATTTACAGCAGCTTTGATGCAAACGATACAGATGATTTATAATATGGAAGAAACTTTAATGCGGGTTTAAACGATTTCAGCTATGGAAAATGAGTTTTTGAAAAATAGACTGAATATCACGCGAAGGCATTTCTTCGGAAAGGCAGCCGCGGGAATTGGTGGTTTAGCATTGGGTTCATTATTGATTCCCAAGATTTGGAAAGGAGATGGCACAGATATGTCAGCTAGTCCTTTGGGGCTGGCTCAGTATGCCCCTAAGGCCAAGCGCATTATTTATTTATGCCAAAATGGGGCACCCTCCCAATACGAGACATTCGACTACAAGCCCTTGTTAAACAAAATGATGGGCCAGGATTTACCGGAGTCCATTCGGGGAGGACAACGCCTAACGGGTATGACCGCCAGTCAGACCAAGTTTCCTCTGATGGGGTCTTATTATAATTTCAGGCAGCATGGACAGTCGGGCGCATACATCAGTGATTTGCTTCCCAATATTGCTAAAATAGCAGATGACATTTGTATCGTACGAACTATGAATACGGATGCCATCAACCATGATCCGGCATTAACTTTTTTGCAGACTGGCGCACAAGTGGGCAATAGGCCAAGTATGGGAGCCTGGTTAAGTTATGGATTAGGCAGTGAGAATAAGAATTTGCCTGCTTTTTGCGTGCTATTATCTAAAGGCCGTGGTAATGGACAAGGCGTGTATTCCAAATTGTGGACCAATGGTTTCTTAGATTCTACACACCAAGGGGTAGTTTTTAGTTCCAGCGAAGATCCCATCTTATATTTGAATGATGCCGATGGCGTAGATAAGCAGGACCGCCGCCGAATGTTAGATCATTTGGCGGAGTTAAATCAATTAGGATTTGATGAAAGTGGTGATCCTGAAATTCAAGCGAAAGTACAGCAATATGAAATGGCCTATCGCATGCAAACTGCGGTGCCTGAATTAACTGATCTTTCTAAAGAACCTGACCATATTATTAAAATGTATGGTCCTGATTGCTTGGTACCGGGAACTTATGCCGCCAATGCCTTGCTCGCCAGAAAATTATCTGAATCAGGGGTGCGCTTTGTACAATTGTACCACCAAGGCTGGGATTCTCACGGAAACCTGCCGAATGAAATGGCCATGCAAGCACAGGACGTAGACCGTGCTTCCGCAGCTTTGATTACCGATTTAAAGCAAAGAGGTTTATTAGATGAAACCTTGGTTATTTGGGGTGGCGAGTTTGGAAGGACGAATTATTGTCAAGGGAATTTCACTCCAGATAATTACGGACGTGATCACCACCCAAGAGCTTATAGTATTTTTATGGCTGGCGGAGGTACTAAGCCAGGAACCGTGTATGGAGAGACGGATGAATTTGGATACAATGTGGCCAAAGACCCCGTGAATATTCATGATTTTCATGCCACCGTGCTGCATCTGATGGGAATCAATCATGAGCAATTAACTTATAAACATTTGGGAAGAAGGTACCGACTGACGGATGTATCGGGTAAGGTCATCCCAGGACTTTTGGCATAGATAGGATGAATAGAGAAAACTTATCTTCTTGGTATAGCATTCTGTTGAGCGGCCTGATTTTTCTACATGCTTTATTGCTGTTTTTAGTTTTTTGGCAAGAGCAGGTAAGTTTGCCTATGGTCTTCCAATGGATGGGCCGTTTGCATCCCTTGATCTTGCATTTACCCATTGGTTTTGCCGTCTTGCTCCCTTTGGCATATTTACTTCGGCAACCCTTGGGGGAACAAGCATTTTATATCTCCTTTCGATTTGTACTTTATTTAACGGCTTTGAGTGCTGCGCTCTCTGCCTTGATGGGCTTCTTTTTGTCGCAGGAATCTGGTTTTGAACAAGATCCACTTTTTTTCCACCAATGGGCTGGTTTAGCCGTTGCCTGGTATTATTTGATTTTATTAGTCCTCTTTGATCGAATGTACCTTTCTATTTCTCAATCCAGCTGGGCTGCTGCTTTGGGATTAATTTTGGTAGCCATCGCCGGACATGGCGGGGCCAATATTACGCATGGTGAAAATTATTTAACGGAATTAGTAAATGCATCCAATACCCCAGTCGCCCTAACCCCAGAATCCAGTTTACTGGAAGGGGCTATTCAACCCATTTTTGAGAAAAAGTGCGTTTCTTGCCATAATGATAAGAAGTTGAAAGGTCAGTTGAACATGAGTTCTGTAAGCAAGATGCTTCATGGTGGTAAACATGGCGCCATGTGGAAGGCTGGTGATGTGGCTGGAAGCCTATTTTTAAAGCGGGCTCATTTGCCTCTGGAGCACAAGGAACACATGCCTCCTAAAGGTAAGGTTCAATTGACTGCCGATGAGCTATTGCTTTTGGAAGCATGGGTCAAAGATGGGGCTTTGGTGGATAAAAAAATCAAAGAATATGCGGCTGCCTCCATGGTTCCCCAATTGGTTGCTAAGTTATTGGCAGCACCTATACAAATTGAGATTCAAAAAAGGGAATACCCCTTTGACGCAGCCAGTGAATCCGATATTCAATCAGTTAATACGCCCTTTTGCTCGGTTTATCCGCTTTCCAGTGATGCGCCTGCCTTGCAGGCTGATTTTTATGTCACCAAGCGATTTGAGCTGAAAAGTTTAGAAAACCTTTCCAAAGTGGCGGATCAGTTGGTCGGAATCAATTTGGCAAAAATGCCCATAAAGGATGAGAATTTAGGCCTTCTGAGCCAATTTGTAAACCTTGAAAAATTAAATTTGAATTTTACGGAAATTAAAGGTCCTAACCTGAAAGTACTTGCGGCCAACAAACAGTTGCAATCCTTAGCCTTGTCGGGAACTAACATTTCGGCGAGTCATTTGCAAGCTTTACTAGGCTCATTACCTCAATTAAAGGAGGTGTTTTTGTGGAATACAGGCATTGCTGCTGAACAGATTGCCCATTGGAGGAAGACTTATCCCGCCATACGTTGGGAAGAAGGTTTTGTACCAACGGATGAAAAGCTGATGATTAATCCTCCCATTTTAGTGAATGAAAATTTCTTTTTAGGACCTAAAGATAAGGTTCAATATAAGCATACCATTCAAGGGACTAGTATACATTATACCCTAGACAAAGATCAGGAACCAGATTCCTTGGGTACTTTGGTGACCAAGGGGACTATTGATATACCTAATTATACCGTAGTCAAAGTGATAGCTACAAAGGCTGGATGGTGGGCTAGTAAGGTAGTTAAAAACACTTTTTACAAATATCGATTTGTGCCAGATTCGGTGTATTTAATTACTCAACCCGAGCCTAAATGGCAGGCAAAAGGTGGGAGTACTTTGAAAGATTTGATTCAAGGAAAGCGTGATATCAGAGGCTTGGCCAATGATACTTGGTTGGGCTTTCAACAACATGATGTGGATGCCCTGTTTGAGTTTAAGCAGGCAAAACCTGTTCGAGGTATCACTTTAAGTTATTTAAGAAAACAGGATTCCAATATTTTCCCTCCTCTGGAGATTGAAGTATGGGCTGGAAACTCAGCCAATAACTTGAAGAAATTGGTGGTAGCTAAGCCAGAACAACCTAAAGAAAATGGTGGCTATTCTCCGCAGGCCATTAACTTGGATTTGCCACAGACCAATTTCAGTCATTACCGAGTTCTGGCCAAAAGAATCAAGCGTTTCCCAGACTACGTAAAAGACAAAGCCAATCCTGCGATTATAAAGCTGGATGAAGTGTTGTTTTATTGATAATTAAATAAGTTTAAACCTATATGACTAACCGTAGAAAATTTGTGCAAAGCCTAGGTTTGATGACAGGCGCCTTCTCCGCTTCCAGTTTATTTCAACAAGCTCATGCGGCCGATTTCCAACAAATGCTGGATTTCAAGCAGCATTTGTCGCCAGCACAATTAGCCGAGGATGAAGATTTCTGGGCTTTTGTGCAGCAAGGATATACTACCAGTCCTAACATCATCAATTTAAACAATGGGGGAGTAAGTCCAAGTCCACGCGTCGTGCAGGAAGCTGTAGAGAGATATAATAAATTGTCTAACGAAGGCCCTTCCTATTTTATGTGGCGGGTTTTGGATCAGGGAAGAGAGCCTTTACGGGAAAAATTAGCGGAGCTGGCAGGTTGCGATAAGGAGGAAATTGCCATCAATAGAAATGCTACGGAGGCCTTAAATACGGTGATTTTTGGATTGGATTTTAAGGCGGGCGATGAAATCATTGGGACTAAGCAAGATTATCCCAATATGATTAATGCTTGGCGACAAAGGGCACAGCGGGATGGAATTGTATATACTCAACTGAGTTTTGATTTTCCTATCGAGAATGATGCTCAAATTGTGGAAACATTTGAGAAGGCCATCACCCCCAAAACCAAATTATTGCATGTGACTCACATCATCAACTGGGTGGGGCAAATTATGCCCGTAGCCAAGATTTGTGCCATGGCCAAGAAACATGGAATAGAGGTATTAGTGGATGGTGCGCATACGTTTGGCTTATTAGATTTCAAAATTCCTGATTTAGGATGTGATTATTTCGGTACGTCTCTTCATAAATTTTTATCGGCACCGATTGGTTCGGGTATGCTTTGGATCAAGAAGGAAAATATAGAAAAAGTGTGGCCATTAGTATGTAATGACAAACCTCGCGGTGCGGATATCCGTAAGTTTGAGACCTTGGGTACACGTAGTTTTCCTATCGAGCAAGGCATCGGTGAGGCGATCAACTTCCACAATGCCATTGGTTCCAAGCGTAAAGAGGAGCGGATTAGATATTTGAAGAACTATTGGACCACCCGAGTAAAAGATGTGCCTGGAGTCAAAATTCATACTTCCTTTAAGTCTGCCTACTCCTGTGCCATCGCAGGCGTGAGCATAGAGGGAATGACCATCCCAGAATTGGATAGTGCCTTATTTACAAAATATAAGATTCATACCGTGGGGATTGTTTGGGAAAATATTTCCTGTGTGAGAGTGACTCCGCATGTGTACACCCGACTTAAAGACCTGGATAAAATGGTGCATGCCATTACGGAACTAGCTGCTCAGGCTAAGAATAAAAAATCGTAACATAATTAAATTGACATGTTTTATTTAATTCATGTCATAAATATGCTCATTTATATACCTTTGCAAATATTCTAAACCTACCCATATGACTACCTTACCTAATTTAGATCAAACTAGTTTAAGCTCAAATCGTCTCTATTCATTGGATGCCCTAAGGGGCTTCGATATGTTTTGGATCATGGGAGCTGATGAACTTTTTCACACCATGTTTAAGGCGACGAATTCTCCATTTTGGGGTTTCTTTTCGCATCAGTTCTCTCATCCCGAATGGCATGGATTCCGTTTTTACGATTTAATTTTTCCTTTGTTTCTATTCATGGCTGGAGTAGCGACACCATTCTCTTTGGGCAAAGAAATTGAGAAAGGTAAAAACCGAGAACAATTATTGTTCCGTGTCATCAAAAGAGGTCTAATATTAGTTGTTTTAGGGGTTATATATAATAATGGACTTGAGATTAAGCCTTTGGAGGAGATTCGTTTTGGGAGTGTATTAGCGAGAATCGGGCTTGGTTATATGTTTGCGAATATTATTTATTTGTACACGAAAAAGCCAAGTATTCAAGCGATGTGGTTTGGAGGTATTTTGCTCTTTTATTATTTACTATTGAAGTTTAATTCGGCTCCGGGATTTCCTGCGGGAGATTTGAGTCAAGAGGGTAATTTTGCTTCCTACCTAGACCGCTTAGTGATGCCCGGTCGCTTATACCGTGGTAACCATGATCCGGAAGGTTTAACCTCAACTATCCCCGCTATTTCTACGGGTTTATTAGGTATTTTGACCGGCAATTACTTGAGAAATGATGCGAGTGAAGGTATTCAAAAAACGAAGCGCATGGCTATTTTGGGTGCCTTGTTGGTGGTATTGTCCCTTATTTGGAATCTGGATTTCCCGATCAACAAAAATCTTTGGTCTAGTTCATTTGTTCTGTTGGTCGGCGGTATTAGCTTGTTATTATTGTCTTTGTTTTATTACATCATCGACGTCAAAGGCTATCAAAAATGGTCCTTTTTCTTCCGTATTATTGGAATGAACTCTATTTTGATTTACATGTCTGGGGTATTTATTGATTGGGAATATAGCACTGACAGTGTGTTTCATTGGTTGGGGCAGTTGCTAGGAGACCCATTCAATGCGGTAGCCATGGCCATTTGTTATACGGGTATCAAATGGTATTTCCTTTATTTTATGTACCAAAAGAAAGTATTCTTGCGGGTGTAACATTTATATACGTATAGACACAGTTAGGAATTTGTTGTCATTTCTGTAAATTGAAATTTAAAATTAATAACCTATCAATTACCCTATTCCTTTACACATGAAAAACTTTCAATCAAGCATGAGTCAGTTTGCCTTGGCCGTGCTAGCTTTGGGTACACTAATGTCCAATAAGCCCCACACAAAATCTGTTGTGGAAGAGTCGGCCGTTAAAGTGCCTGCAGGATTTAGTACTAAGATTTTAGCTTCCAACCTTGGCGCCACCCGCCACTTGACTGTGGCTGCAAACGGCGATGTCTATGCTAAACTTTCCAAGTTCAAGGATGGTAAAGGCATTGTTCAACTGAAAGATGCTAACAAAGATGGCGTAGCCGATGAAATCAACTATTTTGGTGATTTTGTGGGGACAGGCATTCAAATTCACAACGGTTATTTATATGCATCTTCAAACTCCGGAGTGAATCGATTTAAAATGAACGAAAAGCTTGAGGTGGTAGACAAGGAGCATTATGAAAACATTGTCAGCGGATTAATTGACAAGGGTCGTGATAATGCCAAGCCTTTTGTTTTTGATAAGCAATCCAATATGTATGTGACCATTGGTTCTTGGAACGATGCTTGCCGTGTACCGGGAACTGGTCAAGGAATGGTGCCGTGTACGGTGCTTGATTCAGCGGGAGGTATTTGGAAATTTAAGGCCGAGCAATTAGGACAAAAGTTTCAAGATGGAAAGCGTTATATCACGGGATTAAAGAACGCTGTAGGCCTTACTTGGAATACGAAAACTAATACCTTGTTCGCTACCTCACATGGTCGCGGATTTTTCCATGATTTCTATCCTCAATATTATACGCCTAAACAAAGCGCAGAGATTCCTGCAGAATGTTTGTATGAGATTCATGAGGGAGATGACGCGGGTTGGCCAATTATTTATTATGACCAATTTCAAAACAAGAAAATCTTAGCACCTGAATATGGGGGTGATGGTAAAAAGACAGCCGGCGAAAAATCAATTAACCCTAAAGTAGCATTCCCTGCTCATCTAGGACCTAACGATGTCTTATTTTACACAGGGAATATGTTTCCCGCACGATACAAAAATGGAGCATTTGTGGCCTTTCATGGTCAAAATACGGAAATGAAAAAAGGCTATTTTGTAGCATTTGTACCTTTCGTAAACAATAAGCCTTCCGGTAAGTGGGAGATTTTTGCCGATAATTTTTCTGGGATTGATTTAGCTAAGCCTACAGGTCCAGTGCAGCACCGTCCATGTGGATTGGCACAAGGTCCAGATGGTTCCTTGTATGTAGCAGATGATTTGGGAGGTACCATCTTCAAGATCAGTTACAAAAAATAGATGGAATGATATGATTTAAACCAAATGAGATGGGCGCCCAAATGTTCATCTCATTTTTTTTTGCTAGACAAATGAAAAACGCAAGATTATTTCTACTTTTTATTGGCTGTAGTTTTTTGGCAAGTCAGGTCTTACAGGCTCAACCAAAATCTGCCATCAAACGGTATTTGTATGTGGCTACACCGGGTATTCGGGATTATTTGGGTTATGGCGGGCATGGTATTTTAGTATTTGATATAGATAAGCAACATCGCTTTGTCAAAAGAATTAAAACCCAAGGATTGCATCCCAATGGCAAGCCCTCCAATGTAAAAGGTATAGCGGTCAGCATTCCTTTACAAAGTATTTATGTCAGTACCTTGGAGTCCTTGCAAAGGATTGATTTGACGACTGATCGAATTATTTGGGAATTACCTATGCCGGGAGGTTGTGATCGGATGTCGATTTCTCCTGATGGAAAAACCATGTATTTACCGTCTCTTGAAAAGGATTTCTGGACGGTGCTTGATTGTGAAACGGGGAAAATGATCCAACAAATTAAGGGTTTCAAAAGGGCTCATAATACTTTGTATGGACTATCTGGGAAATATGTCTACTTGGCTGATATTGCAAATCCCTGGTTGTATCAGGTAGATGCACAAAAGCATAGCATTTTACAAAAGGTGGGGCCATTCAGTAATTTTGTGCGTCCATTTACCGTGAATGGCAAGGAAAATCGAGCATTTGTAACGGTAGATAGTTTATTGGGATTTGAAGTAGGAGATATCTCAACGGGTAAACAATTAGCCAGTATTTCGGTAGAGGGTTGGAATAAAGGACCTGTTCGAAGGCATGGTAATCCGAGTCATGGAATTGCCCTGACTCCAGATGAAAGGGAAATTTGGCTTTGTGATGGGTTTAACATGCGCTTACATGTGTTTCAAGCCAATCCTCCCTATCAGCAATTAACCAGCATAACCTTGAAAGATATGCCAGGCTGGATAAGCTTCTCTTTGGATGGTAAATATGCCTATCCTTCTAGTGGAGAGGTGATTGATCCTGTTAGTAGAAAGATCTTATTTCATTTGGAAGACGAACAGCATAATGCTGTTTCCAGCGAAAAATTACTGGAAATAGATTTTCGAGGCAGCAAGGCTATCCGTGCTAGCGACCAATTTGGCAATGGAAAGGTTCGTTAATTTTGACGGGCCTTCTCTATAAGCTCCTGTGCTTTTTTATCAGCCTCTTCCAATAGGGCATCTGCCTTTCTATCAGCTTCTTTTTTGAGCTTTTCAGCTATTTTTTGGGCAGCAATCTTGGCAAATGGATTTTTAGCTTCCTCCACCAATCGGTCGGCATTGGCATAAGCTTCCTGGCGAATTTTTTGAGAAAGTACTACGGCTTCTTTTTTCAAGGCATCTGCCTTTATTTTGGCCTCATCCAATTGCTTATTGAGTTGTTGTTTCGCTTCCTGTTTAACTAATTCTTTTGCTTGGCTTGCCACCAAAACTGGCGCGTTATTTTGTTTTCCATTGACTAAATTGACCTTGAACTGAGGTTTTTGAATGTTTCCACGCACCTGCAACTGCATTTTTAAGGCTTGCTGTAAGTTGGCCAAATCAAGCTTAGGATTTAGCTTCATCAATTGTTGGTTTAAACTAGTTGCTATTCCCGAAGTGAGGGTTTTGGCAGGTATATCAGCTAGAATATTGTATTCTAAACTTTGATCCAGGCCATTGGAGCCGCTGACGTGAAATTTGGTTAGATTACTATTTAGTTCAAAGGGTTTAAACTGTAGTCGGCCTTGCTGAATTTGAAAGTTCAGATGAGTAGGTTTTAGTTCAAGGTTTTTCAGCTGTTCCCAGCGGGTTAAGCTAAGCATCTGATTGAAACTTGGCGATTTTTTTAGATTTAAATTAATCAAATCCATGTTTCCAACCGCTTGGGTACTCATGAGATTAGGGGATAAATCACTATTTAGCGTACCACTGTAAGTAAAGTCCACATGAACTTTTCCTTGCGCAGCGGCGGCGATAGGTGCAAATTTCTGGACTAAACTGAAGTATTTATGGGCCTCTTGAATATCGAGATTATTAATTTTAAAGTCAAACTGGATAACAGGCAAATGCTGCTGCACCTTGCTAAATGTACCCGTAGATTTCCATGAGGCATTAGCTAAATCGAAAGATAAGTTTTTCAAGGAAACCACCTGATCAGCTATTCGAATATCCCCCAGAGCTTGTGTGATGACCAAATCTTTCAATAGTAATTTATCAATCTTAGATCGGAAAGAGAAGTTTATATTTTTCGGAATTTCCCAGTTTGCAATTGTCTTGCTGGATTGATTGGAACTATTCGTTTGCGCTTTAGCATGGCTTATTCCCCAGGCATTTAAGTCGACCAAAGGAGAATTTAATTGTAGTGTACCAATGATTTTTTCATTTTTAAGAAAGTACATCACGTAATTCTCTACATTTCCACTGGCTTCAAATCGGGTATTAGCTAAAGTCCCATGTAGTTTACTGATGTTGATAAATTTGGGACTTATACTGGCAGCTGCCTCATGAATGGCTAAATTTTGTTGGGTTTCACTGATCTTGTAGATAATTTGATGAGCCTTAAAATATCCACTGGCCTTGCCTTTAGACTGCTTAAATTCTTTCACATAACCATCCAATTGGATGTCACTATCCAGGCTTCCACTCATTTGAGTGTTTTTTTGCGGAATGATTTTAGCTATTTCTCCTAGGTTAAGCATCCCTTTCAGACTTGCTTTGATGTATGGATTGGAAATCGGGTTCTTGAATAATAAGCTAGCCCGAAGTGGCTGATGATTCATCATCAATTGTAATTGTTTTAAGTCAACCACCGTATGATCGACCACTCCATCGGGATTGGAAACTTGTAAGTCCAGTTCCATTTGTTTCACACCCACAGGCACTTGGGCATAGCTAAATGCACCTTTAGACACGAGTAATTCCAAGCCAAATCCCGGCATACTTGTATCAGTCATTCGACCCTTTACATAGCCAGATAAAGTAAAGTCTCCTGACGCTGTTAGGTCCTTGAAGGAATTTTGGTAAAGTAATGGAATGAGGGAAAGGAAGTTTTTCAGTGGAGATTTTTGGGATTTAAATTGAATATCTAAATCAATGGAACTGTCAGGCATAACAATTTTAGCGTCAAAATGAACAGGAAGGTCATTTAAGTACAAGTCATTGTTTTTAAAGGCAAATTCCCTCTTGGAAAAATTCATTTCGATGGGGGCCTCTAGTTTGCTTTTAACCTCAGATAAATAGGTTTTTCCTAAATACTCGATGTTTAGTTTCCCCACTTCAGTACTCGTTTGAAGGGTAAAAATATCCTGTGAAAAATTCCCGGAGCCTTCATGGTTCAATTCTAGCAATTGTGTGGAAAAGCCTCTCATTTTATCCGTATAATGAATATCTGAGTTGATCAATTGATAATGTTTTAAGCCAAGATTTATAGCTTTGTTAGTACTAGCGGCTGCTGAAGTTTCGGGTTGGGATTTATAAATGTCCCAATTCATTTTTCCATTAGGGAGAATGATTAAATGTAGTTTTGCTTGATTGATGCTAATATCTTGAATTTCAATTTGATTGTTAAATAGGTATGCTAATGGCGCAATTTCAATACTCAATTGGGGAATACTTGCCAAGGTGTCTTGACTAAATTCTTCATTCCCTAAGATAGAGCTGTTTTCAATTTCAATACTTAGGTTTGGAAAATGTTTGATGAGACTGATAGAAGCGTCATGAAATTGAAAGGTGGCATTAAGTTTTTCATTGGCAATCGATGTAATCATCGCCTTGATCTCCTTTTTGTATAGGAAAGATATTCCTATCGAAAGTAGTACAAATACCAGTATCAAACCCAGCAAGGAATAAAGGATTTTTTTCAACATAATTTGAAGGAAATAGGCGGTGATCTTTTATCTGAATTTGCATTAGCCATCTAATAAATTGGGTAAATCAGTCAGCTTAACTTAAATTTACAAATTATTTCTGTTTGCCAGACTATTAATAATCTGATTTATATGAAACGTTCTATTCGAGTATACGGTATATTAACCTGTGTTTTATTATTTGGAGCTTTATTGGTGATTTCATGCGCACAAAATGCCTTGACTGGAAAGAGCCAGTTATCGTTAGTTTCAGAACAAGAAATTCAAGCTCTTTCATTGACCCAATATCAGGAGTTCTTAAAATCCAGCGTGGTGATTTCCCCAGCCAAAGATGCTCAGGCACAGATGGTACAGCGTGTGGGCAAGAAAATCACTGCGGCGGTGGAGGCTTATTTTGCTGAGAAAAATAATAAGGATTTCTTAAAAGGATATCAATGGGAATATAATTTGGTAAAGAATGATACTACAGTAAATGCTTGGTGTATGCCGGGTGGAAAAATTGTAGTATATACGGGTATTTTGCCAGTTACCAAAAATGAGACGGCATTGGCATTTGTTATGGGACATGAGGTGTCCCATGCTTTATTGCAGCATGGTAATAAGCGCATGAGCGAGTCTATGATTCAAGAGTTGGGCGCATCGGTGCTATCGGCTGCTATTTCTACAAAACCCAAGGAAACACAAAGCATTTTCATGCGTGCCTATGGCATTGGTACAACAGTTGGAATTATGTTGCCATTTTCTCGTGAGCAAGAGTTAGAAGCTGATAAATTTGGTTTACTTTGGGCTGCTAAATCGGGTTATGACCCAACTGAGGCTATGGCATTTTGGGAGCGTATGCAGAAAATTAAGTCGGGAGAAACACCTCCAGAGTTTTTAAGTACTCACCCTTCCGACGCCACAAGAATTCAAAAGATCAAAGAGTATTTGCCTGAGGTAATGAAGTTTTATAAAAAATAGTTTCTTAAAAGCCGCTTATAGAGAAGCTCATTTGAAAACTGTTTACATTGCTGGATGAGATATAAGCCGTATTCCATGTATTTTTAACCGACCATCAATCTACTGAAATGAAAAAAATTATTTGTGTTTTACTTATAATACCTAACCTTCTTTTTGCCCAGAATTCACCCAAAAATAGCTTTAAAGTGAATCTAAGCTCCTTATTATTAAAGAATTACAATTTTACTTATGAAAGAAGTTTGAGTAAACATTGGTCTTTTTCATTAGGCGTTAGAACGATGCCTTTTGGAAATGTGCCATTTGAGCAAAGTATCTCTGAGCAAATTGACGATCAATCCATCAATTTGAAGCGGTTGCAATTGGGTAATACTGCTATCACTCCAGAGATTCGATATTATTTTAGCTCTAAGGGAAATCAAGGCTTTTATGTGGCTCCTTATGGAAGGTATTTGATATATGAGATTACGGCTCCTATTACAGTGGAGGATAAAACAAATGGACAGTTGATTAGTATTGTAGATCGTGATTTTAAAGGTAAAATTACTTCTATGAATGGGGGGCTGATGTTTGGAGTGCAGTATCCAATATGGAAAAACAAAATGGTTTTAGATTTCTGGATTGTCGGAGCTCATTTCGGGACAAGCACTGGTACCCTGACAGCTGAATTTAAGCCAGCTTTAACTCAACAGGAGCAAGATTTATTACAAAGAGAGGTGGATAATTTGGATATTTCTCCGTTTAAGTCGATTGGTAAAGTTTCTGCCAATAATGCTCAAATCAATACTGACGGCCCTTGGGTAGGGGTGCGGGGTCTAGGCCTAAATATAGGTTTTAAGTTTTAAAAGGTGAGTTTTTGTTTCATAACAGGTTCTTAACTTATATTTACCCCCAAGACTTAATTTAAAACCTATTTATCAAATGAAAATTTTATCTTGGGGGCTGTTGCTCATTGTTTTGGCATGTGGTCAAGTAAATTCGCTAGTGGCCCAGGTTCCTGGGCTTATTATTGCTCATAGTGCTTCTGCCAGCGGACAGTACATTGGTTCACCTAGTATTTGTATTCTTGATAATGGTCACTATTTAGCCTCACACGATTTTTTTGGTCCTCAATCAACTGAGCACAGTTCAGCCGTATCTGTCATTTATCTTTCCATAAACAAAGGGAAAAGTTGGCAGAAAATTAGCCAAATTCAGGGTCAATTTTGGTCAAAGCTTTTTCAATTTAGGGGTAAATTGTACCTCATGGGTACCAATAAGCACCATGGAAACACCATCATCCGAAACTCTCCTGATGGAGGTTATACCTGGACAGAGCCAGTGGATGCAAATCATGGGCTCTTATTGGCAGGAGAGTATCATTGTGCACCCATGCCATTTTTGGAGTACAATGGCCGATTGTGGAGAGCCATGGAGGATGCCATGGGTCCCATTAAAAAGTGGGGAAAAAGGTATGGCACATTTATGATGTCTATGCCTCTGGATGCAGATCCTATGTTGGCATCTAGTTGGCGAAAAACTAATGTATTGCCCTATGATTCCACTTATATGGAGAATCATTTTGGAGCATGGATTGAGGGAAATGCAATGGTGGATCGTCAAGGTCAAATGTGGAATATATTGAGGGTAGATAATAAATCTACTATGGATGAATATGCGGCTATGGTAAAAATTAGTGCCGATGGTCAAGTGGCCAGTTTCGATACGCAAACTGGATTTATTCGTTTTCCAGGAGGGGCAAAGAAATTCTCAATTCGCTTTGATTCTGTTTCTAATAAGTATTGGACTATTTCCAATGTAATACCTGAGGAGGTCAAAGCTGTTAATTCGGGTAAAAATCCATCAAGCTTTAGAAATACTTTAGCCTTATGCTGTTCAGATGATTTAAAGAACTGGGAAGTTAAAAAGATTATATTTCAGCATCCAGATCAAGTAAAACATGGTTTTCAATATGTGGATTGGCAATTTCAGGGAAAACATATCGTGATGGCCTGCCGAACAGCTTATGATGATAATATGGGGGGTGCACATAATAATCACGACGCCAATTATCTGACTTTTCATCGGATTAAACGATTCAGAAAACTTTAATTATTGATAAAAGATGACACAATTATGGAAAATAGCCTTCCTGATAATGGTTGGCTTAAGCAGCAGTTTAGCTCAAATAAATTCAGATCAACGGGTGATAGTTATCACTACAGATGGTCTTCGATGGCAAGAGGTTTTTAAGGGCATGGATCTTAGTTTGGCCCAAAATAAACTTTATCATCGAGGGGATAGTTTGGCTATTTTCAATCATTTTTGGGATAATGATGAGTGGGTTCGTAGAAAGAAGTTAATGCCTTTTTTCTGGGGGGAATTGGTTCAGAAGGGTCAAATACATGGTAATAGAACTTTAGGGAATCTAGTAGATGTGGCTAATCCATACTGGTTTTCCTACCCAGGTTATTCTGAATTATTGACAGGGCAAGTAGATACAGCCATTAATTCCAATGAATACAGACCGAATCCCAATACCAATTTTTTCGAATACTTGAATCAATTACCTGCTTTTAAAAATAGGGTGGCTGCATTTGGCGCTTGGGATGCATTTGATCGAATT
The DNA here is from genome assembly GCF_004118285.1 of Aquirufa rosea. GTDB lineage: Bacteria > Bacteroidota > Bacteroidia > Cytophagales > Spirosomataceae > Aquirufa > Aquirufa rosea. The sequence goes on along the minus strand of NZ_SDHY01000002.1, from coordinate 4,657 downwards.
TTAAATGAAAAAAGGGCGGGTTTTCCTGTCATCAACGGATATGATGTATACCCTGATTTGCACTCTGATCCTCAAATGAAGTTAATTTCTAACATGCTTAGCCAGTCGTATCGAGTTTTTGGCGATGTAGAAAGCCAGGACGTATTTATTCATTTTCAAGCTATGCAGTACTTGAAGACTAAGAAGCCTAAGGCTTTGTACATTTCCTACGGGGAGACAGATGAATTTGCACATGAAGGTGCTTATCAACATTATTTACAGGCGGTGCATCATTTTGATGCTTGGATTAAGGAAATTTGGGATTGGGTGGAGTCAAATCCAGAGTATAAAGGCAAAACAACATTATTAATAACAACGGATCATGGTAGGGGAGATATTCAAAAGGATCAGTGGAAATCGCATGGAAAGAAGGTGCAAGACTCACATGAGATATGGTTTGCGATGATAGGAGCTAAAGTCGATCCTATGGGGGAGGTCAAACAATCGGCCCAAATTTATCAGAAGGATTTAATTCAATTATTAGCCAATAAATTGAAAATACCGTTTAAAAGTCAGCGTATCGAATAGGCCTTGGCTTTAAAACAAGAAGAGCGATTTCAAGGGAATCGCTCTTCTTATTTATTGATGAAAATTTTATTTATTTTGCAGGAGCATCATCTGCAGGAGCGACCACTTCTTTCTTAAAGAAGGAGAATCTTAAGGCAATTTCATGTGTTTGAGTACTTATTTTACTGATATTTGATATCGGTAATTCATATACATATCCCAAATAGATTTTTTTGCTGGCTTGCATACCGAGACGTAAGCCGTAACTGTCTTTATGACGATAGCTCAAACCAACATCCATTTTCTCTTTTATTTGAGCATTCAAGTTGATGTCCCAGCTAAGTGGCACGTCGGCAGCGATTCTAAACAAGGTGCTAGGATATAAATTGATATTATTTCCCAATTTTACTTTGGTACCCATCATGGTGTAAAAATAATCTACGTCCTTATAGGCACCGCTTGCATTACCGAAATCATATTTAAACACACGTGGCTGTGAGAAACTAACAAATAAACCATCTCCTTTACTGAAACGTAATCCCCAACCTGTGTTAAACTTCAATCCTGTGGACATATCTTGAGAAAACAAGGCATCATTGGGATTTACTAAGCGAATGGAAGACCAATTCAAGGATAAATTGGAGAATCCTCCACGAATACCACCCGACATTTTCCATTTTTCATTCAAAGAAACGTGGTAGGCGAAGTCAGCTCCAAAACTAGTGGTTTTAACCGGCCCAGCTTGATCAACCATGGTAACAACTCCCAATCCTTTTTTCTCACCCCATTTGATATTAGCTGTGGCGGCAACTGTCTTTGGCGCACCTTCAATACCAATCCATTGTTGCCTGTTGATGAAAACTACTTCAGAGCTTTCAGTAGAACCGGCATGAGATGGGGTAATAATTTGTGGGTTAAATCGGTATAAGTTATACATACTCTCAATTTGGGCTTGAGAGGTATAACTTACTATGAGCATCCAACCTAAAAGGAGGTAAGCTAAGGCCAGGCGGCCCAAGCTTAGCCTTTTTTGATCTACTCTCAGTTTAATAAATTTATAATTATAGAACATTATATTATTTTACTTTACAGCTAGTCGGTTGATGAGTACATATGTCGAAATATTTTCCTTCTGCCCATAAAAATCAATGACATAATAATAAATGCCATCTGGAAGAAGTTTACTATCGCTACTAGAGTCTGATGTGAGGTATTCTCCGCCCCAATCATTGCTATAGTTTTCTTTCTCAAAAACTAAGTTTCCCCAGCGATTAAAGATGCTTAACTTGTTTTTTAGTCCTGTGATACCCTCAATAACCAATTTATCATTCTTTCCATCTCCATTGGGAGTGATTCCTTGTGGAATAATGTTTAAGTTTTCTAGGTTTTCTGTCCGGAATGTATGTCCATTGTGCTTGGGAATTACAAACTTACCTCTGAGGCTTGAATCTGCAGAAATCGGCAAAGAAATGATGGAATGGATGTTCGAAACTTTAACTTTTGCAGAAACTACCCAAGAATTCATTACTAGCCCAGCTACCATAAAAAATGTCGAGGTCATTTTTATGGATGAGGTGATTAAGAACAATTTTCTAGTAACTATAGAATTCATTTATCAAATGGTAGAACACAACTAATTTCTAAATACCTGGATTTCCTAGGACAATCTGTAAGCGTTAACCAACAAAACAATGTTGGAGAACAAGTTGATTTCTTTAATTCGTGATTAAAGTAGGAAGGACAAGTTTATTCAGATTGAAAATTCTCTGTGGTTTTAGCACAGAATCGCCGAACCGTGGGTTGAGCTGAGAGTAAGATGTTTTCATCATAATTTAGAACATGTAGAACACTGATTACACTGCAATTGTAAATCGTTGATTTATTTATTGCTGAACAAAGGTACCAAGTTACATGAATTTAAAAAATAGAACATAATTATTATTTGTTCTCGATTTTAAATTAAAAACAAAAAAAATCTTTTGCTTTTCTGGGGTGAAAATTGATGAATTTCAGTCGATTATAGAGCATGAATTGCTGAGAATTGTTAAGGGTATACTTATTAAAGCATAGGGTATTTAATTTAAGCTTTTCTTTACAAAAGTTTGATTTTATGCTCAAATCGATGTCTATAATGATATTTTAATTGTGTTTAAGCTCTAAGAAATTAGTAGTTAAATTTTCTTATAGCTATTTGGGCTACCTGATAAATAATACTCGTACTAATTCTTTACATAGATTTTCAATTGCACAATTGTTTACATTTTTTTTAACTAAATGACGGGATTGATGGAAACTGGTTTCTCTGTATAATAGGTATTGAAATACTACTTTAGGAAAAATAAAAAAAGCTAGATCAAAAATTAACCTAGCTTTCCAGTTTTCGTTCTCTAATCTACTGTCTTTAATACTTACTATTTTGTTTCTTCAGTATTTTTCTTGTTGAAGGTAAATCTTAAGCCTATTTCATGTGTCTGAGTGGTAATCTTGCTGATGGCTGAAATTGGTAGTTCATATACATAACCTGCATACAAGTTTTTTGTTGCCTGGAATCCGATTCGGAAGCCATAGCTATCACTTTTGCGATAGCTTACTCCCAAATCAAATCTTTCACGGATACGGCTATTAATGTTAACATCGTAACTCAAAGGAACATCCGTAGCAATTCGGAATAATGCGCTAGGGTATAATGTTACCTGTGATCCAATTCTAACTTTGGTACCTAACATTGAATAGAAATAGTCAACATCCTTATATGCTCCACTTTTGGCACCGAAATCATATTTAAGTACCCTTGGTTGTGATACACTAATAAATAATCCATCTCCCTTGGAGAAACGTACCCCCCAACCTGTGTTGAATTTTAATCCACTAGAGATATCCTCTTGGAAGTTGTCATCACCACCATGTGTTAAGCGAATTGAAGACCATTGGATAGTCATATTGGCGAATCCACCTCTAATACCTCCCGACATCGTCCATTTTTCATTTAAGGATACATGATAAGCGAAATCGGCACTTACTGTGGTTGTTTTAATTGGACCAGCTTGGTCAACAAGTGCTAACACTCCAATTCCTTTATTGACACCCCATTTTTGGTTTAAACTAGCCGCAAAAGTGGTAGGAGCTCCTTCAAAGCCTGCCCATTGGCGGCGGTTAATGACTGTGATGTCCGAAACTTCTGTGGATCCTGCATGGGCAGGAGTAACGATTTGAGGATTGAAACGGTACAAGCTGTACATGGTCTCAATTTGTCCCTTTGACTCGTATGAACAAATGCTAACTAGCATAGCAGCTAATACTCCCATCAACATGCCTTTGATAGGCATGCTGGATGGTTTAGTGCTGTTCGAATTTATATATGGATTCGTATTCATTTTTATTTCTGTTTTCAATGGTGATTATTACTTCACTTTAAGTCTATTAATAAAGATGTATGTTGAAATATTTGGTTTAACACCATAAAAGTCAACGATGTAGTAGTAAACTCCGTCTGGAAGTATACCATCTTTTAGAATAAACGCATTAGTACTTTCACCACCCCAATCGTTTTTGTAGTCTTTGGTTTCGAATACTACCTCACCCCAACGGTTGAATATGGTTAAGGTATTCTTTGTGCCCAAAATGCCTGGGATGATTAACTTGTCATTTTTGCCATCACCATTAGGCGAGATACCTTGTGGGATGAAAGAAGGACAAACATCTGCATCAAGACGATTTGGAATACCATCATTATCACAGTCCGCTAAGCCTCCATAGTCAAGATTGTCTTCCATGCTATCTAAGATTCCATCATTATCCGAATCTGTATCTTGAAAATCAGGAGTACCATCTTTATCTGTATCTAAAGGAGTACCTGGGTTTGGACCAGCTTCCACTCTGTCTAATAGACCATCATTGTCAGAATCAAGATCTCTGAAGTCCGGAGTTCCATCTTTATCTGTATCAATTGGAGTACTTGGATCTTTACCAGCTTCCAGCTTATCTGGAATTGTGTCATTATCTGTGTCAATATCCTGGAAATCTGGCATTCCATCTGAGTCCGTGTCTAGTGGATTATTTGGATTTGGTCCAGCCTCCACCTTGTCAGGTATGGTATCATTGTCTGAATCTA
>NZ_SDHY01000029.1 GCF_004118285.1 Aquirufa rosea | reverse complement strand
TTTTCGAGAAAGAATTCAAGGGGAGAAAGAAACAAGCGGGCTTGTAGCTCAGGTGGTTAGAGCGCTACACTGATAATGTAGAGGTCCGTGGTTCGAGTCCACGCAGGCCCACCAACAAAAGCAAAAGGTTCACAGCCTAAAGCGATGTTGAGGCAAGCTGGACAAGCTAGAGAAGAAAGCCAATAACGGGGGATTAGCTCAGCTGGCTAGAGCACCTGCCTTGCACGCAGGGGGTCAACGGTTCGAATCCGTTATTCTCCACACTGTTGAATAACGCAAGGGGTCAACGGAATTACATTCCGTGTTGAATCCGTTATTCTCCACTTAGAGTACCCAACGTTAAACGAACGAGTTTAATGAAGAGATTTAGTAGAACTTAAATGTAGACGATAATTTATCATTTATAATTTATCACTTATCATTTATCATTTATCATTTAAGTACAGCCTCCCTCCTACTTCAACGGAAGTAGAATGATTGGGAAACGATGTAGAGATTTATTAGTTAACTAGTAAAGATTTACACAAGGTTCTTTGACATATTGTGAGA
>NZ_SDHY01000028.1 GCF_004118285.1 Aquirufa rosea | reverse complement strand
GTGTAGCGAATTTGACAAGCTTAGGCTTAACCTTCACGGGAACTTCGGGTGACGGAACATTCACCTTTACACCAGCCACAGGAACAGCGGTAACCAGTGCTAGCATTACGGTGAATCCAGGTGAAGCAAGCAGATTAGTCATTACAGGATCAGGTACACAGACAGCCGGTGCAAGTCAAACGATTACGATTGCGGCGAAGGATGCGCAAGGAAATACAGTAACAGGCTATACAGGAACTAAGTCGATTACCTTCTCGGGTCCAGGAACTTCCAGCAGTCCGGCTACAGTACCGACGGTGGCATCGGTCAATGTGGGTCAAGCCACTAGCTTAACCTTTAGCAATGGTGTGGCCACTGCAAGCTTAGTAGTATACCGTGCTGAGAGCACTAATCTAGCAGCTACAGATGGAACCATCTCCGCTGCTGGCACAGACCGCTTATCGCTGACGGTGAGTCCATCGAGCTATACGAAATTGGCGGTAAGCTTAGCGACGCCACAAATCAATGGGGTAGCCTTTACGGGTACGAATACCTTGACAGCACAAGATGCTTACGGAAACACGGTACCAAG
>NZ_SDHY01000027.1 GCF_004118285.1 Aquirufa rosea | reverse complement strand
TACAATCATTATCTGAATCTAAATCCAAGAAGTCAGGAGTACCGTCTTTATCAGTATCAATTACTGGAGCATATTGTCCACGATCATCCCAGCCGTCTCCATTTCCGTCGTTTAAGTTATTACAAGTTGCACACTTGTTCTTTCCTTCCCAAGCATCTGGAATAGTATCGCCGTCTGAATCTAAGTCAAGGTAATTTGGAATACCATCGCCATCATTATCTCCATCACGCTCATCACTATCTCCTAACCAATCTCCATCGGAGTCTAAATCACGGTAATTTGGAATACCATCGCCATCTGGGTCAGATGTTAATTCCTTGCTATCCAATAATGAATCACCGTCTGAATCTAAATCTAGGTAATCTGGTGTACCATCTTTATCCGTATCTGGAATTGGAGCTGGATTAGATTCTAAGAAATCGGCTAAACCATTTTTGTTGGCATCAATGAAAGCACCATTTACATCGACTAAACCATTATAGTTAGGGTCGATAACGCCTCTTTTAGCATTCGTAGCCTCCCATGCATCTAGGATGGAGTCACCATCTGAATCTAAATCAAGGTAGTTTGGAGTGCCATC
>NZ_SDHY01000026.1 GCF_004118285.1 Aquirufa rosea | reverse complement strand
TACCTGTAATACTTGAAGTAGTGGCCGTGACAGTGGTAGCAGTACCAGCAACTGTATGGGTAGTTAAAACGACCGTGGCAATACCACTGGCATTGGTGGTTGTAGAAGCAGATGCGAAGCTACCGTTGGCATCAGACTTGGTCCAATTGACTGTTTGTCCATTGGTACTGACAGGGTTGTTGTTGGCATCGGCTAATTGAGCAGAGATGGTTACTGTAGCTCCAGCGACAGGTGAATAGCCAGAAGAGGTCACTAGGTATTTGGTAGCAGTACCAGCGACCGTAGTGATGGTAGGAGAAGTACCTGTAATACTTGAAGTAGTTGCAGTGACGGTAGTTGCAGTACCAGCAACTGTATGGGTAGTTAAAACGACCGTGGCAATACCACTGGCATTGGTGGTTGTAGAAGCAGATGCGAAGCTACCGTTAGCATCAGACTTGGTCCAATTGACGGTTTGTCCATTGGTACTGACAGGGTTGTTATTGGCGTCAGCTAATTGAGCAGAGATGGTCACCGTAGCTCCAGCGACAGGTGAATATCCAGAAGAGGTTACTAGGTATTTGGTAGCAGTACCAGCCACCGTAGTGATGGTAGGAGAAGTACCTGTAATACTTGAAGTAGTGGCCGTGACAGTGGTAGCAGTACCAGCAACTGTATGGGTAGTTAAAAC
>NZ_SDHY01000025.1 GCF_004118285.1 Aquirufa rosea | reverse complement strand
GCCTTTACAGGAACGAACACCTTAACAGCCTTGGATGCTTATGGTAACGTGGTAACGGGCTTTGATGCCAGTGGCAATAATATTACGGTGACTACTAGCTTAAGCGGAACCATCTCCGGCTTAAGTGGAAGCACGAAGTTGAATAATGCATCAGACTTTGTAAATGGGGTATCAAGTGTGAGTGGCTTAACCTACACGGGTGTATCAGGAACGGGCACGTTTACGTTCACTCCGGCTACAGGTACAGCGGTAACGAGTGGCAATGTAACGATCGGAGCGGGAGCGGCGACAAAGTTCATCATTACAGGAAGCAGCACTCAGACGGCAGGAGGTAGCCAGACGATCACGATTACGGCGAAAGATGCGAGTGGCAATACGGCGACAGGTTATACGGGAGCTAAGTCGCTCACGTTTAGTGGAGCCAATGCGTCCTCATCTCCATCGACGAACCCAACGGTATCATCGACAGACTTTGGTACGGCTACGAGTGTGACCTTCAGCAATGGGGTAGCTACAGCGAGCTTAAGCTTATACAAAGCTGAGTCGGCGGTGGTAGTAGCTACGGATGGATCAGTGACTACGAGTGGATCAGACCGCTTGTCGATTACCGTGAGCCCAGCCAGCTTTGCTAAGTTGTCTGTGAGCTTAGCCAGCCCACAAATCAATGGAGTAGCCTTTACAGGCAGCAATACCTTGAC
>NZ_SDHY01000024.1 GCF_004118285.1 Aquirufa rosea | reverse complement strand
TATTCGAGTTGATCGTTCCGTCTGTGGCATTGATGGTCGCTGACTCGGCTTTGTACAAGGCCATGCTTGCTGTCGCCACACCCTCAGTGAAAGTCAAACTAGTGGCTGTTCCAAAGTTCGTGCCCGCTACCGTTGGGTTAGTCGCTGGACTTGGGGAAGCCGTAGCTCCAGAGAAAGTAATATTTTTAGCTCCCGTGTAAGTCGTAGCGGTATTTCCTTGCGCATCTTGAGCCGTAACCGTAATGGTTTGTGAACCTCCTGCCGTTTGCGTACCGGTTCCAGTCACTACTAATTTAGTAGCAGCTCCTGCATTGATGGTTACCGATGAACTAGTCACCGCTGTTCCTGAAGCTGGTGTAAAGGTGAATGTTCCTGAACCCGAGGTTCCTGTAAATATCAATCCTAAACTAGTCAAATTGGCTACTCCACTCGTGAAGTCTCCTGCACTACTTAATTTATTCGTTCCTGATAAACCTGAAATACTACCTGTTAAAGTTGTTGTTACTGTAATATTATTTCCAGCCGCACTAAATCCTGTCGCTGTGTTACCATAAGCATCTAGGGCGGTTAAGGTATTCGTTCCAGTAAATGCACTACCATTCGTCTGAGAACTAGCCAATGAAACCGCAAGCTTAGTCATCGTAGATGGACTCACTGTTACATTCAAAGTTCCCCCTGTTATCGAGTTAATTGATCCATCGCTTGCATTGATGGTCGCTGACTCGGCTTTGTACAAGGCCATGCTTGCTGTAGCCACACCTGCTGTAAAGGTCAAGCTCGTCGGCGTTCCAAAGTTCGTGCCCGCTACCGTTGGGTTAGTCGCTGGACTTGGGGAAGCCGTAGCTCCCGAGAAGGTGATGTTCTTAGCTCCCGTGTAAGTCGTAACCGTATTTCCACTTGCATCTTTTGCAGTAATGGTGATATTTTGTGTTGCTCCAGCGGTTTGAGTACTCGTTCCTGTTATTACTAATTTAG
>NZ_SDHY01000023.1 GCF_004118285.1 Aquirufa rosea | reverse complement strand
GAGAAGGTGATGTTCTTAGCTCCCGTGTAAGTCGTAACCGTATTTCCACTTGCATCTTTTGCAGTAATGGTGATATTTTGTGTTGCTCCAGCGGTTTGAGTACTCGTTCCTGTTATTACTAATTTAGTGGCTGCACCGGCATTAATAGTTATCGAAGAACTAGTCACCGCTGTTCCGGTTTGAGGGGTGAAGGTGAAGGTTCCGGTACCAGAGGTACCAGTAAATACCAAGACACTTGTCAAATTAGCTACCCCATTTACAAAACGCCCTTCTGTGCTCATAACATTACCACCCGTAAAACCAGAAATAGTACCAGATAAACTAGATGTTACCGTCACATTATTGGTCGCAGCACTAAAGTTGGTCACCGTATTTCCATAGATATCTTGAGCTGTTAGAGTATTCGTTCCGGTAAATGCACTACCATTCGTCTGAGGACTAGTCAGGCTTACTGCCAATTTACTGAAAGTTAATTCCCCTACCGTAACGGATAAACGATCAGCTCCAGAAGAGAAGATACTGCCATCGTTCGCTACAATATTGGCTGCTTCAGCTTTGTATAAATACATAGTACCTGTAGCCACACCATTAGTAAAGGTTAAACTCGTCGCCGTTCCAAAGTTTATACCCGCTACCGTTGGGTTAGTTACCGGACTTGGAGAAGCCGAAGCTCCAGAGAAGGTGATATTTTTAGCCCCAGCATAAGAAGTCACTGTATTTCCACTTGCATCTTTAGCGGTCACAGTGATCAACTGAGAAGATCCAGCCGATTGTGAACTGTTACCAGTTACTACTAATCGAGTAGCTGTGCCTGGGTTTATGGTAACTGATGAACTAGTCACCGCCGTTCCGGTAGCTGGTGTAAAGGTAAAGGTTCCACTTCCGGATGTTCCTGTGAACTTCAAGCCTAAACTTGTCAAATTGGCTACTCCGCTCGTGAAATCACCTGCTCCTGTTAATTTATTCGTCCCCGATAAGCCACTAATACTTCCTGTTAAACTACTAGTAACTGTCACATTATTCGACGAAGCATCAAAACTCG
>NZ_SDHY01000022.1 GCF_004118285.1 Aquirufa rosea | reverse complement strand
GTATCAATGCAGGCTCTGCTAATAAGTTTGTGATTACGGGAACTGGAACACAGACAGCGGGTAGCAGCCAGACGATCACGATCACGGCGAAGGATGCGCAGGGTAATACGGTAACATCTTATGCGGGCGTGAAGTCCTTAACCTTCAGTGGTGCGAATTCCTCTAGCTCACCAGTTACGACCGCGAAGGTGGGAGGAGTAGACTTTGGTAGTTCGACGAATGTGACGTTTACGGATGGAGTGGCGACAGCGAGCATGAGTTTATACAAGGTAGAGAGTGCATCGATCAGTGCGACTGACGGAAGCTTGACGGCCTCTGGAGGGGAGTTAGCTGTGAGTGTGACTGCGGGAAGCTTTGCTAAATTATCGGTGAGCTTAAGTGGTCCACAGACGAACGGAGTAGCCTTTACGAGTACGAATACCTTGACGGCGCAAGATGCTTATGGCAATACGGTAACCGGCTTTGATGCGAGCAGCAATAATGTGACGGTGACTACTAGTTTAACCGGAACGATCAGTGGTTTAAGTGGAACCAACAAGTTAACAAGTGCGAGTGATTTTGTGAATGGAGTAGCGGACTTAAGCATCTTAGGCTTGAAGTATACGGGAACGTCTGGAACAGGCACGTTCACCTTTAGTCCATCGACCGGAGCACCGGTGACCTCTTCGTCGTTGACGATTAATTCAGGCGCGGCGACTAAGTTGGTGATAAGCGGAAGTGGAACACAGACAGCGGGCAGCAGCCAGACGATCACGATCACGGCGAAGGATGCGAGTGGTAACACGGCAACAGGCTATACGGGAACCAAGAGCTTGACGTTCTCGGGAGCGAATAGTTCAACTAGCCCAGTAACCGCACCAACGGTAGCAGGCACGAATGTGGGCACAGCGACAGACATTAGCTTCAGCAATGGAGTAGCGACAGCGAGCTTGAACTTGTATCAGGTAGAGTCGGCGGTATTGGCGGCAACGGATGGAAGCATATCGGCTAGTAGCACCGATCGCTTGACAGTGGCAGTAAGTGCGGCAAGCTTTGCTAAATTATCCGTGAGCTTAGCTAGTCCACAAGTAAGTGGTACCGCCTTTACAGGAACGAACACCTTAACAGCCTTGGATGCTTATGGTAACGTGGTAACGGGCTTTGATGCCAGTGGCAATAATATTACGGTGACTACTAGCTTAAGCGGAACCATCTCCGGCTTAAGTG
>NZ_SDHY01000021.1 GCF_004118285.1 Aquirufa rosea | reverse complement strand
CAAACGGCAGGAGGGTCACAAACGATTACCGTTACTGCACAAGACGCTAGTGGCAATACAGCTACTAGTTACACAGGAGCTAAAAATATTACTTTCTCGGGTGCAACTGCTTCAAGTAGCCCAGTGACTAACCCAACAGTGGCGGGCACGAACTTTGGAACGGCGACTAGCTTAACCTTTACGGCTGGTGTGGCGACAGGAAGCATGATTTTATATAAGGCGGAGACGGCCTCCGTGTCAGCCTCAGATGGTAGTATTGGTTCGACGGGCGGAGATAATTTAAGTGTGTTGGTGAGTGCTGCTAGCTTCAGTAAATTGGCAGTAAGTTTAACCAGTCCACAAACGAATGGAGTGGCCTTTACGGGAACCAACACCCTAACGGCACAAGATGCATACGGGAATACAACGAGTTTTGATGCTTCGTCGAATAATGTGACAGTTACTAGTAGTTTAACAGGAAGTATTAGTGGCTTATCGGGGACGAATAAATTAACAGGAGCAGGTGATTTCACGAGCGGAGTAGCCAATTTGACGAGTTTAGGCTTGAAGTTTACGGGAACATCTGGTTCCGGAACGTTTACTTTTACGCCCACAACGGGTACAGCTGCTGTTAGTTCAGCTATTACTATTAATCCAGGAGCGGCAAGTAAATTAGTGGTGACAGGAACAGGCACGCAAACGGCAGGAGGATCTCAAACGATTACGATTACGGCCAAGGATGCCCAAGGCAATACGGCAACGACGTATACAGGAGCCAAGAATATCACCTTCTCGGGAGCTGCGGCATCGAGTAGTCCAGTCACTAACCCAACGGTAGCGGGCACGAACTTTTTAACGGCGACCAGCTTAACCTTTACGGCTGGTGTGGCGACAGGAAGCATGATTTTATATAAGGCGGAGACGGCCTCCGTGTCAGCCTCAGATGGTAGTATTGGTTCGACGGGCGGAGATAATTTAAGTGTGTTGGTGAGTGCTGCTAGCTTCAGTAAATTGGCAGTAAGTTTAACCAGTCCACAAACGAATGGAGTGGCCTTTACGGGAACCAACACCCTAACGGCACAAGATGCATACGGGAATACAACGAGTTTTGATGCTTCGTCGAATAATGTGACAGTTACTAGTAGTTTAACAGGAAGTATTAGTGGCTTATCGGGGACGAATAAATTAACAGGAGCAGGTGATTTCACGAGCGGAGTAGCCAATTTGAC
>NZ_SDHY01000020.1 GCF_004118285.1 Aquirufa rosea | reverse complement strand
GTGGAGGCTACGACCTATCGAACCGATAGAATCTAAGCCATTTATTTCTAACACTTTAACTTATTTACGAATATACTCAATTCCCCTTTTAAGCACCAATTTATCACCACTTACATCAAAGATCGATTGTTTATTCAAATATAATCAATTGCGAATCGAACCTTGATACCATTTTAAATAAAACTATTTCAATTTATCCTGGGTCATACAAGACTTCCTGCTAGGGTTAGTAGTTATTAGTCGCCACTCGGATAAAGTCCTCGTGGCTTTATAGCATCCCAAGCTCTTTAGCTATTCTATTAGTCTTGGTAATGGTTACCGGAGATACTTTTAGGATCTTGGCGATCTCTGAGTAGCTATATGTACCTCTTGATAGATAATCTAATATCTTTTTACTTCTTTCTTTCTTGAGATGGTGTTCAGGGGTGTCTTTGGTATTGATTCTTCTTCCGCAATATGCTTGGGGATGTTTCAACTTTTTAGCTATAATTCCTTCGCGTTGTCTCATTTTTATCATAGACCTCTCAAAACTATACATAGACCCTAATATTGACAACAATAGCTCAGAGAACTTGTCTGGGTCACCATTGTCATCGAAGTTTCTGATGTTGGGGTTTCTACATACCACGGTGACACCTGCCTCGGTTAGAGCTTGCCAACAGGATAAAACCGATAAGAGATTGCGTCCAAGGCGGTCGATCGAATGAACTTCAAGGTGGGTTAGCTTTCCTTCATCCAATAGCTTTTTAATCTGTTGTCCTTTGGGACGATCAAATAGATCACTGTTACCGGTGAAGTTATCCGTTAGAACATAGTCAAAACCTTTTAGATCTTTTAATTGTCGATCATGTTTCTGGGAACCATCATTTGAACTAATTCTGCTATAAAAAACCTTCATATTCGTTACAGTTTATGGGTGGGTATATTTTAAGTCTATTTTTAGCGATTTTAAGCCGTTTTAAGCCCCGATCTCCGTTACAGTTTAGGGTATACTCTAAATGTGTTAGTGATCGCCGCTTCGCCTCCGCTTCAGCGGCTGGGGGCTCCCTGGTGGCCTGGGTGGTATCCGGCCTCCCTGGATAAAAACCTATTAATCCCAATAAGGGGGTCTATGCCCTTTTTAAACCGCGACCCATTTTTTTGAAAAATTGGGCTTTAGGAATTTACCAATGGAACATCCTCGCTGATGGTGCTGTAAATGCCACGGTTATGGAAGAAGTCATGGAA
>NZ_SDHY01000001.1 GCF_004118285.1 Aquirufa rosea | reverse complement strand
CAGTGACTACGAGTGGATCAGACCGCTTGTCGATTACCGTGAGCCCAGCCAGCTTTGCTAAGTTGTCTGTGAGCTTAGCCAGCCCACAAATCAATGGAGTAGCCTTTACAGGCAGCAATACCTTGACGGCCTTAGATGCCTATGGCAATACGGTAACAGGCTTTGATGCGAGTGGCAATAACGTAACGGTGAGTGCAAATAGTTTGACGGGAACGATCAGTGGATTAAGTGGAACCAACAAGTTGACTAGTGCGAGTGACTTTGTGAATGGGGTAGCCAACCTAAGTAGCTTAGGCTTGAAGTACACAGGAACGGTAGGAACAGGCACATTCAGCTTTACCCCAACGACAGGTACGGCAGTAACGAGTGGTAATGTGAGTATCAATGCAGGCTCTGCTAATAAGTTTGTGATTACGGGAACTGGAACACAGACAGCGGGTAGCAGCCAGACGATCACGATCACGGCGAAGGATGCGCAGGGTAATACGGTAACATCTTATGCGGGAGATAAGTCTTTGACCTTCTCTGGTGCTTCAAGCTCATTGAGCCCAGTGACTAGTCCGACCGTATCCGATAAAAATTCAAATGCGGTTAATGTAGGAACTGCTACTACGGTAACATTTAGCAATGGTGTTGCTACGGCTAATGTGGCATTGTATTTGGCAGAAAGCATCAATTTAGCAGTCACTGACGGAACATTATCTGCCACTGGTTCAGATCGTTTATCTATCACTGTGGGAGTAGGCTCATTCAGTAAATTGGGCTTGAACTTGGCAACTTCGCAAACCAATGGCATAGCCTTCACTGGTACGAATACCTTGACGGCTCTAGATGCTTATGGTAATACAGTAACTAGCTTCAATGCATCTACGAATAATATCACAGTTACAGCCAGCTTAACTGGTACGATTACTGGTTTAAGTGGTGGTAATAAATTGAACAATGCTTCAGATTTTGTCAATGGTGTAGCCAACTTGACTAGTTTAGGCTTGACTTTCACTGGTACATCTGGAACAGGAACATTCACCTTTACTCCAACAAGCGGTTTAGCAGTAACTAGTTCTAATGTTACCATGAGTACTGGTTCAGCTACTCGTTTAGTAATTACGGCCGCATCTTCGAGTCAAATTGCCGGTACGGCATTTAGTGCGACCATTACAGCTAAAGATGCTAGTGGAAATACAGTAACTAACTTTATTGGAGATAAGACCCTAGTATTCTCGGGTGCTAGTGTGTCACCTAATTCGAGCTTTACTCCAAGTGCAAGTGACAAATCTTCGGTGGCTACTAATTTTGCTGATAATACGGTGGTGACATTCACCAATGGTGTGGCATCTACCAACTTAAGATTATATGCTGCAGAAACAGCGAATATCGCGGCAAGCACATCAGGTATCTCGGCTACTACTGGAACAGATCGATTAACTGTAACTGTGAGTCCAGCTTCTTTCAGTCAATTAGCTGTTAGCTTAGCAGCTTCACAATCTAATGCAGTTGCCTTTACTGGAAGCAATACATTGACAGCAAAAGATGCTTATGGAAATACGGTAACCAACTTCAATGCAAGCTCTAACAACATTACCGTAACTTCTAGTTTAACGGGAACAATTACTGGATTATCTGGTACAAACAAATTAAATGCAGCAGGTGACTTTGTGAATGGAGTTGCTAATTTAACTAGCCTAGGAATGATTTATACCGGTCTTTCTGGTTCAGTTAATTTTACCTTTACGCCAGCATCTGGTACAGCTACTACTGCTGGTCCTGTAAACATTAATCCGGGTGTTTTAAGTAGAATTATTATCACAGGATCATCTACTCAGGTAGCAGGCGCCTCTCAAACCATCACCTTAACTGCGAAAGATTCTGGTGGAAATACGATTACAAGTTATACAGGAGCTAAAAATATCACCTTTACAGGTGCCACATCCACTACCTCGCCGGTTAATAATCCAACGGTAGCTTCAGTAGCTTTTGGTACAAGTACTAGCCTTAACTTTAGCAATGGTGTGGCTACAGCTAGTATGAATTTATTCAAAGTGGAGAATGCTGTGATTACAGCTACTGATGGAAGTATTACTTCTACAGGAACCGACAGATTATCTGTCGCTGTGAATCCAGGGGCGTTTGACACATTCACTCTTGCCTTGGCAAATACTCAAGCAAGTGGAGTAGCCTTTACAGGTACTAATACTTTAACAGCGAAAGACGCATACGGTAATATTGTGACGGGATTTAATGCAGCTACCAATAATGTAACAGTTACTAGCACATTGACTGGAACGATTTCAGGTTTATCGGGCACTAATAAGCTTACCGATGCCAACGATTTTGTCAATGGAGTGGCTAATTTGACTAGTCTGGGAATGAAATTTGCTGGAACTGCAGGAACAGGTACATTTACCTTTACACCTGCCACTGGTACGGCAGTGACAAGCTCCAATGTAACCATTACCAGTGGTGCGGCTACTCGCCTAGTGATTACAGGAACCAGTACACAAACTGCGGGTGTAGCCCAAACAATTACAATAACAGCTAAAGATGATGAAGGCAACATAGTAACAGCCTATACTGGAGCGAAATCATTGACATTCTCTGGTGCCAATGCATCATCCAGCCCTACCACTTTGGCAAAAGTAAATACTACGGAATTTGGTACAGCTACTTCCATTACTTTCACGAATGGTGTAGCAACGGCTTCTATGGAACTTTATAAGGCTGAATCGGCTGTGGTGGCGGTAGGAGACGGTACCATTGCTGCTGAGGATGCAGATCGCTTAAGCGTGACAGTCAATGCGGCTAGCTTTAGTAAATTGTCAGTTAGCTTAGCAAGTCCACAAAATAGCACGGAAACCTTTAAAGGTACAAATACCTTAACGGCTCAAGACGCCTTTGGTAACGTGGTGACTGGCTTTAATGCAGCAGGTAATAACATTACCGTTAGTACTACTTTATCGGGTACAATCAGTGGTCTATCAGGTACAAATAAATTAACAGCAGCTGGTGACTTTGTGAATGGAGTAGCAAACCTGACAAGCTTAGGTATGATGTATACCGGTAGTCCAGGCACAGGAACATTTACGTTCACTCCTGCAACGGGTACCGCAATTACCAGTGGAAACGTGTTAATTAATGGTGGTGAGGCTACCAAGTTTATCATTACTTCTACGGCATCTAGCGTCAACGCTGGAGTAGCACAAAGTCTTACTATTACTGCAAAGGATTCCAATGGCAATACATCAACTATTTACACAGGTAATAAGTCATTAGTATTCTCAGGTGCTAGTGCATCTAGTAATCCTGCGTTTATTCCAATAGCTGGAAGCACTGACTTTGGTACATCTACATCGGTGAACTTTGTCAATGGTGTGGCTACCTTGAATGTGACCTTATACAAAGCAGAAACGGCATTAATTTCTGCCACAGATGGTACTATTTCTAGCACAGGCTCTGATCGCTTGAGTTTAGGAGTTACTGCTGCTGCCTTCTCTAAATTGGCGGTGAGTTTGACTTCTCCACAAAATAGTGCCATAGCCTTCACAGGTACTAATACTTTGACGGCTCAAGATGCTTATGGCAACACAGTAACGAATTTCAATGCTTCTACAAATAACATTACCGTAAGCACCAGCCTAAGCGGAACTATTTCAGGTTTATCTGGGGCTAATAAATTGACAAGTGCTTCAGACTTCGTATCTGGGGTAGCTAACTTAAGCGGATTAACGTATACAGGTGCAGCTGGTACGGGTACATTTACCTTTACACCGGCCACAGGATCAGCTATTACGAGCGCATCTATCCAAATAAGAGCAGATGTTCCAAGTGCCACTAACTCTACCTTGACGCCTATTTCTGCCAGTGTATTAGCAAGTGGATCTACACAAACTCTGACCGTGACTGCGAAAGATGCTTCTGGAAATACCATTAGTAGTGGTGGGGCTACAGTAACAATTACGAAGCTTTCAGGTGTAGGTAACGTTTCAGCTGTAACTGATAATCAAGATGGTACTTATACTGCCAATGTTAGTTCTACAGAGGTAGGTTCTGGTGTATTTGTAGCAACGATAAACGGCTCTCCTGTATTAAGTGGCGGAGCTACCCAAACGCAAGCCACAATTAACTTCACCGTGGGAGCCATTAGTGCGGCTACCTCTGCTTTAACACCAATAACAGCTAGTTTAGCAGCTGATGGTACAACACAAACATTGACAGTTACTGCTAAAGATGCCAATGGAAATATTCTAAGTACAGGTGGTGCTACAGTGGTTATTTCTAAAACTTCTGGAGTAGGAACAGTATCCGCTGTAACAGACAATAATAATGGAACTTATACTGCTACGGTAAATTCCAACATCCCTGGAACTGGGGTATTCGTAGCTACGATAAACGGTAATCCAGTGCTTGGAGGCAATGTAAGTCAGGCGACATCTACCATCACCTTTACTGCAGGAGCCGCTACTAAGTTAGTGATCACGGGAACAGGTACTCAAACAGCTGGTGGTCAACAAATTGTAAGCATTACAGCGAAAGATGCAAGCGGAAATACAGCTGTAGCATACACAGGCTCCAAGTCTTTGACCTTTACTGGAGCAGCTAGTTCCACTAGTCCAGTTACAGCCCCAAGTATCGATGGCATAGCCATGGGTATGGCAACCAATATAAGTTTCAGTGCGGGTGTAGCTACTGCTGTCTTGAGATTGTATAAAGCTGAGACAGCTACCATTAGCGTGACAGACGGAACTATCAACTCCATTGGAACTGATCGTTTGTCAGTTGTAGTAAGTTCAGGTAGCTTATCCAAATTTGAATTGAACTTAGCAAGTCCGCAGGTAGCTGGTCAAGTATTTGTAGGGGAGAACACCTTAACGGCTCAGGATGCATTTGGTAATGCGATAACGAACTTCAATGCAAGCAGTAATAATGTGACGGTGACCACCAATTTAGTAGGTGCTATCTCTGGATTATCTGGAACTAATAAATTAACGGCTGCTACTGACTTTGTAAACGGAGTAGCTAATTTGACTGCTCTTGGATTGATCTACACAGGTGAAACGGGAACGGGTACTTTTACTTTTACAGCTACTACAGGTACCACTGTGACTAGCCCAAGCATAACTATTAGTAATGGAGCTGCGGCTAAAATTAAACTTAGTACCATTAGCAACCCGGTAGCTGGAATAGCTCAAACAGTTACTGCTACCTTGGTGGATGTTGTTAATAATCCGGTGGTGGCTACAGCTAGTGGCCTGATAACCTTATCCGTGAAAACAGGTACAGGTACTCTTGGTGGTACAGTTTCGGCTACATTATTAGCTGGTTCCAGCTCAGTGGTTATCAGCGGATGGACATACAGCAAGAGTGAATCCGGTGTAGTACTGTTGGCCACAGGAACTGGATTGTCCAATTCCAATGTAAATGGTAAAACGGGTGAGTCCAATGCCTTTGGTGTAGTTCCAGGATCACCAGCAAGTTTTGTATTGTTCTCAGATCAAACCAAGACCACAGCTGGTAGCCCAGTAACTATGCAGTTGAAAATGGTAGATGCCTATGGAAATGTTGTCACTGGATACAACTCAACCTTGAATACCATATTCACTGGCGCTAGTCCAGCTCCAAATAATTCAGCCAATCCTCAAGTTACTTTAAAACAAACGTCTACCTTATCGATTCCAAGTGATAGCAAAACTCAGAGTAAGGTAGAATCTAAGAAAAGTACAAGCAACTCAACAGTTAATATTTTGAGTACGGCTACTGGTGGGGCAAGTTTAGCATCTTCCAACAACAATACTCCAACAGCCAACAAGGTGCTGGATGGGTATACTCCATTAGGTACAGCCATTACGGTGAAATTTGTGAATGGAATAGCTACCTTAGAATTGATCTTATATGCGGCAGAAAATGCAAATATTGAGGTGAAAGCAGCAGATGGAACCATTGCAACGAAACCAGAAAATAAATTACCGATTCAGGTTGAGGCAGATAAGTTCAACTACTTGGACGTAAAACTTGATACACAACAAGAGTCAGGGAAACCTATTACGGGTACCATGAAAGCGGTGGATGAGTATGGTAATGTGGTGAAAACATTTAATGCGGCTGAAAACCCTGTTAAGATTGTGGTTTCTAGCATATCTGGAACAACTACTACCAATCAAACAACCTATGTCTTGTCCAAACCAACTGACTTTACTCAGGGAGTTGCTGATTTCTCTGTATTGGGAATAATATTCAAAGAGGCTACTTCCGGTTCTGTTAAGTTGACCATTAGTCCTACAGAAGGCCAAGCTGTGGAAACACCTGAAGTGGCTATAGTTTCTCCAGATACCGATGGTGATAGTGTGACAGATGAGCAAGAGTTGAAGGACAATACTGACATGAACGACCCTTGTTCATATGTAATGAGTTCTTTTGTGATGAGCAAAACCTCAGTTACTTGGAAGGCCTTGGATTGCGACGGCGACGGTTCTCCTAACGGAACTGACGTAGAACCATCGAATGCTTGTTCAGGTGGTGTAGCTGGCTATATTCCACCAAAAGGAAGCATTGGATATGCGAAATACTTCGCTGGAGACTGCGACAATGACGGAATTTCCAATGAAATGGAATGTAACGGAGGATATTTGGGAACTGGTTCTTGCCAAGACTTTGACTCAGATGGAATTCCTAACTTCTTAGATCCAGATTCCGATAATGACGGTATTTTGGATGTAATGGAAAAGAACATCGATAGCGATGGGGATGGGGATGCCAACTACCTAGATTTAGATTCCGATAATGACGGTATTTTGGATTCACAAGAAAGATCCTATGATACTGATGGGGATGGAATCATGAACTTCCTAGATACCGATTCAGATAATGATGGCATTATGGATGCTTGGGAAGGAACTGATAATAAACGTGGTACAATTGACGACAACTATGACGGTCGAGTGGATAAAAATGGAGCCTTCCCAGATGTAAATGGTAATGGTTTGGCAGACTTCTTAGAAGCTAATCCAGCTCCAGTACCTGATACAGATAAGGATGGAATAGCTGATTACCTAGACTTAGATTCTGATGGGGATGGTATACCTGATAAAGTTGAGTTAACCAATGACCCTGATAAAGACGGATATCCAAATTATCGCGATAAAGATTCAGATGGCGACTGGTTAGGTGATAGCGATGAACGTGATACAGATAATGACGGCGATCGAATTCCAAATTACTTGGATGATGATTCAGATAATGACGGTATACCAGATGCTTGGGAAGGAAAAGATAAGTGTAGGGAATGTAATACTTTAGACGATGGAAATAACAATGGATGGGATGATCGTGGAGAGTATAAGGCGGTTATTGATACGGATAAAGATGGTTCTCCTGACTTCTTAGATTTGGATTCAGATAATGATTGTATTCCTGATGGAGTAGAGGGTGGAGCAGATTGGGATCAGGATAAATTGGCGAACTTCCGTGATACTGATTCAGACGGTGATGGAATCTTGGATATCGTAGAGGTAGGGGATTGCAAAGCACCTTGGGATACAGATAAAGATGGCTTGAAGAATTTCGAAGACACAGATTCTGATGGCGATGGTATTCCAGATAACATAGAAGCAGGTAAAGATTTATCTAAACCAGTGGATACAGATGGAGATGGTATACCAGATATGTTGGAGTTAGATGCAGACAATGATACGATTCCAGACAAGGTAGAGGTAGGTCCTGATGTATGGAAACCATTGGATTCCGATCAAGATGGAAAATATGACTTCCAGGATACAGATTCTGATAACGATACGGTGGCAGATAAGATCGAGGTTGGACCTAATCCAAATATGCCAAGAGATTCGGACAAAGATGGATTGCCAGATTACCGTGATATTGATTCTGATAATGATACCATGCCAGATGGGGTTGAGGTTGGTATTATCAACGGCGTACCGGTAGATACCGATAAGGATGGAATGCCAGATATGTTGGATACCGATTCCGATAATGATACCATCCCAGATAGTATCGAGGCAGGTAAAGTACCAGTAGTTCCTTTGGATTCTGATGGGGATTTATTACCAGATTACCGAGATATTGATTCCGACAATGACGGTATCCTAGATATTGTCGAGGTAGGAGCAGACGTAAATAATCCTCTAAATACGGATGGAGATTTATTAGGCGACGGTTCCCCTAGATACGATTATCGTGATACTGATTCGGATAATGATGGTATTCCAGATTTCATTGAAGCGGGAGCTAATCCATTGAAACCACAGGATTCAGATGGGGATGGTTTACCAGATTATCGCGAATTAGACGCAGATAACGATGCTATTCCAGATAGCGTGGAGGCAGGTAAAGATCCATTGATTCCAGTAGATACTGATAAGGATGGAAAAGCAAATTATACAGATACAGATTCTGATAATGATACCATACCGGATCGAATTGAGGCAGGAGATAATCCTAAAGTTCCGGTAGATACCGACAGGGATGGAATGCCAGATTATGTGGATTTAGATACGGATGCAGATACGATTCCGGATCGAGTAGAAGTAGGTCCAGATCCAAACAGACCATATGATACAGACAAGGATGGTATTTATGATTTCCGCGATACTGATTCGGATAATGATACTATCCCTGACAAAAAAGAAGCGGGTCCAGATCCAAATAATCCAGTGGATACAGATGGGGATGACTTGCCAGATTATCGAGATACAGACTCTGATAACAACGGAATTTCTGATCAGGAAGAAGTTGGACCAGATCCAATGAACCCAATAGATACCGATGGAGATGGAATACCAGATTACAAAGATCCAGATGATGATGGCGACGGTATCCCTGATAAATTGGAAGATGATATCAACTATGGAGCATTACCAGATTGTGACAAAGATGGTATACCAAATAGTAAGGATAAGGATATCTGTGAGCCTTTTGTCACTCAAGGATTCTCTCCCAATGGAGATGGTATCAATGATAAGTTTGTGATACCAGGTATCATGAGTATGCCAAGTCACCACTTAACGGTCTTCAACCGCTGGGGTAATGTGGTGTACGAAACCGACAATTATAAAAATGATTGGGGCGGTGAGATACCAAAAGGCTTAGGTATCGTTCAAGGTGAAGGAACTATTACCGATGGTGTTTATTTCTACGTCATCGACTTCAAAGGAGCGAAACCCAATATCCAGTCGTTCATCTACGTGAACCGCCTGGATAAATAAAGAAATTGAAGTGATGCCTTAAACATCATTTCAATAAGAGGGAAACCTCAAAAACATTAGAACACGGATTGCAGAAAGTCGGGACTTTTTAAGTTTCGACTTTTTTTTGCCCACCTACTCGAATTTGAGTACAAATTTTTGACGGATAGCCCTCAAAATATCCTTCATTCTTTTCATATTTGTGTTGGCAATGAATATTTGCCCAGATTTTAACCACTAATAGACAAACTAGACACCTCTGGGTGTAGAGTTTGGCATATAATACGATGTGTTCTAAACTTTCTCCTGAGAAGGAAAGCGTACGCTTTCACTTATTTAATGGGCTATTTTATCAAGCCCTGCTCGTCTTAGTTTTAATGCTCTTGTTTGAACCATGTTGTGTTCAGGCCAAGAAGTTTGATTCATCCATTGAACTAAAAAAAGATTTATCTGCCTTTTCAAACATTCCTCATGAGCTAAATGACCATAGGAAAGTGAGGTCTGTGGGAACAGCCACCCGAATTAAAATTGTGGGAGATACGACCCAAGTTGCAGGAACGACCCAGACCATCACTTTGCTGGCATTGGACGATAATGGAAATGTGGATATTTCCTTTAATCAAAGTTTGAATTTGATTTTTATGGGTGCAGAAGCAAACATTTTGATTGATTCCTCAGAATATGTGTCTAATTCCACTATTTATAATTATACGTTTAAACCCAAGGTTTCAGGAAATGAATTTGGTGTTTTTTTCTTTACTGATCAATTTGAAAATGGCAAACTTGATTTGAACTTGCAACTATTTAAAAGTGGTCTAAATTATATATATGTGGAAGAATTAGGAAATTCTTTGCAATGTCTTGGTACTGACAGATTACTGGTTAATGTTAAATCGGATACATACAGACAAATTTATTTGCAAGGTGATATTATTCAATTCAATAGAATTCCTTTTCAAGGGAAATATACTGCAACTGTTTATGATTCATATTTTAATGTGATAAAAGATTTTAATGCAAAATATATGCCTGTTAGTTTTAGTTTAAACGGATTAAATGGAACATTGGTATTTACTGGCAATAGAAACGTACTGAATGATTCAACAGATTTTGTTAACGGGGTGGCAGATTTATGTAAATTAGGCTTAACATATTCAGGTAAAGTAGTAAGTACTGGCGCAACTTATCTAACTTCAAGCTTTAATAGTAGCACTATATTTACTGGAAGAATATATATATACGGAGGTAAAGCTGAAAAAATCCAAATAACTAGCAATAATTCATCATCAATTTCAAGAGTTTCAAATTCAAATTTTCCTATTAAACTTAGTGTTGAAGATGTTGACAAGAATCCAGCAGCATTTTCTTTAAATGGGACATGGCAAAGTGCTACTAGAAAAGTCGTGTTTAAAGCCAATGCCAGGCAGGCAATTACAGGTCAGTTACCCAAAATTGTCTTAAGAAATATAGGAGATCAAGTCCAATGTAATATTTCCTTGTATGGAGATATTAATACCTTTGGTCAAGGTAACTTATTTTACTTTCCTGAAACCTTCCGTATTGGTGCCACCATGGAGCTTGCCGATGGTTCCTTTATATCCACCGATTCTTCCAGCGCTTATGAACTTCAGGTGACTATCACCCCAGGGGCGGTGAGTAGTTTTGAATTGAAGTTACAAAGCCCCCAAACCAGTGGAGTCCCATTTACTGGTACTAATACCCTAACGGCTTACGATGCTTTTAAAAATGTAGTGACGAATTATAATGCCTCAGTGAATAGTAATAACATCAATATGAGCATCAGCAATTTAACTGGAACAAGTTCTTTTTCAAATGGAAGGACCGTTTTGAACAGAAGTACAGATTTTGTGAATGGAGTAGCCAATTTAACTTCGCTGGGTATACAATTTTTGGGCAATGAGGGTTCGGGTACTTTTACTTTTAGTAAACAAACTGGAAATATTTCAGTTAGCGCTTCCATGGTTATTTTGTCTGGTGACCGTGATGGAGATGGATTGAATGATACTTACGAACGTGGAGGGAATCCATTGTCTTTGCAAGATATCGATAGTGATGGAGATGGTATTCCTGATTATTTGGATACAGATTCTGATAAAGATGGTATTTCCGATAAAATGGAGCTGGGGAATGATGCGGATGGAGACGGTATTCACAATTATCTAGATACAGATTCAGATAATGACGGGATATCTGATTTAGTGGAGAAAAATATAGATACGGATGGAGATGGTATTGCCAATTACCAAGATTTAGATTCAGATAATGATGGAATCTTGGATGCAATTGAAGGAGAGGGTGATTTGGATGGAGATGGAATTCCAAATTACATCGACAGCGATAGTGATGGAGATGGAATTCAGGACGTGTGGGAAGTTACGGATCGAATTAGAGGAACCTTAGATGATAATTGGGATGGTAAATTAGACAAAAATGGACTATTTCCAGACGCCAATGGAAATGGTTTAGCCGATTTTCTTGAAACTGGTTTTGGAGGCAAGGCTGCCCCAAGGACGGATACGGATGGTGATGGTGTTCCGGATTACTTGGATCTTGATTCGGATGGTGATTCCATTATGGATCAAATGGAACGGACCTCGGACCCGGATGGTGATGGCATTCCTAATTACCGTGATTTGGATTCAGATGGGGATTGGTTAGGAGATAGTGATGAGCGAGATGGTGATAATGACCTAGATGGCAAACCTAATTACTTAGATGATGATTCTGACCAGGATGGTATTCCAGATGCTTGGGAAGGAAAAAATAAATGTGCTACTTGCCAATTTTTGCAAGATGAAAAAGGCGATGGTTGGGATGACCGAGGGCAATACCGAGTAGTAATAGACACGGATGGTGATGGTCAGGCTGACTACCTCGATGGAGACTCAGATAATGATACGATTCCCGATAGTGTTGAGTTAGGCGCAGATCGAGATGGAGATGAAAAGCCCAATTTCCGGGATCTGGACTCTGATGATGATGGATTGCCGGATGAAAGAGAAGTAGGCGCTGATGTATTTATTCCTAGGGACACAGATGCAGATGGAATAGCGGATTTTGAGGATGCCGATTCAGATAATGATGGATTATTAGATCAAATTGAAATCGGTTCCAATCCACTTCAACCAAAAGATTTTGATCAAGATGGTATACCTGATTACATCGATTCGGATGCCGATGGAGATGGTATTTTGGATATTTATGAAGTGGGTAAAAATCCAATTCTCCCCTTGGATTCTGATTTTGATGGCAGTCCAGATTACTTGGATTTGGATTCAGATAATGATGGAATAAAGGATGCAATAGAAAAAGGAATGGGAATTATTCCTGTGGATAGCGATGGGGACGGAAGACCTGATTTTATCGATTTGGACTCAGATTCCGATGGGATCCCAGATCAAAAAGAAGCGGGTAAAAATACTTCAATACCCGTAGATACTGATGGGGATGGCATTGCTAATTACCTAGATCTTGACTCAGATGATGATGGTCGAGTGGATAGTTTGGAAGCTGGTTATGATCCCAACTACCCATGGGACGCGGATGGAGATGGTTTATTTGATTTTGAAGACATAGATTCAGATAATGACCTGATTTTAGACAAAATTGAATTTGGACTGAATCCTTCTATTCCATTGGATACGGATTCAGATGGTTTTTATGATTATATAGATCGGGATTCCGATAATGATGGTATTCCTGATAAGGTTGAAGTGGGTTCAAATTCAATTTTACCAAGGGACACAGATCAAGATGGCCTACCTGATTATAGAGATGTTGATTCGGATGGAGATTTGATATCGGACGCTATTGAAGCTGGGCCAGATCCCATTCATCCTACGGATACCGACAGTGATGGAATTTTCAATTATTTGGATGTGGATTCAGATAATGATGGATATAGCGATTTTCAAGAGCGAGGTAAGGGTTTAATTCCCATTGATTTTGACCTGGATGGCTTAGCAGATTACATAGACATGGATTCTGATAATGACAGAATTTCAGATAAAATAGAGACTCAACCACTTAATCAAGCGAAAGCAACTGATACGGACCAAGATGGTATGCCAGATTATCAAGATTTGGATGCTGACAATGATACGATTTTAGATTCCATCGAATTAGGACCTAATGTCAATCAACCCGTAGATACAGATCAAGATGGAATACCAGATTTTAGGGATCTGGATGCTGATGGAGATGGAATACTAGATGAAATGGAAGTGGGCCCTAATCCGATTCAACCCATAGATTCAGATAAAGATGGAAAACCTGATTACCAGGACATAGATTCAGATAATAACGGAATAAATGATCGAGATGAGGTGGGGTCTGATCCTTTAAACCCATTAGACACGGATGGAGATGGAATATATAATTTTCAAGATTCCGATGATGATGGAGACGGGCTATCGGATAAGTTAGAAAATGATGTTAATTACGGTGGTTTAGCGGATTGCGATCAGGATGGCATTCCTAATCAATTAGATAAAGATATTTGTGATACTTATTTGACAAATGGCTTTTCACCTAATGGCGATGGTATTAATGATACATTTGTTATCCCTGGCATTTTGAGCTTACCAAACCATCACTTAACTATTTTTAATCGCTGGGGAGGCATCGTTTATGAGACTGATAATTACCAAAATGATTGGGATGGTACCAATAAGTCCTTATCAAGTCTGATGGTTCAAGATGGGCGTGTTGTAGATGGGATCTATTTCTATATTATTAATTTTGTCGACGGTAGGCCCAGTATTTCTTCCTATTTGTTTGTTAATCGCCTAAGTAAATAGTACAATCGGGTTAGTAGAAAGTCATGTTATTGTACTTTCTAGATTGAATGAGTGCAGAAAGTCGGACTAGATACAGTCCGACTTTTTTGTTGGAATTAATAGGGTTATCCTACTAAATTTTTGTCAATTTATATTTGAGAACAAAGAAATACTGGGCTTACATATTTTTTTGCTTGATTTTTTGTAATTAGAGGTAAAATTCCTTGTGTTTGACAATTCCCTTTGGATGGATTGTTATTTAAAATTATAAACTGTTTCCTTGTTCATGTGTTCTAAAGCTTTTGTAAGCTCAGGCCAAGTGTGCGCTTTGTGCTCGAATTGGGCCCATTCCAAACGAAGCATGCTCCTTCTTGTAGCTACTCTCGTTTTTTTTCAAACATTTCTATCATGGAGTCTGATAGCAGGTCCTGCTGTTAAATTTAGAATAACTGGAACTTCAACTCAAGTAGCTGGAAGTACTCAAACCATTACCATTGAGGCCCTGGATTTATCCAGCACAGTTGATAACACCTATCAAGGGAATAAATCTCTTGTTTTCATTGGGGCCAATAATTCTACCTCTGGGAGTAAGCCCACCATCAATAGTAATGACGTTGGAGTATCATCCACCGTTAATTTCACCAATGGTGTAGCAACAGTCAGTATGGTTTTATACAAAGCTGAGGAGGCTAAAATCAGCGCGGCAGATGGAACCATTACCACCAGTGATGCAGATAAACTCACGGTAACGGTCAGTCCTACTACCTTTGAATACATTGACCTTGAACTTTCAAATACGCTGCAATATGCGGGAAAAAATTTTACAGGTACGTTTTTATTAAGAGCTAAAGACCGTTATCAAAACCTCATTCCGACTTTCAACGCGGCAGTCAATCCCATTGATGTGAGAGGAACCAATAATTATACGGTAGGTTCATTTGTTTTGGGTTATGGAGGCAGTAGAATTAATCGATCCACCGATTTTGTGAATGGGGTTGCTGACTTAGAGGCCTTGGGGATAAAATATACCGGAAGTGTGGGAAACAGTAGTGGATCTATCTTGTTTCAATCAGGGTCTATAATCAATGACAAATTTATCACTTTGAGAGGGGGAGATGCTTCAAAATTTAAGATAACCTCCGTGAGTACCAATCTGACAGCAGGAGTTGCCAATACCATAACGATCACTGCATTGGATCAATATGGAAATGAATCCTACACTTTTGGTGGAACAAAATCCTTGGTATTTTCAGGAGCTAGTGCCTCTCCAGATGGTACTATTTCAACCGTTGCTTCCACTAATTTTGGATCCAATACACTCATAACCTTTAATTCATCAGGTATTGCCACTGCCTCCATGAGGTTATATAAAGCAGGATCTTCTACGATCTCCGTGACCAACGGTACCATTAGTTCAACGGGAACGGATAATCTTACTGTTAACGTAGCAGCAGCTGCCTTAAGTAAATTTGGGGTTAGTATTCAAAGTCCCCAACAGTCGGAAAAGGCTTTTACTGGGACCAATACCGTGAGCGCTCAAGACCAGTATGGTAATGTAGTTTCTTCATTTAATGCCTCTACGGATAATGTCACTGCCACCACCACCTTGCCAGGTACCATTTCGGGATTACCGGGTGTGAACAAGCTGACTTTGGCCAGTAATTTCGTCAATGGAGTCGCTAATTTGACCAGTTTAGGGATGATTTATACGGGTCAAGAGGGTTCAGGTACATTTACATTTACTTCAAATACCGGTAAAACAGGTACTAGCCAGCTTGTGGAAACTTCCTCTACGGATGAAGATGGAGATGGTATTCCCAATTCCATGGAATGTTACGGTACTTCATCCTCGGCAGGAACATGTGAGGATTTTGATGGGGATGGGAAATTGAATTCAAAAGATACCGACTCAGATGGAGATGGTATAGATGATTCCATCGAAAGAAATATAGATACCGATGGTGACAGACATGCCAACTATTTGGATTTAGATTCAGATAATGATGGCATACTTGATGCGATGGAAGGAGTTCAGGATAGTGATGGAGATGGAGTTCCCAACTATTTGGATTTGGATGCTGATGGAGATGGCATATTAGATGCTTGGGAAGGAACAGATACTAACCGTGGAAATGTAGATGACAATTATGACGGCAAAATAGATGTGAAAGGGGTATTGACCGATAATAATGGGAATGGACTAGCTGATATATTGGAGACATCGATGGGAGGAAAACCTTTGCCAGTGCCAGATACAGATCGAGATGGAAAAAGAGATTATATTGATTTAGATTCAGACAATGATGGTATTTTAGATCAGGTAGAAGGTACAGTAGATACTGATAAGGATACCTATCCCAATTACCGAGATTTGGATGCTGATGGAGATTGGCTGGGAGATCAAGATGAACGAAATGTGGATAATGATGGGGATGGGATACCCAATTATCTGGATGCTGATTCAGACGGAGATACCATTCCTGATTCCTGGGAAGGGAAAAATAAATGTGCGACTTGTCTTTCATTAAAAGATGATTTTCTGGATGGTTGGGATGACCGGGGACAGTTTATGGTGGTCATAGATGCGGATAAAGATGGCACTTCAGATTTCTTAGATTTGGATTCTGACAATGATTCTATTCCTGATTCGGTGGAATTGGGGGCTGATGTAGATGGGGATGAAATCGCCAACTTTAGGGATATAGATTCCGATAATGATGGGATTTTGGACAATATTGAGGCAATTAATTATACGAATCCGATCGATAGTGATGGGGATGGAAAGGCTGATTTTGAGGACATGGATTCGGACAATGATGGAATTGGAGACAAGATTGAGGCAGGTGCTAATCCATTAAAACCCGTAGATAGCAACGGCGATGGTAAACCAGATTACTTGGATATTGACAGTGATGGAGATGGGATTTCTGATGCCATTGAAGTAGGCAAAGACTTGAATAATCCTTTGGATAGCGATGGTGATGGAATCATGGATTTTAGGGATGTGGACGCCGATAACGATACTATTTTGGATAAAATTGAGGTAGGAGCTAATGTGAACAAACCCGTAGATTCTGATGCTGATGGAGTTCCTGATTATTTGGATTTAGACTCTGACAATGATACCATATTAGACCGAATAGAAGCAGGTCCAGATCCATCTCTTCCAGTGGATACAGATTTGGATGCGAAAAGAGATTATGTGGACATGGACTCGGATGATGACTCGATTCCCGATCAAGTGGAGGTAGGAGCTAATCCTTTGATCCCCTTGGATACAGATGGAGACATGAAGGCAAATTTTCGTGATAGTGATTCAGATAATGATGGTATTTTGGACAAGATAGAAGCGGGTATAAATCCTTCAAAACCAATGGATAGTGATTTGGATGCTAAACCAGATTATTTGGATTTGGACTCAGACGATGATACCATCGGTGATTTGATAGAGGCGGGCTTAAATCCATTTAAACCATTGGACTCAGACAATGATACTAAGCCAGATTATATCGACATAGATTCCGATAATGATGGATTATTAGATGCGCTGGAAGTAGGAAATAATCCTTTCTCGCCCATTGATTCTGACCGTGATGGATTTCCTAATTACAGAGACGAGGACTCAGATAATGATGGTATATTGGACAGATTGGAGGCGGGTTCTAATTTTTCTAAACCTGTGGATACAGATAAAGATGGCTTACCAGATTACATGGATATAGATTCAGATAATGATGGTATGCCAGACCGCCTTGAGGCAGGAGCTGATTATAGTCGACCGGTTGATACAGATAAAGATCAAATTCCAGATTATAGGGACTTAGATTCAGACAATGATTTAATTCCAGATAAGATTGAGGCGGGGCCAGATTCTAGCAAGCCTCTGGATTCTGACCGTGATGGGCTGTATGATTACCAAGATTTGGATTCGGATAATAACAGCATAGCAGATCGAGATGAATTTGGAAATGACCCTAATAATCCAGTGGACACCGATAAAAATGGTGCACCTGATTACCGGGATTTGGATAATGATGGAGATGGAATCAGTGATGTATTTGAGTTGGATATTAATTATGGAGGCTTGCCTGATTGTGATCAGGATGGAATTAGTAATATGAATGACAAAGATGTCTGCGAGCCATTTGCTCCACAGGGTATTTCGCCTAATGGGGATGGGAAAAATGATAAGTTGATTATTCCAGGTTTATACAGTATGCCCAAGCATCATATTACGATCTTTAACCGAATCGGAGCCATTATTTTTGAATCGGATAATTATAAAAATGATTGGGGAGGAGAATTTAATTTTGTTAGTGGACAGCCTAGTAATGGCGAGATCGTTCCTGATGGAGTATATTATTATGTTATCGATTTTGCTGGAGTAAAGCCCGCCATTCAGTCGTTTATATATATCAATAGAATGAAGCTCAATTGATTTCAATGAAAAGGGAGCTAATGAAGCTCCCCTTTTTGTTCTATATGGATTATCAATTTCTTGGACAACATAAGTGAAATCTCATTCGTTAAACGGCTGATTAAACCTGCTTCCGCAACGCTGTCAGGGTTTCAAACCCTAACAGCGTTAGGAGTTAGTTTCTCGCATCAAAAAAAGGTTTAATCCTGGCGTTTAAAAGCTTAATTCCTCCATTTTAACTTCGGGATTCATCATATAAGTGATCAGGGTGCCGTCATTCAACAACTCACCTACCCGGTATCCTTTATAAGATGTTCCCCAGCTACCACCAATATGTGAATCAAATAAAAATGGGGTATTGTTCATCATTTTAACACCATCCTGATCATGCTCATGGCCGTGAAATGCTGCCTTCACATTGGGGTATTTCTTCAGTAATTCAAAAAATTCCGGGTGGTCTATGCCATGTTTGGTCCATTTAGCTTGGGGTATGTGTAGGAACAACAGTATTTGTTTTTTCTTTTTATTGGCCTCCAACTGTTCTTTAAGCCAGGTTAAATCTGGGCATAAATATTTGCCCTGCTCATTAGAAGTGTCTCCCAGTAAAATACCGACATTTTTATGTGCTACCTGATGATTTAGGGGAGTGCCCCATACTTCTTTCCAAAAAGCTTCATTGACTAAATCATGATTTCCGCGGGTGACGTAATAGGGCATTTTTAATCCATCTATTTTTTGTTTGGCAACAGGCATCCAAGACTTATCGTCATGGACGATATCACCATTCATGACACAAAAGTCCAATGGGTTTTCAGCATGAAATAGGTTTATTTGAGCAATGGCTTTATCTAGCATTGCCTCAAAGGGCGTATTGGGCTGACCATAGTGAATATCGGAGGCTACGATAAAACGTAATTTTACTTTCTTCCGAAAGGCTTCTACTTCAATAGGATCAAGGGCTTTAACTTCGCCAGATAAAAGGAAAATGGAGGCGAAAGATACTTGTTGAATAAAATTCCTTCGACTAAGGGCAAGCTGTTCTTTTTTCGACATACAGGTTTAGATTGATGACTCAATTTATCTTTTTTTGTCCAAAATCAAATCTTTGACCGTAAATCTTAACTTATTTTTAATAGAACATGACTGAGTTAATTTTACTTCTTTCAGCGGATTTCCCTAATTCTTAATGCCAAATAGGGCTTTTCTGGTAATCTGATTTTTTTATAGCCTTTGTCGTAAAAGCGATAATCATTTTCTTTTCCTGTTTCAAAAATTTCAGGTAGCGTTTGAATGGTCATGCCATAAGTGTCTATGATATCTACCTTGAAACGAGTTCCTGTAGTCAATTTGCCAAAGGCACCATTGTTAATCGGCAAATTAAACGTCCAAAATTCTTGAATTTGTTTACCAAAATAGACTAAATATTGTCCTTTCCCACTCGAGGATGTAACATTATCTCGCGATACATCGGACAAACTCAAGGGGCCAGCTCCGTCTTCCAAGATTTGCCTAAGAAAGCCCACTCTTTTCCAACTTTCACCTTTAAAGCGTCCACCTTTTGCCCAAAATATTGTGTCTCGGTGGTCCTCGAACATATAGGATTCTCCATGAGTCACATAAGCACCCCCCATGATTCCATTCCAAATCAAGTGCGTCAAGGTTTCAGGACTGTAGCGACCCCAGCGTGATTTCAGATTGCCTTCATAGCCAACTTCGTCCAGTATGACAGGTTTATGATAGACATTGCGTAGCATAGCTGCAGCATTTGGACTTTGAGCAGGAGATTCATCTTGAACACTTACATGGGTAAAGGCAGGTTTCCAATAATCATAGTAAGTAGCCGTGGATCCATGGATAGAACATAAATGTCGATAGGGGTCAGATTTTATAAGCGTTGCAGTTAATTCATCCCAATCATCCACTGTTTTAGATTTGACATAATCCCATTCATTGGCCATAGACCACCAAACATTTCTAAAGGAAGAAATGCGTGCAAGCAAGTATTTGATATATTTATTATTGATCTCTTGGGGCATGGCATCGAATCCCCATCTGCCTTTGTCATAAGGATGAAACAATATCAAATCCGCTTCCATTCCGATCTTTTGTAAAGCTTCTATATGTGTTTCTAATTGTTGAAAAAACTTAGGGTTAAATTGGCTATAATCCCATACTGGAATCATGTTTCCTTTGTCATCTCTTTTATTTTCTTTTAGGACAAAGGGGAAATGTTCTGGTTCTTCCTTGACTAAATCATAGTTTTTAGGAAAGACACACATCCTGATTTTATTGAATCCTGAGTTTTTCAAGGAATTCAACGTTAACGATTGCAAGGCCTCCCCCATATGGTTCCAAGCATAGGCAGTTGTACCCAAAGGATAGTAATTTTTACCATCGGAATAGCTAAAATGAAGCCCATTTGTTTTAACTGGCCCATGATTTTGAGCAGATGGAGTCACACATTCTAGCGTTCCAGTCTTTTTGGAAAGTCCTGGCACATTACTTATGGTAGTGTATTTCCATGTTCCTAATCGGGTAGGCATGAACCGAAGCTTGAAGGTTTGATTACCATCAAAAAAACCAGGTATGATTAAGGTTGTATCTGAATGGATAAATATGGCCTTAAACTCTACATCTTGATATCCATTTCCTTTAAATGATGTATTCCAAACAAATTCCACACGATTCCAGCGTTCTACTTTCTCTTGGGCCTTTAGTCCAAATGAAAGACTTATTAGAAAGCTAATACCCAAAAGAAGTAATTTTTTCATCAACTGGATTGGACTTTTATTACATTTATAAATTACAATTTAATAATTTATAATTTATAATCACTCAATGGCCCCAGCGGGAATCGAGTCGCCCGCGACCCCGGCCCATCAAACGTTTAGAAATTTAATTAAATGCAGAAGGTGGAATGGAAAACGTAGAATTAGGAAATGAATTTTTTAGCATTCACAATCCCGTAATTTACAATTTATAATTTATAAGTGGCCCCAGCGGGAATCGAGTCGCCCGAGACCCCGGCCCATCAAACGTTTAGAAATTTAATTAAATGCAGAAGGTGGAATGGAAAACGTAGAATTAGGAAATGAATTTTTTAGCATTGACATGCCATAATTTATTATTCCTTAGTGGCCCCAGCGGGAATCGAGTCGCCCGCGACCCCGGCCCATCAAACGTTTAGAAATTTAATTAAATGTAGAAGGTAGAATGGAAAACGTAGAATTAGGAAATGAATTTTTTAGCATTGACATGCCATAATTTATTATTCCTCAGTGGCCCCAGCGGGAATCGAACCCACATCTAACGTTTAGGAAACGTCTATTCTATCCGTTGAACTATGGCGCCAGAAAATATGCCTGCAAATTAATCAATTTAGAGCAAAATACTTGCTTATATTTGAATGCATCGTCGCTGTTTTTTGTTTAAAATTGGAAGTGCTATTGAAACCCTTGTGCCCGATTTTTAAATCGACATAGTAAATTCTTTATTCTACAAGAATATGAAACACACTTATCCTATAACCGGAATGACTTGCCAAGGTTGTCGCAGTCATGTGGAAAAAGCTCTCAATACCGTAACTGGAGCAAAGGCCATCGTCAGTTTAGAAAAGGCGGAGGCAACCATTGAAATGGATCATCACATTCCTTTAGAAGTATTTGAGCAAGCTTTACATGCAGGAGGAGGTAATTACCATATAGGTCAAAAGCCCGAGCCGATGCTGGCAAAGCTTAAACCAATGGCTATCCCGGGAGCATTATACTATTGCCCCATGCATTGTGAAGGTGACAAAACTTACGATAAACCTGGTGCTTGTCCCGTTTGTGGTATGGACCTAGTGGCCCAAGCAGGTAGCGCTGAGGAGGAAAATAGTTCTTATAATAAACTGCTGTTCAAGTTAAAAATAGCTATCTCTTTTACCTTGCCTATTTTCATCATTTCCATGACAGACATGATTCCTGGGAATCCATTATTTCAATGGGCTACCATGAACACATGGAATTGGGTGGAATTAATTCTGTCAATTCCAGTGGTATTTTATGCCACCTGGATGTTTTTTGAAAGAGCATGGCAATCTTTGTTGACCCGTCATTTTAATATGTTTACCCTCATTGGAATAGGTGCTGGTGCAGCTTGGCTATTTTCTGTTTTTGCCATCCTGTTTCCATCAATATTCCCTCAAGAATTTTATTCGCATCATGGTACCGTTTATGTGTATTTTGAGGCTGCCACGGTGATTTTAACTTTGGTACTGCTGGGACAAGTCTTGGAGGCTCGTGCCCACGGAAAGACCAATGCCGCCATTCGAGAATTATTGAAACTGGTGCCCAATGAGGCTACTCTTCTCATTCATGGACAAGAGAAATTAGTTCCCATCGAGCAGATTCAGAAAAATGATTTAATCCGAGTGAAGCCAGGAGATAAAATTCCAGTAGATGGACATATTTTGGAAGGCCATGCTGCCATCGATGAGTCGATGATTACCGGAGAACCTATTCCAGTCGACAAACAGTCTGGGGATTTAGTGAGGGCAGGGTCTATCAATGGAAATACCAGTTTTGTTTTACAAACGGACAAGGTAGGAGCTGAGACTTTGCTTTCTCAGATTATCGATTTGGTGCATCAAGCTAGCAGTTCCAAGGCTCCCATTCAAAAATTAGCCGATACCATTTCTTCCTATTTTGTACCGGCGGTAGTGCTTTCATCTGTATTAACTTTTATTGCCTGGGCCATTTTGGCTCCAGAGAATGCCTATATATTCGCCTTTGTCAATGCCATCGCTGTATTGATTATTGCTTGTCCATGTGCCTTGGGGCTAGCTACCCCCATGTCTGTCATGGTTGGGGTAGGCAAGGGTGCTCAAAACGGTATTTTGATTAAAAATGCGGAGGCTTTGGAAAAATTAGCCAAAGTACATGTGGTGATTATCGATAAAACGGGGACCGTAACAGAAGGGAAACCCTCCGTAGAAAAAATGCTGGTGGCTTCTGAGGAAATATTGGAGAAGGAAGTTTGGCAAAAAATCTTTTCATTAAATCAGTTGAGTGAACATCCCCTAGCCAAGGCCAGTGTGGTTTTTGCTAAAAAACTGGGAGTCGAAGCTAAGGCTGTGGAACAATTTGAGGCTTTATTGGGTAAAGGAGTTAAAGGGAGCATCGATGGAAAGACTTATGTCATTGGCAACCAGAAATTATTGGAAGAAAGAATGATTAATATTCCGGTTGAGCTTTTTCGTCAAGTTATTTCGGAGCAAAAACAAGGTAAAACGATTTCCTATTTTGCGGATGAAAAAGAGGCTCAAGTGGCCTTGGTGATTAGCGATAAGATCAAAGAATCAAGTCATCAGGCAATACGAGATTTGCAAGCGGAAGGACTGGAGGTCATCATGCTTACAGGGGATAATCAGGAAACAGCGGATGTGGTGGGTAAGCAATTGGGATTAAATGACTGGAAAGCGCAGATGTTGCCCCAATCTAAATTAGATGAAATAGTTCGCCTGCAGTCCGAAGGTAAAAAAGTAGCCATGGCAGGTGATGGCATTAATGATGCGCCTGCATTATCCCAAGCGGATATTGGGATAGCCATGGGTACAGGCACTGACGTGGCCATCGAGAGTGCAGAGATTACCTTAGTGAAAGGAGATTTAAGGGACATTGCCAAGGCCAGAAAACTCAGTCAAATGGTCATACGAAACATTAAAGAAAATTTATTCTTTGCCTTGGGCTATAACGTA
Organism: Aquirufa rosea; assembly: GCF_004118285.1. GTDB lineage: Bacteria > Bacteroidota > Bacteroidia > Cytophagales > Spirosomataceae > Aquirufa > Aquirufa rosea. Next base: position 669,619 of record NZ_SDHY01000001.1, on the reverse strand, counting down.
TTGGGCATTCCCATCGCAGCAGGAATTCTTTACCCATTCTTTGGCACGCTTTTATCTCCGATGCTCGCCGCACTAGCCATGAGCTTTAGTTCTGTTTCAGTGATTTCTAACTCCCTGAGGTTGAGAGGGAAGGGATTGTAATGGACAATGGGGAATGGGGAATTGTAAGTGGTGAATTGTAAATTGTAAATTATGAATTGTGAATGTCTTGTCCTGTTATCATTTGAGAGTTGGGGGCATAACTTCATGGCAAATTAATACCAACTACTGATCTAAGCCAGGACTTTACATTCCTATTTTTACATTCCCCGCAACCTACTCCGGCACATATTCATCACTATGTCCCAGCAAGTGATTATCGTTCATCCAGTTAGGAAATATTTGGTAATGCTTTTCTTTGATAAGCTGCATGACGGTATCCCGTAATTCGTTGAGGTTACTCTTTTGGGCTGCCGAAATGAAAACGGTTTTAGGCTGATTGGTTTGCCAATGGGTCTGCTTCAAGAATTGGGTTACTCGTTCCATTTTGCTCAGTTCGAATTCTCCATCCTCATTTAAAGCGGAGCCTTCAAAGAACACATCTTCCACTGGAAATAAATCAATTTTGTTGAATACAAGAATGGTCGGTTTATCACCAGCACCCATCTCATTTAAAATTCCTTGCACTACTTCAATTTGCTCTTCAAAATTGGGATGAGAAATATCCACTACGTGCAACAATATATCCGCTTCTCTCACTTCATCCAAGGTAGATTTGAAGGATTCAATCAATAGGGTAGGGAGTTTGCGGATAAAACCTACCGTGTCGGTCAACAGGAACGGAATTCCTTCCCAACTGACTTTACGCACAGTAGAATCTACCGTGGCGAATAATTTATTTTCTGCAAAAACATCTGCTTTGGCCAATTTCTGCATTAAAGTAGATTTACCTACGTTAGTGTAGCCAACCAATGATACTCGCACCAAACGATCACGGTGTTTTCTCTGCGTAAAGGTTTGTCGGTCGATGGCCTCTAATTTCTCCTTTAAAAATGCAATACGGTCATTGGCTATTCGTCGGTCAGTCTCTAATTCTTTCTCTCCAGGTCCACGCATACCCACACCACCTCGTTGTTTAGAAAGGTGAGACCACATTCTGGTCAAACGAGGAAGCATATATTGGTATTGGGCAAGTTCCACCTGCGTTTTGGCTTGTACCGTTTTGGCTCTTTGGGCAAAAATATTCAGGATTAACAAACTGCGATCCAATACCTTCATTTCCTTACCGCAAAGCTGTATTTCGTATTCGATATTCCTCACTTGAGAGGGTGTCAAATCATCATCAAAGATGATCATGTCCACATCTTTGTCAATGACATAGCGAATCACATCTTCCAATTTCCCTTTTCCCACATACGTGCGGTTATCAGGTTTAGGTAGGTTTTGTGTAAAACTATGTAAGGTTAACACTCCGGAGGTGGAGGCTAAAAATGCCAATTCTGCCAGATACTCAGCGGTTTGCTCTGCATTCTGCTTTTGCGTAGTCACGGCCACTAATACGGCAGTTTCTTGCTCTTTGGCGGTACTATATCCCTTTTCTTCTCCCATAATAAGCTAAAAAAAGCCTTTCCGTCAAAGAAAGGCTTTCTTCATTTAAGCGATTCTATTTTATAAGCTCTTAATTAATTTCTCATTAAGCGCTACATAATCATCATTTTTGGCGGCTTTTGCCAGTTCAATGGATTTCAAAGCAGTTGCTTTAGCTCCTACTTTATCACCCATTTTAGCCTGAATTTTGGCTTTAAGATGGAATACCCAAAAAGCTGTTGGGTTAGAAGCCGTTGCTTTTGTTGCCCATTCCAAAGCCTTATTTAAATCACGGCCCGTTTCAAAATAATACGAAGCAGATTCAAAATATGGCTTGGTATCAGCACTCATTACTTTTTCAATGGAAGCGGCAATCTTAGCATCAATTTCAGTTTCTACGGGAATAGAAACGCTTGTCTTTTCCCAAGAAATTTGAATGAACATCTTGTTAGGAGCTACCAATTCAAATTGGTAAGCTAAGGATTCTACAGGGTATTGTAAAGTGGCGGTTGGTACGCTGACCGTCACCACATTTTCTTCCGGATGATAATTAAATACACCGTCAGTCCCTTTGTTGAAGATAATTTCCCAAGATCTTTCCGAAGGAATAATCATCAATTGGTAAGCACCTGCCTTAAGCTCTTTACCCATGATTTTCACATCTTCTCCAAAAGTTACTTTGGTAGGAGCATTAGCTCCAGCACGCCATAATTTTCCGAATGGAACAATATCACCGAAAATTTTACGACCACGTAGAGCAGGACGAGAGTAAGTGATCTCTACCGAAGATAGAGAAAACTCCTGTTTGATGCTTTGCAATGGACTTGGCGTAGGCACTTTGAATGATTGCGCATGGGCAGTCATTCCAATAGCAGCTAAAAGCAAAATAATAAGTGTCTTTTTCATCTTATTTAAGCAGATAAAGCCTCAGCACCTCCCACAATCTCCAAGATTTCGTTGGTAATTGCGGCTTGACGTGAACGGTTGTATTCTAATTTCAATGCTTTCAATAATTCACCCGCATTATCCGTGGCTTTGTCCATGGCTGTCATACGAGCACCATGCTCAGAAGCATTGGACTCTAATAAAGCACGGAAAATAGATAGTTTGATAGCCTTTGGAATCAATTCATTGATGATTTCAGCCTCAGAAGGTTCAAACATATAATCTACTGCAGAGGCTTTGGAATCACTGGCACCACTGTCTTGCAAGGGTAATAACTGTTCCGTACGAATGATTTGAGTAGCCACATTTTTAAACTCATTAAAAATGATTTCTACCACATCATACTGCTTTTCAGCAAATCCATTCAATACTTCTTCTCCGATTTGACGAGCTTCCGTAAAGTTTAATTTAGTGAAGATATCTTGATGGTCAGCATTGATTTTATATCCTCTACGACCTAGATACTCTCCTCCTTTTTTGCCTAAAGTTAAAACCTCCACATGGCCAGCGCGATGTAAATCAGCATATTTCTCTTGAATTAGAGAGATAGCAGCCTTACCAATGTTGGCATTGAAAGCACCACATAAACCACGGTCCGAAGTCACCACTAAAATGAGTACATTTTTAATCTCACGAATCTCAGTGAATGGGTTTTCTTTCCCAGCATCCGTACGACCAGATACCGTAGCAATCATTTCAGATAGCTTTTTAGCATATGGTCGCATCTGTACAATGGCATCAGTCGCACGACGCAACTTAGCTGCCGAAACCATTTTCATGGCTTTGGTGATTTGCTGCGTCGAGTTAACCGAAACGATTCTATTTCTTACTTCTTTTAAGGAAGCCATACGATTCTAATTTATTTAAACTGCGTATTTAGCTGCTACTTCATTTCCAACTCGCTTCAAGGTAGCGGTTAGTGTATCATCAAACTTACCTGCTCCTAAAGCATCTAATGTTGCTTTTTCAGTGGCACGCAATACCTGAATGAAATCTTTTTCAAACTCACGAACTTTTTCTACTGGTATTTTATCCAAGTTACCAGTAGTAGCCAAGTAAATCATAGCTACTTGATCTTCCACACGCTGTGGAGAGAACTGAGGCTGCTTTAACATCTCTAAGTTACGACGACCACGGTCAATCGTTAATTTAGTAGAAGCATCCAAATCAGAACCAAACTTAGCGAAAGCTTCCAATTCACGGAACTGCGCTTGATCTAGTTTTAAAGTACCCGCTACTTTCTTCATCGACTTAATCTGAGCGTTACCACCCACACGTGATACGGAGATACCTACGTTGATCGCTGGACGAATACCTGCGTTGAATAAGTTCGACTCTAAGAAAATCTGACCGTCAGTAATGGAAATTACGTTGGTAGGGATATAAGCAGATACGTCACCCGCTTGTGTTTCAATGATCGGAAGAGCAGTTAAGCTACCGCCACCTTTTACCAAGTGCTTGATAGAATCTGGTAAGTCGTTCATCGACTGTGCAATCGCATCAGAAGCATTCACCTTAGCCGCACGCTCTAACAAACGAGAGTGAAGATAGAATACGTCTCCAGGATATGCTTCACGTCCTGGTGGGCGACGAAGCAATAAGGACACTTCGCGATAAGCTACGGCTTGCTTAGAAAGGTCATCATAAACAACCAAAGCAGCACGACCTGTATCACGGAAGAATTCACCGATGGCAGCACCCGTAAATGGAGCGTAGAACTGCATTGGAGCAGGATCAGCGGCAGAAGCCGACACAATCACTGTGTAATCCATAGCACCTGCTTTACGCAATGTTTGCTCTACTTGCTTAATAGTAGAAGCTTTCTGGCCGATGGCTACATAGATACAGAATACTGGCTCACCTTTATCGTAGAATTCTTTTTGATTAATAATGGTATCAATACAAACAGCTGTCTTACCTGTTTGACGGTCTCCAATTACCAACTCACGCTGACCACGTCCTACTGGAATCATGGCGTCTATCGCTTTAATACCTGTTTGTAATGGTTCAGTTACTGGCTGACGGAAAATTACTCCTGGAGCCTTACGCTCTAAAGGCATTTCATATAAATCTCCCGTAATAGGACCATTTCCGTCGATAGGCTCACCCAAGGTGTTCACTACACGACCTAAAATGCCATCACCCACTTTAACAGAAGCAATTAACTTGGTTCTCTTTACGGTATCGCCCTCTTTTACCAAAGTGGAATCACCTAATAATACGGCTCCCACATTGTCTTCTTCTAGGTTCAATGCCAAGGCTTTCAATCCGTTTTCAAATACGATCAACTCACCTGCTTGTACATTGGATAGCCCGTAGATACGAGCCACACCATCACCCACTTGGAGTACGGTACCTACTTCTTCTAGTTCTGCTTGGGTCTTAGCCTGAGATAATTGCTCCCTAAGGATGGCTGAAACTTCGTCTGGTCTTACTGATGCCATGTTAAAATGGAGTTTTCTGGGATGTTAAATACTTATTTTGAATAAAATTTTCGGGTGCAAAATTAGTTATGAAATTTCAATATTCCCATAACTATTGCAAAAAATGTATCAATTCATAAGACTTTTTTTAGATACTTACCGTTAGGTCAATGCTAAGTCCGTTAATTGATGTTAAAATAATTAAGAATTACCTTTTTTCTGTATCTTAGAGGCTTTGTTTGACTATATTAATAAATTCTATGAAATTTCCTTTGATTAAGATTTCCGCCATAATTTCTCTTTCAACCCTGTCCTTTGTTTCTGTAGCGCAAAACAAACCAGCCGCCAAAGCTCCTTCTTCGCCTAAGCCTGCTGTTTCTGCTAGCTCGAAAGCCAAAGCGGCTCCAGCCCAAACAGCTCATTTTGCCTCGACCATTGATTCTGTTTCTTATGCCGTGGGTGTGTTGGTAGCTCAAAATTTTAAGTCTCAAAATGTTGCTTTAAATCCTGCTACCGTCGCCAAAGGTTTTGCTGCTGCTACGCAAGGTACAGCCTTAAGCCTAAGCGAGCAGGATTGCCAGCGAATCGTGAATAATTTCATGATGCGCAATCAGGAAAAACAAATGGCAGAAAGTGCCAAGCAATTTTTGCCAAACAAAGAAGCCGGAGAAAAGTTCTTGGCTGAGAATAAGAAGAAGCCAGGAGTCCAAGTAACTGCCAGTGGTTTGCAATACGAAATTGTTAAGGTAGGAGATGGTCCCAAACCAACCGCCTCTGACAAAGTAAAGACGCATTATCATGGAACTCTTATTGACGGTACCGTGTTTGATTCTTCGGTGGATCGTGGTGAGGCTATTTCTTTTCCAGTTTCAGGAGTAATTCCTGGCTGGGTAGAAGCTTTGCAAATGATGCCAGTGGGTTCCAAATGGAAACTTTACATTCCTCAGGAATTGGCTTACGGAATTCGTGGGGGTGGAGCCACCATCAAGCCTTATTCGGCTTTAATATTTGAAGTAGAACTGATTGCGATCGAAAAATAACCTTATGTACCTTGGTAATATGAAAAAGATACTGCCTATTTTAATTCCGCTTTCCCTGCTGGTAGTTTTGTTTTTGCATGGCAAAAATCAAACAGGCCTTCCTGCTACAAAAGCCGTCGTTTATCAAGAGGGAGATTTACAACCTACTGAAACCCAGCGTAAGGTGGAGCGTTTGGTCTTTGGCATCTTAAGTAATTACCATTATCGCAAAATTCCTGTTAACGACTCTCTATCTTCCAAAATTTACGATGCTTATTTGAAAGAATTAGATCCTAATAAGGTCTTCTTTTTAGCTTCTGATATTGAAGAAATGGAGAAATACCGTTTGACGATTGATGATCAATTGAACGAAGGCGATTTAACTTCGGCCTTTGCTATCTATAATCGCTACCAACAACGAATGAAGGAGCGTTATGCCTATATCGATCAGATTTTACAGAAGTCGCCCGATTTCACCTTGGATGAAACTTATCAGCCCAACCGCGATAAAGCCACCTATGCAGCTTCCAAGGAGGCATTAAATGATTTTTGGCGTAAGGACGTGAAGCGTCAATTGTTGGATTGGAAAATTTCAGGTAAGGCCGATACCACGGCTTTGCGGGAGTTAAAAGAGCGTTACAAGCGTTCTGAAAAATACATGGCTCGCACTCGTTCAGAAGACGTATTCCAAATCTTCATGAACGCTTACACCGAAAGCATTGATCCGCATACATCCTACATGATTCCTCGAACCGCCCAGGCTTTCAATACTGACATGGCACAAAGTTTTGAGGGGATTGGAGCAACGCTTCGCTTGGAAGGAGATTATGTGACCATCATGGATTTAATTCCGGGAGGTCCTGCCTTTAGAAGTAAGCAAATCAATCCCAAGGACCGAATTGTGGGGGTAGCTCAGGGAGATGAGGGAAGTTTTGTGGATGTGATTGGTTGGTTTACCGATGACGCTGTCAAACTAATCCGTGGTCCTAAGAATACTGTGGTTCGTTTGAAATTATTACCCGCTGGTGCAGGTACTGGAGCTCCTACTACAGAAGTACGTTTAGTACGAGAGAAAATCAAATTGGAAGAGCAAACTGCCAAAAAAGAAATTTTAACCTACACGCAGGGCGACAAAAAAATGAAGTTGGGATTAATCACCATCCCAATGTTTTATCGTGATTTTGAAGGTGCCCGTAGAAAAGAGTCGGATTTTAAATCGACCTCAGCTGATGTGAAGAAGTTTTTGACTGAGTTTAAAGCTGAAGGGATTGACGGTTTGATTGTTGACTTACGTAACAATGGAGGAGGTTCCTTAATTGAAGCGGTAGATTTAACGGGTTTATTTATTCCCAAAGGTCCAGTGGTACAAAGAAAACAATCAGATGGTCGTATTTCTCAGGAAGTAGATAAAGATCCAGAACAATTCTATGATGGTCCTATGGCCGTTTTGATCAATCGGTTTTCGGCCTCTGCCTCCGAAATTTTTGCGGCTGCTATACAAGATTATAGAAGGGGAATCATTGTAGGAGAGCAATCTTATGGAAAAGGAACGGTGCAATCCGTGGTGGATCTGGATAATTACATGAACAATGAAAAGGAGCCAGTAGGTCAATTGAAAATTACTTTAGAAAAGTTCTATCGTATTAATGGGAGTTCTACACAACATAAAGGAGTAAGTCCTGATTTTGCCCTACCTTCTGCCTTCTCTGCCGAAGAGTTTGGTGAGAGTTCTCAGCCTAGTGCCTTGCCTTGGGATATGATTTCCCCGACAAACTACCAGGCCACTTCCAATGTGAACCCTGCTTTAATCAGTAAGATGCAGGCTAGTTTCCAAGCGCGGCTAAAGACCAAGCCTGATTTAATAAAATTGAAAGAAGATTTTGAACGTTGGAAGAAAATCAAGGAGCAAAATTCTATTTCCTTGCAAATAGATAAGCGTAAAAAAGAACTGGACGAGCAAAAGAAAAAGCCAGATGAGTCGCAGGCGGTAATGGATAATATTGCTGGCTCAGATGCCGATGTTCCAGATACGGAGAAGGATAAGAAAGCATCCACAGCCGATAAACATGCTAAGGACACGTATTTAAAAGAAACACAACAATTGTTGGCAGATTGGGTATTAGGACCTGCTCCAACCAAAGTGGCGGTCAAGTCACCTGTTAAAAAGTAATGGTGGATATATCAAAAATTCTAGAACAATCTCTACCCGTAGTTCGAGACACTGGCCAGTGGATTCAATCCATGGTCAATAAGATTGCCATAGAACATATTCAATACAAGGGCAAGAACGACTTAGTATCCTTTGTGGATCAAACAGCCGAGGCGAAATTGAAGGAAAGTTTATCTCTAATTTTTCCTGAAGCGGGGTTTATTGCCGAGGAAACAGCTTCCGACTTTTCCGAGGTGGGAGATGGTTTTTATTGGGTGATCGATCCCTTGGATGGTACTACTAATTTTTTGCACCAATTACCCATTTTTGCCGTTTCCGTAGGGTTGGTATATCAAAAACAACCTATTTTGGGTTTGATTTATGAGCCTAATCGGGATGAGTTGTTTTATGCCGCCAAAGGTCATGGGGCGCATTTGAATGGATTGCCTATCCAAGTTTCTTCTCAACCTACTCTCGAGAAGAGTTTATTGGCTACCGGATTTCCTTACCATGATTTTTCATACCAAGATAAATATTTGGCCCTGCTTAAAGAATTGATGCAAAAAAGCCATGGTTTAAGAAGGATGGGTGCCGCAGCGATAGACTTAGCTTATACGGCCTGTGGACGCTTTGAAGGCTTTTTTGAAGCTAATCTGAAACCTTGGGATGTGGCTGCGGGTAAGATTATCATTGAGGAAGCAGGTGGGAAGGTGACTAATTTTTCCGGAGGAAAATCTGTGATTTTCGAAGGTCAAATTATTGGAGCTGGCGCGATTTTTGAAGAATTTTTAGGAACTTTGCAGATGCATTGGAAAAACTAGGCGCACATGGAAAATGTCATCATTGGTCTCGTATTTATCGGAGCTTTAGCTTATTTGACGAAGCTGGTATATAAGATGTTTTTTACCAAGCAGTCAGGCTGCGCCAAAGGTTGTGGTACTTGTCAGGCTATCCCCACTGAAACCAACAATCCCGTATAAGCTTTGAAAGAGAAATCCAGCGGTAAAATCGTAGACTTACAAATCATTCGTCGAATTTACGGCTTTATCTTGCCTTATAAATTTCGTTTTTGGCTGCTGGTCTTCTTAATACTTTGTATGGCAGGAGTGTCTCCTGTAGTTCCCCTACTTATTCGTTACACCATCGATCATTATGTGGATGTTAACCAGGTGGAGGAACTTCTTCGTATGTTTTTCATCATGCTGGGGGTATTGTTTTTACAAACAAGCCTGCAGTTTTCAACGAGTTATTTGGCAGGCTATTTAGGACAAACCGTCATTCGAGATATTCGAGTGACTCTCTACCAAAAAATCATCAACCTTCGCTTAGCCTTTTTTGATGCCACGCCCATCGGTCGATTAGTCACCAGAACCGTTTCCGACATTGAGACCTTGAACGATGTGTTTTCGGAGGGTTTAGCCTCTATCGCAGGGGATTTATTGCAATTGTTCCTGATAGTGGGGGTGATGTTTTATACCGACTGGCGATTGACCCTCATCATTCTGGCCACCGTTCCTTTCATGGTTTTGTCGACCTATATATTTAAAGAACACATCAAAAAGTCTTTTAATGAAGTGCGTTTGGCGGTTGCCAACCTTAATTCCTTTGTACAGGAGCATATTTCAGGTATGATGATTGTGCAGTTGTTCCATGCGGAAAAAAGGGAAATGTTGAAGTTTCAGGAAATTAACAAGGAACATAGAGATGCCAACATTAAAAGTATTTGGGCCTATTCGGTGTATTTCCCAGTAGCGGATGTGATTGCTGCTGTCGGCACAGGATTAGTGGTTTGGATGGCATCGACTTATATTTTGAAGGAGCAACAAAGCGTAGGGACATTGACGGCCTTCATTATGTTTATTAACCTGTTTTTCAGGCCAATCAGAATGCTTGCTGACCGTTTCAATACCCTTCAGATGGGTATAGTTTCTACCGAACGAATTTTAACCTTGTTGGATTCTACGGATTACATCCAAAATAACGGTACGCATCAGGCTGATAAATTGGAGGGGAAAGTGGAATTTAAAGAAGTGACATTTGCCTATAACGAGCCAGAATGGGTAGTTAGAAATGTAAGTTTTAAAGTGGAGGCTGGTAAAACTTTGGCCATCGTAGGAGCTACCGGAGCGGGCAAATCTTCCATTATTGGTTTGTTGAGTCGAATGTATGATTGTCAATCGGGTCAAATTTTGATTGATGGAATTGCCTTGACAGATTATGAAATTACCAGTTTAAGGAAAAACATCGCGGTGGTGTTGCAGGATGTCTTTTTGTTTAGCTCTACTATAGCTTATAACATTCATTTAGGTGATCCTAGCATAAGTCAGGAGAAAATGGAGGAAGCGGCTAAAGCAGTAGGAGTTCATGATTTTATCATGTCACTTCCTGGAGGATATCGATACCAAGTGATGGAAAGAGGTGCTACGCTCAGCGTAGGTCAGAGGCAATTGATTTCCTTTGTCAGGGCTTTGGTACATGATCCCAAAATTATCATTTTGGATGAGGCTACCTCTTCGGTGGATACGGAAACAGAATTAATGATTCAGGGGGCCATTGCCACCTTAATGAAGGGCAGAACTGCCGTGGTGATTGCTCACCGTTTATCTACAATTCGTAACGCCGACCAAATTTTAGTGATGGAAAAAGGAGAAATTAAGGAAAGGGGAAATCACGATGATTTAATCAAACAAGAGGGTTTGTATGCTCAATTATATCATTTACAATTTAGTAAAGCAGTATAATTCGGAGGTACGCACAATTATGATTATCTTTACGCTCTTATGAAGTTGAAAAATATAGTATTGATTCTTTCGGTGGCCTTGATTGGCTTAAGTTCTTGTGGAAAATTTGAGAAATTTCGCAAGAGTGCTAGTGTACCTGCCAAGTATAAAGCAGCCGTTGAATATTATAAAAAGAAGGATTATGCCAAGGCAGGAATTCTATTTGATGAGATATTACCCTTGCTGAAGGGCGATTCTACTCAAGAATTGGCTACATTTTACCAAGCCTATTGTGATTTTAATACTGGTAATTATACTTTGGCTAATTCTCATTTCAAGAAATTTGCTGAAGTATTTTCACGGAGTGAGTATGCTGAGGAGGCTATTTATATGTCGGCGTTTTCCTTGTACAAGGATTCTCCCAATTACAATCTAGATCAAACAGGAACTTTGTCGGCTATTAACGAGATTCAAAGTTATTTGAATAATTATCCAGATACCAAGTTTAAGGAAGAGTGTACCAACATTATCAAAGAGTTACGTAAAAAGTTAGAGAGAAAAGCCTATGCCAAGGCCAAACTATATCATAAAACTTCTCCGTTTAATATCGCGACCTTAAAATCGGCAGTGATCGAGATCACTAATTTCCAAAAGGATTTCCCTGATTCCGATTATAATGAGGAAATGGCCTATTTGAAAGTAGTAGCACAATTTGAATTAGCCAATAGTACCATTGAAATTAAACAAAAAGAACGTTATTCAGATGCTACCAAGTTTTATTTGGAGTTAGTGGATAAGTTCCCGAATAGTAATTATTTGAAATTGGCCGAAAAGATGTACACCAAGAGTGTGGATGAGGTGGCTCGTTTAACCAAATTGGAAGATGAGTACAAAGCCAGTGTAGAAAAGGAGAAGGCTAAGACTTCTAAATTGGCTACCAGTCCTCAGTAGTTTTTACCAAAAAAATAGTCTAAATTTGCAATCTTAAATTTATAGAGATGTCTAAGATCCAAACAAATCCATCCATCATCACTCGTGATGTAGATAAAATTGCCGCTAAGACGGGAAATGTATACGAATCAATTTCGATTATTTCACAAAGGGCACGTCAAATCTCTAGCAAGATGAAAGAGGAATTATCAGGTAAATTATCTGAGTTTGCCTCTTCTGTGGATAATTTAGAAGAGATATTCGAGAACCGTGAGCAAATTGAAATTTCAAAATATTATGAGCGTATGCCTAAGCCTTCAGCTTTGGCCATTGACGACTTTATGGCAGGTAAAGTTGACTACCGAGTACGCGAAGAGGGTGCAGACGAAAAATAGTTTTATTTCGTTTGATTTCTAACCATGAAATCTACTTCCTTTTTTCTGACCTTATTTTTGTTGCTAACTTCCTGGGGACTATGTGCCCAGGAGTTACAGGCAACAGTGACCATTAATACGGAGCAATTACAGCTCGATCAACAACGCGGAAGCAATCAGATTTATCCCGATTTACAGAGAACCATGCAGGACTTCCTCAATGGAAGGCGCTGGTCCAATGATAATTTTGCTCCAGAAGAAAAAATCAAAGTCAATATCAATTTATTGTTAACCAAAGCCACCTCACAGGGAGACTTTGAAGCCAATGCCCGCGTACAAGTTTTGCGCCCGGTATTTGGTACTTCTTATGAGACCATCGTCTTAAATATCATTGATAAGAACTTTAATTTCAAGTACTTATTGGGTATGCCTTTGACGTACAATGATAATTCCTACATCGATAATTTAGGGTCAATGCTGGCCTATTATGCTTATTTAGCCTGCGCCTATCAATACGATTCATTTGGTAAAATGGGAGGGGATATATTTACGCAGAAACTGTTTAACTTAACCAATTTAGCCCAAACTTCGGGCTCAGGCTGGGGCATCGTGAGTGATGTTCGGAGCCGGGTGGCCATCGCTGAAAGCTTGATGAATCAGCAATTACAGGGAATCAGGGAAGTTAATTATACCTACCATCGTCTTTTGCTGGATACCTTCAAGGATCAACCAGATGAGACTAGAAAAGGTATTTTGGAATTATTGAATCAAATCAGACAAATCAATCAAATCAGGCCTGGGGCAGCCAGTATACGCATATTTTTTGATGCCAAAGCTGATGAAATTTTCTCCATCATGGATGAAGCCTCCCCAACGGAAAGACAGCAAGCCTTTGCCTACTTAAGTTTATTGGACCCTATCCGAACAGAGACTTATCGTAAATTGATTCGATAGGTTTTTATGGCTTCGTTTTATTCTCCAGTGTCAAAATACAAAGTCCCTCCGTTTTGTCAGTTACCTTATTCCTGTTGTCAATTCTGTAACCCATTACCCATACCACTGAGCCTTTGCTTAAGACTAATTGTACGTTTTTCTTTAAGTTTAATGGTACTTTTTTATCAGTTAGGAAATCAGATATCAGCTTCTTTTGATTCATCCCCAAAGGGCAAAACCAATCACCTTCTTGATATTTTCTGATTTCTAGTGGGAAGGTCAAGGTGTCGGCATCTAAGCAGGCAATATGTGCTCCCGTAGGTAATTCAAAACCATTCTCATTTTCACCAAAATCGATATGAAGTAATTGATTGCCAAGGTCTACCGTTTCGTATTCCTCTTGTACTAAAATAGGTTTGAATTCCGATTGATCTTTTGGGCTTAGTACCCATTGTTGACGGTCTATATTCAACACATGACTAGCTGATTCAAAAATTTTTCCAATTTGCTTGTCGTCTGCGTCTAAAATATGGGCCATGGTGTCGCTGTTGAAATGAAAGGCCAATAAGAATTGCTGGCGCATAACCATTTCTTTAACAGCTAATGGAGTATCAAATAATTTCACAAATACATTGCCTGATTCATCGTTCTTGCATCTTTCCTCTTTCCAAAGGTTTAATTCCGCTTGCATCCATTGCTCAATCAGGGCGACGTTCGTACTGCTTTGAGCAACATTTTGTACAAAATGGGGGTTTAATTCCAATAATTTGGGCATTACCTCATGACGAATAAAATTTCTTTGGTATTGGGTGGAGGTGTTGGAAGAATCTTCCCTCCACGTTAATTTATAACTTACTACAAAATCAAAGATTTGTTCTTGGGTAGCAAAGGCCATAGGGCGTATGATATGCCCATTTTTAACAGGAATTCCATGGAAACCTGCAATTCCACTTCCTCTGCTTAAATTGATCAAGACCGTTTCAGCACTATCCATCTGATGATGTGCGGTGGCGATATAATCGTATGATTCTTTTTTACGGATTTCTTCGAACCAATCGTATCTCAATATCCTGGCAGCCATTTGTGTGGAGAGTTTTTCCTTCTCTGAAAAAGCCTTGGTATCAAAGCAAATGGTGTGGTAATTGACTTTATACGTTTTGGCTAATTTTTTGACGAATACCTCATCTGCCAAGGATTCTTCTCCACGCAAGCTGAAGTTGACATGCGCAATCCCAAAATTGAATTTGGCTAGGGAAAACAGTTTAGCCATCACCACAGAGTCTATTCCACCGCTGACAGCTAGCAAAATTTTTTGATCAGCTTGGAATAAATTCTCTTTTCGGACAAATTGGATGAAATCTTCCAGCATAAAAATGGTAAATTGCGTGATAAAGCCACGAAATTAACGATTCGCTTGTAAGATGCGCTATATATTACTCATTTTCCTGAGTATTCTCCTGTTTTTACCTGTTTTGACTCATGGTCAAAGTCAGGTACAAGTGATCTCTGCTGATAGCCTGAATGGTATTCAAATGGAATCGGCGATGATCAAAAAACTGGTAGGTAAGGTGGTATTGAAACAAGGAACAACCACCTTGTTTTGTGATCAAGCTATTTTGAATAGTACTACCAATAACGTGGAAGCTTATGGCAGGGTGAAAATCATTCAAGCAGATACGGTGACGATTACGGGTGACTCAGCGCTTTATAATGGAGACCTTCGGCAAGCTTACATGCTTGGACGAGTGAAATTGGATGATCATACCATTGTATTAAATACCAATAAATTAGACTATGATTTGAACAGTAAAATGGCTGTCTATCATACGGGGGCTAAGATTTTGGATAAAAAAACAACTCTGACAAGTAAGGAAGGATTTTATAATACGGTCACTAAAAACTTTTTATTCAAAGAAAAGGTGAAGGTAGTGGATAAAGAAGGGGGAGCCTTGAAAGCTGATTCCTTACGGTACAATACGGCCTCCAAAGAGGCATTTTTCATTTGTCCTACGGAGATTATCAATAAAAAGGATACGGTTTACACGAAATCGGGTTTTTACAATACTCAGACCAAGGTTTCCAATTTTACTGGTCGGTCCACGGCTAAGATGGAAGATTATACTTTAACTGCCGATACCCTATTTTATGATAGCCCGACTAAGATTGGGGTAGCGAAGGGAAATGTAGAGTTTTTTAGTCAAAAAGATAAGGTCTTATTAACTGGAAAAAATGGTCGATATAATGGCCATACCGGTATCACACGCGTTTATGGAGGAGCGTTGATGCGGAATATCATGGAAAAGGATACCCTTTATCTGACGGCGGACACGCTCGTTTCATTTGATAACAAACAAGATTCTGTTAGAAAATTATATGCCTACAAGCATGTTCAGATTTATAAGTCTGATTTATCTGCAAGATGCGATTCTTTGGGTTATGATATGAGGGATTCGGTTATACATTTTTATCAAAAACCCATCATTTGGACGCAGGATTCACAATCAACCGCTGATTCCATTTCTTTATTTATGGTTAATCAGAAATTAAAGGAAATGCGTTTAAGAGGACATTCTTTTGTTATTTCAGCTGATTCTGCCTCACATTTTAACCAGATTAAAGGTCGAAAGGTTTGGGTGTTTTTTAATACAGAATCTCAAGTTCGGCGAGTGAATGTGGAAGGGAATGGAGAAAGTATTTATTATGTGGTTGATGATAAAAAAGTAACAACAGGTTTGAATCGCGTCGAATGTAGTCGGATGAATTTATTTTTTGATGAAAATAAGGTCAAGAAAATTACTTTCATTACCAAGCCGGAAGCCCGATTTGTTCCCCCAAAAGAATGGAATGAAGACCTACAAATGTTAGATGGGTATCGTTGGCGTATCAAAGAAAAAGTGACCTTGAAAATGTTGATGGATGCGGTGAATGCCCCGGATATGTTAAGTCCAATTGTTAAAAATCCTTAAAATTGGGCCTTTGGTCATGTAATTTGTACCATTTGACCGATTTCAATTTTGCCTTGATTATTGCCTGCTTATTTTTGTATTACTATTTTTAATCAGATGAATCGATTTATACCTGTGTTTGTTTTCTGTTTCCTAGTATTTCTCTTAATCGAGAATTCTTGGAACGTAAATGCACAGGGGGAATCTAAATCAAGATCCCGTTTGGAAATAAAATCGAAACCTGGTCCGGTACATTTGCCAATTCTTTTGGCCAAGAGAAGTTTTAAGGTAAATCCTCAATTGCAGACGAGTTTGAATATTCACGAAAATACGTATATCAGTCAATTTTTGAAGAATAATTTTGCTCAAGCTAGTACGACTCGCTTAGCAGAGTCGGTCAGTATGGATAGAAAAGTGGGGGAGGAAAATGTAGCAGGAGATGCCTATTTGTTTCAATCAGACCGTTTAGTAGTTTCCAATTTATATCCCAATCCTGCTAGTGAATATGCTGATGTGGACTTTCAGATATTAGGAGCTAATATTGAAGTCAAAGTGGTGATTTATAATATTTTAGGTCAGGAAATTAAAGATTTAGTCTTGGATAAAGATCAACGTACCGCTCGGATTTCCTTGAAGGACCTAAACAGCGGCATGTACATGTATCAACTCATGATGGATGGTCGCTCGATAGTTACCAAGAAGTTGATAGTCAGAAAGCAATAAGTGTATTAAGTGTTTCGTTCCTTTTGAACAAGGTCGTCAAGGTTTAAAACCTTGACGACCTTGTTTTTGAGGGCTTGAAACAGCTATTAAAATCCGTTTACGGTTCGCTTGATAAAGGCGGTTAAATCCGCTCCTGTCAAGAGATTCTGCGATAATAAGGCCAAATCTGTGATTTGTTTAGCCAGATTTTTCTTTTCCTCCTCGGTTGGTAATTCCACTAACTTGCTGATTAATGGGTGGTTAGCATTGATGGAAATTTGATAGGTCATCGGCATATTGCCAAACATACCCATACCACCACCGGTTTTGGACATATCACTCATGCGTCGCATGAATTCATTTTGTGTAATGATGGCGGGTAGCTCATCTGGTGACATAGCTTCAACCTGAACTTGTTTTTGCTTGTCATTGATGGTTGCCTCGAAAATTTCTTTCACGGCAGTCTTTTGCTCCTCTGTTAAAACGGCCTCTAATTGGATCCCCGTATCAATCAGTTTGTCAATGGAATCAGCGTCCACGCGTTTCCATTGAGTTTTCTCAATTTTGGATTCCATTTGATTGATGAAATGTGGGTCAATCATGGAGTCCATTTTTAAAACAGAATATCCTTTTTGAATGGCAGATTGAATAAAGGCATCTTGCTGTTGGGCATCGGTGGTGTATAAATAGACCCTTTGACCATCCTTATCGGTTTGTAATGCCTGAACTTCCTCCGCGTATTCGTCTAGGGTATATAGTTTATTAGACGTGGTTTCCAATAAACAAAACTCCTTGGCCTTGTCAAAGAACTTATCATCAGATATCATACCATATTTGATGAATAAGCCGATATTGCTAAATTTCTCTTCGAATCCTGGACGATCCGCTTTGAATAATTCCTGTAACTTATCGGCTACTTTTTTGGTTATGTAGCTATTGATTTTCTTGACATTGGAGTCGGCTTGCAGGAAGCTACGAGAAACATTTAAAGGAATATCTGGAGAATCTATTACTCCGTGCAGCAGCATTAAAAACTCAGGGACAATGTCTTTGACCTCGTCAGTGATAAATACTTGTCTGCTATACAATTGGATTTTCTCTCGTTGCAACTGGAACTCGTTTTTCACTTTAGGGAAATACAGTATACCCGTCAAATTGAATGGGTAATCCACATTCAAATGAATCCAGAAGAGTGGTTTTTCTTGGAATGGATATAATTCCTCATAGAACTTCAAGTAATCTTCGTCGCTTAATTCAGCTGGGGATTTGGCCCAAAGTGGAGTAGGGTTATTGATGATTTTATCTTGGAATTCAATCGGGATAGGAAGGAATTTGCCATACTTTTCCAAAATTGATTTCAATCGGAATTCATCCAAAAATTCTTCTGAATCTTCTGCGATGTGTAAAATGATGTCAGTACCGCGTTCATCTTTTTCAGCGGTACTTATGCTGTATTCTGTGGAGCCATCGCAAGTCCAACGTGCTGCCTCGGCACCTTCTTGGTATGATTTTGAGATGATTTCCACTTCAGAAGCTACCATAAATGCCGAGTAGAAACCCAGTCCAAAGTGGCCAATGATTCCCTTATCGTCACCTTTGTCCTTGTATTTTTCCACGAATTCGGTAGCGCCAGAAAAGGCGATTTGATTGATGTATTTCTTGATTTCTTCAGCAGTCATACCAATACCATTGTCAGAAATGGTGATAGTCTTCGCCTCCTTGTCAAAACTTACTTTGACTTTCAACTCTCCCAATTCGCCATTGAATTCTCCAATGGAGCTTAATCTTTTGATTTTTTGGCTGGCATCTACTGCATTGGAAACTAATTCACGAAGAAAAATTTCATGGTCTGAGTAGAGGAATTTTTTGATGATCGGAAAAATGTTCTCGGTGTGAATGGAGATATTACCTGATTCTTTCATAATATTAATTCGGAGTGATTAAAAATCTTTTATTTGATGCAGGAATAACAAATTCGAAACCAATTTTATTGGGGATGTCATATTGTCAGTAAATGTGTCCAAGTGGTATTTTACAAGAAATTCAAGTGGCTAGTCATTTAGGATGCTCATATTTCAAGCTCTGATTCGAGTCAAATGAAAAATTTTATGACAGATTTTTAAAAATGCATACCTTGCGCCGGCTATGTAGCGTTTGTTGATGGGTGTGATTTTTACAAGTCCGAACACCTATTGTATTACAGTATAATGATTCTTATGCGGCAAATTTTAGTCACTATTTTTTCTTGTTTGGCATTGACGGTAATGGCCCAACAAGAATCCTTGCGCATGGTATATCCATTCATCCCGCTATCTATCAATCCTGCTGAAGCAGGAAATAAGGGAGTAGCGTCTGTTACAGGTATTTTTAGGCGAAAACCTTTGTTTCAGCAAACGGGTGGAGCGACTTCCTCTCAACAGTACTTTAGTTTTGATATGCCTATTCAGCAGGAGAAGTGGGGGATAGGTTTTTTAGCTTACAATACGGATCAATCATATAGTTTAATGGGTGGTGGAGTAGCAGCTAACCTAGGATTGGCAGGGATTTTGTCCAAAAGGTTTGTCGTGGCTAAAGGACAAAATTTACAATTGGGACTCAATCTGGGCTTGAACCAATATCCTATTTTAGGTAGAAATGGGACCTCTGAATTTGGGGGTAGCTTGGGTTTTGGTGTGGCTTATCAATTTGACAAATTAGAAATAGGGCTAAGTAGGCCCACACAAAGTTTACGCAATTTGGAATGGTCCAATCCTAACCCCATTTATGCTAGAATGGCTTATACTTTACCTGCTGGTCAGGGCAATTGGTTGAAGTTTGGGGCCTTGATGCGTCATCAAATTGCGGATACTCGGGTGGATTTACATGGGACATTTTGGTGGCAGGAAAAGTTGGGCTTGGGACTTTGGTGGCAAAATACTGGTTCTGAATTTTCTAATGAGGCCTTATTAGGTAGTATTGAAGTTCCCCTTGGAAGAAATTTTCGGGTGGGATATGCTTATGATTTTTTAGGAAGAAATTCCGTGTACTTTACTCCTGGTACTAGCAATACAGGAACCAGCTCCGTTCAAACCGCTGCTTCAGGTTACCATCAAATTTTTATACGCTATGAGATTGATTTAGGAAATGGCAAGATTGCTAATTTTAGGCTTTAGGTGAATTGCTGAATTATTTCATTTTCTGTAGATATAATTAGAATTTATAAAGATTTTTTTGGGCTTATTTCGATAGATACTAAATCCTTAGAAATTTGTGCGCTAAACGGGAAAAAACCCCAATTTTTTTGGGGATAATTATAATCCCCTTTGTAAATTGCGAAGATTTTTTTTGACAAGAATAATTAATTTTACTCAATCAATAACGTTTGAAACTTTTCTGGATTTAGGCCAGATTTAACATTATGGATTCATTTTCCTACGTTGCGAATGCCGATACTCAAGTTATTTCTGACTTGTTTGATGCCTATCGATTAGACCCCAATTCAGTAGACAGTTCATGGAGGGATTTTTTCAAGGGATTTGAGTTTGCTCAAACCTGGCAAGAAGGAGGTTCTTCCGCCGCTGGTGTTGCTGTAGATCAGTCGCACATTCAGAAAGAAATGTCGGTCATCAGTTTGATTAAAGCATTCCGTTCTCGTGGACATTTATTAGCGAAAACTAATCCTGTTCGTCAGAGGAAAGATCGCCAGCCTCGTTTAGAAATCAAGGATTATTCCTTGTCTGAATCAGACTTAGATACGGTTTTTCAAGCGGGAAGTTTTTTGGGAATTGGTCCAGCTACCTTACGCAAGATAGTGGAGGTGTTACAAACTATTTATGCGGGTTCTATCGGATTTGAGTATTCCTATATTCGTGAAGTTCGTGTAAAGGAGTGGTTGAGGAATAAGATAGAAAAGGAGGCCTTATCGTTTAGCCCTTCCATTGAAGAGAAAAAACAAATCCTACAGAAGCTGAATGAGGCAGTAGTTTTTGAGAATTTCCTAGGTACAAAATATTTAGGACAGAAGCGATTCGGGTTAGAAGGGGGTGAAAGTACAATCGCGGGATTGGATGCAATCATTAATCGGGCAGCGGATTTTGGAGTAAAACAAGCCATGATTGGTATGGCTCACCGTGGACGTTTGAATGTCTTGGCCAACATCATGCATAAGTCATACGAGGCCATTTTTGATGGATTTGAAGGTAATGTGCCAGATCAAATTCATGGAGATGGTGATGTGAAATACCACTTAGGTTATTCTAGCCAACATATTAGTCCAAATGGGAATGAAATTTCTTTGAAATTAGCCCCCAATCCATCTCACTTAGAAGCGGTTAACCCTTTGGTAGAAGGTTTTTGTAGAGCTAGTGCTGACGCCCATTACGATGGAGATAATTCCAAAGTATTGCCTATTTTAATTCATGGCGATGCGGCCTTAGCGGGTCAGGGTATTGTGTATGAGGTAACACAAATGGCTAAATTGAAAGGTTATTCCACGGGAGGAACCATTCACTTTGTGATAAACAATCAGGTTGGATTTACCACTGATTTTGAAGATGCGCGCTCGGCCATTTATTGTACTGACGTAGCTAAAATTATTGATGCACCGGTATTCCACGTGAATGGAGATGATCCAGAGGCAGTTGTATTTGTGTCCAGAATGGCTGCTGAGTTTCGTCAGGAGTTTGGACGTGATGTGTTTGTGGACATGGTTTGTTACCGAAGAAATGGGCACAATGAGTCCGATGAACCGCGTTTTACGCAACCAACTTTGTATGCCAACATAACCAATCACCCTAATCCAAGGGAGATTTATACACAGACTTTAATTAAGCGTGGCGATATTGATGCCAAATTAGCAAGTCAAATGGATTCTGAATTTAAAGCGGAATTACAAGCCAGACTTGATATGGTGAAACAAAAAGTAAAGCCTCCTTATGTGCCATTGAAATTGGATAACAAGTGGTCTTCGCTTCGTTTCTCCCAAGCAAGTGATTTTGATTCCTCACCAAATACATCCATTCCCAAAGAAACCATAGATTTGGTAGCCAATGCTATCACAGCTCTACCAAAAGGATTTGTGGCATTGAAGCAAATTGAAAAGGTTATTTCCGATAGAAAAGGATATTTTGAGAAAGGCGAATTGAACTGGGCTACGGCAGAGTTATTGGCCTATGGTTCCATTTTGGCTGAGGGAAAAACAGTACGTTTATCTGGACAAGATGTACAGAGAGGTACATTCTCTCACCGTCATGCGGTATTACATGATGCCAATACCAATAACAATTATTGCAATTTAGACCACATTAAGGAGGGGCAAGAAAAGATGCAAATCTTTAACTCTTTGCTTTCCGAATATGGGGTGTTAGGTTTTGAATTTGGATATGCATTAGCGAATCCAGATGCGCTGGTGATTTGGGAAGCCCAATTTGGAGACTTTGCCAATGGAGCGCAGACCATGATCGACCAGTTTGTAAGTTCACATGAATCCAAGTGGGGAACGCAGAATGGTTTGGTGATGCTTTTGCCTCATGGCTATGAAGGTCAGGGTCCTGAGCACTCGAATGCACGTCCTGAACGTTTCTTGCAATTAGCATCAGAAAACAATATGGTTGTGGCAAATTTGACCACACCCGCTAATATTTTCCACGCCTTGCGCCGTCAATTGACTTGGGAATTCCGTAAGCCTTTAGTGGTGATGTCGCCAAAATCCATTTTCCGTCATCCAAAGGTGGTTTCACCGATTGATGCTTTTACTTCCGGTAAATTCCAGGAGGTAATTGGGGATAGTTATGTTGATAAGGCCAAAGTGAAAAAGGTGTTACTATGTAGTGGTAAAGTGTATTTCGACTTGTTGGAAAAACAAGAGAAGGATGCTCGTAAAGATGTGGCCATTATCAGGATTGAACAATTGCATCCACTTCCAGTGGCTCAAATAGAGAAGGAGTTAGCTAAGTACAAGAATGCGGATGTGTATTTTGTACAAGAAGAGCCGGAAAATATGGGTTATTGGTCCTATATCATACGTGAATATGGTTGGACTAAATTTAAAGGTTTGGTAGCACGTAAAAAGAGTGCTTCTCCGGCTACAGGTTTCTTGAAAGTACATGCTGAAGAACAAGCAGCCTTGATTAATAAAGCGTTTGAATAATTTAAAAATAAGCCGAACAACATGGCCATAGAAATGAAAGTGCCCGCTGTGGGTGAATCGATTACGGAAGTGACCGTAGCTACTTGGAACAAGAAAGAAGGAGATGTAGTGAAGTTGGATGAGGTTCTTTGTGAATTAGAATCAGATAAGGCGACTTTTGAATTGCCTGCTGAGGCTGAGGGTGTGTTGCATATCGTTGCGAAAGAAGGGGATGTTTTGCCGATTGGTGCAGTTATTTGTACTATTGAGGTGAAAGGGGCACAATCATCCGCTGCACCAGCACCAGCTATAGAAAGTGCGGCACCTACTGCTCCTGTGGCTGCTTCTGCTCCAGTTAGTTCAGCAGATGCTAAAGTTATTGAAGTAAAAGTACCACCAGTAGGAGAGTCTATTTCAGAAGTGACTGTTTCCGTTTGGAACAAGAAATCCGGAGACTCGGTGGCCTTAGATGAAGTTTTATGTGAATTAGAGTCGGATAAAGCAACCTTTGAATTACCAGCCGAGTCGGCAGGAATTTTACAAATTGTGGCTGACTCAGGAGCCGTAGTTCCTATTGGTGGTGTTTTAGCGACAATCACGGTAGGAGCGGGTGCAGTGCAGGCTAGTGCTCCTGCTGCTTCGGCACCAGCTGCTGCTGCACCATCAGCGCCCGTAGCTAATGCATCCTATGCCGCAGGGCATCCTTCACCTGCTGCTGCCAAAATATTAGATGAAAAAGGAATATCTCCTGCTCAAGTAGCGGGTTCTGGTGTAGGTGGAAGAATTACCAAAGAAGATGCCCAAAATGCACAAGCTTCATCATCAGCAGCAGCTCCTACAGCAGCATCTACTGTAGCTGCAGCCCCATCTGCTCCAACTAACAACGATGCCAGAGCTTTACGAAGAGAAAAAATGAGTTCTTTGCGTAAGACCGTAGCGCGTAGATTGGTAGCTGTGAAGAATGAAACGGCCATGTTAACCACTTTTAATGAAGTGGACATGAAGCCAGTAATGGATTTAAGAGGGAAGTATAAAGATAAGTTTAAAGAAAAGCACGGAGTAGGTTTAGGCTTTATGTCTTTCTTTACTAAGGCTGTTTGTGTGGCTTTGAAAGAGTTCCCGTCTGTGAATGCCAAGATTGATGGAGATGAAATAGTTTTTCATGATTTTTGTGATATTTCTATTGCCGTTTCCGCCCCTAAAGGATTGGTTGTTCCGGTTATTCGGAATGCGGAGAACTTAAGCTTAGCTGGAATTGAATCTGAGGTGGTTCGATTAGCTGGTAAAGCCCGAGATAATAAATTGAGTTTAGAAGAAATGTCAGGCGGAACCTTTACCATTACCAATGGGGGTGTTTTTGGTTCAATGATGTCTACTCCAATCATCAATGCCCCTCAAGTAGCCATCTTAGGTATGCATAATATTGTGGAACGCCCTGTGGTGGTGGAAGGTCAAATCGTGATTAGACCTATGATGTATTTGGCTTTATCGTATGATCATCGCATCATTGATGGTCGTGAGTCGGTAAGCTTCCTAGTACGTGTCAAGCAGTTGTTGGAAGATCCTGCTCGTTTATTATTAGATATTTAATAACATGAATAGGCCTTTAGGGGCCTATTCCTTTTTTCCTTGCCTTATGTTAGAATTTGATGTTGTCGTTATTGGTTCCGGTCCTGGTGGTTATGTTGCTGCAATTCGTGCGGCACAGTTGGGATTCAAAACTGCTATAATTGAAAAATATGCTGTGATGGGAGGTACCTGCTTGAATGTAGGTTGTATTCCTTCTAAGGCACTTTTAGACTCTTCAGAGCATTTTTATAATGCTGTCCACCATTTTGAGGAACATGGAATCGTGGGTGGAAAACCAAAGGTAGATTTGGAAAAAATGATTGCCAGGAAAGCTGGTGTGGTGGAAAAAATGAATGGGGGGATTTCCTTTTTAATGAAAAAAAATAAGGTAACCGTCTTTCATGGTTTAGGTTCTTTTGAAAGCGCTAAGGTGGTTAAAGTGACTCAAACAGATGGTAAGGCGGAATTATTGGCTGCTAAAAACATCATAGTGGCAACAGGTTCTAAGCCAACCATCCTACCTTTTATCCCAGTAGATAAAACACGTATCATTACCTCTACAGAGGCATTGAAGTTAAAAGAAATTCCTAAACATTTAATTGTGATTGGAGCGGGAGTGATTGGAGCGGAATTAGGTTCTGTGTATGCTCGTTTAGGCTCAAAAGTTAGTTTTGTAGAGTTTGCTGATGGTATGATTCCTACCATGGATAGAACGATGGGTAAGGAATTGCAGAAATCAATAGCCAAACTTGGTGCTAATTTTTATTTTTCGCATCAAGTTACTTCAGCAGAAAATAAAGGAAAAGAAGTGGTAGTGAAAGCAAAAAATGCAGCTGGTGAAGAGGTAGAGATTAAAGGAGATTATTGCTTGGTATGTATTGGCCGTAAACCCTATACTGAAGGCTTAAATTTGGAGGCCGCTGGCTTAAAAACAGATGAGCGAGGAAGGATCCCAGTAGATGAGCATACCTTACAAACTTCAGTTCCTGGTATTTATGCCATTGGTGATTTGATTCGTGGAGCCATGTTGGCTCATAAGGCAGAAGAGGAAGGGGTATTTGTAGCCGAAACGATCGCGGGTCAAAAGCCACATATTAATTATAACTTAATTCCAGGTGTAGTATATACTTGGCCAGAAGTTGCTTCCGTGGGTAAGACGGAACAAGAACTAAAGGCCGCGGGTATTGCCTATAAAGATGGTTCTTTTCCATTCAAAGCCTTGGGTCGCGCTGTTGCCTCCATGGATGTGGATGGATTAGTGAAGGTTTTAGCTGACGCTACTACCGATGAAATCTTAGGTGTTCACATCATTGGTGCTCGTGCGGCAGACATGATTGCTGAAGCAGTAGTAGCCATGGAATTCAGAGCCAGTGCAGAAGATGTGGCCCGCATGTCACATGCCCATCCTACTTACACGGAAGCTATGAAGGAAGCTTGTTTAGCTGCTACTAGTAAGCGAGCTATTCACGCCTAATTTATTCGCCTGCTTTATCATCTCCAGCTTTAAAGCGGTTAGTCATTTTGATGAGTAAAAACATGACGAAAGCGACCAATATAAAGTCGATGAAAATCGTGATAAAGTTACCATATTGAATAGCATTTTCCGGGCTGATTATCTTTCCAGTAGTGTCATATTGTGCTTCTCGTAAGACATATTTCATGGCTTTGAAATCTACTCCGGTGGTTAATTCTCCTACAATAGGCATAATGACCCCATCGATAAATGCGGTGGTTACTTTGCCAAAGGCAGCCCCCATGATGAAAGCTACCGAGATTTCAATCAAGCTGCCTTTCATGGCAAATTCTTTGAATTCTTTGATGATACTCATAGTGAATGATTGGGTTTAAAAGGATGAATAGCTAGGTTAAAAGATAAAATTTTGAATGTAGAAAAGGGTTCGATATTTCGTTAAAACAAGGAATAGGATTGTTTAAGCTCAAATATATCTTAAATATTATATTTTTTTACATTTCAATCGCTTCGTTGGTTTAGTTTATCATGATATTCCCACCAATAAATGACTAAATTTGAATTTAATGGTTATTGGCATGAAAAGATTACTCATATTTACGATTCTGATTTTATTTTCGATTTCCCTTTTAGCTCAAAAATCAGATAGAGTTTCTGTTTTTCAGTCTGGAAAGGATGGTTATGCAAGCTACCGTATTCCTGCTATCATCAAATTACCTCATGGTGAATTATTGGCCTTTGCGGAGGGGCGCAAGAAGAATGCTGCAGATTTTGGTGATATTGATATCGTTTCTAAATTGAGTAAAGATGGGGGCAAAACCTGGTCGGAGTTGAAAAAAGTGGTCGATGTTGATTCTTTGCAAGCGGGTAATCCAGCTCCTGTTGTAGATTATTGGGATCCAGAGTTTCCACAGGGAAGAATATTTTTGTTTTATAATACTGGCAATAATCATGAGAATTTAGTTCGACAAGGGAAAGGTTTACGGGAAGTTTGGTACATTACTTCCACTGATGATGGCCGAACTTGGTCGACGCCAGTTAATATCACGAGATCGGTGCATAGACCTGGTCAAGATCCTTATAAATTTTCGGAAGATTGGCGTTCTTATGCCAATACTCCTGGACATGCCATGCAAATCTCAGCAGGGAGGTACCGTGGTAGGATATATGTTGCCGCAAATCATTCGAGTGGAGCACCTCAAGCTAAATTCACGGACTATGTTTCACATGGTTTCTACACGGATAATCATGGTCAGAGTTTTCAACTGAGTCAATCTTTGAGTTTGCAAGGCAGCAATGAAGCCTCGGCAGCTGAGTTGTCTGACAATCGATTGTTGTTGAATGCTCGAAATCAAAAGGGTGATGTTCGCACGAGGATTGCTGCCATCAGCGCAGATGGAGGTAATACCTGGGAAAAAAACTATTATGAAACATCCTTGCCTGATCCAGTTTGTCAAGGCTCTTTGCTTTCCTTAGGATATCGACAAGGAAAAAGTGTATTAGCTTTTTCTAATCCGGCAGATCAGGAGCATCGTAATCATTTGACGCTTCGAATTAGTTTTGATGAAGGTCTAACTTGGCCTATTAGCCATGAAATAGACGGGACAAATGATCCCAAATTAATCTCAGATTTTACCGCTTATTCTGATATTGTTAAGTTGGAGGAAGATAAAATTGGTGTTTTGTACGAGCGCAATGACTATGCTGAGATTGTTTTTGTCAATATCAAATGGGAGTAGAAAATGCTAATTTTTGGCTAAGTTCAGCAACGCTGTTAAGGTTTCAAACCTTGACAGCGTTAGCAATGGTAATTGCGACTTTTTAGGAAAGCCTCCTTAGCCAAACGTTTGAAAACTTAAAAAAAATATATGGATGAGAAAATGATCAATTAATTGATTAATTAATCTTCCACTTTCAGGGAATTGAAATCAATGACCTTGGTAAGGGAATAAAATCTCCATGATAGTAATGTTGCAGAGCAGATTAAGCTACATGTGAGACCTATCCAAATACCTACTGCTCCAAAGTCACCATAAATTCCTAATAGGTAGCTCAAAGGTATTCCAACTCCCCAATAAGAAAAAACGGTAATAGCTGTAGGTATTTTCACATCCTGCAAACCCCTTAATAAACCTAATGATACGGCTTGTATCCCATCAAAAAGTTGGAAAATAGCACCCCAAGTAACTAGTTGCACTGCGATGGCAATAACCTCAGCTTCCTGTGTATAACCACGAACTAACCAAGGTTTTAGGGTAAACATGATAATCGCACATATGCCCATGAAAATGATAGAAAGTAATAGAGCGGCATTGCCAGATACGTATATGCCCGACCTGTTTTTTTCGCCAATATCCGTACCCACATGAATTCCGCCGGCCGCGGCTATTCCCGTAGCCATCATGTAGGTGAGCGACGCCATGTTAATAGCCACAATATGGGCGGCTTGCGCGGTAGACGAAATCCAACCCATCATGACCACTGCCATACCAAAGGTGGCAATCTCAAAAAAACCTTGGAATCCCGCTGGAATCCCCACTGTTAAAATATTTTTTTCTAATATCCAAGTATGATGTTCGGAGCCATGTCGACTAAGATAGGTTGAAAAAGAGGGAGATTTCCATATATACATTCCCAAACTGGCCGCCATGAAAATGCGACATACCAGTGTGGAAATTCCCGCACCAAACAAACCCATGGCAGGAATAGGACCTAGGCCATTGATACAAATATGATTACCGATGACATTCAGTACTAGAGCGATGATGGTTACATTCATGGCTACACGGGTTCTTTTTAATCCATCCGTAAAGCTTTTAAATGCAGCGAACAAAAATGTAGGGATCACTGAAATGGCAATCAACGCTAGGTAGGGAAGGGTTAATTGCTTGTTGACTTCACTTTGTTGGAATAAATCATAATTCCATCCAATGATACCAATCAATAAAATGGTAATCACGGAGAGAAGTAGAGCCACACGAATACTCGCACGCAACAGATTGCCACATTCAACCGGATTTTCTTCTGCTACAGATTTTGAAATCATGGGTGAGGTAATCTGTAGGCAGATTAAACCAATGATGGCAATGGTGAAAAAAATGGAACCTGCCATACCTGAAGCTCCTAAGCTTTCAGCAGCAAGTGATTCCATTTGGCCAACTTGCACGGTATCAGCCAATCCCATCAGCATGACGCCCAATTGTCCAATGACAATGGGTAAAGCTAGTTGGATGGTACTCTTAATTTTAGTACCCAGACTTATATGCTGCATTCCTTAAATTCGAACGATTTCAGCCCCTAGGGCATTTAATCGGGTATCAATGTTTTGATATCCACGATCTATTTGCTCAATGTTGTCGATGATCGAAGTCCCTGTCGCCGACATGGCTGCAATCAATAGAGAAACACCCGCACGAATATCCGGTGAAGACATGCGTATACCTTTCAAATTTTGTTTGCGGTCAAAACCCACAACAGTTGCCCGGTGCGGATCACATAAAATGATTTGAGCCCCCATCTCGATTAATCTATCCACGAAGAACAAACGACTTTCAAACATCTTTTGATGAATCAGCACGGTTCCTTTGGCTTGAATGGCAGTCACCAAAATAATAGAAAGTAAATCGGGAGTGAATCCTGGCCAAGGATGGTCAGAAATGGTCAGCATAGAGCCATCGATGAAGTTTTCTAATTCATAATGCTCTTGAGCAGGTACATAAATATCATCTCCTCTAAACTCTAATTTGATACCCAATTTTCTGAAAACATCTGGAATGATGCCTAATTCAGGGATTTTACAATTTTTAATGGTAATCTCTGATTGAGTCATGGCTGCCATACCAATGAAGGAACCAATTTCGATCATATCGGGCAACATGGTATGTTCTGTGCCCTTCAATTCTTCTACCCCTTCAATGGTTAGAAGGTTGGAACCAATACCCGATATTTTGGCACCCATACGATTCAACATTTTACACAATTGTTGAATATATGGCTCACAAGCCGCATGATAGATGGTTGTGGTACCTTTTGCTAAAACCGCCGCCATTAAAATATTGGCTGTTCCTGTTACGGAGGCCTCATCTAACAACATATAAGCTCCTGTTAAGTGGGAAGCATCTACCTCGTAAAAACCACCATCCTCAGCACTATAATTAAATTTAGCGCCTAGTTTAATGAAACCAGCAAAGTGAGTATCTAATCTTCTACGACCAATTTTATCTCCTCCTGGAGAAGGAATACGACCTTTTTTGAAGCGAGCCAAAGTAGGTCCCAAAAGCATTACCGAGCCACGTAAAGCTGCTGCTTTTGCTTTATAGGTTTCTGATTCTAAATAATCTATATTCACTTGAGAAGCATCAAACTCAATGCTTGATTCACTTAGTCTACGGATCTTTACCCCCATATCGCCCAATAAGTCAATTAATTGGTTGACATCACGAATGTTGGGAATATTATGTATGGTGACAGGTTCAGCGGTTAAAACTACGGCACAAAGAATTTGTAAAGCTTCGTTTTTAGCTCCTTGAGGAGTAATTTCTCCTGACAATTTTCTTCCACCGGTTACTTTAAATGATGCCATAAGGGTCAATTATTTTTTATGATTTCTGGAATTAAAATTCCTGTTGTTTCTGAAGTTTTTTCTGTAATTATTTCCACCTCGGTTATTAGAACCGTTCGGGTATTCTGGGGCATTGTAGGCATTTCTGGCGTTATTGGCTACTTTGGCATGGCCAAGTCCTTCCTGTGATAATTCATCGACGATGTTGGCTAACAAGTTTTCCGACATTTCTTTGATGTTTTGCCAAATTACCTGGTCATCTACTGAGTCCTTATTCCAAGTCACATAGAAGCCTTTCATCAATCGAGCTATGTAGGCTACCAAAATCTTTTTGTCCTCCAATTTTTCCTCTGCAATAGCGCGAAGAATCAACAACTCCACATTGCGACCATAGTGCTTGAATTTTAAATGGTGCTGGTTATAATTCACCTTTTTGGGTGCTTTACCAACAGATTCAGGCGAGGGTGGAGGGTAGGGACCTTGCACGTCTAATTGGAAATTGGACATGATGTACAAGTCGTCCCAAAGTTTTTTGGAATAATCTTGACTATTATCCTTCATACCTGGATGGATCTGTTTCATCAGTTCCACCATGAGAAAAGCGTATTTGGTTCTTTTATCTCGATCCTGAACGGTCAATATATAATCAACCAATTTTTGTACACTAGATCCGTATTCTTTCATAATGCTGTGTCAATCTTAATTACTAAATACCAATCGCATCCAAAGATGAGGAAAGGAAATAAGACAAAATACAAAGGCCGCCCAAATGGCCATGACCAAAACTGCCCCTGCTGCAAAATCCTTAGCTTTTTTGGCTAATGGATGATATTCTGGAGCTACCAAGTCGGTTATTTTTTCCAAGGCCGAATTGAATAATTCGGCAACCCAAACACCGGCAATGGCCAAACTGATCCAAAGCCATTCGATTGCCATGAAACCTATATTTAAGCCCACAATAATCACTAGGATGGTTGAGGCCGCATGGATTTTGGCGTTATTTTCTTCCTTGATCAAGGATATGATACCCGACCAGGCAGTGGAAATACTTTGAAAGGCTTTAGAAAAGTTAATCATATCTTAAAATTCAGCCGATTTAGGTGTTCTTGGGAAAGGGATAACATCACGAATATTACTCATGCCTGTCACAAACAAAACCAATCGCTCAAATCCCAATCCAAATCCAGCATGGGGAGCTGAACCGAATTGACGGGTTTGTAAATACCACCAAATGGATTCTTCTTCTATACCTACTTCTTTGGTTCTTTGTAATAATTTCTCGTAATCATCTTCTCTCTGGGAGCCACCAATGATTTCCCCAATTCCTGGGAACAATACATCCATTGCACGAACTGTTTTGCCATCGTCTTCTAGCTTCATATAGAAGGCCTTGATGTCTTTCGGGTAATGAGTTAAAATTACAGGTTTTTTGAAGTGTTTTTCTACTAAATAGCGCTCATGCTCACTTTGTAAATCAATTCCCCAGGCTACTGGATAATTGAATTTACCTTGCTTATGTGGCTTAGATTGCAAAAGGATGTCGATAGCTTCAGTATAGGTAATTCTTTCAAATGTATTTTCAGAAACAAAACGCAATTTCTCTGTCAGCGTCATTTCGGATTGCTCCTCTTTCTTTTTCGTTTTTTCTTCATCCAACAAACGTTTCTCCAAGAAGGCAATATCATCAGCACAATGCTCTAGCGCATATTTAATCAGGCTTTTGGTAAAGTCCTCCGCTAAATTCATGTTGTCAGTCAACTCAAAAAAGGCCATTTCTGGCTCCACCATCCAAAACTCAGCCAAGTGTCTAGTAGTATTGGAGTTTTCGGCACGGAAAGTAGGTCCGAAAGTGTAAATTTTAGATAAGGCCAAAGCGCCCAATTCACCCTCTAATTGGCCTGAAACTGTCAAATTAGTTTCTTTTCCAAAAAAGTCTTCTTTGTAGTCCACCTTTCCATCTTCAGTCAATGGAGGCTGAATGGCTGGTAGGGTAGTCACTCGGAACATTTCTCCCGCACCCTCTGCGTCAGAACCGGTAATGATAGGTGTATGCAAATAGAAAAAGCCATGTTCATTGAAATATTGATGAATGGCGAAGGCTAAGGCATGACGGATTCGTAAGATGGCCGAAAAGGTATTGGTTCTAGGTCTTAGGTGACCAATCTCTCTAAGAAACTCTAATGAGTGTTTCTTAGGCTGCAAAGGGTATTTTTCTGGATCAGCTGAACCATAAACCAAGATATCGCTGACCTGTACTTCTACGGATTGGCCTTGTCCTTGTGAAGGAATCAAGCTGCCTGTAACTGCAATACAAGCACCAGTAGTGACTAATTTTAAGGTTTCTTCAGCTACGGCGCCATCGGCTACCACAGCCTGAATATTATGAATAGTGGATCCATCATTGATGGCAATGAATGCTACGGAAGAGGATACACGTTTGGTACGCACCCAACCCTTCACCATAACTGTTTGTTGGTTCGGAGTTTGGAGAAGTAATTCTTTTATTTGCATATAAATTGATGGTCAATTTGATGGTCAATTTGGCCCTCCTTTAGGGCAAACTAGTCCCAAAATTACGTACAAAAAACGGAATAATTGTATTTATTTATGAATTACAAGTATTTTTAAAAACCGCCCATCAAATCCATGTATATTTGTACATTAGATTCAATATATGCAGGGATTATCACTAAAAATTTCTCAGCAACAGCGGCTTTCTCCTCAACAAATTCAATTTGTGAAATTGCTTCAAATACCTACTGCCGAATTGGCGGCCAGGATTGAAGAGGAATTGGAGGAAAATCCGGCATTAGAGGAAGGCCTAGAAATAAATGATTCCGATGAGTTGGATGAGCAAGAAAGAGAGACAGTGGATGATTGGGAGCGAGAAGAATTGGAAGTGGGGGATTATTTGCAGGATGATTATGCAGGGTACAAAATGGCGGGTGATTCTTATGATCCTAATGAAGAGAGTCCAGAAAGACCCATGGCGACGGTTTCCAGTGCGGAAGAATATTTACTGATGCAAATTGGATTTGTGGTCAAAGATGAGCGGGAAGAGCTGATTGCTCAGCAACTCATTGGTTCTTTGGAAGAGGATGGTTATTTGAGAAGAAATATTGAAAGTATTGTCAATGATTTAGCTTTTACTCAGGGTTTTATTACGGATGCCCAGGAAGTGGAGGTGGTTTTAAAGAAAATTCAAACCCTAGATCCCGCAGGGATTGGTGCGAGAGACCTGCAAGAATGTCTATCGATTCAATTGCACCGAAGGGAGTCTGATAATCCTACCTGTTTATTGGCTATACGCTTGATTGATGAGTTTTTTGAGGAATTTTCAAAAATGCACTTTGCTCAATTGCAACAGAAATTGGGCGTAGATGAAGCTGATTTGAAGAAGGCTGTTCAGTTGATTAAGCGTTTAAATCCCAAGCCAGGAGGGTCTGAAGGAGGTAATTGGGTGCCTTATTTACAGCCAGATTTTGTGGTTACAAACCAATCAGGCAAATTGGATATTAAGTTAAATGGTAAAAACGCTCCTGAATTGCGGGTAAGTAAATCCTTTCAGGAAATGCTTCAGACCTACAATCAGGGGAACAAACAGCAGAAGGAAGTTAAAGAGGCAGTTACTTTTATCAAGCATAAATTAGATGCTGCTTCTTGGTTTATTCAAGCTATACAGCAGCGACAGGGTACCTTGTTGAAAACCATGCAAAGTATTGTTTCTCAGCAATATGACTTTTTTCTGACGGGAGATGATGCAAGCTTGAAACCCATGAAGATGAAGGATGTGGCAGCCTTAATTGATATGGACGTGTCTACTGTTTCTCGGGTGGTTTCAGCCAAATCGGTACAGACAGATTTCGGTATTTATCCTTTGAAATACTTTTTCTCAGAGGGGATTAGCCATGAATCAGGAGAGGATGTTTCTACCCGTGAAGTGAAAAATATTTTGAGAGAAATCATCGAACAAGAGCCTAGTCAAGAACCATATCCCGATGAAATATTAGAAAATCTCTTAGCTGAGCGGGGTTTTGTCGTTAAAAGAAGAACAGTTGCCAAATACCGAGAGCAATTAGGAATCCCTGTGGCGAGGTTGAGGAGGAAATTATAATTAAATGGTAAATGGTAAATGGTGAATGTAGGAGGAATTCGAAATGAAATGTTAAACAATTATTTGATAAACTAATGGGTTGCATGATATTGCATGGGTAGAAATGTAGATTTGGTAAAATAAATTTATCAGGTGGGACATAAAAATGTAATCAAATCAAAATCATTTTATTTCGCAATTCAAATATGGAATTTGTATCAATTTCTTGTCAAAGAGAGAAATGAGTTTGTTTTATCCAAGCAAATATTAAGAAGCGGAACAGCAGTTGGCGCAATAATTAGAGAAGCGGAACATGCAGAATCAAAAGCTGATTTTAAACATAAAATGTCAATTGCTCAAAAGGAAATAAATGAAACCATATATGGGTTGGAATTATTGAATGAAATTGGTTATTTAGAGGACAGTCGATTTGCTAAATTAATGTCTGAAAGTGATGAGATTTTAAGAATTATATCTCGAATTATTATAACAGTTAAACATAATTTGTCAGCTTACAAATAGGCATTCATAATTCACCATTCATAATTTCCAATTCACCATTTAACCTTTCCCCATGTCTTCCTACCATTTTCTCAACCTCAGTCAACACCAGGGAATTTGGACTATTCGTTTGAATCGTCCGGAGGTGTATAATGCCCTAAATGCGGGATTAATTCATGAAATCAGGTATGTCGCGGAGAGGGCCAAAATATCTGATGAAGTTCGTGTGTTGGTCATTACAGGTGAGGGCAAGGCTTTTTGTTCGGGAGCGGATTTAAAATCAGGTACTAGTGATTCGGATTTGGGAGCTGTTTTACGAGCAACATATAATCCCATGATTTTGGCCTTGAGGAATTTAGATAAGCCGGTGATTGGGGCTATCAATGGTCCTGCAGCTGGAGCTGGATGTTCATTGGCATTGGCTTGTGATTATTTGGTGGCTAAAGATTCTGCTTATTTTGCCGAGTTATTTGTTCAAATAGGTTTGACTTTAGACGCGGGAAGTACGGCATTTTTAATGCAATCATTGGGATATCACAAGGCATTTGAGTTAGCTTCCACCGCTAAAAAATTTAGTGCTCAAGAGGCTAAAGAGATGGGTTTGGTGGCAGATGTTGTTGCAGAAGAGCAATGGGAGTCACGATTACAGGAAATTGTAATGGATTTTGCTCGTCGACCGACTTTAGCTATCGCCCTGATGAAGAGAGAGTTGCAGAAGGCATACCAGCCTGATTTAGCGACAGTTTTAGAGATGGAGGCACATGCCCAAAGAGAGGCAGGATATTCCAAGGATTTCCAAGAGGGTGTCAAATCATTTTTGGAAAAACGCCCTCCTAAGTTCATGGGGAAGTAAATAATGGGATTAAATTGATTTTTTTTCGGCAATATCTTTTCATATTCCCAAAGAAATTCTACCTTTGCAGTCCCGATTGGGAAATGGTTGCGTAGCTCAACTGGATAGAGCATCTCACTACGGATGAGAAGGTTTGGGGTTCGAATCCCTACGCGACCACCAAATGAATCAAAAGTCTGCTAATATTCAATTGGCAGACTTTTTTGTTTTAGTTATAAAGAATTTTTATTCTTTTTTATATGGATGCTATGGCTTTGTCTGACATTTTTTAAAAGATTTAGATACCATTTCAATATCAAGCAAATAAACAATGGAGCTTTCTTTCTCCCTACAATTAAGGCTAAGGAGAGCCTAATTAACTGTTAAATTTCGTTGATGAAAAATTATGTACTCAGTCTAGCCTTTCTTTTCACATCATTTTTAGGATTATCCCAAAAGGAAAATCGGATCCAAGGGAAATTGATCGATTCATTGAGTTCCGAACCCCTATCCTTTGCCACCATCCGTCTGGAATCTAAGAGCCAATCGAATCAGGTAAAAGGCCTTATCGCTGACGAAAAGGGAATATTTGAATTAAAGGATGTGCGGGAAGATAAATATATCATTAGGATTGAATACGTAGGATATAGAACCAAGTATTTGGAAATCAATATGAATGACGCATCTCCTCAGCTTGATTTGGGAATTATTAGTTTAGTTCCTCAAAATCAGATGCTTGAGTCCGTTAGCGTAACCAGTAATAAGCCCAATGTGATAGCAACACTGGAAAAACAGATTTTTAAGGCCGATCAGTTTGAAGTGGCAAAAGGTGGGACAGCTACTGATGTATTGAGGAATATTCCTTCCATCATGGTCAATGCAGAGGGCGAGCTTTCTATGAGGGGCTCCAAAGGTTTTTTGATTTTGATCAATGGGAAACCTACTCAAGTGGATGCAACCACAATTCTATCTCAAATTACCGCCAATTCCATCGAAAGAATTGAAATGATTACAGCTCCTTCAGCAAAATATGATGCTGATGGAAAAGCGGGTATCATCAATATAGTAACCAAAAAAGGCAGCAATGATGGCTGGTCTTTGTCGGGAAATCTGCAATATGGCCTTCCTCGCTTGAAACAATATCTCAATGCATCAGAGCCTTACAGGTATGGAATTGATTTTTCTACCAATTACCGAATGGGGAAATGGGATATCTCGACTTCATTGAATTACCTTAAAAACGATATTGCCGGTAGGAGGGTAGGTGATGTGAATACTACCATAAACAATATTTACACCAGCTTCCCCAGTGAAGGAGAACGAAGTTTCAAGCGGGATAATTATGGCCTTAGAACTTCTATCATATATTCACCTAGCACTCAGGATGATTGGGTTTTAGGCGTTTATTTGGGAGAACGTGAGCAATACCGCACGGCAGATATTACCTACAATAATGTTAAAACAGACTTGTTGACTAATTCCGTGATTGGTCGGGCTAATTACTATAATGCGAACCTAGTCTTGAAATCAGGTTCATTTAGAGTCTATAATTTGGACTATACGCATCGATTTCAAGATAAATCTAGCATATCCGTTTCTGGTCTTTATGAATATGCCATGATTGACGGATATACTAAAAATAGGAACTTGAATATAAAGAATTATGCAGATACGCTTCAATATACGCTCAACACTGGCAGAAATCCATTGGATGCATATCGCTTTAAATTTGATTACGATAAAACAATAGGCATAGGTAAATTGTCGATAGGTTATCAATATCGCTACCAGCTACAGAAGGGCATGTTTAACTACTTTGAAAAGGCGGGTAATTTTACTTCATTAGTTTTTAATCCATCCTTCTCTGCCAATATCGAAGTGGTCAACCGAATTCATGGTCTTTATGCTCAATATGCGGGAGTATATCAAAAATTAGAGTTTTCGACAGGTCTACGCTATGAGAATGCCTTTAGAGAGTTTAAGGCAGATAAATTGGCAAATTCAGCTATTTTGGATCTTTCTAATTTATTTCCTTCTGCCAACTTGATGTACCATATGAAGGATGATTTAAGTATAAAATTGGCCTATAGTCGAAGGGTACAGCGTTCTACCAACAATGAGTTAAATCCGTATCCAGAAAGGGAACATAGCGAGACATTGGAACAGGGAGATCCAAATATCAAGCCTGAGTTTGTGGGGATTATTGAGACAGGAGTGACTAAGGATTTTAAAAAAGCCTCTTTGTACATCAATTTATACACTCAGCAAATTGATAATATCGTGAATCGTGTAAATAGTATTTACAATGATACCATACTTAACCGAATTTATACCAATGCCGGCAAGGCTAGTCTCTGGGGCTCTGAATTGGGATTAACCTTAAATCTGATTAATAAGCTGAAAATCTTCTTAGGCGGAAATGTCTACAGTTTAAAAATTAATGGAGAGATTTTCAATAATTCGGTGGCCGTGAATTCCACGGGTACGGTGTATTCCATTAACTCCAACATTAGTTATCAAATCAATAATAGCTTGTCTACCCAGTTTAATTTGTCCTATTTATCGGCCAAAAACACAGCGCAAGGAATCGATTCCAGATTTTATCAGCCTAATTTTTCGGTAAAGAAGGTTCTTTTTGACAATAAATTATTTTTAACTGTCCTTTGGCAAAATGCTGCTTTGGGAAATATGAAGGTAAATGAACAGAGTATTTCGACTTGGGGGAGGAATTTTTATACAACAACTAATTACATACAGGAGCGAAATATTATCATGTTGAATTTAAGCTATAATTTTAAATCTTCAGAAAAGAAATCAAAATTGCCCACCAGTGAGTTTGGAGAAAGGGAATTTTAAATTTTTAGGATAGGCAATATTAATTTGTCCTAGTATTTTCGTGAATAAATTCTTTACAAAGTTGAAAAGAATGATTCATGCTTTAATTATTAGCCATTATATTTTAAAATTGATTAAAATCATTATTTAAAATTAGTCTAATAAAGGATTCTGCATTAATTTTGACAAATAAATGCAAAGGTAATTTGAATTGGGGTTGTAATTTTTACTCCGTGTTCTCAATTTGAAATAAGTTTTTTGAATCTTCTATTGATTCTCAATTTCAAGATCTTGCCTGTTTTACTCCTGTTGTTCTAGCTAAAAACTAATGTGTATTCCTGAAAAGAATAATCCTTAATCATGGGTAATTTTCGGGTTTAAATTGATAACCGAATAGGTAGAATATATGGATGGTATGCTCATTTTTATGGTACTTTTCAAACTAGTGGTTTCACTAGTCTTGGCAGTATTTAATTTCAGAGTAAATCGGAATACTATTTATTTGTCTGGTGTATTAATCATTATTGCTTTATTTGGATTACTGCATTATAGTTTATTTGCTAATAACTCACCTACCATGTTGGTTTTTATGGGGGTTTATAATATTCCTACCTATTACCTGATTGGGCCATTTTTATATTTTTATTTCAGAGGAACTATTTTGGATAATTCTAAAATTCAAAAAAGTGACTTGGTTCATTTTATCCCATTTCTGATTGCTTTTATCAATATATTTCCTAGTTACCTCAAGCCCTGGGATGAATCCCTAGAATTGGCTAACCGGATTTTGGCTGATCCCAATTATCTGAAATCCTTGAATTTAGGCTGGTTATATCCAAGTAATTTCAATATGATTGGTCGGCCAATATTCATGATTCTGTATGTCATATTAATCATTCGTCTATATAGAGAACATAGTGGTGAGCTTTATCGTAATGCACTACCAGATAGCCATCGTCAATTGATGAGGAAATGGTTGGTTCTATTGCTGATTGTTGTATCATTTGCTGCTTTGAGTTATCTATTAGGAGCCTTGGTATTTATCAATACACCCAATATTCCCAAAGAAACAGTTTTGCATTCTCCTTTGACCTTGATTGTGATGCTGTTTTTCTTGATGATTCCACTGCTAATTGTCATTTTTCCTCAAGTTTTATATGGTATACCCATTGTTAAAAAGAAGCGTAAGTCTTTTGATCATTATTTAAATGCAGGTGAAATTTATAAGTATGTAAATAAATCTGACGATCCACTAAAAGAGGATGCAATACGAATTTTGGATAGTATTCATAATGAAAAGTGGTATTTGGATCCTGAGTTTAACGTAGACATCTTGTCGGTTAAATTAGAACTACCCAAACACCATATTTATTACTGTTTCAATTACATCATTAAGTCGAAGTTTACGGCTCTCAGAAGTCAATTGAGAATTGAATATGCCAAAAACTTGCTTAAAAATGAGGAGGATATCAGTTTGGAAACTGTGGCAGTGCAATCTGGATACAGTTCATTACAGAGTTTAAATAGGGCTTTTGTAGAAGAGGAGGGAATAAGTGTTTATGAATATCTTTTAAAATTGA
The DNA here is from genome assembly GCF_004118285.1 of Aquirufa rosea. Taxonomy (GTDB): domain Bacteria; phylum Bacteroidota; class Bacteroidia; order Cytophagales; family Spirosomataceae; genus Aquirufa; species Aquirufa rosea. Next base: position 629,365 of record NZ_SDHY01000001.1, on the reverse strand, counting down.
AGAGAAATTAAAAAATAGGATTGTAAAAATCCGACATATCAAAAACAACTGTGGTTTCTATTATTAATGTTTAAATCTGATAAAATGAAAAAAATGTTTCACTAAGGGCCCTGAGTGGTCCAATTTTATGACCCTTTATGTTGTGTTTAAGTTTACCAACCACTAAGAAATTAAGTACTAGAATCTCTACTAAAATCTTTTACTTAATTATTTCAATGAGCATTACTTGGATTAGTATGGCTCAAGATACCAATCAATTGTACAAACATGCCATTGGTTATAAATACACTACCTTATGTCAAGGAGTTATATTTAGAACAAAAATTGATCAATCGGCATTATTGGAGGCATTTGCCGGTCCGATTGAGAATGATCCCAATAAGCGCACTACAGTTTTAGGTGTTCGATACATTTACACTTTTCTTCAGGTAAAAGATTATCCCATGAATCCCTATATATTTGGAGGCTTTGGGTATGCAGCCAGTGAGATTAAGCACATAGGTTGTAAAATGAAAGATCCATCCGATATATTTAATTTATATGGATATAGTGCGGGAATTGGGTTAGAGCTCAAAATGACAGATCGAATATCATTAAATGCTGAGGCGGCTAGGATGACTTTATTTAATACAGTTAAAAAAGCGCCTAATTTGGATGGAATTTCCTTGAATTTTGGGATCAATTATTCCTTTGGAGGAATGGATTAAATGGGAAAAATGGCCAAGAAATTAAAAAAAAACGATTTTCTGAAGTTCACATTAATACTATTCAAACAATAAAGGCCTTTAAGAAATTATTTAGATGGCCTGATTTACAGCTAAATTAGCCTATCCTTGATTTATAATATTTTACATAAAATTCTCTTTTTGTTGATTGGGGTTCCCAAAATTTATAATTGTATACCCATGTACATGTTTAATTTATCCACCTTCCATATGTTGAGGCTGATGGCTTTCACCCTTGTGATAAAATTTTTTTAGCTTTTTGTAGTTTAGAAACAGGAGCTAATTTTCATGAGCCTAGTCATGGATTTGGGATTAGTTATGCATATTCTTCTTGGGATGTAACTTGGCGACATGCCTTTAGTCGAGTTAATCATTTTGTAGAATAACCCATTATAGAGAATAAGTCCAATCAAACGCTGGGGATATACGCGTGGGAGTGGGCATCAATTTTACTTTGAAGTGAAATGAATGCCAAAATTTGCGACTAATTGACTTGGTCTACTTTTAGCCTGTAAATCAATGATACATTCCTTTTTCTTTGCACGTTTAAATTTATGCATAATATAAAGTACCCCTTCCTCCCAAGAGGCGGATTGAATATTGGGCTTATTTATGAGATTTTTGATACTCTTACAGAAATCGATTATGATTGAATCTTGGCACCTGCTCTACAACTATGACAAGTATCGATCGCGATGATTTTTTGGCAAATAAGAGCGCACTTTGCTTTATGGAAGAAGCTTAAAATAGCTAACCACAAATTTTTCTCGGAAAATCTTGCCCTGGACTTGTGCCTTTCTCACCGCCTTACAAAAGCCATTGGTCGCATGGCTTCCACCATAATCATTGATGTTTGGACCCACAACATAATACTTTTTATCCTGGAATTTTATGGCTAATTGGCAATCATCTCCAGGCATATCGAATTGACAAGTACCACAGCTTGCTTCCACTTCATAGACCTTTTGTTTTTTGTTCAAATGAGTAAAATGAGGTCCTACCTGTTTGGCGGACATGGTACCCATTACCAGGCATGTCCAAATGATTAATAGATACAAGGGCTTTTTCATCTTTTGTATATTTTTTATTGTTTTCAGCATTACGGTAAATGTTATTTGAAGCTTACAAATCTTTCTTTTTAAAATATCGTAAGGAGTACATAAATGGAATAATTACCCACAAAACCAAAGTGCCAAAAGAGAGGCTAATTCCACTTGCTGTGCCAAAAAAATCTTTAAAAATGGCTCCTGTATATCCCATCAGGGCAGATACATCTAATTGCATTAAAATAAGGATTCTAGCTAAATCTATCGGGTTGAACATGCTTATGGCAATCATGAATTTTTCAATAGGATAATCAGACAACTGAAAAAGCATAAATAACACTATACCGTCAAAAATGATGGTGAAATATAGCCAAAGCATGATGGACAAACCAATGCCCTTGGCTTTGTCTTTGGTCAATACCGCAGCTAATAAGGCTAATGCGGTGAAAATACAGCTCAAAAGTAGTCCACATAAGACCAACATAAGCCCAAGAAGACTAGTCTCAAAAATCAAAATAACTATGCCTGCTCCTAATAGAAAGGCAAGCCCCAAGGCCGTTAAAAGGCCAATAAATAAACTCCACCAAATGGTATTCCTTTTAAGAGGCTGACTCAATAATAATTCGATAAATTCTCCGCTGTTGTACATATAAATGGTGGAGAATATGAGGCTCACCAACGGAACTATCATCAAGATGATGTTAAGCATGCTTAATATGCCTTTGGAAGAGGTATCTTCTAAACTAAATATACTAAGCGAAACTATAAATAGGAGTAGCGTGTAAAATAAGACCATTCGATTGCGAATGATATCTACCATGACATGTTTATATATCTTGTTCATAAGCTTAGGCTATCATCTTGGCAATCATCTTGGAAAGTTTAACTTCTTGGGTGGCTAGTTTTAAATCCTCCATCGACTTTTGAAATAGCACTTGTCCCTCATGCATATAAATCACTTCGGAAATCATTTCGTCCAATTCACTGAGCACGTGGGAAGTAATGATAGTCGTTTTACCTTTACTTTTCTCCTTAATAATTTTTTGTTTCAAAATTTCAGTGGAAAGTGGATCTAAGCCTGCCGTAGGTTCATCCAAAATGAAAACATCAGGTTGAAAAAGGAAGGCCAAACAAGCCCCTACTTTCTGCCTCATACCTCCTGAAAGAGTTCCCATTCGTTTATGATAAATATCCTTGAGCTGGTATTGTTCTAATAATTCCTCATCTCGGTTTTTTTGATCCTTGCGAATGTCCATCATCATGGAAATGACTTCACCAATCGTCATGTTTTCAGGATAGCGGGTCATTTGTGGCATAAATCCAATCTTGGCTCTGTATTCGCATTGGCCGGTGATGTCATCTCCCTGGAAGATGATTTTACCTCTGTCTGGAATAACCATTTGCAATATGCTTTTAATTAAAGTTGTCTTACCACTTCCATTGGGTCCAATTAATGCAATACAGGCTCCTGGTCGGCAGGTGATATGTACATCTCTCAGAACTTGCTGACTTCCAAATCGTTTATGTAAATGTTCTGTGATAATCATAAAGGGATAGGTTGAACGCGTGGACTTTGATCCTTCAATTGCTCAGGTGTTAGGCTTGGAATTAACTTCTCCGTTTTATCCATTAAAGCCGAAATGAAACTTCTGAACATGATGAGGGTTGTAGGATTTTTTTCTAATATGATGGAGAAAAGACTGACAGGTCTAAATGGGATATCTCCGAAATGATCTTTGTTTAAATCGTAGCCCTCGTATTTATCCCAATAGTTTCCATCAAAATTATTCAGTACCAAGCTGCCGTTGGTACTTACATCAAATGTATTGTTGATGAAGTTGTTCTGGTGTATGTTCATATCTTGGCAGCTTGCCTGTATTTTTAGTCCCCAGCCATTGGAGGAGAAAGTATTTCTGGACATATTCACCCGACTTACCCCCTCTAGGTAAATGCCTGTGGTATTTTTTTTAAATTGATTTCCTTGAATTTTTCCATCGGAAATTTCTTTCAGTAAAATACCGTAGGAAGCATCTCCCCAATTTTGATGAAAGGTATTATTAAACATATTGACGTGGTTTGAAAACATAACCGCGACCCCAGCTCCGTTATTAGTGAAAACATTGGAGATATAGGTATCGTGATTGGAGAACATGAAGTGTAAACCATAGCGAAGGTTTCGGAATGAACGGTTATTCTTGATAATTGACTGAGTAACAAATTCAAAATAGATCCCATCTCGATGTCCACTGACTACATTATCCTCTATGTGCATGTAACTGCTATTCCAACAATGAATGCCATTGCCGCTTTGTTGCTCTTCTTTTCCGTAAGCTACAATCTGGTTATCTTTGATCTGACAGTTTTTGCCGTATTGGGTATAAATGCCAAAAAATGAGTTCGTGATGAGGTTATGGACGATTTGAACATCCTGTGCATCATAAATTTTGATGCCAGCTAGATCTTTTAGACTAGAAATTCCAGAGTTACGAATATGAAATCCTATTACTTTTACAGAGGAAGCTTTGATGGAAATGATCTCGTACTTTCCTTCACCATCTAACACAGGTAATCCTTCTCCAATCAAAGTCAATGGTTTGTCAATGATCAAGTTACGTTCGAAGTAGACTCCTTTTTTTACCCGAATTTCATCCCCAGCCCGTGCTGATTGAATGGCTTGATTTAGACTATGTAAGCTTTCATTTTTGCCAACCCACCAAGTTTTTGCCTCTAGCTTAGCCAAAAAGCTAAGAAAGAAAATAATAAGTATCAGGTACGTTTTTTTATACATTATGGCTGAATACTTTCCCAAGTCTTTTCTTCTCCAACAAAAGCTTGGTTGTTTTTAATTAATTCGTTTTTATCTTGAAAAGCTGCCAGATTACCTGCCATAGGACTTCCCAAGCTGGGGCTTGCCAGAAAATAGGCGCTAGAGGCTTTGACCAATTCATGTTTTCCTGAGAAATTGCTGACATAAATGTCTTTGACTTTTATGTCTTTATCGGTCGATAAATAATTCAATAGACATTTGATATCATCAAAGGGATAAGTTTTTCCTTGTTGGGTGAGGATAGCCGAAGCAAAGCGGATATCGCTGATACCCATTTTGCAGAAATGGCAATTGTCTCTTCCTACTTGGATGGGTTTAACCTCATCCTGACAGGAATTTAGTAGGAAAACCAGGGGGAGGAAAGATAAAACTGATCTGGGGCTTTTGGAAAAACGCCATTCCAAAATGACCCCAGTCAGTAACATCAAACCTATGACTATAAATATCCATCCTCCTATATCTGGTATCGAATATGCCCCAAAATTCAATAATTGCTTGAAGCCAATCAGCGGAGGCTGATAAGCCATTCCGGGCACCTGAATAGCAGCATTAGGATCTAGGTCATGGCCATAATCATATTCCCATTTCCAAAAGTCCACCATGGCCACTACCCCGAATAAAACGAATGCACCGAATAGTGTGTACAATAATTTTTTTCGGTTAAGCCAGGCACCTAGCAGAAACAAAACGGAAAAACCAATGATGATATAGGGTAAGATACTAAACTCAATAAAGTCTTCTTTGTGCATGGTCTTCATCCCAATGTAGTGATTAAGGCCATTGATGATATCTACGTTTCCACGGATATCATTGGCATGAATTTGAAGCGTTAGACCCTCTGGATATTGAGGTGCGTCTAATTCAATTTTCCAAATGGGTAAAAATACCACCAATGGCAAGAGTAAAGAAGAAATTAATAATAGTACTCTGGCTGGTTTTCCAAGTTTCTGAGTATTCATGAGGAGGCAATTTAAACTATTTACTAGGAGGTAATAATACACCATCTATGACATGAATCATGCCATTGGAGGCGGGTATGGAGGCAACAATGGTGGCTGAATTGTTCAGAATAATTTTGCCGTTTTTTAGACTGACAATTACATTATCTCCATTTACCATGCCTAATAATTGACCATCTTGAAGAAAGTCAGCTTTTAGGGCAGATACAGTTACATGGTATTGGAGAATATTTTGTAGGTCAGCTTTTTTTTCATCTGTCATTAAGGCATTCAAAGTGGCCTTGTCTAATTTGTCAAAAGCCGCATTGGTAGGGGCAAAAACCGTAAAAGGACCTGCGTTCGATAGAGAAGTGACCAAGTCCGCCTGCTTTAAGGCAGCCACCAGGGTAGTATGGTCTTTAGAACCCACGGCTACTTTGACTACATCTTGCTGTGAATCATCATCTTTCACATTTTCTTGTCCTCCTGTTGCAGTAGTACTTTCTGTGCTGGCAGATGAGGTATCAGTTTCTGAGCTGGAACATGCTGTGCTAAACAATAGCCAGGCTGAACAAAGGATAATCGATAAAGCTTTCATAATAGCTAAAATTTTAGGGAATTAAGGGAGTATGGAAGCTATTCCATACTCCCCAAAGATTAGTTTTTGGCAATCGGTTTATTTTTACCTAGGCTGAAGCTTAAAGGAACATTACTTCCTTTCGGAGATACTCGAATGTATCCTGACATTTCTTGGTGTAGTGCACTACAGAAGTCGGTACAATACATTGGGAAAATACCTACTTTATCAGGTTCCCATTTTATAGTTTGTGTTTCACCAGGCATGATCAATAGTTCGGCATTGGTTGCCCCTTTAATGGCAAAGCCATGAGGTACATCCCAATCTTGTTCCAAGTTGGTTACGTGGAAATATACCACATCTCCCATTTTAATGCCTTCTATGTTATCTGGAGCAAAGTGAGAGCGAATAGAAGTCATGTACACATGAACCACATTACCTTCTCTAACCACTTTGGCTTGTCCTTCACCCTTGGTCACATACTTATTTTCATTCTCATTGATTTTGTAAAACTTAATAGAACGATCTTTCACTAAATCAGCAGAAATAGCTTGCGCATAGTGCGGTTCTCCAATGGTCGGGAAGTCCAAAATCATTTCCATTTTATCCCCACTAATATCATACAGTTGGGCACTTTGGGTTAATTCTGGGCCGGTTGGCAAGTAGCGGTCTTTGGTGATTTTATTATAAGCGATTAGGTATTTTCCGTTGGGCTTCTTGCTGTCTCCACCCGGAATACATAAGTGGCCCACGGAATAATAGGTGGGAGCACGATCCAACACTTTTAGGTCTTTGATGTTCCATTTAACCACCTCACTGGATACAAAAAAGGTAGTATAGGCATTTCCTTTTCCATCAAATTCAGTGTGCAATGGTCCAAGTCCTGGTTTTTTCACTTCTCCATACAAGGCAGCCTCGTATTTAATTACCGGAATACCTTCAAAGTCTCCATCAAATTGTTTTCCTTCAATGGCCTTGATCATTTTATCAAAGCTAAATACAGGAATCAAAGCGGCTAATTTACCTGATCCAACGATGTATTCACCTGTGGGGTCCACATCACAGCCATGAGGGGATTTAGGGCAAGGAATAAAATAGCATATATCTTTTAATGCTTTGGCATCCAACACCAACACATCCTTTTTCATTTCGGAAGTTGCCGTATGTGTTTTCTCGTTGTATTTATTATGTGCATACTTGGCGGCAATACGTTTAGCTTTTCCTGCTTTGATATATTCCTCTGCTTTTTTCCAGTTCACCGCCATGATGAAGTCTTTATCTCGTTGGGAAGCATTGACCTCCAACAAGGTATTGGCTTGTTCGGTATTATAGCAGCTGAAGAAGAACCATCCATTGGATTTGCCTTTTCCAGCATGGCTTAGGTCAAAGTTGACACCTGGGCATTCAATTTGGAAGGCTAAATCCATCTCACCACTTTCTTTTTTTACCGAAATAAAACTGATATATCCCTTGAAGTTTTCCTTGTAAGTGCTAATTGGGATATCTCCATTGGCATTATCTGGTGGAACAGAGAAACGAGTGCCTGCCACTACGTATTCAGTGTTTTCCGTAATGAAAGGGGAGGAGTGATTACCTGCACTATTCGGTAATTCAATGATTTCAGCTGTTTTAAAACTAGCTAAATCGATGCGAGCTACACGAGGGGTGTTGTTGGCATTACCAAATACCCAACGGCCATCCACTTCTCCATTGGTTTGGGAAAGCTCCGTGTGGTGCAAATCATCCCAAGGCACAAATCCATGAGAAGTATTTAACATGGGCTTGGTCTCCTCGCTGTAACCATATCCTTTCTCTGGATCAACAGAGAATACAGGAATAACACGGAACAAACGACCGCTTGGAAGGCCATAGACACTCATTTGTCCAGAAAAACCTCCCGAGACTAAATTGTAAAATTCATCGTATTTGCCGGGGGCAACATAAGCTTTTTCTGCTGAACCAGAGGAAGAAGCATTGCCAGCATTTTTTGGCTTACAAGATTGGATAGCCAATCCAGCAAGCATCAATAGCGGCAGAAATTTGGTTAACTTAGTTTTCATGTGCTTTAATTATTTGGTGAATATTTATTTTACGCCATCATTTTGACGCATAAACTCATAAAGTGATTTGGCTTCATCATCACTAAGGTTTTGATTTGGCATTCTAACCAAACAAATCTCCAACTGCGCTTGAGCTGCCGGGTCTTTGTTGATCATTTCATCGGTATTAGTCATGAAGTTTAAAATCCATGCTGGGCTATGGCGACTAGTAACACCCTTCCATCCTGGACCAACCAATTTTTCATCAGTTAATTTGTGGCAACTGCTACATTTAACATCGGAAGTAGCTTTCCCTTTTTCTGCTAAGGCTTTGTCTAAAGTTGGGCTGACAACAACGTCGGTAAATTTTCCAGTACCACGTTTTGGATCATAATCGGGGTTGGCACCACTGCTTTCGGTGGAACTAGCTGAAGCACTTGAATCCGCAGAAGAATTTGATCCTTCATTACCTCCACAGGACGTTAGCCAAAGGCCAAGAGCAAGCATCATTATTACTTTTTTCATTGTTTGATTTTTTTGTTGGGACAATGTTATCGCTCAGATTTTTCGAACTTTATGCGTGCAGTCATAAAGTGGCTCTTGAGCCTAATGCATATATATAATAGGTTACTTAAATAATTGAAAATCAGCTTATTGTGTTCATTTTTAAGCACTTTGTATAAATGTGATTTTAATCATAAATTGACATGATTTAGCTCATATTTGAACTGAAAAGAATGAGCTTGTTTCGCTTAAATTTTCAATGATGATCGACGAAAAATTACTTATTTCTTGGGGGGCTACTTATCGCACTTTGGAAAAAAACGAAGTGCTTTTTTCCGAGGGAATGGAATGTGCTTACTACTACCAATTGGTCGATGGACAATTGAAATGGGTGAACATTTCGGATGACGGCAAAGAGTATCTTCAGCGTTTGATAAATCCAGGGGAGAGCTTTGGGGAGATTCCTTTATTTGATGACGAACCTTATGCTGCTTCAGCCTTTGCATTGGTAAAATCTACCGTGATTCGTCTTTCCAAAGCTAGTTTTCAAACACTAATGAAGGAGCATCCAGAAATTCACCTTCAATTTTCCAAACGATTGGCTCAGCTTTTAAGATTCAAGTTCTTTATGCTGAAAGAAATGAGTAGCAATGAGCCCGAAAAATTGGTCGTGGCAGTGTTGAATTATTTAAAAGAAACGCAACAATACGTGACTTCGGAAGATCATTTGGTGCAATTAACCCGCCAGCAAATTGCAGATTTGACTGGTTTGCGGGTAGAAACAGTGATTCGTGTCATTCGGAATTTGCACCTAGATGGCAGGTTGAAAATTGAAAATCGAAAAGTGTTTTTATTTGATTAGGGATATGGAAGCGAAAGGAATCAATTTTTGGGTAAAAGTAGCTTTATTTAATCTAGTGGTGGTGGCACTGTTAGGGGTACTTTTACGCTATAAAATTGCTTTCTCATGGCCATGGATTCAACAAAAACATTTACTTCATGGGCATTCCCATTTTGCTTTTGCGGCATGGGTGGGACAAATGATCATGACCTTGATAGGTTTCTCCCTGAATGAACGGAATCAACAACAGGTTTCCTTCCAATTTAAATCATTATTATTTTGGAATAGCCTGGTGGCCTTTTTTATGCTATTTGCCTTTGTGTACCAAGGTTACGGCTTTATTTCTATCTTTTTCTCTACTTGGAGCACTGCTATTAATTATGTTTTTTGTTGGCGAGTTTGGCGGAATTTAAATCAAAATAAGTCGCTGACAACGGGAGATTATTACATTAAAGCAAGTATCATTTTTAATGTGCTATCTTCCCTAGGAACAATGTATTTAGGCTATTTGATGTCCAATAAAATCAATCATGCTGAGATGTATTTGGCTTCCGTGTATTACTATTTACATTTTCAATACAATGGCTATTTTATATTCTCTTGCTTGGGTTTGTTTACTTATTTCCTTGAAGCCCATCAGCTTCAAGTACCGAGGGAAAAAATAGTTTTTTATTTGATGGCTGTGAGTTTAGCTCCTGCCTATTTATTGTCTATCATTTGGGCTAAATTACCCTTATATATGTATTTGATTTTGGTCTTGGCTGCATTTACTCAACTCGGTGCTTGGTTTTATTGGCTTCTCCAAATTTTCCGACAAAGAGCATTCATCAAGCCTCATGTATCAGCCTTAAATACTTTTTTGTGGATCTTAGTGGCTCTAGCTGCTAGTTTAAAATTTAGTCTTCAGGGTTTGTCGGTACTCCCGAGCCTCAGTGAATATGCCTTTGGGTTTAGACCCGTAGTGATTGCTTATTTGCATCTGGTATTATTGGGGGTAGTTACCTTGTTTTTATTGGGATATGCCTTGAATAAAGGCTATATAGTTTTGAATAATTGGTTGCCCATAGGTCTGTTTATTTTCATTTTGGGAATATTATTGAACGAATTAATTCTGATGTTACAAGGGATGAGCTTTTTGAATTTAGTACAAATACCTTTCAGCAATCAGTTACTCTTTGGGGTAGCCCTAATCATGATGAGCGGAACTATGGTATTGTTTTGTAGTCAAAATAAGCCCCGGGCATCTTTAAAGTGAAAACATTGCCCTAGTATGATTTTAATAGTTTAATTTTGTCCATTCATGAACCGAGTAATAGCCCTAATTTTATTGATTGCCATTCAATTGCCTCTGATGAGTCAATGGGCATCAGTGGCATATTACCAAGTTAATAGGAATTATATCGCTAAAAATCTTTGTGTTAACCGCGACAAGCCTAAATTAAACTGTAACGGACAGTGTTATTTGGCTAAAAAATTGAAGGCAGCCGAGGACAAAGAGCAAAAAACCAATTCAGAGCGATTGGAAAAAATGCCTGAGATTCAATTGGCCTGTGAATCTGTGGATCATTTAACCTTTTTGGCCTCCTTTTCAGACCTCTCTGAAAATCATTTTTCCATGGCAACCATGGCCCCTAAGAGTATTCCTGAGTTAACATTTCACCCTCCTCAAATTAGCTAATTTCTTGAAACCATTGTCTTGGACTTTAGTGCCAAGCTTATTTTCTCATGTAAATTAGTTTAAAATGAAAGCTTTATTTTTAGCAGTCATAAGCATGCTATCGCTAGCAAGTTATGCTCAAATAGGTACCTATAAAATCTTAAATGCCAGTACTCAAGAACCCATCATTGGAGCCTCCTGCCTCCGTGACAATCGATTGATAGCCTTGAGCAATGAACGAGGTGAATTCATATCCCAACGTTTTCAATCTCAAGAAGAATATGTATTTAGTGCCTTAGGATACAAATCTTTAAGGTTGAAAGGTGATGCCATCCCTTCCATTATTCAGATGGAAGAAGCCTCCTTGGATTTAGCGGCGGTAATTGTAACCGCATCCCGACAAGCCGCTTTGCGTACGGAAACTCCCATAGCTATTCACAAAATACCCGCAAATTTACTTCAAGATACCAAGGCCATCCAATTAACCGAATTGCTTAACAAGGTCCCAGGTGTGGTGATGTTAAACTATAACAATGAGCAACATGCCATGGGCATTCGACAGCCCTTTGGAACCTCGGCGTATTTTTTATACATGGAGGATGGCCTGCCATTGCGTCCGTTGGGTGTGTTTAATCACAATGCTTTGATTGAAAGTAATTTACAAGGCATAAATTCCATCGAAGTTATTAAAGGACCCGCTTCTTCATTATATGGACCCGAAGCAGTAGGAGGGGCAGTCAATTTAATCAGCAAAGTGGCTCCCGGTATTCCTACCGCCACGATTGGTTTTCAGGGAGATGAATGGGGATATTTACGTACCCAGTTTACTGCTGGCGGACAATTGACAAAAAAATGGTCCATCATGACGGGAGGCTATATAGCTAAACAAAAAAATTCTTGGGCTTCCAATTCAGATTTTGATAAGTCATCTATTCAAGTAAGATTGGATTTTCAACTCTCTACTAAAAGCAAATTGTGGGCTTCTTGGGCTTATAATGATTATTTTTCTCAAACAGGTGGAAATATTGACAGCATAGGTTACTATTCCAGAAGCTATAAAAGTCCTGCCGATTTTACTTACCGCAGTTCTTACTCTTCTCGTTCAAGAATTACTCTAGAGCACCAGGGTGATGATCAATCTATTTCCAGTTTGACTGCTTTTTATCGCGATAATGCTTTGGGGCAAAATCCGGCCTATAGTATTGCTTGGACAGCACCATCCACTACGGCTTCTGGCCAAGTTAATTCGAATAATTTCACGAGTTGGGGACTGATGGGTCAGCACAGTAGGAAGTTCACATTTCTGGATGCTAAATTGGTAATGGGATTTCTATTAGACCGCTCCCCAAATACTTATTGGGCTTATAAATTAAATTTATCTGCTACGCTTAGACCTGATAAGAAGTCGGTGGAGAAATATGAGATTGCTCAAGCTTTGCCCAACAATTTTCTTTCCAATTATCAAGCCATTATTTGGAATAAGGCAGTTTATGCCCAATGGGATTTGAATCCCACCGAGCGATGGAGAATTTCCCTGGGTGGAAGATACGATGACATGTCATTTGATTACACTAATTTCATAGACCAAAGTATTATTGGATCTAAATCCTATGCCCAGTTTTCTCCTAAAATTGGGATGACCTATGAGGCTAGTTCATCCCTTGGTTTTTATGCCAATTATTCCAAGGGTTTTTCTCCTCCTGCATTATCGGCGGTATTTAGGACACGTCCAGTAGCACAGGCGACCGCAACGGGAGAAAAGTTTTATTTAAGTATTGACCCTGCTGTGTTCCATAATGTGGAGACGGGGGGATGGGCCTCTTTGTTTCAAACTAAATTGTTTTTGGACTACTCTATTTATCGCCTAAGTGGTCAGAATGAATTGTTGGGTATTCGTCAGCCAGATAATTCCACCGATTACCAAAGTGCAGGTAAAACCCTGCATGAAGGTATTGAATATGCCATTTCATATCGTCCTGACAATCAATGGAATTTTAGATTAGGCGCTACTAATGCCCGTCACATTTTTGTGGATTTTGTCTTGAGTCAAAAAGCCTCCGACGCTATCAGAAATGTAAACCAAAAGGAAATGCCTCAAGCTCCACATTTTATTGCTAACGCTGAGATTACCTATAAACCTAATTGGCTAAAAGGAGCCAGAGTATCATTGGAGTGGCAGCGAATAAGTACTTGGTATCAAAATCAAGTGAATACGGTGGTGTATGCTGATCCAGGATTTGCAGGATTGCCTGGCGTGTCGGTATTGAATTTACGCTGGGGCTATCAGTGGAAAGCCTATCAAATCTTCATGAATGTGATGAACCTTTCCAATGAATTATATGCCAATTCAGCTAGCCGGGGTAATAATGTCAATGATAAAAGTACTTACACTCCTGCAGCACCCAGAACCATCAATATGGGCTTGCAAGTGGATATTTTTCAATTGTTTAAATCGAAGTAGTCATGAAAATATCGATGCTATTAATCTTAGTCCTAAGTGTATATTTGACTCATGCTCAACAAGTATCTGATGCCAAAAGAGTTGCCATGGACCCTTCTTTTGCAATTAAAAAGGATGGAAGTCCCGTGCTTTCCTGGGTTGAAAAACATGGCGATTCTGCTTTGTTTTTCAGAAAAGTATGGAGCAAAGCAAGTCAATCTTGGTTGGCTTCAGAAGCCATTCCTATTCATCCGAAGGCATCTACCCATGCGGAGGGAATGCCGAAATTGGCTTATAAGTCGGACGGTACTTGTATTTTGTTGTATGAGTTAAATAAGCCTTCAGAGAAATCCCGATTCAGTGGAGATTTGTATTATGCCATGGAAAACCAAGGTAAGTGGACGAAGGCACAAACGATACATCAAGATACCATTGCCGGGCTAAGCCACTCCTTCGGGAAGATTTTTCCATTGCCGAATGGACAAATTGGTGCTCTTTGGCTGGATGTCAAGCTGGGACCTAAAGGCAGAACCTTGGTTTATGCAGAGACGGATAATAATCAGGGTTTTGGTTCTATGCGTGTCTTGGATAAGCAGACCTGTGAATGTTGTCGGATTGATGCCATCGCAGATGAACAAGGTAATATGGATATTATTTATCGGGATTTAAATAATATTGGAGAGCGGGACATGGCTTATATTCATTCGAGTGATTTTGGAAAGACATTTTCTGAGCCAATCACTTGGGTTGAAGACCATTGGCAGGTAAATGCTTGTCCACACGCTGGACCCAGTTTAGCCCGAGGCCCCAAGGGCTTGGAGGCGGCTTGGTATACAGGAGCTAGTAGTGGTTCGGGAATAAAATGGTCCTATCAAAATAAAAAAGAAATGATTTTACACTTGAAGGGGGATAAATACCGTCAAGCACAATTGGCATCTAATCCTAAGGGAGAGGTGGCCTTGGTATATGCGCAAATCAAGCAGGATGGAGAGCGTTATTACAAGCAGATTGGGATTTATGTCAAGGATATTTCTGGTAAATTAAGGCACGAACTGGTTTCAGATCCTTTATCGGATTGTTCTTATCCCGTTATCACTTGGAATGGCAAGGCTTGGCTATTGGCCTATGAATCTTGGAAAGGAGAGGAGAGGGTAATAGTGTCCAAAGAGATATTTTCTATCAAGTACTAAGCTGGTATAAAATAAACAATCCCCGAATTCGGGGATTGTTTACGTAGAAGAGTGGATTAATTAATAGTTAAACCTTAAGGTAAGTCCGTAAGTGGCTGGATCACCCAGCACCGCCGCATAGTGTCCAGCATTTCCTGCCGCAGGTAATAACTGCTCGAAATAATCTCGATCCAATATATTTCTTCCCCAAGCGAAAATTGAGAAGCCATTGGAAGCTCTGAAGCCAATTCGACCATTGACAAGATTATAGCCTGCAATGTTTAGGTATTTGGATGGTGAGGCACTGGAAGAAAAAGTAGAACGAGCATAAGTATCTACACCGATAAAGAAATTACCTTTTAGCGATAGGAATTTAGCAGAGTGAATATACTCACCGCTTAATGATCCGGCCCATTTAGAAATTCCTGGTAATTCTCCACCTGAAATATCTTTAAAGGCAGAAGCTGCGCCTGTTTCTTCTAGGGGCACTGGAGCATTTTTGAAGGAAACATAAATTCCATCCGTATAAGAAAGAGCTCCTGTGAAAGTAAAGTGGCTGTTAATTCGAATACTTCCATCTAATTCGACACCTTGTACTCGCACTTTTTCGGCATTGGCTAAATATCCTCTGTTGACACCTACCTCGGCAGTTTGAACTTGGGTTTGATAATCTTGAATTTCAGTGTTGTAAACTGTTAAATTCAAGGTAGATTGAATACTTGGTTTGGTTTTTAGTCCTAGTTCATAATGGGTCACAAATTCAGGTTTTACTCGTGCCAAATCGATTAATACCACACCATTCGCACTAGGTAATCCGCCCAGATTGACGCCCACAGGTTTGTAGCTATTGGCATAGGTTCCAAATAAATTTACAGATTTATTGGGTTTATAAGCCAAAGTAACTTGACCAGAGAGATTATTTTCATTCACACTAAAATTAAATGCTTGGTTAGTATATAAGCCGTTTTTCAAGGCCAATAAGGCGGGGTCTGTAGTCTGCAAACCACCATAGGTTTCTCTTTTATAGTCCACATCTTTTTTGTCGTAGTTAAATCGAATTCCTGGCAACACATGGATTTTATCGGTTATCTTCCAGTCGATTTGACTAAACACCGCTGCTCCTAAGGTATGTAGACGAGAGGTAGTTCGGGTACCAAAACCATCAAATAAACCAGGTGTTTTCCAAAGCGCAGAAGTAGAACTTTGGGCAAATCGCCACTGGGCAGAGCCAGATTCTTCTGTTTGTACTGGATTGGAAGTAAGAATTTGATCTATTAAGAATATGCCAAATACACCACTTAAACTTTCTGTGAATTGCCCAGAATATCGAACTTCTTGCGTCCATTGGTCATGTCGGGAATTTCCCTGTGACTTAGTTAAAACCGGTAATCCGATGAAATCACGGTCATTGGATGGATCCCAAATCCAGTAGCGCCATGCGGTGGTTGAGGTTAAAGTTCCTTTTCCAATTTTTGCATCTACGTTGATGGAAGCACCACCAAAATCATTGTTGACACGCCAAGGAGAATCAGCATCTGTGATGCGATCAAATGGATTGGTCGTAGGCAATTTATAACCTAAATCTGCAATGATGGCATTGAATTGACGGTAGGCAGCTCTTTGAGTTGGAACTACACCCGCCACCACAGTGGCATTTCCATCGGGTCTTTGTCTAGCATTATCTCCTGCAAAAGTGATATTGACATACTCTGAAGGGGTGTACAATAACTGTGCTCTGAATCCTAAGTTATTTAAGGCGTTGGTTGGTTTTAAGGTGGTCAAATTGTAAATCGTACCATCCCGTTGTGTACCTGAAAAGGAAAGTCTAGCGGCCAGTTTTTTGCTTAATGGGCCAGTAACGGAAGTTTTTACTTGGATGTAATTCAAATTTCCATAACTAGCTTCAAAAGAAACACCTTGCGTGAAACTAGGAGCTCGAGTAGTAATATTAAAGGCACCTGCTGTGGTATTTTTTCCAAAAAGTGTCCCCTGTGGACCACGCAGAACTTCAATACGATCTACATCGACAAAATCGATGGCAGTGGCAGCTGGTCTGGCATAATAGACTCCATCCACATAAAAACCAACTCCTGGGTCAATACCATCATTGGTTAAACCAAATGATGATCCCAAACCTCGAATATTTAAGGTAGTGTTTCGACCGTTGGAAGAATATAATTGAACAGACGGGATTAATTCTTTCAATCGATTGGGATTAAATGCCCCTGCATCTTCAGCTACCGCACCGCGAATCACCGAAATGGGAATAGGTATATCTTGACTGGATTCCTGTCGTCTGCGAGAGGTAACCACCACATCGCTTAGTTCATTTGTACTTTCTTCTAACCTAATTTCCACTTGGTGGCTATTAATGAGTATTTCCTTTTTTTGGTATCCCACATATGAAACCACTAATGTAAATGGAAGTTTTTGAGCCGTGATTAAGGTGAATTCCCCATTGGCATCCGTGCTGGCACCATTGGTAACCCCTTTGATAAATACGGAGGCACCGATAATGAATTCATTGGTGCGTGCATCAAGAATCTTACCCGAAATCTTGGCATTGATGATGGGTTTTTCTTGGGCGAATGAAAGGAGTGGTACTAGACCTAGTAGAATTAATAGAACTAATTTAGAAAATTGTTTCATGGTATATTAGAGTGGATTATGGGTGTGATTATTATATTTTATTTATCATGATTGGCCTTGTGAGGCTTTGAATCATTGTTGATTTTCTCAACTCGATGGCAAATTAAAGACATTATTCTATTAAGTATATATATTTAATAGACTAAATAAATAAAATTCTTTATTTTGTTCTGGTGAAACTTGAAATTGTATAAAATATCGCACCTTGAATAAGCCTATTTCTACAAATCAAGAATAAAAAATGTCAAAAGTGAAAGAGGATCTTATGTTTTAATTTCGGCTAATTGGCGTAAAAAAATCTCTCTGTCAGGTTTAAGCAGGTTTGTTTTTTAGGTGAATTCCTTTAACTTGGATCAAGTAAAACCTATTAAAACTGCTACTTGTTGCTTCATTTCACAAGTAGTGTAATCTAAGTACTGTTCATACGATGAGTCAAGCGGTCTCCATTTCTGCTTTAAGTAAGCGGGATACCCAGGTATCCATACTGATTATAGGCTTCATGTTTTTTATCTTCGGATTTGTTTCTTGGGTCAATGCTATTTTGATTCCATATTTTAAAATTGGCTGTGAACTGAGCAATTTTCAGGCCTATTTTGTCACTTTTGCCTTTTACATTTCCTATTTCGTTATGTCCGTTCCTGCTTCATTCTTACTAAAGAAAGTGGGATTTAAACGTGGAATGATGATGGGTTTTTGGCTAATGTCATTGGGGGCCTTTATTTTTTTACCAGCCTCTATGACTCGAACATATCCCATTTTTTTATTTGGATTATTTACCCTGGGTGCAGGTTTGGCTATATTACAAACTGCTGCTAATCCCTATATCACCGTGTTGGGTCCTCAGGAAAGTGCCGCTCAGCGCATTTCCATCATGGGGATATTCAATAAGGGAGCAGGCGTTTTGGCTCCATTGGTATTTGCTGCGGTCATTTTAAAAGCAACGGACAGTGATTTATTTAAAAATTTGGCCAATATGTCAGGGGAGGCAAGAAATGCTGCTTTGGATGAATTGGTTGGACGAGTTACCGTTCCCTATGCAATTGTTGGAAGCGTTTTGTTTTTATTGGGTTTAGTAGTGCGTTATTCTCCTTTGCCAGAAATTGACACAGATGCTGAGTCGGAAGAATTGGCCATGGTCAATTCAAGTAAACATAATATTTTTCAATTCCCTCATTTGATTTTGGGTGCTCTTGCCATCTTCCTACACGTGGGTACTCAAGTAATTGCCATAGATACCATTATTGGTTATGCAGGTTCCATGAATATTCCACTCATGGACGCAAAAGTTTTTCCATCCTATACTCTCTTGGCTACTATCGCCGGTTATATTTTGGGAATCATCTTTATTCCTAAATTCATATCCCAAGTCAATGCCTTTAGAATCTGTACCATCTTAGGGACTCTTTTTACTTTGGGTATTTTATGGGCACAGGGAGAAGTGAACTTTATGGGCCATCAAGTGGATCTTTCCATTTGTTTTGTGGTTTTATTAGGCCTAGCTAATTCCTTGATTTGGGCGGGTATTTGGCCATTGGCATTGGACGGTTTAGGTAAGTTCACCAAACTAGGTGCCTCCATTTTAATCATGGGACTATGTGGAAACGCTATCATGCCTTTGTTTTATGGCTATTTTGCAGATTTGTATGATTTACGTTCAGCCTATTGGGTCTTGTTTCCTTGTTATTTATACCTCGTATTTTACTCTATTTATGGTCATAAAATCAGAAAATGGATTTTCTGAATTCCTATATTATGAAGAAATTATTTAAGTCTCGTCGAGCATTTTTACAACAAGGTAGCCTAACCAGCTTATCCTTGTTAAGTACTACATCTTGGGCTACAATTTCTACCCATTCCAATCTAAAAATGGCAGAAATAGGAAAACGCATTGGAATCATAGGTTTAGACACTTCTCATGTGACGGCATTCACCAAGGCCTTGAACGCGCCCAATGCCACCCAATATGCTGGCTTTAAAATTGTAGCAGCTTACCCCCACGGAAGTAAGGACATCGTTTCCAGTGCCGAACGTATTCCGGGTTATACAGCAGAGGTGCAAAAATATGGCGTAGAAATTGTCCATTCCATACAGGACTTATTGACCAAAGTGGATGTGGTTATGCTAGAAACTAACGATGGAAGGTTGCATTTGGAACAAGCCATGGAGGTATTCAAAGCAGGCAAAAGAATGTTTATCGATAAACCCATAGCGGCCTCTTTAAAAGATACTCAAGCTATATTCGCTGCCTCGGAGAAATACCAAGTACCTATTTTCTCGGCTTCATCTTTACGCTATTCACCTAGCGTGCAAGAAATTCGTGCCGGTAAAGTGGGGAAGGTCAATGGTGCAGATGCATTTAGTCCTATGAAATTAGAAAAAACACATCCCGACTTGTTTTGGTACGGTATTCACGGTGTGGAGACTTTGTTTACTATGATGGGAACAGGTTGCCAACAAGTGAATCGATACATTAACGAGGATCAGGAAGTGGTGGTAGGTGTTTGGCAAGATGGCCGAATCGGGACATTTAGGGGGATAAAAAATGGTAAACAGGAATATGGCGGTACAGCTTTTGGTACTAACTCTGTGGCTCATTTAGGACCTTATGGAGGATACGATCCTTTATTGCTAAAAATTATAGAGTTTTTCCAAACAGGTATTCCTCCTGTTTCCAAGGAAGAAACCTTGGAGATTTTCGCTTTTATGGAAGCTGCCGATGAAAGTAAACGCAAGAAGGGTGCATCCGTTAAGCTTGCCGACATGTATTCAAAAATTAAATAATTCAAAATGAAAATCGTTTATAGTCTATTGATTGCTAGTATGTTATGTGCTTGTACAAGAGATAATGTTTTAACTCGTGCCGAAAAAAAAGCGGGTTATGCCTTGTTATTTGATGGTAAGAGTACTCAAGGGTGGCGAGGTGCATTTATGAATGAGTTTCCTAAAAAAGGCTGGGTGGTTCGTGATGGCACTTTGTTAGGAGAGTTGAGTGATGGAGGAGAGGCCGCAGATGCTGGCGATATTGTCAGCATTAAGAAATATCGAAATTTTGATCTAAGTTTTGATTGGAAATTGGGAAAATTGGGTAATTCTGGAGTGAAATATTTGGTGGAGGAAAAGCTTCCTAAAGCCACAGGTGGCTCTCAACCGGGCTATGAATATCAATTGATTGATGATGCAGATTTTATCTACAACGATAAGCATTTGCCTGCCGACATTAAAACGGGCTCTCTATACCAAATAGCAGCTGCCAACAAGCCTGATGTGGATATTTCAACTTGGCATCGCTCCAGAATCGTTTTTAATCAGGATCAAATTGAACATTATTTAGATGGGAAATTGATTGTGTCCATCAACCGTAAATCGAAGGCATTTATGGATGGTTTTCAACAAAGCAAATTCAAATCTTTTCCCAATTACCCTTTGATCCAAGAGGGACATATCCTATTGCAGGATCATGGCCATAATGTAGCCTTTAAAAACATCAAGATTAAAGAATTATAGTGAATGGTTGGGATCGTAGATGATTCGTCCATTGACCATGGTCATTTGGATGTTGATGTCCTTGTCAAAGATTAGGATATCGGCATCTTTGTTTCGGCTCAAACTGCCTTTTTGCTGGTCCACTTGAAGAATTCTGGCAGGTACTAAGGAAATCATTTGAATAATATCCTCCAAGGCTATGTCTGTCATTTGAAGCATGGTTCTCACCAAACGATTGGTCGTTGCGATGCTGCCAGCAAATGCACTTCTATCAGGTAATTTTGCCACGCCATCCTCTACAATAACGGCTAAACCTTTGTCCTTATGACCTAGCACGGAATGATCCGTATCTTGTCCTGCCGCTCGCATAGCATCGGTTATCAAGGCAATTTTGGAAGTACCTTTGATTTTGTGAATCAATCTCAATAAACTAGAGGGTAAATGCACGCCATCTGCTATGATTTCCACATCCATTTCGTCTATTAAATAGCCCGCCTCTACTGCGCCAGCATATCGGAAAGCGTTTTTTCGGGTAACTCCCGACATGGCTGAATAAAAATGGGTGGCTAGGCTATAACCATGTTGAAAGGCTGTTTCAACCTCCTCACAAATAGCATCTGTATGAGCTAGGGCAACCAAAACTCCTTTTTTTCTAGCGTAATCTGCAAATTCCAAGGCGCCGGGTAATTCAGGTGCAGCTGACCACCGTCGGATACAGTTATAATTTTCCAAAAGATCAGTGTACTCAGCTGGATCAGGATTTCGTATATATTTTGGATCTTGCGCTCCTCGTTGACTTAATGCAAAGTACGGGCCTTCTAAGTGCATGCCTAAAAAACTAGCGCCCTCTGTATGGCTGGCATGGGCTTTTTGATAGGCTTCCAAGGTTAAAATTAAATCCTCCTTTTCACTGGTCAAAGTGGTAGGAAGCATAGCCGTAGTTCCAAATCTTGCATGCGTTTTAGCAATTTCTAAAAACGCTTCTACCGTTCCATCCATGAAGTCGTGTCCGCCTCCACCATGCAAGTGAATATCGATGAAGCCTGGCGAAATGAAATTTCCGGCAGCATTTATTTCAATGGCACCCGGAAAGTCCAATTCTCCTTCAGCAATTTCCACGATTTTACCATTTTCCACCAATACCGTACCCACAGGGAGAATTCCATTCGGTAAAATGACAGAACCATGGTAGATTTTATATCGTGTTATCAGTGATTCCATTAGGCTATGAATGCTTGTTTTTTCAAATCTGCCGATAGTAATTCGGCCGAATGGATGTCTAAAAACATGGAGCAATCAGTGTGCTTTTGTAAGATACTGGCAGGATACCAAGGACTCACTTCATTTTCTAAACAGTTTTTAACGGCCTCTGCTTTACGGAAATCTGGAACCGATGAAATGATTTTGCTGGAAGCCATAATGTGTTGAATGGACATACTAATAGCCTGTGTTGGAACATCTTCTAAAGTAGGAAACCATCCTTCGCCCATTTGTTGTTTCCGACAAGCTTCATCTAATTCAACTACCAAATAGGGGTCTTTAGTTTCAAAATTTGCCGGAGGATCATTAAAGGCTAAATGCCCATTTTCTCCAATGCCTACCAAGGCTACATCGATGGGATGTTGGCTAATGATACTATTTAGTCTAGTGCATTCCGCTTGGGCATCCGTCTCTCCATTGATTAAATGGAAGGATTTTAAGTTAGGAACGAGCTGAATAAATCGCTCTTTTAAATATTTTCTAAAACTGGCAGGATGGCTTTCTGACAATCCAATGTATTCATCTAAATGGAACAAATTAACCAAACTCCAATCAATCTCTTTTTCCTGAATTAACTGATTCAGGGTTTCAAATTGACTAGTACCTGTCGCCAAAATTATATTGGCCTGTCCGTTTTCTTGGATGGCTTTTTTAATATGCTCGGCCGCTAAACTTCCTGCAGCTTGCCCTAAGTGCTTTGGGGTTGAAAAAATATGTAGTTTCAAAATAATAGGTTTTAAACACGTAAAAAGACCTTTTTCTCGTAAAGGAATCTTAAAAATACCCATTTAATCAGGATCACACAAGCCACAGCCATGATTATTGAATACGGCTCGCCCAGGAGTTGAAATAACCAAGTAAACAAGGCCTTGTTCGTATAATCCCAATCTAAGAAATGTCCAGAAAGGTATATCAGGATGGAATTCATACCGATGACCTGAAAGAAAAAGGACCATTTTTGATAGCCTTTTACATCAATGACAAAATAGAAAATGGCTAACAAAATAAGACTCAAACCCGTGGTTTGCAGTACAAAAGAACTAGACCACATGTTTTTATTGATAGGAAAATCTAGGTTCCATAATTGAGCCAGCACCAAGGAGCCAATTCCTGCATAAATCATCCATTTAACCTTAGTCATTGGGGCTATTTCAGGCTTTTTAAGGTAGATTCCGGTGATAATTCCTGCCAAGGCCGTGCTTATAGCGGGAATATTATTAAAAAAGCCCACGGTATCATGTATGCCTCTTGAGAGCCTTCCTGGTAAAATACTTCGATCCACATAGGATGCAAAATTGCCTTGCTCGGTTAAATCACCCAATGGAAAGCCCGGTGCGGATGTGAACTTTAAGATGAGCCAATACGCAATCAATAAACCGGAGAACCAGTAGATTTGAGCTTTATCTTTAAAATATAAATAGATGATATTGGCCAACATATAGGCTATACCGATTCTTCCCAAAACACTCGAGAATCGGATTTCAGCGATAGGTTTAATTTCTAAACCCTCGTTATAAATAATGCCTAAAATGACTAGCATCAATCCTCTCTGTACTACCTTTCTAAGTACCTCAGCCTTTGATTTTCCCAGTTCAAGCGATCTACCAATGGAATAGGGGGTTGATACCCCCGCCAAAAATAAAAATAGCGGAAAAATCAGATCATAGATTCTGAATCCATCCCATTTGACATGTTTGAATTGATGGGCTAGGGCCTGCCAAAAGGGCGATTGACTTTGATCGGCAATTTTGTGAATGAGTTCATCCGCCCCCATAATCCAAAACATATCAAAGCCCCTCAGCGCATCCAATGAATGCAGACGCTGATGTATAAATGAGTCATTGTTGGAACTGGCCATCAGTTTAGATTTTTGGTTCCCAACCTTTTTCATAGGTTCTACTCCAAAACTTCATGGCTTCTTTGTCGTTCACAATATGCCCATTGGTTGGATCTATTTGCAAACTTCTACCCACTCGCTGTGCGATATTACCCAATTGAACCAACAACGTACTCTGATGTCCACTGACGATGTCTGAATTCAAGGAAGTCCCTTTTTTTATGCCATCAAATAGGTTTTGAATATGCAAAGCATCCAAATTAGATGCTGGGTCAGCTAAATTGCGGGCATCTACTGCAAAATCATTTTTCACCTCTTTTACTAAATTATTTTTAAGGTCGAAAATCTTGTAGGAGTTACCACTTTCAATCAACATGGATCCTTGCTCTGCATAGAAAATCACGCCGACACTTTGGCCCTCGGTAGATTTACCATTGCAACTTCTTCCTTCCCAAGTAATGAGTGATTTATTGGCAAACTCTAAGTTAATCATTTGGGTATCTGGAGTTTCCCAATCATCTTGATAACGGTATCTTCCGCCATTGGAGCTTACTTTGGTAGGATACTCTACATTTAAACCCCAACGGGCTAAATCCACCATGTGGGTACCATTGTTTAAGGCTTCACCGGTTCCCCAGTGCCAAAACCAATGCCAATTATAGTGAATTAAATTATCCTTGAAGGCTTTTCTAGGAGCTGGTCCTTGCCATAAATCATAATTTAACCAAGAAGGAACAGCAGTTTCTTTCCCTATACCAATGGAAGGACGGTTATTCGTATACCAGGTTTTCGCATAATAGGGCTTTCCAATGACCCCCGCATGTAATTCGGCAATGGCTGCGGCCACATTAGGCCATGACCTGCGCTGGTTACCCATTTGTAAGATTCGATTGTGTTTGGCAGCTGCCTTTACTAATAATTCCCCTTCGTTGGGATTGTGCGAACAAGGTTTTTCTAAATACACATGTTTTCCGGCTGAACAGGCCAGTATCGCTGCAGGTGCATGCCAATGGTCAGGTGCGGTAACTATTAACACATCTACATCCTTATCTTCTAATGCATTTCTGAAGTCGGGTGTAGCTTTAGGTCTTTTTTGTTGAATTTTCTCAATGGCATTAATACAGATATCAGCTGCGCGAGTATCCACATCGCTGACATGCAAGACTTCACAGTTTTTTTGTGCAGCAAAATTCTTTCCCACGGCTAAGCCCCTACTGTTCACACCCATGCAGGCGACGGTAATTTTTTCATTCGCTCCTAAAATGCGGTGATAGCTTTTGGCTGAGAAGCAAGGAAGGATTCCTCCTAAGGATAAAACGGCTGCCCCTGTGGAAGCCTTTTTTATGAAATTTCTGCGTGAATTTTTCATTATTCCGAGTTAAAATAGGTTTATTTGTTGCAAAAAATTGGGTCTGTATTTTCCAAAGTTATCAATTGCTTTGATTAATACAAGCCTGCCTTGGCTTGAATTTGACTTGGAGTTTAATTTTATGAAAAGACTAACCTATTGAATCATGACCAGGCTCCTATTCATTCTTTTTTTCTATTTGTTCTTATATCCTGTTAGCGCTCAATCATTGATTAGCCGAGAGGATTTGGCTTTTTTAAAGGAATTGACTCAAGCCGTTGTTGATAGTTCAAAAATTTATCCTGGCCAGCGTATTTCAAGGGATTTTGGCCCTAATCAAACAGGTGGTGTTTTAATCCGTCCTGGAGGTAGGACTTCCTATCCTGCATTTTGGATAAGAGATTATGCTATGTCATTGGGAACAGGAATGATTCCTATAAAAGAACAAAAGCACATGCTTTTATTGACTGCTAGTACTCAAAATGATCACGAATTTAAGACCCAATTTGGTTCTTTTGTACCCATGGGTGCGATAGCAGATCATATTCGGATAGATGATAGTCTACCCATTTATTTTCCGGGTACCTACGATTTTGAAAACCAAGGAGAAATACGCTGGGGCCAGCAACCTCCATTGGATGATATGTTTTTCTTTATTCAAATGGCTTATGTGTACATAAAACAAAGTGGAGATTTATCCATCTTGCAAAGCCCCATACGAGGAAAAAGTCTATTTGATCGACTCTTATCTGCTTTTCATGCCGTTCCTATTAATCCACTGAATCAGCTAGTTTCTGTAAGTGATTTTAATAGAGGTGTGGATTTTGGTTTTAGGGATGCAATTCACATCACAGGAGATTTATGTTTTACCTCCATCTTGAGGTACCAAGCTTTATTACATTTGGCTGAGCTATATCGATTGCAAGAGAGAGAAAAGGACCGATTGAGCTTTCTTGCTAAGGCAGATACATGTAAAATGGAGCTAATTCGGGTCTTTCAGGATAGGAGAGGTATGTTGAGAGCGTCCACAAGAAAAAGTGCACAGGCCGATGTTTGGAGTACCTCTTGGGCGGTTTACTTAGGTCTTTTAGAGGGAGAGAATGCCATGAAGGCATCAAATTGTTTAGCACAAGCCTACAAAAGTAATCACTTAGCTTTTAGGGGAGCTATTAGACATGTATTAAATACAGACGATTTTAATCGTCGCACGGCCTGGGAGGGAAGTCTAGTGGAGAAAAATAGCTACCAAAATGGGGCTTACTGGTCTACCCCTACGGCATGGGTGGCTTACACTATTTCATTAACACAGCCCAATTTAGCTCAACAATTGATCAAAGAACTCATTTCAGACTTGAAAAAGGGGGATTTTCGTAAGGGCAAGGACTTTGGAGCTCCATGGGAGTGTTTTACCGAAAGTAGTCGACAAAATCCAGTTTATATGACTTCGGTAACAGTACCATTTCAGGTTTTATTGGAGCTTGTTTCCCACTAATTTTCCTAATAATTAATTGTTGGATTAAAAATAGTTTAAATTGAATTGTTTCAATCCAAATTTGTTTTAGATTTGAAGATTGAATTGGCATGTAGGAATTGTCATTTCGGGATACCTTTAAATTTAGACCTATGAAACTAAAAAAATCCGATGCTTCCAGAAGGGAGTTTATTAAGTCTGCCAGTTTAGCCTCTGCTGGTTTTATGATTGTTCCTCGCCACGTTTTAGGTGGAAAAGGCTTTACCGCTCCCAGTGATAAAATAGTAGTAGCCGGTATAGGAGTTGGAGGGAAAGGAAAATCAGATTTACGTTATTTCGCTCAAAGTGGAAAAGCCGACATCGGATTTTTATGTGATGTGGATGACCGTCAGGCGAAAGATTCAGTGGAAGCATACCCCAAAGCGAAATATTACAAAGATTGGCGAGTGATGTTGGAAAAAGAATCGAAGAGCTTTGATGCGGTTTCGGTATCCACTCCAGACCATAACCATGCCATTCAAGCTATGGCAGCCATGCAATTAGGTAAGCACGTGTATGTGCAAAAGCCTATGACACATGATATATATGAGGCGAGAGCTTTGACGCAAGCGGCCAAAAAATATAAAGTGGTGACTCAAATGGGTAACCAAGGGGCTTCTGGTGACGGAGTTCGTCAATTGGTGGAATGGTTTGATGCAGGTATCATCGGTGACGTGCATACGGTACAAATCTGGACTAATCGTCCTATTTGGCCGCAGGGTATACCATGGCCTAGTACAAAGCCTGCAGTTCCACAAGGATTGGATTGGGATTTATGGTTAGGAACGGCTCCATACAAAGATTATGTTGACAATTTAATTCCGGGTAGCTGGAGAGGCTGGTGGGATTATGGTACTGGTGCATTGGGTGACCTAGGTTGCCACTTAATGGAAGCACCATTCCGTGTATTAAACTTAAAATATGCGACAGATGTACAAGCTTCTGTAAGTTCGGTATATACGGCATTCGGTAAAAGAGGGTTTTTCCCAGATAGTTGCCCTCCATCAAGTCATGCTACTTTGACTTTCCCTAAGACTGATCGGACCAAAGGTCCAATCACGATGCATTGGATGGATGGTGGTATTAAACCAGAGCGTCCTGAGGAATTAGGTCCAGATGAAATGTTTGGAGATGGTAATTCAGGTATCTTGTTCATTGGAACAAAAGGTAAAATGATGGCTAGTGAGTATGCGGCCAATCCACGTTTATTACCATTGTCCAGAAATGAAGAAGTGAAAGTGCCTCGCAAATTGGAGCGTGTTCCTGGAAGTGCCGATGGCCACTATGCTCAATGGGTAGAAGGCTGTATCGCAGGATATGGTAAAAAGGAATTGAGTTCTCCATTTGAAATGGCTGGTCCGTTGACTGAAGCTATTTTGATGGCGAATTTAGCCATTCGTGTCGCAGATATTCCAGTTCCAAGAAAAACGGGTAACGGAATGCATTATCCTGGCTCTAACACCAAATTACTTTGGGATAATCAAAATATGCGCGTAACTAATTACGACGCTGCCAACGCCTTTGTCAAGAGAACATATCGCGAAGGTTGGACCTTAGGTAATTAAAACCTGATAAGATGGATCCTGCCAAAGGGTCCATCTTTTTTTTATACCTATGGAATGGATGAAGCAGTTCCATCTTTAAAACATCGATTAAAAATTAGTAATTATGCCCTCTAAAATTAGTTTTGGAATCTTAGGTATTGTATTAGCCATTTTGGCATTCAGTTCTTTCCAACCTACCTCGTCGCCCTATCTTAGCATTAAAAAACAATCAACGATTTCCTTAATAGGGAATAATTTGGGTTCAAGAATGATCAATTTTGATCACTTCGAGACAGAATTACATTTGAGATATCCTGATAGTTTGTTAACTGTCAGAAACCTTTGTGATGGAGGAGATACTCCTGGTTTCAGACCTCATTCCTCTAGAAATGATCCTTGGGCTTTTCCGGGTGCAGAGAAATTTCAATTGGAATTTGCCAAAAACTCAGGTTCAGAAGGGCATCTTGAAAAACATGATGTGTGGTTAAGTCGGCTTAAAACTGATATCGTTGTAGCATTTTTTGGATACCCAGAATCCACAGAAGGTGCTGCCCGGGTGGATAATTTTAAAGCTGAATTGCAAGCATTTATAGAACATACTAAAAAACAGAAATATAATGGAGTTCAGGCACCTCAATTGGCACTTGTTTCTCCAATCTCCTTTGAAGACCTGAGTGCCTTGAGAGATTTACCCAATGGGAAAAAGGAAAATGAGCGTATAGCGCTTTACACAAAGGCCATGAAAGAGGTGGCTGAACAAAATGGGGTGTTGTTTGTCGACGTTTTTGAGGTTTCTCAAAAATGGTATGATGAACATAAGGAACCTTTGACCATTGACGGATTACAATTAAATGACGCAGGATATAAGCTTTTATCGCTGTATCTGACGGATAAACTTTTCGGTAAAAAGGCTGCCGAGGTGGAGTCGCGCCGTGCTTTAATTCAAGCAGCAGTAGATGAGAAAAACTGGATGTGGCACAATGATTTCAAAATACCGAATGGAGTGCATGTTTATGGAAGACGTTACAATCCTTTTGGACCAGATAACTATCCAGCAGAAATTGAGAAAATACGTCAAATGACTCAGATACGTCAGGAGGCAATTTGGTTGGCAGCTCGAACAGGTAAGGTAATGGATATAGAGGCTGAGGATAAGAAGACCAGAACTCTACCAGCAGTGACGACGAATTATAGTCCAGATAAAAATGGAAGTTTGAAGTATCTATATGGAGAGGAGGCATTGAAGTCCATTCATGTTCCAGCAGGATATAAGATTGAATTATTTGCCTCTGAGCAGGAATTCCCCAATTTAGCGAAGCCTTCTCAAATGACTTTTGATAATAAAGGACGACTTTGGGTAGCAGTTATGCCTACCTATCCTCACTATAAACCAGGTGATCCCAAGCCCAATGACAAATTATTGATTTATGAGGATACTAATGGAGATGGTAAGGCAGATAAGGAAATTGTATTTGCTGATCATTTACAATTACCTGTAGGTTTTGAAATTACTCAAGAAGGGGTGTTTGTGAGTCAGGGGACAAATTTGGTGTTACTAAAAGATACTAATGGCGATGATCATGCTGACACCAAAGAAATTATTTACAGTGGTTTTGATGACCATGATTCCCACCATGAAATTCATGCCTTTGTTTCAGATGAATCAGGAGCTATCTACATGGGAGAAGGGGTATTTTTACATACTAATGTCGAAACTCCTTATGGAACCGTTCGCGCCACCAACGGAGGATTCTATCGTTTTAATCCTACTAGACGGCATTTGGAGCGGGTGGCACAATTATCTATTCCTAATCCATGGGGAATTGCGTTTGACCAATGGGGACAAAATTTCTTTGCTGAGACTTCCGGACCAGATGTGCGTTGGATGATGCCGGGTAGTGTGCTAAATCGCTATGGAGAAGCAAATCATAAATCTTACAACCTCATTGAAGAGGCACATCGTGTTAGACCTACTTCTGGTTTAGAATTTATTTCTAGCAGACATTTTCCTGATGAGGTTCAAGGAGATATGTTGATTAACAATACCATTGGATTTTTGGGAATGAAGCAACACCAGATTTGGGATGATGGTACAGGTTATAAATCCAAGCATCGGGTTGATTTGGTGAAGAGTGATGACCGTAATTTTAGACCCGTGGATATGGAATTTGCTCCTGATGGATCCTTGTATTTGATTGACTGGCACAATGTGTTGATTGGTCATATGCAACATAATGCCAGAGATCCACTAAGAGATCATACGCACGGACGTATTTATCGTATTACCTATCCATCTAGACCATTGGTGAAACCAGCTAAAGTGTATGGGGCTTCCATAGATGAATTATTGGAGAATTTAAAGCTACCAGAATACCGTACTCGTTACCGTAGTCGCAGGGAGTTGAGAGGAAGAAATGTGGCTGATGTATTGGCTAAAACAAAAGCTTGGGTGGCTAAATTAGATAAGAATGATGCCAACTACGAGCATAATGCCTTAGAGGCCTTGTGGGTAACTTGGGGAATGAATAAAATAGATCAGGTATTGTTAAGTCAATTATTAAAAGCGAAAGATTACCATGTACGTGCGGCAGCTGTACGTGCAGTTCGTTACAATGGACATCAATTGGCAAATCAAGCTACATTACTTAGTCAGGCAGCCCAGGACAAACATGGCCGAGTTCGTCTAGAAGCTATTGTGGCCGCTTCTTGGATAGGTCCTGCCAAGGGTTTACCTATTTTAGCCATCGCCAAAACCAAGCCTTTGGATGATTGGATGATTCATACTTATGAAACGGCTTTGGCTCATTTAAGTGGCAAGGGTGTGGAGCGTAAAAAAGAAGTTTATGGCGCTACTAACTTAAAGGGAAGTGATTTGGAATCTTACACGGCGGGTGGTGCTTTATTTGGCAAAGAAGGCTATTGTGGTACATGTCATCAATTAGACGGAAAAGGATTATCTGCTTCAGGTTTTCCTCCTTTGGCGGGTTCTAAATGGGTAACGGGCAACCAAGATCGATTAATCAAATTGGTTTTAAAGGGTTTAATGGGACCAATGACCGTGAATGGGGTGAAATATGCGGGTCAAGTACCTATGACTCCATTTGGTGGATTGATGAATGATAAAGAAGTGGCCGATGTATTGACGTATATTCGTAATGCGTTCGGTAATAAAGGTTCAGTGGTTAGTCCTCAAAAGGTTAAGGAAGTAAGAGCCGCTATTCAGAGTAAGAAAGATTTTTATCAGGTTGATAAGCTTCTTTCTGAACATCCCATGGAAGATTAAATACTGATTCTTTGAAGATAAAAAGCAGCCTGGACATAGGCTGCTTATTATCTTTAATGATGGATTGATTTTTTAATCCAATAACTTTTATTCTTTTGAGACCTTTATTTGGTTTTGAAATTAACATGGAACAAATAACCATTAATTATTACCTGTATTTTTTGGGATACCTTTTTTTTGCCTTTGGGGCAAGCTTACTACTGAAAAGGGGACTGTTAGCTACCAAATTTTTAGGGCTTCAATTTCTTCAATTAGGCCTCCAATTATACGGTAGTTATTATGTTCAATTTCCACTGATATTTGAACATCCCAATTATTTTCGTGTCATTTCTCCGTTGTTTTATTTAATAGGTCCGCTGTCCTATTTATTTCAGCATTTTTTGCTTTATCCAGAGCGAAAATTCCGATGGATACATCTACTACATTTTCTTCCCTTTCTTTTCCACTTCATCGAGCTAATGCCTTTGTATTTAAGTTCAGAGGCTGTAAAAATGGTGGAAATCAAACAAGCATTTAGAGAAAATACTTTTAATACCAGACATTCTCAATTTGGTGTATTTTCCATGCATGTTCATTTGTATTTGAAGGCTATATCCTATGTCGCTTATTTGTGTTGGACCTCCTTTGAATTGTATAAGTACTATCGATCAGTATCTGAGTCGTTTTTATCCAAGAATCGATTAATAGTTTTTTGGCTTACAGGAGACTTAGCTCTTAAAATTTTGGCTCTGAGCATCCACATTGCATTTAACTTGATTTATCCAACTCATATAGAAACGTTAGCTAGGGATTATTTATATGCAATGGAATTTGCCATCATGGCATTATTTCTATTTTTAAATCCTCGATTGCTGGACGGCCCCTATTTAAAAGGATTAGTTTTTCAGCATTCGTATCGAGATATTCCAAAAAATGGAGAGAGATTATCAGAAAATTCGGAGATTCTACCCAAAACTCGTGTAAAGAATAAATCAATTTTGGAAAAACTTGATCGATATTTTGAATCAGAATTTATTTTTTTAAAATCTAATATTACGATCAATTTGGTGTCTCAGAATTTAAAAATTAAACCTAGACTTATACGTATATGCCTTCAAGAAGAGCGTGATTTTTCCTTTACAGACTATGTAAATTCGTGGAGAATTCAGTACGCGGAGGAACAATGTAGGGAAAATCCTCGTTGGAAATCCTATAAAATAGAGGTTATAGCAACAGAATCGGGTTTTGGTACTCGGCAAAGTTTTAATGCGGCTGTCAAGAAATTAAAGGGGGTGTCGCCTGGTCAATACTTTGCTAAATACTTAAGTTGATGTTCTCTTGTTTAAATTTCAGTTAAAATTTTAATTATTTAAATGTTCTCTTTTTAAAATTGGTAAAGAATATTTTTGGGTTAAATTTTCTTTACATCTACTTATTATTGATACTTTGTGTTTGTTAATTTTTGCTCTACCTTTGAAGTGTTGTAAAAATAATATCCGCTAGTGGTTGATACGTGTGGTTCCTACATGCAGTTTTTATGACATTGGAATAAGATATAATTTAGAACACGGAGTAATGTAAATCCAAGATTCGCTGAATCTTGGATTTTTTTGTGCCTTGAAATGAACTTGGTTTTACTTTAGTTCCAGCGTTTGAATCTGGGAGTTGATGGTCAACTCTTGCTCAAGCTTGTAAAGTTCCTTCTTTGGGGTGGTTTGATGGCTGTTCATAGACCATAAATACATTTCGTAGGTGCCATCTTGAATCGATTCGTGATTGAATTTTATGGAACCGTACTTAGCTCGGTAATTTTCCCAAAGAATAAAGTTCTTTTTGCCGTTTAAGCCAAACTGTATAGGTAATACATACGTGTATCGAGATTGATTCTTTAACCTTATGATGATATACCATTGTTTTTTAAAATCATTATCTAGAGGGAATTCTTGAAATTCTAGCCAATAATAATGGTTTACCCAGGTTTTATGTTTTTGCTTCATAATATCCTTGTATTCTTTGGCATGTAAGTTCAAGGATGCTGTCTTTATTGCTTTGCCAGTGTCACTTTCAATTGGATTTACCCATGGCATTGTCATAGTGTAAATTTGATTCTTTTCTGCCTTTTGGTAGATTTCTCTGGCATTGGATAAATATCCTGAGCTCACAGAGAGTAAACTTTGATTATAGTACCAATTGATTCGATCTGCCAGAAAGCTCATTTTTTTGTATTGCTGCGAAATGGTGTGATTGAAATAGGATAAACCACTGAATGAGATACTAAAGGCCAATGCGATGAAGAATACTAAAGCTTGTTTTTTTGCACTAGCTCTACTTAATAAAAATAGATATAGGATAATGACCGAAAGGGCTGCGTACAATTGGTATCTACTATATATGGTGTAGCTTTCTGCTGAGCGGACAAGGGCAATTAATCCTGATGTGATCAAGATGAAGGCTAGAATACTAAGATAAGTGGCTTGGAGTGTGTTTTGTGAATTTCTTTTCCAGTATGACCAACTATAATAAACGAATATACTTACGACCCCTAATCCTAAAAAACCTGATAATATTAAACTTATTTTAGGGAATTCAGTGGCACTGGCACCGATAAATGCTAAAAAAGAAAATAGGATGTGGCTGATGTTCCAATGGAATTTAGTCGTTTGGCCCATTTGGTAAATTTGCAGGTAAACGGCAAAAAAGACAAGTAGACCAAAGGCGACAATCAGCACATTTTTCCAGTTTTTTTGAATCAAATACAAGTATCCGATGGTTAAAAACAAGATAAAACCATTACCATAGGTATAGCAAGCTAAGAATGCAAATAAAATGGACCACGCTAATGCAAATGGTTTTTTCTCTGAAATCAGAATTAAACTGCTAAGTAAAAAAATGTTTATTAGGCTATGTTGTAGGCCAGTGATGGCCCAATTCGACACTTCGTGGTACTGGGGTTGCAACCAAATGAGTACTACCGGAATAAAATATACCATGGGTAATTGTTGCTTTTGAAAAAGTCGATACAATAAGTAAAGAATAAACAACAAATTGACCACAGTAATCATGATCAGATGCTGGAAATTTACTTTCCCATTGATGATATAGTCCAACCAAGTGATTAATCTAGGTAAGGCGATGGAATGATCATTGTCCACCCGGAATAGTTCATGTAAAAAGACCGACCAATTCCATGGACGTATTAACGTTGTATTAACAAAATCTAGTAGGGAAACATCGTCCTGAAATGGAAAATCTAGACTGAAATTGTAAATGTAACATACATATACTCCAATCAAAGACAATATTATGATGGTGGAAATATAGGTAGAGACTTTGTACATAGGTTTAAATAATGGTCAAAGGTAAATAAATTTTATAAATTAGACTTAGCGAAAATTTAGGCTTATTTTACCAAGCATGACTTTGTTCTAACATTTTAGTTTTAATTTTAACCACTTAAGATAGAACTGTGAGAAATTTTCAGTCCTTTTAAACCTATTTAAACTTTATAAATTATGTTACATCGAATGACCTATGTGATAGGTTCATTGGCATATTTCATTAGCCTGAATTTTCGAATACTTTTCAAACGATTAATTGAGCCCCAAGCCGTACACATAGGTATTCTGATGGATGGGGATTTAGGGGACATGGTGGCTTCTGAGCCGATTGTAGGGGCTTTGCACCAAAAATATGGCAAAGTGGCTTTGTACTGGATTACCGAGAAAAAATATTTCCCCGTATTTTCAGAGCATCCCCAAATCACCGAAATGGTGGATGAATACAATTTATTGGTAGCGCGATTTTTATTGTGCTGGAATCCCTTCTCTAAATTTTATTTTTTACAGTTAAGTGATTTTCGAATTGAGCCTGAATTTCAAATTCCTTTAAAAAATGAAAAAGCTGATGCCTTTGGAATACAATTGAATAATTATTACCATCAGTTTAATTTATTGGAAATTGCCTCTCAATTAGCAGATTTAGGTATTATTTCAGGTCAACCTCATTTATACGTAGATAGCCAAGCTTTACAATGTACATTGCCTGCTACTTATTGGGTAGTGCATTGCAAATCCAATGCTGGCCTCCGAGATTGGAAAGATGAACATTGGATAAAACTTATACAAGAAGCTATTGCTACTTGGGGAGTGCATGTGGTGGAGATAGGTATGAAAAATCCTCTTCCTTTTACTCATCCTAATTTCACTTCCTTGGTAGGGAAATGTGATATCATGGAAACCATGAAAATTATCAAGGGAGCTAGCTTTTTTATTGGTTTGGACTCTGGACCCACGCACATGGCCAATGCATTTCAAATACCGGGATTGGTGATTTGTGGTGAATTTACTTACTTTAAGAAATATATGTCCTATTCAGGCTTTTACCAGGAAGCTAAGCACTCTCGAGTGTTATTTAATCTCCATGGTAGAGCGGAAGGACTACCTTACGATGAGGTTTGGCAAGCCTTGCTTGCCCTTCAGGAAAAATAAAGTATATGTTATTTCTCGTAACCTTTGGGGCTATAGTCTTATTGGTTTTAGCCATGACTTGGCTGAAATTTCCTCCATTTGTTGCATTTATAGGTGTTAGCATTATTGCTGGCATCTTTTTCCAGTTGAGCCCCACCTTAATATTTAAAGCCATTCAAGATGGCATGGGAAGTACTTTAGGGTCTATTGCTGGCATATTGGCATTTGGCTCCATCCTAGGGAAATGGGTAGGAATGAGTGGCGCCGCCCAAAAAATGACGGAGGTCTTATTGCGAATTTCGGGTACACGATATGCTCGGATTGGCTTTATGATGGCTGGGTTTTTAGTGGGCCTTCCTTTGTTTTATTCGGTAGCATTTATGTTATTAGCTCCTTTGGTGATTACCGCGGCCGCTAAA
The DNA here is from genome assembly GCF_004118285.1 of Aquirufa rosea. Classification (GTDB taxonomy): domain Bacteria; phylum Bacteroidota; class Bacteroidia; order Cytophagales; family Spirosomataceae; genus Aquirufa; species Aquirufa rosea. The sequence continues at coordinate 592,824 of NZ_SDHY01000001.1, read as the reverse complement.
TTAAAGCAACCAGCAACTTTCATAGCAATCCCGATGTTGGCTTCTCTCACGGTTACTCAAGGCTATTTACCGCCTCATCCTGCTCCATTGGCTATCATGCAGGAGTTTGGTGCTGATTTATCCAAAACGATGCTATATGGTGTTGTCATTGCTATTCCTGCTATATTGATTTCTGGTTTATGGTTTGGTTTAAGTACCCGTTATATTTCAAGTCCTCCTAATCCTGCTTTTGTATTTACGGATCCAGAGGAGAAAACAGGGCGTCCTCAATTGTCTAGTTTTCAAAGTTTCCTAATCGTTTTGTTTCCCATTCTTTCCTTGGCTTTGGGTTCATTTGGAGCATCTTACTTTCCTTTATTAGCTGGGTATTTGTCTAACCCCGTGTTTTCTTTGTTTTTAGCAGTATTATTGGCGGCATTATTATTAAGAAGGATAGGTTTTCAAACTGAGGATTTACTTCAATCATCCATTGTTTCCATTAAGGATATTGCTGGAATCTTATTGATTTTCGGTGGAGCAGGAGCATTGAAACAGGTTTTGGTGGAAGCAGGGGTGAGTCAAGCGGTTGCAGATTCTTTAGGCTCCTCCACATGGAATGTATATGTGCTAGGATGGACAATGGCCGCTGTGATTCGTGTTTGTGTAGGTTCTTCTACCGTGGCAGGAATCACCGCTGCTGGGTTTATGAAGGTAATCTTGCTAAATTCCTCAGCCGACCCCAATTTAATGGTATTGGCCCTAGGTGCAGGTAGTATGATGTTTTCTCATGTCAATGATACCGGTTTTTGGCTATTTAGAGAGTATTTTTCTTTGAATTTTAGGGATACCCTAAGGTCTTGGACCCTCATGGATACCTTAGTCTCCTTTACGGGTTTACTGGGTGTGCTTGTGCTCGATTTCCTATTGTTTTAATAGTGAGAGACTTAGATTCACTGACCTAAGTCATTGTTTGAGAAGATAGATTTCTCTAATTTAGGTCGTTCATCTTGGAAATTATGAGAAACTACTTAATCCTTCTGCTTAACCTATCTCTGCTGGCTTGCCAATCCCCTAACTCTGAAAATAAGCAGCCTATAGCTCCCCATTTGATTTTGAATGATGTTTTGGCCTGTAAAGATTTAGCAGGTTTACAGGCTAAATTTGGAAAGGATTCCTTACTGGCAGATACCAGCTGGATCATGAATGAAGATACTTTAAGAGGTTCTATTCTTTATCCAGGTACAAACAAACAAGCTTATGTGCTTTACCATGATGGAAAAATCGTGGATGTATCGGTGGTGGGTAAGCAATCGGCATGGAAAACGCTTTCGGGATTGTATTTGGGCTTGCGAGTAAAAGATGTAGAGCAATTGAATGGAAAGAATTTTACCATTTCGGGCTTTAATTGGATCAATGGCGGCATGGTAGTTAGTTGGGAAGGTGGTAAGCTAGGAGGGGATAGTTTAACCCATGTTTTGCAGTTTAGCAATGCGGGAAATAAGCATGAAGGCCTATCTGATATAGAATACAGTCAAATTAGTGGTGAGGCTGAGTTTGATATTCGTCACCCTTTAATTCAAAAATTAAATCCAAGCTTGGATCAGTTGGCCATTATTAAACCATATGTCCCAAGTAAATCGGAGGGACAAAGTATTGGAAATCACATTACAAAAACTCAAATTCCACCTTCAAAGAAAAAGCCTTAATTGACTTGATTGATGGCTTTTCCCTCCAGGAAGCCTTCTAAGGTTAACGTTAGACTTTGAATAATGCGAGTTCTCGCCTCGATGCTTAGCCAAGCATTGTGGGGAGTTATGAAGGCATTGGAAATACCGATTAAAGGATGTTTTTGTGGAGGAGGTTCTTGGTCTAAAACATCCAATAAAGCTGCTTTAATTCGATTTTCTTTTAGCGCATTGGCGAGGGCCATATTATTCACTAAGCCGCCCCTCGAGCTATTAATTAAAACAGCATGCTCAGGCATCCAGGAGATAAACTCCTCGTTGATAATTTGGTCGGTTTGCGGGTTTAATGGACAATGTAAGCTGATAACATCGCAAGTTTGGGCCAATTCTTTTTTGGAAAGAAAAGTATAATTGGGCAGCCCCAAATCTTTAGTATGGTGATAATAAATGCTCATTCCTAGGCTGGCAGCCATGTTGGCAAAACATTTTCCAATATTTCCCATACCTATGATTCCCATTTTTTTACCTGCCCATTCATTTAAGGGACTCAAAGAATAAGCCCAATCATTTTGAATCCATTCTCCTGCCTGAACAGAGCGATTATGTTGTTCTACCCGATTGCTCCAAGCCAACAAAAGGGCGAGGGTATGTTGGGCTACCGAATAGGTTCCATAAGCTGGTACATTGGAAACTTGAATACCACGATTTTTACAGGCCAAGGTATCTACCGAATTATACCCAGTCGCTGCTACCAACACTAATTTGACTTCTTTGAAATGCTGCAATGCCTTTTCATTCACCAAACATTTATTGGTCACTAAAACCGTGGCCGCTGGGTCTCGTAAGGGAATTTCATCTGGATTCGTTTTTTCATAGAAATCAATCTCCCCAAAAGCTTGGAATGCATTTCTAGGAATATCTTGTTGAAACAGCGCTAAACCATCTAAAATTACAATTTTCATGCCTTTAATTTGGGATTGTTATGGTGGCGATCATGGTCTCTTTGGGTCTTTTTGGCAAGGTTTTTGGCCAGGGCCTCTTCCAAATTAATCCCTGTTTGATTAGCCAAACAAATTAATACAAATAGCACATCCGCCATTTCATCTCCTAGGTCTTTCTGCTTGTCAGATTCTTTTTCTGACTGCTCTCCGTAGCGTCTAGCGATGATTCGGGCAACTTCTCCAACTTCTTCTGTCAGCATAGCCATGTTAGTCAGTTCGTTAAAATAACGAACTCCTACGGTCTTAATCCATTGGTCCACTTGCTCTTGTGCTTCTTGTATGGTCATATTAGGATGATTTAGAATCAAGGATAATGGTGACAGGGCCATCATTGGTTAGGCAAACTTGCATGTCTGCTCCAAAGGTGCCCGTTTGTATTGGGAAACCTAATTTCTCTTCCAATAATTGGATGAGTAATTCGTACAAAGGTATCGCTTGTTCGGGCCTGGCAGCTTCGATAAAGCTAGGTCTATTTCCTTTTCTGGTTTGAGCGTATAAAGTAAATTGACTGACTAAAATGATGCGCCCTTGGATGGCTTGAATATCTAAATTCATTTTTCCATCATTATCAGAAAATATCCGCAATCCACTAATCTTGCTAGCCAGATATTGGCAATCTTCCTCAGAATCAGTTTGATGGATACCCAATAAAATCAGAAAACCCTGATCAATTTCAGCTTTGATTTGACCATCAATTTCGACCTTAGCTTCTGAGACACGTTGAACTACCGCCAGCATATTAAAGCAATAAATAAACGATCAGGAAGTAGACTCCGTAGCCTAATATATCGTTGGTGGTGGTGATAAAAGGACCACTTGCCACGGCAGGATTGATTTTTAATTGATTTAAAACGAGGGGAGTCAAGGTTCCCATCAAAGAGGCTAACATGACCACGGCGAATAAAGATAACGATACAGTAATAGATAGCATGATGGCCCCATGGTCCACTAACATGGAACAGCCAAAGGCGAATGCCGCAGCAATTATGGCATTAATCGTGGCTACAATCAATACTTTTTGAAGTCGTTTCCAAAGACTGGTATCTAAACCACTTTTATCGGCCAAACTTTGAACAATCAATGAAGAAGATTGAATTCCTACGTTTCCTCCGGTAGAACCTATCAATGGAATAAATGCCGAAATGGCTGGCATGAGTGAGATGGAACTATCAAAGCGGTCGATGATTTTGGCAGCTAAGAAACTGCCGACCATGCCCCCGATCAACCAAGGTAAACGAGATCTCACTAATAGCCAAATGGAGTCGTCCTCTTCCACATCTTCGGAAATACCGGCCATGACCTGGATATCCTCTTGAGCAGATTCTGTGATGAAATCGACCACGTCGTCGATGGTGATGCGTCCTAAAAGTCGGCCTTGGATATTCACCACGGGAATAGCCTCCAAATCATATTTTTGCATTAAATCCGCTACTTCCTCACCCGAAACATAGGTCTGCACAGATACAATTCCATCGGCATCAAACACATCTTGAATTTTAGAACCACGTTTAGCTAAGATGATCTTTTTCAGTGAAACGGTTCCCATTAATAATCCGTCATCATCTACTACATAAACAGCATATACTTTTTCAACGTCTTCAGCCTGTCTACGGATTTCCTCTACACATTCCGTTACCGTTTGTTTGACATTGATTTTTATTAACTCCTTTTGCATTAAACCGCCTGCGCAGTCCTCGTCATAATGCATCAAATCAATGATGAAACGAGCTTGTTCACGGTCTTTCAAGAGAGCAATAACCTCTTCTCTAACCCTGACAGGTTGTTCATTTAAAATATCCACGGCATCATCCGAGTCAATGACATTGATATAGCCCGCAATTTCTTTTGAATTAAAGTTTTTTAAGAATCGCTTTCGGTCATCGGAGTCTAAAGTGGAAATAATTTCCGCGGCTAGTTTAGTATCTAACAACTGAACGATGTATTTGGCCTCTTCTCCGCTGAGCTCATCTAAAATACTAGTGATATCTGCTGCAAATAAGTCCTCTATTTTATGTAATATAGCCTCATTAGATTGCTCTGCGATGAGTAATCTGATATCCTCTAAAAACTCTTTGGTGAGTTCAAACGGAAGGTGTTGTGGGTTGACTACTTCCATGGATTTCGCTGAGGTTTGAAAATTTCGTATCTAAATTAAGAAATATTTGCTGGAATCTGCCTATGCTCCTATATATCCATGGGTTTTCCAAAGTTCAGTCAGCTCAGAAAATTCTGCGACACCCAATTGTTCGGCGCGTTTATTCAACAAGGGATGGTCGGGCAATTGCATAGCTTTTAAAGCATTTCTTAGGGTTTTTCTACGCTGATTAAATGCCATTTTGACTACTTGCTTAAACTTTTGTGGATCGCAATCTAGCTTCTTATCCCAATTTCTCACAACTTTAATCACCCCGGAGTTAACCTTGGGTGGGGGAGTGAAGACCTCAGGTCCTAACGTAAAAAGATATTCTACATCAAAATAAGCTTGGAGTAAGACACTTAAAATGCCATAGTCTTTATTCCCTGGTTTGGCTGCTAATCGTTCAGCTACTTCTTTTTGAAGCATGCCCACCACTTCGACACATTGATCTTTGTATTCTAAAATTCTGAAAAATATTTGAGTGGATATGAAATAAGGGAAATTACCTACAATAGCGAATTTTTCTTCTCCAAAAATCTTTTCCAAAGGATATCTTAAAAAGTCCCCATCGATAAGTCGAGGCCCCGTAAACTCCAAATAATTCTTTCGTAAATAAGCTACTGATTCTTGATCAATCTCGATTAGATAAGTTTCGTACTCTTTCTTTTTTACCAGATACTGAGTAAGAACCCCCATGCCTGGCCCAATCTCCAATACTTTTTGATAAGATCCTTTCGGATCTAGTGCATTGACGATGCGCTGGGCAGCATCTAAATCATTTAAAAAATGTTGACCTAAATTCTTTTTTGCTCTTACTTGCACGTGCTCTTGGGGCTATTAGGAAACAAAATTACGCCCTTTTTTGTACATTGTAAGTAAATTTTAGAATAAAGCTATGGCAGGTTGGGCCCAAAAATCCAAAGAAGAATTAATTCAAGAAATTAGACAGCTGAAAAACCAGCTGGATGTACTCGAAATGACGGAATCCTCATTTTCAGGTACATCGGCCAAAGAGAATTTAATTCGAACTTTAGATAGTCTAAAGCTATTTGGGATCATCATGGCATTAGATGGGACCATTACCCATGCCAACGCCTACACGCACAGGTTATTAGGTTATGAAGCTAATAGCCTCAATGGGAAAGATTTTTTCACCACTTTATTGCCGGAAGAAGAAAGGCAAGTACGAAGGAATGCCTTCAACCAAGCCATTGCTAATGGGGGGTTGTTTGAAGAAAGAGAAAGAACCTATGTCACTAAAACAGGTGAGATTAAATGGGTGGAGGTGAACTCCACTATTGTGAGTGAATTGGATGAACAAACCTATTTAAGTATCATTGGTGAAGATATCAGTGAGCGTAAAAAGGTAAGTGAGGCATTGAGTCGTTCCAATGCGCAATTACAAGATTTGATCAACAATACTACCGACCTCATCCAGATTACAGGAATAACGGGGCGGTTTTTATTTGTGAATCGTGCCTGGTTGGAGACCATGGGATATACTGAGGATGAGGCGAGAGATTTAAAATTGCAAGATGTCCTGCACCCGGAATTTGCCTCCCATACGCTAGATCAGCTGGATTTGCTTAGTAAGGGACAAGAAATACCGGAGTTTACAGCTGTATTTAGACGAAAAGACGGTAGACGATTGTATGTCAGTGGCTCAGCCACCTGCCGATTTGAAAAGGGGGTACCTACCGCTTTCCGCTGTATTTTGCATAACTCCACGGCCAAAGTACGTGCCGAAAGAGCTAGTAAATTATACTCTTCCATTGCTCAGGTAACCATCAATTCATCCAATTTAGATGATTTATACACCAATATTCACAAGCAATTGGGAGAAGTAATTGATGTTAAAAACTTCTTCATTGCTCAATATGACCCAGGGAAAAGCTTTTTATATTTCCCGTATTATGTGGATGAATATTTCAATTCCAGAGTGCATTTTACCAAAAGGAAATTAGGTAATGGATTGACAGAATACGCCATCATGGCCAATAAGCCTTTGATTTTGCATGATGATGATATTCATCAATTGGCTAACGAAAAGAAAATTTATCTCTATGGAGTGGTGCCCAAAGTGATGCTTTGCGTGCCTCTGCGCATTGGAGACCGAGTGACAGGGATTATTGGTGTGAAGTCTTATGAACGTGCCAATAAATATGAGAACCGAGATTTAGAATTGCTCGACTTTATTTCAGGACAAGTGGCATTAGCCATTGCTAGAAAGCAGGCTGAAGAGGCATTGGCTAGGGAAACAGCTCGTTTAAATGCGATTTTCGAAGGAAGTTCCCACTTGATGTGGTCAGTGAATAAACGCTTGTTTTTGACCAGCTTTAACCATGAGTATTCGGACTTGTTGGTAGAGCAACTAAGTATTAATCCTCAAATCAATATCAGTGCTGAAAAAATGGGATTTCAGCTCTTAGCTCCTCTCGAACGGAGAAGGATGGAAGAGGGTTATAAATATGCATTCCGAGGTCAAAAACAGCATTTTGAATTGGAGTTAATGACTAAAAATGGAGAGGAGAAATGGTTAGAGATTTATTTGAATCCCATTTTTCTAGAGAACGGTACCATTGAAGAGGTATCTGGAATTGCGCGTGATATCACAGAATTGAAGAAATACCAACAAGCTCTGGTAGAAGCTCGTGAACAGGCAGAGCGTTCCTTGAAGGTAAAGGAGCAATTCTTGGCTAATATGAGCCATGAGATCAGAACTCCGATGAATGGTGTTATTGGGATGGTTGACTTGCTAAGCGATACGCCATTGAATGTGGACCAGTTAGACTATGTACAGACCATTAAGAAATCCTCGGAGACTTTACTCCATATTTTAAATGATATTTTAGATTTAGCTAAAATTGAAGCAGGTAAAATGGTCCTACATCCAAGTGATTTGGTGCTGGATGATGTACTAGATCGATTGATGGCTTTGTTTTCTCAAGTAGCCTGTCAGAAAGGGAATACGCTTGAGTATCATTTATCGAAAGACCTACCAGAGGTAGTGGTGGCCGATGAGACCAGACTCTTGCAAATTCTTTCCAATTTGACTTCTAATGCCCTGAAATTCACGGAAAATGGCAAGGTGAGCATTGAAGTTAGTGGAGAAAACATCACTAAAGATGCTTTGGATTTAATCGTCAAGGTAAAAGATACCGGGATTGGTATCAGTCCCGAAAATTTAAAAATACTATTCAATGCTTTTCAACAATTGGATAATTCCACTTCCAAGGTTTATGGAGGGACAGGATTAGGCTTAGCTATTTCAAGGGAGTTCTGTAAAATGATGCAAGGTGATATTGGGGTGGAGTCTACCTTGGGTAAAGGAAGTACCTTCTGGTTTAAAGTTCATTTGCAGGTTGGAAAGCAGGAGTTGGTTCAAAGAAACAAGGAAGCTGATAAGTTTGTTATTCAGGGTAAATTGGAAGAAATTCAACCGCATATTTTGTTGGTTGATGATAATTCAACCAATAGAAAAGTGGCTTCCCAAATTTTATCTAAAGCAGGATGCATTGTTCAAACAGCCTCCAGTGGTAAAGATGCTATTGGCTTATTAAGTAAATCTCATGAGTTTGATTTGATTTTGATGGATATTCAAATGCCTGAATTGGATGGAATGCAAACAACCCAACATCTTAAGCAGATGAATTTACCTGATCTGCCACCCATTATTGCCATGACTGCCTATGCGATGAAAGAGGATCGTGAGCGTTTCTTAGCTGTGGGTATGGATGATTATTTAGCCAAACCTATACGTGCCCAACAATTGATTCAGATGGTCAATCAATGGGTGATTAAAAGCGTTAAACCGCATGTTATACAGGGGGGATTTAGCGAGGAGCATTCAATAAATCCTTTGGATCAAGAGGCATTGGATTCACTACTTGAAGCCACTGGTGGAGATCAAAGTTTTGTGAAAAGTATGCTATGTGATTTTATTCAAGAAGCCAAACAGCAAATTCAAGATGCGGAGGATTTCCATGAAAAGAATGATTGCAAAGGTGTTCAATCAGAACTCCACACCTTGAAGGGGAATTCAGGTACACTCGGTGCAGCTGAGGTATATAGTCTTTGTCGAAAAATAGAAGCCAAAGCCAAGGTCTGTGATTTTCAACATTTTAAGGAAGAAATTACCTTATTAAAACAAGCATTGCATCGATTCGAGGAACTTATTCAGGTACATTATGCCTGATTTAATGACAAAATGGCCTGTTTTTGAAAATTAAACCCAAATAAACAGGTCATTATTTCCGCTTTTTCTACTTGGATTCACATTTGATGTAGGCTGTGTCAAATTGAAAATAAAGCGATGAATCCTAAAAATTACACTTCCCAAGCGAGTATCGTGATTCAAAATTCGGTGGAAATAGCCTCCAATGCGGGGCAGCAAGCCATTGAAACGGGTCACTTATTGGCCGCCATTTTACAAGATGATACCCAAACGGTTTCATTTTTGTTGAAGAAATTGGGTATTACTACGCAGCAAATCCAAGAGAAGTTGAGTAAAATCATGGCGACATACCCGAAAGTTTCGGGAGAGCCTTTTCTCAGTAATGGATTGCAGCAAACCCTTCAAAAGGCGGATAAGTGGAAAGAAACGATGGGAGATTCGTATGTCAGCGTAGAAGTCTTGTTTCTTTCTTTGCTGGATGGAAGTGATGCCGTGGCGGATATTTTGAAATCTATGGGCCTCACGACTACTTCATTAAAAAATGCTATTGTTGAACTAAGAGGAAATAGAAAAGTGAATGATCCACATGCAGAGGGTACCTACCAATCCCTAGAAAAATATGGTAAAAATTTGAATGATTTGGCCAAGGTGGGTAAAATTGACCCTGTAATTGGTCGAGATGAGGAGATAAGACGCGTGTTACAAATCTTATCACGCAGGACTAAGAACAATCCAATTTTATTGGGTGAGCCAGGTGTTGGTAAGACAGCCATTGTAGAGGGTTTGGCTCAGCGTATTGTGTCGGGGGATGTTCCGGAGAACTTGAAGTCTAAAATCATCATGTCTTTGGATATGGGTTTGTTGGTAGCTGGTGCTAAATACAAAGGCGAGTTTGAAGAAAGATTAAAGGCCGTTATTAAAGAAGTGACTGATTCCAATGGAGAAATAGTCATGTTTATTGATGAGATACACACACTTATTGGAGCTGGAGGCGGTGGAGAAGGAGCTATGGATGCAGCCAACTTATTGAAACCTGCTTTGGCACGTGGAGAGCTACATGCGATAGGTGCGACCACATTGAAAGAATACCAAAAGTATATCGAGAAAGATAAAGCCTTGGAGCGTAGATTTCAGGCGGTCATGGTGGAAGAGCCCGATGTGGCTGACGCAATTTCCATTCTACGCGGTATCAAGGATAAATATGAGCTTCACCATGGAGTTAGAATTCAGGATGATGCGGTTATTGCTGCCGTAGAGTTATCTAATCGTTATATTTCGGACCGCTTTTTACCCGATAAGGCCATTGATTTAATTGATGAAGCTGCTGCTAAAATGCGCTTGGAGATTGATTCGGTGCCGGAGGAAATTGATGATATTCAACGCAAAATCATGCAATTGGAGATAGAGCGTGAGGCGATACGTCGGGAGAATAATAAGGAGAAGGAAACGATTTTAACTCGTGAATTAGCTGATTTGACAGAGAAGCGTGATGCCTTAAAAGCACGCTGGCAATCTGAAAAATCGGTATTGGATTCCATCCGCGAGGAAAAGGAGAAAATTGATAAGTTGAAGTTGGAAGCTGAACAAGCCGAGCGCCAGGGAGACTATGGAAAGGTGGCGGAGATACGTTATGGTCGTTTGGTGGAGTCTGAGCAAAAACTGAAAGATTTACAATCAGCTTCTGCCGGAGAAAATACGATGTTGCAGGAGGAGGTAACCGCGGAGAATGTGGCAGAGGTAGTAGCGAAGTGGACAGGCATTCCTGTAAGCAAGATGCTTCAAACGGAGATCGATAAGCTTTTACATTTGGAAGATGAATTGCACAAACGAGTAGCTGGACAAGACCAAGCCATAGAATTGGTATCAGATGCTGTGCGTCGTTCCAGAGCGGGTTTACAAGACCCTCGTCGCCCAATCGGATCCTTTATTTTCTTGGGAACCACGGGTGTAGGTAAGACAGAATTAGCGAAATCATTGGCTTCTTATTTGTTCAATGACGAGAATGCCATCGTGCGAATTGATATGTCGGAATACCAAGAGCGTCACGCGGTGAGTCGTTTGATTGGAGCTCCTCCAGGATATGTGGGATATGATGAGGGGGGGCAATTAACCGAAGCCGTGCGTAGAAAACCTTATTCAGTGGTCTTATTGGATGAGATTGAAAAGGCTCATCCGGATGTTTGGAATATCTTGTTGCAGGTGTTGGATGAGGGTCGTTTGACAGATAATAAAGGTAGAACCGCCAATTTTAAAAATACCATCATCATTATGACCTCCAACATTGGTAGTCATTTGATACAGGAGAAAATGGCTCAAATGGAGGGTTGGAATAACCAAATCATCATGGATGAGACCAAAGAAGAAGTGATGACATTGTTGAAACAAGTGGTTCGTCCGGAGTTTTTAAATCGTGTGGATGAGGTAGTATTGTTTGAACCATTGTCTGAGGAACATGCTCGTAAGATTTTGGGAATTCAATTCAAAGAAATTCAGCGTAGATTGGCAGAGCAGCAAATTACATTGGAAGCTACCGATGAAGTATTAGCTAAATTAGCCAAGGAGGGATATGATCCAAACTATGGAGGTAGACCTATGAAGCGTGTACTTCAACGAGCTGTCTTGAACGAATTATCTAAAGAGATTTTATCTGGAAAAATCAAGAAAGATTCAGCGGTGTTGATGGATTTGGATACTGATGGGAATATCGTTTTTGATAATGTGCCCAATCCTGAAGTCTTGTAATCTGTAGATTAAATGTAAAGGCCTGAGAAAAAATCTCAGGCCTTTTTTAATAACGTTGTCAAGGTTTTAAACCTTAACAACGTTGGGGAAAAAGAGTTTATTATTCAGTTATTTGATAAGGAAAGTTAATTGATTTTATCTCCATCAATTATCAATGTATTGATTTTAATGTACAAATTATTGTACATATATTTGTACAAAAAAATAATAAAATGCTAACAACATCCATTTCTGATTTCAGAAAAGATATAAAAAGTTACTTGGATCAAGTGACAGGTAATTTTGAAACATTGATTATTAATCGTGGGAAAGATAATGGGGTAGTCATAATATCTCTTAGTGAATATAATTCGCTTTGTGCTACACAGCATGAGTTGTCATCTAAAGAAAATGAAAAAAGATTGGATTCAGCCATTGAAAAATTGCGATCAGGGGATGTTCAAAGTAAAAGTCTTTTGGAAGAATGAAATATGTCTTTGTGGATGAATCATGGGAGGATTATGTGTATTGGCAACAGACTGACAAAAAGAAATTAAAGCGGATCAATGAATTATTGAAAGATATTTCTCGGAATCCATTTGATGGTATAGGTAAGCCAGAGCCATTGAAGTTTAAATATGCAGGGTTTTGGTCCAGGAGAATAGACGAAGAACATCGTCTAATTTACCAATATCGTGGGGGAGAAATATTAATCGCTAAATGTAGGTTTCATTACGACGTATAGAAAAACATAGGCCTAAGAAAATATCTCAGGCCTTTTATTTAACGTTGTCAAGGTTTTAAACCTTAACAACGTTGGGGAAAAATCAGATATTGCATCAATTAATTGATTAAGTCCGCAGGGAAATTTTGGTAGCAGATGTGGCGAGTAAATCGATAAATCGCTTGTGTACCCACCGAAGTACCTCTTGAATCTGAAGTAGCGGGGAATGGACCACCGTGCACCATAGCAGGTGAGACCTCAACCCCCGTTGGGAAACCATTTAATAGGATTCTACCAACTCGTAAACTTAATACCTCAATCAGCTCAGGAAAGGCTTTAATCTCTTCAATTGTTCCGTGAATGGTACCGGTAAGTTGTCCCGGTAAAGACTCAATAAAGGCAATCATCTCCGATTCATTTTCCACCACAACTGCTAAGGTACTCGGTCCGAAAACTTCTTCTAAAATCTCCTGATCCTTCATGGCAGCTTGCGCTGTAGTAACGAATAAACTAGGGGATGGGATTGCCTGCTTGGTATAACGTTTAACTTCAGGATGCTGGTCTAACTTTTGACAGCCCTTCGTAAATGCCTGAGCAATTCCTTGAGTTAAAAAAGCATTCATCGACATGGTGTCTAATTGAGCCGCTAAATCGGTTAAAAATGCTTCATCCGATTTCTTGATCACAATTAAGCCCGGGTTGGTGCAAAATTGTCCTTGGCCCAAGCAAACTGACTGACTAAAATTGGCCGCCAGACTAGTGCCATTAGCCGCCAATCCATTTGAAAGTAAGACAACAGGATTTATACTTCCCATTTCCGCATACACAGGAATAGGATTGGGTCTTCTAACCGCCAAATCATACAATGCTTTTCCTCCTCGGTAAGATCCAGTAAACGCAACAGCCTGGATGTCAGGATGCTGCACTAAATATCCGCCTAATTCGTGGGAAGTCGTATGAATCATCGAGAATATACCTTCGGGCATGCCTGTTTTTTGGGCTGCTGCCTGAATGGCTCTTCCTACCATTTCACAAGTATTGGGATGCGCTGGATGAGCTTTAAAAACCACAGGACAACCTGCGGCTAGGGCCGACATGGTATCACCCCCAGCAACAGAAAATGCCAATGGGAAATTACTTGCACCAAACACCGCGACGGGTCCCAATGGAATCTGTTTTTGAAATAAGCTGGGTTTCGGTAAAGGCTGACGATCAGGTAGAGCAGGATCATCAATGGGATTAGTCCATGATTTGTTCTTAATGAAATTAGCAAAGGCAAGTACTTGTCCTGTCGTGCGTCCGCGCTCTCCTTGGATACGCGCAGTAGGTAATCCTGCTTCCAAACAAGCCATTTCAATCAATGGCTCTCCTATGGCATTTATCTCTGCCGCAATGGCCTCTAAAAATGCGACCCTCTTTTCATCTGATATTTTTCTCAATGCCCCAAATGCCGATTTAGCCAATGCAACCGCTTGATCTATTTCTTCTGTGGTAGCCTCATAAAATGGCTGGGAAATGGCAATGCCTGAATCCGCTTGCATGCCTTGGAAAGTACTAGTACCTTTTTTGGAAAATGAATTTCCTATAATTTGTTCACCTGTTAGGTTCATTATGCTACAATTTGAATTAAAGTTCCGATGGGTTCTATTTGAATTTCAATGCGGTCGCCTGACTGCAAGGTAAAAGGGAAATCAGGCACCACGCAGGTTCCCGTCATTAAAAAAGTGCCTTTGGCGAAGCTCAACTCACGAGTAAGGTATTCTACTAATTCGGCATGTGTTCTCTTCATTTGCGAGATTTGAGTGTCTCCCTGAAATACCTCATTTTCATCACGGAAAATACGCATATCAATGACCGTTTCAGGGGCTAATGGTTTGTCAGTTACCAAAAGACAGGGTCCAATGCCCGCCGCTCCATCATACACTTTAGCTTGCGGTAAGTACAAAGGGTTTTCTCCCTCAATATCCCTAGAGCTCATATCGTTACCGATGGTATATGCTGCCAATTTCCCGTGAGCATTGATGAATAAGGTTAATTCTGGTTCAGGGACATTCCATGCGGAATCCTTTCTGATTCTTACTTTTCCTCCTTGTCCTACTGCCCGGTGGCTATTGCCTTTATAAAAAATTTCGGGTCTTGGAGCCGAGTATACTTTATCATAAAAAGTATCACCACCAGATTCTTTAGATTCTTCCATACGGGCTACCTTGCTACGCAGATAAGTAACACCTGCCGCCCAAATCTCTTGTTGGTCAACTGGATGTAATAAATGAATATCACCAAAATTCACTTCCGTTCCGTGAGCAAAGGCTTGAGCACAGGCCTCAAATAGATTTTCTTGATTGATGAAATCATCCCAAGATTGTGATTGATGAAAAATAGATTTATCCGATTGGCTGGATTGAATGACATGTCCGTGAGGCGTACGGTACAGTTTAAAATAGTTCATTTGAAATAGGTTTATATATGTATTTGGGCTATTTTTTCCAATGCTTTCATGATGTCAGCGGCATTTTTTTGCGTGAAGGAAAGATGGAAAGTACAAAGATTGTCAATTTTTTGATTTAGAATTCGAATTGGTAATTTTTTACAAACTTTCATGACATCATTTAATGTTTTATAAGCAAACTGAATTTCCACTTGCTTCAAAGGTTCATGTTCTATTATTTCTGCTTGTGTCAAGGCATCTATACTAGCCTCTTTATAGGCATGTATCAATCCAGGTACACCCAACAAGGTTCCCCCAAAATAACGAACAACTGCCACCAGCACGTAGTGTAATTGATGTGATAAAATCGTATTTAAAATCGGTTTACCCGCGCTGCCTGAAGGCTCTCCGTCATCATTGGATCTAGCCTCTTCTGCTGTAAAACCCAGACGATAGGCATAGCAAATATGTCGAGCCTTAGGGTGCAAAACTGACAGCTCATGTAAATGGCTTTTGATTTCTTCCAGATCTTTCACGGGATATGCCATGCTGATGAATTTACTTCCTTTATCTTTGTAAAGACCTTCTGAAGGAGCAGCAAGTGTTAAATATGCATCTGGTTGGGCCATATAAAGGTTAAATTCCTCGCAATTTATGCACAATAATTATTATTTCTTAAAAGTCATAGCCGCGACCTTACGTCAAAAATTGATGTATGCCCGACTGAAACAATGTTTTTCCCAAGATAAGGACGAGCTCATGCTGGGTTTCGAGCGACAAAACGGAGAAGAGTTTTGGATGAAATGCAGTCTTGGAGCTCAATTTTCTAGCTTACAATTTCCGGCTACTTTTCACCGGGCAGGGCGTAATTCCGTGGATTTATTTTCTGATTTATTATTGGCCGAGGTACAAGAAGTGGAAATGTACGAGAATGAACGGGCTTTTAGCCTACATTTTTTGGGTGACTTTGTACTGCTCTTTAAACTGTATGGAAATAGGTCAAATATCATCCTTTTTAGAGATGGTGAATTTCAAAGTCTATTTCAATCCCGCCTAAAGAAAGATGCTGAAATTTCTTTGGCGAAGATTCACAGGCCCATCCAACAAAGTTGGGAAGAGTTTCAAGCACATGATGGAGAATATGGAGCTTTGTTCCCTACTTTTGGAAAAGAAATCAAAGCGCATATTCATAGCCTAGGTTATGAAGAGGCACATCTAAAACGACGCTGGGAAATTGTACAAGAGGTACTTGCAGAACTAGAAGACCCTACTATTTATGTATATCACCAAGAGGATGGAGTCTATTTAAGTTTGTTGAAATTGGCTGGAGAGGCTCTTTATGTAGGACATGACCCTTTGGAAGCCTTAAATGCGCTGTATAAATTTCATTATTCTATAGGAGAGTTTCTAAAGGAGAAAAATCAATTGATTGTATTCTTCCAAAGGGCTCAGGACAAGGCTCGTTTGTATTTACAGGATTTACAAAAACAAGGATTTAAAAGGCAAGAGTCGGTTCCTTATGAGGAAATAGCCAACATCATTATGGCTCATTTGCACCTAATTCCTGCCAATGTCAGTTCTGTAGAACTACCCGATTTTTATCGGGATGGAATAATTAAAGTCAAGTTAAATGCTAGCTTAACTGCCACTCAAAATGCTGAAAACTATTATCGGAAGGCTAAAAATTTCTCTAAGGAATTGGCGCATTGGCAAGAACAAGTAGATCGAAAAATGGAAGAAATACAAATCTGGGCTAAAAGATTGGAAGAAGTTTCGCAGGCTACCAGTCGGAAGCAATTAAATGCCTTTGTTCCACTAATGACCAAAGATACTTCTCAGAAAGAAGTAGAGGAAATTCCATTCCGAGTGTTCGATGTGCAAGGTTGGACCGTTTGGGTAGGAAGGAATGCCAAAAACAATGACCTTTTGACCATGAAATACATGAAACGCCATGATGTGTGGTTGCATGCTCGGGATGTAGCAGGTTCACATGTGGTGATACGTAATCCTCAACAAAAGGTCGTTCCCAAGCAGGTGATCGAAGAAGCGGCAGGCCTAGCTGCGCATTTTTCTAAAAGACAACATGAGAGCCTTTGCCCGGTCATCATTAGTTCAAAAAAGTACCTGAGAAAGACGAAAGATTTATTAGCCGGTCAGGTCATCGTGGATAGGGAAGAAGTTATTTTAGTTCCACCTGCTCGAATAGATTAAATCACATTTTGTCTAACTATTCTTCAATATTTTTTTATTTTCCTTTGGATTAATCTAAATTAGTAAACTTTTGACCCATTCACTTTAATAAAAACTATGCAATCTCAAGGTTTACAGTTATTAGATTACCTCGTGTTTCTCTTTTATTTTATTGTCGTTTCCGGATACGGTTACTGGATTTACAGACAAAGACAATCAAAAATTTCAAACTCCAATGACTTCTTTTTAGCTGAGGGTTCATTGACTTGGTGGGCCATTGGAGCCTCTCTGATCGCTTCCAATATCTCAGCAGAGCAGTTTATTGGTACTTCGGGTGATGGATTTAGATTGGGATTAGCCATTGCCACCTACGAGTGGATGGCAGCAGCTACCTTACTAATTGTGGCCATTTTCTTCATGCCCATCTATCTTAAAAATAAGATTTTCACCATGCCTCAATTCCTAACCCAGCGCTACAGCCCAACGGTTAGTTTGATCATGGCAGTTTTTTGGTTGATGTTATACATTACCGTAAACTTAACGTCTATTTTGTATTTAGGGGCATTGGCGGTAACCACCATCTCCGGTGTTGACTTTACCGTTTGTATGATTGGAATGTCGGTATTTGCCATCTTTATTACTTTGGGTGGTATGAAAGTTATTGGTTACACCGACGTTATTCAGGTAGTATTCCTCGTTTTAGGGGGCTTAGCCACGGCATATTTAGCTTTAAACATGGTAACTGACCGCTTTGGTGGTTCAGGAGTAGTGGATGGAGTCAACCACTTGTTGACCAAAGCTCCAGAGCATTTCCACATGATTTTACAGAAAGGCAATCCCAATTACCCAAGTTTACCGGGTCTAGCGGTATTGGTTGGGGGTATGTGGATTATCAACTTAAATTATTGGGGATGTAATCAATATATCACACAAAGAGCCTTAGGAGCTGATTTAACTACAGCAAGAAATGGTATTTTGTTTGCTGCTTTCTTGAAATTGATGATGCCTATCATTGTGGTTTTACCGGGTATTGCGGCATATTTATTGTACAAAGACGGTATGTTTCAAACAGAGATGTTGAAAGATGGAGTTTTGAATAAGGACAACGCCTATCCCGTGTTATTGAACTTATTGCCAACAGGATTAAAAGGTCTTTCATTTGCGGCATTAACAGCTGCGGTGGTGGCCTCCATGGCTGGAAAAGCCAACTCTATTTCCACCATTTTCACTTTGGATATTTATAAAAAATACATCAATCCAAACGCAAGCGAGAAGAAATTGGTGAATGTAGGTCGCTTTGCCGTAGTTGGAGCCATGGTCACTTCGGTGATTGTAGCGCCTATGATGGGTATTGATAAAAAGGGTGGTTTTGAGTTTATTCAAGAATATACCGGATATGTATCTCCGGGTATCTTTGCCCTATTTACTTTAGGATTTTTCTGGAAAAGGACGACTTCTACAGCTGCATTAGTGGCTCTTTTAGGTGGTGTTACGTTTTCCATCATCACTAAATACATTCCTTCATGGACGGGTGTAACAGAATGTTTATTCTATTCTTCATTCCCTGATGAGACAGGTCGTATGATGATTCCATTTATGGATCGTATGGCGTGGGTATTTATTTTCTGCGTGACCTGTATGGTAATTATTACTTTGGCAGATCCAGAAAGCAAGAACAATCCGAAGGGATTAGAGATTGATGCTAGCATGTTCAAATTATCTCCATCCTTCATTGTAGGTTCGGTGGTGATTTGTACCATATTGACTTTCTTGTATACCTATTTCTGGTAATGATTAGCATGAAAGAATTCTTTTCTATTCTTTTATGCTTGCACATATTAGGAGGAGGCCTAGGTTTATTGGTGGGAACGTTTATTCTCTTTTTGAAAAAAGGGGATAAGCTACATCGACGACTTGGCCTTCTTTTTTATGTAGGTATGGCTCTGGCTGGCTTTACCTCCTTGATCATGGCGGTACTTCATCCCAATAATTTTTTGTTCATTGTGGGTATTTTTACGCTATACATGAATTTGAGTGCCAAACGCTATTTGAGGTTCAAGAAGAAAGAGCAAGTAGCTGAATACTTCGATTATATCATCAGTGCTTTTATGCTGATTTTTGGTCTGATATTTATGGGTTGGGGAGCTTATTTATTGATTCAATTTAAAATTTTTGGTCTGGTGTTTGTCGTATTTGGCTCCATCGGACTACGTTTTGTTAGGCAGGATTATCTATTTCATCAGACCATGCCAAGAGGCCCATTAGCTTGGCTTTCTAACCATATTCAGCGAATGATGGGAACTTATATCGCTTCATTGACAGCATTTTTAGTCGTCAATGCTTCCATTTTTCCTGCATTTATTCCGTCCTTTGTTTTTTGGTTATTGCCTGGATGTATCGTCGGCCCCATGATTGGTCGTTTCGTAAAGCAATACACTCAAAAAACCTCCATGTCATGATGGCCAAACAGCCTATTTTATTGGTGATTGCAGGCCCTACGGCAGTGGGGAAAACGGCGCTTTGTGTAGAGCTAGCTCAAAAGTTACAGACAGAAATTATTTCTGCGGATTCTCGGCAGTTTTACCGCGAATTATCCATTGGTACGGCCAAGCCATCGAAAGAAGAACAAGGAGGTATCAAGCATCATTTTATTGATTCTCATTCCATTCAGGAATATTTTTCTCCTGGAGATTTTGAACGCGAGACCTTGGTACTCTTAGAAGAGTTATTCCAAAAACATCCCGTGGTGATTTTGACGGGTGGATCGGGTTTGTACATCAAGGCTTTGCTAGAGGGTTTGGATGAGATGCCTGAGGTGGATTTAGCTTTAAGAGAGCAACTAAACCAACGGTTGACTCGTGAAGGAATCGAACCCTTACGAAAACAATTACAGGAATTGGATTCAGACTACGCAGGGCAGGTGGATGTTCAAAATCCTCAACGGATAGTGAGGGCTTTGGAGGTATGCTTGTCAACTGGCAAAGCCTATTCCGAATATAGGAAAAAGCAGTCGGTTGATCGGCCATTCCAGGCTATCAAGATTTGCTTGGACAGGCCACGTGAGGAATTATACGCCCGCATTGATCAACGAATGGACCAGATGTTGGCTCAAGGCTTGGTGAATGAGGCCATACAATTTCAGGACTATCAACATCTATATGCCCTTAAAACGCTAGGCTACAAGGAAGTTTATGGACATTTGAGGGGAGAATACGATGAGCAGGAGATGGTTCGATTATTAAAAAGGAATAGTCGGCATTATGCAAAAAAACAATTAACCTGGTTTAGGCATCAAGGGGAGTTTGAATTTTTACATCCCGAAGAGGTGAAAGAGGAGGTTTTGAGGAGATTGGGAATGTAGAATGTCATGTCCTGATATAGGTTGACAGTTGGAAAAATAAAATATGTTCATTTCTGTAACATTTACTCGATTGTAAAAGTGATTTTCCGGCCGAGACCCACTTCTAAAAGTTTGTATAAAGTGGAAAGTTGAATGTCGCTATGTCCATTTTCAATTCTGGATATGAAACTTTTTTTCGTTCCCGTTTTTTGAGCCAATTGTTCCTGAGTCATAGAACATAAACGTCTTTCTTCTTTTATGACTTCTCCAATGGCAAATGCTTTGGCTTTTATTTCAAAATCTGTTCTTTTGACTGACCCTATTTTGCCATAACGGTTTTCAAGATGCTCTTCAAAAGTGGAGATGTTTGAGTTATTTTCCTTTATAGCTGTCATAATTTTCTTGATTTAGATTCTTCAAAATATTCCGCTTTAATTTTTAAAGCTTTGTCAATTTCTTCTTGAGGTGTTTTTTGAGATTTTTTCTGAAAGCCATTGAATAGAACAACTACTTTTCCTTCGTCGAAGCAACAAAATATTCTAAAAATATTACTTTGGAATTCAACTCGGACCTCATAAAGTCCATCTGTACCTTCCAAGTGCTCAAAAAATTTCTTAGGTACCCTTTCCGTCACTGTGATGACAAATAAAACGTAATCGATTTTTTCTTTTACTTTTTCTGTTTGTTCATTAAAAAAGTCAATAAAGTAATCTTTGAAAAAGATGATTTTTCATACAGTTTCCATTAAAAATTTAGAACACTTGTAAAGTTAACTAATAATGGAACAGAAAAACAAGGGACGGTTGTTATGGGATTAAATATTTAAGAGATATTTTAAACTTAACTTAATTGATTAATTAATTAAGTTAAGTTTTTTACTTAGATTATTCTCATTTAATAATGAAAGAATGATCTAGAGCATTGTAAGTATCCCCTTTTTCAGACAGTCAAAACTGTAGATATGGGGTTTTTAAGTACTTTTTCTTTCCATTCCTTGGGAGTTAAATTTCCTAAAGATTCATGGGGTCTTTTGTAATTATATTCTTCAATCCACTCATTTGTTAATTTTCTTACATCGTTTAGTTCAAAAAAAAGATAAGCATCAAGTACTGCTTCGCGGTAAAGACGGTTGAATCTTTCGATAAAACCATTCTGCATTGGTCGTCCTGGTTGGATAAATTGTAAGGTTATTTCTTTGTCATTACACCAATCTCTAAATCCTTCGAGGTAAACTCTGACCCGTTGTCTGAACGAAGAATAGCTGGTTTTCCTCGGTCTTCTATGATTCTTTCCAAAGTTCTAATAACTCGCTTAGAAGAAAGCGAAGTATCGATTTCAATCGCCAGCTTCTCTTGGGCAATCATCCAATACATTAAACGTACGAAAGCGTCTGCCGCTTACTACGCTGTCACTCATAAAATCCATACTCCAGATTTGATTTACATTCACCTGGGTAGCTAAAGGCTGCTTTACACGAGCCGGTAATCGTCTTTTCCCTTTACGCTTACGGTTAAGCTTTAATAGTTTATATACTCGGTACACCTTCTTATGATTCCACACATTACCTGCCCGCCGAGTGTAGGCAAATAACTTCCTAAATCCATAAGATGGATGCTTAAAGGCTAAATCCTGCAAGACATCGATTACTACACTATCGTCCTTTTTACTTTGGTAATAATACTGTGACCGAGGTAATTTAGTTAGCTTACAGGCCCTACTAACGGGTAAATCATACTCCTTGACGATTTGCTCCGTCAGTTCCCTTTGCTGGTAGGGCCCCAGCCTTTTTTTGATATTACATCCTTTAAAACCGAATGATCCAAACTCAAATCAGCAAACATTCGTTTAAGTCTGAAATTCTCCTCCTCAAGCTCTTTTAATCGCTTGACATCACTGACAACCATCCCGCCATACTTGTTCTTCCACTGATAGAAAGTGCCTTCGGCAATGGCGTGCTCTCGGCAGATGTCACGGACACTTCGGCCGCTCTCCTGCTGGTTCAAAATCGAAACAATCTGCGTTTCTGTGAATCGGGTCTTCTTCAAATGCAATTTAAAATTAAAGGTTTTTTCTTCAATTCTAAACTGTCTGTTAATTAGGGACACTTACAAAAGGTTTGATATTCAGAAAATAAGTTTTTCTCTATGAAAATATACACTAGCTTATTTAATTCTAATGCAGTCCTAACTTCAATTTGAGAAATGGAGTTATTTTTATGCTGACTTTCACTACCAAAACTCCCACCAATAATTGAAACTTAAATTTCAACATTGCTAATTTTTTTGTAACAATATTCTTCTAGTTTTTCATCTTTACCGTAAGATATTTTACCAAATTCATTTAGAACTGGTTCGTATCCTAAGTCTTTGATAAATCTATCAAGGTCCGATCTTACTTGTCGAAGATCATAGAATGTTGAGCTTGCGAAAATTCTTGGTTTAGCAATATTTACTTTGTAGTCAACTTGATGTTATGAATTATAATTTTCAATAACTATTAAACCCCCAAATACGCCTCCAAGCCTCCTGCTAAATTCTGACATGAGATGCCTTTGGCCAGGAGCAGTCGACAAGCGATGCTGCTTTGAGTACCATTATAACAAATTACGGTGATGGGTTGTGGGATGGCTTGGACTTCTTCGATGCGGTCCAATAGATGATCTAGTGGTATATGAACACCTCTCAGATTAAAATCGTCCCATTCTCGGGGTGTACGAATATCCAGGAGGTGTAGTTGATTCAATTGTTCTTTAAAATCGGCAGCCGAGATGGATTGCATCTTAATAGCCTGCTGCCTGCCAAGCGAGCATGCCGCCAATTAAATTGCGGACATTGCTGTAGCCTTCGCTAGTTAAGTATTCTTTGGCACGGCCTGAACGGGCTCCTGAGCGGCAATGCACGATGATTTCCGCATCTTTGTCTGCCTTAATCTCATCCAAACGTTCTGGCAATTCTCCCAGTGGAATTAATTGAGCTCCAATATTGAACTCATCAAATTCATGTTCTTCACGGACATCAATGACATACAAGGACTCATTTTTATCCATTCTTTCCTTTAATTCTTCTATTGTAATATCCATAAGATTATTGATTTTCTCCTCCACCCACAACCCATAGATCGATGGTGTCTCCCGGGTGAATACTGGTACCTGTGCATGTAGCACATACTTGTTTAAAGACTGTTCCTGGTTGGAATTCCTCATTGGCTTCGTAATAAATTTTACCCACCGTCAGGTTCATTCCCGCTAAAATAATGTTTACTTCATCCAATGGCTTTCCGACTAAATCGGGTAATTCCATTTCCACATTGGCTGTTCCATTTCCTATCACAAGATCTACCAATGTTCCCTTAGGAATAGTGGCCCCTGCTTCGATCTTTCGTCCATTTACTTGCATTTCAATGACCTCCTTCACCCTTGGATCATTGATTTCCCGCACGATACCTTTTCTCAATCCTGAGATAAGTAACTGCTGCTCAGCACTTCTCACGGATAAACCAATCAAGCCCGGCATTTTAATGGTCGGTGGAGTTTCGGAATTGATGGTGATGTAAATCTTTCTGCCCGACTTCACCAAAGCATTCGGCAATGGATACTGCGAAAGAATGGTCAATGGCGGTTTATCTGCCGTAAAAGTGCAATCCGAAATTTCGTAGGTCAGATCATTGGCATCCACCAATTCCTCCATTTTCTCTAAGCTCATGCCCTTTAAATTAGGCACTTTAATGGTTTCCCCATGATGGGTACTCCAAGGCAAATACACAAAAAAGAACCCAAAAAATAAAACCAGAAACAAGGAGATCAGAATCGCGATGTGCGTGTACAGATCTTTTTTGGTTTGAGTAGGGATTTTCATCATGAGGGATGCGTTCAATTACAGCATGCAAGTTAGGCAATTGTCTGGAAAACAAAAACCCATTTTGTTATGCCAATGGCTAGTTTGGACATAAAAAAACCGAGTAGTTCAACTACCCGGTTTCTTATTTGAACTAGTTCTTAGTATTTGAATACCTTTGAACCTGCCATTACTTCTTGTGTCTTCTCGTTGAAGGTAACACGCTCTCCTGTGCGGTAAGCCGCATTCGCCATGATGGTAGCGATGGAGTGCTGATAACCTGCTTCAATT
Organism: Aquirufa rosea; assembly: GCF_004118285.1. Taxonomy (GTDB): domain Bacteria; phylum Bacteroidota; class Bacteroidia; order Cytophagales; family Spirosomataceae; genus Aquirufa; species Aquirufa rosea. Next base: position 568,321 of record NZ_SDHY01000001.1, on the reverse strand, counting down.
GGAGCGTTTGGAGTTTTACGTGAGCGAACACATTCCATCCAGTTTTTGATGTGCGCAAATGTCAAGCTATCACCACCTGTGTTGGATCCAGTCTCTACTTTTGGTCCTTCAATTTTCAAGGTTGGTAATAAGTTAGCTTGCATTCCCATACTTCTAGCTTCACCTTCCGATAAACCTCCGTTTGGAGAAATCATGTTGGTATCTAGATTTAACTCTCCACCATTGGAATAATAAATTTCTTTTGTTCCACCTGCACCATTGGAGAAACGAGAAGTAAAGCTTACTTGGAATCCTTTGTTTGGCTGATCTGCAGGACCGTAATCAAATACCGTGGTCATAGTGTCCGCATTTTTACGTCCATCATTCCACTGGTAAATACCTCCATTGGCAACAGCCGAACGTGGGTGTGCTAAGCCAGAGAACCAGTGTACGGTGTCAATTTGGTGCGACATCCATTGGCCTGGAATTCCAGAAGAATATGGCCAGAATAAACGGTATTCTAAATATTTACGTGGGTCAAAAGTATCTTTTGGACGGTTCATCAAGAAACGATTCCAATCGATATCAGACTCTTTCAAATCTTTGCAAAGATTTACTCTTCTCCAACGACCCGGTTGATTCACATTCCACATTAACTCCACCATTTTGATGTCGCCAAATTTACCCGATTTGATGAATTCATCTGCTGCCCAGTAGTTAGCACCACTACGACGCTGAGAACCAATCTGAACTATTTTACCTGATTCTTTTACGGCTTTTAATACGGCGCGTGCATCTTCCATGGTCTCCGCCAATGGCTTTTCAGCATATACATCGCAGCCCGCTTTTACTGCTTCAATGGTATGTAAAGCATGTTGGAAGTCAGCCGTAGAAATGAATACGGCATCCACCCCTTTGGCTGAATATAACTCTTCATTATTGCGATAGGTAGTGATTTTACTGCCTAATTGTGACTCTAAATACGCTTTTCCTTCCTCACGTCTACGGTTCCATAAGTCGGAAACCGCGACCATTTCAAAGTTCATTTCTTTTTGTAAAATCTTGAATGGAGGAACGTGTGAAGAACGGTGACGGTCAGAAAAACCGACACAAGCTACACGAACACGATCGTTTGCACCAAGAATCTTACTGTAGGATTTTGGACTGAAAGCAAATGTTCCCAAGGAGGCAATGGCACTCTTTTGGATGAAATCTCTTCTTTTCATGTTAAAAATTATTTTTGAGGTAAAGGTTTTTAATTAATTTCTCTGATTTTGATGTTCTTGTAAAATACTGAATCTCCGTGCTCTTGTAACAAGATTGGTCCTTTGGCTTTCATACCGAAACCCGGCCATTTGTTGTATTTACTGTGAGCTACTAATACTTTGTAAATGTTGCTTCCACGAACATATTCTATAACTTTGAAGCCATTTAACCAGTGTTGAACCAGGTTGTTAGGATATACAACTACCCGTCCACGATTCCACTCGCCAATTTTTTTGATAGCCCGCTTGTCTTTGTCGGACGGAATCAAATCATATAAACTAGACAATGTTCTATTGCCTTCCGTTCCCAATTTTGCATCTGGGTGTTTGTCGTCATCCAAAACTTGGAATTCCAAACCGATGGCCGACATACCTGAATTGTATGACTCGTCCACAAAATATTTCACACCAGAGTTGGCACCTTCCGTTAATTTGAAATCAAATACCAATTCAAAAGCACCAAATTGATCGTTGGTTAGGATGTCGCCACCATTACCAGACTCTTTGCCGCCTTTGCTATTCACATGCAAGGAGCCATCTGATTCAACTGTCCAAACGGATGGAGGAGCCGTAGTTTTAAAGGCAGAACGCCAGCCACTTAAATCCTTACCATTGAATAATAATTTAAATCCTTGAGCTTCTTCCTGAGGAGATAGGGTGTTTAGGGTATAGTTTTCGACTGGAGTTGTCTTGTCCAATGGACGAGGGCGCATTTGCTTGCCAGTTTGAATTTTGATGTTTTTCCACATCACCTGAGTTCCTTCTTTTTGATCTTTTCCGATGGCATGCACTTGGAAGGCGATGAATCCTTTGGGAGTTACATCATCTACCAAATAAGTAACTGGAATATCATTTACCCAAGTACGAATTGTGTTTCCGATGGCCTCGATGCGATAATGATTCCATGCATCTTTTTTGAAGGCTTTTTTAGCGGCTACATTCTTTTCAACTGTGTATAACCAGCCACGACGTGCCTCATCGTATAAACCTCCTGACCAAGCACGGTCGGATGGGTCAATTTCTACTTGATAGCCATGTACACGACCATTCATGTAATCTGGAGTAGATAAACTACGGATTTGAATACCTGAATTCATAGAATTGTCAACTTTTACATCGACCTCCAGAATAAAATCATCGTATTCTTTTTCGGTAGCCATGAAAGAGTTGGGAGTATTGGCTACGGTAGTTCCTATCATGACGCCATTTTTGGCCTCATATTTAGCCTGACCATTTAATTGTTTGAATCCTTTGAACGATTTCCCATCAAATAAATTCGTCCACTGCTCACTTTGTGCCATGGCAGGCAACATTAGCCCTAAGCTTAGGACTAAGGCAAATATTTTTTTCATAGTTATGCTTAAAATGTATTAATTGCCTGTAAAAGTCCAAAAAAGAATTGATTTACTCAAATACCTGTAAGGATTCCTACTATTTTTTTCTTAGGTTGATGTTTACATATTAAATAGTCCCTTGTGGCGCTCAAAGCCTCATGCTGAAATATTAAATTTGATTTTCGTTCTATTCCATTAAATTTGTAGATTAAATTTCGCCTGCATCTATATGAAGAAACAAACTCAAGCTATCCGAATTCAAGCAAAGCGTTCACATAACCGTGAGCACTCTGTACCATTATATTTAACTTCTAGTTTTACGTTTGAAGATTCAGAGCAGGGTAGAGCCATTTTTGCAGAGGAAATTCCAGGTAATATCTATTCTAGATATCAAAATCCCAATGTAGATGAGTTTGTTGAGAAAATGTGCATGTTGGAAAATGCTGAGGCTGGTTTGGCTTTCTCCACAGGTATGGCGGCGATTTTTTCTTCTATCGCTGGTTTATTGAAACAAGGTGATCATGTGGTGGCATCTAGTGCGCTATTTGGATCGGCTATTCAAATCCTAACTAAAATTACAGCTAAATGGGGTATCGAATGCACTTTCGTGGAGGGGCATGATCTCCAGGCTTGGAAGGCAGCCATTAAAGACAATACTAAATTTTTCTTTTGCGAAAGTCCCTCCAATCCAGGGCTAGATTTAATAGATTTAGCTGAGTTAGCCGCATTAAAAGAGGGTAAAGACATCATTTTAGCAGTAGACAATTGTTTTGCCACGCCTATTTTGCAAACGCCATTGGATCTTGGGGCAGATTTAGTGATTCACTCAGCCACTAAATACATTGATGGACAAGGTAGAGTTTTGGGTGGAGTCGTTTGTGGAAAGGAAAAATACATAACTGAAATACGCTTTTTTGCTCGTCATACAGGTCCTTCCTTATCCCCATTTAATGCTTGGGTATTATCTAAAAGCTTGGAATTATTAGATTTACGCATGCAGAAGCATGCCGAAAATGCCTTGGCCTTGGCTGAGGCATTGGAGGGGCATCCTGCTATCAAAACCGTGAAATATCCGTTTTTAAAGAGTCATCCACAGTATGAATTGGCTAAAAAGCAAATGAAATATGGGGGAGGAATCTTGACTTTAGATATCCATGGTGGATTTGCTAAGGTGCAGAAATTGAGTCAATTATTACATATAGTTTCTATTTCCCCTAATTTAGGAGATACGCGTACCATTTTAACGCATCCAGCTTCTACTACTCACTCTAAAATTTCGCCAGAAGACCGTGCTGCCGTAGGTATTACTGATGGTCTAGTTCGTGTGGCGGTTGGTTTAGAGGCGATAGAGGATTTAAAAGCTGATTTTTTGAACGCCCTAAATCAATTGTAATCCATGTGGATAGCCTTGGTGGTTTGTTTAATTTTACTGACTATCAATGTGGTGGTGGGTGTTTACGTGGAGCGTAAATTATCTGCGTTTATGCAGGACCGATTGGGACCTATGGAAGCGGGGAAATGGGGTTTGCTTCAGGTTTTCGCAGATTTATTGAAATTATTTCAGAAGGAAGATATTGTTCCCGCTTCGGCTCAAAGGCAGTTGTTTATGTTGGCCCCTTGGATCATTTTTTTATCGGTTTTTGGAGCATTTTCCGTCATTCCACTCAGCTCGGGTAATTTTCTACAGGGCAGTCAAACTGAGATGGGAGTCATGCTGTTGATGGGTATTGTCTCATTGGATACTTTAGGGATTTTGTTAGCCGGCTGGACATCCAATAATAAATATTCTCTTTTGGGAGCCATTCGCTCAGCAGCACAATTGGTCTCTTATGAAATTCCTCTGGGTTTAAGTATTTTATGTGTCATCCTGATTTCCTCAAGCTTAAACTTGCAGGAAATAGCTTTGCAGCAAGGCGTTTTTAGTTCAAAAACTAATTACTTGTTTGGATTATCCTTTCTAGATTGGGATGTCAGTCGGGTAGGAGGAATTTTAACCTGGAATGTAGTTCGGGTACCTTTTTTCTTTTTTCTCTTTATTCTGTTTTTCATCGCCAGTTTAGCGGAAGCGAATCGAGCGCCCTTTGATATTCCTGAGGCAGAGTCTGAATTAGTAGGAGGTTTTCATACTGAATATGCCGGTATGCGTTGGGCCCTACTTTTCTTGTCAGAATATGGTATGATGCTACTGGTCAGTGTATTGGGAGTTATTTTATTTTGGGGTGCTTGGTATTCTCCCTTTCCCAATGTAGGAAGTTTACGCTTGGCTGATTGGACGAATGGTACACCTGGGACGATTGCTGCCACTTTATTGGGATTTATGTGGCTTATGATTAAAACTTATCTACTCATTGCACTTCAAATGTGGGTACGTTGGACATTGCCTCGTTTACGCGTTGATCAACTAATGTACCTGTGCTGGAAGGTTTTAACACCTGCCGCCTTAGTTTTCGTCGCATTATCGTCCATTTGGTCGATGTTCATGTAATTTCATTTCTACTTTTCAGCTATTATCCGTAACATTGGTTTTTTACCTCAAACCAATTCTATGAGTAAACTCTTTACCAGGGTCTTTTGTGTCTTATGTTGCTTAATCGTTTTCCACAAAAGCTTTTCACAAAATACAACTACTTTACCCTATTTGGAGGGTAGAGTCACAGATGCTCAGACAGGAGAGCCTCTTCGTGGAGCAGATATATCTGTTGATTTTAAAAAATCTGGCACTTCTACAGACTCCTTAGGTTATTATCGAATCTATTTGCCTTATGGCGAGTTTGTAGTGAAGATAGGTCATGTGGGTTATAATCCTTATCGTACCAAGGTTTATATCAAATCCAACACCACGCTGAATGCACAATTAAATGATGTGACCAAGCAGTTGGAAGAGGTTATTGTCTCCAGTGCGGCAACTAAACGTGATATTCAAACACCCTCCTTGGGCGTAACCGTACTAAGCTTAAAGGGAATCAAAAAGCTGCCTACGATGATGGGGGAAGTGGATGTTATTCGAAGTTTACAAACCCTTCCAGGGGTGTCATCCGTGGGTGAGGGGGCTAATGGTCTTAATATTCGAGGATCCAATGTGGACCAAAATCTGGTATTTATTGACAATACCCCTATTTTTAATCCAACTCACATGTTTGGTTTATTCTCGGTTTTTGCTTCTGATGCCATCAGAGACCTAGAATTATACAAAGGAGGAGTGCCTTCTCGATTTGGGGGTAGAACTGCAGCTGTCTTGGATATCAAAATGATTGAGCCTAATACGGAGAAGTTCAAAATGCAAGGTGGGGTTGGGTTGGTATCTAATCGGGTAATGGCAGAAATTCCTATCTTAAAAGAGAAATTGTCCGTTCTTGTAGCAGGACGATTATCTGTCAATGATTTTATGTTCAAATGGTTTGCTCCCACTGAACTGAAAAATATCCGTGCCAATTTCATGGATGTAGCAACCAAAGTGTTTTACCGTCCAAACAATAAAAATACTATTTCAATTTCTAGCTATTTGAGTCAAGACTTCTATCGGGTGGATTCATTGTTTAGCATTGAAAACGTGGTTGCCAAGCGGACATCCTTTGATTATGGACATAATAATTTGGCGGTACACTGGAACCATTATTTTTCAGATAAGTTAAACATGATGCTCAGTGCGACTAGTACTCTATACAAAACCAAAACCTATTCTCCTGATACGGTTAACACCATTGATTTGTTAAGTTCCATCGATTACAAAAATTTACATATTAGTTTTGATTACCAGCCAAGAGAAAGCCATAAGATGAACTTTGGTGCTATGGCGACCCGCTATTATGTTAAGCCTGGTTCTTTAAATGATGGGGTAGTTTCTCGTGTGGCTCGCGTGGTTTTACCGGATGAACAATCTTTAGAGGCCGCTATTTATGCCGATGATGAATGGACGGTCAATTCTAAATTTACTATTCAGGCTGGTTTGAGATATGCCCAATATTGGCGAATAGGTGCAGGAGTGGTAAATCAATACGATCCATCTCGTATGCCAGCTGCCAATACGGTGACTGGGAAAAAAGTATATGGTGATGGAGAAGTCATGGCATCCTATGGTGGTTTAGAGCCCCGATTGACCATGAAGTATTCGTTAGCGGAAAATACCACCATGAAATTTGGTTATAACAGAATGCAACAATTCTTCCAATTGTTGTCGAACAATACCACTCCTTTACCTACATCTCGTTGGAAAACGGCCGACAATTTTATTAAGCCACAGCAATCTGATTTTTATTCCTTAGGCTTTTTTAAAACCTATAATGAAAATGTGTATGAGGCATCTTTAGAGACTTATTACCGTGATGTAAGAAATACCTTGGATTTTGTTTCAGGGGCTAATTTGCAGCTGAATCCCAACATTGAAACTCAATTAATAACAGGTAAGAGTAAAGCTTACGGAGTGGAGTTAATGTTGCAGAAAAAGAAAGGAGAGGTATCTGGCTGGGTGAGTTACACTTATGCTAGAGCATTCAATCAAATGATTGGTGATTTTCCTGAAGTACAGGCTATCAATGGGGGAGAATGGTTTGCCACCAATTATGATAAGCCGCATACCTTCAATATGATGTTGAATATTCAGCCGACTACCCATCATAGTTTCTCCTTTACTTTTGCTTACAATACGGGGCGTCCATTTTCTTCACCATCAGGAAGTTACGAGATTGCAGGGAAGAGATATCCTGTTTTTGCGGCCAGAAATAATGATCGAATTAGAGATTATCACCGTTTAGATTTTTCATGGACTATTAGTAATCCATCCATGGTTAAAAAGAGATGGGAGGGTTCTTGGGTATTCACCGTATATAATTTATACGGAAGACAAAACCCATATTCTGTCTTCTTTAAATCGAATAAGCAAATGCTTCAACCCTATGAGTTGAGCGTTTTTGCTGCCCCATTTGTTTCATTGACCTATAATTTTAAATTTTTGTAGAATGCCTAATAAGTTAATTAGCTATATATTCTTGTGCTTTGCCTTGTTCTTTATGACTTGGGCATGTATCAATCCAATCAAAGATTTTGTCCAAGTGGACTCTACCTCCTACATGACCATAGAAGCGGACATTGTGAATGATCCAACCATGTGTCGAATTCGTTTGACGAATTCTGCGAATAAGATCATGTCAGTTTTATCCCTGCCTGTAACAAAAGCTGAGGTATATATCGTAGACCAGGCCGGAACTAAAACCATATTTAAAGAAGTGACTGGTGGAACTACGGGTACATATTTTCCTCCAACGGGATTTGCTGGTAAGGTAGGTTCTACTTATCAGTTATTTATCAAGACTTTGGATGGTAGGCAATATCAAAGTAGCCAGGAAGAAATGAATCCTGTACCCGAGATTGAAAATATTGTGACACAGTTTGAAGTATTAGATCAATATTCGAAAGGAGATGTTCGTAGGGCGGGTTATACAGTTTATCTGGATTTTAAGGATAGTCCAAGAGAAGGCGATTATTATATGTGGAATTGGAAACATTATGAGCCAATCAGTGTATGTGCCTCTTGTGGAGGAGGAGGAGTTTGGAATTTTAGGCAAAATACTTGCACTACGCCACCTGTAGCCACTGACCAAATTTTGAACTACGCTTGCGATGGTAAATGCTGGGATATTTCGACTAACAATGATTTGAATGTATTTTCTGATGTCTTAACCAATGGTCAAAGAATTGTAGGTCGACAAGTTGCGCGTGCGCCCTTTGATAATTACACGCCTTATTACTTTCGTTTAGAGCAACGCGGTATTTCAAAAAATGCCTTTAATTTTTATCAAAGTTTAATTGCTCAGGTTCAATCTAGTGGTTCTCTGTTTGATGTTCCAGCGGAGACAAGATTCAGTGTGAATATCAAGTCAGTGACGAATCCCAATGAAAAAATTTTAGGTATTTTTAATGTTTTCTCCGTAAGTAAAAAGATCTTTTACATAGATCGTACCAAAGGAATTCCTCCAGGTGAAAAGGCTTTAATACCCCAATTGCCAGGTGAAATGTTTTACTGTCCAGGAGCTTCTCCTGGCTGTCAGGATCGTGTACCCTGCTTTGAAGGACCTACCCGAACAAAGATTACACCAGAAGGGTGGACTTTATAAGAATTTTACCTCATCTTTGCGGCAAATTAGAAATACATGGTAGGAGTATTATTGGTTAATTTAGGTACTCCGGATGCTCCGGATACCGCATCGGTACGTCGATATTTGCGGGAATTTTTAATGGATGGTAGGGTTATCGATATACCTTATCCTTTCCGATTTCTTTTGGTGAATGGAATCATTGCACCATTTCGTGCGCCCAAATCTGCGAAAATATACCAGCAATTATGGGAGGAGAGAGGCTCCCCTTTAAAATTTTATGGGGAGGATGTATGTGCTGGATTGCAAGAAGCTTTGGGAAGTGAGTATGTGGTTAAATTAGCCATGCGTTACCAGAACCCAGATTTGTCATCTGTATTGGCTGAAATGGAGAAATTGCAGTTGGACAAATTAATCATCATCCCATTGTTTCCGCAATACGCCTCTGCTACAACAGGTTCGGTCTATGAAAGAGTTATGGAGTTGATGAGCTCTTGGCAAGTCATGCCCACTATTTCTTTGGTGAGTTATTTTTATCAACATCCTAGATTCGCAGCATATTTCGCTGATAGGGCTAAGAAATACCAAGCAGAGCATGATTTTGATTATTACCTTTTCTCTTACCATGGTGTTCCTGAGAGACATATCAAAAATGGAGATATAACTAAAAATACTTGTGTTTTTGGATCTTGCTGTGAACAGATTGGTCCTAAAAACCACGGATGTTACCGGGCACAGTGTTTTGAAACTACCCGACTCATCGCTAAGCAAATGGGACTCAAGGAAGGGACTTATGCCACGGCCTTTCAAAGTCGATTGGGAAGAGATCCTTGGTTACAACCCTACACGGATGATACCATCAAGCGATTAGTGAAAGAAGGAAAAAAGAAAATTTTAGCCTTTTCTCCAGCTTTTGTGGCAGATTGCTTGGAAACAACCATTGAGGTAGGTGAGGAATACAAAGAGTTATTTGAAGAGGCGGGTGGAGAACATTGGCAATTGGTGGAAAGCTTGAATAATTCACCGGAATGGATTCATTTGTTGAAAGATTTGGTGCATCAAAACTAGGCACATGCTTTACTTTATATTGAGTGTCGTTTTCTCGGTGTTATTGTTGGTCAACTTCCGTATACACGCCAAGTATCAGGTGGATACAAGTTTGACTATCCTTTTGAATTACCCTATTTGTTTTTTGACGGGATGGGCAGTCCAACCTAACGCCTTACCATTTCATTGGCCAGACATGCCTTTTACCATCGCTATGCTGGCCTTGGGTTTAGGATTTGTTGTGACATTCCTTTTGACAGGATATTCCACTCAAAAGAATGGCATGGCCACTACTTCCTTAGCCAATAATATATCCCTGGTTATTCCTGTTTTATTTAATCTATTGATTTGGAATCGGGGAGGCGCTACATGGACTTGGCAGGTAGTGGCAGGTTTGATTTTGGCTTTTGGAGCCATTTATTTTTGTAGTCCAGCTTTAGATGGGAAAGGCAAAAATAAATCCTTAACAGCCTTATTATTGGTTTTTGTAGGTTATGGTATTACCAATACCGCTTTTAATTTTCTAAATGCCGAAGTATCAGTGCAGGCAGGTGGGACTATCCCATTTATGTTAATGATTGTACTTGGGGCCATTGTAGCCTCTGTGGTGGAAATTATCCGAGGAACCATTTTAGGTAATTTTACTTGGAATAAAGCTTCCGTGTGGGCAGCTTTCCCACTAGGTTTACCTAATTTCTTCTCTTTTTATTTTTTATTAAAAACGCTAGATTATTTCAATAACAACGGAGCCATCGTATTACCTATTTTTAATATTGGGGTGATTGTAGGTTCTACGGCAGTAGCTTATTTGTTTTTTAAGGAAAAGATTAGCAAAAGACAAGGTATTGGTATTAGTTTAGGGTGCGTAGCAATCGTATTATTGTTGCAATAATTGAATCGATATGGAGGTTGAAATATTTACGTTGGCGGATTTTGCGGCAGATTATGGCCAAGGGAAATTAGTCATTAATGGGACTTTTGATAATATTGTGGCCAATGATTTTCCGGCCATTCATGCATCTTGTGCCATTGTAGCCAGAATTAGAATCGCTAATTCTGAGGCTGGATTGCATTATTTTCAGATTGATGCCATAAATCCTCAAGGTGAAAATTTTCAAGAACCTTTTAAGGGGGAATTTACAGTCCACAAGAATCCGAATGCCGATCACAACACCTTGAATATCATTTGGAATTTAGTACATACCCGATTCGATACTCCTGGTAAATATGCCTTTGAATTTTATTATGATGGGGAATTTAGGACGGGATTGAGCCTGACGGTGGGGATGCAGCAGGGGTAGACGGTGAATGAAGAATATAGAATGGATTTTTGAAATTATCCTTTACATGTAATTCTTCATTCTACATACTACATTTTTCATTTAATATTTACAGCACATTCGCTGTCTGCTCCTTAATCTTTTCCAACTCATCTTTCATGTTAACTACCAAGCGTTGAATGACAGAATCATTGGCCTTGGAGCCAATGGTATTGATTTCACGGCCGATTTCCTGCGCCATGAAATTGAGTTTTTTGCCATTTCCCTCTTTTAAGACTTCCATGAAGTAGTCTAAATGCGTCTCTAAGCGTACTTTTTCTTCTGATATATCAAATTTCTCAATGTAATAAACGACTTCTTGTTCAAAGCGATTTTGGTCAAAATCCTCGTTAATGCCAAGCTCCAGCAAAGACTTTTTCATTCTCTCCTTAATATTAGGCATTCGGATTAAATCCTGCTTTTTAACTTCTTCTAAGCCATTTTTAATGGAGGCAATGTATTCCTTAAATTTTTCATTGACCACATTTCCTTCCCTCAATCTAAAGGCTTTACACTCTTGGGTAGCCTCTTGAATTAACTCAAAAATGGATTGCCATAAAGCCTCAATCTCCTCTTCCGTTTCTTGTGTTTGCTCTGCTTGAATGGTATTGGGCATGGATAATGCATGCAAATACAAGGAAGTCTCATTGAGCTGTTGCACTCCCACTTGTTGGGCCAATCTTTTTAATTCCTGAAATAGTTCCTCGATTTGTTTTTCTGGCAATAAGGTATTGGAGGTAACATCATTGGCCTTTTGCATGCTTAAGCTAAGCTCAATTTTCCCTCTTTCTAGCTGTTGAGTCAGGTAATTCCTTACCTCAATTTCTCTAGCAGAAAGTGCTTTAGGAAGACGACAAAATAAATCAGTGAATTTGGAATTCAAACTCTTGACCTCTACCTTGATTTGAAGATCTTGTATTTCTTTTTGGGCCTTCCCAAAACCGGTCATGGAATAAATCATCGTTTTATTTTTTACTTTGTTTGTAGGCCAACCCCAAGGAAATACCTACTAATAATATTAAACCAATGGATGCGATTCCATCTATTTTATTGCCTAGTTCAACTGATTTAGGTTCAAATTTGAATACAATTTGGTGTTTGCCTGCTGGAACCACCATCGCTCTTAAGACGTAGTTGGCACGTACATGAGGGACTTCTTTCCCATCAATATATGCCTTCCAATCCTGGTTACCTCGATAATATATTTCAGAGAACACGACCAGGCCTGCAGCACTCAATTGGCTTTGATAGCTAAGTTGATTCGGTGCATACTGGCTCAAGCTCACTTGACCACTAATAGATGATACCGAGAAATTACCCAACCATTTTTTATCCTGCACTTCCAATACTGCTTCCTCCTTTGGATTAATTTTTTCGATGGCGTTGAGAGCCTCGTCCGCATTGTTGGCCCATTGTACCTTAGAAACTACCCATGAATTGCCCAAAGCTGATGGATTAGTTTGGGCGATTGGTCTATTGGTAGAATCCATTCCAATGACGTATTTGGTATTTAACATATTCAATACCGTCATTTGAGCAGGATTTCCTGCCATATATTTTTCAATCAATTCTTGATAGCGACGAAGTTTTGCACCGTGATACCCCCCAATAGAATGATGATAATAACTGGTGCTGGCATCACTCATGAAGTCAACGGTAGAGTTTAAGACCCTAAACTGACTTTTATCCGCCAAGATTTGTTGGTCAGCAGGACTCGGTTCTACTTGTTCTTCTATGGTACTTTTTGATACAAAGAAATCTTTACCAAAATATCGTTTAGCTACGGGAGTAACATCCAAAACCAAAAGAAATACCATACCAAATACCCAAACACTCTTTTTGACTTTTTCTAAAGTACTTAGAAATAGTAGACCCGCACCTGCCAATATGAAGAATAAACTTCTCCAAGCATCTGCTTGGAACAAAGCAATTCGATCTAAACGAATGCTGTTCCAAATGGAATTGTTCAAATTGGCGTCCTGAATCAATTGGAGGCCATCTTGAGGCCCTTTAAAGGATAGAAATAAATCAGGCAATAGAGCAAAGATCAAACAAAGTCCAGCCGTAGACCCTAAAGCAATTAATAGGGGTTGTTTGATTTCGGCGAATTTGGGTTTTTCTTTAGCCAACTGAATCAATCCCAACATGGCTAAAGCTACCAATCCAAATTGTACAAAGGAGAGCACCATCGTGATGGCTCTAAATTTGTTGAATAGCGGGAAATAGTCAAACAAGAATCCATTGAAGCCAAAATTTTTACCCCAAGAAAATGTGATAAACAAGAGGGTAATCGAGATGATCCACCATTTTTCTTTGCTTTTTACATACCAGGCAGAAAAGACAAATAAGAAAATGAGAAGGGCACCTGCATAGGCTGGTCCAGCCGTATATCTTTGTTCACCCCAATAAGTAAAGCCTTTCTCCACAAATCCCAAGGATTGTTCTTCGGGAATACCTGCGTCGGTCATGGTTTTGAAAGTATTGGATTTAGTACCTCCTAAATCTCCTTGAGAAGCACCTCCCATAAAATTAGGGATTAAGAGTGTTCCCGTTTCCGCAATGCCATAAGACCAGTCGAAGGCATAAGCTTTGTCTAATCCATCTCCACGTTTGGCATTGGATTTTAATTCCGAGGGACCACGGGTTGTTTCTTTGCTATATTCATAATTGTTCCAAAGGCGCATGGAATGTGTGCCCAATGCCAATACCAAACCCAAGGCCATCCAAAGGCCATTGATCAGCCAGGTTTTGAATTGTCCCGTTTTAAGGGCTTTTGCCAACAGATATAGCTTGATGGCACCAATGATGAAGAATAAATAATAAGTTATTTGTATGTGGTTAGCATATAATTCCAAGGCCATTCCCAGGGTAAAAATGGCTAATCCCAACCATTTTTTTTGTCCCCAGCATAAGCGCAATCCAGCTAAAACCACCGGTGCATAAGCTAATGCTAAGACTTTGGAAGTGTGTCCCGCTGGAATGATAACCATGTTATAGGTAGCAAAAGCATAGGCAACCGCACCCGCAAATCCCAAGATAGGAGAGATGCCCATGGCCCACAAAAATAGGTACATGCCTAATAATTGCAGGAAAATAAGATTGACTGGATTAGGTAAAATATTGGTAATCCAGCTACCGAGGTAGCTGGATATACTGTTGGTGTAAGAACCAGCAATCTGGTAGGTTGGCATTCCACTAAACATGGAATTGGTCCACCAGGCATCTTGTCCCGTTTCATTTTTAAATTGAACGCTTTCTCTTGCCGCTGCTTGCGCCTGCTGGATGTCATGCTGTATCAATACTTTGCCTTCCAGCACGGGTCCGCAGTAAAGAAAAGCCATGATGATAAAGCCCAGAATAACTAATCCATGAGGCAAAATAGAACGAAAATCAATTTTCATGTCTAGGAAATTATTTGATCGCCACTAATTCTAATTCGAAAGTTAAATCTTTACCTGCCATCGGGTGGTTGGCATCTAAAGTGACATGGGTGTCACTTAAATCCGTTACTGTAACTTCAATGACGTGACCTCCTTCTTGGTGCATGTTTAAGGTAACACCCAACTCCACAGGAATGTGGGCAGGAATTTGGTTTCTTTCAATCGTTACGGTATTTTCTGGAGAATGTTCGCCATAAGCCTCAGCTGCTGGAATTGTAATGGTTTTCTTCTCACCGATGGTCATGCCTGTCACCCCATCATCAAATCCTTTGATAACCATGCCAGAACCTAATTGAAACTCCAATGGACTATTTCCTACCGATGAATCAAAGACGCTTCCATCGGTATGTTTTCCTGTGTAATGAACGGCAACATGGTCGCCAGTTTTTGCAATAGACATAATGTATTGTTAAGTGTAAAAAATCAGAGACAAAGGTCAGTATTTTTTTGTTAATCGAGGCATGAGGCGACCGAAGTTTTTCGCTTATCTCATGGTCACCACACTGATACCTGCCCCCCCTCGATCTGCGTGCTCGTCTTGAACATGTTTAATTTGAGCGTATCGTTTCAATTGTTCCCGGACCAAATTGCGTAAAATGCCATCTCCTTTGCCATGTAGTACACGCACCTCTGGCGCCCCCAACAGCAAGGCATCATTGATGTATTGGTCTAAAGAAACCCATACTTCTTCTCCTCTTTTTCCTCTTAGATCCAGGGTTAGACTAAACTGAGCCATCCGGTCATTGATATCAATACCTTTCATCGGCAATGTTTTGACCTTTTCCGTCTTAGGAGCTTGCACTTTTTGTAAGCGTTTCAATTTCAATGTGGACCTAATGGAGCCCAAAGCAATCAACGCATCTTTGCCTTTGATTTCCAAGACCTGTCCGACGGTAGGCTCTGCACTTCCATCTTGAATGGCCACCCAATCTCCCATTTCAATGGGACCTGACACAGGCTTAATGGAATTGTTTGCCGCGGGTTTAGGCTTCACTGGGACTTCTTTCAAAGTTTTTGTCGTGAATTCATCCAGTTGCTCTCGAAGGATTTTGGTTTCTTCTTTCCCTGCTGCTTTCTCTTTTATTTCACGAATGGTCTGTTCAATGCGTTGATTAGCCTCTTTGATCAGTTGCTTGGCCTCAGACTTGGCCTTATTCAGGATATTTTTTTGCTCCTCCTGCAAATGATTTTTTAATTGCTCGTATTGCTCTTTCAGAGCAGCTACTTGCTCATTTTGAAGGCTCAAGCCTTTATTTTTGCTCTGCCAAATTTGTTTTTCTGTTTCTGTTTCCAGTAATAATTTATCAAAGTCAACTTGTTTCTTCCCAAGTTTTTTTCGAGCATTTTCAATGATTCCCGAGGGTAGACCTATTTTTTGTGCAATCTCAAAGGCAAAGGAACTACCAGGTTTTCCCATGTCTAAGATAAACAAGGGTTCCAGATGTGCCGTATCGTAACGCATGGCGGCATTGAATAGGCCTTCTTTTCTGTCGGCCAAACTTTTCAAATTCCCAAAGTGGGTATTAATAGCGCCGTAGCAACCTTTATCTGCCAATTTTTCTAATATAGCTTCCGCAATAGCCCCTCCCAAAGAAGGCTCCGTTCCCGTTCCGAATTCATCCACCAAGATGAGCGTATTTTTATTGGCATGCTGTAAAAAATACCGCATATTGCTCAGGTGGGAGCTGTATGTACTTAATTCATTTTCAATGTTTTGCTCATCTCCCATATCCAAAAAAATCTGTTGAAAGAATCCCATGCTAGACCCCTCTTCAATGGGCACTAAACAACCAGATTGAAATAAATATTGCAATAAGCCTATGGTGCTCAAGGTGACCGATTTACCTCCGGCATTTGGTCCTGAAACCACCATGAGTCGTTTTTTCTCATCAAGCTGTATGCTCAAAGCCTTAATTTTTTTACCATTCTTTTCCAAGGATTTCTCTAATAGGGGATGACGGGCATTCCTCCAATCCAAATGAGGTTTATCGTTCAAATGTGGTAAAATAGCTTGGTGCTCTTGTGCCCAAATGGCTTTGGCACGGATAAAATCAATTAAACCCAGCCATTGCATCCAGATTCCCAGCATGGGTACCATGGGCCTAATACGATCTGCTAAGCGGGTAAGGATTTGAATGATTTCACGTTTTTCTGCTGACTCTAAGGATTTGATTTCATTATTAGCCGTTAAGGCATCCGCTGGCTCCAAAAATACGGTTTTACCTGTATCCGATTCATCCTGAACAAACCCTCGAATTTTTCGCTTATGCTCCGCAGCCAATGGAATCACCATCCGGCCGTTTCGGAGTGTCAAGGAAAAGTCTTTTGAAATCCACCCTTGCTGTTGCGCTTGGTGCAACATGCTATCAAGTTTCTTTCGTAAGCCTTGTTCTTCCGCATGTTTTTTTCTTCTGATTTCTCCTAACTCTGTGGAAGCACTTTCTTTTATCTGTCCATTCGCATCAAATATTCTGGATAATTCCTGCACAATGGGCAATAATTGCATGTAATCTACTTCGGATACTTCTGCAATTTTCTGTGCGTATTGTCGGGTTAATTGATGTAATTCAGGGTAAGTTTCAGGATCCAACAAATGGAAGAACCGAATACATTGATAAAGTACTTCTATACCTCTTTGCCAATCTCTCCATTGGTCGGCCGACAAATAATTCCCCTCCAAGCTCAAGGGAGCCAACCAAGGTCTTAGGTCATAATAATCAACTTGGGGCCATTCTCCTCCTCGCTCCGCCATCAATTGCTTCATCTCATGAACCTGCTTCGCCCATTGTTGCACCAGAGTAAAACGGGAAGAAAAGCGCATTTTTTCGGCAAATTCTATGCCCATTTGGCTAAGACATGCCGCTTTGATGTCGGCCTGAACGTGGCTAAATCCGATTTTATCGGCTAATCCTTCTGGGTAATTCATGCGGAATAAAAGGCGCTTATTTTTTCTAAAAGCACTTCATTAATTTTTCGATAACTTTCTACTGTCCAGCCAGCTACATGTGGACTAAACAGGCAGTTCGGATGCGAACTTATTTTATGAAAAAGACTTTTTTCTTCTTCTGACCAAGTGCTTAATTTCTCATTAGGTAACACATCCAATATTAATCCGGCCAATTGACCTTTTTGTAATCCTAAAGCCAGACTCGCTAGCGGACTGATGGCGCCCCGAGAACTATTGATTAACACAATGGGCTTTTTAAACTGAGCCAACCATGTTTCAGATACCAATCCTCGGGTTTCATCTGTCAATGGAATATGCAAGGAAACGATATCAGCCTGATGAAAAATTTCTTCCATTTGGGCTTGATAAGGACCACTAGGATGGTATTTGTCGTAGCATAAGATACGGGCTCCAAAGCAGCTTAATCGACTGGCGACCGACTGCCCCATGTGTCCATATCCAATGATTCCCACTGTTTTTTGCGCTATCTCCCAACCTCTATTTCCTTCTCGATCCCAAATGCCTTGACGTACCTCTCGGTCTGACTTATGTAAATGATGGGCAAGGGATAGTAATTGTCCAATGACATGCTCAGCCACGGCTTCTTTGTTTCCTTCATTGGCAGAAAATACCTGAATGCCTCTTTTCTCCGCTGCAACTAAATCAATCAAATCCAATCCAGCCCCAGCACGAGCTATGAAACGTAGAGCATTAGCCTTTTGAAGAAATGTCTCATCTATTTTCAATTTACTTCTTACTACAATGCCTTCAAAATCAGCTATTTGCTGAATGATATCCTCTTTGGGCCACTGACTCCCATCTACTACCTTAAAATTTAAAGCCTCCAAACCAGGTAGCATGGATTCATGAACTTCATCGATGAGTAAGACTTGGGCGGGCATATTATGCTTGCATTCTGTTTTTGACTAAATCCAATGCCAAAAATAGGGCATATAAAAAGGAACTTGGATCAGCTACATTCTTTCCAGCGATATCATAAGCTGTTCCATGATCGGGAGATGTACGAATAACCGGAAGACCCGCTGTGAAGTTCACACCCGTGTCAAAAGCAATGTATTTAAAAGGGATTAAACCTTGGTCGTGGTACATACCTAACACCCCGTCAAACTCTTTAAACTGCGCTTTACCAAAGAATCCATCAGCAGGATAGGGGCCAAAAACTAAATTCCCCTTGCTCCTAAATTCCTCTATCACGGGTTGAATAATTTCTAATTCTTCTTTACCCAACAAGCCAGATTCTCCTGCATGTGGATTTAATCCTAATACAGCCAGTTTGGGTTTGTCGATGGAAAAATCTTCCTTCAAGCTCTTCAAAAACAAGTTGATTTTTTCCTTGAGTAAATCGGCATTTAAAGCCTTGCTCACTTCTTGTAAGGGTAAATGCCCTGTGGCCACGCCCATTCGTAGATTTTCGCTGACCATCATCATCAAGGAAGAAGAGGCATCGAATCTTTCAGTCAAGTATTCCGTATGTCCGGGGAATTGAAATGCTTCCGATTGAATATTGTGCTTATTAATGGGCGCAGTTACTAAGGCAGAAATTTGTCCACGCTCTAAATCTTTACAGGCTATTTCTAGACAAGCTAAAGCGGCTTTTCCTGCTTCTGGGGTAACTTTTCCTGGCTCTACGATGGTTTCTTGATCTTCCCATGCCTTGACCAAATAACTTTGTCCTTCGGTCACCTGATTTAGGTTTTCTACTACTTTAATGGACCAATCTTTAAGCTCTAATTTTTGACGGTAAAAATCCAATACCTTTTTGGATCCATAAATGACAGGAGTACACCATTTCAACATTCTTGGACTACCCAAGGCTTTTAAAATGATTTCTGGGCCGATTCCATTGTAATCACCCAAGCTAATACCAATCAAAGGTTTATTTGTGCTCATGCTTCAAAAATTCAGCCTGCAAGTTAAGAAATTTCAAGGGAAGCAGGCCTGATTTTTTTTCTGTGGATGCTTTATGAAAATATTCTATGGCCAATTTAGTAACGAACCCTATTATTATTGTAAATTTTTAATATTTGACAAATAAAGTGGCCTAGTTCATGTAATTATGCCAATTATTTTAGCATTTTTGTTAGAATGCAATAAATGAAGATAATGCCAAAGTCATACGTAAGAAAAATTTCTAGTCTCCTTGTCGCCAATCGTGGTGAAATCGCTATTCGTATTATGCGTGCTGCTTCCGAATTAGGAATTCGGACCGTTGCGGTTTACACCTTTGAAGACAGGTATTCCTTGCACCGTTACAAAGCAGATGAAGCCTACCAAATTGGAAAGGATGATGAACCATTAAAGCCGTATTTAGATTACGAGGGATTGATTGCCTTGTGTAAAAGTAAAAATATCGATGCGATTCATCCAGGCTATGGATTTTTGTCAGAAAATGTCAATTTGGCCCGTCGTTGTAGAGAAGAGGGCATTGTTTTCGTGGGACCTTCTCCAGAAGCTATGAATGCTTTAGGAGACAAAGTAGCAGCCAAAGCGGCTGCCTTGAAGGCCCAAGTGCCCATGATTCAAGATTCTAAAGGGGATTTATCTGAATATCCCTTGGCTTTGTCGGAAGCTAGACGCATAGGTTTTCCCGTGATGGTGAAGGCTGCCGCTGGTGGTGGAGGTCGAGGTATGCGTGTAGTGAGAACGGAGGAAGAACTAGAAAAGGCTTACAATGAAGCCAGAAATGAAGCCAAAAATGCCTTTGGAGATGAGACCATCTTCATTGAAAAATTTATTGATCAACCTAAGCACATCGAGGTGCAGCTGTTGGGTGACCAGCATGGCAACTTAGTACACTTGTATGAGCGTGATTGCTCCGTTCAGCGTCGTTTCCAAAAAGTGGTGGAGATTGCACCTTCTTACGGTTTAAAAGAAGAAACAAAAAAGAAATTATACCAATATGCCTTGGCCATCGGTAAAGCTGTAAATTATTACAATGCAGGTACCGTGGAGTTTTTGGTGGATCGCGATGAAAACATCTATTTTATTGAGGTTAATCCTCGCGTTCAGGTAGAACATACCATTACAGAAGAGGTAACAGGCATTGATATTGTTCGTACTCAAATCCTCATTGCTCAAAACTATAAGTTATCGGATCCAGGAATCTATATTTTATCTCAAGAAGAAATTCCATTGAAAGGCTTCGCCATTCAGTGCCGAATTACTACCGAGGATCCTTCCAATGGATTTAAGCCCGATTTTGGTACTATCATTGCTTACCGCAATGCTGCTGGTTTTGGAATACGTCTGGATGAGGGTTCTTCTTACCCAGGGGTTAAGATTTCACCCTATTTTGATTCCATGCTAGTAAAGGTTTCTGCGAAAGGTCGTACCCTTTTGGGGGCTGCTGAGCGCTTAAACCGTGCCTTGACCGAGTTTCGTATTCGTGGTGTTAAGACCAACATTCCTTTTTTAAGAAATGTGATCTCACATCCGATTTTTCAAAATGGACAATGTACGGTGCAGTTTATCGACTCGCATCCGGAGCTGTTTAAATTTACTCCTACCCGAGATCGTTCCACCAAGGCACTACGATATTTAGGAGAAGTCATTGTGAATGGCAACCCCGATGTTAAGGTTAAGCCTAGCACGGCATTCAGAACTCCTCTTGTTCCATTCTCTGACCCTATGACTGATTTCCCCAAAGGGAATAAGCAATTGTTGATGGAATTAGGGCCAGAGAAATTTGCCAAGCACATCCGAGAATCTAAACAAGTATTATTTACGGATACAACTTTCCGCGATGGACATCAGTCTTTATTAGCAACCCGTGTAAGAACCCAGGATATGTTGGCCGTGGCCTCAGGTTTTGCTAAATCTTTCCCACAATTATTCTCAATGGAGGTTTGGGGAGGGGCGACCTTTGACGTAGCCATGCGTTTCTTGCAGGAATCACCTTGGAAGCGTTTGCAGGATTTTCGTCAGGCTATGCCGAATATGTTATTACAAATGTTGTTCCGTGGCTCCAATGCCGTGGGTTACTCGGCCTATCCAGATAATCTGATTGAGAAGTTTGTCGAGAAGTCTTCCGAGGCAGGAATCGATGTATTTAGAATATTTGATTCCTTAAACTGGGTGGAGGCGATGAAAGTGTCCATTCGAGCGGTAAGAGAAAGAACTCCGGGTATTGCTGAAGCCGCTATTTGTTATACAGGCGATGTATTTACCAATGAGAAATATAATTTACAATACTACCTGGATTTAGCCCGTCAATTGGAAGATGAGGGTGCTCATATGTTGGCTATTAAAGACATGGCTGGCCTATTAAGACCTTTCCAAGCGGAGTTATTAGTCAAAGAATTGAAAAAGGCAGTGGATATCCCTATCCACTTACATACTCATGACACAGCTTCCATTCAATCCGCCACTTACTTAAAGGCGATTGAAGCTGGTGTGGACGTGGTGGATGGAGCCTTGGCAGCGATGTCGGGATTAACTTCTCAGCCTAGCTTGAACTCTTTGGTGGCCATGATGCAGGGACAACAGCATCAGGATTCATTGGATTTGGAAGAAATGAACCAATATTCCAATTATTGGGAGGCGGTGAGAACCTGGTATGCACCATTTGAGTCAGAATTGAAAGCAGGAACGGCCGAGGTTTATGACAATGAAATCCCAGGTGGACAATACACCAACTTACGTGGTCAGGCAGTTGCCCTAGGCGTAGGGGATAAGTTTGAACAATTAAAAGTAAATTATTCGGAAGCCAATAAACTCTTTGGAGATATCGTAAAAGTAACTCCTTCCTCGAAAGTAGTAGGGGATATGGCTATTTTTATGACGGCAAATTCATTGACTGCCGAGGACGTTTACGCAAAGGGAGCAACGCTTTCTTTCCCAGAATCGGTAAAAGACTTCTTCAAAGGAGGTTTGGGACAACCATATCAAGGATTCCCGAAACAATTGCAGGAAATCATCTTGAAAGGTGAAACTCCAATGGAGGGTAGACCTAATGATCACCTTGCTCCAATTGATTTTGACAAAGATTTTGCCGCATTCCAGGCTAAATTCCCAGATAATGAGGGTGGATTCTACGATTATTTATCGTATAAAATGTATCCTAAGGTATACGAAGACTATTACAAGAATCATCAAATTTATGGTGATTTAACAGCTATTCCGACCCTTGCCTTTTTCTATGGATTAAAGCAGGATGAGGAAATCATGATTACGATTGAGCCAGGAAAAACCATCATTGTGAAGTTTTTACATATGTCGGAACCCGATGAATCTGGATTGCGCAATGTGACTTTTGAACTGAATGGTCAGGCCCGTCGAATCAAAGTATTGGATAAGAACATTAAAATTGAGCGTCCTCAACATGTGAAGGCTTCTCAAAAAGGAGATATCGGTGCTCCGCTGCAAGGAAGGTTGAGTCGCATCTTAGTGAAGCCGGGTGATGAAGTGAAGAAAAATGCTCCATTGTATGTGATTGAAGCCATGAAGATGGAGTCCATTGTTTCGGCACCTTTTGAAGGGATTATTGGTAATGTAGTTTTGCATGAGGGGACTGTGGTAGAGCAGGACGACTTAGTCTTGACCTTAGAGGAGGCCAAATTACCTGAACCGAATGTGGAGGAATATTTATTCGTTTATGGAACGCTTCGTAGAGATTGTGGCAATGACTTACATCGCCTGCTGGCTCGAAATTCAGATTACGTGGGAATGGCTAGTTACCAAGGAAAGATGTTCCAAGTGGCTGAGTATCCAGGAATCATAGCTTCCAATGACTCTAAAGATCAAGTAGTGGGTGAATTGTATTTATTATCTAATACCATCAAGTTGTTGAGTGTTTTAGATGAATACGAGGAATTCGATGCAGAAAAGCCAGATAAGAGTTTATTTGTTAGAACCAAAGTGCAGGTGATGCTCAATGGACAACCGGTAGAAAGTTATGCATATCTGTATAACAGACCGACCGATCTAAGTACTCAAATTACCTCGGGAGATTATTTAAAGAAATAAAATGAAAGGTCTATTAATTGCTGTATTTAGCCTATTGGCTTTAAATATGCAGGCGCAAAAAGCCTTAATGAAAGCGCATGCCCATAATGATTATGAGCATAGCAAACCATTTTATGAGGCTTTTGGATTAGGTTTTGGTTCCATTGAAGCCGATGTTTATGCTATTAAGGGTGAACTATTAGTGGCACATGATATCAAAGACATCAAGGCTGATAGGACTTTAAAAACCTTGTATATTGATCCCATCGTCAAAGTTTTATCAGAAAATAAACAAGGCAATTTTCATCAGTTTTTGATTGATTTTAAGACGAGTGCAGATTCTACCTTGCCTTTGCTAATAAAGGCCTTAGAACCTCATAAAGATTTGTTTATCCAAAGAGATTTACGCATTGTGATTTCAGGAAATAGACCAGCAATCAAAAACTATGTACTTTATCCTACTTGGGTAACTTTTGATGGACGCTCTACAGAAAGCTATCCTGCGGGACTAGGAAATCGTGTGGTTTTAGAAAGCGAATCTTTGTTTAAGTTTGGTGTTTGGAGTGGACAAGGACCTATTAGTCCTGAATTGAAGGAAAAGCTTAAGGCATATGTTGACAGGGTACATGCCCAAGGAAGGAAAGTGAGGTTATGGGCCACCCCAGATAGCCTTCTTGGATATCAAACATTATATGATTTAGGAGTTGATTATATTGGAACAGATCACCTAAGTGAGCTGGCAGATTTTCTTCGATTAGCCGTTAAGTAGATTATTTAAGACAAATCCTTTCCTATTAAAAATTAAACCATGATAAACCGTCGAGAATTTCTACAACAAAGTTCTTTGTTAGCCTTTATGGCTTCCTTGCCAGCCTCTGAAGCGGCCTCAAGTTTTAAAATGGGCTATTCAGCCATTACTTGGGGAGGGAAAGATGAGCAGGCCATTGCCGATATTTCGTCTTTAGGATTTAGGGGTATTCAATTACGGGCTAATTCTTATGCCAAATACAAGGATAATCCGCAAGATTTGAAAGCCTTGTTGGATGCAGCTAAATTACAATTGGTGATGTTTTCTAGTGGTAATGTGGAAATAGACCCAGCCAAGGTTCCTTCTTCTATTGAGCAGCACGTAAATCATGCGAAGTTCGTGAAGGCTTTGGGCGGAGATTCTATACAGTTGACCAATAGCTTACGTAAAAAGGGCGAAACGCCAAGCAAAGAGGATTTAGTAAAGTTGGCCGAGGTAATGAATGAAATTGGTAAAAGGACTAAAGAGGTAGGTGTTCAAGCCACTTACCATAACCACATGCATCAATTTGGGGAAACTCCAGAAGAAGTGGATATCTTGGTTAAGAGTATGAACCCATCTTACTTACGTTTATTGTTAGACGTTGCTCATTATCATCAAGGAGGAGGCAAGCCCGCAGATGCCGTTTTGAAATACAAGAATATCATCCATGCTTTCCATATCAAAGACGTAGAAAGCCCAATCAAAGGACAAGAAAGCAATCCATCTTCTTATAAATTTGTTGAGCTAGGGCAGGGAAATGTGGATATGAAAGGTATATTTACCAATATTCGTAAAATCAAATTTAAAGGTTGGGCCATCGTGGAATTGGATGGAGTACCTGATAAATCTAAAACACCTTTACAGTGTGGAACCATAAGTAGGGATTTTTTGCGGGATAGCATTGGTTACTCATTCATCTAATAGCAAATAAATCAATCAAATGGCTCGTAAAAAAGGTGCTGCTAGTGTTTTATTCATTTTTATCACTTTAGTTATCGATGTGTTGGGCATTGGGATTATTGTTCCCATTATGCCAACCTTGATTTCAAGTTTTACGGGCGGAGATTTAAGTTCTGCTTCCCAATATTCTGGCTGGATGATGGCTTCCTATGCCATCATGCAGTTTTTATTTTCACCTGTATTGGGTGGATTGTCTGATCAGTTTGGGAGGCGTCCTATCATTTTAATATCCTTGTTGGGGTTTAGTATTAATTACCTCATTTCTGCCTTGGCACCCAGCCTATTGTGGTTGTTTTTAGCAAGGATATTTTCAGGTATAACAGGTGCAAGTTTTACTACCGCTCAGGCCTATATTGCGGATATTTCTAAGCCTGAGGATCGAGCCAAAAATTTTGGTATGGTAGGAGCCGCATTTGGTATTGGATTCATCATTGGCCCAGCCGTGGGAGGTTTTTTGGGTTCTTATGGAGCAACTGTCCCTTTTTATGCCTCAGCTATTTTAACTCTGCTAAATGCTTTGTATGGTTATTTTGTATTGCCAGAGTCCTTGGCAGTAGAGAATCGTAGAAAATTTGATATCACCCGAGCGAATCCACTAGGATCCTTAAAAATATTTACCCGCTACCCTTTAATCACAGGATTGGTTGGTGGATATTTTTGCCTCCAACTGGCTGGACAAGCTCACCCTAGTACCTGGTCCTATTTTACCATGAAGGTTTTTTCTTGGACCCCCACAGAGGTCGGATATTCTTTAGCATTTGTTGGGGCTATTGTTGCCATTGTGCAAGGCGGTCTCTCCCGGTTTATTATGCCCAAATTGGGTGATAGAAGGGCTATTATGTATGGATTATTGATGTATGGATTGGGTTTTTTCTTATTTGCTTATGCCTCTAAATCCTGGATGATGTATGTATTCATGGTACCATTTGGATTAGGAGGAATTGCTGGACCTGCCTTACAGAGTATGATTACCCAACAAGTGGGACCAGATGCTCAAGGGGAATTGCAAGGAGGTTTAACTAGTTTGCAATCCATTACCACCATTTTAGGCCCATTGGTGGCATCTAACCTATTTGCTTATTTTACCTCTGCTTCTGCACCTATTCAGTTTCCTGGAGCTGCCTTTTTCATAGCTGGAATCCTAGTATTCATAGGTCTTGCCATTGTCCTTTCGTCCATCACGTCTAGAAAACGAGCATAATTGATAATTGGCGATTATTGGGGATGAACGATTTTCTAATTCGTTTGGAATCTTCTAACTTCAAGCATTATTTAAAATCCTAATCATGAGAAAAATCATTTATTTAACGGCATTGATTGCCTTCACAAGTTTTTCATTTGTAACTACCGCGCAAACTGCGGATGAAATTTTAGCCAAACACCAGGATGCTATGGGAGGGGCTGAAAATTGGAGTAAGGTTAAATCCTTGGTTCAGCAAACTAAATTTACCGTACAGGGTATTGAGATTCAATCAAAAGCATCCATTTTAGTGGGTAAAGCCTTACGAACTGAAATGGAAATTATGGGCAATAAGATGATTCAAGTTATAGAAGGGGATAATGGCTGGTGGATTAGACCTCAAATGATGGGTGGATCTGGTGAACCAGAAGATATGCCCAGTGAAATGGTAAAAATAAGCAAAAATCAGGAAGCTGTGGGATCTTTATTGTTGAACGCAAAGATGGAAGGTCATAAGATAGATTTAGTAAACAAGGAAAAATTAGATGGAGCTGATGTGTTTGTATTTCAAGTAACCAAGAAAAATGGAGATACAGGTCAAGTTTACGTTTCAGCGAGTACTTATTTGATTTTGAAGGTTATGGCTAAAGTTAATATGGCGGGACAAATTGTTGACTCCGAAATGAGATTTTCAAATTATAAAAAGTTGGAGGGACTTAATTTTCCATTTTCCATAGAGACCGCAAGCCCAATGGGTGGAGGAATGATGCAGATAGATACTACATCTATTGAAATTAATCCTACTCTAGATGCATCTATTTTTGCAAAACCAACGAAGAAATAAGACTAACTCAACAACATCTTTACAAAAAAATACCCAAGATAAATTCTTGGGTATTTTTTTGCCTAATCGTTACCTAGTTTTAAGGTAAATACTGTTTGATATGATTTCTAGCACTTAAAATAGCTTTTTCGATATCTTCATCCGACCCTTCATAAGCTTTGTCCTCCACCTCAATGACAATCGGTCCACGATATCTTACATCATTTAAAGCCGAAATGAATTTTCCCCAATGAATATCTCCTAAACCCGGAATTTTAGGTGAGTGGTATTCTAAAGGATTAGCCAATATCCCTACACGATTTAATTTCTCAGGATATACTTTGACGTCTTTCAAATGGATATGATGGAGTTTTTCTGCATAGTGATAAATTGGGTAGGTATAGTCCATCATTTGAAAGACCATATGCGAAGGATCATAGTTCAGTCCAAAGTTTTTGGAAGGTATTATCTCAAATAATTGATCCCAAATTTTAGGAGTAGTCATGAGGTTTTTACCTCCTGGCCATTCATCGTCCGTAAAAAACATAGGACAATTTTCTATTCCAATCTTAATATTTAAGGAGTCAGCCAAGGCGATAATTTCTGGCCATACCTCTTTAAATTTAGCAATATTGTAGGCTACATTTTTAGTGTAATCGCGTCCAATGAAGGTATTTACATTTCCTATTCCTAAAACCGATGCCGCATGGATGACCTTTTTTATATGTTCCCGATAAAATGAGGCCTGCTCTTCATTGGGATCCATTGGATTAGGATAATATCCCAAAGCCGATATTTTTACGGGATGAGCAGCTAATTGTTCTTTCAGTGCTAACAGGTCATTGGTGGATAATTGATCTACGGCAATATGGCTTACGCCAGCGTATCTACGAGTATCTGCATTAGCTGAAGGCCAACACATGATCTCCACGCAAGCAAAATGTTGAGTATGAGCGAAATCCAATACTTCAAATAAGTTCATATTGGGTAGAATAGCTGAAACAAATCCTAAATCAAGCATAGATTAATTGTATTTTTTATCAAGTAAATAAAAGGTAGCAAAAGATAAAGTCGTTATCCAAAGCCCTACAGCCTCACGAGCTAACTCCTGGTTCATAGTTTTCATACTTAAGCCATCTGTGATAAATCCTTCCCAAGCCGTCATCTCTACCCAAGTTTGTAGTCCAGCTACCCCAGAAAGAATAAATAGGATGACCATCAATTCCGAATTGACTTTACCAAAAATGGCACGAAAAGATGTGTAAGTAGGGATAAGGTAAATGGGTACCCACAATATTGGATCTGGATCATTTAATTGCCAATAGGCAAATAAGATGAAAACGATTGTAAATAGAATGCCAGAAATCAGAAATGCTTTGTTCATAATGGTAAAATTTAGATTTTATTCACAGAGTTTTTGTACGGCTTCTTTGGCACCAGGATATTTGAGTTTTCTGGCCTGCTGAAAGGCTAAACAAGCTTTTTCTTTTAATTTTTGCTGATAAAGACTTAAGCCCAACGCATAGTAGCCTTTGGCGAATTCAGGATTAATTTCAACCGTTTTTTCGAAGTCTTCGGCTGCCTCTGTAAGCTTATTCCCTTGGTAATAGATATTTCCACGGTTGTAGAGGGCATGTATTTCTTGTGGGTTTTTGGCTAAGCATGTAGTGAAATCAGCAATGGCCTGCTGAGGTTTTGCTAATGCAGCCCAAACTATACCTCTTTGCAAATAGGCTGAGGCAGAATCAGGCGAATTTTTTATTGCAATTTCCAAGGGGGGCAAAGCTTTTTCCCAATTCAATTTTTCCATTCTTACTGCGGCTAGGTTTAGCTGAGCTTGGTATAAAGATGGTTTTAGTTCAGTCGCTTTTAAGTAATTACTTTCAGCTTCTTCGTATTTTTTTTCTTGGAAATCGATGACCCCTAGCATATTGAATGCCTCCGAAGAGCCAGGGTTTTTTTCAATGGATTTCTTTAAAGCTTCTCTAGCTGAGACCAGTTCTCCTTTTTTCAAACGCGTCTTGGCTTCCTCTAACCAAGCATCGGAAGAGGAAGAACAAGCTCCTTGGCTAACTAGCAGCACCATACCGATAAATTTCAGAAAATGGCTGGATTGTGTCTTGAAAATATGCATAACCAAAGTTAATGCCAAAGCTTAAATTATCGGTATATATTTTGAAAAAAGGGGCATATTTTATTATATTTGCATCGGCAAATTACCAGCTCCCGCTGAATCCCCCAGGTCTTGATCGAAGCAAGGGTAAGTTGGTTGTAGCGGTGAATTTGCCATTTTTTTGTTCAAACCCATTCTTCCCATGAAATTTTTTATTGATACAGCTAATTTAGAGCATATTAAAGAAGCACAGGATTTAGGTATTTTAGATGGTGTGACCACCAATCCATCCTTGATGGCTAAAGAAGGGATTAGTGGAAAAGATCGTGTTTTGAAGCACTACAAAGCTATTTGTGATATTGTAGATGGTGATGTTTCTGCAGAAGTGATAGCCACTGATTTTGAAGGAATGATCCGGGAGGGCGAAGAATTGTCAGAATTGGATGAAAAAATTGTGGTAAAAATACCTATGATCAAAGATGGCATTAAAGCCTTGAAATATTTTTCTGATCGTGATATCAAGACTAATTGTACTTTAGTTTTTTCTGCTGGCCAGGCTTTGTTGGCAGCTAAAGCAGGAGCTACTTATGTGTCTCCTTTCATAGGTCGTTTAGATGATATTTCTTTTGATGGTATACAATTAATCGAGCAAATACGCTTGATTTACGATAATTACGAATTTGAAACTGAAATTTTA
The DNA here is from genome assembly GCF_004118285.1 of Aquirufa rosea. Lineage (GTDB taxonomy): Bacteria > Bacteroidota > Bacteroidia > Cytophagales > Spirosomataceae > Aquirufa > Aquirufa rosea. The sequence goes on along the minus strand of NZ_SDHY01000001.1, from coordinate 538,374 downwards.
GCCGCTTCTGTTCGTCACCCGATGCACATCATCAACTGTGCAGAAGTAGGGGCAGATGTAATGACAGGCCCATTATCAGCAATTTTAGCTCTATTAAAACACCCATTGACTGACAGTGGATTGGCTGCTTTCTTGGCTGATCATGAAAAAGCAAAGAATAAATAAACGTTTCTATGGCCGTTCTGTCTTTTGACAATGTCTCGATCTTGCAAGAAGATGTTCCTACCTTGCAGCAGGTTAATTTGGAAATGAATGAAGGTGATTTTGCCTATTTAATTGGTAAAACGGGTAGTGGAAAAAGTACTCTTTTTCGTTCCATCTATGCAGAACTTCCCATTAATTCGGGAGTTGCCAGGGTAGCAGGCTATTCTTTGAATGATATCAAGCGCTCCGATATTCCATTTTTACGTCGTAAATTGGGTTTTGTCTTTCAAGATTTTCAATTGTTGACGGATAGAAATGTGGAAAAAAATCTATCTTTTGTGCTGGAGGCAACGGGACATTCTAATCCCGATGAAATACGTTTTAGAATAGAACAAGTTCTAGCTCAAGTGGGCATGAGTAATGCTATTCAAAAGCGTGTGCATCGTTTGTCGGGTGGAGAGCAGCAAAGAGTCTGTATTGCTCGAGCCATTTTAAATAAGCCTCTGTTACTCTTAGCAGATGAACCTACTGGTCACCTAGACCCAGAGGTTTCTTTAGAAATTATGCAGCTATTTAAGCAGTTGAATCAGCAAGGTACTGCCATTTTAATGGCCAGCCATGATTACAATACTATGCGTCAGGTACCTGGCAAATTGCTCAAAATCGAAGCAGGAAGGATATTTCCCGTAAACTCTTTAGATTAAATCGATTCATTCAGTATATCAAAAAGGAGATGCCAATGCATCTCCTTTTTGATTTCCATCAGTAGCTTTATTTTCCTGTAAGATAAACTACGGGAATAATGCATTCTTCCAAGGAAATACCACCGTGCTGAAAGGTATTGCGGTAGTGATTGACATAATGGTTGTAATTGTTAGGGTAAGCGAACATATAATCCTCCTTGCTAAATACATAGGTGGTGGAAACATTAGGTTTAGGTAAAAACAACTGTTCAGGTTTTCTTGCCACCATCATTTTATTGGTATTATCCCAATTCAAATTCTTCCCCTGCTTATAGCGTAAATTGGTGTTCGTGGTTCTATCTCCAATGATTTTAATAGGATTTTGCACTCGAATCATTCCATGGTCTGTGGTAATGATAACCCTTCCTTTTTTGTCAGCTATTCGCTTTAACAAGTCGAAAAGGGGAGAGTGTAAAAACCAACTGGCCGTCAAACTTCGATAAGCCGATTCATCTGGGGCCAATTCCTTGATCATGGCCATGTCTGTTCTGGCATGAGAAAGCATATCCACAAAATTGTACACCACCACATTCAGGTCATTGGTTAAAAGCTTACTGAAGTTGTCAACCAAATTTTTGCCCTGATATTGATGAATAACTTTATGGTAGGAGGCTTTTGCTTGAATCCTAAGGCGCTTTAATTGTTCCTGCAAATAGAATTCCTCATATTGATTATACCCTTCTTCATCTTCTGAATCCCCTAAATCAAACACCCATTTGTTAGGATAATTTTTTTGAATTTCCAATGGCATCATGCCAGCAAATATGGCATTTCTAGCGTATGCAGTAGTGGTAGGTAAGATAGAATAATAGGTGTCCTCTTGCTCCAATTGAAAGTATTCTTGAATGATTCCTTCCAATACTTTCCATTGATCAAATCGTAGATTATCAATCAAAACAAAGAACAAAGGGTTTTTTTCTTTCAGCTTAGGAAACACAAATTTTCTCATCATTAAATGCGAAAGGACGGGTGTTTCTTTGTCAGGCTTTTGTAACCAGTTTTCATAGGAAGTTTCAATAAACTTACTAAAGTGAACATTTGCCTCAGATTTTTGGCTGCTCAATACCTCTGCCATGGACTTATTTTCCGTTTGGTCAATTTCCAACTCCCAGTATAACAGTTTTTTATAAATTTCAGACCATTCCTTGGCACTCAATTGATCCTGGTATTGTAAGGACAAGGCGCGAAATTCCTGTTGATAACTGATATTTGTTTTCTCTTCTTCCAAGCGTTTTTTATCAAATATACGCTTGACAGAAAGGAGTAATTGATTAGGGTTGAGTGGTTTAATCAGGTAATCGGCTATTTTGGAACCAATGGCATCCTCCATTAATTCTTCCTCCTCAGATTTAGTAATCATGATCACTGGTAAATTTGGCCTTATTTGTTTGATGGAAATAAGCACCTCTAAACCAGTCATTCCTGGCATATTCTCATCTAAAAATAATACGTCAAATTTCTGTTTTTCCACCAATTCCAATGCATCTGCACCTGAATTCACGGTCGTAACCTGATAGCCTTTATTTTCCAAAAAAAGTATATAGGGAGTTAATAAATCAATCTCATCATCAGCCCAAAGTATTGAATACGTCATAGAAATATGTTTGTCTTATTTAACCAAGTTGGATACTAATTATTGCGCCTTGAAAAAATTAAATTTTGTTAAAGGAGCAATCTAGGCTTTGGTCAATAAATTTAGCTAATTTTGTTCTGTTAATCATTTTATTTCATGTCAAATCAGCCCCATCCTGTCTGTTTTACGGAAAGTGCCAAAGACAATTTGTTGCCATGGGTTTTGGAAGGAAAAATGCCAGAGCCTTATATTCGAATTGGGATGAAGGGGGGTACTTGCGGAGGTACCTATGTATTGGGTTTTGATTCAAAAACAGAGTTTGATGAAGAATATTTGATTGATCGCATTCCTGTGGTCATCGACCGTCGACAGTTATTATTTGTTCTGGGTACAGAAGTTGATTTCCAAGCCCGAGCCAATGGATTTTACTTGCATAAAACTCAGAATTCATGAAATTTGCCGCCATTGATATAGGTTCAAACGCCGCCCGCCTTCAAATTTCCAGTGTATTGGAAAATGAGGGAGTGATTAGCTTTAAGCGGATTGAATACGTTCGATTTGCCCTGCGTTTAGGCCATGATGTATTTATTGATGGGGTAATTTCTCCCGATTCAGAAGTAAGGATTTTCAAGTTATTGCATGCCTATAAATTGTTAATGGATCTACATGAGGTGAAAGATTATGCCATTTGTGCTACTTCTGCCATGCGTGAAGCTTCCAATGCCCCCGATATCATCACTCGTATTCACAAGATATTGGATATGAAAATCAATGTCATTGATGGAAGTCGTGAGGCGGAGCTTATCAATGATGTGGTGGTTCAATCTTTGCATCCTAAAAAGAACTATCTGCACATCGATGTGGGTGGAGGTTCTACTGAGTTAAATATTTACCACAAAAGACAAAAATTGGCTTCTAAGTCATTCAAAATTGGATCTGTGCGTTTGCTTGAGGGAAAGGAAAAAGAAGGAGATTGGGAAAAAATGCAAAAATGGATTTCGCAGCAAAAGATGGAAATCCCAGGTCAAATGGTTGCTGTAGGAACGGGTGGGAATATCAGTAAACTCTATAATATTTCTGGCAAGCTCAACGATGCCAAAACCATGAAATATGAGGAACTCCAGCAAATTTCAGATTATGTAGCTTCCTTTTCTTATGAAGAAAGAGTACATAAATTACGTCTTAATACCGACCGTGCCGATGTCATAGTGCCAGCTGCCTCTATTTATTTAACTGCCATGAAATCAGCAGGTTGCGATGAAATATTTGTGCCAGATTTAGGCTTGAAAGACGGTATTATTCAATTGCTCTACGACAGGTATTGTCAACGTAAAAAGAATAATTAAGAGATTTACTGGAAGGCAAAATGCCTTTTGTTTTAGCGGGTGATTTTATACAACAAACCCATGGACAGAATTTGAGAAAACTGCCAATTGGGATCTTGGTCATAATCTCTAAATAATACCGCTTGTACATTGGTGCTTAGGTATTTGTTCACTTTCATCGTAAGATTGGCATCAAAGCGATGTACGATTCCATTGGAAACTCCAAATCTGAAATAATCGATCAAAGCCGAGTAACGCGCCTTTAAGTTGACGTTTTCAAAGATGTTTTTATCAACGTTGGCCAAAAACTGGAATACAAACTGATTCCTGATATTATCTCCAGGTTTTTTCAAACCATATAGTCCTGCCCTAGATATACGCTCATCTAATACAAAGGTTTGACGCAAACTACCGATACCAAATCGGGTATAAAAAGCCTTTTGAGGGTGATATTCAAAACCCATGGAAGTTGTCAAATATGCTGGCGCAAATATGCTAGAAGTCAATGAGTCTACGGGTATGCCAGCACTGTTTTTTTTATTGTATTCGAAACCTTGAAAGAATTGAGTTTGGAAGTTAGTGGAGCCATAGTAATCCCATTTTGGACTAATCCGATAACCCGCTTTAAATTCATAAAATATTCGGTCAACGTTTTTACGTAAACTTTGAGTTCTATTTTGCAAAAAACCTACCTGCATTTGTAAATCACTAGCTAAGCGCCAAGAATTATTTTGAACACTAGCAGAGTGATTTAAATACCAACCTGTGGCAAAAGTGTTAGTACCTCCACCTTTCCAATTATCGCTAAAACTTGATTGATTTAAATTGATTCCTGTGGTAAATTCCTGTTTCCACTTTCTCACTAAGCTGTCTGGTTTCATCGAGCCCATCGACTGAAATGCCAAGAAAATGCCAGCAATAATGAGTAGGAAATGGACCTTCATGAGACAAATGTACAAAAATGATTGTTTTACCTTGTGAGCTCTAACGGTTTTCCTGCCCATATTTGTACATTTCCCTGAAAAAAATCCTGAGACTTTAGTTGAATCAGTCCATCCAAAGTGTTCATGGCATCCGTATTGGCGGTCATAGGTTCTATCGCCACACAATCTTCATTTGCAGGAGCAAATACCACTAAAAATGGAAAAATTTCACTGGATTGTTGTACAAATAACGCTCTATTTTTCTTGATGTCAGTCAATTGGGTAACATGAGCCTTTTCTGGATAAAGTCGAAATACGTGATCAATCTGATTACTTTTGAAAGACAAACCTTTGGGTATATCAATAGACTCCTCTTTCATAGGAATCATTTGTGAATCTGACAAAAACCTACTTTTTCCCTTAAAATGAATGTGGTAATCTTCTACTAAGGTGCCTGGAATTCTAAAATAGGGATGCCAACCGCAGGCAAATGGCATATCGCCACCACCAGTATTCTGGCAATTAAATGAAACATCTAATTTGCCCGATTGGAATAAGGTGAATTCCCATTCAAATCGGAAAGGGAATGGAAAGCCAACAAAGTCTCCCAAGTACTCATGGGTCAATTTTACTTTGGCAAAATCATCCTGAATGGTTTGATTACCTAGTGTGAACTTTCTTCTGGCTAAAAATCCATGAATGGCATTACCTAAAGCGGGCTCATTGATGGGCAATTGATAGTTTTTACCTAGAAAGGAGTAATTCCCATTGCGAACACGATTGACCCATGGACAAAGTAATGCACTTGGGTATAAATCATTTTCTGCTAAAGTGTATTTCTTGGATTGAGGTATGGCAATCACATTCAAAAGTTCACCTTGAACTCTTAAATGAAGGCTTTTTAATGTTGCTCCTAAATCCAATAGAATTTCTGCTGATTCACCATTGGCAGGATTTTTCAATTGGACAATCTTACCATCTGATGAAGCTAAATGATTTATTTCCATGTCGTTTTATCTTCTATTCCCATACCATAAAGAGCAAAGTCATATCGGGTAGGGTCTGTTGAGTTTACTTGTTTTAATACATTGGTTAATTCTATGGCCTTTTTCCAATTACTTGGTCCACCACTTACCAAACCTAATTTTTCAGCGGTTCTTTGCGAATGAACATCCAAAGGACATACTAGTTGGGCAGGAGATATACTTGACCAAATGCCAAAATCTACTCCAGCATTGTCTTTTCTGACCATCCATCTTAAAAACATACACAAGCGCTTGCAAGCTGAATTTTTCATGGGTGCAGCTATATGCTTTTGGGTTCTCTGAGGTGCCCATGGTTCATCAAAAAAATAGGTATAGAACTGATTTAATGCAGGTCCAATATCTTTATTTTCAGTTGAAAATCCATTCAAAGTGAATGCACTTTCTAAACTATCATGTTGTTGGTAATGCTTTTGGAAAAAATGAATAAAATATAAGGTATCTGTTAAATGAAAGGTTCGATGTCTAAAGCGTTCAAATCGCTTCAAATCAATTTCCTGATGCTGTAATATGAATTGATGGGGATTTCCATCCATTAATTCAATGAGTTCATGTCCCTTTTGTAAAATCGTTTTTCTTTGTCCCCAGGCTAGCATCGCTATCCAAAGGCCCATGATTTCGATATCCTGTTTCCGAGTAAACAGATGAGGAATAGAAATAGGATCATGTTCAATAAATCTAGGATGATTGAAGAAAGCTACTTTTTCGTCCAGCAGCTCAATCAATTCATTTGACAATCCTTTATTTTTTTGATCCAAAGAAGGCGATAATTTTAGAGGGTAAAGAAAATATCCATACTAAGATGGTTACTAGCACAGAAAATACTGCTATGAATGGGTAGGATAAAATAAATAACACTTCAAAAACAATATTCCCTAGCGTTATTGGCCTTTTACGCTTTGCCATGTTTATTGTACTAAATAACTGATCTCTGCTCGAATTCTTTTGTCTACAGCATTTAATCTTTCAAATGCTTTAGGAGACAATTTAATGACCACTTTGTTGTCAGTATTGGGTAATCTTCCTATCACCTTTACCCAAATACTTTGATTATTGGCTAGGTTTTTGACCAAAACTAAGGTACCGATAGGTGCTGATTTATGTAAGGCAAGATATTTACCTGAGTTATCTGGTACATCGATTAGTTCAGCAATTCCGGTTTCAATGGTTTTGCGGATTCCCTCTGAACTTGTAGTAGCTGTAGCATCAGCTGTGTTGGGAGCAGTATTGGCCGTGCTTTCTTTTGTAGGAGGAAGCGTCATGTCAATTTTGGACTCGACAGCTGCGCTAGCTTTTTCATTTTTGCTAGGCAATAAACTAGTTTTATCAATGCTGGTGGAACCGCTTGGTTCTGCCACTATTAAGCGCTGACCTTCCTGCAGTCTGTCAGAAGTAAGGTTATTCCATTTTCTGATTTGAGCCATGGTTACCTGATGCATGTTCGCGATGGTCAACAGACCTTGTCTACGTGCTACAATGTGTATGCCTTTGTCAGATTTATTGCCTTCTTCTACTAATTTTTCATTGGGGCTAGGAGCCATTGCCGTTTCATTAGGCTTATCGATGGTTTTAAGAATACTAGGACTTTCTTCCAAATAATGTAGAGGAATGAATACCAATTCTCCTGTTTTAACAGGAATGGCAATTTCAGGATTAACTTGCTTGAATTCAGTCAAGGATAAATTATATCGACGTAGTATGGAAAAAAGCGATTGCTTAGGTCCTACTTTAAATACCACATAAGTTTTATTGTTTTCTTTTTTTAGGCCTAAAGAATCCACTGCTATGGAATTTGCCTGAAAAACGATAAATAAGCCCAAGAATAAACAGAGTATGGTTGATTTAAAATTCATAAATTTCTAGTTGTTGCTTGTGTTGAATAAATAATAAATTGTTTTGGAAGATTTGAAATGTATGATAACCCATCAATTCGCCTTCTTCCAAAAATTCATGCAATATTATCTGGAAATCTAGGTCACAGACCAAAAGAAAATTTTTCCAAGCACCGTCGTAAAGATAATAAGAAAATATCAGCTTATCCTTGCCTTCCCAATAATCTAAACCCTTGCCAATCTCTAAACTGAATTTTAGGTGAAAAAATTGTTTGAAAGCCTGAAATTGTTCTTGACTATCTTCGATATGTGTAGGGCTTTCGAATTGAAAATGGACAGACGTTTTATCAGTTTTTAAGTTAGAAAACTGCCCTGAATCCAAATCAAGGTAAAATCCTCCTTCTTTTTGTTGTATGAAAATTTGTTCTTCAGTAATAATTTTAGCCATTTGGCATGGAACGGCATAGGCCAGTTTTCCATCAGACATCTGGTATGCCTCTATGGCCTCTATTCCAGGGTTTTTGCCTGATTGCAGACGGACAAATATGCCTAAGGTTGGCCTTCCCACGAGCCATTGAAGGTGACTGTGATGGGAAGGACTATTTGTCATTGGATAAAGTTCATTCGTTTGGAATTCATAACTAAACCAGTTCCCTGACTCGATATCTTTGGACTCAATCCATAATTTAGGCTGATCTGGATTACCCCAATAACCTAAACTCCAAATGGCTTTATCAAAACGGTATGTGAATTTTTTTTTCAAGAGGGATGAAAGGTTTCTAGGCAAATAATGTGCAAATTTGACAATATTCTATCAATTAACGTACATCTGGATATGATGCAAGGTAAAAAAGTCGTCGCTGTGATTCCTGCAAGGTATGCATCTACTCGTTTTCCTGGAAAACCCCTAGTGGATTTAGGAGGTAAGCCCATGATACAGAGAACCTACGATCAAGTAGCATCTGTGGCTGGTTGGGAGAGGATTATAATTGCTACTGATGATGAGCGAATATTTTCAGTGGCTAAAAAGTTTGGAGCAGAGGTTATGATGACGGATTCAGCCCACCAATCAGGTACGGACCGTTGTGCCGAAGTTTTGACTAAGTTGGATGGGTCTATTGATTATTTGGTTAATATTCAAGGAGATGAGCCCTTTATAAACCCAGATCAATTGATGGAATTGAGTTCTGGATTTACCAGTAATGCACCTATACTCACCTTAGTCAAAGAGATTCATGATGAATTGACTTTGTTCAACACAAATGTTCCAAAGGTAGTTATGGACGATCAGCAGAATGCTTTGTATTTTTCACGTCAAACGATTCCTTATTTAAGAGGAGTAGCTACGGAAGACTGGTTTGATCATCATCGATTTTACAAGCACATTGGTTTATATGCCTATCGTGCGGATGTATTACCTCGATTGAGTTCCTTGCCTGTTTCAAGTTTGGAAAAGGCTGAAATGCTAGAACAGTTGCGCTGGTTGCAGCATGGTTTTCAAATTAAATTGATTCAAACCCAGCATGAGACAGTGGGAATAGATAGTCCGGCCGATTTGGAAAAAATAAAGAAATTAGGGTTCCTTTAGCTTAATTTTTCTTCATTAGAAGCTTCAAAAGCTGTATCTTTATTGGATTTTAATAAGATTATCCGAATTATTTAATGATTCGGAGACTAGTATATATATGCAGAAACAAAATATCTTGGATAGATTGAAAGAAAGAATCTTGGTGCTTGATGGTGCCATGGGTTCATTAATTCAACAGTACCAGTTAACAGATGCCGATTACCGAGGTGAACGATTCAAAGATTTTCCCCATGAAGTTAAGGGGAATAATGATTTACTCTCTTTAACTCGTCCAGATGTTATCAAAGAAATTCATGCCAAATATTTTGAGGCAGGTGCCGATATAGCGGAGACCAATACCTTTTCAGGAACTTCTGTGGCCATGGCGGATTATCATATGGAAGATTTGGTATATGAACTGAATTTTCAGTCGGCCAAAATAGCCAAGGAAGTTGCCGATGTTTACACATCAAAGACTCCGAATCAACCCCGTTATGTGGCTGGTTCAATAGGGCCTACCAATAGGACCCTATCCCTTTCCCCTGATGTAAATGATCCGGGCTACCGTGCTATATCTTTCGATGAATTAGTAGAGGCTTACCAAGAACAGGTGAGAGGTCTTGTGGACGGTGGAGTGGATTTACTCTTGGTGGAAACTGTTTTTGATACCTTGAATGCTAAGGCAGCCCTTTTTGCTATTGATCAATATTTTCAGCAGCATCCTGCGCGACCTTATTTGCCTGTTATGGTTTCTGGTACCATCACCGATGCTTCTGGAAGGACATTGTCTGGTCAAACTACGGAGGCATTTTTAGCTTCCATCGCTCATATGCCTTTGTTGTCTGTGGGACTCAACTGTGCTTTGGGGGCAGATTTAATGCGTCCATATATCAAGACCTTGGCAGATAAATCGCCATTTTATGTTTCTGCGCACCCCAATGCAGGTTTGCCCAATGAAATGGGGGAATACGACCAAAGCCCTGAGCAAATGGCGGAGGTGATTGAGGATTATTTGCAACATGGTTTTATCAATATCATCGGAGGATGTTGCGGTACTACACCCGCACATATTCAATTGATTGCAGAAACTGCTGCTAAATATGCACCAAGGATATTGCCTCCTGTTAATCAACATCAGAAACTGTCAGGTTTAGAGCCTTTGGAAATCACGGAATTGACCAATTTTGTCAATATCGGGGAGCGTTGTAATGTGACGGGTTCTAAGAAATTTGCTCGATTGATTCGAGAGGAGAATTTTGAGGAAGCCATTGCTATTGCTCGAGAGCAAGTAGATGGAGGTGCTCAAATTTTGGATGTGAATTTGGATGAGGGTATGATTGATGGGGTTCAAATGATGCCTAAATTCCTTAATTTATTGATGGCAGAGCCCGATATCTCTCGCTTACCCATTATGATTGACTCTTCCAAATGGGAAGTGATTGAGGCTGGATTGAAATGTGTTCAAGGAAAATCGGTAGTAAACTCCATCTCTTTGAAAGAAGGAGAAGAACGATTTAAAGAATTAGCCCATAAGGTTAAACGATATGGAGCATCGGTGGTGGTTATGGCTTTTGATGAGCAAGGACAAGCAGATTCTTACCAACGCCGAATTGAAATTTGTCAAAGAGCTTATAATATTTTAGTTAATGAAGTGGATTTTCCACCTCAAGACATCATTTTTGACCCTAACATCTTAACCGTAGCCACGGGAATGGAAGAGCATAACAATTATGCGATAGACTTCATTCAAGCTACCTCTTGGATCAAGAAAAACTTGCCTTTGGCAAAGGTTTCGGGTGGAGTTTCCAATATCTCATTTTCCTTCCGAGGAAATGAGGTGGTGCGTGAGGCCATGCATACCGTATTCCTATATTATGCTATTAAGGCAGGGATGGATATGGGTATAGTTAATGCAAGCCAATTGGGCGTTTACGATGAAATATCTCAGCCTTTAAGGGATTTGTGTGAAGATGTGCTTTTAAATAGAAATCCGGATGCTACTGAAAAATTAGTGGCCTTCGCTGATACGGTTAAGTCGGCAGGAAAAGAACAAGTGGTGGATGATGCTTGGAGGAAATTGACGGTAAACAAGCGTTTGGAACATGCTTTGATTAAAGGTTTAACGGAGTTTATTGATGAGGATACCGAGGAAGCTAGAAAGTTAGTAGATAGGCCTATTGAGGTGATAGAGGGTCCTTTGATGGACGGAATGAATGTGGTTGGCGACTTATTTGGTTCGGGTAAAATGTTTTTACCTCAGGTAGTAAAATCTGCTAGAGTGATGAAAAAAGCGGTAGCTTATTTATTACCTTTCATTGAATCGGAAAAACAAGTTGGAGAGAGTTCATCAGCAGGGAAAATACTTTTGGCGACTGTTAAGGGTGACGTACATGATATTGGAAAAAATATTGTGGGTGTGGTTTTGGCATGCAATAATTATGAGGTGATTGATTTAGGGGTCATGGTTTCCTGTGATAAGATTTTAGCTGCGGCTAAGGAACATCAGGTGGACATCATTGGACTTTCCGGATTGATCACTCCAAGTTTGGATGAGATGGTTTATGTAGCTAAAGAGATGAAGCGGATGGGCTTTACAATTCCTTTGTTAATTGGAGGAGCTACAACTTCTCGTTTGCATACTGCGGTGAAGATAGATCCACACTATGATGGTCCAGTGATACATGTATTGGATGCCTCTAGATCGGTGCCAGTAGCGGGAAGACTATTGCAGAGTGAATTATCCCAGCAGGAAATATTCCAAGAGATCAAGGCAGAATATGCTCAAATTCGGGTACAGCACGCTGCTCGCCAACAGGAAAAGAATTATTTAACAATTGAGCAAGCTCGACAAAAACGAAGAGGAATCGATTGGTCAGATTTTTCTGCCCATCAGCCTAGCTTTTTGGGAGTGAAATATTTTGAAGATTATTCCTTGGAAGAAATTGTGCCATATATCGATTGGACACCATTCTTTGCTACTTGGCAGTTGAGTGGAAAATACCCACGCATTTTTGACGATGAGGTGGTGGGACATGAGGCTAAAAAGCTGTATCAAGATGCTCGAAATTTATTGGATGAGATTGTACGTGATAAATCGCTGAAAGCCAGAGCAGCTATTGGTTTTTTCCCAGCTAATGCCTACGGAGATGACATTATTTTGCATGAGGTAATTAGTAAGGAAACGAAAGTGGCCTGTGAGAAACATGGAGAACATGTGCATACTCAATATGAGATTGTTAAGAAAGATGAGCACAGCGATTCAAGCCAATGGTTACATCATTTACGCCAGCAAAATGTAAAAGCGGCCAATTTAGCTAACCATTGTTTAAGTGATTTTGTGGCGCCATTGGAGACAGGATTGACGGATTATGTGGGGGCATTTGCTGTGACAGCTGGCATTGGGATTGAAGCATTACTAGAAAAGTATGATCATGCCCATGATGACTATAATTCCATCATGGTCAAGGCTTTGGCAGACAGATTGGCCGAAGCATTTGCTGAATTAATGCATGAGCGGGTGAGAAAGGAGTTTTGGGGATATGAGCGTGATGAAAACTTGTCCAACGAGGAGTTAATTGCTGAAAAATATGTGGGCATTCGTCCTGCACCAGGATATCCCGCTTGTCCCGATCATACAGAAAAGAAACGATTATTTGAATTATTGAATGCCGAGGAGAAAATTGGTATCAAATTAACAGAGAGTTATGCCATGTATCCTGCCTCTTCTGTTTCAGGTTTTTATTTTTCTCACCCTAAATCTACTTATTACGGTTTAGGTAAAATCACGAAGGATCAAGTGGAGGATTATGCTAAACGTAAGCATATGCCTGTAGAGGAGATTGAGCGTTGGTTAAGTCCGGTGTTAAATTATGATGCATAATGACTAAAATAACTGAATATTTTAAGAGCTCTGGGGGTAAAACATTATTTTCTATTGAGATTATTCCGCCAGTAAAAGGTCAACATCTGGGAGAATTAATGGGGCATATTGAACCATTGATGGAGTTTAATCCGCCATTTATTGAAGTGACTTACCACCGTGAAGAATACGTGGAAAAGGAAATAAATGGTGAAATAAAGCGTATTCCCATTCGGAAGCGTCCAGGAACCTTGGGGATTTGTGCGGCACTGATGCAAAAATTCAAAGTGGAAGCTGTTCCTCATGTTATTTGTGGCGGTTTTACGAAGGAGGAAACGGAAGATTTCCTGATCGATTTACATTATTTAGGAATAGAGAATGTGTTGGCTCTTCGTGGAGATCAGGAGAAAGGGGAGGATAGATTTATACCCAAATTGGGTGGGCATGCCTATGCCAATGAGTTGGTGGAGCAAATTGCTCGTATGAACAATGGGCAGTTACTTTATGAGGAAACAGAATCCTTTCCTACGAATTTCTGTGTTGGAGTAGCAGCTTATCCAGAAAAACATTTTGAGGCAGTTTCCTTGGATGTGGATATACATTTCTTGAAGCAGAAGGTGGACGCTGGTGCCGATTATGTAGTAACTCAAATGTTTTTCGACAATCAGAAATACTTTGATTTTGTGGATGCTTGTCGTTCGGCTGGCATACAGGTGCCTATTATACCAGGCATAAAACCTTTAGCTACGGCTAAGCAATTGGAAGTTTTACCTTCTATATTTCATTTAGACATTCCAAAAGAACTATCTTCAGCGGTACTTTCAGCTTCCAGCTCGACTGCGATTAGGCAGGTGGGTATAGAATGGGCGATTCAACAAGGCAAGGAGCTAATCAAAGCAGGTGTACCTGCCTTGCATTTTTATACCATGAGCAAGTCGGATAGTGTTCGGGCCATAGCCTCAGCCTTATTTTAAAAGAAAAGAGCGGTGAAAACACCGCTCTTTTTTATAAAACTCCTGATTCTTCTAATTTCACATGTTTCCAGTTTTCACCTGATCGGATACGATTCAGTTGGGTATGAGTAATTCCAAATTGCTTGGCAATCATTTTGAAACGACTTTTTTCCGACTTTAACATCTTTTTAATCATCAAGACCTTGCTTTCAGTCAATTTATAATTTTTGGTTCTCTTGGGTATCTGTCGATTGATGACTTTGGGGTTTGTTTTGTTATGTGCCGTAACCATACTTCTACTTCCCCAAATTAAATTTTCAGCTCTGTTATTCATTTTGTCATGATCCAAATGCAACACAAATTGGTCGGTTTCATTTTTTTTAGGGACAAAACTCTCAGCCACTAATTTGTGGATGTACCTATTGGCAGATTTTTGTTGAAAACGAATATTCAAGGAACGATAACCTTGAATCATGGAGCCTTGAATCAATTCTCCTTCAGGATTATTCTGAAAGCTTTTAACACGGCCGTAATTTGAAATCTCGTAGTGAATTTGGTTGTTAAATTCAGGAAACAGAATGCGCACCCATTGCTCATTCCAATAGTTTTTTAAGGCGGTCATAGTATTAATAAATTATTATAGAACGGTAGTCACTGCAAGATAAAGATATTCTTTGAATTGCAAAAGTCAAGTTAAAAACGAAAAAGAATAAGTAATATTGTTAAGTTTTAATCATAACATTTTTTATGAAGGTTTTAATTTATGGCGCTTCCTTAAATCCGCAACGGTACGCTTATTTAGCGGCAAACATGTTGCATCAAAAGGGACATGAAATTGTGCTTGTAGGAATAAAAAAAGGAGAATTATTGGGTCAAACAATTCATCCACCAGAATGGATGGAATCGGATGTACATACAGTGACCTTATATGTGGGCCTTAGAAACCAAAAAGGTTTGTTGGATTATTTAAAACAAATAAATCCCAAGAGGGTAATTTTTAATCCAGGTACGGAAAATCAGGAACTTGAAAGTGGACTAGAGGCAGCAGGAATAGCTGCCGTGGAAGCTTGCACATTGGTGATGTTACAAACTGGTCAATTTTGATGGGTATCTGTCAGATGAATTCCAACAGATACCTGATACATGTTAGATAGTCTTTAGAACGAAATCAAATTCTTCCATAATTAAGTTGGCTAATAATTTCTTACAAGCATTGGTAACAATTTCATTCGCCTCAGCTTCAGAACTAGCTTCCAATTGTAGCTGAATGTGTTTGCCTATACGTACATCAGCTACCTGATGTATATCTAAATTTTGTAATCCTATTCGCACCGCTTTCCCCTGTGGATCAAGGATTTCTTTTTGAGGCATTACATTGATTTCAGCTAAAAATTTCATTTTTGTTGGGTATTAAGTATGTAGATAATTCCTGAAAGGACGATATATGATGCCACTAATAATGGCAACGCTGCAAATTTAAGGAAAATCAGTCCAGCAACACAAAAAACTAAGAAAATGAATTTTATTTGGTTGCTTTTCCAATCCCAGGATTTAAACTTGAATGCCATGAGTGGTAATTCACAAACCAGTAAATAACTCATGATGATGGAGTAAATGAGCAAGCCCTTGAAGTTTAATATATATTCACTAAACTCAGGCTGAAACTCCAAAATCAAAGGCAATGAAGCAATAACAATGGCATTTGCTGGGGTAGGAACTCCTATGAATTGGTCGCTTTGACGGGTATCGACATTGAATTTGGCTAGTCGGTAAGCAGAGAAAATAGCTAATGAAAATGTCAAAAAGGGTTTATAAAAGCCAAATAGTCCAACTGAACATTGTGTGCCACAACTCGATTCTACCAAATAGAATAGCATAAAAGCGGGTAATACTCCAAAGGAAACCATATCCGCCAATGAATCTAATTCTTTACCTAAATCGGAATAGGCATGCAATAATCTGGCTAAAAAGCCATCTAAGAAATCACATACTAATGAAATCAGTATGCAATATGATGCCCAAAGGATATGTCCTTGCATAACAAAATAAATACCAAAGCAGCCAGCTAATAAATTGCCTAGGGTTAGGGTATTGGGGATTTCATTTTTGATTGACATCTTATGCTCGGACAAAAGGGTTTTGATTTTTTTCTATTCCTATGGTGGTACTTCCTCCATGTCCGGGAAAGACTTCTGTCTCCTCAGGTAAAACATAGAGCTGATTTTGAATGCTGTTTACTAAATCGGCATGATTACATAATGGGAAATCTGTTCTACCAATGCTTCGCCTAAATAGAACATCTCCATCAATCAGCCAGCCTTGTTCTTCCAAATAAAAGGCTACATGCCCGGGAGCATGTCCAGGCACAAATAAAACCTTGATTTTCATTTCTCCTATTTCAATGATCTCATCATCTACTAAAAACCGATCTACTTCCACGGCTTGGTAGGCAGGAAAACCATAAACAGCTGCGCGATTAGCCGCATCCATTAACAAGGGCAAATCTTTGGCATGTAAGGCAAATGGCACTTGATACCGTTCTTTTATGTAGTGTACTCCCAACACATGGTCTATGTGAGAATGGGTGTTAAGGCAGTATTTTAATTGAATGTTGTTGGATTCAATGAATTGACTTAGCGTTTTTCTCTCCTCATAATTATGGCATCCTGGGTCTATAACGATTCCATTTAAGGCATCATCCCACAAAATATAGGTATTCTCTTGAAAGGGATTGAATGTAAAAACTTCTTTTTGTACCACGAATGATTCAGTTTAAATGCAAATTACTGATTTCCCGTAAATTGATATTGCCCCAGTAAAAATAAGCATGGTTTTTTGTGTAATTCAGGAAGAGATTTAGCCCAAGTATCCATCGTTTTAGTCTGGATAAACCCTTCAGGGGCTTGAATATCGCAGCCGATGCAGAGCAGTTGTTGTTTAGGCGCCCATTGAATTAAATCAGCCAATAGGGTATTGTTCCTATATGGTGTTTCGATGAATAATTGAGTCTGGCCAGATTTTTCCACCTCTCGGATCATTTGTTCAATTTTCTTGTTTCTGGCTATTTTTTCGATGGGTAAATAGCCGTGAAAACAAAAGCTTTGACCCGAAAAACCTGAACCCATTAAGGCCAAAAGTATGGATGAGGGCCCCACGAGTGACTGGACCTCAATATTTAATTTATGTGCAATGGAGACGGCCATAGCACCAGGATCTGCAATTCCTGGGCAACCGGCTTCAGAAATGACACCGATGGAATGATTGTGGGCAGCTTGTTTTTTAATAAAATTTTCTACTTGGGAAGAAGAACTGTCTTTATCCAACACCTCGAAAACTAATTCATCGATGCTAATTCCTAGTTTTAATTCGCTGATAAATCTTCTTGCCGTACGCACATTTTCCACTAGGAAATGTTTACAGGCTAAAACGGCCTGACTTACTTCTGGAGCTAATACTTGCGCGGCAGTTTGTTCGGCAATCGGACAAGGAATTAAATAGATTTTCATAAAATTTGATGTAATACCTTCACAAAGGCTTCTGGCTGATCAGCTTGCACCCAATGCCCTGCCTGTGGAATTTCAATCAGCTCGAAATTAGGAAATATTTCAGCGATATAGCGTTCGTCTTCTGGTTGAATGTAATGAGAATCTGCTCCTTTGATGAAATAGGCCGGAGTGTCTACCGCCTTTTTTACCCAAAGCTCATGACCTACCACATCGATATTTTTGGTAATCACTTTCAAGTTGATTCTCCAAGCAAATTCCTGCTGATCATTTCTATATAGGTTTTTCAATAAGAACTGTCGTACTCCTTCTTTCTCCTCGAAGCGTTTTAAATGCTCATTGGCTTCGGTTCTGCTAGCTAGATTTTTTAGATCAATGCTGTTCAATCCTTCTAAAATGGCAGTATGGTGTACTGGGTAAAATTTAGGAGCAATATCTACCACAACCATTTTACTAGCTATTTCTGGATGATTTAAGGCAAACTGCATGACAACTTTCCCTCCCATAGAATGACCAAGGATAATTGGCTTGACCAATTGATGTTCTTCGATAAACTCTAATAAGTCATTGGCCATGACCTGATAATCAAAATCGTCTGACCATGGGGATTGTCCATGGTTTCTTTGGTCCACCAAATACACTTGATACTGGTCAGATAATACTTTGGCTATCGCTAACCAGTTATCAGAAGAACCAAAAATACCATGTAAAATGATAAGTGCCGGGCCCTGATCACCTACTTTTCTAAAATATAGTTTCATTTTTTATAAGTAAATGGCCTTTTCACCTTTTGCCATGGTTTCTCCAATGACATTCAAAGAAAAGCCTTGTGCTAGAGCAAATGATTCAAATTTCGCTTGAAATTTTTTATCGACCGCGATCAGTAGACCGCCGGAAGTTTGCGGGTCAGCTCCAATGAGTCTTTGCTGCTCGGAAATCTGTTCATCTACCCGATGGCCATAGCTGGCCCAGTTTCTAGAAGTTCCCCCTGGAAAACATTTTTTTTCTAAATAATGACTGATCTGAGGTAGGGTGGGGATTTGGTTAAAAAATAAAGAAGCGCTAACTCCAGAACCATCGCACATTTCCACCAGATGGCCCAATAAACCAAATCCTGTTACATCCGTTAATGATTTGACATAAGGTAGAGGACCTAGTTTTTCACCTAGGTTATTTAAGCTACTCATTTGCTTGACTGCTAATTGTAAATCTTCAGGACTAACAATACCTCGTTTTTGGGCGGTGGTCAATATGCCCACACCCAAAGGTTTAGTTAAGTAGAGCAAACAATTGTCGGTGGCTTGGTCATTTCGTTTCAAATGATCTTTTTTTACTTTTCCTGTAACTGCCAAACCAAAAATGGGTTCTGGGGAGTCAATGGAGTGACCACCTGCTAATGGAATACCTGCTTCTGCGCAGGCAGCTCTTCCACCTTCTAAAACTTTTTTAGCAATTTCTGGGGCCAATTTATCAATGGGCCAACCCAAAATAGCGATGGCCATCAGAGGGCTGCCTCCCATGGCATAGATATCGGATATGGCATTAGTAGCTGCAATTTTTCCGAAATCAAATGGATCATCCACTATGGGCATGAAAAAATCTGTAGTAGATATTACAGCTTCTCCATTTTGCCAGTCAAAAACCGCAGCATCATCTCGACTCTCATTTCCCACCATGAGCAGAGGGTGATTCTTTTTTGGGGTATCAGTATGTAAAATTTGATCTAAAATTTGTGGAGAAATCTTACAACCGCAGCCCGCGCCGTGTGAATAAGAGGTTAATTTAATGCTTGTATCCAATGTCGTTAGATTTAATTTGCGATTACAAAAATATTCTTTAAAAAATTAAAAATTAAGTTTGTGTTAAGATTTCCCTTGAAATTGTACAATAGGGTGAGTCTTTTTGTTAAAATACAGGATGATTATGCACAATAAGTACTATAAATCAATTATTTAGTACAATTTTATCTTGAATGACTTTTGTCAATTAGTTGTAGTATTTGATTTTTTGCGTTTATTTTGTGTAAATATCTTTCAACTCAATTATAACTAAATTCCAATTATTTATGCAGAAAAGATTTATTACTCGTTCTGTGTTGTTAGGAGCGTTTTTTGCGCTTTTGATGGCATTGCCGATTGGGCAGCTTTTTGCTCAAGTTACAAGCTCTTCTTTTACCGGTGTGGTGACCGATGCCAAAGGAGAAGTTTTGCCAGGTGCAAGCGTACTTGCTGTGCACACTCCATCCGGAACCAAGTACGGAGTAGCCACCAACGCTGCTGGTCGCTTTACTTTGATTGGTGTACGTGTGGGTGGACCTTTTGTCTTGAAAGTGACATTTGTAGGTTACAAAGAGCAAGTTAAAGACAATTTGTTTACTAGCTTAGGTACTGCCACTAACGTAAGCTTTAAATTGGAAGAAGAAGGTCAACAATTGCAAGAAGTCGTTGTTAAATCTTCTCGCTCTGATTTATTTAGCTCGAACCGTACCGGTGCTGCTACCTCCTTTGCTACAGAAACAATTAATGGTTTGCCTACAATTGGTCGAACTATTGATGACATCACCAAATATAATGCATATAGTAATGGACGTTCTTTTGCAGGACAAGATTCCCGTTTCAATAACTTTACTATTGACGGTTCCGTGTTCAACAACGGTTTTGGTTTAGGTAGTTCATCTCAGGCTGGTGGTCGTACAGGTACCACAGCGGTGTCTTTGGATGCTATTGAGCAGATTCAAATCAACATTGCTCCATTTGATGTACGTCAATCAGGTTTTGCAGGTGCTGGTATCAACGCAGTAACTCGTTCAGGTACAAACGAATTTACAGGTTCAGCATATCACATATTCAGAAACAGTGATTTAGTTGGAAAGAAAGCTGATGGAAGAGATTTACCATCGATCAATATTTCTGAAAAAACTACAGGTTTTCGTGTAGGTGGTCCTTTGATCAAGGATAAATTATTCTTCTTCGCTAATTATGAGGAATTCAAAAGTTCAACACCTGCGTTAAACTGGTCAGCTAACCGTCCAGGCGCAACAGGAAACGTATCGCGCGTGTTAGCTTCTGATATTGAAGATTTAGGAAATTTCATGAAGACTAATTTCAACTATGAGATTGGTGCCGTGGATAATTTTAATAATGAAGTAAGTTCTAAGAAAGGTTTGTTGCGTTTGGATTACAATATCAACAATAATAATAAGTTGACTATCCGTTACTCGCACCATGATTCAGAATCTGGATCCATCATTTCTAACTCAAACAGTAGTAATACTGCAGGAAATGGTAACCGTACTAACTCTGCTTTGGCATTGTCTCCCCAAAATACAGGATATATCATCCAAGACAATACTCGTTCGATTGTAGCTGAGTTAAACTCAACGATTAATTCTAAGTTTGCTAACAACTTCATTGCTACTTATAATAAGCAAATTGAAGACAGAGCTCAAACAGCTTTATTCCCAACAATTGATATCTTGAAAGATGGCTCTACCTATACTTCTTTAGGTATGGATCCATTTACTCCGAACAATAAGTTGAATTATTCTACTTTAAATTTCACGAATAATTTGACTTACTTCAACGATAAGCACACCATCACGTTTGGTTTAAGTTATGAATACTTCGTTTCTAACAACGTATTCTTCCCATCTTCTAATGGAGTTTATGTGTTTAACTCTATTGACGACTTTAAAAAGGCAGCATTAGCGTATAAGGCGAATCCGAATTTAACCGTTTCTCCTGTTGTGATGCCTCGTTTCAACTACAGATATTCCTTGTTGCCAGACGGTGCTGAACCATTACAGCAATTGAAAGTATCTACTTACTCGGCTTATTTGCAGGATGAATTCCAAGTTACTGAGAAGTTTAAGGTAACCGGGGGTGTTCGTTTTGATTTGTTCTCTTATGATAACTCTACTTCTGCTGATTTCTACAATCCAGTAGTAGCCGGATTGACTTACAAAGATGAAAATGGTAAGGATTTAAAGGTAAATACAGGTGCTTTCCCTCCAGCTAAATTATTAGTTTCTCCACGTATCGGATTTAACTACGATGTAAATGGAGATAAGTCATTACAAATCCGTGGAGGAACTGGTTTCTTTGTTTCAAGAATTCCTCAAGTATTGGTATCTAACCAATTGGGTAATAATGGAGTAAATACAGCGGTTATTTCTGCTTCAAATACAACAGCTTATCCATTTACCATGAATCCTACGGTGTACAAGCCCGCAACTACTGATATCAATAAATTGCCAGCTTATGTAGTGAATGCTTCTACCGAAGATTTGAAAAACCCAATGATTTGGAAAACAAACTTCGCAATTGATAAGAAATTACCATGGGGCTTAGTTGGTACATTGGAAGCTATTTACAATAAGAACATCAATTCTTTACGTTATATTGATGCTAACTTAAAGGCTCCAACAGCAAATTTTGTAGGTCCAGATAACCGTAGTCGTTTCGCTACAGCCGGTCGTTTCATCAACGCAGCGACCACAAACGTATTCGTATTGACTAATACAGATAAAGGTGAGTCTTACTCATTCACTGCTAAATTAGAAAAGCCTACAGTAGATGGTTTTGGGGGTATGTTAGGTTATACGTATGCAGTGGCTAAAGATATTCAATCAGTAGGTTCTACTGTACAAGCGAACATTGCTACTGAATTAGGACAGAATTACTTAGCTACTTCTTTCTCTGACAACGACTTACGTCATCGTTTTGTAGGTTTCGTAAACTATCGCTTAAACTACGGTGGTAAAGTTGGCGGATCCACCATGTTTACTTTAGGTATGGTTTCTTCTAGCGGTTACCGTCAATCATATACTTATGGAGCTGACTTCAACGGAGATGGTCAAATCAACGACTTAATCTTTGTTCCTTACAAAGCATCTGATTTAACATTTACTCCATTGACTGTAAATGGTCGTACTTACACTCCTGCTGAGCAAGCAGCTGCTTTCGACGCATTTATTGAAGGAAATGATTATTTGAAGAATCGTAGAGGTATGTATGCTGAGCGTAATGGAGCTTACTCTCCTTGGTTAACTCGTTTTGATTTTACAGTTGAGCAAGATTTCCATGTTAGAACTGGAAAGAACAAGAGAAACATCATTCGTTTACGTGCGGATATCTTGAACGTAGGAAACTTAATTGACAATAAGTTAGGTGTAGGTTGGGTTCCAACCAATGCTAACCCATTACGTTTTACTACTGCTTCCAATGGTACTGTAACATACCAAATGGGAACTCAAGTAATTCAAAATGCAGCTGGAGCCAACGAGACTATCTTATTACGTGATTCATTCGTGAAATCAATTAACGTAAATAACGTTTGGCAAGCACAATTGGGTATTCGTTATATCTTCGAATAAGAGATTATCAAATTATTAAAATTGGACGAGGCTGCCCATCGGGCAGCCTCGATTGTTTTCAACGCAAATTCCTAACGCTGTTAAGGTTGTGAACCTTGACAGCGTTGTGCGTTGACAACGAATTTGATATTTAATTTATTTCAAATCTAACATGATTATCAAGTTCTTGATGTTGGTAAGTACAATAAAAAAGACCAGCATTTAGCTGGCCTTTTTCGTGTGTAATCTGTGATTTTTATTTAAACTCCTTATGATGAGCTAAGCGATGAAGATCTTCTTGACTTAAAGATTTAAAGTACTCGTATGTAATTTTTAATCCTTCAGCTCTAGAAACCTTGGGCTCCCAGCCTAAAATACCCTTAGCCTTGGTAATATCAGGTTTTCTTTGTTTTGGATCATCCGTTGGTAAAGGCAAAGAAATTAACTTTTGGCTGGTACCAGTCAATTTAATAATCTCCTCACCAAATTCCTTGATGGTAATTTCGTCAGGGTTCCCAATGTTGACAGGAAGCGCATAATCGCTCAATAACAATCGATAGATACCTTCAACTAAATCATCTACATAACAAAAGGCACGTGTTTGAGAACCATCACCAAACATGGTTAAATCTTCTCCACGCAATGCTTGTCCAATGAAAGCGGGTAATACACGACCATCATTCAGTCGCATTCTTGGACCATAAGTATTGAATATACGAACAATACGTGTTTCAAGGCCATGATAAGTATGATATGCCATGGTCATCGCTTCTTGAAAACGTTTAGCTTCATCATATACTCCCCTAGGCCCTACAGGGTTAACATTTCCCCAATATTCTTCAGTTTGTGGATGAACTAAAGGGTCACCGTAAACCTCGGATGTCGAGGCAATTAAAACCCTAGCATTTTTTACTCGAGCTAATCCTAAGCAATTGTGAATTCCCAAGGAACCTACTTTTAAGGTTTGAATCGGGATTTTTAAATAATCGATAGGAGAGGCAGGTGATGCAAAATGTAAGATGTAATCTAAGTCACCCGGGACATGAATGAATTTGGAGACATCGTGGTGATAAAATTCAAAATTAGGGAGCTTAAAAAGATGCTCTATGTTTTTTAAATCACCAGTAATCAAATTATCCATGGCGATCACATGATATCCCTCCTTGATAAAGCGATCACATAAATGAGATCCCAGAAATCCAGCTCCACCGGTTATTAATACTCTTTTCATTTCTGTAAATTAAGATTGGATAGTTTGACGGCCAATAGAATAATAGGTATATCCCAATTCTTTCATTTGAGATAATTCATATAAGTTTCTGCCGTCGAAAATCACCTTATTTTTTAACAAAGAATCCATTTTGTCGAAATCCGGTGTTCTAAATTGAGGCCATTCCGTTACTATCATTAGCGCATCTGCATCTTCCAATGCCTCATACGGGTTTTTACAAAACTGAATACTATTTCCTAATAAGGCTTGTACATTTGGCATAGCTTCTGGATCATAGGCCTTAATACTACAACCTGCTTCCAATAAAGCATCAATATTATATAAAGCTGGAGCCTCACGAATATCATCCGTGTAAGGTTTGAATGCCAAGCCCCAAATAGCGATGGTTTTACCCACTAGCTCATTATTGAAATAATTTTTAACCTGCGGCAATAATTTAGTCTTCTGGTTTTCATTGACCTTCATGACACTATCCAAAATATGGAATTGGTAATTATTTTCCTCTGAGGTTTTTGCCAAAGCTTGTACATCTTTTGGGAAACAACTTCCACCATATCCAATTCCTGCAAATAAGAAACGTTTTCCAATACGAGAATCAGTTCCTATTCCTCTACGAATATCATCCACATTAGCACCTACTAATTCACACAAATTTGCAATCTCATTCATGAAGGTGATTTTCGTCGCTAAAAAGGCATTAGCTGCATATTTGGTCATTTCTGCCGAACGTTCGTCCATGAAAATGATAGGATTACCTTGGCGAACCAAAGGGGCGTATAACTTAGCCATTACTTCTTTTGCTTTTTCAGACTGTGTACCGATAACCACACGATCAGGCTTCATGAAATCCTCCACAGCTACTCCTTCCCGTAGAAATTCAGGATTTGAAACGACATCAAATGGCACTTGTGCTTTTTGAGCAATGGCTTCTTTGACTAATTCCGAGGTTCCTACAGGTACCGTACTTTTATCTATAATAACGGTATATTCTTTTAACAATGGCCCCAAATCATTGGCCACTTGTAGAATGTATTTTAAATCGGCAGAACCATCTTCTCCAGGAGGCGTTGGCAAAGCCAAAAAGATTACTTTGGCCCCTTCAATTCCCTCTGCAAGGGATGTGGTGAAGTTTAATCTTCCCTCGGCTACATTTCGATGAAATAATTCCTCTAATCCAGGCTCATAAATAGGTACTTTACCCGCCTTCATTTGATTTATCTTTGCTTCATTGATATCAACACAAGTAACATGGTTTCCTGTCTCTGAAAAACAAGTTCCTGTAACTAGGCCAACATATCCCGTTCCTACTACCGCAATTTTCATAGATTAATCTTTATTTAGTTCAAAAATTAGGGTCAAAATTAGCTATTTTTCTTCTAAAATTTATAATAACTCGTTTTTAAAACGACTTATTTAGCGATCGGTATAATTTTGCCAATACTGCCAGATGGTTCCATACATCCTAACCAATTGGCTAAGCTAGTTGAAATATCACTAATGCTAGTGCGACTAGTCAATTCTTGAGGTTTAACTTTCCATCCATAAAACAGAAGAGGTACATGGGTGTCATAGGCATATAATGTACTATGTGTGGTTCCTGTTTTTCCTCCCATAAACCATTGCGGCTTTAACAAAATCATAAAATCACCACTTCTAGTTGGGTGATAACCATTGGTTACCAATTCTTTGTAGGGCTGAATTAAATGACTATTACTCACATCTTGCATATCGATGATACTAGAAAAACCTTCCATTTTTGAATAGGCTTTCAACAAAACTTGATGCAGCCTGTTGCGATTGATATTTAGTTTTTCCGCCAGTTGGTGATCAATGTACAGTTGAGAGTTTTCACTTCCAATGATTAATTTGTCAGAACCAAACTCTTTTTCTAAAGCATTCTTGGCTTCAGTCAATGCTTTATTAGCCTCAAATACTCCACCAGGCATCTTTTTCGATTGTAAATATCCCGGTACCTCTGCCACAGCATGATCGGCTGTTAAAAATACCAATACGCGATCTTTGCCAAATTGCTTGTCCAAATAGCTTAAAATTTCAGCGATATCTCGGTCCAAACGTAAATAAGTATCTTCTAATTCAATAGACTGTGGTCCAAAAGCATGACCTACGTAGTCAGTGGAAGAAAAGCTTACTGCCAGAAAATCAGTGGTATTATTTTGTCCTAATCTTTCTGCCTCAATCGCTTTCAGAGCAAAATCTTTAGTTATTGAATTACCAAAAGGAGTAGATCGAATAATTTCCAATGGATTAGGTCCTTCTAATGCATGTGGGAAAGTAGGCGTTTTTTCTGAGGGTAATTTTCCTTCAAAAGGTAGATTATCTTCCGCACTTTGAGTGTATGTTTCAATGGGGTATAAGGTATTCCAGCCTTGTTTTACATATTTGATTGCCTTCTCTTCTGAGTTAAACTGTTGAACCCAAGTAGGTAATTCTTTCATGTAAAATGAAGAAGTAATCCATCTTCCTTCTTTGGAGTCATACCAATAGGAACCATTGGCAGTATGTCCGCCTGGTAAAATAGCACCGCGATCTTTTAAAGCTATCGCGATGGTTTTAGAACGAAAATTCTGAGCTATTCTTAGTTGGTCAGTAATGGTACTGGTCCAGAGATTTTTAGGTGACATAAAGCCTGTTTTGCCTGTAGTACCCACCGTAGTTACGGTACTATCATCTGTGCAATATACTTTTTTACCACTTGCCACATCTGTCCAATCATTGCCTACAATACCATGTACTGCAGGTACAGTACCTGTATATACGCTGGCATGTCCTGCAGCGGTTACCGTAGGGGCATAATTATAATGATTATCTTGGCAGTTTAAACCTTCCCTCATCAAACGCTTAAAACCATTATCACTGTAACGATCTTGGTATTTGTACAAATAGTCATAGCGCATTTGGTCCACAACGATACCTACCACTAAAGCTGGCCTTTTGGGCATTGTTTTAGCTTTATTTTGTGCATTCATAGTACCGACACTAAGTAGGCAGATGAAAAGATAGACAATAACTTGACTGATTTTTTTCATAAGTAAATAGGAAAATGAGTTAATGATTTGGTTGTTTGATTATTGGTGTCAATTTCTACTATTTGTGTATCAAGGCCATTCGTTAATACCAAGTACTTGGCCAATACTTCCTTTTGGTATTGACTAATTTGGTGCCATGTCATTTCTGAGAGTTTGACGAATGGCGCCTTACATTCAATTAACATAAATATGGAGCCATCTCTGCCAAATACTTGAATGTCACTCCTGCGAGTCAACTGATTAGTTTGAATACCTCCCTCAATTTGAATCATCCCAGTTGGATATTTCATTTCATTCGTAAGGAAATGTAAACAATGCTGACGCACCCACTCCTCTGGGGAAAGAAACCTATATTTTTTGGCTATAAAGTCGAAAATATAGAGTTTTCCATCCTTTTTTTTTAATTTGTAATCATATGGAGGAAATTGGAGCGTCAGGTCAGCTAAAGGTTGCATCATGGGCCATTACACAAACTCTAAATTAATCTATTTGTGGATTAATTTCATCACGAACTAGCTCTTTTCATGAAAACAAAAGAAGAAATTGTACAAAATTGGTTACCTAGGTATACCGGAACACCACTAGAGAAATTTGGTCAGTATATCTTATTGACCAATTTTAAGAATTATGTCGACATGTTTGCTCAAAAATTTGATGTGGAAATTTTGGGACTAGATCGTCCTATGCAAACAGCCACGGCAGATAATATTACGATCATCAATTTTGGAATGGGTTCACCTATGGCCGCCACGGTCATGGATATTTTATCTGCCATTTCACCTAAAGCCGTTTTATTTTTAGGTAAATGTGGAGGTTTAAAAAAGAATCTATCTCTTGGCGATTTGATTTTACCCATTGCAGCAGTGAGAGGAGAGGGTACTTCTGACGAGTATATGCCCAAAGAAATTCCAGCTCTTCCTTCCTTTCGCTTACAGCGTTCAGTTTCTTCCATGATTAAGAAACATGAGAAGGATTATTGGACAGGATTAATATATACGACCAACCGCCGTGTTTGGGAGCATGATGAAGAATTCAAGAAGTATTTGTCGGATATTCGTGCTATGTGCATCGACATGGAAACAGCCACCATTTTTACAGTCGGCTTTGTAAATAAAATCCCTCGTGGGGCTTTGTTGTTGGTTTCAGATAATCCAATGACTCCTGATGGTGTAAAAACAGATGTCAGCGATAAAAAAGTGACCGATAACTTTGTGAACCTACATTTGCAAATAGGCATTGATGCCCTAGAGGAATTAGCTTCCTCTGGAGAATCTGTTAAACACTTACGATTCGAATAAATTAATTACAGTAATCTCGAATTACCTGAAAGGATGGATTGTAGCCCAGCTCGCCTGCCTTACTTAAGTCCATACAGCCGGAGGTATCTGATAAGGCTAATTTGATGATACCTCTGACAAAATATGCTTCAGCGTATTTGGCGTTGAGCTTGATGGCATTACTGCAGTCTTGGATAGCATTTCGTTGATCGCCAAGGTTCGACTTGGCCATGGCACGCATGAAATAGGCATCTGCATAGATTGGATTTAGAGATATGGCCCTGTTGTAATCATCCATAGCTTGTTTTGGATCTCCAGATTTAGATTTTGCCAAACCGCGATTGAAATATACCTCAGCTTTTTCAGGGCTGAACTCGGCAATCTTGATTTTATCTTGTACTGAATTGCGAAGTTCATCTAATGCTACTTTGTTCAATTTAGCCGTGTAAAGGATTTTAGCATTATCTTGATTGCCAATCTCGACGGATTTGGTATAATCCTCAATGGCTCCTCTCTGATCCCCTAATTTCGATTTCACAAATCCTCTACCATAAAACACTTCTGATTTACTTGGGTCCAATTCTAGCGCTTTATTAAAATCTTCAAGAGCACCTTTTTCTCCGTTTTCTCCACGAAAGTTTTCTAATTGTGTTTTGCAGAATCCTGAATAATACCAATCACTGGCTTCATCTGGACTGATTTTGATGGCTTCATTAAAATCTTTTAAGGCATTAGCAAAATCGTTTAATTTCATTTTGGCAAAACCTCTACCCGAATAATAACTGGATCTTTTAGGACTTATTTCAATGGCCTTACTGTAATCTTCTATACTACTAGAATACTCACCTAATTTCACCTTACATTCGCCTCTGGCTGCTAGGCATGGAGCATATTCTGGATTTAATTCTAAAGATTTGTTGTAATCAGATAATGCTCCACGGTAGTTTTCTAATTTGCTTTTTGATAATCCTCTTGAATAATAAGCTGTTGATTCTAAAGGATTTAGGCGAATTGCCTCATTGTAGTCTTGTATCGCAATCTTATGATTATCTTGTTTGCTGTAGCTTTGTCCTCGGGCAATAAACGCCTCGTAATAGGTTGCCTTTAATTCAATGGCCTTTTCGAAATCTAAGATAGCACCGCGGAAATCCTTTAAATTGTATTTGGCAAATCCACGGTTGTAAAAAGCTACTGGATTAGGGTTGGCGGTATTTCTTTCAATTTCAATACTAAAGTTTCTCAATGCTTCGGCGTAATTACCTGTTTTATTTTGAGTTAAACCTAATTCCATGTAATTGACATCCTGTGCCAAAATTGAATGGGAAAAAACAAGTATTGCGGCAAATGCCCAAGAAGTCCACTTCATGCTATGAATGATTTATTATTTCGTAAAAATAAGGGAAATCACTCGCTAAGAAAAATTTGAGTAAAACCAAATACCAAAATTAGCCATAAGGTAATTAAAGCCGTTTTTTTCAAAAACGGATCTATCTGTGCGGGACTCAATTTGTCATGAAGTTTATTGGCAAGTAGCGCTATGGGAATGTAAGCTGCCAGCATGGTGCTACTTTGTAGGAAAGTAGGAGGGGTGCCCGTATTGACCATGGGGAATAAGCCAAAACTCAAGATGGTAAGTATGTAGAGAAATTTTTGATATAAAAACCCTGCTTTTTTGCCGATGCGCACAGGAATCGAATGCTTGCCCTGTTTTTTGTCGTTCTCCAAATCACGTAAATTATTCAGATTTAATACGGCCACCGACATGAATCCACATCCGGCAGCAGGAAGTATGGTGGAAATTTTAAATTCTAAGGTTTGAAGGAAATAAACCCCCACAGTACCCACCAAACCAAAGAAAATGAATACAGATAAATCACCAAGACCAATATAACCATAAGGTCTTTTGCCCACCGTATAAGCAATAGCCGCTGCAATGGCCATGACTCCTAAGGCTAAAAATGTAAGAATGATAGCTAGGGAGGCATGTTGAAGGCTGAAATAGAGCAGAGTTAAACCAGTTAAAAATGAAATAATGGCACTTAAGTAGACTGCTTTTTTCATTTCAGCAGGACTGATTGCCCCTGTTTGTACGGCTCTTAATGCTACTTTTCTGTTGGAATTATCTATTCCATTTTGAGTATCTCCCAAATCATTAGCGAAATTGGATAAGATCTGAAGTGAAAGTGTAGTTAAAATAGCTAAGGAAGCAATCAGCCAATTAAAGTGTCCATTCACATAGGCTAATATATTCCCTAAAATAGTACTGGCGATGGCCAAAGGTAAGGTACGTGGTCTGGCAGCTTCTACCCAACGATTCATATTGTAATTGCTAACGTTTATAAACAATCATCCCTGAATTAGGCTTAATTCAGGGATGAAAGATACTTATTATTTCGCAATTGCTTGAAGGAACTCTGGGCTACTTGGCTTTACTGCTGAAGCAAAGAAATTAACCAATTCTCCTTTTTCATTGATTACGTATTTGCAGAAGTTCCAGCTAGGCTCTTTTTCATTCCAGCCATTGCTTTTCTTGTCTGTTAACCATTTGTAAAGGTCACACTTCCCATCTCCCTTCACTACCACTTTTTCCATCATTTGGAAGCTTACACCATAATTTTTTTGGCAGAAGCTGGCAATTTCATCGTTAGACCCCGGCTCTTGACCACCAAATTCATTGGCAGGGAATCCTAAAATAACAATGTCTTTGTTGGCTTGATGGAATTTCTCCCAATCTGCATACTGAGGTGTATATCCACATTTGGAAGCAGTGTTCAATACAACTACTTTTTTACCTTTAAATTGACTAAAGTCGATTAATTTACCATCTATTCCTTTCATTTTAAAGGAATGGAAGTTAGGGGCTGCTACTACTGATTCCATGTTTTCTGGGCGAGTTAACACTTGGTTTTGAGTAAACGGCAACGTAAGTGCTGTTAATAAGGATCCGATTTTTACAATATTGAATAACATAACGACAGTGATTAATATGAGTGAGAAAGTTAAAATTCGCTTCATTACATACGTTCAGGAGAAACTATACCTAATAACGAGATTGCATGCTGAATTGTTTTGCCTGTCACATCTGCCAAGATAAGTCTTAATTGACGAACCTGTTCATTTTCTTCATTCAAAATACTCAATTCATTGTAAAATTTATTGAATTGTTTAGCCAAATCAAAAGAATATTGGGCAATTACGGATGGGGAGAAATTGTCGCATGCCTCTGCCAGTCTACTTTTATAAGTTCCTAAAAGGTAGATTAATTCCTTTTCAGACTCGGCTAAGGCCGATGTTTGGTTGATATTTCCTTCTAAACTAAATCCCTTTTCCAAGGCTTTTCTACGAATGGAGCAAATTCTTGCATGGGTATATTGGATGAATGGGCCAGTATTTCCCTGAAAATCAATGGATTCTTCTGGATTAAACAACATCCGTTTTTTAGGATCCACCTTCAATAAAAAGTATTTTAAGGCACCCATACCCAATTGATGAAACAAAGCATTAGATTCTTCCTCCGTAAAACCCTCAATTTTCCCTAATTCCAGCGTTCGTTCTTTGGCCGTATTAACCATTTCCTCCATTAAATCATCGGCATCCACCACGGTTCCTTCTCTAGATTTCATTTTACCGCTTGGAAGGTCCACCATACCATAGGATAAATGATAATTGCCTGTAGAAAATGGTTTGTTGAGTTTTTTCAAAATATGGAACAATACCTCAAAATGGTAGTCTTGTTCATTTCCAACTACATAAATGGATTGATTAGCGCCAAAATCTTCATATTTCAATTGAGCTGTTCCCATATCCTGGGTAATGTAGACAGATGTCCCATCTTTTCTAAGAACTAATTTCTCATCCAGACCTTCTGCCTCTAAATTGATCCAAACAGAATTATCTGGTTTTTGATAAAAAATGCCTTGCTGTAAACCTTCTTCTACTAATTTTTTCCCCAATAAATACGTATTGGATTCGCGGTAAATTTTGTCAAAATTCACGCCCATTTGTTGGTAACTAGTCTCAAAACCTGCGAAAACCCAGGAGTTCATTTTCTCCCAAAGTTCCATCACCTCTGCATCTCCTTGCTCCCAAGCTAATAACATAGCTTGAGCTTGCTGCATGATAGGCGCCTGATTTTTTGCTTGTTCTGCCTCCATGCCCCCTGCTACTAATTTTTCGATTTCCGCCTTGTAGGCTTTGTCAAAGGCCACATAATATTTCCCTACTAAATGATCTCCTTTGATCCCACTAGATTCAGGAGTCTCTCTATGTCCAAATAATCGGTAGGCCAGCATAGACTTACAAATATGAATACCTCGGTCATTAACTAAATTGGTTTTAACCACCTCATATCCTCCTGCTTTTAAAATTTCAGCCACCGAATATCCCAGAAAATTATTTCGTAAATGGCCTAAATGCAGCGGTTTATTGGTGTTGGGAGAGGAGTATTCAATCAGAATTTTTTCATTCTTAGGAGCTAATTGAAATGCCGATTTATCTTGAGCTATATCTTGAATTAAAGAATACCAAACTGAATCATGCAAAGAAATATTCAAGAAACCCTGTACCACTTGGTAAGCTTTAACTAAGCTTGGAATATCTGCTAATAAAAATTCTCCCAACATTTGAGCAATCTGTCCAGGAGCCTTGGCTGCCCTTTGGGTATAAGGAAAGACCACAAACGTATAAGTACCTTCAAATTCTTTTTTGGTTTCCTGTAGGCTCAGCTCAGTTTCGTCTATTTGAAAAAGAGAGCTCAAACCCGATTGAATGCTGTTTATTAGTTGTACTTGTATACTCGACATACCAAAGAGTTAGAAATAAGGATTAAAATGTTTGCAAAGGTAGCCAATTACACCTAAACATTAATTCTTGACTAAATAAAAGAGGAATTAATCTTTACCTTTGCAGCATGATACAGTCTATATACGACGAAGCCATCAAATCATTAAAATCCAGTGGGGTTATTTTGTACCCTAGTGATACCATTTGGGGTTTGGGTTGTGATGCTCGCATGGATGGCGCCATTGAGAAATTGTTTAATATCAAGCAAAGACCAGAAAACAAGGGGCTTATTTTGCTTATTTCAAAGATTGAACAATTGAATGAATATGTAGAGCAAGTGCCAGATATCGCTTGGGATTTAGTAGACTTTGCCGAAGATCCTTTGACCGTAATTTACCCTAAAGGAAAAAATGTTAGTCAGCATGTACTTGGTCCAGAAGGCTCCATCGCCATTAGATTGGTGAAAGATGATTTTTGTAAGGGTTTAGTTTATAGGTATCAAAGGGCCATAGTTTCGACTTCGGCCAATATTTCAGGGGAGGATTCACCAGAAAGATTTGAGGATATTTCTATCAAAATAAAAGAAGGTGTGGATTATATTCTTCAAAACCCAAATCCTTCCAAAGTAAAAGCCAAGGCCTCTAAAATAGTTAAATTAGGTCTAAATGGTGATTATTCAATGATTCGTAAATGATTAAAACGGGAAAGGAAATTATAGAAAATCCAATTTTTGCAAGAATTGGTGCAGCAGCTGACCGTTTAGGGGTGGATGCCTATGTCATTGGCGGATATGTTCGTGATGTTATTCTAGGTAGAGATACCAAGAAAGATATCGATGTGGTATGCATAGGTTCTGGGATTAACTTAGCCGAAGAAGTGGCTCGAGAGTTTAACATGCCAGAACATCAAGTATCCATTTTTAAAAACTTTGGCACGGCTATGCTGAAGGTAGAGGATTGGGATTTAGAATTTGTAGGAGCTAGAAAAGAATCCTATCAAAGAGATTCCAGAAAGCCTTTGGTGCAGGAAGGGACCTTAGAGGACGACCAAAATAGGCGCGACTTCACTATAAATGCCATGGCTGTACAGCTAAATCAAGCTCATTGGGGTAAACTGTTAGATCCATTTGATGGCTTAAAAGATTTAGAAGCTAGGATTTTAAGAACGCCATTGGAGCCTAAAATTACATTTTCAGATGATCCTTTAAGAATGATGCGTGCCGTACGCTTTGCGGCTCAATTGGGTTTCGATATTTATCCAGAAACATTTGAGGCACTTCAGGTGGAAAAATCTCGATTGGAAATCATTTCCATGGAACGAATTTCAGAGGAATTAAATAAGATTATTTTATGCCCTAAGCCATCCTATGGATTTTTATTGTTGGATGCCTGTGGTATACTGCCCATCATTTTTCCGGAGTTTGTCAAGTTAAAAGGGGTGGATACGGAAGAGGGGAAAGGACATAAAGATAATTTTTACCATACCTTACAGGTCTTGGATAACATTTCCAAACATAGCGATGACCTTTGGTGGCGCTGGGCTGCCATTCTACATGATATTGCAAAACCTGCTACTAAACGTTTTGATCCCAAAAAAGGTTGGACTTTTCATGGCCATGAAGAAATGGGAGCAAGGCAAGTTCCGACCATTTTTAAGCGATTAAAATTGCCATTGAACGAAAAGATGAAACTCGTTCAAAAGCTCGTTCGACTGCATTTAAGGCCTATTGCTTTATCCAAAGAAGAAATTACCGATGCGGCATTGAGACGCCTGCTTTTTGAGGCTGGGGAAGAATTGGAGGCTTTGATGACACTGTGTCGGGCAGATATTACTTCCAAAAATGGAGATAAGGTAAAAAGGTATTTGAAAAATTTTGATAAGGTAGAGGAGAAACTAAAAGAGGTAGAGGAGAAGGATTCGCTTCGGAATTTTCAACCAGTCATTTCGGGTGAAATCATTATGCAAGTTTTTGATATTGGCCCAGGTAGAGAAATTGGTTTGATTAAAGTGGCCATTCGTGAGGCCATTTTAGAGGGACAAATTAAAAATGATTTAGCCTCAGCCTGGGATTTTATGTTGGAAGAAGGAAGTAAATTGGGACTTAGTCCCCAGATTCAAATAAATGATTTAAACTAAAAAAGGTCTCCGAGGAGACCTTTTTTAGTTTTGAGTATAAGTGAACTAAAGATGAATAAATAACTCTTCTTTAGGCCAACGAACTTTCTTGGCATTTACCATAAAGTCTGAGGCAGCATCACGTTCACCCACTGCCATCATCAAAACGGAGTGAAGACCTTTTTCTTTGAGTCCTAAAATAGCATCCACTTCAGCAGGTTTAAAACCCTCCATAGGTGTGCTATCAATCTCCAATTTGGCGGCAGCAGCTAAGGCAGTGCCTAAAGCCAAATAAACTTGCTTGTCCATCCATTTTACCTGATCCTCTACCGAGCGACTTAACAAAGCCCCTGCAATGGAATCGTGATAAGGTTTCAAATCTTCTACAGGTACATTTCTGGTTTTTGAAACCAATTGGATAAAGTTTTCAATTTTTTCAGCCGTAATTTCATTCCAAGCGGCAAAAACCAATAAATGGGATGATTCTACTACTTGAGGTTGATTGTATGCAGCTGGTTGGATTTTAGCTTTGATTTCTGGGTTTTCGATCACCAAAATTTGATATGGTTGAAGACCAAATCCCGAAGCTGACAATTGAATGGCGGATAAAAGTGCATCTATTTTGGTAGATTCAATTTTGTTACCATTCATTCTTTTGGTAGCATATCTCCATTCTAAAGCGTCTATTAATGACATATTATATTAGGGTTATAGTTTGTTTGAAATAAAGACTAAGTCTGATTAACAGGCTTAGTCTTTAAATTGTTTTATTCTGAAACTAAATTCACGGCTAATGTGAAGTCATCAAAAATGGCTTTATCTCCAATAGATTCGAAGAATTTCTTTGATCCAAATTTGATATCATAATCGGTACGATCAATGGTAATGTTGGCTTTAGCGCTCACTTTTCCTTTATTAACTGCAATTTGAGCAGGGAAAGTGATGGCTTTAGTAATTCCTTTGATAGTTAAATTTCCACTGATTTGGTTACCCACTACTTTTGTAATCACAAATTGAGCAGTTGGGAATTTTTCTACTTCAAAAAAGTCACCAGAAGAAATGTGACCAATAAATTTCTTGTTGTATTCTGGATCAGTAATGTCCTTGCAAACAATGGATTTCATGTCGATGGTGAAATTACCACCTGTGATTTGATTTTTGTTTACTACTAATTTACCTGCTGAAATAGCGATAGTACCTGTATGTTCTCCAGTTACTTTCTTAGCGTTCCAAACAATGCTGCTAGCTTTAGTAGATACTGGACTTGTGCTAGGAGCGGCAATTGTTTGATTTGTAAATGCCATAAAGGCTAAGGCGGAAAGAATAAAGCTTACTTTTTTCATGGTTGTTTAAATTAATTTGAATTGTTTTTACTGTGATTATTGAGAGAATATAATATGTTGATGAAATGTACTTGGGTTAATTTCTTAATTTGTCTAAAAGTTCATTTAGCTGTGTTAAATCTTTTTGACTCATGTGAGCGAAGCGTTTAGCCCATTGGTTTTGAATCTCGTCTATTTGTTCAAGTAATGCTAAACCTTCTGGCAAGATTAATACATCTACAGCCCGGCGGTCATTAGGGCATTCTCTTCGTAGTACCCATTTTTTTTCTACAAGTTTGTCCACTAATCTCGAGGCATTGGATGTCCGGTCTAACATGCGCTCAATGATGGCAAGTACGGTCATGGGTTTACCATTTTGTCCCCTCAAAATGCGAAGAACATTGTACTGCTGCATCGTAAGGTCATAGGGTTTAAGCAATTCTTGTTGCTGGTAAGTCACCCAATTTCCTGTAAATATGACGTTGACAATGGCCTTGGCTTCCTCAGATGCAAAGTTGCTTTGTTGTAATTCACTGGCAATTTCCATAAAGTGTAAATTGATGTTGCAAAATTAAATGTAATTACATTAAATGCAAATGTTTTTAAATATTTTTTTTTAAAGAGTTTTTAAAATCCAAAATCACGTATTTTTGAAATATGTCTACACCACTTTCACTCGAATATCCTCTCGTATTAGCCTCCAATTCTCCTCGCCGAAAAGAAATTTTATGGCAGGCGGGCTTTGATTTTACCGTTTTACCAGCTGATATTGATGAATCCATTGATGCTTCATGGAAGTTGGAGAATGTTCCTGG
The DNA here is from genome assembly GCF_004118285.1 of Aquirufa rosea. GTDB lineage: Bacteria > Bacteroidota > Bacteroidia > Cytophagales > Spirosomataceae > Aquirufa > Aquirufa rosea. Next base: position 500,967 of record NZ_SDHY01000001.1, on the reverse strand, counting down.
GATTTTGGCAGAAAAAAAAGCAGAGGTGCTAGCCTCTAGTTGCAACAATCAACTGATACTGGCCGCTGATACCATTGTGGTAGTAGATGGGCAAATTCTCAATAAACCTGCTGATAAACAGGAGGCTATTCGAATGTTACAAATGCTTTCAGGAAAAGCCCATGAAGTATATACAGGTGTATCTTTGGTGGGTCCTGCCGGTGTAAATACACAGGTGGATGTTGCCAAAGTGACATTTAGGAATTTGCTGGATTGGGAAATTGAGAGGTACGTCAAAGGTGGCTCCTCCTTAGATAAAGCAGGAGCCTATGGTGTTCAAGATTTTATAGGGATGGTGGGTATTAGCCGATTAGAAGGCTCATTTTACACCGTCATGGGATTGCCTATTCATCGAGTATACGATATGCTTAGCCCCTATATTTTAGACGGTCGACAGTCGAAATTGGCTTTTTAATTAAATCGAAAAGCTCTCTCCGCAACCGCAAGTACGCGAAGCATTCGGATTTTTGAATTGAAAACCTTTTCCATTTAAACCATCTGAGAAATCTAATTCTGTGCCCGCCAAGTATAAGATCGATTTTTTATCAACCATCACTTTGATACCCTTGTCCTCAAAAATCATATCATTGTTTTGGGGTTCTGCGGCAAAATCCAATTGATACATCAAACCAGAACATCCGCCACCTTCCACGGCTACGCGGATATTGTATTCTTCCGTTAAACCTTCTTTTGACCGTAATTCTTTGATGCGCTCTGCTGCTAAGTCGGATATACTAATCATGATGACGAATTTTATTTGAACACAAAATTAGAAAAAAAATACAGAAATATACATATTGTTTAGAGTGAATCTAAATAAGCTATGGTTTTTCCCATCTATTGAATATAATTTTGCAGCACAAAGCAAGAATCAAATTCAAACATTATGCTGTTAATAAAAAATTTACACGCCTCAATTGGTGAAAAAGAGATACTCAGAGGAATCGATTTAGAAGTTAAAACGGGTGAGGTACATGCCATCATGGGGCCCAATGGATCAGGAAAATCGACATTAGCTTCCGTTTTAGCGGGTCGTGAAGATTACGAGGTGACGGAAGGTTCTGTTAATTTTTTAGGAAAAGACTTATTGGACCTAGCTCCAGAGGAGAGAGCTGCAGAGGGTATTTTCTTGGCATTTCAATATCCAGTCGAAATTCCAGGAGTTTCTACCACTAACTTCCTAAAATCAGCGGTAAATGAAATTAGAAAGTATCGTGGAGAGGAACCTATGGATGCTGTTCAATTTTTGAAAATGTTCAAAGAGAAAATGGCCTATGTAAACATTGACCAGTCATTGTTAAGTCGTGCCTTAAATGAAGGCTTCTCTGGAGGAGAAAAGAAACGCAATGAAATCTTTCAAATGGCAGTTTTAGATCCCAAGTTGGCCATTTTGGACGAAACAGATTCTGGATTGGATATCGACGCTTTACGTATAGTGGCTGAGGGAGTTAATAAATTGAAAAGCCCTGAAAATGCTACCATTGTTGTAACTCACTACCAACGTTTATTGGATTATATCGTTCCTGATTTTGTACACGTATTGTATAAGGGGCGTATTGTGAAGTCTGGAACCAAAGAATTGGCTTTAGAATTAGAAGAAAGAGGATATGATTGGATTAAATCTCAAGTAGATTAAAATAGATATGTTGTCAACAGAGTTAAATACAGCTTTGCAAGAAATTGCGGAGAAATTAGGAAAGAATTCAGAACAGGGTAAAGCCTTGTCTCAATTTATATCCAAGGGCTTTCCTACTTCCAAATGGGAGGAATGGAAATATACGTCATTGAAAGATTTTAACGATACGACTCGGAATTGGTTTCCCCAAGGTGAAGCTCAGATATCCTCCTCTGTGGATTGGGCCTCCTGCATTATTCGCTCTACGAATGCTCATTTTACGGTAGAAAAGCCGTGTCAACAAAAAGGAATTGAATTGTTGAATTTTGAGGAATTTATTCAAAAATGTCCTGATTTTAGCACTATTTGGGAAAAAAAGAATCCTATTCTAGATCAAAATTCTTTGTTTGATTTAAATGTGGCGCTTTCTCCTCAGCACTGGGTTATTTGGGTGAAAAAGGGGGTGGATGTGGATCAGGCTATCTTGCTTAAATATGTGGTGAATTCTCTGGAAACAGCCTCTGCCGCACAATCCAGATTATTGATATACTTGGAGGAAGGGGCAAAGCTTTCATTGGTAGAGCAACAAAATTCCGCAGGTACCGCCGACATTCTTTCCAATTATGTGCAGGAAATCTTTGTATCTAATGGAGCTCATTTCACCTATTTGAAAGATCAGGATTTCCAAGATGGAGTTAGTCATATAGACCATACTTTTATCTACCAAGAAGAAGGTAGTCAAGTGGATACTTTCACTTTTTCTATCAATGCCTCCTTGATTCGAAATAATTTACATTTTTATATCAATGGCCCGCAAGTAGTTTCAAATTTGAACGGATTATACATTCCTGGTGAAAATCAGTTAATGGATTCTCATACAGTGGTAGACCACCGAATGCCTCACTCGGAATCAAATGAGTTGTTTAAAGGGGTATTGATGGGTAATGCTACGGGTGTATTTAATGGTAAGATCTTTGTTCGTCAAGATGCACAAAAGACTAACGCTTTTCAATCTTGCCGGAATGTATTGGCTTCTTCCCGTGCTACTATGAACACCAAACCTCAGTTGGAAATTTGGGCGGATGATGTCAAATGTTCTCATGGTACTACGACGGGACAATTGAATGAGGAAGCCTTGTTTTATATGCGTTCACGAGGAATTTCCTTACCTGCAGCGCGTACTTTATTGTTATTAGCATTTGTACAAGAGGTCATTAATAAAGTGGATCATGAAGTGATGCGTGAATTATTGACGGAAAAAATAGTGGCTAAAATTCAGCAATCGGTGGATTTGTCCAAATAGAATTATGAGCAGCATCGAACAAATACGTTTAGATTTTCCTGTATTAGACCAGCTAGTCAATGGTTCTCCATTGGTGTATTTTGATAATGCCGCCACAACTCAAAAGCCTAAAGCGGTATTAGATGCTCTACAACATTACTATTCTTTAGATAATGCCAACATCCATCGAGGCATACATAGTTTAGCAGAAAGAGCAACGGCAGCTTACGAGTTAACAAGGAAGAAAATTCAGCAATTTTTACATGCGGAATCTAGCGACCAAATTATTTTCACTTCAGGCACTACAGGGGGTATCAATTTAGTTGCACAAACCTACGGTAGAGCTAATTTTCAAGCTGGAGATAAAATTTTGGTTTCCAATCTGGAACATCATTCCAACATCGTGCCTTGGCAAATGATTGCTTTGGAGCGTGGGGCAGAGGTTCTGGTGATTCCTGTTTCTGATGTTGGTGAGCTTGACATGGATGCCTATTGTCAAATTCTACAAGAAAATACGGTGAAGTTGGTGGCTGTCAACCATGTTTCCAATGCTATTGGTACCATTAATCCCATCAAGGAAATGATTGAATTAGCTCACGCACATGGGGCTAAAATTTTGATTGATGGAGCGCAATCAGTGGCTCATTTGGAGGTGGATGTTCAGGAATTTGACATGGATTTTTTTGCATTTTCAGCCCATAAATTATTTGGTCCTACCGGAGTTGGGGTTCTTTATGGAAAGCGTGAACTTTTAGAAGCCATGCCTCCCTACCAAGGTGGAGGAGAGATGATTAAGGAAGTAAGTTTTTCGGGAACAACCTACAACGAATTACCCTATAAATTTGAAGCTGGAACTCCTAATATTGCCGATGTGATTGCGTTTTCTGCCTCCTTTGATTACTTGGAATCCCTAGATAAAGGATGGGTAGAAAAACAAGAAAATGAATTATTGGCCTATGCCACGGAACAATTAAGCCAAATTGATGGTTTACGAATCATTGGAAACGCAGCCAAAAAGATTGCAGTAATCAGCTTTTTGATCGATGGAACTCATCCTCAGGACATAGGTGTTTTGCTTGACAAGTTTGGAATTGCTATCAGAACGGGTCATCACTGTGCACAACCCTTGATGCAGCGATTTGAAATACCAGGTACTTGCAGAGCTTCATTCTCTTTCTACAATACTAAAGAAGAAATTGATCGATTGGTTACAAGTCTTAAGCGCGTAAAGACAATGTTATTATAATAATATGGCTTCGACGATAAACGATACACAGGAGGAATTGATAGAGGAATTTGGCCTATTTGAAGATTGGGCTGATAAATATGAGTATCTGATAGATTTAGGAAAGAAATTACCAGGATTATCTGAAGACCTAAAAACGGATGAAAATGTGATTAAAGGATGCCAAAGTAAAGTTTGGCTTCATGCATTCATGCAAGACGGAAAATTGATTTTTCAAGCTGATTCCGAGGCGGTCATTGTAAAAGGTTTAATTAGCATGTTAATCAGGGTACTCTCTGGTCACAGTCCAACTGAAATCTTAAAAGCTGATTTATATTTTATAGATCGAATAGGAATGAGTCAACATCTGGCACAAACAAGGTCTAACGGACTTTTATCTATGGTGAAACAGATGAAAAACTATGCATTAGCCTATTCCTCACAAGTTTAAAATATGGAAAATACCACACCAAGTTCCGTGCTTACTGAGGCAGACCTTAAGGAAAAGGTTGTAAAGGCCATTAAAACAGTGTATGATCCTGAAATACCTGTGGATGTTTATGAATTGGGACTGATTTATGAAATTAAGATTTTCCCAGTAAATAATGTCTATATATTAATGACTCTTACTTCTCCATCTTGCCCTTCGGCAGAGAGTATTCCAGTAGACATAGAAAAAGCTATTCGTGAAATTGAAGGGGTGGCTGAAGTATCCGTAGAACTAACTTTTGACCCTCCTTATTCACAAGATATGATGTCAGAGGTAGCCAAGTTAGAGTTAGGATTTATGTAATAAATAAAACATTCAAATTTAAATTGATTTCATATGTATCCAGAACATTTAGTACATCCTATGCGGATGGATATTGTAGAAGGGGGCTTTCAGGAATTGAAACAAGCCTCTGAAGTAGAAGAAGTATTAGCTAAACCAGGTACTACTTTATTGTTTATTAATTCGGTGTGCGGATGTTCTGCACGTACCGCAAGACCAGGTGTGAAAGAAGCGGTGGCTGCTTCCAGCAAAAAGCCTGATCAATTAGTTACCGTATTTGCTGGTGTAGACCAAGAAGCAACACAAAAGGCTAGAGAATATACTTTGCCATATCCTCCATCTTCTCCATCCATTGCATTATTTAAAGATGGTGAGTTAGTTCATTTCGTTGAGCGTCACCACATTGAGGGTCGTTCTGCAGAGCTAATCTCGGCTCACCTAGAAGGTGTTTTTGAGGAATTTTGCTAATTAAAATTTTACAGAATCAAAAAAAGCCGTAGCGTTATGCTACGGCTTTTTTTGATGGGAAGAATTGCCGATATGAATTCGGCAATTTTACTATTTCGGAGCCCCACCAACAGCACCTGTATTGTTAGGAGTATTTTCCGATTTGGCAGCTTTTTTCTTGGCAGCACCCTCATAATCTCCTGCCTTGATCAATGACATTTTCATTAAATCCAAGGTCTTGCGAGTAGCTTGTAAAATTTGATCAGAAGTTAATGCACTCACTTTCTTTTCTAATTCCTCCGAGAATTTGAAGCTACGGTTTAGGTATAAATTACTGTTCAAAGCATTGCTAAGTGCATTGTCCTGAGAACGAGTAACTTGTCTACCTTGCAACCAAGATTTTTTCGCTTCATCGATTTCTTTCTGGGTAAATCCATCTTTCAAGACTTTTTCGATTTCCTCCTTGAATGCAGCCTCTAATTTGGCCAAATTTTCTGGTGCGTAAATGGCATAAGTCAAGAAACTACCCGATTTATCAATAGGATGAGCAGAGAAGTTGGAACCTACTCCATAAGATAATCCTTCTTTTTGACGGATTCTTTCCATCAATCGATTAGCTAATCCTGGGCTTCCTCCCAAAATATAGTTACTTAATTCAAGTGCTGGATAATCTGGATCAGTATCTGAAATTTTGATTGGCTGATATGCGACAAAAAATGCATTGGCTTTATCAGGTGTTTCAATAGATACATTCACAGGTTTAGCCTCGTTAAGCACATCTGGAATACGAGTAAAAGGCTTGGGAGATTTCCAAGTAGAGAATTCTGTTTTGATTAATTCCTTTACTTCGTTTTCATCAAAGTCACCTACCGCTGAGAAGGTTGCCGCACTAGCACCATAAAAATTCTTATAGAAAGATATTGCTTCATCCAATTTTGCAGCACTGTAACTAGCTGTTTGCTCTGCCAACGTTGGATTGTAACGAACATCATTTTTGGCATAGTGCCCAGTTCTTACCTGATTTAATACCTCAATGGCTTTCGCTTGTGGATCACTTTTCTGTGACTCAATTTGAGTTAAATTTAATTGCTTTAATTTCTCAAATTCATCCGCAGGGAAAACAGGTGTTTTTAATGCTTCAGCCACCAATTTTAAAGCAGGAACTAAATTTTCACGAGTAGTCTCAATGGATACGTTGGCCTGGGTAGGTCCTCCCGTTATAGAAACCCTAGCTTTCAGTTTATCTAACTCGTCTTGGAATTGTTGACGAGTATGTTTCGTAGTTCCTTTGGTTAACATATCAGCAGCTAAATCGGCTGCTACTGCTGTACCCAACAAGGACTTTTCGTCACCGAAACGTAGTGTCATTCTGGCAAAAACGGAACTTCCGCGCGTCTTTTTAGGTAATAAAGCTACCTTCACTAATCCAATAGTCTCTTTCTTTGTTCTAGAGTCAATGTTGCTTGGTGATGGGTCAAATGCCTCACCCTCTGCTACAGCCGCTCTTCCTTTGAAATCTTTTAAAATATCTTCTGCTTCTTTAGCTTCCGGTATTTCTGCACGATCTGGCTTTTCTGTCGGATAGAAAATACCCGAAGTACGGTTAGACGACTTGAAGTAATTTTTTGCTACGCGTTGAATATCCTCTACAGTAACTTTTTCAATTAAATTTCTTGTATGAAATAATAAGCGCCAATCTCCCTGTGCAATGTATTCGGAAAGACCTACACCCACACGCTGTGCATTGTTCAATAATAATTCAATATTCTTTAAGTTTTTAACCTTGATTCTTTCTACATCTGCCGGAGTTGGAGGAGTCTTAGCAAATTGCTCAATCGTCTCAATCATGAGGGTGCGAACGGAATCAGCTGATTTTTCTTTTGGCACTTCAGCCCCAAAATAAACAACACCTGGCTCTTTAAGTTGAAAACTGTAACCATATTGCGAAGCCGCTTTTTTGGTGTCAATTAATGCCTTGTACAATCTTCCAGAGGGAGCATCTGTTAATAAATCAGTAAAGATATCACAGGCTACATAATCAGGATGTAAACCTGAAGGTATGTGGTAGGCAAGTCCCACGGCTTGTACGTCTCCTACACGACGTAAGGTTACTTGACGTTCTCCATCTTGAGTAGGTTCTGCTGTAAAAGTTTTAGGAAGTACACGCTCTGGTCTTGGAATAACACCAAATTTCTGATTGATAATGTTCAGTGTTTTTACTGGATCAAATTTTCCTGCTACTAAAAGCACAGCATTATCTGGCTGATAATATTTTTTGTAATAAGCCTGCAAATTCTCAATAGGTACTTTTTCTATATCCGAACGAGCACCTATGGTGGAATTTCCGTAATTATGCCATAAAAAAGCCGATGAAATAATGCGGTCATTAAGTACAGAACTTGGGTCATTCTCACCCATTTCAAATTCGTTTCTAACGACTGTCATTTCTGTTTCTAGCTCACTTTTAGAGATTCTAGAGTTTACCATACGGTCTGCCTCCATATCCAAGGCCCATTCTAGATTTTCATCAGTGGCAGCAAAGGTTTCATAGTAATTGGTTCTGTCTAACCAAGTAGTACCATTGAAATCTGCTCCGTGATCCGTAATCTCTTTAGCCACGTCTTTGTGCTTTTCTTTTGTCCCCTTGAAGACCATGTGTTCTAACAAGTGAGACATACCCGTTTCACCATATCCCTCATGGCGAGAACCTACCAAATAAGTAATGTTTACAGTAATAGTTTGCTTGGAAGGGTCTGGGAACAATAACACCTTCAAACCATTGCCTAAGCGATATTCAGTGATTCCCTCGGCTGAAGTTACCTTCTCTGGAATACTTAAGGCAGGTGATTTAACGGTTGCATTAATGGATTTAGATGCAGGCGACGTTGATTTCGATTTTTGTTGAGCTTGTATACTGTGAATACCGACTACAAGCATTAGCGCAATGAGAAGTGTTTTTTTCATAAAATGAATTAGGGTTGGGATAATAGACTTGAAAATGCCAAATTTCTGAGACATTTCTTAGAATTAAGTATAGGTGGTTCGAAAACTATATGTAAGGTTATTTCTTGTACTGTTGAATGAGTTTGAAAATAGCCTTTTGGGTTTCTAAGTTGGGAAAGAAATCAAAGATAATTTCATGCTTGTCGTAATCCAGTAATAAACCCGATTCCAAAAAGTGAAAAGCATCTTTAAATTGCCCAGCCTTAATAAGGTAGATGGCAGACCTATAATATAATTCTGCCTCTTCGGGAAGTTCATCGATAGCTGACAACATGATGTCAGCAGATTTTTCGTAGTCTTCCAATTCAAAATGCAATTGTGCCCATTTGATCCAAGTAGGTGCGAAAAACGAATCTAACTCTATGGATTTTTGATAGGCCTCATCGGCAGAAAGAGTATTGCCCAAATAAGCTTCTACATCCGCTAAGCCTGTCCAATACAAAGGATTGTTCTCGTTGAGTTTGAGCGATTTTTTCAGGAAGTGTAAGGCTTCAAACCATTTGTCTAACTCCGTTAAGCAAACCGCTAGCCCATAATATCCCTCGTCCCATAATGGGTCTATTTTAACGGCTTCTTTATAATATTCTATAGCCTCATTGAACTTTTTTTGGCGTTCTAGGCTAGCTCCCAAACAACAATATAATTCAGGGTTGGGCTCTTCATATTTTAGACATTGTCTATAATTCTCCTCAGCCAGTACATAACTTTGCAAATTCATGTGTGTATTCCCTAAATTAAATAGGGATGAACCAAAGGTGGGTTCTATGGCTAAAGAATACTCATAAGAATCAATGGCTTTCTCGTATTGCTTTAATTTTGAATAGGCTATTCCTAAATTATACCAAGCCGTGTAAGAAAAAGGATCCTCGTCAATAAACTGCTTATAATAAGGAATACTCTCTTCGATTTTGCCAATATCATCCAATGAATTGGCTAATTCAATTAAGGCATTTTCATTCTGAGGATTAATTTCCAAGGCTTTTTTAAACATATCTACAGCCTCTCTAGGTTTGGACCATGCGTGGTAGGTAAGGCCTAATCTAAAATAGATCTCATCTTTTTCCTCTGCCATTTCCAAAGCATTTAAGAATACCTCCACGGCAGCCTCATGCTGTTGCATCTGACTTAAAAGAGAGCCTTTGACCAACATAATTTCTATGTCGGTTGGAAATAATAAAATGGCATTTTCGATTAATTCCATTCCTTCCTCAGGCTTCTGCATGTCACCTAAAATTTGGGCTTTTAGGGAAATTAATTCGAGTGTGTAGGGGAAATGGGTTAATCCAATGTCACAGGCTTTCAAAGCTTCTTCAAATTTGGCATGAAGAAAATAGTGCTCGGCAATTTGTTCCAAAGTCTCCACATCGAAAAATGAATTTTCATGCTGATATATCATTTTTTCGAAACGCTGAACGGAAGATTGCAAATCTTCTTTATGATCATCAAAGTTGGAATCCAGCATAGAAGTTAATTGAGATGGAATAAGCGAACGTTTCCTCTAAAATAAAGAAAATAATTCAGGACTTTAACCTCTTTTGGGATTAATTTTGTTTCCATATCCAAATTAAAATGAAGCCCATAGCCGTTATTGATCTAGGTACCAATACCTTCCAACTTTTGGTTGCACAATGGCACTCACAAAGTGGTGAAATGCAGGTTTTAGCTCATGAACAAAGAGCAGTGCAATTGGGAAAAGGGGCTATGAAGTCCAATGTTCTTCAAGACGATGCTTTAGAAAGAGCTTTAGTTGCTTTGAGCGATTTTAAACAAATAGCAATGTCTTTTCAATGTGCTGAAAATCAAATATTTGCAATTGGCACAAGTATACTAAGAAGAGCTAAAAATGCTATCGATTTTTTAGATAAAGTAGAATATGATTTACAGATTCAAGTCGAGGTTATTTCAGGAATTCAGGAAGCAGAATTAATATATAATGGTATTAAGAATTCGTTGCCAAAGTTCTGGGAGCATACTAGTTTGGTGATGGATATAGGAGGCGGAAGTGTGGAATTCATTCTATTCAAATCCAATCAGGTTTTAGGGAAAATGAGTTTAGAAATTGGTGGATTACAATTGCAATCTTTGTTTCATGTCAATTCGGAATATGATCCCCAAATTGATCAGGAACTAACCACTTACATTCAAGATGCCTTAAAACCTTTGGACCAATTATGTCAAAAATACAAACCTCAAGTATTGGTGGGGGCGGCGGGAGCCTTTGAGACATTGTGGGACCTAGAAAACGCCAGTATTCCATTGGAAGAGCGAGTTATTAAAAGTGCTTATCCTTTATCGATGGAATATTTTTTAAAGCATAAAGTTCTGGTAGATCAACTGCCTTACGCAGAAAGAGTCAATCTTCCAGGTATGAAAATGTTCCGTGCGAGCATTTTGCCTTATGCCAGCGCATTAATTTTTCAAGTATTGAGAAGATATGATATACCTGAGATGTGGGTTTCTTCGTTTAGTCTCAAAGAAGGTTATTGGTTTTTAAAGCAATCTCAGGCCCATAAATCAGATTAGAGATTTTTAAAAAAAAATCGTAAACTTGTAAACAATTGTAAACCTTATTTAAGACTTATCTTTTATGGCTTTATCGCTAGCTTCCATTTTACTTCAAGCAGGTTCTTCCCTTGATTCAGTCTCTGCTGTAGTTTCCGATTCCCTTGTCACCCCCTCTGTTCAACAAGCCACTAAAGTAGTGGAAGAGTTTTCTGTACTTGACTTGTTAGGAAAAGGTGGTTATGTCATGTATCCCATCGGTATTTTATTTGCTGGCGCAGTCTTTTTGTTCATTGAACGATATCTATATATCCGCAAAACAGCCAAATTGGATGAGAATTTTTTGCATACCATCAACGATATGTTGGTGAATGGCAATGTGCAAGGAGCAATTACCTATTGTAAAACCTCTCAGTATCCGATTGCCAAATTATTGGAAAAGGGGCTAAGTCGTTTAGGATCTCCCATTCGGGACATTGAAACAGCCATTGAGAACAAGGCGAAGGTGGAGATTTATAATATGGAAAAGAATTTGGGTATTTTGAGTGCCATCGCCCGAATTGCTCCAATGTTTGGATTCTTAGGAACGGTAACGGGTATGATTCGTACTTTTCATAATATTTCGATTTCCAATAAAATTGATATTTCGACCATTGCAGGTGGTATTTACGAGAAAATGGTAACCTCGGCTTCTGGTTTGATCGTAGGTATTATCGCTTATGTATTGTACACTTTATTGATGACCATGATTGATCGTACCATCAATAAAATGGAAATTACGGCTATTGATTTCTTAGATATCCTTCATAAACCAGCTAACAAAGCCTAAGAGTATGAATTTTAGAAAAAGAAATAGAGAAGCCTCAGAGGTTGAAACAGGTGCATTAGCGGATATTTTATTCTTTTTGCTCATGTTCTTCCTGATGATATCTACTTTAGCTTCCCCGGATGCTATTAAGTTATTGCTTCCAGAAACCGCTAAGCCGGCACCAACTCCAGCCAATGAGGTGGTTCGATTGACGGTTGATGAGAATCGTAATTATTTTATCGATGATAATCCGGTCGATTTTACTAATCTTGAGACAGCCCTTACGCAAGCAGTATCTGCCAAAAAAGCGGCGACTTTGATTGTGCGCATGGATCGCAATCAAACTGTTCAAGAATTAACTAATGTGTATGACTTAGCTGCCAAATTGAACCTTTCCATGGTGATGGCCGCAGAAAAGAAAAAATAATATGGAGGGCTATGTACTAATCGCCCTTAAATCTATAGCCGTCTACGTGTTCATCGTGGCGGCTATTCGTCTTTTTGGAAAGCGCGAGTTTGCTCAATTATCCGTGGTGGATGTAGTATTCATTTTATTGATTTCCAATTCAGTTCAAACGGCCATGGTGGGAGAGGATAGCAGCTTGATCGGTGGATTGGTCGCGGCTCTCGCACTATTTATGATGAATTTTCTGTTTAAAAAAGTCATTACTTCCAATAAAAAATGGTCTAAGGCCATTGATGGAGAATCCATTTTATTGGTTTATCAAGGTAAATTAAAACCTCAGGGTTTGAAAGAAGCCAGTTTGACCTTGGAGGAATTAGAAACGGCCATCCGCGAACATGGGGTCGAAAAAATAGAGGAGGTGAATTTAGCCGTTTTTGAAGTGGATGGGAATATCTCCGTACTTTCAGAAAACTATCGAAAAATATCTAAAAGGAGACGAGGTGGTCATCGAATCATAGGGAATAATACCGCTTAAACTCGTATATTTGTCGAATCCTTGCCTGTTTGTAGAGGTAGGAATCATTTTCTCTTCTTTATTAATGGAAAAAATTTTAAAATTCGGAGGGACTAGTTGCGGTAGCGTAGATAGTATCCAGTCCGTCTTATCTGTCATTGAATCAAATTGGAAATCAACTAAACCATTTGCCGTAGTATTTTCCGCCATGAGCGGGGTTACTAACTCGTTGTTGGAGGCAGGCAAATTGGCTTCTAAGGGAGAAGTGCCTTATTCTTCTTTGATTGAAACCATCGAAAATAGGCATTTTGAGGTCCTTAAGCATTTTATTCCGCTCAAGGGCCAATCTCAAGTAATCGCGCAAATCAGAACCTTAGTTAACGAGCTCAGGGATGTATTGAAGGGTATTGCTTTGATTAAAGAGATCTCGCCAAAAACCTCTGATTTATTAGTCAGTTTCGGTGAAAGACTGTCCACCTCCTTGATTACCGCCATTTTAAAAGAAAAGGGATTACCTGTTCTTTACGTGGATGCACGTCAGTTTATTAAAACAGATGATGCTTTTGGTAAATCAGAGGTTGATTTCGTTCAAACGAATACTCTCATACAAACTTTTTTTAATCAACATACGCAGGAAATCTGTTTAATTACTGGGTTTATTGGCTCTAATAATCAGGGAGAAACCACTACTTTGGGTCGGGGAGGTTCTGATTATACCGCATCTATTTTAGGCGCGGCTTTAGCTGTGAGGGAAATCGAGATTTGGACAGATGTGGATGGCATGATGACAGCTGACCCAAGGAAAGTGAGCAATGCCTTTACCATACCTTCCATCAGCTATGCAGAAGCTATGGAATTAACGCATTTTGGAGCCAAAGTAATTTACCCACCCTCCTTGCAACCTGCTTTTGCCAAAAATATACCCATCAGGGTACTAAATACTTTTAATCTGGCATTTAAGGGTACAGTAGTTAGTAAAGAACAAAAGCCTAATCCATATATTATTACGGGAATCAGTTCCATTGATTCCTTGGCATTAGTTAATTTACAAGGCTCAGGAATGATTGGGGTAGCTGGTGTTTCTGCCAAGCTATTTACCGTTTTGGCTAGAGAGAAAATATCGGTTATTCTAATTTCTCAAGCTTCTTCTGAGCATTCCATTTGTTTTGCCATTGAGCCTCACAATGCTATTCGCGTAAAAGAAATTCTGGAGGCAGAATTTGCTCCTGAAATCGCTATGGGAGATATTGAAGGTATTGATATACAGTCAAATTTATCGGTCATCGCCATCGTGGGAGAGGGTATGCGTAAGCACACGGGTGTTAGTGGTAAGTTATTTTCTGTTTTAGGTAAAAACGGTATCAATATTGTGGCTACGGCTCAAGGCTCCTCTGAGCTTAATATTTCGGTAGTAATCGAACAAAAAGATTTATCTAAGGCACTGAATGTTATACATGAGACATTCTTTTTCTCCAAGCTGAAAACCTTGCATTTGTTTTTAGTAGGTACAGGATTAATCGGAAAAACATTATTGGATCAATTAGCCGGTCAGGAGCGATTTTTAGCTAAATACCGTGGATTAAAGGTGAAGCTGGTGGGTATTGCCAATTCTAGGCAGCAATTGATACGTGAAAGAGGTATTGATATGAAATCTGCCTTGGACCTTTTATCGCAACACGGCAAAGCGCAAGACTTATCGGGTTTTACAAAACAGATTAAAGCACTTAATTTGCCTAACTCAATATTTGCAGATTGTACAGCTGATAAGCAAATTTATACTCATTATTTAGGCTTATTCAAGTCGAATATTTCCGTGGTGACTCCTAACAAAGTAGCCAATTCGGGGCCATATCCTTTGTATGCGGAATTGCATCAGACGGCTTTAGAAAAGGGGGTTAAATTCTTGTATGAAACTAATGTAGGGGCTGGTTTGCCTGTTATTAATACTTTACAAGGTCTCATTGCCTCGGGAGATCGATTTGAGAAAATTGAGGGGATTTTATCCGGAACCTTATCTTACATTTTCAATCAATTTAAACCGGGTCGTTCCTTTGCCGATGTGTTGCGCGAGGCCAAAGCCAAAGGTTACACGGAACCAGATCCGCGTGAAGATTTGAGCGGGATGGATGTGGCTAGGAAGATTTTGATTTTAAGTCGGGAAATAGGCTTGAAGCTTGAATTTTCAGATATCACCATTGAAAAAATTATTCCTCCAGCATGCGAAGAGGCTGCCACGGTAGAAGATTTCTTTAAAGAATTGGAAAAGGCCAATGACTATTTTGAAAAAATGGTAGCATCTGCCGCTGAAAAAGGACATGTTTTACGCTATATCGCGGTCCTGGAAAATCAAAAAATAACCATAGGTTTGCGAGAAATAGATGCTTTCCATCCTTTTTATCAAATGGATGGGGCTGATAATGTGATAGCCTTTACCACTAAGCGCTACCATGACCGTCCCTTGGTTATTAAAGGGCCTGGCGCAGGAGCAGAGGTAACCGCTTCAGGTGTATTTGCTGATATTGTTTCATTGGGTAGTCATTTAGCATAATATGGAAAGAATTCGTGTATATGCACCCGCAACTGTAGCGAATGTCGCCTGTGGATTTGATATTTTTGGCTTTGCGGTCAATCGACCAGGAGATGAAATTGTCTTAGAGAAAAAGGAAGAAGCTGGTATTCGTATCATAGAAATTACAGGGGATGATGGGCGCTTGCCTTTGGATGTTGCCAAAAATACAGCAGGAATAGCCATTCAAAAATACCTAGCTCATATTGGTCAGGAAGATCAAGGATTTAATTTGTCCTTGCACAAAGACATGCCTCTAGGCTCCGGCTTAGGTTCATCGGCTGCATCAGCTGTGGCAGGGGTTTTTGCCGCCAATGAGTTGATGGGTAAACCCTTGACGCAACAGGAATTATTGCCTTTTGCGATGGAAGGAGAGCGGGTAGCCTGCGGTTCGGCGCATGCCGACAATGTAGGACCTAGCTTATTAGGTGGTTTTATTATCATTCGAAGCTACCAACCTTTGGATATCATTCAAATTGCGACCCCGAAGGATTTATATGCAAGTATTGTTCATCCTCATATTGAAGTAAATACGAAAGATGCTCGGGGGATTTTGGATAAGGAGATTTCCTTGTCTACGACAATTACCCAAATGGGAAATGTGGCTGGATTGGTCGCAGGACTGTTGTTGCCAGATTATGAATTGATAGGCAGATCCTTGGTGGATGTAATCATTGAGCCATCTCGAGCCATCTTAATTCCTCAATTTGCCGAAGTGAAAGCTGCGGCAAAAGTAGCTGGGGCATTGGGTTGCTCTATTTCTGGTTCAGGACCTTCATTATTTGCATTGTCCAAAGGAGAAGAAATAGCCAATAAAGTAGCTAATGCTATGAAAAATCAGTTTGCTTTGGTGGGTATCGATTCAGATATTTTTGTTTCTTCTGTCAATCAACAAGGGCCCATGATTCTTCCGAATTAGGCTTTTGGATGTGCTTGTGCATAAGTTTCCTTAATTTTTTCCATAGAGTTATGGGTATAGACTTGGGTGGCTGCTAAATTGGCATGTCCCAAAAGCTCTTTGATGGCGTTTAAATCCGCACCATTATTTAATAAATGAGTGGCATAGGTGTGTCTAAGTACATGAGGAGATAGCTTTTCTAAAGTACTGATTTTACTTAATTGCTTTTTCACTATTCGTTGAATGAACATAGGATAGACGGGCTTTCCTTTATTATCTACAATCAAGTAGGTGCTTGTAAATGGACAGGCAGATAAATAGGATTGAATTTGCTTTAATAGAAGCAAAGGGATGGGTATAACTCGTTCTTTATTCCTTTTTCCTAAAACCCTCAAGGTGCCTTGAGAGAGGTTGATATTGGCCCTTTCTAGTCGGAGTAATTCAGCCAATCGCATTCCAGTTCCGTACAGCAAATAGATGATTAAGTCATCTCTTAAGTTCTCAAAGGTGGGCTCTTCCCCATCAGAAGGAGCTATTTCAGCCATTTCTGTCTCACGAAGGAAAAGGGGTAGCTTTTTGCTGGTTTTAACCGTTCTTATAGGTAATAGTGGGTTTTGCTGGACATAGCCTCTCTGTAACAAAAATTTGAAAAAAGTACGTAGGCTGGCTAATTTCCTATTGATACTTCGATTTTCAATGGATTGATCGGATAAATGAACCATCCATTCCCTGATTTGCTTGGAGCTTGCTTGAGTTATGGGTGTAGCTGCGTGATTTTCTGCTAGGAAATCACTAAACTGCTTGAGGTCAGTCGTGTAGGATACAATGGTGTGCTGACTGCAGCGTCGCTCCACCGATAGATGCTCTAAAAAAAAATTGACTACATGCGAATCCATCATTCGAATGTAGTCAATTAATAGAAATTAAGGGAATTAGTTATTGATATTCCCGTAAGTTTTTTGCTTGTAAGACGCACGAATCAATTCAGTACGGCGAGTGATAGATGGTTTTTCGAAAGCAGATCTTCTACGCAATTCTTTCACTACACCCGTTTTCTCGAATTTCTTCTTGAATCGCTTTAATGCTTTGTCTATTGACTCGTTTTCTTTGATTGAAATAATTAACATGTACGTGATGATTTTAAAATGTCCGCAAATATAGTTTATTGTTTTTTTATATGCAAAAATTGATCAGATTTTTTAACTAATATATTCGAGTTTTAAATGCTGTTTTTTAGCTAAATTTGTGCTTTATTTTAACAAAGAATTATGTCTGAATTTAAACGAACCACAGTAACTGCTGCACTGATTTATGCCAATGGCCCCATTCATATAGGGCACTTGGCCGGATGTTATTTGCCAGCAGATATTTACGTTCGTTTTTTACGTCTTCAAAATAAGGATGTGATTTTTGTGTCTGGTACTGATGAACATGGGGTACCTATCACCATTAAGGCTCAAAAAGAGGGTAAAACACCACAAGAAGTAGTGGATTATTACTATAAGGAAATCAAGCAATCATTTGAAGAGTTTGGTATTTCATTTGATATCTACGGTCGTACTTCAGATCCTGTTCATCATCGTTTATCGCAAGATTTTTTCTTGAAATTATATCAAGAGGGAAAGTTTATAGAGGAGGTGACTGAGCAGTTTTATGATGAGGAAGCAGGTCAGTTTTTAGCGGATCGATACATTGTAGGAGAATGTCCTAGTTGTCATCAGCCGGGTGCTTATGGGGATCAATGTGAGAAATGTGGTACAACTTTATCACCTACTGAATTGATTCATCCAAAATCTACTTTGAGTGGCTCTGCCCCTTCCATGCGTCCTACCAAAAACTGGTTTTTACCTTTGGATCAATGGCAGCCGGAATTGGAAAAGTATGTTGCCTCTCATCCAGAATGGAAAATCAATGTAGCAGGACAAGTAAAATCTTGGTTGCAAGATGGTTTGAAGCCTAGGGCTATGACCCGTGATTTATCTTGGGGTGTACCTGTTCCAATTGAGGGCAATGAGGGGAAAGTCTTGTATGTGTGGTTTGATGCTCCTATTGGCTATATCTCTATGACAAGTCAGTTAAGGCCAGATTGGGAAAAATATTGGAAAGAAGAGGATAGCAGAATTGTGCATTTCATTGGAAAGGATAATATTGTTTTTCATTGTTTAATTTTCCCTGCCATGTGTATGGCCCATGGGAAGTATCAATTGGCAGACCAAGTGCCAGCTAATGAATTCATGAATTTGGAAGGGGAGAAGATATCGACTTCGAGAAACTGGGCCGTTTGGTTACATGAATATTTACAGGAATTTCCAGGAAAACAGGATGTATTGAGATATGCCTTAACGGCCTCTAGTCCTGAGACAAAGGATGCGGATTTTACTTGGGCTGATTTTCAGACCAAGAATAATTCTGAATTAGTGGCCATTCTAGGCAATTTTGTCAATCGTGCCTTTGTATTATTGGATAAGAATTTTGAATCTAAGGTTCCCGCTAAATTAGAAGATAGCTCCTTAGAGAAAGATTTGAAAATAGCTTTAGGAGAATTGCCTGATAAGCTGGAGGTAGCTATCGAAGCATATAAATTTAGAGACGCATTGGTCTTGGCCATGGAAGTAGCTAGGCTAGGTAATAAATACTTAGCTGAGTCAGAGCCATGGAAAATAATGAAGGAAAATCCTGAAAAAGCTGGCCATGTTTTAAATTATGCGATTCAATTAGTGGCACATATCAGTATTGCTTTAGAGCCATTTTTGCCATTTACTGCTCAAAAGTTAAGATCTGCCCTTGGACTACAAAAAGTCAATTGGGCTAGTTTAGGTGATTTTGAATGCATAGCTGTGGGGACCAAGCTGCAGAATCCAGGCTTATTATTTGAAAAATTAGAGGATGATGTCATTCAAAAGCAGGTAGAAAAGTTGAATCTGACAAAGCAACAGCAGTTAATTCAATCTAAGCAGCCAAATCCAATCAAAGAAACGATTGATTTTGAAAGTTTTGCCAAGATGGATATTCGAATTGGTCAGATTATTGCTGCCGAAAAAATGGAAAAAAGTAAGAAATTACTCAAATTGACCGTGGATGATGGAATGAAACATCGTACCATTTTGAGCGGTATTGCCGAACATTTCCAAGTGGATGAAGTGCTGGGTAGGAAAGTAACTTTTTTAGCCAATTTAGCTCCACGCAAAATGATGGGATTGGAAAGTGAAGGTATGATCCTGATGGCTGAGGGGCAGGATGGAAAACTGTCATTTATTGAGCCTGAAAAGGGAATTTGGAATGGTGCGACCGTCAGTTAATAAGGTTTATTAAACATAAAAATAAGGTCAGAAGATGCTTCTGGCCTTATTTATTTAACCTCTAAACCTATTTAACTATGAAAATTTATACAAATATATATGTTTTGCAAGAATATTATAGGATTAATGCAAAAAAAATATTGTATCATTTAGATTAAATAAAAAAGGTGCCGTTAACAACAGCACCTTTTTTTATTACCTCTAAACCTATTTAACTATGAAAACTACTTACAATCTAATTTTTAAATACAACAACTAACTCAGGCTTTTGTTCAAATTCTAAGTCTAAGTTTGAATCAATCACGGGTTCTTGACCTAAAATCGCCCAAATTGTATTAATTGCTTTGGCGGATTTATTAATTTCTTTCATCCAGTTTAACGATTTATCATCAGAGAAATTTTGTGCCTGACGAGATATTGTTTGAATAGTTTGGTTGAAAGTGATTTTATCCTGCTTGCTAGCACTTAAATATGCCGAGTTGCCACTTTGGTAATCTTCTAAAATTGAGATTGTTAAGCTGGCTGCTGATGGCTTAGTTGTGCTATTGTTTTTCTTTATAAAATTCTGAATTACTTCAGATAAAGTTTCCTTCTTGATCGACAAATTGCTTGTCGATGTTTCGTTGTTACGAATGTTACCGCTTGCTTTTGCTTCCGCTCCGATTAGGCTTAGTCCCACTAAACAGCTAATCACTAATAAATTCTTTTTCATTTGTTTTGTTATATTTAATTACTAAATCAACACGACAAAATTATTGTATTTTTTTAATATAACAAAACTTGAATTTACACAATTTTAGAATTTAAAATTGTTAAAATTTGTTTTTTACTTACCAAAACAGAATATAATATATTTAAATTGACTTATTGACAAATAATATTTTGCAATACGATTTAATACTTTTTGATAATTCTAATTTGAAAATTTAGGAATAATTCAAATATTCTTTAAAAAGTACAATTACTGATTGTATTTATTCATTGTTTGTTGGATGCCTTCCAGGCAAAAAGTTTCAATTATTTGGATACTCCTTTCTAGTACCTCAGGAATTAATCCTAATTCTTCTTCAGAAAAGTTACTTAATACATATTCGGCTTGTCTTCCTTTGGGAAAATTATCACCAATACCCATTCGTAATCTTGGGTATTCGTTGCTTGATAGGGTGGCCTCAATGCTTTTTAATCCATTATGTCCACCACTTGATCCTTTGGGCTTAAGTCGTAGTGTTTCGAAGGGTAAGGCTAGGTCATCTACTAAGATTAGAACGTTTTCTTTGGTGATTTTTAAATGTTGCATCCAATAATTAACCGCCTTGCCACTTAGGTTCATGTAGGTATTTGGCTTTATTAAGTGAATTTGATGTCCTTTTAAGCGATAAGAACACTGACTGGCATAGCGATCAGGGCTAAACTTGATGTCTTTTTGTTTGGCAAGGAAGTCTACCGCCATGAATCCTATATTATGTCTAGTAAATAAATATTCTGGACCAATATTGCCCAAGCCTACTATTAGATAGTTCATTTTTATAATTTTTGACAAAAGTACAAGCAAATTTTTTAGAAGACTGCTTAGACATTAACTTCGTGTAAAAAAAGAGATGAATAAAATTGCTTGTATTACGGGTGCTAGTTCGGGAATAGGTTGGGCTACTTCCAAAGCTCTAGCCAATTTAGGTTATGCTTTAATATTATGTGGAAGACGTCGTGAGCGCCTAGAAGAATTACAATCAAGCATTTCGAGCCCTACCATTTTATTGACTTTTGATGTTAGAAATTGGTCTGAAGTTGAGTCTGCCTTTTCAAGTTTGCCAAATGAATGGAAAAATATTGATGTTTTAATTAATAATGCGGGTAATGCTCACGGTTTATCAGCCATTCAGGATGGGGCCTTGGAGGATTGGGATGCCATGATGCTAGGAAACGTGAATGGCTTATTATATGTATCTAAAATGGTCATTCCTGAGATGATTCGTCGTCAGATGGGACATATCATTAACTTGTCATCTATTGCAGGGAAACAAACATATGCCAATGGAAATGTTTATTGTGCCTCAAAAGCAGCCGTAGAGGCCCTTTCACAAGGTATGCGTATTGACTTAAATACGTTTAATATTAAGGTTTCAAATATCGCCCCTGGGGCAGTAAATACAGAATTTTCTTCCGTTAGATTTAAGGGAGACATGGAGAGAGCCAATTCGGTATATCAAGGATTTACCCCTTTGGTGGCAGAGGATGTAGCCGATTTAATAGCCTATATTGTTTCCTGTCCATCCCATGTTAACATAGCCGATGTTACCATATTGCCAACAGCACAAGCATCAGCAACCCAGATTAAGAAGGATTTATAAGATTATTGAATTCTTTGTCTTACGGCTTCATAGATTATGACGCCCGCTGCCACAGATACATTCAATGAGCCAACCTGTCCTGCTTGTGGAATGGAAGCTAATTCATCCGCTTTACGAATCAATTCATCGGAGATACCATCTTCTTCAGAACCTAATATGATGGCTGCAGGCTCTTTGAAGTCCTTAGAATAGACAGAATCTTTCGTTTTTTCTGTACAAGCAATCACCTTAAGTCCAGAATTTTGAAGAAATTCTAGTGTCTGGACTAAATTTTCCTCCCGACAAACAGGTAAAAAGTTCAGTGCACCGGATGAAGTTTTCATGGCATCAGCATTGATTTGCGCCGCTCCCCTAGAAGGAATCACGATGGCATGAATTCCGGCACATTCAGCCGTACGAGCAATGGCTCCAAAATTTCGAACATCCGTTATTCGATCCAAAATCAGAATCAAAGGTGTTTCACCCTTTTCAAAGGTGTCCGCTATAATGTTTTCTAATTTGGCATAATGAATGGCAGATACGAAAGCAATTGCACCCTGATGATTTTTACGCGTTATTCTATTGAGTTTTTCAATAGGTACTTTTTGTACCTGAATTCCTTTCTCTTTGGCAAGTTCAAGTATTTCAATATTCCCAAGTTCCCTTTGTACCAATAATCGATCAATTTCCTTTCCAGCTCTTAGAGTTTCTAAAACAGACTGTATGCCAAATACAAATTCTTTATTATCTGTTTTGGGGGTAGTGAAATGCCTAAATGCTTTTTTGAAAGGCTTGGGATTTTGCTCGAATGACACGTTGAATGGAATAAAATGTAGAACAAAGTTCGGCATTTTTTTTTGTTTTTCTTTCAACCGCCCGTATTAGTGTTATTTCATAAGCCGGAAAGTGAGGTTTATTCTCAAATTTTTAACCTTTTTAGATTTAGCTAATGCGTGTTTCCAATAGTCCTGCGTGCATCCTTGCATATTAATTAATTGCCCATTCTTTAAGTCCAAACTTATTTTTTCCCCTGTCTGAAGGTGTTTAACATCAAATCTTCTGGTACTTCCTAGACTCAAAGATGCAATGCTTGAATGGGTAACTATACTTTTTTCATTGTCGGCATGCCATCCCATTCCTTCATTTCCGTCATGATATAGATTGAGCAAACAGGCATTGTAATTAGCCCGGCAAAGATTTTCAACTCGGGATTTTATTTCTAGTAAAAGGGGTGTCCAAAGGTGGGCAGTTTTAGTACTACCAGAGTATTGATAATTTTTTCCAACGTCACCATACCATGCCACCATGCGTGAAGTTTGATATACTCTTCCAAACAGCTTAACCTGATCATGCTTCCATGCAATGCTTTCTAGCATTTGCTCCATGATCTTATATGCTTCATCCTGCTCATAGATGATTCCATGGTCATACAATTCTCCGTCAAAAGGAAGTAAATTTTTCATTGGATGAATAAAATTAAAAAATCCTGACCTTCATAGAAAATCAGGATTTTAATCTTAGCCCGAAATCATTATGTATGATTTAGCTATGATGTATGGTGGTTAGGTATTATTCTCATTTAGGTGTAAATATTTTTTTATGTTTTCTACATAGGTTTCAAAGGCAATTTTCCCCTTTTCAGACAGACTAATGATGGTTAATGGGTAATTGTTTTTGTAAGTTTTCTCTATGTAGATGTATTGTGCTTCATGCAGTTTTTTAAGTTGGTGGCTCAAATTACCTTGCGTGGTTTGTGTTTCTTTTAATAAATCATTGAAGTGCGCATGTTTAACTGTTAGTAAAATAGACATAATAGCTAATCTTACAGGAGAATTTAATAAAGGATCTAATTCATTAAACATGATGAGTGATCAGATTGGGCAAAACATTTCCCACAATCATGCATGTCCCATTTAGGAGTAATTGTTGATGAAAGGGGATAAATAAACAATAGATTGCACCTAGTCCTAACATAATTCCAGATATAATGAATATTCGGTTTTTCATTAAAAATCCAGAAATATTTGTTCCTGTTCCCACACAAATCAAAAGATAGGGGAATGGGCTTATTTCATTAAACAAAGCTACAAAGAGCGATAAACCCATGGCTATGTATAAGGTAAACCACATGGTTAGGACAAAATGGTTATAATAACTCAAAGAAGACTTTTTGCTGGATAAACCCCAAATTATACTTAATATGAATCCAATACCAGGAAAAAAAATCCAAGGGGAATACCAAGGCAAGGGAATCAGATTGAGTTGAATGGCATATTGGGAGAAACTAGCGATGGCAATCAGTAAACCCCAAAGGATATAGAATTTTCTTTTAATATGGTAATCTTGACGGGTAGATAAAACTACTTTTTGAATAATTGCCAAGCTCTCGTTGGGATTTAATAAAGTTTTAGGCATTGTTATTAGCGGTTTAGTGTTTACAATATTAATGTAGTTTGTATTTCAAACCAAATTTTTTCAAAAAAAATATTTATTTGATTATTCCTACCTTTGTATGCAAATTCAATCATATGTATAAAACTACCGAAATAGCCTCTTCCGAAATTGCTTCTGATAATCCCATCCATCAACGACTTTTATTTCCCTATCTCCATGTAAGTCATTTAGTATCAGGAAATGTGTTGGAGATAGGTTGTGGAACGGGAAGGGGAGTAGGGGTTTTAGCTCCACAGGTAAGTCATTATACGGGAGTAGATAAAAACACTGAATTGATGGATGAATTGAGTAAAAAATATCCCTCCTTTCGATTTATAGACATGTTTTTGCCTCCTTTAAAGGATTTGCCTTCTGATCATTTTGATTTTGTAATCACTTTTCAGGTGATAGAGCATATTGAAAATGATGATTTTTTCCTTCAAGAAGCAGCACGTGTTTTAAAGCCGGGTGGAAAGCTCTATTTGACCACCGTTAATAAGAAATTCTCGCTAACTAGAAATCCATGGCATGTACGTGAATATGATGCCCATAGCCTCGAAAATTTGATGAAAAAGCATTTTTCTACTGTGATTACTGAAGGAATTCACGGAAATGCAAAAGTGATGGAATATTATGAAGAGAATAAAAAATCCGTGCAAAAAATTACGCGTTTTGACATCTTCAATTTGCAATATTTATTACCAAGAACCTGGTTACAAGTGCCTTATGATATAGCTAATCGCATGAGTAGACTGATTGTTTCCAAGGCAAATAATCAACTAGTTGATTCTATTCAGGTAGAGGATTATTCACTCAATCAGACTCCAGATTCTTCTTTTGATTTCTTTTATACAGGAATAAAATAAGCCTATGGAATTTATTGATCCAGCCATTGATGCTTATTCCAGGGCATTTTCAAATCCAGAAAGTGATTTATTGAAACGACTTTCTAGAGAGACACATGCCCAAATTTTACAGCCAAGGATGCTTTCTGGGCATTTGCAGGGTCGTTTTTTAGCATTGCTATCTTCATTGCTTCAACCTAAATTAATTGTTGAAATAGGAACATATACGGGTTATTCAGCCTTATGTTTAGCAGAGGGTTTAGTGGCAGACGGTAAGTTGATTACCATCGATATCAATGAGGAATTGGAAAGTTTTACCCGTTCTTTTTTCAATCAATCTCCTCTTACTGCACAAATTGATTATCGTATTGCTGATGCGCAAGATGAAATTCCCAAGATTCATGACACAATAGATTTAGTATTTATTGATGCAGATAAACGTAAATATGGGCTCTATTTTGATTTAATTGTTGATAAGGTCAGAAAAGGTGGATTAATTATTGTGGACAATGTACTTTGGAGCGGCAAAGTAGTGGATGAGTCTGCCAAAGATAAATCTACCCAAGCCTTACGCGACTTTAATCAAAAGTGTATGGACGACCCCCGAGTAGAGAATTTATTGCTCCCCTTGCGAGATGGCTTGTATATTCTTAGGAAAATCGATTAGGGTTTAACTTTCAATTGCTGTCCCACTTGAATTTTAGGGTTTTTCCCCAATTTGTTCCAATCCAATAGGTTTTGAACTGTTATGCCATATTGTGAAGCAATTCTGAACAGGGTTTCACCTGATTTAACTAGATGGATTGAAGTTGAATTTGTTTTTTCCCTAGCAATAGAAATTGCCTTTATCTCAAGACTTGAACTGATTTTTTCAGCTGCTTTACTAATCGGATTTTCTACAGGGGTAGTTTGGCTAGGTGTATAATCCTTTTCTGAATTTTCTGAACGTATTGTAATTTCTCTACTGACTGCAGGGTCTATGTAATCACTTCCTGTGTTGCTTTTGATCCTTACTTTAGGTTCATCTGATTCTGTCTTTTCAGGTTTCTCTATCTTTTCAATTCTTTCAGTTGGAGTATTAACCATCACCGGTTCTTTTTTTGCTTTTTCGTCTAACTGCTCAGCAATGAGTTCTAACATGGGAATTTTTCTTGATACTTTAATTTTTTGCCCCAAATTAATGGTAGAACTCATATCAAGCCCATTTATTTTGACCAAATCAGGCAACTTCATGTCGTATTTCTTCGCGATAGAAGTCAAGCTTTCGCCAGCTTCCACGGTATGC
This sequence comes from Aquirufa rosea, assembly GCF_004118285.1. Classification (GTDB taxonomy): domain Bacteria; phylum Bacteroidota; class Bacteroidia; order Cytophagales; family Spirosomataceae; genus Aquirufa; species Aquirufa rosea. Next base: position 474,701 of record NZ_SDHY01000001.1, on the reverse strand, counting down.
CAACGCATTTCCACTTTATCGCTTAAAATAGGTTTATGTTTTTTCTTAGGGTAAAGAGCTTCCTGAGGTACTTCTTTTTCTACGTATAATTTGTTGGTATCAATGGAGGCAGTCAAAACAGTGTTTTGTGCTGCCATACTAACAGGTCCTTTCGATTCAAAAATGGACACATTGGAAGGGTGGTAAAGCGTATATTCTTTGTCTTCAGGCACCCAATCTTTTAAAACCCAGGAATTATATTTTTTTAAATCGTCATAACTAACTTTCCATTCATCAGATAATTCCATCAAATTTTTACCCTTCACCTGGGTGTAGGTAATCATACTAGGAGCCGCAGAAGTATTGTTTTCCTCTGAATTAAGTTGTAATTCTGTTTCCCAAAAGTGTTTGTAGGCTAAAAATCTGAGCACGTACCAGTCTGTACTGGAGTCCACTTCAATCAGGGATTTACCAGACCAGTCGGTCGCCAAAGGCATTTTTTTCAAAGTGCCTAGTCCTAGTCGATAAGATAAAAGCGTGCTTAACCAGTTATCAAGTACGGTATTATTGCGTGATAGATAATTAACGGCTCCTTTGGTTGCTTCCATGATATGTCGCCTTTCATCTACCTCTTTATTGACTCTTAGTCCCACATCTTTAGCCGTTTCTAGTTTAAACTGCCAATAGCCTACGGCATTGGAGGTAGAAACGGCATTAGGATTGAGCGAACTTTCTTGCACGCATAGGTATTTAAAGTCTTCAGGTATATTTCCTTCCTTTAAAATTGGTTCAATTAACGGAAAAAATAAACGCATTTTTTCTTTCATCATCCCCACAAACTTTTTGTTTGCACCTAACATAGCCCACTCTTTCTCCAAAATAGATTTGGCAGAGGGATGCACCGCTACTTTTAAATTTCCTAAGCTTAATGTATCTGTTGGAGTACGTGCAATAAGAGAATTAGATATGTAGCAAGAAAGCCACAAAAAAAGAAAAAGTAGCTTTTTTTGAATCATATAGGAAAGATAAAATGCCGATTTACACTCGGCAGTTAATTTGTTGTAAAATTACCAAATAATATCATTCAACGCTTGCCTCTAGGGATTATTGCTAAAATTGCTTTTGTAAAATTGCATGAGAATATCTTTACCTTTGTGAAAAATTGATCAAATGATATTAATTGACGATACAGTTATCAGTGAAGATGTGGCAGATGAGTTCTTTGTGTGTGATTTAAGTAAATGTAAAGGGGCTTGTTGCGTGGAGGGTGATTTGGGTGCTCCGTTGGAAGAAGAAGAACTCAGTATATTAGAAGGCATTCAAGAACAAATTGCTCCTTATTTATCCGAAGATGGGAAAGCGGTGATTAAAGAAGTTGGAACTTGGGTAAAGGATGAAGATGGCGATTATTCCACACCAGTCATCCAAGGAAGAGAATGTGTTTATGCGTATTATGATGAAAAAAAATATTTAAAGTGTGGAATAGAGCAGGCGTATTTCGACGGAAAGATTGATTTTCGGAAGCCTATTTCATGTCATTTATATCCAATTAGGATTGCTAAATTAGCTGAATTTCAAGCACTTAATTACGATCGATGGTCGATATGTTCTGATGCTTGTTCACATGGTAAGCAATTAGGGGTACCCATTTACAAGTTCCTTAAGGAGCCCCTAATCCGAAAGTTTGGTGCTGCCTGGTATCAAGAATTGGAAAATGAAATAGAGGAAAGAAATATTTCAAAATAATCGTTTGTATCATCAATTGTATGAGCAGCAACCAACTAAATTCTTTTGATGCCATTTATCAGGTGGTTCAATTGATTCCACATGGACGAGTGACATCTTACGGTGCCATTGCAGCTTATTTAGGGATGAAGGGTGGTGCTCGGATGGTGGGATGGGCTATGAATGCTTCCCATACATTACCAGATGTTCCCGCTCATCGGGTAGTCAATCGAAATGGTTTATTGACAGGGAAACATTTTTTTGGAGGCGATCGAATGCAAGAATTATTGGAGGCTGAAGGCTTGGTGATTCGAGAGGATAAAATCGTGAATTTTCCAATGCATTTTTGGGATCCTTCGCAAGAATTACAGATCTAGTCAATTTGATTTAAGAATTTTTTACCTCCTAACATTCTCATTTGTCGCTGAATGGTGGCCGTTCTTCTTTGCACGTAATTAGAAGGATTTTCAATGGAGAAACGAATCGGATTAGGTAATACTGCAGCAATTCGGGCGGCTTCAGCTTTACTTACTTCCAAAGCAGAGTGGCCATAATACCGTCTGCAGGCTGCTTCTACTCCGAAAGTCATTTTACCTGTTTCGGCTACATTGAGGTACACTTCGATAATTCTTTTTTTGCCCCAAATTATTTCAATCATGAAGGTGAAATAGGCTTCTAATCCTTTTCTCAAATAACTTCTTCCTTGCCATAAAAAGACATTTTTTGCTACTTGTTGGGAAATGGTACTAGCTCCTTTGATGCGCTTGCCTTTCATATTGTGCCTCATGGCACCCCACATGGCTTCAAAGTCAAAGCCACTGTGCTCAGGGAATAATTGGTCCTCCGAGGCGATAACTGCCAAGGCACAGTTTTTATCTATTTCAGAATATGGTGTCCAATTGGAATAAATCTTACTGGGCTTTCCCTCTAGTATGGCATCTATTTTCCGACTGGCCATGGTTGGGGTGAAGTAAATGGGAACAAATTTGAAAAGCAAAATCATGACTAGGGATGCAATCCATGAATAGAAGGCAAACCAAGCCAATTTGATTAAGTATTTTTTGAAAGTTGAAGTAGATTTGGCAGAAGGATTGGCATTGACTTTTCCGAATTTAGACGATTTTGTTCCCAGTCGAGCCTCTTTCGTTAAGTCAATTCTTTTTGCCATGGAATAGTTTAGGTTAAATAGATTGCAAAAATACAATCTTAATTGACATGCTTGTTTAAATTAAAAAAATATCGCCACTCAATTTGTCGGCGATTAATTTACCTGAATCAGTTAGGATTAAATGGCCATTTATTTCCTCTGCAAACTGCCTATTTTTCCAGTTTTCCAACACCTCTTGAGGGAAGGCTTGATTCAATTGTTGGTACGTATTTTTTACGTACGCCAAATCAATTCCCCACATGGTTCTTAATCGGGTCATGATATACTCGTTGATTCGATTTTCAGGACTCAGTTGCTCTTGCTCAAAAAATCCTTTACCCTCCTTAATCCCTTGTATATATTTTTTATTGTTGGCTATATTCCACTGCCTGCTGTGCAGGTTAAAACTATGGGCTGAAGGGCCAATGCCTAAGTATTCTTCTTGATTCCAATAGCTAGAATTATGCTGAGAATAGCGCTTATTTTTAGCAAAATTGGATATCTCATAGGCCTCAAAATGCGCGGATTTTAGTAATTGGTGACTTAATTCAAAATGACCTGCCATCTTAGATTCGGGTGTTTCAGTCAATAATCCTCTTGATTTTTGTTTACCAAATACTGTTCTCGACTCTATGGTCAGGCTATAAGCCGAAATGTGTTCTACGCCTAAATCAATGGCCTGTAAGATGTCCTTTTCTGTATCGACTAACTCATGCTTGGGTAAACCATAAATAATATCAATGCTGATATTTTCTAATCCCGCATGTTGTGCGTTTTTAACTCCTAGAATGGATTGTTGCGAGCAATGATTTCGATGTAAAAACTGAAGGCTTTCTTCGTTAAATGTCTGAATTCCAATGCTTAATCGATTGACTCCTAATTGTTTGAGTAACTGAATGTATTCGGGGTTTAAATCTTCTGGATTAGCCTCGAGGGTGATTTCAGCCTGAGGATTTACTGTAAATAAGCGGTGTATTCGATCAAATAATTGATGTAATTGTTCGTCAGAAAGTAGGGAGGGAGTACCACCTCCCAAATAAATGGTTTCTAGGTTTATATTGGAAAGGTAGTCCTTTTTTCTATCTAACTCATGAAGCATGGCTTCCAGCAGTTCATCCTTTTGAGATAATTGTGTAGAAAAATGGAAGTCACAATAATGACAAGCCTGTCGACAAAATGGTATGTGCAGATAAAGGTGCAAAACTTTTGTAGGCTAAGGTTCAAAGATGAGGTAGCTAAGTTGGTCTGGAACAAACATCTCTTGAGCCAATGATTGTAATTTATCTGAAGTGATCTCGTCGATTTGCAAGAATAACTCATCTAAACTTTCGATTTTTTCCCTGTCTAACAGGTTTTTAGCCATCATGAGCATGAAATTCAAATTTCCTTCCTCTGCCATGGCCAACTGACCTTTCAATTGAGATTTGATTTTTTGTAGGGCTGGAGCAGACAAAGTTTTTTGTTGCAATTTGTCAAATTCCCGCATGATGAGTTTCAAGGATTTATTCACTTGGTTGGGTTCAGTACCAAAATATATGGCCCAAAAACCTGAATCTATATACGAGGTAAAACTTGCCTCAATGGAGTAAACCAATCCATGCTTTTCTCGAACGGAAACGTTTAATAGGGAGTTCATACCAGGGCCGCCCAAAAGATTTATGAGCGTGAAAAAGGCCATTCTGTTCGGATTGGCAATTTCGAAGGATTGTCTTCCTAATGCCACATGTGATTGCGTAACACCGCGTTTAACCACTTTTCTCTCAGGTAACATGGCTTGAGGTGCAGTTCTTTTTAATTGTTGTTTCTTGGCTGTTATATGTCCTAAATGCTTTTCAGCCCATTGAAATACCTTTTCATGAGGCAATTTGCCGATGGAAGAAAATACGATGCGAGAGGTATCCATATTTCTCTCAATGAATTCGTATAAATCCTTAGGCTGGAACCCTTGTACGGTTTGGTTAGTGCCCAAGATATTCATTCCAAGCGAGTGGTTAGGGAATAATAATTCATCAAAATCATCTTGGATGGCATCTTCAGGAGAATCATAATACATGGACATTTCTTCCAAAATTACGCTTCTTTCCTTCTCTAATTCTTTTTGTGGAAAGGTCGAGTGAAAAGTGATATCCGCTAATAATTCCAGGGCTCTTTCGTAGTATGGAGTCAAAACGGAAGCATGAAAACATATTTTTTCCTTGGTGGTATAGGCATTTAACTCACCTCCAATGATTTCCAAGCGGTTGATAATTTGGATGTTATTCTTCTTTTGGGTGCCTTTGAAGGCCATGTGCTCCCAAAAATGTGCAATACCTTGTTCTGCTAGATCTTCGTCTCTACTGCCTATGTCTAACATGATTCCCACATGCGAAATTTCTGTATGAACTACTTGCCTGTGGACCAGTATTATGCCATTGGAAAGGGTTCGTGTTTGAATGGAATTCATGTATTTTCTTCGATAAAAATGTCCCAAATTTAACTAATTTTATGGCCATTTCATCCATATTTTTTTGATATGCCCACGCATTCTAAGGTTCTTTTAATTCAAACAGCTTTTTTAGGTGATGCCATTTTATCAACTGCCTTGTTGGAGAAGATTAGAATGCAATCTCCTGAAACAGAAATTCACTTATTAGTTAGAAAAGGAAATGAATCTTTATTCAAGGCATACCCCTATCCCAATTTGAGTCGAGTTTGGACCCATGATAAGTCCAAGAAATGGGCTTCTTGGTTGGAATTACGCCGCGATCTTTCCCAAGAACGCTTTGATGCCGTGTACGTCATTCAGCGTTTTTTCGGAATGGGTCTTTTGAGTTTATCCATTGGTGCCAAACGGGTGATTGGTTTTGATAAAAATCCACTATCCTTATTTTTTACGGAAAGAATCAAACATGAGTGGGGTAAAGGAAAGCATGAGGTTGTTAGAAATATTGCATTGGTGAGTTCTTGGCTTGGGGATAAAATCTATAAACCTTATTTAATGGCTCAACCTATCATGCTGGACCCTGTTTTAAAAAAGAAGGAATATATCTGCATTTCCCCGGGTTCTGTATGGGAGACGAAGCGTTTACCCATTCGAAAATGGATTGAATTCATTCGAATGTTGCCTGAGGATCAAGTGGTGGTCTTGATGGGTTCGCCGGGTGAAGTTGATTTATCTAATCAAATAGCTTCGGCTTTTGAAGGAATGAAACGCATAGTTTTGAATGAAACGGGCAAACATGCCCTTTTAGCATCAGCTTATATTTTTCAAGAAAGTAGGATGAGTTTTGTCAATGACTCAGGTCCTATGCATCTTTGTTCGGCTGAAAATGTACCTACAGTGGCGGTTTTTTGCTCCACTATTCCTGATTTTGGATTTGGTCCATTAGCCGATTGGAATCGAGTGATAGAAACCAAGCAAAGCTTAACCTGTAGGCCATGTGGAGACCATGGGAAAAAACATTGTCCTCTACAGCATTATGCTTGTGGTGAAAGTATTGAAGCGCAGGCTTTATTGGGCGCTTACGAAGAATATTTAAGCTTTGGAGGCCAAAAGGTATAAAACGGCCATTCTCACTGCTACTCCATTTTCTACCTGATCCAAAATGATGGAATGCGGAGAATCTGCAGCATCAGAACTTAATTCCACTCCGCGGTTGATTGGTCCTGGGTGCATCAAGACGATCTCTTTGGGTAATTCATCCAACATTTTTCTGGTAATGCCAAAGAACTGTGCATATTCTCTTAACGAAGGGAAATATTTGATTTGTTGGCGTTCCAATTGAATACGCAGTACATTGGCGGCATCACACCAGGCCAACGTATCTTTGACATCGTGTGAAACTTGCACACCTAGGCTTTGTATGTACTTAGGAATCAAGGTGCTAGGGCCACAAAGTCGAACTTCTGCTCCTTGTTTTTTCAAGGCATAAATATTGGAAAGGGCCACTCGGGAATGAAGTATATCTCCAATGATGGCTATTTTTTTGCCTGCCAAATCTCCTAATTTTTCACGCAAAGAAAAGGTGTCTAATAAAGCTTGGGTAGGGTGTTCATGAGTGCCATCTCCGGCATTGATGATATTGGCCTTGATGTGTTTGGATAAATAATGTGGAGCACCCGGACTAGCGTGGCGCATCACAATCATATCCACCTTCATGGCTAAAATGTTATTGACGGTATCGAGTAATGTTTCTCCTTTTTTGACAGAACTTCCGGAAGCCGAGAAATTGATGGTATCTGCTGAAAGTCTTTTTTCCGCTAGTTCAAAAGATAGTCTGGTACGAGTAGAGTTTTCGAAAAATACGTTGGCTATGGTTACATCGCGCAAAGAGGGAACTTTCTTAATGGGTCTGTTAAGAACCTCCTTAAATTCTTTGGCCGTTTTTACTATCAGGTCAATGGATTCAGCATCCAGGTCTTTAATTCCTAATAAATGTGGCGATTTTAACATAGTTATTTCATCATGGATGAGTGATTAGCCAAATTTTATCTGCATCATGGCCTTGTTCAGTCCATTCTACAAGCACTTTTTCTGTGGAAAGCGTATTGACACTCTTGCCCACGTAATCGGCATTTATGGGTAAATCTCGGTTATATATTCGGTCAATGAGTACACACAATTCAACTTTAGCGGGTCTGCCAAATGCCGTCATGGCATCTAGAGCTGCGCGAACCATACGTCCAGTAGCCAGCACATCATCTACTAAAATGACCCGCTTATTTTCAATGATAAAGGGAATGTGAGTGCTGTTTGGAGAAACAGGATCTCTTCTTCTGAAATCATCTCGATAAAACGTGGCATCTAATTGGCCAATTGGGGGCGTTTCTGGAAGATGTTTGCTTAATTCCTTGGCGATTCTTTCGGCTAAAAATATACCTCTTGGCTGTAAACCTAAAATGACAGTTTCAATCCCTTGAATTTGATTTTCAATGAGCTCTTGGCATAACCTGGAGATGGTTATTTCCAACAGAGGACTGGATAAAATCAGCTTGCGAGTCATTTTTACAAAGGTAGCATTTTTGACAAATCTATTTTAGAAGATTACTTCAGATACTTTAAAAAACGGTAATATTTGGTCTTTTTCCGATACGATGGGATTTTCAACTCCCCAATCGATGGCTAAGCTAGGGTCATTCCAACGTATTCCTGATTCAGCTTCTTTATTCCAGAAGTCGGTGCATTTATATACAAATATGGTTTCTTCCAAGGCAATGAATCCGTGGGCAAACCCAACGGGAACATACAGCATATTGCCTTTATCTGCTTCCAGCAAAAATTTTTCATGCTGACCATAGGTTGGAGAATCATGTCGTAGATCTACAATGACATCCATGACCTTTCCAGTCATGCAACGAACTAATTTACCTTGTCCGTGTGGATTTTTTTGAAAATGTAAACCTCGAAGTACCCCTGGAATAGAGAAAGAATAATTGTCTTGAACAAAATCTTCTGAGATACCATTGGCAGAAAATAATTTTTGATTATAGGACTCATAAAAATGTCCTCTGTCATCAAAAAATTTAGTTGGAATACATTCAATAACTCCTGGGAGTTGGTGTTTTAAAAATTGCATAAAATGGAGATCGTGATTGCTTTCCTCTTTTTTTGATATTGTATGGAAAGAACTTAATTTGCGCCAAAATTATTCATATTTCGGCATTTAAACAATGTCCAATTTTAAACTCCATGAATTCAATTGAATTAGTTAAGCAAATAGAAAATAAGCGCTCATTTTTATGTGTAGGTTTAGATACTGACATCGATTTGATTCCCAGCAAATTTCGATTGGAAAAAGATCCTATTTTCACATTCAATAAAGCTGTAATTGATGCCACGCATGCCTATGCAGTGGCTTATAAACCTAATATCGCTTTCTATGAAGCTATGGGACCTCAGGGTTGGGAAAGTTTACAAAAGACCATGGAGTATGTTCCTAAAGATGTTTTTACTATTGCTGATGCCAAGCGAGGTGATATAGGAAATACTGCGCTTAAATATGCTCAAACATTTTTTGATCCTCAATCGAGTGGATTAAATTTCGATTCACTGACAGTGGCACCCTATATGGGAAGAGATTCGGTAGAGCCTTTTTTAACTTACCCTGATAAATGGGTTATATTATTAGCCCTGACTTCCAATGTGGGTAGTCATGATTTTCAGATGACCAAGTCAGAGGATTATATGCCTTTATATGAGCGTGTGATGCGTACCGCCATGAGCTGGAGTTCTCCTGAGCACTTGATGTTCGTAGTTGGGGCGACGCGCTCGGATTTTTTGCAGAAAGTACGTGAAATAGCACCCGATCATTTCTTTTTAGTTCCTGGAGTGGGGGCTCAAGGTGGAAGTTTAGAAGATGTGGCAAAATATGCTATGAATTCACGCGTGGGTTTATTGGTAAATTCCTCCCGTGGAATCCTTTATGCCGGAGATGATACGAGTGTTTCTGCTGCTCGTGAGGCCAAAAAGATTCAGGAAGAAATGGATAGGTATTTGGATGAATATAGGAGGTAAATGTTGAATGGTGAATGGTAAATGGTGTTTGGTTTATAAGTAATTGATTATCATTTGTTTAACTTTTATGGGTGAGTTTGTTTTGAAAATTTGACTTTCTGTTTAAAGTATGTGTGTAATTCATTATTTCAGATTTATTGGTAAAAAATTACTTATATAATCGTTTAGCTTACTTATACAAAATTTAATTAAAAATCTATATTCAATATTTCATCACTTACCATTTATCATTCACCATTTATCATTCACCATTTATCATTCACCATTTATCATTTACCATTAACCATTTACCATTCACCATTTACCATTTATTTATGGAACTCTCCATCTCCACACCTGCCTTATTATTTTCTACAGTTTCTCTGTTAATGATTGCCTTCACCAATCGATTCATGTCGATGGCCTCTTTGATCAGGGATTTACACGTGAAGTTTCAGAAGAACCCGGAAGACGCCATTTTTAAGCAAATTGAGAATCTTCGACTGCGCATGAAACTGATTCAGTCCATGCAGATCATCGCCATCATTAGCTTATTGTTGAGCGTTATTTGCATGTTCCTACTTTTTATGAAGGAAGAAATGATAGCCAGGTGGTTTTTTGGGATTGGCTTAATAGGGATGAGTTTGGCTTTGAGTTTAAGTGCTTGGGAGATTACCATTTCTACCAAAGCCTTGGAAGTTGAGCTCTCTGATATGGAGGATATCATTGCCAAACGAAAGTAAATCCAAGTTTATTTTAATTAATTATTCGAATAGTGAAAAATATTTTTTGTTGCTATTTAATTATTGAATATTAGTGTTATTTTTGTGTACAATTTCAATGAAAAATAAGACGAAATTGTATTTAAATAGAATCAACCATTAAAAATACTACTTAGGCGGATTGAATAAAGGCTCGGAATTTTTCTGAGTCTTTATTGTTTTTAGGCTTTTAGTATTATTGCTGCCATAGGAGGCAGGTTCAGAGAAATAGAAAATGCCTTGCCTTGCCAATTGATTTCTTCTGTCATCACAGCTCCTGAAATTGGATAATTACTTCCTCCAAATTCAGACTTATCTGAGTTGAAAATTACTTTCCAAATGCCAGGTAGAGGAACTCCGATTCGATAGTTTTCACGAGGAGCAGGAGTTAAGTTCAAAACGACTATGACTTGTTGCTTTGCTACTTCCCCTTTTCGTAAAAAGGTGATGACTGAATTACCTTGGTCATTGGATTCAATCCATTCAAAACCTTCGTGTGAGAACTGCTTGCTATGAAGAGCAGGTTCATCTCGGTATAATTGATTGAGGGCCTTGACGGTCGACTGAATGCCTTTATGGTAATGATTTTCTAATTCATGCCAATCGAGGGATTGATTATGGTTCCATTCTTCTTTTTGGCCAAATTCACCACCCATGAATAAGAGTTTGGTACCTGGGTGGGTGAATTGCTCGGATAGTAAGACGCGGAGATTGGCAAATTTCTGCCATTCGTCTCCAGGCATTTTATTCCAAAGGGAATTTTTTCCATACACTACCTCGTCGTGAGAAAGAGGTAGGCAGAAATTCTCGGAGAATGCGTAAATCAGCGAGAAGGTTAAATCATTTAAATGGTATTTTCTATGAATGGGATCTTTGTGGAAGAAATTGAGGGTATCATTCATCCAGCCCATCATCCATTTTTGTCCAAAGCCTAATCCCCCTTGAAAAACAGGCTTGGTTACTCCTGGAAAAGAGGTGGACTCCTCGGCAATCATTTGAATATCAGGGAATTCTCCATACATATGTACGTTGAGATCCTGTAAGAAGGAAATGGCCTCCAAGTTATGGTTTCCGCCATAAATATTGGGTTCCCATTCTCCATCATTTCTGGAATAGTCTAAATACAACATGGAAGCTACGGCATCTACGCGCAAGCCATCAATGTGGTAACGATCCAGCCAGAAGGCAGCGTTCGATAAAAGAAAACTTCTAACTTCGTTTTTGCCGTAATCGAAAATGTAAGATTGCCAATCAGGATGAAAGCCTCTTTTAGGGTCTGGATGCTCATATAAACAGCCTCCATCGAAATTTCTTAATCCATGTTCATCACCAGGAAAATGGGAGGGAACCCAGTCCAAAATGACGCCAATGCCTGCTTGGTGCAAACTTTCAATAAGGGTCATGAATCCTTGTGGGTCTCCAAAACGAGAAGAGGGAGCGAAGTATCCAGTGATTTGATATCCCCAAGATGGGGCATAGGGATGCTCCATCACGGGCATGAATTCTACGTGGGTGAAGCCCATTTCTTGGACATACTTCACAAGTTTTTCACTTAAGTCTTGGTAGCTTAGGTAATCATTTTCTAAAGTTTTTTGCCATGAACCCAGATGTACCTCATATATGGAAATAGGTGCTTGAAGGGAATTCTTTTGTTTTCTCTCATGCATCCAACTTTGATCCTTCCATTCTTTGTAGGTGTTCCAAACAATGCTAGCTGTTTTGGGAGGGGTTTCACAGAAAAGTCCCATGGGGTCTAATTTCTCTAAGATTTCACCCGTTTTACTTTTGATCCAATATTTATAGGTTTCACCTGTTTTTACCTGCGGTATAAATCCTTCCCAAATGCCTGAGGAATCCCAACGGGGATATAGGCCATGGGCGTTAGAATCCCAATAATTGAAATTTCCTACTACAAATACGGATTCGGCATTGGGGGCCCAAACGGAAAAGAAGGTACCAATTTCCCCATCGAGTTCTATCTCAAAGGCGCCCAGTTTTTCATATAGACGGGTATGTTTACCATTTAAAAATAGTGCAATATCAAAATCAGAGAGTAGAGAATGAGGTTTAACGATAGCCATAATTCGATGGGTTTCAATGCAAAAGCTAAAATAATAAAATTAAATTGATTAAAACCCGCTTTTTTTTTCATGCAGTATTTGAATTTTTCGAGGAAACGCGTACCTTTGTGCCACCAAAATAACAATTGGTCCGTTCGTCTAGGGGTTAGGACACGTCCCTTTCACGGATGAAACACGGGTTCGATTCCCGTACGGACTACTTCGGTAGACAAAAACCACTCAATTGAGTGGTTTTTTTGTTTTTAGGCGTTAAAATAAATTACTCAAGTTGAAAGTTTTTAAGGGGAAATTTAAAGGATTTGTTGAATTTAAGTACACAGAGAAGTGTTTTGTTTGATTAGATACATTTTCAAAGTTTGTTTAAATAAAATGCTTGCTAATAACTTATGTATACAATTTGTTTATAATCTTATTGAATATATAATTCCTAGCTTAATTTCTAAAATGGATGAGCCTCAATCCTCAAATCAAGATTTTTTAAAAGCTTTTTTTGCCCCTTTCCATTCATTATTTAGAGGTCATTTGGTACGTTAAATAAATATCTCATACATACATGTCCTTAGATGTTCATTTTTAAGGATAAATTGATAATTTTACGAGACTCCGTGTTGATCCAACCTAATAATTTTTAATAAGAAATTTTGGTAAGAATGAATTCTTGGTCAACGGTAGATTATTTGTTGTATTTGAGTTTTGGTTTTTTTGCTTTTGGGGTATATCTCATCTCAAGAAAAGAATTAATTGCCACCAAGTTTTTGGGCATACAATTTCTAGGATTAGGTTACCAGCTTTTTGCAGGCTATTTCATTCAGCCCAGCCATATCTTTGATTATCCTCATTTTTTTAGGACCGCATCGCCCTTTTTCTACCTGCTAGGTCCTCTTTCCTATTTGTTCCAGCATTATTTATTATACCCAGAAAGGAAGTTCACTTGGACACAAATGTGGCATTTTCTGCCCTTTATTATACATGTGATCGAATATATTCCTTTTTACATTTTGCCTGCAGAACTAAAAATTCAAGAGGTTAATTTCGTATTCCAACAACATACTTTTTTCAATACAGTTTCCAATTTTGGTTGGATCTCTATGCGGGATCATTTGTTGGTCAAAACAGTATATTACCTCATATACTTGTTTTGGACGCTGTATGAACTGTATAAGTTTTACCAAACCACTTCCAAATCCTTCCTTCGGAAAAATTTATTGATAGTGTATTGGTTAACTGGAGATATGGTCATGAAATTTGTGGTAATCATCATCCATTTTTTTAATTTGGTCTTTACGGAAAAAAGGCACCTGGAGCTTACTTGGATGGATTATATTTTTATTTTCGAATATATCATCATGATGATATTCATGCTTTTGAATCCAAGATTATTGAAAGGTCCCACCTTGAAGGGATTAGTTTTGCAACATTCAGCAGGGACTTTGGAGAAAGAAATAAAAGAAAGTCACAGAAAAGAAAAAGCTAATCAGAAATTGTCCCGAGATAAGTCGGTGGTGTTTACCCTCAATCGGTTTTTTGAGACGGAACAATTATTCCTTCGGCCAGACATCACTTTGGCTGAAGTGAGTGCCTATTTGAAAATCAAGCCTAGGATTATCCGAATGGCACTTCAGATGGAATTGAGTCTGTCATTCTCCGATTATGTGAATACCTGGAGAATTCAATATGCCGAAGAGCAATGCCGTGAGAACCCCAAATGGAAGAATTACAAATTGGAAGTAATCGCTATAGAATCAGGTTTTGGAACCCGTCAGAGTTTTAATTCTGCCGTTAAGAAAATCAAAGGAGTATCGCCAGGTAAGTATTTTGAAAAAATTAACTAAGCCATTTTTTCAAGTTCAGATAGACACAAATTGATATTAATTTCTTACCTGTTTAGATACCAATGGAGAAAATTTAGCTGATCATGGCTCCCATCGATTATTTGTATTATTTGTGTTTCGTATTCTTTGCTTTTGGAGGCTCATTTTTCTTCAAAAAAGGAATTATTGCGGCCAAATTTTTAGGATTACTTTTTATTGTTTTGGGTTTACAGACTTTGTTAAATTATTACATACGTCCAGAATTATTATTATTGCACCCGCATGTATTTAGGACAGTTTCCCCGTTAATGCTCTTGTTAGGGCCATTGTATTATTTGTTTCAAAAGTTTTTACTGTATCCAGAACGCAAGCTGAAACCTATCTTATTCTTACATTTTCTACCATTTGCGCTACATGTCATTGAATATATACCCTTTTATATATTGTCTCCTGAACTAAAAATTGAGGAAATTAGAAAGGTCTTACAAGAGAATACACTGTATACGATAGATTCTCAATATGGCTGGATTACCATGCGAACTCATTTGAAATTACGAATCCTTTCCATCATATTTTACATCTGTTTGACATGTTATGATTTGGTGATGTATTACCGATCTTCGTCAAGGGCCTATTTAAAAAACAACCGTTTAATCGTCTATTGGCTGTTCTTCAATATGGGGATGAAATTTTTAGTCATGGGATTATTGATTTCCAGTTACTACTATGTGGAAAAATTCCAAATTACACTTGTTTGGAAGGATTTTGTCTACCTGCTGGAATACATATTTATGATGATATTTATGTTATTTAATCCTAAATTATTGGACGGCCCTACCTTACGTGGATTGATGTGGCAACAGGCCATGGGAAGAAATGAAGCCAAAATGGCTTTGGATACCCATGTCAGTTCCATCAAAATTGTATCAGGAAATAAACGAGAAAAGGATTTACTAGATTCGCTGAATCGTTTTTTTGAAACAGAGAGGATATTTTTGAAATCCAATCTGACTTTAGATGAAGTAGCTAAAAAGCAGAAAGTTAATTCCAGGTTGATTAGGATAGCAATTCAATCTGAGTTGAATTTGTCTTTCACAGATTACGTAAATACGTGGAGGATACAATATGCTGAGGACCAATGTCGGGAAAATCCAAAGTGGAAAAATTTCAAATTGGAAGTAGTAGCCCTTGAATCAGGTTTTGGTACCAGGCAAAGCTTTAATGCGGCAGTAAAGAAGATTAAAGGGGTTTCTCCTAGTCAGTATTTTTCTGAGTATTTATATTAAAAACCTTCCAGCAAAAATAAAAAACAGCATGCCTGTTGTGGGCATGCTGTTTCTATTTAAAATTTTGATTAAAGCTTCCAGCCAGCGCGGTATTCGCGTTTTACGAATTGGTTGGCATCTTCGAAATTGGTGATTTTCATGTTTTGACCATCCCACAGTAATTTCTTCCGTCCAGGGTAGTTGAAACGATTTGGCTGACCTTGTATTGGAGTACGAAGGGTATAGCTTCTGATAGCTAAATTTCCCATTAATACAGTTTCTGATAACGGACCTGCATAATCAAAAGTAGAGCTTAATTCTTTATGCTCCTTTGAATTAAAACCCGCTTTGCAAGCTTCTGCCCACATGGCCTGATGGCCGTATTCTTTTAAATTATTTGGCTCGACCTTTGGCATCTCTATTTTGTCACCATTATTAAGGTAAATGCGCGGCTCTAATCCATAAGTTGCATGAGTTAATACGCCTTTGCTACCAATCATGATGACTCCATTACTATTATCTGCCGTTCCAATGGGGTCATTGGCAGGGATTAAGTCTGGATGGAATCCTCGCAAACCTCCATCCGTCCAGTTCATGGTCACGGCGGATTTATTCTTTTTTGTGGCTGGAAATTTCAATTGGATGGACGCAGATGGAGGACAACCCTCTGGAATGTATTCTGGTTGGTTTCCGCTGATGAAAACGGAGCCAATACTAGCTTCTACTTCTGTAGGATACCCTAGACCTAAAGCCCTAAATGGTCCATCAATTAAATGGCAGCCCATATCACCCAAGGCACCAGTACCAAAATTCCACCAACCTCTCCATTTGAATGGGTGATAGGCAGGATTATAATCGGTGAAAGATGCCGGTCCTAACCATACATCCCAGTCGATGTCGGAAGGTTTCGCATGCTGACCGGTCGGCACTGGTATTCCTTGTGGCCAAATCGGACGATTAGTCCAGATGTTGACGGTATGTACTTTTCCAATTAATCCTTGGTCAATCCATTTAACAATTTGCTGTGTTCCTGGGCTAGAAGCACCTTGATTACCCATTTGGGATACAACTTGATATTTTCTAGCTGCTTCAGTCATGGTGCGGGCTTCGAATATATTGTGCGACATAGGCTTTTGTACATAGACATGTTTGCCTAATTGCATAGCGGCCATGGCAATGGCCGCGTGATTATGGTCGGGAGTAGAGATGGTGACAGCATCAATGCTTTTATCTTTTTCTAACATTACGCGCCAATCCTGGTATTGACCCGCTTTGGCATATTTTTCAAATAATGGCTTCGCCCTAGTCAAATCTACATCACAAAGCGCGACAATGTTGTTGACTCCTTCATTGTAGGCATTATTTACATCAGATAGTCCCTTGCCATTGATACCTACACCCGCAATATTTAGTTTATCGCTGGGAGCTCGGTAACCCTTACCCAAAACATGTCTGGGTACAATGTAAAAGCTACCGGCTGCGAGGGCACTTTTACCTAAAAAATCTCGTCTAGAAATGCTCATGAGTTAATGATTTAAAAGTTTAGATCTGAGTATAAAATGGTTTTTTAGATCATTACAAGGCACAATATAATTTAAAATAGTATAATATCTATCTGCATTTAGATTTAATCAAGTCATCTTACGTGTCGTGAAATATTCATTCCTTTATTTCATTGATGCAGGACAAGCTGCCGAATAAATTTCCCTAATTTGCAACTTCATGCCTTAATGAAAGGTAAGTTAGCTTATCATTTTTGTGAAAAGAGGTTTATTTATTTGCTTATTTTTTCTTGTACCTATGTGCCCGTCTTTAGTGGCACAGCAAATCGCAAGAATGCGGTCAGATGATAATTTCAATTATCTGAAGCTTGATACCAACCATCGTAGGACTTGGGATGAGTCATTGAAATTTTTACCTCTAATAGGTAAATCAACCATCAGCTTTGGAGGAGAGTGGAGAGAGCAATACCAATCCTATGAGCATGTAAATTTTGGCGATGTTCCCGAAAGTTTTGTTACGAATAGTCCTCATCAAATTATGCATCGAGTGATGTTGCATGCCAACTGGGAGCTGGGTTCTCACTTTCGGATTTTCACACAGCTGAATAATACTCTTCGATTTTTGAATGATAATCCAATTAATTCAACCTTGGATCAAAATGCTCTGTCATTGCATCAAGCCTTTTTGGAATGGCATCCTAGACCCAGTTGGTCGATACGATGGGGAAAGCAAGAATATACTTGGGGCTTAGAGCGATTGGTGGCTTTAAAGGAGGGACCCAATACGCGGCAGCCATATTATGGTGCGACGTTTAAATGGCAAGCTAAAAATCAGAAGATTGATGCATTTATTGCTAATCCCATGAAGCAAAATACGGGAGTATTTGATGATGTTCGCTCCTCGGAGGTATTGGCGGGAAGTGTTTGGGGACATACTTTTTCGAGCAAAAAAGATTTTTTTGATGCCTATTATTTCTTCTTTGAAAGCTCATTGCGAGAATATTATCTGAAAAAAGGCCTGGAGGCGAGAAGTACCTTGGGTACTAGGTGGTATAGCGAGAAAAAGACTTTTAATTATGACCTAGAAATAGCTGCTCAATGGGGGCATTACAACGATTTGGCCATTCGGGCAATGATGTTCGTCTATGATTTCAATTATGAGGCAAGGCATCATTTTTTCTTGGGTTTCAGTGGTAATTGGGTGCCTGGTGATGTTTCCAATGAGGATCAACAACTAAATACTTTTAATACCTTGTTTTCGAGACCACCGTTCGGACAAACTGTTTCGCTGAATATTACTAATACGCTGAATATCAGTCCTTATATTCGCTACTCAGATAACCACAAATGGTTAACCACGCTGAGAGCCTCCTTCGTTCAACGAGCCAGCCTTCATGATGGTATTTTTACTCCGAATATGTCGGCTTTACTTCCCGTACTAGGTCGACGAATTGATAGTCAAGCTAGCGGAGTAGCCGATATTTTTGCCTTAGAGGCTAATTATTTTGCCAACAAACATTTAACCTTTCAATTTGAATTAGGCTATTGTCGGGCAGGGGATTACCTTAAAGAATCAGGTCCGGGAAAAGACGTGAATTATTTAGCTACCCGAGCAGCGTATAAGTTCTAAAATGGCAGTTTGACAAGTTCTCAAATGACTTATCAATTTAATCGCACATTACTTTTTAGCGCTTCTTTAGGCATTTCTTTTTTGGAGAAAAAAAGAAACAAAAAAACATTATTTCCATTCGGTTAATCCAATACGAATTCCGCGTTGCGGAACCGATGTCCACTTCGCATACGGTTTTAATTTTTGACGCTTGTCTAAGTCCAGCGCACAGGTCAAAAATGCGCCTGCCGCTTCGCGCATGTTCCGTTCCCATCTTTCGTTGGGGATTAATCTAGGGTAACTTTCTTGTTATTCGACATGACTCTTCGGAACATGTCGAACAGCGAAATCAAACCACAGCTGTTTCCGCACAGAAATTCAATTCTCCAATTTTATTCACAATATTTTAATGCCTAAAAGCCTAAGCTTAGACAGAAGTATCTTAACTTCGCTAAATTTTATAAACCTATGAAAACTATCATTACCTCATTGGCACTGACAATATGTGCCTTTCAATCCACCGCTCAGACGATTTTAGAAGTTCCCGGTCGAGATATGACCGCCAAAATAGATACAGCGGGTTTTTCCGTTCTACCCTCTGGAAGATTTGTGAAGCCTGCTGGGAAAACACTTCGCATCAATGCTGACCCCTTTGGAATGGTCATCAGTCCCAACGGGAAATGGGCCATTACTTTGCATAATGGTGCTTTTACGCGCATTGATTTAGAAAAACAAGTTAGCAAGCGTTTCCCTCCTTATGGTACGCCTTCTAAACTTTCTCCTTACGGAAAAAGTACCTATTTAGGCGTAGTTTTTTCACCCAATAGCGAATGGATTTACCTAAGTGGGGGAGATTCAGGGAATATTTTGGTTGTGGAATTATCGACCGGTAAAGTATTGAAAACCTTTAGTCTAAACGGTACTTTCAAGGGCTACGATTTCGATGATAGTTTTACCTCTGATTTGGTGCTTTTGTCAGAAAAAAATGAATTATTGGTCTTGGATCGAGCCAACTTTCGCATGGTACGCATGAAAGCCGATACAGGTGAAATCGTGGGCGTAGTTCCTACAGGCAGACAACCTTTTGGCATTTCTCTAAGCCCAAATCATCAATTCGCCTTTGTGGCCAATGTGGGGATGTATTCATATCCTTTAGTAGAAGGAACTAATTTGGTCAATTTGAAAAGCCAACATATTCCTTGGCACCCATATGCGAATGACAGTAAGGAATCAAGGGAGGGAACGGAAATTATGGGTAAAAAAATACCGGGAGTCGGTGATCCTCGCTCGGAGGAAGCCATGAGTGTTTTCCAAATTAATTTGTCCACGAATCAAATCACCAAGAAATACAAGCCGGGTTTCCAATTGGGAGAAATGGTTGAAGAGATGGAGGTCGTAGGTGGTTCCAGTCCTAATTCCTTGGTAGTAAGTTCTAAGTTTGCTTATGTGAGTAATGCCACTAACGACAATATTGCGGTCTTGGATTATGCTACCCGACAAATCAAAGCACATATTCCGGTTAAATTAACTCCAGTATTGGACAAAAGAAGAGGTTATTTGCCCTTTGGTTTATGTTTAAGTAAGGATGAAAAAACCTTGTATGTTACCTTACTGGGCTTAAATGCTGTGGCCGTAATTGATGTGCCTAGCCAAAAAACCAAGGGTTTTATTCCTACGGGTTGGGGACCTACTCGTGTTCGACTTTCTGAAGATGAAAAGAAAATTTATGTAACTACTTGTAGGGGATATGGCGCAGGGCCCAATGGAGGAAAGGACTTTACAGCTCCTGAACAAGGATCCTATGTAGGTGATATTCAATTAGGTACCTTCCAAATCATCGATATGCCCAATGATCAGCAATTGGCAAACTACACACAAGAGGTAAAAAATAATACCTACCGTGAATACTCTGCCAAGGGTAGAGGAAATAAGGTATTTTCTCTGGATAAAAATGTACAAGCAAAATCTCCCATTAAGCACATTGTTTATATCACCAAAGAGAACAGAACCTATGATGAGATTTTTGGTCAATTTCCGGGGGCCAATGGAGATCCGACCATCGCTCGCTATGGATTAGACCAAACGGTAGTTTTTCCTGATTCCCTAAAAACCACTCACCACAATGTCAATGTCATGCCCAATCACTCCCTTTTGGCCAAGCGATTTGCCATGAGTGATAACTTTTATTGTGACAGTGATGCCTCCATTCATGGTCATCACTGGATGGTTGGGGTGATTCCTAACGAGTGGGTAGAGGCTAATTCCTCTGTGAGTAAATCAGCCAAAATCTTCTCCAAAGCGCCTGGAAGAAGACATCCTGGTACTACGGGAAGTATCGATCCTGAGGATTATGCGGAAGTAGGAGGCCTTTGGGAGGCATTGGAACGTAAAAATATTTCCTTCTATAATTTTGGTGAGGCCAATGAGACGGCGCATACTCGAGAAGATTGGGATGATACCTTAACAGGGGCGGGTCACGTAGTGATGGTTCCTATGCAAAAAGCCTTGTGGAAAAACACGAGCCATAATTATGCTGGATTCAATATGGATATTCCAGATATGTTCCGTGCCGAGCAATTTGAATCGGAATTCACGAGAATGTGGTTGACTGGCAAAAAGAAAATGCCTTCGGTGGTAACTATTCAATTACCGAACGACCATGGCTCAGATCCAAGACCAGAGGATGGTTACTTTAGCAACCATTCCTTCATGGCAGACAATGATTTGGCCTTGGCCAGGATGATTAGCTTCCTTTCTACTACGCCTTATTGGAAAAATATGTTGGTGGTGGTGACAGAAGACGATCCTCAGGGTGGGGTAGACCACGTAGATGCCCATCGCAGTGTTTTATTGATGGCGGGTCCCTATGTTAAAAAGAACTATGTTTCTCATAAGCATGCTAATTTCGGTTCGCTCTTACGATTGATTTATACCAATTTTGGCGTTCCTAGTGTGAATCATTACGATCAAACTGCCACTTTATTGGATGATTTCTTTACCGATAAGCCAGATTTTAGCCCAGTGGATTTCGTTTTCCCTGATCGTAGAATTTTCCAACCTGAGCTAGTAATGAAGAAATACAACAAGACAATTGATTGGAAGAAAATCAAAAAGAGAGTAGAAATGGATAATGTAGAAGAGATGCGCAAGGAACATTATAAAAGCCTAGAAAACAAGTAGACTTTTTCGCTAGATTTTGGAATTTTGTCGCAAACTTCTTTTAAATGTTGATGATTTTTTGATCAGTTAATAGGTTTTGTGTTATTTAATGGTAGTTTCGAATTCTATAATTAACCCATAAAAAATATTATTATGAAAAAATTACTTTTAGCTATTGCTCTTTTGTCATGCGGTTTATCTGCTCAAGCTCAAAAATGGAATGTAGATAAGTCTCACTCAAAATTAGGATTTAGTGTAGTTCACTTATCCATCTCTGATGTAGAGGGCGCTTTTAAAATTACAGAAGCTACGATGACTGCTGCGAAAGATGATTTTACTGATGCAAAATTCAATATTGTTGCTGATGTTAACTCTGTTTTTACAGACAATGAGCGTCGTGATAATCATTTAAAAAGTCCAGACTTTTTTGATGCGGCTAAATTTCCAACCTTAACTTTTTCCAGTAAAGCGATTAGCAAGGTTGCTGAGCGTAAATACAAATTGACTGGTGATTTAACAATGCATGGTGTTACTAAGCCAGTAACCTTAGATTTAGTATTGAATGGTACTACTACTAACCGCCAAGGCAAAAAGATCGCTGGATTTAAAGCTTCTGGTAACATTAACCGCACCGCTTGGGGTGTTGGAACTATGCCAGCTGCGATGGTTGGCGAGGAAATTGAATTACGTGCTAGCGGAGAGTTTATCCAGGAGTAATTCCAATTCCTTTAATATTAAAAAAGGCGACATCAGTCGCCTTTTTTGTTGCTTAATTTTTAATTCGAATCATCCAGAGCAGGGCGAAGCAAATGGCTCCATTCAGAATTAATTTCGCGAAACCAAAGCCTCCGAAAATTGCCTGAGCCTGCATTTCCAATACAAAAGTAATAATAGGAGAAGCCACACAAACAATAGGGACCCATTTATCCTTTACGGCTGTTTTGGTAAATAGTCCAAAAGAAAACAATCCCAGGAGTGGCCCATAGGTGTAACCTGCCAGATTAAATACTGCAGAAATCAATTCTTGGTTATTGAAAAGGTGAAATAATCCAATCACCACAAAAAATAAGGTAGAAAATCCCAAGTGTACATAATGCTTGATTTTATGTCTTTTTTGCTCTTGAAACTTCTCAATACGCAAGAAATCAATACAGAAGGAGGTAGTTAGTGCCGTCAAGGCAGAATCTGAGCTGGCATAGGAAGCCGCTATGATTCCCAATAAAAAAGTTACCGCTGCTAAGGTGCCAAAATGGCCATTCAAGGCTAGCATGGGATATAAATTATCCGTTTGAGCAGGAATCGCGATTTGATTGGATTGAGCATATAGGTATAATAATGCACCCAAGGAGAGGAACAATAAATTAATGAAAAGAAGCACCCAATAGAACCAAAACATATTTTTTTGAGCTTCCCCGATGGATTTACAAGTCAGATTTTTTTGCATCAAATCTTGGTCTAATCCCGTCATCACGATGGCTATGAATATTCCAGCCAGAAAATCCTTTCCGAAGAAATGGCTGTTTTTCCAATCCCATTCAAACATGTGCGAATACTTGCTATCTGAGATGGTATGAATCATATCCATCAAACCCATGTTCATTTGTTTGCCTACTAAAATGATGGTAATGAACAAGGCTATTAACAAAAACAATGTTTGCAAGGTATCTGTCCAAATGATGGTTTTCACGCCACCACGGTGCGTGTAAAGCCAAATTAGGAGGATAGAAATGAATACGGTCAAGCCAAATGGCACCCCGATGGGGGCAAAAATGGCGATTTGTAATACATTAACTGCTAAATATAAACGGGCCGCTGAGCCGATGGTTCTAGACAATAAGAAAAAGGCAGAGCCTGTTTTATAAGACCAAAAACCAAATCTGCTTTCCAAATAGCCGTATATGGAAATAAGGTTTAATCGATAATACAAGGGCATCAGGACCAATGCTATGGTTAAATAACCTAATGAATGCCCTAAAATGACTTGGTAATAGGTGAAATAGGTTTTACCAACTGCTCCTGGTACGGAAATAAAAGTCAATCCAGAAATGGATGTTCCGATCATACCAAAGGCCACTAACCACCATGGAGATTCCCTATTGGCTGTAAAAAAGGCGTGGGTATCAGCTCCTTTGGAAGTTATGTAAGAAATAAGTAAAAGTAGGCCAAAATAGATGGCAAGAATTCCCCCGGCTAATGTAACAGACATAGGTGTTTCAAAGGATTTTTTTTAAATTTGCTTGGAGCTTATTTTTATAATTCTATCAAAAATATGGAATTCTCGGAAGATAACATTTCTCGTTTTGGTATTTCTTTTCAAAACCAAGAAAAGCATCAGGAAGATGTTGCTGTGGCTATAGAGGAAGAAATAGTGGCATCGCATCAACTAGTGGTTTATAATGATGAGGTAAATTCCTTTGACTATGTAATTATCACCTTGATGGAAGTTTGTGAACATAGCCCAGAACAAGCCGAACAATGCACCTTGCAAATTCATTTTAGAGGTAGATGTGGGGTAAAATCAGGGGAGTTTGATGAATTAGTAAGCATGCGAAATGAGATTTGTCGACGGGGGATTTCGGCTGAGATAGAGACTTTCGAATAAATTATGGCGATGAATGCATACCCTTCCCGGATCATAGAACAAGCAGTAGAGGAAATCTCTAAACTGCCCGGAATCGGTAAAAAATCCGCCTTGCGTTTAGCTTTACATTTGCTAAAAAGGCCTGAATCTCAATCCTTGCAATTGGCACATGCCATTGTTCAACTACGAACTGAAACGCAATTTTGTCCGCAATGTCACATGATTTCCGATGATGGGCTTTGTGGAATTTGCAGTAGCCATAAGCGAGATGAAAGTTTAGTTTGCGTGGTGGAGGATATGCGAGATGTGTTAGCTATCGAAAATACAGGCCAGTTTACTGGACTTTACCATGTGCTGGGGGGAATCATCTCTCCTCTAGCAGGTGTTTCGCCTAGTGATTTACAAATAGAATCCTTGGTTCAAAGAGTAAGCTCAGGTAAAATTACGGAAGTGATTTTGGGCTTAAGTCCCACCATGGAAGGGGATACCACGGCATTTTATTTGACCAAAAAATTAAAAGAATTTCCCATCAAAATCTCCACTATCGCCCGAGGTATTCCTATTGGAGGTGATTTGGAATATACGGATGAAATTACCCTTGGGCGAAGTATTGTCGGCCGAGTAGTATATGAATAATCTATCTTCCCAAGCTCATGAAAAGATCACATTTTTTGCAAAAAACATTCGGCCTTGTAGGAGCGAGCCTTGTTTTACCTTCCTTGGCTGCTAAGGCTTCTGATCAGAATTTAGAATCTGCACCCTTTAGTTTACCTGCCTTGGGCTATTCTTTTGATGCCCTTGAGCCTCATATTGATAAAATGACCATGGAAATTCACCATGATCGTCATCACAAGGCTTATGTGGACAATTTAAATAAGGCCGTTACAGGTACTCCCTTGGCTAGCCAGACTTTAGAATCCATGATGGGGCAAATGAGTCAACTGCCAGCAGCAGTTCGTAATAATGGGGGTGGTCATTGGAATCATAGCTTTTTTTGGAAATTGATTGGTCCAGCTACGGGATCTAAGCCCAGCGCTGAATTGGCAGCTCAGATTCAAAAGGATTTAGGTGGAATAGAAAATTTCAAAGCCGAATTTGCGAAGGCTGCTACCGGAAGATTTGGCTCTGGATGGGCCTGGCTTCTATGGAAAGAGGGTAAATTAGTGATTAGTTCCACTCCCAATCAAGACAATCCTTTGATGGATTTGGCGGAGGTGAAAGGTACACCCATATTAGCTTTGGATGTGTGGGAGCATGCCTATTATTTAAAATATCAAAACAAACGAGCAGATTACATTTCGGCATTTTGGAATGTAGTCAACTGGGATTTTGTGTCTCAGCAATTTTCATTAATAAAAAAATAAACATGTTGTTAGAAGAAATTCCTTCACTCGATTTGAATGAATTCAATTCCGGTGATCCAGTAAGAAAGGCGAAATTCGTTCAGGATTTGGGTAATGCCTTTAATACGATTGGCTTTGTGGCCATTAAAGGACATGGTTTATCGGATGATTTTACTAAGAAATTGTATCAGGAAGTAGAGCGCTTTTTTCAATCTCCCGATGCTATTAAGCAAGCCTATGAAATTCCAGGAATAGCGGGGCAAAGAGGATATGTGGGGAAAGGTAAGGAGACGGCAAAGGGTTTTAAAGTGCCTGATTTGAAGGAATTTTACCATATAGGTCAAAAACATCAAGATGATGGAGATAAGGTTTGGAGTGAATATCCTGAAAATGTTTTTCCTAAGGAATATCCGGATTTTGAAACCTATACCATAGGTGCATATCAAACCTTAGAAAATGCGGGAAAATCTCTCCTAAGAGCTATAGCCTTGTATTTAAACCTACCAGAAGATTATTTTGAGGATAAGGTTAAAAATGGTAATTCCATTTTGAGGGCTATACATTATTTTCCCATTGCCGATCCTGATTCCCTGCCGCCAGGAGCAGTTCGTGCCGCAGCGCATGGAGACATTAATTTAATTACCTTGCTCATGGGAGCATCTGCTGAAGGTTTAGAAGTCCTTCGCATGGATGGTAAATGGATTCCGATAACAGCACTTCCAGACCAAGTAGTGGTGAATGTAGGAGATATGTTGGACCGTTTGACAAACCATCATTTAAAGTCGACCATTCACCGAGTGGTGAATCCACCTCGGGAGAAAATGGGGACTTCACGTTATTCTATCCCTTTTTTCATGCATCCTAGGTCAGAAATGGATTTAACTTGTTTGGAATCTTGTGTAACTGCTGAAAATCCCAAAATGTACACTGATATGAGCGCTGGGGAATTTCTGACAGAGCGTTTAATCGAATTAGGTTTGAAAAAATAGGCCTATGTGGAGGAAGCCAAAACATATCGAATTCCTATGGGATGTTTTGTTTTTGGCGATGACTTCCTTCGGTGGTGTGCAGGTGCATATTGCGCTATTTCTCAAAAAGCTGGTTAAGGAAAAAGCCTATTTGACAGAGGATGAATTGTTTGAAATTCAGGCTCTATGTTCCTTTTTACCTGGTCCCACATCTACCCAAATGATTACAGCCATTGGTTTTAAGAGGGGTGGGGCCAATCTAGCCTATCTGACTTTGATGGCTTGGATTACTCCAGCCGTGTTTGTCATGACTTTGGCGGCCTTTGGGATGACCTATTTGAGGAATAGGGATGTTATTCAGTTTGTTACACCCGTCGGTATCGGTTTGATTTTGCAAGCAGGATGGATTATGGCGAAGAAGTTTCTTCGAGCACCCATGTACATCCTGATTTTTTTGTTCACTTTATTCACAGGATTATACATCCAGTCCCCCTTTATATTCCCCTTGTTGTTATTGATAGGTGGTCTAATTTCTTCTTTGAATTTTAAGGATTTTCCTAGGCAGAACAAGCATAAAATGATTATTCCTTGGGCTAATTTTCATTTATTTTGGGGTTTTGCTGTTTTTTTAGCGCTTTTAGGTCATTTTACAGACTATTTCCCCATTCGTATTTTTGAGAATTTTTACCGAAATGGAAGTTTGGTTTTTGGAGGAGGGCAAGTATTAGTACCCGTACTTTATACTGAATTTGTGGAATTCAAGCATTTGATTCGTGAGGACGACTTTTTGACGGGTATGACCTTGTCTCAAACTTTACCAGGTCCGGTGTTTGCCCTTACCTCTTATTTGGGAGTCTTGTTGATGAAAGATTTTGGAATAATCGGAGAATTAGCAGGAAGTGTAATTGGGGCGCTTGGAATCTTTTTGCCCGGTACCTTTTTGATTTTCTTTGTCTATCGAATCTGGGGTCAATTAAAACAATATCGTTTTATCAGGGCATCTTTACCAGGAATTCAGTCGGTGTCGGTTGGCTTAACCATTGTAGCCGTGTATACCTTTATCCATCCGATGATTTTACAAGCCAATTACATTGGATTTGGCATTATATTGGTATCCTTTCTGGTTGCTCAGATGACAAAACTCCCACCAATAGCTCTATTTCTCATAGCTTTATTGGCAGGAGTGATCGTTTCTTAACGTAATAAATTGAGTAAGTACTGTCCGTAACCACTTTTTACCAATGGCTTGGCGATGGCCTCCAATTGCTTGGCATCAATGAATCCCATGCGATAGGCCACTTCTTCAATACATCCAATCTTCATGCCTTGGCGTTCTTCTATCACTTGTACGAATTGACCAGCTTGCATTAATGAAGCAAATGTACCGGTATCTAACCAGGCAGTACCTCGATTTAATATACCTACTTTCAATTTTCCTCGCTTTAAGTATTCCTTGTTGACATCTGTGATTTCATACTCACCACGTGGTGAAGGGGCAATATTTTTAGCAATTTCGACGACCTCATTGTCATAAAAATAAAGGCCTGGTACCGCGTAGTTTGACTTCGGTTGACTAGGCTTTTCTTCAATCGATAATACTTGATTGTTTTCATCAAATTCCACTACTCCATAGCGCTCAGGGTCATTGACAGAATACGCATAGACCACACCACCCTCAGGGTCATTATTAGCTTGCAATAGCTTACTAAGTCCTGAACCATAAAATATATTATCACCTAAAACCAAGGCTACTTTATCCTTGCCAATGAATTTTTCTCCAATCACAAAAGCTTGGGCTAATCCATTGGGTTCTGGTTGTACAGCATATTCAAAACGACATCCAATTTGGGAGCCATCACCTAATAATTTTTCAAAATGAGGTAAATCATGTGGGGTGGAAATGATTAAAATTTCCCTGATTCCTGCCAACATTAAAATAGAAAGCGGATAATAAATCATGGGTTTATCATAAACCGGCATTAATTGCTTGCTAACTGCCAACGTCAATGGATGCAGACGTGTTCCTGAGCCTCCTGCTAAAATGATTCCTTTCATAATTTATCTTCCTTGATACATGTTTTGGTAATATTGTTGATAGGCACCTGAGGTAACATCTTTCAACCATTTTTCATTGGATAAGTACCAGTCTACCGTTTTCTCTAATCCTTCTGCAAATTGTAAAGATGGTTCCCAACCTAATTCATTCATGATTTTATGGGCATCAATGGCATAGCGTAAATCATGTCCAGCTCTGTCGGTGACATAGGTAATGAGTTGCTTCGAAGTACCTTCTGTTCTACCTAATTTTTTATCCATGATTTCACACAATAAATGCACCAAATCAATGTTTTTCCATTCGTTAAATCCTCCGATATTGTAGGTGTCTCCTGTCTTTCCATGATGAAAAACGGTATCAATGGCACGCGCATGATCCACTACATACAACCAATCTCTCACATTTTCACCCTTTCCATATACGGGTAAAGGTTTGTTATTGAGGATATTATGAATCATTAATGGGATTAATTTTTCTGGAAAATGGTTGGGCCCGTAATTGTTGGAACAATTGGTGATAACTGTAGGTAAACCATAAGTTTCATGAAAAGCCCTCACAAAATGATCGGAAGATGCTTTGGAGGCAGAATAAGGGGATCTTGGATCATAGGGAGTGGTTTCTAGAAAAAACTCTTCTGGATTATGAAGTTCTCCGTACACCTCATCGGTAGAAATATGATAAAACCTTTTTCCTTCCCAATGGCCAGCCCAGTGTTTTTTAGCGGCTTGCAATAAATTTACCGTACCGATAACATTGGTTTTGACAAATGCCAAAGGGTCAGAAATAGAACGGTCTACGTGGGATTCAGCGGCCAAATGGATAACGCTATCAAATTGATATTCGGTAAAAAGCGCATCAATATGAGCTTCATCGGTAATGTCTGCTTTGATAAAGTGGTAATTGGGTAAATGGGCTATGTCTTCATTATTAGCCATGTTGCCCGCATACGTTAATGCATCCAAGTTAAAAATTTGGTAATCAGGGTATTTTTGAACGAATAATCGAACTACATGAGAACCAATGAATCCGGCACCACCGGTTATGACAATTTTTTTCATAAAATTACGATTTAAGAAGCTGCTCTTGCCATTTCCACGAATCCAGTAGCGCCTCCTCTAAGCTTTTTTGAGTAGACCAATTTAGTACCTCTTTTGATTTATTAGTAGCTGCGTAAACAGCAGTTATATCTCCAGATCTACGAGGTTTAATTTCATAATGGACTTTCTTGCCAGTAGCCTTTTCAAAGGCATGGATAACTTCCAAGACAGAACTTCCCATTCCGGTGCCTATATTAAAATAATCATAATATGGAGAATCCGAATGCTTAAGTAAATAGCTAAGTGCTTTCACATGGGCCTCTGCTAGATCGCATACGTGAATGTAATCACGAATCGCCGTTCCATCTGGGGTAGGGTAATCATCTCCAAATATTTGTAATGGACCACGTATGCCTGCCACTGATTGCGTTAAAAAGGGCACTAGATTAGCTGGAGGACCTATTGGTAATTCACCAATCAAGGCACTTTTATGGGCTCCTATGGGATTAAAATAGCGTAAGGATATAGCCTTTAAATGGGCATTTTTAGCCTGGACACTGTCACGGATGATTTCCTCACAAATCTGTTTGGAATTCCCATAAGGAGAAACGGCGGGTTGTATAGGAGCAGATTCTGTTACAGGTAAACTCTCAGGTTGTCCATAGACGGTACAAGAGGAAGAAAAAACTAGATTTTTGATGCCATACTCTTGCATTTTTTCTAATAAGAGTACAGTAGCAGCCACATTATTTCTATAATATTTCAAGGGGTTTTCCACTGATTCTCCAACAGCTTTGTAAGCAGCGAAGTGAATGACCCCCTCTATGGCATATTTATTGAAAATTTGGTCATACATCGATGCATCGTTGACATCACCCTCGATACAGGTTACCTCATCTAGGGTTATTTCCTGTAAACGATCCAATACCATTGTTGAAGAATTGGCGAAATTATCAACGATAATAGGAGTGAAGCCATTTTCTTTCAAAACCACGTAGGTATGAGAGCCAATGAATCCTGCTCCTCCCGTTATTAAAATATTCATATATTGAATTGAAGCAACAATAAGTAACAAATTTAGGCTTATATTCTCTTGAAAAAAAATTATTAGCGACAACAATTATTGTAAGGGCTTATATGCTAAGTGATTTGTATTTCGTTTCATAGTCATTATTTTTGGCAATATGAATATTCAATTATGACGGAACCAGCTATCAAAGCCATGATACAATTACTGGATGACAGTGATTCTGAGGTGGTGCACCTGGTCGAACAGCAAATTCGAACCTTAGGACCGTCAATTATTCCCATGTTAGAAATGGAATGGGAACAACTAAGTCTTAATCCATTCCTTCAGGCCAAAATTGAAAATTTGATTCATGAACTACAATTGGAGTCCATGCGCAATCGCTTGGCTATATGGAAGGAATCTGGTGGAATGGATTTAATGGAAGGTATGTGGATTGTGGCTACCTATCGTTTTCCAGATTATTCCTTCGCTCAGTTGAAGACAGATTTAGATCAATTGTATTATGAAGTATGGCCACAAATAAGGGAAAATCTTCATCCCATGGATCAGATTAAGGTATTGAATGGAGTGATTTTTGATCAATTGAAATTTGGTGCTAATACCAAAAACTTTCATGCGGCCAATAATTCCTACATCAATGTGGTATTAGAAACCAAAAAGGGCAATCCAATCAGTTTGTGTGTCATTTACATGTGGATAGCTCAGCGCTTAGGCTTTCCGGTTTACGGAGTAAACTTGCCAAATTTGTTTGTTTTGACTTACAAACAAAAAGGACTTCAGTTTTATATCAATGTATTTAATAAAGGATTGATTTTTAATCGAGTAGACATTGATAATTACTTGGCGCAATTGAATTTAGCCCCCAATGAAATCTATTATAATCCTTGTTCCAATTTGGAAATTATTCGTCGTGTACTCAGAAATCTGATCATGGCTTATGACAAAGCAGGTGATGAGGAACATAAGAATGAGTTAAGTCAAATGATAGATTCCTTGGATTAATTTCTGAGGACTAAGCTGACTATGAAATTTGGGAATTCTTCTTGCCTGACTTCATAGCTCGTGTTTTCTTCCCTAAAAACATGTCCTTGTCTTACAGGATATTCAAAGTCAAAGCTAATTTCATTCTTGAAATCCAATCCAGCTTGTTGGTGCGCCTTGTAAAGGGCTTCTTTTACAGTCCAGGCAGCTATTAATTTTTGAGTATCTTCTCTTGCCCAATCTAATTCTTTGGCAGATAGGAATCTGGGAGCAATGTGCTGAATTTTGCGATCTTTTCTCTCTAAATCTATTCCAATTGGTCGATGAAGGCTGATACAGGCCGAGACAAATGGAAAGGAGTGGCTAATGCTAATATGATAATTAGAATCTTTTAAATAAGGTCTTTGACTGGCAGTTTTGACCAATTCTAGTGGCTCTGTTTGTACATCTTTTACCAGTTGCCATAAACAATAACGGGCCGCGAGGGATTCCAATAGCTTTTGTGCATGCGCATTTTCAGGTGGAAGCGTTTTTTTCCATTTCTCTGGAATGTTTTGGAAAAAGGACGTGCTTTCCTTGATTTCCCACATCATCCATTTAACGTGGGGCGAAGCTAGCGCTATTCCTGGGAAAATTTGAGGCATGGATGAACGTATTTGCTCGCAAAATTAGCATTTTTGTGATCAAATAATTAGATCATGCAAATTGAGCGAATAGATACTTTTTCTGGGCATCGAGGGCCAATCTATGCTTTAGCTTCAGGTGAACAGTCCAACGAGTTTTATTCAGCGGGTTCAGATGGTTGGGTGGTTCAGTGGAATTTACAGAAACCAGATGTGGGTAAGGTGGTGGCGCAAATCAATGGATCTATTTATGCTATGAAGCGAGATCAGCATGGTGTCCTATGGGTAGCTCAGAATTACGATGGCATACATGGGATTCAACTATCTAATCAGGAGAGAATCTTTTCGATAGGCCTAGGTAAAATTTCCATTTACGATTTATTGTTTACCAATGGACAATTATGGGTAGCGCATCAGGATGGATTAATAACGGTAATTGATGAAGCTTCTCGACAAATTGTTAAACACATTAAATCAAGTGATAAAAGTGTTAGGACTTTGGTGTTATTGCCCCAAAATAAAATTGCTGCCGGCTACAGTGATGGTTTTATACGGGTGTTTAATCAAGCTTTTGAACTAGAATATGCTTGGAAAGCCCATGAGGGAAGTGTTTTTTCATTGCACTTTTGGGAACCTGGTCAAGAAATTCTTTCCGTAGGAAAAGATGCTCGAATTAAAAAGTGGGATTTACCAAGCCAATCTACTGGACAAATTGCTAAATCTGAAGTGATTGCGCACATGTATGCCATCCATGATATTGATTTTCATCCCAATAAAGATTTGTTTGCTACGGCTAGTATGGATAAAACCATTAAAATTTGGAATGCGGCAGACTTGACGCTTTTGAAAGTGATTGATGCGGCGAGATATGGGGGTCATAAAAATTCGGTTAATAAACTAATTTGGACTCCA
Source organism: Aquirufa rosea (assembly GCF_004118285.1). Taxonomy (GTDB): domain Bacteria; phylum Bacteroidota; class Bacteroidia; order Cytophagales; family Spirosomataceae; genus Aquirufa; species Aquirufa rosea. The sequence continues at coordinate 441,659 of NZ_SDHY01000001.1, read as the reverse complement.
TTTGAAGATCAATTAGTCTCAGCCTCAGATGATAAAAATATTTCCGTTTGGAAAATTCATTAAAGATTTTTTCTATTTTAGCAGATTATGGAGCATATATACCAACTACCTGAAGCATCTTTTTCTAAATCCTTCCGTGGATATGATGTGGCTGATGTCCAAGATTATTTATTTCGATTAGAGGAATACCATCAATCCAATCAACGAAGTAGGGAGCGCTTGGAGACTAGGATCGCGGAATTGGAAAAAGAGTTAAATCGATTGAGAGAAGCTGAATCATCGATGTTGAAAGCAGTCCAGTTAGCTGAAGAAGCACAGATAAATTGGAAACAAAAAGCGGAGAAAGATGCTGCCATTGCTTTAGAAAAGGTGAAGAATGATTCAAAAAGTATCATAGAAACCGCTGAAAAGGAAGCTGCCAAAATAAGACTTTTGGCTGAAGGGGAGGCCAAGCAAATTTCTTTACAAACTCATCAAGCTATCAAGGAACAAGAGCGGATTTTATTGGGACTTCAAGAGGCGCAAAAAGAGATAGCCGAACAATTAATGGGGATATCCGAGAAGACGCTATTACAAATTAAAAATTGGTCAGTTTCTCAAGAAAGTTTGCCTCAGGTAAATCAGATTGAAGTAAAAGCTACTACATCGAGGAAGGCTCCAAAAGCAGTTTCCATTCAGCCTAATAAAGCAAAAAAAACTGCTAAGAAAAGCCCGTTAAAAATTGCCAAAGCCAAGCCAGGAAGGCCTAAGGCAAAATCTTTGCCCAAAACCGCAGATGCTGCGCCAGTGAAGAGAGGCAGGAAACCCAAAGTAAATCAAGCTGATCAGGCTCTTAAGCCTATTACTGCGAATAAAACAAAACCTAAGAAAAAAGCTTTAAACCCGAGTTCTTTAACCCCAGATGACAGTTTGCCCACTTTGAATAAGGTCTTGGAGGCATACGCTAAATCGTCTGGACCTCAAGGGAAAATAAGCGAGATTAATTAGTATGGATTTGTACCATGTGGCTTGGAAAGGCTTAAGGATGTATGCTTACCACGGATATTTTCCGGAAGAAAGAATTTTGGGAAGCTGGTATGAGTTAGATATTCAAATTGGATTATTGACTCCTTCAACCTTGGGCGATGATTTGAGTCAGACAGTGGATTATAGTCAGGTTTATCAGATTTGTCGACAAATCATGAATGAGCCCGTAGATTTATTGGAAACAATCGTTGAAAAAATAGGCAAGCAATTGACTATACAATGGCCTCGAATAAAAACATTGGAAATTAGTTTAAAAAAAGAAAATCCCCCTTTGGGCTTGTCTAAAGGAGATTCTTGCATTATTTGGACTAAAACATTGGAATAGATTTTGGGTTTATAAATACCATACAAACTTCATTACGAAATGCGTCATCAAGTAACAATCAAGGATATTGCCAAGCAGTTGAATGTTTCTGTTGCGACCGTTTCAAGGGCCTTAAGGGACTTGCCAGACATTCATCCTGATACTAAAAAATTGGTCCTCGATTTAGCCAAAGAGTGGGATTATCAGCCTAATTTGCTAGCGACCAGTCTGGTTAAAAGTAAAACCAAGACCCTGGGTATCATTGTGCCTGATTTAGGTTATTATTTCTTCTCAACTGTTATTAAACATATAGAAGAAGCAGCTGTCAAGGCAGGTTATAGTTTATTGATTACTCAAACACAGGAATCATATGAACGGGAATTAACCAATATCCAAAACTTATCCAGGGGGCAAGTGGATGGTATAATTATTTCTCTTTCCCGGGAAACTAGTAATTTTGAGCATTTGACCAGGTTGCAAAGAAGAGGGATCCCATTGGTATTTTTTGATCGAAATTGTGAAGACATTGAGGCGTCCAAAGTCATGGTAGATAATGAGCAATCTGCCTATGAGGCGGTGAAACACCTCATTGAAAACGGCTGCAAGAGAATTGCGTTTTTGGCTGGTCCTAAGAATGTTTCAGTGAGTAACCAGCGTAGAATTGGGTATATTCATGCTTTAGAAGAAGCCGGATTACCTGTTGATCCAAGTTTAATTCTTCATTCCGATTATTATCAAGACACGGCTCGCTCTCAGACACATTTATTGATGCAACAGGAGCAAAGGCCTGATGGGATCTTGGTGGTTTCCGATCGACTAGCCATTGGGGTTTTGACGGCACTTAAAGAATTAAAAATAAAGGTTCCTGAAGATGTAAAAATAGTGAGTTTCAACAATGAGCCTATTTGTCAAGTAATTTCTCCTACCATTACCTCGGTTTCTCAACCTTTAGATGAAATAGGAAGAATAGCTGTAGAATTACTTTTGGCGCAAATAGAACAAAAGACAGGAGAGGCCATTCCTAAAATAGAGGTATTAAAGACTCAATTGATAATCAGGGAATCTTCTACCCATCTTTATTAATGTATCAGCTTCAAAGTGTAGCTTTTGCCTTTCAGACGGTATTCCAAAATATATTGCCCTGTCGGGAGTCCATCCATGACGCTTTGATCTATAAAGCCTTCTTTTTGGATGGATTTCCAAGTACGACCTAATAAATCATATATTTCCAGGGACTCAAAAGGCTGATGGATTAATTCTTCCCATTTGGTGGTTCCTAGTGGAGGATTGACAGTAATTTCAAAGCTGTCTTGTAAGCATTTCTGAGTATCAGTAACAGTATAAGTGCTTGTTTTTAAGGGCCTTAGGTTGATTTTTTGTGATTTTTCACCACTTGACCAAACGTAAGAGTTGGCCGGGCCTGGCCAGGAGGCTTTTAATTCAATCGGATCATAGGCATTGATGGTCTTTTTGGTGATTTTATTGACTTCTTTAAAAATGGTGAATTGGTCTAAAACTTCACCTTCCTCGTCAATAAACTTGGCATCCAAGCGATTATCTTCTATATCGATGGCCATAGAGCCACCGCGTTTATCCAAGGAATATTCCATGACAGGATGGGGCCAGTTGAAACGATGTGCGGCAGTTTGTCCACCACAACCATTGACTACATAAGTCGTGCCTTTTTTCTTAGGTTCAACGTTTTGAAACACATAAGCACAGGATTTATCGCTGCCATCGTATCGGCCAGAAGAATTGAAAGGCCAATTTTTCTCTGGGCTAAACTCGCTAGATAGGCCATATTGCTCTCGTAAAGGCCTAGATCTTTCATATACGTGACTATGGCCAGACATCACTAAATCAACGCCGTATTCGTCAAAAACACGAGTTAGGTAATCTCGAAGTTTGATGATTTCCCCACTGACATCTGAATCATAAGTGCCTTTGGTATAGACAGGAAAATGGAAATAAATGATTTTCCAATCTTGCTTGGTGGCTTTTAAATCTTCTTTCAGCCAATTTAATTGAATGTTATTTTCTTGGTCAAATATTCTAAAATTATCCTTTCCCCATGCATAAGAGTCCAAAACAACCAAGTGAACATTGCCGTAATCATACGAGTAATAAGCCTCAGAATTGGAAGGAATGCCCCCTAATTCACCTTGACTAGGTAAGGTGAAGTTTTGATAATAAGCCATATTGGAATCATCTTGCTGATATGGAAATGCTTGATTATCGTAATCATGATTACCCGTGGAAGGGAATAAAGCGGTCTGGCGGAGCAGAGGACCAGCGTGATAAGGGTTAAAAAAGTCTTCTTGCCAACAGCCATCACTACCACCACAATAGATATTATCTCCCATAGTAATGAATAGGTTGGTATAATTCGATTTTTGTCGATTTACATAGGCATTATATATTTTCCTTTGGGTTTCACCTGCCGCCATATCACCCACAGAGAAAATTGAAATTTTATCTTTTGAGCCTACAGTGGGTGCCGTTTTAAAAAAATAGGAGCTATCCCCTAAGGCCACTTGGTCATTGATGTGGATGCGGTAATAATACTTGGTATTGGCTTGGAGAGAGGAAACAGCTACGGTGTGCTCACTTACCTTGTTGGTGCTTTTAATGGATGGATTGAAGGTCTTACCATCGGTACTAATACTTATTTCGGATAATGTGGCTTGATCAGTTCTGTATCGAATTAAAACGGAATTGGATTTGGCTAATTGAATGTAAGGTGCGCGAATGATTTTTTGAGCCCAAGTATTAGTTGACAGAGTCCATAAAATGACCAGAGAAAACAATCCTGTCAGTCTAGATTGGGAAATATAACTTAATTTAAGAAAAATCATAAGTAGAAGTAATGCATAAAGTTAATGACAAAGCTTAAATATTCTTAGGCCTCAGTCGAATTTGCGATTTGATTGAGGGTTATTGCTGAATTTTTCTAGGTTTTAGTCAAAATAGCACATGTGAAAAACGATTATTGTTTAAGCTAATTGTCCAGATAACATGAAATTAGATATAAAAATCCCCATTTTTCTTGGTTTTAAATCTGGGAATTGCTAAGCCAGTTTGGTAGCACTAATTTGACTATGAAATTTCTTCAGACTTCCAAAAAATAATGCCTTTCTAAAGGTAATTTCCCCAAACATTTTTATTGGCAATTTGTGGTGATTTATCTTGGAAAAATTGGCATAATTAATGATATTTGTAGTTAATGAAAATCTCTCATTTCCGCTAAATTTTTTGTGTAAAGGAATGAGATATTTCAGTGTATCAAACTATAATTTATGTCAGTATCAACCAATATTATCCCGATCAACATTGAAGATGAAATGAGAGGGGCCTACATTGATTATTCAATGTCAGTAATTGTGTCTCGTGCCTTGCCAGATGTGCGAGATGGATTAAAGCCAGTGCATAGGCGAGTGTTGTTTGGAATGGAGGAGTTGGGAGTAAGTTATAATAAGGCATATAAAAAATCGGCTCGTATTGTCGGGGAGGTACTAGGAAAGTATCACCCACACGGTGATTCATCAGTATATGATACCATGGTTCGTATGGCACAAGATTGGTCCTTGCGTTATCCATTGGTTGATGGCCAGGGTAACTTTGGTTCGGTGGATGGAGATTCTCCAGCTGCCATGCGTTATACGGAGGCGAGATTGAAGCGAATAGCTGACGAAATGTTGTCGGATTTAAACAAAGAAACGGTTGATTTTCAGCCGAATTTCGACGACTCTTTGGAGGAGCCAACCGTTTTACCGTCTAAGATTCCCAATTTATTATTGAATGGAACTTCGGGTATTGCAGTAGGTATGGCTACCAACATGGCTCCCCATAATTTATCTGAAGTAGTAGATGGCATTTCGGCTTATATAGATAACCGTGATATTACTATTGGCGAGTTGATGCAATACATCAAGGCGCCAGATTTTCCAACCGGAGGAACCATATATGGGGTACAGGGTATAAAGAATGCCTTTGAAACCGGTCGTGGTCGTATTGTAGTTCGTGGAAATGCTACATTTGAAACATCTAAATCAGGTAAGGAGCAAATCATAGTTTCTGAGATTCCTTATATGGTAAATAAGGCATCCTTGATTAAGCAATGTGCTGATTTAGTGAATGATAAGAAAATTGAGGGTATTTCAGAGATTCGTGATGAATCAGACCGTCAAGGTATGCGCATCGTGTTTGATTTGAAAAGGGATGCGGTAGCCAATGTAGTATTGAACAATCTTTACAAGCATACTGCTCTTCAATCCTCCTTCAGTGTGAACAATGTGGCTTTGGTGAAAGGCCGCCCCATGATGCTTAATTTGAAGGATTTGATCCATCATTTTGTAGAGCATAGAAATGAAATTATTGTTCGTAGAACACAATACGATTTACGTGAAGCTCGTAAAAGGGCACATATATTAGAAGGTTTCATCATTGCATTAGATAATTTAGATGCAGTGATTAAATTGATTCGTGAGTCCAAGGATCCTAGTTCGGCACAAGAGGGCTTGATGAGCACTTTTAACTTGTCTGAGATTCAAGCGAAGGCCATATTGGAGATGCGTTTACAGCGTCTTACAGGTATGGAGCGTGAGAAAATCATGAATGAGTATGCTGAGATTATGAAGTTGATTGATGATTTGGAAGATATTTTGGCTAAACCAGAGCGTCAATTACAAATCATCAAAGATGAATTGGCTGAGATGAAGTCACGTTATGGAGATGAGCGTAGAACGCAAATCAATATGACTGATGATGAGTTCTCGGTAGAGGATATGATTGCTGATGAGGAAATGTTAATTACCGTTTCAGCTCAGGGTTATATCAAGCGTACTCCAATTACTGAATACAGAGCCCAGACAAGGGGAGGAGTAGGTTCCAGAGCGGTGGCAACGAAGGATGATGATTACACAGAACACCTATTTACAGCCACCATGCATAACTGGTTGCTATTCTTCACAGAAAGAGGTAAATGCTTCTGGTTAAGAGTATATGCTGTTCCTGAAGGTTCTAAGGTATCTAAAGGACGTCCAATTCAGAATTTGATGAATATTGAAAACGGGGATAGCATCCGTGCCGTGATCAATGTGAAGTCGATCACGGATCCAGACTATGTGGACAATAATTTTATTGTCATGTGCACAGAAGATGGTACCATCAAGAAAACGAGCCTAGAGGCTTATTCTCGTCCTCGTCAAAATGGAATCATTGCCATCACCATCCGAGAAGGAGACCGTTTATTAGATGTGGCCTTGACCAATGGAAATAACCAAATTGTGATTGCTACTAATACCGGTCGTTCAGTTCGATTCGAGGAAACGCGTGTTCGTCCGATGGGTCGATCTGCTGCAGGTGTGAAAGGTATTTGGATTGATGAGGAAAATGCGGAAGAGAAAGTGATTGGTATGGTTTGTGTATCGGATCCAGAAGTTCAACAGTTATTAGTTGTATCAGAAAAAGGATTTGGTAAGCGTTCGGAGGTAGAGGATTACCGATTGACCAACCGTGGTGGCAAAGGGGTTAAGGCCTTAAATATCACTGAAAAGACGGGTAACTTGGTAGCTATCAAAGAGGTGAATGATAATAATGATTTGATGATCATTACGAAAGCAGGTATTTTGATTCGTACCAGTGTGGCTGAATTGAGGGTGATGGGAAGAAATACACAAGGAGTGAAGTTGATACGTTTGAAAAACGAATCTGACGAAATTTCTTCAGTTACTAAAATTGATAAAGAGCCTGAATTAGAAGAGACGGATGCTGTAGAGGGAATTATTCCTATCGTAGAGAACACCGAAAACGCTTCAGAAGCAGGTAAAGAAGGGGAGGATTTTGGTACAGAAGATGAAACTTTAACAGAAGAATAATAATTTTATCGTCCCGGGGTGAAATTCGGGCTATTTTTTAATTTAATAATCACATGAAAAAACTAGTTTTAACCCTGTTCACTGTGGCAATGGCCGCGGGTACGACCTTTGCTCAAGCGGACAAAGCTTTGGTAGAGGCTCAGAAAAAATCAATCGCGGATGCCGTTAAAAAGTCAGACGAAGAGGCAAAGAAAGCTCCTACTAAGGCTAAATCATGGTTAAACCGTGCAGTGGCTTACATCGACTTAGCTTCATTCCCTGATTCGACATTTGCTTTAACGGACGCAGATGCAGCTTTCAAGGCAATTGAATACATCAATGAAGCGGTAAAGTTGGATACGAAGGACGGTAAAAAAGGTTCAACCGCTAAAGATGCAGAGAAATTGATCGAGGACAAGAAAGTGTATTCAGCTTTGATGAATATGGGAGTAATCAAATACCAAGGAAAAGATTACAAAAATTCCTTGAAATACATGGCTAAAGCCTCTGAATTGACTCCAAAGGATACTACTTCAGCAATGTATACAGGTGTAGTAGCCCAATTATCTCAGAATGACGAAGTGGCACAAACTGCCTACGAGCGCTATATGGGAATAGGAGGGAAGGACGTAGCCATCATCTATGGTTTGTCTCAAATTTACAAGAACAAAAAGCAAGAGGATAAAGCTTTAGCTTTAATTGACCAGGGTATTGCCATTTATCCAACTAGCAAGGATTTGAAGAATGAAAAATTCAATATGTTGATTTCTTTTAACCGCATTGATCAAGCTATTGAGCAATTAAAGAAGACAATTGCATCCGATCCTAAAGATGCGATGTCATTATTGAACATTGGTTTGTTGTATGAAAATAAAATCAATGGAATGAATGAAGAGGTTCGTCATATCTTAGATAAAACAGTTAAAGTAGACGAGGCGAAACGCAAGATTGCAGCTCAGAAGGAACAAGTAGCTGCTTTTACTGAGGAAATTACTCGTAACAGAGCTAAACTTAAAACAGCTCAACCTAAGCAAAAAGCGGCTATAAATACACAAATAGCTCAATTAGACGCCACAGTTAAGGAGCAAAATAGTAAATTAGATGGCTTGAAGGCTGAATTGGCGAAGGCTGAATCTGAAGTGGGTGATGCCGCTCAAAATGCGGCTAAATTGGCTGATTTAAATGCCAAAGTTGATGCGTTGAAGTCAGAGGTTCCAGGATTCTACACTAAAGCTTTAGCTATTGATGGAAATTATTATGATGCACTTTATCAAATGGGAGCTTTCCGTTACAACGAGGCTGCTGAGATTAAGAAGCGCGTTAATGCCATGGATATGGAAACTTACAAGAAAGATGGAAAGGCTGTAGAAGCTCAAATTTCCACGAAATACAATGAAGCCTTACCATATTTTGAAAAAGCGTATTCTGTAAAGAAAGATGAGGATTTAAAAGAAATCTTAAAGCAAGTTTACCGCGAGCTTAAGATGGAAAGTAAATTGGCTGAGTTAGATAAATAAATTTAACTCAAAGTTATTTGAAAGCCCAGTCTACGGATTGGGCTTTTTTTTTGATGCAATGAGAATGAAGAATCTAGAATTGAGTATGTAGAATGATTTGGGGGACCTATCTTAAATAATCTATTTAACATAATATAAATTATATAACATTTTATTTAAATGTTTAAAAGAATGTATTTGGATTGCAGAAATTGGCCATTCTCTTTAATTTATGATATTGGAATTTTTAGCTTAATGTTTTCCTTGCGATAAGGAAATGCTAAACTCAGTCCATTCATTTGGATTGGATTGCACTTGGATGGTGCCATAATGTAAATGTATGATTCTCTCTACGAGGGATAATCCAATTCCATAGCCTTTGGATGAAGCCGTATTTTCACCTCTGAAAAATGGCTGAAAAATATAGGGTAAATCTGATTTTGGAATGCCTTTTCCTTCGTTTTTAACGCGAACATTGATGGTTTGATGGTGTACACGCAATCCAACAAAAGCACAGTGTTTAGGGCTAAATTTGCAGGCATTTTCCATTAAATTTTTAATGGCCGTTAAAATTAATTTCTCGTCACCACGTATCATCAGTTCTTCCTCATCATCTGGCATGAAGGATGTATCAATGTTTACCTTGTAATTGGCATTAAGTTTTTGCGTTAAGCTTCTTGCTTCCCAAATGATTTCATCGATTCGAATTAATTGAAAACTAGCTTGGTAATCGGATACACTTATTTTATTTAATTCCAACAAGGATTCCGTAATGGCGGCTAATTCTTGCGTATCCTCCAGAACTGAGGCGATTGTTTCCTTATAATCTTCGGCGGCTCGTTCTTTTAATAAACTTACTTCCAGTTGCGAAGAAATTTTTGTCAATGGATTCTTCAGTTCATGTGATACGTTCGCAATAAACGTTTTTTGCAGTTTAAAGGCATTCTCAATGCGTTCCAGCAAGCGATTGATGGTAGACACCATCTTCCCTATTTCATCCTCAGAATCAGAGGATTCCAGCCTTTCTTCCAGCCTTTTGGGTGAAAGATTATCTACTTGTTTGATGACTTCAGAAATGGGATTTACGGCCCTTCCAGCAAAGAACCATCCTGAAATAACCACGATGAATACAAATAAAAGGAATAAAGCTATGAGGATATTCTTTAAATCTTTGGCATTTTCCGCGGAATATTGATCCACAGCTCCAGCAAATACTACAATTCTACCTTCAGGAGTGGCAAATACGGTACCTAGAATTTCAATATCTTCATAGGCAAATCGAACTTCTTTTTTTTGTCGAACTTCTTTGACCCGATTGACATCAATATGAAACGATATGGTATCATTAGATCGATAAATTCGCTCATTGCAGGTATCATAGGCCATGATATTCTCTCTAAATAGAATATCTCGATTGGCGCGGTCAATGATTCGTAATAACTTGGAATCTACTTGATTTACATTGACCAAGAGTTCAGCAGCTGTATTTGCTTTTTGCCTTAAACGAGAATAAAAATTCTCCTTGTAGTTCTGCTGCGAGAAAATATATATAATGAGATAGGATACGAATAATATCGCAGAGACCAAATAGGTAAATTGATAAGTTAATCGTGAGCGTATCTGCATGATATCTTATTCTTGTCGAAGGATATATCCCATACCAAATTGCGTATGAATCAATTTAGTGGGAAAATTTTTATCTACTTTTTTACGTAAATAGTTGACATACACCTCTATCAGGTTGGAGGAGTTTTCATCTTCCACTTCCCAAATATTTTCTGCAATCTCCATTTTAGAAATGACTTTCTCTTGATTTTTCATAAGGTATTCCAAGAGCTGAAATTCCTTAGCTGTTAAATTAATTTTTTGGCCAGAACGAGTCACCAATTTACTGTTCAGATCTAATTCTAAATCAGCGAATTTAAGTACTTGGGAATCTAGTAAAGTCTGATTAGAACGTTTAATCAGAGCCTTCACACGTGCCATAAACTCCTTGAAATCAAAGGGTTTGGCTAAATAGTCATCTGCCCCAGCCTCAAATCCTATTAATTTATCATCGGTGGTGCTCAGTGCAGTTAGCATCAATATAGGAGTTTGTATGCCCAAACTTCTCAGTTCTTTGCATAGCTCAATCCCATTCATTCCAGGAATGATGATGTCGGAAACAATGAGCTGGTAGGAGTTTCTGGTGGCCAATTGTTTACCCATGAGGCCATCATATGCTACTTCTACTTCATAATTGTTTTCCTCCAATCCCCTTTTGAGAGACTGTACGGTTTTGGGTTCATCTTCAATAAGTAAAATTCGAATCATCCCAAGATATCTTTTAGATTAGCTGGCGAATAAGCGATGGATTTTAAAACTTTGTTGTCAGATTTCCGGTACACCTTCCAAAGCCCATGCTCTTCTTTTATTTCGGCTTCTGTACCATCTTTCATGAAATAATATTCTACCGTTTTTTCTGCTTCTTCCAAGCTTTTACAGGCCTTGGACATGTTGGATCTTTGTACTTCATTGAATAAATCCACAAATTTTTCCCCTAAACCAAATTCCAAAACAGCCCCAGATAAAACGTATTGTAAATCACAGAGCGCATCGGCTATTTCTACTAAATCGCGGTCTTGAATGGCTTGTTTAAGTTCCTCTAATTCTTCAGCCAATAAACTCACTCTCAATTGGCAACGATCCTCCGATGGGATACATGGTTGAGCCAAAATAGGAGCTCCAAATGTTTCATGAAATAAGGCAACTTGATTGAGGGAATCTATTTTCTTCATAAGGATTATCTAATTGATTAAAATTAATCAAATAATTGCGGGTATGAAAATCAATAAAATAAGGATTCCCACAAATCTGGGAGATGTTTTATGTTCCAATGTTGAAAAAATTAGGATGGTAAATGGAAAATAATTGTCTTTTGTACACAATTCCACTACTTATCCACAGATACATGTGGATAAGTGTCGACAAAATTGACAAATTCTAGGGTATTGGAGAGAAATTTCGATTTGCAATGCCTGAATGGCATTAGACTGAATACAATTGTGCACGAATGTGGATAAGTCGTGGAAAACTATGGAAAGTGGTTTCCTTGTGTTAACTTGATTTCAACATATATCCTACATCTTAATTATCCTAACAAGTTTCATTCACTAGGCTTACTTTCACTAAATGAACCATCCGAATAAAAAATAATCACTCGTTCGATTTTTTTATTGACATGATTCCTAGATATCATTGCTTGGGAATATACAGGATCTGGTAATGGAGAAGAGCTGGGTTGAATCGTATTTTTGGCACTTTCCCTATTCCTTCTGAGATTTGATTGTACGATTGTTTGTTCAGGTAAAGAATTTTTATCCGATTCTGAGGGGCTAGGGTTGGGAGCATCAAATAAGGATGGTCCGGTGCCTATTATGGATTCAGTTTTGGAGGAAGAAGCTGTGCCTATCGATAACATTCTGTCTTCAAATAATAATTCCTCAGCACTTAGTTCGGGATAGGCCTTAAGAATCTTTTGTACAACGTCCAAGCTAGGTTTATTTCTTCCTGATAAAATATGTGAAACGCTGCTACGAGGGATTCCTATTTTATCGGCAAATTGAGAAGAACTAATCTGCTTCTTTTGAATTAACAATTCTATCTTTTGACTTAGATTCATTTGTGTAAACGATATATCATTTCACAAATATAAATTTTAAAAAGAGGAAAACAAATTTTATAATCATTTACAAATGTCTACAATTTAATAATGCAGCCTTCACCTAGTTTAATCCGTTTACTTTTGTATAAACCACCAACAGCCTTTTTGAAATCCTTCTTTGACATCCCTAATTGTTCGTAGATCTCCTCTGCTGGGCTTTTGTCATGCAGGTACAATATGCCATTTTGCTCATCTAGTAAACTTAATAGCTTATCCTTTTGTGAATCTATTCTCTCTAAGCCAATTGCTTCCAAACGTAAATCCAATTTATCATCTTCTCTGATGTTATAAATGTAAACATCTATCACTTCACCAAGTTTAACATTTGTAAATATTTCATTTTTGAATAGTTGACCTATTTTACAATTGTTTACTAGGCATTTAATCCCAAGGTTGGTATATTCAAATGGTAATGCTTGCACTTTTTGTCCAATTGTAAATTCTTCTATATCTTTTGGATTCGGCAAGAATTTATCTATTCTGGCAGAAGCAACTATTCGATCGGTTTGTGGATCCAAGTAAACATAGACTAGGTAGGATTTGCCTACCGACATCTTTTCTAGCTGTTGGCTGAAAGGTACCAATAAATCCTTCATGAGTCCCCACTCAAGGAATACGCCAATGGGACTAACTTGTTTGACTTCTAAAAAAGCGAATTGATTGATCGTTGCCAAGGGTTTCAACGTCGTGGCAATGATTCGATCTTCCGAGTCTCTGTAGATGAATACATCGATATATCCATCTATTTCATACGTCTCTGGAACATATTGAAGAGGTAGTAATATTTCATCTTCATAGCCATCCAGGTAAAGACCAAATGGCACTTCTTTGATGATTCTAAGGCGATTATATTCGCCTATTTTTAATTCATTTTCCATAAAAAAACCCGGTTTTTAGCCGGGTGTAAAGATATTTAATTTCTGATCTTAAACGACAACATTGTTTTCCCTTAATGCTTGATTCAAGGATGTTTTTAAGTCAGTACTTTCTTTTCTTTTTCCTATAATTAAAGCGCATGGAACTCCATAAGTACCAGCTGGAAAGTTTTTTTGTATGCTTCCCGGAATAACCACTGAGTTTTCTGGGACAAAACCGATGTATTCTACAGGCTCAGGACCACTTACATCGATGATTTTAGAGCTACCTGTAATGGTTACACCAGCTCCTAAAACTGCTTTCTTACCGATATGAGCTCCTTCTACCACAATACAACGAGAACCAATGAATGCACCATCTTCAATAATCACCGGAGCTGCTTGAGGTGGCTCTAAAACTCCCCCAATTCCAACGCCACCACTTAAATGAACATGTTTGCCAATTTGCGCACAACTTCCTACAGTTGCCCAAGTATCCACCATCGTACCCTCATCCACATAAGCACCAATATTCACATAAGATGGCATTAATATCGTACCCTTAGCTAGAAATGCCCCATAACGTGCCACAGCAGGAGGTACTACACGAACACCTAAAGCTTGATAGTTCGTTTTCAACCGCATTTTATCGTGGTATTCAAATATACCTACTTCACTAACCGACATTTGACGAATAGGGAAATACATGACAATGGCTTTCTTTACCCATTCGTTGACTTGCCAGCTTCCGTCTTCTAATGGTTCAGCAGTACGCAAGATACCTTTGTCAACTTTTTCCACTACTTCTTCAATGGCTTGGATAACCTCAGGACTCTGACGCAAAGAAACGTCGTCCCAAGCCGATTGAATGATATTTTCTAATGAATTCATATGATATGTATGCAAATTTTGAGAATACAAATTACGGAGAAAAAGCCTGTATAATCAAAAATGAAAGGGAATTATCTGGAGAACTAATTTGTTTAATAGGCAAATCTTAGTTTTTTGTCAATGAAATTTAACTTCAACTTTAATAAGTTAAGTTATTGATTATCAATTACTTGATAATTAGTTCAAAATTTTATTTGGTAAAAATTGAAGGAGAATTTAGCTAAAAAGACAAGTGACATTCTGTCACATCCCTACCCTTTCGAAATGCTGAAGTAGCTTGCTTGTGTAAATATGCAAAATAATCTTGAATAAAAAACGTATCCATATGATTTTTTCTGAAAATTTTATTATTTAGCATTTTGGATAAATAATTTGTTGTCTGTTTACTTTTGTATAAAACCCCTCCTGTTGCGATTAAACATATATTTATCGTTCTACTTTTGCGATTTGAGGAAAAAAGGCTATTTTTGACTTTAATCTGAAATCAAATTATTTGTATCAATGAAAAAAATTAAAGTAGCTATTAATGGATTTGGTCGTATTGGTCGACTTACTTTTCGTAGATTATTAGAGAAGGAAAATGTCGAGGTTGTTGCGATCAATGATTTAACAGACAATGCCACCTTGGCTCATTTGTTGAAGTATGATTCTGTTCACGGTCGTTTTAATGGAACTGTAACTTCTGATGCTGATTCAATTACAGTAAACGGAAAATCAATCAAAGCATTGGCTGAGCGTGATCCTAAATTATTACCTTGGGGTGCTTTAGGAATTGATGTAGTACTTGAATCTACAGGTCGTTTCGTTGATGAAGCAGGTGCCGGACAACATTTAACTGCTGGCGCTCGTAAGGTGATTATTTCTGCTCCTGCCAAAGGAAATGTTCCAACAGTGGTTTTAGGTGTAAATGAAGATACTTTAACTGATGATATGACCATTATTTCTAATGCATCTTGTACAACCAACTGTTTAGCTCCTATGGCTAAAGTATTGGATGATGCATTTGGTTTAGAAAAAGGCTATATGTCCACTATCCACGCATACACGGCAGATCAGAATTTGCAAGATGCTCCACATGCTGACTTACGTCGTGCTCGTGCTGCTGCTTATTCGATCATTCCTACTTCAACCGGTGCAGCTAAGGCGGTTGGATTAGTGTTACCTCATTTAAAGGGATTGCTGGATGGTTCTTCTATGCGTGTACCTTCTCCAGATGGTTCTGTCACTGAATTTACTGCTATCTTAAAGAAAGAAGTTACTGCCGAGGAAATCAATGCTGCCGTAAAGAAAGCAGCTGATGGTCCTATGAAAGGTATCCTAGAATATAATACAGATGAAATCGTGTCTATTGATATCATTGGAAATTCTCACTCTTGTATTTTCGATTCAAAATTGACAGCTACTATGGGAACTTTAGTGAAAGTAGTAGGTTGGTATGACAATGAGTACGGATATTCTTCTCGTGCTGCTGATTTAATCGCTCGTGTTGGATAATTTAACCAGTCACATTATATGCAAAAGGGAGCTTAGCCTCCCTTTTTTATTTGTTATTGATCGCTCGCAAATATTTGATGGAAAAACCTTTCTGGTAAAACATATCCTCAAATCGTGTTTTAATGCCATAGTGTTCCTCATTCCATGCTGATTGGTATAAATCCCAGGTTTGAACCAATATTTTCCAAGGTTCCTGCTCCAATTGTTCCAAAGAATAAGTGAAAAAAGAAGTGGAATCGGTTTTCAAATGAAGAATTCCCTGACTCTTGAGTACTCTATGGTATTTTTCTAAAAAGAAGGGAAATGTCAGTCGCTTTTTTTCATCCCGATCCTTAGGCCTAGGGTCAGGAAAAGTAACCCAAATTTCATCTACTTCGTTTTCTTGGAAAAATTCTGCAAGATATTGAATGGGTATTCGTAAAAAAACCACATTGTTTAATCCTTCCGCCTCTGCTTGCCTGGCACCAGCAGCTAGACGATCTCCCTTGATATCAATCCCAATAAAATTTTTGTGCGGAAATAATTTGGCAAGTCCCAAACTATATTCTCCTCTGCCACAACCTAATTCTAGTACGATGGGTTGATTGTTTTTAAAATAGACTTCGTTCCATTTTCCTCGGCAAGTCTCAAAAAATTCCTTGCCAGATTGAATGACCCAAGGAGAACGAATGGCTAAGCCATATTTAACTTCTTTCTTTCTACTCAAAACTTACATTTTTATTTCAGCCACCAAATAGGTGCTGCCAGTAATTAAAATAAAATCTCTTTCATGGGCAGATTCTTTGGCTATTTGAATTGCCTGATTGACATCTTTTTCACAAATTCCTTTTAAACCATACCTTGCTGCCAAATTTTGAAGGCTCTCGGCCTCAAGCGCTCTGGGATTTTGTGCCTGTGAAAATATATAATGAGCATGGGTAGGGAATAATTTCATGACTAAATCAATGTCTTTATCCGCCACCATACCTAAGATGATCCAAAGTTGCTCAGGATTCAACTCCTTTACTTGATTCAATAATTGGCTGATGCCATTTTCATTATGTCCTGTATCAGCCACTATCCAAGGATTCTTTTGTAGGATTTCCCACCTTCCACGTAATTGTGTATTAATTTTTGCTTTTTCAATTCCTTTTTTGATAGAATTCCAGGCCAAATCAATGATTCCTTCTTCTTGTAATTGTTCACACCAAGCTATTATTCCTGCCAAATTTTTTACTTGATATTCTCCGGCAAAAGGACAATGAATTTCAAAGTCTGGATTGGATTTTGTAGAACCCCTGAGGAGTAATTTATCTTCATCAAAAGTAATATGATTCCATTTTATCCGATCTTCTGCAAAGATGATGGGAGCATTCATTTCTTTTGCTTTGTTTAAAAACACTAGCTTGGAATGGCTTTGACTTTCAGAGATACAAATAGGTGTATCCTTTTTAATAATACCTGCCTTTTCCTGGGCAATTAATTCCAGTGAGTTGCCAAGAATATCTTGATGATCCCAACCGATGTTGGTAATTAAACAAGCTTGAGGAGAAATGATGTTGGTTGAATCTAACCTTCCGCCTAATCCCGTTTCTATGACCGCCCAATCAACCCCTTGATTCTGAAAATATGAAAAAGCCATTAATACTGTCCATTCAAAGAATGATGGCTGAATATCTTGTATCAGAGTAAGATTCTTTTCTACAAATTGTACCACCCAATCCTCGGGAACATTTTGTCCATTGAATTTTATTCTTTCAGTAAATGATTGTAAATGAGGCGAAGTATAAAGTCCGACTTTAAATCCTTGCTCCTGTAAAATGGAGGCCATGAAATGGGAGGAACTACCTTTTCCATTTGTGCCAGCTATGTGTAAAGTAGGAAAAGAGTCTTGGGGATTTCCTAATCGAGCACATAACTGCTGAATATTTCCCAAGCCAGGTTTGAAGGCTTTTTTACCTTCTCTATGAAAAACCGGCAATTGCTTGTATAAAAAAGCAATGACTTCTTGATAATCCATTCGATGATTTAACAGAATTACTTCGAATTGATTTTAAATACAATGGTACCTGTTGAAACTTCAGGACGTTCACCTGCAGAAGTAGGTTTAAAGCTTAGTTTTTCCACTGCCCTTTTGTATTTCTGTGCCACAGATGCAGAAAGCGTATTTTCTATGATTCGTAATGAAATGATATTACCCGTTTCATCTATTTTTAAAGAAAAACGAATAATACCCGATTCATCGGAGTCATCATTCACCTGAGGACGCGAGGCCAATGCCCAACCTGTCATATTTAAGGCTACTCCATTTCCTCCTCCTATTCCACCGCCGCTACCGCCACCTTTACCCTTTTGACCTGAGTAAATAGCTGAATTATTGATATCTCCGTCCAATTGACCTTTATCACCAATTTTTCCTTTGTCATTTCCATTAGAGTTTCCGCCAGGTGCATCTGAGGTACCTCGTGTACCGTTGCTACTAGATTTCTTTTTGAATAAGGCTGACTCATCAATTTTAGGCTGCTCTTCTACCACAGGCTTAACTGGCTGTGTCACTGCCTTTTCAAGGGGTTTGTCGGCCACTTTGACTGGGCTTTTTACGGCAGAACTTAGTACAGGACTTTCTTTGGTAGGAGTAGCTTTTACAATCTCCTTTTTAGGCTCTACTTTTTTGTCGGCCGGTTTTGATTCTATCTCGTCGGGCAAATCATTGGCTTGGTTGTGGGTTTGAATATCCCCTCCTCCAACATCTGTATTACCATAATTCACTTCAAATCCTCCTGCAGGGATTTCCATTTTCACTTCATCTCCAGACCAAATATTCAAAGTCCAAAACAACAATAAAAGCCCACCATTAATCAATATAGTCAGGATTAATGCTTTTAGCTGATTTTTTTTCTCCTCCTCTTTTTGTGCTAGAGCGCTATTCATATCTGTTAAGGTTTATACACCCAAATTTCTAAATTCTTTTCACTTTTAATGGCTGCTGCCTTTTTATAACCAGCCTCCATGCTATTTTCAGTACCAACACTTACACGGAAATGTAAGGCACCTTCGGTTTTAGGTAAAATTTCTGCTTTAAATCCTTTGGATTTCAGTTCTTGCATGGCGATTTCCGCTTTGGCCTGTGTTTGAAAGCTGGCTGCCACCAAATAAACTGTGCCTGAATTTCCAAGTATTACAGGGCTTGATGTAGATTCAGTCGGTGCAGGTACAATGTTAGAGTCAACTTTTACCGCATCATTTGAGGTAATTATTGGCTTTTCAATGGCTTTTTTTACTTCCGCTACTTCTTTCTTTTTAATCTTGATGGTAAATGGACTTAAAGAACTATTTACATATCGTGAGTTAGGCTCTGTTAAAAAATAGGCACTGATACCACCTAGAATAAATGCTAAAAGGGCATATACATAAATTTTAGAACTGATTCTTTGCGGTTTTAACCCTTCTTCAAACGCCTCTTTCACTGATTCTTCTGACATTTCTTCCTGATAAGTCAAGGATTTTTCTACTGGATTTTCAATCAAAATAGGCTTAGAAATAATTCCAGAAGAAGGTAAACTGACAGCTGTTAAACCAAATTGACTCAAATCAAAATTTTGATCTGCCAAGGGAACAAAAGATATTTTAGATTCGGCTGTTAAACTAAAAGTACCCAGTTTAGGTAAAATGACACTTTGATTGTCCTTCAAATATTCTTTTAGGTTTTTACTGAACTGGTTGATTTGATCAAAGGCTAATTTATGACTAATTCCCTCCTGCTTAGCCCAAGCTGTGGCTAAAATTCCATCATCGGAGCAGAGCCTCTCATTGAAGGCAATCCATCTTTTTCTAGGATATATTTTTCCCTCTTTGGCATTGAATTCAAAGTCTTTGACATTCACTACAAACCCACCGAAATTGGGAATAATGATGCAGTCATGCTCATAAAGCAATGTTTCAATTAAACTTACGATGGATTTCTGATTCAACATATTAGAATGAATAAGCCACGCTTACTGTATAATTTAGACCTTGTGAAGGGTAAAATAAATATCTTTCATAATTTTTTCCAAGTAAATTGTTGGCACTTACCGCTGCATTAAACTTTTTAGTTATCAAATAATTCACTTTTAAGTTTAGGTCTATGATATCCTTCATGGCCACAGCTGTATTGGTTCTTGGATTCAATCCATAGAGCCCGTTCATATAAAATACATCTGGCGAAACAATGATCTTATCTTTAAAAGTAATCGAGTTGGTCAAGGAAATATTCATCGCAGGACGGTGAAATGCTTTCTCTAAACTTCCCAAATTATTGTAATTATTGATGTCATATTTCAATACTGATAGGAATCGCTCATTTAATTGGTAGTTAAATTGACCAGAGAAGTTCATGACCTGCGCCTTTTTCAAATCTCCAGCATAAATCACCGCATATTTGGAGCTGTCCATGCTACTAGGTACAAAAAAGGACAAATTGCTAAATTCAGAATACATAAACTTAGCTTCAAAATCGAAACTTTGTTCATTGGAGCCTTTGAAACCTCCATAAACGTTAGCCGTTTGTGCTGTATTTCTTAAATCGATTTGATTCTTGATCCAAGGATTTTGTGAAGCCATTTGATTCAAGGTATTGAAATAGGTATCTCCCCCTAATCCAGCGAAGAAATGGATGAAGTTAGCTGCCTTAAAGTCGAGCTTTACTACAGGGAATAAGCTAGTGGTATTTAAACTCTTTAACTTATCTTTTTCATTGACCACGTTGATTCCAGCATGTACTGAGATACGGTCATTCTTGTAGAAAAAACTTGGTTTTACCCGGTAAAGCTCTCTACGGTTGTTATCCAAACTGGCATATTCACTCATGATCATATCTCCGATAAAATGTGCTGACAGGTTTTCATTGATATGTAAGACAGTCTGAATTTTACTATCCCAAACCCATTCACGCTCATTTTGAGATGTGGACATCATACTTAAACCTGAAGTAGCAACATAATCAAATTTGGCATCTTTTTTGGCACTAGAAATACTACCAATGTAGTTGAAGCGGTCATAATAAATACCAAAAGCTCCATTGGCCATATTATTGTATTGTTCAATAGGTCTTCCGTACCAATTGGCCTCCACTCTTTTATAACTAATCGATCCATTTAATAAATAGGATGGAGTGAACGTTTTACTATAAATTTTAACCTCATTTTCATTTCTACCTGAGAAACTCGTTGCCACCGGACCGCGACGATTGGCATCATGATTCACATATAAACCATGGAATGAATTTTCATTAGGAGTGAAACCAAAGTGCGCATTCATTAAGGTATGGCCATAATTTCCAGCCCCTACTTTAAATACATTTTTAAATTTTGGACCGTATGAAGAGGTTAATTCATCTCCTTCACGCGGGTCAATGATGGAATTATTTATTTTAGGTAATTTGTTCCCCTCCCATCTTCTATCGACTAAATCGTATTTCATTTTACGATCTTTTCGTAAATCTTGGACTTCTTCTAAAGGTTCAAAGCTTCTAGACACCTGAGGCTGTAATTCTATTTTTCTCGTTTTTTCTACTTCGATAGCTTCATCTTGAATGGAGCCCTGTCTTTTTTGCGCAAAACCCTCAAATGCTACAAAGCAGAGTCCGAATGTCGCAGAGAATAGTACTTGTTTAGCTGTTCGATTGAATCTCATTTTGAATTATTTTAAGGGTAAGCTTTCTAATTTAGTTTTAGCCGTTTGAATTACCTCGGTATCGCTGGAGTTATCTACAATGGATTTTAGGGTAGCTCTAGCTTGTGGTATATTTTTTAGGGCAATGAAATTATCCGCTAATAAAATATAGGCTTTTCCTAAAATGGCATCTGAGGCCTCCGAATAAACATTTCGGAATTTATCTAAAATCATATCACTGGATTCTTTGTATTTGGACTCTTTAGATAATAAAGTAGCCAATTTCAATTGAGCCAAGGCCCCGATATCGTTTTTATCTAAATTGGTGATGATACCCAACCAATTTCTTTGATTGATCACATCTCCGTTTGCTTCAAACGTATTGGCCATTTTTTCAGCTAGTTTGGCTTTTTCCTCTTCGCTGATGTCTTTGGACTGAATGATTTCGTCGGTGATATAAGCAGCAGAATCTAACATTTTCGCTTCTAGGAAGGTTGAAAGTAAACCTTGGTTTGCCAGCATTTGATCTTTAGTGGTGTTATATTTTAATTTATACACATGGAACCAATTGGCAGCGGCAGAAAAGTTTTTGTTTTCCAATTCCATCTCGGCACTACGTTGAATGGCTTTATTGATTTGAGGGTGAACATTTTGCTCAATCATTTTTTTGTAGAAAACTAAAGCATCAGCCTTATTTTGAGTTCTGTATGCCGCATCAGCAATTAGGTAAGTAGCTTCTACCACATTCTCATTGCTAGGATATTTTTCAATAA
Source organism: Aquirufa rosea (assembly GCF_004118285.1). Taxonomy (GTDB): domain Bacteria; phylum Bacteroidota; class Bacteroidia; order Cytophagales; family Spirosomataceae; genus Aquirufa; species Aquirufa rosea. The sequence continues at coordinate 419,632 of NZ_SDHY01000001.1, read as the reverse complement.
AAGCTTTTAATGGGGCAATCGCTTTGTCGTACTTTTCACCTAAATAAATTCCTTTGGCAGCACGATATTCTAAATCCACGTTTTCCGCTTCATCCGGACTACTTTTCTGGAAATTACCAAGTAATTGTCCAAAGTCTTCCGGTCTTCCTACCTCATTTAATTCTTCTTGTAAACCTACTAAGGCATCCTTAGCTGTTTTATCGCTTGGAAATTCTTGGATAATGCGTTTATAATCTGCGATGGAAAGTTCATGCTGATTAGTATTCGCATAAGATTGAGCTCTTTTTAATAAGGCTTGAGTGAAATACGGGCTCTTGGGGCTATTTTCAATAAGGTCGCTGAATCCAGCAATAGCTTCTTTGTATTTATTGGTATTGAAGGAAATGACATTTTCTTGAAAGGCCGCATCATCTACATATTTCGAACTTGGGAAAGAGTTTCTTAATTGCTTAAAACTAGCTTTGGCTTCTGTATCGCGGTTCAAATAAGTCAAGGTAACCCCTTTTTGATATAAGGCATAGTCCTTTTCTGACTTTGCAAGATCAAAAGCTTGGTTGTAGTAGGTTAAGGCATCCTCATATTTCTTTGAAACCAGATACGTATCTGCCAACCGAATCAATACCGATGGATTATTTTTGGCATTAGGGCTAAGCTTTAAACGGTCCACGTAGGCTTTGAAAAGTACATTAGCCTTAGCAAAGTCTTTGATATTAAAATAAGCATAGGCTAGTCCCATGCGTACTTTTTGAATAAAATCATTAGGATTGCTTACTGGAGGAGTACCAATTAACAAGGGCGAATATACCTGAATGGCTTGTTCGTATTTTTTCTGTTGGGACAATGCCTCTCCTTTCCCAAATAAAGCTTGGTATTTTAAATCAGAACTCTCTGGGTTTTCGGTCGATGTTTGGAACATTTCAATGGCCTGATCAAACTTATTTTCATTGTAGGCTTTTACCCCCAAATTGTATGTCAATGTTTGTAAGGCCGCGTTTAATTTGGAATTACGGTTGCTCAAACTCTTTAAGTAGTCTAAAGCGGCTTGGATATTGTTGGAATGTATGAATGCTTCAGCTACTAGTTCAGTAGATTCCTCGGTGAACTTGCTCTTAGGGAATTTTTTATTGAATTCTTGAATGGAATAAATGGTTTCACTAGCTTTTCCTAAATCCAACATGACTTTGGCATGATTAAAAAACGCCTCTTCTTGAATCTGCGAATTGAACCCAAGGTCTTTGGCTTGTCCAAAAGCCTGTAAAGTTGCCTCTAAATTGCCTGATTTCAGTTGAGCCAATCCTAAGGTAAATGCAGCAAATTGTGCCAAAGTATCTTTTTTACCTGCCAAAGACTTTAATTCATCCGAAGCCTCATTAAATTTATTGGTTTTGTATAGAGAATATCCAAATCGATATTGTATCTCGGAAGTTATTTTAGTTGGATTTAGTTTTTTGTATAAACCATAGCTAATTACTGCTTTTTCAAAATAGCTTAATTTAAATTGAACTTCGGCCACCAAAAGCGACAATTCATCCAGATTATAGCCTGGCTTCTTTTGCTTTAGTATAGGTTCGGCATAATTTAATAATTCATTGAATTTACCTTCGTGGTAGTAACACATGGCAATCCAATTGGGTATATCTTTTCTAAAACGACTAGATCCTTCAGCTTTTCTGAAATCATTACTAGCTTCACCATACCGTTTTTCACCAAAATTGATAACACCTGCATAATAAGCAGCAGCAAACGCAAATTCTTCGTCTGGATCTACTTTAATTTCATTAAATAGTGGAAGGGCTTCTCTTAATTCCTTCAACTGATAATATGAAACAGCTAATTTAAACTTAGCCTCTAGATTGGTATCAGATGATTTACTTAAGTATTTAATGGCTTTCTTATAATCTCCATTGTCATAGAAAAAACTTCCTATACCACGCATCAACTTCACTGCCTGTGGATGCTCTGGGTAATTCGCCACAAAACGATCTGCCACAATCTCCGCTTCTGGCTGACTCATGTATAAGCTACACATGGTAATATAATATTCTGCCAAAACACGCTGACCCGCTTGCTCATTACTTAAGGGTTCAAGACTATTTAAATACGCAGAAAACTCCTCTTTGGCAGCTACATAATTTTTAGAATCGAAGTACTCTTTGGCCTGTCGAAAATGAAGTGTTTGATCTCCAAAATTTAAGGTTTGTTGCGCCACTGAAGACCAAGAAAGCAAGAAAAATAAAATAGCAGGAAGCCAGCGAAGCGAAAGATTTTGTTTTCTCATTAGTTGAAGGTTACAGCATTCTCAATTACTACAATAATACGATTTTTCTTCCGAATAATTGTAGCGACTAATCAATTTATTTAGGCAAATTTGGGGATACAATCCTCAATATTCGTTTGATTAAGCCTATTTTCTTATCTTTACCTTTTGCACCTGATCAACGTTTAATTTTTAAAACTATATGACAAAATTTACTAAATTCTTCTTGACATTTTCCCTGTTTTTATTGGGAATCAACCTATTAAGTATGGGAGCCTCTCCTATTTTGCGACATGAGATTAGTATGGCCGCTCCACATACACATTACTTTCAAGTGAAAACAACTCTTGAACTTAGTCAAGCGCAATGGAATAAACCATTTGTAGATTTTAAAATGGCTGCATGGACTCCAGGATCCTACTTGATTCGTGAATTTGCTAGAAATGTGGAAAGCCTAACGACAGAGAAAAATGGTCAAGCGGTACCTGTTGAGAAAATCAATAAAAATACCTGGCGTGTGTATTTGTCGAAAGGACAAAAGCAAGTCACTATTTCTTATGACGTATATGCTTTTGAGTTATCTGTTCGAACTTCTTTTTTAGATGATACGCATGGGTACATCAATCCAGCTTCTGTCCTTTTATATGTAAAGGAGTTTTCAAATCAAGCTCAATGGGTAAAAATTAACCCTCATAAATCATTTCAGCGTATTTCTACTGCCTTAAAACAACATGCTGAACATGTATTTATTGCCAAGGATTTGGATGAGTTGATTGACTCTCCGATTGAAATAGGAAACCATCAAGTGTTTCAGTTTAAAGTTGGAAATATCCCTCATCAAATTGCTTTTTATGGTCCGGCCAAAGTAGATACTACTAAATTCATCGCTGATGTCAAGAAAATGTGTGAAGAGGCAGCCAAGGTGATCGGTGTTCATCCATGTGATCAATATTTATTCATCGTTCATAATTTGTTAAGGGGTTCAGGTGGATTGGAGCATTTAAATTCAACGACTTGTCAAGTATCCAGAGCAGCTTATGAAACTGAAAGTGGATATCATGGCATTTTAGGACTTCTTTCTCATGAATATTTCCACTTATGGAACGTGAAGCGTATCCGTCCAAAGGCTTTAGGACCTTTTGATTATGAAAATGAAAATTATACACACAATTTGTGGTTATCTGAAGGTATGACATCCTATTATGGAGCCTTAATCTTACAGCGTTCAGGTCAAACTACTACAGAGGCCTACTTAAAAGGCGTAGCTGATGAAATTTCATCTGTTGAAAATCAACCAGGTAACAAGGTGGAGTCTGCAGCATCTTCTTCTTGGGATGCATGGATAAAATATTATCGTCCAAACGAGAATAGTCGTAATTCCAGCATTTCATATTATTCCAAAGGTTCTGTTTTGGGCACTGTATTCAATCTATGGATCATCCAACAAACCAAAGGAAAGGCTAGCTTAGATGATGTTTTCCGTTATTTATATCAAAATTATTATGTGAAATTACAGCGTGGTTTTACAGATGCAGAGCTGGAGAATGCGTTCTCTAAAGTAGCTGGTGTTTCTGCTAAATCCATGTTTGAAAAATATATTTACGGAACAGCTACTCCTGACTATGCCGCATTGTTAAAAGAAGTTGGTTATGAATGGTCAGATAGTAATCAAGGTAAAACACAACCATTCTTAGGTATTACAGTAGCAGCTGGAAAAATAACAAGTGTGGTTCGTGGAAGTTCGGCCTATGATTTTGGTTTAAATGTAGGTGATGAGATTTTAAAAGTTAATTCAGATACATTTGAGAATCTTGAGAAAACTATGAAGGACAAAAAGGTTGGTGATACTATCCTATTTACGGTTCGTCGAGATGGCTTAGAAAGAACCCTGGCTGTGCCTTTAGGTAAATCAACGATAGCTGCCTTCAAAATTAGCCCTATGGAGCACTTGACTGATAGTCAGAAGGAATTGAGAATGAAGTGGTTGGGTAAGAATATTTAATCTAAATGCTTATTCATTTCATTGTACATGGAATGAAAATTTTGTAGTACAAATTCTTGAAAAGAGGAGCTTTTTGCTAGCTCCTCTATTTCTTTTTGGGAAGAAAAGTCCAATACCGAAAATTTGTAACTCTGCTCCAAATTGGGAGCTTCAAATTTCAGGATGTATTTGGAATTCCATTCAAACAAGGAAATTCGCATGGAATCGTGGGGAATTTCTTTGATGAAATGCATATCCTAAGCCTCTTCTTCTATGATGGTGATGCTTTGAATTTTGTCGCCCTGACGAATTAAATCAATCACCTCTAATCCTTCTACCACTTTACCAAAACATGTGTGTTTACGGTCTAAATGTGCGGTGTTGTTTCTAGAATGACAAATAAAGAACTGAGAACCACCCGTATTAGGTCCACGGTGTGCCATGGATAAAACACCACGGTCATGGTATTGATTATTACCACTTAATTCACAGGGAATGGTATAACCTGGTCCACCTGCGCCAGTTCCTGTAGGATCTCCTCCTTGAATCACAAAATCAGGAATTACTCGGTGAAATGTTACTCCATCATAATAGCCTTTTTTAGATAAATCAATGAAGTTTTTTACGTGAATGGGAGCATCTTGCTCATAAAATTCAATTTTCATTAACCCTTTGTCGGTTAACATTTCTGCGTATGCCATAATTTCATTTATTTTTGAGGCACAAAGATGCGAATGAAATTTGATTTTTTTAAATTGAATTCTTTATTCGCCCAAACCATAACCGCCATATGTCCATCTCATCACGTATTCTCCCCTTTTTCAGCCTCTTCATTATCTTTGGGATTAGCTCTTGTGATTCAGAAAAGGATAAAAAGGAGGCTACGCAGTTTTTCTTTCGGGGAAATCAAAAGTTTAAGGAAAAGGAGTATTATGAGGCTATTAAATGGTATAATGAAGCTATTTTAAAGAAGAATGATTTTTCGGATGCTTATTATAACCGTGGTTTGATCTATGAACAATTGGAGAAAAATGAAGAGGCATTGAACGATTTTTCAGAAGCAGTGGCTTTGGATGCGAAGTTTGGACCTGCTTTATATAAAAAAGTAGAAATGCTTCAAAGTATGAAGCGCTTGGATGAGGCAGAGCAAGAAGCCCAAAAATTGGTCAAGCTTTTACCAGATTCCTCTGCCTGTCATCGTTTACAAGGGGATATATTTTTTGAAAAGGAAATGAACAATCAGGCTTTGGCCTCATATGAAAAAGCCATACAATTGGATACTAATTCCGTAGAAGCTCTTATCAATAAGGGGGTTGTATTACAAACCATAGGCGAGTTGGATTTAGCAGAAAAATCATTTCGACATGCTTTGACAAAAGGAAAGTATAAGCACTTGATTTATAATAACTTAGGTTATTTGGAGATTGAAAGACGTCAATGGAAACTTGCCGAAAAGTGGGTAAGAAAAGCTTTAGAAATTGAGCCTAATAATGCCTTGTTTTTAAAAAATTTAGAGAAAATCAATAAGGAACTAGCCCTTAAATAGGCTCATGTATTGGGCTAATGCTTCGGCATTGCTGATGGAGTTGGTTTCAATTTCCATCAGTATGGCGTGTTCGCTGGCTTGAAAAAATTCTTTTAGTCCTTCTGTCAATTCCATTTCATTTTTAACAGAAATGTATTGAATGCCCGCATCTTTAGCGATATTATCTGCTCTAAAATTCTGCTGAGTTTCCATGAATATATCCAATTCAGGTAGATCTTTGGCACCTTCTAAATTCCTGAAAATTCCACCTCCTTGATTGTTCATCAAGATGATTCGCAAATTTTTAGGAACGTAATTATTCCACAAGGCATTTTTGTCGTATTGGAAGGCCACATCTCCTATAATGGATATTACCAATTGGCTATTATTCTGGGCACCTCCTACGGCAGTACTTAAACAACCATCAATACCTGAAGTACCCCGATTGGCAAAAACCTCTATTCCTTTTGGAACGAATTTAATCCAATTTAAATACCTGACAGCCAATGAATTAGCAACGTGTATTTCTGCGTTTTCTTTTGGAATGGCTTGAGATATTTTCTTAAATGCAATAAGTTCATTCCAAAAATCAAGCTTTTTATCTTGAAGAATTTGTACCTGTTCATTGGCATTTTTCCAAGTTTGGAAATAAGATTTTTGTTGGTTGGATACATTTAAATGCACCAATTCTTTCAAAAACTCTTCCTCGTCCACTTCCCATAAATGGCCCAGTCCTTTGAATGGGTCAGCCATCAGTGCTTGAGGATTAGGATTAATCTGCCATTCTTGCTTGTCTGCGTTCGAGCGTAGGAATTGTTTGATTCTTTTCGTTACGAAGCTTTTTCCCAGGTGAATATGTAAATCAGGCTGAAGACTTTCCCAATTTTTTGTATTGGCTAAAATCAAATCATGGCTTTCAAAAGCCAGTCCATTAGCATTAGCCACGGCATCTCCAACAACAGGAATTCCATTTTCCATCAATTGCTGTATGAATTCCTGAATGGCTGGATTTAGCGGCATTTGGCCCAAGGTAATTAAGATTTTATTCGAAACGCTAACTTGTCGTTGAATAAAGGTCTTCATGGATGGGCTAAGTGATTTCGGAGTTTTCCAATGATGTATTTTCCTGATAGGCTCGGCGACGGGTAATGCTGCTCCTTTTTCTGGGTAAAATGGTTCATGGATGGGTATATTGATTTGAACAGGACCCTGAGGGCCTAAAAATGCTGTCCAAAAGGCATTGTTTGCAATTCTATTCCGATGCCACAATTCATCCGTAGTGGCATGTGATCGGGTAGAATAGCTGAAATATTGTTTGGCATGAGCACCAAATATTCTTTCTTGGTAAATAGTTTGGCCATCCCACTGCCCTATCCATTCATTCGGTCTATCGGCAGTTAATACGATAAGTGGAACTTCCAAAAAATAGGCTTCAGCAATAGCAGGAGCCATATTTAGTGCCGCAGATCCAGAGGTACAGCAGAGTATGACAGGTAACTTACTGTGTAAGGCTAGACCTAATGCAAAAAATCCGGCAGAGCGTTCATCACTGATAGAAAAGGACTCAATAGCAGGATTACGGCTGAGGGCCAGCATAATAGGTGCATTTCTAGAACCTGGGCAAATAACAGCTTGTTTTACACCATGTTGGCTAAAAACTTCAATTAATTCAACTAGTCCAGACGGAAAGGCCATAGGTAAAAAAAGCCTCGTGAGAGGCTTTTAAAATTATCCAAGATACGTTTTCAAGGCTTTGCTTCTTGAGGTGTGGCGTAGACGACGAATCGCTTTTTCTTTGATTTGTCTTACACGTTCACGAGTTAAATTGAATTTTTCTCCAATTTCCTCCAGCGTCATAGCATGTTCACCGTTTAATCCAAAGTAAAGTGTTACCACATCTGCCTCACGCTGAGTCAAGGTAGATAAGGCACGTTGTACCTCTCTACGAAGAGAATCATTGATTAAGCCTGAATCAGGCTTATCTTCCGAGTCATTTTCCAATACATCCAATAAGGAATTTTCTTCCCCTTGAACGAATGGAGCATCCATAGAGACATGGCGACCTGAGATTTTCAAGGTATCTACCACCTCACCGGTTGAAATTTCCAATACTTCGGCTAATTCTTCTGGTGATGGCTCACGCTCGAATTTTTGCTCTAGTTCAGAGAATGTTTTAGAAATTTTATTCAAAGAACCAACGCGGTTAAGCGGTAGACGAACGATACGAGATTGTTCTGCTAAGGCTTGAAGGATAGATTGACGAATCCACCATACCGCATAAGAAATAAATTTAAATCCACGAGTTTCATCGAATCGCTGCGCGGCTTTAATTAAACCTAAATTTCCCTCATTAATCAAGTCACCAAGACTAAGACCTTGATTTTGATATTGTTTAGCTACGGACACTACAAAGCGTAAATTGGCTTTTGTGAGACGCTCTAAGGATAATTGATCTCCATCTCTAATTTTCTGAGCGAGAATAACTTCCTCATCTGGGGTCAACAAATCCACCTTGCCTATTTCCTGTAGGTATTTGTCGAGCGATTGACTCTCCCTGTTGGTAATCTGTTTGCTAATTTTTAGCTGTCTCATAAGGGCTTACAAATGATTGAAAGTAGGTTATATTTACACATAACCCACGAAATAACTAATTAGTTGTCAGAATTTTCTGAGCTACGTTCTGGTTTCGGTAAAAGTACTTTAGCAGATAAACGGAATTTTCCTGTTTTCTTGTCTATCTCTACCAATTTTACTTTCACTTTATCTCCTTCTTTAAATACGCCATCCATGGTTTCAATGCGATCCCATGAAATTTCAGAGATATGTAGTAAACCATCTTTTCCAGGTAAAAATTCCACAAAAGCACCAAATGCTTGAATGTTTTTCACTTTACCTTCGTATACCTCACCCACCTCAGGAATAGTTACGATTCCTTTGATCATTCTTACAGCATGCTCCATAGCAGCCCCATTGGAGGAGAATACGCTTACATAACCACCATCTTCTTTTTCTTCAATAGTTACGGTGGCTCCAGATTGTTTTTGAATATCTTGAACTACTTTTCCGCCGGGTCCAATGACAGCACCAATTTGATCTTTCATGATCTTGATAACTGTTGCACGAGGAGTCTGTGGTTTGAAATCTTCTCTCACTTGCGGAATAGCTTTCTTCATCTCATTCAAGATGTGAAGACGACCTTCTTTAGCTTGAGCTAAGGCTTCCACTAAAACTTCATAGGAAAGTCCTTGTACTTTTATGTCCATTTGGCAAGCCGTAATTCCGTTTTCAGTACCTGTTACTTTGAAGTCCATATCACCTAAGTGATCTTCATCCCCTAAAATATCCGAAAGAACTGCATATTTGCCAGTTTTCGAATCAGAGATTAATCCCATAGCTATACCGGAAACCGGAGCCTTAATTTTAACGCCAGCATCCATCAATGCTAATGTTCCTGCACATACAGTGGCCATGGAAGATGAACCATTGGATTCCAAGATATCAGACACAATGCGAAGAGTGTAAGGGAATTCGTCCAAATTTGGAAGTACTTTCTTAATCGCACGCATGGCTAAGTTACCATGTCCTACCTCACGACGCCCTACCCCACGATTTGGCTTCACCTCCCCTGTAGAGAAACCAGGGAAGTTATAGTGTAACATAAACTTATTATAACCTTGGGTCATAGGCTGATCGATGATTTGCTCATCCATCTTAGTTCCCAAAGTTACTGTTGTTAAAGATTGGGTCTCACCACGAGTAAATACGGATGAACCGTGCGGAGTAGGTAAATAATCTACCTCGCAAGTGATTTGACGAATCTCGTTCAATTTACGGCCATCTAAACGATAGCGCTCTTGTAATACCAATTGGCGAGCCGCTTCTTTTTCAATGTCGTGGAAATAGTGTTTCGCTAGTGCTAAGTTAACCGTGTGGTCTTCAGGCAAGGAAGCGATGTATTCATCTACAATGGCCTTGAAAGCTGCTTTACGATCTTCTTTTTTAGGATTTGCTTGCTTGGCTACAGCCAAATATTTGTCATAATAGTTGTTCCATAATTCAGCCCGTAACTCTTCATCATGAGTTTCATGAGAATAAGCACGTTTTTCTGTTTTACCTGTAGCAATTGTTAAATCTTTTAATACTGCACACTGTAATTTGATGGCATCATGCGCAATTTTTAAAGCTTCTAACATTTCCGCTTCAGAAACTTCATCTCCCTCTCCTTCTACCATTAAAATATCATTTTCATTGGCAGCTACAATCAATTCTAAGCTAGCACCTTCTAATTCGCTGGCACTCGGATTAACTTTATATTCTCCATTGATTTTAGCGATACGCACCTCTGATATAGGACCATTAAAAGGAATATCTGATACAGCTAAAGCAGCGGCCGCTGCTAAACCTACAAATGCGTCCGGCAAAACCTCAGCATCGGCAGAAATTAAATTGATTAGTACTTGTACATCAGCATGGTAATCATCCGGAAAAGTTGGGCGCAAAGCGCGGTCAACCAATCGGGAGATTAAAATTTCGTAATCAGAAAGGCGAGCTTCTCTTTTAAGGAAAGAACCAGGAATACGTCCGTTTGACGCAAATTTTTCTTGATAATCTACAGATAATGGAAGGAAATCTACTCCTTCTTTGGCCTCTTTATTAGCTACCACTGTGGCTAATAACATCATATTTCCTGATTTGACAACAACGGCTCCATCGGCTTGTTTGGCTAATTTGCCTGTTTCGATTTGGATTTCCTTGCCGTCAGGCATTGAAATATGTTTCGTAATAATGTTAAATGACATACGTTTTTGAATAAATTGCTACGCCCTGCGCGTAGAAAAAGATGTTTGTTTGATGATTCAAACTGTACCGCAATGAAAAAGCAGGGTTCTTTTGGGAACCCTGCCATTAATTTTATTTACGAATACCCAATTCAGCAATGATAGCACGGTAACGAGTAATATCTGTGCGGGTTAAGTAATCAAGTAAACGACGACGCTTACCAACTAATTTCAAAAGACCTAAGCGAGTGCTGTGATCTTTCTTGTTCTTTTTAAGGTGCTCCGTCAAATGATTGATTCTGAATGTAAATAACGCAATTTGCGATTCAGCAGAACCAGTATCGATTTTTGACTTTGCTTTCCCTTTTGATTCAAAAATTTCTTGTTTTTTCTCGGGTGACAAATACATCTTTTACCAGTTTTTAAAATGTGAAAAATTAATTGGCAAAAGTAGAAATTTTGTTGGAAGATTCCAAATATTCTAAGTTTATACTGGTCGACTGGACTTTTGCTTCCTCAACGCCCAGCGAGTTTTTATTTTATCCCACCAAACTTTATACAAATCAGACTCAAATAGACGAGAATCTTGTAGAGCTATTTTAAGGAAATATGCTCCAATCAACGCTAAAATGGTGTTGGATATCCAAGCCCCTACCTCTACTAATACTTTCCCTTCTTTGGCCATTTTATCCCCTTGTTGGGTCATGATGTACATGAGTATAAAAAATGAAACAGCCACGACAACGGGAATACCAAAACCTCCTTTTTTTATAATGGCTCCCAAAGGAGCGCCAATTAAAAACATGACTAAAACGGCCAAGGAATTGGTGAATTTATGATGCCATTCTAAATCTGTCTTTTTTAATTCTGTCACTCGTTCAGCAAGATTGACTTCATTGGTTTGCCCAAAAGAAATCAAATTTTGAACTTCTTGCTTGGCCAATTCCTCCATGGTTCTGAAATCCCGGTTATTTTTCAATTTTTCAGCAAGTTTAGCCTCTATCCAAGCGGTATTGTGGTTCATGCTTCGTAGTGAGGCGCCTACGGGTTTTCTAAAATAAACATAATACACGCTGGCGGCCAAGCTGAATCCTTTGCGCATATTACGAATATTGCGTGATAAAGAATCGGCATCTTCCGCTAATTGGTTGTTGTTTCGCATGATTTGGTGGTGTGCAAATTGATTTTCTTCTGTTTTTTGCAAATCAAATCCTGCTAATGACATGACAATCTTACTTTTCTTGAATCGATGAATAGCAAGTTCAGATAAATCCATACCTGGCCCCCTATCGGCATCTTCTATATAATCAATGCCATTAAACAATACGAAAATCAAGTATTTTCTGTCTAGAATGGTATACATCTGAGCAGAGTCTGCCAAGGTTACATGTCGGTTCCCGTCATTTCCTGTATGGTCATAGATAATAAGTGATTTTAAGGTTTTATTGTCGGGATACTTTTTGGCCACTTTAATGGAATAGCCCGGAAGATCATTGTAAAAAATACCTTCCTTGATATTGAGTGTGGTTTTTGTTGTTTTAATATCATACAATAAACTCCAGCCTTTCAAATTGGCCCAAGGCAAGGCTACATTGACAAACCAAAACATGAAAATGCTAATGATTATCGTGCAGACAAAAATGGGTCTAAAAATACGATAAATGGATATGCCGGCACTTTTTAAGGCAGTCAGTTCAAAATTCTCACCTAATTTCCCAAATGTCATCAAGGAAGATAACAATATGGATAATGGCATAGCCAAAGGAACAGTAATTAGAGAAAAATAAAAAAACAATTCAAGATATATGCTGGCCCCTAAATCTTTACCAAATAAGTCAGCAAAGTAAAATAGGACCAATCGTAAAAGGAAAATAAAAATGACAATTAGAAAGGTAAGAACAAATGGCCCCCAAAATGCATTGAGGACTAGCTTATCAATTTTACGCATAATTAGCTCCCGACGATTTCTTTTAATTTATCGCAAAGGTAATCCCAAAGTTCGGCAGCATCATCATCTGATTTGAACTTGGATGCACTATCGAATACTTTTAGGTAGGTTGTGTTGGAAAGTTCACTTACTTCCAATTTAAGCTCAATAAAGCCTTTTGATGAACCATCGGAAAGGTTTATGAATTCAAATCGGACGAATTTATTTAGTTTACTTTGAATCAAATTGGCAGGATGGTTCTCATCATCCCAATAAAAGTGAAATGTACTTGAATCAGGAACAGTTACTTTATCAGCAAACCATTGTTGAAGTCCAGATGCGGTACTTAAATAAGGATAAAGTACTTTGGGAGAGGCTTTTACCTCATATTCAAATTCGAAATGATTAGCTGGCATAATATTTATATATTAATGGATTAGGTATATAACTCTCAATTCTAACCCTACCATGGCAAAGGTATTATTTCCTTTGTAAATTCACCAATACGGCACAAAATTATTCAATATTTAGAAATTATTTGTGACTATAATTGCTTTCTGCTACCTTTGCAAACCAATTGGCGGGGTAGCTCAGATGGTTAGAGCGTTGGATTCATAACCCAAAGGTCGGCAGTTCGATTCTGCTCCCCGCTACGAAAAGTTAAAGACAAGTCGCAAGGCTTGTCTTTTTTATTTTGTAGGAAAAGCGTGTTGGATTCTTATCCGTTTGTTGACGGACGGCTTGCGATTCTGCTCCTCCCTGCTACGAAAGATCTTGGCAAGTCGAACGTTTCGCCTATTTCAGGTATTACATAATAGCCTACGTCAATTTTCCCTAGATCTTTAAATTGATGTACTTTATTTATACTGCTATTCAATTGAAAAATAAATCGGATATTTGTCTTTCAAAATAGATTTAAGTCATTTTTACCATTTATGAATAAACCTCCATTCGATGCGATTTTCATGGAATTAGCTCAAAATTTAGCCTTGAGATCACATTGTACTCGTGCTCAAGTAGGAGCTGTTCTCACAAAGGATACTCGAATTATTTCCATTGGTTACAATGGTCCACCCGCAGGAACACATAATTGTGATGATGAATTTGGCGAAGATGGTTGTCCTAGAGATTCTAAAGGATCTTGTTCTCTGGCGCTGCATGCTGAACAAAATGCCATATTGTATGCCTCTAAAAATGGAGCAGATGTAGAAGGCTCTACCATATATGTCACCCTCTCCCCTTGCATTTCATGCGCAAGGATTATTTATAGCATGAAAATCAAAAAAGTGATTTTTTTAAATTCTTACGCATCCTACAAAGGCCTTCCCTCTGACGAAGGTGTGGATTTCTTGCGAAAATTCGGTGTGGAAGTGTGCGCCTATAATGAAATGCAACTACAGTAAAAAATAATGTAGAATTAGGAAGGTAAAATTTTAATCTACATTCCTTATTCTACATGCTAGATTAAATTAATGGTGATGTACTCCCCCTTCGCCATGCACATGTCCATGAGCGATTTCTTCTGGTGTAGCTTCCCTTATTTTAATGACTTTTCCATTAAACATTAAATCTTTTTCAGCTAATGGATGGTTGAAGTCCATAGTGACTGTTTCTGGGCCTACTTGAACCACCATGCCTTGCATACGATTTCCCTGGTCATCCGTCATTGGAATGAAATTTCCCACACGTAACATATCACTGGTGTCTTGTCCCTCTATTTGGAAAATGGATTTAGGTAAATCGATGATGGCATTAGGATCAACAGTGCCATAAGCATCTGCTGCAGCTATGGTAAAATCAAAAGTGTCATTGGCAGAGAGACCATTCAATTGATCTTCAAATGCCTCTGGTAATCCACTAAGTCCATGAATAAATACCATGGGCTCGTTTTCATCTACAATTTCAACTACCTCTGGCTCTCCTGCTTCATTAGGAAAGGACAATTGGTAAGAAATGAAAACTACGGAGTTCGGTCTAATTTGCATTATATCTTATTTTCCAACAAACCTACGGGAATATTTTGTAAAGCTAGTGGCCTTGGGATTATTATTTTTGGTTCAAAAGCTTTTGATTAGCTTTGCAGATTGATTTTTTATCTTCCAATTCCATGCAAAAAAGTGTCCAAGACGTATTAAAAGATATCAAGCAAAATAAATTGGCACCCATCTACTTAATTCATGGTGATGAGCCTTTTTTTATTGATCAGCTCGTCGAAGCATTTGAAAATCAGGTTTTAAGTCCTGATCAACAAAGCTTTAATCAGTTTGTCATGTATGGAAAAGACCAAACCTTGGGAGATGTGCTTACTTATGCCAGGAGATTTCCCATGATGTCCGATAAACAAGTCATCATAGTGAAGGAAGCGGTTTTTTTGGATGCCATGGCGAAAGGAAAAGCCGATGCCAAAGATAAGTCCAATTCAGATTGGAAGGCATGGGTGGACTATTGTGAAAGACCTACTGAGTCAACACTGCTAGTTTTAACGCTAAAAACATTACTAACCGACAAATCCAAGATTTTACCTCCTCTCGATAAAAAGGGAGTAGTGGTTAGTTCTAAAAAAATCAGTGAAGATCGCCTAGGTATGTGGTTGAAGGATTATTTGGGTAGTCATCAATTACCCATACAAGCCAATGCTCAGGAATTAATGGTTTCTTATGTGGGTACAGACCTAAAAAGAATGGCTCATGAAGCGGATAAATTGATTGTCAATGTGCCTAAAGGCAAGGAAATTGGTTTAGATGAGGTAGAGAAGTTTGTGGGTATTAGTAGAGAATATAATTACTTTGAATTCCAGAAGGCAATCGTACAGCGAAATGCGGATCGGGGACAAAAAATCGCCTTTTATTTCGCGGATAATACCAAGCAAAATCCGGCTGCACCCATGTTAATTATGCTGTTCAATTTTTTTGCCAAAGTATTACAAGTGCATGATTTGGGAGCACTTTCTGAAAATGAAATTGCCAGTACCATTGGAGTAAACCCATATTTTGTCAAGGATTATACCCTTGCCAAACGTAATTATCCCTTGGGTAAAGTGGTTCGTATATTAGAGGCCATTAAAAATGCCGATTTAAGGGTCAAAGGTGTAATTGGTTCCGGTGACCCAGAAAGGGAAATTATTTTAGATTTAAGCTTTGAGATTTTTAACCTTTAGTTGATTGGTAAATAGTCATCTGCTTTCACATAGCCAAGTTCGCCTTGGAAATAGCAGTTTACCCAGATATCCTTCTTTCGCCAGTGTATAATTCTATTGCCTTTTTTTAACATTTGTTTGACAGGAGCTGCTGAGGAGGCATAATCGCGCAAATAGGCTTTATCTTTGGTGATGATACCGTATTGCAAAAAGGAAGGGAAGTTGGCAAACCAGGTTAAAAACAGTAAATAAAATGCGAGGTAATATAAATTATAAGCTTTAATCTTCAACTTTTTGACTTTTTTGAAGCTTAAAATGCCTATTACATATAGTGCCAGTGCGAAGAAAAAGCCCATCAGGTAAGGGAAATAGGTAAAATAAATCCAAAGAAACTGGTCAAATAGATTAATTTGAAATCCTGAAAGTCCTTGCCTATCTCCTATTTCATGAAGGCGCTTGGCAATAGCCGGTCGATCTTGCTCGGCCTGAATGCTAGATAAATAATATAGTTCCTGAAGCCAATCATTTTTTGATTTAGCAATATAAGCCAGTTTCAATCGGATGGTCTCGTTTTCATTGCGCTGAGAATCCAAGAAAGGTAAATAAATTTTTTCCGCCTCTAGCAATCGATTGCTTTTGAACATGGAATCAGCTAAGGCCAGTTGATTTCTATCTGTTTGGCTATAAGCAGGTTGCCAAATAGCAAAAGAAAAAAGTGTATAAAATATAATTTTATTTAGATGATAGTCTTGCATAATTCGAAAAACCGTACTAGTTTTGCACCGCAATAAGGGGAAAATGTTCTTCTTTTGCAAACTGAAGTTAGCCAGTGGCCAAACTTCCTTTCGACTCCAGAGTGGGTCAATCGATATACAAGCGTAAGCTTGATGATTCCGTAGCTCAGTTGGTAGAGCAATACACTTTTAATGTATGGGTCCTGGGTTCGAGTCCCAGCGGGATCACTTCTACAGAAACCTTGTCAATGTTGGCAAGGTTTTTTTTATTTCTGAGATTTTTTCAAAAGGCTCATTTGGAACGAATCCTCTAAATTATATCGACCACCACTTTTGTAACTTTCCCGCTTACAGCTAGCTCCATAGCCTCTTCTATCCTATTCAAAGGAAATCTTTCAGAGATTATTTTCCCGGGTTGAATCTTATTAGTAGCAATTAAA
Source organism: Aquirufa rosea (assembly GCF_004118285.1). Classification (GTDB taxonomy): domain Bacteria; phylum Bacteroidota; class Bacteroidia; order Cytophagales; family Spirosomataceae; genus Aquirufa; species Aquirufa rosea. Next base: position 402,854 of record NZ_SDHY01000001.1, on the reverse strand, counting down.
TCAAGGGTCTCCGCAAAGTCTGCCGGATGATCGTATATGATAGAAGGTAATATAGAAATTCCCTCACGAGCAATCTTTAAGGGAACAAATTGAGCCATTTCATTGGCTAAACCAACTAGGATTATTTTGGAACCTCTTGGAGCAGCTGCCAAAATTTGATTGGTAGCTTTAGCTACCCCCACACAATCAAATATGCCTGCAATCTCATAATCATATAAAAAACTGTCTAAAGACTCATCGGGCAAGATATTAGCCCCCATTTGTTGGGCTGATTCTTGTTTTTCAGGATTCAAATCTTTCACCCAAACCCGATAACCTTTGTATAATGCTAATTGACATAAAAGCATTCCAATGGCTCCTAATCCAAATATGGCTATAGCCTCCTGGGCTTCTAAAGCACCGCATTTCAGGGCATGTACCGCCACAGCTAGTGGTTCTATACAAACAGCATCTTCCGGGGAAATAGTATCGGGTAGTTGCCAACAAAAATTAGCATCCAAGCAAATGTATTCAGCGAAACAACCTGAGGTATTGACCCCTATCACTTGTTTATGAGGACATATATTACCCCTTCCTTGCCTACAAAATCGACAATCCCCGCAAGGTATGTTGGGTTCAATCACTATCCGTTGCCCTATCTCAAAACCTGTGACCTCCTCTCCTATGGCTTCAATCAAACCAATTCCTTCATGTCCAAGGACAGTTGGGCTAGTTAATAATCGGTCTCCTAAAAAAAGATGTACATCGGAGCCACAAATGCCCGTGGAGCTTAGTCGAATCAAAACTTCATGAGCCTTGGGAACTGGCTTTTTCAATTCCTGTATTTGCAATTGCCGAGGGCCTAGTAAAACACCTGCTTTCATAATTTATTGGATGGTAAAGTGCGTATGATTAAGCCCATCACCAAAAGTGGTAGAGAAAATAAGATAAATAACAAGGAATTACTCATGTGGCTATCCGCCAAGACTCCAAAAACAGCGGGACCTAAAATAGCGCCTAATCGACCAATTCCCACCGTATAACCTACCCCCGTGGCACGAATGGAGGTGGGATAAATTCGGGATAAAATAGGCCATATTCCATTAAAACCTCCCTGGGCAAATATACCTATACCAAAGACCAGTATAAAAATCAGCGCAGGATATAGGTCCATAAAAGCATATAATTGCATCAGGGTAAAGGCAGAAAGCATATATAGCAATTGGATTTTTTTTAATCCAAATCTTGCACCCAAGGCTCCAATGGACGATGACCCTATGGCGGCTCCCAAGTTGAGGGCAATGCCTACATAGGTAGCCAATTCAAATGGCATACCTGAGTCTTTCGCAATGGTAGGTACCCAACTCATCACGGTATACAAAGTCATAAACCCAAAAAAAGCTGCCAACCATAGTCGCCAGGTATTTGGCTTTAGTTCCTGGGTCATTAAAACAGATACACCTTGTTTTTCTATTTTCTTAGTTAAAAAGTCGGCTGAATCTTTCATCAAGAAAAATACCAAAACCGTCATGCCCGAAGAGAAACAGCCTGCTAAGAAAAAGGCATATTGCCATCCTTTCACAGGTATGATATCTGCACACAATAAACCTGTTAATATGGCTCCTATTGGCCATCCTGCTTGTATAAGCCCTACATTGAAATCTCGGTATTTATCATTAGAATATTCGGCTGCAGTGGTGGTAATAGTTGGTAAAATACCCCCTATTCCCAAACCTGTTAAGAAACGCCAACCTAAAATAGGTAAATAGGCCCCAGAAAAGGCCACGCCAAACATACCAATACTCACCATGACTAAGGAAATGATAAATATCTTCCTTCGGCCATATTGATCAGCAAATGGTGCCAAGGAGAAACAACCTAAGGTCATTCCTGCTAAACCAGCGCTGAAAATATAGCCCATTTCTGATTTACTTAAGTCAAAGGCGCGAATGATTTCAGAACTGGAAAAGGAGACAATCAGAACATCAATTCCATCATTAAAATTCATAAAAAAACACAATGCTACCATTAAGATTTGAAAACTAGACATGGGGGCATTGTTGGCAGAAATGGGGCTTGAGTTCATTATTCTAAATATCCTCCCTGTGGTTTATTTCCATTTTTAACCCAATTTCTCAACAAGTCAAATGAAGTTGCTAATTGTTGTGGACTAAAGGCACAATGTGCCTGTCCATTGGTATATTTTACAGTAAAATACTTGTCTTTTTGTTGCTGATGGACCATGTTTTCATAATTCACCACGGCATAAGTGACTGGAATTAATTGATCATAAATGGTATGCACTAATAACACGGGTTTTTGGATATTACCTGTTCGATCATAGCGGGAAAATAGTTGATTGGGGTTTTTCGTAGCGCCTAATCGTTCAGCTAATTTATTGGTTTGTAAATCATCTGGAAATCCCGAATAGACAGTTTGTAAATTATCGAAAGGATTTCCTCCAAATTTAATGGCCAAATCGCGAAGCACATTTTGATTGAAAAATAAGGATCCCGCCAAATCTTTTAATTTAAGGTCAAATTTCTTAGCAAAAGCTTTAGCCAAGCTGGAATCTTTAGCCATGATGGCTTGTGTGATTTGCCCAATTCGACTACCGGCTTGAGATAAATTCACAAATCCAACGGAGGAGTTGACGTCGAAAATATCTTTTAGACTGGGAACGATGCCAGGAAAAAGTCCATTGAAGGTGGCATACATGTCAAATTCTTTTCTGCATTGTAAATAGGGCCTGGAGGACAAGGGACATAGAGGAAGAGCACCATCGTAATGATTTCCGAAGTTTTCCATGATTCCTAGCGTGATCCCCCCTCCCATGGAATGTCCTACCATGAAGGTAGAATCGGGTTTTCCAACTTGCTTTACAAATGCCTGCCTCAATTCTTCAGTAGCATCGATACCTTCGGGTAAGACAAAGCCTACAGCCGGGTAATCGGAGGCGGCAATGGCAAAACCTCTGTCCAAAATAACTTGTAGGCGCTTTTCCAATCCCACATTTGCCTCGGAAGGCTTTTGCCCTTGAAATTGATAACCGTGGGCATACATGACCAATTTTTTATTCCAATTTTTGGGAATAAGTACTTGATAGGATCCTCCTGAGAGAGTGCCCAAATCTTTCTTCTCTATTTGCCCCCAAAGGCTATGGCAGCAAATGGTAAATATTAATAAAATGTATTTCATTCAAGTTGCAGGTTAGATTCAAACATCATTTGAGCTTCAAGTTACTATTTTTAAAGGGAAATTAGCTTGGTTTACCTAATCAACGAATCTATAACACATGTAGATAAATTTGTATTGTCACAAAAAAAAGAGTGGCCATAAAATTGCCACCCTTTTTGTAAACCAGAAATAAATACTACTTATCTCCATCCCCCGCCTAATGCCTGGTATATATTGACCATGGCAGTCAATTGGCGCTTTTGGGTTTCTACCATTTCCATTTTTGATTCTAGGGCGTCCCTTTGCGTTAAAAGAACTTCCATATAATCTGCCCGGGCAGATTTAAATAAGGTCGATGCGATATCAATGGATTCCGTCAGGGCAGTTACCTGCTTCTTTTTTAAATCGAAGCTATTTCGCAAGTTTTCCAGGTTATTTAATTGATTTACAACCTCTAAATGAGCCTTTAATATGCTCTGCTCATAGTGGTAAACAGCTTGGATTTGACGGGCATTGGCTGAAAAATAATTCGCCTTGATGGCCCTACGGTTCACCAATGGAGCTATCAATTCTCCACCTAAATTGAACATCAAGGATTCCGGAGTTTGAAGTAAATATTTGGTATTGAATGCCCGATAACCTAAACCTGCACTGATCATGAGCGTAGGATAAAACTCTGCCCTAGCTACTTTAACATCCAATTCCGCCGCCATCAATGCCTGTTCTGCTTGTTTGATATCAGGTCTGTTGGATAAGAGTTGAGCAGGGATACCTGCCTGTATGGACTGTAATTTGATGTCGGTAAAGTTTTCGGAATTTCTACGGATGCGATGAGGAAATTGACCTACAAGAAAATGAATTCTATTTTCCGTTTCGGTAATTTGCTGCTTAATGTCATACTGTCGACTCTTATTCTTCAATACCTCAGCCTCAAATCTTCGAACCGCTAATTCACTTACTCGAGCAAATTGTTTTTCTAATTTGACAATCTCTAAAGAGTTTTGGTATAAGTCAATCGTTTGATTCAATATGGCCAATTGATTATCTAGTGCTAATAATTCATAATAGGAATTAGCGATTTCCGAGACCAAATGAGTGACAAGAAAGTTCTTTCCTTCCACGGTAGACAGGTACTTGAAAACTGCCGATTTGGTAGAATTTCTTAACTTTTTCCAAATGTCCAATTCCCAAGAAGCATTCAAACCCAAGGCATAGTTGGCCATAGGATCAGGAAGTTGTTTGCCAGTGACTACCTCATTATTGGCATCACTTGATCCCTGACTCGTATACCTTCCTACTTTATCCAAACCCAAATTAGCTCCCGCATGGACAAAGGGTTTGTAGGCCCCTTGTCTTGCTTTTACTTCATTATTGGTCATTTGTATTTCTTGCCAAACAATTTGTAGCTCTTGATTATTCGTTAAAGCAGTATCAATTAAGGCAACCAAAGCAGGATCTTTAAAATAAGTCCTCCAATTCTGTGCAACCATATTAGTGGTGTCCGCCGAATCTACATAGCTGCTTGGGGCTGATTTGTGTTCGGTTTTCAGGCTTATCTGTGGAATTTGGCAAGAATCTACCACCAACAGCAGTATGATTACACCTATTAAAATCGATATTTTATGCATTTTCATCATTTTCTGTGCTTTGTGGAAAGTGATCCATTTGGTTTACTAAATCTTCTGTCAATGGATTATTGTCTTCATTTCTAATGAGCGTTTTTCCTTCGGCCAATGATCCAAATATGTAGTATAATCCTGGGACGATGATGACCCCAAAAACGGTACCAAACACCATTCCTCCCAAGGCGGACGCTCCGATCGTTTTATTACCAATGGCTCCCGCTCCATGTGCTAATACCAGCGGAATTAATCCAGCGATAAAGGCAAAGGAAGTCATCAAAATAGGACGGAAACGCACTTTTGCGCCCTCTATAGCTGCCTCAAGTACCGTGGCACCCTGCTGCTGCTTTTGTACAGCAAATTCCACAATCAGGACGGCATTTTTTCCTAGCAGACCCACTAACATGACCAGTCCCACCTGAGCATAGATGTCGTTGGCTAAGCCAAGGCCTTTGATTAATAAAAAGGAGCCTAATATTCCTGCGGGCAGTGAGAATACTACTGACAATGGGATGATGAAACTTTCATATTGCGCGGCTAAAACGAAGTACACAAACATTAATACGACAATAAAAATGTAAATGGCTTCATTGCCCCTTCTAGTTTCATCATAAGATAGCGCAGCCCAGTCAATGTCGTAGCCATTAGGTAGGGTTTTAGCTGCTACCTCTTGAACGGCTTTGATGGCTTCACCACTACTGTACCCTCTGGCAGCTCCGCCACGAATAGCCGCCGTATTGTACATATTATAGCGGTTTATCTCATTGGCACCTTGCTTCTTTTTAATTTTCATAAATGCAGAAAATGGCACCATTTCATCTCGATTATTCTTGACATACAAGTTCATGATATCGGTAGGTAGTCGGCGGAATTCGGGTGCTGCCTGCACAAAAACCTTAAAGAATCGTTGGTATTTGATAAAGCCCAGCTCGTAGGTACTTCCTACAAAAATGGAAAGGGTATTCATCGCATTGTTTATGGAAACCCCTTTTTGCATGGCAGCTTCATTGTCAATTTCAATCTCGTATTGAGGGTAATTGGCACTGAAGAAAGTAAATAAGCCGGTCAATTCTTTACGTTTTTTCAGCTCATTCATGAATTCCGTGGTGGTTTTTTCTAATTGCTTGTAATCCCCACTATTGGTTTTGTCCAGCAGTTGAAGGGCAAATCCCCCAGCCGCACCAAATCCAGGAACTGCTGGTGGATCAAAAAACTCAATGGTTGCCCCTGGGATGTCTTTTGCCTTTTCCTCTAGCTCCGCAATGATCTCAGTCACAGAGTGTTTACGGTCAGACCACGGTTTTAGGTTAATTAAACAAGTTCCTGCATTCGAACCTCTACCCTCCGTCAATACCTCATAACCAGCGATGGAAGAGACAGATTGAATACCTTCTACTCCTTGAATCACACTTACCAATTTGTTGGATAAATCATTCGTTCTTTCCAAGGTTGATCCTGGAGGAGTTTGAATGATGGCATATAACATACCTTGATCCTCATTAGGAATAAATCCTGAGGGTAGACTAGTACTGACGCCGAATATTCCCAAGGCAAAGATTACAAACATGCCGATGGTGATCATTTTTCGGTGGGTAATTAAGCGTAATATGCCAACGTATTTACCCGTAAGTCTTTCAAACCAATGGTTAAATCCATCTAAGAGCCTGTTCATCCAAGTCTTTTTTCTAGGCTTACCGTGATTATTTTTCAATATTATGGCACACAAAACAGGCGTGACTGTCAAGGCTACAATTCCTGATATGACGATAGAGGAAGCCATGGTGATGGAGAACTGGCGATAAAAGGTTCCCACTGGTCCAGTCATGAAGGAGACAGGTACAAAAACTGATACCATTAATAGGGTAATGGCAATAACTGCACCACTAATTTCCCCGATTACTTTTCTTACCGCATGGTAAGGCGATAAATGCTCCTCCTCCATTTTGGCATGGACAGCCTCGACGACCACGATGGCGTCATCGACGACAATTCCAATGGCTAATACTAAAGCAAATAGAGTAACCATATTGATAGTCAGTCCAAACAATTGCATGCAAAAGAAGGCTCCAATCAAAGAAATGGGAACGGCTAGAATTGGGACAATGGTAGATCTCCAATCGCCCAAAAAGATAAACACCACCAAGGCTACCAAGATAAAGGCATCTCGGAGCGTATGAATCACGTTTTCGATGGAAGCATCTAAAAAGTTTGACACGTCATAACTAATCTCATATTTCATTCCAGGGGGAAATGATTTTTTCAACACTTCCAGTTTCTCCTTTACCTTTGCTATAACTTCACTCGCATTACTTCCATAGGTTTGTTTCAATACTAAAGCCGCTGAAGGATGTCCATTCATGCTGGAATAAATATCATAGTATTCACTTCCCAAGGAAACGGTCGCAATATCTTTGAGCCGTAGGTTTTCCCCATTGGGATTAGCTCGAATGATGACATTTTCATATTGCTTCGGATCGTTGAATCGGTCCGTATAGGTCATGACATATTCCAGTGCCTCGGCCTGTTTACTGTCCCCTCGACCTATCCTTCCTGGCTTTCCAATGATGCTTTGATCACTCAATGCCTCCATGACTTCATCTGGAGAAACATTGTAGGCACGCATGCGGTCAGGATTTAACCAAACCCTCATGGCATACTGACGACTACCTAAAATTCTCACTTGGCCAATGCCATCTATACGCTGTAATTCAGGTACCATGTTTACACCGGCATAATTAAACAAGAACTTCATGTTGGCATTTTTGTCCTTGCTGTATAGGTTGACATACATCAACATACTTGGAATTACTGGTGTGATGACAACTCCCTCCCTTTGTACCAAGGTCGGAAGCCTATTGGTTACCTGTTGAACTCGGTTCGAAACTTGTACCAGAGCCTGGTTTATATCCGTGCCCGGATTGAAAACAACCTGGATATTGGCTTCTCCCGCACTCGTGGCGTCGGAGGTCATGTATCGCATGCCCCAGGCGCCATTGATGGACTGCTCTAAGGGAATTATGACTGATTCTGCCAGAGATTTAGCACTTGCTCCTGGATAAGAAGCAGACACCATCACTACGGGGGGTGCTACCTCTGGAAACTGTGAGGTAGGCAAACTTTTGATCGCCAAAATTCCGACGAAAAGTATTACCAGCGATATAACGATGGCTAATACGGGTCTTTGAATGAATTTGCTGAACATATATTTCTATTTATGGCTGATGTTATTCTACGTATACCTTAAGCTTAGGAATTACCTGTTGCGGTGCTTCATAGATGAATTCGATTTTGTCATTTTCTTTAACCTTTCGAATTCCCTCTAAAAGGATTTTTTCATCCTTTTTCAATCCATCTTTAATGACGTATAAATCGGGCATTTCCGCAGCAATGTCGATCTCTCTAGAATGTACGGTATTGCTTTTGTCTACCACAAATACATATTTCTTTTCTAGAATTTCATATGTAGCTTTCTGCGGAATGATGATGGCATTTTTCAATGGAACTGTCATGAGAATATTTCCCGTTTCACCATGTCTCAATAATTTATCTGGATTAGGGAATGTGGCCCTAAAGGCAATATTACCTGTTTCATTGTTGAAATCGGCCTCAATGGTTTTTACAAGCCCTGCATATTTATATTGGGCATTATTGGCCATCATAAGATTTACTTTCACAAGGTTTTCCTGAGTGGCATTCGTCTTATAGTTTAAATATTCTGCCTCAGGAACGTTGAAGTAAACCCACATCTCGCTGTTATCAGAAAGTGTTGTCAATAGATCACCTTCATTGACTAAACTCCCCAATCGTACTTGAAAATGGTCCATGAATCCGCTGAAGGGAGCCCTGATTTCCGTGAATTTTAAATGGGTTTGAGCCAATAATAATTCGGCTTTTGCTTTGTTTAATTTGGCTTTAGCTAAAGCTAACTCATTGATAGATACCACATTTTTCTCTTGTAGCTGTTTGGTGTTTTGATACTCTATCTCTGCAAAATCTGCCTCACTTTGTGCTTTTTGCTTTTCGGCCTCATAAAGCATAGGCATAATTTTAAACATCAATTGCCCTTTTTGGACAAATTGCCCTTCGTCCACATAGATATTTTGTAAATATCCTTTTTCTAAAGCCCTTACTTCAATGTGTTGAATGGCTCGAATTTGACTGACATACTGTCGAGTGATGGTGGTATCTGTCTGATAGGTACTGGTGACAATAAACTTGGTTTTTTCTTCTTTTTTTTCCTTTTTGGATTCACAATTGGACAGAAAAAGAACCATACATGAGCTAATGACCATGAATAACTTGTTCATCTTATTAAATTTTTAAATTGGGAAATGGTAAATTTTGGGCTATAAAAGCCATGGGTGACATTCGGCTAAATGAAATTGAGCCGGATGGAATTGAATAAATTAAAGAATAGCCTCTGGGTAGAAACTACTTTAATTTACAATAAGAAGTAAAAATCAAATGAGAAATACCTGTAGAGTTAGGTATAAGGGAATGTAAGTTAAAGCTTTTGACGTGGCATGAAATGAACCCAATTTAGGTTCCACGGACCAATCAAAAAAGCGGGGAAATTCGTAGGTTAGGGCGAACTGAATTTGCTTATACCCTTTTTTACTGACAGAGAAATCCTCCTCCTCTTCTTCAACTTCTGTATGGAAAAGTGGAGCTTCAGTTTTGGTTGAAATATATGGACGAATCAGGCTATTGATAAAAAAAGCCTCTGATTTTGATAGATTGTCACCTGTGCTGCCATGAGATTCTGATAGGCTCTGCGAGGTGTTCTTCGAAAAAATCGTATGTTTATAATCGTTTTTTACAAAATGTCCTATGCCCCCAAACAGAGTCAGAGATAAAAGCAGAAAACTTATTCGTAGAGACTTAAACATAGTTAATCAGAGAAAACGATTTTGATTCGTTGCGAGCAAAACTAAAGGACAATTTTTAATTATTGCAAAATTTTCGAGTTTATTTAACGAAAATTAGGATTTTTTCTGATTGATCTTTCTTAGATTAATACAAAATATTGCCAAAGTGCAAAATTGAACAAAATAATATTTACATTTCATGTTAATTCACCTAACTATGCGCTATTTATTTTTTTTATTTTACTGCTTACCTTTCGCCTTAACTGCTCAATATCAACAAGATAGCCTTATTATCAAGAAAATGGCAGATGAAATCATGCGAAATGGCAAGGCCTATGATTTATTAAGGGAATTGACCAAGGGAATCGGTGGTCGTTTGGCGGGTTCACCCCAACAACAGCAGGCTGCCCTTTGGGCTAAAAGAAATTTAGAAGCATTAGGCGCAGATAAAGTGTATTTTCAGGCAGTTAAGACACCCAATTGGAAAAGAGGAGGACAAGATTATGCAGCTATTGTTTCCATCGATGGCAAAGCGGTTATTCGTCCTTTGAAAGCTTTGGCCTTAGGTAATTCTTTAGGATCCAATGGCCTTAAAGAAGCGGAATTAATCGCATTTAGCAGTTTTGAGGAGATGGAAAAGCGACAAGAGGAAATTAAAGGGAAAGTCGTGTATTTTCATAGCGTTTTTGACCCTACCAAATTTCAAACGTTTAAGGCTTATGCCGAATCTGGAGTTTTTAGGCGTGTTGGGGCTAGTAAGGCTGCAAAATATGGAGCCGTGGCTATCATGATACATTCTTTAAGCTCTGCCACAGACAATGAACCCCATACAGGAAGCATGACTTATGATGAAGCCTATCCTAAAATTCCAGCTTTGGCCTTAGGTCCTGTGGATGCCCAGGAGCTGTTTAAATTAAGCAAAAGCTCAAAAATCAGGGTACAACTCCAAACTTATGGATATTTTTTAGCCGATGCGGACGAAAATAATGTGGTGGCTGAAATCAAAGGATCTGAATTTTCCAGTGAAATAATTACAGTTGGAGGACATTTGGATAGTTGGGATGTGAATGAAGGAGCACATGATGATGGTGCTGGAATAGTACAAACCATGGAGATTCTTCGTGCTATGAAAGCAGTAAAATATCAACCCAAACGCACGATTCGATTTGTTCTATTTGCCAATGAAGAAAATGGCATGCGTGGTGGCAATGAATATGCTAATCAGGCTATTTTGAACAAAGAAAAACATGTATATGCTTTAGAAAGTGATGAAGGTGGATTTACCCCAAGATCCATTGGTATAAGTTGCTCTCCAGAACAATGGAAAAAATTTGAGCTTTGGTCTCCCCTTTTCAAACCTTATGGGGGTGAATTAACCTTGGGTGGCACTGGGGCGGATATTGCCCCACTGGTCAAGGTCAATCCTGGCATGGTTTTGTCGGGATTAATTCCAGATAGTCAGCGTTATTTTGATTTGCATCATGCCAAAACCGATGTTTTTGAAAATGTCAACAAAAGGGAATTATTGTGGGGTGCAGTCAACATGGCCGGTATTATCTATTTAATGGATCACCATGGTGCGAATCCTTAATGGAATGGCCAAATGAGTATAAATTTGTGTCTATCGGGTTTTAATAACAATGATAGAAATATTGCAGAATCTTTACTATGAAATATTCACTTTTAAAGGCATTTTTAGTGCTAATTCTTGGCTTGGGTACCTTATTATCACCTGCTTGGGCGCAAAAGAATAAATTAAAAAACAGTCAAATCTTGGTTTACACCAAAAATGGAGTGGGTTATGTTCATGATAACATTCCCTCTGCTGTTCAATGTATTCGAGACTTGGGTAAGCAGCATAAGTTTTCAGTAGATGTTTCGGATGACCCAAACGTATTTACCGAAAACAATTTGAAAAAGTATACCCTGATTATCTTTACCAGTACCAATAATGATGTCTTTGCGAACGATGAGCAACGGTTGGCATTTAGGAGGTACATCGAGGCAGGTGGTGGATTTGTGGGGGTGCATTCCGTCACTGGGACAGAGAGAAAATGGGTTTGGTTTAAAATGATGGTGGGTGAAACCTTTACTTGGCATGCTAATTTTCAATCATTCTCTGTCATTAATATAGATCCTAAGCATCCATCCATGGAGGGTATTCCAAGTGTTTGGACTAAAGAAGATGAGTGTTATTTTGGTAGAGAAATGTACCCAGGCATCAAAGTTCTCATGATGCACGATGTTTCTACTTTGGATAAAAAGCAATCTGATTTAATCCTTAAAAATGCAGGAACCTTTGGGGATTATTTTCCTGCTGTTTGGTACCAGGATTTCCAAGGAGGGCATGTTTGGGTAACTACCCTTGGGCATTCCAAAGTGGATTATCAAAATCCACTATATAGTAATCACCTTTTACAAGGAATTAAATATGTGGCTAATCAATCTAAAGGAATCGATTTTAATCGAGCCTTTTCATCGAATAGGGATGATAAATTACATTTCAACGATTAATTTTTGATCCTTGGAGGGATAAATTAGTTTGATTTGCTGGGTATTCGTATTATCAATATAAAAGCTAGATGAACCCACCGGGAACACCAGCTTGATACGAATGACACATATGGCTTATTTCCTGGATATCTGTGGTATATCGATTAATTCTAAATTTTTAAACAAGAAATAGATAATACAATGGCACTTTGGCCGAAGGAAATACAGATGTTAATAAATGAGTTTGGTATATTATAACTTTTTAAACATCAAGGAATATATTAGGGCCGAAATGCTTTAAAATTATACATTAAACGAAGGTATTATTTTGATTTTTAAAATTAAATATGGATAAGCTTAATTATCATTCCATAGACCATTATATAGCCTGTCAAGATTCCTCTCAACAAAGTCGTTTGCAGGAGATACGTTCTTGTATTCATGAAATAATTCCTGAGGCTGTAGAACTCATTTCTTATCAAATGCCAGCTTTTAAGTGGAAGGGTAAAATTGTTGCATATTTTGGTGCATTTAAGGAGCATATTAGTTTATTTCCACATGCTTCTTGTTTGCTCGCCTTTCAGTCCTACTCTAAGGAATTCAAAATGTCCAAAGGAACCATTCAATTTCCCATGAATAAAGAATTACCCCTATCTCTTATTCAAGAAATGATTCGTTTTAGAATGCAAGAAATGAGTATTTTTAAAAACAAGAAATAACAATCAAATTCTAAACCTATACTTTATGAAAATTAATAGACGTCATTTTTTGCAATCAAGTAGCCTAGCTTTGAGTGCTTTGGGTTTACCTGATCCAACGGCGTGGCTTGCTGGAGATGAGCCTGAGCTATGTAGAGGAGGCTATTTTACAGAGGAACAAGGGAGGGCTTTTTTGGAACAACATCGACCTAGTTCGCTTAAAGCATGGAAAAAACGTTCAGAACAAATTATCAAGCAATTAAAAACGGGGATGGAATTGACTAAAATGCCTAATGCCCCCAAAAGCAGTCCCATTATACATAGCCGCAAGGAGTATAATGGTTATACCATAGAAAATGTGGCGTTTGAAAGTATTCCTGGATTTTATGTGACTGGGAATTTATATAGACCTGCAATTTTGGAATCTAATAAGTCTTACCCTGGTATTTTATGTACCCATGGACATGATGGCGCATCTGAGGGTAGGTTTAGAGAACAAACACAGCGTCGATGTGCCACTCTTGCACGAATGGGTGCCATTGTTTTTACGTATGATATGATAGGTTATGGCGATTCGCATCAGTGTACTCATAACCTCAAAAAATCCTTGAAACTTCAAACCATCAACAGTACGCGTGCTTTAGATTTTCTTATGAGCTTACCGCAGGTAGATTCCCAACGGATAGCCATGACAGGTGAATCGGGTGGCGGAACGCAGACATTTCTGCTGGCAGCTCTGGATAACCGCATCAAAGTAGCTGTACCATGTGTGATGGTTTCTGCTCATTTTTTTGGAGGATGTAATTGCGAAAGTGGCATGCCCATTCACAAGAAAGGAGATTATCAAACAAATAACGTAGAAATAGCTGCTTTGACGGCACCGAGACCTATGCTGTTGATTTCAGATGGAGCTGATTGGACTAAGAATACTCCCCAAGTGGAATACCCCTTCATTAAGCAGATTTATAGCCTATTTAATCAGGAAAATTTGGTTGAAAATGTACACCTAGCCAAAGATGTTCATGATTATGGGGTAAATAAGCGAATGGCGCTCTATCCTTTCTTGGCTAAGCATTTGAGTATGGATATGAATTTAGTGCTAAATAAACGGGGTGAAGTGGATGAAAGTAAATCTGTCATTCTTACTAACCAAGAATTATGCGTCTTCAATGAGCAACATCCTATTCCACAAAATGCACTTCAAGGTGATGAAGCCGTGATGGCTATGTTGTAGTTAATGTAGAATGGAAAATGAAGAATTGAGCTAAACCATATACTATTGGGTTTAAGGAATATCATGAAAAGATATTTCATCAACCAAATTTGTAATTCTCCATTCTACATTAAAAGTACTTTCCCATTTCTACCGGGAGAATTATAAGCTTTTATGGCCGCTTGAAACTCCTCTAAGGGAAAGGTTCCTGCTATATCAACTTGAAGACTGGAGTTGCTTAAATGTTGAAAAACAGTATGAATAGCTTGTTTTCTTTTTTCCGGACTACTTTTTTCCATCCAACTAGTTAACCAAAATCCTTTTACATTTAGATTCTTGAAAATTAATAATCCTGAATTCAGGGGAATATTTTCTAAGCTCAATAAGCCAAAGACATGCATGGTTCCGCCATATGCCAAAGATGGTAATATTTGTGCCGCTAATTTTCCACCCACGGCATCAAAAATACACGGAACTCCTTGCGGTGCTGATTCCTTCATTCTGGCGCTTATCTTTTCCTCTTCGGTATTAATGACTAGATCTGCACCTAATTGATACAGCAGTTGTTTTTGAGCCTCTTGTCGGACAGTAGCCGCCACCCAGATGCCTTTTTGTTTGGCCATTTGTATGACCAATTTACCCCAGGCAGAGGCTCCTGCCGTGATGAGTAGCTTATCTCCTGCCTGCAAACCACTTTCCTCCAACATGGCATAGGCTGTTAAAGGATTTATAAAGGCTTGACAAGCCACTTCATTGCTCATATTTTCAGGCACAGGTATAAGTGAATGAACTGGTACGCATACGTATTCTTTCCAAGTACCTATGGCCGTAAATATTACTCGTGTGCCCAAGGGATATAAACTTGAACTATCGCAAGCATCTATAATTCCTACCGCTTCAAATCCTGCGCTACAAGGGAGTTTGGGCTGAATACCATACATACCTTGGATAAACATGATATCGGAAGGGTTAATATTTCTAGCTAAAACCTTGATTCTTACCTCCTGCTCCTTAGGTTCAGGCATGGCAGCATCGACATATTGCAGGACCTCTTCAGGCAATCCAGTTTGTTCAAAAATGACTTGTTTCATGCTATTAAGTTATTGGCTTTGAAATAATAAGGAATATATAAAAAAAATATGGATGGCTGACTCAATTAATGCTTAGAATGCTTAAATTGTTTCTTAAGAAAACAATATTTTATGTATCCATTTTCATTATTTTCCCTAGACGGCAAGGTGGCTTTGATCACCGGAGCCAGTAAAGGTATTGGACTAAGTATCGCGGAGGCTTTTGGCCAAGCTGGTGCGAAAGTTGTCATTAGTAGTAGGAAGCAAGAAGCCTTGGATGAGATGGCTCAGGAATTGAGGGAAAAAGGTTTGGAGGTTGAAGCCATCGCCTGTCATGTGGGTCACATGGATGATTTACAATCATTGGTAGATCAAACGATTGAATTATTTGGTCAATTGGATATTGTGGTGAATAATGCGGCCACTAATCCAGTGTTTGGACCTGTGGAAGATACTAGCTTGGAGGCATTTGACAAGATTATTGAAGTCAATCTGAAAGCACCATTTCAATTGATGAAGCTATGTTTTCCTTACTTGAAAAAATCCGAGGTAGCCTCCGTCATTAACATTTCTTCCATCGGTGGTTTATCTCCTGAACCAGGATTAGGGATATACAGTGTCAGCAAGGCTGCATTGATTTCTTTGACGGAGGTTTTTGCCAAAGAATGGGGGGAGCATGGTATCCGCGTGAATGCGATATGTCCAGGGCTAATTAAAACTAAGTTTTCGGAAGCCTTATGGGATAATGAGCATATTTTAAAACAAATGATGAAAGGATTGGCTATTAAACGGGTGGGAAAACCCGACGAAATAGCTGCAGCAGCCTTGTACTTCGCTTCAGAGGCATCAGCCTATACTACGGGAACTGTATTAACTGTTGACGGAGGTTTTACTATTTAGAACTTATGGAAGCTATACCCGCTTTATTTATTTCAGATCGAGTAAAAGAACTAATACCTCGTTACCAACAATTTGTTCGAGAGGAACTGATTCCCTTAGAGCAAGGTGCTATATATGGTTCCTTTAAGGCTCATTTACCTTCCCTGAATGCATTAAGAAAAAAAGCCAAGTCAGAAGGCCTATTTGCCCCACACTTATCCGAGCAAGAGGGTGGCTTGGGACTAAGTTTATTGGAATTTGCTTCTATATCCGAAATTCTTGGACAAAGCCCCTTAGGACATTATGTATTTAATTGCCAAGCGCCTGATATAGGAAACATGGAATTGATGCATCGCTTTGCATCAGAGGAATTAAAATCGACCTATCTGATTCCTTTACAAAAAGGAGAGATTCGTTCCTGCTTTGCCATGACTGAACCAGAGCACGCAGGAAGTAACCCCATTCACCTTTCTACTCAAGCTAGGTTAGATGGAGATGAATTTGTGATCAATGGTCACAAATGGTTTACCTCTTCTGCTGATGGGGCTCATTTTACCATAGTCATGGCTATAACTGACCCGGAAAATCTAAATCCATATCAAAGGGCCAGCATGATTTTAGTTCCATTGGATAATCCTGGATACCGACTTATCCGTAACATTTCCATTATGGGTGATGAAGGTGAAGATTACTTATCTCATGGTGAAGTGGCATTTAAGGATTGTAGAGTACCTGCTTCTAACTTGATAGGTGAAGCAGGTGCAGGATTTGCATTAGCTCAAGAGCGACTAGGCCCAGGTAGGATACATCATTGCATGCGTTGGATAGGAATTTGTGAAAGAGTATTGGAATTGACCTGCAAAAGAGCTTCTAGTAGAGAATTAAACCCGAATCACTTCTTGGCCGACCAACAAAGCATTCAGCATGGAATAGCGGAAAGTGCAGCTGAAATAAAAGCATCTCGATTGATGGTTTTACAAACTGCCTATTTGATTGAAAAATATGGTGCAAAAGCGGCAAAAGAAGATATTTCAACGATTAAATTCTACGTGTCTAATGTGCTGATGCGGGTGATAGACAAAGCCATTCAAGTACATGGAGCTTTAGGCATCACGGATGATACTCTTTTGTCATTCTGGTATAGACATGAGCGAGGTGCGAAAATTTATGATGGACCAGATGAAGTGCACAAGACCGTATTAGCCAAACGAATCATCAAAAATTATTCAGCCAAATGAAGGATGTAGAGCAAAACGCCTCACTTTGGAAATATTTGTCCGAAAATTTGGGCATTCCTGAATCGGAATGGCAAATCAGTCCATTTCGAGGAGGCTTTTCTAATTTGACTTTTGGAATAGAGGCGCATGGAAAAAAATGGGTCTTGCGGAGGCCGCCCCTAGGGAAAAAGATTTCTAAGGCACATGATATGGTCCGAGAGTTCCGAATTTTACAGGCTTTGGAAAAGGCGGGCTATCATAAAATCCCTAAGCCCATACTTTGTTGCGAAGATGAGTCTATTTGGGAAGCACCCTTTTTTGTTATGGAACATGTAGAAGGCCCGATACTGAGAAATAAAATGCCTGAAGCACAGCATTTGCCTAGTTCATTTTTTCGCCATCTTTCAGCTCATTCCCTAGATGTATTGTTGGAATTACATCAATTGGATCTAGACCAGTCAGGTTTGGGTAAATTAGGCAAGTCTGAAGGTTACATGGTGCGTCAGGTCACTGGATGGGCTGATCGTTATGATAATGCTCAAACGGAGGAAATTCTAGATATGTCGAATTTAGCTTCTTGGTTAAAAGAGCATATTCCGACCGATGAAATGGTAGGCTTTATTCACAATGATTTTAAATATGACAATCTCGTTCTTTCCTCTTGGGAGAAGCCTGAGGTAATAGCAGTCTTGGATTGGGAAATGGCCACTGTTGGTGATCCTCGCATGGACTTAGGAACACTACTAGCCTATTGGGCGGAGGCTAAAGATCCAGAAATATTGAAGATGTTTAATTTATCCTATGCAGAGGGCAATTTTACCCGTGAGGAGGTTATTGAATATTATGCCAAACACAGTTCGATATCCTTGGATAATGTTTCGTTTTACTACGCTTTTGGACTTTTTAAGGTTGGAGTAATAGCCCAGCAAATCTACCAGCGTCACTTGCAAGGTTTTGCTCCTGATTCCCGGTTTGCGGAATTGATACATGTGGTAAAAGCTTGTGCCAAACTAGCCATTCAAAGTATATTAACAAATCGAATTTAATATGGATATTCAACATGTTTGCATCTTAGGTGCTGGCACTTTAGGGACTAGAATAGCTTTTCAATCTGCCTTATCTGGTTTCCAGGTAAAGGTGTATGACATTCATGAAAAGTCGTTTGAACTATCTAAAAAGATGATTGAAAAAATCGCTAAAAGTTTGGTATCCAGCCAAATTTATACTGCAGAAGATATTCAATTAGCATTAAATCGGTTAAGCTATACTTTGAATGATCAAGAGGCTGTGAACCAGGCTGATATCATTTCTGAATCGGTGACTGAGGACATCGAAATCAAAAGGAAAGTGTGGACGAGGATGGGTGAAATTGCCCCAGAAAAAACAATTTTTACCACCAATACCTCTTATTTACTTCCCTCCTCTTTGGCTTCCTTTACGGGTCGACCAGAGAAATTTTGTGCTTTTCATTTTCATGATGTTTTTTATTCTCGGGTGGTGGATATCATGCCACATCCAGGAACCAACATGGAATTGATTCCTATTCTGCAGGATTTTGGACGCAGACTGAATCAAGTGCCCGTCTACGTTCGAAAAGAGAATCATGGCTATATTTTTAATGCCATGCTTTTGTCTTTTTTAGGTGCAGCAGGAAAACTTTTAGTCAATCAGGTAGCTACTATTGAAGACATTGACCTATCCTGGAAAGTGAATTTTCATGTACCTATGGGTCCATTTGCTATTTTGGATCAAATTGGTCTAGATACCGCTTGGCACGTCACCCACCAATTACCCGATGCGAATTCTCAGGCCTTTGCTGCCTTATTGAAAACCTACATCGATACTGGGAAATTAGGTGAAAAAACCGGAGAAGGCTTTTATAAATACACAAGTAAATAAATGTAGATTTATTCATAGCTAAAAATTCTACATTCTTTATTCCGGATTATAAATCCTCTTTGCCTGCTCCAATACTGTCTTTTTATCCAAGGTCATAGGCTTAAGTGTTTGAGCTTGATACAATGGGCGCTGGTCGGCGAAATGAGGGCTATTGGGTTGAGAACTAGCACCGAAAGTATTCACGGATTCAATCAAGGGCAAGCCACCATTTTTGGGAAAGCGAACAAACTGTATGTAAGCATCACCACTGTTCATTCTTCTTTTACCTCCTTCCATCTCCACGGACATTACAGCTGCCAACACATCAGGCATTCCTCCTTGCGGCCAATCTTCCTTTCCTCTGACCAATCGCTGTACATCTCCTAAACTCAAATCAGTTCTTTTAAAATTTTTGATTAAGGTTTCTTGAATATGTTCATAAACTTTTACGGCTTCTGCCAAACTCAGTTTTTGATCAGATCTTCCTTCCATGATTTTGGGAATATAGTAATATGCCATGAGGTAAATGAGTGCACCTTGACTTTCTGGTGCTGCCACATGATCCCAAGATTGCAGTTTTTCCACTAAAGTTTTTATATGAGGGTATTGATTAGCGTCTACTTGAAAGAGTGATTCAGCATGGTAACCATAGGGATATAAAATCTTTTTGGGTAGTTGACGGTCAAACTTGATTTTTTTTAATTCCTCATAACTAATCTTATCTTCCGCATCCAATAATTCCTTGGCTCTTGCACTTCGATTATTGTGATACAATTCATAGCCATCATTTAGATCAAAATCAGCAGGATTTAAGTTTTCACTGTCTGCGGTTGCCAAAAAGGGAGAATGATTGGTATTGAATAAATAAC
The DNA here is from genome assembly GCF_004118285.1 of Aquirufa rosea. Taxonomy (GTDB): domain Bacteria; phylum Bacteroidota; class Bacteroidia; order Cytophagales; family Spirosomataceae; genus Aquirufa; species Aquirufa rosea. Next base: position 382,891 of record NZ_SDHY01000001.1, on the reverse strand, counting down.
CACTTTTAGGGTTAAGGTATTGTGGTAAAGCAGCAAATGGTTTGAAAGAATTCCATAAGCTAGCACGAGTATCTCCAGGTAATGTAGATGACCAATTGAATTTTTTGTCTGGATTTCTAAAGGGCATTTTACCGTTGGAGACATAAAATATGTGGTTATCCTTATCAGCATAAAGTATGTTGAACATGGCTAAATGATTCTCCTCCAATGCTTTTTTAAATTCACCAAAATTGTTTGCTCGATTCATATGGTACCATTGTTCAAGCGCCTTGGCATCCATCAAGGAAGGTAATCGCATAGAAAAATAGGCTCCTATAGGCCCTTTTACGGTAGGGCCATAAATGGATTTATAAGCCCATTTGGATATACTGAAAGGTAATCCCTTGATTTTCAATTTGATTTTTCTTTTTTGTAAGGGAAGCCAGTCGCCATCTACCCAATACATTCCCGGATGTTTAGCATCTGTTCTGAGCTGATATACATCTATTTTATCCTGAAAATTAACCGTATGTGCCCAGGCTAAATTTGTGCTTGTTCCATGAAAAATGAGTGGCGCACCTGGAAATAATCCTCCCAACATATTCCAACCCTCCTCACTTTGAAGATGAGCCTCGTAAAAAGCAGTTGCTCCTTCGATGGGTTGGTGCGCATTGATGACCAGCATATTTTCTCCACTTTCCGACTTGGACGAATGTATCGCAAAGGAGTTACTACCTTCTCCTGTAAATCCAGGTAAAGTGGCTATACTGCCATTTAATAGTTTTGGAAGAGTTCTTTCCACGCCACAAAAAACTGCCACAGAAAAAACGGTGGTGGATAAATATTCTTCCACCGTGATAGGAAAGACATGTTTATTTAAGACCTCTTTAGGATGGGCATTAGCATAGGCATGTAATCCCAACAAATAGCCTTTGATTAGCATGATGAACTTTGGGTCCATAGAACTAATTTGTTCCTCGACTAATTTTTTAGTCTGCAAAAGACCAAAAACATAATCTACAGGAGCACCTTTCTTGCCTAAATAGGTGCCTAATTTGCCCTTTCCTGTAAGAATGAGCGTTTGAATGGTTTTAAAATCATCCTCGGCATGCGCCCAAGCTAAGCCATATGCAACTTCAGGGTCTGTAGGTGCAAAAATATGTGGGACTCCGTAGGAGTCCCTTGCAATTTGTATTTTTTCTTTTCTAATGAGTGGAAATGAATAGGATTGTGCGGAAAGTTCCCAATTTCCCAATAACAGAATAAGCGTTAAGCAAAAAATGCCTCGATATTTTAATTTCATTTACTATTTGGATTACTGATTAAGTTGGCAAATAATCGGTAGGCACCGGGAACTGCTGCAGGTAGTTGACGGAAGAACACCAAGCCCGTGTAAATAAATCGGCCTTTTCCATATTTGGCTATGGCAATATTGCCTTTTTCCGACTTTTCCCCTGGATCTGTAAATGCCAATGGAAATTCAATATGAGAATCATTTGATTCACCTAAATAAATACTTCGTTCTTGTACCCAGTCTTGAAAATCTTCGGCCGTGATTTTATTGGGTTGGGTAAATACCGAGTGATTGGACATTAAAAATTCGGGTTGTGCATTTTCCCGTGTGATTCGTGAACGGCCTACTTGGAATGGATATGGGGCCATTTGCGACTTCATGGGTCCTAAAAAACTAGCGGTATTATATTGTACGACATAATTACCACCATTTTCAATGTATTTCATCAATTCAGGATAAGCATTTCCTAGGTAATCTTCTGTATTATAGGCTCTTACACCCGTAACAATAGCATCATATTTTTTCAAAGATTCAGACTTCAAATCACTTTCTAACAAGAAATCAACCTGATAACCCATTTGAATCAAGGCCTCAGGAACTTTATCTCCAGCCCCACGGATATAACCAATACGTTTACCTTTGGTAACAATAGGGCTATGGATAATATCTAAACCTACGGAGGTGAAATAGCGCTGCGTAGGAATATGGGTATATTCTATAGTATGCAATTCCAGAGAATCTGTCCAATTTCCTTGATTGGTCGAATAAGCCAAGGATAATTGGTGGTGAATCTTGCCATTCGCTCGTAAGGAAGCCTCATTGAAAGAAATGGTGAATGATCTTTTTTCACCCTTTTTTAGTCCTTTCTCTAAATTAAATGTGCCAATCACCTCTCCTAGCTCATTTTTCACCTCTACTTTTCCTGGGGCAATATGGGTCATAGCAGTAATGTTGACCGATGTATTTTTGCTTGCTTTAGAACCACTTGGCAATAAAAGTACGTTGGAGCTTAAAGAAAAAATACTCTTAGGTGTAATAGCAATCGGTTGATAAATTTCCCCTTTTACTGGATCCACGTACATCTGTTGAACTGCTCGCTCCAACGTGAAAGTTTCACCTTCTAGTTGAAAACTTACCTGAAGGGTGACCGCAGGATCCACGTCGGCTTGACCAATTTTATTGGGATTTTCTACCACAAAATGTCCTGCATTTCTTGGTTTTTGTAACCAATAAGGTTGAGTGTAGGATTGATTAATGGCCACTTTGGCATTCCAAATGAGCTTTCTAGAAGGATTGATTTTTCCAGAAAAAGTAGTGTCTTTGCCCAATACCCTAACTTTTACATTTTCTAGGGCCAAAGGACTTCTCAAAATCATTTCTGTTTTAAACTGAAGCGTATCTCCAGTGGCTATAGTGCTTTGTTGGGTAGTCCCTGATACATAAAGCGCGGCTGCTTTCAATATCCATTGATTCACTTGAGCTAGTTTTTTTTGCTGATAGGTGGATGGAGCCAAAGCCTCTATAGTCTTTTTTAAAGCAATCATTGCCTTAACGCTGGCATAGGGTTTTTCCCATTGATATTGCCTAATAATTTCTTTCAACTGCGCCTCAACTGATTCTGACCCCGGAACTCTTGACCAGCTTGTATTTATTCCATCCCACAAAAATTGTTTTGGAGCATCACCTGCTAAGGTTTCGAAATATTCAGTACTCAATCCTCGGTCTGCCGCAAAGCCAAAACCCTGGCATTTGTGTTGACTTCTACTCAATGCTGCCAATTCCCCAGTACTTACACCTAATGCGGGAAGGAAATTGCCAATTTGAATTTTGAATTGGTTTTCATTGATGGTACTGTTAGCAGAACCCGGAAAACGAAAAGTATTCCACAATAAGCGTTTAGCCTGCCAAGGCTTCACTCCTCTTTGTAATTGCTCTGGAAAACGATTTGGATCAGCCGCTGCTGAATAAGCTTCAATAGCCAATGCGGCCGAGGCCGAGTGATGACCATGACCTGCACGGGAATCTGGAGGAAAACGTGTGAAAATTATATCAGGCTGTAGTTTTCTGATGACCCATACTAAATTGGATAAGATTAATTCATGATTCCAGGTACTTAAAGCTTCATCAGTTGATTTAGAAAAACCAAAATCTAATGCCTGAGAAAAATACTGGTGAGCCCCATCAATTTTTCTGGCAGCTAATAATTCCTGAGTTCTTAAAAGACCTAATGGCACCCCTTGCTCATCTCCTATCAAATTTTGACCCCCATCACCGCGCGTACAAGAGAAATAATTCGCTTCCCAATGTTGTTCCTGAGCAAACCATGTCAACATGTGTGTACTTTCATCATCTGGGTGTGCAGCTACGTGCAAGACCGTTCCCAAAACTTGAATAGATTGTAAATCCTCGAATAACTGAGCATTGCTTTGTTGGGCAAAACTGTAAAAACTACAGAGGGAGAATATGTACGTTAAAATTTTTTTCATGAAGAATATAATCCTGGCTTTTTAAAAGGTTTAGTTATCCCAATTGTCGGTACGAAATAAATTCACGGGTAATCCCTCTCTACTGAATAGATTTGGGATGGCATCATTACTAAAGGCATAGCGTACGGCTACTGGATTAGGGACGTCTGGAGAAGATACTACTAGGGTATTACCATCAATTTTCCCTTGGGCAGGGTAAAATTTCTGATCTTCTCCGGCAATAGTCAAATGAGATGGATCTCCATCCTTGGCCATTAATTTGCCATTAAGTTCCTTGAAGTAGATACGGATTTTACCCTTTTCCACCCGATGTCTATCGTATTTAGGATAAAATATGGGGCCTGCATCTTGTCCATAATGTCTTACTAATGCCAAATTGGCAAAACGATGAGCCACTTCAACCTTCTTGGTAGGATGTATATTGGTCACATCTGGTACTAAATCCGTTAAAACCACCATTGCCGTCTTTTCAATGGCTAAATTTTTGGTTTGAGCCTCTCTCAATTTTGCCCCAAAGTTATTATCCCCATACTTGCTGTAAGGAGCAATTTGCGCGAAATAGAAGGGGAAATTGTTTTTAAAGGCAGTTCTCCAAGAAGTGATCATGCTCTCCATCAGCTCCGCATAAGTAGCATATTGGCCCACATTACTTTCACCTTGATACCATAATGCACCTGCGATGGTATATGATGAAATAGGTGCAATCATGGCATTATAATTTAATCCAGGATAGACCGACCAAAACGAATTGGGACGTAGCTTTTTGGCAGCTTCCCATAAGTGAGGCTTTTTGTTTAATACATCCTCAGGGGTCCAAACTTCCGCTGGCGTACCTCCCCAATTGGAATTGATTAAACCCATGGGAACGCCCAATTTTTGATTCAACTCTTTACCAAAGAAATAGCCAATCGCAGAAAAGGACTTCATAGCCTCAGGATTGCAGACAACCCACTTTGCTCTTACATCCTCTTGAGGAAACGAAGAAGTAGCTTTAGGTATGTAGAAAAATCGAATTTGCTTGTTGGTGGCATTCGGCATCTCATCCAAAGTTTCTTGTAGGTTTTGGTCGCCACTCCATTCCATATTACTTTGACCAGAGAATAACCACACCTCTCCCATGACGACGTCTTTTACAACCAAGGTGTTTTTATTTCCTTGAAATTCTATTTGGTGACTTTCTCCGGCCGCTGGAGTAGATATTTGAATACTCCATTTACCTAAAACCGCTTTGGTTTGGTATCGGGTTGTATCCCAATCCACTTTAATCTTTACAGTTTCCGTGGGATTGGTTGTCCAGCCCCACAAAGTTACTTTGGCTTTTTGCTGTAAAACCATGTGATCACCTATGATAGCAGGTAATTGAACTTCAGCTTGGGAAAAAAAGCTTATTCCCAAGCAAACGAGTAGATAAAAGTATTTTTTCATTGTTCGAGCTTATGATTTTAACATATTTCTGTTCCATGGGCCGCGGTATGGCCTGGCCAATAAGGCCGTAGCTTGAGGATCATTGACGATTATTCTGGCACTAGGATCATATATGACTGGTCGTCCACCCAATTCCATGGAAACGTTAGCTAATAAGCAACTTGCCGTAGAAATATGTCCCTCGCTGATGTCCGCAATAGGCTTTGATTTTTTATCAATGGCCGCCAAGAAATCTAACATGTGTAAACGAGTAGCTGGAGCTGCATTAAGCTCAATTCTCTCTTCAGTTAAATCTTCTGGATATTTTTCTTTTTCATATACTACATCCATGTGAAGACTCTTTTGTTTGGAATCTGTAGGTGTAAAGTCATACTTCATGGTACTAGCTCTTAAAGTGCCCTTTTCTCCATAAATAGTTAATCCCCATGGATATTCGGGGTCATTAGGAGTTCCCCAGGTTCTATGCTGCCATACACAGTTCAGGCCATCGTATTCAAAAACGGCTGATTGGGTGTCTGCAATGTTTGATTTACCTTCTTTTTGTACATAAATACCTCCTTGAGAGCTGATTCTCTTTGGCCAACCAAGTCCCAGCATCCAACGAGCTGTGTCAAACATGTGAATACACATATCTCCCATGATTCCATTGCCATATTCTTTGAAAGTTCTCCACCAGCGGATGTGCGGAATGCCATCATAAGGTCTCATAGGTGCTGGCCCAGTCCACATTTCATAATCAAAATAATCTGGGACTGCTTGTACCGGTGGATTGCCATTATTTCTCATGTGGTAATAACAATACATCTCTACATGAGCTACTTTTCCTAATAGGCCTTTATCTATGATTTCATTTTTGGCATGAATCAAGTGAGGCGTACTTTTTCTTTGAGTACCTACTTGTACCACCTTACCATATTTTCTTGCGGCAGCTACCATGGCCTCCCCCTCTAAAACGTCCACTGAAATAGGTTTTTGAACATACACGTGTGCGCCAGCCTTCACTGCATCTATCATTTGCAATGGATGCCAATGGTCAGGACTACCTACTAGCACAATATCTAGTTCATTTTCTTTTAAAAGCTTGCGATAGTCTCCGTACAATCTAGGCACCTTTCCAGATTTTTGACGCTCACTGACTAATTTCCCTGCCTGATTTAACTGATTTTTATCTACATCACAAAGGGCGATTACTTCTACAGGAGCCACTTGGATTAATCGGAATAAATCACTCTTTCCATACCAGCCTGTTCCAATAAGGGCTACACGCAAGGGTTTGTCTGGATGAATTAAATCCAGTCCATAGGCACCAAAATGCGAAAGAGCCAAACTGGCGGTCGCTCCTTTTAAAAAATGTCTTCGATTAATGTTGAATGTTTTCATAGCTTAAAGATAAAAGTTGAAACGGATGAGGCAGGAAGGTCTAGCTTCACGGCCTTATGTAAGTATTTGATTGATAGTTGTTTGCTTTCTTTGTTTTCATTTTGAACTAACAAACTGATTTTGTTATCAGGTCGTTTAACCGCTACATAAGCTAATCCCGGTACTTGCTTAAGCTTTATCCTTTGGGAATTAGCCGGAATAAAACGCGAGGCTTGGGCAAGGATGTAATAGGCTACATTTCTTTCAATCTGATCACTAATAGTTAAGGCTCCCAAGCATTCCGTACAGCCTCCTGGTGTATGTGGGCCCAATTGTCGGTTATTAGCCAAATTCCATTCCAAAGCAGTCTTTGAACCTTGATTCATTGCACCTATGACCACATTTTTTATGTGCCACATAAAGTCACCTGCAAACTCACCTTTAGCACCAGTCCACTGCTCTGTGAAATAGAGATTTTTATTTGGATGTTTTGTCCTTACCTGTGCTAATGCACTGATATCCCCATTGTATAAATGAAAGGCTGAGCCGTCGATGTATTGACTTGCTTTCGGATCATTTAAAATATGTATGGGATAATCTGGATGGTCGCAGTTATGATCAAAGCAAATGATTTTAGTTTTAATACCCTTATTTTTGAATGTTGGCCCCAAATGATCCCGAATGAAAATCAATTGTTCCTCTGCAGGCATGTACAAGCTTGGATTATTTCCTGGATGCAATGGCTCATTTTGGGGAGTTACAGCATATATTGTAATTCCTTGCTTTTTCATTTCTTGGATATATTTCAAGAAATATCGAGCGTAGACCCTGTAATATTTTGGTAAAAGTTGTCCCCCTTGGCTTGAATGGTTGTCTTTCATCCAGACCGGAGGACTCCAAGGTGTGGCCAATATTTTTATCTCGGGATTAATCTTTAAAATCTCTTTTAACAAAGGAATTAGTGCTTTTTTGTCCTCCTCTAAACTAAATCGACTGAGTGTTAGGTCTGTTTCACCAGGTCCCAGGTCATTGTAGGAAAAAACTTTTTCATCTAAGTCGGAGGCTCCAATACTTATTCTGATGATGGATAGGCCTAATCGATTATTGGACTTGCCAAATAATTCCAGCAATAATTCTTTTTTGATTGGAGTAGCTAGTGATTGGATTAAGTGGGCACTACCTCCTGTTAAAGTGTAGCCAAAACCATCAATTGTTTGATCTAGGTCCTTAGGATTTATCTCAATGTCTTCTGAATTAGATGAGGATAAAGCTTCCCAAGATAAAGCGGGCATAGCCTGAAACATTTGTTTTTTCAGGGGAATACTAAGCCATCTTTCAATGGACTGAGCGTATGTCCTTATAGAAACAAACAGAACTAAAAGCATCCAAATGATCCATGGATTAGCTTTCATTACCCTCATACATATGATATTAATTTGCAAACTTAAAGATATTCATATTTTGAAATTGTTCAATTCTATCTTGCAATTTTTCAATAAAAAAAGCGAGCCCTGTGAAGGTCTCGCTTCAATTCAAACGTACTTTAAGGTAGATTAAAAATATCGATTTGAAAATTCCGTATGCGTTTTAGAATTAGGGCCCATAAAAATTCGGGCATATATGCGCATAATGGATAAACCATCTAAAATAAAGCTCAATGAAACGATTCCAGCCAATGCAAATTGCTCTTCATGAATATGGGAAAAAATAACATCCTCCCCGATGAATGTAGGAGTAATGGGAAATCCAGTTAATCCTAAACATGCCATTAAAAAGACAAAGGCAATTTTAGGATGCTCTAGTGAAAGACCATGAAAGCGATTCAACAAAATTTTGCCTTCCAATTTGAATAAGCGCATGATGCAGGCATAACCAATAATCCCTGCTATTAAAATTCCGCTCAAATATATCCAGGTTTCACGGTTATCATAGCTTTCATTAAATGAAATAGCTACCGCGATGGTAATGTGATTGATGATGACCAAAATCCAACTTAATCGTAGGCTTCTTCTTTGGGTGAAGGATTTTAATACTAAAATTAAACCGACTAAGCTCAATGCAACTGGCATATATTTAGTCCATTGTTCATTGAAATAATTTCCATTTTTAAATACTAAAATGGCGATTAAGATTGGGATAAAAACTCCAATTAATCGCTTGACTGTCAGGAAATTAAGTTTATTTCCTGCCAACTTCATTGGATTCCACAAGTATTGGTACATCATAGAATCTAAATTCCATTCTCGTAAACATAATAGGTATAAGGAATTCCGAAGTTTCTTTGGAAATGAATCTTCTACGGTACTGCTTTTAGGTTCAAAATGATAGAATTGTTCTCGAATCAAATAACTTACCACCGAAGGGGAAACAAGCAATTGATAGGTTCTTAAAAAGGCATTTCCTGCAAAATGAAACAAGGCCAATTTTTCGAAGCCAAGAGCCATTTCAATGAAAATTAATCCAATCTGAGCAATGGACGAATAGGCGATCTGACTTTTTACCGATGATTGTACCCGAGCAATCCCCGTAGTAATAAGTGCAGTAGTGAGTCCCATGGCTGATATTAGAATACGAATAGAGATTTGGTGCTCCCAGAAAGGAAAGGTTCTGAGCATTAGAAATACCCCGATGTGTACGGACAAAGAACCATAAAAGATAGCACTTGAAGGTGTTGGGCCTTCCATAGCTCTCGGTAGCCAGGATGAAAAAGGTAACTGTGCGGATTTGGCACTAGCAGAAACCAAGAGCATCAATGAAATAAATACCCCAATTAAACTATGTGTTTGTAAATGCTCATGTACAATTTCAGCATTATTTAATTGCGAAAAAGTAATGTTTTGGTGCCATAAATGATGGCTGGCCCACATCGCCAAAATGATTCCCACATCTCCGATTCGATAAATAGAAAATACTTTCACCGCATTTTTGACAGGCAAATAACGCTCCCGATAAAAGGAAATTAACAGAAAGGAAGATATTCCCAGCATTTCCCAACCCACGAATAAGGTTTCCATATTGCCCGATAAGGTAGTTATGCAATATCCTAAGTAAAAGAATAGCGTCGTATTAAAAAAACGTTTATAACCAGGTTCACGATGTAAATAATAGCGAGAATATAAGGTGACTAGAAAGGTTAAAATAGCACCTACAAGTAAATAAACACTGGTGATGTAATCAAACAGAAAATCTAACTGAAAGGTATAATCACTATTTTGAAATAAGATCCAGCTGTTTATTTGCCATTCTGGTGCCCCTTGACTTACCCAACTGGTAATAAACACCATGGCAACAGTTAATTGAACTCCCAAAGTGCCAAAGGCCGTGATGGAGATTTTTTTTTCATCCTTTTGAGGTAAAATCAAGCTGATTAAAAAGCCTGTCAGAGGAATTAATATAAATATAGGAAGGAAATTAGGCATGATATTAATCTTGTTGAATTAGATACACGGGAAAATTTTCTTGATTGCTCTCCAATAATTCTTCAATATCTTGGATATGTTCCAAATGACGGTTTATCGGTGTGTATGGGTAAAATTGACCATTTTTGAATACCTGAATTTCTTTGGTTTCAGGGTTAATAGAAGCTAAAATAACCCAATCATTGATGAACCATTCATAGGTTTCCGGCGACTTCTGAATGGTCTGTAAAATAACATCTGGAAAATGCTCCACGATCATTAATAATCGTATGGGATCATGAACTTCTGTCATTTGTGATGGAAGTCCAGGTCTCAAGTCACCATCGATACCATTAGCCACCCCAAAGAGCCCCATGACATTATGAGGTAATTTGGTCCCTGCACCCAATTTTTCACCATCTACCCGAGAAAAGTAATATTCTAAATTGATACCTCCACAAACGGGTGCAGCAGCTTTTAAAATATTCAAAAGGAAATTTCCTTCAGGGTCAACTCGGTAATCAAAAGAGTTTAAAAACGACCGCCGGTCTAAGAATACTCCTTTGGAAAGTTCCCTCCTGCCCACTAAACACAAGGCATTGGTGGCATGATTTAATTCAGGTCTCGGCTCAAATAAGGATACCGAACGAAGTCTGATTTTCTCATGAATTTCACGAGGACTTAATTCGGTGTTAATGGATTCAAATCGTCTGGAACGCTCTTTCGCATTGAGGTCAAGTGCCTTTTCAAATACTTGTACATGTTGAGCATGCAGGTTTTTGTAATTTTCATCTTTGAGCTCATCGTCATAAAAGACAATTTCATCTCGGGTCGTGTCATGCAAAGCTCCCACAAAAATGGTTTCCTTAGGAATATCTATGCCTCTTTCTCGTAAAATAGCGCGTACCTCAGGTTTATTTGCCATTTGAGAGACTACTCGTGCATTTACTGAACCCGCTCTACCTGAGCAAGCACCGCAATCGTAGGCAGCATAATGTGGATTATTCACTGAGCTAGCACCATGACCTACTGCATATACTATGGGTGCAAAATCCTTGACTAAACCTATACTCTTTAACATAGCCTCTACCCGATTGGCCATTTCATCTTCTTTAAAACCAATCTGTAAGCCATTTTCTTGTTGGAACAGGGCATCATAATCCACCTGTAGTTTAGAGAATTTATCCATGTGCCTTAATGACGAGGCCGTAGCAGGACTCATCCTAGGTTTAAAAATATTTCCAAATAATTTGAGAGCAGACCAAAATCCTAAGGTCTGTGAAATGATCCAACCGGTATAAAAATTGTGGCTATGCTTAGAAAAATGAGGATCGGTTTCTCGTTTTTTTTCATCACCTATTTCTTTAATGAGGTATTTGGGTGTTACAGGTGCTGGACATAGCTTTGAATAAAATTTACCACCAATGGGTTGATAAAAGAATTCCACGCTAAAGAAACCAGGGGTTCCATAGGTATCACATTTAGGATCAATAGCCTCTAAATAGCGTCTGAATGAACATTCCCTATCGTCTATGCAAAAAAGTCCTTGAAAACTTTTTACCGCATTGTTTTTCGATTTATTTGACTCCTGTTGTAATCCCGCTAGGACCTGATCATAATAGGTCCATTCAAAAGCCTCTTGAAAAATGGATAAAATCTCCATGATTTCAGAATCTTCCACTGGATCATGTAAGGAGGGTAATGTGTCGTCTAAAGTATTTCCTATTCCAATCCATTCCTTTGACAACAGATAATCAATGGCATCTATTTCCAATAAACATTCTAGTTTAATCAGATCTAGAAGACTTATTTCTCTCCGGTCTAACAAGGTTTGAGGTAAATCTTCAACGGTAGAAACCATTCCTGACCAGCCCTGATGAGCAAATTGTTGATCAAATAGATATTGCTCAAATAAATGGGGGTGAGAACCCACTAAAATAGTTAATAAATCCTCTAAAGTTGTGTTTTCGTTCTGTAATAAGCTTTTGGCTCTTTTACCTTTGAATAAGCTAACCCAACTATTTCTTTCCAATTCTTTTACAGCTTCCCAAAAACCATGTTTTTCGATTGGGAAACGCCAAATTGAAATTCCTTGATCCAAATAACTGGATATCAATCGGAATAGATGGGGATGAACCATGGAGTCTAGGTCGATGTTATGGACTTGCTTCCATTGACCTCTTAAAGCACCAATTCGTGGTTTTGGTAGCTCCGAGACTTTCTGCTGCAAAAGTTTATATTTCCAATCAGATAATTTTTTTACACCTTTTCTTTTCTCGATGACATTATTTAAAATATCATCATTAATTCGTTTGGTATCGTACAGGTCTCTAAACTGCTCCAGACTCAAGTAAACCTGATATCCCAAGGTAGTTTGAGCTGTTTTTAGCGCCTCATGAAAAGGCAAATGTTGAAATGCGTGCAGTGTATTATGGTGCACGAAATCCATTAAGGGAGCCTGTGCTGGTAAATAATGTTTTAATTCATGTAGCACATGCTCCACATGAAACCCCTGATGTGTCATGTTCATTTTTTCATGTTTTTATTCCCTCAAACTTTTGTTTAAGGGAATGATGACAAATGTTAGTGGATTGAACTAATCTATTTAGTTAACAGAATCAATTTTTTTCTTTCTAGCAGCTAATTTATGTTCTGACAATAAAATATGCTCATCAAAACCTGTGATGGAAAATGTACCACCAGCAGCTATGTAATCAGCCTCAAAATGATGCAAGTTCTCCATTACGGAATGATCCACCAATTGGGTATTACTAAAATCCATGGTGACATGCATACCCTGTGGAATAGCATCCAATTTAGCTTTTAAGCCCATATAATTTGTGAATACTGCGGCTTTATTTACTTCCACTAAATATTGGTCCTCATTAAAGGATACTGTAACGGATGCTTTGAAAAAACTAGATATTGGCGCTCCATTAGCCACATGAATGATGATTTTTACCAATATACCAGCAGCAATACCAACCAACAAATCTTCATATAAGGTAAAGAAAATAGTAATCAAAAAGATGGCTAATTGTCCTTTACCAATATTGAAAATATGAATAAACTCCTTAGGATGGGCTAACTTAATACCCACCGATACTAACATGGCGGCTAAAGCGGCATTTGGAATTAATTCAATTACAGGTGCGGCAAAAACCACAAATACCAGAATGAAAAATCCATGAAAAAAATTGGCCCATCGGGTTTTTGCTCCATTGTTGACATTGGCAGAACTACGTGCTACCTCTGAAATCATGGGTAATCCTCCTAAAATACCTGATATAGTATTTCCAATACCCACCGCAATTAAATCCTTATTGGGATTAGACTTTCTTTTGTATGGATCTTGCATATCGATTGCCTTGACAGTCAATAATGACTCCAATGATCCCACCAAAGCAAACATGATGACATATTTGATGAAAATTAATGAGTTGGCAAAGCCTCCAAAATCAACATTCACATGTATGTTATCAATCAAACTACCAATTTTAACAAGAGCACTTGCAGGTTCGGTATGTTTAAAATCCAAGAATATTTCGGCAGGAATGGCGATACATAAAACAATCAAAGCCGCAGGGATTTTTTTCAAAAATGTGACAGGAATATTTTGCCATGTCATCATGATTAAAAAGCTAAGAATACCCACAATGGCCCCATTTCTGTCTAAATTCATGATGAAATCTGGAATGGATGCCGCCAATTCAAAAGGACTTTTTCCCTTGGCCATGGCTGGGTTTACATTAAGTAAAACGGGTATTTGCTTGAAAATGATAATTAAACCAATGGCGGCCAACATACCATGAACGGCAGAAAGAGGAAAAAAGTCGACTAGTTTTCCTAATTTAAATACGCCAAATAGCACTTGGATAATACCTGCCACTACTATGGCCCCCAGTGCATAGTGCCAGCCCTGCTCTCCTCCACCAAAATCAGCAACAGCCCCAACGATGATCACGATAAGTCCTGCGGCTGGACCTTTGATAGTTAATCTAGAACCGGAAAATAAACTGACTATAATTCCTCCAATGATGGCAGTTAATAAGCCCATTAGGGGTGGAAATTCGGAAGCTTTGGCAATACCTAAACTTAAAGGTAGAGCCAATAAAAAAACAATGAATCCAGAAATGGCATCGGAACTGAAATTTTCTTTCAATCCGTCAAATCCATCTTTCGGGATAGGGTTTGTGATATTTTTCATACGATGTTTTCAATATAGCTGAACCCCATTTAAAGATTGCTGGTCAAACTTTAAATAGCAATTAAGCTCCTTGTTAGAGTGTGAGATTTTTCAATTAGGCAAATTGAATTAAGAATAATGTGCGGGATTATTCTACAGCCTAATATTTCTAAATCGTATAAAAAATGGGATGATTGATGCGCTATAGTTTTTATAACGCACATTGGCCTTTGGAAAATTGGCCAAAAAACCAGAGAAAGAAAACAAACATTGATTTCCTTCTGAAAAAAATCCAAAATCAAAATGGGTAATTTCCCCATCTTCTTCCTCTTCCGTGGAATCGAGGCTTTCTTCCATAAAAAAGTCGAAAAAACCGAAATCCTTTGACTCAGTTTTTTCGACTTTAATGGTATGATCAACGGCTATTTCAGATTTTATGCCTAGTACTTGTTTCATGGACGCGGTGACCATGAAAAAGAATATACTGACGAAAAGTAAGAAATGCCGATTTATTCGCATAAAAAATATTTATATCAAATATAAATAATTTTAATTTCTCAAAGATGATAAAAATTCTACAACATCCCTAATTTCTCTTTTCGACATTAAACTTCCCATTGGTGGCATACTGGATGGAGAGTTTTCTCTTGACTTAATTCTTGAAGTAGCTATTTTTAAAGGTTCTGCCTCGGATGTTTTTAATTGAATCAAACTCTCGTTCTCGGAAATTACGGTTCCGCTTACTTCTTGTCCATCCGTCAACTTTAACGTAATTGTTCCATATCCAGGAGCAATTCGAGCACTTGGTTCAATTAAAGCCTGTAAAATTTGTTCTCTACTTAATCTGTTGCCAATACCTTTCAGTGAAGGACCTACAATTCCACCTTCTCCTCCAGCATTATGGCAGCGCACACATTGTACTATTTGATTACGGTAAAAAATACTATTCCCCGCCTGGATATTACCTCCAAATAACGCATCTTTAAATTCGTCTGTTAAGGTTCCTTTCGTTTTTAGGGCATCTAATTTGGCTACTAATTTTTGTGAATTGCTTGCCTCAACAGCCTCTACTAGGTCTAATCGTATGTCATTCGATAGTTTTTTGGCAATCATTTTTTCAATCAAGTCGGCCAAAACATCCTCCGTTTTATCTACAGGCATTTTTCCTATACTTTGCAATAATTGCTGTTGTTCCAATACGCTACCTTTTTCTATGATGGGATTAACCACATGAGGTAATTGAGCCTTTGAAAAATCAATTTTATTTAAGAAACTCAAGGAAGCACCACGTACACTTCTATCTGCATCATTCATTCCTTTTTGTACTAAAAGCGCTAAATGACTGTCATTTAAGGCAACTAATGATGCCAATTGAGCTGAACGTACTTTGGCATTGGGATGATTTAAAAATATCTGGGTTTGCTCACTTCTGAAGTCCTTAATTTTCAACTCTGACAATAATTTTGCTGTGGCAATTAATACCTCTGGATTAGAACTGCGTAAAAAGTTGGCTACTTTAGGGTAGATGCGTTCCACTACATCTGCAGGGTTTCTTTGCAAAACACCTCTATGACGACCGTCAACGCGGTCTAGCACAGAAGGATTAGCCCATGAACCAAGGGTTGCAATGGCTTCCGCACGAATGACATCAGAATTGTCGTTTCTTTCGCTAAATTGAATTAAGGCATCAATCTCTTGAGTACCTCCTACACGTAAACATGCATTAATAGCTCTACGCAATAATGGTTCTCCTTTCCAAGCCTTATTATTCAATGCCGCTGCTAATGCCGGTAATGCTGCTGGAACGGACTCATCATCATTGATAGCTCTAGCCGCTTCTGTGGCAATGTATTCATCGGAATCTTGTAAAAATAAAGCCAATTGAGGACTAGAAAGTCGACGTAATACGAGTACAGCGGCAGTTTTAAGTGCGGTATGGTTTGATTTAGCTAAGGCCACAATAGGCTCCTCTTTGCCTATCCTAGAAAGAGCTAAAACCGCAGCATGACGGATGTAATGGTCTTCATCATTATTTTTCTCTAACACACTTAATAATCCTGGAATGGCTTTTTCCGATTTGATTCTTCCCAATGCCTGGCATGCAAAGAAGTTGATACGTGAATTTTTTGAATTCAATAATTGAATCAACTTGTCTTCATGATCTTTATTAAAAATATCCCCTAAGACCTTGGCACCTTGTGCAATGATCTCCTCATCTGGGTCATTCAATAAGGCACCCAATTGACTACCAATTAGTGCATCAGAAGCACCTAATTGCCCTATTCCCCAAATTCCATGAATTCGGGCTAATTGATTTTCCCGTTGCTGAATTGCTTTTTGGAATATGGCCACCGAGGCTTTACCCCTTTTGGCTAATTCAAATTGCGCTTTCTGGCGTACACGCATGTCGTTGTAAAACAGTAAATCATACAGCATATCTGGACTTTGTTTTTCATAATCCAATTGGATCAAACGTTTCGTCTCAGCTCGTTCTTTTTCTAAGTCATTATTTTTAGTATCTACGTCAATTTTCCACACACGACCAAAATGCTTTACATCCCAACCATAAACCCAGTCGGCTGCGTACAAGGCTCCATCGGGTCCAAATCTCATACCTGTTGGTAAAATTCCACTCACAATATCTTCCTCAGATTTGAAATCGAAGGATGCTCCTTTTGGTTTTAAATCAAACGACCAAATGTGAGAGGCATTAGGATTTCCTACAAATTCCACCAAGAAGAACTTATTAGTCCACTTTTTACCCAAAGCTGTTCCAGGATTAAACAACATACCCGTTGGTCCATTGTGATAATTACGGATAGGAGGAATAATGTAAGCGGCTTGTCCTTTCCAACGTGGAACGTATAATTTTTCATCCATCCAAACCTTATATAAGTTGTTGGAAGGATCTGTGTATTTTCCATATTGCCAGTTGGATCTCCAACCCGCATCTGAGCCTTCTACAACATGCACTAAACGTTCGCTTTCTCCCGGATGGTCTCCATCATTATCAGAGCTGATTAGATTACCATAATGATCAAATACGAATTCGTGAGTATTTCGTAATCCCGATGCAAATACCTCAAAATTGCTTCCATCAGGGTTAGAACGAACAATTACCCCAGAGTTTGGGTATTTATATTGTTTTCCATCCACTGCTGTTATATTCGCTCCAATGTCTCCAATTTGCCAATAAATCTTTCCATCAGGTCCTTCGATAACTCCAGACATCCCGTGTCCACCAAATCCAATATGTACTCCATAACCCGTTGAAATAGATACTGGGTCAGTTAAGAGTCCGTTTTTCTTCGTATTTTTAAGTCGCCACAAATCTGGTCCCACAGCAATAAATGCATCTTTTTTACGCATTAAGATTCCCCCTGCCACATCCGTGTATTCCTCATGAAACCCATTAAAAATGCGGGTAGATTGATCAGCCAAACCATCTCCGTTTTTATCTTCAATTTTCCAGATTTCTTCTTTTTCTACTTTTAAATCATTTACATCATGAACACCATCATTATTTAAATCAGGAAGCCAATTGTTCTTTTCTGAATTTTCAGTCGCAAAGGTTTTGTGTAAAAAGGCCTTTCTGTCAGCGACAGATTGAAATCCGATGGATTCTGTCATCCAATCTCTGTGCCCCCGAATATCAAACTCTGAATATTTTCCCCGGTTGGTACGAGTGATATAAATGGCGCCTTTATCGTCTATGTCCATGGCTACTGGATCTGGAGCCAATGAATCTGAGGCAAAACGGGTAATTTGTAAGCCTGGAGCAATTTTTATGGGTGATTTTTCTTTGGCTATCCTGGCTTTTTCTGCCAAATTATCTTGGTCTTCTAGGATTACTCGATAGGTATCTTTTTCCATTTGATTCCTACAGGAATAGGAAATGGCGGAAACAATTACAAGCGCAAGGAGGTACTTTAATTTCATATGTGATGGTGTTTTTGAGGCGAAAATTTCTTACAGAATGACAAATCTAAAAAGACAAAATGACATATTATATACCCAAGTACCCGGTAATTTTATGGAAATGTATGTGGGTAAAGCAAAAAATATTTCCTGAACATCGAAACTAAAAAAATGTATTTTTGCTTAATCAACAGCTAAACTATGAATTCTAAATTAACTCATTCTTTATTTCGGTATTCTTTCCTCTTAATACTAGCCTTTATTACATCCATAGTTTCCGCTTTTCCTTCAAAACAATGGAAGGCATGGAAAGAACAGGCTAAACGGGTAAAAATCATACGTGATGAATATGGAGTACCGCACATTTATGGAAAATCTGATGCAGATGCAGTTTTTGGGCTGTTGTATGCGCAGTGTGAAGATGATTTCATGCGGGTAGAAATGAATTACATCGAAAAATTAGGAAGAAGAGCAGAGGTTTTTGGATCCAAAGAATGGGCCAATGATTTATATATCCGGCTGATAATCAGTCAAGAAGAAGCAAAACAAGATTATAAAAATAGCCCAGTCTGGTTAAAGAAATTATTGAATGCCTATGCTGATGGAATCAATTACTATCTAGCCAAGCATCCAGAAGTAAAACCCGCCTTATTAACTCATTTTGAGCCTTGGTATCCCCTACTTTGGACAGATGGGAGCATTGGTGCCATATCTACCGGAAGTGTGAATCAGTCGGAAGTGGCCCAATTTTATGGTTTAAATGGCCAGCGATTGACATATCAGAAAATCAATCCTCATGACCCTGAGGCAGATTTAACAGGCTCCAATGGCTTTGCGGTAGGTCCTGCCAAATCGAAATCAGGGAATTCTTTATTTTACATTAATCCACACGTAACTTTCTATTTTAGACCGGAGGTTCATGTAAACAGTCAGGAGGGATTACAGGTGTATGGAGCGGTGACTTGGGGACAATTTTTTGTTTATCAGGGTTTTAACCCATACGGCGGTTGGATGCACAACTCTAGCCAGGTGGATGTGGCGGATAATTATGCGGAAACCACTCGGGAAGGTTCTAAGGGAATGGAATATTTGTTGGATGGTAAATGGTTGCCCATGAAGGAACAAACCATTCAATTAAAGTCGCGAGATAAAGAGCCTATCAACATAAATGCATATTTCAACCATCGGGGGCCAATTATGGCTCAAAGGGATGGAAAATGGATTTCAGTGAGGTCATATAATCGTTCCATGAAGAGCTTGATTCAAAGTTGGGCTAGAACTAAAACCACTAGTTTTGAATCTTTCCAAAAAGTCATGAACATGCGCGCCAATACTTCTAATAACACGGTGTATGCCGGTAAAAACGGTCGAATTGCTTATTGGCATGGAAATTTTGTTCCTAAGAGAAAGCCGGATATTGATTGGTCAAAAGTACAAGATGGTACTCGTTCCGAACTAGATTGGAAGGGCCTGCATGCCTTATCGGAAATCGTACAGACTATAGATCCTAAGAGCGCATGGATTCAAAATTGTAACTCCACTCCTTTTACGGTAGCTGGTTTCTCTAGTCCTAAGAGAGACCAATACCCCGTATATATGGCTCCCGATGGGGAAAATTTCCGCGATAGAAATGCAGTGAGGCTATTTTCCAGTCCAGGAAAATTGGATTTGGAAAGTCTGATTCGTTTAGGCTATGACCGTAAATTGACTGCATTTGAGTTATTGATTCCTGCCCTAGTTAAAGCTGGAGATAAACGGATAGCAAATTCTACTGATTTTACATCGGCCATGGATACGCTTCGTAACTGGAATTATTACGTCTCTGTAAATTCTGTTGCACAAACTTTAGCTGTCCATTGGGGACAAAAGATTCTAGCCAAGATTCCAAGAAAGGTGTTGTTTGGGGGTGAAAGTGACATGATTCAAAGTATAGAAGCCTACCTTGCTGCTGGAAAAGAGGAAGAAATGTGTCAGGTATTGGAAAATGTTTTGGCAGATTTGACCAAAACCTGGGGTAAATGGAATCTACCTTGGGGAGCAATCAATCGATTGCAAAGGATTGATAATCAGGTTGATTTTACATTTGATGATGTTCAATCAAGTTTCCCTGTGCCTTTTGCTTCTTCTACTTGGGGTATGCTTCCCTCCTACAATAGTAAACCCTTCCCTAATACCCGAAAATGGTATGGAATTAATGGAAATAGTTTTATTTGTGCGGTGGAATTCGGTCCTACAATCAAGGCTAAATCTTTGTTGGCAGGAGGACAAAGTGGCGACAAAAATTCCCCCCATTTTTTTGATCAGGCGTCTAATTACACAGAAGGTAAATTTAAGGATGTACATTTTTATTTAAAGGATGTTTTGAAACATCAGAAGTCATCTTATCATCCTTAAATGCCTTGGTTATTAGTCAAAATTTGTAAATTAGAAGGTTTAAAAAGCGTATGTCAACACTTGTAATTTCTAGATTTCAATATGAGGCCATCTTCAATGAAGCAGCTATTGGTATTCTAGTGACAGATGCTTCCAGTAATATCGTTTTGACCAATCCTTTTGCCGATCGTTTATTTGGATATGAACCCCATGAGCTCAAAGGCAAGAATATCGAAATTCTGATTCCTAATCACCTTAGATCAAGACATCATGACCAT
This sequence comes from Aquirufa rosea, assembly GCF_004118285.1. Lineage (GTDB taxonomy): Bacteria > Bacteroidota > Bacteroidia > Cytophagales > Spirosomataceae > Aquirufa > Aquirufa rosea. The sequence continues at coordinate 362,195 of NZ_SDHY01000001.1, read as the reverse complement.
CAAGCTAAATATGCGTCCCATCCGCAAGATAGGCCTATGGGGGCAGGTTTGGACTTAAAAGCCAAGCGAAAGGATGAATCACTTTTCCCAGTAGAGATCAGTCTGAGTCATTTTCGAGAGGATGGACAAATGTTCTACATTGCTTTTATCAGTGATGTTACCCTAAAAAGAAAGGTTGAAATGGAGTTGATTTTGAAGAATCAAGAAATAAATCAACTCAATGAGACCTTGGAGGAGGAAGTGAAGTCAAGAACCCAAGCCCTTCAGAATACCTTAGAACAATTGGAGGCAAATACCATTGAATTAGAAAATGCTTTGCAGAAAGAAAAGGAATTGGGTGATTTGAAAACCCGTTTCGTATCAATGGCCTCGCATGAATTTAGAACTCCTTTAACCTCTATTTTGAGCTCTGCCACCCTCTTGGAAAAATATCAAAAGGCGGAAGAACAAGACAAAAGAGAGCAGCATATTCGACGTATAAAGGCTTCTGTCAATCATTTGACCATGATTTTGGAGGAATTTTTATCTGTGGGAAAACTAGAATCAGGGAATGTCCAAATTCATGTTTCCACGATTGAATTGGAGTCATTATTTATGGAAATTAAATCCGACTTAATTCCTTATAAAAAGGTCAATCAAAAAATTAATTTGGATTTCAAGGCCTCAGAAACTTGGGTAAGCGATGAATCAGTAATTAGAAAAATCTTATTAAATGCCCTTTCTAATGCCTTAAAATTTTCCAATGAAAATGTGGAATTAATCGTTAGAGAGGAAAATAACTTACTGAAAATCAATATTAAAGATAGAGGTATAGGCATCAGTGATGAGGATAAAAAACATTTGTTTGAGCGATTCTTCCGAGGTAGTAATGCCACGGTGATTCCTGGTACTGGTTTGGGTTTACATTTAATTGACCGATATTTGGAATTAATTCAAGGACGAATGACTTTGGAGTCAGAACTTAACCAAGGCACTCAACTTACCATTGAAATACCGAAACTGAACCATGATGAATAAAATACTTCTTATAGAGGATAGTGACGATATCCGAGAAAATACTGCCGAACTTTTAGAATTATCTGGTTATGTAGTAGAAACCGCCTCGGATGGAATTGAAGGGGTTCGTTTGGCACAGCAAAATCTCCCGGATTTGGTTATTTGTGATATCATGATGCCTCATTTGGATGGTTTTGGAGTTTTGCAGGTATTTTCTAAACACGAGAAATTATCTCAGGTTCCCTTTATTTTTTTAACGGCCAAAACGGACCGTTCAGACATGCGTAAAGGCATGGAAATGGGGGCTGATGATTTTTTAACCAAGCCTTTTCAAGAAGTTGAATTATTGCGTTCCATTGAGACTAGATTAAAAAAGAAATCCCTTCTGATGACAGGTAGTTCGCTAGATGTCGAATTGGATTCAGAAGTATCCTTAGCTCAAAAAGCCTTGGATTTTCTGGATTTTTCACATTATGAGATTGAAAAAAGAACGCACCATTTACAAAAAAAGCAGAGTATATATTCGGAAGGAGATACTCCATCTCGCTTGTATTTTTTAGAAAAAGGTAAAATAAAAACCTATCATACCAACCGTGAGGGTAAATATTTTATCACTTCTTTTATCAAAGAAGGTGATTTTTTTGGTTACGTGGATATGCTGGAGAACCAAAGTTATCGGGAAACAGCTGAAGCTTTAGAGGAATCGGTTATTTTGAGTATTTCTTCCAATGAATTCAAGGATTTATTGAAACAAAATATTCATTTGGAAATTTATTTCAGAAAGGCACTGACCAGCTATCTCATGAAAAATGAGAAAATTTTGGTTTCAATGGCTTACCAGTCCTTACGACTACGCGTTTCTATGGCATTAGTTGAATTAGCCAAGACCTATGGAAACATTGGAAATGGTCCGGTGGTAATACGTTTATCTCGTGAAGATTTGGCTTCTAGAGTTGGAACTGCCACTGAAACGGTCATTCGTACTTTAAGTGATTTTAAAAAGGAAGGATTGCTAGAAATTCGCGGAAGCGAAATGACACTTTTGGATGTATCTAAGCTAGCAAATTTGCGTTATTGAGCCGAAAATGGATGGCAAATAATGGGGCTAAGGGACGAGTTTTTAAGGTAATTGGATTGACTCATTCCAATACCCCAAGCTCCTCTGAAAAGTAGTATGATAGCCACCGCCCAGCTTAATAATTTAACATAACGCAAGGCATTACTTTGCCTTTTTTCTAGCCAATCTAAACTCAAGATAGCTGCAGTAATAGCAGGTAAGGTACTTATTCCAAAAACGAACATCGTTAAAGCGCCCCCAATCGGGCTAGGTTGAATTAAAGCTATACTAAGTCCCCCAGTTACTAACCCACAAGGTAGCAATCCATTGCCCATTCCTAATAGGAAATGCCCCCATGTCCCTAATCCCCTGCCTGATTGCTGCAAGGGTTTGCCGATCCAGCGATATAAGAAATCAAAATAGCTATCTTTTAGTTTTCCGATGGAAAGGAATAATAAAATCAAACCTGCAACGATATAATACAGATGCCACCAGTTAGGGAAAATCCAAATGGACCCCAAACTGGCGACAACTAATCCCATCAAACTATAGGTCAGTATACGACCAAATTGGTACATCACTGTGCTTACATTAGCTAATCGCTGATTTTTTTGTCTGACATGCAGCATGATAGGCCCACACATGGCAATACAATGCCAGCTTCCAGCTAAACCAATAAAAAAGCTCAGGTACCAAGTATGCATCAGGGAACGATAATTCGATATTCTGTGAGGTATTTTTTATCAGAAATCATCCACTCTAACGTGATTTTCCATGGACCTTTGGTCAAGAATTCACCAGGAATAGTCCAAGTACTATCCTGAGGTGTAGCCAAGGAGAATACCTTATCTTGAGACGCTGAAGAAGGTCGGAAGAAATTGACTTTAAGATCATGACTACCTGGTAGAATACTCAGTTTAACTTCATGAGAGGCCGCGTTAAATTGTAATTCCACTTTTTTGCTTAAAAGTGCAGCTTCCTTTTTTTGATCAATTTTCATTTGAAATTTCTGCCCATCTTCATAGTAGTGGTCGCCCACTAATTCTACTTTTTCATGTGTCATATTGACATAAAAATAGGCCATAAATGCGCCAAATAGGATAAAAACGCCCACTATGGCATGTCCCCAATTCCATGTTTTATTTGTGTTGTTACTCATCAGGCTGTATAAATCTAGTTTTAATTACCTCTGTATATCCCTCTCTATTTTTAATCTCAATAGTTATTTTATCCTTGCTTTTCCAAACGCCCATAGGAGCTTTAATGAAAAACTCAGATTTCACCATTTTACCTGGTTCAATGGCCTTTGGAGGAGCTCCTACCCATTGTATGCGCATTGGGGCTGGGATTTGGAACTGCAAATCTTGTAAATCCAATGATTTGTTCAAAATTTCAATGCTATACAAATTACTTACTTCCTTCTTCTTTTCGTCTAATTGGAAGGTCATTCCAGGGGTTCTTAGCAGGGTTGTTTCCCATGGGCTTCTTGTCAATAACAAGAAGGCAATGGCACCAATTAATAATAATAATACGGTGCTGTATGCTCCAATTCTCAAGTTGAATTTCAATTTCTTCTGTTCATTGATTCCATTGACCGAATCATAGCGTATTAAATTCTTGGGCTTATTGATTTTCTCCATCACCTCATCGCAGGCATCTATACAAGATGTACAACCGATGCATTCTAACTGATTGGATCCATTTCGAATATCAATTCCCGTAGGACAAACTCGTACACACCAATGGCAGTCAATACAATCTCCTTGATGACTAAGATCTTGACCTTTTTGTATTTTTCCTCTAGGTTCTCCTCGTTTATGGTCATAGGAAACTAATATGGAATTATTGTCCAGTAAAACTCCCTGTAAACGACCATAAGGGCAAACCACAATACATACTAACTCTCTGAAACGGGCAAAAACAAAATAGAAAGTTCCCGTAAATAGAATGATAGCAAATAAACCTGCCAAATGATCTAAAGGAGATTCGGTGACTAACTTAAGCCACTCTTTTTTACCCACGATATACATTAAAAACGTATTGGAAATGGCAAATGATAAAATAAGGAATAGGCTGTGTTTACTGACGCGTTTAATGATCTTACTACTATCCCAAGGTGCGGCATCTAGTCTTTTTTGGGCTTTGTCGTCTCCATCTATCCAATATTCGATTTTTCGGAAGAGCATTTCCATAAATATGGTTTGTGGGCAAGCCCATCCGCACCAAACACGACCAAATAAAACAGTAAATAGACTAATAAATATGATGGAAGCCACCAAACCTAAGGCAACTAGATGGAAGTCTTGAGGAAAAAATGGAACGCCGAAAAATATGAACTTACGCTCTAGGATATTGAAAAGAAACAAAGGTTCACCTTTTCGCTCCAACCAAGGTAAGCCAAAAAGTAAAATCATTAACAGGTAAGAAAAATATGTTCTTAGGCGATATAGTCTTCCTATAATTCTACCTGGGTAAATCCAAATACGTTTTCCGTCTTTGCTTTGATTATATAGATGATTTCTAAAATCATCATTTTCTAAACTGATGTTTGACATAAAAAAGAAGGTCCGTTGCCGGACCTTTTAGTTTAAAATGGAGCCTTTTCTCTACAAGTGCTTATACCAAAAGGTTTGTATAAGGGACAAAAACGAACGATTCCAGTTAAAGCAATGATGCCAGCAACTACATACACAACAACAGATAAATTTTCCGGAATAATTTTTGCATAGGTTAGGATAGCTAAAACTACCGCAGCGGCAAATCGAGCAATCCGGTCAGTACGTCCTACATTCTGTTTCATATAGAGTAAAGTTTAGGTGACTTATTTTTGTTCAGTTCCTTGAGGTTCTTTTGCCCCTGGAGGATTAGTACCTTGTAAGGTCAAAATATAAGACGAAACTTGTTGAATCTGAATCGGATTTAAGGTTTTATTCCATGCAATCATCCCTTTCTCTGGAACACCGTTCGTGATGGTATGAAATAAATCTTTAATGGTTCCACCGTGCAACCAATACACGTCAGTCAAGTTAGGTCCTACCCCGCCCTGGCCTTTATCACCATGACAAGCTACACAATTTGTGGTATAAATACTTGAACCTTCTGTTAAATCTTTCGCGGCTGTTAAGGCTTTTACATTATCCTCGTTTACAGAATTTGCAAATTTTTTCATGTACTCTTCTCTTGCTTTCTCCGCAACAGCTACTTCATTTTTGTATTCTGTTTCTTGGATATTGCCATCTTGAGCCACATGATAGTAGAATAAATAGACTATACCGAAAAGAATGGTAATGTAAAACAAGTACATGAACCATGGTGGAGTAGGATTATCTAACTCCACGATGCCATCATACTGATGCTCTAATTCCAGATCCTTCTCCTTTTCCAAAGGTTTTAATCCGGTAAATTTCTGCCACCAGCTTAATGATGCTTCCTCTTCTACTTGACCAGGTGCCTGAGTTAATTTTTTAAGCGCAGAAGAAAGCTGCATGGTTACGATTAATATCAAAATGCTTGTTAAAAATATCAAGCTGATTAACCAAATTTCTGTGAATGAACTAAACATATTGTTATAAATAAATGTTGTCAAAAATCTTTTAGACCTATTCTAGAGGCATTTTTCTCATTTTATCCAAATGTTTTTTATCCATCCAGAATAAATAGACTCCTACCAAAACAAAGAATACAAGGAATACCAATAATGAAAAAATCATGTAGGAATCTGCTCCCGGTATTGTAGATATGAATTGCTTAAACATGGTCTTATTTTTTAGAAATGTCTGTACCTAATCTTTGTAAATAAGCGATCAAGGCAATAATCTCCTTATCGGCTCCTACTTTGATTTTTTCTTCGGCTAATCTTGCCTGTATTTCTTTAGATTGTGCTTCTAGATCACTAACAGCATTTTTAATCTGTACATCATCGTATGGCACACCCAGTGCTTTCATGGCTTTTAACTTAGCCTGAGTTTGAGAAGTATTCAAACTTTGCTCATATAACCATTCGTATGCAGGCATAATAGAACCTGGCGACATAGAGGCTGGTTCGCGCATGTGGTGGTAATGCCAAGAATCTGGATATTTACCGCCCTCACGATGCAAATCTGGTCCCGTTCTTTTGGAACCCCACAAGAATGGATGATCGTAGACAAATTCACCTGACTTAGAGAATTCACCATAGCGCTCAGTTTCACTACGGAACGGACGAACCAATTGTGAGTGACAGCTTACGCAACCTTCACGGATGTAAATATCTCTACCCTCTAATTCTAATGAAGTATAAGGCTGAACGGCTGCAATAGTCGGCACATTGGATTTGACCATAAAAGTTGGGATTAATTCGACTAAAGAACCTACCAAAATCATGATTAATGAACCAATCAACAATTGAATAGGTCTTCTCTCAATCCAACTATGCCAATGTAAACCTTTGATTTCTTTCTCAGAAACGATTACCTCTAGTGGTGCAGCTTCGGCTGGTTCATTGGCTAATAAGCTACCTTGAGCCATCGTTTTGAATAAGTTGTAGGCCATTAAAATAGCTCCAATTAAGTATAATGTACCACCTAAAGCACGCATTTGGTGCATAGGGATAATTTGTAAAGTAGTATCTAAAAAGTTACCATATTGAAGAGTTCCCTCTGGAGTAAATTGCTTCCACATCATCCCTTGAGTGAAACCAGAAATATACATCGGAATAGCATAGAAGGCGATTCCTAAAGTTCCAATCCAGAAGTGAGTTTTTACTAATCTCTCGGAGAACAAGCTGGTTTGGAAAATCCGTGGTACTAACCAGTATAACATAGCGAAGGTTAAAAATCCATTCCAACCCAAAGCCCCTACGTGCACGTGTGCTACGATCCAGTCGGTAAAGTGCGCAATGGCATTAACATTTTTCAAACTTAACATAGGGCCTTCAAAAGTGGCCATACCATACGTGGTGATACCTACCACCATGAATTTCAATATCGTATTTTCACGAACTTGATCCCATGCACCTCGTAAAGTCAATAAACCATTAATCATACCACCCCAAGAAGGAGCAATCAACATGATGGAGAAAACAACTCCTAAAGATTGAGCCCAATCCGGTAAGCTAGAGTATAATAAGTGGTGAGGGCCCGCCCAGATATAGATGAATATCAAAGCCCAGAAGTGTAAAATGGATAAACGATAAGAATAAACTGGACGATTCGCCATTTTAGGTAAGAAGTAATACATTAAACCTAAAAATGGTGTAGTTAAGAAAAATGCTACTGCATTATGACCATACCACCATTGAATTAAGGCATCTTGTACACCAGCATATACATAATAGCTTTTTAAGAATGAGATCGGTAATTGAACGGAATTAGTTAAATGTAAAACGGCAACCGTTACAAACGTAGCAATGTAAAACCAAATCGCTACATATAAATGACGCTCTCTACGCTTAATAATCGTACCAAACATATTGATACCAAATGCTACCCATACCAAGGTAATGGCAATATCAATAGGCCATTCTAACTCAGCATATTCGTGGGATGTCGTAATACCTAATGGTAAGGTGATGGCTGCTGCAACAATGATTAATTGCCAACCCCAGAAATGGAAAGCTGAAAGGAAGTCACTGAACATGCGTGCTTTTAGTAGCCTCTGAAGGGAATAATAGACTCCAGCAAAAATGGCATTACCCACAAAAGCGAAAATTACTGCATTAGTATGCAGCGGACGTATACGACCAAATGTTCCGTATTGGGTGACGTTCATGGCAGGTTCGAATAACTGCGAGGCAATGATAACCCCGACCAGCATTCCAACAATACCCCAGATAATGGTTGCAATGGCAAAATTTCGGACGGTTTTGTTATCGTACGAAAATTGATCCAAAGTAGTCGTTTGTGACTTCATAAGCGTTTAAATTGAGATTAATTGTTTGTCTTTTTATCTTCATTCAGGATTCGCATACCAGGAGTAATTAAGTCATCTTGCTGACCAGATCGTATAAACCAAATAAAGGCAAATAGGAATCCAATGGCCATGAGTAAACTCAAAAAAATCATTAAATACATTATTTCCATGACATGCTATAAATTAAGAGAACAAGGATTGCAGAAAGCGTACGAATACATCTTACTACGAGGTAAAGTTCTTTTTATCTGGTGGTTAAAAATATGATTTTACTCAGCTAACGGTGGATACGAATATGATTTCAATTGGTTTTCAATCGCTTGCCATATATATTCATTCCCCAAGTAGCAATGATCAACATACTGATGGAATTAACAGGCATTAAAATCGCTGCTACCAATGGCGATAGATTACCCTGTACCGCAAAACTCAATCCTATGGTGTTGTACACCAAGGACAACAAGAAACTCATTTTTATCAAGGTAATGGCCTTTTTTGAAAAATTCAAAAATTCAGGTAGACGACTTAGCGAACGGCCTTGTAAAATAGCATCACTTGCTGGAGTAAAATGTAAATGATCATCAGAAACAGCTATTCCCACATGGGCCTGTTGCAAGGCTCCTGCATCATTTAGGCCATCACCTACCATCATTACCTTTTTTCCCTCAGCTTGTAATTGCTTGATGAAATCCATTTTTTCCATAGGACTACATTCAAACTTCATGTGATCTTCTGTTGCAAACCAATCTTTTAGGCTAGCAGCATGGTTCGTCTTGTCTCCAGATACCAAAAAGACATCATAGTGATGTTGCAACTTTCTGAGCATAAATTCTACTCCTTCCCTGTTTTCCCAAGGGAAATCCAAATAACCCAAGGCATCATCCCCAATTTGTATAAATAGTTGAGATTCAGAACTAAAGAAATCCTGCGGTGAGACATTAGGATTGATTCCTAAAAATTTAGCAGAACCAATTTTTATATGTAATTCCTTCCATCGGGCCTCTAATCCTTTGCCAGGAACCTCTTTAAAAGAACTAATCGACAATAATTTTCTGTCTCCAAAACTTTGGGTATAGGTGCAAAGTCGACGAGAAAGTGGGTGTGTCGACTGTAGGGACAAAGAATAAAGTATATCCAATTCATTCTCGCTCAAATCACGGTGTAAGTAAACGTTAGGTGCTTCAGATTTAGCCAAAGTTAATGTACCAGTTTTGTCAAATACTACCGTGTCTACCTGCCCCATTCTTTCCAAAGCCTGAATATCCTTTACATAAAGGTTACTTTTGGAAAGCCAGCGAACTCCATGTCCCAAAGCAAAAGGGTAAGAAATGGCCAAGGCACAGGGACAAGCTATAACCAAGATACTTACTACGGAATTTTGCCATTTGCTTGGATCTACTTGTATCCAGTAAAGGGCTACGATAGTCGCTAAAGTAATCAGGCCTATGGTAAAATAGATTCCGACTTGATTCGCAAAGTTCTCCCAGTTTTCTGCTTTAAAGCTAGGATCTTTGAATGCCTGTTGTTCCCATAACTGAGTCAAATGGCTTTGTTGCAGATCTTTTTTAACTTCAATTTCTATCATCTCCCCATGATGCTTTCCTCCCGCATAGATTAAGTTGCCCGATTGAATGGCTACCCATTCACTTTCACCCGTGACAAAACTGTAATCCATATTGCTCTTTCCTTTGATTAAAATAGCATCTGCTGGAATGATTTCCTCGTTTCGAATACGCAAACGATCACCCACCTGAATTTCGCTCAATGGGGCCATTTCTTCCTTTCCCTGCATGATTTTGGTAATTACTAATGGGAAATAAGAGGTGTATTTTCGCTCAAAAGATAGAAAATCAAAGGACTTTTGTTGAAACCACTTACCTATTAACAAAAAGAATAAAAGGCCCGATACCGAATCCATATAGCCCGCTCCTGTATGGCTTAGAATTTCATACACACTTCGTGAATAACCTACCAAAACACCTAAAAGAATTGGCATCTCAATGGTGATTTTTTTTAACTTAATGTGTGCCCAGATGTTTTTGAAATAATCGGAACCCGAATAAAATAAGGCAATAGAGCCTAAAATCAAGTTTAAATAGCCAAATAAGTACTTCAGGTTTCCATCTTCAATGCCTAAGTATTCTGGAAAACTAAAAAGCATAATATTTCCAGCACAAAAACCTGCTACTCCTAATTTGATGAAAAGCTGTGTTTGTTGGGATAATCTTTTTTTCTTCTCATTTCCCTCTGACTCTTCAGATAAAAGTGGTTCATAACCAACCTTGGCTAACAAAGAGGCTAAGGCTCCAAGGCTGATTTCCTGTTCCCGGAACCAAACACTCAATTCTTTTTTTCCAAAATTCAATTGAGTTTTTACAATGCCTGAATCAAGCTTATGTAAGTTTTCCAACAAATAAAGGCAAGAGCGGCAGTGAATGCTAGGAAGGTTAAAACTTACTTTGGATATGTCTTGGTTGGAAAATTGAATCAATTTATCCCGAAAAGCGGGCTTGTTTAAATAATCAAAATTCTGAAGACTCGGAGATATACCCGGATTGACATCACAGGTATAATAAGTGCCTAATTCATGGTCTTGCAACAGCTCGTATACATTTTTACATCCTTGGCAACAAAAATCTTTTTCCTGGAAATGTACGATTTCATCCGCAAATGTCTCACCGCAGTGATAGCATTTTGTATTTGTTTGGGGACTTTGAACGAGCTGTTCCATTATATATTTAATCTTTTTTCAAATTTCCCATGAAAATTTTGCCTTGATAATGATAAAAAGCAGGACAAAACATGAGCATTGTCATGAAATTAATTCAAGGGTCAATCTATTTTCGTAAATAAATTTTCGATGAAGTATGGATCAAATGATCGAGACAGAACGTAAAGTACTAGCTAGCGGAATAGAAATCAACTATTTAGCTAATGAATTTCTGTTTCGTCAAGGTCAGAAAGCTGAATTTGTGTTTTATTTTCAAGGCGGTGAGATTTCATTGAAATCATTCAATGCCCCAGAAGGAATCATTTATCAGGCTTGTCCAATTTTTTTAGGTATTTCTGAAGTTATGGAAGGGAAAAAACATACCTTTTCTGCCGAAACGATTCAGACTTCCAAGTTTTTGGTTTTCGAGAAGAATTACTTTTTGATGTTGATGCAAGAGTTTGATTTTGCTCCCTCCTATTTTGAACAGAAAAGTAAAGAATTTGAGTCCATTTTTACGGAATTAGTACCGCATTGATTTTGGTGTTTCATGCTGAGTATCAACTCAGAATAATATAGAGTGGTAAGTTAAAAGGGTTGTACTGCCCTGCTTGATGTTGTCGGGCAGGGCTTTTAATTGTACCATAAAGAATTGTAAATCATGAAAATCTTTATTTTCTTAAAACCCTTCAATACATACAATTTACAATCTACAATTTATAATTAGAAATTATCTCAACGGGCTATCTTTCTCCTTTTTAAGTGTATTGTATACCAACCTATCCATCAATCCATTCATCCATTTGTTTAGGAAAACGGTCAGTTTGCCCTGAAATGTAAGTACTAATGTTTTCTTTTTTTGTTGATAAGCTTGGTAAATTTTTTCGGCTACCTCCTCTGCCGACATCATTTTTTCTTCATCACGCATAGAGTCTCCCGTGATTTTCCCCTCTGAATTCAAAGATGCATTTCGAATATTAGAGGCAGTAAAGCCAGGACATGCGGTTAATACATGCACTCCAGTTTCCAATAATTCCGTTCTCAACGCTTCTAAAAACCCATTCATGGCAAATTTAGAAGCGGAATAGCCCGTTCTAACGGGTAATCCCCGATATCCTGCAATGGATGAAATACCAATGATTCCTCCTTTGGATTTTTTGATATAAGGTAAAGCTGCATGTGTGGCATATACGGTTCCCCAGAAATTAATGTCCATCAATTGTTTCAAGACCTTTAAATCGACCTGCTCAAACATAGATCGCATGGAAATTCCGGCATTATTGATCAAAATATCAATTTGTCCCAATTCCTTCACCACCTGCACAATCATTTCGCGAGTCTGTTCCTCTGAACTGCTATCACAAACTATGGCAGTGGACTGGATTTGTAAGGCTTGTAATTCAGCCAAAGCTTCCATGAGTTTATTTTCATTTCTTCCCGTGATGACCACGTGGGCGCCCTTGCTTCCAAATTCAAAAGCCAATGCTTTGCCTATGCCTGATGAGGCTCCTGTTATGATGACAACTTTGTTTTTCATACAATAAATTTGCTTTCAAAGTTAAGCTTTTATCCTGTATTTGATTGGCTAGCCAAATGAAAGCCCTATTTTTGCGCTAGAATTCAGATTATGAGCGCCAAAAAATATAAAATTCCCCAAGTTTTAGAACAAATTCCCATTCTAGATTTTGCTGCTGAAGCCAAATGCATAGCTAAGGTTAATGATGAGGTAATATTTGTACAAGGTACCGTAGCACCAGGTGATATTGCCGATTTACGTGTTTTAAAATCAAAAAAGAAGTTTAAACAGGCGCAAGCCATCAATATTCAGCCTCTTTCTTCTTTTAGGACTGAAATTGCCTGTGAGCATTTTGGGATTTGTGGGGGCTGTAAATGGCAGCATGTGACTTATCAAGCACAACTGAATTTTAAATACAAACAGGTGAAGGATAACTTGGAGCGAATAGCCAAGGTTAAGTTGCCTGAATTTCAACCTATTTTAGGTTCAGAAGAAACTTATTATTACCGCAATAAACTTGAATTTACATTCTCCTCGGCTCGTTGGTTAACGGAAGATGAGATTGGAAAGGATATGTTAGGCTCAATGAATGCCTTGGGATTTCATGTTCCTGGCCGATTTGATAAAATTTTACAGGTAAATCATTGCTACCTTCAACCAGATCCATCTAATGCCATCCGCAATGGAGTGCGTGTTTTTGCTGAATCCAATGGAATTTCATTTTATGAATTAAAAAACCAACATGAAGGGGCACTCAGAAATCTAATCATTAGAAATTCAAGTTCGGGTGAATGGATGGTGGTGGTGCAATTTGCCTATGCTACCGAAGAGGAAATTGACCTAATCATGAACTATTTGAAGAGTAATTTTCCAATGATTAGCTCCTTGAATTATGTGGTCAACCAAAAAGGGAACGATACTTTCCACGACTTAGGTGTTATTTGTTTTCATGGAAAACCCTTCATAGAAGAAAAAATGGAGGATTTGCGTTTTCAAATTGGTCCCAAATCCTTTTTTCAAACGAATACCCATCAGGCTTTAAGATTGTATCAATTGGTCAGAGAATATGCTGATTTACAAGGAGACGAGTTGGTGTATGATTTGTATACAGGTACTGGTACTATAGCCTTGTTCTTAGCCAAATTCGCTAAAAAGGTTGTTGGGCTAGAATATGTCGAAATGGCAGTGCAAGACGCTCGCATGAATGCGGTCCACAATCATATTGAAAATGCCTCTTTCTTTGCTGGCGATATGAAAAAACTCCTAACAGAAGAGTTTATTGCCATACATGGAAAGCCCCAAGTTGTCATTACCGATCCACCTAGAGCAGGAATGGATGAGGATGTCGTTCGACAATTATTACGAGTACTACCGGAGAAAATCGTCTATGTAAGCTGTAATCCTGCCACGCAGGCAAGAGACATGGCATGGCTAGATGAGGCTTACCAAGTAGATGTGGTGCATCCGGTGGATATGTTTCCTCAAACACACCATGTGGAGAACATCGTTCGACTGCGACTACGCGAAGGGATCGTTTAACGGATCAAAATCGGCTGGAGGTAAGTTCATCTTACTTCCTTTGAATACAGCATCGCTTTGGCCTTGTTCAAATTGAGAGGCAGTATCCCCTAATTCACTTAAGTTAAATACGCCATTTGCATTTCCATCCGCATAAGGTTGGAAATCCAAGTCACAGTATTTGGTGAATTTACCAATGAATTTAAGCCAAACGTTTTCCAAAGAACCCGACCTGTTTTTAGCCATGATAATCTCTCCCATCCCAGCAATGGAATTCCCTTGTTCATCCGTAGTAATTCCATAATACTCAGGACGGTAGATAAACATTACTTGGTCAGCATCTTGCTCAATGGCCCCAGACTCACGTAAATCTGAAAGTTGAGGTTTTTTATTACCACCTCTGGTTTCAGTAGAACGGTTCAACTGTGATAAGGCAATCACCGGGACATCTAATTCTTTAGCCAATTGCTTCAACGCTCTAGAAATTTGGGCAATTTCTTGTTCACGATTACCACTTGCCCCCTTACCCGATGTATCTCCTGTCATCAATTGTAGGTAATCGATAACGATTAATTCAATATTTTTTTGGGCTTTCAATCGACGGCATTTGGCTCTTAATTCCAAAATTGATAAAGCAGGTGTATCATCTATGTAAATAGGCGCCTGAAATAATTTGTCGATTTTGGTATGTAATTGCTGCCACTCATGTGGCTCTAATTTCCCTTTTCTAATTTTTTCTGCCTCGATTTCCGCTTCTGCACTGATGATACGATTCACCAATTGCACCGAACTCATTTCAAGGGAGAATAAGGCTACGGCATGTCCAAAATCTAAAGCTGCGTTTCGACAGGCAGAAACGACAAAAGCTGTTTTACCCATACCGGGACGAGCAGCTATGATGATAAGTTCCTGTTTTTGCCAGCCTGAGGTATGACGATCCAATTCAGTAAAGCCCGAAGGGATACCTGTAAGCCCACTTTTTTGCTTTTGTTTCTTTTCTAATTCATCGACCGCCTTTTTTAAGATGTCCGACATACTTTCGTAGTTCTTGCGGATGTTGGATTCTGCAATGGAAAACAGTTCTTGTTCCATTCGATCCAAAATCTGAAATACGTCTGTCGTGTCCTCGTAGGATAAGCGTTGGATTTCTGAAGAAACATGGATTAACTGACGCTTAATGTATTGTTCAATGATAATCCTCGCGTGAAATTCAACGTTGGATGTGGAACTTACGCGTGAAGTTAATTGAGCCAAATAACTTGTCCCCCCTGCCTTTTCTAAATCACCGTTAACTTTCAAATAATTATTTACGGTCAATAAATCTACTGGCTGAGAGGCCTGGAACAATCCTTGTATCGCTTGGAAAATTTTTTGATGCGCTTCTTTATAAAAGGTTTCAGGCTTTAATAATTCAATGACGTTGGCCAAAGGCTCCTTTTCCAACATGAGTGCTCCCAACAAAGCTTCCTCTAATTCAGGGGCTTGCGGAGGTAGTTTACCTAATCCTAAATCACTCAAACGAGCAGGTTGGTTAGTTCGATTGAAGTTTTGATTCGATTTTCTTGAAATGGATGAAGGATTGTTTGATTCCATAGTTTACAATTTTACAATATTTTGATAAAAATATCACCCTTGGCAACCGATTAAATTTCAATTATTACCTATTTTAGTGAATATTTTTCACTTTAACTTTTTCATACTTGTTAGAAAAAATTATCGCCTTAACAGATGTATCCTTAGTAGATTTCCTAGGGGTATCCAATGCCAATTTATCACTATTGACTGAAGCTTTTCCTCAAACAAAAATCATTGCTCGAGGAGATCAAATCACAGTTCGAGGTTCGGATGACCAAATCTCTTTAGTGGAAGCTATTGTTAATCAATGCATCAAGCATTTAGAAAAGCATAGTTCATTATCCACCAATCACATGAAAGCTTACATTGATTTGATATTAAACCCAACTGGAGAAGAGAATGAAACTCCTTGGGTAGAAGATAAAGACGTTTTATTATTTGGTACCAAAGGTTTAGTCATTAAGGTTAAAACACCTAATCAGAGAAAATTGGTGGATGCTGCCAGTAAAAATGACATCGTTTTTGCTATAGGACCAGCAGGGACGGGTAAAACATATACTGCGGTAGCTTTGGCAGTTAAGGCATTGAAAAACAAGGAGGTAAAAAAAATTATTATTACTAGACCAGCAGTAGAGGCAGGGGAAAATTTGGGATTTTTACCAGGCGATTTAAAAGAGAAAATAGATCCTTATCTGCGTCCTATTTATGATGCTTTGGAGGATATGATTCCTGCCGAAAAGTTGAAATTTTACATTGAGAATAGAACTATTGAAATTGCCCCTCTCGCCTACATGCGTGGTAGAACGCTTAACAAAGCATTTATTTTGTTGGATGAAGCCCAAAATACTACTTCCATGCAAATGAAAATGTTTTTAACACGTATGGGTATTCAGTCTAAAACCATTATAACTGGAGATAAATCACAGGTAGATTTACCTAAAAATCAAGTTTCAGGTTTGGGAGAAGCTGCCCATATTTTGAAAGGCATTAGTGGCATTTCATTTGTAGAGTTAGATGGTTCGGACGTGGTTCGCCATCGTTTAGTTAGAGAAATCATTGAAGCTTACGGTAAACAGGAGAAATAAATGGTGGAGATTATTCAAGCGAAGTCATTAGAAGAAATAAACGAGGTTTTTAATATTCGGATTCAGGTATTTGTCCTGGAGCAGGCTTGTTTACCTTCGGAGGAATTTGATCAAACTGATGCTGAGGCAAAGCATTTTTTGCTTTTAGAAGATGCCAAGCCAGTTGCTACTGGTCGTTACCGTAAAACTGAAAAGGGTATTAAAATAGAGCGAATAGCTACTTTAAGTTCTGCAAGAGGAAAAGGATATGCCAGTCAAATGGTCAAACACATCATACAGGATGCTCAAAAAACATATCCCGATTGCCACTATTTCTATCTTCATTCTCAGCAAACCGTCATGCCCTTATATGCTAGTCTAGGATTTCTTCCCTATGGTGAAACTTTTATAGAGGCAGATATTGTTCATCAGGCAATGTCACTCACTTGTTAGTGACAATTAGTTTCTCTATTAATTTTTAAGAATATGACTAAGACTGTTGAATTGGTATACCCTCCTGGCGAAGTACATTTTGTGGGAGATGGATTTAGGGTGCATAATTTTATTCCAAGTAGATATGGTTTGGACATGCAGCGCATGAGTCCCTTTATCATGTTGGATTATGGATCTAAGCATTATTTCTCTCCTTCAGAGCATGCCAGAGGTGTTGGGGTTCATCCACACCGTGGCTTTGAAACAGTGACCATAGCCTACAAAGGACGAGTTGCGCATCATGATAGTAGCGGCGGCGGAGGAATTATTGGTGAAGGAGATGTACAATGGATGACTGCCGCGTCAGGGGTATTGCATAAAGAATATCACGAGGAAACCTTTAGTGCGGAAGGTGGAGATTTTCAAATGGTTCAATTGTGGGTGAATTTACCTGCGAAGGACAAAATGTCCACACCCAAATACCAAGCCATTTCCAATCAGGAAATCGTCAAGGTTGATTTAGGTGAATCAGGACTGGTGGAAGTAATTGCTGGAGAATATCAAGGGCAAAAAGGACCAGCCTATACATTCACGCCAGTACATATGTACAATGCCAAATTGAAGGCTGGTGCTCAGTCAAAGTTTTCTTTTCCAGCAAATTACAATACATGTCTATTGGTAATTGAAGGAGCAGCAAGTGTCAATGGTTCAGTGGATGTTCCCTTGGATCATTTAGCCTTGATGGCCAATGCAGGTGAAGAATTTACTTTGGAGGCTAAGGAAGATTCCGTGGTGTTAATTTTAAGCGGAGAGCCAATTTTAGAACCAATTGCGGCTCATGGTCCTTTTGTAATGAATACGCGTCAAGAAATCATGCAAGCCTTTGAAGATTTTAATGCAGGTAAATTCGGGTATCTGGCATAGTAGATGCCTTGCATTGCAAGGCATCTACTATGCACTGCAAGGGACCACTACTATGTAGATATCTGACAATAAAAGCCCTTGCAACGCAAGGGCTCTGGAATATGGGTATATGATACAAACCCTTGCAACGCAAGGGCTCTGGAATATGGGTATATGATACAAACCCTTGCAACGCAAGGGTTCTGGAATATGGGTATATGATACAAACCCTTAAAACGCAAGGGCTCTGGAATATGGGTATATGATACAAACCCTTGCATTGCAGGGGGTCTTCCGATTAAAATGGTAAATCATCTCCTGATTCAGCTTCTAATGGAGGAAACTGATAACCACCACTAGCGGTTGGAGCTACATTCGGAGGCACCGAAGGCGCTACTCCCGAGCGGTCTATGCGATAAGCTCTGATTTCTGTATACCAACGATCATTGTATTCCCTAGATTCTACATTAAATTGAACTTTTACTAATTCTCCATCTTGTATAGGAGCTAAGTCCTGGGTTTTGTCGCCCCATAGCGACATACATACTTTTTTAGGATATTGATCTTGGGTTTCAATCACAAATTCCTGTTTAATCCAATTGGTTCCGTTACGACCAGTGCCTGTAACTTCGGGTAATTTTTTAATTAATTTTCCGCTGATTTCTAAAGCCATTCTGTTTATTCAGATTTGATGAAAACTTGTATTCCTTGCAAGTAAGCAAATATTTGGTAATTTTGCTAACCCGTTTGGCGATGTGGTGGAATTGGTAGACACGCTACTTTGAGGTGGTAGTGCCGTTTTAGGTGTGGGAGTTCGAATCTCCCCATCGTCACTTATTTTTTGTTTGTTATTAATCTGTAAATCATGTTGAAGATGAAACCTTACAGTGTGTTGCTTTACTATAACTACACCCCTGTGCCTGATCCCGAGGCTTATCGAGAAAAACATCACCTTTTTTGTATTGAGAATAATATCCTAGGTCGAGTAATCGTGGCTACTGAAGGATTGAATGGAGCAGTTTCCGGATTAAAGGAAGATTGCGACAAATACATGAAATGGTTGGAAAATGATCCTATTTTCCAAGGTACTGACTTTGATTTTAAAATTGAAGAACACGATGCGCATACCTTTAATAAACTGCATGTCCGTGTTAAGAAAGAAATAGTACATTCAGACCTTCCCGTAAATCCGCGTGAAAAAACAGGAAAACACCTAAAACCGAAGGAATTTAAGGAATTATTGAAAAATGATCCAGACGTGGTTTTGGTAGATATGCGTTCTAATTATGAACATGAATTAGGTCGTTTCAAAGGTGCATATACCTTTGATATGGAGAATCTACGTGATTTGCCTCAGCATGTGCATGAAATTGAACATTTAAAAGACAAGAAGGTCATTACTTATTGTACGGGAGGAATTAAGTGTGAAAAGGCATCTGCTTATTTGTTGGAACGTGGTTTTAAAGATGTTTACCAATTACACGGTGGAATTATCAAATATGGTTTGGAAGAAGGTGGAGAAGATTTTGATGGTTCTTGCTATGTATTCGACAATCGTGTAGCCACACCCGTTAACAGTGTTAATCCGGTGGTGATTTCTACCTGTCATATTTGCCATGAGCCATCTGATCACATGGTAAATTGCGCCAATCCAGAGTGTAACGAACATTTAGCTATTTGCCCAAGCTGCTTGAAAGAAATGGATGGGGCTTGTTCTCCTGAATGTAAAGTACATCCTCGGAAGCGGCCTTACAATGAAAAAGGATATTATTCCAAACAATCCGTAGGATACTCTCCTATTTTAGGATTTAAGTCCTTTAGTCGAAATGCGAAGATTGAAGAAAAACAAAAAAAGGCTCATTCTTGAGCCATTTTTATGAATTTTATATTATATGAAGCATCAATAAATCCCCAAGATTTGTATTTTTTGATCCCTCAAGACAATCTTATCCCCTACTTTTTTAGCCCAAAATAATTCTCCGATTGGCGATTCTGGTGAAATGATAAAATATTCCTTTTGCTCTAGAATCATTTTACCTAAACCAATCAACATATAATATATGCCCATATTCGTTTCGATAAGCGCACCTTTGTCGACTTGTAGATAACTTCGATTGGATGGCAATTTCAGTATGATTTGCAAAGAATGCTTGTTTTGGTCTATGACGGCCGAACATTTATCCATTTCCCTCTGCATCATTTCTCGTCCAGTTTCATATTTATCCCCAGCTGAGCTTTTAGTGTCTGAATCCCGAGACTCCTTGGCTTGCTCATAGGCTACTTGAGCCTCTTGTATATTTTGCTCAATTCGAAGTTGAATTTCCTCTAAAAGTTGTTTTTTAATATCTATCCAATTTTTCATATCCTACCATTCCCAATAAATCAATTGGAAAATTATCAATAAATTTGTTCATGACCTATTTCTCGCCCACCGACTTAATTATCAATCCTGATGGAAGTTCCTACCATTTGAACATTCGATCCGAGCAGTTGACAGATACTATTTTTATGGTGGGAGATCCAGAAAGAGTAGAAAAAGTTTCCCAGCATTTTGATCGTATTCATACTAAAATACATAAAAGGGAATTTGTAAGTCATTTTGGAGAACTAGCTGGAAAACCAATTGGAGTACTTTCAAGTGGAATTGGTGCGGACAATGTGGAGATTGTCATGAATGAATTGGATGCTTTAGCCAATATTGATTTTGAAACCAGGGAAGAAAAGACCGTAAAGCGGAGCTTACAATTAATTCGGATTGGTACATCAGGATCTATTCAAAGTGATATACCGGTAGACTCGGTTTTGATTTCTAATTCCGCCATGGGATTTGATAACTTGTCTCAATTTTATGATTTTACTTCGGAGAATAGTTTAGATCAAGCTACACTAAATCAATTTTGTCAACAAATATCCTATCCTTTACCCATTTATGGTGCCAAAGCCTCCGATAAATTATTGAATTTTTTGGCACAAGATTCCTATTTCAAACAAGCCTATAGTGGAATAACTCTAACAGCACCTGGGTTTTATGCTCCACAAGGACGTACTGTTAGGATGCCTTCACTCCTACCCAATTACTTAGTGGATTGTGCTTCCCATAAAATTATGGGCCAAAGAATTAGCAATATTGAAATGGAAACTGCTGCCTATTATGCTTTTTCAGGAGTTTTAGGGCACGAAATGGTCTCATTGAATGCCATTCTTGCTAATCGTATAAATCATCAGTTTTCCACGAATCCTGAAAAGCAAATTAGTCAATTGATCGAAAGAGCTATAGAAGTCTTTTCATGATGTAATCATTCATGTAATACCCCTCTCCTACATGAATATCTACTTCTTGGTCAATTTGAAATCCCCTTTTATGATAAAAATTGACGGCTGAATTATGGCGGTTGACATTTAAAATCAATTCTTTTTGGCCATTCTCATGGGCAAATTGGGCTATATATTCCAAAAGGAATGTTCCAGCACCTTTACTTTTCTGAACTGGATTCAAATATATTTTATGAAGTTTTCCCTGTATACCATCCATGTTTTCATAGGCGGCAAAGCCAATGGCCTCCCCTTCCGATTCTAACATGAAAAATTGGACATTGCCTTCCATTTGTTTTCTAAGTACATCAGTTCGGTACATCATGTCCAGCATGAAAACGCATTGCTCTTCGGATAAAATGGCTCCATAGGTAGGTCTCCATGCTAGTTCAGCTATGAACTGAATAACAGGAATATCATTTATTTCAGCTTTTCGAATTTGCATGGTGCAAAATTAAGGGAGCAAATTTGTAAATTCGTTAAAAATATGAAATTATGAGTCAAGTGAAACCACTTATTTTAATTGCTAATGATGATTCCATTCACTCCAAAGGCATTAAAGTACTAACGGAAATCATGTCGGAAATTGGTGAAGTGGTCGTTGTGGCCCCAGATAGCCATCAATCGGGTATGGGTCATGCTATTACGATGGGTACACCTATCCGTGTAATTAGAACAGAAACTTTTGGTTCTAATATTCTTTCTTACAAGTGTTCTGGTACCCCTGCTGACTGTGTAAAATTTGGTAAGCACTATATCTTAAAGGGCCGTAAAATTGATTTAATGGTTTCCGGAATCAATCATGGATCCAATGCATCCATTTCAGTTTTATATTCAGGTACAATGTCTGCGGCTATCGAAGCAGCAATGGAAGGAATTCCTGCCATTGGTTTTTCTTTGTGTGATTATGCCAGTGACGCAGATTTTAGTCACTGCCATGATTTAATTATAAAAATAGCTCAACAGGTTTTAGAACATGGACTTCAAGAGGGTCTAACTTTAAACGTGAATTTCCCTGCCAAAACGGAGACTCCTATTCAAGGAATTCGTGTTGCACGACAAGCAAAAGCGGTTTATCGGGAGTTTTTTGAAGAGAGAAAAGACCCTTATGGTCAGCCATATTTTTGGATGGATGGCTTTCTTCACAATGAAGACCTGAATAATGGCACAGATTTAGATTGGCTTTCTGAAAATTATGCCACGGTAGTCCCTGTGAAATATGATCTGACGGATTATCAGGCTTTGGAAGAAATGAAGCATTGGGATTTTACGATATAAGCGCTTTTACTTTTAAAATCGTTATTATGCTTAAAGCATCTTGAATCTCTCCCCTATCTACCATATCAAAAACTTGCTTCACAGGAAGTTTTTTTATGACCAAAGATTCTGTTTCCTCAGGTGCCGCTGCTCCTTGCTGAAGGTTCTTCGCCAAATACATAAAGGCCCTTTCATCAGTCACTGAGTTGGATAAAAAGCAGCTTCCTAATTCATGCCATTCTAACGCTTTTAAACCAGTTTCTTCCTCCAATTCTCTTTTTGCGGCCTTTAATGGAATTTCATTTTCTTGAATTAAGCATCCTCCTTCTGGTAATTCCCAGGAATAAGTATCCAAGGTATATCGGTATTGACCTACCAAATACGTATTCCCATCATCATCCAAAGGAAAAACAGAAACCGCAACATTTTTGAAATGCACTAAACCATAAATTCCTTCTTTATTGCTGGGATTGATAACCTCATGATGTTCAATTCGAATCCAAGGGTTTTCATAAATCGTTTGCTTTGAAAGTGTTTTCCAGGGTTTATCTTCTTTTTTCATTTCGTAAATGTAAGTGGATTTGATGTATCTTTGTGCATAATTTTTTTACATGAAACAGCGCCTGCTGCTTGTTACTTTTTCGATTAGTGTGCTGATTCTAATAGGCAAATTTTATGCCTATTATCTGAGTGGTTCTACCACTATTTTAACAGATGCTTTAGAATCGATTATCAATGTAGTAGCTGGGGCATTTGCCTTTTATTCGGTTTATTTAGCCTCTTTACCTAAAGATTTAAACCATCCTTATGGTCATGGTAAAATTGAATTTTTTGCTTCAGGCTTAGAAGGAGTTTTGATTTTATTGGCGGCAACTTACATCTTTTTACACGCCTCCCAACACCTATGGACTCAGCAAGAACTCCAACAATTGGACATGGGTATGGCCATTTCTTTGGGCTCCTCTGCTTTGAATGGTATCATGGGGTATTTTCTTATTCAGATAGGAAAAAAAGAACATTCTCCTACTTTGGTGGCTGATGGAAAACACCTGCGATTAGATGCTTACAATAGTTTATTAGTCGTGTTAGCCTTGGCAATCACCTACTGGACGCATTGGCTCTGGGTTGATTCAGCGGCCTCTATTTTATTTGCCTTGTTTATGTTTTGGCAAGGAATCCGCTTGATTCGTACTTCGGTAGCTGCATTGATGGATGAAACAAATCCCAAAGTATTTAAATTGGTTATCGAGTGGATAACGCAAAACCAACAGCCTGCCTGGATAGATTTACATAATTTGCGAGTTCAACAATATGGAGGCGATTTACATATAGATTGTCACATCACTCTTCCGAGATACTGGGATTTAATTCGTGTACACGAGGAAATTCACGCTTTCGAAGAAACTTTATCACAAGTTTTACCCACTCACATTGAGATTTTTGTACATACGGATCCTTGCTTAGATGAATGCTGTGCTCACTGTCAGGTGGCCGATTGTCCTATAAGAACTCAAGTATTTGTTCGTAGGATTGAGTGGAACAATGTCAATTTAGCTTTGAACCAAAAACATTTTTTGGAACAACTAAACCGTTCTTAGGCTCCCTATTCCTCCGTCAACTCCTATGATTTGACCTGTTATCCACGAATTTTCTGGCTGTAATAAAAACATGGCTAAATTAGCTATATCTTCCGCTTGTCCTACTCGTCCCAAAGGATGTCTCTTTCCTCCAGATTCTATCTTTTCAGGAGAATTTAGTAAGTTTTGAGCTAAAGGCGTTTGTGTCAATGATGGAGCAATCGCATTAACTCGAATTTTCTGTGCACTTAATTCGGCTGCTAAGGAACGCGTTAAGCCTTCAATAGCTCCTTTAGAGCTGGCTATAGAAGCATGAAATCCCATTCCTGTCTGCACAGCAACCGTACTGAATAAGACCACGGAGGCATTTCCAGATAATTTTAATTTGGGCAACAAGGCCTGAATCACTCTAACGGCCCCCAACACATTGATTTTAAAATCAAATTCAAAATCGGAGCTAGTAAGTCGATGGAAGGGTTTTAAATTAATACTACCAGGACAGTAAGCTAAGCCATCAACTGGCTCTTGAATACTTTGTAAAATTTGATCATAATCTCCAAGGGCATCCCATGTATAATTTTCAATACCTGAAATGTCGCAAGCATGTCTTGAAAAATTAAGCACACGATTACCTTGGGCAATCAGTTGTTGAGCTAAGGAATATCCAATCCCTTGGCTAGCTCCAATAATGACAAATAATCCCATTATATGCTTTGGATAGAACCTAAAAATTCTTTTCTAGTGGATTCTTCTTGGAATTTACCTCCATAAAATGAGGTAATCGTAGAAGTTGCATCGTCCTTAACACCGCGCGAAGAAACACATAGGTGTTTAGCATCAATGTATACAGCTACATGCTCCGTATCAAGTACTTTTTGTAAATGTTTTGCTATTTGCATGGTTAAACGCTCCTGTACTTGAGGTCTTTTGGCATAATATTGCACTATTCGATTCAATTTAGAAAGTCCAATGACCTTACCGGAAGAGATGTAAGCAATATGCGTTTTACCCATAATAGGGACGAAATGATGCTCGCAATTGGAATAAAAACTGATATTTTTTTCAATGAGCATTTCATTGTAACCAAATTTATTTTCAAATAAGGCAATTTGAGGCTCATTTTTAGGATTTAATCCACTAAAGATTTCCTCCACGTACATCTTAGCCACACGCTTAGGGGTTCCTTTTAAAGAATCATCAGTTAAATCAAGGCCTAAAGTCAACATAATTTCTCTGAAGTGACTTTCGATTTTTTGAATTTTCTCAGCATCAGAAAGATCAAATGCATCAGCCCTCATAGGAGTTTCTATGGATGTAGCTATATGATTATCTCCAATCTCCTCATCAGTAAAATGAAAATTTTCTGTATCAATGAGCAGGGAATTCAACAAAATTTCTTTCTGTTTCATACAATCTGATTTTTAAATCTAAGTTGGTGGCAAGTGTAGCTCTTAATTTTTGATATATCACCCAAGCGATATTTTCAGCCGTTGGGTTTATATTTGAAAAATCGGGAACATCTAAATTAAGATTCTTGTGGTCAAACTTTTGAATGATTTCCCTCTGAATCATATGGGAGACTTCCTTCATATCAATAACATAACCCGTATCCGGATTAATTGTTCCAGTAATTTGCACAATTAATTCATAATTGTGACCGTGGTAGTTGGGATTATTACACAATCCAAAGACTTCCTGATTCTTTTCATCTGACCAATTTGGATTGAATAGTCGATGAGCCGCATTAAAATGCTCTTTTCTAAATACACTAACTCTAGGAAGATCCGTCATTTTTTTAAATTGGATATAAATTTACAGCCATATTTTGATTAAATTTCATTTTCATTACCTAAAAACCAGTTTAACAATTTATGAAAAGGCGAAATTTTATTTCTAAATCGCTGTTATACACTTCTTCTGCCGCTCTTTTTCCTACTATTCTGAAAGGCATAACACCAGAACAAACAAAAGTACGTTTAGGTTTCATTGGGGTGGGACTTCGTGGAAGAAATCATTTGGAAATGGCTCTTTATCGCCCAGATGTAGAGATTGTGGCTATTTGCGATATTGATCCCCAAGCCATTCAAATTTCCCAAAAAATGATTCGTGATAAGGGCCGTAAAGAAGCTGCAGCTTATCAAAAGGGGGATCATGATTTTGAAAATCTAGTTAAACGAGAAGATATTGATGGGGTTATTATTGCTACCCCTTGGGAATGGCATGTGCCTATGGCGCTAGCCTCTATGAAAGAAGGCAAATACACGGGTGTCGAGGTTTCTGCAACGGTAACCCTAAAGGAATCATGGGATTTGGTGAACATGTATGAGAAGACAGGCGCCCATTGTATGATTTTGGAGAATGTTTGTTATCGAAGAGATGTAATGGCCGTACTAAACATGGTCAGACAAGGAATGTTTGGTACTTTAACCCATCTTCAGTGTGGCTATCAGCATGATTTACGTGAAGTTAAATTTAATGATGGGGTTCGTCCCTATGGAGGAGGTGTTGAATTCGGTAAGAAAGGATTTTCGGAGGCTAAGTGGAGAACCCAGCATTCTGTTGATAGAAACGGTGATATTTATCCTACTCATGGACTAGGTCCAGTGGCGGAGATGTTAAATATTAATCGAGGGAATCAATTCTTATACTTAACATCTATGGCCAGCCCTGCCTTAGGTTTGCACAAGTATGTGGTAGACAAAGGAGGGAAAGATCATCCCAATGCCAATGTCAAATTTAAATTAGGGGATGTGGTTACTACATTGATTAAATGTGCCAATGGAGAAACCATTATGATTTCGCATGATACGAACTCTCCACGTCCTTATTCCTTAGGTTTCCGAGTACAAGGAACCAATGGCCTATGGATGGACGATAATAAATCAATTTATTTAGAGGGCGTTTCCCCCAAAGCCCATAGCTGGGAGCCATTTAAGCCGTATCAAGAAAAATACGATCATCCACTTTGGAAAGCTCATGCTCAGGATGCTGAAAATGCGGGACATGGTGGCATTGATTATTTTGTATTGAGAGCATTCATTGAATCCATTAAAAATAAAGTGGCTCCTCCGATTGATGTGTATGATGCAGCTGCTTGGTCAGCCATTTCGCCTCTATCTGAGGAGTCTATTGCCAAAGGCTCTGCTCCTGTAAAAATCCCTGATTTTACCCGAGGTAAATGGAAAACTAATCAACCTATTTTTGCTTTACATGATAATTATTAAACCTTTATGACAACTACAAACAAACCTACCAACACCTCTGCTGCACTTTTAATTATTGGAATACTCTTTTTCGTATTTGGATTTGTGACTTGGGTAAACTCCGTTTTGATTGCCTTTTTCAAATCGGCATTTGAATTAAATAATTTTGAATCTTTATTAGTAACCTCGGCATTTTTTATTTCCTATTTCGTGATGGCCATTCCTTCATCATGGGTGTTGGCCAAAACCGGCTTTAAAAATGGTATGTCGGTAGGTCTTTTAGTTATGGCAGTAGGAACTGTATTATTCGTTCCAGCCGCTAAAATGGCTAATTATCCCATGTTCTTATTGGGTTTATTTGTTATTGGAACGGGTTTAGCCCTTTTGCAAACTGCCTCTAATCCCTACGTGACCATTTTAGGATCCCCTGATTCCGCCGCTAAGCGTATTTCAGTGATGGGGATTTGTAATAAAGTGGCTGGTATTTTAAGTCAGTTTATTTTTGGTGGCTTGTTGCTTTCCTCTACTACGGATGCTAAAGATTTAAACATCGTAGTTAATCCTTATTTAATCATGACAGGGGTATTAGTAGCACTAGCTTTATTGGTTCGTTTTTCTACCTTACCAGAGGTGGAAGCAGAAGAAACTGAAGAGTCTAGCTCAGATCAACGTTCTAGTGTTTGGGCCTATCCTAACTTGGTATTAGGCCTAGTTGCCTTTTTCTTGTACGTGGGTGTAGAAGTAATGGCGGGCGATACCATTATCAACTATGGGGTTTCTCAAGGAATCGATATGGAAGTGGCTAAAACCTTTACTACCTACACCTTATACGGTATGTTGGCAGGATATGTAGTAGGTATTTTGTTTATTCCCAAATACTTATCTCAACAGAAGGCTTTGAATTATTCGGCTATTTTGGGAGTAGTATTTTCTTTAGGAACTATTCTTTTAGATGGATATTATTCGGTGATGTGTTTAGCTTTATTAGGACTAGCTAATGCCTTAATGTGGCCAGCTTTATGGCCTTTAGCTATTAACGGTTTAGGAAAATATACCAAACTGGGATCTGCATTGATTATCATGATGATTTCTGGAGGTGCATTGATTCCTTTGTTATATGGAAACATTGCTGATAGCATTCAAAATACCCAATTGGCCTATGTGATTATGGTACCCTGCTATCTATTTATTCTTTTTTATGCAACAATAGGCCATAAAAAGAGTTCTTGGTAATATAAAACATGTGAATGAGCCTCATCTTATTTTCATGAGATGAGGCTTTTTGTTGGTATTTCGTAAATTTGAAATAAATTAAATTTCTATGTCAAGCATTCATCAATCAAGTTCTGCTCATTTAATTTCCCAAGGGAATATCTATGCCCCTACCTTATTGGGATATCGCAGAAGAGAAACCATTCCTGTGGCCATTGGTGATTTGATGTTAGGCTCCGACTTCCCTATTCGTATTCAATCAATGACTACGGTGGATACCATGGATACTCAGGGTTCCATAGAACAATCCATTCGGATGATTGACGCAGGATGTGAATTGGTGCGGATTACTGCTCCCTCCGTGAAAGAGGCACAGAATTTAGAAAATATACGTAAAGGATTGCGTGAGAGAGGTTATAAAACGCCTTTGGTGGCTGATATCCATTTTACCCCCAATGCCGCTGAATTAGCAGCTAGAATAGTTGAAAAAGTGCGCATAAATCCGGGTAATTATGCTGATAAAAAGCGTTTTGAAACCATTGAATACACAGAAGCTTCTTACCAAGCAGAACTGGAGAGAATTCGTGACAAGTTTTTGCCTTTAGTAAAAATCTGTAAAGAATATGGTACTGCCATGCGTATAGGAACCAATCATGGTTCATTATCAGATCGTATTCTAAGTAGATATGGAGATACACCCCTCGGAATGGTGGAATCAGCCTTGGAATTTCTTCGTATTTGCGAGGA
Source organism: Aquirufa rosea (assembly GCF_004118285.1). Lineage (GTDB taxonomy): Bacteria > Bacteroidota > Bacteroidia > Cytophagales > Spirosomataceae > Aquirufa > Aquirufa rosea. Next base: position 333,227 of record NZ_SDHY01000001.1, on the reverse strand, counting down.
CGAAAATTATTATAATATCGTTTTATCCATGAAAGCGTCCAATACGCAAGTCATGGTAGAAGCCTACCGCTTATTGAGTAAAAAGCTAGCTGATGGACAATTCAAGCCTTATCCTCTTCATCTAGGTGTAACAGAGGCCGGTGATGGTGAGGATGGTCGAATAAAATCTGCGGTGGGTATTGGTAGCCTTTTAGAAGACGGATTGGGAGATACCATTCGTGTTTCATTAACTGAAGACCCTGAATTTGAAATTCCTGTGGCCCAGGAATTGGCAAATCGTTATGTAAATCGACATATTCCTAGTGAACCTATTCCTGCCTTGTCAGATTTAGACCAAGGTTTTGATTCTCCCATTAATCCTTTTGCCTATACAAGAAGAAAAAGTAAAGAGCTTGCGAATTTTGGTGGACATCAAGTACCTCGCGTATTAGCTGATTTTTCTCAAATGAAGGAAATTGAGATGGATGATCTTAAGTCCATTGGGCATTTTTATCTTCCTGAGCCAGATAAATGGGCTATGAATGATTTAGGAGCAGATTACCTTTTTACAGGTAAACTGGATTTGAAATTTATGCTTCCCAATGGATTGAAGCAAATTCAATCTGCTGAAACCTGGTTAGCCCAAAGTGACTCGATTCATCAATTTCCCATGTTTGAGGCTTCAGTATGGTTGAATACCGATAAAAAGCATGCTTCACTCAATTTTGTTCATGCAGATGCGGAAGAAATTTGGTCTAATCCTGAACTAGTTAATGCCTTAAAAACAGCAAAGAAAGAGGTTTTAGTTCTTTCTTCAACCTATTCTAATCGAATGGCAGCACTTAGAAGGGCATTCTTTGAATTAGAAAATCAAGAAATAGATATCCCGGTGGTGATTCGTTTACATTACCAAGATATACCCAGTACCCAATTCCAATTGTTTGCCCCTACGGATGCGGGTGCCTTGCTTCTAGATGGCTTTGGAGATGGATTGATGCTTTCTCTTCAAAGTCTACATGACCAATATGCTCTAGTTAATTCTACCAATTTTGGTATTTTACAAGCTTGTCGAGTTCGTATTTCCAAGACTGAATACATCTCCTGCCCTTCTTGCGGCAGAACATTATTTGATCTTCAAGAAACTACCGCCAAAATTCGTCAAGTGACAGACCACCTCAAAGGCGTAAAAATTGGCATCATGGGATGTATCGTGAATGGTCCGGGCGAGATGGCCGATGCGGATTATGGATATGTGGGAATTGGTAAGGATAAAATTGCCTTGTATCGCGGACAGGAAGTTGTTAAAAAATCCGTTCCTACCGACTCCGCAGTGGATGAATTAATTCAATTAATCAAAGAAGACGGGATGTGGAAAGATCCCCAAGAAACCAATATTTAAAATGAGCAGACTCAAGGAACAATTCAAATTGGGGGAAGTTTTCTTATACTTTATCCGAGTATTTCAAAAACCTAAACCCGGAGCTCCTACGAATTTCAATATTCGCACCATGCACACCATCAACAAAATATCCATTGTGATGTTTTTATTCTGCGTGGCCGTCATGATTTATCGGGCCTTTTTGCGTTAAATATTACTTCATACCGAATTTACACCAATGTGATTTGGCATAACTTAATGCTTTTTTGTCCTTGGTTTTGCCATTGACATAATCGCATAGATATTGGTATTCTTTCGGTCCGGGTGCATTCGGAAGTACTGACAGTAAAATTTCAATCACTTGAATGGCCTGAGTAGCCTTCTTCTGTTTGAATAATAAAGAACTTTCTACCATCCACATTCTTCGCTGTATCGAGCTAGCATCTAAGCCTGCCTTTGTCATTTGTCCTTTAATCTTTTGAATATCTGCCAAGCTGAGCTTATTGGCCTGCGAACTCGTTAATACGATTTGAAAAATATTTTCGTAGGTCATTCTAACTGAACTAGCTTCAAACATTTTTTCGTAGGTAGGAATATGGCTTACAAAATAATCAAACAGCGGATTATTGTTGTTCATCATAACCATTTGAATAGCATTGAAAGTACTCTGGGATGTGTACTGATTGGTAGGTAATGATTTTGCGAATTCATTGAATGCCAAAATGTTAGCCGTAGTATCACCCATGATTCTGGCATATTCAGCGTAGTTTAATAAGAACTGTGGATTTTTATCCCCAGCCTTTAATCTTTTGGCATAGTTTTGTGCATGTTCGGCTGGATTAATGGCTTTTTGAGCAATGGAATTCACATTGATGACTGAATTATCACGTTCTCCAAATATTTTGGCGCCAACAATTTGTAAGTTGGAAGGATCAATAAAAATGAAAGTGGGAGTAGCATTGATATTGATTTTCAGCTTTTTTAGCAGTTTTTGATTTTCTGGATTTCGAATATCCAATTGAAAGTTCACGAATTTGGCATTGTAAATAGCTCCCACTTGCGGCTGGGCAAAGGTTCCTTTGAATGAATTACAAATATGACAATCTGGCGCATAAACTTCCATGAATAAAAGTTTATTCTGCTGTTTGGCAGTAGCTAATGCCATATTAAAATTCCCTGTCTTAATAAAATTGATACCTTTTTGTGCAAAACCTGGCAAAGCCAAAAGTAGGAAAAAGCTAAGGTACGAAGATGCAATTCTCATTCGAGTGTGATTTATTGGCCTTTTTCTGCCGCGATGATTTCCTTTTTTAAGTGAGCTGAGAGCGTCATACACACTTGTTCTACTTCCTGCGAAAAAAACTTGTCGCCCGTAGCCTGAAGTGATGCGTCTGCTACAGTACCCATCACTTCAATAAAGAATCTTTTCATGTCCAAGACCTCCATATCTTTTGTCCAAAGTGGTAATGTCAAGGTACCCTTATGATAAGGGTCCCAAGTCGCCACCAAAATTGCCTTGGTTTCTTCAATTCCTTCATTGGGGTTATCAGTTGCGGACCATGAAATTTGGTCTGGAATATTATTTTCGTCAAGCTTAATTTGGAAATGTATTTCTGATTGTTTCATTGCGCAATTATGAATGGTTTTTCGATTCAGGGATTCACTTCTATCCCAAATAAATCGTATTTTCGTACAAAAGTAAGAAAACTTCATGGTTCGAGCAGAAATTATTACGATTGGGGATGAGATTCTTTATGGTCAAATTTTAGATACTAATACGCAATGGATTAGTCTTGAATTAGATAAGATTGGAATTAAAACGATTCGTAAATCATCCGTAGGTGACCAAGACACTGAAATTCTAGCTATTTTAGAAGAAGCACAACACCGAGCTGACATTGTATTTATCACAGGTGGTTTGGGCCCAACTAAGGATGACTTGACCAAAAATGTGTTAGCCAAATTTTTTGATAGTGACATGGACTATCACCCTCAAGCACTAGAAGATGTACGTGTTTTCTTTGAAAAACGTGGTCGAGAATTAAGTGACTTAAATCGGGATCAGGCTTTATTACCTGTTAAAGCACAATATATTCAAAACAAGCAAGGGACTGCTCCAGGCATGTGGTTTGAAGAAAAAGGAACGATTTGGGTTTCCATGGCCGGCGTACCTTTTGAGATGAAAGCTATGATGGAGGAATTAGTATTGCCAAGAGTAGCCCAACATTTCAAGACCCCTACCATCGTTCATAAAATTGTTAAAGTGGTGGGTATAGGTGAATCCTATCTGTCCGACATGATACAAGATTGGGAATTGTCTTTACCTTCTCACATTAAATTGGCTTACTTACCTTCTTTAGGAATAGTTAAATTGCGTCTGACTGGCTTTGGTTCAGAAGCTAAACAAATCCAACAGGATATTCAGCGTGAAATAGACCGAGTAATGCCTTTAATAAAGGGCTATGTATTTGGATATGAGCAAGATGAATTGTCTGAGGTGGTTGGGAAGTTATTGATAGCTCAATCTGCCAACCTGGCAGTGGCTGAAAGTTGTACCGGAGGATATTTATCTCACTTATTCACCGAAATACCTGGAAGTTCAGCCTATATTGTCGGAGGAGTTATCTCCTACGCTAATGAAGTAAAAATGGAAAGTTTGGGGGTGTCTTCTCAAATTTTAGAGCAAGATGGAGCAGTAAGCGAAGCATGCATAGTGGCTATGGCACAGGGTGTTAGGGAGAAATTGAAATCAAGTGTATCTTTGGCTACTTCTGGCATTGCAGGTCCAGATGGTGGTTCTGAAGATAAACCTGTAGGGACAGTTTGGATCGCTTTAGCGCATTCTGGTGGAGTAATAACAAGAAAATTGCAATTGGCCGGAACCAGGAAGCAAATTATTCATATGACGGCTCTTAACTGTCTGAATTTACTTAGGAAATTTTTATTAAACGAATTGACACAATAGTTATGGCCATCATGGAAGTAATTATGCCCAAAATGGGGGAAAGCATCATGGAAGCAACAGTCCTAAATTGGCTCAAAAAGCCGGGCGACTATGTGGAAGCTGATGAGTTTATTTTAGAAGTAGCCACGGATAAAATAGATACGGAAGTCCCTAGTCCCGTTGCGGGTTATTTGCAAAAGATTATTGTTCCAGTGGGAGAAATTGCCACAATAGGGAAAGCTATTTGTGTAATTGATTCGACTGAAAATTCAAGTGAAAATCCTTCATTTGCTTCCAGTAGCTCCATGTTTCCTGAGCAAGATGATTTGGCCATGCTGACAGATGTGAGTTTGGGGATTTTAGGGCATAATGAAGAAAAATCCAATCCTTGGATATCTCCATTAATTAAGCAGATTTGCTTGCAGGAGAATGTCACCCAAAGAGAATTAAGTTCTATCAAGGGAACTGGATTAGATCAAAGGGTGACTAAAAAAGATGTATTGAATTATATTGCTGTTAGAAATTCTAAGCGTATGATTGCCTCCGGAACGCTGTCTCAAGGCCCAGGTTTGCGTTTACCGGGCGACGTGGTGGTTGAGATGGATCGAATGCGTAAAATGATTTCCGAGCGCATGGTTGACTCCAAGCGTATAGCTCCTCACGTGACATCTTTTTTGGAAGCCGATATGACTGCTATGGTTGCTTGGCGTGAAAATCATAAAGCTAATTTTTTGGCTAAATATAAGGAGCCGATGACCTACACTCCTTTGCTTATCATGGCTACGGCTAAGGCATTAAAAGATTTCCCTGGTATGAATATTTCTGTCGAGGGGAATTATTTAGTTCAGCATGAACAAATTAATATTGGTATGGCAGTGGCATTACCAAACGGTAATTTGATTGTGCCTGTCATTCATGAAGTGGATAAGCTTTCTTTGGTTGAATTGACTAAAAAGGTCAATGACCTTTCAAATAGAGCGCGCTTAAATAAATTAACCCCTGGAGATTTAGAAGGCGGTACTTATACCATTTCTAATATTGGTTCTTTCGGTAATTTGATGGGTACTCCTATCATCGTTCAACCGCAAGTGGGAATATTGGCTTTTGGAGTGATAGAGAAAAAACCAGCGGTCGTTTCTGGGCCTAATGGTGATGAAATAGCTATTAGACAAAAGATGTTTATTTCACATTCTTATGATCATCGTGTTATTGACGGTTCTTTGGGTGGAGGATTTTTAAAACGCGTGTCAGATTATTTGGAGAAATTTACCATGGAAGAATCAGATTTTTAGTTATTTAAACAAAGTATAAAATAGAGAAGCCTCAGAATTAATTTCTGAGGCTTCTTTATGTTTAGATATTTAAGAAATGATTCTTTACATTTCTTAAACTTAGAATTTCGAATTTGGATCCTTTATATTTGGACGAATGATCTTTAACCAAGTTAATAATTTCACCATAGGATAAGTTGGATCTATTTCAAACCACTTTGTAGCGAAATTCACGCGATTAGGCAATTTATGGTGGTTATTTTGGAATAATTCTCCCATCATTAAAACGTCCACTACCAGAGAATTTTTAGAATGATCGTGGTTATCGTAATTTTGGTAACCGTATTTATGTCCAGACCAATTTACTATTGCACCATGCACAGGTCCCATCAAGAAGTGTACGGGTAATAAAAAGAAGAATGCCCAGTGCATATCGAAGTATTTATAGGCTACGATGTAGAATGATGAATATGCTACTCCCCAACCAATACGAGAAACCCATGAATCACCAATTTTTTCAATGGTTTTAGAAACTGGATAATCATGCTCAAAACGCTCTTCAACTTTTTGAGATCTGTTCAAAACCGCATTATAAATATTTTTGGTTTTCCACATCATGGTAAAGACATTACTAGAGAACATCGGTGAATGTGGGTCCTTAGGGGTATCAGAGAAAGCATGATGCATTCGGTGCAAAATGGCATAAGCTCTAGGGCTTAAGAAAGACGAACCTTGAGACAAATAGGTCAAGAAATAAAAAAACTTCTCCCAAAACTTGTTCATCAAGAACATTTTATGGGCAGAATAACGGTGAAGGAAAAATGTTTGACTGAAAAGAGAAACGTACCAATGAATGATAAAAGCAGGAAGTACTAATTGCATAAAACTAAAAATAATTATTTGACTACAAATTTATACATGAAATCGCTAAGAATCTCTAGTATATGCATATACTTTCATGATTTTTGTCAGTTATGGGTGCATGAATGCATAGTGAAGCAAATTAGTGCCCATTTTTAAGGCTGCCTCGCGCTTTTCTGCGGGATCGTGGTAAATACTTTCATCTTCCCATCCATTGCCTAAATCGCATTCGTAGGAATAAAAACAAATTAATCTACCTTGATAAATTAAACCGAATCCTTGAGGGGCTTTTCCATCATGTTCATGTACTTTAGGCAGACCCTTGGGAAAGGAATATGGCTGGGAATAAATAGGATGGTTAAAAGGCAGTTCTACGAAGCCAAGCTCAGGAAAAACCTTTGCCATCTCTCGACGAATAAACTTATCTAAACCATAATTATCATCGATGTGTAAAAATCCCCCACCTATTAAGTATTGTCTAAGGTTTTTTTGTTCCTCTTTATCAAATACCAAATTTCCATGTCCAGTTATATGAATAAAAGGATAGTTCCAAAGCATGGGACTATTTAATTCAACTGTCTCTGGATTAGGATCAATATTCAATTTTGCTTGTTGATTAGCAAAGGCAATCAAATTAGGCAAAGATGTTTTGTTGGCATACCAATCCCCTCCCCCTTTGTATTTAACTTTAGCAATCTTTACAAGAGAATTTTGTGCCCAACAGATGTTGCCCAAGAGTAGTAATAAACATATAAATACATTAGACCTCATGTAAAAAATGGATGGAATGAGTGGCTACTAAACCGGCCGTTTCAGTGCGCAAAATAGTTTTTCCAAGGCTAAATGGAATCCATTTTTTTGCTAATAAGCCTGAACTTTCTTCCACAGAAAAGTCACCTTCTGGACCGATTAAGATATGATAGCTTTGATTTAATTGAATGCACTTGGCAAGTCCTTCGCTTGGTGGATTTGAGATGTAGGCAAATAATTTTTGGTCCTTAGTGTTTTTGTCAAGCTCTTGGATAAGTTGCTTAAATGGCAATATTGGCTGAATTTGAGTAATGAATAAATTTTTTGATTGTTTCAACGCAGAAATAGCTATTTTTTCAAGTCGATGCGTCTTTAATTCTTTTCGTTCTGAATAGCGAGAATGAAAAAATCCAATGGATTGAATACCTAATTCTGCACATTTTTCGACCATCCATTCCATTCGCTCCATCTGTTTCGTAGGAGCTATCCACAAATGAACAGAATAAGCTGGAGAAGAGGAGTTTTCTATTTCTATTAGTTGTTTGAAGCTCGTTTTTTTACTATGTGATACCTCAATTCGGGCTTGGTATTTTTGTCCTTTCCCATTTAAAATAAAAATCGGGTCATCAGCTTTCAATCGCAAGACCCGATGGGCATGAATGGATTCTTCTTCATTTAAATAAGAGTTGGACAATGGATTTGGCTCATAAAAAACCGGAATACTCATGCTTACTCTTCTTCAGATTTAAATGAATATAAAGAGCTGTCTAATTGTAATGAATTGGAGTTAAAATCCAGAATGAATTTTTCAAGAACCTCATCTGTTAAGGATGGAACATACAAAGCAGCCTCTAGGCCGATTCCAAAATCAAAATCTTTATCTACCTCCACATATTCACTTACTTTGATTTCATCGTTTTCCTCCATTTCCTCTATGATCTCCAAAACCATCATTTCAACCTCCTCGTCCAAAGAATCGTTGGCTTGATACATTTCATCTCTATTTTCAATAGGGATATAGAGAGGAAAATGTTGAATAGCTTCTCGCTCGGCAGCTTCATACAATAAGCTGGAGTAATGAAGTTGTAGGGTACAAAGAATGGCATCAAAGATGACCTCCTTTTGTTCAAAATGGCCCACAAATTGTATGTGGACCATTTCTCTATCATTGCTAACCGGAAGATCTTCGTCTTCTATGATGATAAATGAACGCTTTTCGGAAGCACAAAGCTCTTTTAAACGTTTGATTTCTTCAGGCGAAAACCCCGGATTGCTGCTTGGTGTCATAATTGACAAACTATTTAATCATTAATAATTCTCTGTACTTTGGTAATGGCCACTCATCGTCATCGATAATTAGCTCAAGTTTATCAACTGCATAACGAATGTCCTCAAAGTAGCTTTTAACCTTAGAGCCGTACAAGTAAGCTCTTTCTTCTATATTTTCTATATTATTCGCTTCTTTTCTTGCCTCAGTCATTTCGTTTTGTAATAATACAATTTTAGAGGTGTATTCGGATATTTTCTTTATCATCTCTACTGTAGGAGCATAATATTGAGGGTCAATACCGATTTCTTTTTGTCCTTTTACATTCTCAACCAATTGAGTTTGGTATTTTAAAGAAGTAGATACCACATGGTTAATGGCCATATCTCCTAATACTCGCGACTCAATTTGAATTTTTTTAATGTAATTCTCCAATTCAATTTCATAACGGGCATGCATTTCTTCTTTAGAATAGATGCCGTATTTCGTGAATAGTTCTATGGATTCCGGACGAGTATATACTGCCAAAGCCTCTGGAGTAGATTTTAAATTAGATAAGCCTCTCTTCTCGGCTTCTGTAACCCACTCATCAGAATAACCATTTCCTTCAAAACGGATTTTCTTGGATTCTTTAGCATAACGTTTCAACACGTCCATAATAGCCAATTCTTTCTTAACTCCTTTATCTAGTATAGCATCTACCTCCTTACGGAACAGGATTAATTGATTAGCTACGATAGTATTTAAAACGGTCATAGGCGCAGCTGAGTTGGCTGAAGAACCTACGGCACGGAATTCAAATTTATTTCCAGTAAATGCAAAAGGAGAAGTTCTGTTACGATCTGTATTGTCTAAAATAAGTGATGGAATTTTGTTGATACCTAATTTTAAATATACATTATCCCCTTTTTCCAATTGAAACTCCTCAATATCTTTCATGTTTTCTAAGTCATCCAAAACATTGTTCATGGTTGAACCTAAGAAAACAGAAACGATAGCTGGTGGTGCCTCATTGGCTCCTAATCGGTGCTCATTACCTGAAGAAGCAATAGAAGCACGTAATAAATCTGCATTATCATGAACCGCCTTCACAACGTTGACGAAGAAAGTCAAGAAGCGAAGATTCTCTTTTGGCTTAGATGAAGGTCCTAGTAAGTTAACACCTGTATCAGTTCCTAAAGCCCAGTTATTGTGCTTTCCTGATCCATTGATACCAGCAAATGGTTTTTCATGGAATAAAACCTTTAGCTTGTGTTTAACTGCTACTTTAGACATTAAATCCATCAATAATGCATTGTGGTCACAAGCCAAGTTTGCTTCTTCAAATGTCGGGGCTACTTCAAATTGTGCTGGAGCTACCTCGTTGTGACGGGTACGAACAGGCATACCTAATTTCAAAGCTTCAATTTCAAAATCCACCATGAAGGCATTAACACGTGTTGGAATTGAACCAAAATAATGGTCTTCCAGCTGTTGACCTTTGGCTGGTGCATGTCCAAATACCGTTCTACCTGCCATCATTAGATCAGGACGAGCATTGTAAAGAGCTTCATCTACTAGGAAATATTCTTGTTCGATACCTACTGTTGGAATAACCTTGGTGACATCGCGGTTAAAATATTCTTTTACAACGGCGGTTGCAGCTTTATCAATTAATTCAATAGATTTCAATAAGGGAGTTTTGTAATCTAGCGCCTCACCTGTATAGGAAACAAATACAGAAGGAATACATAAAGTAGCCGTACCTGCTGCATTTTCCATAATGAAGGCTGGAGATGAAGGATCCCATCCCGTATATCCACGAGCCTCAAATGTGGAACGAATTCCCCCATTGGGGAAAGAAGAAGCATCTGGCTCTTGTTGTACTAATGCCGAACCTTTGAATTTTTCAACCGCTTTACCAGAACCGAAATCAATATCAAAGAAGGAATCATGTTTCTCTGCTGTAGTACCTGTTAATGGTTGAAACCAGTGTGTATAATGGGTTGCACCTTTGGAGATAGCCCAAGATTTCATAGCAGCAGCTACTTCATCTGCTGCATCACGGTCAATTTTAGATCCTGTATTAATTGCAGTAGTTATCTTAAGATATGCTTCAGGAGATAATAATGAGCGCATTACCTCATCATTAAATGTCATGTTTCCATAAAAATCGCTTACTTTTTCAGTAGGAATTTTTACAACAGCGCTAGCTCTACTTTGAGCTAATTCAAGGGCTTTGAATCTAGTTATTGCCATGGTTGAAATTTGGTTATCAAGAACGTAAAAATAGGATTTTTGTAATTTAGATGAAACAAAATCATGGTCTTTTTCCTAGACTATTTGCAATTTCTAATAATTGTCATGTTTTTTATGTCTAAGTTTATGTGCTTTAAAATTGTATATTTTTTATGTAAAATAATTGTTTTTAATAAAAACAGGTTTATTTTTGCATTGTATTTGACACAAAAAATGAATTTTTAACAAAAACACGTTTAAAATTATGGCAAAATCTAAACTAGAATACATTTGGCTTGACGGTTATAAACCTACTCAGAGTTTACGTTCTAAAACCAAGATTGAAAATAACTTCAGTGGTCGTTTAGAAGATTGTGATGTTTGGTGCTTTGATGGTTCTTCTACTGAACAAGCACCAGGTGGATCTTCAGATTGTTTACTGAAACCAGTTTTCATTTGCCCAGATCCCGCTAGAAAAAATGCTTATTTAGTAATGTGTGAAGTTTTAAATTCAGATGGTACCCCACATGAGAGTAATGGAAGGGCTACTATTGAAGATGATGATAATGATTTTTGGTTTGGTTTTGAGCAGGAATATTTCTTGTGGGATCCAGAGACCAATAAACCATTAGGCTTCCCTGCCAACGGTTTTCCTGCACCTCAGGGTCCTTATTATTGTTCTGTAGGAGCAAAAAATGCCTATGGTAGAGAGATTGTTGAGGAGCATTTAGATATTTGTTTAGACGCAGGATTGAATGTAGAAGGTATCAATGCAGAAGTGGCTGCAGGACAATGGGAATTCCAGATATTCGCTAAAGGTGCCAAAGAGGCTGGTGATCAGATTTGGGTAGCTCGATATTTATTGGAAAGATTGGGTGAGAAATATGGTGTTTCTATCAACTGGCATTGTAAGCCTTTGGGAGAGTTGGATTGGAATGGTTCTGGTATGCATGCTAATTTCTCCAATACAGCTTTACGTACTTGTGGCGAAAAAGCTACTTATGACGCTATCTGCTCGGCATTTGAACCAGTAGTGAAGGAGCATATTGAAGTATATGGTGCTGATAATCATTTGCGATTAACTGGAAAGCATGAAACGCAGTCGATTCATCAGTTCTCATATGGTGTTTCAGATCGCGGAGCTTCTATTCGTATTCCAATCGCTACAGTAGAAAGAGGCTGGAAAGGTTGGTTAGAAGATCGTCGTCCTAACTCAGCTGCAGATCCATATAAAGTTGCATCTAGAATTATCAAAACAGTAAAATCAGCCAAATTTTAATTTGGGGGCTGATTAAACTATATTAGATTAAAAATGGCGGATTTATCCGCCATTTTTGTTTTAAATTTGCAGCTTGTTATCGTTTATGAAAAAAATAGCTTTCTATACACTAGGCTGTAAATTAAACTTTGCTGAATCCAGTACCATTGCTCGTTCTCTAGAACCTATGGGTTTTAATCGAGTAGAATTTCTGCAATCGCCTGATTTATTTGTCATTAATACCTGCAGTGTGACAGATCAGGCAGATAAAAAATGTAAGAAGGTAGTTAAAGAAGCTAAAAAAATCAATCCGGAGTCGGTGGTCGTTGTTATGGGTTGCTATGCCCAGTTGAAACCCCAAGAAATAGTAGAAATTTCTGGGGTTGATTTAGTGCTGGGGGCTAATGAGAAGTTTAAATTGCCCGAGTTGATAGAACCTTATTTTGTGGCTGAGCAAAGAAAGTCTTTGCCAAAAATTATAGCTTCTGAAATTCGTTATGATTTGGATTACCATGCCTCCTATTCCGTTAATGATCGGACGAGAACCTTTTTAAAGGTTCAGGATGGATGTGATTACCCTTGCTCCTATTGTACTATTCCTTTGGCTCGCGGACAAAGTCGATCCAGTAGTATTGAAAATGTATTGGGTTTGGTCAAAGAAATTGCTGAAAAAGGCGTAAAAGAAGTGGTGCTGACAGGAGTGAATATAGGTGATTTTGGTATTCAAAATGGTAAACGTGTCGAATCTTTTTTTTCCTTAGTAAAAGCTTTAGATTCTCAGCAAGAGATGAATCGTTTTAGGATTTCATCTATTGAACCTAATTTATTGCATAGTGAATTATTGTCCTTTTTGGCTACTTCTAAGCACTTTGTTCCTCATTTTCATGTTCCTCTGCAATCAGGTTCCAATGCCGTCTTACGACTTATGAAGCGCAGGTACCAAAGGGAATTGTATGCAGAGCGTGTCAAAGAAATAAAATCGCAAATGCCCCATGCTTGTATTGGGGTGGATGTCATTGTGGGTCACCCAGGTGAAACGGAAGAAATGTTTAAAGAAACCTATCAGTTTTTAAACGAACTGGACGTTTCTTATTTGCACGTTTTTACCTACTCAGAAAGAGCCAATACCTACGCCGTGGATATTCAACCCAAAGTAGATGTTAAAGTAAAAGCTGAAAGGTCCAAAATGTTGCATATTCTTTCTGATAAAAAACGCAGGGCATTTTATGAATCACAATTAGGTCGGAAAGGTAAAGTTTTATTTGAGGAAGCATCCTCAGATGGTTATATGGAGGGTTTTTCTGAAAATTACGTGAGGGTTAGAGTTCCTTATGATCCCCTATTAATCAACACTATTCAGCCAGTTAGGTACAAATCCATTGATGAGGAAGGTTTGGTGCGTGCTGAAATTTTAATCGAACATTTGGTGTAAAACAAAAAAGCCGGAAACTAATAGCCTCCGACTTTTTGATTGAAACAAAACCACAAGAACCATTACTTGCGGCTTTGTCTATGTTTAGATTATTCCGAAATCGATTCGTCGTGCTGCGAAATATCTAATCCTAATCTTTCTTCCTCTTCGTTTACACGCAATGGAATAATTTTGTCTGTAACAATTAAGAGGATGTAGGAAACACCAAAGGCAAAAGCAGAAACAATGGCTAGTGCTAAAATGTGTTTCACGAATAATTCAGTTTCTCCGTAAAATAAACCGTTGGCAGCTACAGCTGAGTTAACTGCGCTAGTAGCGAATATACCTGTCAACAACATGCCCATCATTCCACCTACTCCATGGCAAGGGAATACATCCAATGTATCATCCAAGTTGGATGATGCTCTCCAGTGAGCAATGATGTTAGATACCATGGCTGAAATTACACCTATGAAAATGGCAACCGGTAAAGTTACGAATCCAGCTGCAGGAGTAATTGCCACTAATCCAACCACTGCACCGATACAAAAACCTAATGCAGATACTTTTTTACCACGAGTTACATCAAATAAAATCCAAGATAAACCAGCCGCTGCGGCAGCAATGTGTGTAGTTGCGAAGGCAGAAACTGAAAGAGAATTAGCTCCAAGAGCAGATCCGGCGTTGAAACCGAACCATCCAAACCAAAGTAAAGCGGTTCCTAACAATACATATGGAATGTTTGCTGGAGGTAAAATATTGGATTCAATATGTGATTTTCTGCGGCGCAAGTATAAGGCACCCGCCAAAGCAGCCCAACCTGCAGACATGTGTACGACCGTTCCTCCGGCAAAATCCAAGACTCCTAAGTTAAATAAGAATCCATCTGGATGCCATGTCCAGTGTGCTAAAGGAGAATACACACAAATACAGAACAATACCATGAATAATACATAGGCCTTAAAGTTGATTCTCTCGGCTAATGCTCCAGAAATTAATGCAGGAGTGATTACCGCAAATTTCATTTGAAAGAAAGCAAATAAGGCAAAAGGAATAGTGAACTTGATTTGGTCGGCAGAGCCTAGAGATAATTTATGATCAAATACATGGTTGAACATAAAAAAGGTGGTTGGATCACCAATCCATCCGCCAATAGAATCTCCAAAGGCTAAACTGAACCCAAATACTACCCAAATCACACTAATTACTCCCATCGCGATGAAAGATTGCAACATGGTTGAGATGACATTTTTATGATTTACCATACCTCCATAGAAGTAAGCAAGACCAGGTGTCATTAATAATACCAATCCAGAAGCTACAATTAGCCAGGCTGTGTCACCTGTGTCAATTCCTTCCGTAGGAATAGAGCCTGGAAGATCAGTAAACAATGCAAGCACCGCAACAGCTAATAAAACAAGCAGCGGTATCCAAGTTGGTTTTTGTGTTGTCATGTTCGTAAATTTAAGTATGATTAAAATTTGTAAATAAAGACAGTAGCAAATGTGGCTTGTGATTTTTGTGATTTTCCATCACCATCAACAAATTGAGCTGTTTTGAAAGAATCTGTTCTTAATTCAGGTTTGATTAATAAATGACCTTCCGCTGTTGTAAATGTTCCTGTTAAGGTAAATGAGTTAACATCTGTACCAACTGTTTCGCCAGCCGCATTAATTCCACGTAATGCTCTTGCGCCACTTGTGTTGTCAAATACCTCATATCTAGCTCCCAGGCTAAAATGGTCAGTGAAGGCATAGTTAGAATAAAGAGCCACGCCACCCCATGTTTTGCTATTTCCTACATTTCCTCCACCTTGGAAATCACCTGTTTGAGAACCGTATGCAGCATTTAAGCCGATTAAATACTTAGGACTAATTTGATAAGAAGTGGTTAGGTCTAATAAATTATAACTACCAGAATCATCTTTTCCATTGGCTAAAGTAGCCGATTCGTTGGATGTTATTCCATTAATATATACGTTCCATCCTTCTTTTGGGGCTAAAAAGAACTGACCTATTAAACCCTTGGCTGCATTATTATCGTTCAGGTTGTCTACATTGTTCACAACCCCTAACATCAAGGCAGATTTATCTGAGAAAGCGTAGCTGGCCTTAGCTCCAATATGATAAAATGGACCATTGTTAAATAGATTAGATAAAGAATAATTATAGTTCACAGGTGCATCAATGACCTCATACCCGATATGTGTTCCAAATTGACCCACTGTAAATGTCCATTTGTCGTTCGGTTTCCAATTAAAGTAAGCTTGTTTGATAGCTAGTGCCGTGGTAGCCTTACCTGCTCCTAATGGTCCTATTACATTTCCATATTGTCCTAAGTCGGCATTGGGACCAAATGTTAAGTCAACTACCACATCGGAAGTTTTGGTAGAGTATCCCATTTTCGTTTGTACCAAACCTAATGAGAATTGATTTGATTTCTGATCAAAAGCTCTTTCGTTTCCAGCTACACCCAAGTTGCTACGATTTATCGGGTTGTTGAAATTCAACATATAGTACGAATCGATGTAACCCGAGAAAGTGAATTTGGAGCTTTCTGCTTCTTTCTCTTGGGAAAATCCCAAAAAGCAAATTCCGGATAATAAGAGGGTAAAGATTGATTTTTTCATATTCTTAAAATTTTAATGGGAAAATAAATGCTTGACTACGGAACAAATATTGGGTTAAAAAAAATATAAAGCAAAAATTTTACATAAAAATTAAACCTAAAAAATACAAAAAGTTAAAAATATTTAAATTTTAAGTTAAAAATTAAACCTAAAATTTGAATAATTACAAAAATTGATAAAAATACAATTAAATTCGAAACCTGTATTTGGAATTTTGTCAGAATTGACTCAGCTTATCTTAGAATAATATAAATCCGATGTATGCGGTAATTTAAAGCTGTTTAGGATTTAATTGATATAAAAAAAAGACCTGCTGTAGAGCAGGTCTTTTTAATAGAATGAAGTTTTGAAGCTTATTCGGCGTGCAACCAGGCCTTTTTAGCTAATAAAGTTTCCTTGTCTTCCACGTGATCTGGATCTGGAACACAGCAATCTACTGGACAAACCGCCGCACATTGTGGCTCTTCATGAAATCCTGTACACTCAGTACATTTATCAGGAACGATATAATAAAATTCTTCTGAAATCGGTTCTATGGGTGATTTTGCATCCATTGTTGAACCATCTCCTAATTCTACTTCTGTTAAAGCGGTACCTCCTGCCCATGTCCATTCAACTCCCCCTTCATAAATAGCTGTATTTGGGCATTCTGGTTCACAGGCCCCACAGTTAATACATTCATCCGTAATAATAATAGCCATAATCTTTTCTTTAAGACTTTAATTATCCTTATATCTAGGAAATTTCTGCAATTTACATCCAAAATTTTGAATAGTATATATTTTTAAAAGACTATTGCAAATTTTTTAGAACTTTGTATCCTTGTAACATACCAATAACCCTCCTATTGATGAAAAAAGATTCTTTTTTGCAGCTGATTGGCTTTTTACATGATTACTTCACTAAATCATCTAACAAGGAAAAAATAGAACTTTTTATAGAAAAGGCAAAAGATGAAAATCCTTGGTTTTCAGATCATTTGATTCGAGAGGCCATGGATGCGATTCAAATCCAGTTTTTTGATATAAATGCTTGGGAAGTTTTTTTTCAAGAACATCCTGAGCATGTGAAAGCGTCAAAGAAAGTGGGTTTAATTTTAGCAGGTAATTTACCTGCGGTAGGTTTACATGATGTTTTAATGACCTTAGCCAGTGGCAATACCGCTTTGGTTAAACTAAGTTCTCAAGATAAGTCCATCATGCAATTATATATACAGGTCATGCAGTCCTTTTCAAGTGATGTACCTGTTCAGTTGGTTGACCGTTTGCAGGGCGCTGAGGCTGTCATTGCTACAGGAAGTGATTTTTCAAGTTCCTATTTTAGTCATTACTTCGCTTCCATGCCTCATATTATTCGTAAGAACAGAACATCTATTGCCTTATTAACAGGAAATGAGAGTAAGCAGGATTTTGAAGGGTTGGCTAAGGATATATTCTCCTATTATGGATTGGGATGTAGAAATGTATCAACCATTGCCATTCCTGAATCTTTTGATCCAACGCCCCTTTTTGATGTATTAACTACTTATCATGGGGTTTTGGACCACAATAAATATTCCAATAATTATCAATACCACAAAACCCTTTTCTTATTAAACCAGGTTCAGCATTTTGATTTAGGCAATTTATTAGTGTTAGAAAGGGATGAATTGGTTTCTCCTGTGGGTGTCATCTTTTTAAAACGATATTCCTCTTTGGATGAATTGAATGCATGGATTCAAGCGCATGAACATAAGATTCAATGTGTGGTGAGCCAAGAAAAAACCGCATCTAATCGAGTGTATTTTGGAGAAAGTCAACAACCTGGTTTGAGCGATTTTGCTGATGGTATTGATACTTATGCTTTTTTGAGCAATTTATCGTAAATCAATATTTTGAGTAAATAAGCTCCTAAAGTACCCACTAAAGCACCTGTGATGACATCCAATGGGTAATGAGCACCTAAATAAATTCTACTGTAAGAGACGCAGAATGCCCAAATCAATAATACGTTTCTGATTAATTTATTTTGGGTAATGAAATACATACCCCAGGCCAAGGCAAAGGAATTGGCCGCATGAGAAGAGCAAAAGCCATATAGTCCTCCGCAGCCATCCGGTAAATGAATCCAGGCACTAAATGCTTCTTCATGGCAGGGTCTTAATCGTTTAAAATAGGGTTTTAATATGCTGGAGGAAACTTGGTCTGCCCAAACGATGCATAAAATCAAATAAGCCAAAGTCGGCAATATAAGCCTCTTTTTAAGCTGATATAGTTTAAATATCAAAAATAGATACAAAGGAATCCAGATCCAACGATTGGAAAACAGTACCATGATTTCATCCAGCCCACTGGCATGTGCTTGATTGATCCATTGAAACAAAGTACTATCCCAATTTGGCCACATAATTAAAACTGAAAGATTTCTCGAACTCGTTGAATGGTAGCTTCTGCTATCGGTTTTACCCTAGCTTCTCCTTCTTCTAATTTGGCCTCAATTTCCTTCGGATTAGCCATAAAGTAGTCGAATTTTTCTCGGGCTTCCTTGAAGTAAACCAATATAGCCTCATAAAGTGCCTGTTTTGCATGTCCATAGCCATATCCACCTTGTAAGTAATTAGCTCGCATGGTGGCCACCTGTTCTGGGCTTGCTATTAATTGATATAATTTAAAAGTAATATCTTCTTCAGGGTTCTTTGGATCTTCCAAGGGTGTGGCATCGGTCACAATCTTTTTAATCTGTTTTAATAAATCTTTTTCTGGTAAAAATACATCGATGTAATTGTTTAAGGATTTACTCATTTTTTGCCCATCGATGCCCGGAATGGTCATGACATGTTCCGAAATTTCTGCTTCTGGAATTACGAAAATATCTTTTTGGGCTAGTCTATTGACTGCCCCTGCCATATCTCGGGTCATTTCAATATGTTGCCTTTGATCTTTTCCTACTGGAATGATTTCAGCGTCATACAATAAAATATCGGCAGCTTGAAGGACTGGGTAGGTAAATAGTCCTGCGTTGACATCGGCCAACTTATTAGATTTATCCTTAAAGCTATGGGCATTAGCCAACATTGGAAAAGGAGTCACACAACTTAAATACCATAATAATTCCGTATGGTAAGCAGCCAATTTAGATTGGCGATAAAAATAAGTATGCTGAGTATCTAGTCCACAAGCTAACCAAGCAGCAGCAATGGACAAGGTATTTGATCTTATGGTAGCCCCATCTTTTAGGCTAGTCAACGTATGTAGATCGGCAATAAAAAGAAATGATTCATTCCCTGATTTTTTAGAAAGCTCTACCGCTGGAAGGATTGCACCCAATATGTTTCCCAAATGTGGTCGACCGGAAGACTGAATGCCCGTCAAAATGCGCATAATTAAAAATTTAATGTTTTACAAAATTCAAGAAAATAGCTCAAAACTCCCAAAATTTGGGACTAAGTATTGACTTAAATTATTTAAATTCGTTTCTAATTTTGCTTTACCAATCTTATGTTCCTCCCTGCTTCTTTATTTAGCTTTTTGTCCGATTTAAAAGAGAACAATACGCGGGAGTGGTTTGGAGAAAATAAAGAGCGTTACCTGGTACAAAAATCAGCTTTTGATCAATTTACTGTTCAATTAATCCAGCAATTTGGCGAGTTTGAAAATATGGATGGTGTGGAATTGAAGCATTGTTCTTATCGAATTTATCGGGACGTTCGTTTTTCCAAGGATAAGTCACCTTACAAAACCTGGTTTTCCGCTAGTTTTTCTGAAGGAGGACGGAAATCCGGGCTCATGGATTATTACTTACACATTGAACCGGGCGGGAAATCTTTCTTAGGTGGAGGAATGTATGAGCCCAGTCCGGAACAATTGGCCATATTTCGTCAGGAGGTGGATTATAACGCCCCTCAATTAAAAAACATTATTTTTTCGACTGAATTTGTAAAAGTATTTGGTGACCCTGTTGGAGAATCCTTGAAAAAGATGCCTAAGGGTTATGATATTAATCATCCTGAAATTGAATTATTAAAGAGAAAACAACTCTTTTTTTGGCATAAATATGCTGATTCAGAGGTTTGTGATCCCCAATTTGCAGAACACTTAATTCATGATGCCCAAATTTTGAAACCATTTTTGGACTTCTTGAATGCTATTTTTTTTGATAAAGAACCTTATACGACTAAGTAAAATATGCAGTTTTCCCACTTGCACAATCACTCCCAATTTTCACTTTTGGATGGTGCTTCCAAAATTTCTTCCATGTTTAAAAAAGCCAAGGCGGATAATATGCCTGCGGTGGCTATTACTGACCATGGAAATATGTTTGGGGTCTTTCAATTTGTAGCAGAGGCGGGAAAGCATGGAGTTAAACCCATTGTAGGTTGTGAGTTTTATTTGGTAACGGATAGGCATAAGCAGAGTTTTACCAAAGATCAGAAGGATAAAAGGTATCATCAGTTATTTCTGGCTAAGAACCCTGAAGGCTACCAGAATTTGGTGAAATTATGTTCTTTGGGATTTATGGAAGGTATGTATTCCAAATATCCCAGAATTGATAAAGAATTAGTTTTAAAATACCATAAAGGCTTAATTGCTACCACCTGCTGCCTAGGAGCAAGTGTTCCACAAGCTATTTTACGCTCAGGTGAAGAAGAGGCAGAAAAGGAGTTTAAGTGGTGGTTAGATTTGTTTGGGGAGGATTATTATGTCGAGGTTCAAAATCATCATATTCCTGAGCAACAAATAGTGAATGAGGTATTACTTCGTTTTGCGAAGAAATATCAAGTGAAGGTTATTGCGTCCAATGATAGCCACTATTTAGATCAAAAAGATGCCAATGCACATGATATTTTATTGTGCATTAATACGGGTGAAAAGCAGTCTACTCCTACTTACAAGGATATCGAGGGTGATTTTGATATGAAAGGAAAGCGATTTGCTTTTTATAATGATCAATTTTATTTCAAAACAACGGAAGAAATGACCCAATTATGGTCACATGTTCCTGAGGCCATAGATAATACCAATGAGATTGTAGGGAAAGTAGAAACCCTAGAACTGAAAAAGGATGTATTATTACCTAACTTCCAAATTCCAAGTACCTTTTTGAGTCAAGATGATTTTCTGGAGCATTTGACTATGGAGGGCGCTAAAAAGCGTTATGTGGAAATCCATCAGGAAATAGAGGAACGACTCAGGTTTGAATTGCATACTATTCGCACGATGGGATTTGCTGGTTATTTCTTGATTGTAGCCGATTTTATTAATGCGGGTAAAGATTTGGGCGTTTATGTAGGTCCAGGGCGTGGTTCTGCTGCGGGTTCCGTAGTGGCTTATTGTTTGGGCATTACTAATATTGACCCCATTAAATATAATTTACTTTTTGAGCGTTTTTTAAACCCAGACAGAAAGTCATTGCCCGATATTGATACAGATTTTGATGATGAGGGTAGACAAAAAGTGATTGATTATGTCGTAGATAAATACGGTCGTAATCAAGTGGCTCATATAGCCACCTACGGTACTATGGCAGCCAAAATGTCTATCAAAGACGTGGCTCGTGTATTAGATTTGCCTTTATCAGAATCGAATGCCCTGGCTAAATTGGTGCCGGATAAGCCTAAAATATCCTTAGAACGTGTCATGAACGCACCATTGACGGGTGATGGTAGTTTGGCAGATAAAGAAAATTTGACCAGCGATGAATTGGAGCAAGTGAAACAATTGCGACAAGTCAAGGCGGATGGAGGTTTGGCTGCGCGTGTTATTGAAAATGCCTTGGTTTTGGAAGGATCAGTTCGTGGTACCGGTATTCATGCGGCAGGAATTATCATTGCTCCCAATGATTTGACTGATATTTTACCAGTGGCTACCTCCAAAGATGTTAATTTATTGATTACCCAATTCGATGGTTCCGTCATTGAGAATGCTGGCGTAATTAAAATGGACTTTTTGGGGTTAAAGACTTTGTCTATACTTAAAGAGGCGATTCGTTTAATTCAACAAAACCACGGAGTTAAAATTGATTTAGATAGCCTTCCATTGGATGATGTCAAGACCTTTGAGTTATATCAGCGAGCAGAAACCAATGGTACCTTCCAGTTTGAATCTCCTGGTATGCAAAAGCATTTAAGGGATTTAAAGCCCGATCAGTTTTCTGATTTAATTGCGATGAATGCTTTATTTAGACCAGGTCCTATGGTCTATATTCCTAATTACATCGCTCGTAAACACGGTAGGGAGAAAATTGAATACGATTTGCCAGAAATGGAGGAGTATTTGAGCGATACTTATGGGATTACCGTTTACCAAGAGCAGGTAATGCTCCTTTCTCAAAAATTAGCCAATTTCACCAAGGGTGATGCGGATGTTTTACGAAAGGCCATGGGTAAAAAGGATAAGGCGACCATCGACAAAATGAAGGGTAAGTTCATGGAGGGTGGTCAAGCGAATGGTCATCCGGCAGATCGTCTAGAAAAAATCTGGACAGACTGGGAAGCTTTTGCTCAATATGCATTTAATAAGTCCCATTCCACCTGTTACGGGCTAGTTGCTTATCAAACAGGTTTTTTGAAGGCTAATTATCCTTCGGAATACATGGCTGCTGTTCTCTCTAATTCATTGGGGAATATCGAAAAGATTACATTTTTCATGGATGAATGTAAGCGAATGGGTATTCCCTTGTTAGTTCCAGATGTTAATGAATCAGAGCGAGTTTTTGCTGTGAATAAAAAAGGGCAAATCCGTTTTGGATTAGGAGCCATCAAAGGTGTGGGAGAAGCTGCCGTTGATGCTATTGTGGAGGAAAGAACCAAAAACGGCGATTATCTAGATATTTTTGATTTTGTATCTCGTGTCAATATTCGTCAGGTAAATAAAAAAAGTTTGGAATCACTGGCTTTAGCTGGAGCTTTTGATTGCTTTATTGATATCCCACGTTCTCATTATTTCTATGTTGATCAGGAAAATACCACCTTCATTGAGAAGATTGTCAGGTATGCTGCTCGTATGGCTGAATTAAAGGCAAGCGCCACTCAATCATTATTTGGTGAATTAGGTGCGGGAACAGGAAATGATATTGCTAAACCTCGCTTACCTTCTGCCGAGCCGTGGTCGGTGATGGAACAATTAAAAAATGAAAAAGAGGTGGTGGGTGTTTACATCTCCGGACATCCTTTAGACGAATACCGCATTGAGATTAATAACTTTTGTAATTCTAGTGTATCCCAATTGGAATCTAAAGTCGGTATAGTTCAATCCATTGCTGGAATTGTGACTAAGGTAAATGTTAGAACCTCTGGTAATGGAAATCAATTCATGATATTTAGCTTGGAAGATTTTACTGGAACCACGGAGTTTGCTCTGTTCGCCAAAGATTACATTGAGTTTGAGCGTTTTATTGGATTAGATCGATTGCTGTTTATTCAAGGAGTTTACAAGAATAAAAATTCTTATTCAGATCAAAAAGCGTTCAAAATTCAATCCATTGAACTTTTGTCCGAGATATTGTCATCTAGAACGAAAGAAATGAAACTTTCTTTGAACTTACATAGTTTAACTAAAACTTCATTAGATCAGTTGATGGAAACCCTAGAGCGACATAAGGGAAATAAGAAATTGATTGTAGAAGTGTACGATGAACAAGAACGATTGCAATTGGATTTTATGTCTAGAAAGATGCAATTGAATATTGCGAAATCATTGATGGATGAATTAGCGGAATTGGAAAATATCTCAGTTAAATTGATTTCCTAAATTTCGCTTTTCCAGAAACTAATAAATTGTTTAATTTTGAATCATAACAAATATAAATCATGGGAAAATACGTAGAGGCAACTGATGCCAATTTTCAAGAGTTAATAGGATCTGATACACCTGTATTAGTGGATTTTTGGGCTGAATGGTGTGGTCCATGTAAAATGATTGGTCCAGTGGTAGAAGAATTAGCGGGAGAAGTAGAAGGACAGGCTATCGTGGCTAAAATGAATGTAGACTTAAATTCTGCTGTTCCAGCTTCATTGGGAATTCGTTCTATTCCTACCTTAATGGTGTTTAAAAACGGTGAAATGAAGGAACGATTAGTAGGTGGAAATTTACCCAAGTCGGTATTGGCAGAAGCTTTATTAAAGCACGCTTAATTATTTAGAGCATACTAATTCAATGGCCTGCAATAAAATGTTGCAGGCTTTTTTTATTTCCTCTTCAGTAATTACCAGAGGTGGTGCAATTCGGATTGAATAATCACAAAATAGAAACCAATCGGTAATTAAGCCATCTTCAATGCACTGGTCAATGACCGCTTTTACAGTTTGAAAGGAATCTAATTCTACGGCTAGCATGAGACCTATTCCGCGAATTTCCTTGATGCTCGGGTGCTTTAATAGGCTTTTGAATAGCTGACCTTTTTGTTTAACCTTATCTAAGAGATTTTCTCTAAAAATAGATTCTAAGGTAGCCAAAGAGGCTGCGCATGAAACTGGGTGTCCACCAAAAGTGGTGATATGTCCAAGAACGGGATTTTGAGTCAGTGAACTCATGAGGATTTCTGGAGCAATGAAGGCTCCTATGGGCATGCCCCCTCCCATCCCTTTGGCAGAAAGTAATATATCAGGTTCTATTCCTGTGCTTTGAAATGCCCAAAAAGTACCTGTCCTTCCAAAACCCGTTTGGATTTCATCTATGATAAGTAAACAACCCATTTCATCACATCGCTTTCTGAGTGCTTGAAAATAAGTTTTATCCGCTAATCGAACGCCTGATTCCCCTCCTACTATTTCAATGACAATGGCCGCAGTTTTTTTTGTTATGTAGGCTAAATCATCTATTTCTCCGTGTCGAATATGGCGTATTCCTGGTAGTAATGGTCTAAAACTATTTTTGAAATTTTCATCCCCTGCCAAGGAAAGGGCTCCCTGACTTGCGCCATGGTAAGCTTGATAACAAGAAATGATTTCTGTTCTTCCCGTATATCGCTTGGCTAATTTCATGGCACCCTCTACCGCTTCTGTGCCTGAATTGGTAAAATAGACTTGATTCAGAGATTTAGAATTTGTCGATTTAATGAGTGCTTCGGCTAATTTTACCTGTGGACTCTGAATATATTCTCCATATACCATTAAGTGCATATAGGAGTCTAATTGATTTTTAATCGCTTCTACCACATAAGGGTGCCTGTGACCTACATTAGAAACTGCAATTCCTGAAATTAAATCCATGTAGGATTTTCCATTTTGATCATATAAGTATATATGTTCAGCTTTTTCGATTTCCAGAGCTAGAGGTGCATCAGAAGTTTTAGCTAAATAATTCAGAAAAAGTTGTCGGTGTGTCAGCGCCATTTTTGTAAAGAAAAACAAATTTATCGCCTTTACGTTAGGAATGAAAATTATATGAAATACTTTATTTTACCCTTTATCATAAAATCAGTTTACTTATAAAATCTACTACTATTTTTGCGTAAAATACCCTCATATGAAATCTATACCTATTTTACTTCTTCACTTGCTACTTATTTATGGAGCTTCGGTAAATGCTCAACAAATTCATGGAACGGTTAAAAATAAGCAAGGAGAGATTTTACCCTTTGCTACGGTTTGGGTGGCTAATCAAAACAAAGGAACAACTGCCAATGAAAATGGTCAATATGCCATTAAATTAGGTCAAGGTAAGCACGAGGTAGTATTTCGATTTTTAGGGCATAGTCCTAAGTCTTTTACTGTTGTCATCGAATCCCCTCAAGAAGATAAAAAATTGGATGTTGTTTTAGAGGAACAGGCCATCGATTTAGCAGAGGTCAATGTAGGCGGATTAAAAGAAGATCCTGCCTTGGGGATTATGCGGCGGATGATTGCCATGGCTCCTTTTCATTTAAGGGAATTGGATGCTTATGAGGCCAAGGCCTATGTGAAAGGATCAGGAAAGGTAACCGAGGTCAGTTCGCTCGTTAAAATATTGGGGGGCAAAAAGATTGAAAAAGAAATGGGGGTAAAAGTGGGAAGTACCTATGTGTTGGAGGGAATCAATCAAGTCATTTATCAAAAGCCAAACAGACTACAAGAAAAAGTAATTTCTAATCGAAATAATTTACCCGCCGCCTTAAATCAAGGTTTAAATCTAAGGGTGACGCAGACGAATTTCTATCGACCTAAAGTATGGGGTAGTTTATGGTCACCCTTTGGACCTCAGGCATTTCAGTTGTACCGTTTTGCTTATTTGGGAAGTTTTACACAAAATGGTATGACAATTAGTAAAATTAAAGTCCAACCGAAAGCATCTTATGATGATTTATTTGAGGGTTTTGTTCAGGTAGTGGAGGATACTTGGAGTATATATTCATTCCTACTTAAATTTAAGGATTCGAATGGCGAATATGAGTTTTCTCAACAAAATGCCCTTTTTCAAGGCGTTTGGATGCCTATTCAATATGATTCTCATGTTCAATTTGATGCATTTGGGGTGAAGGCAAATTTTAGGTACATCACCCAGATCAAACAATATCAAATTCAAGTCAACCCAGCTTATTTGGTTAAACCCACACTCATTGAAGAAAGACTTAATAAGGATTTGGCAAAAGAAATCAACCGGGAAAAACTGAAGGAACCCAAAAAGGCTTTAGGGAAGGAATTGACGAGGAAAAAATTAAAAGAGGTTATTAAGGAAGTTGATAAGCTGGAGAAAAAGGAAAATTTGGCTAAAATGGATGGTTTAAGTTCCGATTATACTTTTGAAGTAGATTCAATGGCGAGAACCAAGTCTGAAAGTTTTTGGGAAGATGAAAGGCAAGTTCCATTAACGGAATCAGAGAAAATTGGCTATCAGGAAGCGGATAGCCTTTGGAAAGCCGGAGCAGATAAAAGAAGAAAGGATTCTGTTAATGCATTACCTAAGTTTTACATTCGCCATTTGTATACGGGCAAGTTTTATAACTACGAGAAAAATTTCATTGGAAAGAGTATTAATTTGAGCTCTTTTGGTGGAGGATTTAATGCGATAGATGGTTTTTATCTTGATAAGAGTGTGGTTTATCGAAATAGATTTGGTAGAAATAATTATTTATCCCTTGGTGCAGATGTCCGATATGCCTTTGCAAGAAAGGCATGGAATGGGGATGTGTTTTTGGAAAGAAACTTTGATGAGAATAGGCAGTTTTTTAAACTAGAGCTTGGTTCAAATGTCTATCAGATAAATCGAAATAACCCTATTTCACCGTTTTTGAACATGTTTTATTCTTTATTATTATCGGAAAACTATGTTCGATTGTTTCAAAAAAACTATGTGAGTGCCAATTACCAATATCAATTTACTCCTAAGCTTCGATTTATTTCCTATATTGAATTTAGAAACAGGGAGGTTTTATCCAATTCGGTGGAACATGGATGGTTGAAACAAGACAAATTATTTGAACCCAATATGCCTTCCAATGTAGCTTGGGGAGATCAAGTTCCTCCTCGTGCTAATCAATGGGCAAGCTCCTTAGGAATTCGATGGCAGCCTATGTCTACTTGGAGTCGAAATAATGGAGTTAGAAGAATAAATAATAATGAAGGGCCAAGCTTTCAATTTAACTATGCTTTTGGCGCAGGTGATGATCAATTTCAACGCTTGACTGCAGATTATAGTCAATTTATAAATTTGGCACGCTTAGGGTCATTACAAATGCAGTTGTCGTATACGTTTTATTTACAAAAGGCCACTAATTTTTTAGATTATAGCCATTTTAATGGGAATCAAACCCTATTTATTAGTGCCAATGATCAGTCTTTCAGGACACTTCCTTATTATGCCTTTAGTACTACTGATCAACATATTAAATTGCATGCGAAATGGGAGCCCAGGAAATTGCTTTTTAGTCAGTGGAATATATTGACTCAATATGGTATCAGAGAATACTTGGTATATAATCGTCTTCAATTGTTAGCTGGTCCCAATCAAGGAGCCTACCAAGAATTAGTATATGGTATTTCTGGTATTGGTAAGTTTCTAGGCTTAGAGTTGGCCTATCCAGTGAGTAATTGGGTTCCAGAGCGCTTCAAGCTATTGCTTAGATTTCCTTTTTAGTTGTTTTATGTGCCAATTTTCTTATTTTTGTGACAAATTTTTTTGGAATAATCTAAAACACACTTTATGGATTCAATTGTTTACTTAGTTCCTGCTTTTGGAATAGTGGGATTGTTGTACACAGCTTGGAAATTTAGCTGGGTATCAAAGCAAGATGCTGGAAATGAAAAAATGCAAGAGCTTTCGGGCTATATCGCTGATGGAGCGATTGCCTTTTTGAAAGCAGAATGGAAAATATTAGCCTATTTCGCTTTACCAACGGCGATTTTATTGGCATGGTTAGGAAATCAGGAAGGTCCTGGATTTCACTCTTCCCCATTGATTGCAGTAGCATTTATCATCGGAGCTATATTTTCTGCCACAGCAGGCTATATAGGAATGATTGTGGCTACTAAAGCCAATGTGCGTACAGCGGAAGCTGCTCGTACATCCTTAGCAAAGGCTCTATCTGTTTCATTTACAGGAGGGTCTGTTATGGGAATGGGCGTAGCTGGTTTGGCTATTCTTGGCTTAGGAGGCTTGTTTATTACCTTTTACCAGATTTTTGCCCAAGGACAAGCATTGACTTCCAATGAGATGAAAACCGCGATTGAAGTATTGGCTGG
The DNA here is from genome assembly GCF_004118285.1 of Aquirufa rosea. Classification (GTDB taxonomy): domain Bacteria; phylum Bacteroidota; class Bacteroidia; order Cytophagales; family Spirosomataceae; genus Aquirufa; species Aquirufa rosea. Next base: position 304,628 of record NZ_SDHY01000001.1, on the reverse strand, counting down.
TTTCTCATTAGGAGCTGAATCCATTGCTTTGTTTGCACGTGTAGGTGGAGGTATCTATACAAAAGCAGCGGACGTTGGAGCAGACTTAGTAGGTAAGGTTGAGGCAGGAATTCCTGAAGATGATGTGCGTAATCCTGCAACTATTGCTGATAACGTAGGAGATAACGTAGGTGATGTGGCTGGTATGGGTGCCGACTTATTTGGTTCTTATGTAGCTACTATTTTAGCTACTATGGTTTTGGGACAAGAGATTGAAGTTAGCGATAATTATGGTGGCTTCTCCCCTGTTCTTTTACCGATGTTAATTGCTGGTGTAGGTTTATTAGCTTCATTAGTATCTACATTTTTTGTTCGTATTAAAGGTGAAACTTCGTCTGTGCAAAATGCCTTGAACACGGGTAACTATTTATCCATTGTTATCACTTTTGTAGTTTCTTATTTCTTGGTGCAAAATATTTTACCAGAAACCTTGGTACTTCGTGGTTTTAGCTTTACCGCAATGGATGTTTTTTATTCCATTATCGTAGGATTAGTGGTTGGTACATTGATGTCAATCATAACGGAGTATTATACGGCCATGGGTAAACGTCCTGTTGATTCTATTGTTCAGAAATCAGGTACTGGTCATGCGACTAATATTATCGGTGGTTTGGCCGTAGGTATGGAATCTACCGTATTACCGATTTTAGTGTTAGCCGCGGGAATTTATTTCTCCTACTTCTTTGCTGGAATTTACGGGGTTTCTATTGCTGCTGCTGGTATGATGGCAACCACTGCGATGCAGTTGGCCATTGATGCCTTCGGTCCAATTGCGGATAATGCAGGAGGAATTGCTGAAATGTCACAATTACCTTCTGAGGTTCGTGAGCGTACTGATAATTTAGATGCTGTAGGAAATACGACAGCAGCAACTGGTAAAGGTTTTGCTATTGCTTCAGCAGCCTTAACATCTTTGGCTTTGTTTGCCGCATTTGTGGGAATTTCTGGAATTACTCAGATTGATATTTACAAGGCTGATGTGTTAGCAGGATTATTTGTAGGTGGTATGATTCCATTTATTTTCTCTGCATTATGTATTTCAGCGGTAGGAAAAGCTGCCATGGAAATGGTAAATGAGGTTCGTCGTCAGTTCCGTGAAATTCCTGGAATTATGGAGTATAAAGCTAAGCCTGAATATGAGAAGTGTGTTGCCATATCTACAGAAGCGTCTATTCGCCAAATGATGTTACCAGGCGCTATTGCCTTAACTGTTCCAGTCATCGTTGGATTTATCATGGGACCTGAGGTATTAGGCGGGTTATTAGCTGGTGTTACTGTATCAGGTGTGTTGATGGGTATATTCCAATCCAATGCTGGTGGTGCTTGGGATAATGCTAAAAAATCGTTTGAAAAAGGCGTTTTAATTGCTGGAGAGACTTATAAAAAAGGTTCTGATCCGCACAAAGCAGCTGTTACTGGTGATACCGTAGGAGATCCATTTAAGGATACTTCTGGTCCTTCCATGAACATCTTGATTAAATTGATGTCCATTGTTTCCTTAGTAATTGCTCCTTATATCGCCAAAACTGATGGTAAGGTTTCTCAAGTGGAGAAAGCGCCAATTGTGATGAAAATGGTTGCTAAGAAATAATTCATTTTTCCATTGAAATTGAAAAGCCAATCCAGAGATGGATTGGCTTTTTATTTTTACTAAAATTCAATAGATAGGTATAGTTGCCCCATTGGGTTTTATTATTTTTGATAGCAGGTAAACTAAAAAAGCCTTCCCATTGGAAGGCTTTTTTAATCTCTATCAGAAGGATATTCCTAGGATTAAGCAGTTAATTTACCTCTTAATGCTCTTGGGATATCGATAGTGGCCACTGGGTTAGACATTGGATTTAAAATCTCGCATCCAGTTACTTCTAATTTATTTACTTTCACAGTTTGACCTAAATCTAAACCAGAAATGTCTGCTGTTACAAAATCAGGAATATTTTCAGCTAATCCTTTCAAAGTTACTTTACGCAATTTTTGGATCATCTTACCCCCTTTAATAACTCCTGGAGAATTACCTACAATTTTAATAGGCACATCGATCTTAATTGGCTTGTTTTCTACGATTTCTAGAAAATCTACGTGTAATATCATTTCGTTTACTGGATGAAACTGAGCATCTTGTAAAATAGCGCGGTATGTATCACCTTCGATATTTAATGCCACTTCATATACATCAGATGAGTAAAGTAATTCACGGAAAAGAATCATGGGTACTGCAAAATGTACCTGCTCTTTTCCACCATACAATACACAAGGAGCTAAAGCTTCAGAACGCAAATCTTTCGCGCTCTTAGTTCCGAGATTCGCTCTTTTATACCCTACAATCTCTAATTTTTTCATGTTGTTTTTTTGTTAAGTCTCCAGTCTTTCGCGTTTGGCTATCCCCTGAAAACGGTTAAAATTAATATTTAATAAATAATGAACTGATAGATTCGTGATCTCTAATTCGACCGATTGCCTTTGCAAATAACTCAGAAACCGATAGAACTTTAATTTTGGAGCATTGTTCTCTTAATGGTATCGTATCAGTTACCACTAATTCAGTTAAGACCGAATTGTTGATATTCTCATACGCTTTACCTGATAGTACGGGGTGAGTGACAATAGCTCTCACCGATTTAGCTCCTTTATCCATGATTAATTGAGCGGCTTTGCACATGGTGCCTCCTGTATCAATTAAATCATCAACTAATACCACATTGGCTCCTTCCACATCCCCAATCAATTGCATGGAAGCAATTTCATTTGCGCGTTTTCTGTGCTTATCGCAAATAACCATGTTGGCATTAAAAAACTTAGCCATATTTCTAGTTCTTACTACTCCACCTACGTCTGGAGAGGCAAAAGTTAAATTTTCCAGTTCTAAGGATTTTAAGTAAGGAATAAAAATGGCCGTTCCTTCTAAGTGATCCACTGGAAAATCCATAAAACCTTGGATCTGTCCTGCATGTAAATCGATTGTCATCAGACGATCGGCACCTGCTGCAGTCAATAAATTCGCAATCAATTTTGCACCAATTCCTACCCTTGGTCGATCCTTACGATCTTGACGAGAATATCCAAAATATGGAATTACCGCCGTGACATAATGGGCAGAGGCTCTTCTAGCGGCATCTATCATCAACAATAACTCCATCAAATTGTCGGCAGATGGGAAAGTGGATTGAATGATAAACACATCACAACCTCTTACGGATTCATCAAAGCTGGGAGACATTTCTCCGTCTGAGAAGCGTAAAATGGTGGCGGCACCTAAATCTTTTCCATAGTATTTAGCAATTTCTTTGGCCAAATAATTGGACGCTGAACCAGAAAATATTTTTACTGCATTAATCGCTGCCATGGGGAAAAATTAAGGAACTTATATTTTGTTTAACAGAAATAAGGCGCAAAACTAGTAAATTTTGCGCCCTTTTACAATTTAATCTTTATTTAATAGATGCCCTGATAATATTCAAGGCTCCTCCGGCTTTAAACCACTCTATTTGTTGAGCATTATAGGTATGGTTTACAGCAAAACTCTCTTTGCTTCCATCCGCATGTTCTAATTCAATAGTCAATGGCTTTTCTGGTGCAAATTCATTTAATCCTACAATATTGATGCTATCATCTTCTTGAATCTTGTCATAATCAGCTTCATTGGCGAATGTTAATGCCAACATACCCTGTTTCTTCAAGTTGGTTTCATGGATACGAGCAAATGATTTCACTAATACCGCACGTACTCCCAAATGACGAGGTTCCATGGCAGCATGCTCTCGTGATGAACCTTCACCGTAATTGGTATCCCCAACTACAATAGTGCCAATTCCAGCAGCTTTGTAAGCACGCTGTGTCTCAGGTACAGGACCATAGGCACCCGTTAACTGATTTTTTACATTATCTGTTTTTTCATTGAAGAAGTTCACAGCGCCTATTAACATGTTATTTGAGATATTGTCTAAGTGACCACGGTATTTTAACCATGGACCAGCCATAGAAATATGGTCTGTAGTACACTTACCTTTCGCCTTGATCAATAATTTCAAGCCTTTCAAGTCTGAACCTTCCCAAGCAGCAAAGGGTGCTAATAATTGCAAACGGTCAGAAGTTGGAGAAACTTTTACTTGAACGCCAGAACCATCAGCTGCAGGTGCTTGATAACCAGCATCTTCTACGGCAAATCCTAATTTCGGCAATTCATCGCCTGTAGGAGCTTCCAATTTAACTTGTTCACCTTTCTCATTAGTTAATGTGTCAGTCAATGGATTGAAAGTCAAATCTCCAGCAATAGCCAAAGCGGTCACAATTTCAGGAGAAGCTACGAACGCATAGGTATTTGGATTTCCATCAGCACGTTTCGCGAAGTTTCTATTAAATGAATGAACGATGGTATTTTTCTCTCCTTTTTCTGCCCCTGGTCTAGCCCACTGTCCAATACATGGACCACAAGCATTCGAGAATACAGTAGCACCAATCGAATCAAAAGTGGAGATAAATCCATCTCTTTCAATAGTGTAACGTACTTGCTCTGAACCCGGAGTAATGGTGAATTGTGCTTTTGTTTTTAAACCTTTGGCAGCAACTTGCTTCGCCAAAGATGCTGCACGTGCAATATCCTCATATGAAGAGTTGGTACATGATCCAATTAAGCCTACTTCTACTTTAGTTGGCCAGTTGTTTTTAGCTGCCAACTCTTTCAATTTAGAGATTGGAGTAGCTAAATCTGGTGTAAATGGACCATTTACGTGTGGCTCCAAGGTATCTAAATCAATTTCAATAACTTGATCAAAATAGGCTTCAGGGTTGGCATAAACCTCTGGGTCAGCTGTTAAGTGTTCACGAATGCCGTTGGCTAAAGCAGCAACATCTGCTCTTCCAGTTGATTCTAAATAACGGGCCATAGAATCATCATAGCCAAATGTAGATGTGGTTGCTCCAATTTCTGCGCCCATATTACAAATGGTTCCTTTGCCAGTACATGACATGGAAGTAGCTCCTTCTCCGAAATATTCCACCACACAACCTGTTCCACCTTTTACAGTTAATATACCCGCAACTTTCAAGATAACATCTTTAGCTGAGGTCCAACCATTTAATTTACCTTTCAATTTTACTCCAATTAACTTAGGGAATTTCAACTCCCAAGCTAATCCAGCCATTACGTCGCATGCATCTGCTCCTCCTACTCCAATGGCAATCATTCCCAAACCACCCGCATTTACCGTGTGAGAGTCGGTTCCAATCATCATTCCTCCTGGGAAAGCATAATTTTCTAACACTACTTGGTGAATGATACCTGCTCCTGGTTTCCAGAAACCAATTCCGTATTTATCTGAAACAGATGATAAGAAATCGTATACTTCTTTATTTTTATCTACGGCCACTTGTAAATCAGTAGATGAAGCTACTTTAGCTTCAATCAAGTGGTCACAATGTACTGTTGAAGGAACGGCAACCTGTGGACGACCTGCCTGCATGAATTGCAATAATGCCATTTGTGCAGTGGCATCTTGCATAGCAACACGGTCTGGTGCAAAATCCACGTAGGAAGCTCCACGAGAAAATGTGCTGGAAGGAGTCCCTTCCCACAAGTGACTATAAAGAATTTTTTCCGTTAATGTAAGCGGTTTCCCTGTCAATGCGCGGGCTGCAGCTATTCGAGCTGGCATGCGATCATAGACAGCTTTAATCATTTCAATATCAAAGGCCATGAGTCAATGTTGGTTTTAATAAATTGTTTGTAAAATTAATAGATTACCGTCACCTTTTTGTCACTTTTTTTAAATAACATTTCCTTTGCAGCAGTTTTTTGTGAATTTTACATTTTAATTGACGTTTTAAGGTCAATATTATGCTTTCTAAATAATTGTTAAGCCCAATTTGAGATTTAAACCCATCATTTCTTTTTTTCTGTGGCTATGTTTTTTTAAAAGCTTAAGTGCTTTTGGACAAGGCAATAGCGTTCCGGATTTAGTGATTAGCAAGGCAATCGAAATGGCTCCGCAACACGGTGCACAAATTGGGTATTTTAGTTCTGAGGTAATCACCAAGGAAAAGGGCCGTTTCAATCAGGTCATTGGTTTAGCTAAAAATCGATTGAAAAAGAATGAGGGTATTCAAGAGGGTCAATGGTACGGAAATCAAACACATTCTAAAGTATATGTTCGAAGTTTAAATCAAATTATTCATGAGATTATCGATGTGAGAGGCTTTCAAAAAAAGTATCCAAGACCTACTTTATTTTTTTGGCCTGATTTTTACCAAGACTACATAGGAACCAACTGCGTCTCTCCTTTAAACTACCACGGACGAAATTTTTATTCCTATTCGCATACAGGCGACACTTTGGTTGAAGGACATCAAGCATTACAATTTGATGTCAAACCGCTTAGCTCTGGAGATCGTTTATTCTCAGGCAAGCTGACATTAAGTATTGATGGTTGGATAATTCGCTGGCAGGCACAGGTAGAATCAGATGCCATCATGTATTACATGGATTTGCAGCACCAGTGGTCAAACCAAGCTTGGTTACCTAAAACCGCCTATTTTAAGTTGTCAGGTGGACTCATGGGTAATTATGGTGAATTCATCTTACAAGAAGAGTTGCAACAAAAACCAACTAATTGGCAAGATATTTCTTCTTGGCAGACTCCTCAGCCTGTCAAGGAACGTTTGAATATTTCCGAAGTTGGATTCGATGAAGTTTTTGCCACGCAATTACTTGGGAATTTTCACCAGTCCTTGCTTAGAAAATGGAAATCTAGGCCACAAAGTGGTTTGATTACCATGGATTCAGTTCGTTACGCTATAAAGGGAGAAAGTGCTCATAATACTTTAGGAGATCAATTTTTTCAAGGTTCAAGAAATGATATTTTGTTGGAGACTGCTATTGATACCTTACGTAAAAGTCCCTTTTCCATTAATCAACTGATATTCTCTAAGTCTTTTTATCTGGGACCTCGTCAAAAAGATTTTTATCCCTTTGAGATTTATTATAAATCACCGGTTTTTGATTCAAACTTTAATACTGTTGAAGGATTTGTCGCTAATGCAGGATTGGTGTTTCGAAAACGCTGGGCTAGATATAAATTCTTGGAAGCGGAATTTTTAGGTAGAAGATCCTTTGGTTTGAACAGAAATACGGGTTATGTTAAACTTAGGTACAAAACTGAAACATTTGATATTTCCTTATCTCAAGGGGATTTTGTTCAGCAGATGAACCCTGATAATTCAATATCTCCCGAGATGAATACGCTTTCAACTCTATTGTTGAAAAATAATCAGATGAAAATCTTCCGAAAGGAATTTTGGAATATGTCTTTAATTAAGCGTTTTTCTTCCAAATTCTTTTTGAAAGGAAGTTTGGATTGGTCGCGAAGGAGTCAAATGGATAATACGACGGACTATTATTGGTTTAATTACCTCAACAGGAAGTTTACCACCAATAACCCTCAAAATGCCGAATATACCCAAGATGGTTTTGCCACTCATAAGGCTTTTATTAGCCAATTGACTCTTGGTTTTAGGCCTTTTTTGACACAATATTATCGTAATCATATCCGAGAAAGTGAATGGGGCTCATCCCCTCTTATTTTGGTGAAATATCGAGCAGGTTGGAATGGAGTGGCTGAATCTTCGGCTCCTTTTAATATGCTTGAACTATCCTATTTACAAAACATGACTTTATCTCCTTGGATCAAGGCAGGTTTCATTATTAATGCCGGAACATTTTTAGGATCTGCACCTACCAATTTTATTGATTTCAAACATTATAACGGCAACATGAACTTAGTTTTGACGGGTGAAATGCTAGCCTCTCATCGTTTGGTGGGATATTACCAAAATTTTACTTCGGGGGCTAACCAGCGACTGAATGTAAACCATTATGCCTACAGTACGGCAGGGACCTATTTGGAGGGACTTTCTCTTTTTCAGTTTTCAAATCTTTGGTTAAAGCCTTTATTGGGGATGAAGAAATCTTATGTGAAAGAATTGCTAATAGCTAACACCGTATATATCCAAAATCAAAAACTTTTGTATTCTGAGCTTGGTTACGGCATGGATGGCTTGCTAAAGGTCCTTCGATTGGAAGCTATATCCAGTTTTGTAAACGGAAAATTTAATTATGTTGGATTGCGCTTAAATTTAAATTCTCGGATACGCATTGGAAATATTCCTGAATAATCAATAAGTAGATTTTTTCGGGTCATTTAAATTCCTTGGCAAGAAATTCATTTTAAGCAAGTATATTTGAGGTCACTTTTTAATTTACAATTTCAATTTATTTAGAATGGCAAAAAATTTGGTCATCGTGGAGTCGCCGGCAAAAGCTAAAACCATTGAAGGGTATTTGGGTAAAGATTTTGTGGTGAAATCTTCGTTTGGTCACGTGAGAGATCTGCCCACCAAAGGCGATAAGGCGATAGATATTGAACATGATTTTGCGCCAACTTATGTGATTTCAGCAGATAAAACAAAAGTGATTTCTGAATTAAAAAGTTTAGCTAAATCATCTGAAGAAGTATGGTTAGCAACTGACGACGACCGTGAGGGAGAATCTATTTCATGGCATTTAAAGGAGGCATTGGGATTGAAAGACGATACCAAAAGAATTGTCTTTCGAGAAATTACCAAATCGGCCATTCAAAATGCCATTTCTGCTCCTCGTAAAATTGATATGGATTTGGTGAATGCCCAGCAAGCTCGCCGAATCATGGATCGATTGATTGGATTTGAATTATCTCCTGTTCTCTGGTCTAAAGTACAAAAGGGACTGTCAGCAGGCCGAGTACAATCCGTTGCTGTTCGATTAATCGTAGAGCGTGAAAGGGAAATTGAGCATCATCAAAGTGTGGCTTCATACAAAGTTTCAGCTTTATTTGAGCTGCCCGGAAAGAAATATTTAAAAGCAGAATTACCCAAAAATTTTGCTACCGAGGAAGAGGCAGTTGCTTTTTTAAAGAAGTGTCTTGATGCCGAGTTTAGTATCAAAAATTTAGAAACTAAACCCGCCAAAAAAACACCCGCACCGCCGTTTACTACCTCTACTTTGCAACAAGAAGCCTCTAGGAAATTAGGATATTCTGTAGCTACAACGATGCAAATTGCGCAGAAACTCTACGAGTCGGGAAGGATATCTTATATGCGTACTGATTCTACTATGCTTTCTCAAGAAGCTAGGGATAAGGCCAAACAAGCCATTGAATCTGCTTACGGGTCTAAGTTTCACCACGGACGGCAGTTCAAGACTAAAAATGAAAGTGCCCAAGAAGCTCACGAGGCCATTCGTCCTACGGATTTTGAGGTAAACTCCATTTCAGGCGATGCTCGTGAAAAACGTTTATATGAATTAATTTGGAAGCGCGCTATTGCCTCTCAGATGGCTGATGCGGTGATAGAAAGAACAACCGCCCAAATTCAAATATCGACCACATCCGAATTATTAGTAGCTCAAGGTGAGGTGGTAACATTTGAAGGATTTTTAAAAGCCTATTTAGAGGGTAAAGATGAGGAGGAGGAAGATGAGAACAAGGATATGTTGCCGCCTTTACAGGTAGGTCAAGTGTTAGTATTAAATGAGTTAAAAGCCCAAGAAAGATTCTCTAGACCAGCAGCAAGATATACGGAAGCAAGTTTAGTTAAGGCCTTGGAAGAGAAAGGAATAGGTCGTCCTTCTACCTATGCTCCAACTATTTCAACGATCATCAAGCGAGCTTATGTGGTTAAAGAAGATCGGGAAGGAAAAGAAAGAGAATTTCAAACTTGGATTTTGAAAGACCGGGAAATTGTTGGTCAAAAAAATAAGGAAATTGTAGGTACGGAAAAAGCTAAATTATTCCCAACCCATATAGGCATTTTAGTGACAGATTTCTTGGTAGAAAACTTCCAAGATGTAGTCGACTATACCTTTACGGCTGAAATGGAAGATGAGTTTGATAATGTGGCGAAGGGAAAGTTGCCTTGGACTCAGCTGATGAAGAACTTTTATGGTTCTTTTCATCAAACCATTGAAGACAGTAAATCCATTTCAAGAAGTTCAGTGGGTGGAGGAAGAGAATTAGGTGTGGATCCTGTTTCTGGTAAGAAAATATCGGTGAGATTGGGTAAATTTGGTCCATTTGTGCAATTGGGGGAATCAGGTGAAGAAGAAAAACCGGTATTTGCCAATTTGACCAAGGATCAATCTATTTCCACTATTAGCCTAGAAGAAGCCATTGCTTTATTAGAGCGTCCTAAACTACCTAGAGAGGTGGGTATTTATCAAGATAAACCCTTGATCATTGGGGCAGGAAAATTAGGGCCTTATATCAAATTTGATGGAAAGTTCACCAGTTTACCTGACAGTGAGGATCCATTTACTTTGGATTTAGCGGGAGCTATTCGTGTATTGGATTCAGCCCAAAAAGTGGCTGAGGCAGAGAGTCTTGGGACTTTTGAAAATGAGTTGATATCCACAGGTAAGGGTCGATTTGGCCCCTATGTTAAGCATGCGGGAAAATATTATTCTCTTGGCAAGACAGATAATTTAGCTACTTTAAGTCAAGAAAGAGCTATTGAGATTATTTTGGCTAAACGAAATATGGAGGCCAACAAATACATCAAAGAGTTTCCGGAAAACGAACAAGTAAAAATTGTTAACGGTATGTATGGTCCTTACATACAGATAGGCAAAAGAAATGTCAAGATTCCTAAAGATATGAGTCCGGCGGACTTGACCTTAGAACAGTGTCTAGAACTTGGTGAGCAGGCTCCTGCGCCTAAAAAAGGAAGAAAAAAGTAATACAAATATAAATTATGGGTATGAGTCAAATTATTGATGGCAAGTTTGTGGCTGAGTCCATGAAAGCCTCCATTGCTAAAGAAGTACAAGAATTGTTAGCAAAAGGACATAGGGCACCACATTTAGTGGCCATTCTTGTAGGAAACAATGGAGCCTCTGAAACTTATGTTGCCAATAAAGTTAAGTCATGTGAGGAATTAGGTTTTACCTCTACCCTATTACGTTTTGATCCGACTATCACGGAAGCTGAATTACTGAAGGCGGTTCAAGAAGTAAATAATAATCCTGGTATGGATGGTTTAATTGTTCAATTGCCATTGCCAGACCATATTAATCCTGATAAAGTTATGGAAACAATACATCCATCCAAAGATGTAGATGGTTTCCATCCCATCAATATCGGTCGAATGGCTAAGGGTTTGCCTGCTTACATTTCAGCTACTCCTCAAGGAGTGCTGGATTTATTGGCATATTACCAAATTCCAACTGCTGGTAAGCATTGTGTGGTGGTAGGAAGGAGTCAAATCGTTGGATTACCCATGTCAATTTTAATGCAAAGAAATCATCCTCAGGGTAATTGCACCGTAACTCTGACTCACTCGAGAACACCTAATTTAGAGGAGATTAGTTCACAGGGGGATATTGTCATTGCTGCTCTAGGAAAACCTGAGTTTATTAAAGCAGCTCATATTAAAGAAGGTGCCGTAGTAATTGATGTGGGTTTAACCCGTGTCGAGGATGCTAGCAAAAAATCTGGTTTTGCCTTAAAAGGGGATGTGGATTTCGCAGACGTAGCGCCCAAATGTTCCTACATCACTCCAGTGCCTAAAGGTGTTGGTCCTATGACCATTGTTTCATTAATGAAAAACACTTTGTTGGCGGCTAAAGGAGAAATTTATCCTAAAAATTAAGCGATATTAAGATTGATAATAATAGCGATGGAAAACTCCCAATGGCAGTTTTTTGTCGCTTTTATCATTTAAATACAGCTCACCTGATTCTGCCGTTTCCGGCACATCAAATATGCCATTCATTAGATTTTCCACCACTAAAGTTGAAAATCCCAATGAATAGACATTACTCAATAATAAATGCTCTTCAGGATCTAGTATTTCTTTGACAGAAAGTAATAAATCTTCAATTTGTTCTTCTAAGACCCATTTTTCACCATCAGGTCCCCTTCCATAAGCTGGGGGATCCAGGAGAATTCCTTGATATAAATTACCTCTTCGAGCTTCTCTTTTGACGAATTTTAAGGCATCCTCCGCCATCCATCTTATCCCATCAAGTTTGGATATTTCCATGTTTTCCCTAGCCCACGAAAGAACGGGTTTAACAGAATCCACATGAGTTACGTCTGCTCCCATTTGTCGACACACCAAACTAGCTCCTCCTGTATAAGCAAACAGGTTTAAAAACTTGGGCTTGTTGTGTTTAAATTGAGGGATTTTTTCTGCTAAATATTCCCAATTGGATGCTTGTTCTGGGAATAGACCGACATGTTTAAAAGAAGATAAAGAAATTTTGAAGGATAAGTTTAGGCGCTTTGATTGATAAGGCATAAACCATTTATCAGCCACTTTTCCTTTGATCTCCCATTGACCACGCTCTACACTTCCTTTTTCTTTTTTGAAATGAGCGTGGCATTGAGATTGCCAAGCTTGTTCCGACAAAGATTTACCCCAAATAGCTTGTGGTTCTGGCCTTCTAACGATGAAAGAACCAAATTTTTCCAGCTTCTCAAATCCACCTGAGTCGATTAACTGATAATTATCTCCCCAAAATTGAGGACTTTCAATGGCAATGGATGTGGACTGCTTCAAACTTATTTTTGGATTTCAATCTTATTTAAATAATATACTGAACGGCGACCTTCTTCATTGGAGATGGTCTGGTAGCCATTGGCTAAATAATAGGGACCAAACCAGTAATTTAACTCCGACTTACTGCTTCTTCTGATTTTATCCGCATCATTATCAGTACTAATATTTTGAATACTTTCTGTTTCCGATCTTCCTTGATTACCAATTTTTTTGGTTATGATTTGATTGTCTATGTTGAAAGAAAGAACAATCTCATCCCCCTGAAGAGAAGTTTTAATTTTTTGGATTAATTTGGGTTCTTTTAGGTCTTTCATGGCTATGCAATGATCCCATAACAAATCCCCCTTTTCATCTAATTCGACAATAACTGCATGTGTATAAACCCAGCCGTCAAATTGCTGCTGGCTTCCGTAGGAATTGAACCCTCTATATCCCCAAGGGCTATAATAGCTAGAATAGGGTGAATACAAGCCATAATAACCGTAACCCCAACGGTAAGGATTATACATCATAGTCCATGGTGAGTAAAAACCTCCTAAACCCATCATGCTGCCGTATGGGCCGAAATTATTGTATTTATAATCAGGATAGAATGCTTCTGCCACCACAATGTAATGGTCACCTTTTTTGATAATTTCATGAATTAATAAACGGTAATCTAAGCGCAAATCTTCTCCTTTGCTTTCTTTATTTTTTATCTTCTTTTCTTGTTTCTCCTTTTGTTTAGGCGTTAAAAAATTGAAGAAATTAGAAAACTTAGTGAAGCTATGAAACTTGGACTGTATCAATTCTCCATCTAAATATGAATTAAAATAGATCCCTTGCGAACTTGGTCCCTTAGAGGATCCAATGGTAGTTTTATGACCGTAAGTCCCCACGATAACTTGTAAGGAGTCGTTGAGCTGGGTGGATTTGGCATTCATCATAGCAAATTCCTCGTTGGGATCCATTACAATTTGCCCAATTTGCACTCCATCTTCATCAAAAGACTTGATAACTAATTGATAATTTTTAGCTCGGTTTCCTACCGAATAGGTTACATTGATTTGTTGTTGAATGGAATCTAGGTCCATCGACTGGATTTCTGCTTGTCCTTTTACTACCGAAGGCAGTATGCGCGTTTTACGCTCCTTTAAGTTCGTAAATAAGATAACAGGCTGATTATTAACTATACCAGCAATGAATAGAGATTCATTCAATGCTTTGAAATTGGATATTTCCATTCGATCAACGGAATAGATTTGAAATTTTTCAAAAGTTCCTTTAACTATATTGACCCGAATGACTTGATAGGAATTACTTTTAAAACGGCTGAACAATAGGTTAAGTGATTTTCCATCAAAACTGTGATTTACGTAATCAAGTCCATTATCTATGGTTCCGGAAGTATACCAAACTTGTTGTAAGTTGGTAGAGAATTTCTGAATACTGAACTCCTGTTTACCTAATTGGTTAAGTATTATAACTCCTTGATTTCCAATGGGTATGGTGAAAGATTCCAAATCCTTTCCTCCTACTGGAAACTCAATTCGCTGACCTACTTGAGCGTTCAATTGAAATAAGGCAAGAATTAAAATACCACTTAGTAATAGCTTGATGGAAGATAAAACTCTCATATATTTATTCTGTTAGGCTCAATATGATATCAAATTCAGGTTTGTTAACAGGGGTCACTGAGAGTCTGGATTGTTTTATTAATGCCAGATTACATAAACGAGAATCTGATTTCATTTGTTTTAGGGTAACTGTTTTGTTAAACTTCCGAACGGGAATCAGTTCTACCACTACCCAGCGAGGATCATCTGTTGTCGGATCAGGATAATGTTCCTTACTGACTTCGGCTAATCCAACAACTTCGAGACCTTCATTGGAGTGGTAAAAATAGACCCAATCTCCTTTTTTCATGGCCATCAAATTGTTTCTTGCCTGGTAATTTCTTACCCCATCCCATACGGATTTACCTTCTTTAACGAAATCATCCCAAGAATATTTGAAAGGTTCTGATTTAACTAGCCAATAATTCATATTTATGGAAATTTAGGAAATTTAGAGAAATCAGGTTTTCTTTTTTCTAAAAATGCATTTTTACCCTCTTTGGCTTCTTCAGATAAATAGTAAAGCAAGGTAGCATTTCCAGCTAATTCTTGGATACCAGCTTGACCATCCAATTCTGCATTAAAGGAGGATTTCAACATGCGAAGCGCTATTGGGCTTTTCTCGAGTATTCTTTCACACCATGAAATCGTGGTAGCTTCCAATTGGTCTAATGGAACAACTTTATTAACTAAACCCATGTGTAAGGCCTCTTGAGCATCGTATTGGTCACATAAGTACCAAATTTCTCTGGCTTTTTTCTGTCCAACTACTCGGGCCAAATAGGAAGCTCCAAAGCCACCGTCAAATGAACCTACATTTGGTCCTGTTTGACCGAACCTCGCATTATCTGCCGCAATGGATAAATCACATACGACATGTAGTACATGGCCACCACCGATAGCCCAGCCTGCTACCATAGCTACCACAGGTTTAGGAATAGAACGAATTTGTTTTTGTAAGTCTAATACATTTAATCTAGGCACCAAGTCTTGGCCAACATAACCCCCATCACCTCGAACACTTTGGTCGCCACCTGAACAAAATGCTTTTCCTCCCTCTCCTGTCAAAATAACAACGCCAATGGAAGTATCTTGCCTGGCTAATTCCATGGCCTCCGACATTTCCTGCACCGTTTTTGGTGTAAATGCATTGTGTTTGTGCGGTCTATTAATTGAAATCTTCGCTATTCCTTTATATTGCTGAAATAGGATTTCTTCATATTCTTTAATGGTTTTCCAAGGGAAATTAGATGTCATGATTTAAATATTTTCTTGGTTATAAATTACATCCCAGGTATGGTCTGCTAATAAAGTTACTTGAGCTAAAAATCGACTGTATTTAAAAGATCGCCCCCATTCGTGTGGAGCCACTAAAGACAATAAATCTGTCCCATTTTCTTTTTCGTACAGGTAATAAGTTTCATTAATGATGGGTTCAAAACCCATGGCAGCATCATATATTCGTTCAGAAATCTCTTTTCTTTCAGCCAAAAGTTTCGCTTGTTTGGCTAAAGTTTCCATCTGCTCGTACAATTGATTCATTTGCCTATCTGTCTGTTGCCTCATGGCTGTCACAGATCGACCTTTGGTTTTACCCATATCTTCGGGCTTTATAACGGCAGATCCAGCCGTATGAGCATAAGGTAAAAGACCTGGATTGGCGGCTACTTTTTCAGGATTGATTGGATTTAAGAAAGGATCTTCTGACATGCGCAATTAATTAAGGTAAATCCTAGCTTTAACCCTCAAAATTAGAGAATGTTTGGTTAATTTTGGAATGATTGACTGATTATATGCTGCTTATTTCTCCCAAGTCAAATTCCTTCCCTATTCCATCGACTCCTTTTGAAGCTGAGGTCATGGAATTTTGCCGATTATGGCATACTGGAAATGAATGGTTTACCTTTCATACTTCAGGTTCCACAGGTGTTCCCAAGGAAATTAAAATTCATCGTAGACAAATGATTTATTCTGCCAAAATGACGGGTAAATGGTTGGGATTAAAGTCAGGCGATAAAGCTCTTTTGTGTTTGCCTATTAGATTTATTGGAGGAGTGATGGTGGTAGTTAGGGCATTGGTATTGGATTTGGAATTAGTTATTGTTGAACCTAGTAATCAACCTGAAATTCCAGCCAATTTGTCTTTAGTATTGACATCTTTGGTCCCTCCTCAGTTACAATATCTATTACAAAACCCCTCGCTGCTTTCATCATTTTCCATTGCCAAGGGTATTTTAGTAGGTGGTGCTGCTATTTCAAAAGAAATCGAAAATCTTGCCGCTAAACAGGATATTCCCATTTATTTAACCTATGGGATGACAGAAACTGTATCCCACATAGCCTATCGATCTATCTCTAAGACTACTGATGAATATTTAATTCCTTTATCAGGTGTGGAATTGAGATTGAATGCTGATGCTTGCCTGTGCGTACGTTCTTTTGTTACCAATGAAGTTTGGATTGAAACGAATGATGTAGCTGACTTGCTTCCAGATCAGCGATTTCAAATTTTAGGAAGGAAGGATTTTGTGATCAACTCGGGAGGAATGAAAATATTCCCAAGCCAGATTGAACAACATGTTCAGACTTATTTTCTGGAAAATGGTTTATCTTACCTTTGTTTTGTAGCAGGTTTACCTGATGAAAAATATGGTCAGAGAGCTACATTATTTATTGAATCCCAACAAGCCATTACTTGGGAAAATGATTTAAAGCGATATTTATTGCAACATTTGTCATCAAAACAAATCCCTAAGTCGATTATTTGCCTTCCTCAATTCATATTTAATTCAAACGGTAAATTAGATAGTCGGAAAACGGTAGCTTTGTATCAAGAAACTTCATCCATTGAATCCTAATTTTATGAGTAATTTTAATTTATTGTACGAAAGCGCCAATCATGTTCCCGCTCCCTATCATTTCGAAGCGATGCTAAAATTTCTTGATTGGGGAAGTTCGGTGGCATCTTTGGAAATTGAAATACAATACACTGACCGGGATGATTTTTCTAAGGAAGAACTTATGGCGGAGGGATTACCACTGGAGGATTTTTGGTCTTGGAAAGGCCCCATTACACCGGTATGGCAAAATCGATTGCAAGCTAGATTTGATACCTATAAATCTGGTATTTGTAAACCGAAAGATACTGAACCATTTATCATGTTGGAGTATGAAGATCGTAAAACTCTGGTTCCTAGAATGCTAGAAATGGAAGAAAATCTAATTCAGGAATTTTTTCAATCTATTTTTGAAGCTGCCGGAAGAGAAATGCCTTTATACCTAGGATTTCAATTTAAGGATCATCAAGGCAATTGGATTCGAATAGAAGGAGAATTATCATTTCAAAATTTAAACTTCACCTACCAAGAATCAGGTTCTGTTCAAAAAACAATTTCAGATTGGGAGCGTTTACAAACTTTAATGAATACGATTTACATAGCTGATTTCCAATCTGATAAGGCTAAAGAAGAATTGAAAAGTTCTCAGTCTTTTGCGGTTTATCCGGGTGACGGGCTTTGGTATATTGCTGGTGATTCATTGAGAAAACCATCTGGTAATAATCGATATTTTGATGGTTTGGAAAACAGTTTAAGAGAAATTTTTGCATCATAAAAATTATGGTTTCATCGATAGAAGATCAAATTGCTGAGGTTTATTGGATTCAAAAATCATCTTTGGCTAGACTCAATAATTCTAGCCCTAAAGAGAGGATAGATAAATTAAGATCTATAGAAAAATACATGCTTGCGCACAAAAAGGAATTGTTTGATGCGCTCTATGAAGATTTTAAAAAACCTGCTTCTGAGGTGATATTAGCTGAATTGTTGGGTGTAAAGAGAGAAATTGATCATATTTGTAAGAACCTAAAATCATGGATGAAACCTCAAAGGGTAGATACACCTCTCCTACTTTTAGGTACGCAAGGATATATTCAACCCGAAGCTAAAGGTATGTGTCTGGTCATTGCACCTTGGAATTATCCATTTAACCTGGCTATTTGTCCCTTATTGTTAGCCATAGCTGCAGGTAATGCGGTTATGTTAAAACCTTCGGAGCTAAGTCCTGCTACATCAACTTTTATTAAAAAGATGATTACAAGTCTATTTGATCGTAGCGAAGTTGCTGTTTTTGAAGGAGATGCTGCTGTTTCTACTCATTTATTGGAGCAAAAGTTCAATCATATATTTTTTACGGGAAGTCCTGCCATAGGTAAAGTAGTGATGAAGGCTGCTTCTGAACATCTTTGTTCGGTTACTTTGGAATTGGGAGGAAAATCGCCTGCTATCATTGGACCTGCAGCAGATATTGAGGCATCCGCACAAAAAATTGCTTGGGGAAAATTTTTAAATAATGGCCAAACCTGTATTGCCCCAGATTATGTCTATGTTCATGAAAAGCATTATTTTGCCTTCTTGGAATTCTTGGAAAAGGCGGTGAATAGTTTTTATAATCCTGAAAATAAAGGTATTCAACAAAGTAAGGATTATGCTAGAATTGTCAATAAAAGGCACTTTGCGCGCGTCATGCATTTAGTAGAAGATGCCAAATTACGCGGAGCTAATGTACTTTTTGGTGGGGATACCGATGAAAATGAATGTTATATCTCACCTACTGTTTTGACTAATTGTAACCACGATATGCAAATTTTGCAGGAGGAAATTTTTGGTCCAGTTCTCCCTATTTTGGTGTACAAAGATGAGCAACAAATTGTGGATCAATTAGCCAAGGAGGAAAAGCCATTGGCCTTATATATTTTCTCAGAAAATGAAGATTTCACTCAATACATTCTGAAAAATACAAGTTCCGGAGGTGTAGTGGTGAACGATTGTTTGATTCATTACGGTCATGGTGAACTTCCTTTTGGTGGAGTTAATAATTCTGGAATAGGTAAAACGGGTGGTAAATTTGGTTTTAATGAATTCTCCAATCAAAAATCCGTTTTAGTTCAGCACAGTCGGATGATGAAATTCTTGTACCCACCCTATAAATTGAATGTTCGTTGGATGCTTGATTTTATTTTGAAATGGCTGTAAAAAAAGTCCTATTATTTCTGATATTTGTGGCTTGGACCCTCCAATCAAAGGCCCAATTAAATTATGCCTTACTAGACCAAAATCCACCCTCAGTTCAATGGAAAAAAATACAGGTTCCTAATTTACCTATTCAGCTAATCTTCCCCAAAGATGCCGATAGTTTAGCTAAATTAACAGCATATTACCTAGAAAAACACGTTTCTAAAGTTGGTCAAACTCTTCCCTCTAAGCTTCATTCCTGGAAAATTGTACTTCAAAACCAGGGCATTTATTCTAATGGTTTTGTTAGCCTAAATGCTCCTAGAGCTGAGTTTTTCACTATACCAACTCAATCTCCGTCTTTAGTAGGTACAAATGAATGGTTGGAAATGCTTGTAAGCCACGAAACGCGACATATTTATCAAAATGAATTAGGTCGTCAAGGGTTGGCAAGTGTTTTTAGAACCCTCTGGGGAAGCAATGGCCAGGCTTTGTATTCCAATTTGATAATTCCCAATTGGTTGTGGGAAGGTGATGCAGTGGAAACTGAAACTCGTTTGAATCCCATAGGAAGGGGTAAAATACCTGAGTTTTATTTGCCTTTGCATGCCTATTTACTTCAATTTGGAATACCTTCCTATGGAAAAATGATGGGTAAATCCTTTCGCCAATGGGTCCCTAATCATTACGTTTTTGGACAATATTTTAGTCAATATATCCGTGAAAAACAAGGAGAAAAGGCTATTGGTCAGATATGGCAGCAAGCCTTAAACAGACCTTATCCATTTGCTTTTTCATCAGTATTCAAGAAAAGAACAGGTTTAAGCATTGATCAATGGAGCCAAATGGCCTTGAAAAATTTAAAGGATTCCTTACAGCTGCAAGCTATTAATACGAAGCAAGCATCAGAGTCCCTAATTCAAATTAGTCCGGCAGTAAAGAAAGGTTTTTCTCCCTATAAGTTCCCTAATTGGGTGTCTTCTGATACGGTGGTGGCTATTAAATCAGGTTTTTCCACCATCCCTGTCTTAGTGGAGTTGAGTCATGGTAATGAAAGAATTTTAGAAAAACTAGGCCCCATAGCGGAAATGAATATGTTGTCTGCATCCAAGAATTGGGTGGTTTGGTCAGAAATAAGATTTGATCCTCGTTGGGGTCAGAGGCAAGGTAGTAGAATCGTCCTTTATAACCGATTTACAAAAGAAAAGTCTTATTGGGATGGTGATGAGAAATGGATAAATCCATCCATAAACCCAGATGGCAAGCATTTGTTGACTTTAGTTCAAAATACTTCAGGTTCCTCCCATATGTTGTTATTGGATATCGAAACTCGGCAACTGATTAAGAAAATACAAATTGCTCCTGGGGAACAAATCATTCATGCTCGATTATCTGAAGAAAACCGTTTAGTGTATGTGGTGAAATACCAACATCAGAAAGCCATTAGAATCATTGATTTAGACAAATTACATGTTTTACATGAATTTAATTTGGGAGAAAGCAACATCGGTTCACCCTATTTGAAAGGATCTTTTGTGTACTTCAATGAGCCTATTAATGGAATTGATCAAATAGCTAGGATCGATATTTCTACTTCCAAGAAACAGATTGTAACTCAATCCGAGTTTGGGGCATATTCTGCCCAGGTTTCTTCAGATGGGAAATTGATTTATCAGGCATATCAGGCCAAAGGAGATGTCATTGTTCAAAAAATGATTGGAGAACAGAATTGGAAACCTTTAGCAAATATTTCTAAAGTAAATAGCGTTCAAGAGAATGTCCCAAATTATTCCATTAAACCTTATTCCAAATGGAATATTTTCAATGTGTATTCATGGGGGCCTTTAGTAGCTGCACAAGGAAATCAGCTGGAACTTAGTCTTTTATCTAAAAATATAACGAATACCTTACAAGCTGGACTTGGATATCAATATGATCCTAATGAGCGCTCAGGAACCCAATTTGCCAGATTTTCTTATCAAGGTTTTTATCCGGTTATTGATGTTTCTTTTCAAAATAGTCAGCGAAGTACTAGTTTGTACATCGATAAAAAATCTCCATTGGATAGTTTGAGAACTGATTCTTGGACTCAAACTAAGGGTGATATAGGCATTCGTTTACCCTTCAATTTGACACATTCGGCATTTGCAGAATATTTGACTTTATCTTCTACCTATTCTTTTTTTCAAGTAAATGGATATGATTTGCCGCTGAGATACAAGAATGAAGCTTTTAATGGATTATATTCATCCATGACCCACGCCATATCCTATTCCAAATTAATGAATAAGGCATATTGGGACGTCCAATCACCTTGGGGCTACCAATTGGGACTTTACTGGCAAGGAACACCATTTACTCAAAATTTGAAGTCTGAAATTTGGTCGGCTCAGCTGAAATTCTTTTTACCTGGATTAATCAAACACCACGGTTTGTCCTTGAGAGGTGCCTACCAGCAACAGTCCAATGGGAATTATACTTTTGCCAGTACATTAGCGCTATCCAGAGGATATACTACGGTTTTGTACAATCGATTATATACTTTCTCGGCTGACTATAAATTTCCTATTGCCAATACTGATTTTAATTTGGGTAGGTTAGTCTATGTTAAGCGTTTGAAAGGCAACCTGTTTTTTGATGCCTCGCAAGGAGAAAATTATTCGAAAGATGAAATATCAAAGAATACATTTCAATCATTCGGTGTAGATTTGTCATCTCAATTTCACTTGATGCGATTTGCACAGACATTTGAAATCGGAGTACGTTGTTTATATAAATCTCAAACCCAACAAATCGAGTGGTATCCTTTAGTAGTCGATATAGGTTTTTAATCCTTATAGGGTGGGGTTTGATAATTTTGATGTCCTGTGAAACCAATCAGGATTCCAAAGGAGAAAAAATACCACCTGCATCAGCTTTTAAAAAGGGGGAAGATCCTCAACGTGTTATTCAATATTTAAGTGCGATTTTAGAGGATAAGCCCTCTTCTACTCTATTCTATTTGCGTTCAAAAGCGTATTTCTCTCAAAGGAAATATTTGTTGGCAGCGGAGGATATTCAAAGAGCTTTACAAATTGAATCGGGAGATTTGGATTTTTTATTCCTTTCTGCCAAGATTCATTACCATTTAGAGGAATATGATGAAGCCTTGAATGAAGCTAAATCATTGGAGGAAGCAGGATTTTCAAGTCCCGGCTTGTGGATATTATTAGCAGAAATTTATGCACACCGTGGACAGGTAAAAATTGCCAATTATTATTTGGCAAAAAGTTTAAAAGTGGGTTTGTCACCTGAGGACAAAGCCTATGTTTATACCTTACGAAATTTATCGGTCGGAGATACTTTAACATGGTTAAGGAATGTTCGTGATAGCAGCAGAGTTTATTTAGCTGATAATCCATTAGCAAGAATTTATTTTCAATTGCAAGCGGATCGAATGCCCATCATGAATTACCAGTACCAATTATTGGCGGCCAGAAAAAAATATCCCAATGATCCGCATTTATTGCGTTTTTGGGCAAGGTTTTTGGCTAGGATTCGACAAACCCCTCGAGCAGAAAATGTGTATGCCAGGGTTTTATCATCATTTTCCTCCAATCCAGCTTTATTTTTGGAAGTGGGAACATTTTATTTCAAAAGTAGGGATTATTATAAAGCGATAGCCTTCTTGGATAAGGTACCACCCAATACGCCATGGGCTGCAGAAGCTTTATTTTACAAATCCATCTGTTATTTATATATCGGTGAGCGAATGAAGAGTTTGGCTTTATTGGATTCGGCTCAGGGATTATATCCTCAGGACAAAAGATTTAAAAGTTTGAAGTTTAGATTTATGAACCGAAGCTTGGATTCAACCCAAGCTCAACAAGATAGTTTATCCGCGAAGTCGCCTGAAAATTAAAATAGGCCTGCATTATTCCTGCTTAATTCGTAAATTGCGGAAAATTAGTTCGAATGATAAAAATTACTTTTCCCGACGGGAATATTCGTGAGTATCAAGTGGGGGTAACTCCCATGGAAATAGCCCTATCCATTTCAGAAGGTTTAGCTAGAAATGTGCTGGCTGCCAAAGTAGATGAAAAAGTAGTAGATGCTTCTACTCCTATTCAAACGGATGCGAAAGTTCAATTGCTTACTTGGAATGATACGGATGGGAAAAAGACAT
This sequence comes from Aquirufa rosea, assembly GCF_004118285.1. Taxonomy (GTDB): domain Bacteria; phylum Bacteroidota; class Bacteroidia; order Cytophagales; family Spirosomataceae; genus Aquirufa; species Aquirufa rosea. The sequence continues at coordinate 281,232 of NZ_SDHY01000001.1, read as the reverse complement.
TTTGGCATTCTTCTGCCCACTTAATGGCAGAGGCTATTGAGGCCTTATATCCTGGTACTAAGTTTGGAATTGGTCCAGCTATCGAGAATGGATTTTATTATGATATTGACCTAGGAGGTAAAGAATTTGGCAGTGATCAGTTCAAGCAAATAGAAGATAAAATGCTGGAATTGGCACGCCAAAAAAGTGAATATGTACGTAAGCCTATGTCCAAAGCGGATGCCATCACCTATTTTCAAGAAAAAGATGATGAGTATAAATTAGAGCTATTGGAGGGCCTTGAAGATGGTTCCATCACTTTCTATTCCCAGGGGAATTTCACCGACTTATGTCGTGGACCCCACATTCCTCAAACAGGCTTTATTAAATCCGTTAAGTTATTGAGTGTGGCGGGTGCTTACTGGCGAGGGGATGAAAAGCGTAAACAAATGACCAGAATTTACGCCATTACATTTCCTAAAGCCAAGGAATTAGAAGAGTATTTGTTTTTATTAGAAGAGGCCAAAAGAAGGGATCATAGAAAATTAGGAAAGGAATTAGAATTATTTGCTTTTTCAGAAAAAGTAGGTTTAGGATTGCCTTTATGGTTACCTAAAGGAACAATTTTGAGAGAGAGATTGGAGAATTTTTTACGTAGAGCTCAAGTAAGGGCGGGTTACTCTCCTGTGGTTACCCCACATATTGGTAGCAAGCAATTATACGTGACCTCAGGTCACTATGCCAAATACGGCAAAGATTCATTTCAGCCAATTCATACACCAGATGAAGATGAGGAATTTTTATTGAAACCGATGAATTGCCCTCATCATTGTGAAATTTACAAGACGAAGCCTCGCTCCTACAAGGATTTACCTTTGAGATTGGCGGAATTCGGTACGGTTTACCGTTATGAGCAATCTGGTGAATTACATGGACTTACTCGTGTACGTGGATTTACTCAAGATGATGCGCATATTTTCTGCCGTCCAGATCAGGTGGAGGATGAATTCATGAAAGTGATTGACTTGGTATTATATGTATTTAAAGCCTTGGGATTTCAGGAATTTTCTGCTCAGGTATCTTTACGGGATAAAACAGATAGAGAAAAGTACATTGGTCGTGATGAGGATTGGGAAAAGGCAGAGGCGGCTATCATCAAATCGGCAGAAGAAAAAGGGCTTCCTTATGTGATTGAATATGGTGAAGCTGCTTTTTATGGTCCTAAGTTGGACTTTATGGTTCGTGATGCCTTGGGTAGAAAGTGGCAATTAGGAACGATTCAGGTCGACTATCAATTGCCACAACGTTTTGAGTTGGAATATACGGGTTCGGACAATCAAAAGCATCGTCCGGTGATGATACATCGTGCCCCTTTTGGTTCTTTAGAACGTTTCGTGGCTATTTTAATCGAAAATACTGCAGGTAATTTCCCATTGTGGTTATCTCCGGATCAATTAGCGGTATTGCCTATTTCTGAAAAGTATGAGGACTATGCCAATGAAATCTATTTACGCCTGCAAGAGCGTGATTTGAGAGGTTATGTGGATCACCGGGATGAGAAGATTGGACGTAAAATTAGGGATGCGGAGGTTTCTAAAGTTCCATTCATGATCATTGTTGGAGATAAAGAACAGGCAGAGGGTATGGTGAGTATCCGTAAAAAAGGTCAGGGGGATTTAGGAACCATGACTTTAGATGCCTTTATGGCGATTGCACAAGAAGAAATACAACAATTAACTCAGGATAAATAGATTTTTCAGGAATATCAATTGCTTGAGAGTCTTTTGTTTGCAAATGCGTTAAAATTGATATAGATTTCGAATTGAATTCAAAAATTAACATTAATTATTAAACGAAAATTCACTTTATGGCTTTACGCCCCAATAACAATTACAGAGGAAATAAACGAGAAGAGGAACCTTATCGAATTAACAATTTAATTCGAGGTGTTGCAGAGGTTCGACTAGTTGGTGAAAATATAGAGCAAGGTGTGTATGAATTCTCGAAAGCCCTGGCTATTGCTGAATCTCAGAGTTTAGATTTGGTTGAAATCTCCCCTAATGCAGTTCCTCCTGTTTGTAAGGTCATTGATTATGCTAAATTCAAGTATGATCAAAAGAAGAAGCAAAAGGAAATCAAGGCCAACGCAACCAAAACGGTTATTAAGGAAATTCGTTTCGGTCCTAACACGGACGAGCATGATTTTAATTTCAAGTTAAAGCATGCTGTTAACTTTTTAAAAGAGGGCGCCAAAGTAAAAGCATATGTTCATTTTGTAGGACGTACCATTGTTTTTAAAGAGCGTGGTGAAATGTTGCTTTTGAATTTTGCCAAAGGTTTAGAGGATTTTGGCAAGCCAGATGATATGCCTAAGCTAGAAGGTAAGCGTATGAGCATTATCTTTTCTCCTAAAGCAGCCAAGAAATAATTTATTTTTTTTCGATTCAGAATGGGAATTCATGGGTATTTTTTATACTTTTGCATTCCCAATTTTTAATTTAATTTTTACTATAATGCCAAAAATTAAAACCAACTCTGGAGCAAAGAAACGTTTCAAGGTAACTGGAACTGGTAAAATTAAGCGTAAACACGCTTTCCATAGCCATATCCTTACTAAAAAAACGACTAAGCAGAAGCGTAACCTAGTTCATGCTACCTTAGTTTCTCCATCAGATATGGACCGTGTAAACTTAATGTTAGGTCTTTAATATCAATTTAGTTATTGTTCAACCAGAAATAAGGCCTAAAGTACTCGAAAGAGTCGCCTACATTTCAAAAAACAAATTTTTATGCCACGTAGTGTCAACCATGTAGCTTCAAGAGCTCGCAGAAAAAAAATTTTAAAATTAGCCAAAGGCTTTTATGGTCGCGGAAAGAATGTTTGGACCGTTGCCAAAAACAAAGTAGAGAAAGGTTTGCAATATGCATACCGTGATCGTAAGGTTAAGAAAAGAGACTTCAGAGGATTGTGGATTCAGCGTATTAATGCTGCCGCTCGTCAAGAAGGAATGTCTTACTCCGCTTTTATGGGTAAATTCAATAAATCAGGTATGACTTTAAATCGTAAAGTTCTTGCTGATTTAGCGATGAATCATCCAGAAGCATTCAAAGCAGTAGTTAAAAAACTAGGTTAATGCCTTTTTATGATACTCCTTAGAAAGTCCCAAAGAAATTTGGGACTTTTTTCATGTCCTATATGTATCTTTGTAGCCTACTCTTAGGCAAATATTTTGAAGCGTCCTGTCTATTTAGATTATGCTGCCACTACTCCCGTTTCTCAGGAAGTATTGCAGGCTATGCTTCCTTATTTTACAGATCAATTCGGTAATTCAGGTTCTAATCAGCACCTATTTGGTTGGGAAGCAGCTGATGCTGTGGAGGAATCCAGGAATTCCATTGCATCTTTTTTTCATGTAAAACCCTCTTCTATCCTTTTTACCTCAGGCGCTACAGAGTCCAACAATTTAGCTATCCTTGGATTATTAGAGCATCAAACTCCAGGACATATCATAAGCTCTGTCTTAGAACATAAGGCTGTGTTGGAGCCCTTAGCTCATTTAGCATCGAAAGGTTGGGAAATTACTTACTTAAAGCCTAATCTGGACGGCGAAATTACTTTAGAGCATTTTATTGCTTCGGTTAAGGAAAATACTCGATTGGTCTCTCTTCTGTGGGTAAATAATGAAATTGGTACAATTACCGATGTACCGGCAATTGCTCAATGGTGTTCTAATCACAGTATTATTTGTCACAGTGATGCTACGCAAGCTTTGGGTAAAATGGCTATTCAACATTTATATTTGCCTGATTTGTTGAGTTTTTCCGGGCATAAAATTTTTGGTCCTAAAGGTATTGGTGGACTTTATGTCAAACCTGGAATAGGTTTACAGGCTAGACAATGGGGCGGATCTCAAGAACGTAATTTACGAGCTGGTACATTGGCAGTTCCATTGATAGTTGGATTGGCCAAGGCCATTCAACAAATACCCCTATTATTGCAGTATTTACCTGAATTAGAAGCTAAGAAAAAGGATTTAGCGAATGAATTGAAAGCAAAATTGGGCAATTCCATTGTGATCAATTCAGATTCTCAAAATCAGGTGGCATCCATACTAAATGTATCAATTAAAGGAGTGGATTGGGAAAAATTATTTAGATCGATGCCCCTTTTGGCCATGTCAAATGGTTCTGCTTGCAATTCAAAATCAACTTTTCCATCTCATGTATTAAAAGCGTTGGGTAGGCCAGATGATATGGCATTGGCTAGTTTGCGTATTTCATTGGCGCATCCTTATTTACAAGAAAATCACGAATGGGTTAAACAATATTTGGTTCAACATTTACATCAATTAATTCATGAAAGATTGGATACAAATTTCGAATAGACTAGAAGAACTATTGTCAGAAAATGTCGAAATGGCGTTAGCCACTGTCGTACATGTAGAGGGCTCTGCATATCGTAGACCAGGTGCGCGCATGTTGGTTACGGGTGATGGAAATTGGTGGGGGGCCATCAGTGGTGGTTGTTTGGAAGGTGACATGTTGAAAAAGGCTCAAATGGCCATCATGACTCAAAAAATAAAATTAGTGACTTATGATACTCGTGAAGATGATCCTTTTCAGTTGGGCGTAGGTTTGGGATGTCAAGGATTAATAGATATCGTGATTAATCCAATTCGTTCCCATTTAGAGGCATTTTCGAAAGCATTGAAACAGGCTATTTCCTCTCATGAACCTGGCATATTATTAAGTGAGTGGGATGAGAATCAATTGGATCAATATAGTTTTAGCTATGTTCGAAATAGCGAATTATCAAGCATAGATGCTGATAAACAAGCGGTATTAGAAAATAAGATGGCTCTTTATCAACTTCGAGAAGGTAAATCACAACTTTGGGAATATGTTCCTCCCATGCCTAGAATATGGATTTTTGGTCACCAATTTGATGCTTTAGCTTTAATTCAGCAATTGAATCTTTTAGCTTGGGAAATTCATTGGGTTGGTAATGTCCCAAAAATGAATGTTATCGGCAAGAAGCTAGTACATCAAGTGTATGATTGGGAATCTGAGTGGGAAATATTAGCGGAGGATTGTTTGGTTATGATGACCCATGATTTTGATCGTGATGCGTTTTTGATGAAACGATTAATGTCTTACGTTAAAGTGGCTTATTGGGGGATTTTAGGTCCGCAAAAGCGTATGGATAAATTGGAGAATCAATTAAAAAAAGAAGGTTTCGATATTAGCTCAGTGCGAGCGTTTTTATCCAATCCTGTTGGCTTGGATATTGGTGCAGAAGGTCCCGAAGAAATTGCCATTTCTATCTTGGCGGAGATTATTGCTCAAAAAAATAATCGTAATGGACAGGCTTTAAAATATCGAAAATTGCCTATACACGTAGTTTAGAATTAGTTTATAGAAATTCCCATAAAAAACAAAAAACTCCCAACTTATCAGCTGGGAGTTTAAATAAACCTCTAAACCTATTTAACTATTTTACTTCCTCGAAAGCTACATCCTCCGCCTCTGTGGTTCCATTAGTTGAAGCATCAGTTGGATTTCCTGTAGGTTCTGCTGTTTGACCAGCAGCATACATTTCTTGTGAAGCAGCAGTCCAAGCTGTGTTCAATTTCTCTAAACCTGCATCAATTGCCGTTACATCTTGGGAAGCATGGGCTGTTTTTAATTCAGCTAAAGCTCCTTCAATGGCTGATTTGTTCCCTTCTGAAAGCTTCTCTCCATATTCTTTTAACTGCTTCTCAGATTGGAAAATCAAGGCATCAGCTTGGTTGATTTTTTCAACACGCTCTTTCTCAATTTTATCATTCGCTTCGTTGGCCTTTGCCTCGTTGCGCATTTTTTCAATTTCAGCATCTGTTAATCCACTGGAAGCCTCAATACGGATTTTTTGCTCCTTACCTGTTCCTTTGTCTTTAGCAGATACGTGTAAGATACCGTTGGCATCAATATCGAAAGTAACTTCAATTTGAGGTACTCCGCGTGGTGCTGGTGGCAATCCATCTAAGTGGAAGCGACCTAATGAACGGTTATCTTTCGCCATGGGTCTTTCCCCTTGCAATACATTTAACTCCACGGAAGGTTGGTTATCTGCGGCAGTAGAGAATACCTCTGACTTTTTGGTTGGAATAGTGGTATTTGCCTCGATTAATTTGGTAAACACCCCTCCCATCGTTTCAATACCTAAAGATAATGGAGTCACATCAAGTAACAAAACATCTTTTACTTCTCCCGTTAAAACTCCTCCTTGAATAGCAGCTCCTAGGGCTACAACTTCATCAGGATTAACGCCTTTAGAAGGTTTTCTTTCAAAGAATTTTTCTACTTCTTCCTGAATTCTAGGAATACGTGTAGATCCTCCTACTAAGATTACCTCATCAATATCTGAGTTAGAATACCCCGCATTTTTCATGGCTCTTTTGCAAGGCTCCAAAGTGCGCTGAATTAAACTGTCGGCTAACTGCTCGAATTTCGCGCGAGTTAAGTTACGAACCAAGTGTTTTGGAATTCCATTAACTGGCATGATGTATGGCAAGTTAATTTCTGTGGAAGCACTTGAACTTAATTCAATTTTAGCTTTCTCCGCAGCTTCTTTCAAGCGTTGAAGTGCCATTGGATCTTTACGCAAGTCGATGTTCTCGTCAGCAATAAATTCCTGAGCTAACCAGTCGATGATAACCTGATCGAAATCATCACCACCTAAGTGAGTGTCTCCATCTGTTGATTTAACTTCGAAAACGCCATCACCCAACTCTAAGATGGAAACGTCAAACGTTCCACCCCCTAAATCGAACACTGCGATTTTCATATCTTTACCTTGCTTGTCTACTCCATATGCCAAGGCAGCGGCTGTAGGCTCATTGATGATACGTTTTACCTCCAAACCAGCTATCTGTCCAGCTTCTTTGGTTGCTTGACGCTCTGCATCATTGAAGTAAGCAGGTACGGTAATTACGGCCTCTGATACAGATTGCCCCAAATAATCTTCTGCTGTTTGCTTCATCTTAGTTAAGATTTGCGCAGAAATTTCTTGTGGAGTATATAATCGATCACCGATGCGAACACGAGGGGTATCGTTGTTCCCCTTCTCAACCTGATATGATATGGTTTTTAATTCAGCACTTACATCACTATATTTTTTACCCATAAATCTTTTTACAGATGATATGGTATTTTGAGGATTAGTGATTGCTTGTCTTTTCGCAGGATCTCCAACTTTACGCTCACCATTCTCTAAAAACGCTACAATTGAGGGAGTTGTCCTTCTTCCTTCTGAGTTAGCAATGACCACTGCCTCATTCCCTTCCATTACGGCCACACACGAATTGGTGGTACCTAGGTCAATTCCAATAATTTTTCCCATGATTATTAAGTTATTTTTTCACTCCTTATTATCAAGGAATATGCCATGAAATTACTTTTTTACAAATGCTGACATATTGTCACTTATTGGCTAGGCAAATAATAAAATTGAATAATTTTCGACAGGAAATAGGCTTATATGTTATCTTTGCATAAAGAAAAATTGTTCAATTATGTCTGAATTTAATGACTTTACGTGGGTAGAAGGTTCAGAGCCTCATCGCCAGCGTACAAGAGAAATCATCAAGAAACATCCTGAAGTAAAAAAATTAATTGGCAAAAACCCCAATACCATTTGGTGGATTTTAGCCTGTGTCGGTATTCAAATCAGTTTAGCCTATTTTTTGAAAGATTCACCTGGGTGGATGATTGTGGCAGTAGCTTGGTTTATAGGTGCTTTTCCTACACACACTCTTTTTGTGTGTATCCACGAAACAGCGCATAATTTGGTTTTCAAAAAGAACTCTTGGAATGTTTTCGCAGGAATTATTGCCAACTTCCCTTCTTTATTCCCTACTGCAATTTCCTTCAAAAATTACCATTTGAAACACCATGCCTTTCAAGGAGTACATGAATTGGATGCTGATTTGCCAGATTACTGGGAAGCCAAATTGATCAACAATTATTTCATAGGTAAAGCTATTTGGTTATTGCTTTTCCCATTTTTTCAAGCGATTCGTACTATTCGCTGCATTGAATTAGCTGTATTTGATCGTTGGGTTATCATGAATATTGTGGCTCAGTTTGCCTTCGATGCACTGATCGTTTATTTATGGGGCTGGCCAGCACTAGCTTATATGGGTTTGAGTTTTATGTTTTCCGTTGGCTTGCATCCACTCGGTGCTCGTTGGATACAAGAGCATTACCTAGTTTTAGACAAAAACCAAGAAACCTACAGTTATTATGGAGGTTTGAATGGGATTAATATGAACGTAGGTTATCACAATGAACACCATGATATGCCTTCTATTCCTTGGAATAACCTTCCCAAGTTGAAAGCGGCAGCTCCAGAGTTTTATGATAATCTAAAATACCATACTTCCTTTGTTAAGCTTTTTTTTACCTTTTTATTCTCTCAAGAGGTAGGTTTATATTCACGTATTGCACGTAAAGAACGTGGTGGCGTAGTATTAACTGACGTTTCTACACCTGATATAGATTTAGTCAAAGAATAGAATAAGCACATGACATTCAAAAGGCCTCAATCTTGAGGCCTTTTTTTATACCAATATCGATGCATTTGGCTCGATGGAATGTTTTTTGCCATGTATGAGTAGCTCGACAGGATTAGTTGTTAAATTATAAATCACTACCCCCTCTTGTTTTACCCATACGTCTAAATGGCTATTCCTAAAATGAATTTTAAATCGATAGCTTTTCCATTGTTTAGGTAAAAATGGTGCTAAATGAAGTAAATTATTTTCAACGCTTTGACCGGCAAATCCTTTTATAATAGACATCCAGGTACCTGCCATGCTAGTAATGTGACAACCATCCTCCGTGTCATTATTGTAATCATCTAAATCCAATCGAGCGGCCCTAGTATAAAATTCATAGGATTTCTCTTCTTTACCCAGTTTTGCGGCTAAAATACTATGTACGCATGGACTTAAAGATGATTCATGTACGGTTAAGGGTTCATAAAAATTGTAGTTTCTGGATATTTCCTCTTGGGAGAAATGTGGTTCGAAAAAATACATACCTTGTAGTACATCCGCTTGTTTAATGTAGCAAGATCTTAAAATTCTATCCCAAGACCAATGCTGATGGATAGGTCTTTGATTGGCGGGTATTTGGTCTACTGGCGCAATTACTTTATCTAAAAAGCCATCTTGTTGTAAATAAATACCCCGTTTTTCATCTCTCGGATAATACATGTTACTCGCTATCTCTTCAAAGTCAGTTAATTCCTGCTCATCAAATTGACTTTGAATAAATTTCAATTTTGAATCCTCCGGAAACAGGTTTTTTATTTCTTGGTATACCTCCTGAACATAACTTAGACACCAGGCAGCTAGGTAATTGGTATACCAATTATTATTGGCATTATTCTCATATTCATTCGGTCCTGTTACTCCTAAAATGACATACTTTTGCAAATTTTCTGACCAATTGACGCGTTGTTTCCAAAATCTGGCGATGGCTAATAGGACATCCCAGCCATAATCAACCAAATGTTTTTTGTCATCTGTATATTGGACATAATCTTTGATTGCGTAAGCGATGGCCCCATTTCTGTGAATTTCCTCAAAAGTGATTTCCCATTCGTTGTGACACTCTTCGCCGTTCATAGTCACCATAGGATACAAGGCAGCTCCTTGACTAAAGCCTAATTTTTCAGCATTTTCTATGGCTTTATCTAATTGTTTCCAACGATAAATCAATAGATTCTTAGCCACATGACTAGGTGCAGTGGAAAGATAAAAAGGAATGCAATAAGCCTCTGTATCCCAATAAGTTGAACCTCCGTATTTTTCACCAGTAAATCCTTTGGGTCCTATGTTTAGGCGATCATCTTTTCCTGTGTAGGTTTGATTCAGTTGAAATATATTAAATCGAATGCCTTGTTGGGCAGCTACATCTCCTTCTATAATGATATCATTGATTTTCCATTTTTCAGCCCAAGCATTGGCTTGTTCTTGAAGCATCTTTTCAAAACCCTTTTGGCTTATTCTTTGTAGATAATCAAGTAACACCTGTTCAAAAGAATGGCTGGCATGGTTCTCTGAACTTAAGTTAACGGCATATTTATAGATACTTAAGGTCTCATTCTGTTTTATGTCTAATTGATAATGCAATGCACTGTACTTTTCTTTTAGTTCATAGCTGGGATTAATGTCTAATTTTTGACCATTTTGAAATATTTGGACTTCTTGACCAGTCATAACCTCAAAATTGGACTTCTTCGTTTTTGACCAAACACATGAGCGATTTTCCCAAGCATGCACTTTGACTTCTTCCCAAAATTTCTCCTGGTAATTGGAATCCTTATTTTTTACATCTCCATCGATAAAGGCTGAGATATGTATTTCTCCTGAAAAGTTGATAGGTGTAACTTGAAAGCAAATAGCACCGGATTCGTCATCTGCCATACTATTAAATCGAATGGACTGAATAAGCAACCTTTTGCCATTGGAAAGACTTATCTCGCATCTACGTAGCAAATAGCCCTCCTTCATATTTAATTCTCGATAAAAATCATGAATGGTGGCCTGATGTAGATCTACTTTTATTCCATCTAATTCCAAATCTATACCAATCCAATTGGCTGCATTGAGGACTTTAGCAAAATATTCGGGATAACCATTTTTCCACCATCCTACCCTCGTCTTATCTGGATAATAAACTCCAGCTACGTAATTTCCTTGAAGGGTTTTTCCTGAATAACTTTCTTCGAAATTGGCACGTTGTCCCATTCTTCCATTACCTAGTGAGAAAATGGACTCGGTTATTTCATTGTATTCTGGGTGGAATCGGTCTTCAATGACTTTCCATTCATCATGGATTAAATATTGTTTCATATATAAATTGACAATGCTTGATGTTATTTAAATTGTAATAATGATTGGGCATCAACTCCACTAAATGTAGGAATAATTTTATCAGCCCCTTTTAGTGTTTGATGCGTATCTATTCCAATTACCTTCATACCTGCTGCTTTTGCGGCCTCTATTCCAGCTTGTGCATCCTCAAATACGATGCATTCATTGGCTGAACAGTCTAAGGCTTCAGCGCCTTTTAAAAATACTTCTGGATTAGGTTTACTTGTCGTTACCACATTGCCATCGATAATGGCATCAAACCAAGGTAGCAATCCGGTTTTTTGTAAAATAATTTCGGCATTTTTACTGGCTGAGCCCAATGCTATTAAAAATCCTAATTCCTTGAGTTGTCCAAGGAAATCTAAAACACCCGGCAATATCTCCCCGGGATTCATTTGAGAAATCAGATTCAGATATGCCTCATTTTTTTCTCGGAGCCAAATTTCTTTAAGTTCGCTATTGGCTTGATAATTAGCCCATTGTAGTATTCTTTCTAAGGATTCTACTCGAGATATACCTTTTAGCTCTTCATTTTGCTCTAAGCTAAGGTCAAAGTTAAATCGATGAGCTAATTGTTTCCAGGCTTGATAATGATAAGAGGCAGTATCTACAAGCACTCCATCCAAATCAAATAAACAGGCTTTATAAATCATTACTAATTTTCTAGGGTCAATTCAATCATATCAAAAATACACTTTTTCTATGGCTAGGAAAAGTAATTTGCTCCTATTCATTCCATGATATGGATTTAGGGGAATAAGGGAAATTTGATTAATTTAGATAATTCAGATTAATCTTTTTCATTTTAATCGTTCGATGCAAGAAGTACGAAATCACAAGATCATTATATATCAGATGATGTTCCATTTATGGGGGAATACCAATACTAATTTGGTATATAATGGTTCATGTGAACAGAATGGCGTTACTAAATTTAAGGATGTCTCGGACAAGGCTTTACAGGCATTAGCTAATAAAGGTTTTACACATATATACGCCACTGGATTAATCGAGCATGCTACGATGGAGGATTTTTCTGCCTGGGGAATCCCTCTAGATCATCCATCCATCGTTAAAGGGAGGGCTGGCTCTCCTTTCGCTATCAAGGATTATTATGATGTTAATCCTTTTCTGGCCACTGATCCCTCCCAACGTTGGGAGGAATTCGAAGCGATGTTACAACGTATTCATCATTCCAATCTTAAATTAATCATTGATTTTGTTCCCAACCATTTAGCCAGACAATATCTTTCAGATAAAAAGCCAAAGGGAATTATTGATTTTGGAGTGAATGATCAAGTGGATAAGGCCTTTGACCCCAATAATAACTTTTATTACTTACCCGGTACTCAATTTTCTGTTCCTTCTGATTGGACTTGTCCTGTACCATGTACAATTCCCTATATTGAAATACCTGCGAAGGCCAGTGGTAACAATGTTTTTTCTGCACAGCCCTATAAAAATGATTGGTTTGAAACCGTCAAATTGAATTATGGAATCGATTTTCAACATCAGCAAGAAAAGCATTTTGACCCTGTTCCAGATACCTGGAATAAGCTTTTAGATGTTCTGATTTTTTGGACAAATGTGGGTGTAGATTCCTTTCGCTGTGATATGGCAGAAATGGTTCCCGTCGAGTTTTGGGCCTATGTTATTCCTAAAATAAAGGCTATTAATTCTGAAATAACCTTCATTGCGGAGATTTATCAGCCTCATCGTTATCATGATTACATTTTTAAAGGGGGATTTGATTATTTATATGATAAAGTAGGCTTATATGATGCGCTACGTCGATTAATGGAGGAAAAACCAGAGGCAAGCGTAGAGGATATAACGCGAGTATGGCAACAAGAGTCAGGGGAATTCGGAGAACATATGTTGCGTTTTTTAGAAAATCATGATGAAACGAGAATCAATAGCCCTGGATTTGCTCAGCATAATTTATGGTCGAGTATTCCAGCTATGGTGATTATAGCCTGCTTGCATCATGGGCCTATTATGCATTATATGGGCCAAGAATTTGCTGAGCCCGCCAATGAATGTGAAGGATTTAATGAGGCTTTGGATCGTACGACCATGTATGATTTTTGGCGGGTAGAAACTCATCAACGCTGGATGAATAAGGGCAAATTTGATGGGAGTTTATTAACCCTTCAGGAAAAGCAATTGGATGATTTTTATGTTAAGCTTTATCAATTCGTTCATTCCAATCCATGCATTCAGAGAGGTAAATTTTTCGATTTGCAATACGCGCAAAATGAAGAATATCCTAAGCGTAAAGTCTATGCTTTTTTACGATATACGGAGCAAGATTGCTTATTGATTGTATGTAATTTTGATGCCCATCAAGATTATACATTGGATATTATCATTCCAGAACTAGCCCTCAATATGATGGGGATGAATGATGTGGTGTTGAATTATATTCAAAGCTTTGTTCCTCCTCATTTACAAGGCTCTAAAGTTAATACGCAGGTTGTCTATTCAAATAGCGCTAACTTTTATCGAGTAGTTTCCAAAGGTAAATTGTGATATTTGATGCGAACAGCTTTCCTCTCATTTCTTCTTGTATATTCCTACTCTTGCTTTGCGCAAGATAAATGGATACCACTCGATTTACAGAATCGAATTCATTTGGCTAATAAACAGAAAAATCACATGATTTTAGCCGAATATTTTTTAGGTAAGCCTTACATAGCCTTCGCTTTATCTCCGGAGAATCCAGAGCGTGTTTATATTTCTCTAGAGGATTTTGATTGTGTCACTTTCATTGAAAATGTCATGTCACTATATGCTTCTAAGGGGCAAGATTCTTTGTACAAGAAGAATCTGATTTATTGGAGGTATTCCAATCCGAATGATATTCGATTTGAAACGCGCGAACACTATTTTACGAGTGCACTGCGTCGAATGGTCACGGAAAAGCGTTTGGAACAAGTGCATAGTCCAGTTGAAGTGAATAGTAAAAAGACATTTTCTTTTCTGTCTAATTTCTACCGTTCTAAAAATAAAAATATTTCGATTCCAGAATTACAACATATGGAACAGAAATTGGCCGGACAGTCCATAAGTTATTTCCCGACGGCTCAGGTGACTGGCATATTACCCTGGTTAAGGGATGGAGATATCATCACATTTGTTTCCAGAAGAAATAACTTAGATGTTCAGCACACGGGTTTTATAGTTCAAAAGAAAAAAAATTGGTATCTATTGCATGCCTCTCAAGAGGCAAAAAAAGTATGCATATCGGAAAAGAATTTAACAGATTACCTTAAATCACATCCCTCCTTTCTTGGCTTTCAGGTTTTTAGACCTAATTTTATTAAATGAAACAATACAATTTTGATCAAGTAATCGATCGTAAAAATACATCCAGTTACAAATGGGATAATCCATTATATGATGGCAAAACGATACTCCCAATGCCTGTGGCTGATATGGAGTTTGCTGTGGCAGATGAAATATTAGAGGCATTAGATAAAATAACTCAGCATGGTGTCTTAGGTTATTCCATCGTTCCTGATTCGCTAAAAGTACTTGCTCAAGCCAAATTAAAAAATGATTATGCTTGGGAAACTTCACTTGATTGGCAGGTTTGGTTACCTGGAATTGTGCCGGGCATAACCCTAGCCTGTGATATTTTTGCTAATGAAGAGAGAGGTGTTTTGACCCCTATTCCTGTTTATCATCCTTTTCATTTAATACCTACTTGGTTGGGTAGACCTTTGATTACTTTTCCCATGGTGGAGGAAAATGGTCGTTGGGTATATGATTTTACTGCCTTCGAGGAATCTTTACAACGAAAACCTGCCGTATTTTTATTTTGTAATCCTCATAATCCTGGTGGTACGGTATTTAATCAGGAGGAAATTAATCGAATTATTACCTTATGCAAGCAGTATGATTGTATGATTATCTCAGATGAGATTCATGCAGATTTGCAAATTTATCCTCAGTCCCAACATATTTGTATTGGTCAGCAGATCGAGGATATACCGTCGATTAGTTTTTTTGCCACTTCAAAGGCTTATAATACAGCTGGTTTGGGTGGATGTGTCGCCATTATCCCAGATAAAGTAACTCGAGAGGCTTTTGTGAAAAAAACCTTTGGATATATGCCCATGTTGAGTCGTCATAGTATTGACGTGATGACGGCCACCTATCAGCATGGGGCCAATTGGTTATCTCAGCTTCTGCCCTACTTGAAACAGAATCATGATTATTTAATGAATTTTATCCATCAATTCCCAGGTTTAAGGATGTTGCCACTCGAAGCCACCTATTTAGCCTGGATTTCTTATGATGAGACTTGGGGAGATTTACAAGTGCGTCTTTTAGAGAAAGGTCTTCATGTCTTACGAGGAGAGCAGTTCAAAGGGAAAAATTTTATTCGATTAAATTTTGCTTGTCCACTATCTCAAGTCAAAGAAGCCTGTCAGATCATAGCTAGTTTGATTCAGTGAAATGAAATCATTCATTCGGTTTTTTATGGTGATATTCCTCTTCAGTGTACTGGCGGGCATCATTTATTATATTCAGGTAGAGGAAGAAAATCAGCCCTCAACCGTATCTTTAGATGATGTAGATTTAGTTCAACGCTATGAGGATTCTTTGAAATACAATTTGAAGGAAGTTGATGTAGATAGAGAAAAAGAGAATGACAATCATTGGATAAGTCGAATTGAAGATTTTGAAGCAAGGGCAGAGTTGAAAAATCAGCATGTTTACCTGAGTATTTTAAAGGGAAGTCAAACCATTTTCTATAAGGTATTTAAAGCTACATCTGTTAGACAAATATTATCCACTGATTTAAATAGGAACATGCACCCTGAATTTTGGTTCTTGTTCTTTCAAGGAAAAAGTAGTCAAATACTTGTTTATGAATACTTTCAAGGGCAAATTAAAACCATTGAATTTCCTCAATTGAAAGGGAGGCAAAAGTTTGGTTACGCAGGAAATGATAGTTTACATGTAGATAAATCTTATATTGTAAGGTCATTTGATTTCAGGAATGATTCCTTTGCGGATTTTCCAAATGGCATAAGAGCTTGTTATTACAGCTTGGGTCTTGACCGAAGCTTTGTGTTAAATAAAACTTTAGACTTAGAAGATTTAAAACAATGAGTGAGCAAAAATTACGATCGCAACAGTGGTTTGGTAAGACAGGAAAGGATGGATTTATTTATCGGGCTTGGATGAAAAACCAAGGTATTCCAGATGATTATTTTCAAGGGAAGCCTGTTATTGGTATTTGTAATACTTGGTCTGAATTAACCCCTTGCAATGCTCATTTCAGAGAATTAGCTGAATTCGTTAAGAAGGGGGTCATTGAAGCAGGAGGTTTTCCAGTCGAATTTCCAGTGATGTCACTGGGGGAAACTTTAATAAAACCTACCGCCATGCTTTATCGGAATTTGGCCAGTATGGATGTTGAAGAATCTATTCGTGCTAATCCTATCGATGGAGTTGTATTAATGTGTGGTTGTGATAAAACGACTCCTTCTCTGGTGATGGGGGCTTGTAGTGTCGATTTGCCTAGTTTGGTTATTTCGGGAGGGCCCATGATGAAAGGCAAGTTTAAAGGAAAGGAAATTGGTACTTCCGATGTATGGCGTTTTGCCGAGGCATATAAATTAGGTGAATTATCTCAAGCAGAATTCATTGAGGCTGAGGCATGTATGGCTAGAACTCCTGGGCATTGTGCCGTTATGGGAACGGCTTCCACTATGGCCACTATGGTAGAGGCATTAGGTTTAAGTTTACCTCAAAATGCAGCCATTCCTGCGGCAGATGTGCGAAGAAAAGTGTTAGCCCAACAGTCGGGAAGAAGAATTGTGGAAATGGTCAAAGAAGATTTAAAACTATCGAAAGTTTTGAATCGTCAAGCATTTGAAAATGCGATTCGCGTCAATGCTGCTACAGGTGGTTCTACAAATTTTGTGATTCACTTATTAGCCATTGCAGGTAGAATAGGCGTTGAATTAGATTTGGATGATTTCGATAAATTTTCAAAGCAAGTTCCTTTATTAGCTAATATTCAACCTTCTGGAGTTCATTTCATGGAGGATTTATATTATGCAGGAGGCTTGCCTGCCTTGATGAATCAAATGAAAGAGTTTTTGCATACTGATATTATCACTGTAAATGGTAAAACCGTTGGGGAAAATATTGCAAATACTCCAATTTATGATTCAAACATTATTTCAACCTTGGAAACAGCTTTCAAACCAGATTCTGGCATTGCGGTTGTAAAAGGGAATTTAGCTCCTAATGGGGCTGTAGTTAAACCTAGTGCCGCTTCTCCTGAATTATTTAAACATCGTGGTAAGGCAGTTGTATTTGAAAATATTGAAGATTATCATGCTCGTGTGGATGATCCCAATTTGGATATTGACGAAACCTCTGTGATGGTATTGAAAAATGTTGGTCCGAAAGGATATCCTGGTATGGCAGAAGTGGGAAATATGGGTATACCTAAGAAATTATTGGAGAAAGGTGTCAAAGATATGGTACGAATCTCTGATGGTAGAATGAGTGGAACAGGATTTGGTACGGTAGTTTTACACGTTTCCCCAGAATCCGCTGCTGGTGGACCTCTAAATTGGGTGCAAAACGGTGATTATATTTCCTTGGATTTAGATAACAGATCTATCCACTGGGAAGTATCCGATGAAGAGTTAGAAGCTCGCAAATTGGCTCAACCATTTCAGGCTCAAGCCCATATTAGAGGATATGTAGGTTTGTTTATTGATCGTGTGTCTCAAGCGCATGAGGGGGCGGATTTTGATTTCCTAAAAGGTGGTTCTGGCTCTGTGGTAACAAGAGATTCTCATTAATGGATTTAAGTGAGAAGGGCATTTAGGTGCCCTTCTTAATAAAGAATATGTTAAAGTATATTGTAACGGGTGCTGCACAAGGTATTGGATTTGAGATAGTTAAATCTATTTTATTGCAAGGAGATTATGTGATTTGGAATGATGTAAATCAGGAACATATTGATAAAGCACAAGCTCAATTACATCACCAAGGATTATATCAGTTCTCCAGTATTTGTGCAGATGCAAGTTCAGATGATTTTTTGGAATCACTTAGCCATTTAATCGACCAAACACCAGGAACCTTAGCAGGATGTGTATGTAATGCAGGTATTACAACCTTTGGTGATTTCTGGTCTTATACCAAAGAATCTTTAGATCAAATTTTGAAGATTAATATCAAAGGAACTTTCTTTTTGGCTCAATTAGTCGCGAAAAAATTGAGGGATGCTGATCTTGGTGGTAGTATTTTACTGATGTCTTCTGTTACTGGGCATATAGCTCATCCCGATTTGGCAGCTTATGGAATGACCAAGGCGGCATTAAATCAATTAGCTAAAAATCTTGTCATTGATTTATCTCCGTATCAAATACGGATTAATACGATAAGTCCGGGTGCTACTTTGACAGAAAGAACCCTTTCAGATCAGGATTATCGTCGAGAATGGTCTTCCATTACTCCAATGGGCTGTCCTGCTACAGTAGAAGACATCGCTCAAGCTGCTTTATTTTTCTTATCGCCAAAATCTAAACATGTAACTGGCCAATCTTTGGTTATTGATGGCGGATGGACTTCGGTTGGAATACCTCCTAAGTGAATGGTGAATGGTAAATGGTGAATGGTAAATGGTGAATTATAATTTATAAATGGCTTGTCATAGTATAGCTTAATAATCGGGTTCATTCATCATTTATTCCCAAGTTTTCTCTAAAAAATTAATCCAGTTTTTATGGCAAATCTTTTCTACATCCTGGTGGCTGTATCCTCGTTTAACCAATAAATCTGGGATTTTTTGTAGGTCTGCAATACTCTGAATATCATATGGACATTGTTCCGTACCAAACCCACCGTCTAAATCTGTACCCAAACCCACATGATTAGTATTTCCAGCCAACTGACAAATATGATCTAAATGGTCAATCATGGTGTTTAAACTGACATTCATATTTTTTGGTGTAGACACTCCTCTTACCCAATTGGGTACCATCATCCAGGCATCTAAGGGCATACCGATAACCGCACCTCGACGTATTAATTCTTTGAACTGTTCATCCGTAAATTGGCGATTGTGATCTACTAAGGCTCGACAATTATGATGACTTGCCCAAACTGGACCATCATAATGCTCCATGGCTTCCCAAAAACTATCATCACATAAATGGGTGGCATCTAAGATGATTCCTAATTTTTCCATTCTACTTAACAAAGCTCTTCCACTTTCACCTAATCCTCCTGTGGCATTGGTCCCTTGAGCATATCTACCTGGCCCATAATGTGCAGGTCCTAAAGCCCTAAGTCCATATTGATAAGCGATATCTAGGTGATCAACCGTAATGATAGAATCTGCCCCTTCTAAACTTAAAATATAGCCGATCTTTTTTTTAGCATCTTGAGTAGAATTCCAATAATTCAAATGCTCTTGTAACTCATTCCAATTTCTTATCGGGGTCAATTCTCCCAAGGCTTCTAAAGCTTGGTAATAGGCTAATTGCCCTTGTGTTTGCGCCCAAGCCTGTTCAGGAGAATGCCATCCGGGTAAGCTAGAATTTTTATCTACATATCGAGCAATTTGGGTAGCCACTACAATTCCTATATTTCCCTTTCTCAACTCCTCCAATGAAATCACGGCATTTCCTCTGTCTGGCTTATCGGTCATTCCTCGCTCTCTTTCATTGATTTCTTGTAGGGTTGAGCGTAAATCTCTATTCCATTCCAAAGCATTCATGCTGAGGTCTAGGTGCGCATCAAATAGTAGCATCTTCTTAGATATTGATTTTTCTGTTTCTAGCTAATACTTCCCATTGGCCTACCAATTGATTATTTTCAATGACTTGCAAAGAAGCATGTAAGGCTACGGTAGGACATACATGATAGGGAATCATGTAAATTTCTTGACCTATTTCGAATGGACCAGAGTCCTCTACTTCAACTATGCCATGTTCTTCACTTTGACTAACAAGTTTAAAATCTGGATAGTCAACAAATCGTACACGGTTTTCAATAGAGTTTTCTGCAGCTACCGATTTATGGCCTAAATCCAAGCAAATAGTGTGTTGACTTGGTTTTGAAATTATTCGGCTTATGATATACAGCGCAGTTTGTAGGCTATTGGGGGGATAAAGAGGTGTATATCCTGCATCGAAAAATACAAATGTTCCGGGACTGCAAACAAAGTCTGGATTTTCACAGTGAACTAAAAAACTAGGTGTTCCTCCTACACAATATTCCAAGTGAGGAAATTCTGAGGAAGTAGCATGAATGAGCTGATGAAACTCGACAAAATCACGCTTAACATGGGCTTTTCTTTCATCAAGATTCAAATCACGAATATGTCCATCGTAGGCATGTAATCCTTCTAAATGAAGATGAGGTAAGCTTTTCACAACTTGCATCAATGATTCCGCTAGGCAAGGAAGAATGCCCGTCCGGTTCATGCCCACGTTAATGTCGATAAAAATTCCTATCTGTAGTTTTCTCTGTTGAAATACCTGAGAAAGAGTCTCAGCTGCTTGCTTGTCATCCACCAGACAGGCAAATTTACTTTGAGGATATTGTTGGACTAAATCTGCCAAACGGGACACATAGGGCCCGGTGGGCTGCATACTTAATAATATGGAAGGAGCTTTAGATAAAGCTAAAAGTTCCGCCTCGGCTATGGTAGCGCATTTGAATTGGGTAATCCCGACGGCCATCAGTAATTCATTGACCTCCTTGGTTTTATGTGTTTTTATATGTGGTCTTAATCGATCGGGATTTCCACCAACACATTGCAAGATGTAGGCTATATTTTTCTTTACCCTTTCAGGAAAGACAAGTAATCCAGGACTTTGAAGAGGAGCACTTGGTAAATTCATCTTAAATTAAAGCGCGATCTAAATGAGTATAACCTCCATCTACATGGATTAATTGACCAGTAGTATGGCTGGATTTTTTTGACATTAAAAAAGTAACCATATCACCTAATTCCTCTGGTGTGGTCATTCGCTTGCCTAAAGGTATTTTCTCTGTAATGGAGGCTAATGTTTCTTCCGGATTTGCTAAGGTTTTTAACCATTTATCATATAATGGAGTGTAGCATTCTGCTACAATGACAGCATTTACGCGTATCCCATATTTTAATAATTCTACTGCCCATTCACGTGTGAGAGCATTTCTTCCACCATTGGCGGCTGCGTAGGCGGAAGTCCCCCCCTGTCCTGTTTCTGCGACTTTGGAACCAATATTCACAATGGCTCCTTTGGATTGGATTAAATGAGGTAAACATGCCTTGGCCATTAAATAATAATGAATTAGGTTGGAGTGCAAAGACTGCATAAAACGCTCATAGCTGCCTAATTCAAGACTCACTCCATCATTAATACCAGCATTGTTCACCAATCCATCTATTTTCCCAAAAAATTGGTATATCTCATTCACTACACGTTCACATTCTTCTGGTTGGGTTAATTCAGCAACAAAAGAGAAGGCTTGTCCGCCCGTGGCTTGAATTTTTGCCACTGTTTTTTCGTTGTCTACCTTATTTCTACCCACGATGGCTACCATGGCAGATTCTAGCGCCAATGATTGACTGATTCCTTCTCCAATACCCTTGGCGCCCCCAGTAACGATGATGACCTTTTCTTTAAGTCCTAAGTTCATTATAATTCAACTTGATAAAATGATATACAATTATTCAACGAGATGTCCTCTTGCTCAGAAGGGCTCAACTCGGAGATACTCTCTTTAAATACTTCCACCCATTTTTCCAAAGGGGAAGCAACAAGCACCACGGGATAATCAGAACCAAACATGAGTCTTTTAGTACCAAAAACCTCCAATGCCACTTCGATCGATTCTTTTATTTCGTCTTTAGACCAATGAGCCCAATCTGCCTCCGTTACAAGCCCAGAAATTTTGGCAGAAACATGTTCTAAAGGCTTATAGCCCCGTATATCTTCCTTCCATTGTTTGAGATCCTTGGATTTGAATGGAGGTTTAGCCAAGTGATCCAGAACTAATTTTTGATTATCTACTTTTTGAGCAAATAATGCACTTTCCTTCAATTGATGAGGATAGATTAATATATCATAGGTATAATCAAATGAGGCTAATTCTTTGACACCTTGAATAAAGTTGGGTCTTTGGAAAAACAATGGGTCTTTTTCCGCCTGAATGACGTGGCGAAAGCCTATACATTTTTCAAATTGAGAAAAATATTCCAACCTTGGTTCTACATCATTACACTGTAAGTCAATCCAACCCACAACACCTTTGATGAAATCATTTTGCTCGGCTAGAGCCAGCAAAAATAAGGTTTCTTCTTCAGAAGAATCAGCTTGAACAGCTATGCAACCCTCAATTCCGTTATTTTGAAAGACGATTTGGCTTTCCTGAGGATAAAAGTCTCTTTGAATGGTTGACATCTCATCCGTAATCCAGGTATCCCTTTCCGGCTGATAATTCCAAAAATGTTGGTGAGCGTCAATGATTTTAGGCATGATAAGCTACGGCAGTTTGTTTTTGTTCACCAAGACCCTCCATTCCCAAAGTCATAACATCTCCCGGTTTTAAAAATAACGGAGGGTTTAATCCCAGTCCCACTCCATGGGGAGTGCCCGTAGAGATAACATCGCCAGGCAATAAGGTCATGAATTGAGATATGTAAGATACTATTTGAGGAACATTAAATATCAATTGACTGGTATTACTACTTTGAAATCTTTTGCCGTTGATGTCCAACCACATATTTAAGTTGTGGACATCCGTAATTTCATCCTTAGTGGCTAAAAATGGACCCAAAGGAGCAAAGGTATCGCAGCCTTTACCTTTAGACCAGTTACCTCCTCTTTCTAATTGAAATTCTCTTTCAGAAATATCATTATGTAAACAATAGCCAGCGACATAATTATAGGCATCTGATTCCTCCACATAAGAGGCCTTTTTGCCAATCACAATAGCAAATTCTACTTCCCAGTCCGTCTTAACTGAATTTTTAGGAATAATGACATCATCAAAAGGTCCACTTAAGGCAGAAGTGCTTTTGAAAAATAAGATTGGTTCGCTAGGAATAGCCGCTCCCGTTTCTTTGGCATGATCCGCATAATTTAGACCCACACAAATGATTTTGGAAGGTCTCGCTACACATGAACCTATTCTACCTGGTTTAGCAATAAGCGGTAAAGTTTCAGTCTGAACAATTTTATCTAATTTTTCTAAACCTCCATTTTCAAAAAAATCTTCATTGAAGTCAGTAAAGTACGCACTGACATCATAGTATTTATCTTCAATTAAGACGGCAGGTTTTTCTTTATTCAAGTCTCCTAAACGGACTAATTTCATGGGAATATATATTTACTCGATGATTATTTTAGATCTTTTAGCACAGACCACATGGTTTCAGCCAAAAATTTATTTCCATTTTCATTTAAATGAACTCGGTCGGTGGTCAAGATTCCAGATTCCTTGTTCTCAGTATTGTTCGCTTGTTCATAAGCCAAAAATGCTTTTCTCAAGTCGATTAAGGTACAATTATTGTTCTTCGCAATTTTACGAATGATATCTGAATAACGGTTTAAATCTCCGTCGTTTTCATTGGTAGCATCATACCGCTCTCCAATGACGGTTGGAGTGCAAAGAACCACTTGACTACCAGACGCTTGAACTTTTTTGATAAGAGCATTGTAAAATTTTTCAAATTTATCCGCATCAGTTCCTGTTCTAGAGGATGTCTTATGCCAAACATCATTGATGCCAATATATATGACCGTGATATTGGGTTTTTTAGCAAGTAAATCATCTTCATGACGTAGGTACAAATCATAAATTTTGTTCCCTCCTATTCCTGCACCGATTAATTCATATTTGTCTGCAATCCCTTGGTTAGCCAACATACTCAGCATTTGAGTGATATACCCGGTTTTGGACACTCCAGCCTGAGTGATAGAATCACCAAAAAATACGATTCGAATAGGATTTGCTGGTGAAAATGAACTCAAAGAGACAAGTAAAAGAGCAATTGAAAATATGATTTTTCTTTTCATACGAATTTAGGTTAGTTGTTTAAATAGGTAAATCCTCCATCAATGGGATAATCACAACCCGTGATAAATGAGGCTTCATCTGAACATAAATATAATGCTAAAAAGGCTATTTCTTGTGGTTCTGCCATGCGTCCAATAGGTTGTGTTGCCGATAATTTGGCAAACATCTCTTCTTTTTTATCCGGGTAGTTTTTTGCAATAAATCCATCAACAAATGGTGTATGTACTCTTCCTGGCGAAATGCAATTACATCGGATGCCCTGCTTTACATAATCCTTAGCCACAGATTGAGTCATAGACCTGATAGCTCCTTTGGTCATGGAATATCCAAAACGATCAGGAATACCAACGGATGCTGCTACTGATGCCATATTGAGAATTACCCCATTAGATTTCGCTAACATGCTAGGAATAAACGCTTGTATACAATGAAATGCGCCTTTGACATTGACATCAAAAATAGCTTGAAAACCTTCTGAGGTGGTATTCTCTACATTTCCAATTTGTGCTATTCCAGCATTGTTAATCAAAATGTCTATATGACCAATTTGCCTAGAAATATTTTTCACCTCTTCCATATTTGCGATATTTACAATATGCAAAGAGGATTGGGGAGATATTTTTTTTAACTCTTTCTCTGTAGCTCGTGATGTTTCATTTTCTAGGTCTAGTAAATGAACCTCTGCTCCTTGCTGGGCAAACAGTAAGGAAATTGCTTTTCCTATTCCTGATCCCCCTCCAGTAATGACTGCTATTTTTTGTTGTAATGAGAATAACATACATCAATATTATAATGAAACTCCTCTTCTCCAGAACATGAAATCATCTTGCCCTAATTCCATGGCTTTTGTATTAATTTCGCCAGAAGCTAAACGTATGACATAATCTAAAATTTCTTCTCCCATTTCTTCTACGGTTTTTTCACCTGAAATAATTGGTCCACAATCGATATCAATGATTTCTGGTAGCTTTTCTGCTAAACGGGTGTTGGTAGATAATTTTACCATAGGACTAATAGGATTCCCTGTTGGTGTACCTAAACCTGTGGTAAATAATTGGACAGTAGCACCTGCCCCAGCCATACCTGTGGTAGCTAATACATCATTTCCAGGGGTGCAAACTAAATTCAAACCATTTTTTTTGGCATATTGACCATAGCCCAAGGCATCCACTATGGGTGAAGTTCCAGCTTTTTTAGCTGCTCCTGCAGATTTTATCGCATCGGTTATCAAGCCATCCTTAATATTTCCTGGTGAAGGATTCATATCAAAGCCAGCACCCACAGCTTCGGCTCTTTTGGCATACTCACGCATGAGTTTGCCAAAATTATCAGCTACAGTGGCATTGATGGATCTATTTTGTAATTCTTGTTCTACCCCACATAACTCGGGAAATTCTGCAATCATGACGGTTCCTCCTAAGGCTACTAATAAGTCAGCAGTGTGACCAATTGCAGGGTTGGCGGAAATTCCTGAAAAGCCATCTGAACCACCACATTTTACACCAAGACGTAGCTTAGATAATGGGGCATCTTCTCTTCTGATTTGATTGATTTCCACCAATCCTTGGAAAGTTTTTAGAATAACTTTACTTAACAAATTTTCTACGCCACTACCTTCATCCTGTTGTTGTTCGAAAAAATGAATAGGCTTGGAAAAATTGGGGTCAATAGCTTTTAAGCATTGCTTAAAGGTTTCTATTTGAGAATGTTGGCAACCCAGACTCAAGACGGTAATACCACCTACATTGGGATTGACACAATATCCTGCCAATAAGGCGCAAAGCATTTCTGAATCATCTTTACTCTCTCCACAGCCACTTTCATGTCTTAAAAATTTAATGCCATCAACGTTGGGGAAAGAGGTAGATTTTTGAAGTAATTCACCTTGGAAGGACTTTTTAATCTCACTAGTTTTTAATTCACTCCCACTTTCAAATTGCTTCTTTAATTCGATAACCTGATCTGTAAATGGGTCATTTTTTTGAAATCCTAAACCTTTAATAAAGGCATTTTTAAGTAGCTCGATATTTCTATTTTCGCAAAATACCAGCGGAATCACTAACCAGTAGTTCTGAGTACCCACCTGCCCGTCTGGACGATGATAGCCCCTAAATGTGGTATTTTTCCATCGCTCTACATTTGGAGCTTCCCACTCATATTCTTTTTGTTTTCCCAAGAAATCTTGTGAGGCATGATGTAAATTAAAAGTATGAATGAGGCCACCTTGAGGAATATTTTGTGAGGCCACTCCTACTAAAACACCATACATGGTAGCCGTTTCTCCTTTAGGAATAGCATGAGTAGTAAATTTATGTTTAGCAGCAATATCTTCTTGTAAGGTAATTTTTTGACCTAGATGTTCTATAATAGTTCCAGCTTTTAAATCTTTTAGAGCAACGAGTAAATTATCTTTTGGATGTATATGTAAATAAGAACGGGACATTAAAATAGCATTAATTATAGTTTAAAAATTCGTTTGGTTAACACCCATTTTTGACCTTTGGAGGTCCCGGGTATTACTTGTTGAAATTGACTCATTAATTGTTCCCATTCCTGAACTTTTGAATTTGAGGCGTCCATCATTTGCTTTTTTTCAAAACTAAAATGGTCATGGGCAACAATCTCCATGACTAATCGGTTTTCAAAGCGAAAAATCTCCATGGATTCAATTCCAGAGGCACGAATACTTTCCGCAATATGTGCGGGGATGTTTTTGTGATAGTTTTCATAGGTTTCAATAAGTTTAGATTCATTTTTTAAGTCGAGAATCAGCATAAATCGTTGCATATCCCTAGACTTTTTGGATTTTAAATCCTTGGTACGCGTAAAATACGATAAACAAAAAGCAAGCAAGAGGTATACTTAATGCTAAGGAAGGTCCTATTTTAAATAAATATGCAGTAAATGGAGGAATAACGGCTCCACCCACAATAGACATAATAATTAACGAGGATGCCAGCTTAGATCCTTCCCCCAAATCTTTACATGCTAGCGCAAAGATAGTAGGAAACATGATGGATTGGAAAAAATATACCATCATTAATGCAATTACCGATAATATTCCTCCACCTAACATGGCGATTATAATGGACAGTACCGATCCAATGGCATAAATTCCTAATACACGATTGGATTCAAATTTGCCCATGAAATAGGTACCTATAAATCGACCTACCATGAAGAGTATAAAAGCAAAAGAGGCATGAAAACTCGCAATTTGTGTAGGAGTCATGCTCGACGAAGTTTGATAGATTTGCTCTACAATCCATAAATTAGAATCTCGAGCAAAATCTAATTTAAAGTCAACAAAATTTCCCCAAAGTGATACCTGAGCTCCTATATTACAAAATTGTGCAATGACGCCAAGACGTAAATGTTTATGCTTTAATAAACTGATTATACTGACATTGCCTGTATATGATTTACTTTCTCCCGCTGCCTTCACTTCCGGCATTTTGGTAATAGCAAATAAAATGGCAACCAAGGCAACAACCAATCCGATGATTAAATATGGACCTTGTACCGATGCAGCTTGGTGTACACGAATAGCCTCTGCTTCCAACTTAGGTAGGCTTTGAAGATAATCTCGGGTATATTCTTGATCTGAAAAAATAAATAAACCACCAATGACAGGTCCTAAAATAGTACTGATTCCATTGAATGATTGAGCTAAATTAAGTCGAAAATCACCTTTTTTAGGATCTCCTAATACAGTAACATACAAATTGGCGGCAGTTTCCAAAAATGCAATGCCACTAGCTATTAAAAATAAGGCTCCTAAAAAAAAACTATATTCTCTGACCGAGGCTGCTGGATAAAATAAGAAAGCCCCAGCGGCATATAAAATGAGTCCCATGAGGATACCCATTTTATAACCAAGCTTTTTCATGACCATACCAGCAGGAATTGCCATGACAAAATAACCCATGTAAAAGGCGGTTTCAACTATATTGGCTTGCCAACGTTGTAAGTCTAAAGCTATTTGAAACTGTTTAACTAAGGTGCCATTAAGACTGTTGGCTAAACCCCACAAAAAAAATAAGCTAGTAACTAAAATAAAAGGAACTAAATAATTAGTATTGTCTTTGCTTTGACTTAATTCCAATTGATCATCTGTATTTAGAGGTAATGCCATGTATTCACTTTAGAGTTAAAAGAGTTTAGTTGGCTTAATTTACCCTCTTTTTTTATTTTTTTTCAGATTTTTGCTCAATATTTTCATGTAAAATGTTAAAAAAATTCAAACTTTTTTCCTGCAATTGAGTTTAAGGTAAATTTCTTTAAATTTATTGTATCATTTAAATACATTTTTGTATATCTGTTTTTCTACTTTCAATTTTATATCACCTATTCAAATGCGTGTTATTTTACTTTTCTTTTCTTTTTTGGGTATCATTTTAACTAGCCAAGCCCAACAAATATCACCTCTTGCTCCACTTCCCTCTTCCAAACAATTGAAATGGCAAGCCATGGAGTATTATGGTTTTGTTCATTTCAATATGAACACATTCACCAACGTGGAATGGGGGGAGGGAAAAGAGGCTCCAAATAACTTTAATCCTTCTGCTCTGGATTGTCGGCAATGGGCTCGAATAGCCAAAGCTTCTGGTATGAAGGGATTGATACTGACTGCCAAACACCATGATGGATTTGCCTTATATCCATCCAAATTTACTAGTCATACCGTGGCAAAATCTCCGTGGAAAAATGGAAAAGGAGATGTAGTCAAAGAATTAGCCAATGCTTGTAAGGAATATGGTTTAAAAATGGGAATTTATCTTTCTCCATGGGATCGTTTTCATCCTGCTTATGGTACAGATGAATACAACAAGATTTATGCTAAAATGCAAAAAGAGTTATTAACGCAATATGGTCCTATTTTTGAATTTTGGTACGATGGGGCGAATGGTGAAGGTCCTAATGGTAAAAAGCAAGTATATGATTGGCCTCTTTTTCATTCTATGGTAAATAAGTATCAGCCAGATGCCGTTCAATTTTCCGATAATGGTCCTGATATCCGTTGGGTAGGCAATGAAAGAGGCTATAACTATGAAACCTCTTGGTCTCCATTTAATAAGGACGAGATATATCCTGGATTTCCAAATTTTGATAAGTATCGAAATGGGCAAGAAAATGGTAGTCATTGGGTTGCTCCCGAGGTAGATGTTTCAATTAGACCAGGCTGGTATTACCATCCTAATGAGGATAATAAAGTAAAAAGTCCTGACTCACTCATGAAAATCTATGTGGCTTCTGTGGGCAGAAATGCTAATTTACTATTGAATATACCCGTGGATACACGAGGATTAATTCATCCAAATGATTCTGCTGCAATGATAGGTTTCGCGGATCTTAGAAAGAAAGGATTAATTAATTTGATTAATCCGACAAATAGCGTCATTCGAGTTAGTTCTACGCACAATTCCAATTATTCCTCTAAGTTATTGACAGATAAATCCATTAATACGGCTTGGGCACCAGAATCTAATGACAAGCGAGCCTATATTGATTTGATGTTTAATAAAGCTGTCAGAGCTAATGCTTTTATGCTTCAAGAACCTATTACATTAGGTCAAAGAATTAAAGCTTTCTCCATAGAAATTACCCTTGAATCAGGTGAAAAGTTGACTTTAAATGGCAAAACAATAGGATATAAAAGAATGATTACCTTTCCTGAAAAAATGGTAAAACAAATTCGGGTATTTTTGGAAGACTCCAGAGCGCAACCTCTAATTTCTAATCTTGAACTATACCGAATTATTTCAACACGTAACGAATCGCTTTTCCACTAAAAGTGTATCCAGTCGCGTATTGGGTGCTATATACTTGATATTTTACATCCATCAGGGCGCTTGCCCCCATTTCAGTAGCTTTTTCCACCATTTGACTTAATAATTCTTGTTTCTTAAGTTGGTGGTTTCCGCGGTTGAGCATTTTGCCATTGACAGTTTGCTTGTCTTCTAAAGGAACTTCCCCCGAGATACTAACCAAATCTATTACCTCGTATGATTGTTTAGGATTTTCATTGAAATAAAATACTTCAATGGCATATTTAACAGGAATTTCAAATCCCAAACCATCATGACGGTCTACTCCACCATCTTTGAAATTAGGGGAATAGTATGTAGATGGTTTGACGTTTTTAGAGCAAGCTGCTAATGAAAATAGTAAAGCTAGGCTGAATAATTTAAATAGTTTCTGAATCATAGATTAAGATTCTGTCCCAATACTGAGCACAGTTTTTGATAAATTCTAAGTGGATAGGAGCTGTTTGATAATAATCATGTCCAGCTTCTCCTTCAAAAGTGGTCAAAAGGCAATAATCATAGGAGCGATCAATCACTGGTCTTTCTGTTTTGGCAGGTTTTCCTACGTTGAAATCTTTAATACTTTCAATTTGAGCGAGGGACTTCACCCCTATTTCAAATGCTTGAATTTCCTGCTCACTTAAACCTTTTTTTAGCCAAAAATTTACTACGTGTACAAACATATCTTAATTAAATATTTTCTCTTGTTTCATGATACGAGATAATTTAACTCCCAATTCATCGGAAGCTTCTGCCAAAGGCATTCTTACTTGGGCTTGAATCAATCCTTTAATTGCTAAAATTTTCTTAACACCTACGGGATTACCTTCTTCATATAAATATGGATCTATGGCTAAGAAACTTCCCAACGATTTTCTCGCCTCTGCAAAATTACCTTCTAAAGCCGCATGAATCATATCGGAGAATTGTTGAGGAAATGCATTAGCAATAACAGACATAACTCCTACTCCCCCAATGGATATGATAGGAACTGCTTGTACATCATCCCCAGAAATTAACAAGAAATCTGATGGCTTATGCGCAGCTATTTCCATACACTGCTCTATTACACATGACGCTTCCTTAACGCCAATTATATTCGGGTGCTCAGCTAATGTTAAAATGGTTGAAGGACTTAAATTTATGCCTGTTCTTCCAGGGATATTGTATAAAATTACAGGCACTGGGGAGGCATCCGCAACGGCACGGTAATGTTGTATAACTCCACGGGCACTGGGTTTATTATAATAGGGACAAACCGATAAAATGGCATCAATCCCATCAAAAGACGTTTGCTTTATTTGCTTTAATAAACTCTCTGTATTATTTCCACCTAACCCATATACAATGGGCAAATTTCTTTCATTGGATTCTTGAACAGTGGCTATGATTTTTTTCTTTTCATCAGCTGTAGTGGTGACAGATTCTCCCGTTGTTCCTTGGACAACCAAATAATCCACACCTCCATTCGATACATACTGAACCAATTCTGCCAATGCTTTCCAATCAATCGTTCGATCAGTCTGCATAGGTGTGATAAGGGCTGGTGCTACCCCATAAAATTTAGGTAATGTGTGCATACGCTAGTTGAGCAGAGCTAGAAACTCTTCCTCGGTGATAATTTTTATAGATAATGAATTTGCCTTTTCTAATTTGGCAGGACCCATGTTTTCGCCGGCAACTAAATAATCTAGTTTGGATGAAATACTGGAAACTACCTTACCTCCATGGGCGATAATTTTGTCTTTTAACTCTTCTCTTTCGAAGTTTTTAAACACCCCCGAAATTACAAAACTTTTTCCTAGTAAGGCTTCTCCCTCCAGAACTATTTCTTTAATTTCTTCAGATAGCTGAACGCCTGCTTCTTTTAAACGCTCTAATTGTTGGATATTATCCGCATCATCAAAATATTCTTTTAGACTATTAGCAATTCTTTCTCCGATTTCGGGTACTGCAATTAATTCTTCCAAAGTAGCTTTTTGTAGTTTTTCAATGGAATGAAATTGCTGTACCAATTTTTCCGCAATAGTAGCCCCCACATGTCGAATTCCAAGGCCAAATAAAACTTGTCGGAAGGCAACGCTTTTTGATTTTTCTATGGAAGTCAAAATGTTGGAAATGGATTTACTTTGAAATCCTTCCAATCCTTGAAAGGATTGCTCATTTAATTGATATAAATCCGAAATGTGATGAATAATGCCCTTTTCTACTAACAGGTCGATCGTTTCAACGCCCAAATTCTCAATATTTAAGGCCTTTCTCTGAATGAAATGCTCTATTTTCCCTTTAATCTGCGGTGGACATTTTTTTTCATTCAAGCAATAATGATTGGCCTCACCTTCTTGTCGAACTAGTGTACTACCACAGGCTGGGCATTGCTCGGGGAAAATAAATGCTTGTGTATTTTCTTTACGCTTACTCAAGTTGACTGAGGTAATTTTTGGTATAATCTCACCTCCTTTTTCAACGAATACTGTGTCATGTTTTCGTAAATCCAAACGATCCATTTCATTGGCGTTGTGCACCGAGGCTCTCTTGACCATAGTGCCAGCCAAATAAACAGGTGTTAAATTAGCCACCGGAGTTACATTTCCGGTTCGTCCAACTTGATAACTAATGCTGAGAATCTCAGTTTCCGCAATTTCTGAAGGATATTTATAAGCTATGGCCCAGCGTGGAGATTTTGCCGTAAATCCTAACCTATTTTGTTGTTCATAGTCATTGACTTTGATAACGATACCATCCGTATTGAGTGGTAATTCATTTCTTTTATCCTTCCAACTGTGAATATATTCTAAAACCTCGTCGATGGATTTACATTTTTTCCAAGTTGGAGATACTGGAAAATCGGCCTGATTCAAGGCAATTAAACTTTCCTCATGAGTTTGAAATGGATTTTCATCCCCTACCATGGCATATATATAGCAAGCCATATTTCTTCTCGCAACCTCAGCAGAGTCTTGCATTTTGAATGTACCAGAAGCCGCGTTTCTTGGATTAGCGAGAGGTGCCTCTCCTTGTTTTAACTTTTGCTCATTTATGGCTTCAAAGGAAGAAAGAGGCATATAACCTTCCCCTCTCAATTCAAATTCTCTAGGAAAAATGGAAGAATTTAATCGGAGTGGTAAATGCTTGATTGTTTTGATATTATTTGTAATGTCATCCCCTCGTGTTCCATCTCCTCGAGTGACACCTTTGATAAGTTGTCCATTTTCATACCAAAAGGATAAGGCAACTCCATCAAATTTAAGTTCACAGATGTATTCATAATCCTCACCCTCCAACCCTTTTGCCACTCGATCGTCAAAATCCCTTAATTCCTGCTCACTGTAGGTATTTCCCAAGGAAAGCATAGGATAGCGATGTTTAACACTTTTAAATTGTTTAGTAATGGTTCCTCCCACACGTTGAGTAGGGCTATCAGGATACGCGAAAAGAGGGTTTTCACTTTCTAACTTTTGAAGTTCTGCCAATAGATTATCAAATTCTTGATCTGAAATAAGGCTTTCATTGTGTTGATAATAGGCCTCATTGTACCGATTAATTTGAAGGATTAATTCATCCATTCTTTTTTTGACATCCATGAATCTAATTTTATTCCTTAAAGTTAAATGGAAAGCCTTAACAAATAAACCTTAGCGAATAATTTTCGTACCTTTGCTAGATGGAAAAGTTAATCATTGCCCCTTCTATTTTAGCCGCAAATTTTGCTGAGCTTGGTTCTGAAATCGATATGTTAAATGCATCGGCAGCCGAGTGGATTCACGTGGATGTCATGGATGGGATGTTTGTTCCTAATATTTCTTTTGGTTTTCCAGTGTTAGAAGCAGTTAAAAAAAGAGCTTCCAAAGTACTGGATGTGCATTTAATGATAGAAAAACCTGAAAGGTATTTGGAGGCTTTTGCTAAATCGGGCGCACAAGTTTTAACTGTTCACTATGAGGCTTGTCCACATTTACATCGTACGGTACAACAAATTAAAGATTTAGGCTGTTTAGCTGGAGTTGCTATAAATCCATCTACTCCTGTACATGTTTTGGAAGATATTATTCATGATATAGATTTGGTCTTAATTATGTCCGTTAATCCTGGTTTTGGGGGTCAAAAGTTCATCTCTAATGCCATTAAAAAAACCAAAGAAGTGGCCGAATTAGCCAAGTCCAAAGGCTTGGGTAAATTGAAAATAGAAATAGATGGCGGTGTTTCATTAACAAATGCCTCTGAATTGATTAATGTAGGTGCTAATGTATTAGTCGCTGGAAATTTCGTTTTTTCTTCACCTAATCCCCAAGAGACTATTGCCCATTTGTTAGAACTTGGAAATTAAGATTCATGAAGTTGAAAATCCGTTTTTTACTTGGAATTCTCTTTAGTTTGCTTGTTTTTAGCTCCCATGCTCAGCGGGTTCGATGGGCCAGTAAAGTCATTTCAGTTTCTAGCGAATATTCGGATCCACTCTTAGGTTTAGAATACAGAGCACTTCATATTTTAGGTAAACCTAGTAAATATCCTACTTTCAACAATAGTCCTAGCGCCTGGCAGTCTTTAACTCCGGACAATCCTGCGGGAGAATATATAATTGTAGGATTTGATAGTGTTTCTGTTATTAGGCAAGTAGCCATTTTTGAAAATTTTGGGGCAGGCTCTATTGTTCGCGTGGATGGTCTGGATGAAAATAATAAATTGATATTATTGAAGGAATTTAGTCCTGGATATGCGACTAGATCTGCACAGGTTACCAGCTTTAATTTGCCCAATCTTACCGTTCCTTTGAGAGCTATTAAAATTTCCATGAATTCGGAACGAGTTAAAGGATATTCTCAAATAGATGCCGTGGGTATTTCGGATTCTGATGTTCCTATTGTAGAGAGCTTGAGGCTAAATAAAGATGCCAACGCTTATTCATTCAAAGAAAATTTAGGCAAAGAAATTAATTCACCTTACAATGAGATTTGTCCAGTCATTAGTCCTGATGGCAAAAAGCTCTATTTTACTCGTTGGAAACATCCATCCAACATGGGCAAAAATAAAAATCAAGACATTTGGGTTTCCAATTGGCAATCCGATACCAAAACTTGGTCTAAAGCCGAGTTATTTCCTGAACCTATCAATAACGATGAAAACAATGCTGTTTGTGGGATCTCTCCCAACGGTAAAACGATGCTCTTGAATAATGTTTATCGCAATGATGGTCAAATGGAGAAGGGTGTTTCCATGTCATTTTTGTTGAGAACTGGTGATTGGAGTTTTCCTAAAGCTTTGAGGATATTGAATTTTAAAAACAAATCGGAGTTTTCTGAATATTCATTAGCACCGAATGGAAAGATTTTGGTGATGACCACTGAAATGAAAGATTCTTATGGGGGTAAGGATATATATGTGTCATTTTGGAAGAATGACGATACCTGGACTGAACCCAAAAATATTGGACAAGTAGTTAATACCGGAGAATCTGAGTCGACTCCATTTATTGCTCCTGACGGAGTTACTATGTATTTTTCCTCCAGTGGTCACGTAGGATATGGTAATAATGATATTTTCTTAACTCGTCGACTGGATGATACTTGGCTAAATTGGTCCGAGCCAGAAAATTTAGGGCCCATTGTGAATACAGCACAATGGGATGGTTATTTTTCGGTAGCCGCACAAGGTGATTATGCTTATTTTAGTTCGGTTGAAAACTCCTTGGGTGCGGAAGATATTTATCGAATTAAGATTCCTGAAAAAGCTAAACCTTTGACCTTAATTCAAGTAGCTGGCCAAATTATAAATCAAGATACACAAGAGGCTCTTGCGGGTAAAATTTTAGTTAAATCTGTTTCTGGGACAGACTCGCTTCTAGTAGATTATGACCCTTACTTGGGGGATTATAGTTTTATGTGGCCCGCCAAAAAAGCCTTTACTATGCAGGTAGTTAAGGATGGTTACATTTGTAGGGTTGAAAAAATGGATTACACCTATGAGCGTTCCTACAAAGTTATTCAAAAGAACTTATTCATTATTCCCATTCAACTCAATAAACAGTATCAGATTCCTAATATAAATTTTGATCAAAGTAAAGCTGAGCTTTCATCTAGTTCTTATGAAGAATTGGATAAAATTGTGACGATATTAAAGGACAATACTAGTTTTAAGCTACTTTTGGAGGGGCATACCGACAATCAAGGTGATTGGAATGAAAACATGAAGCTTTCATTAGAAAGAGTTGAAAATGTTAAAGCTTATATTGTTTCCAAAGGGATAAGTCCTAATAGAATTCGGGTCAAAGGTTGGGGAGGAACCAAGCCATTGGCAAGTAATATGAGTGAGGAACGAAGAAAGTTAAATCGAAGGGTAGAATTTACGCTTCAAGGAGATTAATGAACACTAAACCTACGAAATACTTTTCTCAACTTAATGGAATTCGCTTTATAGCGGTGTTATTAGTATTGATGGACCACTGGTTGATACCTATTATACCATTTCCTTTAGGACATTTAGGTGTAGTCATTTTTTTTGTATTAAGTGGTTTTTTGATTACACGTATTTTATTCCATAGTGCAGATGAAATAGCAGATAAAGGTCATTCCCCTTGGGCTAAGATTAAACTTTTTATCGTACGTCGATCTCTACGTATTTTCCCAATATATTTTTTGATATTGATCGTTGGTTGGGTGTTTAACATATCTCACTTTACACATGTGTGGAAATGGTTGTTATTCTATTTACCTGATTTTTATATCATGTGGAATAGGCAGTGGATTGGAGTTTGGGATCATCTTTGGTCATTGGCTGTGGAGGAACAATATTATTTAATTTTTCCATACTTCATTATTTTCTTACCTAGAAAGTACTTTCGAAAGCTATTTCCATGGATGATTGCCCTTGGTTTATGTTCCAGGTTATTTTTCTATCTATTTGTTAGTCATGAATTTAAGCAGTCTGCCTGGATGTGGTCTTATGTAAATCCATTAAGTGCCATTGATAGTTTTGGCTTGGGAGGCTTATTGGCCTATTTTTATCATTACCAATCAGACATCTATGCTCAAATTGTGAAACTTAAATATCCCTTGTACATTTCCATCTTTGCATTCTTTTTAGTCTTATGGTTTTCTCATTTATCAACATATACATATGACAATTTTTGGTTTGTGGTAATGGAACGAAGTGTGGCTGCAATCTTTTCTTTCTTTTTAATTGCAGAGGCAGTCGCAGAAAGAAGGCACATATTGGGTAGGATATTATCGCATTCTTGGATTGAATACATGGGTAAAATTTCCTACGGACTATATTTATATCACAATTTTGTGTACAATTATTACCATCAAGAAGGAAATACTATCTGGTGGGCTATTTCTAAATATATGCCCTCATTTCAAACAAATTTCCTTAATTTTATAGGATTGAAATTTTTCATCAACCTAATTATATTACTATTTATAGCTAGTGTATCATGGTTTCTTATTGAGAAGCCGATCAATAGTTTCAAGGATAAACTAAAATAAATATGAGTTTGGAATTAGTGGTAGTGATACCCGCATATAACGAAGAGGAGTGTATTCAGCAAGTAGTAGCGCATTGGATCAATGGTATTTCTACTTACGTGAGCCAGGACAAATTTAAATTACTCATCATTAATGATGGTTCCAGAGACCGTACGGGAGCTATTTTAGATGAAATTTCAGGTATCTACCCTAATTTGATTGCCAAGCATCAGATAAATGGTGGCCATGGCAATGCGGTGGTGAATGGATACCGTATGGCCGTTGAGATGAATCCTACATATGTGTTTCAAACAGATTCTGATGATCAGTTTGATGTGAAAGATTTTGGTAATTTTTGGGAAAAAAGAAATCAATCCGATTTTATTTTAGGTTATCGTAAAGTGAGACATGATGACCCATTTCGTTTAGTTATAACGCGTATTTTAAAGTATTCCTTACTGTTTATCTATGGAACATACATAGATGATGCTAATATTCCTTTCCGCTTATTTAAAACGAGCTTTTTAAAGAAATTGCTTCAGGCATTACCAGCACGTACTCCATTCGCACCTAATATTTTCCTATCAGTGTTGTCCAAAAAATCTGGTCAAAACCTCTTTAATATTCCTGTGACCCATCGTGAAAGAGAAACCGGTGAAGTTTCCATACGGCATTTTAAATTATTAAAAGTTTGTTGGCAAAGTTTTGTGGAGCTATTAGCATTTAGATGGGATTTAAATCGTTTAGTCAAAGAAATTAATCAAGGGAAATGAAATACAAATATGTAATCCTAGGTGGAGGGCCCACAGGTCTGGGTGCTGCTTATCGCTTAAAGGAATTAGGAATTACTGATTTTATCGTACTTGAAAAGGAAAACTTTGTGGGTGGTTTGGCCACCAGTTTTGTAGACGAGCAAGGTTTTACATGGGATGTGGGAGGACACGTTCAATTTTCCCATTATCAATACTTCGATGATTTAATGAAATTGGCATTAGGGGAAGATGGATGGTATACGCATCAAAGAGAATCTTGGGTGTGGATTCGCAATCGTTTTGTACCCTATCCTTTTCAAAATAACTTAGGTTATTTGCCCAAGGAAGAACAATGGCAATGTTTGCAAGGACTTATTGAATTGTATAAAAAAGGTCCCTCTACGAAGTTGGCCAATTTTAAAGAATGGATATTAAATACCTGCGGACAAGGTATTGCTGACTTATTTATGTTTCCATATAATTTCAAGGTTTGGGCTTACCCTCCTGAAATGATGAATGCTAACTGGGTGGGAGAACGTGTAGCGGTTAGTGACTTAGGTAGAATCGTTGAAAATATATTATTTGAAAAGGATGATCTTTCTTGGGGGCCCAATAATTTATTTCAATTCCCTAAAACGGGTGGTACAGGTTCTATCTGGAAGGCTGTGGGTCAAATGATAGGAGAAAAATATTTCCGACTTAATTCCGTAGTAAAATCAGTTCATTTAGCCGATCACCAGATTGTCTTGGAGGATGGAGAGACAATTGAATATGAGCATGTGATGAATACCATTCCATTGGATGTCTTTACTCAGAAATGTCAAGATTTATCCAAGGATATAGTCAATACTGCTCAAGGTCTTAAACATAGTAGTACCCATGTGATTGGTATTGGATTGAAAGGTAAACCTGTGGAGCGTTTAGCTAAAAAATGTTGGATGTATTTTCCTGAAAGTAATAGTCCATATTACCGAATTACTGTATTCTCTAATTATAGCCCTAATAACGTTCCAGATCCAGATACACAATGGTCATTGATGGCTGAAGTAAGTGAATCAGAACTGAAACCTGTGAATAGAGAAACTTTAGTTAAAGATACCATTAAGGCCATGATAGAAGATGGATTAATTGAATCGGAAGATCAAGTGATTTCGAAATTCTACTTTTCGACATCTTATGGATACCCAACTCCTTCCGTGGAAAGAGATGGTATTTTGAAGGAAGTACTTCCAGTGCTGGAAAATCAAGATGTATATAGTAGAGGGAGATTTGGGGCTTGGAAATATGAAGTTTCCAACCAAGATCACTCGATGATGCAAGGAGTAGAATGGGCCAATCGCATGGTACATCAAGTACCCGAATTGACCCTTCCCTTCCCGAACACGGCTAATGCTATGTGGGGTAAATAAATTTTACCCTACAATAAGACGATTAGGCTTTTGAAGATCGCTGTTAGGCGAATTGCATCCATGATGCGCGCTTCAGTAGCGCCGTGGTTAATTA
The DNA here is from genome assembly GCF_004118285.1 of Aquirufa rosea. Taxonomy (GTDB): domain Bacteria; phylum Bacteroidota; class Bacteroidia; order Cytophagales; family Spirosomataceae; genus Aquirufa; species Aquirufa rosea. The sequence continues at coordinate 241,750 of NZ_SDHY01000001.1, read as the reverse complement.
CGGATTGTTCGTGAGATTTTACACACATCTCACATCCATTGATAGCGGAAACTGTTAAACTGGCTAATTCAAAAAATTCTTTGCCCAATACAGGATTCATCATGATGGACATTCTAATTCCTGCTGGTGCGGTGTTGTAGAATTCTTTGCCTACAAAATGCTTGAAACGATAAAACACGTTATTGGCATTTAGTAAAGAAGTCAGGGCATGAATTTCATTGATTTCAGCATCTGTTGCTCCCTTGGTCTTAGCCAATTCAGTTAAGGAATTGATGGTTATTTCATGCTTTTGATTAACAGAAACAGCCAAAGCTAATAATACCGCTTCTTTCTCTGTTAACGTAGCATACTTTAACGCATTAGATACATTTATTTTCAAGTCCTTGATGTAACGACTGTCAGTTGCATCTAATTGATCTAACAATGGGAATTGACTAGTGGTAGGTAAATTTAATTCTGCTAAAAGATTATCTCTAGTTTCGCTCATGGTCATTTTGTTAAAAAGCCCCAAATGAATGGGGCTTTAGTGGATATTATAATGTGGCGTCTCCAGCTTTCCAGTTACATGGGCAAAGCTCGTCTGTTTGTAATGCATCCAATACACGTAATACTTCATCTACGTTACGACCTACTGATAAATCATTAGCACTTACCCAACGAATGATACCATCTTGATCTGCGATATAAGTTACACGGTAAGCTACTTTCTCATCTTCTGTTAAAATTCCAAGCTCCTCAGCTAAGCTCTTCGAAGTATCTGCTAACATTGGAAATTTCAATCCGCGTAAATCATCGTGATCTCTTCTCCAAGCAGCGTGTACGAACTCAGAATCTGTAGAAGCACCAATCAACATGGCATCACGGTCAGCAAAATCACCTGCACGACGGTTGAATTCAGCAATCTCAGTTGGACAAACGAATGTGAAATCTTTTGGCCACCAGAACATCACCATCCACTTACCATCTTTTTTGTGATCTTCGGCAGTGATTGTTGCAAACTCTTTATCTTTTTCTAATGACACTACTGCTTTTTTTTCAAATGCTGGAAATTTACTTCCCAAACCTAACATGTGTGTAGACATAATTTTATTTGTTTCGTTTAAATGATGTGCAAATTTCGATAAGAAATAACTATCAAGCAAATCTATATTTATTATATTTGTATAACAAAAAACTATAATAAATGACAATCACTCAATTAGAATACATTGTGGCTTTAGATGATCTAAAAAGTTTTTCAAAGGCTGCTGATTTTTGTTGCGTTACTCAGCCAAGTTTGAGTATGCAGGTTCAAAAATTAGAGGCGGAATTAAATATTGTATTGTTTAACCGTAAAGAAAAACCCTTAAAGGCTACCTTGCAAGGTCAAGAAATTATACGACAAGCAAGAGTGATTTTAAAAGAAACTGCGACATTGAAAGAATTGTCAAAAGGCTGGAGTAATCAAGTGGCAGGTAATGTTAGTATTGGGGTGATTCCAACTATTGCTCCCTATTTGATGCCTCGATTTTTATCTGGTTTTCAACAAAAATTCCCTGATTTACATTTGAATATCTCCGAAACAACTACGGCTAATATCGTAAAAGAAATTAAAGAGGGGAAGTTAGATATAGGTATATTGGTGACTCCCTTGGGAGATCAATTGGTGGAGAAGCATTTATATTACGAAGAGCTTTACCTTTACTCCAATTACCGAATGGACTCTGAAAAGATTTGTCAAACTTTGGAACCCTCTAGTCTTTGGTTATTAGAAGAAGGGCATTGTTTGAGCAGTCAGATTAATTCCATTTGTAATTTGAAAGCGGGCCAGAATTTGGGATCAAAAATTACCTACCAAACAGGTAGTTTAGAGACTATTGTTAGAATTGCAGAAGATGCTGGAGGACAAACCATTATTCCTGAGATGCTTTATGATTTTCTAGATCCTCAAAAGCAGGATCAAGTATTTTCTTTTCCCTATCCAAAACCGGTGCGTGAGGTTTCACTGGTTTATTCTCCCAGTTATGCTAGAAAGGGAATTATACAAGCGCTTCATAGTGAAATACTTTCCGTAGTTCCAGAATCTTGGCGCGAATTAAATGAGCGAAATATTATTCCGATTTAAGAACCTTAGGATTGATTTTGTGCAATTTAGCCATGTAAATCAGGCTCAAAAGGAATACTAGCGCCAATACCAAAATACCTAACCGCATATTTCCAGTCAACTGAATCAATAGTCCAAATATAAAAGTACCTATTACTGTAGATGCTCGGTCGCACACATCAAAAAAGCTAAAATAGGATGCTGTATCATGCTCATTTTCAGGACATAACTTGGCGTATGTTGCTCGGGAGTTCGACTGGATCCCCCCCATGACAAAACCTATTGCTGTGGCCAATAAGTAGAAATGAAAGGTCTCTTGAACGAAATAGGCTGAACAACAAACAAAAATCCAAAAGATGATAATGACACGAATGGCATTAACATTACCTATTTTTTTGGACAAATAAGCGCAGACATAGGCCCCTGGGATAGCTACTAATTGAATCAGTAAAATGGTGATAATGAGTGATTCAGAAGGTAAGTGTAATTCTTGGCTACCGAACAAAGCTCCCAATAACATGACGGTTTGAGAACCCATGTTGTACAAGAAAAAGCCCAATAAAAAATACTTAATGGATGGAATATGGGTGATTTCATGAAAAACCTTTTTGATTTCTTTGAATCCACCCAACCACCATTGAGGGTGATCTTTTTCCTTTTTGCTAGATTTAGGAAGGTATATAAATGGGATCTGAGCAAATAAAAACCACCAAACTCCTACGGTTAAAAAGGATATTCTTGATGCCATTTCAACGGATATACCTCCATACCAATTAGGCATTAAAATCATGCTTAAATTTTGGAGTAAGAGTATTACACTTCCAATATATCCCAAAGAGAACCCTTTGGCACTTAATTGATCGAACCGGTCAGGACTTGCAATTTCTGGTAAAAATGAATTGTAAAATACTAGGCTCCCTCCCCATCCTATGATAGAAAAAAGAAAACCTAGAGAGCCTAAAACGTATTCTCCTTTGGTAAATAAATACAAGAGCATACAACTAAAGGCTCCTAAATAACAGAAGAACCGCATGAAGCTCTTTTTGCTACCAGTGTAATCTGCTATACCTGAAAGAAATGGCATGCAAATAGCCAATACCAAATAAGCAAATGAAATAATGTAAGAATAAACTACAGTGTTTAGCAATGAAAAACCTGATATTTCAATGATTTCTGGGTGCTTACTACCCATCATAATTGCTGCCACTGGGAAATAAATGGGAAAAATAGCTGAAACAATCGTTAGAGAATGCACAGAATTGGCCCAATCATAAAAGGCCCAAGCATTCATTGTTTTTTTGTTGTTTAAAGAATGTTCCATAGGTTAAAATAAGCCTAATTGTTCTCCAGTTCCCGTAATATCTTTTTGATCTGTTGGTAGATTTTTTATTTCAAACGGAATATCATCGTTCACCGAAGAATTCTCATTCTTTATTTCAGTAGAATTTTCTTCACTCATTTCAGAATCACCCTGCAGATTTTTTATAATAAATTCAGGCTCCTCCTGCGGAGAATTGTTTGTCTCTTCATTATCCTCTTCATTTGGATTTTTCTCCTCAGTTTCAATAAATTGAACATCCGTCAGTTTAGGATAATTTAGTTTATTTCCGATGGCCTTCCACCCACGAACATCCACTAACTCTGATACAGGCACTAATTCTATTTGATTAGTTTTACCGTCAGCTTTGTGTTTAATCTGTACATTGGGAGCATAATTATCACTAGCGGCCAACAATTTTGATGCTTTGTGATCGGAAATAAATAAAAATTTCTTGTCTACGGTGGTTGTTTCTAATTTGAATCGTTTGATAAAGTGATTCTTGCTAGATCCATCCAAATAAACGGCAGATATGATACTATTTGGTTGGTATTTCTTTAGGTGAAGTATCTCATCTGCGGTATAACGATTCGTTAATTCAAAATTAGTTAACTCGTAATTACCAGATTTGTACATGACCAAAATGCAATCTTTGGGTTCAAAATTTCCAATAAATTGACCATGTTCATCTCGGTTTAATCTTCCTACTGTAGCATCATACCAAATATCTACCCCGCCCAAGGTGGAAACTCCGGCCGATTTTTGAGTGATTTTTCTTACGGGATATTTGGTCAATACATTTCCCATCGACTCACGTCCCTTGATGGCTAGTTTGGCAAAATCGTAATCAAATTGCTTGTTCTTGGCAGTGCAATTTGCTGTCAAATTGATTTGTATCACTTCGGCCTCTCCATTTTCATTGGCTGAAAAATAGCTAATCTTCGACTTGGCATGATCGCTGACAATTTTATATTCCCTGTCTCGGGTAACGGATGTTACCTTAAATCTTTTAACAAAGGAGGTGCCTGTTTTTCCGTCAAAATAGACCAAGTTGTAAACTTTACGGTCATCATTCTTCTTAAATACAGAACAATATAAAATGTCTTTTCCTACGAATACTTTTTCCTGAACTTTAGTAACTACACAGGTTCCATTTTGTCGAAATACGATGATGTCGTCTATGTCTGAGCAATCCATAACATATTCGTCTTTTTTCAAACCATATCCAATAAAACCATCTGCCCTGTTGACATATAATTTTTGATTGGCTGCAGCCACTACAGTAGCAGAAATAGTGTTGAAATTCTGTATTTCAGTCCTACGCTCTCTACCCTTTCCGTATTTCTGTAATAGATTTTTGAAATAATTAATGGCATAAGTAATTAGATTAGCCAAATTATGCTCTACTTCAGCTAATTCCTCCTCTAGTCGTTTCATCGCCTCATCGGCCTTAAAAGCGTCATATTTAGAGATACGTTTGATACGGATTTCTAATAATCGTAAAATATCGTCTTCAACAATTTCCCTATAAAAATCTTTTTTGAAAGGTTCTAATCCTTTATCGACCATTTCAATCACCGATTCAAAGGTCTCACACTCTTCAATATCTCGATAAATACGATTTTCAATGAAAATTTTCTCCAAGGAACTGAATAAAATTCGTTCCATGAGTTCAGCTTTCCTAATTTCTAATTCTTGCTTCAGTAAATCAACAGTTTGATGAGTGCTAACTTTCAAAATATCAGTTATACCTACAAAATGTGGTTTTTCATCAATAATGACACATGCATTGGGTGAAATGGATATTTCACAATCCGTAAAAGCATATAATGCATCTATGGTAACATCAGGTGAAATACCAGGTGCTAATTGAATCTGAATCTCAACGTCCTTGGCCGTATTGTCAATCACTTTCTTGATTTTGATTTTCCCTGTATCATTGGCTTTAATGATGGAGTCGATGAGAGAAGTAGTCGTGGTGGAATATGGTATATCCTTGATTACCAGCGTTTTTTTGTCTAATTCTTCAATTTTTGCTCGAATTCTTATTTTTCCACCTCGAAGACCATCATTATAATTGGAAGCATCCAGAAGTCCGCCTGTTAGGAAATCGGGTAATAGCTCTACTTTCTTATTATTTAATAAATCAATCGATGCCTGTAGAATTTCACAGAAATTATGCGGCATAATTTTAGTGGCCAAACCTACGGCAATACCCTCTACACCTTGCGCTAATAATAGTGGGAATTTGATGGGTAAGGTAATCGGTTCTTTTTTTCGACCATCATAAGACAATTGCCATTTGGTCGTTTGATTGTTAAAAACTACATCATTGGCAAATTTGGATAAACGTACTTCTATGTAACGAGCAGCTGCGGCACTATCTCCCGTTCGCATGTCGCCCCAGTTTCCCTGGCAATCAAACAGTAATTCCTTTTGCCCCAAATTCACCATGGCATCAGTAATGGAGGCATCACCATGAGGGTGATATTGCATGGTTTGTCCAACTACATTCGCCACTTTATTAAAGCGACCGTCGTCCATCTCTCGTAGGGCATGAAGAATCCTTCTCTGTACGGGTTTTAATCCATCTGCTACAGCCGGAACAGCGCGTTCAAGAATGACATAAGAGGCATATTCTAAAAACCAATTTTCATACATTCCTGCCACTGCAATTTGATTTTGCAAACTGCCATCCAATGATTCGTCCATATAATCAATCTATCTATTTAATTCACCTTTTAAGTGAAACAATTGGTATAAAAATAATGCTGTAGCGCCCCAAATTATTTCTCCTTCAAATTCAAATTGTGGTGCCCAATAGGGTTTATTTTGAATTGTGAGTTGATGCGCTTTTAATTTAGACACATCCAGAAAATGCGATACAGGTATTTCAAAAATACGATTAATTTCTCTTTTATCTAAAACGTAATTTTGCTTTTCTTTCAGCACGGCATAATAGGGTTGTACCCAATAATTAGAAACCATCACCCAAACAGGTTCCAGAGCTTTTAATTCCTCATAAGGTACTTGTATACCTATCTCCTCCTTTACTTCTCTAATGGCAGTTTCCATCAAGTTCCTATCTGTCAATTCCATTTTACCACCTGGAAAGGCCATTTGTCCTGAATGGGCTCCATCATATTCATTTCTTTTAATGAGTAGAATGGTATCTTCCTGATTAGCATGTTGGTGAATGATGGCTAGTACAGCGGCTTGTCGAGCATTTTCTTTCACAGATTTCATTTGCATGAATTCTTGGTGCAAAGAGAAAATAGGTTCAAATAGTTCTTTCATCTATTTCTCTCATTTAACTGGCTATAGCTTCAGCGCAACGAATTCCATCCAAGGCAGCTGACATGATTCCACCTGCGTAGCCAGCCCCTTCTCCGCAGGGAAACAATCCTTTAATTTGAGGATGCTCTAAGGTTTCAGGATTTCTGGGGATTTTCACGGGGGAAGAAGTTCTACTTTCTAATCCAATTATTTGTCCCACATTACTAGAAAAATGAGGTATCTTTTTTTGAAAATCTTGTAATCCCATTGCTAAGGGTTCAGCTATAAAATCGGGTAAAAAATCTCTCATTTCTCCAGGAATAAGTCCGGGCACATAGGAACTATCATGATATGATTTACTGGTTTTCTTTTGGATAAAATCTTGTGTTAATTGAGAAATGGCTTTTTGAGTTCCTCCAGCTAACTGATGTGCCTTTTGCTCTAAAGATTCTTGTAAATACATGCCAGCTAAAGCTCCTTCTGATTTAAATTTAGCCCAATCGTTATCCAATAAACCTACCACAATACCTGAATTGGCATATTGGGAATCTCTTCTAGAAGGAGACATGCCATTCACGACTACTTGGTTTTGGGAAGTTGCGGATGGAACAATAAATCCACCTGGACACATACAAAATGAAAATACGCCTCTTTGTAGACCCTTGTACCTAGTTTGACTGACTAAACTAAAACTGGCAGGCGGTAAGTATTTAGGCCTTTCTTTCATTTTATATTGGCAGGCATCAATGAGAGATTGTCGATGTTCGATACGTACACCAATAGCAAAACCTTTGGATTCAATCAGAATATTTTTGTGTCTTAATAACTCAAAAATATCTCGGGCAGAATGACCCGTGGCTAACAGGAGTTTATCTGACCTAAATTCTTCATTTTGAGCAGTAATTACCCCTTTAATTTGATGATTCTCTAAAATAAAATCAGTTACCCTCTGATTAAAATGAACCTCCCCTCCTGCTTCTATAATGGCAGTTCGAATGGAGGCAATAATGGCGGGTAATTTATTGGTTCCAATATGGGGATGTGCTTCGAACAAAATATTTTTATCTGCACCATGAGCAACAAATGTTTCTAAAACAGATTTGATATCCCCCCTTTTGGTACTTCTTGTATATAATTTCCCATCCGAATAGGTTCCAGCACCACCTTCACCAAAACAATAATTACTATCTGAATCTACTAAATTAAATCGATTGATAGCGGCTAAGTCTCTTCGTCTATCACGTACATTTTTACCTCGTTCCAGTACAATGGGTTTAATACCTAATTGAATTAATCGTAAGGCAGCGAACAATCCAGCTGGACCGCTTCCAACAATAATTACTGGAGTTGAATTAGTAGGTAATGGCTTTAATTGAGCAAATTGACTTAATGAAAAATCATGATTTTTTTCGTAAAAGCCTATTCTAAGATTTACATTTATCTGTCGGTTTCTGGCATCGATTGACTTTTTCTCAATTCGATATTGATAGCTATTTAATAGATTTGTACCCAGTTCTGATATTAGATATTCATGGAGCAATGCTGGAGAATGAGCAATCTCTGGACTTACTACAAAATCTTTAAGGTCTAACATCTCGATATTTTACACGAATTTACAAAATTTGTCTTTTTAAATGAATAAGCTACAGCATCAAGTTAGTCCCTATTTATTGCAACACCAGCACAATCCTGTCCATTGGCAACCTTGGGGGCCAGAGGCTTTGGAACAAGCTAAAGCGGAGGATAAATTAATTCTGGTCAGTATTGGATATGCCGCATGTCATTGGTGTCATGTCATGGAAAAAGAATGCTTTGAAAGTCAAGAAGTAGCAGATTTAATGAATAAGTATTTTATCAACATTAAGGTGGACCGAGAAGAAAGACCTGATATTGATATGATTTACATGGATGCCATTCAGCAAATGGGTATTTCGGGTGGTTGGCCTTTAAATGTGTTTTTGATGCCATCTCAAAAACCTTTTTATGGAGGTACCTATTTTCCTAAAGCTAAATGGATGAATATATTATCTTCTGTTCAGAATGCGTTTGCCGAGCACCGTCAAGAATTAGAGGCATCTGCTGAAGGATTTGCTAATGCTATTGCTGATTCAGCTTCCATTTTTCAAATGATCGATTTAGATAATCAGCCATCCATGATTCCTAGATGTCTACAAGTGATTACGGGTAATATGGATCCTGTGTTTGGGGGCATGAATAAAGCACCTAAATTTCCATTACCCTCTCTCCTTTTGTTCTTAGAATCTATTCCTAGTCCTTTAGGCCAACAGTCACAAGCATTTCAAGCAAGTGATTTGCAATTATCCAAAATGGCACAAGGGGGAATTTTCGATCAATTGTCTGGTGGATTTTCACGTTATTCGGTTGATTCTGAATGGTTTGCTCCTCATTTTGAAAAAATGTTATATGATAATGGACAACTATTGGAAGTTTATGCTGCTGCTTATCAGCGGTCTAACAATCCTCTGTATAAGGAAGTAATTTATCAAACCATCCATTTTTTAAAGACAGAATTAAGAGCTGAAAATGGGCTCTATTACGCCTCTCTAGACGCAGATAGTGAAGGAATGGAGGGATGGTTTTACACATGGCCATTTGATGAAATAAATGCTCTGATTCCATCTTTGGATAATCCAGATTTTTACCGAAACTACAGCATTGTTCCTAATGGAAATTGGGAAGATGGGCGAAATATTTTGTTTAAAAATAAGCCCATTTTGAATGAGCAATATTCAGAGGAGCTGGATGTATTAAATTTAGTAAGAGCTAAAAGAATTAGACCAGAAACAGATACCAAACAAATATTAGCGTGGAATGCCTATGTGCTTTCGGGATTAATTGCTTGTTCTCATGTACTAAAATCAGTTTCTATTCGTCAAGATGCCGTTGATTTAGCCGAGGCAATGAAAAAACACTTAATTGTTTCTGACTACTATTGCTTACATCAAGCCAGCTTCGCAGGCAGTCCAATTGGTGGTTTTTTGGATGATTATTCTGCGGCTGGCTTAGCTTTTCTTCGTTTGTATTTATTGACTTTTGATAGGGCCTACTTTGATTTGGCAAATCATATCATAGAAAAAGCAACTTATATATTTGAATCTAAGGAAGAGCAATTGGCATTATTCAATTATGCATCCAATGAGAACCAAGAATTAATTGCCGATAAGATAGAATTCACTGATTCTGTTTGTCCATCGTCTAATTCCATGATGTGTGAGGCCTTATTATGGATTGGTTTGATTGATACGAATGTTAATGCTACCCTAAGAGCTAAACAAATGTTAGAAACGGTATTGTCTAAGGCTCAAACAAATCCAGCATATTTTACCAATTGGTTGCGCATTTATTCTCAATGGGTAGAAAATCCTAAGGCTATGCTCAAGTTTAATGTTGAATTATTGGATGATAGTGGCATGATGGATCAATTGAATTCAACATCCTTGACTCTGTTACCAGTAGACAATTTACCAAATAGTAAAAATTATTTATTGTGCATTGGAAATCACTGTTTGGCACCAATTGAAACTTGGGAGGAGTTGAATCAACAAATGAAAGAGATCATTTAATTCTATCAGGATTTTCAGAAACAAAAGCACCCCAGCCCTTTTTGGTACCTTTTACGGAGGATGAAATGTTATTTTCATGAAAATGATGACAAATGGCAATGCCCAAGGCATCGGTAGCATCGAATAATTTAGCATCCAATTTTTGGCCTACGATAATTTCCACCATTTTGGCTACTTGTTCTTTTGAGGCATTTCCATTTCCTGTGACAGATTGTTTTACTTTCTTTGGCTCGTATTCTACGATAGGAATGCCTTTGGAAAAAGCTAAGGACATCACCATCCCTTGAACTCTTCCCAGTTTGAGCATGGATTGTACATTTTTTCCAAAGAATGGAGATTCAATGGCAATTTCATCTGGCATAAATTCTTCTAATATTCCTAAGACCCTTTCGTGTATTTTTAAAAATTTTGCCCCTTGCGTGGTATACTTGGTTAAATTTAATACACCATATTGAAGAATAGTGACTTTACTTTTATCTATTTTCAATAGTCCATAGCCCAAAAAGCGAGTCCCTGGATCTATTCCTAAAATTATTTTTTCTGCATTTGAACTTGTAATTTGCATGGATTTTGATTCGAGATACATGTTCATTCATCGATTACCTTCTGTGGTACCTACTATTTTTCCTAGCTTGATTTGGTCTAGAAAAGTAGATTCCTCTGATAATCAAGTGTTTTTCACTTTCGATGATGGACCATGTCCTGAAATTACCAATTTTGTTTTAGAAGAGTTAGATAAATACCAGGCCAAGGCTACTTTTTTTTCCATTGGGAAAAACTTATTGGCTCATGCCGATTTGGGTCATTTGATTCAATCTTCGGGACACAGTTTGGGTAATCACACCATGAATCATGTGAATGCTTGGCAAGTATCATATCAAGCCTATAAAGAGGATAAAGTAGCCTGTGATGTCGTTTTCGATGAATTGGGAATTTCAAGTGTTGGATTTCGTCCACCCTATGGCCGGGTAAATCGAGAACTTATTCGGGATTTAGCAAGTCAAGAGTCCGTTTTCATGTGGAGCGTATTGACCGGTGATTATCATTCAGGTTTATCCTCTAAATCCATTATTAATCAATGTATTAAGGCTATAAAACCTGGATCAATTATCGTCTTCCATGATAGTCAAAAAGCATTTCCTCATTTGAAAATTGTATTACCAGCACTCTTGTCCTATTGTCATGGACAGGGATTTCAACTTCTACCTTTATGATTGATACGCACGCGCATTTATATGATGAATATTTTACCAATGAATGGAATCAGCATTTAGTAGAAATGCAAACTGCAGGAATAAAAGAGGTTTGGTTGCCCAATTGTGATCAAGAATCTTGGAATGCATTATGGAATTTATATACCCAAAATCCAAGCTTATGTAAACCGATGATTGGTTTACATCCTACCTATGTAAAAGAAGATTTTAACAATCAATTATCTTTTTTAGAACTGGAATTAGCTAGTAAAAAAGTATTAGCCATCGGAGAAATTGGGTTGGATTATTATTGGGATATTACGTATAAAGAGCAGCAAATAAGTGCTTTTATTACTCAATGCCATTGGGCTTTGGAGCACCATATTTGGATTGATGTTCATTGCAGGAAAGCCTATGCTGATTTAATTTCAGTGCTTAAAAGAAAGGAATTTGAAGACTTACATGGGATTATTCATTGCTTTTCAGGTGATGCGCGTGAAGCAAAAACTTTGGTTGATTTAGGATATACCTTAGGAATTGGGGGAGTTTTGACCTATAAGAATGCACAGTTATTTCAGGATATTCAGGATATTCCTTTAAGTCATTTAGTTTTAGAGACGGATTCGCCCTATTTAAGCCCCGTTCCCCATCGAGGTAAACCTAATACTCCTGCCTATTTAGGTATTATTGCTCAAAAATTGGCAGATTATCGTCAAATTTCAAAAGAGGAAGTGATTCGGATTACTACTCAAAATGCCCTGGAAATGAAAAAATTTTCAAGCTTCGAATAAATTATCCACTTTTTGTTTCCAAGCTTGCATAGCATGTTGTAATTGAAGGACAAAGCGATTTTTCGACTTTTTAAATTGCGTCCAATTTCCTTGGAAAATGATTTTACCTTGGTGTAGTATTCCTACCTGTTGGCTTAAACTTAAAATATCCAACAAATCATGACTAATGAGCAAACATGGAATTTTTTCCTCTTCGATAACTTGTTTAAAAATGGATGAAAACTCAAGCTTTTGTTCGGTGTCTAACTGGCTGAATGGTTCATCCAATACTAATATTCCGATTGGTTTACTGATGGCTTCTAATAATGCTAATTTTTGTCTTTCTCCTCCCGACAAATGTTGAATTTTGGTTTTTTTTGCGTTTTTTAGTCGGAATCGCTTCAAATTTTTCTGAATAAATTTCTCTTGTTCCTGTACGCTTCGTTTTTGAACTAACCTTTGAATGTATTCCTCAACGGTATGATGTGGCATTAAATGTAAGTTTTGAGGAACATAACCAACTTCCTTAAATAATTTAATAAGTCGGTCTGATTCGGTATTTAATTCTTTTCCATTGATTTGAATAGAGGCATCCTTTGTAATAGTTTGACCCACAACAATATTAGCGATGGTACTTTTCCCTGACCCACTTTTACCAATGAGAGCAAATATTTCACCCGCTTTTACTTTCATCTGTATATGGTTTAAAGCAAAATGACTTGTAACTTGGTGGTGATTAATTTGAATCTCTAACATTTAAATGATTTTTTATGCTTTTGTGTGGAATTGATGTAGGTACATCATCGATTAAAGTTAGTATTGTTGATGCTGCGAAGCAAACTGTTTTATTTTCCTGCTCCTTCCCAGAAACGGAAAATGAAATTTTTTCTCCAGAGCCAGGTTTTGCAGAACAAGATCCTGCTCATTGGTGGTATTGTACCCAGCAAGCTATATTAAAAGGTAATTCTTCAGGAAAATATAATCCATTGAATGTACATGCCATAGGTATTTCGTATCAAATGCACGGCTTGGTTGTTTTGGATGAACAAATGGAAGTATTAAGACCCTCCATCATTTGGTGTGATTCTAGAGCAGGATATTTGGGGGATAAAGCAGCTCAAGCTTTAGGTGAGGCTTATTGCCAAAATCATTTGTTGAACTCGCCTGGTAATTTTACTGCGGCTAAATTGGCATGGGTAAAAGAAAATCAACCAGAAGTTTTTAATAAGATTAAGCATGTTGTTTTACCTGGAGATTATATAGCAGCCAAATTAACGGGTACCTTGACCTGTACCCCGTCATCTCTTTCGGAGGGAATATTTTGGGATTTCAAGGAGAATAAGATTTCTTCTGAATTATTAGCTCATTTTGGATATTCAACTGATTTATTTCCTACTATACAAGCGGTATTTTCAGAACATGGTCAGATTCTACCTGAGATAGCAGAAAATTTAGGTTTCAATTCCTTTGTGAAAGTGACTTATAAAGCGGGCGATCAACCCAATAATGCCTTGTCCTTAGGAGTATTGGAACCCGGGGAAATTGCCACTACTGCTGGAACTTCTGGGGTTGTATATGGGGTAAGTGATGAACTAAAATTTGATCAGGGGAATCGAGTAAATTCATTTGCTCATGTCAATTATCAGGAAGAGCTTCGTCGTATTGGGGTATTGATGTGCATCAATGGCACAGGTATTATGAATCGTTGGCTGAAGCAGAACTTTTTTGATTCGAGTTCATACCAACAAATGAATGAAATTGCTTCTAAGGCAGCAATTGGCTCTAAAGGTCTTATCGTAATGCCTTTCGGAAATGGTGCGGAAAGAATTTTCCAAAATCGCGTGATAGGTGCAAGCTTCCAACAATTGGATTTGAATCGACACCAACAAGCAGAGATTTGTCGGTCTGTTCAAGAAGGAATTGCTTTCTCTTTAGTTTATGGCATTGAATTATTGGATAGTGTAGGTATCTCACCTCAACGCTTAAAAGCTGGTTTAGCCAATATGTACTTAAGTCCTGTATTTAGTCAAAGTGTGGTGAATGCTGCTCAGATTTCCTTGGATTTGATGGAATCTGATGGAGCAATGGGTGCTGCTTTAGGTGCAGGTATAGGAATTGGTTACTACAATTCTCCTACTGAGGCGGTGAGTCAATTAAAAATCAAAAAAACGATTGAACCTGATTCGAAGCAAATTGATGCTACGACAGAAAGTTATAGTCATTGGAAAACTTTCCTACCCGCATAAAAAAGTAAAAGCCTCCTGAAATTCAGGAGGCTTGTACCCAGAGCCGGAGTCGAACCGGCACGGGCTTGCACCCACGGGTGTTTGAGACCAGCGCGTCTACCAATTCCGCCATCTGGGCAATTCTTAATTGCGACACAAAAGTACTCCAAATCCTTTGATTAATCAAGTACCTCTTTAATATTTTATCGTTTATTCGTAACGTAGGGCTTCAACCGGATCCAATTTAGAAGCTTTGAAAGCAGGATAAATTCCTGAAAATAAGCCAACTAAAATACAAACAATGATACCTGTTATCATCCAGACCCAAGGTATAATAAAACTTGCATTTCCAGAGCTGATTCCTTGTGCAATTAGATTGCCTATAGGAATAGCTAATACGATTCCGCCTAATCCTCCTATGATACAAATGACAATGGCTTCAATGAGGAATTGTTGTAAAATCCTAAATGGAGTAGCCCCTAATGATTTTCTAATACCTATTTCTCTTGTTCTTTCTGTAACGGAAACCATCATGATATTCATCAAGGCAATGGCTGCTCCTAATAAAGTAATAAAACCAATTACAAAGCCACCAATTCGTAATGATGATGTAATATTTTCAAAGCTCTTAGCTATGGAATCTGAGCGGTCAATTGAAAATGAATCTTCTGCACCTATAGGATCCATTCGTACTTTTCTCATCACTCCCCTTGCTTCTTCCATAAAATCATCTAAATTTTTCACCTTGGTAGAGGAAGTGGTTATATCAAAAGTTAAATTTCGTCCCATCGCCATTTTTCTACCCGTTTCCAAAGGAACCATAATAACACGGTCATCCCCCCCTCCCATCATACTCCCTTTTTTGGCAAGGATACCCACTACCTTTAATTTTTGACCACTTACCACGATTTCAGAATTTACCGGGCTTTCTTTTTCATATAATTGATCTACCACATCTACACCAAGTACACATACATTGCTAGCATGCTGATATTCATGAGTTGAAAAATTTCTTCCTGAACTTACTTTATAGCCCTTCAATTCCATGAAATTATCATCAATTCCTATTAAGCGGGTGTTAGGATTTGTTTTTTTTGAGCCATGTTTGGCAATCGCATTGAAATTGACATTGGTTTTCAAAGACACCTTGCCCTTGGAACTGAAGAGTGATTTATACTTGCTAGCTTGTCTGTAATCAATATTTTTAAATCTCTTTTCTTTTTGACCTTCTCTACGGATTTGCATGGCTGGTCTATTTCTTATATCGAAGGAATTAGCACCTAATCCAGAAAATGAATTATCAACAGAACTTTGAATTCCATCAATGGCAGTTAATATACCCACCAATGAGGTAATTCCTAATGAAATGATTAAGGCTGTTAAAATCGTTCTTAGTAAATTTCCCTTGATTGATCTTAATCCTTCAAATACGTTTTCCTTAAGATTCATGTTGCTCTCCTAGCGTTTAAATTTTACCTTGCAATTTATTAGATAAATCATTCCATAGGAAACCAATGAAAGGGCTAATTCTTCCATTAATCATTTTTTATTCGTCGATTAACTTTTTACATGCGAATAAGTTGTTAATTCCCATGGATGAAGGCCAAAGCAATCACTTAAAAGCTTATGGGTTTACATATAAAGTTTTGCAAGGGGAAGATGCGAAAGTTTCCTGGTTATTAAATTATCGAGGTGGATCTTTTATGATGGATTATACTCCTGAATTTTCTAAAGATTTATTAAGTAAAGGAATTACCTATCAAATCATATCTGATCAGGTGGCTAGTCAAATTTTGCAGGAAGTCAATTCTGAGAGTTCCAATATGGAACAAGCACTTCTGCAGAAAGTACCCAAAATAGCGCTATATTCTCCAAAGTCTGCCTCTCCATGGGATGATGCCGTATCTTTAGCTCTTAGTTATGCGGAAATACCCTTTGAAACTATATATGATCAAGAGGTATTAGACGGTAATTTATCCAAATATGATTGGGTGCATTTACATCATGAGGACTTCACTGGCCAAATGGGTAAAATGTTTACTCAGAAAGATCAAGTTTGGTATCAATTACAGTTGCAAGAGGATATGCAAATGGCCAAGAAAAATGGTTTTTCAAAGGTTTCTCAAATGAAAGGAAAAGTGGCTTCCATGATCAAAGAATTTATGTTGGGTGGAGGATACCTCTTTGCTATGTGTACCGCTACGGATACCTTTGATATTGCCTTGGCTACCTTAGGTATGGATGCTGTACCTGCCTTTTATGATGGCGATGCCACTTCTTCTAACATAAGTGCTGATAATTTGAATTTTAAGAATACAGTGGCTTTTAAAGATTTTTCATTAATCCTTAATTATCGTGTTAATGAGTTTTCAACCATCGATTCAGCACCCAATTATACTCAAAGGCCAATAGCCGAGGAGAATGATTTTTTTGAATTGAATGAATTTTCGGCCAAATCAGACATGATACCTTGTATGTTGACACAAAACCACCAACAAGTTATTCATGGTTTTATGGGTCAAACCACTGGATTTGTTAGTTCAATGGTTAAATCTGAAGTAACTATTTTAGCTGAAAATGAAAGCTTAAAGGAAGTGAAATATTTGTACGGTCAAGTGGGAAATGGCTTTTTTGCCTTTTTAGGTGGACATGATCCAGAAGATTATCAACATTTTGTGAATGAGGAACATACCGATTTAAGTTTACATAAAAATTCCCCCGGATATCGATTGATTTTAAACAATGTACTTTTTCCATCTGCAAAAAAGAAAAAGCAAAAAACCTAGTTTAATTTTCGCAAATAATAATCCTCACCCCTAACGATTACACCCTCCACTAAAGTGGTATCTGTTCCTAATCTGATATCACCCATTTGAGGCTTTATGACATTCTTACTGAAGAACAGATACTGTGCCTTCTTTGGAATTTCTTGTAGCCCTTGCTCGAAAGGATTTAGAGGTATCAATTGTCTAGAAAATTTTGGCCCCCAAAGTGGATATTCAAAATCATCATTAATGGTCCCTAAAGCAACTACTGCATTTTGAGGAACTATTTTTTCAAAGTTTTGATAAGCTTTTGTTATGTCTGGTCGATTTATAGTCAATGCTGCCGCTCGATCTAATTTAAAAATTGACTTTTGACCATAGGCATTAAATGGTAAAGCTCTTATGTTTAATCCTAAAGTAAATAGCGCAGATAGGCAGATGATTACGACTATTCCACCTAATAATAATTGAGAAAGAATGTGTTGCCTTTGTTCAAATATGTATTTTGACATATATACCAATACTGGAAACAAATAAATGGCTGAACTAATCATATATCGACCTTTCCAAGGGTCATAAGCCGCTGTAAATGCGAGAGTGATAAAATGAATCGCAAAACATAAAAAGAATAAGCTAGCCATTAGATTCGGCTTTCTAATAAGTAAAAATATACTTGGTAGGATAATGAAAATAAAGATACTACCATAAATTGGACTTCCATTGTAAAATTCAAAACGCTTGTCAAATGTAAATGGAATGATAGTAAACTCTTTTACTTTTTCTAATCCTAATTGTAGTCCTTGGTCTAATGCTCTAAAAGGGGACTTCATGGCATGGTTCATTTTTTCGACCACCATGATATTACGTATACCATCAAAATTGAATAAGTCAAAACCGTATCGAAGAACATTTCTACTTCCTTGAACCAATAAATTACTTAAGTTACCAGCTCTTTCCACAGATTGATGTTGAGTGGCTGTTGGTGGACCAATGGGATGACCATAATTGATATAATTAGCAATATACCCTGTGGCAGAGACATATAAAATCGCCCCTAATATATGTGCTAAAAAAATATGTCTTATAACAAAAGAGGCTCTCCTTTTAATCGCAGGTAAATAGCTATATGCATATAAAATGAGTAGTGGAATAAAAGAAAATGCAAAGGTTATTTTATGGCTTAAGGCTAAACCAAAACTAAGTCCTGCCAAATAGATATAAATGGTTTTTTCTTGTTTTTTGTATGCCATTAAATAATAAACAATTGTACATAGGTAGGCAGCAAGAACAATATCTGTCTCCGTTGTAATTGATTGCATGATTACATTTGGGAGAAATAGAAATATGATACTTAAAAATAATCTTGTTTTGAATTTTACACCTTGGTTCTTTAAGATTCCATATATACCAAAAGAAATTATCCAATAGGCTCCTATGTTTGGAAGCTTAAATAAATACTCATTGTATCCGCTCATTAGAAATGGATAAACTTGTAATGAACAGAAGCTTCTCGGATAAGTGTCTATATTCCAATTGGTTCCAATAAAATGAGACATACTTCCTTTCTTTAAGAAATAGATTATTCTATTTAAATGACCAGTCATGCTGTCCCATTCATTAGGAGGACTATTGAAAATTAAAGTTAATTGAAGCGCACTTAGGGCAAGAAAAGACCAGAATAAACATGCAAAGATAAACCTTTCAATACCTGATAATTTCAAATAAGTTTGATGAGTGGTCTGAATGGCAGAACCAATGACTTTAAATGCAGAAATATGCTCTAATTCGAATGCAAATACGGGCCTTTGAAAAAAATAGTAGCTTAATGAAGTAATAAAAAATGGGATAATAGCCCAAAGCAATCTACTATTCCATAAATCTAATGCAGAAAGTCCATAGCCGGTTAAAATAACGCTACTTGTGTAAATAGTGAAACCTATGAGTAGTATTTCTTCTAAGTTTTTGTTGGATATTTTAGATGCTACCTTGTAGTTCATCAAAATAAATGAAATGAATGCAATCCAATACATGGTTAAATCATTTAAAAGATTGGTTCACTAATTCGGCAATCAAACGGATTTCTTCTTCTTTAATACTTGCACTCAAAGGTAAACACAAAACTCTTTTAGCAATATCTTCAGAAACTGGACAAGTTTGAGGTCCCACAAAACGTAAGGTATTCAAGGAAGGATAAAAGTATCTCCTAGGGTTGATTTGAACAGCTTGAAGTTTTTCTACAGCATTTAATAAATATGATTCATGGGGGAAAAGAACAGGATAGTAGCTATAATTTCGTCTTATTTGGTCATTGAATCTAATGGTCTCTCCTGGTACTTGTAATAGGCTATCGTATAGTTCACAAGCCCATTTACGATATTGTTTGATTTCTTCGAAATGACTCAAATTAACAAGACCCATGGCAGCATGAAATTCAGAATTCTTGCCATTTATTCCTGCAGAGAAATAATCATCATTTTTGTGTCCAAAGCTTCTTAATTCAATAATTTTGGCCGCTAATTGGGCATCTTTTGTAATTACCGCTCCACCTTCCACGGTATGAAATATCTTTGTGGCATGAAAGCTACAAGTACTTAATGTGCCATAATTAAATATGGATTGACCTTTATATTGTACTCCAAAGGCATGAGCACCATCGTATATTAAAGGAATATGATGTTCAGCAGCTAGGGCTTCCTGAGCTTCCAAGTCTCCCGCATTTCCATATACGTGAGTCGTTAAAATGGCCTTAGTATCTGGGGTAATCTTTGATTTAATTTCAGAAGATTCAACGGTTAAACTCCTGGGATTAATATCAGCAAAAATAGGGTTCGAACCCTCCCAAAGGATAGAATTTGAAGTGGCGCAATAAGAAAACGGAGTTGTTATGACATCTCCTTTTATTTGAAGAGCTTTTAAGCTCAATTGTAGAGCAATGGTTCCATTAGTTACGAACACCAAATGCTCTACCTGAAGATATTCTTTTAGTTTATTTTCTAATTCTTTCAATAATGGACCATCATTGGTTAAATGATTATTTTCCCAAATACGCTCCAGGTAACCAACATATTCCTTTAAATCAGGTAAGAATGATTTGGTAACATGTAACATAATTAAATGGAATCAGAAAGTTGACGAATTGGAAAGGTAAAAGAAGGTCTAACATAACCTGGCCATTTACCATACCAGGTAGTATCTTCTCTAAAATCAGCAATTTCAAAGTTAAATACTTCTTCGAAGTTAAATAACACAATGGACTTATCCTTCACAACCATAAAAGAAATAAGGTAACTACCATCATTTAAAAAATGTCCAGGTATTTCTAGACTCGCTTGTATTAGACCTACTCCAAAATTTCCTGTTGGGGTACCCACATTAAAAATACATTCGCCCGTGCTAGCAAATAAATGCAAACTCACGTTTAATTGTTGATTGGGTTCGGTATTCCAAAACTCTAAGTCGATCTTTATATTATTTCGAATATCTAAGTAATTCTGTCCTTCTATTAATTCTGGGATTAAGGAAGCTCTTTTCAAACGTATTTGCTGTGAACCAGGCGCGGAATCAAAGGAGTCATAACTTTGTTCTAGTCGATTCGTTTGTAAAGCCGCCATGTAATTGGTTAACACGTCTCCCGTTTCACCAAATTGATTAACCCTACCCTTCTCTAAATGCAAGGTTTTATTGCATAAGTTTTGAACAGCAGTGAGATTATGACTTACAAAAAGAATCGTTTTATCATTGGAAGCCACTTCTCTCATCTTTCCTAATGATTTCTTTTGGAAATCAGCATCTCCTACGGCTAATACCTCATCTACAATAAGTATTTCTGGATTCAAATGGGCAGAAATAGCAAATCCCAAACGAACATACATTCCTGAGGAATAGCGCTTAACTGGTGTGTCTAAAAATCGAGCAATTTGTTCACCAGCAAAGTCAACAATCTCATCAAATTGCGATTTGATTTCCTGTTTCGACATCCCCAAAATTGCACCATTCAGAAATATATTCTCTCTCCCTGTTAATTCAGGGTGAAATCCAGTACCAACCTCTAGTAGACTGGCTACTTTACCTTTTACATGAATTTGCCCACTCGTTGGTTGGGTAATTTTGCTTAAAATCTTAAGTAAAGTAGATTTACCGGCTCCATTGCTTCCTACAATCCCTAATTTATCTCCTCTGTTGAGAGTAAATGATACATCATTTACCGCCCAAAAGATCTCCTTTTCTTCCTTGGTAAATAGACTTTTTATCCCATTTTTTAAACTAACAGCTCCTTTATTTGCTGATAGCGCATATTTTTTCGAAATGGAATCTACTTCAATGATGTGCATAAAAATTATAAATAATCCACGAAGGAATCCTCTCTTTTATCAAATACAATAATTCCTAGTATAAAAACCAAGATACTAGCAGCAATACTAATCATTATATTTTGACTTGTTAACAAATCATAATTGTCAATCAAACAAGTACGAAACATTTCTACGATTCCTGCTAAAGGATTCAAAACATTATATAAAGTAAACCAGCTTTTTTCAGATAATTGTTTAGTGGTATAAACAATAGGTGTAGCAAAAAATCCATACTGAACAATGAGTGGAACAATTTGCTGAACGTCTCGATACTTTACCGAAAATGATGCAAATATCAGTCCAAATCCTAGGGCGATTAATGTTGTGATTAACAATGCCAAAGGCAATAAAATGATGTATGTGGATAGGCTTTGATGTAAACTTAAAGCAAGAATAATATAGACAATAAATCCAACCAAAAAGTCGACCAAAGAAACAGCAATAGAAGAAAAACAAATAATTAACCTCGGGAAATAGACCTTTGATATTAAATTACTATTCACTAATATAGAATTACTGATGGCTTGCAATGAATTAGCAAAGTAGTTCCAGAAAAGGATTCCTGAAAAAATGACTAGTTGTATGGGATACCCTGAAATATCCTGAACTTTGGCAACTTGTTTGTAGGCAAAAAGAAATACCAACATGGTTGCTACTGGTTTAACTACCGCCCAACTTAAACCAAGTATAGTTTGCTTGTATCGAACGGAAATATCTCTTTTGGCAAGTATTAATAATAATTCCCAATCGCTACCAATTTCCTTAATTTTTCTATGTACAAGATTCATATAAATTAGGCCATTAATTCTTTGTATACACTTCTGATGTAAATCAGCAATGAAGTGATTAACATGCCTATAACCATAGCCACCAAAGTAATTGGGCCCCAAAAATAGACTTCAATTTTAGTGGGTAATTCTGAATCAGAAATAATTGTAAATAAAGGTGATTCCTTGATTAAGGAGAATTTTAGATTGTCAAAATTACGAACAGCTTCAAAATACATACTTTGTAATTGAGAAGTATTCATCTGTAATCTTTCCGCAGTTATCCTTGCTCTTTGAAAAATAATCTGTTGATTCTGATCATTGTAATTAGCCAATTTGCCTTGTGTATAATACAATGCTGAACGTAAGGAATCTACCCTTTTGTCCATGATTACTAACAATTCCTTGGATTTTTTCGTCTTTGTTTGAATGTAAAAATCCGTGACCGTTTTTAGATACAATTTAGACCAAGTATATGATAAGGTATCATTGCGCGTCTCTACGGTCATGGTTAAAAAGGTAGACTTCGGATTCTCGTTGCTGATAACTGTATTTCCCTTTAAATATTCATAAATGGCATTCATGATATTTCTATCTTGCTCATTTGCTTGACTAGGGTCAGTAATTTTAAATCGATAGGTAAAGAAGTCATCTGGCAGATCACTCCATTCATGCGTTCGTAAATCAGCCTTTTGCAAAAAGAAATTGGCAAATAGATCTTCTTTGTTCCCGAATTTTACTCGGGTAAGCATAGCTTTTCTAAATAAAGCCTTGGTCTTTAATAATTCTTTGAAGTTTTCCCCGCTAAACAAGGAATTGTTGGCAGCGAAACTTCCTAATCCGAGACTACTGGCAATATCAGCCAACCCACCACCAGCTGAACCTTCTGAATCCATGACAAAGACAATCTGAGCTTTGTATATTTTGTTTTGACTACGGAAAATTTCTACACTAATTCCTGCAACAAAACCTATCAAGGCTCCAATTAGAAGTTTTTTACGGTGCATTTTAATGAAGGGAATCAATAAAAAGCACTTAAGTAATAAGCGTTTAAAAGAAAATTGATCAGATCTTAACTCTGCCATGTGATTAGTTTGAAGTAGCTTTTATCAAGGTAATAATACCGATTAAACTTGTAAGGGTTCCTGTAAAAATGGAAACAATAGACACAATTTGTTGACCAGTAGCCACTTTAGATTTCTTTGGAACAATAATTTCCGCACCTTGTTCTATTTTAGGGTGGAAACGCATAAATAAAAAGGATTTTGTTCTCTTCACAGATCCATTAGAGTACAAAACATAAGCTCTCTTTCTAGCAGAACTGGAAGTAAATCCTCCTGCTTCTGAAATAAAATCATAGAAAGACTTTCCGTCTATATATTTTACACTGTTGGGGTATAAAACCTCACCAGATACTTTTACAGTTTGTGGTTCTTTAGGGATGTCAATGATATCACCTTCTAGTACATATAGATCATCTTCACCACCTGGGTTGTTTAGCGCTTTCACCAAGTCAATACCTATAGTTTCTTTGGTTTTCGTAACAATTGTTTGGTCTCTTTGAGAAGAAATACCATTGAAGTTATCTTGAATTTCGTTCAGTTGTTCAATCTTTCTATTCTTTTCAAATTCAGTTAATTGAATTTTACGAATAAGTCTAGCACCACGTGGATAGGCCTGCTTGTTTAATCCTCCTGCACGATGGATGACTTCGCTCAAACGCTCATCTTTTTTCTCTAAACCATAAACACCTGGATAAATTACCTGCCCTTTAATAGTGATAAACTGCTGTAATTCATAGTTAGGTGATGAACGAATAAATACTTCGTCATATGGTTCTAATTCGAAAGTTGAGGCAGTTTCATCCAATTGTAATTTTTTACTAATGGAGAATCGAATGATTTCAGCAATTTGGGAATTTATCTGAGTATTATCTGCTAAATTTTTCTTTCTTCTAACAATTTCCACTACACCTGTTGCAGCTGATTCTCTTAACCCACCAGCTTGTAGAATTAAATCCTCTACCGTCATTTTCTCAACAAATGGTAGGGTTAATTTTAATTGTCTGTTAATTAGTTGATTGGATGTTTCATTGGACTTCAAATCTTCTGAAATTTCGCTTTCAATTTGAATATTATCCTCTTCTTGGTTATTTAATATGTTGTTACTGTTGCCGAGATTATTCGGATTATTGTTGTTGCCCAGATTATTACTAGCATTTAAAGTATTTAAATCTTGAGCATTGTTTAGTCTAGATGAACCCACTTCTAATTTACCAGTAGTAGAACCTACACCCGCTTCTAAATCTTTATCCTTCTTAGAGTCCTTTTTTAGATTAATTTCACCATGGATGGTGACGGTATAACCCTCTCGTAAATCTAATATGGAAAAAATATTAACAGCATCCTCTCTCCTCAAAGATATATCTGCTGATTTGTGATTTAAAATGTCTTTTAAATTAACAGATAAATTAGTTTGGGATAAATCTGGATTTATTCGTTGAATTAAAACACGATCTAAAAATGCATTTTCCTTTAAACCACCAGCACGGTCTATTAATTTCAATAAGGTTGGACTACTTTCAAGTGCAAATTGCCCCGGTCTAAATACCTCTCCTAAAATCGAAATCTTATTTTCAAAACGCTCTTGATTAACAGATTCGACCTGAATAACATCACCCATTTGTGGAGTAAATGAATCGAACAAGGCTGTATTTAAATCAATTAACTTACGCTCTCTGTTGGTATAGCGAGTGATTTTAACCAACTCTTTGAAGGCATCTTCAGTAAATCCTCCAGCAAAATCATGAATGACTTTGGTTAAATTTTCATGGCCTAATACCTCAAATAAAGCAGGTCTTTTCACTTTACCCTTTACCTCTATTCTATTCTTGTAAACCCCTACTTTGATGATATCTTGATCATGAATGTTGACATCATTCTTCTGTATTCCAGCGGTTAAAAAATCATATAAGTCTATGGTTGCAATAACCTTTTTATTACGTATTAATTGAATTTCACGGAAAGTACCATTTTCATTTGGTCCGCCTGCCAAATACAAAACGTTCATTACTCTTGCTAAAGATGGTACTGAATAAGTTCCTGGGAATATCACCTCTCCCTGAACAGTCACATTTACCGTACGAATGTTTCCGAGAGAAATAGAAGCATATAAATTTGTGCTGCTTGGCCCACTACCCTCTTTTTTCAAACCCACAAATATTTGTGACAATCTTGAAATAATACGAGCTCTGGCTTCCTCTATTGTTAATCCAGCTACATATACATTTCCTACACGATTTATTTTTACGTAACCATCTGGACTTACTGTCAAATTGTAATGATCTTCAGAATAACCATTAATATCTACAATTAATTCATCATCTGGCCCTAAAACATATGATTTAGGCGTAGCTATTTTTAAGTTTGGTTCAAAAGTTCCTGTTTTATTGTTGAAAATAGTATAGCCGAAAATACGTTTCCTTAAATTAAGTATAGCAGTATCCACTTCAGCAATATCACCCAAACCTTTTTTGCGTAAATCGATTAGACTATCGTAATTTTGCTTTTGTTTTGGCGTAGAAGTGATTGTTCTACGACCCACATTAATTTGATTTTGAGGCTGATTTCTATTTAGACTATTAGATTGATTAGTATTATTCATTCTGTCCAAAAGTTGGCCCTGTACTCCGAGTGGGATTGTCTGGCCCAAAATTTTTGTACTTAACAACAATACAGTCATTAAGACAAAAGAAAACTTTTTGTTCATAAAGTCTTTTATTTCTAATTTGACTGCAAATTAAAGAAAAAACATGATTTAATGCTAACTTTAAAGCTAATAGCAAGCTTAGCTTATTTTCGATTTAATAAATATTACTACAATTGCCCGTGGAAGAAATTAACAATAATGCTCCGATTTATAACGATGACAGTATTAGATCCTTAGATTGGAAAGAACACATACGCTTAAGACCTGGAATGTATATTGGGAAATTAGGTGACGGTTCTTCTGTTGATGACGGAATTTATGTGCTTGTAAAGGAAATCATGGATAACTCCATTGATGAGCATATGATGGGAAATGGTAAGGTGATTGAGGTAAAGATTTCGGATCATAAAGTTGAAGTGAGGGACTTTGGCCGAGGTATCCCATTAGGAAAAGTCATCGATTGCGTTTCTAAAATTAATACGGGTGGTAAATATGATTCTGGCGCATTTCAGAAGTCGGTAGGATTAAATGGTGTAGGTACCAAAGCTACCAACGCCCTTTCGCAGTATTTTAAGGTACAATCGTATCGTGATGGACAAACCAAATGGGCTGAGTTTTGCAAAGGTGAATTGATAGCCGAATCGAATGGATTTGAAACCTCTAATGCCAAAAGTGGTACACATGTATGGTTTGAACCCGATAATACTATATTTAAAAATTACCATTTCATTCCTCAGTACTTAGATTCTTTGTTTTGGAATTACGCCTATTTAAATGCGGGTTTAACCATAAACTTTAATGGAGAAAAGTATTTTTCGCAAAATGGCTTATTGGATTTATTATCTAAGAAGACCAATTCAGAAGAAAATAGGTACCCTATTATCCATTTAAAAGGGAATGATATAGAGATAGCCTTAACACACAATAATCAATATGGCGAGGAATATTATTCATTTGTGAATGGTCAAAATACGACCCAAGGAGGAACTCACTTAGCTGCATTTAGGGAAGCAATTGTTCGAACTGTTCGTGAGTTTTATAAGAAGGATTTTGATCCTTCTGATGTTCGTGCAAGTATCGTTGGCGCCATTGCTATTCGTGTTCAAGAACCAGTTTTCGAATCACAAACCAAAACCAAATTAGGTTCCACTACCATTTCACCAGATTCTAATTCCACCTCCATTAGGTCATTTATTGGAGATTTTGTTAAGACCGAACTGGATAATTTTTTACATAAAAATCCTGCTACAGCGGATGCTCTCTTAAAGAGGATTTTGCAGTCTGAAAGAGAAAGAAAGGATATTGCTGGAATTAAAAAATTAGCGAATGAACGTGCTAAGAAAGCCAATTTACACAATAAAAAACTGAGGGATTGCCGGATCCATTTATCCGATGAAAAATCAGATGCCAAACATGATACCATTTTATTTATTACTGAGGGAGATTCTGCCAGTGGCTCCATCACGAAATCTAGGGACGTTCAAACTCAGGCAGTTTTCAGTTTACGTGGTAAGCCTTTGAATTGCTTTGGCTTAACTAAGAAAATTGTATATGAAAATGAAGAATTCAATCTGCTTCAACATGCCCTTGATATTGAAGATAGTTTAGATAATTTGAGATACAATAAGATTGTGATAGCTACCGATGCCGACGTGGATGGGATGCATATACGTTTATTGATATTGACATTTTTCCTTCAATTTTTCCCTGATTTAGTTAGAAATGGACATTTGTATATCTTAGAAACTCCCCTATTCCGTGTTAGAAATAAAAAAGAAACGATTTATTGCTATTCGGATGAAGAAAGAAGAAATGCGATTGAAAAATTAGGACCTAAACCAGAAATTACTCGCTTCAAAGGTTTAGGAGAAATTTCTCCCGAAGAGTTTGGTAATTTTATTGGAGAGAACATCAAGTTGGAACCAGTCATTTTAGAAAAGGAATTTACGATTCCTCAACTACTAACTTATTATATGGGTAAAAATACTCCAGAAAGGCAAAAATTTATTATTGAAAACTTAATACTTGAGAAAGATCTAGAGGAGGTATTACTTAATTAGAAATTTAATGCCAATAACTGCTTTAACTCTTTTAAAGCTTTAGTATTTCCCGCTAATTCACTCATCTCAATACCTTTAAGAAGGACAATTTCAGCTTTATCGTCTAATTCATTTTCTATGAGGTAGTCGGCAAAGCTGTAATATGTCGGAATATAGTTTGGAAATTCGACTATTAATTTTTCAAACAGCTGAATGGCATCCACCATGATCCCCTCCTTTTTATATTCTAGCGCCAACAAATAATGATTGAAAGGATTCTGTGGGTCCTGTTCGATCTCTTTTTTTATAAATTCTTTACGTTCCATTTTTGTAATCTTAAAAAAAATTAGTATGCTTGCATAACATTTTTTTAATCGCCTATGAAAATATTAGTTTGTGTATCCATTGTGCCAGATACCACCTCCAAAATTACATTAGATTCATCGAATACTCGCATCAATTCTGAAGGTTTAACCTTCATTGCAGGTCCATACGATGATTATGCTTTATCTAGAGCTATTGAAATTAAAGATCAAACCCAAGCTGAATTGGTCGTTTTACATGTAGGATTGGCAGATTCAGAAGCTATTATCAGAAAATGTTTGGCCTTGGGTGCAGATAGTGCTGTTCGGATTGATACTGCTGCTGTAGACTCGTACCAAGTAGCTCAGGAAATAATTCAATTTGCCAAAAGTCAGTCATTTGATTTAATCATGATGGGTAAAGAGGCCATCGATTACAATGCAGGCATCGTTCATGCATTGGTAGCTCATGGTTTAGGATTCAATCATTTCTCCCCCGTCATGCATCTCGATGTAGATAATGATAAACTGACATTGGAAATTGAAACTGATTCCGGTAAATCTAAAATATCATCCACTTTACCTGCTGTTTTAGGATGTCAAGAACCTATTGCAGAATGGAAAATTCCTTCTATGCGTGGGATTATGACGGCAAGAACTAAAGAAATTCAAGTCATTGCTCCTTCTTTCAGTCCGAAAGAAAATCCAGTGAAAGCCAATGTGGTTGAAACGGAACGTTTACAAAAAATGATACCAGTGGAAGAAGCTGAGTCCTTAATTGACATGTTGAAAAGTGAAAATTTAATTTAAGATGAAAAATATAGCAGTATTTATAGATATTAAGAACGGACAAATAGCTGAAAGTTCACTTAGAGCCTTAGAATTTGCAAGTGCATGGTCAAATCAACAAGGGTTTGATGGTGTAATAGTTTATGGTTTTGAAAAAACTCAATTAGAGGCCTTAAATGCACTTAATTCTATTAAAGAATATGTTCAGATTGAAGTACCAGGTTTAGTTCAAAATAGTCAAGTATTGGCTGTACTTTTATCTCATATTCAGGAAAAAGGTATATCTCAAATATTATATGTGAAATCCTTATTGATGGATTCCGTTGCAGCTTATTTATCTGGCGCATTAGCATTTCCTTTAATTTCAAATGTAAAAGAATTAGAAAAGGTAAGTAATGGAAATCGTTTTACGAAATCGATATTTTCGGGTAAAGCTAATTTGGTTACAGAAGTAGCTGGAGATAATTTTATTGCTGCATTTAGTAAATCATTTTCCTCTAATCTAGCTCTACCAAGTGGTAATTCATCGCCAAGTCTATCATCTATTAGTTTACCCCTGAATTCCCAAAGCACCATAGTTGAGAATTATCCTTTAACAGGATCTATTCCATTGCCTGATGCGGCTGTAGTGGTAGGTGGAGGCCGTGGACTAAAGGATCCGTCAAATTGGGTAATGGTAGAAGATTTGGCCAAAGAATTAGGGGCAGCTACGGCTTGTTCTAAACCTGTATCTGATTTAAATTGGAGACCTCATCATGAACATGTTGGTCAAACTGGAGTAAAAATTGCCCCAAAATTATATATCGCTTGTGGAATTTCTGGTGCGATTCAACATTTAGCAGGAGTCAATGGCTCCAGGAAAATAGTTGTCATAAATAATGATCCAGAAGCACCCTTTTTTAAACATGCCGATTATGGAATAGTTGGAGATGTTTTTGATGTGCTTCCAAGATTGTTAAATAAGCTTAAAAGCCATTAATTTTAGGTCATTTTTTGATACATTTGTTTTTTAAAATGTAGCCTTGAACGATTTTTTAAAATTAAGTATAGTTTCCGTTTCTCCTAGTTCAGTGGGAGCCAGTTCGTTTATACTTCTATTACAATCTGAAGATTTTCCGAGTTTGCGATTTCCCATTGTAATTGGAAATCAGGAAGCTCAGGCTATTTCAGTCTATCTAGAACAAATTCAAACAAGCCGGCCCCTGACACATGATTTATTTATTCAGGTTATTGACAAATCAAATTTGAAGATAGAAAAGGTGCTAATTACTGATTTTAAAGAAGGTATTTTTTATGCCAAAATTATTTTGATTCAAGAAGATAAATGGGTTGAATTAGATGCAAGACCTAGCGATTCCATTGCTTTAGCACTAAGGGCTCAAAAAAATATCTATATCAAGGAGGCCCTGCTGAAATCAATTTGTATTCCAGAAGATGAGGAAGAGTTGGAAGATGAAGATCTATCTTCTCTTGAAACAACAGCCTACCAGTCAGTTTCACTTAGTTTAGCAGAACTAGAGGAATTGCTACAAAAAGCTCTTTTGGAAGAAAATTATGAGGAAGCAGCTAGATTAAGAGATCAAATTGAAATATTAAATAATCAAAAATGAAATATTCAAAAGCGAAGCCTAGTTCCACCAATATGTTGCTGATTTTTTCTATTTCAAGCTTAGCGTTTATCATTTGTGTGTTTTTTCAAGTCTTTGTAGGGATTAAGTCATGGGGAGATGATATAAAGTCACAAATGAAAATGTACGTTTATATGGAGGATTCTCTATCAAGTCAACAGCTTATAGATTCTTATAAGTTATTGTCCAAAAAGAATTATGTACTGTCAGCAGGAAATAAGAAACAAATTACATATGTTTCAAAAGAAAAAATTGCTACTGATTTTTTAAAATCGAGTCATGAGAACTATCAAGATTTACTAGGTGAAGAGAATCCTTTTAAAAATCTTTTCATTTTGAGCATCAGTGATGAATATAAATCTGTAAATTCTTTCAAAAAAATAGCTGCAGAGTTAAAGGCATTCCCAGGAGTATATGAAATCACTTACCCTAATGCCTTTTTGGATTCTTTTCTTTCCAAAATCAAACATGTCGGTTGGATAATAATGGTTTTCATTATTTTATTAAGTGCTTTAGTCTATCTTCAATTATCTAATTACATTCGATTAAATATACACAGTAACCGTGTATTGATTAAGACCATGCAATTATTAGGTTCTACCAATGCATTTATTAGAAAACCATATTTATTAAATGCACTTCTCATAGGATTATTAGGTGGTGGCTTAGGATATTTAATTTCCAATGGAGTTTTTTATTATTTCATTCAGAGTTTACCTGAAACCAGCTTTTTATTTTTCGACTTGAATAATCAATTCCAGTTGTTTTTATTGGCTGTTTTAAGTTCCTGCTTATTTAGTGTTATTTCAACATATTTTTCATTGAATCGCTATTTAAAGATTCAGCATACTAACTTATTTTAAAATGGCCAGTTCATCTAATTCTAATTTCCCTTTAGACAAAAAGGATATAACTATTTTGATTGTAGGAATTTGCCTTATGATCATTGGTTTTTTTGTAATGACTTTGGATAAAGAGCCTTTTGGCTTTGGATTCATTGGGATCACTTTAGGGCCTATTTTGGTTTTAATAGGTGTAATTTTACCCATCTTTTCCCTGTTTAAATTAAAGAAATAATGGGGCAATATATTGAAGCTCTAATTTTGGGAATTGTAGAAGGCCTTAGTGAATTTTTGCCAATTTCTTCTACGGCTCATATTATAGTAGCTGAGAAGTTATTAGGGATTGAGTCTTCAAAGTTTCTAAATTTTTTTACTGTATTTATACAATTAGGAGCAATTGCCGCTGTTCCTTTTTTATATTTTAAGAGGCTTTTTCATTCTTTTTATATCTATAAATTTATTATTGCTTCATTTATTCCTGCTGCATTTTTGGGTGTTTTTTTAGATGATTTTTTAGAGTCATTATTTCAAGGCTATTGGTTTATTGCAGCTTCTTGGGTAATGGGCGGACTACTATTAATTAAAATTGATGATTGGATTAAAGATCAAGACCATCAGCATAATAATTTAGATAAAATGTCCATTAGTCAATCCGTTAAAATAGGTTTATATCAATGTCTGGCTATGATCCCTGGTGTTTCTCGCTCTGGTGCTTCAATTGTCGGAGGTAGGTTGGTGGGTTTAAATCATCGTGCAGCAGTTGAGTTTTCTTTTTTATTAGGTATTCCTACCATTTTGGGAGCTTGTGCCAAGAAACTATTGGACTATCGTCATGATTTAGACATAATTTTAAATCCAACTAACAGTTTATCCCTTCTCATTGGAGCTGCTGTAAGTTTTGTAATTGCTTTAATTACCATTCAATGGATGGTCGGATTAGTGAATAAATTTGGTTTTAAATTCTTTGGTTACTATCGAGTTTTAGCCGGTATCTTTTTAGCAATTTATTTGTGGTGGAGTTAAATCTAATTGAAGATAAATTCTATTTAATTGATAAGCCCAAGACATGGACTTCCTTCGATGTTGTTAGAAAAATTAAGAACATAGGGAAATTCAAGAAAATAGGACACGCAGGCACCTTAGATCCCCTTGCTTCTGGGTTATTGATACTTTGTGTGGGGAAATACACTAAGAAAATAGAATACTTTCAATCTCTACCCAAAACATATACAGGTACTTTTGTTTTAGGTAAAACAACTCCTTCAATTGATTTGGAAACTGATTTTGATGAGGAATTTTCAGTTGATCATATTACAACAGAAATGCTAGAGAATGCTCGTGTTTCTCTATTGGGCGATATACAACAAGTACCTCCTATTTATTCGGCTGTTAAACAAAATGGTCAAAGATTATATGTCCAAGCTAGAAAAGGAGTAACTGAAAAAGAGCTAGATATTAAAATAAGACAAGCCATAGTTTATGATTTTGAGATGGATAGTTCTTCCTTCCCTGAAATCAAATTTAAAATAACCTGTTCAAAAGGTACATACATTCGGAGCATGGTTCGTGATTTCGGTTATTTTCTGAATTCTGGTGCTTATTTAAAAGAATTAATTCGAACACAAATTGGTGAATACTCCCTGGATCGAGCTCAATCCATCGAGAGTTTTAGTGCAGATCAACATGAAATACTTTTATAAGTTTCCTGAATTAGCTTTTATAGAACAGTCCGTTGTTACTATTGGAATGTTTGATGGAGTGCACCTGGGTCATGCAAAGGTATTATCTAGCTGTGTCAACATTGCCAAACAAAAAAGTATTAGCTCGGTGGTTATTTCATTCAGCAACCATCCATCTACTTATTTTAATCAATCCATTGAAAATAATGGCACCCTTTTAAGTCCAGAATCGGAAAAAATTCAATGGATTGAAGCATTAGGAATAGATTATTTATTTTTAATTCCTTTTGATCAGTTTATAGCTCAATTACCAGCTGAGAATTTAATAGAAGACATTTTGTTACCACAATTTGGCATTTGTGACTTGGTATTAGGTTATGATAATCGCTTCGGTTATCAAAGAAAAGGTTCTGTCGATTTCGTAAATGAATATTATTCTCAACATATAAAGGCATATTCAGTAGAGGTAGCTACAATAGAGGATGAAATTATTAGTTCTTCTATTATTAAAGAGTATTTATCTCAAGGAAATTTGCCCAGAGCCAATAAAATGCTAGGACGAGCTTATACCCTTTCAGGAAGCATTATTCATGGTAATCATAAAGGACGTGAATTAGGCTTCCCAAC
The DNA here is from genome assembly GCF_004118285.1 of Aquirufa rosea. Classification (GTDB taxonomy): domain Bacteria; phylum Bacteroidota; class Bacteroidia; order Cytophagales; family Spirosomataceae; genus Aquirufa; species Aquirufa rosea. The sequence continues at coordinate 207,803 of NZ_SDHY01000001.1, read as the reverse complement.
TGCTAATTTAATGTTGGAGGATTCAGCTAAATATATTCCTGGTTTGGGAGTGTATTTAAGTAAAATGAAAATAGGAAATAATACCTATTCTGGAATTACGAACATTGGCAAAAGACCTACCATAACCATGGATCAGCACATTTCTATTGAAACGCATCTCTTAAATTTTGATTGTGATATTTATGGAGAAAAGGTAGAAATATTTTTGCTTGATAAAATTCGAGATGAAAAGAAATTTAATTCTTTACAGGAGCTTATCGATCAGATATCCATAGATGTTAACCTGGCGAAATCTATCTTAGCATAGGTTCATATAGCTACCAAGGAATATAATTTCATCCTTGCGTTTATTCAATATTTGTTGAACATTTTCATCCAACTTATTTCCTTCTACATCAATAAAGAACCAGAATTTAAATTCATGCGTGTCTTTTTGTGGTCTGGATTCAATTTTCAATAAGTTAATTTGTAGCTGATCAAAATCCTTCAAGAGAGACAATAATGCACCTGGTTTATCGTCATGCTTTAATTTAACCGCCAAACTCGTTTTATCTTTATCCGTTTTTTTCAAATTCTCTACTTTGGATATAATAAAGAAGCGAGTTTGATTGGCCTCACTGTCCTGTATATTATCAAATAAAATAGGTAAAGAATATATTTTAGCTGCAATATGCGAGCATAATGCCGCAGCTTTATTATCCTCTACAGCCAATTTTGCCGCTTTTGAAGTAGAATCAACTTGAATGAAAAAGTCTTCAGGCTTATGGTTGAAGTAATCTTGCAAAAAGCCTTTGCATTGTTGGAAGGCTATGTCTTTTGAGTAAATCTTCTGAATATGGTGAATCGAATTTTCCTTAGAAGCTAGGCAAAAATTTACAGGAATAATGATTTCCGCAATGATGAATAAATTTCGTTCATTCAATAAATCCATGGTTTCTTTTACCATTCCTTCTTGATTATTTTCAATTGGGACAACTCCATACTTTGCTCTTCCTGTCTCAACTGAATCAAAAACAGAACGAATAGAAGGCAGTGAGATATAATCTGCTACAGCTCCAAATCTACTTTCCGCAGCTTGATGTGTAAAGCTCCCTTCAGGTCCTAGATATGAAATAATTTCAGGTAATTCTAAATTTCTAGAGACCCCAAAAATCTCCAAAAATATAGCTTCTATGGCTGCTTTACTCAATTTCCCAGTGTATTTTGAAGCTAAGCGATCAACGATTTCTTTTTCTCTATCCGGGTGATAAATAACCGTATTGTTCTCACGTTTTAATCGTCCAATCTCTTCAACGAATTCCATTCTTTCAACGAGAAGTTTTAAAATGGAATCGTCTATTTGATCAATGCTTTCTCTTAATTCTTGGATGCTTTTCATTCGGGAAAATTTTCAATGCAAGCCAAAATTACTAATTTTGATTGGTTGTAGAAGTTTTTCTGCCGAATAGCTTGTTTTAATTTTGCTAAATGTCAAAAAGGAAAATATTATTTTTCTCAAGTAACTTAAATCGAACAGGTGCTGAGATTGTCTTATTTGATATTTTACATCATATAGATAAAAGTAAATTTGAAATAGGTTTAGTTTTATTGGAGCGAGGTGGTGCATTAGTTGATCAAATATCCCCCGATATTCATGTATTTTATTTAGACACCCAATTTACCCTTTTGGATAAATTGAAATTTCATGCAGGGAAAAATATCATTCTTGATCGATTGGAATTTATTCAAAAACAATTTTCAGCTGATATTTGGTATATAAACACCATACAAAATGCTTTTTTATTACAATATAAAGAGGCTTGTCGTGTCACTACATTTTTACATGTTCATGAATATCTATACAATTTTGAACAACTAGAAATTAAAGATGCGAAACGAATGTTTGAACGATTAGATTATCTGGTGGCTTGTTCAGAATTGGTTTACGCGTTTTTTGCACCTATTTTTCCCAAAGAAAGCTTCATCTTTCATTCTGGAATTAATAAAAATTTGATTGATCAAAGTTTAATTGGATTTATAAAGCCTGAATCTGATAAAAAAGTAATTATCTCCTCTGGTACTGTCTGTTATCGAAAGGGAGTTGATTTATTTTTAGCCTTAAGCAAAGAATTTACTCCTTCTGAGTATAAGTTCATTTGGTTAGGTAAATGGGCAAATAACGGATATGCAGAGGTGATAAGACGTCAAATTTTGACAGGATCTTATCCAACTGTTGAATTTATAGAAGATTTAAGTCCCAAGGAATACTATCAAACAATGGCATGTGCTCATGCTTTTGTTACTTGTTCTAGAGAAGAAAGTATGGGTCTTGTGGCTATGGAGGCTATTTACTGCGGAATTCCTGTTTTAGCTACCAATTCAGGAGGTTCCAATTTAATCATAAATGAAGCCAATGGATTCCTAAGTCAAGATTTTAGACCATCTACCTTGGCAAAAGAACTTACTAATTTATTGAAAAATAAAAAGTTTGATCTGGCCCAAATGCAATCAAGTCTTTCGCATTTTGATATCGCTAAAGAATGTGGAAAACTGGAAATAGCTTTATTGAGTGCCCCTATTCAGATATAGCTTGTTGATTCCCTGTTAAGTTGGTATTCTTTTTCTCGTCGACTAATTGTAGACGTTTCAATTTATCAATCTTGGTATATTTTAACCTATCGACCGTATTGACATCGATATTTTTGGATAATAAATAAGAAACGTAACAATAGATTAAAAATGTTATTAATAGACCAAGTAAAACAGCATGGTTAGAGTATCCATGCCTTATCATCATGTAAATAAATAATACCAATAAATTAAAAGCAATTAAAATCATGGTAGCCCAAAAATGACTAAATCCATTATCTATTAAAATGTGGTGTAGGTGCTTTCTATCTCCTTTGAAAGGTGATACTCCAGTTGAAATACGAATAATAAACATTCGTAAAGTGTCAAATAAAGGTAACAATAAGATGATAATGGTTAATATTGGTGCATCTTTTTCTAACCTTGGATCATAGACGTAAGAACTATTATATACGATGTATTTGACAGCGAAAAAGGCTAGTAAAAAACCCAAGATCATAGAACCGGTATCTCCCATAAAGATCTTGTTTTTAGTTGACCAATTAAACCTTAAGAAGCCCACCAATGAGCCAGCCAAAGATAAGGCTAGTGTAGAAAGGGCAAATAAATTAAGTTGATAAAATAAAAAGGCAAAAATAACGGAGGATACAAAACCCACTGATCCAGCCAAGCCATCGATACCATCCAATAGATTTATGGCGTTGATAATCGCAATAATTATAAATAGGGTAAATACAGTACTTACGATGTAAGGAATTTGATGGATATTAAACAAGCCAAAAAATGTAGAAATACGTAAGTCACCAAAGGTAATTAGTAGTAAAGCAGCTGCAATTTGAATGAATAGTTTCTTTTTGGGAGATAATATAAGTATATCGTCTTTAATGCCTAAGAAGAACAAAATAATCAATGCAGCCACGGCTAAGTGGATTTCATGCCCTTCATTAGGATTATCCCATATAAAATAACTAATAAGAGTAGCTGCAAAAATAGCTACACCACCCAAAGTTGGCGTTAATTCCTCGTGTGAACTACGCAATTCTATTTCGGCCATTAAATCTTTTAATTTCGAGATATTAATGATCACGGGAATTGCCGTAACAGTCACCACCAAAGAGACCAAAAATGAAACAATGATTTGAAACTCTTTATTATTTAATAACTGTATATATTCATTCATTGTACCTAATTAATTTCTCTTTGTTTAATTACTTGCGCTGGGTTTCCCTGGTTTATAGTGTACGGTTTTAAATCCTTACTAGTAAAGGAAGCAACTGTTAACACACAATGACTACCTAAATGTACTCCACCGCTAACAACTGCTCTAGCCCCAATCCACACACCATCTTCCAGAATAATACCATCTGTATACAAATCAAAAGATTTTTTTTTATAGTTATGGTTTCCCGTTAATAAAAAAGCTCCTTGAGATATACAAGCATGGTCTCCTATTTGAATGATTGATAAATTATCTATCCAAACTTCTTCTCCCAGCCACACATAATTTCCAAGACTTAGTTTCCATGGAAATTTAATTTTAACCCAAGGTTTAATGACCACATGATTTCCTACTTTAGCTCCAAAAACACGCAAAAGTAAAATTTTTAAACTGTTCGGATACGGAATATTAGTTAAAAAAAACAAATTAGAAATTAATAACCATGCCAAGTATTTTACTTTCATAAAAATACCAGGTACCCCTTCGCCTGTATATGTACTAAGATCAGTTTTCAAATAATCTTCTTTAGTTCTTCTCTAATTCTAATTTTATCAAATTTATATAAATTCTCGAATTCATATACTTTGGCATCCACTAGAAATCGATACCAAAATACTTGCAATATGTTCCACATTAACCCTCTTAAACCATCCATAAAACCTAATCTAAAGAAGTAAGAATAATGGAACAAGAGTATGGATCTGACAAAAATAGGACTTTTGTTGTAAAATGTCTTTGAATAATGGATTATTGAGTCAATCCAAGGTAAGTCTTTATTATTTGGTACACTAGGTATATAGCGATGTCGCAATACTTCCATAGCCTCCCGACTAGCATACAAATTATGCTTTTGTGTCCACCAAGTTAGATTATTTAAATTATGGTCAATAATTAAATGTTTCAATTGATAAGTATTTGGATGCTCAATGACAATTTTCTCATCCATCCACTTGTCATCACATTTTCCTTCTCCCCTCTTCCAAATTCGCAAAAGCCACATAGGATTTGTCATTCCATAATGTAAAAGTCCTCCCATAAAAAAGACCTTTCTTCTCATGTAAAAACCATTAAAACTTATAAAGGAATCATCCTCCAAGCAAACCTTAATTTCATCAATCAATTCATCACTTAACAACTCGTCACAATCTACACGTATAATATAGTCAGACTCATATGGGTATACTTCTAAGGCTTGATTGATTTGATTTGCGTGGTGTATAAATTTATGCTGATATACAGGTATTTGATATTTTTCGGCAATTTCAAGAGTATTATCAGTTGAATAAGAATCTATGATAAAGATTTCAGAACTTAATTTTTGAACATTTTGAATACATCTCTCTAAATGAATTTCTTCATTGAAGGTTAGAAGTAATACACTAATAGTTCTTTTCAATATCAAAAAATTTTAAAATAAGTTGCCATTTTCATTAATGATGCAATTTAAGATTTATAATTTAAATATGCTTGTAAAGGTTCTTTAATGGGGTGAAGTGCGCAGTCTAAATTTCAATTGATGATTATTTCTTGGTAGTTTTGTTAATGAAAAGAAGCTCATGCGAATTCTAATTCTTCATAACTTATTGTGGTCTCAATACAAATCTGTTGTATTTGAAAAATTGGCTGAAATTGGCGGTAAGAATCATGATGATTTATTGGTGCTAGAAACGACCATTACAGAGGCTGGAAGAGAAGATTTAGTTGATTTTGATTTAGGTACTTATCCCTATAAGTTTCCGGTTAAATTGATTAGCAAACAACCTTTACAATCTATTTCTGCTTGGAAAGTGGGTTTTGAATGGGTTAAAGCTATTTTACGTTTTAAACCCGATGTGGTCAATTTTACTGGTTATGCTGAACCTGCCGCTTTACCTGTTTTGATTTTATGTAGAATTCTTGGTATAAAAACTGTTATGACTATTGAGTCGGTTAGGAATCAATCTGAACAACAGGGGAAATTGACTCATATTGTTAAATCAATGTTAAAAAGTGCCATATTTAAATTGACTAACGGCTTTTTTAGCTACGGCTTAAATTCTAATCTTTTTTTATTTAGAGTTGGTGTTCCTAAAAGTAAAATTTTATCCTTTTTGAACTCATTTGATAAGGTCAAATTTAGGCAACAATTATCCCAGCAATCATCAGAGAGCTTCTCAGGAAGGGCTTTTACGTATATTTTGTATGTTGGTAGGTTATCTGAAGAAAAGAACCTATTTGAATTATTAGATTTAATGAAGGAATTACCTTATTCGTTGAAAATGGTGGGTAGCGGTCCATTGTTAGAATCCATTCAAGAAAAAATAAAAAAGGAAAATATTCTAAATGTACATTTATTAGGTACAGTTGCATGGTCTGACTTGGCTGATCTTTATCAGCAGTCTTCTTGCTTGATTTTGGCCTCAAAAGCCGAAACTTGGGGAATGGTAGCTAATGAGGCACAAGAATTAGGTAAGCCTGTAATTTGTACAGAAGCATGCGGATGCGCTAATGATTTAATTATTGATAATTTCAATGGATTGGTGGTAAAACAAATAAATGATCCTCAAGAAAAGAATAGAATTAAGGAATTCTTGGAACAATTGCCTGGTAGTGCCACTCGATTAAAAGAAATCTCAAAAAGAAATTCTACAATTTTTAGTGTTGAGAAATTAGCAGATGAAATGTATGCTGGATTTAAAGCATTGACCCAGAAATGATTTCTTTTAGTTGATTCTTGACTGCATCAAATTCATAATGTTCCTGAACAAATTTCCTTCCGGCTTTTCCCATATTTACTTGGATATCAGGATTACCTAATAATTCAAGCACTGCATTTTCCAAAGAGTCATTTCCTAATTGTATGATATAAGCTGCATTAGATTCAACTAATTCTAAGGCTATACCTACCTGTTCCGATATGATAACGGGTGTTTCACACAGCATTGCTTCTACCACAGACATTCCAAAGTTCTCAGATAATGATGGTAGTAAAAATACTTGAGAATCGACTAATAATTCCATTCCTTCTTGAGGATTAAGCAACCCAGCAAAAATTACATGATCTTCAAGCTGAAGATGATTAATCATGTTTTTTAGCTCCGATATATAATTATCTTCTTCCCCGCCTGCAATTACGTATTTAATATGTGGATATTTTTTGATGAGAGAGGGTAGAATTTGTATGACAAAATTGATTCCTTTTTTGACAGTCACCCGCCCATAATGGCATAAAATAATTGCCTCCAAATTAATGGAATACTTAGTTCTAAAATTTCCCTTGATAGGTAAAGTTTTAAACTGATCTGTATTAACTATATTAGGTAAAATGGCTGATGTTATTGGCAGTGATAAGAACTTCTTTACCTTAATTTCCTCATCCCGTGTAGAGAATATAATTTTTCTTGCCCTTTTGAGCATATTTTCTACATAAATTTTTAAAAATAACTTTTTTACTTTTGAAGATTTGAGATGAAATGTTTCATCGTATAAACTACCGTGAGGTATTATAACGTAAGGTATGTTATAATATTTGCAAGCCCAATAGGCTGCCATAATCGGGAAATTCCATACCGCTTGAAATACGACTAAATCAAATTTTTTGACATGTTGAAATAACCAAAATAATAGTCCTGGAGCAAATGTATAATTAGGATATCCATAATAATGAAATCTCCAAATTGGATAAGGAAATTCATCATGAGAAACCTTGCCTATATTAAATTGTTGAATCTGTTCTTTTTTTAATCCTTGCGTAGTTGTAAGTACCTCAATATCGTAACCTATATCTACTAAAGCTTGAGAGAATGTGAGATTCGTAAAAATGGGGCCACCTATGGAAATAGCTGGGAAGTAAGCGGGTGAAACTTGTAGGACTTTCTTTCGTTTCAACATACTTAATTAAAGTGCTTGCTTAATTTCATTATTATCTGAAACCATTTCCACGTTCATAAATCGCATAAAAATCAAAAAAGAGACCCAATAGGCGAAGTCCATGGGTCTGCCTGAGGTAAACATGCCTACAAAAGTGTTTAAATAAAACAGGCCTATGAAATTTTGGAAAATACTTGAGGACTTAAAGCAGCGATAAGCGAAATATAAAAAGGTTAATTGAAAACAAGCGAAAAGGATAAACCCAAAAATTCCAAAATTTACTAATGATTCCAATATAGGGATATCAATATATCTGTACCGGTATCCATGACCAAATATGAAATCTATTTTATTGGTATTCCAAAGTTGTTTGACATAATTAATATTATACACACGTCCCATGGCCGATTCATCGACTTCTGAACTTTTACCTAATGTAACGCCCGTGCTCATGGCACGAATGAACAAGTTATAAAAGGAGCTATAGTATGAATCAAATAATTCAACGATACGCAGTTTAGTAGCGAAATAATATAAATTAGCTATTATGACAGCGTAAAATATGTAGGATTGTCTTTTAATGTTAGTGAAAATACTTCGCATAGGAACCATGAAAAATAAAATACATGGAATAGCCATTAAAAGGGTAAGAATTGTGGCCCTAGTTTGCGTTAAAATAATGACAATGAGACTAAACCACACATTGATATGTGCCAATAGTCGAGTAAAAAATGCATGAGGTACTTTAATGGAATCCCAACTCCTATTAATTATTAAAAAAGAAATTAGAAAACCCGCTAATCCATTTCTACTGTAGATGTAGGGATTTCCGGTGAAGCTTTCATTGGTTTTACTGGTATACTGCACAGTTGCTCTAGTTCCAAATACGTAATTGGGATTGGTTGCTACCGAATATATCAAGGCACAACTAGTTAAAAAAGTAATGATCAGAATTAGTACAGGTAGATATTTTTGAACCTCATTATCTACTCGTAATAAAGAAAACAAAAAGCCAAAAATTAGCGCAAAATTGATTAAATCGGTCGTAAACATGGTCATTTCCTTATTTAATAAAAAGAAATATATCATGGCTACACTAAAAAAGGTACCACCTAGAAGTAATAAGAATGTATTTGGTTTGTGACCAACTTTTGCATGAAAGTGGTTAAGCATTAATATCAACCCCATTACATATACAACTCCAGTAAATACAGATCCACCACCGAACCCAAGTTTCTCTTTGAAGAAATAAATTAATGGAGGAGCAATCCAGAATATCAGTATTCCTATCGCATTTTTAACCAAGGTGATTTGCTTAATGGTCAACGCTTTAAAGGAAGGCTAGAAATGATTGATATGGTTAGAAAGTCAAAAGACTTTTAGTGATTCCGTTTGGATTCGAACCAAAGACCTACTGCTTAGAAGGCAGTTGCTCTATCCAACTGAGCTACGGAACCTAAAAATAAATAGTCAATTTATTTTTAGTGCAAGCACTGCAATAAATTGACTATGTTGTCGGGGTGGCAGGATTCGAACCTACGACCTCTTGGTCCCAAACCAAGCGCGATACCGGGCTACGCTACACCCCGAAAAAACACTGCGGAGAGAGAGGGATTCGAACCCTCGGTACCGTTACCAGTACGACAGTTTAGCAAACTGTTCCTTTCGGCCTCTCAGGCATCTCTCCTAGCATTTAAGAGAGCACAAATGTAGTAATTTTTTTTGATTATCTAAATTTGAAAATGAAAATTTATTTAAAAATATCGAAACTTGAAACAGTTTTTCCTTCCAAACTTGTTGATCCCATTAAATAATGATCAATACTTCTTGCAGCCTCTCGGCCTTCGGATATTGCCCACACCACTAATGACTGTCCTCTGCGTGCATCACCCGCTACAAAAATTTTATCTTGGGCAGATTGATAATTAGCATTAGCTACAATATTTCCTCTTTCATCAGAAGAAATACCCGTTTCAGTCAATTGTTCAAATAAAGCACCATGATCAGTATGTAGAAACCCTGCAGCAATTAATGCCAAGTCGCAAGGTATCTCTCGAATATTAGTCACTTTTTGTTCCATTTTACCATTGGACATATCATAGCTGATATCTCCTATTTTTAACGCTACTAATTCATTTTTTTCATTTTTGATAAATTCCTGCAAAGAAATAGACCAAAGACGTTCCGCTCCCTCTTCATGTGAAGTGGACGTTCGTAGCATATTGGGCCAGTTGGGCCAAGGGGTATTTTCAGCACGATCAACTGGTGGCTTGGGCATTACTTCAATTTGAGTAATGGAGGCAGCTTTGTGCCTATTGGAAGTACCTACGCAATCTGAACCCGTATCTCCTCCCCCAATCACCACCACATGTTTTCCTGTAGCAATAATGTTCGAATTTGTGTAAGTTTCTCCTTTGTGATTGACCTCCAATGGTATATTTGCATTTCTTTTATTTTGTTGAGATAAGAATTCCATTGCAGGATAAATCCCTTGTGCATCACTTCCATTGACAGTAATTAACCTTGGAGTTGTGGAACCCGTAGCGATTAAAATAGCATCAAATTCTGTCATTAATTTGGATACCTTGAGATTAACTCCAATGTGAATGTTTGTTTTAAATTCTACCCCTTCTTTCTTCATTACATCCACCCGGCGATCCACCACTGATTTATCCAATTTGAAATCAGGAATTCCATATCGTAATAAACCACCGATTTGATCTGCTCGCTCAAAAACAGTAACTAAATGTCCAACCTTGTTTAATTGAGCAGCCGCTGCTAATCCAGCAGGACCAGAACCAATGATGGCCACTTTCTTTCCAGTTCTTTTAGTTGGAATAAAAGGAATTACCCATCCTTCGGAATAGGCTTTTTCAATAATTGATTTTTCAATCAATTCAATAGTTACAGGAGGTTTATTGATTCCCAATACACAAGCTGATTCGCATGGGGCAGGACAAATTCTCCCTGTAAATTCTGGAAAATTATTGGTAGAACTAAGAATTTCATATGCATATCTCCAATTTTGCTCGTAAACAGCATCATTGAATTCAGGTATAATATTTCCTAATGGACAACCACTATGACAAAATGGTGTGCCACAGTCCATACAACGACTAGCCTGCTTTTCAGTTTCTTCAGGTGTATTTAATAATTCAATTTCTTTATAGTCATTGATACGCTCTGAAACCACCCTCTTAGCAGAGGTCTTTCTTTCCACTTCTAAAAAACCAGTTGGCTTTCCCATCTTCAATAATTAGTTTAATTCTACTTTAATATTTTGATAAACTTTGTCTTTGTCATTTAACACATCAGTGATACTTAAATTTCTGCTAGCCAAGGCATTACGGTAATCAATTGGTAATACCTTTTTAAATAAACTGGTCATAGCTTTGAAATTATCCATCACAAATTTGCCTTTAACTGAACCCGTTAATTCGATGTGTTTAGTTAAATACAGTGACACGATTTGATCATCTTCTTGATTCAAGTCAGATATTTCTACCATCTCACGATTAACTTTAGATTCGAAATCATTCTTTTCATCAAGGACATAAGCTACACCACCTGACATACCTGCACCAAAGTTGCGACCTGTAGCCCCTAGAATGAGTACTAAACCACCTGTCATATACTCACAACCATGGTCTCCTATTCCCTCTACTACTACTTTTGCACCCGAATTCCTAACACAGAATCTTTCTCCTGCCATACCTGCTAAATATGCCTCTCCGGAAGTTGCGCCATAGAATGAAACATTTCCAACGATTGAGTTCTCAGATGCTACAAACTTAGCTTCAGGTGATGGATAGGCTATTAGAGTAGCACCACAAAGACCTTTACCAATATAATCATTGGCATCTCCTTCTATCTCAAACTTAAGTCCTTTTACAGCAAATGCTCCAAAAGATTGACCTGCAGTTCCCTTGAATTTCATATGAATTAGTCCTTCAGGTAACGCTTTATCACCATACTTCTTCGTAATTTCATTCGATAAAATCGTACCGACAGAACGGTTAACGTTGATAATATCCAATTCACCAGAAACAGGCTTTTTAGAGTCAATGGCATCCTTAGCTAATTTTAATATTTTCCAATCTAGCTGGTCAGCTAAACCATGATCTTGTTCTTCAGATTTGAATACAGCTACTCCTTCACCAGGATTAGAAGGCGTCAAAATTGGTGATAAATCAATATGCTTAAACTTCCAATGAGAAGATACATCGGTCATACTTAGGTAATCTACACGTCCAATCATGTCTTCTAGTTTTCGGAATCCTAATTCAGCCATGATTTCACGTAATTCTTGAGCTAAGAAATGGAATAGATTTACCACATGCTCAGGCTTACCTGTATACAAGGCTCGTAATTCAGGATTTTGCGTGGCAACACCCACAGGACATGTATTCAAATGACATTTACGCATCATAATACATCCTGCTGTCACTAGTGCAGCTGTAGCTACACCGAATTCTTCGGCTCCTAATAATGCAGCGATAGCGATGTCACGGCCTGTTTTAATTTGCCCATCTGTTTGAATGGTAACTCGACCTCTTAATTTGTTTTTTACCAGTGTTTGATGCGTTTCAGCTAATCCTAATTCCCATGGTAAACCTGCATGACGAATGGATGATAATGGTGAGGCTCCTGTTCCTCCGTCATATCCGGCAATTAAAATATGATCAGCATGTGCTTTAGCCACACCGGCTGCAATCGTTCCAACTCCTGCTTCAGATACTAATTTAACCGAAATTCTAGCTTCACGATTGGCATTTTTTAAATCAAATATTAATTGGGCCAAATCCTCAATCGAATAAATATCATGGTGAGGTGGAGGAGAAATTAAGCCTACACCTGGAGTAGAATGACGAGTTTTTCCAATCCAATCATCTACCTTATGGCCTGGTAATTGACCTCCTTCTCCTGGTTTTGCTCCTTGAGCCATTTTGATTTGTAATTCCACCGCATTTGTCAAGTAATTGGCTGTCACACCAAATCTACCCGACGCCACTTGCTTGATGGCTGAATTCATGGAATCACCATTTTTCATTTTTTCAAAACGAATTGGGTCTTCTCCACCTTCTCCTGTGTTGGATTTACCTCCAATACGGTTCATGGCAATAGCTAAGGTAGTATGAGCTTCATAAGATATGGAACCAAATGACATGGCCCCTGTGGCAAAACGTTTTAGAATATTCTCAATCGGCTCTACTTCATCGATCGAAATAGAATGAGAAGCATTTTTAAATCGCAACAAACCTCTAAGGGTAATGGACTTCTTACTTTGGTCATCAATTAATTTTGAATATTTTTTGTAAGTAGCGTAATCATTATTTTTAGTAGATTGTTGTAATAAGTGGATAGTCTGTGGATTGAATAAATGCTCCTCTCCTCTTTGTTTCCACTGATAAATACCTCCTACCTCTAGTTTTGGGTGATCTGATTTCAACAAGGCAAAACCTGATTGATGCTTAATTAGAGCTTCTTTGGCAATAGTATCCAAATCAACTCCATTGATTCTAGAAATTGAACCACTGAAATAATTGTCTACAACCTCTTTGCTTAAACCTAAAATTTCGAATATCTGAGCTCCTTGATATGATTGTAAGGTAGATATACCCATTTTAGAGAATATCTTGAGCAACTCCCCATTTACGGCTTTGATATAATTGTATTCTAATTTTTCGTAAGATAAACTAGCATCTACCAAACGATTATCTTTCATGGCCTTAATCGTCTCAAATGCCATATATGGATTAATTGCAGATGCACCGTAACCAATCAAAGTGGCAAAATGATGGGTCTCCCATACATCTCCTGCTTCAATAATGATCCCAACTTTAGCTCTTTTTTTAGCTCGAATTAAGTGATTATGTACTGCCCCAAGAGCCAATAAGGATGGTATTGGCGCATGAGATGAGTCAATACCTCTATCTGTCAATAAAATAATCGAATAACCATCATCTACTGCATCTTCTGCATATTGGCAAATTCTATTCAATGCTTTCTTTAAAACACCTGGTTCTTCAGATGAACGGAAAGTCATATGTATGGATTTAGTCTGAAAGTTGGCATGGTCAATCCAACGAATCTTCTCCACTTCTTTATTTCGCAATACTGGTTGTTGAATTTCAATTTGTCTACAATGACTAGGCGACTCTTCCAATAAATTAGACAATCCACCTATATCTGTCAATAAGGACATAACCATACGTTCACGTATGGGGTCAATCGGAGGATTAGTAACCTGGGCAAATAATTGTTTAAAATAACTTGACAAATGCTGAGCTTTATCAGAAAGAACAGCCAATGGGGTATCAATTCCCATAGATCCCAAGGCTTCTTTACCAGTTTCAGCCATTTGAGCTAGAATCACTCGTATATCTTCCGTGGTAAAACCAAATATTTGTTGACGTGAGATTAATTCGACTGGCTTTGGTTGACGATATTCACTTCCTGCTTCAGGCAAGTCTTCAACTCTAATTTTATTTTCTCTTAACCATTGGCCATAAGGCTGTTGTTGACAAATTTTCTCTTTTAATTCCTCGTCTGGAATAATTCTACCTTGCTCCATATCCACCACAAACATCTTTCCTGGCTGTAAACGACCTTTGGAAACGATGCTTGCTGGATCTAAATCCAAAACACCAGCCTCAGACGCCATGATAACATGATCATCATTGGTTACCCAATACCTGGAAGGACGTAATCCATTTCTATCTAGAGTAGCACCAATCATTTTACCATCAGTGAATGAAATGGAAGCGGGACCATCCCATGGTTCCATCATAGCGGCATGATACTCATAGAAATCCTTCTTATAACTTTCCATTGATTCATTACCATCCCACGCCTCTGGAATCAGCATCATCATTACATGAGGCAATGAACGTCCACTTAAATATAGGATTTCAATGGCATTATCTAGAATGGCTGAATCTGATTGCCCTAGACTACAAACGGGCAGAATCATATCCAACTCTTCTTGAGTGAAATATTTACTCGAGAATAAAGCTGATTGCGCCTGCATCCAAGATGAATTTCCTTTAACTGTATTTATTTCGCCATTATGAGCAATATACCTAAAGGGCTGTGCTAATCTCCATTCTGGAAAAGTATTTGTAGAAAAGCGAGAGTGTACAATGGCTAAAGCCGATGTGAAATTTTCTTGAAATAAATCCTGAAAATAACCCGGAACTTGCATGGTTGTCAACATACCCTTATAAATAATGGTACGGCAAGACAAAGAAGCAAAATAAAACTTACCGTTCAATTGAACAATAGTTTCATTTAACAAACGGGTTACATATTGACGGAAAACATATAGTTTTCTCTCAAAATCAATTTCAGTTAAGCAAGATTCAGGTCTTTCAATGAATAATTGTTGAATAGATGGTTCTTCATTTCCTGAATCTGCACCGATAATTTCCGAATTATTAACAGGTACATTTCGGTAACCTAATATTCTTAGACTTAATTTCTTTGCCTTCCTTTCGATAATCTCCTTACATTCTTTAATTAGAGTTTCATCTTGGGGGAAGAAAACCATACCCACACCATAATGCCCTAAAGAAGGTAAAGCGAAACCCAATTTTGCAGTTTCTTCAAAAAAGAATTCATGAGGTAACTGAACTAATACTCCAGCACCGTCTCCAGAATTAGGATCACAACCACAAGCACCACGATGGTCCATTCGAATCAACATCTTAATTGAATCTTGTACAATTCGATGCGATTTAAT
Organism: Aquirufa rosea; assembly: GCF_004118285.1. Taxonomy (GTDB): domain Bacteria; phylum Bacteroidota; class Bacteroidia; order Cytophagales; family Spirosomataceae; genus Aquirufa; species Aquirufa rosea. Next base: position 192,426 of record NZ_SDHY01000001.1, on the reverse strand, counting down.
GCCTTTCATACTGGCTACAAATCCAATACCACAAGCATCGTGCTCAAATTCTTTCCGATACAATCCCTCTTCATTCATGACTTCCATAAAAAACTATTAATATTCTAATAATAAACTAAAAATTCTCAACAAAATTAAATATCAGTAATAAACGGCAAACAGATATTTATATAAGCAATATCAAATTTAATCAAAAATATATTTGGCAATCGATTGATTAAACAAAATATAATATGGTTTGCAAAATATCACTAAACAACTACAAAATATCTTGCTAGAGTACAATTTCTCAATAATCATCTCCATAATCAGATGATTCATTTCCATATTCATTCTCTTCTTCCCCATCGCTATCACCAAAATCATTCTCTAGATCGTTTAAATATATTGCATCAACACCTTCTCTTACGGTGTTTAGAATAGTTAAGTTTTCAATTTTAGCTTGATCAAGCCTTTCCACTACTCCTTCATCTTTATTAACCACTACGAACAGTCCTGATTCATTGGAGCATATTTTGGTACCTTTTCTAATAGCTGATACACCATAACCATCCAATTCAGTCACTTTGGATATATTTAAAATCATATTGGCATATTCTTTCTTAAAAAGCAACCGTACAACATTTTCTAATTCCTCATAATTGTTTTGAACTAAGCTTTCTTCCTTCCATTCAATTAAAGCATAGCTTTCATTTTGTTCAAGTTTAAACAAAGTATTAGTTGACATTTTCTAAAAATTGGTTTACGTGATTAAATATACGCTGTTCTAAATTTTCTTGGGGTTCTTTTTGAAATTTTTGACCGGTAATTTCTTCAAATAGTAGAATATAACGTTGTGAAATTTCCTCAACAAATTCATCTGTAAATACTGGAACCTCCTGCCCCTCTTTTCCTTGAAAGCCATTAGCAATTAACCATTCTCTAACAAATTCCTTTGATAATTGCTTCTGAGGCAAGTTCTTATCCAATAATTCTTGGTAAGTGTTAGCATAAAAATATCGAGATGAATCAGGAGTATGAATTTCATCCATAAGCATGATTTGACCATTATATAAACCAAATTCATATTTGGTGTCTACTAAAATCAAACCTTTCTCCTTGGCCATCTGTGTTCCTCTATCAAATAACTCTAAGGCTTTTTGACACAATTGATCCATTAAATCTTTATTAACAATTCCTAGTTCTAATATCTTAGCAATTGATATATCCTCATCATGGCCCTCACTGGCTTTAGTGGTAGGTGTAATAATAGGCTTTGGCAGGCGGTCGTTTTCTTTTAAGCCATCTGGAAGGACTACTCCGCAAATTTCTCTTTTACCCGATTTATACTCTCTCCAAAGGTGTCCTGCGACATAACCTCTTACTACCATTTCGATAGGAATTGCTTGACATCTATAACCATAGGCCACATTTGGATCAGGTGTGTCTATCAACCAGTTAGGTACAATGTCTTGTGTGGCTCTAAGAAAATAGGCGGCAATTTGATTCAACACCTGTCCTTTAAAAGGAATAGTTCTAGGTAAAATAACATCAAATGCAGAAATCCTATCCGATGTAACCATGAGTAGTCTGTCATCACCAATACTATATACATCCCTAACCTTCCCTCGATAAAATGCGGTTTGATTTTTAAAATGTAATGGACTTTGCGCCTGATTTGCCATAATTAATACATTAAAATTTTTTCTTTCTTCTTCATTAAATCAAGTAAACCTAAGGCTTCCTTAGCATTCATTCGATTTAAATTCTGTTGGTCAGTTAACCATTGATTCTGTTTGACTGATCTTAAGATCGGTAAAACTTTACGCCATTTAAAAGCATATATTTCAAACTGTTTGATCAATGTGTCGGAAACAGGGTTTGCTTTAATACCTTTTTCAATTAGGTCCATAGCCTGATCAATTTTCCCCTGTTTGTCCAATATGGCTGCTTGAATTAACAACTCGTTCGAATCTTTATCTGTAAGAGGAATACTTTTTTCTATGAATTGATTCAAGCGAATATTCAATAGTGCTTGTGTTCTCTCTAATTCTTTATTGATGAAAATATCCTTGCCCTTAGCTTTTTTAATCCAATACAAAGCTTCTTCGTTTTTTCCTTGCTTGATTAACAGGTTAACTTGTTGGATATCTTTATTATAAACACTGGCCCTATTAGAAAATAGCCCTTGGTATATCAATAAAAAGATGTAAAAATAAGATGTAAACAACCTAAATCTTAATTATATGCAGAATAAAGAGTAAATCCGTACAGATTAAAATCACCAACAAAATTAGCAAATATACCTTCATGTCGACTAATTCAGACCAATTATTCGAACTCAAGAAGGTAAAATATGATGCTTCATGATTAGTTAATGCTGATTCTTGTATTTGATTACCTATTTTAAGCACTTTAGTAATCGGCCTAAACTCCTCTCCCAAACGGAACTTAGAGTTCATTTTTATTGATTTCTTTGAAAGAAATGACCTTTTAAAATTTAGAATTTCGGTATTTTCAAGCAAGCTTTGAAATGAATTTGTAGGTGTATTGGGAATAAATGTTTCTATTTCACCTCTTTGATAATTATGTATTTCCAGTGAAATATAATATGATTGAGACCGCTTGATATCTTCACCAATAATATCCTGAGCCAACTTCCATTTTTCCTTGGAATTCGTGTAATAAAATGGAACTTGATAGATTAAAGTAATTTCATCGGTATCTTGATAATTAGAAACGTCTGAATCCCCATATGAAATAAACATCCAGAAGAACAAAAGAAAAATTCCAAATCGGAATAATACTTTAAATATAAAAATGCCAGATATGCGGAATATGCCTTTCGTTTTTATCCAATATTTCCATAGTATTAGCACATAAATGCAAATAAATAAACTCAATAAAATGAAAAAAAGTTGAGCAAAATTCATTGAGTTGGGTTAAAAACAATTCAAAAGTAAATGACTATTTTTACAATTCTTATTTTTTTCAATGGATATATTAAAAAGTAAAAGATTAGAGCATCTAAAATATGAGATACGTGGACCAGTTTATGATAAAGCTCTAGCTCTTCAAAATCAAGGTTATAAAATTACTTCCTTAAATATTGGAAATCCGGCGGCATTTGGATTTGAAACTCCTGATGAGATTGTGCATGATATTATTGTTAATATTCGAAATGCACAAGGGTATACTGATTCCCGAGGACTTTTTGCAGCCCGTAAGGCAGTCATGCAATATTACCAGAATAAAGGAGTAAAAAATATACTAATTGAAGATATTTATATTGGCAATGGGGTCAGTGAACTAATCTCATTAGTGATGATGGCTTTATTGAATCCAGATGACGAAGTTTTAATTCCATCGCCTGATTATCCCTTATGGACTACAGTAGTAGGCTTAGCAGGAGGTAAATCACTACATTATGTATGTGATGAAAGCAATGATTGGCAGCCAGATTTGGAGGATATGGAATCTAAAATCACAGATAAATGTAGGGCAATCGTCTTAATTAATCCTAATAACCCCACTGGAGCTGTTTATTCTAAAGAAGTTGTTGATAAAATTGTTCAACTGGCCATAAAGCATAAACTCATTTTATTCTCTGATGAGATTTATGATAAGATTTTATTTGATCAGCATGAACATTATTCAGCTGCAGGCCTATCAGATGATATTTTAATCGTTACCATGGGTGGTTTATCCAAAAATTATCGTGCAGCTGGATTTAGAGGTGGATGGATGATTTTAACAGGTGCTAAACATAAAGCTAAATCATATATTGAAGGTCTAAATTTTTTGTTTAGTACTCGATTGTGTGCGAATGTAATTACACAATTTGGAATTCAAACGGCTTTGGGTGGTTATCAGTCAATCAATGATTTGGTAGCTCCGTCAGGTAGGCTTTACAAGCAAATGCAATTGGCCTATGAAAAACTAAATGCAATAGATGGAGTAAGTTGTGTCAAACCCAAAGGAGCTTTATATCTTTTTCCAAAAATTGATTTGGGCAAATTTACTTTTGAAGACGACGAGCATTTTGTGATGTCTTTGTTGGAAGAACAAAAGATTTTAGTGGTGGCTGGTAGAGGATTTAACTTTAAACAAAGAGATCATTTCAGAATAGTATTTTTACCCCACGTAGAGCAACTTTCCGTAGCTTTGGACAAAATAGCTTTGCATTTTGATAATTATAGAAGATGATATTTAATCAGTTTTCTCGCAAGCAGAAGTTATTCATATTTCTATTTGGCATATTTCTAACCAATGCCATCGTTGCGGAGATTATTGGTGTAAAAATAGTAAGTATAGAGAAGTCATTGGGCTTTTCCCCCTTGGGCCTTTTAACTCCTTGGGGTGAAACCTGGGATTTCAATCAAACGGCTGGAGCTTTGAATTGGCCCATTGTATTTATTACTTCAGATATTATTAATGACTATTTTGGCAAAAAGGGCGTTCGTTTTATCTCCTACACTACTGCCTTATTTATCGCTTATTCCTTTTTAATCATTTATTTGGCTACCCTATTAGTCCCTGCTGATTTTTGGCTCCAAGTAAACAATTCCAGCAACTTTGATATCAATCTGTCTTTTTCTAAGATTTTCAGACAAGGTTTAGGAATTATTACGGGATCACTAACTGCCTTTTTAGTGAGTCAAATGTTTGATGCGATCATTTTTGAAAAGATTAAAAATAGAACCGGCCAGAAGTACATTTGGTTGAGAGCGACAGGCTCTACCCTTCTTTCCCAATTGATTGATAGTGTTTTAGTGATTGGTATCGCCTTTTATTTTTTTGGTAACTGGACTTTAGGCCAATGGATGAATGTCTCTTTGAACAACTATTTATACAAATTTTTTATAGCTATCTTATTTACTCCCGTTCTGTATTTGGCACATTACCTCATTGAGCTATACCTAAAAAAGGAAAAAAATTAATTTCTCTTAAGGTTATCTAAAATAATACCTGTAGAAATAGCTACATTTAGTGATTCGGCTCCACCATATCTTGGAATTGTGATTTTTTGCTGAATAATATTGTGCAGATCCTCTCTTATCCCGTGGGATTCACTACCCATAATCAAGAATGCTCTATCTGGGAATTCAAAAGCATGAATATTCTCTCCATCCAAATCAGCACCCAGAATTGAATAATTAGGATGAGATGTTAGAAATGCAGGTAAATCAGTATATAAACATTTCACTCGTTTAAAGGAACCCATGGTAGCCGATATAACTTTAGGATTGTAAAACTCCGTACAATCAGCTGATAACACTATTTGATCAATTCCATACCAATCACAAATTCTAATGATTGTTCCTAAATTACCAGGATCCCTTACTCCATCTAAGACTAAAACATATGGATTTAGCGTTTCAAAAGAAATTAAATTTTTCATCTTGACAACCGCTATTCCAAATTGATTTATAGTTAAGGTACTTAGCTTGGTAATTTCGTTTTTGGGCAAAAAATATATGGACTGTTTTATAGATGAAAATTGATGGGCATAATCTTCATTTATCACTAAAAATTCTATCTGGTATGAAGAATCAAGAACCTCCAAAATGCCCTTTTCCCCTTCCACTAAAAATAATCCATTCTCTGTTCTTCCTTTTTTAGAATGTAGAGAATTAATTAACTTTATTTGTTTATTCGTTAACATCTTTTGAAATCAATAAAATTATTTATCGGATTATTTATCATTCAGGTATTATTTCTATCCTGCAAAGGATTCCGTCAATTCAAGTTTACTGAATACAAAATAAACCGAATCGATATTCAAGGGAATAGGTTAATCTCCAAAGAAGATTTAAGAACAAATATACCTGGTTTGAAGGAATCTTATGTAAGATTATTTTCACCAAAAGTTTACGGATATTTTGAAAGCAAAAGAAAAATTAGGGATTCGCTAGGAAAGTCACCTGCTTTCATTCAACTTTTTAACACACCTAATCCTAGTAGTAATAAACAAAATCTTGAAAACGCAAAAGAGGCTCTTTATAGATATTACAGAAATAATGGCTTTTTAAGTAATCTAATTCGATTAGATTTAGACACCGTAGATCGTTTTAATAAATTGGTAAATGTGACCTTCACGATTGAAGAAAATGATTTAAGTCTGTTTTCTAAGAGAGATTCATTTTTAATAGACAATCCACTACTGAATAAAAAATTCGAGTCCTATTATACCAAAGAAAGCTTGATAAAACCTAATGATAGATTAAGCCTCGAAATATTAAGAAAAGAAAGAGAAAATATTAGTCACTACTTTAAGAATCAAGGGTATTTCTATTTTTCCAACGAAGCTGTTGGGTTGAAATTAAATGATTTAATAGACAGTAGCCTTTTAAGGGTAGGGATCATATATAAGATTCCTGATTTCAAAGAAAACAACGTAAATCGATTATATGATCGATTATTCCGTTTTGGTAAATCAAGTTTCATTAATAATCAATATGCAGATTCTTCCAACATTGATGTATTAAATACAACCGCTTTATCAAAATTAATAACTTTTAAAGAAGGTGATTTGTATTCGGTAGATCAACTCAACCAGAGCTTACAAAACATCTATTCGTCTGACCAATTCAAATCCGTATCCATTAAGTTCGACACCTCCTCTACTCGAGTGTTTCCTAAGGTCGAATTGGTACCCAATGAGAAATTTAATTTTTCTTCTGAATTAGGAGGAAGTGTCTTTAGAGGAATTCCGGGACCATTTTTAACTAATTCATTTAAAGTGAGAAGGGTATTTTCAAGCTTGGATTATTTAGATTTTTCAGCTAGAATAGGTTTTGAAGCCCAAGCTGGATTTATTAATACGGACCAAGCAAGAAAAAACCTAGAAGTTAATTTAAGTACTACTTTAAATTTCCCAAAATTGTTTCTTCCGAGCAATATTAGAAAGCAGTTAGGTGCACTTTATGCTTCTCAAACTCAAATAGGATTTGGATATGACTACATCAATCGTCCCGAATATTTGAGGACCAATTTTAAGATTTTTCAGAGATATCAATGGAGAAAGTCTCCCTACAAATCATTTCAATTTTCTTTGTTAGACTTAAATATATTAAATACCAATTATCCTGAAACGGCTACCTCTACGGCATTTAGAAATTATTTAGAGGAGTTAAGGCTTCAAGGAAATAACTTGTATAGAAGTTTTAATCCAAGTTTTGTTTCTAGTATTCATTTCAACTACAATTATCGAAGCTTCTTACCAAGTAATGAACTCCAGGCTGGAGAATCTTTTCAAATTGGAATTGAATCTGGTGGAAGTACATTGAATTTAATCAATTCAAAGAAGATTACATTTATCGAAAACATTCTAGGTAGTAGTGAAAATATTCAGTTTTATCGATTTTTAAGATTTAATTTCGATTACAGAAGATATAAAATGTTGGGCGTAAATAGGAAGTCGCAATTAGCATTTAAATTTTTAGGTGGATTAGCATATGCTTACGGGGAAGAAAATGATTTTCAATTACCATATGAAAAAAACTTCTTTATTGGAGGACCAAGTAGCTTACGTGCTTGGAAACCAAGGCGTTTAGGGCCTGGATCTTATAATTCTATTGGTAACTTAATTGAACAACCGGGAAGTATCTTAATAGAGTCTTCCTTGGAATACCGTTTTAGAATGTTTCAATTATTTGGAATTATGAATGGAGCCTTTTTTGTTGATGCTGGTAATATTTGGACATTTGCCAATTCAAAGGGAGTGAAAGACGGATATTTTAGCTTTGACAGTTTCTATAACCAAATAGCTGTTGGTACAGGCTTTGGTCTTCGTTGGGATTTCTCCTATTTCCTCTTACGATTGGACTTAGCCACTAAGGTGATTAATCCAGCCAAACAGACTAATGAAAAATGGGTCCTCTCCAAAACATCATTTAGTAGTGGTGAGAACCCAATTGAATTCAATATAGGTATTGGATATCCTTTCTAATCTATTTTCTTGCTATTACTTTCATTGATTTCTCAACGATAGCAGCTGCGTTTAAACCATATTTTTCCATCAAATCGGCTGGTTTACCTGACTCTCCGAAAGAGTCATTTACTCCCACAAATTCTTGTGGAGTTGGACGGTTAAGTGCCAAAAATTGGGCCACTGAATCTCCTAAACCACCGTTAATTTGATGTTCTTCAGCTGTTACCACACAAGAAGTTTTAGAAATAGAGGTTAAGATTGCATCTGTATCTAATGGCTTAATCGTATGTATATTCAATACATCCGCTTTGATACCCTTTTCTTCAAGAATTTCCGCGGCTTGAATAGCTTCCCATACCAAATGGCCTGTTGCTAAAATAGTAACATCCGTACCTTCTATCAAATGTATGGCTTTGCCTATTTCAAATTTTTGATTTTCAGGAGTAAATACGGGTACTACCGGACGACCAAAACGTAAATATACTGGGCCATCATAATCCGCAATGGCAATGGTAGCAGCCTTAGTTTGGTTATAATCACAAGGATTTATTACCACCATACCCGGAAGCATCTTCATTAATCCAATGTCTTCTAAAATCTGGTGAGTCGCTCCGTCTTCACCTAGTGTTAAGCCAGCATGTGAACAACAAATCTTCACATTTTTACCAGAATATGCTACTGATTGACGTATTTGGTCATACACGCGACCTGTTCCAAAATTAGCAAAGGTTGTAGCGTAAGGAATATACCCTCCAACAGCTAAACCCGCGGAAATACCGATCATATTGGCCTCGGCAATACCAGTTTGAAAAAAACGGTCAGGGCTATTTTTGATAAAACCTTCCAATTTTAAAGAGCCAATTAAATCAGCACACAAAGCTACCACTTTAGGGTTATTTTGACTCAAATATTCCATTCCTGCTCCAAAGCCTGAACGAGTATCTTTTTTTGTTTCGTAAGTAAACTTCATTGTAATTTATTAATAGTCGCCTAAAGTTTCATTTAATTGTGCTAAAGCGTCAGCTAATTGCTGATCGTTTGGTGCTACTCCATGCCACTTATGACTTCCCATCATAAAGTCAACTCCAGCACCCATTTCAGTATGCATTAACACCATAATTGGAGAGCCTTGACTGAGCATTGACTTTGCCTTTGCTACTGTAGCTTGAACTTCCTCCATATCATTACCATTCATTCGAAGTACTTGCCAGCCAAATGCCTTGTATTTAGCTTCTAAGTCACGATTATTCATAACCTTAGCTGTGGGTCCATCAATTTGTTGACCATTCTCATCAATAAAGGCAATCAAATTATCCACTTGATGATGCGGTGCATACATGGCTGCCTCCCATACTTGACCTTCATTTTGTTCACCATCACCCATTAGACAAAATACTGTGGAAGTATCTTTGGATAATTTTTTGGCTTGAGCTGTACCAATCGCCACACTTAAGCCTTGCCCTAATGAACCTGAGGCAATTCGAATACCTTCCAAATGCTCATGAGGAGTAGGATGACCCTGAAGGCGAGAATTTAATTGTCTGAAAGTCTTTAATTCTTGAACGGGAAAATATCCTCTTCTTGCCAATACACTGTAAATAAGTGGAGAAATGTGGCCATTAGATAAATAAAATATATCTTCGTTGGCCCCGGACATATTAAAAACTACTTTACCTTGGGCATCAGTAGCTAATTTCATGGAATTGAAATACAATTCAACTAATAAATCGGTACAACCTAATGAACCACCTGGATGTCCAGATTGGCAAGCATGCACTTGACGTAGAATATCTCTACGTACTTGGCTAGCAATATTTTTTAATTCTTGTGTTTGCATAAAAATGTTAGTGGATTTGAGAACTATGATTTTTGGTATCCACTTTTGAGATAATATCAGTAATAATTCCGTTTTCGTCAATTAAAAAAGTAGTTCTGGCAGTACCCATATATGTTTTACCATACATAGACTTTTCTACCCAAACATGATATTTATTAACAAGCTCATGCTCCGTATCGGCCAATAGAGAAAAATTTAAGTTATACTTTTTCTTAAACTTAGTGTGAGCAGCATTGGAATCCACACTTACTCCAATGACCCTATATCCTTTTGAACTTAAATAATCTAGATTTTCATTTAAGTTACAAGCCTGTGCAGTACAGCCTGGAGTATCATCTTTGGGATAAAAATAAAGAACAACTTTGGTACCTTTTAAAGCGGATAAATCCACTAAAGTACCATCTGAATCTACCATACTAAATGTAGGGGCAGTATCACCAATTTGTAAAGCCATATTAAGAGATGTTTAAATCAAATAATTTATCAGAGTACAAATAACCGCTTAAGCAATCACCTATTTTCACGGGTCCCACACCAGCAGGAGTTCCGGTAAAAATATAATCACCCGTTTTAAGCGTAAAGTATTGAGAAATATCAGCAATTAATTCACGTATATTCCAAATCATTAGATTGCTTTCTCCTGATTGAACGGTCATTCCATTAATGTCCAAATGAAAAGGAATCGAAGTGTCGATCTCACCTTCGTGTAATGGCCTAATAGCTGAAACGAACGCTGAACCATTAAAAGCTTTTGCCTTCTCCCAGGGTAGGCCTTTTTCTTTCAATTTGGATTGTAGATCACGGGCAGTAAAATCTATACCTAAACCAATACCATCTACATACTTATGAGCAAATTTTGCTTCAATGTTTTTCCCTACTTTACCAATACGAAATACTAATTCTATTTCGTGGTGCACATCATGAGAAAAACTCGGATAGTAAAAATCCGAGTTTTGGTCTAACAATGCCGTGTCTGGCTTCAAAAATATAACCGGATCTTTCGGCCTCTCATTAGAAAGTTCCTGTATATGATCCACGTAATTTCTTCCTACACAGATAATTTTCATCTACAATTATTTCAATACTTCAGATACCAATTTAGCCGCATCTTTTAATAAAACTGCTGAGAAAACCTTCAAGCCAGAATTATTGATGATAGCAGCACCTTCCTCCGCATTAGTACCTTGTAAACGAACAATGATTGGTACATTAATTTCCCCAATATTTTTGTAGGCTTCTACTACTCCGTTAGCAACACGATCACAACGAACTATACCTCCAAAAATATTAATCAAAATCGCTTTAACGTTAGGATCTTGCAAAATGATTCGGAAGCCTGCTTCCACAGTTTTTGCATTCGCTCCACCTCCTACATCTAAGAAGTTAGCAGGTTCTCCACCTGACAATTTAATGATATCCATAGTCGCCATAGCTAATCCAGCGCCATTCACCATACAACCTACGTTACCATCTAACTTCACATAGTTCAAATCATTGGCAGAAGCTTCTACTTCTAAAGGATCCTCCTCCGTAATATCACGAAGTACAGCCAAATCTTTATGACGATACAAAGCGTTATCATCTAAATTTACTTTGGCATCTACAGCAAGAATTTTATCATCAGAAGTTTTCAACACAGGGTTAATCTCAAACATGGAAGAATCTGTCTCCACGTAAGCCTTATATAATGACTGGATAAATTTAACCATCTCCTTAAATGCCTGTCCACTTAGTCCTAACATAAAGGCAATCTTGCGCGCTTGAAAATCTTGTAATCCAACACGTGGATCTATCCATTCTTTAATAATTTTCTCTGGACTGTGCTCAGCTACTTCCTCAATGTCCATTCCTCCTTCAGTAGAAGCCATGATTACATTGCATGCACGCCCACGATCCAATAAAATTGATAAATAAAATTCTTTAGGCTCCGAATCACCAGGATAATATACGTCCTCGCTGATCAAAACTTTGTTAACTTTTTTACCTTCCGGACCCGTTTGGTGTGTAATCAATTGCATTCCCAAAATTTGAGAAACACGCTCTTTTACCTCATCCATGTTTTTGGCAAGTTTAACCCCACCTCCTTTACCACGACCACCAGCATGAATCTGTGCCTTAACTACAAACCAACCTGTACCAGTTTGTGCTTTTAATGCCTCAGCAGCTGTGGTTGCTTCTTCTGCCTTGTCAATTACAATACCCTCCTGAATCCTTACCCCGTAACTCTTTAAAATTTCTTTTGCTTGGTATTCGTGAATATTCATTTATCAAAATTTTTATTTCGTGAAATTACTATTTATTTGCCAAACTTTTTAAATCTTATTGTATCATTCGTATTTTCTAAAAAAAAGACAAAAAAATGTTAGAATTAAAAAATATTTCCAAATCCTATGGGACTCAATTAATTCTGGATAACATTTCATTTACCATCAATAACAATGAATTAATCTCAATTCTTGGCCCCTCCGGCTCTGGAAAAAGTACTTTATTGCAAATTATAGGTTTACTAACAAACTACAATTCCGGTGAAATCTACTTAGATGGTACTCCCTACTCCAGTTTAGATAATCAAGAACAAAACATTTTTAGAAATCAAAAAATGGGCTTTGTATTCCAATTTCACAATTTATTAGGGGAGTTTACTTGTGAAGAAAATATTAAGTTTCCTCTGTTCATACGTGGCGGTAACTTTAGTAAAGAAGATCAAGAGTTTTTTCATAAACTAGTGAACAAACTAGGTATTACTGATATTCTTAAAAAATATCCAAGCCAAGTTTCAGGAGGCGAACAACAGCGCATTGCTGTAGCAAGAGCGCTCATTAATCGACCAAGTATTTTATTGGCCGACGAACCCACGGGAAATCTAGATAAAAGCAACGCGGAGAATCTTTACAATCTGTTTTTAGAATTAAAGCGAGATTGGAATCAAAGAATCATCATGGTAACTCATAATGAAGCCTTAACATATGAATCTGATCAAGTAATTATTTTAAATTCTGGTAAGATACAATTGACAAAGTCTGACAAAATGTCATAAATTTGTATTATAATTTATTATACTTCATGCAAGATTTAAAAGTAATTACGCCTGAGGAGTTAAAGGGATTGGATGAGCCAAGAATTACTCCTAGTCAGAATCAATCAGAATTTTCAAAGAAAATCTATTTGGAAAGTTATGGCTGCCAAATGAATTTTGCTGATTCAGAGGTAGTAACTTCAATTTTAATGGAGCAAGGGTATTCTACTACATCGAATATTCAAGATGCCGATACCATATTATTAAATACATGTGCTATTCGTGAAAATGCGGAGCAGAAAATAAGAAATCGTTTACAAAGCTTCAAACCACTCAAGGCTAAAAACCCACATATTACCGTTGGAATTTTAGGTTGTATGGCAGAAAGGTTAAAAACGAAGTTATTAGAAGAAGAGAAGATTGTAGACTTAATTGCAGGTCCAGATGCCTATCGTGATTTACCACGACTTTTAGAGGAAATAGAAGATGGCAACAAAGCTGTCAATGTATTTTTATCAAGGGAGGAAACGTACGGCAACATTGAACCGGTTAGGTTGCATACTAATGGTGTCAATGCACTTGTGAGTATCATGAGAGGATGTAATAATATGTGCTCCTTCTGCGTAGTTCCATATACCCGAGGAAGAGAGCGATCTCGTGATTTAAATTCTATTTTAAAAGAATGTGATAATTTATACAAAGAGGGTTATCGCGAAGTTACTCTTTTAGGACAAAATGTAGATTCCTATTATTGGGTAAATCATGAGAACCAGCAGAGTGTCAATTTTGCTCAGTTATTAGAAAAGGTAGCTCAATCTAATCCAGACTTGAGAATTCGCTTTTCTACGTCTCATCCTAAAGATATTACGGATGAAGTATTACACACCATGGCAGCATATGATAACATTTGTAAGAATATTCATTTGCCTGCACAGAGTGGAAACAATCGTATATTGGAATTGATGAATCGTACTTATACCCGAGAATGGTATTTGGATCGAATCAAAGCCATACGTCATATATTAGGAGAATCTTGTGGGATTTCACATGATTTAATTGCTGGTTTTTGCTCTGAAACTGAAGAGGAACATCAAGATACGCTTTCATTGATGGAGGAAGTAAAATACGATTTTGGGTATATGTTTGCTTATTCGGAAAGACCAGGAACCCCAGCAGAAAAGAAATTGAAAGATGACGTACCAGATGAAGTAAAAAAGAGACGTTTGCAGGAAATTATTGATTTACAGCGAATTCACTCAGGATACAGAAATCAGTTTATGGTTGGAACCATACAGCGTGTATTAGTAGAAGGTGATTCAAAAAAATCATCGGAACACCATTACGGGAGAACGGACAATAATAAGGTTGTTGTCTTTCCTAAGTTAAACATGGAGCTAAAAGGAAAATTCGTTGATGTTAAAATTACTCATTGTACAACAGGTACATTGCTGGGTGAATTAATCAATTAATATGGAATCAAGTCATTTGAATGCTATCAAAGCTCGTTTTGGTATAATCGGTAATTCTCCTGCCCTATTGAGATCAATTTCTGTAGCAGAGCAGGTGGCACCCACCGACATGACAGTTCTAATTACAGGTGAAAGTGGATCTGGAAAAGAGTCTTTTTCCAAAATAATTCATTCTCTTTCTAAAAGAAAGCATGGACAGTTTATCGCTGTCAATTGTGGTGCCATTCCAGAGGGAACCATTGATTCCGAATTATTTGGTCATGAAAAGGGTTCATTTACCGGAGCTATTGAAGCCAGAAAAGGGTATTTTGAAGTAACGGATGGAGGTACCATATTTTTGGATGAAATTGGAGAAATGCCATTAGGTACTCAGGCTCGACTATTGCGTGTATTGGAAAATGGAGAATTTTACCGCGTTGGTTCCTCGAAAGTTCAAAAAACCAATACTCGTGTAGTAGCCGCTACCAACGTTAATCTACAAGATGCCATTGCCTCAGGTAAATTCAGAGAGGATTTATACTATCGTCTTTGTACGGTGCCTATTTATGTACCTCCATTGCGTGAAAGAGGAGATGATATTGAATTACTATTCCGCAAGTTCACCACGGATTTTTCTGAGTTGCATCGTGTTAAACCGATTATGTTGACACGAGAGGCTAAAGATTTACTTCAAAAACAACGTTTTCCAGGCAATATTCGACAATTAAAGAATTTGGCTGAGCAAATTTCAGTATTGGAGGTAGGAGATCGAATTGTAGATGATGTTAAGCTTCAATATTATTTGGAATTCAATGAGCCTAAAATCAATTCTTCTGTTATCAAAGGCGATTTTTTCACAAGTCCCGAAGGTATCAATGAGCGCGAGATATTATATAAAATTCTATTTGATTTAAAGCGAGATGTGACTGAATTGAAGAAAATATTATTAAAAGTAATCGAGTCAGGTAATTCAAATGCCTATGACATTATTTCTAATAACATGTCGATTTTTGAGGATATTAAGCCTGAATTCTCTGAATTGCACAAAAACTTACCGTTACCAGCTACCACCAGTACAGTTGAAGTGAGTTCGAATCCAATTGAAATACATCCTGTAACAAACAATCGTGTAGAGGAATCAATCAATTATGAGGATGTAAGTGCCGTTGTTCAAGATGTAACCTTGTCTCTTGAAAAACAAGAAAAAGAAATCATCATACGTGCATTGAAGAAAAATAAGAACAAACGTAAATATGCAGCCAAAGATTTAGGAATATCTGAAAGAACCCTATATCGTAAAATTAAACAGTATGATTTGGAAGATATTGCCTAGATTATGGGTGCTCATATTGGCTTCTACAATTTTAAGCGGTTGTTATAGCTTTAAAGGAGCAAGTCTTTCGCCAGAGCTAAAGACGATTCACATTAGTAATATCCGTATGGAAACTGCGGGTGGTCCTGCTAATTTAAGCCTCGATGTTAATGAAAGGTTAAAGGAATATTTTCAACGTAATACCTCACTAAAATTAACCACCCAAGCGCCTGATTTGTTATTAGAAGGTACCATTGTAGGATATGAATTAAGCCCACAAGCACCTACCTCAGATGATAAAGCTGGCTTGAATCGCTTGACGCTTCGAATTCAATTTAGATTAACAAATCGTCTGGACGAGAATAAAAACTTTGATCAGGAATTTTCCTTTTACCAGGATTTTCCACAAAATCAGACTTTAAATCAAGTGGAGAAGAATTTAATCCCTAAATTATTGGATCAAATTATCTTAGATTTATTCAACAAGATAGCTGGTGATTGGTAACATGAATAATAAGGCACAAGATTTATGGTTTCTCCTTAACAAGATAGATCGAAGTAATTCGAATATTCAGCATAGCTTTGATCATGACAAGGAGATATACCCTTACTTTTATTTGTTGTTTTGGAATGAAAAATTCAACGCAGAACAACAAAAGAAAATAGCCTTGATGTCTTCCTCCAGAAAACACTATTTTGAAAGTATTTTTGATATTGAAGAAATTAGTGTCCCCTATTCTTTATCTATTTCTGAATTTTTCAAACCGTTACCTGATGTAAAAGAACAGCTTCAGGTCATTGATGATTTTTTACAGAATTTGCCTACTATCGCTAGGCCAAAGAAAAATCAAAATGATGAACCAATTGAATTAATGGATTTATCTGAATTCAAAAGTGGTCCACCTGTATCTGAAACCTTTGCAAAAATTCTAGAATCTCAAGAAAAGTATGAGCGTGCCATTGAGATGTATGAAAAATTAAGTTTGATTAAACCTGAAAAAAGCGTTTACTTTGCAGCTCGAATTTCCGAATTGAAACATAAATTAATTTAAATACACAATGTTCACCGTATTAATATCACTTATCGTACTATTTTCTGCCCTATTAATCATTTTAATTTTGGTTCAAAATCCAAAAGGCGGAGGAATTAGTGGCGAGTTTTCATCTGGAGGCGCTACTCAAATGTTTGGAGTTCAAAAAACAGGTGATTTGGTAGAGCAATTAACTTGGGGTTTCTCCATTAGCATTTTGGTTTTAGTCCTTTTGACTAATTTTACCTTATCTTCAGTTAATAGCGACGCTACTCAATCTGTCAATGTAGAAAAAGCTGCTGGAAAAACTTTACCAGCTTCCCCTGCTCCTAGCCCAGTTGCACCAGCAAAATAGTCAGACTGACATTATTTGTCGAAAAACTGACAATTTTACCGCATATTTTTTTTGGCATACATCATGCTAATAAATGTAAAGTCCTTAGATGATAAGGACTTTTTACATGTTAATAACTTAAAATCTATATTATTATGTCAAAATTAAGTATCAAGCCCTTAGCAGATCGGGTTGTTGTTGAGCCTGCTCAAGCTGAAGAAAAAACTGCTTTTGGTATCATTATTCCAGATACTGCCAAAGAAAAACCACAAAAAGGAACTATCGTAGCCATTGGTAATGGTAAAAAAGATGAGCCTATTACCGTTAAAGTGGGTGATGCAGTGTTGTATGGTAAATATTCAGGCACTGAAATTACCATCGATGGCAAAGATTATTTGATCATGCGTGAATCTGACATTTTTGCAGTTTTATAGTTTTCATACTTACAATATTCAACCAGTAAATTTTATTTAACAAAATGGCAAAAGAACTATATTTTGACACCGAGGCGAGAGAAAAAATGAAAAGAGGGGTAGATACCCTTGCAAACGCCGTAAAAGTAACATTAGGACCTAAGGGACGTAATGTAATCATTGATAAAAAATTTGGTTCACCATCGATTACTAAAGACGGTGTTTCTGTAGCAAAAGAAATTGAATTAGAGGATGCTGTAGAGAACATGGGCGCTCAATTAGTAAAAGAAGTAGCTTCTAAAACGGCTGATCAAGCAGGTGACGGAACTACAACTGCTACGGTATTAGCTCAATCTATCTACACTATCGGTTCTAAAAACGTAGCCGCTGGAGCTAATCCAATGGATTTAAAGCGTGGAATCGAGAAAGCTGTCGAAGCTATCGTTGATAACTTAAAATCACAATCTCGTCCTATCACTACTTCAAATGAAATTGCTCAAGTAGCTACCATTTCTGCTAATAACGATGTAGAAATTGGTCAAATGATTTCTTCTGCTATGGAGAAAGTGGGTCGTGAAGGTGTTATTACAGTTGAGGAAGCTCGTGGTACAGAGACTGAAGTAAAGACTGTAGAAGGTATGCAATTCGATCGCGGATACCTTTCTGCTTACTTTGTAACTAATACAGACAAAATGGAGGTTGAATTAGAAAAACCATTCATTTTAATTTCTGAAAAGAAAGTTTCCTCTATGAAGGAATTACTTCCAGTTTTAGAGGCAGTAGCTCAAACTGGTCGTCCTTTATTGATCATCTCTGAAGATGTAGACGGTGAAGCTTTAGCTACTTTAGTAGTAAACAAAATCCGTGGTGCTCTGAAAGTGGCGGCTGTAAAAGCTCCAGGTTTCGGTGACCGTAGAAAAGCCATGTTAGAAGATATCGCTATCTTAACTGGTGGTACAGTTATCGCAGAAGAAAGAGGTTTCAAATTAGAAAATGCCACTTTAGAATACCTGGGACAAGCTGAAAAAGTTATCATCGACAAAGACAACACTACAGTTGTAAATGGAAGTGGCGCTAAGAGTGATATCGACAATCGTGTAAATCAAATCAAATCGCAAATTGAGAATACAACTTCTGATTACGATCGTGAGAAATTACAAGAGCGTTTAGCTAAGTTGTCTGGTGGTGTAGCTATTCTTTACATTGGTGCAGCTACAGAGGTAGAAATGAAGGAGAAGAAAGACCGTGTTGATGATGCTTTGCATGCTACACGTGCTGCAGTAGAAGAAGGTATCGTTGCAGGTGGTGGTGTCGCTTTAATTCGTGCTATCGCTGCTTTAGATAATTTGACAGGAGAAAATGAGGACCAAAATACAGGTATCAACATCATCCGTCAAGCTGTGGAATCTCCTTTACGTACTATCGTTTCTAACGCTGGCGGTGAGGGTTCGGTAGTAATCAACGCGGTTAAAGCTGGCAAAGATGACTTCGGTTACAATGCTCGTGAAGATAAATACGAAAATATGATTGCTGCGGGTATCATTGACCCAACTAAAGTAACTCGTTTAGCTTTAGAAAATGCAGCATCTATAGCAGGTTTACTATTAACTACAGAATGCGTTATCTCCGACAAACCGGCTGCAGAACCAGCTCATGCACACGGGCCTGGTGGCGGCGGAATGGGCGGCATGATGTAATTAAATTAGATTTTCTAGTGAAAACTCCCCATCTTTGGGGAGTTTTTTTTTATACTTACTCTCAATGAAAAGAATTGCTATTGACATGGATGATGTATTAGCTGAAACATCCATCAAAATAATTGACCAGATAAATTCCCGATTAAACAAATCATATAGCCATGACGAATTATTGAAAGATAATTCATTAAAAATGGCCTTTTATCAAGATTATCAATCCAATAATCAATTTTTATGGGAACCAGGATTTTTCTTGGACATTGCCGTTAAAGATGATGCGGTGGAAGTAGTAAAGCAACTTCAAAAGAAGTACGAAGTTTTCATTGTATCAGCTGCTACTGAATTCCCAGAGTCAATGAAAGAAAAACTAGTTTGGTTGGAACAACATTTCCCATTCATAGGCTGGCAGCATACCGTATTTTGTGGGCATAAACATATGATTCAAGCCGATTATCTTATTGACGATCACGAGAAAAACTTGATTACTTTTTCAGGTAAACCCATTCTATATTCAGCACTTCATAATCTTCACATTCAAGATTATGAACGTGTAAATAATTGGAAAGAAGTTGCCCATATGTTCATATAGATATTGATTGCTATGCTACCTGCTAGACTTGCTATCAGCGTCTTATTTTTATTGTGTGGTTTGAACTTTGCTACATGGGCTACTAGAATACCAGATTTTAAGGATTTTTTAGTTTTATCAGATGCGGAATTAGGTAGCATTTTAATGGGATTGCCGATAGGTTCTATGGTTTCTTTACCCATTGCTGGATGGCTAATAGCTAAATATAATTCAAAAATTATTTGTTTGCTGGCCATCATTCTATATGTTTTTATCATACCAGCATTAACCTATATTTCAAGCTCCGTATTTCTCTTTATTGGACTTTTTGGCTTTGGTATGGCAGGTGATATTTTAAATATTGCCATGAATACGCAAGTAGTCAGCTTAGAAAAACTAACTGAGAAGAAACTCATGTCCTCTTTTCATGCTTTATTTTCCATTGGATTGATGTTGGGTGCATTATCAGGAGGTTATTTAGTAAAGGCAGACATAAGCTTGAAACAACATTTCTATTTAATTGCCTTTGTAAATTTCATTTCCATATTTACAATTTATAGACATCTATTAAAAGATGTCACGTCAGCAGAGGAGGAAGATGAGGCTACTAAACCCAAGTTTAAGCTGAATAATTACTTATTAATCCTTTCCTTGATTGCATTTTGTGGAATGCTATGTGAAGGTGCAATGGCAGATTGGATTAGTCTATATTTCAAATCATTACCTAGTCTAGAGGGGCTTCCGTTTACAATAGGCTTTTCTGCCTTTGCTTTCTCAATGGTGATAGGTCGTTTAGTTGGAGATGAAGCAGCTAAACGAATTTCTATTCGAAATATATTACTTATCAATGGAATACTAATTGCCATTGGTATGAGTATAACTATCTATTCCGCTCAAGTATATATATCTACATTAGGTTGTTTTATTACAGGTTTAGGCATTTCAACCATCGTTCCTATGATCTATTCTCAAGCAGGAAATAGCAAAGAAACTTCTCCTGCGATGGCCATAGCTGCAGTTTCTACCATAGCTTATATCGGTTTTATGTTGGGGCCAGTGGTAATTGGGTTTATCTCTGAATATTTCGGATTATCCAACGCCTTGGTTTTACTTATTATACTTGGTGCATTGGCAAGTTTAATAAGTAAGTTCGCTCTAAGTAAGGAATAATTCCATTTTAGAATTTTTCAAATAAATACTTACCTTTATTTAATAGAAATTAAAATAAAGAAATGAATAAACATGTCATATTTTGGTCTATTACCGTAGGTTTGGGTGGAATGCTTTTCGGCTTAGACGTTGCTGTAATCTCTGGGGCGGAACTAGCCATTCAGAAACTTTGGAATTTAGATAGTTGGACCCATGGATTAGCTGTTGCTACTGCCTTATACGGTACCGTAGTGGGTGCTGCATTAGGAGGAATTCCGGCTGATAAATACGGCAGAAAAAAGACACTTTTATGGATTGGAATTAGTTTTTTCATATCATCAATAGGTGCAGCTCTCGCTACTGATGTGAATTTATTTATGTTATTTAGGTTTCTAGGGGGCTTAGGTATTGGTGCCTCTTCTGTAGTAGCCCCCATTTATATATCAGAGATAGCCCCTCCTGAACATCGAGGAAAATTGGTTATTTCTTTTCAATTAAATGTAGTCCTAGGTATATTATTGGCCTATATTTCCAATTATTTACTTCAAGGTGGTGATGATGATTGGAGATATATGCTAGGAATGGTAGCTATTCCCAGTCTAGTATTTTCCATATTGATTTTATTCACCCCAGAAACACCCCAATTTTTAGTATTAAAAAGAAAAGATGAAGAAGGCGCACTCAAGGTTCTCACATTGGCAGATCCCTATCCTAAAGGTACCTTGGATCGCATCATCAAAAATGCTAATAAGCAGACAACAAAGGAAAAATTATTCTCTAATAAATATTTCAAACCCTTGCTCCTCTCCTTTCTATTCGCCTTTTTTAATCAAATGTCAGGTATCAACGCCATCATCTATTATGCTCCAAGGATTTATGAATTAACCGGATTAGGGAAAGAAGGCGCCCTTTTATCCACGGCAGGTATCGGAGTGGCCAATTTAATCTTTACTTTGCTGGGGTGGTTTTTTATAGATAAAATTGGTAGAAGGATTTTGATGTATATTGGTTCCTTTGGATATATTATTTCGCTGGGACTAATAGCCTTATCATTTTACCAAGAATCCTATTCACTCGTTCCGGTCTATATCTTCTTATTTATAGCTTCACATGCTTTAGGCCAGGGCTCTGTGATATGGGTATTTATTTCAGAAATATTTCCAAATTCTGTAAGAGCTTCTGGAATGGCATGGGGTTCATTAACTCATTGGCTATTAGCCGCCTTGGTTGCTAACTTCTTTCCAATACTTACAGAAAATTTTGGAGGAACCTTTATCTTTAGTTTGTTTGGTTTGATGATGGTCGGCCAATTAATGTATGTCATATTCCTTATGCCAGAGACCAAAGGAGCTTCTTTAGAAGATATTGAAAAACAAATTATTATACATTAATGAAGATAAGTACATCTGGGTTTATAAATCCAGATGTACATTTAACCAACCAGCATCCATTTTAACTCCATACCGATTATAGAATTGAATGGCTGGTTCGTTCCAATCCAAAACTTGCCACATCATTCCGGTACATTTCGTTCTTTTGGCTTCCTCAATAGCCTCATCTAACAGCATTTTCCCTAATCCTTTCGATCTAAATTCTTCCTTGATATAAAGGTCCTCCAAATAGAACCGCTTTCCTTTCCAGGTAGAAAAACGGAAATACCACAAGGAAAACCCCGCTAACTCTCCATTCAAATAAATCAAATTAGATTCAAAAATGGGTTTATCTCCAAAACCTCCTAAAATAAAATCATCTTTGGTGGAACTGACCTCATCAGGGGCTTTTTCGAAAATTGCCAACTCTTTAACCAAGTCCATGATAGCTGGGACATCCCCTATTTGTGCTTTCTTAATTTCTATTTGGTCCATCATTAAATACTGCTCTTAATTTATCTATTACCTCCTTCATATCTTCAGGAAATTCTTGTTCATAATACATTAGTTCCTTGCTTTTAGGATGTTCAAAACCCAGAGAATAGGCATGTAGAGCCTGTCTAGAACATACCTTCATCAAATTATTCACAAAGGTTTTAAAATTGGCCATACTACACATATACCTAATTTTATCTCCTCCATAGGCTGCATCTGAAAATAAGGGGTGACCCATTGAACTAGCGTGAGCTCTAATTTGATGTGTTCTACCTGTTTCTAAATTAAATTTAATCAAAGAACAAAAAACAAAGGATTCCACAACTTCATAATGTGTGATGGCCAATTTCCCATGATCTGCATCTTCTGGAAATATCATCATGACCTTTCGATCTTTAGGACTACGATCAATTTTACCTCGTAAGGTTGCTTTTTCCAATTTTGGCACACCCCAACACAAGGCATAATACGTCCTCTCGATACTATGATCAAAAAATTGTTTTGCTAATTGGATGAGTGAATATTCAGATTTAGCCACCACCAATATTCCAGATGTGTCTTTGTCGATACGATGAACAAGCCCAGGTCTAATTTCTTCTTTACCGGGTAATTGTTGGCAATGATAAAGGAGTCCATTGACCAAAGTACCATTCCAATTACCATGAGCTGGATGCACCACCATACCCGCTGGTTTGTTTATGATGATTAATTCATCATCTTCAAAGACAATATCTAAGGGAATATTTTCAGGCAATACATCTTTAACTCTTGGCGGATGCGAAAATGCAACAACAATTTCATCAAAGGGTTTAACCTTATAATTCGATTTAATGATTGCACCATTAACTTTAACTGCTCCTAATTCAATTCCCGCTTGAATTTTAGATCGAGTGGCATTAGAAATTTTTAAGAGCAAATATTTATCAATTCTAAGTAATTGTTGACCTTTGTCGACAGTAAAATTGAAATGTTCATACAAATCGTCTTCACTGTCAATTGGATCTATTTCTTCATTTATGGACATCGCTACTTTTGAAAATTCTTTTTTAAATCTTCCCTCTCCTCTAGAAGAAATATATGGTCCGCTTTGGCAAGATCAACAAATCCGTTTATTTTTAAAGAGAGATGATTTAATACATCAAACTGTATCAGGAAATAAATGGCGCAAATTAAAAGAATATATTCAGATCGCCCAAGATAATCCCAAAAAGGGCATTATTAGTTTTGGTGGGGCTTACTCCAATCATTTATATGCTTTGGCTTATGTATGTCATCAATTAAAAATACCATCCATTGGAATAGTACGTGGAGATGAATTAAATGAATCAAGTAATCCGTATTTGAAACAGATACATCAATGGGGCATGAAACTACATTTCTTGGACAGAAAGGCTTATCAAAAAAAAGAGGTTCATAGTATCGATAATATGAATGATTATTGGGTAATTCCTGAAGGAGGCTATTCTAATTTTGGCATTTCGGGAATAAGAGAGATAGTACTTGAAATTGAGAATAAAATATCTTCTGATTACATCATTAGTGCGGTTGGTACAGGTACAACCGTTATAGGACTTGCTAAGTATTCATCATCTAACATAGTTGGAATCCTTTGTTTAAACAACAAAATTGAAATACAAAATCACTTACAGGATTTGTCATTAGACTTACCTAATTTAATTCTTAAAGAAGATTATGTACAAGGAAAGTATGCGAAATCAAACCCCGCATTAGACGCATTTTGTGAAAATTTCAAAGCACAACATCAGATTGCCATTGAGCCTACATATACTGGAAAAATGATGTTGGGAGTTTATGATTTACTCAAAAAAAAGTACTTCCCAACAGGAAGTACTCTAATTTGTATTCATACGGGGGGAGTAAAATAATTAACCTACCGAACCTTCTAATGAAATAGCTAAAAGTTTCTGAGCTTCTACGGCAAATTCCATCGGTAATTGATTTAATACTTCCTTGGCATAGCCGTTGACAATCAAAGCAATGGCTGACTCAGTTGATAACCCCCTTTGATTACAATAAAATATTTGATCTTCTCCAATCTTAGATGTCGTTGCTTCGTGTTCAACTGAGGCCGTATTATTTTTCACTTCCAAATATGGAAAAGTGTGAGCACCACAACGATCTCCTAATAATAAGGAGTCACATTGGGAATAATTTTTAGCGTAATCTGCGCGCTTGGCAACCTGGACCAAACCACGGTAAGAATTTTGGGATACACCAGCAGAAATACCTTTTGAAACAATTCGTGATTTTGAATGCTTGCCTAGGTGAATCATTTTTGTACCAGTGTCTGCTTGCTGATGATTGTTAGTTACAGCTACGGAGTAAAATTCACCTATAGAATAGTCACCTTTCAAAATTACAGAAGGGTATTTCCAAGTTACCGCTGACCCTGTTTCTACTTGAGTCCAGGATAATTTTGAATGCGCTCCATCACAAATCCCACGCTTAGTTACAAAATTATAAATACCCCCTTTTCCTTCTTTGTCACCAGGATACCAGTTCTGAACGGTTGAATATTTAACTTCAGCTCCAGCATGAACATAAATCTCGACTACTGCAGCATGTAATTGATTTTCATCACGCATGGGCGCGGTACAGCCTTCCAAATAACTTACATAAGAATCTTCATCTGCCACGATTAGTGTACGTTCAAATTGACCAGTACCAGCAGCATTGATTCTGAAATAGGTCGACAATTCCATTGGACAGCGCACTCCTTTGGGAATGTAACAAAAAGAGCCATCAGAAAACACAGCTGAATTTAAGGCAGCAAAATAATTATCTTTTACTGGGACAACACTACCTAAGTATTTTTTAACCAATTCTGGATGTTCTTTTACAGCTTCAGAAATGGAACAAAATATGATACCCTTTTCCGCTAATGTTTCTTTAAATGTGGTGGCGACAGAAACTGAATCTATTACTGCATCGACTGCCACATTAGATAAACGTTTTTGCTCATCTAATGAAATACCCAATTTTTCAAAAGTCCTGCGTAATTCTGGATCAATTTCATCCAATGAATTCAATTGCTTCTTAGGTTTAGGAGCCGAGTAATATTTTAATGCTTGATAATCGGTGGGGGTATAATTAACATTAGCCCAGGTAGGCTCTTGTAAAGTTTTCCAATATCTAAATGCAGCTAATCGCCATTCATACATCCACTCTGGTTCATTTTTTTTGTCGGAAATAAACCGAATGGTAGACTCATCTAATCCAATGGGAGCCTCTTCTGTATCAAAATGGGATTCAAATCCATATTTATAATCGGAGCTAGTAACCTCCTGTAAAATATCATCAACCTTTTCTGCCATATAATTATGTATTTATCATCACAAAATTACGAAGCAAAATTTAGTTATGTAAGCATTTAATTAGAACTATTCTAAATAATTCAAAATAAAGGTGTATTTCTAATCAAACTTTCTTCTAAGGAGATAAAAGTTTCAGTTCTTTGAATACCAGCAACACGTTGAATTTTATCGTGTAATACCTCCCTAAGGTGTTGAGTATCCCGACATATAATTTTAGCAAATATGGAGTAAATACCTGTTGTGTAGTGAATATTGACAACTTCTGGGATCATCTCTAACTGTTTGGCGACATCTTCATATAAAGAACTTTTGTCCAAATAAATTCCCAAGAAGGCAGTAATATCCCATCCTATTTTAGAGTAATCAATTAAAAGCTGTGCGCCCTTAACCACCCCTAATGCTTCCATTTTTTTCATGCGAACATGTACTGTACCACCAGAAACATCCAATCGTTGACCAATTTCTGTGTAAGGAAGGTTGGAATCTCGAACTAATATTTCTAAAATTTTATAGTCCAAAGGGTCGAGATCTATTTTTTTATCCATAATATTTTCAATAAATCGTTAATATTTTTAAAAATTAATCAAAAAAATCAGATTTTTATTAAACTATTTTGAAAATCTAAAATTGTTTTATAATTTTGGTATATAATAATTACAAAGGTAAGTATTATTTCACTGTAGGGTGATGAAATTGGCAGACGTGCCCTCCTGTCTCGGGGGTGGTGAGTTCGGGATAAACGTAGCGTAATGGGTTGACCACTAAATCAGTTCTGCGATATGGCTAACCGCACCATGGAGGTTCGAATCCTTCTCCTACAGCATTTTAATTATTTGGTTTTTAGTTTGTTGATGAAGTGTAATGTTAAAAGCAATTCTATTTTAGAATTGCTTTTTTATTTAATAAATAGTCTATAAATTTGGTAGATAACACATATAAACATCTACTATTATGTCTTTAAGATTAGGAGATATCGCGCCAGATTTTAGCGCAGAAACAACACAAGGACCTATTAATTTTCATGAGTGGATTGGAAATTCATGGGTATTATTTTTTAGTCACCCAGCTGACTTTACGCCTGTCTGTACTACGGAATTAGGGAAAACTGCACTTTTAAATGGTGAGTTTTCTAAACGTGGTGTTAAAGCTATTGCTATATCGGTCGACAGTTTAGATTCACACAATAAATGGGTTCCAGATATTGAAGAGGTAAACCATGTTCAGATGAACTTCCCAATCATTGCCGATCCTGAAAAGAAAGTTGCTTTATTGTATGATATGATTCATCCAAATGCTTCTGAAAAAGCTACGGTACGTTCTGTATTTATTATTGGACCAGACAAAAAGATTAAACTTACTTTAACATATCCAGCATCTACTGGTAGAAATTTTACCGAAATTTTACGTGTGATTGATTCTTTGCAGTTAACTGCCAATTATCAAGTTGCCACCCCTGCTGATTGGGTACACGGAGAGGATGTAATTATTACTCCAGCTGTATCTAATGAAGAAGCTGCGACAAAATTTCCAAAGGGTTTTACGGCAATTAAGCCATATTTGAGAAAAACACCTCAACCGAATTTATAAGATTTAGTAAATTTGTTTATCAAATCATTTTCCTTGAAAAAAAGAATCCAGCTTATCCTTAGTTCCTTAGTTGTACTCATATTTTGCTGGATTCTTTTTTCTATTATTAATTCACTCTCGAAAGACGAAGGACATCAGTTTTCATATAGTGATGCCATTCAAATAGATGTTCCACAGAAACATTCCATTCATGGAATAGATGTTTCTCACCATAATGGCAATGTTCCTTGGCATCGAATAAGTCAATTGGATCTATTCGACACGGTTAGTGTCAAATTTGTTTTCATTAAAGCTACTGAAGGGAGAAGTCTTCAAGATCCAAATTTTCATACAAATTGGCATCATGCCAAACAGAAGGGTTTAACAAGAGGAGCATATCATTTTTATATTCCTACGAGAGATCCAATTGAACAAGCAAGAAATTTTTGTCAGCTAGTCAAATTAGAAGAGGGAGACCTCCCTCCTGTTTGTGATATAGAGGTTACCAATCAAGTCAACCATCATCAGTTAAAAAGAAATGTTAAGAAATTTTTAGATTATCTATCTAAGCATTATCAAACCAATCCCATCCTTTACACCAACCTAAGAATGTATTCCGATTTATTTAATAATGAGGAATTTAACGATTTCCATTTATGGCTAGCCAGTTACGATGAAGAAAATATTGTTGAACCAGATAATCTACGTTTTTGGCAGTATAGTAAACATGGCAAACTGAAAGGGAATTCCAAATCTTGGGATTATAATGTATTTTTGGGTGATCATACTGAATTTGCTACCATGCTAATCAAATAAAACACATGCTTCCTACTATCAATTTTACCCAAACCACTGCCTTTCAAAAGTTATTAGAAGACAAAAAGCGCCTGGAATCTCTTCCATTAAAATCTTTGTTTCACTCCGATAAAAACAGACAATCTACCTATAGTCTCTACTTTCAGGATATATTAATTGATTACTCTAAAAATTTAATTGATGCTGATACTTTTCAGCATCTTATTGAATTAGCCAAGGAATGTCAATTAGAATCTGCTATTAAAGCTCAACTTTCTGGTGAATTAATCAATCAAACAGAAGGAAGGGCCGTTTTACATACGGCACTCAGGAAGCCTAAGGGAGAACCTCAATTGTTGGATGGAGTAAATATCAATGCTGAGATACATCAAGTGAGGGAACATATGAAAGAATTTACTGAGCAAGTAATTTCTGGAACATGGAAAGGATATACTCAAGAGGCCATTACCGATATTGTAAACATTGGGATTGGAGGATCAGATCTGGGACCCGTGATGGTAACTGAAGCTTTAAAACCTTATAAAACTAGATTGAATGTTCATTTTGTAAGTAATGTAGATGGCACTCACATAGCAGAGACCCTAAAAAAACTTAATCCTGCGACTACCCTATTTTTAATTGCCTCTAAAACATTTACCACACAAGAAACCATGGCCAATGCTTTTACTGCTAGAGCCTGGTTTTTGGATGCTGCTCAAGATGAAAGTGCCATTTCCAAGCATTTTGTTGCATTGTCCACCAATAAATCTCAGGTGGAAAAGTTTGGAATAGATTCCAGCAATATGTTTGCTTTTTGGGATTGGGTCGGTGGACGGTATTCCTTGTGGTCTGCCATTGGACTATCCATATCATTATCCATTGGCTATGATAATTTTGAAGCATTACTAGAAGGCGCACATGATATGGATAATCATTTAGCCTATACACCATTGGAAAAAAATGCACCTGTGATTTTAGCTCTATTAGGTATTTGGTACATTAATTTTTGGAATGCTCCTACTCATGCCATTCTACCCTATGACCAATATATGCATAGATTCGCAGCCTATTTTCAACAAGGAGATATGGAATCTAACGGCAAATCAGTCGATAGAGCTGGTAATCATGTCAATTATGCCACTGGTCCGGTAATATGGGGAGAACCAGGTACAAATGGTCAACATGCATTTTATCAATTGATTCATCAAGGAACTCAAATGATACCGGCAGATTTTATTGCACCTGCACAAACGCATAATCCTATCGGAAATCATCACACCTTGTTAATGTCAAATTTTTTCGCTCAAACAGAGGCATTGATGAATGGTAAGTCCTTGGATACTGTTATTGCGGAATTACAAAAAGCAGGTTTAAATGACGAGGCTATCCAAAAATTAGCTCCATTTAAGGTTTTTGAGGGAAATAAACCTACTAATTCCATTTTGGCTAAGCAAATTAATCCTAAAACCTTGGGAGCATTAATTGCCATGTATGAACACAAAATATTTGTTCAGGGAGTTATTTGGAATATATTCAGTTATGACCAATGGGGTGTAGAATTAGGAAAGCAATTAGCCAATTCCATCTTACCTGAACTAGAAAATGATCAGACGGTTACAAGTCATGACAGTTCTACTAACGGCCTCATCAATCAATTCAAAGCGTGGAGATGATGTTCAAATCACATAAAAAAAGGCTAGTATTTCTACTAGCCTTTTTTTTATAAACTCTGAATTAATTCATTTAAAGTCAGGAGTTTCTGTTCTCCACTTCGCATATTTTTTAAATTAATTTTATTTTCAGCCAACTCTTGTTCCCCTAAAACTGCGACAAATGGAATTTTCTTTTTATCTGCAAATTCAAAAGGCTTCTTAATCTTAGCTATTTCAGGATATATTTCAGAAGCAATACCTAATCTACGCAATTCATTGACATATTGAAATGCTTGGATTTGTCCCTCTTGGTCAAAATACGCAAATAAAACTTTGGAACCGGAGACAGGAATATCTGGAAACAAGCTTAAAGCTTCCATGACGTCGATGATTCTTTCAATACCGAATGAAAGACCAACCCCAGACATATTGGGTAAACCAAAATCACTGGTTAAATTGTCATAACGACCGCCACCTGCAATAGACCCAAATGGGATATCTTTCGCTTTTCCTTCGAAAATTAAACCAGTATAATAACTTAAACCTCTAGCTAAACGATAATCAAATATGATATTGGAATTATCATAGCCATTTTTACTGATAAAATCCAATACTTGCTCTATCTCTCTCAATCCAGCTTCCCCTTGTTCATTACCGTTAAAAAATTGCCTTAATTTATCAATCTTGGCCAAGTTATTGCCTTCAAAAACGATTAAATCAGCTAAAATCACACAATGATCCTTGCTAAACCCACGTTCGACTAACTCATTGGAAACAGCATCCCAACCAATTTTATCTAGTTTGTCTATGGCAACAGCAAAGTCAACAAATAGGTCACTCATACCTAATACATCCACAACACCAGCTAAAACCTTTCTTGAGTTGATAACCAAATGAGCCTTTAAACGAAGAGAGTTAAAAACAGATTGAAAAAGGGTAATTAATTCAGCTTCATTCAATAAGGAATTGGAACCAACTATATCCGCGTCACATTGATAAAATTCTCTGTAACGCCCTTTTTGTGGTCTATCCGCCCTCCAAACAGGCTGCATTTGAAATCTACGAAAAGGGAATGCCAAATCATTCCGATTCATAGACACAAAACGAGCAAAAGGTACAGTCAAATCGTATCTTAATCCCTTTTCACTGACTTTGTAGGTAAATTTCTTACTACCTTCTTTAAAATCTTGTTCGTTTAATTTAGACAGGTAATCTCCTGAATTAAGAATCTTAAATAATAATTGATCTCCTTCATCACCGTATTTACCAGTCAAAGTAGATAAATTCTCTATGGCAGGAGTTTCAATGGCTTGGAATCCAAACTGTTCAAAATGATTTTTTATTACATTAAAAACGTAGGTTCGTTTGGCCATTTCTTTGGGCCCAAAATCTCTCGTTCCTCTAGCGTTACTTGGCTTTTGCATAATATTTTAAAAATGCAAATTTAATTAAACGAGACTTATTATTTGATTAATAAATGATATTTAGTATTTTTGCACACCAAATTTATCAAGACATGGCCGTAACTAGACTAAAACGCAAAGACAGAAGAAATCACGCAGTAGCGAATAATAAAGTAAATGCTATCAAAATTTTAAAGCAGAGACCTATTATCAAATTGGTAGATGTGGAGCAAATCAAAGCAAGTTTCGCTAAATAAGCATTATTTCAGTTAAGGAAAACCGGTTAATACCGGTTTTTTTTTATCTAAAAATTACTGTAATTTGATTTTCTAAAACCTTTACATATGAAAAAAATTACTTTCATCTACACTGCTGTTTTAGCAGCTGGTAGTTTTTGCTTACAAGCACAAGATCATCGTTTTATTGAGGAAAATCCTAACAAACCTGACAAAACGGAATACTGGGATCCAGAGGTTCGCGTTGTTAGTCCAGGTAAAATCCCTTCTGATGCCATTGTGTTATTCGATGGAAAAAACTTAGATAATTGGGAAACAGTAAAGGATGGAAGTCCTGCCAAATGGAAAGTAGAAGATGGCGCCATGACAGTGGTAAAAGGAGCTGGGCATATCTCTACCAAACAAAAGTTCACCAATTATCAATTACATGTGGAGTGGCGCTCACCTATTGAGCCTGAAACTTTAAAAAGTCAAGGAAAAGGTAATAGTGGTATTTTCATGCAAGGAATGTATGAAGTACAAGTGCTTAACTCATACCAAAACAGAACTTATCGTAATGGTCAAGCGGGTAGTATTTACAAACAATCTGCCCCACTAGTTAATGCGAGTTCACCCATGGGAGAATGGAATACTTATGACATTATATACACTGCTCCTAAATTTACAGTAAACGGAGGAATTGATACTCCTGCCTACATTACTGTCATTCATAATGGTATTGTGGTTCAAAATCATACCAAAATTCAAGGAACTACAGAATATATTGGTCAACCTAAAAACCCAGTACACGGGGCAGGTCCAATCAGTTTACAAGATCATGGTAATCCAGTAAGTTTTAGAAACATCTGGATTCGTGAAATGTAATTAGCAAATTATTTGATTTGGGAAGGTATTTCATGTAAACACCTTCCCTTTTTTTGTCTTATGAAATATTTAATAAGCTGGATTTTAAGAAATATACCTAGAAAATACATTCAATTGGTAGCTCATAAGCTGCTGAAAGTTTACAGTATTTTTTTACAAGGTAATAAAGTGCATTGCCCAATTTGCCAACAAAATTTCTCCAAATTTCTTCCTTATGGAAGACTTCAACCCAGAGAAAATGCCCTTTGCCCTTCTTGTTTAAGTTTAGAAAGGCATCGACTGATGTATCTATTTTTACAAAAGGAAACACCATTTTTTAAAAGTAATCTAAGATTATTACACATTGCTCCAGAATATTGTTTTATCGATAGGTTTGAAAAATTATTAGGCGATAATTATATCACGGCTGATATTGAATCTCCATTAGCTAAGGTGAAAATGGACTTGCATGATATTCCATTTGAAGACAATAGCTTCGATGCCGTTTTCTGTAACCACGTATTAGAGCATGTTCGTGATGATGTTCGTTGTATGCAGGAAATTCGTCGTGTTTTGAAGCCAGATGGATTTGCCCTTTGTCAAAGTCCACAGAGACTTGATTTAGAAACCACATATGAGGATGAAAGTATTACTGATCCTAAAGAACGAGAAAAGCATTTTTTACAAGATGACCATGTAAGAATTTATGGAAGAGATTACGGGAAACAATTGGAAAAATCTGGTTTTCAAGTAATACCTGTAAATATGATAGAAAAAATCGGACTTGAAAATAGTCAAAAAATGAGTTTACCTCTAGAAGAAATCATTTACCTATGTCGTAAATAAAATCATGAGATATAAAACACTTCCTTCACAATTATACGTTAAAAATCGTCAAAAATTAGTTGATCAATTAGCCCCCAAATCTATTGTATTAATTAGTTCAAACGACATCATGCCAACCAACGCGGATGGCAGTATGGGTTTCAAGCAGAATACTGATTTATTCTATTTAACGGGATTAGACCAAGAGGAAAGTTTTTTGTTGTTATACCCTGATGCACCAGAAGAACATTTAAAAGAAATTGCATTTGTTAAAGAAACCTCGGAATTAATAGCCATTTGGGAGGGACATAAATTTACTAAAGAAGAAGCTCATCAAATTTCTGGAATTAAAAACATTCAGTGGACAAGTCAGATGGATTCCATCATGCAAACGCTGGTATATACTGCTGAAAATATCTACTTATTGGATAATGAACATATCCGAAACAGTTCTCAGGTAGAAACACAAAATGCCCGTTTAACTAAACAGATCCAAAGTAAATACCCCACCCACAATTTCAAACGCTTGGCTCCTATCATGAATACGATTCGTATGAAGAAGGAGAATGAAGAAATTGGTGCCTTGCAACAGGCCATTGATATTACGGAATCGGCCTTTCGACGTATTTTGTCATATACCCAACCAGGTGTATATGAATATGAAATAGAGGCTGAATTTATTCATGAATTTATACGATCAAGAAGCAGTGGCTTTGCTTACACGCCTATTATAGCCTCAGGAGCAAATGCTTGCGTATTGCATTATATTGAAAACAATGAAGTATGTAAGGATGGCGATTTATTATTGTTAGACGTGGGTGCTTCCTATGCTAATTATAATGCGGATATGACACGAACTATTCCTGTAAATGGCAAGTTTACGACTCGTCAGAAAGAGGTGTATTTAGCTGTTTATGATGTGCTGAATTTTGCAAGTCAAATTATGCAACCTTCCGTTTATTGGACAGATTATCAAAAAGAGGTTGAAAGGTATATGGAAGGGAAATTGATTGATTTAAAGTTATTTTCTAGACATGATGTAGAGAAGCAAGATAAAAATGCGCCTTTATTCAAAAAATATTTTATGCATGGAGTAGCTCATCACCTAGGATTAGACGTGCATGATGTATGGGATAAATATAAGCCATTTGAGCCAGGAATGGTATTGACCTGTGAACCAGGTATTTATATCCGTGAAGAAGGGATAGGTATTCGATTGGAGAACAACTTACTTATTACTCCCAATGGCACAGAGAATTTAATGAAAAATATCCCTATAGAATGGGAGGAAATTGAAAGCATCATGCAAGTCGCTCATTAATTCAACCCTTTCAAATAAAAACTACCTATTAATCACAGAATAATTGAGTTCTCGTATAGCTTGCCAGCAATGCCTTGACTATATTTGTAGCTTGAAAAGGTGAGTTCCTTGGCAAGTATGATATAGAAAGTTTTTTACAAGCAGCTTTACATGGAATTCAATGCTAATTAACCAAATGCATGTTTTTTTGGTTGAATGTTACAAATAGAAATTAAATGAAGAACCTTCGTAATTTTTGTATCATCGCTCATATTGATCACGGAAAGAGTACTTTGGCTGATCGATTGATAGAATTCACGAATACAGTTCAAAAGCGCGATATGATGAATCAGCTTTTGGATGATATGGATTTAGAGAGAGAAAGAGGTATTACTATTAAATCTCATGCCATTCAAATGCAATATCCTAAGGATGGAGAGGTTTACACTTTCAATTTAATAGATACTCCTGGGCACGTTGACTTTTCATATGAAGTTTCTAGATCGATCGCCGCTTGCGAGGGAGCCTTATTAATTGTAGATGCTTCTCAAGGAATCGAGGCGCAAACTATTTCTAACTTATATTTGGCAATCAACCACGATTTAGAAATCATTCCGGTTCTTAACAAGATAGATCTCCCTGGTGCTATGCCAGAAGAAGTATCGGATCAAATTATTGATTTAATTGGTTGTAAAAAGGAAGATATCATTCATGCCTCTGGTAAAGAAGGTATTGGTATACAGGATATTTTGGATGCGGTAGTAGAGCGTATCCCTGCTCCTACAGGTAACCCAGAAGAACCTTTACAGGCATTAATTTTTGACTCAACCTTTAACTCGTATCGAGGTATCGAGGTAATTTTCCGTGTTTATAATGGAGAAATACGTAAAGGAGATAAAGTTAAATTTATGAATACAGGCAAAGAATACTTTGCCGATGAAATCGGAACTTTAGGATTAGAGCAAGTACCGAAATCCATCATTAAATCTGGTGATGTAGGTTATCTAATTTCAGGTATCAAAGAAGCCAAAGAAGTTAAAGTGGGTGATACCATCACACATGTAGCCAACCCTTGCCAAAGCGCTATTTTAGGATTTGAAGAAGTAAAACCCATGGTTTTCGCTGGAATTTATCCAGTAGAAACATCGGAGTTTGAGGATTTACGAGATGCCATGGAAAAGCTTCAATTAAATGATGCCTCCTTGGTTTGGGAGCCTGAAACATCCATGGCTTTGGGATTTGGTTTTCGTTGTGGCTTCTTAGGTATGTTGCACATGGAAATTGTGCAGGAACGATTGGAACGTGAATTTGATATGACAGTTATCACCACAGTTCCTTCTGTTAAATTCAAGGTTTTAACCACTTCCCACGAGGAATTATGGGTTTCAGCTCCAAGTGATTTACCTGAGCCTAACTTAATCAATGTAATTGAAGAACCTTACATCAAAGCACAAATCATTACTAAATCCGAGTATACCGGGGTGATTATGAGTTTATGCATGGACAAAAGGGGCATATTAATCAATCAAATTTACCTAACTACTGACCGAGTAGAATTAACTTTTGATATGCCTTTGTCAGAAGTTGTATTTGACTTTTTTGATCGATTGAAGACCATTTCTCGTGGATATGCTTCATTGGATTATGAATATAAAGGTTATCAGCCTGGTAACATGGTTAAATTAGATATCATGTTAAATGGAGAAAAAGTGGACGCACTTTCTGCTATTGTTCACCGAGATAAAGCCTATGATTGGGGTAAGCGATTGTGTGAAAAATTAAGGGAGTTATTACCAAGACAACAATTTGAGATTGCAATTCAAGCTGCCATTGGTCAGAAGATTATTGCGCGTGAAACGGTAAAAGCACTCAGAAAAGATGTTTTGGCTAAGTGTTATGGGGGTGATATTTCTCGTAAACGGAAATTGCTTGAAAAGCAGAAAAAGGGTAAAAAGAGGATGCGTCAGGTGGGTAATGTAGAAATTCCACAAGAGGCATTTATGGCAGTTTTAAAATTAGATTAATCAAATATTTTTACATAATAGTTTTCGAAACAAGCATCTAAAGCTTAATTTTGAATTTTAAAAATAAGATAATGGCTGAAGTAATAAGAATGCCCAAAATGAGTGACACCATGGTTGAAGGTGTAATCGCTAATTGGCTTAAGAAAGAGGGAGATGTAATTAAATCTGGTGACATCATAGCTGAAGTAGAAACCGACAAGGCTACCATGGAATTAGAAAATTACGAGGATGGTACATTATTATATATTGGGGTTAAGGTAGGTGAAGCTGTACCTGTTGACGGAATCATTGCCATTGTAGGTACACCTGGGGAAGATTTTTCAAGTTTACTTACTGGTGGAACTACTCCAGCGGCTCCTATTGCAACGGAAGTTAAAGAAAGTTCCAGCCCTGTTGAGGTGGCAGCCACACCAGCCCCCCCTGCAGTTGATCTATCTAGTATTCCAGCTAAGGCAGTACGAATGCCCAAAATGAGTGATACCATGATCGAAGGTGTCATTGCTAAATGGTTAAAAAAGGTAGGTGATGTGGTTAAATCGGGTGACATCATCGCTGAAGTAGAGACAGACAAAGCTACCATGGAGTTGGAAAACTATGAAGATGGTACTATTCTATACATAGGAGCGAAAGAAGGGGAGGGCGTTATTGTTGACGGAATTATCATGATTGTTGGAGAGCCTGGAACAGATTTCCAACCATTATTGGCACAAACACCTGCACCTGCAGCTCCTGTAGCTGCTTCTCCTGCGCCGGCACCAGTTGCCGCAGCGCCGACTACTCCAGTCAAAGAATCTCCAAAAGCTGCTGAAGTAAAATCCAGTACTTCTTCCGGCATTCAAGCTAATTCTACAGGTGGTATTATTAAAGCCTCTCCCCTAGCAAAAGCTTTAGCTAAAGAAAAGAATATCAATCTATCATGGTTACAAGGAACAGGAGAAGGTGGAAGAATCACCAAGATTGATGTAGAAAACTATAAGCCTTCTCAAGGAGGAGCCACGGGTAATTTTATTTCAGGAGAAGAAAGTTTCGAAGATATTCCAAACAGTCAAATGCGGAAGACAATTGCTCGTCGATTGTCAGAATCAAAATTCAGTGCCCCTGAATTTTATTTGACCATGGAAATCAATATGGATAAAGCCATGGAGGCTCGTGTGAGTATGAACGAAGTTTTACCGGTTAAAATTTCATTTAATGATATGGTAATCAAAGCTGTGGCCTTATCCTTAGTAAAACATCCAAAAGTAAACTCCTATTGGATGGAAGACCGTATTCGTGTCAACAAGCACGTGCATATTGGAATGGCTGTTGCAGTTGAAGATGGATTACTTGTACCAGTTATCCGTTTTGCTAGCGAAAAATCCATTGCTCAGATTTCAGCAGAAGCTAAGGAATTAGGATCTAAAGCTAAAAACAAGCAATTACAACCGAAAGATTGGGAAGGTAATACGTTCACTGTAAGTAATTTAGGTATGTTTGGCATTGACCAATTTACGTCCATCATCAACTCACCAGAGTCGTGTATTTTGGCAGTAGGTGGAATTAAAGAAACCGTTGGTGTCAAAAATGGACAGTTTTATGCCACAAACATCATGAAGATAACATTAACCTGTGATCATCGTGTGGTGGACGGAGCAACAGGAGCTGCATTTTTACAAACATTAAAGCAGTACCTTGAGGATCCCATTAAGATGTTTATCTAAACATTCAATGGCAAGCCTCGAAAATTTCGGGGCTTGTCTATTTTAGGAAAAATACATATATGAGCAATACAAATATTAGAATCGCAGTTCAAAAATCAGGCAGATTAAGCGACGATTCATTGAAGTTATTTAAAGAGTGTGGAATTAAATTTGAATCGGGAGGTTCTAAGTTGCGTTCCATTTCTAGCAATTTTCCCATAGAATTTTTGTTTTTACGTGATGACGATATTCCTGGTTATGTAGAGGATGGAGTTGCGGATTTGGGAGTGATTGGCCTAAATGTGTTAGAAGAAAATAAGAAAGATGTAGAGATCGTCAAGGAATTAGGTTTTTCCAAATGTCGTTTGTCATTAGCTATACCAAGAAATGAAATTTATACTGATCTAAGTTATTTTGAAGGTAAAAGTATCGCTACCTCCTACCCTAACTTAACCAACAACTTTCTAAAATCTCAAGGAGTTAATGCACATACTCATGAAATTTCGGGATCAGTTGAAATTGCCCCAAGTATAGGCCTAGCTGAAGGTATTTGTGACATAGTTTCTACTGGAGGAACCTTATTAAGTAATGGATTAAAAGAAGTTGCTGAAGTATTTAAAAGTCAAGCCGTTCTCATATCCAATAAATCATTATCTCCCGATAAGAAAATCTTATTAGATAAACTTACTTTTCGGATTGATTCTGTACAAAGAGGGCAAAATGCCAAGTATGTGGTATTAAATGCTGAAGAAAAGAATTTGGATAAAATCATTGCCTTATTACCAGGCATGAAATCACCTTCTCGTGTACCATTAGCTGAAAATGGCTGGTATTCTTTACACTCCGTCATATCAGAAAATGATTTTTGGGAAATTATTGAATCTTTACGTGAAGCTGGTGCGCAAGGAATATTAGTCCTACCAATTGAGAAAATGATTTTGTAAGCATGATTCCATATATAAAATATCCTGATTCAAATAGCTTTGCGCAGATTTGTCAAAGACCAAGTCTGAACGCTCAATCTTTGGATGAAATTATTGAAGGAATATTTAAACAAGTAGAGATAAAATCAGATCAAGCCTTACGAGATTTCACTTTACAATTTGAAAAAAGAGAAATAGATTCCATTCTCTACACAGAAGAAGAAATTAAAATATTTGCAGATCAGGTTCCAGAAGCTTTAAAACAAGCCATACAACAGGCATATTCCAACATTTATACCTTTCATAAGTCGCAAGAGTTTATTTCTCAAAAAACAGAGACTAGTCCTGGT
Source organism: Aquirufa rosea (assembly GCF_004118285.1). Taxonomy (GTDB): domain Bacteria; phylum Bacteroidota; class Bacteroidia; order Cytophagales; family Spirosomataceae; genus Aquirufa; species Aquirufa rosea. Next base: position 152,913 of record NZ_SDHY01000001.1, on the reverse strand, counting down.
GTTATTTGTTGGCAAAAAGCGAGTGCCATTGAAAAGGTTGGAATATACATTCCTGGAGGAACGGCACCCCTTTTCTCCACCATTCTAATGTTAGCTATTCCTGCCCAAATTGCGGGTTGTCGAGAGATTGTATTGTGTACTCCAGCGATTCATCCAGCTATATTTTATTCCGCGCAATTATGTGGGATTACCAAAATGGCAAAAGTAGGAGGAGCACAAGCTATAGCGGCTTTGGCATTAGGCACTGAATCTATTCCTAAGGTTTTTAAAATATTCGGACCTGGGAATCAGTATGTGACAGCGGCTAAAATGTTTGCCAATCGAAAAGGGGTTGCTATTGATATGCCTGCAGGACCGTCTGAGGTGGCAGTTTATGCAGATTCTACGGCTAATCCGGCCTATGTGGCTGCTGATTTATTATCACAGGCGGAACATGGAGTTGATTCACAAGTATTTTTAGTTGCTTTAGATGAAACCTTTATCTTTAATGTTCAAGAGGAGCTGGAAAGACAAGTGAATGTGCTTGAAAGAAAGGATTTGGCAAAGATGTCGCTGGCGAATTCCAAGATTGTATTAGTTAAGGATCGTTCTGAAGCCGTTCAACTTTTAAATGAATACGCGGCAGAACACCTGATTTTGGCTTGTGAAAAACCCGAAGAATTGGCAGATAACATTTACAATGCGGGTTCTATTTTTTTAGGGAATTACACTCCTGAAGCGGCTGGCGATTATGCCTCAGGTACTAATCATACCTTGCCAACCAATGGCTTCGCTAAAGCTTATTCAGGGGTGAATTTAGGAAGTTTTCAAAAAATAATTACGCTACAAAGTATCAGTCAATCTGGATTACAACATTTAGGATCAAGTATCATACAAATGGCTGAAGCTGAATCACTTCAGGCGCATGCTAATGCAGTAGCTATTCGAATAAAAAATCCCTCATGAATTACCAATCCATCATTTTACCTCACATTTGGAATTTAAAACCTTATTCATCTGCTCGAGATGAATTTAAGGGTAAAGAGGGTATATTTTTGGATGCCAATGAAAATCCATTGGGTTCACCCCTACCTGTAAGCTGGAATCGCTATCCAGATCCCATGCAGTGGGAAATAAAGGAAGAGATTTCTCAAATTAAAGGTATACCTGTAGACCAAATATTCATTGGAAATGGTTCAGACGAGGCGATTGATTTAATTATGCGGATGACTTGTGCTGGTTCAGAACATTCCATATTACTATGTCCACCAACATATGGAATGTATGAAGTGAGTGCCTCAATCAATCATGTGTCCATTATTTCGGTCAGTTTAACACAGGAATATCAATTGGATGTCCCTAAAATATTAACGTCTATTGAGGAAAATACTCGGATTATATTCATTTGTTCACCCAATAATCCAACCGGAAATAAAATTAATAGGGCGGATATATATCAAATTATCCAACAATTTCAACAAGGATTTGTCATTATTGATGAAGCCTATATTGATTTTTCGGATGAACCAAGTTTTATAGTTGAGTTGGAAAAATATCCGAATGTCATTGTTATGCAAACTCTTTCTAAGGCCTATGGGTTAGCATCATTACGACTAGGAATGGCTTTTGCTCATCCTCAAGTCATCCAAATATTGAATAAAATCAAACCTCCATATAACATTGGTGGGGCTACTCAAACATTGGTTTTACAAGCGTTAAAAAACAGAGAATTTTTAATTAATTCTGTGAAGCAAATAAATGATGCAAAAAATACGTTAATTTCAATGTTAGAACGAATACCTCAGGTAATTCAAATCTACCCTTCGCATGCCAATTTTATATTAGTTAAATTTGAAAGGGCTCAAGAGTTATTTGATAATTTAATTTCGCAAAAAATAATTACCAGAAATAGATCTAATGTGGCACTTTGTGAAAGTTCGATCAGAATTACTGTTGGTTTGCCTGATGAGAACCAAGCATTATTTCAAAAAATAAAAGAATTTTATTCTTAATATATGTTTAAAAAGAGCCTATTTATTTTATTATTTACTTGTATCTCCTCATTGACGTTCGGTCAAATTCAGGATTGGGCATCTGGTTTCAGAATTGGAGAACCGGGTGGATTTATGGCGAGAAGATACTTGAGTAATGGAATTAATGCGGTAGAAATCAATGTTGGGGCGTACGGTGGACTTTGGGGAACTGATCGCAATTACAAAGATGGTACATTTAAGAACATTGGATTTACGATGAATGCCCTCTACTTATGGCATCATCCTACCCTAGTCAATTCAGATATTCATACATATTATGGCTTTGGTCCTCAGTATACTTCTAGAGACTTATATTTAAAAGGCAGTAATACAGCCACTAACAATGGTGGATTTGGGGCAGCGGCGTTAGGCGGAATTGAATTTTATCCAGTAGATGCACCAAATTTATCATTTTTCGGGGAGATCGGTTTTTATAATGAAATAGCACCCAACCCATTCTTTTTCCACGTTCAAGGAGGAATTGGGGTAAGAGTAAATTTCTAATAACCTTGCAATTTCAGTTAATATTCATGAAATTTGTACCCATATGTCGGGGATGTAGCTCAGTTGGCTAGAGCGCTTGCATGGCATGCAAGAGGTCGTCGGTTCGAGCCCGATCTTCTCCACTTAATCAATGTAGAATAGAGAATGATGAATGATAATTCGCATCTTTGTTCTACATTTTTTTTGATGAAGAGAAGTCAGCTTTGTCAACTTTTCAAAAGTTGACAAAGCTAGGTGAAATTAAGCAATTGAATGGGTAAGTTTTATCAATAAACTTGATATTTTACAAGCGATCTTTAAACGATTCGTAACCAAACCTTTTATACAACACAAATTCATTTCGGGTATTTAACTTGCCAATACTTGGTAGGTTAACACCATTAAAAGTGGTTGTTTTAACCATCGTATAATGAATCATATCTTCCAAGATAATCTCATCCCCAATTTTTAATGGTTCATCAAAAGAATAATCACCGTAATAATCCCCCGCTAAACAAGTCATACCGCCAAATCGGTAGGTAGGTTTTCCTTCAACAGGCTCATGATATGCATATCTAATTCTAGGTTTATAAGGCATTTCCAAGGTATCGGGCATATGAGCTGCAAATGAAACATCCAGTATTGCTACTTGAATGCCTGCTGAGTCAACGATATCTAACACCGTTGACTTAAGAAAACCTGTTTGCCAACCAATAGCTGAACCAGGTTCCATAATAATGGATAAATTAGGATACTTGGATTTAAAGCCCTTTAATAGTTGAATCAAATGATTAACATCATAATCAGCTCGCGTAATGAGATGTCCACCACCCAGATTTAACCAAGATATTTGAGGTAAAAGATCACCAAATTTTTCTTCAATAACCGACAATGTTCTTTCTAGAACAAAAGAATCATTTTCACATAAAGTATGCGAATGCAATCCTTCAATACCATCCGGTAAATGTGAGCCTAAATCCGATCGCCTAATTCCTAACCTAGAACCTGCTACACATGGATTATACATATCGGTATCCACCTCTGCATATTCAGGATTAATTCGGACTCCGCATGAAATCCCCTTTTCTTTCGCTCTAGTATAATATTGTTGGTATTGATTTAAGGAATTAAAAGAAAGATGACTTGTATAGGAAGCCAGTTCCTCAAATTCATGTTCTAAATAGGCAGGCGAGTACACATGACACTTTACCCCCATTTCCTCGTAAGCAAGTCGGGCCTCATGCAATGAACTTGCCGTGGCACCAGCCAAATACTGTTTGACTAATGGAAATTCGTGATAAAAAGAAAATCCTTTTAGCGCACAAATAATGTCAATACCTGCTTCCTGCTGTACCCTTTGCAATAATTGAAGATTTTTAATCAAAAGATTTTCTTCCAAAACAAAGCAAGGAGAAGGAATAGTAGAATAACTAACTTGAGGTCTAATACTCATGAGGCAGCGTTATGTTGTGCAATTCATGCCATGGTAAACCATGAATATTTAGCATCTTCATGAATGGATCAGGATTAAACTCTTCCACATTATATACACCTGGTTTCATCCATTCTCCTTGAATCATTAAACTTGCCCCAATCATGGCTGGAACTCCAGTGGTATAACTCACACCTTGCGCTTGCACTTCTTTGTAGCATTCAGCATGGTGACAATTATTGTAGACATAATAGGTTGTATCTTTTCCATCTTTGATACCCTTGATTTGACAACCAATAGATGTTTGTCCAGAATAATTCTCGCCAAGGGTACCAGGTTCTGGTAGAACTGCTTTCAGAAATTCCAAAGGCACGATATCCATTCCATTGAATTTGATAGGTTGAATGGAAGTCATACCAACATTTTGTAATACCTCTAAATGAGTTAAATACGCTTGACCAAAAGTCATCCAAAAACGCGCTCTTTTCAGTGTAGGGAAGTTCTTGGTTAAGGATTCAAGCTCTTCATGGTACAACAAATAAGATTCTTTAGGGCCAATATTAGGGTATTCAATAGGCTTGTGAATTGACATAGGTTCAATTTCTACCCATTGACCATTTTCCCAATATTTACCTTTCTGAGTAATTTCTCTGATATTAATTTCTGGATTAAAATTAGTTGCAAAGGCCTTACCATGGTCTCCTGCATTACAATCAATAATATCCAAATAATGCATTTCATCAAAATGATGCTTATTGGCATAAGCCGTATAAACACCTGTAACACCTGGGTCAAATCCACAACCCAAAAGCGCCATTAATCCAGCCTCTTTAAATTTTTCTTGATAAGCCCATTGCCAAGAATATTCAAACTTAGCTTCATCTTTAGGCTCATAGTTTGCCGTATCTAAATAGTGAACACCCGTAGCTAAACAAGCATCCATAATCGTTAAATCTTGGTAAGGCAAGGCCACATTAATCACCATAAAAGGCTTTTCCTCGGTAAATAACTTCACTAATTCAGGAACAGAATCAGCATCTACTTGTCGGGTCCTAATAGAAATAGGCAAACCTATCTCTTCAGCTTCCCTAGCGATGGCATCACATTTTGACAAGGTTCTAGAAGCTAAGACTACTTCAGAAAATACCTGTGGATTCATCGCACATTTCTTAGCAACAACATTTCCAACACCACCAGCACCAATAACAATTACCTTTTTTGACATAGTTTCATTTAAAAAGAATGCAAAAATACATCAAGCTAAGCTTTTATCCTTATGGCAATCATTAATTTTTATAAGGTCGAATAATTTTAACAAAACTACCTAACCAATATTTCTGGTATAAATTATCTTCTCTGACTCCTTTGGAAGTACTTGCATGTATAAAATAGACTTCATTGGCTGATTTTATTTGAGAGACTATCCCCGAATGGTTAATAGAATTACTCTTGTTCGTTGCAAAAAATATCCAATCCCCTACTTGAATTTCCTGAATAGAAACAGGTAAACCAAACTGTGCTTGATCTTTGGAAAGCCTAGGAATTACTCTTTTCTGATCGGCGTAAATTCTAAATAATAAACCAGAACAATCCATCCCTTTTGCATCTATTCCTCCAGTTCGATAAGGCACACCCACATAAGTATAAGCTGAACGAATTATTTGATCTACTTCTCTAATGGAATAATTATTATTTTCCACATGAGGTTTACTTACACCCAAAAACTGCATCGTTTTTTTCCAAACAGAGCATGAAGATATCAGAATACCTATTAATAAAATGAATAGAATTTTCTTACACATATACCACTTCCTTGGTTTCGGTATAAATTAAAGCCCCACTGACCTCTGTAAATCCCATAGATTTAAAAACCTCACAATAATTTTTCACCTGACTAATATGCTCCTCTTTTTTATGGCTGGTTTTATAATCTACCACGACTAAAGCATTATTTTTCTTTATGACGCGGTCTGGACGTAAAATTTGACCATTAGACATTAAAATTTCTTGTTCCGACATAAACAATTCACCAGGTACAAAAAAATCTCTTACCGTTTCTACTTGTAACAAGTCGATGATTTCTGGCAAGATATTACTAGCATCTACATCCAAATAAGAATTCAACTTTTCCAATTGCTTATGAATTAAATCCCCGCGCTCCCGTTTTTCTTTAGCCAAGGTATATACATCTGATTTAGATGATTTTACACGCAAAGCAGGTTTGGCAAAAGTTTCACCTTGAATGAGCAAATTGACATGATCATTATCCAAATTTTTACGCTTAACTTGAATAAATTCGGGTGATTTGTTCCATAAATAATATTGACTATTGGAAACAAATTCGTGCCATAAATAAGGAGGATATGCATGAGCCTCATCCAAATTATTACCTACAAAATCCAACAGAATTTGTCCAATAGACTTTTGAAAAGAACTTCTAGTCCTTCCAGAAACTTCCGCATTTGGTGTAGCTAAAAGAATATGTAAATGCTGTTTAGCACGAGTAGTTGCCACATATAACATATTCAATGAATCTAAAAAAACGGCATGCATTTCTTGCTGTTTTTGTGTAGCTAAAGATGGGAAATAGTCTAAATCTTTGGCATTAACTCTTGAGTAGAAATATGGCAATAGTTGATTTTCTGCCAATTCAAGACTATCCTTTTCCTCTTTTAAATCATACCAAATTCTACTTTGATCATTAGCTTGAAAAGACCAAGACGCAAATGGTAAAATGACTACAGGATATTCTAATCCCTTTGATTTATGGATGCTAGTAATCGTGATCGCATTGACGTTTTCTGGACTAGCAATCGTAAAACTATGCTTATTACTTTCAAAATAGCTTAAAAACGCGGAAATGGATGGAGTATCCTTCAGGGTAAAATCCTGAATGATATCCAGAAACTTGAAAATATAATCAGAACCTTCTGACTGATTAAAAAGATCAAATAAACCAATAACCTGGAAAACAAAATCATATAAATTATCCTCTTGCCAAACGCTACTAATCTCCAATTGATAATACTCAAGCATATACTTATTGAGGAACTCTTGTGCATTATACGAGCTCGAATTCTCCATCTCAAGAAAATCAGCAGCTTCCTCCGACAGACTTTTTCCTTGAGTGTTTGCCAATGAATAGGCAGCCTCAAATACTAACAAATTTTTCTTGGGATCCTCTTTCAGCTTCAAAAGTGCCAAAATAAAAGTAACTGGATAAGAATAATACACCAATAATGAATCCGCTGAAATAATGGGAAAATCAGCTTCTTTTAATTGCAAAGCCAAAAAATTAGCTTCCTTATTTTTCCGCGTCAGGATAGCCATATCCTCATAGCGAAAACCCAATGATAGATTATAATTAATTAAATGAACGACCTGATGGAACATCCAAGTCAATTCCACATTCTCATGTGCCTCATCATCCAAAGGCATCTCAAAAACCAATAAGTCCACCTGTCCAGAAATATCCTGAGAACTTACCTTGGGAATTTGTTTCAAATGTTGACCATAAACTGGTTCCAATAAAGCACTTAATTCTTGGTAAGGAACATGTTGAGCTATCCAACTAAATAAATCATTATTAAAATTGACTATTTCAGGAGCGCTTCGATAATTACTTTCTAATTGATTCAAAGAAATTTGTTGTGATAAGTAATCAAATCGTACATAATCCAATTCACTAGGATTCATTTTTGAACCTAACAAACTAGCATCTTTGGCTACTAGTGAAGCAATTAGACTTACTTCCCCTCCTCTAAATTTATAAATCGATTGTTTCGCATCCCCTACCAACAAATTAACTTTGCCATATGAAACCGTATTTTCTAATAAGGGCATAAAATTTTTCCATTGCAAAACGGAAGTATCCTGAAATTCATCAATTAAAATATGGAAATAACGGTCACCTAATTTTTCATAAATAAATGGAACAGGGTCTTTAGAAATAATTTCATTAATTCTACGAGCAAATTCTGTAATTGAAATTCTAGATTGTTCCAATTGATATACCTGTAATTCCTCATTAATAGAGGAAATCAAAGCCATTTTTTTTAAATCCTTACTGATCAATTTGTACAACAAATATCTCGAAATTGTTTCGTCATAAATTTGTAGAAATTCACCTGCAAATTCACTTAAATATTCAGAAATATAGTCTATTTCCCCTTTATTAGAGGGACTTGTCTTAGCAGCGTACCATTTATTTTGTTCAACAGCTTTGCGTAAATTGACAAATTTATTGTATTCAATACCGCCACCATTAGTCAATTTTCTAAAAACACTTATGGTCCCATTACCACCATTAGCAAATTCGGAATCTGGAATTTGCTTGTAATCAACCAACGAAACAAAAGCCTGAGCATTTTGCATCAATTGACCTTCCACTGCATTCATTTTATCTAGTAGAAGCAGTTCAATTTGAATAAAATCGGACATGGAGAAACGATCCATTTCCGACTTAATTTGAAAATAGTCCTCCTTAAAAGCAATTTTCAAAAAATCCATTAAACTTTGTCTAATTCGATTCCAATTTCGACCATCAATCACTTCCTGTCTTGCAAAAGACAAAACCAGTTCGGTTAATTGAGGATCTCCTGACTGATTTACTTTATCCAGTAGTTGATCCATCAAATCATTCATTAAAGAATCTAAATCTAGTATAACTTCAAACTGACTAGGTAAATGTAATTCATCCACAAATGAACTACTCAGTCTTTGAACAAATGCATCAATGGTCATAACAGAAAAAAGACCATAATCTTGTAGTATTTGTTGAATAGTATTTTTGGCTCTAGATGCTATATCAAGTAAACTCAAATCCAATCCATCCTTTTTGAAATCATCGTGAATTCTATTTAATAGCAATAAGGATTCCTTTTTATCTTTTTCCGATATATTCAAATAATCGGGATAGGCCGATAAGCCTGCCAAAGCTTTCACGATTCGTGTTCGCATCTCTTCGGCGGCTTTAATAGTAAAAGTAACAGCTAAAATTCTTCGAAAATACCCATTATTATCCACCTCACTTAAAGCCAATTTGATGTACTCCAATGTTAGCGTGTAGGTTTTGCCTGAGCCTGCGGAAGCAGAAAAAAGTTGTAAAGGGGTGGCTAACATGAAAAAACTATTTAGAATGCAAGATAAAATAAAAATAGGATTAATTCGGTGTGCCTTTTATTACTATCTTTGTTTCCCGTAACCAAACAATTATTTTCCCAATGTCAGGTAAAGGGACCTCTAAAAAATCAAAGTACATTTTCGTTACGGGTGGAGTAACTTCTTCATTAGGTAAAGGCATTATAGCCTCTTCGTTAGCTAAACTACTACAAGCCAGAGGTTTATCTTGTACCATTCAAAAATTTGATCCATATATTAATATTGATCCAGGTACATTAAATCCATACGAACATGGCGAATGTTATGTTACCAATGATGGGGCAGAAACAGACTTAGACTTAGGCCATTATGAGCGTTTTTTAAATACTCCTACTAGCCAAGCAAATAATATCACTACAGGTCGTATATACCATAATGTTATCACCAAAGAACGAAAAGGAGATTATTTAGGAAAAACAGTCCAAGTGGTTCCTCATATCACAGATGAAATCAAAAGAAACATTCTTTTGTTAGGTGAAACTGGAAAATATGATATTGTTATCACTGAAATTGGTGGATGTGTGGGTGATATAGAATCCCTACCCTTTATAGAAGCAGCAAGACAGTTAAAATGGGATTTAGGAGAAAAAAACACACTCTTTATACATTTAACTTTAATTCCTTATTTAAGCTCTGCCGGTGAATTAAAAACGAAACCAACGCAGCACTCAGTAAAAACCTTATCTGAATCAGGGATTCAACCTGACATTTTAGTTTGTCGGACAGAACACCCTATTCCTCAGGAAATGAAGCGTAAAATAGGTTTGTTTTGTAATGTAACCGAACAAGATGTTATTGAGGCCATGGATGCTGATACCATTTATGATGTGCCATTATTGATGAAGGAAGAGCGTTTGGATAGTAGAGTTCTGTACAAATTGGATATTTACAACGACAAAGATTCCAATTTAGTCAACTGGAAAAATTTCTTGACTAAACTTAAAAATCCAAAGTTTGAAATTACCATTGGACTAATAGGAAAATATGTGGAGCTGAAGGATTCCTATAAATCCATTGCTGAAGCATTTATCCATGCCGGTGTAGCCAATGAAATAAAAGTGAATGTTAAATGGATCTCTTCCGAAACGATGGATGAAGAAAATTTACAGGATACATTAGCTGGTTTAGATGGAATTTTAGTTGCTCCTGGATTTGGAGAAAGAGGAATTCAAGGAAAAATTAATGCCGTAACTTATGCCAGAGAAAACAACATTCCTTTCTTAGGAATTTGCTTGGGTATGCAATGTGCTGTTATTGAATTTGCTAGAAATGTCGTTGGTTTAAGCGATGCACATTCCTTTGAAATGAACCCTGACTCTCCACATCCTGTTATAGACATCATGGAGGATCAAAAAAAGGTATCTGAAAAGGGTGGCACCATGCGTTTGGGTGCTTATCCATGTAAGATTGAAAAAGGCACCTTAGCACATAAAATTTATGGTAAAACTTCCATACAAGAACGTCATAGGCATAGATATGAATTCAATAACCAATATTTAGCTCAGTTTCAACAAGCTGGACTAATTACTTCAGGAGTTAATCCAGATAGTAATTTGGTTGAAATCATTGAATTAGCCAATCATCCTTTTTTTGTAGGAGTTCAATTCCATCCAGAATACAAATCAACAGTAGAAGCACCTTCTCCACTATTTGTACATTTTGTTAAAGCGGCATATCAGCACGCAGTACCATTCATCAAAAACTCAAAATAGTTAGTTAGACATACCTTATGGATAAAAATTCAGTTACCGGTATAGTATTGATTTTGGCCATGTTATTGGGCTATCAATATTTCTTTGCACCCAAGGAACCGATTACCCAAGAAACTAAAGTTGCTGCTCCCAATCAGCCTAAAAAAGTAGATACTACTAATAAAGTGGTAGCAGCTGTTCAGGCCGCGGTACATGACTCTGCAGCTGTTGCGATCAAAGAAGAAAACTTTAGTTTGGAAAATAAAGACATCAAAGTTGAACTAAGCAATCACGGTGGTAAGATTGTTTCAGTGACTTTGAAAAATTACGAATCGTACAAAAACTACAACCAAGGTTTAAAGGCAGGCTTGCAATTGTTTGATGCCCAAAAAGATCAATTTGAGGTTGAATTAGCCATTTCTGGCAAAAAAACTAAACTGAATAATCTTATTTACCAAGCCAATGCAAGTGCCGACAAGGTAGAATTTACTACCACTTTACCTTCAGGAAAATCCATCAAACAAATCTATACTTTAGGAAATGATGGCTTTGAATTAAATTACCATATAGATGCCACAGCCATTGGAAATGAGTTGGGAAATGAATACCAGATTCATTGGAAAGAAAATATACATCAAACCGAAAAAGATGTAGCAGAAGAAAGAAAGGCAACCATCAATTACCTTTTGCATGAAGATGAGGAATTTGATTATTTATCTGAAAACCCTGCAGCAAACGAATCAGAAAATATCACTGCAGCTATAGATTGGGTAACATTCAAAAAGAAATACTTTATTGTCGGTTTAATTCCTCAAGGTTTCCAATTTCAAAAGGCTGCCTTAAGTAGTATTCCAAATTTGAATGACACTACCAATATTAAAACTTTAGATGCTTATTTAGCGGGTTCGAGTCAAGATTTACGCCAAGGAAAATCTAATTTCAAATTTTATTTTGGACCAAATGACTATTCTATTATTAAGCATGTAGCACCATCATTTGGTAAAAACGTAAAGTTGAGCTACGACTTTTTATTGCCAATTACCCGTTACGTTTTTGTTCCTTTGTTTGACTTTTTGGAGAGCATAGTTTCTAATTATGGATTACTCATAGTATTACTAGTTTTAATCATTAAAACAGCCTTATTGCCATTGACATATAAATCTTATGTATCCATGGCGAAAACCAGAATTTTAGCACCTGAGATAGCCGCTATTAAAGAAAAAATTGGGGATGATGCCGCTAAAGTTCAACAGGAAACCATGAAGCTTTACAGTGAAGTAGGTGTTAATCCATTAAGTGGTTGTATTCCTGTTTTAGCTACTATGCCTATTTTAATGGCGGTTTTCATGTTATTTCCGAACCTTATTAATTTACGTCAAGAATCATTCTGGTGGGCTAATGATCTATCTACTTATGATTCAGTTCTAAATTTACCATTCAGTATTCCTTTCTATGGTTCTCATGTCAGTTTGTTTTGTTTATTAATGACCATCTCTCAGTTAGCTTATGGTTACTATAACAATCAAATAACACCTGATCAACCTGGGCAGCCTATTAATATGAAAATGATGGCTTATGTAACGCCGGTTATCTTTATGTTTGTCATGAACTCGTTTCCTGCCGGATTAAGCTTTTATTACTTTGTATCTAACTTAGTAACAATAGGTCAACAACTGGCTATTCGCAAATTTGTGGATGAAGATAAAATCAAACAATTATTAGACGAAAATCGCAAAAAAATTGCTGCTGGTGGGGGGGCTAAAAAATCACGTTTCTCTCAATATCTACAAAATCAAATGAAGGCTATTGAAGAACAACAAAAAGAGCAAAAAAACAGCAACTCCAAGAAGAAGAAGAAATAATTATGGGTTCATTAAGTGGTTCTTATTTTGATCGTGCCTTGCAAGTCATTCCTGGCGGAGTAAATTCTCCAGTAAGGGCATTCAAATCAGTGGGTGGTTCTCCGTTATTTATTCAATCAGCTAAAGGTGCCTACCTCAAAGATGTAGATGGCAAGGAATACTTAGACTTAATTGGTTCTTGGGGACCCATGTTATTTGGTCAAGCTCATCCAGCCATTGAAAATGCCGTAAGAAATGCCTTGGGAAATGGATTTTCTTTTGGGGCCCCATCCTATAATGAAGTACTAATCGCGGAAAAAATTGTTTCCATGATACCTTCCATAGAAAAAGTGCGCTTGGTTAATTCTGGTACAGAAGCCACCATGGCTGCAATTCGGTTGGCTAGGGCATATACTAAACGGGATAAAATCATCAAATTTGAAGGCTGTTATCACGGGCATGGAGATTCATTCTTAATTGCTGCCGGATCTGGTGTAGCTACATTAGGCACGCCTGATAGTCCAGGAGTAACAACCTCCACAGCAAAGGATACATTAACCGCGGTGTACAATGATTTAGCATCTCTAGAACATCTATTTAATGCCAACCCTAGTTCGATTGCTGCTGTCATTTTAGAACCTGTAGTAGGAAATATGGGATTAGTAATCCCAGAACCCGGTTTCATTGAAGGTATTCGACAATTATGTACTGCCCATGGTAGTTTATTGATATTCGATGAGGTGATGACGGGCTTTAGATTATCCCCTAGCGGGTATCAAGGATTGACACCAGTTCAACCAGATTTAACTACCTTAGGTAAAATCATTGGTGGAGGTTTACCTGTGGGGGCTTATGGAGGTAGAGCAGAAATCATGAACATGATTGCTCCTGCTGGACCAGTATACCAAGCTGGAACTTTATCTGGTAATCCGTTGGCTACAACAGCTGGATTGGCTATGTTAAACCTCATTACCGAACATCCTGAAATCTATCCAGAGTTAAATAGAAAAGGTGAATACTTAGCTCAAGGAATACGTGAACAATTATGGGAGTTGAATATCGATGGCTTTGTCAACCAAATAGGTTCCATGTTTACGCTCTTTTTTACCAAAAAAGCTGTTAAAAATTTTAGTGATGCTAAAACTTCTGACACGACTAAATTTGGAATTTACTTTAGAGAAATGTTAGAGCAAGGTGTCTATTTACCACCATCGCAATTTGAATCATGGTTTTTATCTACAGCCTTGGAAGATGCTCATCTTGAACATATTTTAAAAGCTAGTCGGATTGCTTTGGAGAAAACAATACAAGCATAGAGATTAAAAGCTCTGGTAAAACAACTACATGAAAGATCATGCCACTTTCTTTAGTGTTATTATACCTGTTTACAATAGGCCTCAAGAGTTAGACGAATTGTTGGCTTGTTTAAGTAATCAAAGCTATAATACCTTTGAAATTTTAGTGATTGAAGATGGCTCAAGCATTTCATCCAAGAAGGTAGCCGAAAAATATCAGGATAAACTCCAAATTCATTATTTTTTTAAAGAAAATGCAGGACAGGGTTTCGCGAGAAATTATGCATTTGAAAGAGCAAAAGGAGATTTTTTCATCATACTAGATTCGGATGCATTGGTGGAATCTAGTTATTTGGAAGAAGTCAATCTCGGAATTAAAGAGAAAAACCTTGATCTATTTGGTGGACCCGATAAAGATCATCCTAGTTTCAGTCCCATTCAAAAAGCCATTAGTTTTAGTATGACTAGCCTATTTACGACTGGAGGAATTAGGGGCAAAGAAAAGAATGTAGGCGGCCAATTTCATCCCAGGAGCTTTAATATGGGTATTTCCAGGAAAGTCTGGGAGGCTACCAAGGGTTTCAAAATAACCCGTATGGGTGAAGATATCGAGTTTAGTATACGCTCTCTATCATTGGGTTTTAAATCAGCTTTACTTCCTAAAGCATTTATCTACCACAAAAGAAGAACTGATTTTAGTCAATTCTATAAACAACTGCATTTCTTTGGAAGGGCAAGAATCAATATTTCACGCTTTTACCCCAATGAACTAAAATGGGTGCATTTTTTCCCTGCCTGTTATTTGATTGGCCTATTTATTAGTCTCCTTAGCTTAATCGTAATTCCATCGATTGGGAAAATAATGGGATTAATGGTGCTTCTTTATTGGTTTGCCATCTTTATAGACGCCATATTTCAAAGTAAAAGTCTAAAAATAGGAATCCTAGGCCTTATTGCTGCTAATATTCAATTAATAGCGTATGGACAAGGATTCCTGGAAGAGGCTTGGAAAAAAATTACCAATAAGCCTTCTTGAGTAGATAATTCTGTACATAATCCTTCACCCCTTCTTCGAGGGTATGAAAAGGTTGGGTAAAACCAATCTCCCGTAATTTACTCATATTGGCTTCCGTGAAATATTGGTATTTATCTCGAATATCTGCGGGAGTGTCAATGTAATTAATCACGGCTTCTTTTCCCATAGCTGCAAAAGTAGCTTTTCCTAAATCATTGAAGGATCTTGCTATGCCAGTACCTAGATTATAAATACCTGAATTTTTACGATGCTCCATCAAGAAAATGCATACATCGATTAAATCTTTAACGTAGATAAAATCACGCATTTGTTCACCATCACCATAGTCAGAACGGTGGGATCTAAACAAATTAAGACTTCCCTTTTCATTAATCTGACGAAAAGCATGCCAAATAACAGAGGCCATACGACCCTTGTGGTATTCATTGGGACCATATACATTAAAGAACTTTAAACCAGCCCAGAAGAATGGTTTCTTTTCTTGCTGCAAAGCCCAAATATCAAAATTGTTCTTGGAATCACCGTAAGGATTAAGTGGCTTTAAACCAGGTATTTTACTTTCGTCATCATCATATCCCAATTCTCCCAAACCATAAGTAGCTGCTGAAGAGGCATAAACTAATGGAATTTGATAATCTACACAACGATTCCAAATTTCTTTAGAATAGTTTACATTTAACTCATCAAATATGGCTTTATTAAACTCCGTCGTATCTGTACGGGCGCCAATATGAAATATAAATTCAACTTCTCTAAAGTTGACATCCAACCAATCAAAAAAATGAGTGCGATCCACCCTTTCTTTAATTTTTTTACCCACCAAATTTTTATTTTTTTCTTCAAAAGAAAAATCATCTACGGCGATGATATAATTGAAATTTAACTCATTCAATTTTTGAATTAAACAACTACCAATGAATCCAGCAGCTCCTGTAACAATGATCATAATTAAATAGATTATATAGATTTAGCCTTTAAATTTACACAGAATCCCGTTAGCATTCCATACCTTTGCAGAATTAATGGTGATACTGCTATTGTTTTCCCAGTTCACCTTCACTTAAAACAACTGAAAACAATGGTTTACGTTATCCGCAAGGAACATTTCAATGCCGCACATCGCCTATACAATCCCCTTTGGTCAGAAGAAAAAAATGAAGCTGTTTTTGGACCTTGTGCCAATAAAAATTGGCATGGGCATAATTTTGAATTAATTGTTACCGTAAAAGGTAAGCCAGACCCAGAAACAGGATTTGTATTTGATTTAAAAGAATTAGGTCAATTAATCAAAAAAGAAATAATTGATAAAGTAGATCATAAAAATCTAAATATGGATGTAGATTTCATGTTAGGTAAATTGGCCAGCTGTGAAAACTTAGTTATGGAATTTTGGAAAATATTAGCTCCCAAAATAAAAGCATCATCAGAGAGTGCTGAACTGCATAAAATTCATTTGGTTGAAACGAACAAAAACTCCGTAGAATACTATGGTGAATAATGCATGAAATATTTCATTTTAGCTGGCGAGAAATCTGGAGACTTACATGGTTCTAAGCTTATTCAAGAATTATTAAAACTTGATTCCGATGCTGAAATTAAAGCCTGGGGAGGTGATGACATGCAAAAAGCTGGAGCAGAAATCCTCATTCATTATAAAGAACTAGCCATTATGGGTTTGTTGGGAGTTTTACAAAATATCCAACGATTAAAAGGTTTATTTCAAAAATTCAAACAACAAATTCAAGCCTTCCAACCAGATACAATCATCTTCATTGATTACGGAGGTTTTAATCTAAAAGCAGCTAGAATAGCAAAATTGGCAGGATTTCATACTCAATTTTATATAGCCCCTAAGGTTTGGGCTTGGAATAAAGGTCGAGTGGATGTAATCAAAAAATGGGTAGATGAACTATATGTCATATTTCCCTTTGAACAAGCACTTTTTGAATCTCAAGGAATATCCACCCATTACGTAGGTAATCCCTTAAAGGATTCCATCGATAACTTTAATCCAAATCCTAATTTTTCAATGGAAAAAGCTATCAATCAACCCTGTATAGCCCTTTTAGCTGGAAGTAGAAAGCAAGAAATCACAGTGGCATTGCCTGTTTTTCAAGAATTGAAAAACCTATTTCCACAAGCTAACTTCTACGTGGCGGGGCTTAAAGAATGGGAAAACCTGTACAAAAATTACGATTTACCTATCATTTACGATGATACATACAATTTGCTTCAAGTATCGAAAGTAGCCATCGTAACTTCTGGTACGGCTACATTAGAAACCGCTTTATTTAAAATCCCACAAATTGTTGTTTATAAGACCGATTGGCTTTTTTACTCGCTTGCTAAATTAGTGGTGAAGATTCCTTATATCTCCTTAGTCAATATAATTTTAGGAAAAGAAGCCATCCCCGAATTGATACAATCGAAATTTACTGCTTCGCACGTTGCCTTGGAACTAAAAGACTTATTGAATGAATCTTCTACCAGCAGGCAAAAACAATTGCATAGCTATGAAGAACTTGCAAAGCAAATCGGTTTAGCTGGAGCATCCCAAAAAACAGCCAAATTAATCGTTGAAAAGGCTCAATTAGCTAAGTAATTTTTAATCCAAGACTTTTGGACACCAGGAATACCTGCAAAATATTGGGCAATAACCTTTTTATCACTTTCGAAGTCTCCAGTAGGATAAAATGGTGAATTGATATGAACTAATTTGTTGACATAGTCAAAGCCCACCATAATGATAGGAATGTTCGCTTGTACAGCTATATGATAAAATCCTGTTTTTAATTCCTGAACATCTTTACGAGTCCCCTCAGGTGCTAAAGCAGCATGAAAGTATTCATTAGAATTATAAATATCAACAATTGCCCCTACCAAATTCTGATTTTTAGAACGATCTACCGGATATCCTCCTAACCAACGAAAGACCCATCCAAATACTCCTTGGAATAATTCCTTTTTTCCCCAAAAATGGATCTTCATATTCAATAACGAACGAACACCTAAACCAATAGGAAAATCAACCCAAGTGGCATGAGGACATACAATAACAATACTTTTAGGAATATCTCGAGGTATATCACCCTTCATTTCCCAACCCATTGTTTTAAAGAATAAGTCAAATAAGGCAGACTTTATGAGCATAAATTCAATAAATAGGAATCAATTTGTTGTAAAGAACACGAAGGATTAATGAGTACAGCATCAATACCTATTCGCTTTGCAGATTCAATATTATGAAAATTATCATCAAAAAAAATAAGATTTTCTGGTTTTAATGATAATTGTGTTAGCACATGCTGATAGATTTTCTCGTCGGGTTTAATCATACCCATGTTAAAAGAAAAATATGTCTGTTTAAATAAACTAAAGAGACTTTCACCACTTGGACCTAATGGCACCTGAGTAAATCTTCTGGCATGAATGGCGCTAGTATTACTCAATAAATAAATAGGGTAACGCTGAGATACTTTCTCTAACCAAGAATATACACCAACATGAAAATCCAATAATAAGGCAGAAAAAGCCTGGTCAAATTGAGCATCAGAACAATCTAATGCCAATTTATCACGCAAAAAATCCCTAAACTCCTCATCAGATTGCAAACCACTTTCATATAATGCCCAAAGTGATTGACGATGTGTCAAATTTTTTATTTCCTCAGCTGAATATTTACTTGAAAATATTGCTAATTCCTGATAAGTCCTATCTAAGTCAATAGGTAATAATACATTCCCTAAATCAAATAAAAGAGTTGGAGATGTATGATTCATGGATTTATTCAACAAATACACCCATCTTACCGTACTTTTCTATACGAGCATCAATTCTAACACGAGGATCCACGGAAAGAAGTTTTTTCAATTCATCCTTGATAACTGCCTTCATTTTAGCTGCAGCAGCGTCTGGATCTAAATGAGCTCCGCCTAATGGTTCAGGAATAATTCCATCAATTAAGCCATTTTGCTCCATATCTGTCGCCGTTAATTTTAAAGCTTCTGCAGCTTGCTCTTTATAATTCCAAGATCTCCATAAGATAGATGAACATGATTCGGGAGAAATAACCGAATACCAAGTATTTTCCATCATTAAAACTTTATCACCTACTGCTATACCTAAAGCTCCACCCGAAGCACCTTCACCAATGATTATACAGATAACAGGTACCTTTAACATGAACATATCTCGTATATTGCGTGCAATGGCTTCACCTTGCCCTCTTTCTTCTGCCTCTAAACCAGGGAACGCACCTGGAGTATCTATCAAACAAATAATAGGTTTATTGAACTTTTCGGCCATCTTCATTAAACGCAAGGCTTTTCGATAACCTTCTGGATTAGGCATTCCGAAATTGCGATATTGACGCTGTTTGGTATTACGACCTTTTTGTTGGCCAATAAACATCACCGAAAACTCTCCGTCAATATTACCAAATCCACCCACCATGGCTTTATCATCTGCAACTGAACGATCACCATGGATTTCAATAAACTCCTCACAGATTTTCTCAATATAATCAAATGTATAAGGACGATCGGGATGTCTTGATAACTGAACCCTTTGCCAACGAGTTAAATTAGAAAAAGTTTCTTTTTTCAATTCTAAAATTTTTTCTGTCAACGATTCAACTGCACTACTGACATCAACATTATTTTCAATTGCTAATTTGCGCATTTCTATCAACTTATCCTCTAATTCAGCAATTGGCTTTTCAAATTCTAACAATGTTCTCATAATTGATGTTTATTTCAATTGTAAAATTATAGATTAAAGAATGAATGTTTGATTCTTTTCCGGCAAAATAACCTCTTGATACCCCAATTTTGTTAACTCTTCTTTGAATTCTACCATACTTTCCTCATCACCATGCGAAAGAAAAAGTTTTTTAAGCTGACTCGTAGACTGAACTTTAACGAAATCCAATAAGCCCAATTTATCAGCATGACCTGAGAATACATCTATCTTCCTAATTTTGGCTTGAACTCTATATTCCCGATCACGCACTTGAATGTGATCTAATCCTGCCAATAATTGTCTTCCTAGAGTACCTTCCGCAGCATAACCAATTAATAAAATGGTACAATAGGTATTGGAAATGTTATCAGCTATATGTGTCTCTACCCTACCACCTGAAATCATACCTGAAGAGGAAATGATGATACAAGGTTCATGATAATTTCTTATAGCCTTACTTTCCTTTTCTGTTTGTAAAAACTTTAAATTCTCAAAATCAAACAATTCATCATAATCTGCTTGAAAAGTCCGCGCTTCTTGATTTAAATAAGAAGAGAATTTAGTATATATTTTGGTAGAACTTCTTCCCATGGGACTATCCGTAAACACTCGGATAGGTGGAAAATTATCTTCTTCGATTAAGCGGTTTAGAGTATATAAAACAGCTTGAGTACGACCAACGGAGAAAGCAGGTATGATTAAACGACCTGGCTTATCTATGCAAGTTTCTTTGATAATATCACCCAAAGCCTGTTTGGTTGATATTTTATCCTCATGAATCCGATTACCATAGGTGGACTCACAAACCAAGTAATCACATGCTGGCATATCTTGTGGATCAATGTGTAGTGGATAATTTTTCCGACCCACATCACCGCTAAATCCTAAAGTCTTTTTGGCTCCATTTTCTGTAATACCTAAATGCACATGGGCTGCTCCTAACAAGTGACCAGCAGGAATAAAAGTGATTTCCAGATTTTCCGTAGCCCGGAATTTTTTATTGAAAGGAATAGTAATAAAATGATGCAGCGAATCCTCTACATCTTTTTGCAAGTACAAATCGCCCTTTCGTAAAAGACGATCCATTTGCTTATGTTTCTTTCTGCTTTCCCCTTGTGCTGCCTTCAACTTACGTAAATGTAAATTAGCCGAATCCATTAAAAGCAATTCAGCCAATTCTGCCGTAGGTGGTGTACATAATACTTGTCCTTCATAACCTTCCCGATAAAGCATAGGAATATTGCCAGAATGGTCAATATGTGCATGCGTTAGTATAACTAAATTTATCAGTGAGGCATCGAAGGGGAAAAATGCTTTACTTTCATAGGGCTCTTCAAAATTGATTTCCCTTTCCATGTCAGTCCCACAATCAATCAATATTTTGTAACCATCTTCAAGTTCCAGTAAATACATACTACCTGTCACTTGCTTCGCTGCACCTAAAAATTGTAGCTTCATAATTCAAATAAATAGGGGCTCAAAGAGCCCCTGATCCTGTACAAAAATACAGTTTTTTCATGAAAATATAACGCCTATTTTACTTGCTTAGCAAAATCAGCTTGCATTTTATCAAGTACTTCTTTAGTTAATTGCTTGTCAGCTATGACAGTTCTATACCTAAACGTAACCGACTCGCCTTTTTTCAAAGTTAGGTTTCTTTCGTCTTTACCATTACTAAAAACCTTAGCTCCTAATGGATTAACTGCAAATAAACCATAACCTCTGGCATGCCAATAACTTGGATAACTCACATTAGAAGGATGATCTAAAATAGCAATATTGATAGGGTGATTATCCAAAGTACCTTTCAAATTCATCCATTTAGCCCTGGTGCTCCATACCTTTTCACCGGTAATTCCTTCACTACTTTCATAATCCCCGCTGACACCTGTATTATCCAACACGGGAACTTTGGTTTCAACTCCATGGGCATCGGTAAAAATATCTGGTTTGTTCGATGGAATTTCTAACTGACGGGCCACGCGAATCGCAAACATTCCATCTTTTACATCTTTGAAAAGAACTGTCTCAGCCATGGCGGTTAAGGTTGTAATTCGATCTATCACACGAATAACACTTGTGCCAGAAAATACATAGCTTGTTTTCTCGGCAAGAACCTTTGCTCCTTTGCCGTCTTGATCAATCCATGTGGCAGAGACATCCAATACCCCTTTATCCTTCCCAGCTTTCATGTTAAGAACCTGACCATGTATAATGGTACCAAATTTATGACTTTTCATACCATCAGAAATATTATTGGAATTATTCCAATAGTCAAATCCATTGACATCCTCATAATTTAACCACATACCTACATGATGAGGATGGTCCGTACGCTCACCTGGACGTATATTAACCGGATAACCACGAGTGATGGTGCTACCTTGGGCACTTAGAATAGGATAAAGAACGGCTTTCTTTAAAACTGCTTCACCCGGATAAAAATAGGAAGTGAAATATTTACCGCCCACCAAGACGTCAATCTTCTTTTCAGCTTCATTCTTTTTAAAACTAACAGCTTGGTTTTGTGCATTAGCTTGAAGGGCTAAGCAAGTAGATAAGATTAAAAATAATTTTTTCATAAAAATAAGTTTAAAGTAAAATTCCGAGAATAAATCCTCGGAATTTTACAAAATAACAAAATCAATTTGACATTAAT
Organism: Aquirufa rosea; assembly: GCF_004118285.1. Taxonomy (GTDB): domain Bacteria; phylum Bacteroidota; class Bacteroidia; order Cytophagales; family Spirosomataceae; genus Aquirufa; species Aquirufa rosea. Next base: position 130,564 of record NZ_SDHY01000001.1, on the reverse strand, counting down.
AACCTGGATTTTGAGGGAAACCAGTAGAAGTTCCTTCCGCTCTATCAATTTGTATTTGAGGAATTGGCCTTAAAACGTGATGAGGCTTAATATAAGGCGCCGCCTGAGCATTGTAAAGTTTAACTCGCTCAATTAAGTTACCCCATCGAGCTAAATCAAACCAACGAGATTGCTCACCTAGTAATTCACGCTCACGCTCATCCATTACAAAATTAATATTTAATTTATCTGCTGTAATTAACATAGCAGATTCCTTGCCAGGCCATGCAGCTCGACGTCTTACGACATTGTATGTATTTACAGCATCAGAAATAGCTCCCGAGAAAAACTGTGCCTCGCCAAGCATTAAATAAGTGTCTGCTAAACGAAAAGCAATAAAATCTCGCCCTCCTTCAAACTGAGTACGATCTACTCGAGCACCATCAAAATGTTTATTTAGAGCTAAGAAAATACGTTCATCATAACGAGAAGGCACTAAAACTTGGTATTTCTTTTTTGCACGTTCAGATTCTGGCATCTCATATCCAGGTAGATATATTGCCGTATCTCCTAAAGCAAAAGTTACCGTCTTCTTAGTCAAGTCAAAACTAGTATTATATGTACCTGGTCTATTAGATAGATAGGTATCTTTAAAAGACTTTTTGTAACGACTATCATTTTCTCTATCCTTGAAAACCACATCTAAGGTATAATTAGTGGGCTTATAACGCTTAAATGGACGACCATTTTCTGTGTCTCTCTGCATTCCTGGCAAAACATCATATTCCATTCCAAAAAATACGTGAGCGTTATTGCCTCCAGCATTCGTTAAAGGATCACGAGTATATTGAATAGACCAAATTACTTCATTATTAGCTTCATTACCTTGCTTGTGCACATCAGCAAAATCTGGTAATAATGAAATACCATAATTATTAATGACATTTTTTAAGCTGGCAATTGCTTTCGCATAATCATCACCAGCTTTGGCAACTGAAGTAGCCTTAGTCAAATAAACTCGACCTAATAAATGTTCAGCACCAGCACGAGTAATACGGCCATACTCAGAGGACCTAGCCTTGTTTTCTAAATCAGGCAAAGCTTCAGTTAAATCTTTTATGATTTGAGCATATTGTTGTGCTACTGTACTACGCTTCACTATCTTAGTAGGAGCCAAAGTCTCAGTCAACCGTAAATCAACACCGCCAAATAATTGAGTCATGATAAAATAGTGATGGGCTCGAATAAATTTTGCTTCGGCAACCCGTTGCTTTTTTACTGCATCTGTTAATCCGGTTACAGCAGGAGCACGCTCAATAATCGCATTGCAGGTATTAATTCCTTGGTAAAAATCATTCCAAACTTCAGCAAGCTGACCATTTCTTGTATCAAAATCCGTAGTATAAGTATTCATAAACTTCCAACTACCATCAGCACCATTAGTATATGAATCGGTACCAAAAATAGTTAAATTCATGCCTCTTTCTGTACCATACCAAGAACGTAAAGATGAATATGCCGCACTAGTTGCATCATTTAATCCTTTAGCTGTATTGATATAATCATTACCAATTCGAGAAACTACATTTTCTGTGAGCAAATCATTACAAGATTGTAAACCTAATCCAAGAGTTCCAATCAATCCTAAATTTGCTAGTAAACTTATTTTTTTAAATAATTTAAAGCTTTTCATATCTATTAATAGTTGAAATATTTTTAAAATTTAAGATTAACACCAAAAGTGATTACACTTGTAGCTGGAGAAACGTTAGTATTCACTTCTCCTCCTCCAACTCCTTGTTCTCCGTCCACATATGTCTCAGGATCAATACCTTTATATTTTTGACGATATTCTGCCAAAATTAAAGGCTGCTGAATACTAGCATAAACTCTTACGCTTTCCATTTTCCATTTTTTAGTAACAGATTCTGGAATATTGTAACCAATATTAATATTTCTAATCTTAAAGAATGATCCCTCAAAATAAGTTAAGGCACTACCATACTTCGGAAATTCTTGAGTCACTACAGGTTGAGGGAACTCATTGGTAGGATTATTGGGGGTCCAGTAATTCAAGGAAAGATTGTTATACCGACCTGCTAATTGATTTACGTTGTCATGGAAACGACTTCGAATCATTTGACCTACACGTGCAAACACAAAGAATGATAAATCAAAGCCTTTGTAAGAAAAACGGTTAGTCAAACCTGCAGTAAATGAAGGAACAGCAGAACCTAAAATTTGACGGTCATCGGCATTAATTTTACCATCGTTATTAAAATCCTGAACTTTAATTTGACCAACTTTGTCACCATATCTTGAAGCTTCTGCCGCTTCATTAGTTTGCCAAATACCTATTTTTTTGTAATCGAAAAATACACTCAATGGTTGACCTATGAACCTTCCAGCACCAACATCATCCACTTTTCCATTGGCTAGTTCAACAATTTCTTCTCTATTTCGATTGAAAATTAAATCTGAAGTCCAATTGAAACCACCTTTATCTACATTAACAGTAGATAAAGTTAATTCGATACCCGTATTCTTAGTTTCACCTACATTAGTAGTAAATCCACCGAAACCAATAGAAGTAGGAAGTGGTTGCGGAGCTAATAAGTCAGTTGTATTGGTTACATAATATTCGGCTGTACCTGAAATTCGACCACGAAGTAAACTAAAATCTAAACCAACGTTTTTAGTCGTTGAAGTCTCCCAACGTAAATCAGGGTTACCAATAGTGTTTGGACGATATCCATATGCAGCCGTATTATTATCCCAGGCATAAGCAGTTCTGCCTAATAAGGCTTGAGTTTGATATGGTGTAATTGCTTGGTTACCAATTGCACCCCAGCTTGCACGTAATTTAAGTTGATCTATTGCTGTAATATCCTTGAAAAATGCTTCTTCTGACATATTCCATCCTAGAGCTACGGATGGGAATAAACCGAATTTAGTATTCGCACCAAAACGAGATGAACCATCAGCACGTAAAGTAGCTGTAATCAAATATTTCTCTTTGTAATCATAGTTCAAACGACCCATATATGAAAGCAATGTCCACTCTATCAAATCGGTATTAGCTCCAGTTATTTGACTTGCATCACCTAAACGATGATAAGATTCAGATTCCGCGGGAATACCATTGACAGAGATCGTAGTTCTTTCATCTCTATCCCTCTGAATAGATTGCAAACCTGTAAAATTTAAATTGTGTACATCTTTAAACTTACGATTATAGGTAATAACGTTTTCTAAAGTCCAGTTAAACAGGAATTGCTCTGATACACCACCATTGGCATTACCACCACGATTATTATTGGTAAATGCACCAACAAATCTACCAGCTCTACCAATAGTCAAATCTGGACCAAAGTTAACTCGATACTTTAAACCTTTAGCAATATTCCATTCTCCATAAATACTGTTGAAAGTTCTAAAACGCTTATTTTCATCAACATTAGCACCTGGCACAATCTCAGAGAATGGATTAGTTCTTAAACCATCATTGGTTGGTAAAAATACTAAATTTCCATTAGCATCATAAGGCTCTCCTAACGGATTCTCTTGCATAGCTCCACCCAAAATATTAAGGTTTTCTCCATTTCTAAGGCTATTCACAACTAAAGTTGATAAACCAATTTTAATTTTATTATTTATTTGATGATCCAAATTCACTCGGAAAGTATAACGAGTGAAATCCTGCATTTTTACCACACCTATATCATTGAAGTAATTAGCAGATATGTTAAAAGTTGTTTTTTCAGATCCTCCAGAAACGGAAACTTGATGACTTTGGATAGTTCCTGTGCGTAACATGCCAGCAACATAATCAGTACTTCTTCCTGCTGCAATACTTGTCAACTCTCTTGGCTCAAAAATCTTGGCATCATCAGCTGCAGTTCCAGCTCCCAATGGATATTGTCCAACTGCACGACGAGACTCACGCTTGTATTCTGCAAATTCTGCACCATTCATAACTTGAATAGTACCTAATTGTTGGTTTACACCATAATAAGAATCTACTGAAACAACAGTTTTGCCTGCCTTACCACGCTTAGTAGTAATAATAACCACTCCATTAGCGCCTCTAGAACCATAAATAGCAGTTGCAGAAGCATCCTTTAAAACCTCCATTGACGTTATATCTGAAGGGTTAATATCATCTATTCCCCCTGATAATGGAATGCCGTCAACCACATACAATGGATCATTTGATGCATTAAATGAACGACGCCCACGAATACGAATCTGAGGACCTGCACCAGGCTTTGAACCAGGTTGAACAACATCGACTCCAGCTGCACGACCTTGTAATGCTTGTCTAGCATTAGTAACCGGTAATTCTGAAATTTCCTTTGCTCCTACAGAAGAAATAGCACCAGTCATTTGACTCTTTTTCTGTGTACCATAACCAACTACCACAACTTCACTCAAACTTGTATTATCAGCAACAAGCTTAATTTCAATTTGACTTTTTGAGCCTACTGGTACTTCTTGAGGCAGATATCCTACCGAGGTAATTAATAAAACAGAAGTACTAGAAGCAGAAATTTTAAAATTTCCATTAACATCTGATGATGTTCCTGATTTTGTACCTTTAATTAAAACAGATACACCGGGTACTCCAGAACCATCTTCTGCAGAAATTATTTTTCCGCTTATAGACCGATCTTGAGCAAATAATTGAATACCTATTAATACAAATAATATGCTTAATAGGAATTTTGAAAGTAATTTTTTTCTCATTTGTTTCAAAATAATTAAGTTATAAAGAATGCAAAGTGTTTTGAATTCTACTCCATAATGCCTTGCTCTCATTAGGAGTTAGCTGGTCCTTAGGGCTTTTAAATTTTCGAGGTTGGTTCCAGTTGGCCTTAGAAAATTTGATTAAAAATTGATAAATACGTTGCCTTAGTGGCTTTTTTAGGGTCTTTTTTACATGTTCATTGTGCTGTAACATTTAAAGGTTTTTTTGTACAATTACTATCTAAAGTAATTATCTCAACCTTTTTACTCATTTTCTATTAAAAAGATACCTGCTCAAACATCATATTATTTTTCATCTGACGAAGAGCCCCAAATATTAAGTTGTAAACTGATTGTGGATTGATTTTCATGGATTGGCTAATCTGTTCTGTATCCATATTGTGAAAAAATTTCAATGCAATAGCTTCTCTTTGTCTTTTACTTAATTTCATCAAACATTCATTCAATTGCTTATTTGTAGCGAACTCCTCTTCTACTCGAATCATTTGATATTCATGACTGTAGTCTCGATCTAAAGACTCTAAATAGTAATTTGTGTGATGCTGCGCATGTTTCATTTGTCCTTCCATTTGCCGAACAAGCTTTCTTTTAATGGAGGCCATTAAATAAAATTTTACACTTGTTGTAGGTCCCAAACTGGCATGGTTACGCCATAGCTCAACAAATAAATCATGCAAACAATCTTTAATCAATTCTTTGTCGCTTGTAATACCCATGGAATAAGAATAAAGCGGCTGAACAAAATGTTGATAAAGGTTAGTGAAGGCTTGATGACTTCCGTTACGAAATTGATCCCACACTTCCACCTCATTGATTTGCTGTTTCATTTGAATGTAATTAATTGAACTATTATAAGTTATAAGGGAATATTTTGTTTCCTTCACTACTTGATTTAAGCCAATATAGATATAGGAATTATAATAATTCAATGAAAATCTTTAATTTTTTTCCGTAAACGTTTACGTAAACGTTTACAATTTTGCAGCCTTCTGAATTGGGAAAATTTTATAAAAAAAAATCAACGAATTAATATTTATCCCAAAAAAAATACCAAAAACTAAAAATTGACTAATTTTAAGTTTCCCAAGTAAAATGAATCACACCATAAAGAAGTTAAACACCCTAGATGCCTCCATGCTGGTCATGGGCTCTATGATTGGATCTGGTATATTTTTAGTTAGTTCAGAGGTAGGTAGACAATTAACTAGTCCATATTTGTGGATAGGTACCTGGATATTAACCACCTTCTTAACCATAACTGGAGCTTATGCCTACGGAAAGCTTTCCTCTTTATTTCCTCAAACAGGTGGGCAATACGTTTATTTAAAGGAGGCCTATTCTCCTATGACAGGATTCTTGTTTGGATGGACTACCTTTTTAGTGATTCAAACGGGAACAATTGCTGCTGTGGCAGTGGCTTTTGCTAAATACACTGGATTTTTATTCCCGAATTTTATCAATGAAAATCCCCTACTATTCAATTACATCAATAGTCAACAATTGTTGGCCGCAGCATTAATTGCACTTTTAACTTATTTCAATTTAAAAGGTATTTCTTTTGCCTCTTTTATTCAAAACCTTTTTACTTTCACGAAAATTGGGGCTATTGTAGTCTTGGTTTTACTTGGATTTTTTGCAGCTTTTCAAAATGATTGGATTCATTTTGAAAACTTTTTCCGATCCCCAACTACCTTTGATTCGGGATCTCAACAATTTATAACTGTTGACACCTTCACCTTAGCAAGTTTATTTGGAGTAGCCATGATTGGTCCATTGTTTTCTTCCTCAGCATGGAATAATGTTACCTTTGCTAGCCAAGATTTCGAGGATCCAAGTAAAACTATTGCCAAAGGGTTGGTTTATGGATCTGCATTAGTATGTTTATTATATATTTTAACCAATATCGCTTATCTAGGAATTTTACCACTTGAAGGTAATCCATCAGGAACCACGGCATATGAACGGGGTATTATATTTGCAAGTCAAGATCGACTAGGCTCTGCTGCCTTAGAAAGTTTGTTAGGAAATATTGGGGCCACTGTCATGGCTATATTAATCATGATTTCCACTTTCGGATGTAATAATGGCATCATATTAGCTGGTGGAAGATTATTTGAGGCAATGGCCCAAGATAAATTATTTTTTTCGAAGGCAGCACACTTGAACAAGAACGGGGCACCATCCTATTCTTTAATTATTCAAGGAGTATGGGCTATCCTATTGTGCTTTTCCGGTGGTTATGGAACTCTATTAGATTTTACTGTTTTCGCTATATTACTGTTTTATTTCCTCACAGTAATGTCTTTATATAAGTCTAAAATTTCAAAAGGATCATTAAGTAAATCGAATCAAGTATTGTTCGCTATTTACCTACTAATCCTTTTGGCCATTGCTGGCAATTTACTCTATGTAAAAACGCTATCTTCTACTATTGGTTTAGCGCTGGTATTGTCTGGTATTCCATTCTATTTCTTCATGAAAAGAAATCAAAGTAATGATTGACTTTTAAACCATTTCATCAAACTCTCAAACCAATCGTCTGAGGTGGTTTTGTTATTTAGACCAAAACCATGTCCTCCTTTGGCAAAGACATGTAAATCACTGGAAATATTTAGATCGCTCAATTTTTCAACATAAATCAACGAATTCTTAACAGGTACCGCCTTATCATCGGCTGCATGCACTAAAAATGCTGGAGGTGTTTGGGCCGTTACTTGTTCCTCATTGGAAAATAAATGTAAATTTTCTTCATTCATTTCGGGTCCAATTAGATTTTTAGCCGAACCTTGATGCCCAAATGAACGGAAACTAATAACTGGATATAATAAAATTTGATAATCAGGACGCAAATTAGCCCCATCATTAATACCTGTATAATCTTTCGAGAAATGCGTAGCTACACTAGCAGCTAAATGTCCTCCCGCTGAAAAACCCATAATACCGACCTTCTTGGGATCTACTCCCCACTCCGAGGCATGTTGTCTCAAGATACGAATAGCTTGTTGAGCATCTTGTAAAGGAGCAATACGCTTATCAACTTGTCTTTTTGCGTCAGGTAATCGGTAAAATAACACTAAAGCATGAATGCCTCTTTCATTAAACTTTTTTGCAATATCTGAACCTTCATGTGAAGAAGCTAAAATACCATAACCTCCACCAGGGCATACCACTACACAGGGCTTATTAACTCCAGGACCAGCAGAATAAAATTGATAGGTAGGAATAGTTACCTTGGCGATTCTAGATATTCCATTGGTCACCGCTACATTTTGTTCATTGGGACCATCGATGTAATTGGGAATTGCGGCAGGATATAATGGCTGAGGACCTTGGGCCATAAGGGCAAATGATAGATTGAAAAAGGAAAAAACAAGCAATAAAGATTTTTTCATGATTTGAAAGCAGGTTTAGTTTTATCCGTTGAAATTAAAACAACTGCCAATAGTATGAAAAAACTTGCAAATAATAAAATAGGATGTAATTCTTCATTTAAAATAAAATGCCCCAAAATCAAAGCAACTACAGGGTTTACATAAGTATAAGTAGCTACTAGAGTGGCATCGCATTCCTTAGATAAATAACCAAAGATGGAAAAACCAGCCAGTGATCCAATTAGAATAAGATACAGAAATACACTCCATGCATACAAAGGAATGGTAGTTAAATGTAGTAAAGCGAGATCTCCTTTAAGTGTACTAATAAATATCAAAGGAATACTTCCTGAAATCATTTGAATAGCACAAACTTGGGTAAAATGATAGGAATTGGCTTTGGTCGATTGAACTCTAAATACAGCTAAGTTCCATGCAATAACTGCCCCAAGTAAAAGTAGAATACCAGTAAAAAACTCGGATGACTTGCCTGGAATAGATAAGTTTTTCTGCGAACTCATTAATAATATACCCACTAATCCTAATAAAGTAGCTACTATTTTTTTGAAACTAGGCTTGACTCCTTCTACCCAAAAAAATATAACCAATAATAAAGGGCCCAAGGCCATAAAAACTGCAGAGAAACCGGATGGAACAATGGCACTAGCAATAGCCAAGGAGGCATTATTCACAGTAATAAATAATATTCCAGCCATGATATGCACTTTGAGATGCTTCAAAGGCATTTGAACCCAATGTTTTCCTAAAATAGACCAAAGCAATAATAAGAAACCTGCAGAAAAATTACGCGTGTAGGAAATAAATAAGGGAGGAAAATAATCAATTAAAATTCTAACACTTAAAAAGGTGGAGCCCCAAATAAGATAAAGCATGCCCAAAGCTATCATATTAGGCATGCTTATAGATTTCTCTTTAATCATAAACTATTGCAATAAATCGGGTCTTCTTTCTTGCGTACGCTTGACAGATTGTTCATGTCGCCAAGCTTCAATATTTTTTTCATGCCCGGATAGTAAAACATCTGGTACATTCATTCCGCGAAAACTAGCAGGACGTGTATACACGGGAGGGGCCAATAATCCATCTTGAAATGAATCTGTCAAGGCAGAACTTTCGTCACCAATGGCCCCCGGTAATAGCCGTATAATGGCATCAGCGCAAACAGCAGCAGCTAATTCACCTCCTGAAAGCACATAATCTCCAATGGAAATTTCTTTAGTAACGTATTTCTCTCGTATTCTTTCGTCTATTCCTTTATAGTGCCCACAGATAAAAAGTAAATTTTCTGATAAGCTCAATTGATTAGCCATGGACTGATTAAAGCATTGCCCATCTGGACTTAAAAATATGATATCTTGATAAGATCTTTGGGCTAATAAATGATCTAAACATGTAGATAAAGGTTCTATTGCAATGACCATACCTGCCCCTCCCCCAAACGGATAATCATCCACTTGTCGAAACTTCTTAGATGAATAATCATGTAAATCATGTAATTGAACATCTACTAAACCGCTTTGTATAGCCCTTTTGCAAATAGAATGCTCAAAGAAGCTACTCATTAAGGCTGGAACTACGGATATAATATCAATTCTCATCATCTAAATATACTTCAAGTAATCCATCAGGAAGAACACTGTTGATAATCTGGTTTTTCTTATCCACTTTGGGGATTATTTCATCCAATAAAGGAATCAAAACTTCTTTGGATTGATAAGTCATCACCAACACATCCTGTGCACCAGTAGAATACACTTCTTTTACGGTACCCAATTTACCGAGATTTACATCAATCACTTGATAACCAACAATTTCATGGTAATAAAACTGATGATCTTTTAATTTAGGTAACATTGAAATAGGTAAGAATAACTTTATACCTACCAAATCCTTGGCAGCATCAAGTGATTCAATGCCTTCAAAAGAAATCAAATTTAAATTAGAGCGAATTTGAAGGTCAGAGATAAAATAAGGAACCATCTCATTCCCTATTTGCAAAAACACAGCATCTAATCCTTCATACTCTTCAGGATCATCCACATCTAGGTAAACATGAAGCGCACCTTTGATACCATGTGGTTTGGAAAGTGTTCCTAATTCGAAATATTCTGTTTTTGCCATGGGTACAAAAAAAAATCATACAAATCTGAAATCAAATTTGTATGATTTTCAATGAATTAAAAAATTATTCAGCAGCAGGCTCTTCAGCGGCTGACTCTTCAGCAGCAGGAGCAGCTTCTTCCGTTGCAGGAGTTTCCTCTACAGCAGCCTCAGCAACTTCTGTCTCTTCAACCTCAGATGATTCATCAACTTCGTTGATAGCTTCTACTACGCTAGCTACTAAAGCTTCCTCTTCAACTTTGTTTTTAGCTGCAATAACTTCAGCACGTGCAGCAGAAACCTTAGCTTCCGCAGCTAAACGAGATGCCTTAGACTTATCTTTTGAATCCTGAATGCTAGTAGATTTGGTTTGAATCTTAGTCTCTTTCTCCGTTTTCCATGCTTCAAACTTAGCATCTGCTTGCTCTTGAGTGATAGCACCTTTGATTACACCTACTTGCAAGTGTTTTTTGTATAAAATACCACGATAAGACAAAATTGCCTTAGCAGTATCTGTTGGTTGTGCTCCATTCATTACCCACTTTAAAGCTTGCGTCTCATTCAATACGATAGTAGCAGGGTTTGAATTTGGATTGTAAGTACCAATTTTTTCAATAAAACGACCGTCGCGAGGAGCACGAGCATCCGCTACAACTAAGTCAAAAATTGCCAATTTCTTGCGTCCACGACGCGCTAGTCTGATTTTAACAGCCATTATTTCTTGGGTTATGAGGGATCTCGTCCCTCGAGTTTATAAAAATGTCTGCGAAATTAAGGAATTTGAACAGAAAATCCAAAGAATTAAAATAGAGAAAATAAATCTATAAGCCGAATTCTGTAAGCCCGAAGGCCTTCTTATCATTTATCTTGAATGAACATCACTGTTCACCTCTAGCAATCTACCCGCTGGCATCGGACGAGCAACCCTTTTGTCTTTCAACAGCCAGCCTATTTGATCTTGCAACTCGTGAGGTTTACCTGGACCCATTTTGTCACCAAAATAGCGGTGAGCTCTTACCTCACCTTTTCACCCTTACCTCGAAAGGCGGTAATTTTCTGTGGCACTTTCTGTCAGATTAGTTAAAATCTGCCTTCCTGTTAGGAAGCACGATGCTCTGTGTTGTTCGGACTTTCCTCTTTAAAAAAGCGATAAGACGATTTATTTTCTCTGAAACAAAGGTAAGCTTTATTTCTTTATGAACCATTTGCCCAGCATCTTACCCGATAAGTGCAGTGCATCCTGATTCCATTGTAATGTCTCTAAATTTAAATCCATCGATTCTACATGAATACCTTTTTCTCTCCATATCGACATATCAAGGAAAGATGTTGGATCCACCGAAAACGAAGCTAAATTACGCTCTAATCTTCGAATGATGCTTTTTTTAAACAAGCTTGAAGGAAAACCTAAACCCTGTAAATCTTTGGAAACCAAACGAATACTGACTTTTTTATCTTCCACCAATACGGGAATAAAATTAAAATGAAAGGTACTGGCTTTACCTTTATACCCTTTGATTTCACATTGAACAAAATCCTTATTGGTTCTATCAATGGACAAGCTTAAACTAGGTTGATTGGAAGCTTTTCTCCACTGACTTTCAACCATTTGACGCAAATACTCCCAATTCAAATCCACCGAAAAAGGAAGGGAAGAATTTGTTAATGAAGGAACCTGAGAAATTAACTTAACCGAGTTACTCAGGGTATTCCGATTCTCCATTGGCTGAGAAAACTCCAATGAACTATTGACATAGGCTGTTCCTGTCAAAACTGAGGTTCCTAAATCTAATTGAGCAAGGGCAATTTGATTAACCTTTGGATGAATCATAAAATCATTAATTGGCATACTTCGGATAGAATTATTCAACATCTTTTCTAAAGAGGAAGCATGTATACTCTGATTTACTTGAGACGTAATTTGATGGATAAATTGATCTTGTTTACTGGCTAATAATCGATCAATAACTGAAGTAACATTCACACCAAAACCTGCCACTTTCAAACTTGGTTTCTCTTTCCAAGAATAGGAATACTGTAACTGTTTAATTGACAATGAATTAGCAGATGTGGATTGCAATTCTGCTTGTACTGATACATCCATTTGTCCATTTACCTTACCGGCTGAGAATCCCGCTAAACTTGGCTCTGCTATAAATCCTATGGGCATTTGAAATTTTAAACCATTAGCATTATTGCCCTGAATTTTGATGGAATTCAGAAGTGTAACTTGTAAAGGAAAGCCAATAAAAGATGCATTATTTGAACTTTGAAATATCGTTTTACCTGGCTTAAAGGATAACCATTTTTGAATAGTATCATAACTAATTTCAAAATCCACCTGCATAAATTGAGGTTGAATTTGACTGAATTTCTCTTGAAATATAGCTGGTTTTGCATCCGGCAAAACCACTTCCCGCCGACAAGAAAATGCAACAACAAGTAAAAACAAACCTAACAAATACCTCATATCTGATGCAAACTTTTTCTAATAATCCATTCAACAGCCAAAATCATTAGCATGACTAATCCAAAATAGGGCCACTCCCAAAGATTAATTTCCTTTAACTTTCCTTTATCCGTGTTTATTGTGTCATTAAATGAAATAGACGATAATCCTGCCAATTCCACCACCTTTACGCCGTCTTTACTTGCTAACAATTGCAAATTAACTGAGTTCCTACCTTTTACACTTTCCAGATTTAAATCTTGAACGGTAAATTTCCCTTTAAACTCGACCACTTTATTAGCTCCTTGAAGGGTAGCTATGTACTGATAATTTCCTGGCCGACTTGGTATAAAACTCTCTACTTGATGCGCCTGAGTAATCTTTCGATTAAAACGAGTTGTTGTACCTCCTCCTTTTATTTCAACATTTAATTGTAAACCTTTAAGCTGTAAATTCTCTTGTTCCAATTGCCTTAATTCAAAAACCACTTCCTCGCCCAACAAAAAAGATGTCTGATTTAACTCCAGAGAAAATAGATCATCCGCTTTTCTTAAAAAGCTAATTTTAAATAATTCATTGATGGCAGAATCTATATATTGATGATTTCCTTTGGCCTTCATTTCAGCCATTTGTTCCTTCCAAAGTTCTAGGGAATTAGCAGATAAAGACGTTCTTTGGGCAACCCATTTTTTCCAAACACTTGGAAAATGTTCCCCAATTGAAGACATCTCCTCCATCTGTGGGATTTGTTTTAGGTTCTCAGGCAATACATTTAGTATCCAAATAGATTTGTCTTTGGGTAATTCTTTCGGCAAAATTCCATAAAACAAATAGTTATCAGCTGGTGCCAAGGAATTTACTTGTTGAGTAAAATTCCAATGCACATTCATGTGAGCCTCTTTGGCTATTCGATTGATGACACCTATGCTAGGATTGGGTGCTATGGCATAGGCCTCAATATTGGCTTTAAATTCTTGAACAATCCAAGTGAAAGTTTGACTATCATTGGGGCTTTCAGACCAATGAATACTCACCTCAAATTTACCTTGACGTTTCCCTACCATTTCAAGATCCACCTGTTTAAAATCAACATTTCTATCAAATTCTACTTTCAATTCTCGAAATAATTGACCGTTCAAAAGGACATTAATCGATGGCGTTTTTCTATTTACTTGCCCATTTGACCAGACAGAAATGGGAACATGAATAGGTTCATTTAATACAGATATTAGAGGCTTAGAAGGAACCAGTAAACCTAATTTTTGACCAATGACTTCTTTTCCAAATGGAATTACATAAATCGTTCTTCCTAAAGGATTAGGGGAATCTAAATGACTTAATTGAGCATCGGTGGCAAAAAATACATGAGTGACATCAACATCTTTTGATTCTTTTCGAATAATTTCTTGAACCTGTGCCCAAGAAGAAAACTTACCATTCGGTAAAATATCTCCTAATTCGTTGACACGCTGATTCAGTGATATCAATTTCAATTCCAGTTCACCAGAATTTAGCTTTTTAATTTTATCATAAGCTTCATTGATGAAACTTTTGAAATTGGATAAATTCATCGATTGCGAATCATCCACTATGAACAACATGCGTCTAGGAAGATGTTGAGGCTCCTGCACCGATATTTTCCATGGAACAAAACACAATATTAATCCCAGTAAGAAAAGACCGCGCAAAACCGCTTGAATTACGACTAAAACACTAATGGACGAATTTTTTAATTGCAGCCAATAATAGACTAAGCCAATAAAAAAAACTAAGCCCAGTCCCAACCAAAGGGGAACTGAGCTTAGCCATGAATTGAGTAAAACCAATAACATCAGGTTAAAAGACCCCCATCCACTTGTAACACTTGACCAGTCACATAAGAAGATAATTCTGATCCCAAAAATAAACAAACGTTGGCCACCTCATCAGCTTGTCCTCCCCTTTTCAGTGGGATAGCTTTTGTCCACTCATCTACTGTAGCTTCATTTAATTCGCCAGTCATCTCGGTTTCGATAAATCCAGGCGCAATGGCATTACAACGAATATTTCTAGAACCTAATTCAAGGGCAACAGATTTGGTAAAACCAATAATACCGGCCTTGGAGGCAGAATAATTGGCTTGACCTGCATTTCCTTTAATTCCAACTATGGAAGTTAAATTAATAATCGAGCCAGACTTTGCTTTCATCATTGGTTTGATGGCAGCTTTAGTTAAGTTGAAAACAGATTTTAAGTTCACTCGAATCACTTCATCCCACTGCTCCTCACTCATACGCATCAATAAACCATCTCGTGTAATACCCGCATTGTTTATCAATACATCAATAGAACCAAAATCCTCCAGCACTGAATTTACTAATTCTTCCGAATCACTATACTGTGAGGCATCCGAGCGATAACCCTTAGCACGAACACCAAAAGCCGCTAATTCTTTTTCTAAAGCCTCTCCCTTCTCCACGGAAGATAAGTAAGTAAAAGCTACATTAGCCCCTGATTTAGCAAATGAAATGGCAATCGCTCGCCCAATTCCTCTAGAAGCACCAGTTACTAATACAACTTTGTTTTCAACTAATTTCATACTAATTATTTAATCGATTTATAGGTTTTTTCTTGTTAAAACTAAATCTGTAGCTCCCTCCGGGAAATCTAACTCAATCACTTCATTCTCTGCCAAAGGTCCTTTCAAAATTTCTTCTGCAAGCGGATCTTCTACATATTTTTGGATAGCCCTATTTAACGGCCTTGCACCATATTGAGGATCATATCCCTTTTCTGCAATATAATCTTTTGCCTTTTCGGTCAATGTTACCGTATATCCAAGATTTGAAAGTCGAGTTTTTAATTTAACCAACATCAAATCAATAATTTGATGCAGATCAACTTTTTCTAGAGAATTAAACACGATGATATCATCCAATCGGTTAATAAACTCCGGAGCAAAAGCCTTCTTCAGCGCATTTTGAATGGTGGATTTTGCATGCTCTTCTACATTATCTAATCTTGACTTAGTAGAGAAACCGATACCTGTACCAAAATCCTTTAAATCTCTAGCTCCAATATTGGAAGTCATAATGATAATCGTATTTCTAAAATCGACTCTTCTTCCAAGACCATCCGTTAAAATACCATCATCTAACACTTGAAGTAATAGATTAAAAACGTCCGGATGCGCTTTTTCAATTTCATCTAACAATACCACAGAATAAGGTTTTCTGCGAATTTTTTCTGTCAATTGCCCACCTTCTTCATAGCCCACATAGCCTGGAGGCGCACCTACTAATCGCGATACACTGAATTTCTCCATGTATTCACTCATATCTATTCGCACTAGAGAGTCCTCTTTATCGAACAGATAAGTGGCTAATACCTTGGCCATCTCCGTCTTGCCTACACCCGTTGGGCCTAGGAAAATAAATGAACCAATCGGCTTTTTAGGGTCCTTTAAACCAACGCGAGTACGTTGTATGGCTTTAACTAATTTCTTGATGGCATCACCTTGTCCAATCACATGTTTAGACATTTCTTGCTCCATCAACAAGAGTTTTTCACCTTCTTTGGCAGCCACACGATTTACCGGAATACCCGTCATTTGTGCAATAACTTCGGCAACATGTTCTTCGGTAACCGTAAATTTCTGCTTCTTGGACTCTTCTTCCCAGATGTTTTTAGCTTGCTCTAATTGATCGATCAATTTCTTTTCACGATCCCTCAATTGAGCAGCTTCCTCATATTTCTGCGACTTAACAACTTGATTCTTTTCTTTCTTAACAATCTCAATCTGAGACTCTAATGCCACTATATCAGCAGGCACATTGATGTTAGAAATATGTACACGAGCCCCTACCTCATCCATGACATCAATAGCTTTGTCTGGAAGAAAACGATCAGACACGTAACGATCCGACAATTTAACAGCGGACACAATGGACTCTGGAGTATACATCACATGATGATGTTCCTCGTATTTATCTTTAATATTATTCAATATTTCAATCGTCTCATCCACGGTGGTAGCATCTACCATGACGGTTTGGAAACGACGAGCTAAAGCTCCATCTTTCTCAATATACTGACGGTATTCGTCTAGAGTAGTTGCTCCAATAACTTGAATATCACCCCTTGCTAAAGCTGGCTTAAACATGTTGGAAGCATCTAAAGACCCCGATGCTCCACCTGCACCAACAATGGTATGCAGCTCATCAATGAACAAAATAACGTCTGTTGACTTCTCTAATTCATTCATCACCGCCTTCATACGTTCTTCAAACTGTCCACGGTATTTAGTACCAGCCACTAAGGATGCCAAATCTAGAGTAACTACGCGTTTTCCAAATAATACGCGAGAAACTTTCTTCTGAATAATCCTCAGAGCTAAACCTTCTGCAATAGCCGTTTTACCTACACCAGGCTCACCTATCAAAATCGGATTGTTTTTCTTGCGACGAGATAAAATCTGTGCTACACGCTCGATTTCTTTCTCACGACCAACAATTGGGTCTAATTTGCCATTTTCCGCTATTTTGGTCAAGTCTCTACCAAAATTATCTAAAACAGGAGTTTTACTTTTTTCTGCGCTTTTGGTGCCCGATGAAGTAGAACCCGATCCAGATGAACTGCCTGAACCAGAAGAATATAAACGACTGTCATCATCGTTGTCATCCGTATCCGAACTAGCTTTAGGTGAATTTTCTTGACCAGCACCATTTTGGAACTCCACCATTTCTTTGATCAAATCGTAATACACCTGGTACTTCTCTAAAATCTGAGTAGCGACATTGTCTTCATCGCGTAAAATGGCCATTAATAAATGATCTGTACCTACCAAATTGGTTTTAAAATACTTGGCTTCAAGGTAAGTCAATCTCAGTACCTTCTCCGCTTGTTTGGTCAAAGGTATGTTTAACATATTTTGCCTGTCAAAGGAAGAACGACTCGTAGATGCAGTTGAATGCTCAATGCTTTGCCTTAGTTGATCCAATGACACACCTGTCTTTAACAATAAATCAATACCTGGACCCTCACCATCACGAATCATTCCTAACATCAGGTGTTCTGTCCCAATGTAATCATGTCCTAAACGCAAGGCCTCTTCTCTTGCTAGAGAAATCACTTCTTTCACTTTATTTGAAAACTTAGCCTCCATATATATAATTTTTATGCCGAGAACAAGAACACCGTTCTATTTGTTCAATTTTTCTTCATTTAACCTAAAAAAAGATTAGCATCCCTTCCTTGATTCATCAATAAATCTAAGAGCGACAAATTGGCTTGGAATTTTTCTCCAAAACATTGTGTGTAAGCTAACTCTTTATAAACGCTTCTATTCTTCCAATCTTGCTTAGCCTGAATATAATTCCAAAATACATCATTCTCTTCAATTTGAAACGATTCTGTCAAAGAATAATTCCACTTTTTACCCAAAACTCTGGCGTACAATTCGAGAAATTCGATATTTAAATCTACTAAAAAATTTATTTTTTTCGCAAAAATAGCACGTATAAATGGCTCAAAATGTTCAAAATAAGGAGCTTTTCCATAAGCCGCTTGGATGGCCCCTTGATGCACTTTAACCCAATTTTGGGCATAATCAATTCGTACCTCTTTCGTTAATTGTTTTCCTTGCGGAGCGTGTTGAATAGGAACAATTAAAGTCTGGACTCCATTAGCTCCTAAAATATGTGCCCTGTTTCGAAATGTTTGCTTGGGGAAATTTTCGTGCACTTCAAATTGAATATCTTCTTGACGAAGCAATAGGCTTACATATTCAATGTTAGGTAAATAATGAATCTCAATGCGCATTCCCAAAAATTAATCGGATATTTGCAAAATTAATAGATTACCGCCAATAAGCCCCCGAAAGCTCATGATGTTTTTCTTCAAATTACTAGGCAGCTTACCTTTGTTTGTGTTGTACGGAATTGCCAACTGTTTGAAATGGATATTTTACGCCGTAATCTCTTATCGTAAAAAAGTCATTAAGGAAAACTTACAGCGTTCATTCCCAGAAAAATCTGCCAAAGAAATCAATGAAATTGCCTTTAAATTTTATGGTTATCTAACGGACCAATTGGTTGAATTCTTCAAAGGGGTTTCTCTCTCTGAAAAACAAGTTTTGGACCATGTGGAATTAAAAAATCCAGAAATAGTTCAAATTTACTTGGATCAAGGAATTCCTGTCATCATGGTAGCTGGCCATCAAGGAAATTGGGAATGGGCTATTCATCGATTGGCCTTAACAAAAAATACCTATGATATCGTCTATCAAAAATTAAACAACCCCGCTTTCAATCAGTTTAGCATGGAAGTAAGACAGAAATTTGGACATATCGTTTTGATGGAAAAGCGAGAATCAGTCATACTTACTCGTGACAGGAAATTAGTTCCCAGAGGAATTTGCTTGGCCGCAGATCAAGCTCCACAAAAACCAGAGTCGGCTTATTGGACGAATTTTTTGAATCAAGATACAGCCTTCTTTACAGGTATGGAGCGTTTTGCTCGGGAATATCAATATCCCGTAGTATTCGCTGAATTACTCAGAAAAGGTAGAGGTCAATATTCCATGACTTATGAAATTTTAGCAGAACCCAGTTTTGCAAATTTACCTCACGGAGAAATCATTGAGCGCTTTGCTCGTCGACTAGAAAAGTCCATAATAGAAAACCCAGAACAATATCTATGGTCACATCGAAGATGGAAGCATAAAAAACCTGCAAAAATCAGTACCAAGTGGAATTAAAGGAAATCAATGCAATCTCCTGCCCCTTCCCGTATCACCTCAATTTCATCGTTTTGTAAATCAATGATACTGGAAGCTTGTATTCCTCCAAAGTCACCGTTGAGAACCAAATCGACTTTATTTTGATAGGCATCAAAAATCAAACTTGGATCTGTGAAATCCTCAATATCTAAACCCTCTTGTGGTAAAGTAGTCGTCAGTAAAGGGTGCCCCAAAGCTTTCACAATTTCCAAAATAGGCTCATAATCTGGTATTCTGATACCGACAGTTTTTTTACCTTGAACTAAGATAGAAGGCACTTTAGAACTAGCTGGTAACACAAATGTATATGGACCTGGCAAATACCTTTTAAGAATTTTAAATGCAAAATCACTCACCTTAGCAAAACCAGCAATAGAACTTAAGTCAGCACAAATAAATGAAAAGCGATTTTTATTAGGCTTAATTTGTTTGATTTCACAGATTCTTTCTACCGCCTGCGTGGATTGAATAGAACAACCCAAAGCATACATGGTATCTGTAGGATAAATAATTACCCCATTTTTCTTCAATATTTGAACGACTTGGTCAATCAGTGCCTCCGAGTTATTCTTCTCGTAAATCTTTAAAAAAATTGCTTCCATTTTCTATGCGAGAAGGTGGATAAAAGAAATCATTAGGTTCTTGCTCATTATCCTCGATTTTTACCTGATCGATACTGGCATTAATTTCAAAACCTACCAATAGAATTAAGGCAAAAAAGTACAACCAAACCATCAGAGCTATCAGTGAACCAATAGAACCATACACCTTATTGTAACTTGCAAAATTCAACAAATAATATGAGAATATATTGGTAATCAAAATGGTCATAATGGACGCAGTAATGGAACCTGCATTAAAAAATTTCCATCTTTTGTGAATAGCAGGCGCATAAAAATAGATGATGGAAATGGTCAAAAAGAAGACAGAAAAAATAACAAAATAAGTTAATATCTTGATGATATAAAAGGTAAAGTCATAGTTGATCAAACCCCGATTTGCCAAGCTATGAACAATTAAATTCCCAACGATAAAAACCAAAAAAGCAGTTATCAGCACAAATGTTAATAAAAAATTCAGAGTGACAGCTATGACTCTTTCCTTGATAAAACCTCTATTTTCATTGGTCTTATAAGTTAAATTGAAAGACCTAATCAAGGCCATTATACCACTTGTAGAGGCGTATATAGCCAAAATAAAACCAAAGGAAAGAACACCTCCCCGCTTTTTACTTACCAATTCTACAATTAACTCAGATAAATCCTTCAACATGCTTTTGGGTATGGAACCCTTCAAAAAGCCAATCATTTTTGTGTCTAAATGATCAATGGGTAAATAGGCCAATAAAGAAAAAAGGAAAATAATGGCAGGAAAGAAAGCTAAAGTGAAATTATAAGCCACAGCTGCGGCCCTCACATCGATATCAAACTGGAATATTTTTTGATAAAGTATACTTAAAATCCGAGCCAAAACATAGTGCTCTTCTAGTTCCTTCCAAATTACTTTAAGTTCACGAAGTATACTTTTTTTCATATTAGAAATAGGGCTTCAAGACCTCAATCAAGTAATCTGGTGCCTTGACCATTTTTTGCCTTTTCATATCCATAAAAACCAAAGTCGTTTTTCCCTCGTGAATCAGTTCATTTTTTGAATTGAAAATTTGATAGGAAAATTGAATACGCACTTGTGGCAAAGACAACAACGTACATTTAATGGTCAACAATTCATCATAATACGCCGGAGCCAAAAACTTGGAATAATTTTCATAAACTGGTAATCCAATCTGTTGATCTTCCAATTCCTTATAGCTTACACCTAAACTACGAAGTGTCTCCACACGAGCTATTTCGAATAAGCGGGCATAATTACCATAATATACATATCCCATCTGATCCGTATCAGCATAACAAACTCGATATGTTACTTCATGGCTGTACATAATTACTTGATTTTCAATGCATCTAAGGCATTTTGGTATCTCTTGGCATTCTGCATATGTTCCTCATAACTTGTTGCAAAAGAATGGTATCCAGAGAAATCCTCTTTTGCGCAAAAATATAGGTAACTGTGTTTCTCTAAGTTTAACACCTTATCCATTACTTGAGGCGATGGAATGGAAATGGGGCCAGGAGGCAAACCACTTAAACGATAAGTATTGTAAGGTGAATTAATGGCCGTATACTTTCCCGTTACTCTTTTAATAGTAAAATCCTTCCAGGCAAAAACGATGGTAGGGTCAGCTTGCAAAGGCATACCTGTTTTTAATCGGTTCCAATAAACACCTGCAATTCTAGCTTGCTCATCCGATTTTTTACTCTCTCCTTCCACAATAGAAGCTAAAATACCCACCTCCGTAGGTGATAAGGCTAATTTTTCAGCTTGTGTTTGTCTGTCTGTATTCCAAAATTTCTTGTATTCTTTATTCATTTTCAACATAAATGAGTCAAATGAAGAGGTCCACAGAATTTCATAGGTGTTTGGAATAAATAAGCAGGGAACCGTTTCTTTGTTAAAGCCATATTGACTTAAATAAGCATTGGAATCTAATTGTTTGAGAATAAATGTAGAGTCAAATGGTAATTGTTTAGAAAGTTTTCCAGCAATATCCTCTTTCAAACGAAACGTATTGATAACCAATCTAATAGCATCTTGTCGACCGTTTCTTAATTTCCTTAAAATCTCAAAATTACCTGATTCTGAATAGATCAAATATCTACCGGCTTTCACCTTTTCAGGATAAGACATCAATTTAGCTAAAAAGCGAAAACTCAATTGATCTCGAACCAATTGATGCTTATTGAGGGTATCTAAGACCGTTTGGAAATTTGCTCCTTTAGGAATCAATAAAACAAATGGTTTTTCAGCCTTTACATCAAAATTAGGTGTTTTAAATACTTGCCAAACATAATATGAAAACATGGCAGCAAGCAATGAAAAAACGAGAATGGCGATTTTGATTTTTTTATTATCCATCAATTTAGGCGATCGAAAAAGGTAAATTAAAACGTTTTGACAATGCTTTTAAATCAGCGACAACTGGCTCCAACAAAGGAATTCCCATGGATTTTCGTTCAGCTTCTAAAATTCTTTCTGGGTCACCAGGAATGATCACTTGCTTCCCGTCCACTGCTTCTGCCGACCTAAAACGCTGAATCCATTTATCCATATCGTATTTAAACTCTTCTGCCGGACGGAAGGAATCTACGCGCATAGCGCCAAGAAAATGGCCTGTTCCTATACCTACGGATTCACCTGCTGACATAAATCCTGCTGTGGCAAATGGAGGCACCCAAGGACCAAAATTAGCTCCTGATAAAACACCTGAAAGTATGTCTACCATAGCGCCTAAAGCATAACCTTTATGTGAACCATGTTCTCTATCACCTCCTAATGGCAACAATGCACCACCATTTTTTATCGCAAAAGCATCGTTACAAGGATTCCCATCAGCATCTTGCACCCAACCATCAGGAGTATCTAATCCTTTCCTTTGAAGAATTTCTAATTTTCCATAGGCTACCGCAGTGGATGCGAAATCCGCTACAAAAGGAGGTTCCGTTTGAGCAGGAATAGCTATGGCAATTGGATTCGTTCCTAATAATCTTTCTCTCGAAAAAGTGGGCGTTACCAATGGAGCCGCATGTGTCATAGCCCAACCGATCATTTCATGGTCTAGGGCTTTCATAGCATGATATCCCGCGATACCAAAATGGTTAGAATTTCTTACTGCCACCCATCCTGTACCTGCCAAATTGGCTTTTTCACAAGCTATTTCCATAGCACGAGGCGCCACAACCAATCCCAAACCTTTATCACCATCAATGACAGCCGTGGAGGGCGTTTCATGAACAATAGCAATTTGAGGATTAGGATTTAAACGCCCGTGGTCAAATAATCGGATATACCCAGCTAATCTAGCTACCCCATGTGAATCTATTCCTCGAGCGTCAGCTGATACTAAAACTTCAGCGGCTAATTGAGCTTGGCTTTCGGGAGTCCCGATGGACTCAAAAACGGAAGCCACAAAATTTTGTAAGCGATGATAATCTGCTTGCATAGTCTTCATTCAAAGCACAAAGATAAAAATATTATGGGCTAATAAAACTTTTAATGGCATGCCACCGTTGTTTAGTATATTCGCTTTGTCGAAATAATACTTCATCAAATTATGCTACTATCCTACCTTTTTGAAATCGCGCAATCTTTCTGGTTTTGGTTCATTTTAGTCGTTATTGCTGTCGTTATTAGAGACATTTTTATACAAAAAAGCCATACCATTACGCACAATTTTCCTATCATTGGACATTTTAGGTACTGGATTGAAATGATTGGTCCAGAAATTCGTCAATACATTGTGGCCAATAACCGGGAGGAACTTCCTTTCAATAGACAAGAAAGATCATGGATTTACGCCTCTTCGAAGAATGAAAATAACCTTCAAGGTTTTGGCAGCGACCAAGATTTTAACTCACCAGGCTATATTTTCATCAAAAATGCCATGATGGGATTTAATCCTCCCAAAGATCATCCATTTAGAACTAATCCCGGAGTAATTCCAGCAGCCAAAGTTATTGGTACATATCATGGAAGAAAAAGACCTTTTAGACCCTATTCAATAATTAATATTTCGGGTATGAGTTATGGATCTTTATCAGCAAAAGCTGTAGAATCTTTAAACAAAGGGGCTTACCTAGCAGGCTGTTTCCACAACACCGGTGAAGGTTCTCTTTCACCATATCACCAAATGGGAGCGGATGTTGTCCTAAATATTGGAACAGCTTATTTTGGAGTGAGGGATTTAGATGGAAAATTTTCAATGGAAAAATTAGTTGAAAAGGTAAATGCTAATCCAAGGTTAAGAGCCATCGAATTAAAACTTTCTCAAGGCGCCAAACCAGGAAAAGGTGGCATGTTACCTGCAGCCAAAGTCAATAAGGAAATTGCCGAAATTCGTCATATCCCTGTGGGTAAAGATGCCTTTTCTCCTGCCTTTCATGCTGAATTTACCACCATTCCAGAAATGGTAGATTTTATAGAAAAAATGGCCGATGCCACGGGATTACCTGTTGGTATAAAATCAGCCATCGGGAAATTAGAACAATGGGAAGAGCTTGCCTTATACATGAAGAAAACAGGCAAAGGACCCGATTTTATCACCATTGATGGAGGTGAAGGAGGAACAGGAGCTGCACCCCATGCCTTTGCTGACCACGTTTCCATGCCATTTACCTTTGCCTTTGCCAAGGTGTATCAAATATTCCAAAGACAAGGATTAACAGAACACCTATTTTTTATTGCCTCAGGAAAATTGGGATTTCCAGAAAAAGCCTTGATGGCTTTTGCTATGGGAGCTGACTCTATCAATATTGCCAGAGAAGCCATGTTGTCTATTGGATGTATTCAAGCGCAAAAATGCCATACCAACCACTGCCCTACTGGAATTGCCACCTCTAATAAGTGGTTGCAAGCAGGTATCGATGTGACCTTAAAAAGTGAACGATTTTATTTATACCACCATACTTTGGTTAAGGAAATAGGAGAAATAACACATGCCTGTGGCTATGAGCATCCTTGCCAAATAACCATGGATGATATTGAATTTTCCATGGGTGACAACAACCGTACTATTGCCCTGTCCAAGTCTTTAGGTTACCATAAAGACCCAGTCAAATATGACGGATTCCGAGAATTATTGACTTGTTCTCATTTAGGGGGTGAAGGTGCTAGAAAACGATTGGCATTTGCACCACAGGTTTAAAAAGGATTGGTTATCTTTGTGGCATGTTATCCATATCCAATTTAAGTTTCTATTTCGGTAGCCGGGCATTATACGAAAATGCCAATTTACATATCAAACCAAAAACCAAGATTGGCCTTATCGGGGCCAATGGTACTGGTAAATCAACTTTACTTCGGCTCATTTCTGGGGAATATACTCCTGATGGAGGAACCATTTCCAAATCGGGTGAATGTACCATTGGGTTTTTGAACCAAGATTTACTTTCCTATCAAACTGATGACAGTATCTTGGAGGTTGCCATGCAAGCTTTCGAAAAGCAGCTGGAGCTCCAACACAAAATAGATGCCGTCTTGCAGAAGATGGAAACCAATTATGAAGACAAGGACATCGACACCCTTGCTCATCTTCAAGAGGAATTCGAGCGTTTAGATGGATATACCATCCAAGCGAAAACAGAAGAAATATTAGAAGGACTAGGTTTTTCTACCGAGGATTTATCCAGACCACTTCGATTATTTTCAGGAGGTTGGCGAATGCGGGTCATGTTAGCCAAATTACTTTTACAAAAACCGGCTTTACTATTATTGGATGAACCTACCAACCACTTGGACTTACCTTCCATTGAATGGGTAGAAAAATACATTCACGATTACGAAGGTTCCATAGTTGTTGTATCTCACGACCGCTATTTTCTTGATAGAACCATAGATCATATTGCAGAAGTATCTAATGCCAAAATCACCTTATATCCAGGGAATTATTCCTTTTATTTGGAAGAAAAAGCCTTGAGAAATGAAGTACAAAAAGGGGCATATGAAAATCAACAGGCGCAGATACGCCAGACGGAAAGGTTTATTGAACGCTTTAAAGCTAAGGCCTCTAAAGCTCGACAGGTTCAATCTAGGGTAAAAGCCTTGGATAAAATTGAGTTAATTGATGATGTCATCGATGAAAAAGCCAAAGTAAATTTCAAATTCAATTTTGGTACTCAGCCTGGTAGATTCATTCTATTTTTAGAACAAATATCGAAGGCTTATGGAGAGAAAATTATTCTAAAAAACACCTCAGCCACTATCAATCGCGGAGATAAAATTGCGCTGATTGGTGCTAATGGAAAAGGTAAATCTACGTTACTTCGAATTATATCAGGAACAGAGGATATTGAAGGGGTTAGAAGATTAGGACATAACGTTATTGAATCCTTTTTTGCCCAACATCAATTAGAAAGTTTGCAAGTTGAAAACACGCTGCTGGATGAACTAAAAATGACAGGTACGACCAAAACCGAAATGGAATTGAGGAGTATTTTGGGTTGTTTCTTATTCTCCGGAGAAGAAGTATTTAAGAAAATCAAAGTACTTTCTGGGGGTGAAAAATCCAGAGTAGCCTTAGCCAAAGTATTGATTTCGCAGGCCAATTTTTTGTTGTTGGATGAGCCTACCAACCACCTCGACATGCAGTCGGTCAATATTTTAATTCAAGCATTGCAACAGTATGAAGGTAGTTATGTAGTTGTTTCACATGACCGTTTCTTTGTTTCACAAATTGCCAATAAAATCTGGTACTTAGAGGATTATGAAATAAAGGAATACCCTGGAACATTTGAAGAATATGAAACTTGGCAAGAGAGCAGAAAGGGAGAAATAAGTGCTGATAATAAAAAGCCCGTTGAGAAACTAAAACCTGAACTTGAAAAAACGGTAAGTCCGAAAACACCAGTCATCAACCAAAGCAAACAAATTGAAAAACTGGAAGGGAAAATAATGGAATTAGAAAATGCTAAAACTGAGATGGAGACTAAAATGGCTGAATTAGCTCAAAATAAGGAATTCCAAGAGTTAAAGAATTTAGAGAACGACCTAAAAAACATTTCCGATGAACTAAATCAAGTGATGCAGGAATGGGAAGAATTAATCGCTTAAATCATGTTGAACCGGATTTTTTTTTCTTGGCTTTGTCTACTCTTGAGTTCAATCACCTATGGACAAATATCCAGTAAAAAATTCAAGTCCGATATTCAAACCATCTTGTTAAGCAAGCCGGAGGAAAAAAGCATTTTAAATGATAATCCTGTCATTGATCTATCGAGTCAAGGAAATTATCAATTATCCTTTGATGACTTAGGCTTAAAAAACTTAAATTATCAATTGAGAATTATACATTGCCAAGCCGATTGGCAAGCGTCTTCACTTTCTGAAATAGAATATTTGCAGGACTTCAATGATGTTCCAATTCGGTCTCCAAGAAATTCATTCGGAACTAAAATTCCCTATTTACATTATCAAATACCATTACCAAAAGTCAGAATATCAGGCAATTACATAGCCATGGTATATGCCCAAAGAAATAAAAGAGATACTGTATTTACCAAACGATTCTCGGTTTATGAAAATGCGATAACCATTGCTGCTAAAATATCATTTGCTCGACCTAACCACCTTAGAAATACACATCAGGCCATTGATTTAAGCCTCCTGTACCCCAATGATATCATGCTTAATTCGGAGGAGGGTTTACGCATCATTTTGAGAAAAAATTATCAAAATGAGAATTACTTACACAAAATACCGCGGGCACAAATTAACGGACAAGAAAGACGCATTAGTTTTCCATTTTATGAAAATGAAAATGTAATTCCAGGCGGAAATGAATTTAGATTGATAAATCTATCTAGTACCCAACAAAAAATGACCTTTGTGGAAAGTATTCGTCAAAGCGATGCATATACAGAAATCAGCACCATGCCCGAAGTTCCACAAGGGAATTACTCCTATATTCAAAGACCCGACTTCGATGGCTCATTTGTTATTGATAACTACGAAAATGGGAATTCATCGGTTGCCTCGGATTATATATGGTGTCTTTTCCAACTTAAAACGGAAGAAATACCTGATAGTAAAATATATGTCGTTGGAGGATTTAATCAATTTGAGAAAGGCCCTCTTAATCTTATGGAATACGATGCTACTAAGCAAATGTATACCAAAAGGATTTTGTTAAAACAGGGTATATATAACTATTTGTTTGCAAGTAGCCCTTACCATGAAAAATTGGAAGGAAATTACTCACAAACTGAAAATACCTATGAGGTATTAGTCTATTTTAAAAAACCTGGCGACCGCCATGATTCCTTATTAGGCTACCAAAAATTGATTTATCCATGATTTAAACATTAAATCTAAAGTGCATGATATCACCATCTTGCACGACATATTCCTTACCTTCCACACTCATTTTACCCGCCTCTTTACATGCTAATTCAGTTTTAAGAGCTTGATAATCTTCTAATTTAATTACCTCAGCACGTATAAAGCCTTTTTCAAAATCGGTATGAATAACCCCAGCTGCTTGTGGAGCTTTCCACCCCTTCTGAATGGTCCAAGCACGAACCTCCTGTACACCTGCTGTAAAATAAGTAATCAAATTCAGTAAATAGTAAGAACTACGAATCAACTTACTCAAACCAGATTCTGTTAAACCATATTCACCTAAAAACATAGCTCTTTCCTCTGGATCCTCTATTTCAGCAATTTGAGCTTCAAGTGCCGCACAAACAACGATTACTTCCGCATTCTCTGCCTGTACATTTTCTCTAAGCTGATCAACGTACTCATTTCCTCCATTAGCTAAGGCAGATTCATCCACATTGGCCACATAAATTACAGGCTTATCAGTTAATAAGAATAAATCACCAATGGCTGCCGATCTAATTTCAGGATCCAATACGACTGTTCTGGCAGATTTACCAGCCTCTAAAGCCGCCTTAAACTGTTGCAAAGCTGCTAATTCTTGCTTCGCTTTGGCATCTCCAGCTTTGGCAGCTCGTTCTGTTTTGGAAATTTTTTTATCTACAGAGTCTAAATCTTTCAATTGCAACTCCATATCAATGATTTCCTTATCGCTTACGGGATTCACACGTCCTTCAACGTGAACTATGTTTTCATCTTCAAAGCAACGTACCACATGTATAATTGCATCTACTTCACGAATATTGGCCAAGAACTTATTTCCTAAACCTGCACCTTGAGAAGCTCCTTTCACCAAGCCCGCAATATCAGTAAATTCTATCACGGTTGGTAAAACACGTTGAGGCTTTACCAAAGCCTCTAATATTGACAAACGCTCGTCAGGAACAGTTACTATTCCTACGTTCGGCTCAATAGTACAAAATGGATAATTGGCTGCTTCTGCCTTGTTTGAAGAAATAGCACTAAATAGAGTTGACTTTCCAACGTTGGGTAAACCCACAATGCCACACGTTAATCCCATATAATTTAATTAAATAAAATACAAAAGTACGGCTAAAAATTAAAAAGCCCCTGCTGTGGCAGAGGCTTTTCACAAAATATTGATCTTTTTTTATTCCCACTTCAAATCAGATCCTCCAAATTCATCCTCATCGCGGTTAAACTGAGAAAAATCTACATCAGGCATTAATTCAGTCTTCACATGATCTACTGCCTCTTTCAATCCATCCATAAATTTGTCAAAATCCTCTTTATAAAGGAACATTTTATGCTTTTCATACACAAAGCCATCCTCTTTCTGGTGACGGCGGCTTTCAGTTATGGTAATGTAATAATCTTGTGAACGAGTTGATTTAACATCAAAAAAATAAGTTCTTTTACCAGCACGAATTCTCTTTGAAAACAATTCTTCTCTATCTCTTTCTTCCACTTGAAATAAGTATTTAAGTTGTACAATGCGTAAATCTACTATTTATTCTTATTCACTCAAAAATTTAAATAGAAATTTCATGGTAAAAATTATGCTATTTTTGCACAAAAGATAGAATAACTTAAATTATAAGCATAAAAATTAAACAATAAGCAGGTTATTTGATAAGTTGCAGCATGACTTCGATCCGGATCATACTTTTCCTTCTTTTCTATTACTCGACATTTCAAGCCGTTTCACAAAACCTTGGAGATGAAAGTTATGGGATAGCATCTTACTATTCGCGAAGTTTTTACAACAAAAAAACTGCAAATTCTGAGGTCTTAAAACGTAAAGAATTTACTGCGGCACATAGGGTTTACCCATTCAATACCTTAGTGGAAGTCACTAACCTTCAAAATAAAAAATCTGTTATTGTTCGTATTAATGACCGAGGCCCCTACAAATCTGGAAGAATAATTGATTTGACTGAAATTAGTGCAAAGCAATTGAATATTCGAAAAGTAGGACTAACTAAAGTCAGATTAAAAATCATTGGTTTTGAAAATGAACAAATGCTAATTCCTTATCAATATTTAGAAATGGAAACTAGCCCAAAGTTTAGCACCAAATACTATCAAAAAACACGTTTAAAATACAATAAAAAATACCGCCTAAAAAGACATATCAGACATCGCTCCTACCTGAAAAAAGGAAGAAAAAAAGGAAGTAAAGTCAGACAAAATCAAATGAATTCAAAAAATGCTAAAAAAAGTAGCCGAGGAACAAAGTAGCAACCGTCTGGCCATTTTGGCGGAAGAAATAAGTCATGAACTATTTCATGGAAAGCATCGGAGTATTTTCCATGGCTACTCCTCTGAATTTAAAGAATACAAAGCTTACGAAACAGGTGACAATTTAAAGCTTGTCGATTGGAAATTATATGGTAGAACGGATAAACTATTTACCAAACATTTTCATGATGAATCCAATCTAAGTGCATTCTTTTTTATCGATCTATCTTCTTCCATGTATTTCCCCAGCGAAAGCAAGGAGAAAATTCAAAAGTCAATTCAAATTGTGGCTGTTTTATGCAAAATATTCCATAAGCAAAGAGATAAATTTGGCTTATTAGGCATTTCAGATGATGTCATTTGGGAGAGTCCACTTTCCAATTCTAAATCTCACCTTCAAGCTACTTATCATCAGTTAGAAACACTTTTGGGTAGGTCATCCATCGATGAAAGAAGTGAATTACCTAGTGCGCTAGCCTCTAAAATCCTGTCTATTGGGCAACGGAAAATGATCTTTGTGGTCAGCGACCTGTTATTTGATAACGCCAGCTACGATTTGTTTTTGAAAAGCTTAAGTGAAATTAAAGCCAACAAAAACACCATCAAAATCCTTCACATTTGGGATCAAAGTGAACATGCCATTGAAAATGATCCCAATAAAATAATGCAGTGGAAAGATATTGAGACAAATCAAGTGATATCGCTCCACTCAGAAGAATGGAATCAATTACAAATCAAGCAAAAAACACAATTTTTGGAGCAAAGAATCAATCCTTTACTTAATAAAGGATTTAAATATTACTCATTATGTGCCAATGAAAGCTTATATGAGCTGATTCGACAAATTATTTAATACCCAATTCCTTTTGACGGTTCTCATAAAAAGAAATAAAATCCTGAATCTTATCAGTAGGAATCTTCTTACCAATAATGCGCTTATTTTTATCTAAAATGTAAATGATCGGGGTTGAATAAATATCAAATTTCTTTATAAAATCTGTGTAATATTCATCTTTCCCTGTCTTAGGATTGGGATGAATATCGATTCCGTTATAGACTGATTCCATTTTAAATTCCTTAATAAAATCAGTCCACTGTTTTTTATTCCTAGCTATGGAAGTAGCTAAGACAGAAATATTTTTTGATTTAAAATAATCTACTTGGGCCATCAATTTAGGTGTTTCCTCTCTACAATGACTACACTCTGGATCATAAAAAAAAACGATAGTATACTCTCCAGGAATACTTGAAGTAGTTACTCTTTTACCAGAAGCATCCGTTAAAAACAGCTCTGGTAATCTTTTACCAATCAATAAAGGTTTTAGAACATTAATACGATCTCTCATTTGTCGGACAGTCACAGTATCCCATAAGGCAGGTTCACCCACGTAATATTTCTCGCCCATGTGGGCAAAAGCCGCATCAGTTCCCACAATATTACTTGTTTCATAGGTGCTGGAAATTTTATAAATCACATAGCGCCTAACCTCCGAATTTTTAATTTTAGTTAACAGCAAATCAGCATCTTTTATAATAGAATCAGGTTGCTGCACCACTAAATCTTCAAAATATTTATCCAATTTTCTTTGTAAAAAAGGAGTTCGAATAAATCGAGCATCATTTAAATCTAAATTGTCAAAATAATGCTTTTTAAAATAAGAGAACTGATACTGATACAGTTCGGTGCTGTCTTTAGCACTACTAACTTTTTTCTTGAAGGGAGGAATTTCTGGCTCAAAAGTTGCCTTTACAAGCTTTGAAACAAATAATTGTTTATTTTTCTCAAACCAAGTTTGCTGATATTGTAAAATTTCTTTTCGAAGGGTGGCTATTTGATTGACATCCTTTTTAGCCAATTCTATATTTCTTAATTCAGAATAACGCTTTCCCATTTCCTTTTGAAAAGCAAAAAAAGCCTCATTCTCTACTGAATTTTGAAATTTCATATGATTAATAGGATCCAAAGTATCCGTCTCAAAAGAAAATTGGGTATTCCCAATAATGATATCTAGGTATTTATTTTTTAAGAAGGAGATCAAATATAGTCCTTGGGGTAAATTCTCTTTTCCTTTAAAAACAAAATTACCTTGTGTATCTGCTAGTGCAGTGTCTTTAATAACTTGTTGAGTAGAACCAAAATAATGAGCTAAATATATATCGGAATTACTGACACCATTGATCTTACCCTTAATTAAAAAACCTTGATTAGATGAATTGAGCGTAGAAGACTTTTTAACTTGAGCATGGGAGATAAAACTACTCAGGAGTACCAGCGATGCCAAAAAAAATACTTTCATATAATTAATTAATTTTACAGCTAACGAATTTAAAATTACAATGTTTTTCATACTATCTAAAATATTAGACCTCATACTTTCTCCAATAGTTTGGATAATTACTCCCCTCCTATTTTCACTCAGATCTAAACAAGTAAAGAGTATGAAAAAAGGGATAGGAATATCCATTTTGATCTTTTTTTTACTGACTAATAGCTTCATTTGTAACTCGCTTTTGAAACTTTGGGAAATTGATGCTCCAGACATTCCTATTGGCAAAAAATATACCTGGGGGATTGTGCTAACAGGAGGCATGGTCAAAAATGCTGATTTGCATCCCAATCGAATAGCGATGGGGCAAACCTCCGACCGAATGTTACAAACCTTCCATTTGTACCAACAGGGAGCTATCAAAAAAATATTAATCACTGGTGGAAGTACGAGTATTCCCAATTTGATAGTTGATGATAGTAATGAATCTGCTAATGTTAAAAGGCAATTAGTAGCTATGGGAGTGCCTTCCAAAAACATTTTTGTAGAAAACAAGGCAAAAAACACTTATCAAAATGCATTATATAGTGCACAAAAACTTAAAAATTACATAGATAAGGATTCTGTGGTTTTAATTACCTCCGCCAATCACCTGCGCAGGGCTATTTTATGTTTTGAAAAACAAGGATTTAAAGTAAGGCCCTACAGTGCCGACATACAAAAAAAGGATACTCCTATGAGTACCCTCCATTTTATAAAACCTAATGAGCAATGCTTGGATATTATATTCAAACTAAACCGTGAATGGGTAGGAATAGTGGTATATAAATTACAAGGCTATCTCTAAGTAGACAAAATCTCCACCATTCGAATCAAATCCTCGGACACTGGTTTCTTCTTAGTAATGGTATCATGGAAAGGTGTATAAACTAATTGATTGTTAACTACACCCGCCATGACATTTTTCTCTCCTCTTAGTAAACCTTCCAAAGCACCTAAGCCTAATCTACTGGCTAAGATACGATCGGCGGCTGTGGGAACACCTCCACGCTGAATATGTCCTAGGGTTGTCACCCGAATATCTAATTCAATTTTGGTAATGTCTTTGATTTTCTGAGCCACTTTTTGTGCATTACCTTCTTCATCACCTTCTGCTACAATGACAATAGACGATGATTTTGCTTTAGAGAAACCTTTCTGTAAGGTCTCCATCACTTCACTCACGGGAGTAAGATTTTCTGGAATCATCACAGCTTCTGCTCCTCCAGCAATAGCGCATTGAATTGCTATATAACCTGAGTCACGACCCATCACTTCAATAAAAAAAACACGATCGTGTGAATCGGCCGTATCGCGTATCTTATCGATGGCATCCAAAGCCGTATTTACTGCCGTATCGTAACCAATCGTATAATCTGTACCATATAAATCATTATCAATAGTCCCTGGAGCCCCCACACAAGGTATCTTAAACTCATTGTAGAAGATTTCAGCACCCGTAAAAGTACCATTTCCTCCAATAGCCACTAAGCCTTCAATCCCTCTGGATTGTAATTGATCGTAGGCTTTTTTACGTCCTTCGGTAGTTAAAAACTCCTTAGAACGGGCAGATTTCAAAATGGTTCCTCCTCTTTGAATGATATTGCTAACAGATTGGGAATTCAAAGGAATAATATCGCCATTGATCATTCCATTGTACCCTCTTACGATTCCAAAAACTTCTACTCCATGATATGCTGCCCCACGAACGATGGCACGAATACATGAATTCATTCCTGGTGCATCTCCGCCTGATGTATATACTGCTATTTTCTTCATCAAATGTTGTTTTACAAATAAAATGATAAAAACTATCCTAACTAGAATAAATTTTCACTAATAACTACAAATTTAAGCTTTAAAATGGCTCTCCAAAACTCTTAAATTTATTTTTTCGATAAAATTCAAATATAAATAAGCCTTAGTAAATTGCGCATTCAATAAAACATATCCCTTATGTCACATAAATCCAATGACTTTTTATACGAATATTTAAATAATGCATCCCCTACCGGCTTTGAGATGTCTGGTCAAAAAATATGGTTAGATTACCTAAAACCCTATTTGGACGAGAAAATCATTGATGTTTACGGAACAGCCGTTGCGGTGATTAACCCAGGGAATCCATATTCCGTGGTTATTGAAGCACATGCTGATGAGATTTCTTGGTTTGTCAACTACATTGATGAAAATGGTTACCTCTTTTTACGTAGAAATGGTGGTTCAGACGCCTTAATTGCCCCATCTATGCGAGCCAACATCCATACCAAAGATCAAGTAATTAAGGGTATTTTTGGATGGCCAGCTATTCACGTTCGTGATACAACCAAAGATAAAACCCCTACCGTAAGTGATATTTTTATCGATTGTGGAGCATCGAACAAAAAAGAGGTAGAGGAAATGGGAATTCATGTAGGTACCGTGGTGACTTTTGAAGATGGCCTTATGGAACTAAATGACAAATATCTAGTAGGCCGTGCCTTAGATAACCGAATTGGTGGCTATATGATTGCGCAAGTAGCCAAGCGTCTCAAAGAAAACAAAGTCGAATTACCTTACACTTTGTATGTAGTCAATGCTGTGCAGGAAGAAATTGGGTTACGCGGAGCAGAAATGATTGTTAAGCGCCTTAAACCTGATTTGGCCATTATTACTGATGTTACGCATGATACGCAATCGCCAATGTATAACAAAAAAACTCAAGGTGATATGGCATGTGGCAAAGGCCCTGTGATTTGTTACGGACCCGCTGTTCAAAATAATGTGCGTGATTTCATCATTGAAACAGCTCAGGAAAACAAAATAGAATTCCAAAGACAAGCTGTATCTAGATCAACAGGAACTGATACTGATTCTTTTGCCTATGCTACTGAAGGTGTTGCATCCGCATTGATTTCTTTACCGCTAAAATACATGCATACTACGGTCGAAATGATTGCCAAATCAGACATGGAGGCAGTTATTGACCTTATTTATGCTTGCTTACTAAAAGTGAAAGGCAACGAAGATTTTAGATATTTTTCGTAAAAATATATCAATAAGAAAGTAGAGTTAATCCAACATTAACTCTACTTTCTTCATTTTATATTCTACATTATTTGATATATCTCTGAAAGAACTCGTAAGTTCTCAACATCTGGTCCAATCGTTGTCGATTGTTACCTGAACGGGTGATTTCATGGTTTGCGCCTGGATGACGAACATACTCTACATCTTTACCCATGACTTTTAAGCTTTTAAAAAGCATTTCAGACTGAATAACTCCTGTTCTGAGGTCTTGTTCCCCATGGAAAATAATGAGGGGTGTTTTAATATTTTGCACATAAGTCAAAGGAGATTCTTTATCCAAAATCATTCTTGCTGGCTTTTCCCAAGGATAGCCTCCGAAATAATTAGGAACTAATCTCCAAGCATTTCCCTCACCAAAAAAGGTAGACAATTCATATACTCCCCTCTGTGAACAAGCTACTTTGAAACGATTCGTATGGCCTAACATATATGTCACCAAATAACCCGCGTAGGAGCCTCCAGTTACTGCCAATTTAGTGGTATCAGCCCAACCTTCTCCTATAGCCAAATCCAAGGATTGTATCACGTCCGACATAGGACCTTGTCCCCAATCCTTTACATTAGCAGCCATAAATTCAGTACCATACCCTCCACTACCTCTAGGATTAGAATAAACAACTCCATATCCTTTTGCCGCAAAATACTGAAACTCATGCCACATGCTAGCTTCACCCGTTCCCCACATAGCTGTAGGTCCCCCATGAATTTCTAGTAATAATGGATATTTTTTGGCGGGATCAAAATCAGCAGGCTTCATGACCCAATAATCCACATTCATACCCTTCTTGTTTTTAAAGCTATGCTTGGTTGCCAAACTAAGCACCTTAGATTGAAGCCAAATAGCATTCCCCTGTGTCAATGCTCTCGGATTAGGCTCGGTCGTAGTAAAATAGTATAGTTCAGAAGGATTGGAAATTTTTGTCATGGCACAGATAAATTGTTGGTTCAATTGATCAAATCCCAAAACACCCTCCTCGTGAGAGCTTAACTTTCTTAATTTATTTAAATTGATATCAAATTCATACAAAGGAACCCCACCTTGATCTTGAGCTGTAAAGTATAATTTGCTTGCGTCTTTTGCCCAAGACCACTGAGTGATTACACGATCCAAAGGAATCACTTTCTGGTAAGAAGCACCAGGATTTAAAGCTAGTATTTTGGCAACAGGGTTAGCTACAGCACCCACTTTGGATTCAAAAAAGGCTAAAAATTTACCATCTGGAGAAACAGATAGATTGGAATATCGATATCCAGGCTTTTCCACCAATGTTTTAAAGGTATTATTCTTAACATCAAAAAACGAAATGATATTCTCTAAAACCCGATTAGGATGCTTTACGGTATCAGATGGTATAGTTACTAGGTAGCTTTGCCCAGAAACATGTTCTTTCATCTCTTCAATTCTCCGAAAAGGATTAATTAATAATTCAGGTTTGGCATTTTCTAAGATTTTAATCTTAAAATATGCATTCATTTTTAGGTCACTCGTAGTAAAATTTTCTTCCTGAAAATTTAATTGATTGATGACTTTAGCTTTTTTCTCACGCTCATTTTGAAATAAATAAGCCCTAATCTCCTCCAAATTACCATCGGGATTTGCCTTTGCTTTCAGCTTAATATCACTCCATTGTAAACCAGGCTTTTCATAGTTCCACGATGGTATTTGACCCGTACGATTGTATAAAGTATCGCTTAAAAACTCCCTGGGAGAAATAGAAGATGTAAAATGTAGACTGGAACCATCCTTAGACCACTCAGGAGAACTTGCACCATAAGGTAAGTGAGAAATAGGATATGCCTCACCACCCTGAACGGGCAATATGAATACCTGTGGTTTATCTCCAACCTGACGAACAAAACTGATATATTTTCCATCAGGACTCCAAGAGGCTGATGAAACCGACAATTTTCCTGAGGTCAAGGCTCTAGTCTCCTTATTACTCAAATCACCCAAATACAAATTTGTGAGATAAATATACTCCCCCTTTCTTTCCGAATCCTCTATGATGGATTGCTGTAGGTAAAGGTACTGTTTACCGTCAGGTGAAAATTGAGGTTGTAATATTGTCTTAATTTTCAATAAATCAGTTAGTTCAATTTTGGAACTATTTTGAGCATTAGTAACCGTAAAACAGGTTAAACCAATAAGGAGGAAAACTATTTTTTTCATATCCATAAAACTAATAATACAAACCATTGTTTTTTATCTGGGCAATGGCTTTTTGTTCATGTGCCATCAAAGATGCCAATTCAGGTAAGTCAGCCACATGTTCCACCCCAAAATACTCTCTATCCCAAGAAGATAAAATTATATCAAAAATAAGTTTTACCCTTTCCAAATGATAATTTGATGTAATAATTTGAAGCGTAGCCACCGCATAATTCTGTAAAATAGCCAGGCTTTTAGTGGCATCTTCCACCGTATTGGCAGACAAGGCTAAAGGCAAAAAATAGTCATCATTAACTCCTAGTTGAAGCAATTTGTTCTTGAGCAATTCAGCGTGTGGCCAAGGACTCAAATTAAAATGATTTCCAAAACCACCTGTGCATAAAATTGGCTTTGGTTCTTGTTCAAATAAATGAAAACAATAATTAACCCGATCTAAGGCTATTTGACCAAGCTGACCATTCGGTGTATTGGGTGAGCCTAAAACAATAAGCAATTTGGGTATGTACATAAAAAAAGGGTCCACAAGGGACCCAAATTTATCTAATATTTAATGACTATAATAATTTAAGTATCTCTTCACCGATAGCATCAGTACCTAAAATCATAGAAGGATCCGTATCTGCATTGGCGATATCTCGAGTACGATATCCCTTTTTCAAGACCTGATCTACGGCGGAAATAACTGCTTCAGATTCTTCTTTCAATCCAAAAGAAATATCTAACAATAAAGCAGCGGATAAAACCGAGGCCATCGGATTAGCTAATCCTTTACCTGTGATGTCGTGGGCAGAACCATGTATCGGCTCATAAACCCCTGTTCCATCACCGATCGATGCGGATGCAAGCATACCCATAGATCCTGCGATTTGCGATGCTTCATCAGTTAAAATATCTCCGAATAAATTTGCCGTAACAACCACATCAAATCGAGTTGGCTCTTTGATTAAAATCATGGCCGTGGCATCCACAAACTGGTATTCTACCTCTACATCTGGATATTCTAAGGCTAACTTTTGAATTTCTTCTCGCCAAAGACGAGATGATTCCAACACATTGGCCTTGTCTACAGATACTAATTTTTTACGACGCGTTCTAGCAGCATCAAATGCTTTACGACCGATGCGTTGAACTTCGTAACGACTATATTCGGCTACATCATAAGCAGTATCCCCATTATTTTTGCGACCCTTTTCTCCAAAATAAATATCACCTGTTAATTCACGAAAGAATAAAATATCCGCTCCTTTTAAAATCTCAGGCTTGATACTGGAGGCTCCTAGTAATTCATCAAATAACTTGATAGGGCGTAAATTGGCATATAAACCCAATTCCTTACGCATTTTCAATAAACCCTGCTCTGGACGAACCTTAGCTGATGGATCATTATCATATTTGGGATGTCCAACCGCACCAAACAATACCGCATCCGAATTTTTCATTTTTTCCAAAGACTCAGCAGGAAGTGGATCCCCTGTTGCCTCGATCGCTACGTGACCAATTAATGCTTCATCATAAGTAAATTCATGATTAAATCTAGCCGCAATCTTGTCTAAAACCTTCTTACCTACAGCGGTAACTTCTTGTCCAATTCCATCTCCTGGAACAATTAATATATGCTTCTTAGCCATTTTTATGTTTGTATTTTACTAAATCAAATTCAACATTTTTTGAGTTGCCTTTATGGCAGAAACCGTCTGATCGCAATCTAATCCCCTGGTAATCAATTCTCTACCTTGGTGAGACCAAGTAATGATGGTTTCACAAAGAGCATCAGAATCACCCCCTGGAGGAATTCTTACCGCATAATCTTGTAATTGAGCTAATTCCTTACCATTCTTTTTAAAGATAATTTCTAAAGCATTAACAAAGGCGTCGTATTGACCATCTCCTTGGGCATGTTCTTCATATATTTTGCCATCTATGGAAATCTTCAAAGTCACCGAAGGTCGTAATTCTTTGGAATGCGTCAGCACATAATTTAACACTTGTACCCTTTCTTCTGTCGTTGGACTATCCAATACATCGGAAATGATATAGGGCAAATCATTAGGCGTTACTACTTCCTTACGATCCCCTAATTCAATAATTCTTTGGGTTACCTTTTTTAAATCTTCATCCGACAAATGAATGCCTAATTGGGCCAAATTATTTTCAATATTGGCTTTCCCACTGGTTTTGCCTAATGCATATTTTCGTTCACGACCAAAACGCTCAGGCATCAAATCATTGTGGTATAAATTATTTTTTTTGTCTCCATCTGCATGAATTCCAGCCGTTTGCGTAAACACATTTTCACCCACGACCGGCTTATTGGCTGGAATTCTAAATCCAGAAAAAGATTCTACTAATTTACTGACTGAATAAAGCGTCTTCTCGTCGACAGACACTTCCACATCTTTCTGATAATCATTTAGAACCGCAATGACACTAGCTAAAGGTGCATTTCCAGCTCTCTCTCCCATTCCATTTACCGTTAAATGCAATCCATGCACACCATTTCTAACAGCTTCTAATGCATTAGCAGTACCCAAATCATAATCATTGTGCGCATGAAAATCAAAATGAAAAGATGGATAACGTGCAACCAACTCGGAAATAAAAGCAGCAACTTCGGAAGGAATCAAAACACCTAAAGTATCAGGTAACAAAACACGATCCACAGGTAATTGACTCAAAAAATCTAAATAAGAGATCACGTATTCCTTGGAATTACGCATACCATTTGACCAATCTTCCAAGTAAACATTTACCTTTAAGCCTTTAGAAAGGGCTAATTCAATGGTCGCTTTTACCTCAGCAAAATGCTGTTCGGGAGTCTTTTTTAATTGAAATGTTAAATGGTTCAAAGAACCTTTAGTCAAAAGATTCATCACTTTAGCACCAGCATCCAACATCCAATTCACGGAAGTTCCCCCATCCACAAAAGTCAACACCTCCACCTGGTCTAAATAACCATTTTTTGATGCCCAATCCGTAATTTTCTTAACTGCCTGGAATTCACCTTCAGACACGCGCGCAGAAGCAATCTCAATTCGGTCAACCTTTAACTCGGTTAAAAGCAATTGAGCAATAGTTAATTTTTCACTAGCCGAAAAGGATACCCCACTGGTCTGTTCACCATCACGAAGGGTGGTATCCATGATTTCAATATGTCGTCTCAAGGAATTAACGATTGGAAGCAAATGATACGATTTCGTCCTTCATAGCTTGTAGGTAATCTATGTCGTCGAAACCATTTAATAAATTATGTTTTTTATACCCATTGATCTCAAAACTCTCTGAAGCTCCGGTTGACAGTATAGTTA
This sequence comes from Aquirufa rosea, assembly GCF_004118285.1. Taxonomy (GTDB): domain Bacteria; phylum Bacteroidota; class Bacteroidia; order Cytophagales; family Spirosomataceae; genus Aquirufa; species Aquirufa rosea. The sequence goes on along the minus strand of NZ_SDHY01000001.1, from coordinate 89,080 downwards.
TACGCTGCTCAGGAAGATTGACTTCTAATTCCGTTTGGGGATCTTTCTCGATGGCTTCGAAAATTTGATGCAAAAATTCAGGACTCACTTGAACAGGTAAAATACCTACGTTGATGGCATTACCACGGAAAATATCCGCAAAAAATGAAGAAACAACGCAACGAAAACCATAATCATAAATAGCCCAAGCGGCGTGCTCACGACTACTACCTGATCCAAAATTCTTACCACCCACTAAAATTTTTCCTTGATAGGAAGGATTATTTAACACAAAGTCAGACTTAGGCTGATCATTTTTATCAAATCTCCAATCTCTAAACAAATTATCCCCAAAGCCTTTACGCTCAGTTGCTTTCAAAAAACGAGCTGGAATGATTTGGTCTGTATCCACATTTTCAATAGGTAATGGAACAGCAGAACTTCTTAATACACTAAAACTATCGTAAGCCATAATGGTCTAATTTTAAACAACTTATAAAAATTCTCTTGGATCAGTTACTACTCCAGTTACAGCAGCAGCTGCAGCTACCAAAGGACTAGCCAATAAAGTTCTAGCACCTGGACCCTGACGCCCCTCGAAATTACGATTCGAAGTACTTACTGCATATTTACCAGCAGGAATTTTATCATCATTCATGGCCAAACATGCTGAACAGCCAGGTTGACGAAGCTCAAAACCTGCTTCGGTTAAAATATCATAGATTCCTTCGTCTTTGATTTGTTTCTCTACAATATGTGAACCTGGAACTACCCATGCGGTAACATGATCCGCCTTCTTACGCCCTTTCACAATGGAAGCAAAAGCCCTAAAATCTTCGATACGTCCATTTGTACATGACCCTATAAAGACATAATCCACTTTCTTGCCAATCATGGCATCATTTTCAGTGAAACCCATATAATCCAAGGATTTCTCGTAAGTGGCAACACCACCTTCAACTTCAGAAGCCGTTGGAATATGCTTGGAAATACCGATACCCATACCTGGGTTAGTACCATAGGTAATCATGGGCTCAATATCAGCCGCGTCAAAATTCACTACCTGATCAAAAACTGCACCCTCATCCGTTTTTAAGGTTTTCCAATAAGCTAATTGCTTATCCCAATCTGCACCTTTAGGTGCCAATTCACGACCTTGGATGTAATCAAAAGTTGTTTGGTCTGGTGCGATCATACCCCCACGAGCTCCCATCTCAATGGAAAGATTACATACGGTCATTCTACCCTCCATGGTCATGTTTCTAAAAACATCACCTGCATACTCCACAAAATAACCCGTGGCACCCGAAGTAGTTAATTTAGAGATAATATATAATGCTACATCTTTGGGTGTAACTCCTTTACCTAATTGACCATTCACGTTAATGACCATTTTTTTAGGTTTAGACTGCATAATGCACTGTGAAGAAAGCACCATTTCTACTTCTGAAGTACCAATTCCAAAGGCTATAGCTCCAAATGCACCATGAGTAGAAGTATGGGAATCACCACATACAATGGTCATGCCTGGTAAAGTAATACCATTTTCAGGTCCTACCACGTGAACGATTCCATTTTTTGGATTACCTAATCCCCAATGAGAAATACCATATTTAGCGGTGTTTTTCTCTAACTGCAACAATTGGTTGGCGGATAATGGATCCTCCACTGGTAAGTGCTGATTAATCGTTGGGGTATTGTGGTCTGCAGTAGCGAATGTTCTTTCAGGAAACAACACACCTATACCACGTGTCTCTAAACCTAAAAACGCCACTGGACTCGTTACCTCATGAATGAAGTGACGGTCTATAAAAAAAACATCTGGACCATCTTCGATCTTTCGAACGACGTGGGAGTCCCAAACTTTATCAAAAAGGGTGCTGGGAGTATTGCTCATTATTCTAATAATTAATTATTTACCTAAATCAAGCTACAAAAATGCTACTTTTTTGGGGAAACACCAAGATATATTGGCTCAAAAACAGAGATTTGCCATAGAAAATTTGGGCACTACCTTATTAAAGAGAAGCTCTAGAAATTAAACAGAAAGGATTTTCTATGTGTACTTTAGAATTGGTTTTGATTAATTCGGCAGCCGTCCTTCCTAATTGAGCAAAGTCTGTTGAGATCGTACTTATACCTTTAAAAAGCAAGCGTTTAAGTGGGGTTTCATTGTAGGATATCAAACCGACATCTTCACCTAAAATCAATTCCTTTTCTAGTATTTTCTCTAGGAGTAAAATCAAATCATCTTCCATCACGTTGATATAGGCTTCCCCAACTTCCGGTGTAATAGCCGCAGCCGAGGAGACAACTTCCATATCAAAAGCAAAATCTCGACAAAAATTGGTGAAACCCGTTATAATTTCCTGAGGATAATAGGAGGTATTCGGAAATATCATTTTGATGACATGATATTTACTCAAATCATCTTTTGCCTGAATTAGAGCGGAATAAATATCTTTCTCAAAATTTTCATAAACTGCCCCAAAATTCCCTTGAATACCTGGAAGCAATTTATCCATCAAGATTAATTTCTCCTTGGGTAATTGATTGATTAATTCCCTGGCGCTTTGTTCTCCTTCCATAAAATGTGGAATAATCACAATATGCGAATAATCACGATCACGTGATTGGATTATCTTTTTGAATAAGTTAAAGTCATTATTGTAGATATAAAAGTCGATGGTGGCATTCTCTCCCATCGCTTCGACAAATGAATCATAGACTAACTTTTTGTGACCACTTAACTTATTAAAAAGCAGAAAAATCCTAAAGTCGACAGGTAATTTATCAATCTTAATAAAAAAGCCTTTGCCCCTGACAGAATCAATGACTCCTTTGGACTTCAAATAGTTATATCCCTTTTCTACGGTAATCCTAGATATATAATACTCAAAACTTACCTCATTAATTGATGGTAAACTTTCTCCTTTTTTAATACGCTTGTTGCGAATACCTTCAATAATGGAATTTGCCAATTGCTGGTACTTAGGGGTGGATGAAAACTCATCGATATGGATTACGTCAAGAATATTTGAATGACTCATTTATAAAGAATTACCTATACCCACAATAATTACAGAAATCAAAATTACGACAATTCCCGCTAAGACTGTCCTGAATGTTTGCTTTGAAACACCCTTCCACTCTTTGAAATACAGACCCCAAAAATTAGAAGTCAAAATGATGGTAGCCATATGTAATATCCATGAACTAGCTCCATTGCCCAATTTACTTTCTCCCATTCCGTAAAAAAAGAATTGAAGAAACCAAGTAGTACCTGCCACTGCCGCAAAAGTGTAATTCTTTCTCAAAGATGATTTAGCATTTAAATAATCTCCAAAAGTCTTATTGGAAAAATTCAGGTACATACACCAAATAAAATTGGTTGTAAATCCACCCCAAAGTACCACGATAAATATGACATTATTTTGAAACAAAGGATCACTTCCTTTAGCTACAGCTTCGACCGCCATCAATTTTCCGGCCTCAATTCCAAAATTAAAACAAGCACTCAGTAAACCTGAAATAGTGGCTACCACTAAACCTTTCACCAAACTAAACTCCTTGATACTCTCCTTCTTTTGTTCATCAGACAACTCGTTCTCCTTCATCATCCCAGCCTTACCACAGAGATAAATACCAAAAATACAAACAACGATTCCCAATAAGACCAATCGACCACCAGAACTGCCGGCTATCTGAGAAATGGTTATTCCCTCCATTCCAGACAATTCTCGGTAAATAGGCGGCACCAATGCTCCGAAAATACTACATAAACTCAAGGCAATGGACATACCCAATGACATACCCAGATATCGCATGGCTAAACCAAAAGTTAAACCTCCGATACCCCATAAAACGCCAAAAACATAGGTCCAAAATATGGTAGAAGAACTGGCCTCTTGTATAATCAACATGAAGTCTGGTACAGTTAGATAAGCTGCAATATAAGGTACTAAAATCCAAGAGAAAACACCACCCACAATCCAGGCACTTTCCCAAGACCACACCTCAATTTTTCGGTAAGGAATGTAAAAACTACCCGAAGCAAAACCTCCCAAACTATGAAAAAACAATCCTAGCAATGAACCCATATAAGTGAATATTAAAGTATCTAAAATAAAATTTTAAAGGCTCTAAACTGATATTTTCTAATGATTAAAAGATGTAGAAATAAAATTCCCACCATTTAATCAATCAAAATAGCTGAATTAAAAAATTAAGAGCCCTAATGTAATAGAAGAAATGAAAAAAACAATTCAAGTATGGCTAAGGTAAGTCCTATTAATTATTAAATTAAGCCTATGAAAAACAAACTCCTTCTAACTTCTATACTGATTGTTACCTTATTAAGCGCTTTCAACCGTCTTAAAATTGTTTCTAGTGATGAAGATTGGCCTTCCTATTTGGGTGGAAATAATCGAAACCACTACTCTACATTAAAACAGATCAATCTTCAAAATGTGCATCAATTACAAGTCGCATGGACCTATGCTAGTGGAGATTCTGGACAAATTCAGGCCAATCCGATCATTATCAATGGGATTCTTTATAGTGTAAATGCCTCTGTGCAAGCATTTGCGCTTGATGCTAGCACGGGTAAAGAAATTTGGCGATTTGGCGATCCTTTGAAAAATTGGGCAAGCACTAGTCGGGGAGTAAGTTATTGGTCAGATGGACATGAATCCCGTATTTTATTTACCGCAGGTCCTAATTTATGGGCTCTCGATGCAAAAACAGGCAAGCCTATTTCCTCTTTCGGTCAAGGAGGGAAAATAGATTTACACGAAGGTTTACCAGAAAATGCCAAAAATAAATTTTTAGTATCCAATACTCCGGGAACTATCTACAAAGATTTAATCATCATGCCATTGAGATTGTCGGAAGGAGAAGATGCCGCACCGGGTGATATCCGAGCATTTAATGTAAAAACAGGAAAATTAGCTTGGACATTTCACACCATACCCTACCCAGGTGAATATGGTTATTCCACTTTCCCCAAAGATGCCTATCAAAATACGTATGTGGGGGCCGCCAATAACTGGGCAGGTATGGCCTTAGATGAATCGAAAGGAATTGTCTACGTACCTACTGGATCGGCAGGCTATGATTTTTGGGGAGGAAATAGACCCGGAAGTAATTTATTCGCTAATTGTTTACTTGCTTTAGATGCTACAACGGGAAAGAGAATTTGGCATTTTCAAACCACACACCACGACTTATGGGATAGAGATTTACCTGCTCCCCCTAACTTAATTCGGGTGAAGCATCAAGGAAAGTATATCGATGCTGTGGCGCAAATTACCAAACAAGGCTTTGTGTTTTTATTTGATAGAAGCAATGGTAAACCGCTATTTCCCATTGTAGAAAGAAAAGTTCCTGTGAATGGGTTGCCTGGAGAAAAAGCATGGTTTAGCCAGCCCTATCCCTTAAAACCAGCTCCTTATGCTCGCCAATCCGATGAAATTAGCCCTAAGGACGTAAATCCTTATGCAGAAAACAAAGCAGAACTTAGCCAACAGTTAAAGGCCTTAAAAAGAGCATGGTACGCCCCACCAAGTGAAAAGGGAACTTTGATTTTACCAGGTTTTGATGGAGGTGGAGAATGGGGCGGTGCCGCGGCTGACCCTAAAGCAGGAATCATTTACATCAATAGCAATGAAATGGCTTGGATACAGAAAATGGAAAATCAAGCTAATAAACAAAAGCATAAAATCAGTTTAGCCAAAAGCTTATATCAAAACAACTGCCAAAGTTGTCATGGGGCGAACCTAAAAGGAAATATACAAAGTGGCTACCCTACTTTAGTGGATATTTTCCAAAGAAAAGATAAAGCCTTTGTGAAACAAATTATTCAACAAGGCAAAGGCATGATGCCTGGATTTACCCAACTTAAAGCCACGGAAATAGATGCTTTGTTGTCATTTTTAGGTCATGAGGATAAACAAGAAATCACGACTAACATAAAATCAACGGCCTCAAAAATTCCATATCGAATGACGGGATACAATAAATTTTTAGATAAACAGGGCAAGGCAGGTATTAGTCCACCCTGGGGAACCTTGAATGCTATAGATTTGAATACGGGAGAATATCTATGGAAAATTCCGTTAGGTGAAGATATCGATTTGGCCAAAAAGGGAATCAAAAATACAGGAATTGAAAATTATGGAGGTCCATTATTGACTGAAAATGGTCTATTATTTATTGCTGCCACCAAGGATGCTAAATTCCGTGCCTATGAATCAAAAACAGGAAAACTAGTTTGGGAAACTACATTACCCGCCGCGGGTTTTGCTACCCCCTCCACCTACATGGTGAAGGGTAAACAATTTATAGTCATCGCATGCGGAGGTACCAAGTTAGGCACACCCAAGAACAATCAGTATGTTGCTTTTGCCTTACCTGACTAATCTACATAAAGACAATTATGGAGGAATTTATTTGAGCAAAACCACTTAACCCGCTTTTTCAAAATGGATATAGATTTTTAAGTCTATAAGGATTTCCCATTTTTCTATTCCCATATCCTCACACAGAAGTGATTACATGGGTTAATAATTATGGTACATGGTATGTCAATACAAATTCCTCTCCAAAAACTCGTTTCTCCACCTCCTTTGAGGGTCTAAACGCTTGGCTAAGGCTTGAAAATCCTTAAATTTAGGATAACGTGCATGCAATTTCTCTGGACTTAAAGTAAATAATTTACCCCAATGCGGCTTCACTTCAAAGGGTTCTAAGGCTGCTTCAATCTTGGGTAAAACCGCCATGACATGGGGAGTATCTGGCTTCCAAGTAAAGTGAATAGCTATGGTATCTTGCTGATAAGCAGGACTTAACCAAAGGTCATCCGCGGCCATACTTCTAATTTCTGAAACATATAAATAAGGCGCAAACTCAGCATGTATAGCCTCTACAGCCATAATGGCTTGAAAAGCGTATTTTCGGGGAATAAAATACTCGGCTTGTAACTCGTCCCCATTACTCGGAGTAAATCCCATCTTAAAGTGGGGTAAACGCTCATACCACGGACCTGAAACGCCCATCTGTTCTGTACAATTAATGGGTGAATTCACCTTAATTGGATGTAAATTATTGGTAGCAGCTGAAGCACCAAAAAATTCTTTCAAGGGATGCAAATTTTTAGCATCCGATCTCTTCTTAATCCACAATTGGTTGATGTTTTCGTTCTCCCAATGCGTAAACATACTTACCGAATATCCCTCTTGGTAAATTTCATCAAAATGTTCCTTCAACTTATCCATAGATAGATTCTCAAAGACAAACTGACTGACCTCAAATTTAGGCTGAATGGCCAAGGCCATTTTAGTCACAATACCCAAAGCCCCAATATTTACCACGGTACCAGGAAAATCAGGATGCCCTTGCTCCCATTGGTGCAAAGTCCCATCCGCTTTCATGATTTCAATGGCTCTCACAGCAGAAGAAAGATTACCATTTTTATCACCAGAACCATGGGTGGCAGTAGCACAAGCACCAGCCACGGAAATATGAGGCAAAGAAGCTAAATTATGAAGAGCAAAACCCTCCTTATCCAATAAAATTCCTAAAGTACCGTACTTAATTCCAGCTTCTACCCAAACCCACATTTTTTGGCGATCTATCCGAATCAATTTATCCAATTTGGAGGTAGAAATTAAGGTACCTGTCGTATTGGCAATGGTATTGAAAGAATGTTTTGAACCAAGTCCTTTCACATGCTTGGTAGATAGTACCTCCTTTTTCAATTGTTCCAAATTAATTGGATAGACTATTTTCTTAGCCGAATAGGTCAAATTACCTGCCCAATTCGTTTCAGAGGATGCCGGAACATGCCATTGACTAGCCATAAAAAGAATGCTGGATTTTTGTAGAAATTCTTGACGGTTCATAAAAATGAATTTTTGCCCATTAATTTTTCATAATTAGGACAAAAAAATCAATAAACCTTCAAACTTGAGATAAAAAAACAATACCTCGTTTCCAAGGTATTGTTTTATATGTGGGGTGGACCAGCATGGGCTCGAACCATGGACCCCCTGATTATGAGTCAGATGCTCTAACCAACTGAGCTACAAGTCCGCATTGAATTAATCAATGAGGTGCAAAAATAAATAATCAAGAGCTTTTTAACTAATTTCCTGAATAAATTTATAATTTAAAGGTTAATCATTAAGAAGCCATCTCACATTAACTTATGCGACCAAAAACATTCATTAGCGATCTATCAAAAAAAATTTACCCCACCACTGAGATGGTCAAGGGAAGTAACATTCAAGAGGGGATTTTACAATTAATTCAAAAAGATTACCCCAATTTTAGTGATGAAAATTATCTATCCATCACAGAGCTGAATATCTTCCGTCAAATTTATCTATCAGATTTTCTAAAAAAAGAAACCGGAGAATTAAGTGCCTTAGAACAAAGTGTAAAAAAGAATAAAGCTGAACATCATTTGATTACCCAAGCGGTAGACATGGATGAGAATAGCGAATTAACCTTAGGGCAAAAAATAGCAGACCAAGTAGCTACCTTTGGAGGCAGTTGGAGTTTTATCATTTCCTTTTTTATATTTTTGGCTATTTGGATCATAACAAATGTATTTTTGTTTTTGAACAAAGGTTTTGACCCTTATCCTTTTATCCTACTAAATTTGATACTATCCTGCATAGCTTCCTTACAGGCTCCAGTGATCATGATGAGTCAAAATAGACAAGAAGAAAGGGACCGTGAAAGATCAAAGAAAGACTATTTAATCAATCTGAAATCGGAACTGGAGATTCGTTTGTTGAATGAAAAAATTGATCATTTAATGACTCATCAGCAACAAGAATTATTAGAAATTCAGAATATCCAAGTTGAAATGTTAAATGAAATAACCAATTTGGTGAAAAATAAGAAAGTCCGCTAAGTTATGTATCCAACCAAAATCATCAATGATCCCATTTATGGATTTATTAAAATCAATAATCCATTCATTTTAAGGCTCATTGACCATCCATATTTCCAACGATTAAAACGAATCAAACAATTAGGCTTAGCGGAATTTGTTTATCCTGGTGCACATCATACCCGTTTTCACCATGCGCTAGGTGCTATGCACCTTATGGATCAAGCCCTAAATAATTTACAAGCAAAGGGATATTCCATATCAGATGATGAGCGCGAGGCAGCGGAAATTGCAATTTTATTACATGATATTGGCCATGGGCCTTTCTCACATGTATTGGAATATACATTATTGGAAAATGTACACCATGAAGATATATCTCAACTATTAATGGCCACCTTGAATAAGTATTTTGAAGGTAGGTTAGATTTGGCTATTGAGATGTTCTCCGATAAATACCATCGACCATTTTTTCATCAATTGATTTCTAGTCAATTGGATGTAGATAGGTTAGATTATTTGAGTCGAGATTCTTTTTATACCGGTGTAAGAGAAGGCTTTATTGGCTCTGAAAGACTTTTATCCATGTTGGATTTAGTGAATGAAAGACTTGTGTTGGAGGAAAAAGGAATTTATTCCATTGAAAACTTCTTAATGGCTAGACGCCTTATGTATTGGCAAGTATACTTACACAAAACAGCTATCGCAGCTGAGAGTATGTTAATTCAAATATTAAGGAGGGCCAAATACCTAATTAATTCAGGAGTTCAACTGGAATGTTCTACTCCTTTATACACTTTTTTAAGTAAGGTTTATACCTGGGAGGAATTTACACAAAGGAAGTCCTTGCTCATTGCCTTTACTGATCTTGATGATCATGATGTGTGGGCTGCCATAAAAAGCTGGAAATCGGCTGAAGACCTTATATTAAAAAATTTATGTCAGCACTTTTTGACCCGTAAACTCTTTACTTGCAAACTAGGAAGCCAACCTATTTCTCGAGCAAAAAAACAAGAAATCGAGCTATTGATTCAAAAAAAACTAGGATTAAGCTCAGAAGAAGTTGGTTATTTTGCCGTAGAAGGTTCTACAAGTAATGCCGCATATATACAAGGAGACAATACTATTAAAATCGTCGATAAACAAGGTCAGGTCGTCGAGTTACTCGAAGCATCCGACTTACCGACTATCCAAGCTTTGAGTAAGATTGTAAAAAAATACTATTTTTGTTGCCCAAAGAGCGTATATTTGCAAGGTGAATTACGTTAATTGAGTACCTAATTCCATTATTACCTGAAAATCAATTCATCTCTGCATGAAATTTACTGTTAATCAAATTGCCGGACTAATTCATGGAACAGTAGATGGGAATGGAGCTGATATTATTTCAGAATTCGGTAAAATTGAGGAAGGTAAGTCAGGCGCCATATCTTTTTTGGCCAATCCCAAATATGAAGCTTTCCTGTATGAATCAAAGGCAACAGCCGTCATTATTTCAAATGATCTAAAGTTGAAAAAAAAGCCATTGGCCACCTTAATTCGTGTAGAAAATCCTTATTTAGCTTTTACAATATTACTTCAGAAGTACCAAGAAATGATTGCCTATGTTGAAACTGGTATTCAGGAGCCCTCTTATATTGACCCTAGTGCTACCTTAGGCGAGAACATATACATTGGCACCTTTACTTCTGTCAAACAAAATGCACAAATAGGCTCAGGAACACAGATAATGAACAATGTGAGTATTGGAAAAAATGTTCAAATTGGTGAAAATTGCGTCATTTATCCAGGAGTTATCATATATTCTGATACTAAAATAGGAAATCATTGTACCATTCACGCTAATGCAGTCATTGGTTCCGATGGATTTGGGTTTGCCCCTCAGCCAGACGGCACCTTTACTACCATTCCTCAATTAGGAAATGTCGTGATAGAAGATCATGTAAGCATTGGAGCTAATACCACCATTGATCGAGCTACCATGGGATCTACTAAAATTGGGAAAGGTTCAAAAATTGATAATTTGGTACAAATAGCCCATAACGTGGAGATTGGACAAAATACTGCCATTGCAGCACAAGTCGGAATATCCGGTTCAAGTAAAATAGGTAATCATTGCCTATTGGGTGGCCAAGTGGGTGTTGCAGGGCACTTGATCATTGCTGATCATACCATAGTCACGGCACAATCAGGTGTTACCAAAACCGTCAAAACACCAGGCCAAACATTGGGCGGTACACCTGCCTCCCCTAATGTAGATTATTTAAAAAGAAATGCACTTATTCGTCAATTACCCGATTTGTTTGAGAAAATAAATCAAACCATGAATCTGAGTAATTAGACATATAATTCATATGAACAATAAGCAACATACCATCAGTAAATCTGTCACTTTGAGTGGAGTGGGTCTTCATACGGGCGTTACGGCTAATATGACCTTTTTACCAGCACCTGCCAATCATGGAATAAAATTTCAGCGTGTTGACCTTCCGGATCAACCTATTGCCGATGCTGATGTAGATTATGTTGTAGACACTTCCCGAGGTACTACCATCGAGCACAATGGGGCTAGAGTCAACACCGTTGAACACGTATTGGCTGCCATGGTGGGCATGGAAATTGATAATATTTTAATTCAATTGGATGGTCCAGAACCTCCTATCATGGATGGTAGTTCCATAAAATTCGTCGAGGCTTTAGAAGAAGCTACTCCATTAGAGCAAGAAGCTCACCGTAAATTTTTTGAATTACCTGAAGAAATTAGATTCAAAGATTTAGACAAAGGAATTGAATTAGCAGCCTTGCCATTAAATGATTACCGCATCGCGGTTATGGTGGATTATAATTCCAAGTTTTTATCCAGTCAGCATGCTAATCTAACTCATGTCTCTCAGTTCAAGGAGCAATTTGCCATGTGCCGGACTTTCTGTTTTGTACATGAATTAGAAGTATTATATAAGGCGGGATTGATCAAAGGTGGAGATCTAAGTAATGCCATCGTAATTGCAGATCGTGATTATACAGAGACGGAATTATCCCACTTATCTGAAGTATTAGGCAAACCTAAAGTGAGTATTTCAAAAGAGGTTGGTATTTTAAATAACACACATTTACATTATAATAATGAGATGGCTCGTCATAAATTATTGGATGTAATGGGAGATTTAGCCTTGGTGGGTAGACCTATCAAAGCTCAAATTTTGGCCTCTAGACCTGGTCATGCTTCTAACGTAGAACTTGCCAAAAAAATCAAGAAGTTGATGTTGGAAACAGAGAAAAACAAAGTACCTGTTTACGATCCCAAACAACCTCCGATATGCTCACACGAGCGAATTTATGAATTATTGCCTCACCGTTATCCATTTCAAATGATTGACAAAATCACCTATTTGGATGAAAATAGTGTGGTGGGCATCAAAAATGTGACTATGAATGAAAGTTATTTCATAGGACATTTTCCTAATAATCCTGTGATGCCAGGAGTTATGCAAGTAGAAGCTATGGCGCAAACTGGTGGAATTTTAGTATTAAGTTCCGTTCCTGATCCAGAAAATTATTGGCCATATTTAGTAGGTATCGAAAATTGTAGATTTAGAAAAAGTGTAATTCCAGGAGATACAGTTATCTTCCGATGTGAATTAATTTCTCCCATACGTCGTGGAATTGCTAAAATGACTGGTAAAGCCTATGTAGCAGGCCAAGTGGTTTGTGAAGCTGAAATGACTGCCAGTTTAGTAAGAAAATCATCCTAACACACATGACATATCCATTGACACATATAGATCCATCAGCCAAAATTGGCGAACATGTGACTATTGATCCATTTACCATGATACATGGAGATGTTGAGATTGGTGATGGAACTTGGATAGGTTCTAACGTAACGATCTTCCCCGGAGCACGCATTGGTAAAAATGTTCGAATTTTTCCCGGGGCAGTTATATCTGCCATCCCTCAAGATTTAAAATTCGGAGGTGAAATTACCACGGCAGAAATTGGCGACAATACAACTATCAGAGAATGTGTGACTATCAACAGAGGGACGGTAGATAAACATCGTACCGTAGTTGGAAAAAATTGTCTCATCATGGCATATGTACACATTGCACATGATTGTTTCATATCTGACCATTGTATTTTAGCTAATTCGGTTCAAATGGCAGGTCATGTTACGGTGGGAGAATTCGCTATCATAGGTGGTTCCACTGCCATACATCAATTTGCTCAAATTGGGAAACATGTAATGATATCAGGAGGTTCTTTAGTGAGAAAAGATGTTCCCCCATACACTAAATCTGGTAGAGAACCTTTAACCTATGCCGGTATCAATTCTGTGGGACTTCGCCGAAGAAATTATAGTGATACGCAGATTGCTGATATTCAGGAAATCTATCGATATGTTTATCAAAAAGGCTTGAACATTCAGGCCGCCATTCAAGAAATTGAAGAACATATCAATCCTTCCATTGAAAGGGATGAAATCCTTACTTTTATTCGTAATTCTGAACGCGGAATTATGAAGGGATAATGAATTATTTCATGAAAATTCTTGCCGAACATGTTGAAAAAAAATTCCGTAAAGAATGGGTATTTCGTTCATTTTCATACACTTTCGAATCTGGCAAATCTTACGCATTAACAGGTCCCAATGGCTCAGGAAAGTCAACCTTACTTAAAATTTTAGCCCAATACTCCTTACCTACCAAAGGCAAAGTAAGCTTTCTGTCAGAGAGCAATAATTCTATAATTCTAGACGAGTGTCACCGCATGATTAGCTTTGCTGCTCCTTATGTAGAACTCATTGAAGAATTTACTTTAACTGAATTATTGAACTTTCTCATCAGCTTACAAGCACTTCCTGCGCATATCAACTTAGTGGGTTTTCAAGACTATGTGGAAATGAGACCCGATCAAGGAAAATTCATTAAAAACTATTCCTCTGGAATGCGTCAAAAAATCAAGTTGGGCATTGCCTTACTAGCAGAAAAACCCATTTTGATGTTAGACGAGCCAACGACCAACTTAGATGAAAAGGCAAAGAATTGGTTTTATCAAAAAGTAAATGAGCAAAAGGAACGCTTAATCATTATTGCATCCAATGAAAGCCAAGAAATCAACCTTTGTCAATTCCAGATTTCAATTCTGGATTTTAAATAAACTTAAGCTTTAATTGGTAGCCTAATAAACCAATTGCTATCAAATTAAATCCCACAAAAAAAGCTATATCAGCTATACCCAGTACACCTTTGGAGATGTTTCTATAATGAAAGTTTAGACTAAACAGGTCTATATCCCAAGTAGCAAAAACTGGTATCAAGGCTAATTCTTGGGGACCTTGCCAAAAAATAAAATTAAACACTACCCCCAAGACAAAAGCCAAAGTTTGTTTGTTGGTCAAAGAAGAAGCCAATGCACTCAAACAAACAAATGCAAGTCCCAATAGTGCCAAAGAAATATAGCCCCCTGTCACCAAAGTAGAATCGTAATTTGCTACAGGACTACCCAATCGACTGATTGAATACACAAAAAATAAGGTGGGAATTAATGATGTAAGAACTACGGCAAAAGTTCCCAAAACCTTGCCTAGAATGATATCTAAACCGGAAACGGGCAATGATCGCAATAAATCAAAAGTCTTCAAGGCATATTCCTCAGAAAACAATCGCATACTTAGTGCAGGAATGAAAAACAAAAAGAACCAAGGAGCTAAATCAAAAAATACACTTAACTCAGCAAATCCGAAGTCTAATACATTCCCTTCAAAGACCCAAGTATAAAGTCCGGTCAACAAATAAAATGCGACCATCAAACCCATTCCAATCAAAGAACTAAAAAATGCTTGATATTCTTTTTGAACGATTGCCCACATACACTTACTCAAAAACTGGTTTTTCTTTCTTTAAGACAGCAGAGATAATCAAACCTAATAGGAAAATAAATAAGGTAGAAATCAGAACTATAATAACAAACTGAACACCAGGGCCCATCATCATGGTAGAGACCTTCATTGCTTCAGAAATTTGACTTTCACTAAGTCCTTGTTCCTCCATTTTCTCTCGAGCTAAATCCATTTGTTTTTGAAGGACCGTTGTATCAATAAAATTCAAATAGATGTAATTATAAGCCCCTGAAACTAATCCCCATAATGCTCCCAATAAAGTAGATATCCCCAACCCTTGACTATAACCCATAAAACCTTGATTTTGGGTTCTAAACTCTTTCAGCGTCATGAATAAAATAGTGGTGTCTAAGCCTATAGTGACTAAAAAAGTAATCCAACCTAAAGACTCAGAAAATTGCTCTTCTAAACCCGTGTACTTAGTCAATAAAGTGTATAAAAAACTTAAAGTCCCCCCAATTAAACCCCATTTAAGAGCAATTAACGAGGTAGATGGATTAGATTCAGAATGATTTTCCATAAATTTAAGAACGTTTATAATAGAGTGATATTAGTAGATTAGGCAGAAAAGATAAGGCAATTTTTTGAAAAAAATCATCCTTGGCAATACTTTTTGCATTAATCATGGATATATTTTGTCGTAATTCCTCAAAATATGCACCTCCCTCCTGCTTTACAATAACCTGCTTATAGGTTGATAATTCTTGTAAACTTAATTGAATGTATTGACTCAACACATCCAGACCTGGACTAGACAAATAAAAAACATAAAAAAAAGTGGCTGAAATTATGCCTACCATCATGACAAAAATGTATTGGTAAGCAAATAAATGCAAAAAATGAATTTTTTCATTCGCTCTCTGCTTCATAATTCTTTGCACCAAAAACCATTGGAAAAATATTACAATAACAAAACTTGGCGCTTTTTTACCACCTATGGGTATAATACCATTTTGATATAAAACATAGCAATAGAGTAAAATGAGAGCCAAGGAAATAAAAGCAGCCAAAATTAATTCTGGCATTCGTTTTAAATTCAAAACCATGTTAGAATGTCGTATAGAATGCGCCGTGTAAAATCCCTATGATTTGATGATCAAAGTGATGGTTCAAAAATGGAGTATTTTTTGATTTACTTTGAATGAGTGATGCTAGATATACTTGACTGGTTTCCTTAACAAAAACCCCTTTGCAATCGGCACCTATTTGAAGTAAAGAAGGACTAATACCTAATAATTTAGCCGGTTGATGATGTATCCAAGAACTGATGGATTTAATTCCCCTTTGGGTAGCTGCTTGTAAAAGCGCTGGTAAAAATGTTTCTAAACCAATGATTCCAAAACTCGCCTGATCAAATTCAATCTCTTTATGCTCAACCTCAATAGGATGATGATCCGATACGATGGCGTCAATGGTTCCATCTTGTAAACCCAACCATAAGGCATCTTGATCTTCTTTTGTTCTAAATGGTGGATATACCTTTTTGTTCGTATCAAAATCTGCCATATCATCCTCTGTGAAAACCAATTGATGTACAGCCACATCTGCCGAAACAGGTAAACCTTCTTTCTTTGCCTCCTGGACTAAATCCACTGAATCCTTAGCAGAAAGACATGAAAAATGCAACCTAAAACCTGCATGTGCATGACCAAAACTATTATTCCGCACATAACGTAGTAAATCTAAATCTCTTTTGATACTCAGTGTTTCAGACAAAACAGGAATTCCTTTTAAACCTGTCAATGTACTTTGTAAACCTTCGTGAATTTGTCCATACAATGACAAAGCCTCGGTATGAGCTTGACTTACAATAGTAACTGGCAATGTCTGCAAATATTGCAGGCATTTAAGCATTAAGTCCGTATTCTGCAAAGAACTTGCTCCATGACTAAACCAATTAGCACCCGCCTGATGTAAATCATACAAATCAGTGAAATTCTCACCTTTGTTATCAAAACTTAAAGGAGCAATCGGATAATAATTTATCTGTGAAGATTGATCAATAATATAGCGAATCGATTCAGCTTGTTGAGGAACAGGATTTCCCGTTGGTAATAAAGCCATATCCAAAACTCCACCTTTTAGTGCCGAAGCTCTTAATGAACTCCAATCCTCCCTAAACTCTCCACCAGGAAGTGTGTGATGAACCCGAAGGTCTACAATACTGGGAAACCAAGTTAAACTAGGAGCATCTACTATCTGGTCAGCTAAATTTGTAATATTCTGACCAATTTCTACCCAAACACCATTTTCGGCCAATAAATCAACTCTTTGTTGAAAATACGGTGATGTATTATCTGCTATTAAAACCGATTTAAATAAAATACGCATGATGGTTTTGTATAAAAAAAAACCCTGAAAAACAGGGTTTAAAAATCAATGTCCAATAAATGATTTATACTTGCTAACATCCATTAATTCGGATAAATCACCCGTATTATTAGGTTTTATTTTCACAATCCAACCTTCTCCATAAGGATCGGTATTAATTAACTCTGGACTATTATTTAATGCTGTATTAAATTCAACTACCTCACCCGCAACAGGTAAGAATAAATCAGAAACAGTTTTTACAGCTTCTACCGTACCGAATACCGCATCTTTTGCGATACTTTTACCTACTGTTTCAACTTCCACAAATACAATATCACCCAACTCACCTTGTGCAAAATCAGTAATTCCTACAACAGCTACATCACCTTCTAGGCGAATCCACTCATGTTCTTGGGTATATTTTAATTGTTCTGGAAAATTCATGTCTTTTATTTTATTGATGACACAAAGGTCATTAAAGTTATCATTTTTTGCAAATCGAATTTGAATCAGAAATTAATCCTATTCAGATAAACTGTATCTAATTTGGAATCCACCTGCCACCGTAGAGCGATAGAAAGAATTAGAAACCAATGGGTTATTCATCATTTTATCAAAATAAGCCGTCACAGATAATTTATTATTTACAGAGTAAGTTATTTGAGGTCTAAACTGGAAATTAATAAAGCCCTGTGTCACAATGGTCTCAGCATCTAATTTTCTTTGTAAAGTTCTAGTATCACGTACAGTCAGGTTCATATTAAATCTCAAGTCATTCGGCAGGCGAACATAAGCTCCATTAATTTTAAATGGTATCAACATGTTGGCACGAGTGAAACCAACAGATACAGTAAAGTCTTTATTGGCCAATTCAGCTACCTGTGAGTTGGATAAATTTAGTCCTACATTTCTATCCTGATTATATTCCAATCGCAATGAAACCCTACTTTTAGTAATGGCATTAAACCCAACCAATGGAGAAAATCTTTCCGAAAACGAAATGGTACTCATGACATATACTGGAATCAAGGTATTTGTCTTAGGATCAAATCGAGATGATAATGGATACAATAAACTGTTTAACGTCAAATTCATATAATCATTCTCAAACTGACCATATTCCAAC
Organism: Aquirufa rosea; assembly: GCF_004118285.1. Lineage (GTDB taxonomy): Bacteria > Bacteroidota > Bacteroidia > Cytophagales > Spirosomataceae > Aquirufa > Aquirufa rosea. The sequence continues at coordinate 70,864 of NZ_SDHY01000001.1, read as the reverse complement.
GACGAAATAAAATTACCCACGCTGTAAGTGCTAGAATACATGTGCGTGATGGTAAATGAACTAAACTTCTTTTTTAACCAAGGTATTAAATTGATGCCATTATAATCCACTTTCCAATTAGGCAGAGGTATGTCGTAAAATGGAGAATATTTAACCGTTTGAGCAGATACTCCCGAATAAGCCGCAAAAAAGGATGGAATTAAGACATCTTGTGAATTAACATTGTAGCTACCATCAGCCGCTTTAGCTCTTTTCAAACGAGCCAGTAATACTTCACGGTTCGACTTAAATTCATCAAATACTACTTGTGGATCTTTAAAAGCCGTCAAGAAGGACAAAAAAGACATCGAGTAATTTCCAGACCTCAAAGGATTTTGACTCACAAATTTACCACCTGCTGTGGTAGGCCTAAAGAATTCTTGATAATTGTCTCCCCTATTGTAATTACCTTCCAATTGAATCCTCAAATCTTTATTGGGTTCCAATTGGGTGATATAACTAAACTTGGTATTTCGTATTTGAGTAAAAGGTACATTCTGAACTGTGCTTTTGGTCAACCATCCTTCTTGTGCTGCTTTAAAGCGAATACCATCATCCTGACTACCTGTGACAAAATCTAATCCAGGAGCTGAAGTATTTCCATTTAATCCAAATAATCCAGGTTGCTGAAGGAAACCTGGTAAGGTTGTAGACTCATTCACTGAGTAATTCACCTGAATACCGCGTAAAGTCAATAAAAGGCGAGCAAAAGATTTCACCAAAGATTTACTTGGTATCGTAATCTCTTCCTCATCCCCTGGATTTCTCGCCACGTTTTTACCTTCTGCCGCTGGAGTGTTTGCCCACCTCAATGCTCTAATTCGATTATACAAAGAAACAAAATCCACCTTTCCACTGATGGCCCTTTCGCGGGTATTTTTAATAATATCTCCAAATGGTAAATTCAATGAATCTCGTATATTGAAAGAATTAGCAAAATAATTGTAACCTATTCGATGCGTATAATCTGCATTCATCCAATCTGTCAAAGGAAGCTTTTGTAAAGGCAATCTCCACACAATACCTGCTTGTTGATCAAAATTCTTGGCACGACCAAATGACCTCAGATTTTTCGTCACAGAATCTCTTTTAGCTTGCGTATCAATATCACCAAAAGGTTCGTCGATGATAGCATTCACTTGAGTGTTATAATTAAAGATGACACTCTTAGTCAAATTCCAATTCAAGGCATATTGCCTGTTAAAGAACCAATACTTTTCAAACTGAGGAGCTACCCCAATCGTATTTAAATCCTGATTTCGTAATTGAGTTTTAATAAAACTACGGTCCATTTCGGCTCTTACTGTAAAGGAACTTGGCTTCCAATTAAAACTAAAATCCTTAATGATATCCAACCAGGATGAACCTACAATTAATTTACTAAAAGGCTCCCAAAAAGAGGAGTTGGTGGTAAAGGAATATAAAATACTACCGCGTTGACTGTATTGCTGATAGGCATCTATCATAGTACTAGAGCGGAGCATTTCAGAATAAGCATAAGAAAAAGTAAAATTAGATAAATCCCACAGATAGGCCCGTTTGGATAGATTCGACTTTACCTTTCGAACATTGGTGAAATTAAAACCCCGTCGTTCTGTATTATCCTCCACTAATCTAGCATAAGCTGCTCCCTTAGTATCCAATGAATTCGACAAGAAGATATCTGGGTCTAAGGGATCAAATTGTGGAGAAATATTTCTCTTGTCATAGGTTATAAAAAATGGAATACGAAGTCCCCAATTAGCCGGTAAAAACTTCTCTAAGTTCAAATTAGCTGTAATACCATATTCCACATAATTTTCTCTGGAACGATCAGAGATTTTCGACTGCACACCTCCAAAACCATAGTTTTTAAAACTACCATTCATGGTTACCGTACCTAGATCTGCCAATTTTAAACCTAATTTACCCACAGCAGCTTCTCCTGAAGTTTGGTCAAAATCAGAAGCCCTCAATTCATTTACCCAAATACAAAAACTTTTTGGGCCATCAGTACTGATATTACGCATACCAATCATCATAGTCATACTGGCACTTTGGTCAGGTCTACCCATGACAGTTACCCGATACTGCTTTCCGGAACCACTAGTCATAATGATGGAAAAACGATCATTCAATGATCTACCTTGCTTGTCTCGTTCCATTTTAGCCCGCTTCAATAAATCAAACTCTATATCGAATTCATTTTCAGCTGGCCAAATCTCTATATCTAAACTTTGTCCCTTTTGGGTTTGAATCAATCCCAAAGATTGAACCTCATAATAATTATCAGTCAAATCTGTACCAATACGCAAAAATGCAGCCACCTTCCCATTGATTTGATCTTGGCTTTGCATGGAAACAAACATGCGTAAACGTTTGTAATTGATAAAATCAAAGTTAGTATTCTTAAATACCGCACGCGCATCCCCTGGACGTAAGTTCTCCACGCATAAACTCATGGATTGTTCATTCAATCGAGCATTGTTGATAGTGGTTATGTCTTGATCCCGTACAAATCCAGGAGGAACCACATAGGGTATAGTATTATTTCCTTTGGCAGCAGGACCATTTTCCTCAATATTTACGGAGGAAACCTTGAATTTTGCATCATAAGGTTCGGGAATATCAACCCCATTCTTTTTATCTAGATCACCTAAGAATTTTCGATAAGAATATCCCGAAAGTTGTAGTTGAGCAAAACGCAAAACAACTGGATCTTGGAATTGAGTCAACAGCATTCTGAAGAAACGAATGGATTTAAAGCTATTCATACCACCTACAGAAGTAGGTTTATCTTTGATTGGTATCCTAAACAAGTACCAATCCACTCCATTTTCCGTCACCTTATCTACGATATAACCCTTACCCACTTCCAATTGCCCAGGTTTAAGGTCAACCTCGTATTTAAAGTAAGATTCAACTTCATTGACTGTATTATCCGTATTTAAATCTTCTCGATCTGGCGACATGCTATTGGCCTCCGTAAAGTTGGTATTACTCGGGTTAGCGGTGGTTGGAGAGTTATTTTCCAAACCCATAAAGTTTTTATATCGCTCAATTAAACTTTCGGTACCATTAAATTTTTCATTCAAGTAATACTCAAAGTCATCTCCTGCAGGATCCCTGACAATAGAAGTTAAAGCAGCTTGATCGGTAACTTTAGTACGTATTTGATTAAGATATTCTTTAAAATAAGTTTCTTCTGAAATATTAGTAGTCTCTGTTACCTGATTAGCTAAACCGTCTAAACCCACATCTTGCATCGATCTACCTCCTTGATTATCAAAGGCATTGATCACAAACTGTCTCTTAGGAGCAATTCCCCAAGGGGTAACTTCTACATTTTGGGTATTGCCAGAAGTAATCTTTTCACCAGCTGGTATACCGTTCTCAAAATTAGAGAATCCATCAGGTATAAAGTCCTCTGAGATATCTCCCAAATGGAAGACAAGTTTACCACCCGTTTCATTGTTTTTATTGAAAATACCATCTCTTACTTTACCCGTCTCACCGGTAACGAATGGGTTCATCAACCAAAATTCAATTTGCTCGACATTGGCATTGTCAAAATCTGTATCGGAATTGATGGCCCTAGTAATAGCCCCAAAATTATTTTTAGGATCACCTGCCAGCAAACCCCGAGTAGTTAAATTAGGATTAAAATTATAAATACCTCGTTCTTGAGGGAAATAGGCCACATCCAATACTCCAAGCGGTAAATTGGTGATGTTATTGGCAAAATCTTTATTGGGGAATAGTCCTTTGGGAGTAACTACCCTTTCATAGGCATAAGCATTCACCTTATTGGGATCAATACCCGGAATGTCTAAACCAAATCCACCTTGCCCATAAATACTGGCATCTACATTATAAGCAGAAATTTTGGCTCTTTTAAAATTAGAAGATATATCTCTCGGATTACCTGGAATAAACTCCTTGGGTGTTGCAGCAGGCTTCCAAAGCGTTGGCTGAGATGAAAAATTATACACAATACGAGCTGCCTCAAAATCATCAATAAAGGCGTTACCCTGTACCCGGTCATTCACATTGGGAATTAATTTGGCGACCTCTCCCTGGAAATCGATCACCGACGCTTCTTTGGTAGAAACGAACGGTAAGGCATCCAATGCTCGAGTAATGGCATTTGATTTTCTAAATACACTTGCATCAAAACCAATCAGGGTATTATTAACTGGCTCATTTCCTATGGCCACACGACGGAAAAATGCAGGTGGGCTCTCGCTCATGTTTTGGAAGGTAGCCCCTAAATGAAAATCAGCACCTAAATTGTAATCCAAGCGGGTTCCTAATAAAGTCCGTACTTGATTGGAAAACAAATCAGGTTTCTCATAACAAATCTTCAATTCTCTACCTGATGAAAAAATACTTTCATTGATGATTTTCACACGGCCAGACATCCCTTCTACAATGAAATCAGTACCAGAAGTTAAAAGCTGTCCTCCGGCTGAAACAGTGACCGATTTGGCTTCTACCCCAAATGGTAACATAATATCACTGCCCATACCAGATTGAAATGAGCCTTTCAAGAAAAACTTATTTTTACCAGCCAACTGCAAGGCATCTGTCTGAGTTTTTCGGTATAATTCATCAAAGACATATTTATTGACAAGATTGCTCTCTCCAGCTGTAAAATGTGATTTCAAATTTTTACCAAAGGGTTCTAAGACCGGAAATATGATTCGACCATTTTTGGCATCAATCGTTATTTCATCTACAAAATCAAAATTACCATCAGGCTGCGGGTCACCTGCAAAATTTAACTTGTCCAAACCTAGGACTTTCACCAAAGGAATGTCCTTTAAATTTTGCCCCTCTATCAAATTGGAATTGTCGATACCTGAGGCATCATCTTTATATACAATGCGCAATTGAAAATTTTGCTTAGCCAGTCCATTGGTATTTAATGAATAAATATTCTTCATCATCAAATCCCACATAGGATGGTACAAATTATTGCGAATGGTGGAAGATTTAAGCATTTTTAATACCAAGACCTCATCATCTCTCCTAGCCTGATAATCCTCAGTCAATTCTCCTACTTTATACTTTCTACCATTTAAGGTGTACTCATATGCCACCGCCAAAACCTCATCATTTCTAAGTGGGGAGACCAAAGACAAATAACCTAAAGTTGGGTGAAATTTAAATTCACGCTCATTGAGACGCTTAGCACCTTTTAACATGTCAAAATCAGTTCCTCTTTGCAAATTATAGGCAGACTCCAAGCGATAAGATGCTTGATCTGATTTCCTGATTTCCACATCATTTACCAATTTATCATAAAGTCCATTATTCTTATTATCAACGGGTTGATTGGGAATAATGGGCGATAAACTCGGGTTACTTATATTGTAAGGAGCAGACTCCCCTAAATCGGATAGTGAAATCAAATTTCGTAAGGTTTCTGTGCTTTGTGTACGGTTTGTGACATACACCTCTACCCTGGTAATCGTAATTCCGCTTGATAAAACGGGAACATTTTTTAATGCCTGTTCATATTGGTTTCTAAAATAAGAAGATAGAAAAAAATGTCGATTCTCATCATACTGATCTGCTCTAATCTCGAAAGATTTACCTTGTGCACCGCCTTTTAGGGTGATACAATCCTGCTTGGAACGTTGTTGGGCAGCCACCACCGTTACATCCAAATTACCAAATCGCATCAGTGTCTTTAATCCAAACAAGTTTTGAACTCCGGGAATCAATTGAGAATTGAGCGTCCAAGAAGTATTTCCCAATTCAATATTTTGCAAAATATCTTCTTCCTGAGTTTTCCAATTTAATTTCAATTGGTTCTGAAAATTAAAACTTGCCTTGGTATCAAAATTGGTATTTAAATTCAGCTTTTCTCCAATCTTACCCTGGAAGTTAATTTGCGCTTGCTCATTGAAAAACAAGTTACCCACATAACGCAATTGTACAGGTATGGCTGGATTATCCACAAACTGTCCCATATAGCCAATATCCAACAATAAACTACCATTGGGCTTAAAGTAAACTTCATTTCCTCCAAATATTCGATCGATGGCAGGTGGTAACTCTATTTTAGGAAATAAGCCTCTAGATTGTAATGAACTACTTCCATCTAGGCTTTTGGAATAAGCATTCCAGAAACTTCGATTTACTTGTCGGTCTTGTTCGCGTGCGTATTCCTGAAAAGAAAATGGACGCACAGGCTGAACTGAAATATTTCCTAATTGCTGAGACTGAACGAGCTGGTTTTGATTAAAAAAAGAATAGGCGGTTTTAGCGCCTTTAATAGAGTAGATTGCAAAAGGAGATTTTGCTTGATTGGGTAATAAAGAAAAGGTACTCGACGATTTAAGTGTATATCTAGGCCTTTTACCACTTTTCTCCAAAGTGGTGTCTTCTTCCCAAAAATTCCTACTACCCAAGCCTGCTCCTTGAACTACATCTATGGGTAGCATAAAAGCAAACATGACAATAAGAACACGTGATAGAATATTTAAAGGCACAATTTTCCGAAAATAAATTTAAACCAATTTAACGAAGGGCTAACTTAATTAATTGCTCAATCGAAGCATCTGGATGATTTTTTAACAAAGTATCCAAACTTTTCTCCGCAGCACCCCGAGCAATACCCAAAGTAACAAGAGCGGCTAATGCTTCTTGTTTAACACCAAAGGATTTGTCTTGAGCACTTAATCCTGCCTCGACAAAAAGAGCATCTTTTTTACATTTATCTTTTAATTCTAAAATAACTCGTTGAGCAGTTTTAGATCCTATGCCTTTGATCGACTGAATCATGGCAATATTCTCATTCATGATCGCCGATCTAATTTCACCTGAAGAAAATGAGGAAAGCATGACCAAAGCGGTACTCAAACCAATTCCCGAAACACTTATTAAATCCAGAAATAACAGCTTTTCGTCCATACTATGAAAACCTACCAAAGTATGCGCGTCTTCCTTAATCTGTAAATGAGTAAACAATTTAATGGACTCATGTCCATCAGATAGACTATCATAAGTTTGAAGTGATATCCTTACTTCATATCCTACCCCATTGACATCAATAATGACATAAGTTCTGTCTTTGTGAGCTAATTTTCCTTGTAAATATGCAATCATCTTTAGGAAATTCTAAGACGCATCCCGGGTTTCAACACAACTGAACGCAATCGATTTAATTTTTTAATTTTTGCTACGGTCAATCCGTCATGCTTTTCTGCAATATCTGATAAAGTATCTCCTGAACGCACCAAATAATATTTAACTTTCTTTTTCTTCGAAATCAATGATTTAGTTGTCACCTTAACCGACTCAGAATCAGACAACTGAACATTTGACTTAAGAGGAAACCATTGCTTCTCCAAAACAAATAAATTTTGGCCTTTTTTCAAGCGATTTCTTTTTAAACGGTTAATCCTTTTTAACTCAAAAACTGAGATTTCATATTTCCGAGCTACCTCATAAATGGTCTCACCTTTTTTAACTTTATAGCGCACTTTTACTAAACGCATTTTCATGCTGGAGTTGCTATCCAATGCCACTGATGGCTGAAAAGTGATGGGAGCTATTCCAGCAGAATCTAAGATGTACTTTCGATTTAATTGGATGAACTCAGCCCTATCCTTGGGAATTTTTAAGACGAATGCCCTAGAATCTTTTGGCAAGAAATGTGTTAATACATGCGGATTCAATCGTTTCAAGGTATCCATGGAAACCTTTGATATAGACGCAAAAACACTAAGGTTCAAATAGCCATTGATTTGAATGGTATCTGAAGGCACATGGCTTACCCATGTTTCTGGGTGAATGGCATGATCCCAATGAAAGTTCATCATGTATGCCATGGCAATAAATTGAGGTACATAGGCTCTCGTTTGCTTGGGCAAACAAGGATAAATTCCCCAAAAATCATCTGTTCCCTTACAATTTCTGATGGCACGCTTGACATTTCCAGGACCAGTATTATAGGCCGCTAAAGCTAAATGCCAATCGCCAAAAATTCGGTATAATTGTCTAAGGTATTTACAAGCAGCCTCTGTTGCCCTTTCTGGATCAAATCGTTCATCAATATAGGAATCTACCCGAAGACCAAAATCACCTCTAGCAGTGTAGGGCATAAATTGCCAAAGTCCACCTGCACCTTTGTTGGAAATGGCTTTTGGATCTAATCCCGATTCAATCAAAGACAAATATTTTAACTCATCAGGTAGATTATATTGTTTCAGATACTTTTCATAAATAGGAAAATATAAATCTCGCTTTTCCAACATGCGTTGTGTAAAGTCTGATTTACGGAATGCAAAATATTCAACAAACTGATGAACGTAGAAATTGTAGGGTAATGGGATTTGATTATTAATTTGTTTTAAGCGACTCTCAATCAATAGCGGATCGATCATCCATGCGGTGGGAGAACCTTGCTCATATTGAGCCAAAGAATCAATCACCTTTTCATCTAATATGGGTTTAAAAGAATTCCATACCTGTGCCCTTCCTAATGTATTAACAATAAGAATTAAACCAAAAGCAATATGTAAAACTCTATTTATCAAAGTATTAGACTAATTCACTCGCCAAATTTAATAATGCCTCTTCCTGAAACACATCCCCCATTATCTGAAAGCCCATAGGTAAAGCAGATGAATCCTCTCCCATAGGAATAGAAACAGCAGGAAGTCCTGCTACATTAGCCTGAACTGTAAACAAATCACCTAAATACATCTGCAATGGATCCAAGGTTTTTTCCCCTAGTCGATATGCCGTAGTCGAGGTAGTTGGCGATACGATAAAGTCAAATACTTTCAACAATTGTTGCGTATATTCTTTAATCAAACGCCTAACCTTTTGAGCTTTGGTATAATAGGCATCATAATAATCAGCACTTAGCACAAAAGTCCCTAACATAATTCTTCGTTTAACCTCCTCCCCAAACGCTTCATCCCTGGTCTTCTTATACATATCCAATAAATCTTTCACTGGAACCTCGGTCCTATGACCATATTTCACCCCATCAAATCGAGATAAATTAGAACTAGCTTCAGCAGTAGTAAGCACATAATAGGTAGGCAATAAAGCATCCACAAAAGGAAAATCAACAGGAATTATTTCATATCCCTTTAGCCTTAAATACTCCAATCGTTCGAAAAAAGCCTGTTTAATTTCCGGTTGTAGACTTGAATGTTCAGCCATTTCCTTTATATAGGCTATTTTCTTACTAGAAGTCAAAGGCGCTGACTTTGAAATTTCATCCACTGAAACTACCGTACTATCATAACTATCCTTTCCAGAAATGTATTTCATCACACAAGCCAAATCCGAAACATTTCTGGCTATTGGCCCTATGCTATCAAAAGAAGAAGCATAAGCTATTAAACCCCATCTAGAAACTCGACCATAAGTAGGTTTCAAACCCATGACACCACAAAAAGAGGCAGGCATTCGAATGGAGCCCCCCGTATCAGTGCCTAAGGAAACATGGCACATATTGGCTTGTACTGCCACAGCAGAACCACCAGAGCTACCACCAGCCACATGAGCCGTATTTTTAAAATTGAGTGCAGGACCAAATGCCGAATTTTCATTAGTGGACCCCATACCAAATTCATCACAGTTTTGTCGACCTATGATGATCGCATCTTGATCAATTAATCGTTGAACTGCTGTAGCAGAAAATGTAGACTTAAACGTCTGTAAGATTTTACTTCCAGCATACGAACGATGATCCTCATAGCAAAGTAAATCTTTAATACCTACCACCAATCCCGCTAGTTCACCAGCTGTACCACTAGCTATCTTCTGATCTATTTGCGCAGCTTTATCTAAAGCTTCCTCAGAGTAAACCTCCAAAAACGCGTTCAGGCTGGCATTATAAGCCTCTATTTGACTTAAATAAAAGGTTACTATTTGAACACAAGATAATTTACCTTGGTCTAATAAATTCCTTAATTCACTATATGTAAGTTGGGATATATTCATCCAATGAAGCTATTCAATAAAACACAAAAGCATAGTTGGACAAGTCCAACTATGCAGATTAATTAGGTTAAGCTAGGAATTACTTCTTTGTCTCGTCTAGTTCTTTATTGATTTGATCTTTTACTTCATTCTTGGCATCCTGAAACTCACGAATACCTTTTCCTAGTCCACGCATTAATTCAGGTAATTTTTTACCACCAAAAAATAATAGGATGGCTAAACCGATTAATAAAAGCTCTCCTCCTCCTAAACCATTCAAAAACAACAATATACTTGCTATGCTCATCATTTTCTTTAATTAAAAATTTTGTAAATATATTCAATACTAATCAGAAATCCTTCTCAAATGGCCAAAGATTACATTTGTTTTTCAAATTCATCCAGTTCCTCTTTGATGGATTTACCTACCCATAATACTAAAGCCAAATCATCAGTGAATCCTATAATAGGCAATAAGTCGGGTATAAAATCAAACGGCGATATAAAATAAATTAAAACCGCGGCAATTTTAGCCAATGTAATAGCGGGTAATTTTCGATAAGTTCCTTGTACGTATGCTTTAATCATTTGACTAAACAAAACAATATAATGATTTAACAAACGAACTACAGATATATTACTTTTTGAAGCTGTTTCATTGACCTTAATCAACGCATTCTTTACTAAATTTAATAATCCATATTTATTGTTTACCATTAAATTCTCACCCTTCACCAAGGCTTCTTTAAAAAATGATGAACTCAATATGCGGTCAATAAAGGTGGCGCCTTTCGTCATAAACTTAGATTTATCCATAAATATACAAACTGAATACTAAAATCTAATAGGCTTTGTCCTTATTTGTATAATCTATCTGATTTTAGAAATATTTAATGCTTTTGTTGTAATTTAGGAAAGTTTTTTTGCTCAATAAAAATCATTAAAATCATACCACAATGAAAATTACCGTAGTAGGAGCTGGTGCTGTAGGTGCTACATGTGCTGACAACATCGCTAGAAAAGAATTAGCTGATGAATTAGTATTATTAGACATCAAGGAGGGAATTGCAGAAGGCAAGACTTTGGATATGTACCAAACTGCCTCTCTTTTAGGTTTTGATACCAAATTGGTAGGCTCAACCAATGATTATTCCAAAACTGCTAATTCAGATGTTGTTGTAATAACCTCTGGATTGCCAAGAAAACCAGGCATGACCCGTGAAGAACTCATTGGCGTAAATGCAGGTATTGTGAAGAGTGTGGTGGAGAACATCTTAAAGTATTCCAAAAATCCAATCATTGTGATTATATCAAATCCAATGGACACCATGACTTATTTGGCTAAATCTGTGGCTGGTTTAGACAAACACCGCATTATTGGTATGGGTGGAACATTAGATTCCGCTCGTTTCAAATGCTATTTAGCTAAAGCCATGGATGTTTCTATCAATGATATTCACGGAACTGTTATCGGTGGACACGGGGATACAACTATGATTCCATTGAAAAGATTAGCTACTTATAATGGTGTTCCAGTAAGTCAGTTCTTATCTGCTGAGACATTAGATAAAGTTGCAGCCGACACCATGGTAGGTGGCGCTACTTTGACAGGCTTATTAGGCACTTCTGCATGGTATGCCCCAGGTGCAGCTGGAGCTGCACTAGTAGAAGCTATTGTACGTGATGAAAAAAAGATTATGGCTTGCTGTGTTTCCTTAGATGGAGAATATGGACAATCTGATATCTGCTTAGGTGTACCAGTAGTTTTAGGCAAAAACGGGTGGGAGAAAATTGTTGATTATAAATTAACAGCAGACGAACAAGCTGCTTTCAACAAATCTGCTGATGCTGTACGTAATATGAACTCAGTTTTAAGTACTTTGAGTTTATAAAAAGCCCAAATAAATTTCAAATGAAAAGGCCATCAAACGATGGCCTTTTCCTATTTAGAGCGGATCGCAATAACAGGATCCATTTTTGCTGCCACCCAGGCAGGAATGATACCCGATAAAATTCCTATGAAACTAGAGATCATTAAACCACTTAATACATTTTTAAAACTTAAACTAAGTGGCAAAGCATCCTGGGGTATAAATGTAATCAAGACTACTAATCCAATCCCAACTAATCCTCCAATCAAACTCAAAAACACGGCCTCAAACAGGAACTGGAATAGTATGAAATAATTTTTCGCCCCCAAAGATTTCTGGATACCTATGATATTGGTTCTTTCTTTCACAGAAACAAACATAATATTGGCTATACCAAAACCTCCCACAAGCAGAGAAAATCCTGCAATCAAGGCCCCTGCTACATTCAAAACAGAAAAAATACCATCAAAAAACTGGTTCAATCCATCCATTCGATTAATAGAAAATGAGTCTTCTTGCTTAGGTTTAATTGACCGTAGACTGCGCATCATACCTGTAATATCTCCCTCCAAATTCTGCTGATTCACATCATCTTCGAATGCTTTAACTGATATATCTGGTTGCGGACGATCCTTTTGAAAAATACTAGCATAGGTCAGGTAAGGTATAATCACTTTTTCATCTGGTGAGCCACCAAAGCCCAACATGTCATTTCCTTTTTGTTCAATGACACCAATCACAGCAAACTTAATTCCATTTAATTTAATAATTCGACCGATAATTGGCTCCCCATTAGACAAATTAGCTGCTACTTTAGAACCAATGATAGCTACATTTAATCCATTATCTGCCTCAATGGGTAAAAAATACCTTCCATCGCTAATTGGACAACTTGTCACTTGATTATAATCATAACTAGCTCCTGTGATATTAATATCCATGCTGTTACTACCACTGGAAACAGTTCCAGTTCTACCTCCATCAATAATCGCTACAGCCTTAGCAGAAGTCAGATTTTCTTTTAAGTACCTAAACTCTGAATATTTAATTTCCGGACGATTCAAGTATTTCCACCAAGGATAATTATTCTGCATTAACCATGGCCATTTGCCCACATATAAAACACCTGATCCAGCAAATGAATCAATTTCCGAACGGATTTTTCCGTTCAAGGAATCTACAGCTGTAAATACAGCTACAATAGCAAAAATCCCAACACTTACCCCCAACAAAGACAAGGTAGTGCGCATGATATTAGATCTAAGGGCCTGATAGGCAAATAATAGACTCTCAAATACTTGTCTTAAAAATTTCATAAAGTATCAATTTGCACAATAATCTTAAAGTTAATAAGCAGTAAGCATTAATAATCCCCTATTTATATGAATAGATGGTATAAACTTTGAATGGCAATATGTTGGTAAGACTGGATTTTTGTAATTTTAACAGATTAATAAATACCCATGGCTTGGAGTAACCGAGAATTTCATACACTATCTGCTCATTTTGAAGGCAAATTATACTTTGATACTTCTCAATCCTCTCAAATAGCCCGAAAAATATACGCTACAGATGCCTCAGTTTACCAAGTTCAACCTCAGGCAGTAGCTATCCCCTCTTCTTCCAAAGATATTAAAAGGCTGATTCAATTTGCCAAAAATAATAAATTAGGTATCATACCCAGAGGAGCTGGAACCTCTTTGGCAGGTCAGGTTGTGGGAGATGGAATTGTGATGGAGATATCCTCAGCCATGAGTAAAATCATTTCACTCAACAAAAAAGAAAAGACCATTTGGTTAGAGCCAGGCATCGTTCGAGATGATTTAAATACCTCAATTAAAAAGACTGGATTATTTTTTGGACCCGAAACTTCTACGGCTAACCGAGCTTTGATTGGGGGTATGGTTGGGAATAATTCCTGCGGACTTCATTCCATCGTATGGGGAAGCGTAAGAGATCATCTATTAGAGACAAAAGCTATTTTATCCGATGGAACAGAGATTTATACTCATCCCTTAAGCATCGAGGAGTTTTACAAAAAAACTAATCTGCAAAATTTAGAAGGGAAGATTTACCGGGAATTACATCGAATCTTAAATAATCCTACTGTTCAGGATTTGATTAGAAGTAAATTCCCTAAAGCTAGCATCAAACGGAGAAATACGGGATATGCTTTGGATGCTTTAATTGACATGCAACCCTTTAATCCACAGGGAAAACCATTCAATTTATCGTCCTTAATAGCTGGGTCAGAAGGAACCTTGGCCGTCGTTCATACCTTAAAACTTCAGTTACTGGATATTCCCTCGTCAGATGTTTGCTTGGTTTGTGTTCACTGTCACTCCATTCAAGAATCCCTACAAGCCAATTTATTAGCTTTAAGCAGTCAACCAACTGCATCCGAGTTAGTGGATGATTTTATTTTATCATTTACAGAAGGTCATCCAAATTTTCAAAAAGATCGAAGTTTTATACAAGGTAAACCTGCGGCCATTTTGATGGTGGAGTTTAGGGGTGATGAAGCATCGAGCAGTGAAAACAAAGCTCATCGATTCATCGAAAAACTAAATGCCCAAAGTTTAGGTTATGCGGCTCCCATTTTGGTCGGAGAAGAAATTGCTCAAGGCTGGGATATTCGTAAAGCTGGGTTAGGATTAATTCGAAATATTATCGGAGACAAACAGGCCGTTAATCTGATTGAAGATTGTGCCGTAGACCCAGAGGATTTGCCCAATTACGTGGCAGATATACAGGATTTATTAGCTCGTCATCAGGTAAAAGCGGCATATTATGCCCATGCCGGTGCGGGAGAATTACATATCGAACCTTTCATCGATTTAAAATCCAAGGAGGGGAAAAAACTTTTTAGAGATTTATTGAGTGAAACCGTTCAAATACTAAAAAAATACCAGGGTTCATTAAGTGGAGAGCATGGTGATGGACGATTAAGAGGGGAATTTATTCCTGAAATCATGGGTGCTGAGGTATATGAATTGTTTCAAGAAATTAAATATGTTTTTGATCCATCCAATGTGCTAAATCCGGGGAAAATAGTTAATACTCCACCCATGGATGAAGCATTTAGGATTCAAGAAAAAAAAGAGTTGCAGCGAAACTATTTCTTTGATTATGAATCATTGAAAAATCCATTAACCCTTGCTGAAAAATGCTCAGGTTCAGGAGATTGCAAAAAAACAGCTGTTACTGGAGGTACTATGTGTCCTAGTTATATGGCCACCTTACAAGAGAAAGACAGTACCCGTGCTCGTGCCAACATGCTTAGGCAGGTATTGTCTTCAGAGACAGAAAAGCCTTTTTCAGAGCCTCAATTAAAGGAAATTCTAGATTTATGTCTCTCCTGTAAAGGATGTCAAACAGAATGTCCGTCTGGGGTAGATATCAGTAAATTAAAAGCTGAAACCTTACAGCAAAGTTACCTCGAAGATGGAACGCCTTGGAGAACACAACTGATCGGCCACTTCCCTATCATTCAAAAATGGGCTAGAAAAATATCTCCGCTCTACAATTTTGCTGTTGAATTCCCTCTGACCAGTGTCATCATAAAAAGTTTCATGGGTTTTTCCTGGGAAAGAAGTATCCCCAAGGTATCCTTTCGCAGTCTAGAAGATTGGTTTATTACCTACAAAAGAAAGATTTCTCAAGAAAATATGCCTTTGGGCATGCTCTATTTTTTTGCAGATGAATTCACGAATTACAATGACGTCGAAATTGGTAAAAAGGCCATCTTGCTCTTAAATGAATTAGGATATGGAGTAGAGATTCCTTTAGGAATTGTCAGTGGAAGAAGTTATTTGTCAAAAGGTATGTTGATTGAAGCCAAAAAGTTAGCCAATCAAAACGTTAGCATATTGAAAGAATTCATTCGTGCTGACAAGCCTTTTATAGGTGTAGAACCAAGTGCTATTCTAAGCTTCAGGGATGAAATACCTTTATTGGTGGACCCAGAGCTAAAATCAGATGCGCAAGAACTAAAAAAACATTGCTTATTGATTGATGAATTTTTAGCTCAGGAAATAAAGGCAAAAAGAATTCAAAAATCTGCCTTTGGCACCAAATCAAGGAAAATCGTGTTGCATGGACATTGCCATCAAAAATCAATAGCGGGTTTAAGTTCCACTAGACAAGTGTTAGCTTTCCCAGAAGGACATGAGGTTGAATTAATTCCCTCAGGATGTTGCGGGATGGCAGGATCTTTTGGATATGAGAAAAAGCATTTTAAAATTTCCAATCAAATCGCAAACCTGGTACTATTCCCAAGTATTTTGTCGAAACCTAGCTCCACGGTCATTGCTAGTAATGGAACATCTTGTAGGCATCAAATCAAAGATGGTATTGACAAAAAATCTTACCACACGGTTGAAATTCTGTATCAGTCACTTGCTAATCATTCCATATCCATATGATTCAATATAATTTATCCCTTTTTTTCGAAAACTCAGTCGAAGAAAAGGCCGTCATAGCACTTAAAAAAATCATTCTACCTGAAATAGAAAAGCAAGATTTCATTCAAGATGTATACTTGTTTGAAATTCAATCCCATCAAGAGCCAGACTCTAAAGGTTTTAGTTTACAATGTTGGTTGCCCGCAGAATTTGAGCAGGAAACATCATTTATAGAGGGCCTTGTAACGCGATTTTTATTGAAAGAATTCCCTAACCAACATGTCTATTTCCCTAGTCAACTTAAGAAACTATAGCCATTGAATAGGTTTCTTATCATGGGCCAATAAATATTCATTGGTCTTAGAAAAATGGTGATTCCCAAACCAACCTCCCCGATTAGCCGACAAAGGTGAAGGATGTGCTGCTTCCAAAAGCAAATGTTTGTTTCGATCAATGCTAGAAGCTAATTTTTGGGCATGAGCTCCCCACAGTAAAAAAACCAAATGTTCCTTTTCTGTATTTAATTTATCAAGCGCAAAGGAAGTCAATTGTTGCCAACCCAAATGTGCATGCGAACCTGGTTTATCTTCTGATACAGTTAAAATGGTATTCAGCATCAAAACGCCTTGTTTCGCCCAATGAGTCAAATCGCCCGATTCATGATTCATCCATACATCTAAATCTTGATGTAATTCTTTTTTGATATTCTTGAGAGAAGGAGGTAAAGCTATCCCATTAGGAACAGAAAAGCATAATCCATGGGCTTGTCCTGGTCCATGATATGGATCTTGACCAATCAAAACTACCTGTGTATCTTCAAAGGAACAAAGGTTAAATGCCTGGAAAACAGATGCTAAAGGAGGAAAAACTTTTTCCGAATTTACCCGTTCTATTAGCTGATCTCCCAAAGAATCAAAATAAGCTTTACCCAAGTCTGACAGGAAAATATTTTTCCAGTCATTCATTAGTAAATCAGTTAAATTTCGAGCTATTTTGCTATCATTTTGATCCATAATTATGATTGAATCCATCTCCAATGGTTTTTATATAGCTGTAGAGACGCAGCACATGTCTGAATACGAAATTCAAAAACCTTATCAGCATTTTTTCTCTTACCAAATTACAATCAAAAACCTAAGTAAACAACCTGCACAATTAGTCAGTAGATTTTGGAAAATCCAGGATGGTTCAGGTAAAACCGAGCATGTCAATGGTTTAGGAGTGGTAGGTCAACAACCCATTATTGAACCTAATCATTCCTTTACTTACACTTCTGGCTGTCCAATAATCGGTAATTTAGGTAAAATGAGCGGTCATTATACCTTTCTCAATTTAGAAGACCAATCCACGTTCACGGTTAAGATACCACCTTTTGAACTTGCACCAGCCTACATCTTAAACTAATGCGATTTATACAAAAATGGGTGTTCAATTTTAGGGCCCAAACAAGCCATGGCCTACATTCTCCCTCTGTCTATAAACTATATACGGAAGTAATTAATCCAATTTTAAATCAAAGATTACCTACTCAAAATAGCATAGAGGAGTTAATATTGGGCATCAGTCAATTTTATGCCAAGGTGATTGATGAGAATAAAGTAATTCCCCTAGTAATTCCTACACTAAGCCCAGAAGTATATCAACAAATAGATGAGATTTTGATTCCTCAAGCAAAATCCAATTCCATCTTGTTCATTATTAATCCTTATAAGAACACTTTAAGTCAGGATATTTGGGATACTTTAATAGATGATCCTAGGGTTATTCATAGTGTGGATCTATTTGAATTGGGATTTTTTCGTTTCAATAAAATGGCTCAAAAAGAACATTTCATTTTAAAAAAAATGTAAATAAAAAAGGCGACCGATGGTCGCCTTTCATTCTATAAATCAATAGTTTACATTGGTTTCGCAATTTCTACGATAACGCGTTTTCCTTTGATTTGAGCTCCTGTCATTTTGTCTAAAACAACATTGGCATATTCTTTAGGAACATCCACGTAGGTATGCTTATTTTCAATTTGAATTTGACCTAATACATTACCAGGAATACCTGATTCCCCTGCAAATGCCCCAACGATATTAGATGGAGAAATTTTCTCATTAAAACCGATGTTCACAAACATGCGTACCATATTTTCATCAGAACGGTATGGTTTTCCTTCTTTATCATTTCTAGGACCACGAGGACCGCGATCACGGTCTCTACCACGATCTTCACGACCACCAAAGCGTGAATCTCTTTCAAAACGACCTGCACCACGGCGACCATCTCGTTCACTCCCACGATCTCCGCGATATCCACCACGGTCTCCTCGGTCACCACGATCATCTCGACCATATTTACGAGACTGGCGTTCAAATTCACCTTCTAAATTTTCATCACCAAACTCGTTCTTCTGAACACCCATGCTGATTTTAACTAAAGCAGAAACAATTTGCTCCGTCGTATAACCTGCATGTTGTAAACTTGTTAATGCATCATTAAATACCTCTAAATCACCTTCTTCAATCGTGGCAGCTACACGTTCTATGAACATACCTTTCTTCACCCCCACTACATCCGTAAACGAAGGAATTACACCTTTTTCAATTTTAACTTTAGTGTAATTCATGATCTCACGTAAGCGATTTCTCTCAGAACCCACCACCAAAGTAAATGCTTTTCCTGATTTACCTGCTCTACCGGTACGACCAATTCTATGAACATAATATTCCTCATCTAAAGGAATATCATAATTGATTACTCCATCTACATTTTCCACATCCAAACCGCGCGCAGCTACATCAGTTGCCACCAAAAAACCAACATTACCATTTCGGAATCGATTCATTACCTGAGTTCTTTGTGATTGACGTAAATCACCATGCAAGCCTTCAGCTGCATATCCACGCGTCACCAATTCCTCCACCACCTCATCGACTCTTTTTTTCTGATTACAGAATATCAAGACCAATTTCAAGTTGTAAAAATCAATTAAACGAGTAGTAACTTCCATTTTTGCCCTACCTTTTACATCAAAATACAACTGCTCGATATTGACATTGGTAATTTCGTTTTTCACTACTTTCACTAACTTAGGATTGGTCAAATATCGATTAGTCAAAGCCATAATTTGCTTAGACATGGTAGCTGAGAACAAAACGACTTGACGCTCTTCAGGAATTTCTTGCAAGATACTTTCGATATCTTCTCTAAAACCCATATCCAACATTTCATCAGCCTCGTCCAAAACAATCATGGAAGCCTGACCTAATTTCAGTGCGCGGCGCTCAATTAAATCAATTACCCTACCAGGAGTACCCACCACAATGTTGGCCCCAGCTTTTAGTGATTTAATTTGACGCTCAATGGAATCACCACCATATACAGTAGTTACCCAAACACCTTTAGTAAATTTTGATAATTTTTTTAATTCTTCAGTCACCTGCAAGGCCAACTCCCTAGTTGGACATAAAACAATGGCTTGTACATATTTCTCAAATGGAGCCACATGCTCAATCATGGGAATACCAAACGCGGCAGTTTTACCTGTTCCTGTTTGTGCTTGACCGATTACATCACGGCCTTCTAAGATAAAGGGGATAGCTTCTGCTTGAATGGGTGAAGCGAATTCAAAACCCATTTCGTTAACAGCAGCTAGGATTCCTTCCGAAAACGGAAGAGAATCAAAGCGAATTTGATTACTCATTTGTTATTTTTTAATTACGTTGCCCGAACACATCCGTAATTAACTCTTGCCGATAGCCCAAAAAAGGGGAAAAGAATTTTACAAGTAATTGTAAAAAAGAGTTGTGAGGATGTATTTGTATTTCTAAAACACAAAAATACTCCAACAATAAATGAAATGCAAATTAAATTGTATTATTTTAATAATTCCTTCTTATAAAGCACCACTAAGACTTGAGAATTGATAGGTACAGCCGCCTCAGGTGTAATAGATCCACCAGCCGATTTCACTTCAATTCGATTGGGTGAAATCCCCTCTCCAACCATTCGATTTTTAATTACAAACCCTCTTTTTAAGGCTGATTTAGCGTCATTTTCTGCAAATCCATATACACGTATGTGAACGTCTTTATATTTGTTCAAACCTTCTACCATTTTCTTAAAAAAGGCATCGTAAGAAGATACTAATTGATTAGATAGTGCATCAAAAGAAATTTCACTAATTCTCAATTCTGCGCTCTCCGTGTTAGTAGAATCAGTCAGGTATTCGAACATCGTTTCCAAAGAAGAATTCTTGGGCACATCAAAGGCCTTACCATCAGGCCAACTCAAATGAGTCAAAGAATCTGAGGTAATTTTAACTGAATCCAAACTTAACTTGGCTAAACTATCCCTTAATTTAGCAAGGCTGTCTACTGGAATAATTTCCTCAGTATCAACGCTATGCATTTCTACTTCTTGACTCAGCTTTTCATACATGAACCACGCTACGCTTGCAGCCACCATTAAAACAATAGCAACTAATGAGAGCACTTTCCAATTAAGGATAGAAGCTCTCTTCTCATCGATGGATATTTCTACCTCATTTGAACCACTTTGAAAAGTATTCGATTCGTTTTTAAAAACTTCTGACAACAACAATATCTCAGAAATTTGTCCATGAAGTTTAGGTGGACATAAACTTGAAAATTCATGTTTTTGAGCAAAGAAATGTTCTCCAAAAGAATTCAAATCCTTTATAATAGGAGCATCAACTCCATGTAAACGATACCCAAATAAAGCAAAGCAAATACTCAATCCCTTAACAACTAATGAGCTTCTACATTTAAATTCTCTAGAAACTAGTGAAGCAACAGCACTTTTCTTGTCTGGCATTAATATACCCAACAATACCTCACCATATGAAATGATTTTTTCCCATTCAACTATTTCTGGAGAAGAAGCAAACAATTTATCTATCTCCTTGTCAGGTACTGGCTTTTGCTGAATAAAGTTGTATAGAGCATTAAATCGAATTCTATTACGAACAAGCTTTAAAGATGAACCCAAAATAATGGATTCCCAAACAGGCAATAATTCCTGAATTCTATCCACATCTTCATGGCTAAATTTTGAAACACGCTGAATAAAAATCTCTCTCTCGCTAGCTTCCAGTATTATAAACATCTGACTATTAGGTAAAATAATCCTCTAAATTACATTAGTCCATGCATTTTTGACATATTTTGAATAGTATTTTTTTATATTTCTAATTTCCATGAAAATGTATCATTAACTTTGCCAGATGAAGAAAGTATTATTCATTGACCGTGATGGAACACTAATTGTGGAACCTAACATAGACCAACAGGTAGATAGTTACGAAAAACTATCCTTTTTACCCAATGTCATTTCTAGCTTAAAGAAGATTGTCGATTCGACTGATTTTGAATTAGTCATGGTCACCAATCAAGATGGCTTAGGAACTCCTTCATTTCCAGAGGAGACATTTTGGCCGGCACATAATAAAATGTTAGAAATTTTAGCTTCTGAAGGGATTCATTTTACCAAGATTCATATCGATAAAAGTTTTCCGTATGAAAACCTTTCCACAAGAAAACCAGGAATTGGATTATTAGGAGAGTATTTTACTCAAGAATATGATTTGTCCAATTCATTTGTCATAGGTGATCGTTTAACCGACATCCAATTAGCTAAAAATTTAGGATGCCAGGGCATACTGATTGGAAATCTGAATATTCCCAATGATTTAAATGATTCGATTGCGCTCAAATGCCTAGGCTGGAATGAAATATTCCAATTCTTCCAGTTACCCCAAAGAAAGGTAGTGCACGACAGAAATACCCATGAAACTAAAATTCATATTGAATTAAATTTAGATGGAAGCGGTCAAGCAAATAACCAAACCGGACTTGGATTTTTTGACCACATGTTGGATCAAATTGCCAAACATGCTAATATGGATTTATCTGTAAAGGTTCAAGGTGATTTGCACATTGACGAGCACCACACCATTGAAGATACGGGTATTGCATTAGGTGAGGCATTTGCCTTAGCATTAGGCAATAAAAGAGGCATAAATCGTTATGGATTTTTGTTACCCATGGATGATTGCTTAGCTCAAGTGGCCATCGACTTTTCAGGCAGAAATTGGTTGGTTTGGGACGCTCATTTTAAAAGAGAAAAGATTGGAGAAATGCCCACAGAGATGTTTTCACATTTTTTCAAATCATTCTCTGATGCCTCTAAGTCCAATTTGAATATTAAGGCTGAAGGCGAAAATGAACACCATAAAATCGAGGCTATTTTCAAAGCTTTTGCCAAGTCACTACGACTTGCAGTCCAAAGAGACGTAAATAATTTAAATTCTTTACCTAGCACTAAAGGCCTGCTTTAATTTTTTTAGTATTTTTGCACGTCATTAAACATACAACTATGGGTTATTCAGGAGCAGCATTTTTTATTATTTTGTTCGCAATTTCTATTGTAATTGGTTCAAAACTTCAGAAAATTTATAAAGAAAGAGGAAAGTAGTCCTCTTTCTTTATTTATAAGTAGCCTTCATCGGCAAAACTAAAGTATCCCTGAGAAGCGATAATCAAATGATCTAAAATCTGAATATCCAGCATCTTACCAGCTTCCGTAATTCTTTGCGTTAAATCTCGATCTGCCTTACTTGGCTTCAATTGGCCAGACGGATGATTATGTGCCAAAATCAATGAACTGGAAATCGTTTCTAATGCTGATTTAAATAGAAGCTTTAAATCTACCGAAGTACCAGAAACACCCCCCATACTCAATCTTTGTAATTTCAATAAATTGGACGCCCGATTCAAATGCATGACCCAAAACTCCTCGTGGTTTAAATCAAACAGATGAGGATAAAATAAACGGTGTGCATCTTTTGAACTTTGAATTACTTGAACAGATTGAGATGCCTCATATGACATCCTTCTTCGTCCCAATTCTAAAGCAGCCACTAAGATGGTAGCCTTCGCCTTTCCCAAGCCTTTAAACTTCATAAAATCATGGAGTGAAAATCTTCCTAATGTACTGAGGTTACCTCCTATGGAATTCAACAATTCATTCGCCATTTGAAGTGCCGACTTATTAGGAATACCTGAATGAATCAAAATAGCCAATAATTCATCAACTCCTAACAACTCCTTCCCTACTAAATTTAATTTCTCTCGTGGACGATCTTCCACATTTAATGACTTAATACTCAAATTTTGACCTTCGTACATAATATCTTTTTAAGCGAAGGTAAAAAAGGGACATAAAAAAACCCTACCGAAGGCAGGGTTTATCAATTATCTGATAATCAAGCTATTAAGCAGCAATTTTGTTTACCAACTTCGCTAATTTCGACTTTTGGTTAGCAGCTTTATTCTTGTGAATGATATTCTTCTTTGCCAATTTATCCAAAGCGGAAGAAACTTGCTTGAATAAATCTACCACTACAGATGAATCTGTAGTCAATCTCAATTTCTTGATTAAGGTACGAGTAGATTTATGCTGGTAACGATTGCGCAAACGCTTTGCTTCATTTGCTCTAATACGCTTTAATGCTGATTTATGATTTGCCATCTTTAACTAAAAAATTTCTATTCTTTTGAAAATTGAAATGCAAAAGTAAATAAAATGATTCATACACACAAGATTTTATCTAAAAAAAGCCTAATATTTCAAATCCATTTAAGCCTATGCCTACTTTTAAGCTATCCTTCTTATTCCCTTCCATGGGGATTCTTTGCTCACAAAAAAGTTAATAGACTGGCCGTTTTCACTCTACCAGCTTCATTAAGTAAATTTTACAAAAGACATCTCAAGGCCATGGAAGAGTGGGCAGTACTACCGGACCAAAGAAGGTATGTATTAGACCAAGAAGCAGCCCGACATTATATTGACTTAGACCTTTACCCTATACAAATAGCCTATACTTCAATTCAGCAAGCGAAAAAAATAGTAACAGAAGACAGCTTACAAAAACATGGGATAGTCCCTTGGCATATAATACAAGTCCATGATCTATTAATTCAAGCATTTAGTAAAAATGATACCACGACCATCATCAAACTGTCGGCTGAATTAGGACATTATGTAGCAGATGCCCATGTACCCTTGCACACCACTTCAAATTATGATGGGCAAAAAACGGGCCAACAAGGCTTGCATAGTTTTTGGGAATCCAGAATTCCTGAATTGATGGATAGCGGACTAGAAGATTGGGTTGGTGCAGCTACTTTTGTCGAAAACCCACTTCAATCTTGCTGGAAATGGGTTTTGCAAGCCCACCAAATGGTTCCTATTTTATTAAAAAAAGAAAAAGAAATACATCAAATTACCCCAGAAAATAGAATTTACACCTTTGAGAAAAAGGGGAATTCCCTAATAAAAACCTATAGCAGGAATTTCAGTTTGGCCTATCATCATGCCTTAGATGGACAAATAGAACAACAATTTAAAAGTGCGGTCTTGCATCTTGGAGATTTACTATTCACTGCATGGATTCTAGGAGGACAAAGTGATTTCAAATAAAATTGTGCAATTTTGCAGTATGATAACAAATGAAAGCATAACCCTAAAAAGAGGGAAAGACGCGCCAGTAAGAAGGTTTCACCCTTGGATATTTTCAGGGGCTATTCATCAACAAAGTGGGAAATTGCAAGATGGAGATTGGGTAAATGTTCTAAGTGCAGAAGGTGATTTTCTAGGGCTAGGCCATTTTTACCTAGGAAGTATTTCAGTGAAAATTGTATCCTTCACTCCCGTTAAGGATTTGATGGATCTTTGGGAGGAGAAAATCAAGAAAGCGTGGGATTTAAGGCAAAAATTAGATTTGAAAGATACTAATGCTTACCGACTCATACATGGCGAGGGAGATGGCTGTCCGGGATTAATCATAGACGTTTACAAAGATATTTTCGTATTTCAAGCACACTCTATTGGGATGTACCAAAACAAGGAAAGCATCATTGAAGCCCTAAAAAAAGTATTTGGAAAGAAAATAAAAGCGATTTACGATAAAAGCAAAGAAACCTTACCTACCAATTTTGCCCATCAATGTCAGAATGGTTATTTGTTTGGTTCAGCGGATGTACCATATGAAATCAAAGAAAATGGAGTCAAGTTTTCCGTTAATTGGGTTACCGGCCAAAAAACCGGATTCTTTTTAGATCAACGAGATAATCGGGCCTTATTAAGTCAATATGCTAAAGGAATGCATATTTTAAATACCTTTTGTTATTCAGGAGGCTTTTCTCTTTATGCTTTGGAGGCAGGTGCTTCTTCGGTTATTTCATTAGATGCATCCTCGAAGGCTATCGATTTGGTGAATCAAAATATAGCCTTAAATAAATTTGAAAATAAAACTCATCAAGCGATCGTAGGTGAAACTCTCCCCTATTTGAGAAATAACCAAGATGAATTTGATATCATCATATTGGATCCTCCAGCTTTTGCTAAATCGGTCAATACGAAACATAAAGCCTTGCAAGGTTATCAAAAGATCAATCAATTAGCTATTCAGCAAATCAAGAAGAATGGATTAATTTTCACCTATTCTTGTTCACAGGTCATTAGCCGCGAACTGTTTCTCAATATGTTGGTTGCCGCTGGAATTGCCGCTGGCCGAGAAATTCAGCTGATTCACCAAATGACTCAAGCACCCGATCATCCGATCAATCTATTCCACCCGGAAAGTCATTACTTGAAGGGATTTGTATTGAGAGTATTGTAAATAAATAGGCCATCCAAATTTAAATGGATGGCCTATTGTCAAATATCAAGATATTTCTAATTAACAAATCTAAAAATTCGATTCCATCGAATTTTACCTGAAAACAAACCTTTACCTGGGTCCAAAGACATCCAGACAAAGACCGCCTTTCCTACAATGTGATCAGCCGGAACAAATCCCCAGAAACGGGAATCGGCTGAATTATGACGATTATCCCCCATCATAAAAAAATAATCCTGTTTAAAGGTATATGAGCTTAATACCTTACCATCTTGTATTAGTTTACCTCCCTCAAGGGTGATATCTTTATTACCTTCATAATTACGAATAGCCTCTTGATAAAGGGGAATAGACTTAGCATCTAATATAACTACCCAACCTTTTTTAGGAACTTGAAGCGGTCCAAAAAAATCACGATTCCACTTGAACTGGATTGTATCATGCGGAAAAATATCCAAATAAGTCACTCCTTTAGGATCTTTGAAAGAATTATAATCAATCTCCTTTTTAAAAGGTAATTTCATGATTTCATCCAAATTCTTTTTACTTGTATTGACTTTGTATCCAACCAATTGATTCGTAGAATCTGCCAAAGGAAGCCAATCTGAAGATTCAAAACTCGCATCTACTGAATTACGAATACCGTACTGATCGAAGAAAGACTCATCCAACTCTTCCTTGGTCTTCAAAAAGACCGGATGTTGCATTCTTTCAGGATTCTCCATGGCCTTTCCGTTGACAAAAATTTGTTGATCTCGCACTTCAATCACATCCCCAGGGGTAGCAACGCAACGTTTTACGTAAAATGTTCTTAAATCTAAAGGCGCATCCCCATCTTCTTCCCAATTCGGTGCATTAAATACTACGGCATCTCCTTTTTTTACCTCAGAAAAACCGGGAAGACGAAATACAGGTAAATCCAACCATCTTAAATAGGAAGGCAAATTGGTGAACCATATTTTTTGATGAGTCAAAGGCAATTGCAATGGCGTCTTAGGAGTTCTCACTCCATAGTGCATTTTACTAACAAACAAAAAATCACCCACCATTAAAGAACTCTCCATGGAAGGTGTAGGAATAGTATAGGCCTCAAATAGAAAAAATCGGATTAATGTAGCTGCCACCACAGCGAAAGCCACTGAATCAAGCCATTCTCTAAAAGCTGACTTTTGTTTAGGATGTTTAGTTTCCTCTTGTTTCATTTTATTTCTTTTTCAAAAATTTATCAATCAGCTCTTGAGATGGTTTATGTATGTAGGGATGAGGGAACCCCCTCTCAATAAAATCAGGATCCTTCATGTTGGTATAACGAAAATGACAAGACCAACGTATCTCATTATTAGTAATCACTCCAGATTCGTGCACCAGCATAGTCGAAAACACTGCAATATCACCCGTTTTTAATTCGGGCTGTAACCGTGGATAGGAATTTCGATCAAAAGGTACCTCCGCAAATCCATTATCAATTTTATCGGTCAATGGCCCTAGTTTATGTGAACCTGGATAGAAAACAACTGGTCCATGAGCCACATCAACATCCATCAAGGGTATCCAAACTACCACTGAATCAGCAGAGGACAACATAGACACCCAATCTTGATGTAAAGGAGTTTTATAAAAGTGTTCTGATTTGGCTAAAGAAGGATGATTAAAAAACAAAACTGGCCTTGTACACATATTGGGTACCTCCATGCCCATTTCACGCATTAAATTCACTAAATCAGGATGTACAGCCAGCTGATACAGCTCAATCAAACCTGTTTGAATCAATTTTCCACAATTGATGAATTCATCCAAATGATTTTCAAACAATTGGACCATTTGACTTAAATAATCCCCTTGAATTCCAAAATGGTCAAATTGAATCTGAAAAATCTGCTTGGCAGCTGTCTGTAAGTTTTTAATCAATTCAGGATCAAAAAACTGAGGAATAACTACTACTCCTTGTTCGTCCAATTCCCGCTTTATTACTTCTATATCTTGCATATTATCCTAATTTAAGCATGTCACCCATACCTAATACCCCTTTTTTATCCTTTAACCATTCGGCAGCAATCACTGCACCTAGAGCAAATCCTTCCCTGCTGAATGCTTCATGGGTAATTTCTATTTGGTCCACTTTAGAGATGTATTTTACCGTGTGGGTACCAGGCTTAGTAGATTCTCTTTGAGACCAAATGGCAACTTCGTTGGCTTGTGGAATTTGATTATTTACCCAAACATCTTTATTTAAATAAGCTTCAATGATACCTTCAGCTATGGTAATTGCGGTACCACTAGGCGAATCCTTTTTCTCTGTATGATGTATTTCATTTGTATAAATCTCATATTGGGCATGTGGAGCCATCAATTTGGCCAAATATTTATTTAAGGCAAAAAACAAGTTTACCCCTATGGAATAATTCGATGCATAAAAAAAGGTGGCATCATTTTTACGAGTTAATTCTTCTACTTCTTGCTTTTTTTCTAACCAACCGGTAGTACCACAAACTACAGGAATTTGCTTTTCTATACAGGTAATGATATTAGCATAAGCAGATTGAGGGTTAGAAAATTCGATAGCCACATCTACATCTTGCTTAGTTAATTTTTGTAAATCGTTTGGATTATCTATGTCAATTTTAGCCACCACTTGGTGTCCTCTACTAAGTGTAATTCGTTCAATTTCCTTGCCCATCTTCCCATAACCAATCAAAACAATTTTCATTCGACTTATTTTTTAAAATTAAAAGACAAAGATATACCAGAATACAAGCCATTGGCATTAGGTTGGTATTCAAAATTGGGTTTTATTTTCAAAGTAATGTCATCAGAAACGTCAAATGTCTTTAAATGAGCGCTTACGTTGGCATCTACCACATTGAGAGCCCAAGCCAAAACCATCCCAATATAAGTATAATCTCTATTTCTACGGTAACCGTCATTTAAACGTTTCAATTGATTCACGTCCAAATCTCGAATCAAACCATCCTCAAATGGAACAGCCACAGTAGCTGGAGGCACATAGCTAGGATCTTCCGGATGGGGGGAAGCTATGTAATAATAGCCCCGATACTTCACATATCGCACTTGATTATAATCGGCAATGAGTCCTAAGGTAATAAAAGCACCTGCAACCAAAGGTAATTTCCAATATTGCCTGTTGTAATACTGTCCCCAACCTGGAATCATCAAAGATTTCAAGGTAGCTACGCGGGGGATAATTTTATATGATTTTTTTTTGACTGCGTTAACAGTATCTACTTTAACTACTTTGTTCTTATCCAAGGTATCTATTGAAATAGAATTCGCCAAGGATACCCAAGAACATAAAAAAAGCCCAATGAAAATTAATAATCCCAAATAAATGGGGGCTTTGACATCATTCATGATCTACTATTGTACGGCCTTCAATAGCTTTAATAGCTCTTCCTTGGACTTAAAACTAATTTTCAACTCCCCTTTACCATCCTCATTCATCTTAAATGAAACAGGAGATTGAAAGAATTCGGCAAAAGTCTTTTGGATTTGTTGTATCTCAGCCAAAGGCAAATTCTTAGCATCTTCAGGTTTTCCTAAGTCAGGATGAGCAGATTGTCTAACAGCATCTTCTAATTTTCTCACCGACCATTCTTCTGAAATCGTCTTTTGAAATAGCACATGTTGCAATTCAGGATTTTCGACAGAAACTAAACAACGCGCATGTCCCATGGAAATCTTCGCATCTCTAATTGCTGCTTGAATAACAATAGGCAATTTCAACAATCGCATATAATTGGTCACATTGGAACGACTTTTCCCCACACGATTTCCCAAATCCTCTTGTTTCAATTGACATTCATCCATCAACCTTTTGTATGACAAAGCTATCTCTATCGCATTTAAATTCTCTCTTTGAATATTTTCAATGAGTGCCATTTCTATCATTTGCTGATCATCGGCTGTCCTTACATAAGCTGGAATACTACTCAGACCTGCCAATTTAGAGGCTTGTAAACGACGCTCACCAGAAATTAACTGAAACTTTTTAGGTGCTAATTTTCTAACGGTAATAGGTTGAATAATTCCTTGAATACGAATAGACTCCGCAAGGTCCGCGAGTGCTTCCTGCTCAAAATGCTCACGAGGTTGATAGGGATTAGTTTCTATATATTCTAATGGAATTTCATCCATCAAATTGACTCCCTCTAAACTGCCGGCAAGTTCTGGTGCATGTTTGGAAGTGGATACATTGACTGAATCCTCTAACAAAGCTCCCAGACCTCTACCTAAACCGATTCTCTTTTTTGAACTTGTTTCTTGCTTGGCACTCATATGATTCAATTCTGCTAAACAGCTTGTAATAAACCGTTTTTAGTAATAATTTCCTTAGCCAAGTTTAAATAACTTATGGCTCCTTTGCTTTCTGCATCGTGCAATATAGCAGGAATACCAAAACTCGGTGATTCTGACAAACGTATATTTCTTGGAATAATCGTCTCAAAAACCATGTTTTTGAAATGACTATTCACTTCATTTACTACTTGATTGGATAAACGTAATCTTAAATCATACATGGTCAACAAAATTCCTTCAATCATCAAATTCGGATTTAAACGAGATTGAATGATTTTAATTGTATTTAAAAGCTTCCCTAAGCCTTCTAAAGCATAATATTCGCACTGCACGGGAATTATCACTGAATCAGCCGCCGTTAGGCAGTTGATTGTAATCAAACCCAATGACGGAGAGCAGTCCATGATGATAAAATCATATGTATCTTTGATTTCTGCCAATGATTCACGCATGCGGGCTTCCCGATTATTTAAATTAATCATTTCAATCTCCGCACCCACTAAATCAATGTGTGAAGGAATGATATCCAGATATTCTAATTCAGTGGAAACGATACTCTCCTTGACCTGAGCCAAACCCACCATACATTCGTAAATACTACGTGTAATTTCTTTCGGATTTAAACCGAGTCCAGAGGTGGAATTTGCCTGTGGATCTGCATCGATAATCAATGTTTTAAATTCCAATGCTGCCAAAGAGGCTGCTAAATTAATAGCTGTAGTGGTCTTACCGACACCCCCTTTTTGATTAGCAATAGCAATGATTTTACCCATGGTTGAAAATCTGAAAAATATTAAGGACAAATGAAAAACAATATTACAAAATATGTTTCACATCTGAATTCATTTTTTCTAATCGGTTTTCAGATTAAATCCTTTTCAGATTATCAAATTTTACAACATTCTTGTATCTTGGCACTTGTATTCATCAACCATATGTCAGAAAATTCCAGCAGTCACCCGAAAGGACTTTATGTTTTATACTCCACAGAAATGTGGGAACGTTTTAACTTTTATGGAATGAGAGCTTTGCTCTCTTTATTTTTAGTAAATGCCCTAGCTTTCAAACAAACTGATGCCTCAATTTTATACGGAGGTTTTTTAGGTTTAAGCTATTTGACTACCATGGCTGGGGGATATATATCAGACCGTTTTCTAGGAAATAGGAATTGTATCTTGATTGGAGGTATGGTAATGGCTATTGGTCAGTTATTCATGTTCTCTTCTGCTAGCACCTTTCAAATGGATTTATCTCTATCCCAAAATCTTATGTGGGGTGGATTGTTTTTTTTAATCATAGGAAATGGTTTTTTTAAGCCCAACATTTCCTCTATGGTAGGTCAATTATATCGTAAGGGAGATAACCGCTTAGATGCCGCATTTACCATTTTCTATATGGGAATTAATACGGGAGCACTCCTAGGTATGTTGATTTGTCCATTTTTAGGAGACGTAAAAGTAGACGGCATTCGAGTACTTGACGCATTTAAATGGGGATTCTTTGCCGCGGGAACAGCCATGCTGATTGGAACAATTTCCTTCTACTTTTTAAAAAACAAATACATCATTGACCCAGATGGAAGACCCGTAGGAGGTAAACCCTTCTCCGAAAATGAGAGTCAAATGGTATCTAATGAAACAGAAAAAGCCGAATTCAGCACTCAATCCATCATAAGCGCCATCATTTTATTTGTAGGACTAATTTTCACCTTCCATTATTTCTTTGTGACGGAAGAACCGAATGTTATTAAAGATTGGATTTATCCAGTCATATATTCCTCTGGAATTAGTTTAGCCTTTTTAATTATTACCGATAAAACTATTACCAGTATTGAGAGAAATCGAATTTTGGTCATGTACATCATCTCCTTTTTCGTAATTTTCTTTTGGGCTTCGTTTGAACAAGCGGGCTCCTCCTTGACTTTCATTGCCGACCAACAAACCGATTTACATTTCCTAGGAATAGAATTACCTCCAAGTTCCGTTCAAAATGCCAATTCATTTTTTATCATCTTGTTAGCCTTCCCATTTTCGTGGTTATGGATTTGGCTGAACAAAAGAGGATTGGAACCTAATTCACCGGCTAAACAGGCCATTGGATTATTATTGCTATCCATTGGCTATTTAATTATTGCTTCTCAAATCAAAAATTTAGGCTCGAGTAAATTGGGAGTTATTTGGCTCATTATCATGTACTTATTCCATACTATGGGAGAATTATGCTTATCTCCTATTGGTTTATCATTGGTATCCAAATTAGCTCCCAAAAGGTTTTCCTCTTTACTTATGGGTGTTTGGTTTTTAGCAAATGCGGCAGGTTACGCTTTGGCTGGAACTCTGGGTGCTTTACTTCCTCCAGCTGAACAGGTCGCAGGTCAAATGAAATTCCCAAGCTTCCTAGGATTTGAAATTCATAACTTATACGATTTCTTCATGCTTTTTGTTACCCTAACAGGGATAGCAGCAATAATATTATATGTTTTAGCCATTGGACCTCTTAAACGAATGATGCACGGCATTCGATAATCAATATGCACGGACCCGATCACCACCTTCACGAAAAACATTTAAAAAGTTCTGACTTCCTCACTGATGTGGTTATCGGGATGTCAGATGGTTTAACCGTTCCATTTGCCCTAGCTGCTGGTTTATCTGGTGCTGTTTCCAGTAATGATATCGTAACGACTGCAGGTGTTGCCGAGATTGTCGCAGGCTCTATTGCCATGGGCCTAGGGGGATATTTGGCCGGCATGACTGAAAAAGAGCATTATGAAGCTGAGTTAGCCCGTGAGTATGATGAAGTGGAGCGTGTACCTGAAAGGGAAAAAGAAGAAATTCGGGAGGTATTTGAGGATTATGGCCTTAGTCCAGAAGCTCAGGAAATAGTAGTTAATTGCATAGCAAGTGACAAAGACAAATGGGTCGACTTCATGATGCGATTTGAATTAGGTTTAGAAAAACCTAACCCAAATCGTGCCAGAAATTCCGCCTTAACCATAGGCATTTCCTATGCCTTGGGTGGGTTAATTCCTTTGTTACCTTACTTTTATTTAGAACATCCTGAAGATGGATTGATGTATTCGGCAGCAATAACTTTGTTCGCTTTGTTTGTTTTTGGTTATTTCAAAAGCAAAATAACTGGGCAACAACCCATCATTGGAGCATTAAAAGTTACCTCTATAGGAGCCGCCGCAGCTGGGGCAGCCTTCTTGGTAGCTAAAATGTTTTAATAGGCAGAAACAGTATCATCTCCCCTGGAATCGGCACCTCCCTGCAATTTCTTGTTAGGTAATACCAAAATTCCTTCTACGAGACCAATTCCGGAAACAGGCTGTAATTTGTATCCTTTTTCTTTCAATCGCTGGATTTGTTCGGGGGTAAATCGGTTTCTCTCAAAATTTACCTGATCAGGCAACCATTGATGATGAAAACGAGGGTACTCTACGGCTTGTTGCATGTTCATCCCCATTTCCAGTGTATTAATAATCACTTGAAATACAGACGTAATGATGGTGGAGCCACCTGGGGTTCCTACCACAAGCTTCAGTTGACCATTTTCTTCCACAATAGTAGGTGTCATACTAGAAAGCATTCTCTTTCCTGGTTGAATCTCGTTGGCTTTTGAGCCAACTAGACCATATAAATTAGGGGCACCTGCCTTTGCACTAAAATCATCCATTTCGTCGTTCAATAAAAATCCTGCACCGCCCACAAACACTTTACTACCATAACTATTATTTAAAGTAGTGGTAATAGCAACGGCATTTCCTTCCTTATCTACGATAGAATAATGGGTAGTCTCTGGACTTTCATAGCCAGGAAATTGACCTGCAGAAATGGAAGAACTTAAACTAGCTTTTTGAAAGCTAAAATCCTTCATTCGACCTTCTATGTAATTAATATCGGTTAATTCATTTTGAGGTACTTTAACAAAATCAGGATCTCCTAACCACTTGGCTCTATCAGCATAAACCCTTCTTTCAGCTTCTACCATTACCTGAATAGTTGAATCAGATTGAGGCCCCCATTTTGACAAAGGGAATGGTTCTACCATCTTCAACAATTGATTCAAGGCAATTCCTCCACTAGATGGTGGCGGCATACTAATAATCTTTTTACCCTTGTATTCAAAATCAACTGTATTCCTCCATACAGCTTGGTAGGCTTTCAAATCATTTTTATTGATAATGCCGCCCTGATGTTTCATTTCCTTTACAAGTAGGCGTGCTGTCTTGCCACGATAAAACCCTTTAGACTTTCTTTTGGCAATTCTCTCTAATGATTTAGCTAAATCTTCTTGGACAAATAAATCACCTTTTTGCCAGATGGATCCATCAGCTTTCATCATATAGCTTTTACCGGGATTGAAATGCAAAAAATCCTCTTTCTGATTGTTTAAACCTCTAGCTTCTTTTTCCGTCAAGACCACCCCTCTCCTAGCTAACTCAATAGATGGATTGACCAAATCAGCCCAAGCTAATTTCCCAAATCTTTGATGCATGGCCACCATCCCTGCCACCGCTCCAGGGACTCCAACTGAAAAGATGCCAGCCTGACTCTTACCCGGAATAATGGCCCCACCCTCATCAAGGTACATGTCTCTAAATGCCTTTAATGGTGCCTTTTCTCTAAAATCCAAGGCAAAAGTCTGGGCATGCTTATCTCTATAAACCAGAAAACCTCCACCACCAATGTTTCCTGCAGCTGGGTGACATACTGCTAGGGCAAAATTGACAGCTATGGCGGCATCGATGGCATTACCTCCCTGTTTTAAAATTTGTAATCCAATCTCACTGGCGGCTGGATGAGTAGATACAACCATACCATTATCGGATTCAATGACAGGTTTATTCGTTTGAGCAAACGTTAATGCACTCAAAAAACATAAAAAAACTACAGAGGAGAGAGTTTGTTTCATCTTGTAAACTTAAAATTAAAATCGTTCCTAACTTAAATGCTCCATGAGAGCGTTGCCATAACAAAAATATAATTTAACTTTGTGAATATTTTAAGTTTTTTTAATTAAAACAGATACTTACAGTGGATATTTTCGAGAAAGTTGTCAAAAACATGGGACCAATCGGTGCTCATGCGCATTACTCCCACCATTATTTTTCATTTCCAAAGTTAACCGGCGAACTTGGCCCAAGAATGACTTTTATGGGAAAAGAGATGCTCAACTGGTCATTAAATAATTATTTAGGATTAGCTAATCATCCAGAAGTAAGAAAAGCTGATGCCGATGCCGCTGCCAAATTTGGTTTAGCCTATCCAATGGGTGCACGTATGATGTCGGGAAATACGGATGAGCACGAGGAATTTGAAAGACAATTGGCTGAATTTGTTGGAAAAGAAGATTGTTTTCTATTGAATTATGGATATCAAGGTGTTATGTCTGTCATAGAATGTATGGTAGATCACCGTGATATCATTGTATATGATGCAGAATCACATGCTTGTTTAATCGATGGTATTCGTTTACACAAAGCCAAAATGGGAGATTACTACAAATTCAATCACAATGACATGGATTCATTGCGTAAGAATTTAGAACGTGCTACTAAAAAAACTCAAGAGACGGGTGGAGGTATTTTAGTGATTACGGAGGGTGTCTTTGGTATGTCCGGAAAAGTAGGAGCCTTAGATAAGATTGTGGAAATGAAAAAAGACTTCAATTTCCGTTTATTGGTTGATGATGCGCA
This sequence comes from Aquirufa rosea, assembly GCF_004118285.1. Classification (GTDB taxonomy): domain Bacteria; phylum Bacteroidota; class Bacteroidia; order Cytophagales; family Spirosomataceae; genus Aquirufa; species Aquirufa rosea. The sequence goes on along the minus strand of NZ_SDHY01000001.1, from coordinate 34,915 downwards.
TGGATTTGGTACTATGGGAGCCAATGGAAAAGGAGTTGGAGAATTTTTAAATTGTACAGAAGGTATTGACCTATATTTCTCTACGTTCGCTAAATCTATGGCAGCGATTGGTGCATTTATTGCAGCACCTAAGGATGTAATTATGTATTTGAAATACAACATGCGCTCTCAAACTTATGCCAAAGCTCTACCTATGCCATTTGTGATTGGCGGCATGAAACGATTGGAGTTAATAAAAAAACACCCAGAGTTGAGAGAAAAATTATGGCAAAACGTTCGCGCACTTCAAAAGGGATTAAAAGAAAAAGGGTTTGATATTGGTGAAACTCAATCGCCAGTGACTCCAGTATTTTTACATGGAGAATATGACATTGCAGCAGTAACCTCCTTGGTGAGAGATTTACGTGAAAATATGGGAATTTTCTGCAGTATTGTTGTTTATCCTGTAGTTCCAAAGGGACAAATCATGTTGAGAATTATACCAACTTCGTCCCATAGCCAGGAAGATATCGACTATACAACAGAATGTTTTGCTGAGGTTCAAAAAAGATTAAAAGAGGGTTATTATAAGGTTTCAAACACCGCAAAATAAATTTTGCGAGCATTTTTTAACTTTTTTAACTTTTTTTTGGCTTTTTTTGTATAAATAGTTTGTGCAGATTAAGTTTTTTGCTAAATTTCGCCATATAAGCGCTTCAAACAGCGAAATAAGACAATCTATTTTTACAACCTACAAAATCAAATTATTATGAGCAGATTTGCACAAGTGAAAGACCTCGTTATGTCATTGGAATCCGATTTCGAAAAGTTCTACGATAAGGGAAATCAAGCAGCAGGAACTCGCGTTAGAGGTGGCTTACAGCAACTAAAAACTTTAGCTCAAGAAATTCGTACTGAAGTTCAAAATAAAAAGAACGAAGGAAAATAATTGATTAATTTCTTGAAAAGAAAAAGCCCGTTATGAGATAACGGGCTTTTTTCGTTTAAAACTTTTCTGCATTCATCGCTTTTCCTACTCCATCCACCATCAGCTTCCCTCTCTCTTTGTCAAATACCTGTGTTTGAATTTCTGCTGTATGCTTTAAAGTATCGATACTAATAACTTTAAATTTAGCTTGATAGACAACGTCCACATACAAAGGACGTTTAAACTCTGACAGTTGACTTATATACACACTCCCCTGACCAGGAAATTCCATTCCCATGACCCGAGAAAATACACTGGCTACTAATGCCCCATGAATGATTGGTTTTTTAAAAACGGTTTGAGCCGCGAAATGAGCATCCCAGTGTAAAGGATTAAAATCACCTGATATTTTACAAAAGTCATTTACTTGCTCCTGACTAAAACTAAAATCAATTTCGTAAGAATCTCCTACAGCGTACATATTAATGGATTATGGAATTAAAATGAAAATTTGAACCTAAATTGCAGTTGAAATTAAACAATATGATTCACTTTATTTACAACCCTAATTCTGGAAGCAAAAGTAATTTCACAAAAAAACAGATGCTTCGTAAATTAAAAGAGGTTGAAAATAGTCAGTTATATTTAACTGAATACGCTGGCCATGCAAGCCAATTAGCTCGAGAGGCTATTGAAACTGGTATTGAACGAGTTGTAGCTATTGGAGGCGATGGTACCATACATGAAGTTGCTAGTGTATTGGCCGGTAGTCAATCTGCCTTAGGAATCATACCAATAGGATCTGGAAATGGCTTAGCAAGGCACTTAAACATTCCACTTAGCTTTCAGAAAGCTCTGAATCGCGCTATTCAAGGAAAAGTTGTATCTATAGATGTTATTTATTGGAATAAAAAAGCCTTCTTTTGTACAGCGGGTATTGGATTTGATGCAGTAGTTGCTCATGTATTTGCGAAGGGAAATAAAAGAGGTTTATGGAATTACATGAAAGCTACCTTTCAATCTTTCTTTCATTATACCCCTGTTCAGATAATCTCAAAAGACAAAGGCGAGGAGCTCCTTTTTTCCATGACTATAGCCAATGCGAATCAATTTGGGAATAATGCTTTTATATCACCTTATTCCAATTTACAGGATGGCAACTTTGAGATAGTTAAAATTAAACCCTTAACTATTTGGGAATCAGCCCAACTTGGAATTAGCCTATTTTTAAAAAGTATCTCTAATCATAAAAAAGTGGCAATCCAATCCTGCAATAGATTTGAATTTGAGGTTCCTATAGGCACTTTTTGTCATATGGATGGAGAAAATTTACAGACCCATGATAGCCAACATCTCATAGAAATTATTCCCAATAATTTACAAGTAATCGTTTGATGATTAAAATTGTTCAAATTAGTTCAATAGCTTAAAAATCAAATATAACTAACTGATTTTCATGCAATTAATACAATTAATCATAAAAATCATTTAGACCATTTTTAAATAAATACGTTTTTGATTCAAAAATATTTTATTTTTTTTTCTTATATTTTTTCAAGGCAAAACATCCATGGAGTTCATAAAAATTGAACAATTTTTAGTTCCAAATTTTTGAGCATTTTTTTTACAGAAAATATGTACAAAATATTTTTTGTAAGATTTGCAACGACCTTGAATTTTACTATTTTTGTCTCCCCGCTTAAGCAAAACTTTACCGTTTTTCTTAGTACCCAAACCATTATTTGAATATTTAACATTTGAAGGTTGTCTTCAATGGCAATTACTTCAATAAGGATTTTTTTGACCTAAAAATTAGGAATATTATATGCAAATAGAAGTGACTGAATTGTGGAATAAATGCTTGGAAATTATCCGTGAGGATATTTCTGAGCAAAGCTTCACAACTTGGTTTAGCCCTATTGTTCCTCTTAAATTCCAAAATAGCACACTAACGATTCAGGTTCCCTCTCAATTCTTTTATGAATGGTTAGAAGAGAATTATGTTTCTTCTCTTAGGAAGGCTATTGATCATACGATTGGAAGACAAGGTATGTTGGAATATTCCATAATAGTGGATAAAGGAGATCGAAAAAACCCTACATTGTCTTTCAATATTCCTACTACGAACCAACAGTCCATACCTAAAGATTTAGGAAATAACCAAGCTGCAAAAAATCCATTCCAATTTAAAAATTTGGATTCATTGGAATTAGATTCTTACCTCATTCCAAAATATACGTTTGACAAATTCATTGAAGGTGATTGTAATCGTCTAGGTAGAGCAGCGGGTATGGCTGTTGCTAACAAGCCGGGTTTAACAGCATTCAATCCACTGATGATTTATGGTGGAGTGGGTTTGGGTAAAACACACTTGATTCAAGCTATCGGAAACGAAATTAAACATCAATATCCTGATAAGTTTGTATTGTACGTTTCCACTGAGAAATTCACGAATCAATTTGTTAATGCCATTCGTAATAACTCGATTGAGGCCTTTACCAATTTTTACCTACAAGTTGACGTACTTATCATTGACGACGTACAGTTCTTATCGGGTAAAGAGAAAACTCAAGAAACTTTTTTCAATATTTTCAATCATTTACATCAATCAGGTAAACAAATAATCCTATCCTCAGACCGTGCTCCAAGAGATTTAGCGGGCATGGAAGATCGTTTATTAAGCCGTTTTAAATGGGGCTTAACAGCTGACTTACAACAACCTGATTTTGAAACTCGTATTGCCATTATACAAAAAAAACTTCAAGATGATGGAATACAAATTGATTTTGAAGTTTTAGAGTACTTGGCTCATTCCATTCAGACCAATGTTAGAGAATTGGAAGGTGTGATTATATCCTTAATGGCTCAAGCCTCCTTAACCAGAAAAGAAATAGATCTAGAGCTAGCCAAGAATACCCTAAAAAGCATTGTAAACGAGCAAGAAAAAGAATTAAGTGTAGAAAATATATTAGAGGCAGTAACTAATCATTTTTCAGTAGATTTAAGTACATTACAAGGCAAGTGTCGTAAAAAAGAAAATGTCTTTCCTAGGCAGGTGGCAATGTATATGCTGAAAGAACTCACTAATCTTCCTTTAAAATCAATTGGTTATCACTTTGGTGGAAGAGATCACAGTACTGTAATTCATGCCGTACAATCCATTTCTGAGGCCATGGAAACAGATAAGTCGGTAGAAAAAACGGTTAAAAAATTATTTAACCGTTTTAACCTGAATGCCAATTAATTTTGAATTGAATAATCTGAATTAGCCTTTATTGCTTATTCAACGTTGGAACCAGTCTTATCTAACAGTGCAGACTCATCCCCCTTAACTTTTTCTTTAATCTTATCTTCTAACTCTTCCATCAACTCTGGGTTGTCTTTAATAAGGTCTTTTACAGCATCACGCCCTTGGCCTAATCGATTGCCATTATAAGAGAACCAAGAACCGGATTTATCAATCACTCCTAATTCTACCCCTAAATCCAAAATCTCACCTGCTTTAGATATACCTTCCCCGTACATGATATCAAATTCAACCACTTTGAAAGGTGGAGCTAATTTATTCTTAACTACTTTTACACGGGTACGATTTCCAGTAATGGAATCAGCACTTTCTTTGATTTGTCCTGCTCTACGAATATCTAGTCGGACAGAGGCATAAAATTTCAATGCATTACCTCCAGTAGTAGTCTCTGGACTTCCAAACATCACACCAATCTTATCTCTTAATTGGTTGATGAATATACAACAACAACCAGTTTTATTAATGGTACCCGTCAATTTACGTAAAGCTTGAGACATCAAACGTGCTTGTAAACCCATTTTTGAATCCCCCATTTCTCCTTCAATTTCCGCCTTAGGAACTAATGCAGCCACGGAGTCTATGACTATAATATCAATAGCACCTGAACTAATTAAGTGCTCTGCAATCTCTAAAGCCTGCTCACCATTATCAGGCTGAGAAATTAATAAGTTTTCCGTATCGATTCCCAATTTTTCTGCATAAGAACGATCAAAAGCATGCTCCGCATCAACGAAAGCCGCAATACCACCTGCTTTTTGAGCTTCAGCAATGCAGTGTAAAGTTAAGGTCGTTTTACCTGATGATTCTGGTCCATATATCTCAACAATTCTTCCCCTTGGGACTCCACCAATTCCCAAAGCTAAATCAAGGCCCAAAGAACCTGTAGAAATAACAGGTACATCCATGACTTTGCTATCCGAAAGACGCATGACCGTCCCTTTTCCGTATGCTTTATCTAATTTTTCTAAAGTGGTTTGTAAGGCTTTTAGTTTTTCAGTTGAAAAGCCTTGAGCTTCGCTCGCTTGTTTTGCCATGGTATGTTAATTGATAAAATGGTATTTATTAGCATCAAAATTTTTCACTTGTTTCAGCTTAACAAAAATAGGAAATAGCCACTAATATTTTATCAAATTAGCTGATAATCTGTCCACATGTTTCTATTATACTTATCTTGCTTAAAAATGAGCCTTAGCCCTTTGAAAACATCTAATTTTACCCTTTTAATTTTATTGTTTTTTCAAGTTTTTCGATTAACTGCCCAAGAAAAAGACATATTAATCGGAGGAGAACAACTTAAATATAGAATTCATTTAGGTTTTATCAATGCCGCTGAGGCAAATATCAGAAGTAGTAGCAATCTAGGTTCCATTCGACAAATACCAACTCGTAAAATTGAGATTGAGGGAAAAACACTAGGAATATTCAATGTATTTAGTCCTTTATTGGATGTTTGGGTTTCACATATTGATCCTTCGACCTTATTACCTGTAAAAGCTGAAATGAACAAACGAGAGGGTCGTTATAGGAAACAGGAGGTGGTCGACTTCTATCACGACAAAGGTATTGCGCAAATTTCCTCTCCTCAAAATAGCCCCAAGGATAAAAATTTAGCCATTTCTAATTCCATGCTCGACTTGATATCAGGTTATTATTTTTTGAGAAAGAAAAATCTTCAGGATTTGGAAATTGGCCAAAAAATGAGCGCCAAAATATTGGTAGATGGTCAAGTCTATGAAATTTGGTGTGTGGTCAAGGGCTTTGAAAAGGTGGAAAGCAAATTTGGAACTAAAAATTGCATTCGCACTTCCTTGGTACTACCTAAAAATAATTTGTTTCAAGACAAGGATGCCATTCGACTTTGGATAAGTCAAGATAATTACCAGATACCATTTAAAATGGAAGTTAATTTAAAGATTGGCTTTTTGAGTATAGATTTGGAAGACTATAAAATTGCCGGAAAAACTATTTACACGGCCCTACCCTAAGGCTTGTTTATAAACCTCCAAGACACGTTTTCGTGCTACCTCATGTTCAACGATGGGAGCAGGATAAGTAAATTCTTGAAATTCAGGAACCCATTTTTTGATATAGATAAGCTCTTTGTCGAACTTTTGGGTTTGCAAATAAGGATTAAATACTCGGAAATAGGGAGCTGCGTCACATCCAGAACCTGCCGCCCATTGCCAGCCACCATTATTGGCTGAGAAATCAAAATCCAGCAAATGACTAGCAAAATATGCCTCTCCCCATCTCCAATCGATCAGTAAATGCTTGATTAAAAAGCTAGCAACTATCATTCTTACTCGATTATGCATGAAGCCTGTTTGATTCAATTCACGCATTCCTGCATCCACTATCGGGTAGCCCGTTTGTCCATTCATCCAGGCTTCAAATTCCTTTTCATTATTTTTCCATTGAATTTTATCATATTCACGTCTAAAAGAATACCCCTGTCCAATATGAGGAAAATGGTAGGTAATATTGAAGTAAAAATCCCGCCATATTAATTCATTTAACCAAGTTTCAGAATTTGCAAGGGCTCTATTGATTAGATCCCTAATAGAAACTGTTCCAAAACGTAAATGAACCGAAAGATGAGAGGTTGCATCTAATCCTGGAAAGTCGCGCTGTGCTTGATAACACTGAATAAGCTCATCTGAAATTTGAGTAGAAGGAAATAGTTTCCCTGAAATGCCAAATCCTATTTGTTCCAAAGAGGGCATTTCAAAATGGGCAGGCAAATATTGGGAAATCGTCTCAGATGGATAGGCTTGAACCCCTTTAACTTGCAACGTTTCTTTCCATTTACGGGAATAGGGAGTAAAAACCGTATATGGCGTTTGCTGCCCAGTTAGAATTTCATTTTTCTCAAAAATGACTTGATCCTTATGGGACTCAAAATGTATGCCAAGAGAAAGCGCCCAATCTTTAACCTCATTATCCCGCTGAATGGCATAGCTTTCATAATCATGATTACTATAAATTTGCTTAATATCATATTGATTGGCAATTTGTTTAAATACATCTATGGGTTTACCATGATGAATCCACAAATCACCTCCTCGCTGATTTATCTCTTTTTTCAATTCCTTTAAAGATTCATGAATAAATTCTACGCGGGCATCTTTTTTGTTTTCCAAGCGAGATAATATCTCCACATCGAAAATAAAAATGGGCAAGACCAGAAAGGAAGAATTCAAGGCATGAAATAGCCCTACATTGTCATGAATACGCAAATCTCTTCGAAACCAAAAAATTGAAATCTCTGTCATAATTAATCAAATTCAATTTGATAACTCCAGCTAAATGAGAATGTTTAAAAATTACCTTGACAAGCCCCCCTTCAAAAGTGTATATTTGTCAATTGTTTTTAATTATTCAAAAATAAACGAAGAATAAATTCATTTTTCGTTTTTCATTTTCAAACCCCACACGAATGAAATTATCTGAATTCAGATTTGATTTACCTCAAAGTTTAATTGCATTACATCCTACTGACAACCGTGAAGACGCTCGTATGATGGTGGTCAATAGAAAAAATAAAACCATTGAACATAAAAAATTCACCGATATCGTGGATTATTTTGGAGAAGGAGATGTATTGGTGACTAACAATACCAAAGTATTTCCTGCCAGATTATATGGTAACAAAGAAAAAACTGGTGCTCAAATTGAGGTATTTTTATTAAGAGAGCTCAATAGAGAACATCGTTTGTGGGATGTTCTAGTAGATCCAGCGAGAAAAATTCGTGTTGGAAATAAATTATATTTTGGAGATTCTGATCTTGTAGCTGAGGTTATTGACAATACTACTTCAAGAGGTAGAACGATTCGGTTTCTATATGACGGAGATCATGATGCTTTGATGGCTGCCATCCATGAATTGGGTGAAACACCCCTTCCTGACGAAATTCGTTCTAAAAGAGAGGCTACTCCGGAAGATGCGGATCGTTTTCAAACAATTTATGCTGAGCATGTGGGTGCCGTAGCAGCTCCAACCGCTGGATTGCACTTCTCCAAGATTATCATGAAGAGAATGGAATTAAATGGAGCACAGTTCACTCCTATCACCTTGCACGTGGGTCTAGGAACTTTCCGTCAAGTGGATGTAGAAGACTTAACCAAGCACAAAACGGACTCTGAGCACTTCATCATTACTCAAGAAACTTGTGATTATGTGAATCAAGCAATTGACAATAAGAAACAAGTTTTATCTGTGGGAACTACGGTAATGAAAGCTTTAGAATCCTCTGTTTCAGCTAGTGGACATTTAAAACCCATCAATAGCTGGACGGATAAGTTCATTTTCCCTCCATACGAGTTTAAAATTCCAACTGCCTTGTTGACTAATTTCCATTTGCCTGAATCCATCCTATTGATGATGACTTCTGCATTTGGAGGATATGAATTGATTAACGAAGCTTATCAACAAGCCATCAAAGAAAAATACCGTTTCTTTAGCTATGGTGATGTGATGTTAATTATCTAATTAAAAAGGGTTTGTTTTGAAGAAATATGCCATTATTGTTGCGGGAGGTACTGGACAGCGAATGAAAAGTGCCGTTCCAAAACAATTTTTGTTACTTCAAGGCAAACCTATTTTATATCACACTTTACGTCAGTTCAAAAAAGCCTATTCGGACATTGAATTGATTCTTGTTCTTCCTGAAGATCAATTTTCTTTTTGGCAGAGCCTTTGCCAAGAACATCCTGAGATATTGGAAAATTGTCCTCATCAATTAATTCCTGGAGGAGCTACTCGCTTTCATTCTAGTCTGCAAGGCATTCAGGCCATTCCATCATATACAAAATGCTTGGTGGCCATCCATGATGGAGTAAGACCCTTAGTCTCTATTGCTAGCATTCAGGCTGCATTTCATCATGCCGAAAAATTTGGAAATGCTATTTTGGCTGTATCCAGCAAAGATTCCATTCGTCAATGGGATGAAACCGATAACACGTATATATCCTTAAACAGGGAACACATTAAAATCATTCAGACTCCACAGGTTTTTGAGATATCGCTTCTACGAAAAGCTTATGAACAAGACTACCAGGATTATTTTACGGATGATGCTAGTGTAGTGGAACAATTAGGCATAATCATCCAATTGGTAGAAGGAAGTTATTCCAATATTAAAATTACTACACCAGAGGATCTGCTAATAGCAGAAGCTCTGAAGTCAACCATTGAATCATGAAAAATGCCTGGGATTGGATTGGATCCAATATTTTAAAACACAAAATTGCTATTTTAATTTTCTTAGCTGTAGCCACAGTCGGATTGATATATACAGCTATTCAAATACAATTAAGTTATGAATTAGCTAAAATTCTACCTAAGTCAGACTCTCGTTTTCAACTTTACGAAAACTTCAAGAAAAAATACGGTGAAGACGGAAATGTGATGGTTATTGGATTAGATAACCCAGACCTTTTTACGCCCAAAGAATTTGATGCCTGGAAAAATCTAAGCGAACAAATCAAACAACAATCGGGCATTAAAAACATATTGTCCTTACCTAATTTGCCCGAAGTTTACATTGATAGCCTGGACAAAAAATTCAAAACGAGAACTATATGGGATGCCAGCTTGCCAACCACTCAAGCAAGACTAGATAGCCTAAAAAGCAAATTGGGGAAACTTCCTATTTTTACTAATTTTTTATACACGGATAATTACCGAGTACACTTATTATTGATCACTTTCGACCAAAAAACCATCAATGATAAAGGTAGAATTACTTTAGTTAAAAAAATCAAACAATTAGGTGATGAGTATCGACTAAAGACTAAGAGAGAGATTCATTATTCAGGAATGCCCTTTATTCGTACGGAATATACCTCTCAAGTGACCAAAGAATTGATGATCTTTTTAGGATTGGCGATCTTGGTAACCTCCCTCATTTTACTCTTCTTTTTTAGATCAATCAAAGTCGTTTTTTTCGCTTTGGTTGTCATTATCATTGGAATACTTGCCTCCTTGGCCACCATCGTTTTACTGGGCTTTAAAATAACCTTACTATCGGGTTTAATACCTCCATTGATTGTTGTCATAGGTATTCCCAATGTCATTTTCCTTTTAAACAAATACCATGAAACCTATATACAAACACAGGACAAATTGTTCTCACTCAAAGAGAGTGCATCCAAAGTGGGCAGAACGCTTTTTTTAGCCAATTTAACTACATCTATTGGCTTTGGTGTATTTAGTTTTACCGGTTCTGGACTTTTGGTTGAATTTGGGATAGTGGCCTCTTTGAACGTGATGATAACCTTTGTTTTGTCATTATTATTGATCCCAATTTTCTTTAGTTTTCAAGCCCCACCTCAAGCCAAAGATTTGGCTCATTTTGAATCCAAACGCGTAAATACTTTTTTATTGAGGGTAGAGAATTGGGTTTTCTTTCACAGAAAATATATTTATACTACCGTTGTTGTATTATTAATTATTTCTGTCAATGGCTTACTGAAAATAAAGGCCATTGGATTTATAGTCGATGATTTACCCAGAGAAAACGCTATATATACCGATTTGAAATTTATAGAGAAACATTTTCATGGTATTATTCCATTTGAAATCTCGGTAGATGCCCAAACTCCCGGAAAAGCCTTAAGTCCAGAAATATTATCCAAAATAAAAAGGACGGAAAAGCTCATGACCCAATACCCAGAATTTACCTCTGGACTTTCCATTTTGACAGCTACCAAATACTTATACCAAGTCTATCGTGGAGGAGATCCCAAGTATTATGTGTTGCCGGGCATCGATGAATTAAATAAGTTAAAAGATTTCCAATCCAGTTTATCTGGCAAATCCAATCTATTTGCTGGATTTATTGATAAGGATAGGCAACACACAAGAATTTCCTATCAAATGGCAGATGCTGGTACGGTTAGAACGAAAGAGTTATACACTATTCTGCAGCCAAAAATTGATAGTATATTTAGAACTGATCCCGAAACAGGTGAAATTTTGGCCAAAGATAATCCTAAAGCTTATCAGGCAGATGTGACGGGGAATTCTGTTATCAATTCATTCAATACGGAATATTTACAGACTAATTTAATTGAGAGTACCATTACTGCGATAGTACTGATTTGCCTACTAATGGCCTTTTTATTTAGGTCTTGGAAGATGGTTATCATATCAACCTTACCTAGTCTAATTCCACTGATTATTACGGCTGGAATTATGGGCTATTTTGATATTGCATTAAAGCCGAGTACCATTCTTATCTTTTCCATTGCCTTTGGTATTTCAAGCGATGGGACCATTTACTTTTTAACTCGATATAAAGAGGAATGGTTGAAGCATGAAATGAACGTTAAAAAAGCCGTACAAATCACCATTCAAAAAACGGGAGTTTCGATGTTTTATACGGCCATGATTCTATTTTTTGGATTTTTTATTTTTACGGCCTCTACTTTCAAGGGAACTCAGGCCTTGGGGATTTTAGTTTCCATCACGCTACTAATGGCTATGATTTGTAATTTAATTCTACTTCCAGCCTTTTTAATGGGTTTAAACAAAAATGAAATTAACTCAATAATTGAGGAGGAAATTTAGCATGGTAATCAAGGAAGAAAAAATCTATACGATTCCTTTTTGGCTACTTTGTACCAGTAATTTCTTGTTTGCGGCTAGTTTTTCTATGATTATCCCTGAACTACCAGATTATTTGGCAGCCATGGGAGGTAGTGAATACATTGGCTATATCATTGCCTTGTTTACCTTAACCGCGGGCTTAAGTAGACCTTTCTCTGGTAAATTAACGGACCATATTGGTAGGGTTCCTGTCATGGCCTTTGGTTCTATCGTCTGTTTTATTTGTGGAGGAATTTATCCCTTGGTGCATTCGGTACACGCCTTTTTATTATTGAGATTTGTACATGGCATGTCGACTGGCACCAAACCAACAGCCACTTCTGCTTATGTAGCAGACATTATTCCGGAACACCGTAGAGGAGAGGCACAAGGAACATTGGGTATTTTTACTGCTACGGGGATGTCCATAGGCCCAAGTATTGGATCAGGATTAGCCAATTTTATGGGATTAGATGTCATGTTTTATGTTTCTTCCCTGTTTGCTTTGGCATCCATAGTGATCTTAATGCGATTAGAAGAAACTCTTCCCAAAAGTATGAAGAGTCGATTTTCTTTGAAATTATTTAAAATCAATTGGAAAGATGTCTTTGAACCAAAGATTGCGCCCGTTTTCATCATCATGATTTTAATGGCTTTTTCTTCAGGGGTAGTTGTGACATTACTTCCAGATACAACCAAACTAGTGGGTTGGCACAACAAGGGACTGTATTTTACCATTTATACGATTGCTTCCATTTTTGTCCGCTTTTTCTTTGCCAAAAGTTCTGACAAATATGGCCGAATTCCCGTTTTAATCATTTCTTGCATATTTTTATTAGCTGGCATGTTTTTATTGGCACTTCCTGCCTCAGCCATTACATTGGTCATTTCAGCCATTCTATATGGAATTTCTTGGGGCTTCTCCACTCCTACCTTGGCTGCCTGGACTACCGATCTGGCACATAAAAATCACATGGGACGTGCTATGGCGACCATGTATATTGCTTTGGAAATGGGAATAGGTATTGGAGCCTTTTTATCAGGATATATGTATCAAGGAATTAGCCAAATGATCCCAATACCCTTTTTCATAGCCGGATTATTAGCTAGTATTGCATTAGTCTTACTATTGAGCTTCCGGAAAAACTGGACACAACATGGATTTTGAAACCTATTTAATCAGTAAAAAAATAGATGAGTTGGCTTTTAAAACCAATGACATCGACCTCTATTCTACTTGGCTTTATGAATTTAATCAGCTGCATGAAGTCAGTTTTACAGATCAAAAGCGATTTCAGATCAATCGGATAAGAAGAAAATATCCCTTGAATTCAACAATTAATTCCTAGCTATTTTAGATTTTTTATAAAAATTTGATAAAATAGTATGACTATTCAAATAATACGTGCCACGAATTCTTTGAATAGTTCAAATAGCTGAAATTTGCGACCATAAAAATACAACCTATGCAATCGAGTGAATTAGAAAAACTGTTTCCAAAAGAAGGTGAAATTCCGAAAGAATATGATTTGGTAAAACCAATCGAACAAAGAGAATATTTAGTCAATGGTGAAATGCGTCAGTGGAAAGGCAAGACACAAGATGTCTGGTCTCCCATTTACGTAAAGTCTGAAAAAGGATTTGAACCCAAAAGAATTGGCTCCTACCCTATAACCGATGCTACTGACGCTATGGAAGTATTGTATGCAGGAGTAAAAGCCTATTCCAATGGTCGAGGAGAATGGCCATCTATGTCTGTTGACAAGCGCATAGAATGTGTGGAAAAATTCACACAAAAGATGATTTTGAAGCGTGACGAGGTTGTTAAATTATTAATGTGGGAAATCGGTAAATCATTGACCGATTCACAAAAGGAATTTGACAGAACCGTACAATATATTTATGATACGATAGGTGCTTTAAAGGACATCGATAGAAATTCCTCTACTTTTTTAATTGAAGAGGGAATCATCGGTCAGGTTCGTCGTTCACCATTAGGCGTGGTATTATGTATGGGACCATTTAATTACCCATTAAATGAGACCTTCACCACTTTGATTCCAGCCCTAATTATGGGTAATACGGTATTATTCAAACCACCTAAACACGGTACCTTATTACACTATCCATTGCTTGAAGCTTTCAGAGAATCCTTTCCTCCAGGTGTAATTAACACCTTGTATGGCCGAGGAAACTCCATTATTCCACAATTAATGGAATCAGGAAAAATTGATGTGTTGACTTTAATTGGTTCCTCTAAGGTGGCCGACAAATTGAAGAAAATGCACCCAAAAGTGAATCGTTTACGAGCCATTTTAGGTTTGGATGCTAAAAATGCGGCTATTGTGACAGAGAGCGCACAATTAGATAACGCGATCAATGAATGTTTATTGGGCTCCTTATCCTTCAATGGGCAACGCTGCACTGCTATCAAAATCATTTTTGTACATAGCAGCTTAGCAGAAGCATTTAATAAAGGCCTAGCTGAGAAAATTGAAGCCATTAAAGTAGGTATGGTTTGGGATCCTGGAGTACAAATTACCCCTCTTCCAGAACCCAATAAGCCAGCCTATTTGAAAGAGTTGATTGAAGATGCCAAATTACATGGCGCCAAGGTACTAAATAAGCATGGTGGTGAAAATGCCAAGTCCTTGTTTTTCCCTGCCTTACTTTATCCAGTTAACAAAAAGATGAAAGTATGGTCTGAGGAGCAATTCGGACCGGTAGTACCCGTGGTGCCTTTTGATGACATCAATGTACCAATCGATTATATTCATGAATCATCACATGGCCAGCAGGTAGCGATTTTTGGAACAGACCCGAATCAGATCTCTGCCTTGATCGATGAAACAGTTAATCAGGTTTCTCGTGTCAACATCAATGCGCAATGTCAACGTGGACCGGATTCATTCCCATTCACAGGACGTAAAGATTCAGCAGAGGGAACACTTTCGGTAACGGCAGCGCTTCGCTCCTTCTCCATCAGAACTGTGGTAGCCACCAAAGCTACTCAAGCCAACAAGGATATTGTGAACCAAATTGTTGAAAACCAACAATCGAATTTCTTATCTACTAGATTTATCCTGTAATCTAAATTTGTTGAATTCAAACCCTAATTTTTCCTTTACAGGTTAGATTAGGGTTTTTTATTTCCAGATAATTTGTAATTTGGAAAACACAAAAGCTGCATAAAATGGAAAAAAGTAGACGAAAATTCATTCAATCATTGAGTGCCAGTACCTCATTATTATTGGGAGGTATTCCATTATTAGGGGCAGATGAGCGCCCATTAACTCAAATTCTGGAAAAGATTAAAGTTAGTCCGAATGACACGATTCGTATTGGACTAATTGGATCAGGAATCATAGGGCATTACGACACGACTACGGCTCTTAAAGTACCAGGCGTAGAACTGGTAGCTGTAGCAGATTTATATCAAGGTCGTTTAGATCGGGCGAAAGAAAAATGGGGTAAAGACATCTTTGTTACAAGAAATTACAAGGAAATTTTAGATAAAAAAGATATCGATGCTGTGTTGGTTTGTACCAGCGACCATTGGCATGATCATATCACCATAGATGCCTTAAAAGCTGGTAAACATGTGTATTGTGAAAAACCTATGGTTCACCACGTAGAAGAAGGTTTGGCCGTAGTGGCAGCTCAAAAAGCTAGTGGAAAAGTGTTACAGGTAGGTTCACAGCGAGCAAGCTCGGTAGTATTTCAAGAGGCTCGTAAATATTACATGCAGGGTATCATCGGGGAAATTACTTATGTAGAAGCCTATACCGACCGAAATTCCGCTAATGGAGCTTGGCAATATTCGATTCCAACAGATGCTAGTTTACAAACAATATCTTGGGATAGCTTTTTAGGAGATGCCCCTAAAGTAGCTTTTGATCCTGTACGTTTCTTCCGCTGGAGAAATTACAAGGCCTATGGAACGGGAGTTGCGGGAGATTTATTTGTGCATAATGTGACCGGTTTACATACAGTTACCAATTCACTAGGACCTGAAAGAATTTATGCCCAAGGAGCATTAAACTACTGGAAGGATGGTCGAGATGCCTATGACTTATTGACAGGTTTCATGACCTACGGGAAAACGGAAAATCACAATGCCTTCCAATTCATGACAAGAGTAAACCTAGCCGATGGTGCTGGTGGTGGTGAAGGTTCTAGATTTATTGGCACTGAAGGGGTTATTGAAGTCAAAAACAGAGGTATCAAAATCAAACATTTCAAACGTGCTAAAGTTGCCTCCATGGGTGGATATGATTCACTAGAAAGTTTCCCTAAAGCCATGCAAGAGGCCATGTTGGCTGAATATAATGCCAAATACAGTCCAGATGATAGAAAGATGAAAGTATTGGATGAAATAGAATTCAATGCCCCGCAAGGTTATGATGATCGTTTAGATCATTTTACTAATTTCTTTGACTCTATTCGTACTGGAAAGCCCGTGTTTGAGGATGCGTCCTTTGGATTGCGTGCTGCGGGACCATCGGTATTGTGTAATACTTCCGTGGAAATTGGTAAACCAATTGAATGGGATGCTTTGAATATGAAAGTAAAGAAATCGAAATAATAACCTTAAAATTTCTATTTCGAAAGAACATAAAAAATGGTCAACATCACAGTTGACCATTTTTTTATTCCTGTCTTTATTAATTATAATCCAGCTCTTTGTGCTTTCACAGCCGGGTCTGTAATAAATTCATCGTAAGTCATCAATTTATCCAAATACGATTTTGGTCCTAATTCAATCACACGATTGGCAACCGTATTGGTTAATTGATGGTCATGGCAAGTAAACAGAATAGTTCCTGGGAATTCAACCATACCATTATTTAACGCAGTAATAGACTCCAAATCCAAGTGATTGGTGGGTTCATCAAATAATAATACATTGGCACCTGACAACATCATTCTAGAAAACATGCAACGTTGTTTCTCCCCTCCTGAAATGACCGTACATTTTTTCAATGCCTCATCGCCAGAGAATAACATTCTACCCAAGAAACCGCGGATAAAACTTTCATCTTTCTCCGTGGAATACTGACGTAGCCAATCAACTAAATTCAAGGAATCATCCTTAAAATAAGAAGCATTATCATTAGGTAAATAAGTCTGTGTAGTGGTTACTCCCCATTTGTACTCTCCAGAAGAAGCTGTTTTTTCTCCCATCAACACATCAAATAGCGCAGTAATCGCCAAAGAATCTTTAGCTAAGAAGGCTACTTTATCGCCCTTGTTGATGGTAAAAGACAAGTTTGAAAAAAGGGTTATTCCTTCCTCAGTAACATAGCTCAAATTATCTACACTCAATAACTGGTCACCCGCTTCACGTTCAGGTTTAAAATTAATGAATGGGTATTTCCTAGAAGATGGCTTAATGTCTTCCACCTGTAGTTTATCCAACATTTTTTGACGAGCGGTAGCCTGTTTTGATTTAGCCACATTGGCAGAAAAGCGACGGATAAACTCTTCCAATTCTTTTCTTTTCTCATCCGTTTTCTTGTTCTGATCAGCGCGTTGTCTTGCCGCCAATTGAGAAGATTCATACCAGAAAGTATACGTTCCGCCATAGAGTTGAATCTTTCCAAAATCTAGGTCAGCAATATGAGTACACACATTATCCAAAAAGTGACGGTCGTGGGATACCACAATTACCGTATTTTTAAAATTTTGCAAATAACCCTCTAACCACATGATGGAATCAATATCCAAGTTGTTGGTAGGCTCATCCAACAATAATATATCAGGATTACCGAACAATGCTTGCGCTAAAAGTACTTTTACTTTCTCTGATCCATTGATATCCTTTAATAATGAATAATGAATGTCTTCTTTAATTCCCAATCCACTTAATAAAGTAGCAGCTTCCGATTCGGCCTCCCAACCATTTAATTCGGCAAATTCTGCTTCTAAATCCGCTGCCTTATTCCCATCTTCTTCGGTAAAATCCTCTTTCATGTAAATAGCATCTTTCTCTAACATGATATCATAAAGACGCTTATTTCCCATAATCACCGTTTGAAGCACAGGAAATTCTTCATATTCAAAGTGATTTTGCTTTAAAATCGACATCCGCTCACCAGGATTCATGGTCACGCTTCCGGTTTGTGATTCAATTTCACCAGACAAAATTTTCAAAAAGGTAGATTTACCAGCACCATTGGCGCCTATTAATCCATAACAGTTTCCTTCCGTAAATTTGATATTTACTTCTTCGAATAATACTCTTTTCCCAAATCGTAGGGAAACATTGGACACCTGCAGCATAGCGGAATTAATTAAATAAGGCGCAAAATTACTCATTTTGAACCTAGAAAAAAATGAATATTTTTATTCCCATCCCATATTTTTTTTGCAATTTCACCTCTATTAGCCAACTCAAGACTTTGGAAACAGGTAATAATTCACTCAGCACTGACATTTCAGAAGTTCTGCATGTATATCTACATGAGGATGCTTTTGAGTATGATTATGCCTCAGGTAGTATAGCTGGCCAAATTGAATGGAATAAATCACATAAAATACATCGAGGGTTTTGGGATAAAAAAGGCATCAATACAAGTACCCTTTCTCACCTTGAAGTACATATCTGTCACCAGCATTTTTTATTAATTCCACAGAAATACGACCATCCTCTGTACCGAATTGGGTTTTTAGAAAAAGCTTTAGGAGAAGACATCCTTCAAGGGAAAGAAATTCATGCAGCAGAAATTCCCTCTGAATTAGCTAATTTATTATTTCTTGTACCTAGCGAATGGAAAGATGCTTTAAGTTTTTGGTTTCCTTTGGCAAAAATAGCTTACCATCATCCATTGGAAGAGCTTATAAAACGTTCTCAAGATAATGGGCTCAGCATTTCAATCTTTAAAAATCAAGCTTGTATTGTTTTGAGAAAAAACAGGCAATTAACTTTAGCCAACGTATTTTCCTTTAAAAGTGCTACTGAATTGGCCTTTTACATTCATTCCATACGAGATAGTTTCTTTATTAAATGGACCTCTGATAGTGTATTTTGGCTAAGTCAATTAGATCCTGAATTAGAAGAAGAATTAATTTCCTACAAAATTTTTACCCCATCACCAAGCCATGAAACATAGAACAGCTTTTTTTCCAGGTTCTTTTGATCCGTTTACTAAAGGACATGAGGATATTGTATTAAGGGCTCTAGCTCTATTTGATGAAATTGTGATTGGTATAGGACATAATTCCAACAAAGCGCGTTATTTTTCTTTGGAAAAAATGAAGGGGGCAATCGAAAAAACCTTCAAAAATAAACCCGTTCGAGTAGTTACATATCAAAATTTAACGGCTACAGTCGCTAGAGAGGTGGGCGCGCATTTTATTATCAGGGGTTTAAGAAATACGACGGATTTTGAATATGAAAATTCTATTTCTCAGGTAAACAGGCACATCAATGAGGAACTTGAAACTGTATTTCTTATTACCTCGCCTCATTTAGCGCCCATCAGTTCCACAATTATTCGGGATTTACATCGCTATGGAAGCTCCATTAACCAATATTTACCTTATAATTTAGAAGAAGAATAATGCATTTGAAAACGATGAATGACATAACGAATGGAACTATATGTATCTGTCATGGCTTTATTCATAGCAGCAAAACCTAACCATTCTACCTTTTCAATATTCTCCTCTTTTTGTGGAATCAACTTAGTTTTACCTTCTGAAGTCATTAAATACCACTTTGTTTTCTTTAAAATTCGCTGGTTTTTGTGCGTATATGTATGATAGGTTGTACAAATCTTTTGCTCTAAAACGGCCTTCACATTACATTCCTCCTCCACCTCCCGAACAGCGGCTTTTTTAAATTTCTCTCCTTTCTCTAATTTGCCTTTGGGAAGATCCCATTTACCTAAGCGCAACATCCAAAGAACCTTATCTTCAGAATTAATGACTACACCACCTGCTGCTTCAAGCAATTGATACATGCTAAATAAACGCAGTTTGAAGGGCTTGATGTCCTGTACCAAAATATATACCGAGTCGAAAGTAGCACCTGATTTTTGGTGCAATGCCTGAATTAATTTTTCCAATTGATCTACGGTCATATTCAATATGCAAGTATGACCTCGAAAATCCGCCAGTCGAATAGGCTGAAGCCGTGCATCAATTACGAGCTCAAATTCATCTCCTAAAGGAATACCGTGCTTTTTAGATTCCTTGAAAATTCGAATAGGACGATCGTCGATAAACAGTATCATTAGATATTTCAGAATTTAGGTTGGCAAAAATAGAATTAAATAATGAAAGATAACTTGAATAAACTATTTTTGTAAAGATAATCTTTGAAACAAATTTGTATGTCTGATTTTACCATTTCACAAGAAGTTGCCCAACACCTACTTAGCGTCAAAGCCATCCAATTAAGACCCGACCAACCTTTCAAATGGGCATCCGGATGGAACTCTCCAATTTATTGTGACAATCGTATATCACTTTCATATCCTTCCGTAAGAACTTACATCAAAAACTGTCTTTCCGCTGCTGTTAAAGCCTATTTTTCAGAAGTAGAGATCATCGCAGGTGTAGCCACAGCTGGAATTGCTCAAGGTGCCTTAGTTGCTGATTATTTAGACCTTCCATTTTGTTATGTGCGCCCTGAACCTAAAAAACATGGCATGGGTAATCAAATTGAAGGACATATTGAAAAAGGACAAAAGGTCGTATTAATAGAAGATTTAATTTCCACAGGAGGAAGTTCCTTAAAAGCTGCTACTGCTCTACAAGAAACTGGCGCTGAGGTTCTGGGCATGGTGGCCATTTTCAGCTATGGTTTCCAAATTGCTGAGGACAATTTCAAAAACCATGGAATCCCATGTTTTACCTTAAGTAGCTATGATGTGTTAATAGATGAAGCAGTTAAACTGAATTACGTTACGGAAACTCAATTATTAACCTTACAAGACTGGCGAGTAAATCCAAGTGAATGGAAGAAATAAATCATTTGAGGGCATAGCGGTGACCCGGTAAAGTTTTTAAAAAGCCTTGAAATTCTAGGTTTAACAGCAAAATGGCTAATTGATTAACACCCATTTGTAGCTTCCATGATATTTCATCTAAGCTAAGGATTTTCTCTTGATGCAATAATGCCAACAATTGAGTTTCCTGCTCCGTCAGCTGATCCCATAGTAAGCATTTATTCTTATGTATGATTGGTACTTGACTTTGCCAGTTGAGCATGTCTCTGCACATATTCCAATCGGTATAAATAATCGCTTGATTTTTTTGAATCAATCGATTGCAGCCTTCTGAGAAAACATGATGGAGGTCACCAGGCACAGCGAAAACCTCCCTATGATAATTATTGGCATATTCTGCTGTTATCAAGGCACCTCCTTTTTCAGCCGCTTCTACTACAATGGTGGCATCTGACATTCCGGCAATGATTCTATTTCTTAAAGGAAAAAACCTAGGGTCTGGTTTTTGATGAAAGGGATACTCTGAAATAATCCCTCCCATTTCCATCATTTGGAAAGCATATTTGCTATGTAATGCAGGATAAATCCGTTGGAAGCCACCTGCCAAAACCGCCATAGTTGGAATATTTAATTCCAAACAAGCCTGATGTAAAGCAATATCTATCCCATAGGCCAATCCACTGATAAACAAAACATTATCATCCAATGAGTCACGAACAATCTGATAAGTGATGGTTTTACCATATTCTGTAGCCTTGCGAGTACCCACCAGGGCCATGATTTTGTCATGCTGAAACATGGGATTTCCTTTGAAATACAAAAGTAAAGGAGCATCATATAATTGCTTCAGCCGAAAAGGATATGCCTGATCTAGATAAAAATAGACCTGTATTTTTTGCTTCAAGCAATCCGTATAAATCCTTTCAGCTTCTAGTAATACAGCATGATTCGTAATCTCATGAGCAATGGCTGGTCCGATATGGGGTATTTTTTGTAAAATACTTGCCTTTGAATAAAAGATTTGTTTGGCAGTACCAACATAGGACACCAGTCGACGAGCATTCACTACGCCAATTTGAGGAATTAAACTGAGCGCAATTTGAAAAATTTTCTCTTCTTCCATGGATGCGATTGAGTTTTTTCCCGAAGGAAAAAAATCAATCACCTAAATCCTCGCGTAGTCCTTGTAAAAAAGTTCGAATTTCAATTAACTGATTTATCAAAGGAGTATTGATATTTTTTGCTTCCCCTTTGTGATTAATCGCTTGTTTAGCCCCTTCAATGGTCAGGCCTTTTTCTTCGATTAATTGAATTAATGTCTTTATTTTTTCGATGTCCTCCGGCGTGTATTTCCTAATACCACTGGACCTACGTTTGGGAACTAAATGGGGAAATTGACTTTCCCAATACCTCAACTTAGAAGTCTTAACTCGAAACATTTCGGCTACTTCAGAGATTGAATAATATTGTTTTTGAAATTGCTCCATTTAATAAAATAAAACCTTGTTAAACAGCTAAAACAAGAATTCGAATAAAAACACGTAATTTTACAATCCCTAGATTCAAATTTTCAGGGAAAATTAAAATTACCTATAATTTTGAAATTAAACCAATGACTTCAACGGAGATCCGCCAGCATTTTTTAGCTTTTTTTCAATCCAAAGGACACCTCATTGTTCCATCTGCTCCATTAGTTGCCAAAAATGACCCAACCCTATTATTCAATAATTCAGGGATGGCTCAGTTTAAAGACTTTTTCTTAGGCAATGGAACCCCTCCATCTAAACGAATTGCAGATACACAAAAATGTTTGAGGGTTTCCGGTAAGCATAATGACCTAGAGGATGTGGGTTTTGATACCTACCATCATACTATGTTTGAGATGTTAGGTAACTGGTCATTTGGGGATTATTTTAAAAAAGAGGCGCTTGCTTGGTCATGGGAATTATTAACTGAGGTATATAAATTACCCAAAGAGCGTATATATGTTTCCGTGTTTGAGGGCGATGCCAAGGATGGCGTTCCCTTTGATCAGGAAGCATTTGATATTTGGAAAAGCATTGTTGGGGAAGAAAGAATCATTTTAGGGAATAAAAAAGATAATTTCTGGGAAATGGGCGAAACGGGTCCATGTGGTCCATGTTCGGAAATTCATATTGATTTAAGAAACCAGGATGAAGTAGATAAAATACCTGGAAAGTCATTGGTTAATGCTGATCATCCGCAAGTGGTGGAAATTTGGAATAACGTATTCATGCAGTTTGAGCGAATGGCAGATGGTTCTTTGGTACCACTACCTTCCAAACATGTGGATACTGGAATGGGATTTGAACGCTTATGTATGGCGATTCAAGGAAAGCAATCCAATTATGACACGGATGTATTCCAAGGAAGTATTCAGCATTTAGCTAATAAAAGTGGCATAGCTTATGGCCAAGGCCAGTGGACGGATATTGCTATGCGCGTTATTGCCGATCATATTCGTGCTATCGCCTTTTCTATTGCGGATGGACAATTACCTTCCAATGCCAAGGCAGGCTATGTGATTCGTCGTATTTTACGTCGTGCCGTACGTTATGGTTATACCTATTTGGGCTTTAAGGAGCCATTTATGTATGAATTAATTCCAATATTGGCCCAACAATTCAAAGGGGTGTTTGATGAATTAATCTCACAAGAAGCATTTGTAGCTAAAGTAATTTTTGAAGAAGAAGTAGCTTTCTTAAGAACTCTATCCACTGGTTTAGTGCGACTAGATAAATTAATTGAAGATACCCAAGCCAAGGGTTCGCAAATACTTTCAGGAGATGATGTCTTCGAATTGAATGATACCTATGGTTTTCCGGTGGACTTAACCGCCTTAATCGCACGTGAAAAAGGCATGTCCATTGATGAAGCAGGTTTCCAATTGGCCCTTCAAATGCAAAAAACTCGTTCTCGAAAAGATGCGGATGCTAGTGCTGAAGACTGGGTAATTTTGCAGGATTCAGATGAGTTGTCTTTTGTGGGTTATGATAATAGCACTTGGACTACGCAGGTGGTGAAATACCAAAAAGTTCAAAATAAGGCTGGAATTCAATATAAAATTGTTTTGGAAAGTACGCCATTTTATGCTGAATCTGGTGGACAGGTAGGTGATTCTGGATATTTGCTCTTCAAAAAGTCAGGTAAAAAAATCCAGATTACAGATACTAAAAAGGAAAATGACCTAATTGTCCATTGGACAAATGATGCCAGTATTGAAGAGGTAGCAAAGGAGGATGAAGTTGTTGCTCAAATCGATGAAACTCGAAGAGCGGCTATTACTAAGCACCATAGCTCTACGCATCTCATGCAGGCTGCTTTGCAAGAAATTTTAGGAAAGCATGTGGCTCAAAAAGGTAGTCTAGTGAATGAGCAATTATTGCGATTTGATTTCTCTCATTTCCAAAAAGTGACGGATGAGGAATTGAAAGCCATTGAAGACATGGTCAATGAAAAAATCGCGGCCAATATCCCTTTATTGGAAGAAAGAAATGTCCCAATCGCGCTGGCCAAAGAAAAAGGTGCGATGGCACTATTTGGAGAGAAATATGGTGATTATGTACGTGTGATTACATTTGATTCGAATTATTCCGTTGAACTTTGTGGAGGTACACATGTAAAATCCACGGGTGAGATTGCCTTGTTCAAAATTCTTTCAGAAAGTTCCGTGGCTACAGGTGTTCGTCGAATAGAAGCCGTTACTTCTCAAAAAGCATTTGAATTGTTAAGTCAACAAGCCGAGCAACTAGATCAAATCTCGACTTTATTGAAATCCCCTAAAGATCTCATTAAAGCAGTTTCTCAATTGATTGAACAAAATAGCAGTTTACAAAAGTCGATTGCTCAATACCAAGCCAACGAAATAAAGCAGTTAAAAACCCAATTGAACCAAGAAATAGCTGGAAAAGGAGATTTGCTGTACCTCATTAAACAAGTGGAAGTACCCCATGCAGATGCCCTAAAGAATCTAGCTTTTGATTTAAGTAATGAGCATCAAAACTTATTCTGCCTCCTATTGTCGGAAATAGATGGAAAAGCAAGCTTGGCCTTAGCTATTTCCAAGGATTTAGTGAGTTCAAGATCCTTTGATGCGGGTAAAATCATCCGTGAGTTAGCCAAAGAAGTACAAGGTGGTGGAGGTGGACAAGCATTTCTGGCCACTGCTGGAGGACAAAAACCAGCAGGTATCCCGCAGGTTATTCAAGCGGCTCAACAAATCATTTAAATGTTACATCATGAAAGGTATCCCTTTTGTCAACTTAGATCAAGCCAGTGAAGGAATGGATCTTTGGGGACAAGAGGGTAAACCTTTTGTATTCATTTGTGATTATTTAGGTGAAAAAGTTTGGTGGGGAAGTGAAGAAGAAGCCAAAGACTTGGGTATTTTCGTTGAATTTAATTCCAAACCAAAGGAAGCTTATCCTTTTAAGATTCAATTTGAAAAATATCCCATGAGTTATAAAGAATACCTTTCCAAATTCTATCAAGTACAAGCAGGCTTGAAACGTGGTGATTCTTTTTTGGTGAATTTAACCTTCCCCACTCCTATTGAAACTAATTTAAGTTTATCTGATATTTATCAATACGCACATGCTAAGTACAAATTACTTATCAAGGACCAATTGGTAGTTTTTTCGCCGGAACCATTCATTCATGTTTCCCAAAATAAGATCAAGGCATTTCCTATGAAAGGGACTTTGGTAGTGAATAACCACAATAGTCCTGAGGACTTACGAAAAGATGCAAAGGAACGCGCAGAACATGCTACAATTGTGGATTTATTACGCAATGATATTAGCCAGGTGGCCTTCCCGATTCAGGTAGAAGAATACCAATATATCGAACAAGTTAACACCAATAGCCAAGATTTATGGCAGATGTCTTCAATCATTTCAGGTGAGTTAATGTCTGATTTCAACAATAAAATTGGAAGTATTTTAAAAGCTATGCTACCTGCTGGCTCCATTACAGGAGCTCCTAAAGCAGCTACCATGGAAATAATTCAACAGGCAGAAGGTTATTCTAGGGGTTTTTACACAGGAATAATGGGAAAATTTGATGGTAGCACACTAGATTCTGGAGTTTTAATTAGATTTGTAGAATATTTCAAAGAAAAATTAGTTTTTAAAAGTGGAGGAGGCATAACAGTCTTCTCTGATCCAGAAAAGGAATATTTAGAACTAATCCAAAAAGTTTACCTACCCATTAAATCAAATGCCCGCATTTCTTGAAACTATTCACGTGTTGAATGGTGAGCTACTTCATATAAACTATCATCAAAAAAGAATCAATGATGTTTTCAAACATTTCTATGCTGATTCTCCTGTATTAGATATTCAAGCATATTGCAGTCAATTGAAAATTCCACAAGAAGGAAGTTATCGAGCCCGTTTAGTTTATCGCACAGATTGGGAATTTCATGAATTTATTCCCCATCAAAATAAGAAAATCAACAAACTGACCATCGTTAAAACAGGGGATTTTGAATATGCTTATAAGTATGCTGATCGATCACATATCTTGAAAATGGTATCCGAACACCCAGAAGCTGATGATATTATCTTTTCTAAAGGAGGAAAAATTCAAGATTCAAGCATTGCCAACCTGGCCTTTAAAAGCGGTGACCAATGGTTTACACCCAAAGAACCGCTACATTGGGGAACGACGCGAAGAAGGTTAATTGATGAAAAAGTTTTAATTGAAAAAGATATTTGGGAAACAGATTTAAAGAATTTCACTCACATTTGTCTGATTAATGTATTCAGGCCCTTGGTGGAGGAAAATGCACTTTTGCTTCCCGATGCAATTGTGTAAATTGTGTCTTCTTTAAGACATGAATCCTTCCAAAAGTCCTTCTTTTCTCTTACACCAAAAATTTCCCTTTGAGCCTACACCTTCTCAAAGCCAACTGTTTCAGAAATTGAATGACTTTATCATCAACCAAGATGAATGGGGCGCTTTGACCTTTATTATCAAAGGCTATGCAGGAACAGGTAAAACGACCGTCATATCCACTTTAATCAAGATTCTATCTGAGTTTGGATATCGCACTCAATTATTGGCGCCTACTGGCCGGGCTGCCAAAGTGATGGCCAATTATGCTAAAAGGAAAGCTTTGACGATTCACAAAAAAATTTATCGACAAGTCAGCAATCCACATTCGGGAGCATTAACGTTCCAACGAATGAACAATTACGCCACCCGTACGGTCTTCATTGTGGACGAGGCATCCATGATCACAGATGAATCCGAATTTGGAAGTAATAGTCTATTGACGGATTTGATAGAATACGTTTTCACTAATCCAGAAAATGGACATACCGGCAATAAATTGATATTTGTGGGGGACACTGCCCAATTACCACCGGTTGGAAAAAGCCTATCTCCTGCCCTTTCCAAAAAATATATCCGAGATGAATTTCATATGGAGGTGACCGATCATGAACTTACAGATGTGATGCGTCAAGATATACATTCCGGAATTCTATACAATGCCACCCAACTCAGGGAATTGTTGGGGAGGTCGTCCACTCAAATTTCATTCAATACGAAGTCATTCAAAGATTTCTTTAAAATGACAGGCGAAAAGGTGGAGGATGGTATGCAATATGCCTACCGAAAATTCGGGAAGGAGGAAACTATTTTACTTACGAGATCCAATAAAAGCGCAGTTCAATACAATGAATTTGTCCGCAGAAATATTCTCTATCAAGAGGATGAAATTAGTAGCGGTGATTTATTAATGATTGTTCGCAATAATTACCATTGGCTAGACGAGGATTCTCCTGCAGGTTTTTTGGCCAATGGAGATTTTGTGGAAGTGATGAAGATCAAAAAAATGGAGGAAATGCATGGTTTCCGATTTTTAAATGTCAGTTTACGTCTCTGCGATTATGAAAACCATCCTGAGGTAGAGGCTAAAATTCTATTGGATACACTTCATTCTGCCGAGTCAGCATTGAGCAAAGAAGGAAATAAGAAATTGTATGATTCTGTTTGTGAGGACTATGCTCATATCACGAAAAAGAAAGATCGAACAGAAGCTATCAGAAAAGACCCATATTTAAATGCCTTGCAAGTAAAATTTGCCTATGCCCTGACGTGCCATAAATCGCAAGGTGGTCAATGGAAAGCCGTTTTTGTCGATCAAGGTTATTTAAAGGAAGAGCAGATTGATGCCGAGTACATTCGCTGGTTATATACTGCAATTACACGTGCAACACATGAACTATTTTTGGTGAATTTTCATGAGCGTTTTTTTGCCTAAATTATAATTTAGTGCTCGCTACTGAATCATTAAAATTGGAATTAACGGCAAGTTCATCATAGTGTTCTACAATTTCTCCAAGTAACTCATTTAAGAGCTCTAGGCGTTCTTTTCCCAGTATTTCTGTAAATTTCTCTGCCAAATAAGCTCTAGATTTCATCAAATCTTCCAAAAATTTATTACCTTTCTCAGTACAAAATAAAAGAGAAGAACGTAAATCTTGTGGATTACTTCGAGAAACCAAATAACCTTCTTGAACTAACTCGTTAACCAATTTACTCATCGCCTGTTTACTCACCTTCGCTATTTTGGCCAAATCAGTCGTAGTTACTCCTTGTTCATTAAGATTCATCAATACCATGATGTGCCCTATTTTGAAGTTATCATATCCCAAACTTCTTAAATAGGACCCATTCATTGATTGAACAATGCGGTAAGATTTTACCAAAAGTCTTGATAAAAAAACGGGTTTAGAATTACCGTGCAGGTTCTTCTGGGCCATATTAAATTTTTCAATATGCAAAAATACAAAAATAAAATAATTAGTCAACCAACTTGACTTTATTCTGAATGCTTGTTTACTTTGCAACACTAAAGATCGTATCATGTCTACTCAACAAAAATCTAAATCACCACTTCCCAAAATTATATTGGCAGTCATTGTATTAGTTGGAGGCTTTTTTGGTTATAAGAAATACCATTACGCTACTACTCACGAGGACACAGACAATGCACAAATAGAAGCCTACTTTATCCCTGTGCTTCCAAGAATGACGGGATTTGTGAAGCAGGTTTATGTAAACGACTACGATCAGGTTAAAAAAGGTCAATTACTTTTAGAAATAGATTCAGATGAAGCTGCACTGGCATTAGAGGAAATGCAAGTAGATGTGGAGCAGGCGCAATCGGATATAGAAAGTGCACGAGCCAACTTAACTAATTTAAAAAAGAGTATTGAAGCTCAGCGTAGTTCAGTTACATCAGCCGAGTTAATGTTGAATAAATATAATCGAGATGTCAATAGAAATGCGGCATTAGAATTAGCGAAAGCGATAACTCGTCAACAATTAATTGATAGTCAAGATTTAGCAGAGCAGGCAGCCGTTAAATTTCAAGGAGCTAAAGCTGAACTTAGCAGTACACAATCCAAAATAGGTATCTTACAGGCAGCATTACACAAAGCTGAAGTGGCTTTGAAGCTTAAGAAAATCAAAGTAGAACAACAAAAATTAAAGCTTAGTTATAGTAAAATTTATGCTCCAGCCGATGGAAAAATAGGTAAAAAATCCGTTGAGCCAGGCCAATTTATCCAGGTTTCACAGCCTTTGATGACCATTATAGATGACAGTCGTTATTGGATTGTTGCTAATTATAAAGAAACCCAAGTGAAATCATTAAAAGTAGGTATGAACTCTGAAATTAAGATGGATGCCTACCCAAACGTGAATTTGAAAGGAAGAATTTTGTCCATATCTGAATCAACGGGTGCCAAGACTACACTTTTACCTCCCGATAACTCCTCAGGTAACTTTGTGAAAGTTACACAGCGTATCCCTGTTAAAATTGAAATCCTTGAAGCCAACAAATACAAGGATATATTACGCGCAGGTTTATCATTGGAAGTATCGACTCCACTCAAATAATTAGTATGCAAAAGCCTCAGGGATTCGCAAAAGTCATCATCGTATTAACGACGATTACAGCCGCTGTCATGGAGTTATTGGATACCACAATAGTTAATGTGGCCCTTAACCAAATAGCGGGAAATCTAGGTGCAACCATTGAAGACATTGCTTGGGTTATCACCAGTTACGCGATTGCCAATGTAATTATCATCCCAATGACTGGATTTCTAGGGGAATATTTTGGTAGAAAGAACTATTATTTAGGCTCCATGATTCTCTTTGGTATCGCCTCCTATTTTTGTGGAATGAGTGAAAGCCTTTGGGAATTAGTTCTTTGGAGGTTTTTCCAAGGAATTGGTGGTGGTGCCCTTCTTTCCACCTCTCAGGCCATTCTATTTGATGCATTTGAAGTAGAAGACAGACCTATCGCGGCTGGTTTTTTTGGGATGGGTATCATTCTTGGGCCCTCCTTGGGACCAGTATTGGGAGGATATTTTGTCGATAATTATGCTTGGAATGATATTTTCTATGTTAACATACCAGTTTGTATTTTAGCTACCATATTGACTATAGTATTCATTGATCGAAAAGAAGGCGAAGGTAAGAATCGGAAAAATATGGAGATTGATTACATCGGTATCGCGCTACTTACCCTTGGAATCGGCAACTTACAATACATTCTGGAAAAAGGCGAATCTGAAAACTGGTTTGAATCCAGAACCATCAATACTATGGCAGGACTTTGTGCTGTTGGACTTATTGGTTTTATATGGAGGGAGTTAACTACAGAACATCCTGTAATTAACTTGAAAATCTTCAAAAATAAGGTGTTTGCGATGAGTACCATTTTCAACTTGGTCAGTGGATTTGGTTTATTTACCTCCGTTTTTATTTATCCCATCATGGTGCAGCGCATCAATGGATTGAGTTCCACTGAAACAGGTCTATCTCTCATGTATCCAACTTTATTGGGGGTCTTTTTATTCCCAATGATTGCCAAATACCTGTCTATGGGTGGCAAACCGATTCCTGTCATGGGAGTGGGTATCTGTATTTTTGTGGTGTTTGGATTTATTGGAGGCTCAGCTACGCCGGAAATGGGACGTTGGGATTTCTTTCCTATGCACTTACTCCGCATGATGGGCGTGGCCATGTTGCAAATGCCACTGATCAACCAAGCGGTGGCCGGATTAAAACCTTCTGAGTATCCTGCTGGTATTGCTTTAAGCAATATGATTCGTCAACTGGGTGGGGCATTTGGTATTGCTGTAGCCAATAATTATGCAACTCACCGAGCTGCACAGCATAGAACGGATTTACTAGCAAATATCCAAGCTGAAAATCCTTGGTTTCAACAAAGGATACAGGGCTTAACACAAAATATGCTTCAAAAAACAGGGGATTTTGTCAAGAGTGGAGAGGCCGCTTACCGTCAATTAGATGCCATGGTAAATAAACAAGCCTATTACTTAGCATACCTTGATACCTTTAGACTAGTTTCCGTGGTATTCTTGTGCATTTTGCCATTTTTATGGTTGTTGCGCGCCCCTAAGAAAACAAAAGAAGAATTAGAAAAAATCATGAAAGCCAGTGAAGAGGCTCATTAATATTATGAAAAAATACATCATTTTACTGACATATTGCCTATGTGCCAATGCCCTAGGGGCGCAGTCAAAAGGACTACCCGAATTAATTCAAGGCATTTTGCAACATTCTCCAGCCTTGAAAGGACAAAGAAACTTAATTAAAATGGGTCTTGTAAAGACGCAAATTCAAGAATCTTACAATAAGCCTATCATTGGAGCAGAAGTTGGTGTAACTAGGATTGACCCTGTAGCCAAGGCAAGTTTCAATTTTGGTGGGGCTAATTCCACGCTGCAATTTCAGCCTAATATGAACTATAACTCTCAATTTGTAGCAAATCACGTTTTATATGATTGGGGAAGAAATGCCATGGCGATTGAAAAAACTCGATTAGAAACGCAATTGAGTCAGGCACAAGTAGAGCAACAGGAATTTCAATTGGGATTTCAGATTGCCAATTTATACCAACAAATTATTTTCAACAGAAAGGCCATTCAAGTTCAAAAATCACAACTAAAACGCTTAGAAAACAATTTACAAGTGATTTTAAAGCAAGTATCCTTGGGTGAAGCTATTGAATACGATAAAATCAGTCAGCAGGTTAAAATCGCCAACCAAGAAAGTAAGATTTTAGAGTCTGAGAATCAGGTAGCGCGCATGGTTGATTACTTAAGCACACTTCTTGGTGCGAATGCAGAAGCCTATTTGGTGGAAATTCCTCCCGTTTGGCAAGTTCAAAAAGAAAAGCCGATTGAGTCTTTTACTAATCCAGAAATCACTCAAATCAAGGCACAAGAAGACATCATCAATAAAAGCATTGAATTAGCTAAATCTGAAAATACTCCCACTTTGGCTGGAATAGCTACCTTGGGCTTGAAAAACGGATATGTTCCCCGAATTAATGGAGAAACACCGGCCTTTGCCGATGACTTTAAAGTTAATAGTGTGTTAGGATTAAAATTAAGTATACCTATTTATGCAGGTAAAAGGGCATTTTATCAAACGGAATTAGCAATGATTCAAAAAGAGCGAATAGCTCTACAATTAGAAGATACTCAAGAAAAATTAGGCACTGAATGGAGACAGGCACAATTGAATTACCAAAACTATCTCAAGAAATCTTCAACTCAAAAAGAAGTGGTTACACAAGCACAATATGCCTTAGATTTAGCCAATACACGTTTCAAACAAGGTCTAATTCGCAGAATAGAACTGGATCAAGCGGAAACTATTCTAGAAGAATCCCAACTGATGCAAGCTCAATATGATTATCAATTAAACTTACAACAGTTGGAATTATACAGAATACAGGGAATCAAAATCTGGTAATTACAAATTGAACAATACCGCTAGTCCTGGGCTTTGTAGTTTCCCTTCATAAATAGTCAGGCCTTTAGCTAGCGCTTGATTAGCTGAACACGCAGCGCTCCATCCTTCCTTGGCTATTAGGTGAATGTAAGGCAAAGTAGCCTGAGTTAAAGCCAGTGTAGAAGTCTGTGGAACAGCTCCAGGCATATTGGCAACGCAATAATGAAGAATTCCATCGATTTCATAGACAGGATCCTCATGGGTAGTTGGGCGACAAGTCTCCATGCAACCGCCCTGATCCACTGCCACATCCACCAACACAGTACCAGGACTCATTCGCTTTAAATCCTCCCTTCTGATTAAATGCGGAGCCTTAGCACCTGGTAATAAAACGGCACCAATGATGAGATCTGCTTGTACTATTTCCTCTTGAATAGCTAATTGAGTAGAGAATTTTGTAGACACATTGGCAGGTAAAACATCCTCCAAATAGCGTAATCGACTGAGGTTTGTATCTAAAATAGTTACATTAGCCCCAAGTCCAGCTGCCATTTTAGCCGCCTGTGTTCCTACTACCCCACCTCCTAAAATCAGAACATTGGCTGGTTTTACGCCAGGAACACCTCCCAACATCTTACCCTTTCCACCTTGGGCTTTTCCAAGGAAGTAAGCACCTACCTGCACAGACATTCTTCCTGCTACTTCCGACATCGGAATTAATAATGGAAGTGATCTATCCTCCAATTCAACCGTTTCATAGGCAATACAGATAGCCTTACTATCTAGCATAGCCTGAGTCAATTCCTTGGAGGCTGCGAAATGGAAATAGGTAAATAAAATTTGTCCTGGCTGAATGAGAGGAAATTCCTGCGCCAAGGGTTCCTTCACCTTCACAATCATCTGTGATTGAGAATAAACAGAAGCAGCATCATGAAGAATTTGGGCACCAGTTTGAACATATTGTTCATCGGAGAATCCAGATCCTAGACCAGCCTGACTTTGCACGAAAACTTGATGGCCTTGTGCCACCAGAGATAAGACTCCCGCTGGAGTTAATCCAACTCTAAACTCTTGATTTTTAATTTCTTTAGGGACGCCAATGATCATAGTAATTTGATTTATAGCTTGATGAAAAAAGAACGGCCAACGAAAAATTTCGCTGGCCGTTACCTTTGATGAAGTATAATACTTCACAAATATAAAAAAAACGCAAAAAATATTTATGCATATACCCGATAAAAAAGGAAATATTCCTGAATTATTAAATTATTTAGAAATTTATTCTATAAATTGAGTAGGTATAATCTTAAATCCGAAAAAATTATGGCAGCCAAACTCAATTTAGACGCACTAGATTTAAAGATTTTAAAAATACTACAAGGAAATGGACAAAAGAAACTGAAAGATATAGCTGTTCAAGTCAATTTATCGCTATCTCCTACTCATGACCGCATCCGAAGGCTAGAGAAAGATGGCTACATCATGTCTTATGTAGGACTTCTAAATAGAAAAATGCTGGATTTAGGTTTATTGGTGCATTGCCAAGTAACCTTAGAAAAGCAAAATCGTAAGAATTTCAAAGAATTTGAACAAGCCATCCAAGTTTTTCCTGAGGTATTGTCTTGCCATTTAGTTTCAGGGAACTTTGATTATTACTTATTGGTTGTAAGTGCGGATGTAGAAAGCTACAACCGCTTTTATCAAGAAAAACTAGCTGTTCTTCCCACCGTAGCACATATCAACAGTTTATTTGTGATGGATGAAATAAAACACAGCACTGAATTACCCATTCCTTGACAAAGGCGACTTTTATTTTGTAGTTTTGTAGTCCATTTATTGGGGTCGACCGGTTTTGACAGCTTATGACGGTCGATAGTAAGCACGTCGGGAGTTGTTGGCATTTCCTGTTAAAAAAACCTTCGAATTATAACTGGCAATACACAGTATGCCATGGCTGCTTAATCTCAGAGATTAACCAATTTGCCATCGTTCAGCCTCTTCCAAACTCTGCCGAGGAGGGTATCTGAGCGTCGACATGCAGAGTCGATAAGTTCGAATTTCTCTACGGACTTATTAGTATCTAGAGGATAAGTTAACCGTTTGGGTCTGATGTGAACCCGCTGTTAATCGAAAATGAATCACAGCTAAACGTGTAGAAAGCTATTGCTCGCTAGGTTTGGACGAGGGTTCGAATCCCTCCGACTCCACTTTCAACTCGAACTTCGAGTAAGTAATTCGCCCAGCCCCATAAAGGGGGTCTGGGCTTTTTCTTTCCCCGTACCATCTCAAAAGGGGCTCAGATGCTTGTCTGACATAGGTTTCATGAATTTATGCGCTAATTAGAATAGCGA
>NZ_SDHY01000019.1 GCF_004118285.1 Aquirufa rosea | reverse complement strand
GGAATTGTGTCATTATCTGTGTCAATATCCTGGAAATCTGGCATTCCATCTGAGTCCGTGTCTAGTGGATTATTTGGATTTGGTCCAGCCTCCACCTTGTCAGGTATGGTATCATTGTCTGAATCTAATTCACGGAAATCAGCAATACCGTCTTTGTCCGTATCTGTTGGATTGCTTGGATTTTTACCCGCTTCCACCTTATCAGGAATATTATCATTATCCGAATCTAAGTCGCGGAAGTCAGGAGTACCATCTTTATCCGTATCTACTGGGTTAATAGGATCCTTACCTGCTTCAATGACATCTGGAATACCATCATTATCTGAATCTAAATCACGATAATCTGGTGTACCATCTTTATCCGTATCTACTGGATTATTTGGATCCTTACCTGCTTCAATGACATCTGGAATTCCATCATTATCTGAGTCAGTATCACGGAAGTCAGGAGTTCCATCTTTATCTGTATCCACTGGATTATTCGGATCAGTACCCGCTTCTACCTTATCCGGTATACCATCATTATCTGAATCTAAATCACGGAAGTCAGGAGTACCATCTTTGTCCGTATCCACTGGGTTATTTGGATCATTTCCTGCCTCAATTTTATCAGGAATACCATCATTATCCGAATCTAAATCACGGAAGTCAGGTGTGCCGTCTTTATCCGTATCTACTGGATTATTCGGATCAGTACCCGCTTCTACCTTATCCGGTATACCATCGTTATCTGAATCTAAATCACGGAAGTCAGGAGTACCATCTTTGTCCGTATCTACTGGATTATTAGGGTCAGCACCCGCTTCTACTTTATCAGGAATTCCATCATTGTCTGAATCAATATCTTGGAAATCTGGGATGCCATCTTTATCCGTATCAACTGGATTGTTAGGATCAGCACCTGCTTCTACTTTATCAGGAATTCCATCACCATCTGAATCTAAATCGCGGAAATCAGGAGTACCATCTTTATCCGTATCTACTGGTTTAGTTGGATCAGCACCCGCTTCTAATTTGTCTGGAATACCATCATTATCTGAATCTAGGTCTTCGAAGTCCTTAGCCCCATCTTTATCTGTATCAACAGGCGAATTACATGTAACAGCTTCTACTGCATCAGGTATACCGTCGTTGTCAGAATCTAAATCACGGAAATTAGGTTTGTCATCTCCATCAATATCACCTCCTAATTCTACACGATCAGGGATACAATCATTATCTGAATCTAAATCCAAGAAGTCAGGAGTACCGTCTTTATCAGTATCAATTACTGGAGCATATTGTCCACGATCATCCCAGCCGTCTCCATTTCCGTCGTTTAAGTTATTACAAGT
>NZ_SDHY01000018.1 GCF_004118285.1 Aquirufa rosea | reverse complement strand
AAATTTCATGGCAATTTGTGTGGATTTGTTTTAAGAGTTTTCTAATGGTTTAAATCAAAAGGGGAATAAACTGGTGCGTTATCGGTGACTTAACCTCTACTAATGGTACAATTCATTCCCCTTTTTTGCACAAGTAGCTTCTAACTATCTATACATCAAAGATTTAAACTAAAATTTAAATCAATGAGTGTGAAACTTTCTATCTGGATTAGACCAAGCCAGAAAAATGTCGAAAACAAAACCCCAATCTTTCTTAGAATCCAACTCAATATGGTTAGAACTGAATATTCGGTAGGGGAATCTGTAACAATTAAAGAGTGGGATAACAAAAAGCAAAAGGTAAAAGGTTTTTCTGCCCACGCTGAAGCAATTAATGGAAAAATAGGAGCCATTAAAGCCAGGGCGTTAAAAATTTATAATGAATTATTATTATCGGGAGAACCGTTCAATGCACACACAATCAAAGACCGTTTGGTAAACGGTTTAACCAAGGCGATAACCTTCGATGAGTTGATGGATGAGTATCTTACCAAGATGAAATCTCTCAAAGGTCAAAGCTACTCTCAACCCACTATCATCAAATACAGAAATACCCAGCTAAGAGTATCTCAATTCGTGAAGAAGAAATATAAACGGAATTATATCTTCTTGTACGAACTTGATTTCGATTTTATAGATGGTTTTGAAACCTTCCTAAAAACTGAATTCAATAATTCAAATACCACATGCAAAAAACACTATGACCGAGTGAGTAAAATTGTCCGAATCGCACTTAACAAAGGTTACATCAATAGGTTTCCATTTAGTGGTTACAAAATCAAGCTTGATAAAACACCATTGGTCTACCTAACCTACGAAGAGGTTCAAAAGATTGAAGCTAAAAAATTTGACATAGATCGTTTAGAACATTGTCGACTTCTTGCACTTCTTGGATGTTATTCTGGTCTATCTTTTAAAGAAATG
Source organism: Aquirufa rosea (assembly GCF_004118285.1). Classification (GTDB taxonomy): domain Bacteria; phylum Bacteroidota; class Bacteroidia; order Cytophagales; family Spirosomataceae; genus Aquirufa; species Aquirufa rosea. The sequence continues at coordinate 490 of NZ_SDHY01000018.1, read as the reverse complement.
GCCAATCTGGAACCAAAACATATTATAAGTTCTGATGGTGAAGTCCATTGGATTAGCATGGTGAGACAGAAAACTAAAAGACCATATCGAGTTGTGCTTCTACCTCAAGCGTACCAGCTAATTCAAGAATTGCAAAAGTTTAAAAAGGGTAGTAGAGATCAATCAAAATTGATACCAATGTTTAGCAATCAGAAGTATAATTCTTATCTCAAAGAAATTGCTGATCTCTGTGGAATTCAGAAGCGGTTAACGACCCATGCCCTAAGAAAAACTTTCACAATAGGAATAGCTCTCAGACAAAATGTAAGTATTGAATTAATTTCTGCTCTACTTGGTCATTCTAGCATTAGAGTAACAACAGACTATTATGCAAAAATAACAGATGAGATCATGATTGAGGGTGTTAAGAATTTAGCTACTCAACTGGAGAGATTTAATTCAAAAACTTCTAAAAACTCAAATGAGTAATCCTATTTACTGCCAATTTAAG
>NZ_SDHY01000017.1 GCF_004118285.1 Aquirufa rosea | reverse complement strand
AAGCAGTGCAGTAACCATTTCGGGTGTAACCTACACCAAGGCAGAAACAGGAGTTGAATTAACCGCTACTGGTTCAGGTTCAGGTAATGTAAGTGGTAAAACAGGCAATTCCAATGCATTTACCGTAATCGGTGGAACGGCAACGAAGTTAGTTGTATCCAACATCGGGCAGCAAACTGCGGGAACTGGATTCAGCGTTACTGTGACACTTTATGATACAAATGATAACCCTACAAACGCTACAGCGGATGGTACAGTTACATTAACGCTGAAAACAGGTAATGGAACTTTAGGAGGTACATTAACTGGTACCATCACTTCTGGAAGCAGTGCAGTAACCATTTCGGGAGTAACTTATACCAAAGCAGAAACAGGGGTTGAATTAACCGCTACTGGTTCAGGGTCAGGTAATGTAAATGGTAAAACAGGCAATTCCAATGCATTTACTGTAGTGGCTGGTGCGGCTAGTAAATACATTGTAACAAGCAGCTCTTCTTCTCCTACCGCAGGGGGTACCGTAACCATCACCGCTCAATTAGTCGATGCCAACAATAACCCAGTGAGCACTTCAGGTAAAACCATCACTTGGTCTAAAAGCGATGCCAATGGTTCTTTCTCTTCGGCAACTAGTACAACCGATGCCAATGGTACTGCTACTGTAACATTTACTTCACATACAGTTTCTGGTACTACGACCACCATTACGGCCACTGATAATACTAGCTTAACGGGTACTACTTCTAACATTACTACCGGTGTAGGTACGGCTTCTAAATTAGTTGTTTCTAACATCGGGCAACAAACCGCTGGCACCGGGTTCAGCGTTACAGTAACATTAACAGATGATAATGGTAATGCTGTCAATGCCACAGCAGATGGTACAGTGACCTTAACTCGTAAAACGGGTACAGGTACTTTAGGTGGTACGCTTACTGGTACAATAGTAAATGGTTCAAGTGCAGTGACGATCTCTGGAGTAACTTATACCAAAGCAGAAACAGGGGTTGAATTAACCGCTACAGGTTCTGGTTCTGGTAATGTAAGTGGTAAAACAGGCAATTCCAATGCATTTACCGTAGTGGCTGGTGCAGCTAGCAAATACATCGTAACCAGTAGCAATTACTCGCCAATTGTTGGTTCTAATATCACTATTACAGCTCAATTAGTCGATGCCAACAATAACCCAGTAAGCACTTCGGGTAAAACCATCACTTGGTCCAAGAGCGATGGAAATGGTTCTTTCTCTTCTGCGACTAGTACAACCGATGCCAACGGTACTGCTACTGTAACATTTACTTCACATACAGTTTCTGGTACTACTACCACCATTACGGCCACTGATAATACTAGCTTAACGGGTACTACTTCTAACATTACCTCTGATGCTAGCGGAGCCTCTAAATTGGTTATTACCAACATCGGGCAACAAACCGCTGGCACCGGGTTCAGCGTTACAGTAACATTAACAGATGATAATGGTAATGCTGTCAATGCCACAGCCGATGGTACAGTGACCTTGACTCGTAAAACAGGTACAGGTACTTTAGGTGGTACATTAACAGGTACTATTGTAAATGGTTCAAGTGCAGTGACGATCTCTGGAGTAACTTATACCAAAGCAGAAACAGGGGTTGAATTAACCGCTACCGGTTCGGGTTCTGGTAATGTAAGTAGTAAAACAGGCAATTCCAATGCATTTACCGTAGTAGCTGGAGCAGCTAGCAAATACATCGTAACAAGCAGCTCTTCTTCTCCTACCGCTGGGGGTACCGTAACCATCACCGCTC
>NZ_SDHY01000015.1 GCF_004118285.1 Aquirufa rosea | reverse complement strand
GAGAAGGTGATGTTCTTAGCTCCCGTGTAAGTCGTAACCGTATTTCCACTTGCATCTTTTGCAGTAATGGTGATATTTTGTGTTGCTCCAGCGGTTTGAGTACTCGTTCCTGTTATTACTAATTTAGAAGCGGTACCCGGGTCAATTTGAACTACATCATTTCCAGTAATTCCTCCCGTTGCAGAGGTAAAAGTAAAGGTTCCTGATCCTACAGCTCCGCTGTATTTAATGCCCAAAGCGGTCAAATCTGCCACACCTCCCACAAAATCCGCGGCCTGATTCAAGACATTGTTGTTACCCGAACCTAAACCTGTTATAGTTCCTCCCAAGGAATTGGTAACTGTTACCGCATTTGTACTTGCATTGTAACTTACTATATTACCATAAGCATCTTGGGCGGTCAGGGTATTCGTTCCTATCCACGCTATAGCATTATTCTGCGGTGTAGCCAAATCTGCCTGGAATTTAGCTAAGGTAGAGGCGCTCACACTCACGCTTAGTCTATCCCCATCCGTAGAAGAAATGGTACCATCGGTGGCAGAAATAGTGGCCGACTCTGCTTTATAAAGTACTAATGAGCCCGTAGCAACTCCAGCAGTGAAGTTCAGACTAGCTTCTACACCCAGGTTGTTTCCAGCAAAAGTTGGGGCAGTACTTGGATTAATCGAACTGTTGGCTCCACTAACTGTGATGTTTTTCGAACCCGTATAAGAAGTAGCGGTATTACCGCTAGCATCCTTAGCCGTGATGGTAATAGCTTGAGATCCTCCTGCCGTTTGCGTACCTGTTCCAGTCACTACAAATTTAGTAGCTGCACCAGCATTAATAGTTATCGATGAACTAGTCGCCGCTGTTCCGGTAGCTGGTGTAAAGGTGAAGGTCCCAGAACCAGCTGTACCAGTGAACTTCATTCCTAAACTAGTCAAATTAGCAACACCACTTGTGAAATCACCTGCTTGATTCAATACATTATTCACTCCACTGCCCAATCCGCTGATTGTTCCTGTCAAAGAACTCGTCACCGTCACATTATTAGTAGCTGCACTAAAGGTGGTCACCGTATTACCATAAGCATCTTGTGCTGTCAGGGTATTCGTTCCGGTGAAAGCCGAACCATTGGTTTGTGGACTGGCTAAACTTACCGCCAGTTTACTGAAGGTAGATGGACTCACCGTTACATTCAAAGTTCCTCCTGTATTCGAGTTGATCGTTCCGTCTGTGGCATTGATGGTCGCTGACTCGGCTTTGTACAAGGCCATGCTTGCTGTCGCCACACCCTCAGTGAAAGTCAAACTAGTGGCTGTTCCAAAGTTCGTGCCCGCAACCGTTGGATTAGTCGCTGGACTTGGGGAAGCCGTGGCTCCCGAGAAGGTGATGTTCTTAGATCCCGTGTAAGTCGTAGCGGTATTTCCTTGCGCATCTTGAGCCGTAACCGTAATGGTTTGTGAACCTCCTGCCGTTTGGGTACCCGATCCTGTGACTACCAACTTGGTGGCTGCACCTGGATTAATCGTTACATTTGAACTGGTCACTGGTGATCCAGAGGCCGGAGTAAAAGTGAAAGTTCCCGTTCCTGCCTCGCCTGTATAAATCATTTTAGTCGAAATGGAACAAGTTCCATTCACGCAAGCCCCAGCTGCCGTCATTACATTCACTCCAGTAAATCCTGTGATGGTACCATTCAATGAAGTGGAAACAGTAATATGATTTTGAGATACATCAAAGTTAGTAATAGGGTTACCGTAAGCATCCAAAGCCGTCACTTCATTTGTTCCAGTAAAGGCTACTCCATTCGTTTGCGGACTAGTTAAACTCACGGCCAACTTAGACATGTTAGATTCTGATACCGTCACATTCAAAGTACCACCTGTGTTCGAGTTAATTGATCCGTCTGTGGCATTGATAGTCGCTGACTCGGCTTTGTACAAAGCCATGCTTGCTGTCGCCACACCTGCTGTAAAGGTCAAGCTCGTCGCCGTTCCAAAATTCGTGCCCGCTACCGTTGGGTTAGTCGCTGGACTTGGGGAAGCCGTGGCTCCCGAGAATGTAATATTCTTAGCTCCCGTGTAAGTCGTAGCGGTATTTCCTTGCGCATCTTGAGCCGTAACTGTAATGGTTTGTGAACCTCCTGCCGTTTGGGTGCCAGTTCCAGTTACTACTAATTTCGTAGCTGCACCGGCATTAATAGTTATCGATGAACTAGTCACCGCTGTTCCTGAAGCTGGTGTAAAGGTGAATGTTCCTGAACCCGAGGTTCCTGTAAATATCAATCCTAGGCTTGTCAAATTGGCTACTCCACTTGTAAAATCTCCCGCACTACTTAATTTATTCGTTCCTGATAAACCTGAAATACTACCTGATAAACTAGTAGTCACTGTCACATTATTGGTATTCGCCGCAAAGCTGGTCACTGTATTACCATAAGCATCTTGGGCGGTAAGGGTATTCGTTCCGGTGAATGCCGAACCATTGGTCTGTGGACTGGCTAAACTTACCGCCAGTTTACTGAAGGTAGTTGGACTCACCGTCAC
>NZ_SDHY01000014.1 GCF_004118285.1 Aquirufa rosea | reverse complement strand
TAGCGGGCTTGATAATAATAACTTGGAGCTTACTTACTTTCCCGGGTTTGATCCCAGTATCATCAGCGGTGCGGGGCTTAACTTCTCTGTTCGAGATGGGAAGAGGTGAACACCCGTCCTATCGGCTCCATAAATTTTGCAAGGTATTAGCCTTTTTCCATATTGTGAGATAAAATAAACAGTCAGAACATTTTTTTAATAAAAGTAAGCTTTCGGGTAATTAGTACTACTCGACTTTGACATTACTGTCTTTACATCTGTAGCCTATCGACCGTGTCGTCTACACGGACCCTTCATGGAATACTCATCTTCAGGTCAGTTTCGCACTTAGATGCTTTCAGCGCTTATCTGGTCCCGACGTGGCTACTCAGCTATGCCCTTGGCAGAACAACTGATATACCAGCGGTCAGTCCAACTCGGTCCTCTCGTACTAAAGTCAGAACCTGTCAATATTCCTACGCCCACAACAGATAGGGACCGAACTGTCTCACGACGTTCTGAACCCAGCTCGCGTGCCACTTTAATCGGCGAACAGCCGAACCCTTGGGACCTTCTCCAGCCCCAGGATGTGACGAGCCGACATCGAGGTGCCAAACCTCCCCGTCGATGTGAGCTCTTGGGGGAGATCAGCCTGTTATCCCCAGAGTACCTTTTATCCTTTGAGCGATGGCTGTTCCATACTAAACCACCGGATCACTATATCCTACTTTCGTACCTGATCGACTTGTCGGTCTCACAGTCAAGCTCCCTTTTGCTATTGCACTCTACGCACGGTTACCAAGCGTGCTGAGGGAACCTTTGAAAGCCTCCGTTACTCTTTTGGAGGCGACCACCCCAGTCAAACTACCCACCAAGCAATGTCCCCCATCTAGGGGTTAGAATTCCAGTACAAGAAGGGTGGTATTTCAACGTTGGCTCCCCGATGCCTAGCGACACCGGCTCACAGCCTCCCACCTATCCTACACATCCAGTACCAAAACTCAATGCTAAGCTATAGTAAAGGTTCATGGGGTCTTTCCGTCCCGTTGCGGGTAAACGGCATCTTCACCGTTACTACAATTTCACCGAGCTCACGGCTGAGACAGTGCCCAGATCGTTACACCATTCGTGCAGGTCGGAACTTACCCGACAAGGAATTTCGCTACCTTAGGACCGTTATAGTTACGGCCGCCGTTTACTGGGGCTTCAGTTCAATGCTTCGCCTTGCAGCTAACATCCCCCCTTAACCTTCCAGCACCGGGCAGGTGTCAGGCCTTATACGTCATCTTTCGATTTTGCAAAGCCATGTGTTTTTGTTAAACAGTCGCCTGGGCCATTTCTCTGCGGCCTCGATTACTCGAGGCTCCCTTTATCCCGAAGTTACAGGGTTAATTTGCCGAGTTCCTTAGCCGTGATTCACTCGAGCGCCTTAGAATATTCTTCTCGACCACCTGTGTCGGTTTACGGTACGGGTTACTTATCAGTTATACACGCCTAGACTTTTCTTGGAAGATTACTCGCTACACTCGTTTTGGCATTGCTGCCGCCTCTCTAAGACACTATTCCGTCAGTATCTGGTAACCCATGCTCTCCGTCATCTATTTGCCCAATAAGTAAGTACAGGAATATTAACCTGTTGTGCATTAGGTTGTCGCTCTCGCTAGACCCTTAGCCCCCGACTAACCCTCAGTTGATTAGCATAGCTGAGGAAACCTTAGTCTTTCGGCGTGAGGGTTTCTCGCCCTCATTATCGTTACTCATGCCTACATTTGCTTTTCTGAACGCTCCAGCCAAGCTCGTCGCTCAACCTTCGCCGCATTCAGAATGCTCCCCTACCAGTATATAAATATAATCCAAAGCTTCGGTACTTTACTTGATGCCCGTTTATTATCGATGCCCGCCTCGCTCGACCAGTGAGCTGTTACGCACTCTTTAAATGAATAGCTGCTTCCAAGCTAACATCCTGGCTGTCACTGCAATCAGACTTCCTTAGTTCAACTTAGTAAAGATTTTGGGACCTTAGCTGTTGGTCTGGGTTCTTTCCCTCTCGGATTGGGACCTTAGCACCCCAACCCTCACTCCCGGGTATATTTTAAGCCATTCAGAGTTCGTCAGGATTTGGTAGGATTTGACTCCCCCTAGTCCTATCGGTAGCTTTACCTGCTTAAAACTTAACCCCGAGGCTGTTCCTAAAAACATTTCGGGGAGTACGAGCTATTTCTCAGTTTGATTGGCCTTTCACCCCTACCCACAAGTCATCCAAATACTTTTCAACGTAAACTGGTTCGGTCCTCCACTCCGTTTTACCGGAGCTTCAACCTGCTCATGGGTAGATCACAAAGTTTCGCGTCTACTCCCACTGACTAAGCGCCCTATTCAGACTCGCTTTCGCTCCGGCTGCTCACATCCATGTGATTAACCTCGCCAGTGAAAGTAACTCGTAGGCTCATTATGCAAAAGGCACGCCGTCACCCCACGAAAGGGCTCCGACCGCTTGTAAGCGTATGGTTTCAGGGTCTTTTCACCCCCTTACTCAGGGTACTTTTCACCTTTCCTTCACAGTACTCGTTCACTATCGGTCTCTTGGTAGTATTTAGCCTTACCGGATGGTGCCGGCAGATTCAAAGGGGATTTCTCCAGTCCCCCCCTACTCAGGATACTCCTACAATAACTTAAACTTACCAATACAGGGCTCTCACCTTCTATGGCCCGCCTTCCCAGACAGTTCTCGTTCATTTAAATTATCGATATCGAAGTCCTACAACCCCAGTCTTGCCGCAACAACACTGGTTTGGGCTAATCCGCGTTCGCTCGCCACTACTTACGGAATCACTTTTGTTTTCTCTTCCTCTGCTTACTTAGATGTTTCAGTTCAGCAGGTTTGCCTTCTATTTATATAGAATACTAGATCTTCAATCTAGTGGGTTGCCCCATTCGGAAATCTTCGGATTAATGGTCTTGTGCACCTCCCCGAAGCTTATCGCAGCTTAACACGTCCTTCTTCGCCTCCAAGAGCCTAGGCATCCCCCATACGCCCTTAATTCACTTACTCTCTAATATCTTCATGCCCGAAGGCAATCGCTATCTATTCTTGCTCTTACTCTTTACTTTATTCTCACAATATGTCAAAGAACCTTGTGTAAATCTTTACTAGTTAACTAATAAATCTCTACATCGTTTCCCAATCATTCTACTTCCGTTGAAGTAGGAGGGAGGCTGTACTTAAATGATAAATGATAA
>NZ_SDHY01000013.1 GCF_004118285.1 Aquirufa rosea | reverse complement strand
TGGACAAACCGTCAATTGGACCAAGTCTGATGCCAACGGTAGCTTCGCATCTGCTTCTACAACCACCAATGCCAGTGGTATTGCCACGGTTGTTTTAACTACCCATACAGTTGCTGGTACTGCTACCTCTGTCACGGCCACTACTTCAAGTATTACAGGTACTTCTCCTACCATCACTACGGTGGCTGGACCGGTAGATGCAAGTAAATCAACTCTAACGCCAACCTCGGCTAGTATTACTGCCGATGGTACCTCAACGCAATTGTTAACTGTAACGGCTAAAGACGCAAATGGAAACAATGTGGGTACTGGTGGTGCTACGGTTACTATCACTCGACATACAGGAACGGGTGTAATAGGTTCGGTTTCAGATGGAGGAAATGGTACTTATACAGCCACCGTTACAGCACCAACTACGGTGGGAACTGGGGAATTTGTAGCAACTATTGGGGGAAATCAAGTACAAAATGGAACTGGTTCTCAACAACATAGTGTCATTACTTATACGGTTGGAAACGCGGCCAAATTGACCATTCAAACCCAACCAAGCAATACTGCTTCCAATGCAGCCATAAATCCAGCCATAACCGTGCGAATTGAAGATGCCAATGGAAACCTGACATCATCGACTGCTAATATCACCGTAGCCATTGGGACGAATCCAGGATCGGGAACACTATCAGGAACTAAAACAGTGGCCGCTGTTAATGGGGTAGCGACATTTAATGACTTATCGATCAATAATGCTGGATCAGCTTATACCTTAAGTTTCTCCAGCTCTGGCTTAACGGGAGCTACTTCTAATACATTTAATATCACTTCTGGTGGTGCCACAAAATTAGCATTTAGCGTACAACCAAGTAATGCTACTGCAGGATCAAGCATTAGCCCAGCTATTAAAGTTCAAATTTTGGATGCCGCAGGAAATCCAACTTCTTCAACTGATAACATTACCCTTTCTATTGAAACCAATCCTGCGTCTGGAACACTTTCAGGTACACTGACTCAGGCAGCAGTAGCAGGTGAAGCTACTTTTACTGGTATTTCCATCAATAAATCCAGTGCTTCTTCCTACAAATTGAAGGCTACTAGTGGTACTTTGACTGAAGCTATTTCATCTACTTTCATCATTTCTCCCAATACACCAACGGCCATTGAGGTGACTGACATCAATCCAGCTGTGGGTATATTAGGAATTAACAACAACATTATTCGAGTTAGTTTAAAGGATGCCTATGGTAACTACTCCCCTGCGCCATCCGACATTGGAGTCGAACTAAGTTTATTCATTGGGGCTACCGATCGTACATCTGATGGAATAGAGCGAACTAATTCTTCCAATGTAGTACAGTCCAACCCTATCCAAGCTACTATTTCTAGTGGGAACTATTATACAGATATAAATTATGTACGATATAAAGTTTCAACGGTAGATAAATCGACTAACCCATATACCATTAACAATAATGCTACCATCAAAGCCGCTAAGTATTCGGCTGGAGGTCCTAGTTTAAGTACAGGAACCAGCGCAGCATTCACCATTACAGAGGGTAAAATTTACTCTCCCAAATCAATTGGAAATTGGAATGCTGTAACCTGGTCCATCTCAAACGATGGGGGAACTACTTTTGCAGATACAGTGGGCATTAAGTACAATTACGACAAATACGATATCGTAAAAATACCCTCAGGTATTACGACTACGCTTAGTCAATCCGTTTCCTTATACAGTATGATTATTGATGGTACTTTCGACCTAAGCACTGGAGGTACTCTAACTTTGAATCATCACTCTGGAATTTATGGAGAATATAATGTACATACCCACGGAACTTTTAAAAATTCCGGGGGTGATTTTGTGAATACCAATGAAAATGGAGGCAACGGATATTTGCCTAATTTCCACGGAGGTACCTATTGGCATGCCCGCGATGGAGGATCTATACCAAAGGCCCTTTGGACAACGCAAGCTTCTGGGGCTTTAACAAAAATTACGGGGCTTTCCTCTACCTCATTGACTAGTGGATTTAATCAAGCATTCTTGAATTTTGAATGGGACAACTCCTATTCTGATCAAACCATGCATGGTAATGTTAGCATCGCTAATGATTTTTATCTAAAAAGTGGCTCTTTCTCCATTGGAGATAATAATACCTTAACCTTAAACCAATCGGTTAATGGATCTAGTAATGGTAAATTAAAAGGAACAAATTCTTCCACATTACATGTAAATACTACCTCAGGAAGTCCTAGTCTAGATTTTGCTTCCGGCGGACAAAATTTGAAAGAATTAAAGGTTAATGTGACGGGTGGAAGTTCTTTGACTATTCCAGCTGATTTAACCATCAACAATACCTTGAATTTGGTATCAGGACATGTGGTCATGGGGAACAATAAAAAGTTAAGCTTCCCTGCGGACGCCACTATCACAGGTGCTTCTGACACTCGTTATGTAGAAGGTACTATATCGAGGGTTATTCCAAAACAAACAGACCCTTCTGTTTCCTTCCCGATTGGTGATGCTTCTGCCTATACCCCTGTAACCTTAGATTTCAGTGGTAGAAGTTCCTCTTCTACAGACCTAACCATTGAATCCTCGACCAACACATTAGCAGACAATACATCCATCAGCGGATCCGGTATTCGAGGTGACAAATATGTTAAGAGAAAATGGAGAGTTAGTGACGGAAGTGGTTCAGCAGCTAATGGATTTACTACCTATAACATTACCTTAGGTTTCCCAAGTGGTGACATCGTAGGTTCTGCCAGTCTATCCAACATGGTCGTGCGCAAAAATTCAGGTTCATGGAAGGCCCCAAGTGGTCATGTACGCACAGATGGTAGCACGAAAACCATTAAAGGTCAGAACTTTAACTCTTTCTCTGATTTCTACATTGGAGAATCTACAGGAGCAACCAGTTTCTCATTGAATAGTCCAGCCGATATTACTGCAGGAACTAGAGCTGCCTATGTGGGAACCCGATTAGATGCTGGTTCTTTACCATATACTACGGGTGCTCAAACTGCCTATTTATTCTCCACCAGCGGAGGTGTATTTTATGACGCAGCCTCTGGAGGTAATGTCATCACAAGCGTAGATTTTGCTGATGGTTCGTCGACCGTAAATTTCTGGTTTGAAAAAACAACTGTTGGTACCTACACCGTCACTTTGTCTGATGCAACCCCAGCTGACGCTGGAGCTGGAGTTGTAGATGCCACGGATGATATTGCTGTAACTGTTGGTACAGTCAATGCAGCTGCATCCACTTTAACACCAACGGTGGCTAGTATCACTGCCAATGGTACATCTACCCAAGTATTAACAGTTACTGCGAAAGATGCCTATGGCAACAATATCAGTGCGGGTGGTTCAACCGTAACCATCACAAAATCTTCTGGAACAGGTACCATTAGCTCTGTTTCTGACAACTCAAACGGAACTTATACAGCAACCGTTACATCTCCTACTTTAACCGGTACAGGTGTCTTTGTAGCAACCTTGGGTGGAGCCGCAGTAAAAAGCGGAACAGCTAATCAAACGCAGTCAACCATCACCTATACGGAAGGGGCCGCTTCCAAATTGGTTATTTCCAACATCGCTCAGCAAACCGCAGGTAATGGATTCAGTGTAACGGTAACTCTTACGGATGCCAATGGAAACCCCGTTAATGCTACTGCAGATGGCACAGTTACATTGACGCTGAAAACAGGTAATGGAACTTTAGGAGGTACATTAACTGGTACCATATTGAATGGCGGAAGTGATGTGACTATTTCAGGGGTTACTTATACAAAAGCAGAGAGTGGAGTAGAATTGACTGCCACTGGTTCAGGTTCAGGTAATGTAAGTAGTAAAACAGGCAATTCCAATGCATTTACCGTAGTAGCTGGAGCAGCTAGCAAATACATCGTAACAAGCAGCTCTTCTTCTCCTACCGCTGGGGGTACCGTAACCATCACCGCTCAATTAGTCGATGCCAACAATAACCCAGTAAGCACTTCGGGTAAAACCATCACTTGGTCCAAGAGCGATGCCAATGGTTCTTTCTCTTCTGCGACTAGTACAACCGATGCCAATGGTATTGCTACTGTAACATTTACTTCACATACAGTTTCTGGTACTACGACTACCATTACGGCCACTGATAATACTAGCTTAACGGGTACTACTTCTAACATAACTACCGGTGTAGGTACGGCTTCTAAATTA
>NZ_SDHY01000012.1 GCF_004118285.1 Aquirufa rosea | reverse complement strand
CACTTAAGCCGGAGATGGTTCCGCTTAAGCTAGTAGTCACCGTAATATTATTGCCACTGGCATCAAAGCCCGTTACCACGTTACCATAAGCATCCAAGGCTGTTAAGGTGTTCGTTCCTGTAAAGGCTACTCCATTGATCTGGTTGCCGGAAATGCTTACTGCCAACTTACTGAAAGAAGCAGCAGAAACAGTCACTGGCAATTCATGGTGATTACCCACTGCTACTAAGGTTCCATCCGTCACTTGAATCACCGCATTTTCAGCCTTGTATAAATTCAAAGAAACAGTTGCAATACCTGAAGTAAATTCTGTGCTTGTATTAGAGCCAAAGGCAATGCCATCAATCGTAGGGGCTGTTGCCGGGCTGGTGGAACTATTCGCTCCCGAAAACACCAATGTTTTTGTTCCTGCATAGCTAGTTACCGTATTGTGATTAGCATCAACTACTCTGATGGTAATGGATTGAGGAGTTCCAGCTGTTTGAGTTCCTGAGCCAATGATCATCATATGATCTGCTGGACCTGAGCCCATGGTGATATTTGAACTCACAGCGGCTGTACCAGTAGCAGGAGTAAAGGTAAAGGTACCTGAACCAATGGTTCCTGAATATTTTAATCCCAAGCTTGTCAAGTTTGCAACACCATTTACAAAGTCACTCGCACTTGTCAACTTATTGGTACCACTTAAGCCAGAAATGGTTCCAGTTAAGCTAGTAGTCACTGTCACATTATTGCTGCTCGCATCAAAGCTTGTTACCGTATTTCCATAGGCATCTTCCGCCGTTAAGGTATTCGTACCTGTGAAGGCAACTCTGTTGGACTGAGGGGAACTTAAGCTTACTATTAGTTTACTAAAAGCAGCAGGACTTACCGTGATACTTAATCGATCTGAACCAGTCGTACCAATACTTCCATCACTGGCTGCAAAATTCACCGACTCAGCCGTGTAAAGAGCTAATGTAGTGGTAGCCACCCCATTGGTAAATGTTAAAGTGGCCCCGGTATAAGTACTTTGTGTTGCTCCATTTTTATCGACAACCGTAGGATAAACCACTGGATTGCTTGAGCCTGTAGCACCTGTAAATGTCAAAGCATGATCACCTGTATAAGAGGTCACCGTGTTTCCACTGGCGTCTTTCGCGGTAATAGTAATCGTTTGACTTCCGCCAGCTGTTAATGTATTGGTAGTTCCTGTGATCACGAATCGACTAGCTGAACCTGAACCAATGGTCACATTGGATGAAGTTACAGCAGTACCAGAGGCTGGAGTAAAGGTGAATGTGCCTGTTCCTACTGTTCCTGTGTACTTCAAGCCTAAGCTACTTAGGTTCGCAACTCCATTCACAAAGTCACTCGCACTAGTCAACTTGTTGGTTCCACTTAAACCACTGATCGTTCCTGTCAAGCTATTTACACTCACCGTTACGTTATTGACACTAGCATCAAAGCTAATTACTGTATTGCCGTAGGCATCCAAGGCCATCAAGGTATTGCTGCCTGTAAAGGCTACTCCATTCGCTTGAGATCCTACCAAACTAACCGCCAATTTACTGAAGCTAGCAGGGCTAACTGTTATGGCTAAATTTCCTCCAGAAGTAGAATTGATAGTACCATCACTTACTTGAATCTCCGCATTCTCTGCTTTGTATAAATTCAGGCTGGTGGTGGCAACACCATTGCTAAACGTAATGGTAGTTGAAGTTCCAAAATCAGTTGCCACGCTGCTCTTATTCGTTGCAGAAGGAGCAGTAGCTGGGCTGGATGAACTAGCAGCTCCAGAGAATTGTAAATTTTTATCACCACTATATCCCGTAGCGGTATTACCATTGGCATCTAGTGCGGTGATGGTCAATGTTTGTGCATTTCCTGCCGTTTGAGTACTTGATCCAGTAATTACCATTTTGGTAGCAGCACCTGCTCCTATGGTCACATTTCCACTCGTTACCGCTGTACCTGACACTGGAGTAAAGGTAAATGTGCCTGTACCTACTGTACCTGTAAATTTCATTCCCAAGCTTGTCAAATTCGCGATACCATTGACAAAGTCCCCTGAATTGTTCAATTTATTGGTACCACTTAAACCAGATATAGATCCAGTCAAGCCAGTAGTTGTCACCGTCACATTATTGCCAGAGGCATCAAAACCTGTTACTACATTACCATAGGCATCCAAGGCAGTTAAGGTATTGGTTCCCGTAAATGCCACACCATTGTTTTGATTCGCGGCCAAGCTAACTGCTAATTTATTGAATGCCGCAGCAGAAACATTCACAGATAAGCGATCTGAACCTGCAGCAGAAATACTTCCATCGGTAGCAGCCACTAATGCGTTTTCAGCTTTAAATAGAATCATATTAGCTGATGCAACTCCATTGGTAAAGCTAATATTAATTACTGTTCCAAAGTTCACTCCACTCACGGTTGGGTTAGTGGCAGGACTGTCAGAAAGGTTAGCACCACTGAAAGTGATATTTTTAGATCCAGTATATCCTGCTGCTACGTTACCACTGGCATCGCGAGCTGTAATAGTAATCGACTGAGAAGCTCCAGCTGTTTGACTTGCACTACCAGTCACAACCAATTTAGTTGCCGTTCCTCCACTGATGGCCACATTGGCACTGGTTCCTGAAGCACCACCCGTAGCAGCTGTAAAAGTAAAGGTTCCCGTACCTGATGTACCTGTATAGATTAATTTGGTCGCTACATCAGCCACTCCATTGACAAAATCAGAAGCACTGTTGAGTTTATTTATACCCGATAAACCGGAAATGGAACCTGATAAACTGGTAGTCACCGTTACGTTATTTGTACTAGCATCAAATGATGTAATTGTATTTCCATAGGCATCTTGAGCCGTAACAATATTGCTGGAAGTAAATGCTTGTCCATTCACTTGTGGAGTAGAAAGTGACACCGCAAATTTACTAAGACTAGCAGGTGATACTACCACACTTAAGCGATCTGATCCTGCTGAAGCCAATGATCCTTGGGTAGCGACAATCGTTGCAGTCTCTGCGCGATATAATTTCAGCGTTGCCGAGGCCACTCCATTGGTAAATGTGATGGTTGTAGCCGTACCAAAGTTCACATCACTGGAGTTTTTATCGGAAACAGTAGGATTAACAAATGGATTAGTGGAAGATAAAGCTCCTGAGAAAACAAGCGACTTATCTCCAGTGTAAGACGGCACGATATTACCATTGGCGTCTTTAGCTCGAATGGTAATGGTTTGTGCCCCCCCTGCGGTTAATGTACCTGTACCTGTAATTTCCAATCGACTTACTGCACCTGGATTAATAAGGACATTGGAGCTGGTTATAGCTGTACCAGTGGAAGGTGTAAAGGTAAATGTGCCAGTTCCCGAAGCACCATTATATGTTAATCCTAAGGTTGTTAAATTAGCCACACCACCAATAAAGTCATTGGCATTGTTCAATTTATTGGTTCCTGAAAGTCCAGTAATTGTACCTCCCAATGAACTAGAAACCGTAATATTATTTGTAGAAGCATCCAGATTAACGGTATTTCCAAAATCATCTTGTGCTGTCAATGTATTGGTTCCAGTAAAGGCCGTACCTGAAATTTGTGGACTTGCTAAACTTACCGCTAATTTAGAGAAATTACCTGGAGTAATATCTAGGGCAAGATTACCACCACCACTGGAACTGATCGTTCCATCTGTTACACTAACTGTGGTTAATTCGGATTTATAACCTTTCAGAATACTAGTTCCTACCCCGTTCGTAAATGTGATTACAGTTGTGTTCCCAAAATCAATATCCACCGAATTTTTATTTGAAGCCGTAGGTACTTTCGACGGACTGGTAGAAGTAGAGAAAACTAAATTTTTATCTCCCGAGTAGCTCGTGACTATATTTCCGCTTACATCTTGTGCGGTAATGGTGATTGATTTAGTAGTACCAGCCATAATAGAACCTGGAGTGGCGGTGATCACTAATTTATTAGCTGCACCCGGGTTAACGGTCACATTAGCGCTAGTTACAGCCGTACCTGTGGCAGGTGTAAAGGTGAAAGTCCCTGTTCCTGAAGTACCTGTAAAGGTTAACTTACCAGTTAAATTAGCTACCCCATTTACAAAGTCACTATGTGAATTTAATACTGCTCCTCCGCTGAGTCCCGTAATATTACCCGTCAAGGTTTTAGTCACGGTAATATTATTGGTCGTCGCAGTAAATCCGGTTATAGGGTTACCATAAGCATCTTGTGCTGTTAATGTATTGGTGCCTGTGAAGGCTGTAGCATTAGTTTGAGGCGTAGCAAGGCTAACAGCTAGTTTATTGAATACAGTTTCGGAAACAGTTACCAACAATCTATCTGTATTTAAAGCTGAGATACTACCATCTGTAGCTGAAATATTGGCGCTTTCTGCTTTGTAAAGCGTCATGTTAGCAGTAGCCACCCCATTAGTAAAGCTAATATTAGTAGATGTCCCAAAATTAGTACTTGAAACAGTAGGCGCTGTGGCTGGAGAAGGTGAACTAGCTGCTCCTGAGAATACTAAACTCTTAGTTCCTGTATATCCAGTAGCTGTGTTTCCACTAGCATCTTTGGCGGTAATGGTAATGGTTTGTGCAGCTCCTGCTGTTTGTGTACCCGTACCTGTAATAATTAATTTAGTAGCGGCACTACTTGAAATGGTAATCGAAGAGCTAGTTCCGGTAGCACCTCCAGTTGCAGAGCTGGCAGTAAAGGTTCCAGATCCAGCTGTACCCGTAAATATTAATTTATTGGTCACATTGGCCACACCATTTACAAAATCACCTGCATTGTTCAATTTATTGGTTCCACTTAAACCAGTTATTGCTCCTGTCAGACTGGTAGTGATGGTGACATTATTGGCGCTTGCATCAAAACTCAATATTGGATTTTGATAAGCATCCTGTGCAATAATTTCATTGCTACTTGTAAAGGCTGTACCATTTACTTGAGGGTTTGTAAAATTAAGGGCAAACTTATTTAAACTAGCATGTCCTACAGTCACACTCAAACGATCAGCTCCAACAGAGGCTACGGATCCTTCCGTTGCTACCACTATAGCAGATTCTGCCTTGTACAACTTCATGGTAGCCGTAGCTTCACCATTGACAAAGTTAATAGTAGTCGCCGTTCCAAAATTCACATCCGCTGCGGTTTTATCACTTACGGTTGGACGAACGATTGGAACTGAAGTTTGATTCGCACCAGAGAACACTACCGATTTATCACCAGCATAGGTAGTAACAATATTTCCGTTGGTATCTTTGGCACGAATGGTAATCGTTTGACTACCTCCAGCAGTTACAGAACTTGTACCCGTAATCACTAAGCGACTTACTGCACCAGGATTTACCGTGATATTACTTGCCGTGGCAGCAGTACCTGAAGCAGGTGTAAAGGTAAATGTACCTGTTCCTGAAGTTCCCGTAAATGTCAGACCTAAGCTGGTTAAATTTGCCACACCTGCCACAAAATCATTGGCATTGCTTAACTTATCTCCACCTGATAGGCCAGAAATAGTTCCGGTTAAGCTTGTTGAAACTGTAACATTATTGGTCGATGCATTGAAAGCAACTGTATTTCCGTAAGCATCTTGTGCTGTTAAGGTATTCGTACCTGTAAAGGCAGTGGCATTCACCTGTGGACTATTCAAGCTGGCAACTAATTTCGCATAAGCTGCCGTATTTACTGTTACACTGAAACGATCTGCTCCTGAGGCGGATATGGTTCCATCGGTAGCTGCCAAGTCAACAGCCTCTGCTTTAAAAAGCGCCAAGGTTGCTGTAGCCACCCCATTGTTAAAGCTGATAGAAGTAGCTGTTCCTAAATTCACCGATGCCACCGTTGGACTTGTTACTGGGTTAGTTGAAGCATTCGCCCCACTAAATGTAATTGATTTAGAACCCGTATAAGTTGTGGCCGTATTTCCATTAGCATCTTTCGCAGTAATGGTAATAGTCTGCGTTGTTCCAGCCGTTTGTGAGGCAGAAGTTCCCGTAATAATCAATTTAGTAGCCGCTCCAGAACCAATCGTCACATTTCCACTCGTTACTGCAGTACCAGTCGCTGGGGTAAAGGTAAATGTTCCTGTACCTACTGTTCCTGTAAAGATTAGTTTAGATGTTAAATTGGCAACTCCGCTCACAAAATCCAGGGCACTTGTTAATTTATCCGTTCCAGATAAACCTGTAATGCTACCTGTTAATGTGGCAGTTACGGTAATGTTATTGGTAGATGCATTGAAAGTCGTCACTGTATTGCCATAATCATCCTGAGCAGTCAAGGTATTAGTACCTGTAAAGGCAGTACCATTCACTTGAGAACCGTTCAAGCTAACTGCCAATTTACTAAAGCTAGATGCACTCACAGCCACGCTCAATCGATCCGAACCTGCCGCCGATAAGCTACCATCTGTGGCAGCTATCAAAGCTGTTTCAGCTTTATAAAGTACTAAGTTGACACTCGCAGTACCATTACTGAAAGTGATGTTGGTATTTGATCCAAAATCCACACCCGCTACTGTCGGATTAGTGCTCGGTGAAGAAGAAGCATTAGCTCCCGAGAATACTAAAGTTTTAGAACCTGTGTATCCTACGGCGGTATTTCCATTAGCATCTAAGGCGGTAATCGTGATGCTTTGAGCTACACCAGCCGTCTCAGTTGAGCTACCCGAAATACGTAATTTAGTGGCAGCACCTCCTACTACATTAACATTGCTACTTGTTCCTGTTGCACCACCGCTAGCGGAGGCAACCGAGAATGTTCCTGTACCAGAAGTACCTGTAAAGATTAATTTATTCGTCAAATTCGCAACCCCACTTACAAAGTCGCCAGCGCCTGTTAACTTATTTGTTCCTGACAAGCCAGTAATGGTACCCGTTAAACTAGTACTTACCGTTACGTTATTGGCACTAGCATCAAAAGTAGTCAGTGTATTAGCCCAGAAATCTTGTGCAGTTACCGTATTGGTACCTGTAAAAGCTACTCCATTCACCTGTGAATTATTCAGAGCTACTGCAAACTTCGAAAGTGAACCAGCCGAATAGGTAGTTGTCAATCGATCTGCACCAGACGAAGTAATACTACCCTGAGTAGCTACCACGTTGGCTAATTCAGCACGGTATAAAATCATGTTGGTGGTTGCCACACCATTGCTAAAGTTGATAGTAGCGGCGGTACCAAAATCTACAGCAGCTGCATTTTTGTCTGTGACCGTAGGTACTACCACTGGATTCACACTAGAGGAAGCTCCCGAGAATACGATGGATTTGTCACCAGTATAAGAAGTAACCGTATTTCCACTGGCATCTTTCGCTGTTAAGGTAACTACTTGTGCTTGACCAGCTGTACCCGTACTTGATCCGGAAAGAACCATTCTAGTGGCAGTACCAGGATTGATAGTAATACTACCCGAAGTCACTGCCGTTCCAGTTGCTGGAGTAAAGGTAAATGTTCCGCTACCTGAGGCACCTGTATAAGTTAAGTCTAAGGAACTTAGATCAGCCACTCCATTCACAAAATCATCAGTAGCTGACAACTTGTTGGTACCTGATAAACCACTGATACTTCCTGTTAAGCTCGTGCTCACCGTCACATTGTTACCCGAAGCATTGAAGCTAGTCACCGTGTTACCATAAGCATCTTGTGCCGTTAAGCTATTCGTACCTGTGAAGGCCACACCGTTGATTTGTGGACTTGCTAAACTTACGGCTAACTTACTAAAGCTTGCTGGTAATACTTCTACGGCTAATTCATGAGAATTTCCTGTGGAATTTATGGTACCATCAGTCACTGTAACTAATGCATTCTCGGCTTTATATAGCACTATGGAAGAAGTAGCCACACCATTGGTAAATACAATATTTGTCGCTGTACCAAAAGTCGTTCCATTGGCTGTGGCAACCGTCACTGGACTACTTGAGCTATTTGCACCAGAGAAGGTTAAGGACTTAGTTCCAGTGTAATTTGTCACTGTATTGTGATTCGCATCCACCGCTCTAACTGTGATGGTTTGTCCCTCTCCTGCAATCTGACTTGCATTTCCGGTAATCATGAAATGCGTTGCCGATCCTGCATTAATCTGTACCGAACCACTCGTTACCGCTGTACCACTCTGTGGGGTAAAGGTAAAGGTACCTGTGCCTACTGTTCCTGTGTAAATCAACTTCGTACTCAAGTTGGCTACACCACTCACAAAGTCACCTGCGCCTGTCAATTTATTTGTGCCCGACAAGCCAGAAATACTTCCTGTCAGACTGGTCG
>NZ_SDHY01000011.1 GCF_004118285.1 Aquirufa rosea | reverse complement strand
GAGCTTTAATGAGTCGTAGGTTTGGTAATGATGCAAAATTTTATCAGCTAATTTTTCATTATCACCAAATTGAACCCTATAGTAATCGAACAACATTTTCAATTCTTTTTGGGAAAAAGTTAGGTAAAACGTATAATCGTAATCATCAAATGATCTTGATGGATAATGCTCTTCAAGCGATAAACCATGTCGATTAAATTCTATTTTCATAACAATTGAGATTTTTAAGAATTTTGAATGGGTTTGTAATTTCTTGAGATATAAAAACAAATAAACCCATTTAAAAGCCCTCGATGTGTAATAGGCTCATCATTGTCCCAGCATGGAAAAAAAAATTCGTTTACCTGCACCCCAGCAAAGTTTCTAAACCCAAGTGAAAAAAGTTTTTCAATCTCTGTTAGAGAAAGATTGAAATCAGCTCCAATGACTTCAGCTCGCGCTATTAAATATTCATGTAATAAAAGCTTAAATTCCATATAAATCTGATTATTGGTTTAAGAATTTATATTCAAGACAGTATTCATGCCACATAGCCGCCTCCAATTCTTTTTCAACATCTTTAATAATGTTCGAAGGTACTTTTCCACCTTTTTTAACCTGTTCTGCTTGTCCAACTACTCTTGAAAATTTCTTAATTACTTTTCCATCCTGGTTATTAATCCAACAACTTTTTGCAAGCAAGTATCTGGTACCATAGGCGTTTTTAGAGACGTTGAAGTAGACCTTGAACTGGATTATTAATCTGATTTTTTTGATTCTAATGGCATGGGCATTAATGTATTGGTTTACTACCTTAGCTCCACCATTTCTTGAAACAGTTTCATTCATTAATTCATTGGAATTAAGAAATTCTTTGAATTCTTTTTTTGCTAGATTTAGTTCATCAAATAGATATTTTTTCGATTTATTTAACCATGGCTGTCCTTCAAATTCATCCTGATCTAACCAGTCTTCCCATTTATCCTCTGGTAATGGCATTCCAAAGAAGAAAAAGAAAGACTGGGTGGCTTTAACAGCCCATAATGACGATGTACCTATTACCAAATCCAAAATTTCCATGGTGCAAATCTAAGTAAATTATTTTAGTTACCCAAGATATAATAGATAAACTATTTTATTGTAAAATTGGGTTTAGTGCAGAATAGAAGTCATATTCCATTTGATCTTCTATTGATTTAAAATTTGGTTTATATTCTTTTACCAAATCATTCCAATAGCCTTTTTTGAAGGAGATACAAGCTGTTAAATCATGGTACTGTTCCCCTGCAAGGTAGATTCCAGCTTTGATTAGATTTCCACAAAGCTCAATGTCATGACCTGAACCCGTTGAATTCGAATTCATAAGTTGATATCTGCCTTTTCTAAGGATTGAAATCCCATTGTTGCAATTTTCAAGATTTAAGTCTGTTAGGACTTCTATGAATCTGATCATTGTTATTAACTTTTAAAAGTTTACTTCTAGTTTAGGTAAAGATCTAGCCTATATTTTGAATAATATTGGCTTGAAACGGATTTGTATTTGATATGGTAATATTTGGTGTTAATTCATCTCCGTTTTGCTCCGCATTTTGAGGTGAGATAACTAAGTTGAAATATCTATTAATAAGATTAAAGCAATAAGAAATATTCTTTTGACCAAGCAAATGATTGTTTAATACATCAAACCTGCATTTATATTTAAATAAATCTTCTTGATTTATAATTGAATCTATACAGGATTCATGAAACCTATTGATAAATAATTTTATTAAATCTGTTGAGGTTTCTTCCAATTTTATTTTACTAAAAAAATCAAAATGAATTAATATATTGTTTTCATCCATTAATTCATTATAATCATTAGAGTTATTCTTCTTTATATCTTCTTTTATATAATCTGTTATAATTTCTGTATTATGGTTTGAATTATGTTCTTTAATATACTCTGAATTATCTTCTGAGCTATATTCTGATTTATCTTCTGGTAACGGTGATCCCAATTTTTCCTTCAGCTTGTCTCTTTTTGTTACATCAATCATACCATTTTTATAGCACTCAAGTAAGTATTCATTGCTATGCTGTTCACCTTTTTTACTAATGGATTTCCCATAATACAACATTCGAAAGTTCACATTATTTAACTCTTCTTCAGTTGGTAAACGGTACCAGAATGTTTTATCCTGCTTATAAATATTAAAGTTGCCAACGATTAAAATACCAGATTTCACAAGTTCGCGTAAATGTTTTCCCACAGTTTTCTCTTCTAGCCCACATTCGTCAGCCCAATATTTATAGGACGCAAATGACCAATAGTATCCATTCTTCAAGTGTATCTTACTTTCTTTATCTTCATTTCGATAAATCCAGTTTTTTATTTTTCCAAACAAGATCTTCTTTACAGGATCTTTTATCAATTTCAAATCACTGTTGAATACAGTGAAATAGGTGTCATTTCCTAATACTCTTTGCTTTCTAGCCATTTTTTTATTTTTTTAATTTTCACCAAAATCGGTTTAGAAAAATATAACGAAAAAAAATGGGAAAACCAAATCTATTACTTACTTAAAGTGCTGTTAATCAAATAGTTGTTGTTACATAAAAATATTTTTGTAAGAATAGACTATGGCCTATTGTTAGTAAGTTCTGCTAAATAATTTAGGTTTTCATTAAAGTAATTCTTTAATTTGTTGTGTATGCTTCGTCTCAAAGAGATACTTGAAAAAAAACGGATGACACAAGTGGAATTATCTAAGAAATTAGGGGTTTCAACTGTTACTGTAAATCTTTGGGCAAAAAATAAATCTGAGCCATCTTTAAGAATGATACTCAAAATATGTGAAATACTTAAAATAAAACTATCTGAATTAGTTGAACAATAATGAGTTTAATCACCCCATATCAAGCGAAATATTTTGCATACGAGCTTCTTAAAAGAGCAAGTTCAGACTCAACAGAAAAGTTTGGAGCTGCTCTACTTGACGCAAAAGTAGAATTAAATCCACATCAAGTTGAGGCAGCATTGTTTGCGTTTAAATCTCCCTACTCTAAGGGTGCGATACTTGCAGATGAGGTTGGCTTAGGTAAAACAATTGAAGCAGGTATACTTTTAAGCCAAAAATGGGCTGAAAATAAGCGTAGAATATTGATTATCTGTCCATCTTCATTAAGAAAACAGTGGGTGAATGAATTAGCGGACAAATTCTATCTAAATTCTGAAGTAATTGAGAGTAAAAATTTTAATTCAAAATATAAAAGTGGTGTAACTAATCCATTTGATGACAGCAAATCTATTAAAATTTGTAGCTACCAATACGCAAGCAAACAGGCTGAATTGATTCAACTAACTTCATGGGATCTTGTAGTGTTAGATGAAGCTCACTATTTGCGTAATGTCCATAAAAATCCAGACAGTACTGCATCAAAAATCAAAAATGCAATTAAAGATCATAAAAAGGTTTTATTAACGGCTACACCTCTCCAAAACCGTTTGGAAGAGTTGTTTGGTTCGGTTTTACTATGTCGTACAACGGTTACGCATATGGCCAGTGGCGGTTTGCGGGCTGCATACCTGTCCGCCAGCACAGAAGCTGATGCGGGCTACAAAGCTTCAAATACCCACTTCCCCCGCCATTGGCTATATGCGATGTTAGCGGTAGTTTTTTATTCAATTCTTTTTAATATTTCTTTGAGTTTTAGTCCAACATTTAGTTTGTCAAACAGCTTTTCAGATATTTTCAATGAATTTTGAAAGGCTGTATTTATGTTTTTAGGGTTTAAATCAGATGTTGTAAGTATAAATTCTGAATACCAATCTTGGTCAATATCTTTTTCCAAACTTTTCGTCGGGCTTTCCCAATGTTGAGTTTTATTTGTTACTGTTCTGATGAGCCAAAGTAAGTATTTTTGAACAGTCGTCAAGCTTTGGTGGGCGTGGGCAAATTCTTCTCTTTTGATTAAATTGTTCGTTGTCAGCAAAACATTCAGTAATGATTGGCTTAGCCACAAAATATTTTCGTCTGTGGTTCTATCAGGGAATTTTACTTTGATTTGATTTAGCGTTTCCGTTAAAAGTCCGTCTTTGTCAATTAAATTCATTTGGTCAAAATCACTGAACGCAACAATTCCTTCCCACGATTTAATGATTTTTATTTCGTCTGTTTTTAAAAAATGAAATTCGCCTCTAATCATATTCTCAAAAATAGCGACTTCACTTCCGTATTCATTAATGAAATATAAAGCGACAGGATAAACTTGGTTTACCCATTCTTCAGCCGAAAAGTTTTCTTTGGTTTTTAGAAAGATGTAAAATTCGATGTCAGAATATTTGTCGCCTTCATTTTTAGTAAATGAACCGTACATAAAAACTGCGGAAACATTTTCGTCTTGTTGAGCTATTGATTTGGTTTTGTTAATCATTTGTAACTGTGTCATTGTTGTAAATTTTAAATTGTTGATAAATACAAATCATCATAACTTTTGAGAGTAATGATTTATTTCTGTTTTTATTTTTAAACAGTTACTTATAGCTTCATCGGATTGTTTTTTAGTATTTATGTCGTTTTCGTAAAATTACCGCTAACGTTCGAGGCTTAACGCAGGTTGGGAATAGTTGTTACTACTGCTGGCTTGGCCACTAAAAAACTCGATTAGCTGAAAGCCAAATTACTGAAGTTGATTAGCACTACCAAAGCTGATGGGCCATTGATGAAGCCCAAATTGCGTAAAGCCTATTGTTATAAGCTGCTCATTGAATTTATATTAATCGCTCTAAAGAAATTGTTAGAAACTCCAATAATAATACTGCTATATTGTTTGGCCTTGTTCAATAGCTGGTTTGATTAAAACCACCTAGAAAAATCATTCGCTCTTTTGCCCAAGTTAACCAAACCAACAGCCAGGATCTGCGCTGCAGCTGAGTAGCTGATAACGGTTCGGGTATTGCCGCAGTGGGGGATTTTCAGCACCAAAGTTCAATAGATGTACTACCGTTTGTTTAAGCACAAAAGTTTCATAGAAGCACTTTACCCCCCATTGCGGCAATACCTTGTTAGCGGCTGTATTTTTATCAAAGTTCAATTGTCCGTTCTATGTTTATTTGTTCTAAAAATGTTTCATCGTGCGACACAACAATGATTGTCCCTTGGTATTCATTTATTGCTGCTGTCAGTATTTCAACATTCTGTATGTCTAAATTATTTGTTGGCTCGTCAAAAATAATAATATCTGGTGACTTACTGTTAATCGTCAAGCAACAAAGTAACAAACGCATTCTTTCGCCACCACTCAAAGCACTACAAGATTTGTCCCAATCATTTTTTGTAAACAAAAAGCGGTTGAGCCGGATTTTGATTTCGTGTTCTTGTAATGCAGAAACATTGAATTGTTCGGCTTGTTCGTAAACTTTTAGTTTGTTGTCAAGCAAAGAATAGTCTTGGTCAATGTAAACCGCTTTGTTGTCTGCTCGGTAAATTGTTCCTGCTTGCGGTTTAATGTCGCCCAAGATGAGTTTTATCAAAGTAGTTTTTCCCGAACCATTTGTACCTTTCAATGCGATTCGTTCGCCACTTGTAATTTGAAAGTTCAGATTGTCTTTCCAAAGCGGTTGTTTGTGGTAAGCATAATTGATATTTGTTGCCGTAAACAAAACTTTTCCTTTGTGTAATGCTGAATTGTCAAAACCAAACTTCATTTTGTCAATGTCAGGCAACGAAGAACGAAGTTCTTGTAAGTCTTGCGAAATGCCCCCGATTTTTTCTGCGTGAACACTTTTCATTTTTGATGTGCTGTTTTCTGCATTGTTTCGCAAAGTGTTCAACATTATTCGGGCAACGCCCGCTTTTTCTTGTTTGCCTCTTCCACGACTGTCTAATTTTTGCTGTCGTTCCAATGTTTCCCGTTCTTTTTCTTTGGCTTTTCGCAGTTCTTTTTCTTTGCTTTGAATGTCTTGACTTAAAGCGTTGTTTTCAATTTGTTTTTGCTCTTTGTAAAAGTCGTAATTACCGCCATAAACTTTAACTCCGTGTTTACTTAATTCGCAAATTGTGTCCAACAAGTTTAGTAATTTTCTGTCGTGGCTTACAACAATCAATGTGCTTTTTGTGGACTTAATGAAGCTATACAAAAGTTGTCTGCCCGAAACGTCTAAATGATTGCTTGGCTCGTCCAACAAAACCAATTCGGGTTGATGAATGGAAATTCCCGCCAAAAAAACTTTTGTTTTTTGTCCTCCGCTTAACGTTTCCATTTTTTGCGATAAGTCTAAGCCGTCCAATTGCCAAAAGTTCAGTGCCTCTTTGCAACGGTCTTCTATTGTCCAATCGTCATTCAGCAAATTGAAATTTTCCTCGCTTGTGTTTCCGTTCAAGATGTCTTTCAAAGCGTTCAATTTGCCTTCAATTCGCAACGCTTGTGCTATTGTCAAATGATTGAATTGTCCGAAAATTTGCGGAACATAATACGGCTCTGCGTCAATGTTTATTTGTCCGCTTGAAGGTTGAAGTTCGCTTGCAATAATTTTGAGCAAGGTAGATTTCCCTACTCCGTTGTTGCCTATTAAAGCTGTCTTTTCGTGATTGTTTACTGTCAGATTGATGTCGCTAAACAGTAAATCTTTGCTTGGGTGTGTATATGAAATGTTTTGTAAAATCAACATAATTTCTTTCGTTAAAGATGAAACAATACAGCAACCGCTTTGCGGTTGTTGTTCTGATATGTCTGAAAGAAATTATTTTTTACATTCTGTCTTTACTTAATTTTTTGTGTCTGCAAATATATGAACTTTCTGTTTAGCACGGTCGGTTGTAATATAGCCGCTAACACTTAAAAGTACGCGTTCACTAAAATATAAAAAAGTTTAAATCAATCATTTATAATTGCGCTTTCGGGAGTAGCTGAAATCATGATACTTAAAATAACGCGTCTGTCTACTTATAAATACGCAGAAGGTTACCAATTTAGTTTATCTAGTGGACTTTCAATTTTTCCAATCGCCACCCTACTAACATGGGTATATAGCATGGTAGTTCGGATGCTGTTATGCCCAAGTAGGGCTTGAATGATTCTTATATCTGTTCCTGCTTCCATCAAATGTGTTGCATAACTATGTCTCAACATATGTACGCTTCCTTGTTTATCAGTTACTTTTTGTTTGGCCAAATGCATTACTTCTTGAACAGATCTAGTACTATATGCTCCCCCAAATTGGCCCTCGAATAAATATTCCTTAGGCTTATATAAAAGAAAATACTTTCTTAATGTTTCAAGTAATATTCGTGATAATGGAACCATGCGGTGTATCGACCCCTTAATTTTTGGACAAAATGGGGTTAAAATTTGAGACAATTTCTGATTTTTTTTCTGTTTTATAGGGTACGGAATTTTGGTTAAAGATTTGCAAGAACTGTTCTGGTGATTTTCTGCCCAATGAGCCATGCTTTCGGTGATTGTTGTACCACTCATAATAACGGCTGAAGATCATCTGTGCATGGTAGATGGATTCAAACTCATATCGCTCTACCACTTCTCGCTGAACATTACTATGTAAGGCTTCGATATAGGCATTTTCTTCAGGGGTAGCTACATGCGTAAACTCCTGATTCACCCCCTTTTCTTTTAAAAACTGCCTTATCACACCGGCAATGAACTGTGAGCCGTTATCATTCCTAAGGGTCATATTTTCAATCTTGTATTCCATGAGCAGAAGAGACAGCAGCACGATTACATCTCCCTTTTTGATATTAAACCGCAGCATATGCGTCAATACCTTGCGACTATACGCATCTATTACCGTTAGTAATAGCGCATTACGCTGTGCCCCATGTATATGAACGTATTTGATATCCATACACAGATGTTCCAGCGGTTTTTCTGCCCGGATCTTTCTAAAACGAACAAACTGTCTAGGTACGCCAATGGATCCAATCTTACGGTTGAACAATAGGTTATTGATTTTCATTAGCCGGTAAACCTTTTTGTGATTGATAATATATCCCATCTGTTTAAGCTCATCCCATACGTTCTTGTAGCCATAGCAGCAGAACTCTTCCTGGAGAATCGATTCTACGTCCTTTACTACGGTCGTGTTATCAACCAGCTCTCCGTCTGAGGTAACGGTCATTTCACTGGGTTTACGCCCACGTAAGCCGTCTCCCCGCTTGTAGTAGAAGCTACTTCGGGGAACCCCTGACCACATCAACAGCTCTTGCTTGTTTACCATGGGATGTGTTTCAAAATGCTTGATTACTTCGACCGACGCTGATCGTGGAATTGACTTTTTTTTAAAAGCTCGGTCTTGAACTCAAGTTCAATGGATTGCTTAGCCACTATATTCTTCAATACCCGGATTTGCTCTTCCAGTGCTTCTACTTCCGGATTACGCTGTTTAAAATAAGATTGAAGATTCGCAACACCCCCTGCATTGAAGCTATCTCGCCACCTTCTGAATACAGAGGGAGAAAGATTGTGTTTACGCAAAGTGGCAGTAATACCAAACTGATCTGCTTCATTGATGATTGACAGTTTCTCCGAAGCCGAGAAACTCCTTCTTGTTTTTGACATGATTCCTAAATTTAGTGACTTAATTGTTTTTACAATTCTGTCCAGCTATTTAGGGGGTCAATACAGAAGATGGTTATGGTAAAGATTACCGGATCCTAAACCTGAAAGAAGATAATTTAGATTTTAAAAATAAATACCTGACAGCTAACTTACTTTCATTCTATCAGCAACTACTTCTTTTTAAGAATAAGCCAGAATTAGCTAGTCAGTTCAGAATATTTAAACCGCTATGGGTATTTGTTGGAAGTAGTGTAAATGCAGTAAGAAAAGAAAATGGTATTGATACTTCAGACGTATTAGACATAGTCCATTTCTTAACAGATTTTCTAAAGAACCAGTCTGAATACACAAAATTTATTGAATTGATTTTAAGCAATAAATCTGGCCTTTTAGACGGAAATGGATATAGCATTTTTGATGGTAGCTTCGCATATTTAAATGAACTTGAATTAACGCCAGATCAAATATTTGAGGGTATAAATAAAGAAATCTTCCATAATCATAATATTGGTGCTAACCTATACCTTGATAATCTTAAAGGTGCTAATGGTGAACTTGGATTGAGAGTTGGTGATAATGAAAAGTATTTTGGTGTTATAAATGTTGGTGATGAAAAGAAGTTACATGATTTAGCCATGAATAATGGAATTTTAGGGTCTGAAAAAGATTTCTCAGAATCTCTTTTTGCCCAGATAAATGAAGTTAATCCTAGGCAGGAAATCAATATGCTTATTGGTTCAAAAAAATTTACGGAGGGTTGGTCTTCTTGGCGAGTAAGCTCTATGGGTTTAATGAATATTGGTAAGTCTGAAGGATCTCAAATCATTCAGTTATTTGGAAGAGGTGTTAGATTACAAGGTTATGATTTTAGTTTAAAACGTTCTGTAGGGCTAGATGACTATCAACGACCAGAGAATTTAAAAGCAATCAGAAAGTATTTAAGACCCCTAGAAACTCTTCAAATTTTCGGTGTTAAAGCTCACTATATGGAGAAGTTCAAAGAGCTTTTAGAGGAAGAAGGTTTGCCAACAAATGCAGGTGACTGGGTAACAATTACTATCCCTACACTAAATAAGATTGATATTTCTAAAAGTAATTTGAAGCTGATTCAAGTTAAAGAATCTGAAAACTTTAAGAAAAAAGAGATTTTAAAACTAGAACTAAATAAGAGTCTATTTAAAAACAGTCAAATTGAAGTGGACTGGTACCCAAAAATTGACTCTTTAGAGAGTTTTAAATCCAATAAAATTGAAACAGCAAAACAGATTTGCTATCTCAATTCTCAGCATTTTGCATTAATTGATTGGACGCAGATTTATTTTGATATTCAAAATTTTAAATCAAGTAAGGGTTTCGCAAACCTTGAATTAGAAAAGAAAACATTACAAGAAATAGTTTCCAATAATTCATGGTATAGGGTCTTTATTCCTGAGGATAAAATGAACTTTAGTACCTTGAAAAACATGAAGGTTTGGCAAGAGTTAGTTACTGTATTGCTCAAAAAGTATATAGAACACTATTACTTACATTTTAAAAATATGTTCAATGCAAATCATATTGAAACTAGATTATTATCTTCCACAGATGACAACCTTCTCTTACAGTATGATATTCGATTGAATAAAAATGAAGACATTGATGACATTGAAAAGAGATTTATACAACTTAAAAGTAAATTTTCTGAAACAACATTTCGATCCATTCAAATAGCTAACCAAGTTGAAGCTTTTGATAATTTAATGCATTTATACAAGCCATTGATTTATGTTGGAAAAGGCTATGAGAATAAGCTTCAAGTATTTCCAGTTGCTCTAAATGACTCTGAAAATAAGTTTATGAAAGATTTTGAAGATCAGGTTCAAAAAATGAATCCTTCAAAAATATTTGATGAAGTCTTTCTTCTTAGAAATCAGAGCAAAAAAGGTATTGGTTTTTTTGCTGAAGGCAATAATTTTTATCCAGATTTTATACTATGGCTTAAAAAACAAAGCAAACAATACCTCACTTTTATTGACCCAAAGGGTATAAGAAATTCGAATGGGATCAAAGATGCTAAAATTCAGTTTTTTAAGTACTTAGAAGAAAAAGTTCAACCACAAGTTACTAATGATAATCTGATTTTAAACTCATTTATCATTTCTAATACTAGATGGAGTGAAGTGAACTGGAAAGATAACCTAACTATCGAAGACTTTAATAACAACCAAGTATTCTTTCAAGAAGAACAGAATTCTGAATATATAAAACTGATGCTTCAAAAAATTATTAAAACATATTAAATAGTGAATTATAATTGATTTTATTACTTTTTTACACAGCCTGGTTATCGTAGGTTCTAAAATCTGAATCATAAAAAGTCATTTTCGTATTTTCAGTTAATTACTCTTTAAGCTCAAACATTTTAAATCTTGTCCAGACAATGTATATATGTATATAATAATACTCTTTGTGAATTATTCTCTTAAAAAAATAAATGACGATTTAATCTAGGTTCTACTGTAAAATCATGTAGATATTGATCTATTGATTCAGATAGATCTAACTTAAAATCTCTTGATTCGTTTAGCTTGCAAAGTACTTCAATGTGATCTTTAGCAAATTTGTAAACCTTTTGATCAAACGCCAGTTTATTTCCTGTAGTCTTTATTTTGGATAATATCCCCGCTTCATAATAACTTAACATTTTGAAGATAGGACAATTTATTCCAGGGATATTTATCATTAACATCAATCTATCCATTCTATCTGGTATGAATTCTTCTACAATATGAATTGATACATCCATTTTTTTAAAATCAAGTTGATCTATAATTAATGAATTCAATGCTTCTTCCTCAGCTTCAATATCATGGAGATTATTTTTCAACCTATCTAGTCTTCGAGTTAACCGCTCTCTTTCTTCCCTTATCTTGACTGCATTTTCTCTTAATTTTAACCTGCGACTATTTAAAATTTCAATTTTTTGGGCATTTCTCATATAGATGCATATTTATTGTATATACACAAAGTTATTATGAGTAATTTAAATACCCACTTCAAGAAATATTATGCCAAACAACTAAGAGATGGAATTTTGACTTTAAGGCTCGACGCTACTGAACGTGATAGGCTTTTCAAGTTATCAAATGTCACCAGAAGAAATAAGTCTGATTTAGTGAGAGATGCTTTATTTGAATATTTTCGAAAATTTGACGGAATTCTATGACACCTAATCAGAATCAGATTTTATTTAAAATCAGCAAAAAAGATCTTCTTAAAACCGCTAAATTAACGTCTAGAGATAGGGAAGAGTATTATTTCTATCTGAAACTCAAACAGAAGTTTGCAAGTTTTAAGGACAAGCACTATAAAGATTTCTTTATTACTCCCTAAAGCTT
>NZ_SDHY01000010.1 GCF_004118285.1 Aquirufa rosea | reverse complement strand
GTGACGGTGAGTCCAACTACCTTCAGTAAACTGGCGGTAAGTTTAGCCAGTCCACAGACCAATGGTTCGGCATTCACCGGAACGAATACCCTTACCGCCCAAGATGCTTATGGTAATACAGTGACCACCTTTAGTGCAGCTACTAATAATGTGACGGTTACTACTAGCTTAACAGGTACAGTAAGTGGATTAGGAAGTGGGGTAAACAATATCCTAAATCAAGCGAGTGATTTCACGAATGGAGTGGCGAACTTGACAACATTAGGCTTAAAGTTCACAGGAACATCTGGAAGTGGAACATTTACCTTTACTCCAGCGACGGGAACAGCGGTGACTAGTTCATCGATAACTATTAATGCCGGTGCAGCTACGAAATTAGTAGTAACTGGAACCGGTACGCAAACAGCTGGTGGCACCCAATCAATCACTATCACGGCATTGGATGCCAGTGGTAATACAGCGACCACATATAACGGATCAAAAAATATTACCTTCTCAGGTGCGAATGCTTCATCAAGTCCGGTAACAAACCCGACGGTAGCGGGAACCAACTTTGGAACGGCAACTAGTTTAACCTTTACCAATGGTGTTGCTACGGCGACTATGGCCTTGTTTAAGGCGGAAGCTGCCATAGTAGCAGCAACAGATGGTAGCATTTCTGCTGCTGGTGCCGACCGATTGGCAGTAAGTGTTTCGCCGGCTAGTTTAGATACTTTTGCCCTGTCCTTAACTTCTCCACAAGTCAATGGTTTGGCATTTACGGGTACGAATACCATCACGGCGCAAGATGCCTACGGAAATACGGTAACCAGTTTTGATGCTTCTCAAGATCAAGTTACGGCTACAGTAAGTTTAAGTGGAACCATTTCTGGATTATCGGGTGGTAATAAGCTCAACAATGTCAATGATTTTGTGAATGGAGTGGCTAACCTGACGGGCTCATTGAAATATACCGGTACCATAGGAACAGGTTCTATTACCTTTACATCAGCTTCGGGTAAATCCGGTTCTGCAAATGGGGAAATCACTGCCGGGGCAGCTACTAAATTAGTAGTAACGGGTTCTGGTAGCCAGACTGCGGGAGGAACTCAATCCTTGACAATCACTGCCAAAGATGCGAGTGGAAATACCGCATTAACTTATACGGGAGATAAATCATTGACTTTCTCTGGAGCCACTAATTCTCCAAGTCCTTCTACCTCACCAACCGCCACAAACAAGAACTCCACAGCTGTAGACTTCGGTACGGCCACCACGGTTACATTTACGAATGGGGTGGCAACGACGAATTTGAAATTGTACAAAGCAGAATCTGCTTCGATTTCGGTAACGGATGGAAGTATTTCAAGTACAGGAGGAGATCGACTTAATGTCAATGTTTCGGAAGCAAGCTTCAGTAAGTTAGCCGTAAGTTTAACTAGTCCACAAATTAGTGGTACTGCCTTTACCGGAACCAATACCTTGACCGCTCAAGATGCTTACGGAAATACAGTGACCAGCTTTAGTGCAGCCACCAATAACATCACCATCACTTCTAGTTTATCAGGTACTATTTCTGGATTTACGGGAGGTAATGTCATGAACAATGCAGGACGTTTTGTGAATGGTGTAGCGAATTTAACCAGCGTTATGATATTTACAGGTACTGCTGGTTCCGGAACCTTCACCTTCACTCCAGCCTCTGGAACAGCCGTGACAAGCTCCAGTATTACGATCAATGCAGGTGCCGCTACCAAGTTTATTATTACGGGATCGGGTACACAAACAGCGGGTGCTACACAAAACATTACTATTACGGCGAAGGATGCCAATGATAATACAGCACTTACCTATTCAGGCAACTATAGTTTAACCTTTAGTGGTGCGGCAAGTTCTAGCAGTCCAGTGACTGTCCCAACCGTAAATGGAACGAATTTTGGTACGGCTACCACTTTGAATTTTAGTAGTGGTGTGGCAACAGCCACTTTAGCCTTGTACAAGGCAGAAGCCATTAATTTGGTAGCTACACAATCATCCATTACTACTTCAGGTGCTGATCGTTTGGCAATCACCGTAAGTCCAGCAGCCTTTGATAAATTAACCACTAGTTTAGCTACACCTCAAATCAATGGGGTAGCATTCACCGGAACTAATACCTTAGAAGCAGAAGACGCATATGGTAACACAGTAACCACATTTGATGCCAGTACAAATAATGTAACCGTTACAACCAGTTTGACGGGAACTATATCTGGATTATCGGGAGGGAATAAGTTGAATAATGCGAATGATTTTGTTAGCGGAGTAGCCAATCTAAGTACTTTAGGCTTGAAATTTACAGGTACTGCGGGAACAGGAACATTTACCTTTACTCCTCAAACGGGATCTACAGTTACTAGTGGAACCGTTGCGATTAGTGCAGGCGCTGCTACTAAATTAGTCGTTACAGGCACAGGTTCAGAGACAGCGGGTGCTGCACAAACCATTACCGTTACAGCGAAAGATGCACAAGGAAATACGGCAACAGGATATACGGGTTCTAAGACTATTACATTCTCTGGAGCAAATAGCTCATCCAGTCCAGTGACCGCTCCAACGGTTGGTGGGGTTAATTTTGGCACGGGTACTAGCTTGAGCTTCAGCAATGGTGTGGCCACAGCATCTATGATATTGTATAAAGCAGAAGCAGCCCAAATTGCTGCCACGGACGGAACTATTTCTGCGGCAGGTGCTGACCGTTTATCGGTGACAATAACTGAGTCTAGCTTCAGTAAGTTAACCGTAAGTTTACAATCTCCACAAACGAATGGAACGGCCTTTACGGGTACGAATACCTTGACGGCTCAAGATGCTTACGGAAATACCATCAACAGTTTTAGTGCATCAGGAAATAATATTACAGTTACTACTAGCTTAACAGGAACTATTACAGGTTTATCGGGTACGAATAAATTGGACAATGCCGCTGATTTCACCAATGGTGTAGCGAACTTGACAAGCTTAGGCTTAACGTATACGGGCACTTCGGGAGACGGAACCTTTACCTTTACACCTGCCACAGGAACTGCGGTAACAAGTTCAAGCATCACCATTAATCCAAGTGCGGCCACTAAATTTATCGTAACGGGAACCGGTACCCAAACAGCTGGAGGCAACCAAGTGGTAACGATTACCGCCAAAGATGCGAGTGGAAATACAGCCACAGGTTATACGGGTGATAAGTCAATTGTTTTCTCTGGAGCAACAAGTTCTATCAATCCAAGCACTGCACCTACGGCCAGAGATAAAGATAATACAGATATTAATTTTGGTACGGCTACTACCATCACCTTTACGAATGGGGTAGCTAGCTCGCAAGTGAAGTTATACAAAGCAGAAGTTGCGAACATTGTTGCAACACAATCCTCGATTACTACATCGGGTACTGACCGCTTGTCAGTGACGGTGAGTCCATCGAGCTATACGAAATTGGCGGTAAGCTTAGCGACGCCACAAATCAATGGGGTAGCCTTTACGGGTACGAATACCTTGACAGCACAAGATGCTTACGGAAACACGGTACCAAGCTTTGATGCGAGTGCGAATAATGTAACGGTGACGACCAGTCTGACAGGAAGTATTTCTGGCTTGTCGGGTACGAATAAATTGACAGGCGCAGGTGACTTTGTGAGTGGTGTAGCCAACTTGAGTACGAAGTTGATTTACACAGGAACAGTAGGAACAGGCACCTTTACCTTTACCCCACAGAGTGGTACAGCGGTAACGAGTGGTTCGGTACAGATTAATGCAGGAGCAGCTACGCGATTGGTGATTACAGGAACTGGAACACAAACAGCTGGGGTATCTCAAAATATCACCATCACCGCTAAGGATGCGCAAGGAAATACGGATGCGGCTTATACAGGCTCTAAGACGATTACCTTCTCCGGAGCGAATAGTTCGGCTAATCCATCCACCGCTCCAACGGTAGCAGGCACTGATTTTGGTACAGGTACAAGCGTTAGCTTCACCAATGGTGTGGCTACCGCTTCTATGTTGCTATACAAAGCAGAATCAGCTCAGATAGCTGCTACGGATGGAACCATTTCTGCAGCAGGAGCTGACCGTTTATCGGTGACAGTATCTGAGTCTAGCTTCAGTAAATTGGTGGTAAGTTTAGCAAGTCCTCAAATCAATGGCGTTGCCTTCACGGGCACGAATAGCTTGACGGCACAAGATGCTTATGGTAACACAGTGAATAGCTTCAATGCTTCGGCAAACAATGTGACGGTAAGCACAAGCTTAACAGGAAGTATCAGTGGCTTATCAGGTACGAATAAATTAACTAATGCGGCTGATTTCACCAATGGTGTAGCGAATTTGACAAGCTTAGGCTTAACCTTCACGGGAACTTCGGGTGACGGAACATTCACCTTTACACCAGCCACAGGAACAGCGGTAACCAGTGCTAGCATTACGGTGAATCCAGGTGAAGCGACGAAATTTGTGTTGACAGGTACGGGTTCACAAACAGCAGGGGGAAGTCAGGTTGTGACCATGACCGCCAAAGATGCGAGTGGAAATACGGCCACCGCTTACACTGGTGATAAGTCGATTGTCTTCTCGGGAGCAGGAAGTTCTATCAATCCAAGTACTTCACCAACGGCTAAAGACAAAGACAATGCTGACATTAATTTTGGAACAGCCACGACGATTACCTTTACAAGTGGGGTTGCTACCTCTCAAGTGAAGTTATACAAGGCAGAATCTGCCTTGTTAGTAGCTACCCAAGGGGCAGTGACTACTTCGGGAGCAGATCGTTTAAGCGTGACAGTATCGAATGCGGGATTAAATAAATTGGTGGCTAGTTTGGCTAGTCCACAAACCAATGCTTCGGCCTTTACTGGTACGAATACCTTGACGGTACAAGATGCTTACGGTAATACAGTTACTTCTTTTGATGCCAGTGCGAATAATGTTACTGTAACTACCAGCTTGACAGGTACGATTTCAGGTTTGTCAGGAACGAACAAATTAAATAGTGGCTCTGACTTTGTGAATGGGGTGGCAAATTTGACAAGCAAATTAATATTCACAGGAACCGTTGGAACTGGTACATTTAGCTTTAACACGGCTACAGGCGGTGCTTCTGGTACGAGTGGCAATGTAGTTATCAACCCTGCTGCAGCTACACGTTTGGTGGTGACAGGTACGGGTACTATCACAGCAGGCGCCAGTCAAACCATCACTATTACAGCAAAGGATGCCAGCGGAAATACCGTGACCTCTTATGCAGGATCTAAAGCATTGACTTTCTCAGGATCTACGCAATCGACTAACCCAGTAACAACACCTACCGTAGCGGGAGTCGATTTTGGAGCAACAACCAATTTGACCTTTACGAATGGGGTTGCCACGGCTTCCATGATTCTATACAAAGCAGGAGAATCGATCATCGTAGCGAATGATGGAAGTATTGCTTCCTCTGGCGCAGATCGATTAACGGTCAATGTGAATCAGGCAGGTTTAAACAAAATCCACGTGTCTTTCACTACCCCACAAACCAATGGTGTAGCTTTAACAGGAGTCAATACCATCACGGTGGAAGATGCCTATGGAAACCCTGTCTTGGATTTTGATGCTTCGACCAACAACGTTACAGCCACCACAGGTTTGGGAGGAGTTATTTCCGGGCTTTCTGGAGGAGATAAGTTAACTAGCAATACCGATTTTGTGAATGGTGTAGCGGATTTAACAGGTAAATTAATTTATACGGGTACATCTGGTTCTGGAACGATAACCTTTACCACCGCCACAGGAGGTGCTACTGGCTCATTTAATGGGGTGATTAATCCAGGTAGCGCGACGAAGTTTGTTATTACAGGTAGTACAACCCAAACTGCAGGAGCCTCTCAAAGCATTACAATTACTGCGAAAGATGCCAGTGGAAATACGGCAACTTCTTATACAGGAACTAAGTCATTGACCTTTACGGGGGCAAATAATTCCAGTAATCCATCCACTGCACCGACAGTTGCGGGTACAAATTTTGGTACAGCTACAAACATTAGCTTTACTGATGGGGTGGCGTCAGCCTCTATGGTATTGTATAAAGCGGAAACAGCACCGATCGTAGCTACTCAAGGAAGTATCACCACTTCAGGTTCGGATCGATTATCAGTGGTAGTTTCAGCAGCGAGCTTCAGTAAATTTGTGGTGAGTTTAGCTAGTCCTCAAACCAATGGAGTTGCGTTTACTGGTACTAATACCTTGACCGCGCAAGATGCCTATGGTAATACAGCTTTATACAATGCCTCCGTTAATCCAGTAACAGTTACTACCTCGCTCACAGGAAGTATCACAGGATTATCGGGTACCAATATCTTGAACAGTGCCGGAGATTTCACCGCAGGTGTAGCTAATTTAACTTCTAAATTTATTTACTCGGGTGAAGTAGGAACAGGTACTTTCACCTTTACTCCAACTACTGGTACGGCCGCTACTAGTGGTAATGTAACTATCAATGCGGGTTCTGCTACGAAATTTGTCATCACTGGTTCGGCTACACAAGTGGCTGGTGGAACACAGACCATTACCATTACGGCTAAAGATGCCAATGGTAATACGGCAACAGGATATACAGGAAATCATGCCTTGACCTTCTCTGGAGCTAATTCTTCTCCTAATCCATCCACTGCACCGAATGTAACTGATAATACCAGTGCGGCCATTGACTTTGGAACAGCCACGACCATCGCGTTTACGAATGGTGTTGCTACGGCAGATTTGAAATTGTACAAAGTCGAAACAGCTAATATTGCTGCTAGTGCCTCTGGAATCAATGCTTCTACAGGTTCTGATCGTTTGACGGTTGCAGTGAGTCACGGTGTGGCAACTAAATTTACCGTTAGCTTAACCAGTCCACAAAATTCAGGTACAGCCTTTACAGGAACTAATACCTTAACCGCCCTTGATGCCTATGGAAACGTAGCTACCGGCTTTGATGCTTCAGCTAATGTGATTACAGTTACCTCTTCGTTGACTGGAACTATTTCCGGACTTAATGGCTCTAACGTGTTGAACAATGCCGCAGATTTCAGTTCGGGTGTGGCTAATTTGACCAGTAAATTAACCTTTACAGGTACTGCAGGTACAGGCACCTTTACCTTTACTCCAGCTTCTGGTACTCCAGTTACTAGTGGAAACGTGACCATGGGAGCAGGTACAGCCACTCGTTTAGTAGTTACGGGTACAGGAACACAGACTGCAGGTAGTACACAAACTATTACCATTACTGCTAAAGATGCGAATGGAAATACGGTAACTACTTATACAGGTGATCATGCCATTACTTTCGCTGGGGCAAGTTCTTCCACTAATCCAGTGACAGCTGCCACAGTTACGGATAAAAATACTTCTGCAATTAACTTCGGTTCAGCTACTACTATGACCTTTACAGCCGGTGTGGCTACAGGAACAATGGCCTTGTACCATGTAGAGTCTCCGTATATTACTGCGAGTGCTTCAGGAATTACGGCATCCACGGGTTCAGATCGATTAGCAGTAGTGGTTAGCCCTAGTATAGGACTTAAATTTGCGGTTAGTTTGACGAGTCCACAAACTAACGGATCAAGCTTCACAGGTACCAATACCTTGACCGCTTATGACTCCTGGGGTAACGTGGCAACAGGATTTAATGCTGCTAGCAACAACATCACGGTAACGAGCACTTTAACTGGAATAATTTCAGGCTTAAGTGGAGGAAATAAATTGAATAATGCGGGAGACTTTACGAATGGGGTTTCCAATTTAACTGGATTAACTTTTACCGGTAATGCAGGAACGGGAACCTTTACTTTCACCCCAGCATCAGGTACTGCTGTTACCAGTTCAAACGTAAGCATTTCAGCAGGAACTGTAAGTAAATTAGTGATAACAGGTAATGGGTCTCAAACAGCTGGTGGCAGTCAAACGATTACCATTACCGCTAAAGACGAAAACGGTAATACGGTTCTTGGTTATACGGGAGATAAGATCTTGGTATTTTCTGGTGCTAATAGTTCCGCAAATCCTTCTACGGCACCAACGGTATCCGACAAGAATAGTTCGGATATCAATTTTGGATCAAATACCGTGGTAAGCTTTACCAATGGTGTGGGAACAGCCATAATGAAATTGTACAAGGCAGAGTCTACTTTGATTTCAGTAACTGATGGAACTGTGAGTACTTCAGCTATGGAAAATAAATTAAATGTTTCTGTTAGCGGTGCCACGGCATCGAAATTGGTCGCTACGACCTTGTCACCTGCCTACCCAACCATGGGATCTAACAATGTTACCTTGAACGCTCGTGTTCAGGATGCCTATGGTAACCAAGTGAATGTGAGTTCCAATACGACCTTGCAATTAGGACTTACCATAGGAGGAGTTGATAAAACGACCAAATTAATGCGTACTACCGCTGGCGGAGTTCTTTTGGCCAATCCGGTGACTGTGACGATCAATGCAGGAAGTAGCTCTTTCTTAATTGATTATTTACGTTTTGATGAATCTACCAGAAATTCCCCATCTTATACGTATAATACCAATGCGATTGTTACGACTACGGCTATTTCTGGAATGAGTTTAACGGCTAGTTCTACAGATGCCTTTGCCATTACAGAAGGAGCAATTTACCAGCCTAAATCTTCAGGTAACTGGACTTCTGTAGCCTGGGAGGTTTCTTCTGACGGTGGAAATACCTTTACAGATACTTCAGCTCCAACACAGACTTCTCAGGGAGAATACGATATTGTAAAAA
Organism: Aquirufa rosea; assembly: GCF_004118285.1. Lineage (GTDB taxonomy): Bacteria > Bacteroidota > Bacteroidia > Cytophagales > Spirosomataceae > Aquirufa > Aquirufa rosea. Next base: position 4,170 of record NZ_SDHY01000010.1, on the reverse strand, counting down.
TCCCATCAGGAATTACCACGACCTTAAATACCAATATCGAATTATATAGTTTGATTATCGATGGAGTGTTTGATTTGCCGTCAGGAAGTACCTTGACATTAAAGCACTCTAGTAATCCTGTAGCGGAATATAACATTCATACCCATGGAACTTTTAAAAATTCTGGAGGAGAATTTGTCAATACGATTAGTTCTGAATTATTAGCATTCCATGGAGGTACCTATGAGCATGCCAGAAATGGAGGTTCTATTCCGGCATCCACTTGGTCATCTAACGCTGGGGCAGGAACTAATGCTTTATTAAAAGTGACAGGAATTACTTCAACAGCTTTGACGGGAGGATTGGATCAAAGCTTTATGAATGTGGAATGGAACAATGCTTCTCAAAGTGTTGCTCAGTCATTACATGGTAATGTTTCCGTATCTCAAAACTTAAATATCATCAGCGGTGATTTATCCATTGGTTCTAATACATTAACCTTGAATGGAACTTTATCGAGTATCACAGGTAATTTATTAGGTAGCTCTAGTTCTAACTTAGTGGTTAATACCAGTTCAGGAACTCCTACTTTATCCTTTAAATCGGGAGCTCGTCAATTGGGTAATTTGACCATCAATACGGCCTCTGGAATTGCCTTAGACTCTGATGTATTAATCAATGGTACCTTAGATTTACAAAATGGTAAAATAGTTACTAACGGTTCAAATGTATTAAGCATAGCAAGTGGAGCCAGCATTTCGGGTGCAAGTTCATCAAGGTATGTACAGGGTAAATTGGCCAGAGGAATTCCTCAAAATTCTAGTACCGTTAACTTCCCAATTGGTGATTCAGATAACTATGCTCCATTGAGTCTATCTTTTGCCGGAAGATCGGGTAATTTGACCATTACTACCTCAACTACTGTTCCGGGTGCAGCTCCAGCTATAGCATCGGGTATTAGTCAATCGAAATACATCAACCGTTATTGGTCAATCAATGATTTAGATAATACATCTGGAACATACAGCACTATGACCGCTACGCTTAATTATGTAGCTGGTGATATTCAAGGAGGTGCTAATACATCCACTTTAATTGTTAGAAAGAAATTAGGTGATACCTGGTCCATCGGAGCAGCGGGTACACGAACAGGTACATCGGTTCAAAGTTCAGGATTTAGTTCTTTAGGAGATTTTTATGCCGGTGAAACCGCTGGAACGAATAAGTTTGTATTAAATGCTCCATCGGATATTGTAGCGGGTACAAGAGCGGCTTACACCGTTTCTCGTCGAGATATTGCCAATTTATCCAGTACCATTGGAGCTCAAACTGTATATTTATACACCACAGGTGGTTTGTTCCACAGTACGGCAAATAATGGTAGCTTACTTACTTCGGTGAATATTGCGGATGGAGATTCTACAGCTAATTTCTGGTTCAGCAATACTACAGCGGGTAATTATACCATCACGGTGTCAGATGCAAGTCCAGCGGCCGATGGTGCTACTGGCATAGCAGATGCATCGGATAATATGGTAGTAAATCCTGCTGCTGTTGATGCGGCCATCTCTACTTTATTGCCAACCAGCGCAAGCATAACCGCTGATGGAGTAAGCACTCAGGTATTAACTGTTAGGGCCAAAGATGCCTATGGAAATAATTTGACTTCAGGTGGAGCCACTGTAACCATTGTTAAATCTTCTGGTACTGGTAGTATAGGCTCCGTAACCGACGTAGGTAATGGTACTTATACCGCCACGGTGACTGCACCAAGCGCCGCAGGCTCAGGTGTTTTTGTGGCTACTATTGGAGGCGCTGATGTGAAGAGTGGAACAGGGGTGCAGACACAAGCTACCATTACCTACAACCCAGGTATATTGGATGCTGCTTTTACTACCTTGACACCATCTTCAGCCACCATCACTGCTAATGGAACAAGCACTCAAGTATTGACAGTAACCGCCAAAGATGCCTATGGAAATAATTTAGGAGCAGGTGGTGCTACGGTAACGATAGAGAAATTATCAGGTTTAGGTAGCATTGGTGCTGTTTCTGATGTAGGAAATGGTACTTATACCGCCACAGTCACTTCTCCAACCACAGCTGGCTCAGGTATATTTGTCGCTACCATTGGAGGAAATCCAGTGAAAAGTGGAGCGGGCTCTCAAACCCAGTCAACGATTACTTTTGCACCAGGTACAGCTACTAAATTGGTAGTTACGGGTAGCTCTACTCAAACCGCCGGAGGGGCTCAAACTATCACCATTACAGCCAAGGACGTAAATGACAATACAGCCACCGCTTATACAGGATCGCATACTATTACTTTCTCAGGTGCAGCAAGCTCATTAAGCCCAAGTACCTCACCAACGGTAGCTGGAACGAATTTTGGTACGGGAACTAATTTAACATTTACCAACGGGGTTGCCACCGCATCCATGGTATTGTATAAGGCTGAATCAGCTCAAATTGCTGCAAGCGATGGAACGATTTCAGCTGCGGGCACTGATCGTTTGTCAGTGGCAGTGAGTCCAACTTCCTTAAGTAAATTTGCTGTTAATTTAACGACACCACAAATTAATGGAGTCGCCTGGACGGGAGTAAATAATGTTACTGCACAAGATCAATTCGGAAATACCGTTACAGATTTTGATGCTTCCCAAAATATTGTTTCGGTTACTGCTGAGTCAGTGGTGGTTGTTTCCGGATTATCTGGAGGAGATAAGTTGAATTCAGCAGCAGACTTTGTGAATGGAGTTGCCAATTTGACGAACAAATTAATTTTGACAGGTACTTCAGGAACAGGGAATTTGGTATTTACGGCTGCTTCTGGAGCAACAGGTTCTGATTCAGGAGACCTATTGCCTGGTGATGCCACCAAATTTGTGATAACAGGTACAGCGACCCAAACGGCAGGATCCTCACAAACCATTACCTTGACAGCCAAAGATATTTCTGGTAATACGGCCACTTCCTATACAGGTAACAAATCAATTACTTTCTCTGGAGCCAATAGTTCATCTAGTCCAGCTACGACACCTACTGTGGCAAGTACTAATTTTGGAACGGCAACTACCTTGAACTTTAGCAATGGTGTGGCTACCGCTTCCATGTCATTATTTAAAGCTGAATTAGCGAACATCGTAGCAACGCAATCTTCAATTACCACAACGGGAGCCGATCGTTTATCGGTAACAGTGAATCCAAGTACCTTTTCTAAATTGGCAGTAAGTCTAACTAGTCCGCAAGTGAATGGAGTTTCATTTACTGGAACCAATAATTTAACTGCATTAGATACCTACGGGAATACGGTAACGAATTTTAATGCTTCAACAAATAATATAACAGTTAGTACCGATTTGACAGGAAGTATTTCTGGCTTGTCGGGTACGAATAAATTGACAGGCGCAGGTGACTTTGTGAGTGGTGTAGCCAACTTGAGTACGAAGTTGATTTACACAGGAACAGTTGGAACAGGCACCTTTACCTTTACCCCACAGAGTGGTACAGCGGTAACGAGTGGTTCGGTACAGATTAATGCAGGAGCAGCTACGCGATTGGTGATTACAGGAACTGGAACACAAACAGCTGGGGTATCTCAAAATATCACCATCACCGCTAAGGATGCGCAAGGAAATACGGATGCGGCTTATACAGGCTCTAAGACGATTACCTTCTCCGGAGCGAATAGTTCGGCTAATCCATCCACCGCACCAACGGTAGCAGGCACTGATTTTGGTACAGGTACAAGCGTTAGCTTCACCAATGGTGTGGCTACCGCTTCTATGTTGCTATACAAAGCAGAATCAGCTCAGATAGCTGCTACGGATGGAACCATTTCTGCAGCAGGAGCTGACCGTTTATCGGTGACAGTATCAGAGTCTAGCTTCAGTAAGTTGGTGGTAAGTTTAGCAAGTCCTCAAATCAATGGCGTTGCCTTCACGGGCACGAATAGCTTGACGGCACAAGATGCTTATGGTAACACGGTGACTAGCTTCAATGCTTCAACGAACAATGTAACGGTAAGCACAAGCTTAACAGGAAGCATCAGTGGCTTATCAGGTACGAATAAATTAACTAATGCGGCTGATTTCACCAATGGTGTAGCGAATTTGACAAGCTTAGGCTTAACCTTCACGGGAACTTCGGGTGACGGAACATTCACCTTTACACCAGCCACAGGAACAGCGG